>CP070777.1:3161102-3184860 GCA_020346225.1 Candidatus Zixiibacteriota bacterium | reverse complement strand
CCTTGATGGGGACAGCGACCACGACCTGGCCGTAGCGAACAATTATTCCCACGATGTTTCCATTCTCTTCAATCTCACCGGTGAATGTCCGGAACCTGAGCCTTGTCTCCAGGGCGATGTCAACGATGACGGGCAGGTGGATGTGCTGGATATTCTGTACATGGTCGACTACATGTGGTTGGGCGGCCCGCCGCCGGTGCCGTGCCCATAGGGACCGCTGATACATCTTCTATTCAACTGCGAAACAGTGCCCGTCGGCTCGCGTGCGACGGCGGGCACTGTCGTGGTTTTAGCAATCTGAACGGTATGGGTCCGGTATTGGCTTAATCAGATGCGTATGGCCTTGACAGTCGACGGGACCGGCCTTACTATACATTAGCAGCTCGCATCGACTCCCCGGAAAAGTAACAGCAGATACTTCTGATTCATCCTTGCTTATCTTTCATCTTCGCAGACCGTACCTGCACAAGTGTACACAGATCTTTGAGGGAGGTATGTAATGAAACAGACCGCCATTCTGGCCGGCGTGTTATCAGTTTTGCTTGTTAGCGCGGCTCAGGCGCTCGTACCACTGTTTGATACCAGGATCGATTTCTCAGTCGGGGGAGACCCATATTCAGTATTCGCGGCTGACTTTGACCGCGACGGTCATCTTGACGTGGTTACGGCCAATTATTCGCACCTGACGGAATCTGCGCATGTTTCAGTTCTGCTTGGCAACGGAGACGGCACTCTTGCGGCACCGATTGACTACGAGCTGGGTGTGTACACCCGGCCCACCGCAGTCTTTGCGGCCGATTTTGACGGGGTCGACGGTCCCGACCTAGCCGTGGCGATTTGGGGAACTACAGATAACGTTTCCGTTCTGCTGAATAACGGTGACGGCAGTTTTGCTGAACCGGTCGAGTATGCCGTAGGGAGTTATCCCCATTCAGTTTTTTCTGCCGACTTCGATGATGACTTTGATTACGACCTGGTCGTGGCGAATGAGGGCAGCAATAACGTCTCCGTTCTGCTCAATAACGGCGACGGGACTTTTGCCACTGCTGTGAATTATGCGGTCGGCAGTGGACCTCGCTCGGCTTTTTCGGCCGATTTCGACGGCGACACCGATTACGATCTGGCTGTGGCAAATGAATACTCCGAGGATGTGTCTATTCTCCTCAACAACGGCGATGGAACATTTGCCGCGGCCGAGAATTATGACGTTGGGGATAGGCCCTGTTCAATGTTCGCGGCCGACTTTGACGGTGATGACGACAACGATCTGGCTGTAGCGCCTTCCTTTGACAGTGTTTCCATCCTGCTGAATAACGGCGACGGAACCTTTCAGGCCCCTGTCAACTACGAAACGAATGGATATTTACTTCATCCCGGTACGCAGTTTTCCCTCTTTGCCGCCGACGTTGACGGTGATGACTTCGCCGACCTGGCCGTGACGAAATGGGATCTCGGTTTGGTCTGCATTCTGCTGAACAACGGTGATGGTAGTTTTGCTACACCAGTCATTTATGCAGTCGGGCAGGACCCCCGGTCGGTTTTCTTGGCCGATTTCGATGGTGACTACGATAAGGACCTGGTCACGGCAAACGAATACTCCGCTGACGTTTCCGTCGTACTGAACAACGGCGACGGAACTTTCGCCACCGGAGTCAACTATGGCGTCATGGAGAGCCCATTCTCAGTTGTCTCGGCTGATTTTGACGCGGACGCCGACCATGATCTGGTTGCGGCTGGTAATGATCTTTACAGCAACAACGTCTCTGTCCTCCTTAACAACGGCGATGGCACTTTTGCGGCCGGGGACAGTTACGCCACCGGGGCCTGGCCGTGGTCGATCTGCTCATCCGATATGGATGGTGTTGACGGCCCCGACTTGGCAGTGGCGAACCGGGATTCCGACAACATCTCGGTCCTGCTGAACAACGGCGATGCGACCTTTGCCGGCGCGGTTGATTACTGGGTCGGGAGCGAGCCCCACTCGGTTTGCTCGGCCGACCTTGACGGAACGGGCGGCCCGGACCTGGCGGTAGCGAACAGGGGTTCGGACAATATCTCTATCCTGTCGAACAACGGCGATGGGAGCTTTGCCGCGGCGGTCAATTACCCGGCCGGTAATGGCCCCCGCGCGGTTTTTTCGGCCGATTTTGACGATGATGATCACTATGACCTCGCCGTCGCAAATGAGTATTCCGATAACGTCTCTATCCTGCTGAACAACGGCGACGGGAGCTTTGCGGCAGCCGTTGATTATGACGTCGGGGATGGGCCGGTCTCGGTTTTTTCAGCAGACCTTGACGGCGACAACGATTACGACCTCGCCGTGGCAAATGACCATTCCCAGGATATCTCCATCCTGCTGAACAACGGCGACGGCAGCTTCGCCCCCGCAGTGAATTACGGACGTGTCCGCGCTCCCGGTTCCGTGTTCTCGGCCGATTTCGACGGCGATGATGACAACGACTTGGCCATCGCTGCCGGTAGCTCCAACAGAGTCGCGGTCTTTTTGAACAACGGCGACGGGACCTTTGGAGCCGCGATTTACTATGGGACCGGCGGCTATTCTCGCACGGTCTTCTCGGCAGACTTTGACGGCGATTACGACAACGATCTTGTCACGGCGTGCGAGGTATTTCGCAGCGTCACCGTCTTGTTTAACCTCACCTCCGATCCGACCTTTTGCCAGATTCGAGGGGATATTGACCATGATGGAACTGTCAACGTGCTTGATGTTACCTATTTCGTTGACTGGATGTGGAAAGGCGGCCCACCACCGCCCAACATGGAAGAGGCAGACGTGAATGACGACGAACAGGTAGATGCGCTGGACGTTCTATATCTGGTCGATTATTTCTGGCAGGGCGGCCCACCGCCGGTGCCCTGCCCGTAGCGATCAACGACCGGACCAAGAAAAATCTAAAAAGTGCGCGCCTGGAGAGCGGTCACGTTTTTTGTTGAACTTTGGTCTGGCCGGCCGGAATATGAAATGAGCCTAACGCACATTCTGAGAGGGGTAACAGATGGGCAAGATAAATTACGGTCGCGTTTTCTCCGGCGGCCTGCTGGCGCTGCTGGTGCTGATAGCCACCGAGCTTATCATGGAGCGCCTGATCCTGGCCAACATATCCGGTGTGGGCGGCGCCAAGGAACGGTTCTTCGAGGCTTTCCAGAAACTGCCGGAATCCGGACCGGTCAGTGACATAATCATTTTAGTCGGCGGCTACATAACCTGCTGTCTCTTCATCTGGATCTATGCCGCCATCCGTCCGAGATTCGGTCCCGGGCCGAAGACGGCGCTTATTGTATCGGCGGCGCTGGTGATCTACTGGGCGTTGGTTCTGGTCTGGTTCACGACGGTAGGCGTGTTTCCGCTCAAGATCAGTGTGGTCAGTTTCATCGACACTCTGATAGGAACGCCCCTGGCCGTCCTGGCGGGAGCGTGGGCGTACAGGGAATAGGTCGGCTGTGGTGACGAAACCACACGGGTTTCGGTCTACATCAGTGTCAGGCTTTGTCTCAGTTGCTATCGCTACGTATTGTTGGGGAGGCTGCGTTGGCAAAGCCAACCTAGTTGGTGGCGTCTCAGTTGCTGTGGATACAAATTCTCAGGGAAGCACCGTTGGCAGAACCAACATAGTTGGTGCCGGAGGCCGGACTCGAACCGGCATGGTGTTGCCACCGGGGGATTTTGAGTCCCCTGCGTCTACCACTTTCACCACTCCGGCTTGACTATGTCGGTCTTATACGACCGGAAAGTAATCTCATATACCGAAGCTGTCAAGGTCAACAATACCGGGCCGGGGTTTCGCCCTGGGGGCGGGTCAGATTTAGCCTGCGTTGGCAAAAATGGCTGAGCAAGCTCTGTCCGGCCGCTGTCGAAACGCCTCAGATTGATTCGGGGAGGGTTACACAAAACCTTACGGTGGCAAAACTGGCTGAGCCGGTTAGAAGTGGACGCGTTCGTCGGTGGTGTCTTCGGGGATGAGGTCCTTGCCCCGGGCCATGCGCGGGTCGTACATGTTGGCGGAGGGGTGGATGTGACACGGTTCGGTCGGCTCGGTGCCGTCGACAAATACCTCGTTGCGGACATCATTACAGCGGTCGGTGGCCAGTTCGCCCGACTCGAGACAGACGTCGGCGTGCTGTATTCCATCGGGCTGCTCAAAATCGACAGTCGGCAGCGAATCATGGGCGGCGATCATGAACTCGGCCCAGACAGGAACACCGTTTTTGGCGCCGTCCTGGTTGCGCCCCAGTGAGATCTTCTCGTCGAAACCGACCCAGGCGCCGGCGGTGATCTGCGGGGTGTAGCCGACAAACCAGTTGTCGCAGAAATTGTTCGAGGTTCCCGTCTTGCCTCCGGCGGGGCGGGTGAAACCCATCCAGCGGGAACGGCGTCCGGTACCGGCATCGACCACCGACCGCATCAGATCCACCATGACATAGGCCGTCTGGGCGGACAGGACTTCTTCCTTGCGCACGGCGGTGTTGTCCTCGAGAATCCGCCCGTAGCGGTCCACGATTTTGTGGATCATGCGGTAGGGGATATGAATTCCCTGGTTAGGATACACGGAAAAGGCCGTTACCAGTTCCACCAGTCTGACGCGCTCGGTGCCCAGGGCCAGTGACGGTACCGGGGTCAGGGGAGAGGTTATGCCCATCCGGCGGGCATAGAAGATGGCCTGTTCCGGGTTGATTCTGAGAATCAGGCGGATGGCGACGAGGTTGCGGGAGAGACGGATGCCGTCGCGAAGGGTTATCGGCCCCATAAACTTATTGTCGAAATTGTGCGGCCGCCACTGCTTGGCGCCGGGGATATCGAGTACGATAGGGTTGTCGTCGATTATTTCGGTGGTCTTGTAGCCATTGTCGATGCAGGCCGTGTAGACAAACGGCTTGAAGGCGGACCCGGGCTGGAGAAGCGCCTGCCAGGCGCGGTTGAACTTGCTCTCCTCGAAAGATCGTCCCCCGACCATGGCGAGGATGTCGCCGTTGGCGTTGTCAATAGCGACGAAAGCCCCCTGGACCGGTCTTTGAATGATCACGGAATCGCCGTACTGGTCGACGGTGTCGGGCATGTTTATGGTGTAGGTGACGTTGTTTATGCCGTAAGTCCGCTCGATTCTGGCGCGCAGCGAATCAACTTTGCGGTAGAGAGCCTGCTCGGCTTTCTGCTGCAGGTCAACGTCGAGCGAGGTCATAACAGTCAGGCCGCCCGAGTAGAGAGTGTTCTCGCCGTACCGCTCATATATGTACTGCCTTATAGTCTCGGTGAAATAGGGGGCCGTGCCGATTTTCTCTTCCGGCGGGGTAACCTCGAGGGGCAGTGTCCGGAGCGAGTCGAACAGGTCTCGCGCCAGGCAGTCGACCTGATAGAATGAATAGAGGACGCGATTCCTTGCCTGCAGGGACTTGTCGGGATTGTTGAAGGGCGAGTTGATGTTGGGCCCTTTGAGAAGCCCCACCAGCACGGCGCAGTCCGAGACGGTCAGTTCGGAGACCGGCTTGGCGAAATAGGTCCGGGCGGCGGCAGCGATGCCGTAGGCGCCGCGTCCGAAATAGTACTGGTTGAGATACATTTCGATGATCTCGTCTTTGCCGTAGGTGCGTTCCAGCTTGATGGCCGTGAGGGCTTCTTTCAGTTTGCGTTCCAGGGTCTGCTTGCGGGTGAGAAAGAGCATGCGCGAAAGCTGCTGGGTCACGGTCGAGGCTCCGGCCGTAATGCGCCACCGGAGCAGGTTGTTGGCGGCCACGATGAAAACGCGGCGCAGGTCGATCCCCCAGTGGTCGTAAAAGGCCCGGTCCTCGGAGGCCAGCAGCATGGCGATCAGGTGGGGCGGCATCTCCGTGTACGGGGTCAGGACGCGGTTTTCGCTGTAGAACTCCTTGAGCAGGATTCCGTTGCGGTCATATATCTTGGTTTTCAGGCTGGGCTCGATATTGTGAAGCTGCTCAAACGATGGCAACTCGGACTGGTACACCCGGTAGGTCTTGTAACCTACGATAAAGGCGAAAATGCAGCACAGCACCACCAGGATGATTATCGAATTACGCAGGCGGCGCTTCTTGAACTGCGTTTTGGCGTAGGCGAAACTCATGACTCAGATAATTGCAGAAAGCGGTACCCTTAAGTCAAGATAAAAGACGGTCGTTTTTTGTTTCCCTTTCCGGGTAGATATATTATTATAACCGCTTACATTAGCACCGGTTGCAGTTTTAGCATTTGCGGCAAGCTGCCGATAAGTGCTCAAAGGAGACGATTGACAGTGGACTTCGATAGCCCCGAACTGAAAAAAGAGTTTCAACGCCAGTGGGAAGTTATCTCCCGGGGAGCTGTGGATCTGCTTCCGGAGGGGGAGTTTCAGAAAAAACTGAAGGACTCAATCGCGAACAACCGGCCCTTACGGGTGAAGCAGGGTTTTGATCCGACCGCCCCGGATATTCACCTGGGTCATACCGTGGGGCTTCGAAAGCTCAGGCAATTTCAGGACCTGGGCCACCAGATCGTGCTGATAATCGGTGATTACACCGGCATGGTGGGCGACCCGTCGGGTCAATCGGCGACCCGTCCGCGGCTGACATACAGCGATATAATGCAAAACGCCGAAACCTACCAGAAGCAGTTTTTCAAAATCCTCGATAAGTCCAAAACCGAAATCCACTTCAACGGCGAGTGGTTCAACGGAATGAGCTTCGTTGACATAATGGAGCTGGCCACCAAGTTCACGGTCGCGCGCATGCTGGAACGAGACGATTTTTCCATCCGGATGCAGCGCGGCATACCGATTTCCATCCACGAATTGTTCTATCCGCTCATGCAGGGTTACGATTCGGTGGCCATCAAGGCCGACCTGGAGATCGGCGCCACCGAGCAGAAATTCAACCTGCTGGCCGGCCGGACCATCCAGGAGGCGTACAACGTCGAGCCGCAACTGGTTCTGACCATGCCGATCCTGGTCGGTGTTGACGGCCAGATACGTATGTCGAAATCGATCGGGAACTATATAGGCATTGACGAACCGCCGCGGGAAATCTTCGGCAAGGTGATGTCGATTCCCGACGAGTTGATTTTTACATACTACGAGCTGGCTACGGACGTGTCGCTCGAGGATCTGAACGAAATAGGCCGGCGGCTCAAGGCGCCCGATGTCAACCCGATGGTTTTGAAGAAAGAGCTGGGGGAGACCCTGGTTGACATGTACCATCCCGAAGGCTCCGGCCAAAAAGCGCGCGAGGAATTCGAGCGCGTTTTCTCGCAGAAAGAATTGCCGGACGACATGCCGCAGGTGACGCCAGCCGAGCTGGCCGGTCTGGAGCTGGACCCCGGGAAGATATATCTGGTACACCTGATCGCCAGGTGCAAGCTGGCCAAATCGAATTCAGAGGCGCGTAAGCTGATCGACAGCGGCGCGGTTACCCTCGGCGGCAGGAAAATTGATGATGTTGACTACGAATTCGAGCTGACCGAGCCGACTGTTCTCAAGGTCGGCAAGAGACGATTTCTGAGATTGCTGCCATCCTGAGACTGTGTGCAACCGGAGCGGCTCGTATTTGTTGTATATAGTCGGGAGTGAAGTCAGGTAGTTGGAGTGTTTCTTTGAAGCGGCTGGTACTATTTGCATTCATCGTCGCCGCAGGCACCATCGGCTGCACCTCAAAAGCGGTCAAGCATGAGGTTGTCGAGGTAAAGTCCGAGTCGCCGCAGTTGAAGGCGGCCGTCCTGCCGCCTGAAGCGGATGAATTTTCTATCGATCACCGTGCCTACAATCACTATATCAGCGCCCTGCTGTACGAGAGGCTGGGCAATCTTCCCAAGGCGGCCACAAACTACCAGAGGGCCCTTAAGTATCATCCCGACTCCTATCAGTTCCGAGTCGCTCTGGCCGAGGTGAGCTTCCGGCTCCGGGAGTATGAAAAGGCCGTCGAACTGCTGGTGGAAACGACGCCGCAGGATGCCGAAGTTCATCTTATACTGGGAGCCGCCTATGCGGCGCTGGGAGAGGATGACTCCGCCCGTGCCGCTTACGGGCGTTTGATTGTCGTGGATCCCAACAATTCCATGGCCTATTCGCAGCTGGCCAGTTATTACCGCAAAACCGGCGACCTGGATTCGCTGATCTGGGCGTACGGCCACCTGGCGCGTATTCGGCCGGGAAACGAGCGCGTCTGGCGCGAACTCGGGCGGCTGCAGGCGCAGCGGGGCAAGTTTGACGAAGCCAGAGACTCTTTTCACAGTTCTATAGTTGCTCGCGCCGACGCCACCAATATTCTTTCCTTCCTCAGCCTGGCAGAGCTGCACGTGCTTAACGATCGACCCGACTCGGCCATAATTGTCTATAAACAGGCACTTGAAGTAGAGCCGTATAACACGACTGCTAACAGAGAGTTAGCCAATCTTTACGTGCGGCTCGATTCGCTCGCGGAGTCGGTCAGGTATGCCCGCAACGTGGTCGAGGCGACACCGCTGGACCGAAGCGCCGTGAGAAGGCTGGGGATCATCTACTATGGATTGGACTCGCTGCGGCTGGCCGATTCCGTTTTCACCTCCCTGGTCGATAGCGGGGAGCGCAATTCGATCAACCACTTCTACCTCGGTCGCATTGCCGCCCTGTCGGATGACTATTACCGGGCTATCGACGAATTCACGAAGTTGACCCAGATGGCCGATTCAGTGGCGGAGAGCTGGCTTGATCTGGGCTACGCGTATCGCAAATCCCGGCAGGCGGAGAAGGAGATCCTCACGTATCAGACCGGCATGGGCCATATGCGCGACGCCGAGGGCGAGATACGTCTCATGTTCGCGATGGGTGCAGCCTATGAGCAGAACGCTCAGATTCGAGAGGCCGAGGAGGTCTTCGAAGAGATCATTGCCAGGTCCCCCAACCACAGTCAGTCGCTCAACTACCTCGGCTATATGCTCGCCGACCGGGGCGAACGGCTGGAATACGCGCGGGAGCTTATCGAGCGCGCGGTTAATCTGGCTCCGGACAATGCCGCCTATCTTGATAGCTACGGCTGGGTATTCTACCGGCTCGAGAAGTTCGACGAAGCTTTGGTCTACCTCAAGAAGGCGGTATCACTTGACAGCGATCCGATAATTTTCGATCATCTGGGAGACGCCTACAAGGCCGCCGGTGACACGGAAAACGCCCGCCTGTGGTGGCAGAAAGCCCTGGAGTTGCAACCGGACAACTCCCGAATTAAAGAAAAGCTGGACCGTTAGCAGTCCAATGAAACCCGTACCATCAACATCTGGTCGCGCCGCCGCGATGTTGTTGCTTTTTGCGGTAATTTCGATAATCGTTGTCACCTGTGCCGAGGTAGGGCCGCCGCCGGGGGGTGAGGAAGACAGGACGGCACCTTTCATGGTCGGCTCCGATCCGGCCGGGGGGGCCACCGGCGTATCCCCTGGCAACACGGTCGTTATCCATTTTTCCGAGCGCGTGGTCAAGCCGCGGGCCAAGAAGGCGGTCTTTATTTCCCCAAGACCCGAGCAGGAACCGGAATTGAAATGGAAATCGGATCGGTTGATCATCAAGTTTGCCGACAGCTTCAAGACCGACCAGACGTATATCGTATCACTCAGTTCCGACATCAAGGACCTGCGTAACAACCCGCTGGACAGCATTCTTTTCATTGCCTTCTCCACCGGGCCGACGATCGACTCCGGTGCGGCCTCGGGCGATGTTCTCGACGACGGCAAACCTCGGGCGGGGGTGCTGGTGGCGTTGTATGACACGCTGCCGGCGGATGATACGCTGCCGATCGATTCCGTCTATCCCCGTTATCTGACGCAGTCGAACAAGAGCGGCCAGTTCGCTTTTCAGTATTTGCCGGCGAGGTCGTATTATATGGTCGCGTTCGACGACCGGACGCGCGACGAACGGTTCAATCCCGGGCGGGAGGCTTACGGCGTGCCGGACAGGCCCATCAACCTGAGTGCGGCGAAGCCGCTCGGCAACCTGCGGCTGACCCTTAATTTCGAGGACACCACAACCGTATCTATTCTCTCGGCCAGCTACACGGCCGACCGGCTGGTCAGAGTGAGGCTGTCGCGCGAAATCGAGCTGCAGCTTCTCGCAGCAGAACCCGCCGGCCTGGCCCTTTTCCCGGTTTCCGACTCGAGTAAAATCATGACGGCATCGGCCCTGCTCGAGCCGGACCTTACCGCGGCGTCGACCCTCAATTTCTACGTCGGGTCGCTCGAGCCGGGCGCCTACCGGGTCATGATGTCTTATGCCCCGGATCGGCCCGTGCTGAATTTCGACAGTCTGGTGGTGGCGGAGAGGGAAGACGCCGAACCGCCGACCATGAACTTCGAGCCGGACAGCCGGCCTCAATTCGCCGAGCGGCTTCTGATCCAGGCCTCGTTCAGCGAGGTGCTCGACACGAACGTCTGGGCGGATAATACCTTCATGCTGTTCGATGAAGCGGGGGAGCGCCTGCCTCTCGCTTACGGCTGGCACGACCCGCTGCGCCTGCGCTTCAGTTCGAGCGCCATCGGCCCCGGCCGCCGCCTTCTCCTGCGGATGACCGAATTCGAACTGGCCGACCCGGCGGGAAATGTCATCGGGGACAGCCTGGCTGAGTACACTATCGTCACCATCAGCGGCGATTCGGTCGGGACGGTTGCGGGACGGGTGGACATCGCGCTCCCGCAGCTTGAGGGTGTTCCGGTTATACTGACTTTCGAGGAAGTCGAAAGCAAGCAGACTTTCACCTTGCCCGTGTCGGGCGAGGATTTCAATATCGAGTTGCCGGCGGGTAAATACCTGCTTTCGGGTTTCGCTGACAGTGATTCGAGCGGCACCAGGGGGCTGGGTTCGGTTGACCCCTATCGTTACTCGGAGACCGAGGCCGTGCACCCGGACACGGTCGCTGTCCGGGCCCGGTTTGAGACGGCCGGCGTAATATTCAAAATAGAGTGATAGCCATGATAGAGTTGCTCGAGGAAATCCCCGTATCGCCGTTTCTGCAAAAGCTGATCGGGGTTGCCGTCATTATAGTGGGGACGTTTCTGGTTATCTATCTTTCGCGTTTCGTTCTCACGGTGCTTATCAAACGACTGACCGCCCGGACCAAAACCGATCTTGACGACCGACTGGTGGCCGCCGTACGCCACCGCATTTACCTGCTTCTCTACCTGCTCGGCCTGTCGGTGCTGCTTGATTACGTGCAGCTGGTTGTCGGCGAACAGCTCAGTCCCAAGGTATTCGAGGTTTTCGACGGGATTATTTATGGTGTCGCCGTGTTCGTGGTCGCCAATGCGCTGGTGCGGATTCTCTCTACTGTTTTTCAGTGGTACGCCACCACGGTT
This sequence comes from Candidatus Zixiibacteriota bacterium, assembly GCA_020346225.1. Classification (GTDB taxonomy): domain Bacteria; phylum Zixibacteria; class MSB-5A5; order GN15; family FEB-12. The sequence continues at coordinate 3,173,543 of CP070777.1, read as the reverse complement.
GCGGCGCGCACCGACACGGAGGTCGATGACGAGTTCGTACCGCTGGTCGACCGGGCGTCGAAGGTGGTGATCTACGTTCTGTCGGTGCTGATCGTGCTGGACCACTTCAACATTGACATCAAGGGTATGATCACGGTCCTGGGGGTGGGTTCGCTGGCCATTGCCCTCGCGGCGCAGGAGACGATCGCCAACATGATCGGCGGTTTCGTTATTATGATCGACCGCCCCTTCCGGGCGGGCGACTGGCTGCGGCTTCCCGACGGCCTGACCTGTCAGGTGCACCAGATCGGCGTGCGTTCCACCAAGTTTCTCACTTTCGAAAACACCCTGATTATCGTACCCAACGCGGAGCTGATGAAGTCGACCGTCCACAACGTTACCTACCCCTATCCCGAAACCCGGGTCAGAATCGATGTCGGCGTCAGTTATGCCTCCGACATGGAGCTGGTCAAGAGGGTGATGCTGGAAGAGGCCGAGGCTCACCCGATGATACTGAAAGAGCCCCGGCCGTTTTTCCGCTTTCTTGAGTTCGGCGACAGCAGTCTGAACGTGAGCATGTTCTGTCGCGTCCCGGAGGTGCTCGACCAGTACAAGGCGGCCAGCGAACTCCGGACCCGGGTCCTCAACCGGTTCCGCAAGGAGGGTATCGAGATCCCGTTCCCGCAGCGGGTCGTGACCATGGTGGAGCCGGACCGACCCGAGGGCGAGAGCCGATAGCGCCCACGGCCGAATACGAGCACGGGTGGTGCAATAGAAAAGGCGGGACGTCGTATCCCGCCTTCAGTCGTAACTCTCTAACCGTCGCTTACATCTCACCCCATATTACGATGGCGACGCGGCGGTTTCTTGAAGAAGCGTTCTTCTCATCCGGCATGGCAATGGGCTTGTCCTCGCCGTAAGAAACCGTGAACATGCGGTAAAGCGAGATGCCGAACTTGGAGGCCAGGAATCGCTTGGCCGCATCGGCCCGGTACTGACCCAGCAAGTGGTTATATTTGGCCGGACCGGTCCGGTCGGTGTGACCGGCTACTTCGAGCACCGAACCCGGAAATTCTTCCATCTTCTCGCCGGCTTCGTTGAGAATGTCCTCGGCCGTGGCGGTGATCATGTAGCTGTCGAAATCGAAATTGATTTCACCCTGCCAGATGATCTGGTAATTCTCGAATCCCTTGGCCTTGTTTATGGCCAGGTCGGCCTTTTCCTCAATCTGCCGCGCCAGCGATTGCAGCTTGGCGAGTTCGGCGGCGTTGGCATCCGTCTTGTCGCTCACGGCGGTGATCTGCTCGCCAGTGCGCGTCTCTGATGCCGCGATCTGCTCGGCTACATAGTCTTTGCTCGTGCCACAGCTGATAACGAGCAGCGACAATAGCAAAGCAATGATTAGCAAGCTTCTCATGTTCAGAATCCCTTTCACTGTATGTTAACGATTGAGCTTGAACCCTCGACGTTTTAGCAAAATAAAAGCCAATATTGTCAAGAGGCGCAACTAAAAAAACAAGATTTATTTTATTGCTTTATCCCTCCGGCCGTGATACCGGCGACGATCTGCCTTTGCATTATAACGAACAGGACCAGAACGGGGACAACAGCGATACCCGAACCGGCCATGAGGTGCTGCCAGTCGATAGCCTGGTGGCCCTGGTAGAGGGCTAAGGCAACCGGAATAGTCCTTATTCCCTCGCGCTGCGTCAAAATGAACGGGAACAGGAACGAATTCCAGTTCGTGAAGAAGACCTGGATGGCCAGCACGGCCAGGGCGGGCCGGCAGAGCGGCATAACCACCCGGAAAAGGATGGCCATTTCTCCGGCCCCGTCGATTCGCGCCGCCTCCTCCATGGACGGCGGGATGGATTCGATGTACTGCTTGACGAGGAATATGCCGATAGGATTTACCAGCCAGGGAAGTATCAGGGCCCAGTAAGTATCGTACAAGCCCCATCTCACCATCAGAACGTAGAGTGGAATAATTATAATGTGCGCGGGTATCATGAGAATCAGTATGACCGTCACGAACAGCATCTTATTGACGATATATCGATAGCGGGCGATGGTGTAGGCGACCATGAAGCAGAAGAGAATATTGCCCAGGGTGACGGCCACGCCGACAAAGGCCGAGTTAAACAGAAAGCGCGCCATCCGGTCAGACTCGAACAGGTCGAGATAGTTCTGCAGGGTGAAATCGAGATTGGACACGTCGAACAGGCTGATGGAAGCCCCCGTCTCGAGGAGGGACACGCGGAACATCCACAGAAGCGGGAAAACCATTATTACCAGCACGGCCAGAAGGACGGCATATCGCAGGGTTGTCCTTACCGCTCGCATCACCAGACCACCTGCTTTCGTCTGAAGAGCCAGAACTGCGCGGCGGCAAAGACGGCGATTATCACGAAAAGGATGTAAGCCGCGGCCGAGGCGTAGCCGAATTGGAACTTGGTGGTCAGGCCCGTTTCGTAAATGAAGTAGACCATGGTGGAGGTGTCGAATTTTCCTTTCGTCATCACGAATATCTCGACGAACACCTGAAACGATTTGATCGAGTTGATAACGACGATGAACAGTCCGACCGGACGCAGCAGGGGAAGGGTGATCGAAAAGAACTGGCGAATCCGGCCGGCCCCGCTGACGGCCGCGGATTCATACAACTCGCCCGGGATGGATTTCAGGCCGGCCAGGAAGATTAACATGTAGTAGCCGACGGCCATCCAGACGTCCATGGCCATGATGGAGTAGAGCGCCGTGCTGTCGGAATAGAGAAAGCCGTGCTCGGGAACGGACAACCCGGCCAGGGAGGCGAGGTAGGCGATATAGCCGCCCCGCTGATACAGGTTGGTGAAAATGAGGGCAATGACAACCATGGATGTGATCGACGGCAGGAAATAGCCGGAGCGAAAGACGCCGCGTCCCCTGAACTCGCGGTTTACCAGAAGGGCCAGAGCCAGGGCGATGACGGTCGTGAACGGTATGGTCCCCACCACGAAGATGAACGTGTTTTTCAAAGACGCGATAAAGGCCGGGTCGGACAGAAGGCTTCGATAGTTGTCCAGACCGACCCAGTGGCGCTCCGGGGAAAGGAGCTGTTTGTCGGTAAACCCGATTATCAGCGAATAGACAATCGGGTAAAGCCAGAAAAGGGCAAAGGTGAGAAGCCAGGGCAGGCCGAGCACCAGTGCCCGGGCCTTAGACCATCTCATCGCGATTTCACATTCTCGATTTTCTTTCGGGCCTCAAGGAGCGATTGAGCCGGAAGTCCGGAACCGAACACGGCGCTTTCGACCGCTTCCTCGATGGCCGCTTCCATGTATACCCAGTCAGGGTCCACCGGCGGGTGCTTGGCAAATATCATCTGCTGGATAAAGGTCCGCAGGTGGATATTCGATTGAAAATATTCGTCCTGTTGGGCTTTGACACTCGACGGATTGGCGCTGCGATTGGCGCGGCAGAATCTAATCTGGTTTTCCGGGGACGTGATGAATTGGACAAAACGCATGGCCGCCTCGGGATGCTCGCAGGCGCCATTCACCGCCAGGAATTCGCCGCCGAGAAATGAGCGCCCCGGTCGCTGTCGCCCGGGCATCAGCGTGGTCAAGAAGCTTATGTCGCGGTTTTCCAGTTCGATACGTTTGAGCAGCCAGTCACCGGACAGGATAAAGCCGATGTTGCCGTCGAGGAAAGCGTCCTCTATTCCCCGCTGGTTGGCTACGTAGCCGTATTTGTCATGCAGCTCCTTGTATTCGGTCAGGGCGAGCACCGCGGAATCCGAGGCCAGCAGGCAGTACTTGCCGTCATCGGAATAGACCTGAGCGCCAAACGACCAGAAAAACGGCATATACTTCTTATAGAGCCGGTGCTTCTCGGGAGCATTCGAGCCCCAGCCGTACTTCTTCTCGCCCAACTCATTTATCTTCCTGGCGGCTTCTTTCAACTGGTCAAAGGTCAGGGGAACGAAGGTGCTGTCATAGTCGGCCCTTTCCAGCAGGCGCCGATTGGCAAAGAGAACCCGGGTCCCCAGTATCCAGGGGTGGGCAAAGACCTTTTCGTTGTAGGTGGCCATGGCCCAGCCGTCGAAGTCGGCGCTGTCGGCTTCGATATGCCGGCCCATATCCAGAAGCAGGTTGTTGGCGGCGAATTCGGCAATCCAGTCGGAACCCAGCTCCACGATATCGGGACCGGTCTGCGACCCGAAGGCGATGACAATCTTCTCGTGGCCGTTGGACCAGGTCAGATCGGTCAACTCGATCTTGATGTCGGGGTTATTTCTTTCGAACTCGGCCACCATTTCCGCGATCACCGGCTTTATGCTCGGGTCGGTCCAGAACTGCCACCAGGTGAGGGTGGTTTTTCCTGCGATCGAGGAAGCGCAGGCAAGCAACATAAGCGTCAAAAAGAGTGTCTTCATCGTCATTGTCTAATCTCCAGGGTGTATTTCCCGTATTATTGCTGTGGTGAATATCAATAATGTGTCCTCTTCCGGCAACAAAAAATTCTTTTTGTTGATAACCATCGAGCTGCAAGGCTAAGTTTCATCACGTGCAGTCAGTGTTGCTACATATGGTGCCGCTTGCGGCTACCGGGTGGTTTGATACCGATTCCCTTCCCACCCTGGTCACCTCGATTATCAGTATTATCATCGTGCTGTACGTCACCTACGCACTGCGCAAGCGGGAATTCAAGGTGCGCCGCATCGCCGGCCTCGCCGCGGTCGATGACGCTGTGGGGCGCGCCACCGAGATGGCCCGTCCCGTTCTTTATACGCCCGGCTGGGGCGGCGACATACAACGCCCGACAACCATCGCCTCGCTGAACATTCTCAGCCACGTGGCCGACAAGACGGCCGTCTACGACTGCCGCCTCGTTTTTCCCACCCACGACCCGGTCATTATGGCCGTCGCTCAGGAAGTGGTCCACGAAAGTTATATGAAAGCCGGCTACCCGGATCGATACCGGCCGGCCGATATCGCTTACGTCAGTTCGTCACAGTTCGGTTACGCGGCGGCGGTGGACGGCCTGCTGACCCGCCTCAAGCCGGCCTCTGTTTTTCTGCTGGGCACTTTCGAGGCCGAGTCGCTGATATTGGCAGAGACGGGCAACTCGATTAACGCTATCCAGGTGGCCGGTACCGACTCGACCATACAGCTTTCGTTCTTTATAGTCGCCTGCGACTATACGCTGATAGGGGAGGAGGTCTTCGCGGCCTCCGGATACCTGTCGGGCAACAAATCCATCCTGGCGTCGATTCGGGCGCAGGATATCATGAAAGTGCTGATAGCGGCTTTCATTCTGGTGGCGGTAGTGTGGGTTAGCGTCGAAAACCTGACGGGATCCACACCCGATAACTGGTGGGTGTTCTGATGGCTCGCAAGTTTCCACTGGCGGTATGCTTTCTGTTCGGCGTCGTGATGTTTCTGCAGTATTTCTCGCAGCACGAAGCGGCGCGAGCCGTTAACCAGGCAATTCTGGACTACTGGCAGATTGTCTTCGCTTTCACGCTGATTCTGGGGGTCTTCAGCTTTGCCAGGAACAATGTGACCGAAGTCCGGCGCGGCCGAGACCGGGTCTATCGCATCGTAGGACTCGCCGGCCTGCTGTCAATGCCGGTGCTGGCGCTTATCTGGGGCATTAAGGCCGATACGCCGTTCATGTGGATGTTCGAAAACGTGCAGGCGCCGATGCAGTCGACCGTGTTCGCGCTGCTGGCCATTTTCGTGGCGTCGGCGTCGTTTCGGGGGTTTCGCGCCCGTTCGCTTCCGGCGGCGGTGTTGCTTATCTCGGCCACCGTAATGCTCTTGAGCCGCAGTAACATCGGCGGCTTTTTCTCCGACGTCCTGCCCGATGTCGCCAACTGGATTCGCGATTATCCTTCCATGGCCGCCCGTCGGGCTATTCTCATCGGGATCGGCCTCGGTTCGCTGACCACCTCGCTACGGGTCATGGTTGGCATCGAACGCACCTGGCTGGGAGGTGAGAAATGAGACGGCTTCAGGCGCGCCACTATACTTTTCTGGGTCTGGCGGTCGTGATCACGGTGACCATGCTTTTGAATATCCGGCTGGACACGAGGGTGTCGCCTTACACGCGGGCGCTTCATGACTACATAGAGTCTCTGCCGCCCGGCTCGGTGCTGATGGTCTCCTTCGACCACGAGGCTTCGTCGCTACCCGAGATCCGCCCCATCGCCCGGAGCGTGCTCAGACACGCTTTCCGCAAGGGTCATCGGCTTATCGGCGTATCGCTTCTGGCCGAAGGAACACTGATAGGATACCGCCTCATGCAGGAGACCGCTGCGGAATACGGGCGGCAGTACGGCAGCGACTATGTTTACCTGGGCTTTCGTCCGCAGTACATCGCGGCTATCCTGGCCATGGGCGAATCCATCAGGGACACTTACCCCCGGGATTATCTGGGTCGGCCCTATGACCAGTTTGAGCTGCTGCGGTCTGTTGAGAATTATGACGATGTGGCGGCCGTGCTATCGATAGCCGACGGTTCCCTGACGACCCACTGGATGGAGTACGGTCAGGCGCGCTACGGCGTGGTGGTTCTGGGCGCGGTGACGGCGGCCATGGCCACGACCTATGACCCGTATCTCGCCTCGGCCCAGATGCATGCCATGATGGCCGGGCTGCGCGGGGCCGCCGAGTACGAAAAGCTGATCGGTATCGGCGGGGGAGGGGCCCGCGGTATGCTGGCGCAGTCGAGCGCACACCTGTATGTTATCCTGCTGATTGTGCTCGGCAACGTCGCCTATTTTGTCCGGCGACGAGAAGGGAGAAGGGACTGATGGACGCGGGAACCATCGTAGCCGGCCTGCTCACCCTGGCCATACTGTCATTTTTGTACCGCGATAACCCGGTGTACAAGCTGGCCGAGTATCTGCTCATAGGTGTTTCCATCGGCTACATTCTTGTCATAACCTGGAATAATACGCTCATGGCCCTGCTGTTCGAGCCGCTGCTGAGCGAGGGGCGGCTGTGGCTGGTGGCTCCGCTTATTATGGGACTTTTGATGTGGGGGCGGTTTCATCGCCGCACCCTGGCGCTTTCCCGAATTCCGATCGGTTTCATGATCGGCTCCGGAGCGGGGGTAGCCATACCGGCTATGCTCTACGGCCGCACCCTGAAACAGATGTCGGCCACGGTTATGCCCCTGACCGATTCGTCGGGCGTGCCCGATCTGGCCGCTATCGTGGTCATTGCCGGTGTCCTCACCACCCTGGCCTATTTTTATTTCAGCCGCGAACACAGGGGAGCGTTCGGAGGTGTGGCCAGGGTCGGCACCTTCTTTCTGATGGTGTTCTTCGGCACGACTTTCGGGTATACGGTTATGTCGCGCATGTCGACTTTTATCGGGCGGATGGAGTTCCTTTTGACCGATTTCCTGAGGCTGACCCACTGAGTTTGCGCCATGAAATGCCCCCGCTGCAAAGCGACCATGAAAGAGCAGAAACGCACTTTCCACAAACAGCGCAAGTGGGTCTGCCCTAAGTGCGGCCGCGTCCGATTCCAGCAGATAAAGCCCGGCCGAAAGTGATTCACAACCGGTAACCGGTTGAATATATTCCCGTAAAGGGAGTAAGCGAGTCAAACGGTGCTGAGGCCATGACAGAGAAAAAAGCGGCCATTCGCGTGGGCACCTCCGGATATAGTTTTGAAGACTGGCGCGGCGAATTTTATCCGGAGACCATACAGAAAGGGAAGATGCTGGATCACTACGTAAAGTTCTTTCCTACGGTGGAGATCAACTCGACTTACTATCGCATTCCGCATCCGGCGGTGATGGCCAATATCGTCAAGAAAGCCCCGCCGCAGTTCGATTTCATGGTCAAGGTGCCGCAATCGTTCACCCACCGGCGCACCAATCTCGACAAGGATGCGGTCGCCTTCAAAGAGGCCCTCAAGCCTTTCGAGGAGTCCGGTAAGCTATCGGGGCTGCTGGCGCAGTTTCCCTATTCGTTCAAGTACAGCGCCGACGGTCTGGATTATATCGCCATCTGTCGCAACGCCGTGGCGCCCAACCCCCTTTTCGTGGAGTTCCGCCACACCGGCTGGGTTAACCGTGATATGTACGACCGGCTCAAGGCCGAGAAGATTGGTTATGTTTGCGTCGATGAACCGCAGCTTCCGGGCCTTTTGAAACCCGACCTTTTTACCACCACCGAGACGGCCTATCTGCGCCTGCACGGCCGCAACTCGGCCAAATGGTGGGATGGCGGGCCCCTCCGGTATGACTACAGTTACTCCGAAGAGGAACTGAACCGGTGGAAAGAGAAGCTCATGAAGATCACCGACAAAGTGAAAAGCATCTATGTCTTTTTCAATAATTGTCACAGGGGACAGGCGGTGAATAACGCCCGCGAGTTCATGCATATGCTGAACCTGCCGGAGGCCAGCTGAGGTTTTTGTTGACCACCGGCCCCATTTTAGTTAATAAAATACCCCATCAGTGAGGTCTTAAGCGTGTTTTTGAAACTGGAGAACATTCGCAAAGAGTATGACGGGAAAGTCGCCGTTGATGCCCTGTCTCTGGAGGTCCCTCGGGGGGTCATCTACGGCATTATCGGCCCCAACGGCGCCGGCAAGACAACCACCATCCGCATGATCATGAACATCACCATCCCGGATTCGGGAAGGATTCTTATGGAGGGCGCTCAATCCGGTGCCGCGTTCAAGAACCGGGTCGGATATCTGCCTGAGGAGCGCGGTCTCTACAAGAAGATGACCCTCGAAGAGATCATGGTATATATGGCCGAGTTGAAAAATTATCCCCGGTCGAAGGCGATTGGCAAAATCGATTACTGGCTGGACCGCATCGGGCTGGCCGAATACAAGCGTAAGAAAGTCGAAGAGCTGTCCAAGGGGATGCAGCAGAAACTTCAGTTCGTGACGACCATTCTCCACGAGCCGGACCTGGTCATACTCGATGAAATCTTTTCCGGCCTGGACCCGCTCAATATCGAACTGATCAAGGACATAATCCTGGAGATGAAGCGGGCCGGCAAGACCATTCTGTTTTCAACTCACGTTATGGAGCAGGCCGAAAAGCTGTGCGACAACCTGTGTATGATATCATACGGCCGGAAGGTCATCGATGGGAAACTCACCGACGTCAAGGCGCGCTTCGGTCGCAATACCATCCAGATCGATATCGAAGGTGACGGAGCTTTTATCGCCTCGCTGCCCGGCGTCCGGAAGATGATCGAGTTCAACAACTATATCGAGCTGCATGTCGATGAGGGTGTCGACACCAACTCGTTGCTTCGCGCCGTCACCGAAAAAGTGGTCGTTCGCCGGTTTGATATCGTGGAACCGTCTCTGTACGATATTTTCATAGACATGGCCAAAATAGATCCGGCCGAGCTGGACAGATCGAAGGAGGCGGCCGGTGTCTAAATTCTGGGTTATTTTCAAGCGCGAGTATGCGCAGGTCGTAAAGAAGAAGTCATTCATCGTCGGTATCATTTTGACACCGGCGATCATGGCCGGATTCGTCCTTCTGCCGACCCTGCTGATAGGCAAGAAAGCCACCTCCGCCGAGAAGCTGGCCGTTGTGGACCGCTCCGAGCAGGGGATAGGCCGGCAATTCGAGGAGAGCCTCAAGAGATACAAGCTGGAGGCCTCGGGCGAACCCTACTACATTGTCGAGCAGGTTTTCGAGTTGCCCGCCGCCGACACTGTCCGCTTCGTAGCGGTGGAGGATTCTCTCAGGCAGGTGATCACTGATAAAGAACTGAAGTACTTTCTGGTTCTCAAGCCGGATGCTCAGCTGAGCGACACCAATCTGTATCTGGTAACGAATTCCGACAACTTTTTATCCATAAACCGGTTCGAGGGGCGGCTAAGCGATATTCTGGCGTCCATCCGTCTGGAGGAATCGAACGTCAATCTGGGTGTCGATTCGGTTCTCAGCCTGACCCGGCAGGTGGACCTTAAGATTCGTGATGCCAAGGGTGAGTCGCTTCCGTTTTTGACCAAGTACATGAGTGCCCTCGTGTTCATTCTCGTCATGTTCGCGATGATTCTGGGTTACGGCCAGATGGTCATGCGGTCGGTTATCGAAGAAAAGAACTCACGGGTGATGGAGGTTCTGGTGTCTTCGGTGACGCCTTTCCAGCTGATGCTGGGTAAAATCATCGGGCTGGGCGCAGCCACCTTCACCCAGGTGGCGGTGTGGGTGCTGCTGGGAGCGGGGATATATTCGATGAAGGGCGCTCTTAATATCGATGCCGCCGTTGACCGGATCATATTCAACCCGCTCATCATCGTGTTTTTCGCGCTGTTTCTGACCACCGGTTATCTGCTCTACTCTACCGTGTTCGCTCTTCTCGGCTCCATTGTCAACAGCGAGAAAGAGGCCCAGAATTTCATCTTTCCCATCAGCATGTCTTTGATGTTTCCGGTGATTATCGCCATGTATATCGTGCAGGAACCGAACTCGACCCTGTCGATTGCCCTGTCGCTGGTGCCGTTCTTCGCCCCGACCATGATGACCATGCGGCTGGTGTTCGTGGCGCCGACGCTCACCACCTATTCAGTGCTAAGCGGTATTGCGGCTCAGGCGGTGCTAGGTTTTGTGATCGTCGTTCTCACGATTGTCGGCATGATATGGCTGACGGGCAAGATATTCCGGGTGGGGATTCTCATGTACGGGAAGCGGCCCACCCTGCCGGAAATAGTCAAGTGGGTGAAGTATTAAGGAAATTGGCTCTGAGGTCTGATTCGTAGAAAGACCCTGCCCAAAGTCCTTCTCATTCTGGCCGCTTTCGTATTCTTTTCGGCCAACACCATCTATCTGCTGGAGGCTGACAGCAGCCATCTCAAAACGGCCCTGGACCGGACCTATCACCTGGATTTTGACCATGTTCGCGCCGGGCCTTATCTGAACCTGAAAGCGGCCCTGCTGGTAAATTACGACAATGGTGAAGTTCTGTACGCCGCCCAACCTGACTCCATTCGCCCCATCGCCTCGCTGACCAAGCTGATGACGGCCATGGTGGTTCTGGACAGGGTGCGCGATCTCTCGGCAACGGAAACGATCACCCGGGCCGACGCTCGTCGCTCTTCGCGCTCGCGCCTCAGGGTTGGCTATGAATTGACGCTGCTGGACTTGCTGCACGCCGCTCTGATGAATTCCGACAATCGGGCGGCCCGGGCGCTGGCGCGCGCCACCAGCGGTTCGGTCGAGAAGTTTACGCTCGAGATGAACCGAAAGGCCAAAAAGCTCGGATTCGAGAAGACCGTTTTTGTTGAGCCGACCGGTCTGGATAGCCGAAACGTCTCCACCGCTCGCGAAGTCGCCAAGCTTCTTCACTATGCCCACGATTACCTGCTCATCCGCGAAATTACGTCCAGGAAGCGTTTCCGCGTGAACGTGGTCAATCGCAAAAACGTCACCCTGCCGATGGCCAACACCAATCTACTCGTTCACTCGCCGTACACCGTCTTGAGCGGCAAAACCGGCTATATCCGGGCGGCGGATTACTGTCTGACAACGCTCGTGAAAAACAGGGCAGGGGAGAGGCTGACGCTGGTTGTGCTCGGCGTTCCCGGTGACCGGCTGCGTTTCAAGGAGTCCCGGCGGCTTCTCAACTGGGGTTTCCGCCAGATTTCCTGAGTAATTCCTTGGGTCGATGCTGTTTGTCACGTATATTACGGCCTAAATATACGGAGCAACCATGATAAAAACCGTTATGGTTACCGGTTCCTCGGGAACTGTGGGAACGGCGCTGGTTCAGGGTCTGGTAGCCAAAAATTACAACGTAATTCCCCTCGACATCAAACACTGTTACTGGGATGCCGCGATCGACCGCAGGACCGTGTTCCATGACCTGCGCCGGCCGCTTGATAAGCTCCGGGTTCGCCGCACGCCGGACATCATCATCCACCTGGCGGCCAATGCCCGCGTTCATGACCTCGTGGTCAATCCCCGGCGGGCGCTTGACAATTACCTCATGACGCACAACATCCTCGAGTTCGCCCGTCAGCGCGGCGTCAGCCGGTTTGTTTTTGCCTCTTCGAGGGAGGTCTACGGTGATTCGAAGTCGGGGCAGAGGCGCCCGGAAAGCGACACCCACGTAACCAGGATCAAATCGCCATATACGGCGTCGAAATTCGCCGCCGAGGCCCTGGTGCATTCGTATCACGAATGCTACGGCATCAGACCCGTCATAGTCAGGCTGTCCAACGTGTACGGCCGTTATGATGTTTCCGAAAGGGCCGTGCCGCTTTTTATCTATTATGCGGTGCGGAATCGCGATATCAGCATCTTCGGCAAGGAAAAGAGCCTCGATTTCACCTACACCGATGATGCCATTGCGGGCCTGATCGGTATAGTACGAGGGTTCGATCGGGTGGCTCCGGAAACCTTCAATATCAGCGCCGGGAAATCGCGGCGAATAATCGATGTCGCCCGGATAATTATCGATAAGGTCGGCTCGAAATCCCGGAT
>CP070777.1:3153276-3161002 GCA_020346225.1 Candidatus Zixiibacteriota bacterium | reverse complement strand
GGCCGTAACCGCCTTCGACGTCGATTCAGTATTGATTCTCATCAACACCATCGATTCTCCGGTCGACGTGTATGACGGCGCGGCCGACGGGTTACTTCCGGCTGCTGCCTTTCTGTCGCAGAATTACCCCAACCCCTTCAACCCGGCCACCGCCATTGAATTCTCGCTTCCGGGCCGGGCGCGGGCCACTGTCATGATATTCAACATAAAGGGACAACAGGTCAGGCGGTTGCTCGATGAGGAGCGCCCGGCCGGAAACCATGTTGTCTTCTGGGACGGCCGCGATGATTCGGGAAACCAGGCGGCCACCGGCGTGTATCTGTATCGCCTGCAGGCGGGTGAAGTTGTCGAAACGCGGAAAATGCTGCTGCTGAAATGACCCGGCGGCAGCATCGCCGAACGCCCCATCCTAATTGATGAACCAGTCCGTTGCCAGACGTTCGCTGGCGGCGATGATCTCCCGATCCTTTTCGTTAAGAGCGCCCCGTTCGATGAGGGTTTCGACTGCCTTGTGCAGAAGCACCATCTTGTCGCGTACCGGTATGATGGCGGGATAGTACTCGTTGGTGAAGAAGATCCAGAAGCGGCGGCTGAGCCGCTCGTCTTCGAGCATTTTCCCGATAGCCTTATCCAGCGCGGCGCCGCTCAAATCCTCCAGCGCCTCCTTCGGGGATACCATCAGGTCGATCGTCTTCTGCAGGCTCTGGTTGCACTTGAACCTGAGTTGCCAGCACTCCACCATGCCCAGTGAATTCACTACCAGCACGCTGACACTGATGCGGTTCTTTTTAGCGTCGGCCTTCACGCCCTCCATAATCGGCATCAGGTAGTTGTCGGTGATGGCGCCGAAAGCGCTGACGCCGCCGGCAAAGGGATCGTCGATAATGTCGTCGATGGTGAAGTACGGCTTGCGCTCGAAACGGGCATCCTGAATCTGCATGAACTCGTCTTCGGTGAAGTGGAAGCGCTCTTTCCACAGTTCTTCGGGACTGAGGTCCTTGCGGGTCAGCGACGACTGACTGGTCAGCATGCCGATAGCTTCGCCGCCCCGCCACACCAGCGGCAGGACGCCGACCGCCCATTCGGCGGAACCGCCGATCTCACCGATCATCGACCACAAACCCCGTTCGTCCGGGAAGGCCAGCCCGTCCAGACCCAGCACCACGGCCGGCATCAGGTCGCCGTCCTTGTCGAAGGGAGTGGCCACCCCCATCTTGTTCAGCTCGTCCATGGCCGGGTAGTGGCGCGACCGGTCGAGAAAGAAAGCGCTCAGCTTGTCGACGCCCTTGAACCGGTAGGCGCCGGCCAGAATCTCGGCCGATTCCCCGAGATTGACCTCGCGGGGGTTGAACTTCTCGAACCGCGCTCCGGCCATCCAGCGCTGGACATAGATATCGGGCAGGTGCCGCTTGACGTTGGCCTCGGTGATGAACAGAGCCGTCAAGCTCGAGTGCAGGCCCTTGATCGATTTGGTGGTGCCGTCGATAACGTCGTTGCCCATCGAGAGCTGGGTGACATTCCGGGGCATGGAGAGGCCGTACTGCGCCCGGTGTCGCGCTTTACCGAATACGGCTCCCACGGCGATGGTGGGATTGCCGCCGGCTTCCTTGCCCGGTTTCACGCGCACGCCTTCCGTGATAGCGGACTCGATCAGGACTTCCTCGCCCACCGGGAGGGTCTCCGCGGTGGTCTGCAGGACTTCGGCCATGACCTGGGCCGAGGTTCTGTCGTTGGCGCGCTTGAGATTATTGGTCAATTCCTTGGTGATATGGTCCTTGGGGATATCATTGACACTGCCGCGCCCGTGAAGCCCCACGGCGATTGCCGACAGGCCCGCCGATAGTATGACGGACTGCCGCACCTGCCGGTTGCGCAAAGCTCCCAGGTTGGAATTGTGGGAGATGCGGTCGCAAAGGGTGATAATAGAGCAGGCGTCAAGGGCAATATCATAATTGCTCAGGGAGGCCATATGGCGGTGATTGAACTCAATGGTTTTGTCCCGGCTGAAGGAGAACTCCTGCCGGGCTCCCTTGTAGGAAAGCCGTTCGTCGGCAATGTCGTAGCGAAGATTGGTCTTCATACCGTGTTACCTCGCGGATTTGGGTCGCAGCCGGTCCGGATTTTCGGTTAACCCAAGCATTTTATGGCTAATTGCGGTTTTTATCAAGAGATAAGTTACGGGCCGGGCTCCCGGCGGCTGGCTAATTAGATGATCCGAGAGGAGTTACCGACCTTGACAAAAGCCATGTACTTTCGTATTAATTTCAACATTCCGAAAACCAAGTCGCCCTTGATGTGTACTTAATAGTAATAAGCCTGCAAACCCCGGACCCTGTGTAAAAAGCAAGAGAGGATGATTATATGCCTGATACGTCGTCCCCAATCATGATAGAAGCCCGTGGGCTGAGTAAATTTTACGGCCCCTTCGTGGCTATTGCCGACATAAGCTTTTCCATACCGCGGGGACAGATTGTTGCCTTTCTCGGCCCCAACGGTGCCGGCAAATCCACCACCATGAAGATTCTCACCGGTTTCCTGGCGGCCAGTGAAGGTACCGCCTCGGTGGGTGGGCTGGATATCCGCACCGACCGTCTGAGGGCCGTGTCCAAACTCGGCTATCTTCCCGAGAACGGCCCGCTTTATAACGATATGACGCCCCTGGAACTGCTGAGATTCTTCGGCGAGGCGCGCGGCCTGAAACAAAAAAAGTTGAAAAAGCGCATGGATTTCGTCACCGACCTGTGCAAGCTGGACCAGGTGCTGGAAAAGCCGATCGGCAAACTCTCCCGCGGATACCGCCAGCGGGTCGGGCTGGCCCAGGCGCTGCTGCACGATCCGGAGGTTCTGATAATGGACGAGCCGACGGCCGGATTGGATCCCAACCAGATTCGGGATTTTCGCACCAATATCGCCAAACTCGGTGAGTCCAAAACAGTGCTGATATCGACGCATATTCTCCAGGAGGCGGAGGCCGTGGCCCAGCGCGTGTTGCTGGTGAATGACGGGCGGCTGGTATTCGACGGCACCGCCGATGAGCTTCGCCAGGGCAGGTCACTGGAATCGGCCTTCTATGAAATGACCGGCCGGCTGGCCTTGCTGGCGGAAGGCTCTTCCGAGGGAGGTAAGGCATGAAGATAAACCTCAGCCTCATTCTGGTCATAGCCCGAAGGAATCTCCTGTCATACTTCAGCAGCCCGACCGGTTATGTCTTCATCACCCTGTTTATTTTCCTCAGCGCGGCGGCCGCTTTCTGGCAGGAACTGTTTTTCGCCAATAACCTGGCCAACCTGGACCAGCTCGACGCTTACTTTCCCTACCTGCTGCTGTTTTTCGTCCCGGCCCTGACTATGGGTATCTGGGCCGAGGAGCGCCGCCAGGGAACGGACGAACTGCTGCTGACCCTTCCGGCCACCGATCTCGAGGTCGTTTTCGGCAAGTACCTGGCCGTCCTCGGTATCTACACCGCCTCGCTGGTTTTATCTTTGAGCCACGTGATCGTCCTGTTCTGGCTGGGCAGTCCCGATATCGGCCTGATGTTCTCCAACTACCTGGGTTACTGGCTGCTGGGGGCGGCGCTGCTGGCCGTTGGTATGTTTGCTTCACTTCTGACTTCCAACGTGACGGTGGCCTTTGTCCTGGGCGCCATTTTCTGCTCCTTTTTCATTTTTGTCAATTCGGCCCGGGTCGTCCTGAGCGACTGGCTGCAGGCGACGCTCGCGCCGGTGGCCGTTTTCGACCATTTCGACGACTTCGCCAGGGGAATCATCACATTTTCCTCATTGGTTTACTTCATTTCGATAGCCGGCGCCCTGCTTTATTTCAACACGGTTATTCTGGGTCGACGGCACTGGCCGGCCGAGGCCGGCGGCCACAAGTTCTGGATGCACCAGGCGGTGCGGGCCGTGGCCCTGGTTATTGCGGTGGTCAGCTTCAACGCCGCCGCCGCCAATCTGCCGCTCAGGCTGGATGTAACCGCCGAGCAGCTGCACTCTCTTTCCGATGAAACCAGGCGGCTGATCAGCGAGCTTCCCGACGACCGGCCGGTGCTGATACAGGCGTATCTCAGCCCCGAAGTTCCCCGTGACTATGTGGAAACCCGGTCCAATCTGGTCAGCAAGCTGCTGGAAATCTCGGCCATCTCCGGGGACAAGGTGCAGGTGCTCATATACGACTGTGAGCCCTTCTCCGAGGAGGCCCGGGGAGCCAGGGAGAAATTCGGCATAGTTCCCCGGAGGGTGATCGGCTCCGAAAGCGCCCAGGCCAAGACCTACGATGTTTTCATGGGGCTCGCTTTTACCAGCGGTGTCAACGAGGAAATCGTTCCCTTCTTTGACCGCGGCCTGCCGGTCGAGTACGAGCTGGTACGAAGCATCCGGGTGGCCGCCAAATCCCAGCGCAAGAGAATCGGCGTGCTCACCACCGGGGCCAAGCTGTACGGAGATTTCGATTATCAGACGATGACCCGTCGGCCCCCCTGGTCGGTGGTGGCCGAACTGCAGAAGCAATACGACGTGGTTCAGGTAAGTCCATCCGAACCGATCAGCGAGGAATTGGACGCCCTTCTGGTGGTGATGCCATCGACTCTTATCCAGGGCGAGCTTGACAACCTGCGCGATTACTGCACGGCCGGCCATCCGGTGATGGTTCTGCTCGACCCGTTGCCGGTGTTTGACATCACTCTGTCGCCGATCCTGCCCAGTGATATCAATCGCAATCCGTTCATGGACGCGCAGGCGCAACAGCCCGAGCCCAAGGGAGCCATAACCGAGTTCGTGGAAGCCCTGGGTGTCAAGTGGGGGCACCGTCTGGTCATCTGGGACGCCTATAACCCGCATCCCGACCTGGGCCAGCTGCAGCCGGAGATCGTGTTTATCGGCGAAGGCAGCGGCAGCTCGGAACCGTTTAATCCCATGAATCCCGCCGCGGCGGGCCTTCAGGAGTTCGTGAGCATGTATCCCGGCTACATCTTCAAGGGTATCGAGAGCGGCATTACCTTCCAGCCGCTGCTTCGGACCGGCATGCTGTCGGGAATACATGACTGGAGCCAGCTGGTGCGGCGCGGTTTTCTGGGGATGGGTTTCAATCTCAACATGAACCCCCGGCGAATGCCGTCGGCCGACTCCTATATCTTGGCGGCGGCCGTGAAGGGTTTCGACAGCAGCATGACCGAGGATTCAACTTGGGTCCGCCGCGATGTCAACGCTGTCGTCGTGGCCGACGTTGACTTCATCTCGGAACAGTTCTTCATGCTGCGCCGGCGCGGGATCGAGGGTCTCGAGTTCGACAACATTACATTTTTCCTCAACTGCATCGACCTGCTGGCCGGCGACGACTCGTTTATCGAGTTGCGCAAGAAACGTGTCAAGCACCGCACCCTCGAAGCGGTGGAGGCCCAGACCAAGGAGTTTATCAAGAGACGCATAGAGGAAGAGAAGCAGGCGGAGAGCGAGGCACAAAGAGCCCTCGAGGAAGCGCAGGCCCGCCTCAGCGAGAAGGTGGCCCAGGTTCAGAACCGCGATGATCTCGACGCCCAGGCCAAACAGATAATGGCACAGAACCTCCAGGAGGTCGAAAACCGCCGCTTCGAGACTCTGAAAGCGAATATTGAGGCCCGGAAAGAAGCCACCATCCAGGCCAGTCATGAGAACACCGAAGCGGCTATTCGCTCTATCCAGGCCCGGATAAAGACGCTGGCGGTGCTCCTGCCGCCGGTGCCGGTCCTGGCGGTCGGTGTCTGGATTTTCGTGAGGCGACGCAGACGTGAGAAAGAAGGGGCCATGGCCGCCCGCAGATTAAGGAGCTGACCGATGAACGAGAATAAGAAGACTTTGATATTCCTGGGCGCGGCGGTGGTGCTTTTGATTCTGGCTCTCATTACTTCGCCGGGAAGGATAACACCGGAGGCGTTTCTCGACCAGGGCGAGCTGTTCTTTCCCGATTTCACCGACCCCAACACGGCGACCACCCTCGAGGTGATAGATTTCGATGAAGCCACCGGTGTGGCCAGGCCGTTCAAGGTGACGTTCAAAAAGAACGCCTGGACGATTCCCTCGCACCATGATTATCCGGCTGACGCCGGGCAGCAGCTGGCTAAAACGGCCGCTTCCATAATCGAGCTGAAAAAGGACGAGTTTCGCACCGACAACGTGTCGGATCACGAGGCCTGCGGCGTTATCGACCCGTTCGATGAAACGGCCGGCGGCGCCGGGCGCGGCCAGCGGGTGACGGTAAGGGACGGGGCGGGCGCGGTTCTGGCCGACTTTATCGTAGGCCGACCGGTCGAAACGCGCAGCGGTTTCCGCTATGTGCGGGTCTCCGGGCAGAATCGCGTCTATGCCGTGAATATGCCCATGGAGATCTCGACGCGCTTCGAAGACTGGATCGACACCGACCTGTTGCGGCTGGAGAAGTACAAGATCGAGAGAGTCATCCTCAACGACTACTCCGTAAATGAGCGGACGCTTTCGGTGGACACGCGTGACAACCTGGTTCTTACGCGCACCGGCACCAGCTGGACGGCCAACAACATGGCCAAGGATGAGAAGGTCGATTCGACGCTGATGCAGTCGCTGCTGACGTCGCTGGACGTTCTGAGCATAGTCGGTGTGCGGCCCAAGCCGGAAGGGCTGTCGGCCAGCCTCAAGGTGGCCGAAACGAAGCGGGAGCTGACCCAGGGCGACCTGATGTCACTGCAGGACAAGGGCTTTTACCTGTCGCGCGAGGGACAGCTTCTGTCGAACGAAGGCGAGATGCAGGTGTACACGGCCGACGGCGTCTATTACACGCTTCGCTTCGGCGAGGTCGTCTATGGCTCCGGTCTGGCTCTTACCGCCGGTGTTCAGGATGAAAGGGGTCAGGAGACGGACCGGTCCAAAGAAAACCGGTATCTGTTTATAACGGCGGAATTCAACGAGGGCTATTTCAGGCAGCCGCCGGAACCGAGAGACAAGTCCTTCCTCGACAAGCCGGACAGCCTGCTGAGCGATGCCGACCGCCGCAACAAGCGGATGCAGGATGAGTACGACGAGTGGCTGCGTAAGGTGGAAACGGGCCGGCAGACGGCCGCCCAACTCAGCGAGAGGTTCGCCGACTGGTACTATGTTATATCGGGCGACAGTTATGACAAAATCCGCCTGACCCGATCGAGCATGGTGGTCAAAAAATAGGCTCTGAAGATACGGACTCACTATGGGCAGGTGCCAACGCCTGCCCTTTTTCCTGCAATCCGACAAAATATAATCGTCGCTATTTTAACGGGTTAGGCTTGCCCGCGAGGTTTTCAATCGGCCTGATGCACGAGGCGGGGAAGAATCCCGTCCTTAAGTTGTAATCCTCTCGGAACAGTTGAATCGCAAAACTTCAAAACTGGAGGTGGATTATGCGAGCCAAATCCACGGCAAAGTACCTTATCCTCACCCTGGTGCTCCTCACCGTCGCCGCCTTGGTCTATGCCGGGCCGACCGGAAAAATCGAAGGCACCATCACCGATGCCGAAACCGGGGACCCGGTAGTCGGAGCCTCGGTTATGGTCGTGGGCACCAAGCTTGGCGCTGTGACGGATTCCGCGGGCAAGTTCGTAATCGACCAGCTTGAGCCCGGGACATACACCCTCAAGGTCACGCATCTGGACTACGGCCCGCTGACGATGCAGGCTATTACTGTCAACGCCGATGCCGCAACCGATGCTTCCTGCCGACTCACCAAGAAGCAACCGTCCGAACAGGGC
>CP070777.1:3142386-3153176 GCA_020346225.1 Candidatus Zixiibacteriota bacterium | reverse complement strand
GGCGATAAGAGAAAGCACCGCCTGAAAGACCGGCACGTTGTCAAGATCATGACCGGCGCTCCGCTGGCGGCCGGGGCCGATGCCGTTATACCGATCGAATATGTCACGGCGGAATCGGCCCACGTTATAATCAAGGACAAGCCCAGGGCCGGCGCTTTCGTGCGTCCGCCCGGCAACGATATTACCGCGGGCCAGTCGCTCTTTCAGAAAGGCGAATTTCTGACACCGGCCGATATCGGCGTGCTGGCGTCAGTGGGGTTGACGGAAGTCACGGTCGTTCCGCGCCCGCGCATTGCCCTGATCTCGACCGGTTCCGAGATCATCGGACCCGGCGAAAAGCTCGAACACGGCCAGATATACGATTCGAACATGCCCGTTCTGTATTCTTTGCTCGCCAGCGACCGATACCCGGTCGCCACGCAGCGGCGGGTAAGCACCAACGAGCGCGGGCCGCTTCTGAAAACGCTCCGGGAATGTCTTGGAAACCACGATCTGGTCATCTCCACCGGCGCCGTATCCATGGGGGACTACGATTTCATTCCACAGATCGTAACGGCGCTCGGCGGCGATACTCTTTTTCACAGGGTGGCCGTGAAGCCGGGCAAACCGACCCTCATGGCCGGTTTCAAAGACAGCTGGCTGATAAGCCTGCCGGGTAACCCGGTAAGCAGTGTGGTGGGGTATTTCCTTTACGTGCGGCGCGTCGTTTCCCTCCTGACCGGTGTCCCCCGTGAGCCTCAGAGGGCTATTGCGACCCTGGCCGGCGAACTGATTGTAAGGGGGGACCGCCTGAACATTGTCGGTGCCCGTCTGGAGAGCGCGGCTGAAGGGCTGGTCGCGCACCCGGCCGTGCGCCAGGAATCAGGACGATTGTCGTCCGCTCGCGGCATCAACGGCCTCATATTCATCGAAGCGGGCGACCGAACGCTCCCGGCGGGCAGCCAGGTACTCGTGGAACTTACGAATTAGAGCGAACTTCCCTGCGTGGCTTGCAGGACGGGGCCTGTCGGGTACAGCGTGTGCCACGGCTCTTATTCGGCGCAGCCGAAACCATTTGCCTTTCCCGGTGATTTTCATTAACCTGTCATTTCAAGATAGTTCGGGAGTAACCGCTATAGGTTCGATTCGAGCAAGAGGCCTCTCAGGCAACCGCAATGAAGTTGAAATCAAATAACATAGATATAGCTCTGAAGGATTAGCGATGGAGAAAATATCGCCAATGTTTGCCGGCGCCAGGATTCCCTATGGTACGTGGGGGAGCAGCTATTTCCCGGCCTGGCAAATGTCTGCCTTGGCGGAAGTGAATATCGGGCAGTTTGCCGGTGAGGCGATGAACCGGATTATGGGGCTGAGAAAAGTTCCCATCGACGTTCTCGAATACCTGATTATAGGCTCAACGATTCCGTGGCACTGGAAATTCTGGACGGCCCCGCTGGTGGCGGCCTGCATGGATCACCGCATCGCCGGTTATCACATGGAACAGGCGTGCGCCACCGGTCTTCAGGCCGTCGTCCTGGCCGCCGCCGAGGTCGACAGCGGTTCCAATGACGTGGTCGGGGTTCTCACATTCGACCGCACCAGCGATTCCCCGGTCGGGGTTTTCCCCGAGCGGCGGGCTCACCGAAGGACCGAGGTTCTGGCCGATGTGTGGGACAATTTCGGTTTTGACCCGGCCACCGGCAAGGCCATGATCGCCTGTGCCGGTCTTGCCGCCCGCAAACACAAGTGCGACCGCAGGGAGGTGGACGAACTGGCTTTCTATCGCTATGAACAGTATTTCAAGGCAAAAGATTCGGGATTTCTCGATCGTGTTCTCGTTCCGCTGGATGTCCTGAATGTGCAGGGGCGTCATCTGGGACGCATCGACTCCGACGCCGGGGTCCGCAAGCTTACCCTGGAGGGACTGCGGGCGATGCCGGAACTTGACAGTTGTGTTACCGGAGGAACGCAGACGCACGCTTCCGATGGTATGGCCACTCTGCTGGTGACCAGCAAGGAAAAAGCCCGCCAGCTAAGTCCCCGGCCGGAAATCGACATTCAATTCATCGCCAAGGCCGAAGTCCGGACCGATCCCAGTCTGATGCCGGAGGCGCCTGCCCTGGCGGTGCAGAAACTGCTGGGCAGGACGGGCCTGACCATGGCCGACATGGTGGTCGTGAAAGACCACAACCCGTTTGCGGTTAATGACGCCATTTTCTCGAAGGTGTTCAACTATGACTGGCGGAAGATGAACGAGACCGGTTGCCCGCTGGTGTGGGGACATCCGCAGGGACCGACCCTGACCCGGGTTCTCATCGAGGCGCTGGAAGAGGCGGTGTCGCTGGGCGGCGGCTATGTTTTGATTTTTGGCTGTGCCGCCGGTGATGTCGGCATTGCGGCCATCCTGAAAGTCTCCGAGGGAGGTAAGCAAAAATGAGATTTCTAAGGCAACCCACGACTGAAACGCTCGGCCTGGGCCCGGTCCACGAATTCTTCAAGCGCGGACAACTTCCGACCGATGCCGGAGATCTCGTTAACCGGATATTCGGTCAGCCCGGCAAACGCGGCGCGGTGGTCATCTCCGGCGCCAATGGTATCGTCGGTGCCGGCAAAACGATGCAACTCGGTTCCCGGCTCCTCGAGTTCAATGTCCCGATTGCGGCCCTCGACTTTCCAAGTGCGCCCGACGGCATCGGCGCTCAGTACCAGGGATTGAAAGCATCCTTCGGACAGAAACGCGCCGACGAGATAATGGCAAATGTTATCAGGCTGAACTACGACGGCCAACACCTGCCTTCCGAGCTCAACGGTCTGCGGCCGCGATTCCTTCTGGAAGCGATACCGGAAATCCTTGACGTTAAAAAGGCCCATTATGAAGTATTCCGGAAAGCCTTTCCCGAAATAGAAATCCGTTCGGTCACCTCGGGATTTCCCGCCGCTGAACTCGGTGTCGGCATCGCCCACCCGGCTTTTCCGCATCAGATCAACAAGGTCTGGGAAATAGTCGAGACAGAGGTGTCACCGATTACGCAACTGTTCTGGGCGCTCGGCTTGATTCCCATTCCGGTCAGCGATAACTGGTCGTTCGTTCTCGATGTGCTCTTCTGTGGATTGACGCTGGCGGGTGTGCGCTATCACGAAGCCTCGAATATGCCTTTCTGGAAGATAGATAAGTTCGTCAGGCGACTGATGGGACCCAATCCGTTCCGGGCGCACGACGCCATCGGCGCGAAAGGGGCCAACTTCCTGACGTGGTCGTGTCTTCATCATCTGAGCAAGAATTACAGCGCTCCCGTGTTCAGGCCGGCGCCGACTCTTGACCATCGCAAGGACACCGGCCAGAACTGGTATCCGCTGAATCATTTCAGGCCGGTGGTCGACTGGAGCATGAGCGATAGCGGCGACGACGAGTTTGAGAACTGGCTCATCGGACCGGTCGCGCAGATGACCAGCCTCATGGTTCATGAGGAGAGGTCGCACCTGGCCCATATGAACGCCATCGGCGAGCTGTGCGCCCAGTTCCGGAAAGGGGTGATCGCCTTCCTTCGCGACCTGGGGCCGGAGACCACGATCAAGCGAGTGGAATCTTATCACCGCCTGCATCCCGAAGCGGCCGGGTCGTGCTGGTATCCCGATGCCTTTGGCTCAATGGATTCACCCGAATGGCAGCAACTCTATGTCAATGCCGAACACGACGGAAAGGTTGGTGTCATCACCATCGGCCGCGAGAGCTATAACAGCGATGTCGACGCCGAGATGAACCGCGCTATTGACTGGCTCCGGGCCGAAAAGGTAGAGCGCGTCATTGTCACCGGCGACTTTCACCTGTCGACGCAGCTGGTGGGCGCTGATACCAGCGAGTTCTACCCGGCTCTTACCGAGGCCGACAGGGGTTACGCCATCTCCAGTTCGTGGTCACGAACGGCCCGTCGCCTGAACGACGAATTCAAAGTGTCGGTGGGTTTCATAAACGGCAAGCGCTGCCTGGGGGGTATGCTGGAGTTACTCATGCATTGCCATTATCTGATTGCGATCGAT
Organism: Candidatus Zixiibacteriota bacterium; assembly: GCA_020346225.1. Lineage (GTDB taxonomy): Bacteria > Zixibacteria > MSB-5A5 > GN15 > FEB-12. The sequence goes on along the minus strand of CP070777.1, from coordinate 3,149,159 downwards.
GAAGCCGCGCTGGGCATGCCTGAAGTAACTCTGCCCGTGGTTCCCGGCATGGAGGGCTGCCACTGGCCGTTCAGAAAGTCTCGCTCCGAAGACTGGCCGAGACTGCTCGAATTGTTGCTGACGGGAAGACCGGTCGGCGCACGGGAAGCTGTCGGCTGGCTGGTGGACTTTGCCGGGCCGATGCAGGAGTCGTTGCAAACGGCCTGGAAGGTCGTGGCGGACGAGAAGAAAGGGCCGCTTCCCCAGAGAAAAATGTCGGACAAGGCGCTTAAGGGAATACCGGCCGACATCGGGCTGCCCGACTCCGGCAACCCGGCCATCCGGGCCACCCGGAAAGCTATCATGGATTGTATTCAGAGCTCGTGCGGCGTTTCTCTGGCCGAGGCTCTCGAGGTGCAGGCTAAGCATTCGGCCGGTTTCATGGGCTCTGAGTTCTGCCGGGGTGGCGTGATCGGTTCGGAATGCACCAAGGTGATGAATGTCTAGTCAAATCGCTTTTCAACCGGGTCAGGCCGACACCTCGTCGTGTTGGCGTCCCTGTGAAGGAGAGATATGATGAGTGAAGAGAAAAAGGTCGCTATCAAGAAGATTCAGGCCACCGGGCAGATGCGCAAGATAATGGCCGATTATTTCTACGAACTGGATGCCGCCGCCCGCGACGGTTCCCAGAAAGTGGCCTGGTGCACCAGTGTCGGCCCGGCCGAGCTGCTGCTCAGCCTGGGTTTCAAGGTTTATTACCCCGAGAATCACGGCGCCATGCTGGGGGCCACCCGTCTGTCGAACGATTACATTCCGGTAGCGAACGCCATCGGCTACTCCCCGGATATCTGTTCCTACCTGACGAGCGACATCGGGGCCTTCATCAAGAAGGAGACACCCCTCTCGAAGGCATACGAAGGAATCGAGGGTGTTCCCAAGCCCGACGTGCTGGTGTTCAACACCAATCAGTGCCGCGACGTACAGGACTGGCTGTCCTGGTACTCCCGGGAGCTGAACGTCCCCCTGATGGGAATTTCCACCTTCCGCAATATCGGCGAGATTACCGATGACGTGCTGGAGGGTATCGTCCACCAGATCAAGGCTCTGATACCACCGCTCGAGAAAATCTCCGGCAACAAGTTCGATATCGACAAGTTTCGCGAGTCCATGGCTCTGTCCAGGAGTTGCACCGAATTGTGGAAGAAGGTGCTCGAGACCAACGCCGCCTCGCCGGCGCCGATGAGTTTCTTTGACGCCACCATCCACATGGGACCGGCGGTGGTGCTCAGGGGCAGCGAGACGGCAGTCCAGTATTATGAACTTCTGCTGGCCGAGCTCGAACAGCGGGTGAAAGAGGGTGTGGGGGCGGTGGAAGGCGAGAAGTATCGTCTCTACTGGGAAGGTATGCCCATCTGGGGTAAACTTCGCGACCTGTCCGAGTTTTTCATCGGGCTGAAAACCGCCGTTATCGCCTCGACCTACTGTAACAGCTGGATCTTCGCGGCCTTCGACCCGGCCGATCCTTTCCTGAGTATGGCCCGGGCTTACACGGAGATATTCATTGTTCGCGACGAGCGCTTCAAGGAAAAGTACATCGAGGAAATGATCCGGAAATTCAAGCTGGACGGTATCCTGTTCCATGATTCCAAAACCTGCCCCAACAACTCGAACAACCGGTACGGCATGCCCGAGAGACTCGAAAAACGGTTGAACATCCCTACCCTTACGATAAACGGTGATCTCAACGACCTGCGCTGTTATTCGGAGGAACAGGCCAAGACCAATATCGAGGCCTTCATCGAACAACTGGAGGCAAAATAGGCCGCGCTGCGGCCGGCCGTGCGCGTGAAAACACAGATGGAATACTTTGCGGGGATCGATATCGGCGCCGCCGCCACCAAGGCGATTATTATTGACGACAAGCAAGAACTCCTCGGCCATGCCGTGATCGACTCCGGGGCCGATTTCAAAGCGGCCGCCGAAGAAGCCCTGGCCGGTGCCCGTAAGAGCGCCGCTCTGAAGACCTCCGACAGTGTTACGATCGTGTCTACCGGGTACGGGCGACGCAATGTGACGCGGGCCTATGAAACGAAAACGGAAATAAGCTGCCATGCCAGGGGCAGTTTTCACTTCTTCCCGCACGCGCATACTCTGGTCGATATCGGCGGGCAGGACAGCAAGATCATCAAGGTCGATGACGCCGGTAAACGGACCGGTTTCAAGATGAATCGAAAATGCGCCGCCGGTACCGGTGCCTTTCTTGAAGAGATCGCCTATCGCCTGCGCCTTAAGCTGGACAAGCTGAACGAACTGGCCGGCGAGGCGACCAATGACATTTCCATAGGCAGCTATTGCACGGTCTTTACCGCCACCGAGATACTGGCCCGGATAAGGGAGGGGGCCCGGGTCGCCGACATCGTCAAGGGTATCTTCAACTCGGTAATCAAGCGGGTTATCGAGATGGACCCGCTCGACGGGCCGGTCGTCATGACCGGAGGGGTGGTGGCGCACAATCCCTTTCTGGTCACCATGTTCGAAAAGAGAATAGGCAGAAATATAGCGGTGCCCCCCAACCCTCAGTTGGCCGGGGCTTTTGGAGCAGCCCTGTATGCTCTGGAGAGTAAAGGAGGTATAAATGCTTGACGGTTTGTTCAAGCCCAGGTCGGTGGCGATTATCGGAGCCTCGAATAATCCGCTCAGTATAGGCCACATCGTTATTCAGAATCTTATCGACCATAATTTCCAGGGTCCCATTTATCCGATCAACCCCAAATCGAAATTCATCAAGAGTTTCAAAACCTACGCGGCGGTGAGCGAGGTGCCGGATGAAGTGGACCTGGTCAACATTTCCATCAAGAATACTCTCGTTCCCATGGTTCTGGAAGATTGCGGCAAGGCCGGCGTCAAGTACGCTATCGTTCACACGGCCGGTTTCAAGGAGGTCGGCGAAGAGGGCCTCAAGCTCGAAAAACAGATCGTGGAAATCGCTCACAAGTACGGTATGCGCATTTACGGTCCCAATTCACAGGGTATCCAGAATTCCGACCCGGCGGTTTCGGTGTATGCCAACTTCACTTTCGTCCCCATGAAACCCGGTAACATTTCCATTGTCGCTCAGAGCGGCGGGGTGGGCGAAACGCTCAAGCTTCACCTGCACCGGATCGGCATGGGCATGCGGATGTACGCCAGTTTCGGCAACGAGGCCGATGTCAGCATGAACGAGATCATCGATTATTACGGCCAGGACGATGAAACGAAAGTCATCATGGTCCACATCGAAACCATCAAAGACCCGGCCGGTTTTCTCGAAGTGGCCAGCCGGGTGACGCGAAAGAAGCCGCTGCTGGTCCTCAAGACGGGCAGGACATCGGAAGGTGTCGCGGCCGTGGCCTCGCACACCGGTTCGCTGATGGAACAGGATACCATGGCCGAGGCGATCTTCGAAAAGAGCGGCGTCCAGCGCTTCGACTCGCAGCAGGAGATGATCGAGGCGGCCATTGCTCTCTCCACTCAACCCGTTCCCAAATCCGAGAACATAGTCATTGTTACCAATACCGGCGGCCCGGCCATCATCGCCGTCGACGAATGCATCGCGGCCGGTTTGAAACTGGCCAAGCTGAGTCCGGAGACGGGCAAGGCGCTCGGTGAGCTGCTTTTCTCCGAGGCTATCGTATCCAACCCGGTTGATGTTATTGCTACGGCCGGTGCCAAGGAATACGGCGGAACGGTCGAGGCCCTGCTCAAAGACCCCAATATCGACTCGCTCATACTCAACTTCGTTACGCCGCCCTTTGTCGATTGCGAGGCCGTGGCCCATAAGCTGGGCGAGATCGGCGCCGCCGCGCAGAAGCCGATCATCTGTATCGTGCTGACCATAGAGGAGAGGTGGGGCGAAGTCATCCGCGTGATAAGACAGAGCGGCATCCCCGTCTATGATTTTGCCGAGTCGGCCTCGAAAGCCCTGGCGGCCATGATCAAGTACGGTCAGATTCGGCAGCGTCCGGAGCCGGACTATCGCACCCACGATGTCGACAAGAAGAAAGCCGAGCAGATCATTGGGCGTTATCGCGGGCAGGACAAGTTCCTGCCTCAGGCGGATGTTTTTGAGCTTCTCGACAGCTATGGCCTGCCGGCCGTGAAGACGGTGCGGGTCGAGACCAAGGACGAGCTTAAAAAGCAGGTTCAAAAACTCGGCTACCCGCTGGTTTTGAAGGTGGATGCCGAAGAGATCGTTCACAAGACGGACGCCGGCGGTGTCTGTCTTGACCTTCAGGACGAAACCTCGCTGCTGAAAGCGTACGACCGGATGGCTGAAAGTTTCAAGAAGCACAAGCCGGGTTTTGTCCTGCAGCAGCATTTGAGCGAAGGCCGTGAGGTCATCATCGGGGCCACGGCCGGACAGGGCGCCGGTCCCATGCTCATGTTCGGGCTTGGCGGGGTTTTTGTCGAGACGCTGAAGGATGTTCAATTCAGATTGGCGCCACTGTCTCAGGCGGAGGCCGTGGATATGATTACATCCATCAAGGGATTCCCCATTCTCGAAGGGGCCAGAGGTGCGAAGGCCGCTGATATCGACAAGCTGGCCGAGCTTCTTATGCGGCTCTCTCAGCTGGTTTCGGATTTCCCGCAGATAGATGAAATGGATTTGAACCCGGTCTTTGCGTTCGAGAAAGGAAAAGGCGCCCAGGTTGTCGACGCCCGCCTGAAAGTGCGGAAGCTGTAGCCGGTCTGTCGCGAAAACTGCGTCTGTCAGAAAAAATACCGGATTGTATCAATATATCGAACGAGTTGAGCAACTCCGACGGGCGGTGTGCGGGCAAAAGGACGCCGGTTCCGGCGGGTGTGGCATCTTCTCTGCCGAAACAACGGACATGAGTAAAGCATGAACTGGATCCCTTTGATTATCGTCTGCTGCTACGTAATCCTGCTTTATGTGATTACCTGGGTAACGCGCCGCCTCAGTCGGGGCGGCATGATTGCCTATCTTCTGGCCGGACGCAGCCTGCCCTTCTGGGTTATCGCGCCGCTTCTGACCGGCCTGGCTATCGGCGGTGCTTCCACCATCGGTGTGGCCGAGCGAGCCTACACGGTAGGTATCTCGGCGGGATGGTACAACGCCGCCTGGGCGGCCGGGGCGCTCCTGGTCGGTCTGTTTGCCGCCCACCGCTATCGTCGGTTGAATATCACTACCCTGCCGGAGCTTTTCGAAAAGCACTACAGTGTGTCGGGTCGTGTTATCGGGGCCCTCGGACAAATCGTCCTGCAGCTGGTCATAACGTCGCTTCAGTATGTCGCCGGCGGTGCCATTCTTTCGTCGCTGCTGCCCGAGGTTTTCAGCTTTCAGACCGGGATGCTGGTGACGGCGATTGTTTTCGTGGGCATAACTCTGATTGGCGGCTTCTGGGCGGCCGGTCTGACCAATATCATAAATGTCATTCTCATCTACGCCGGGGTTATTCTGGGCGCCGTTATGGCGGTAACCAAGGTCGGCGGCCTGGAGCAGATCACGGCGTCGTTACCTGTAGCGCATCCCGGTTTTGACCTCGGCGCGATCGGCTGGGGGCTTGTCATCGCCTGGTTCGTGGTCATGTGTACCACCGTATTTTCGGTGCAGTCGATAGTGCAGATAAGTTTCGCCGCCAAGGATTCCGGTGCCGCCCGGAAGGGTTTCCTTTTGGGAGCGCTGCTGATTTTGCCCGTTGGCTTTATCAGCGCCGTGATCGGTGTCGCCGCGGCCATTCAGCATCCCGGGATCATTCCTACGGAAGCTCTGCCCCGAACCGTGTTGAGCCTGAGTCCCTTCGTGGCCGGGATCATTCTTGCCGGTCTGTGGGCCGCCGACGTTTCGACCGCCTCCGCCCTGCTGGTGGGGAGCGCGACACTGATAGTCGGCGACCTTATCAAGAGATTCTTTGCCCCGGATCTGACCGAGAAAAGGGAACGAATTGTCTCGCGCTTGTCGGTTCTGGCGCTGAGCGTCTTAACGTATCTTATGGCGGTATCGATATCGGGAATCCTTAAAACGCTGCTCATCGGCCTGACCCTGACCACCGCGTATACTCTGATAACCCTGATGACCATATACTGCCCGCGCTTGTGCCGGCGTTCGCACGCCACCTGGACACTGGTGATGTCGATGGTGGCCCTGGCGGCCTGGCTGATTTTTCCGCAGCTTCAGACAATTTTCAAGAGCCTCAGCCTGCCTCATCCCATCTTTTTCTGCTGGGCGGTGTGTCTGTTCACGTTTCTAATGGTACTTATCATAGATAAAAGGAGAATTACGCTCGACACCCGATGATGCGATCTTGGCTTATGCGTAATTATATGGCAGGAGGCAATTATGGCCGGCAGTGACAATAAATCCACGATGCGCGTGGGCGTAGTCGGACTGGGTCCGGTGGGGACCATTCTGGCCGCTCATCTCATCGAGGCGGGAGCGTTCGTGGTCCTTTGCGACGTTGACCGGAAGAGAATCGATGCCATGAAGAGCGGCGGGATTCGTCTGGAGCAAACGACCGAGCTGGAAGTTGCGGTGGCCGACGTCTGTTATTCGGTGGCGGAGATGAAGGGCCTTGACCTGGACCTTATCGCCGTGGCCGTGAAGACTCCGACGCTTGAGAAGATAGTTCCCCTGCTGGCCGAGGTCGTGACGGATAAGACGTTCGTGATGTGTGTGCAAAACGGTCTGGACAACGAACTGGAAATCGCCAAGGTACTGGGTGAGGAGAAAACGCTGCGGATGTCAATTAACTATGCCGGTGGCATGCCGGCACCGAACGTGGTCAAGGTCACCT
>CP070777.1:3124290-3142286 GCA_020346225.1 Candidatus Zixiibacteriota bacterium | reverse complement strand
CAACGAGGACCAACTGGACTGTGATCAGGATGACGTGGGAGACGCTTGCGACAACTGCCTGTACGGCTATAATCCCAATCAGGAGGATGAGGACGACGACGGCATCGGGGATATGTGTGACCCGGATATTTGCTGCGTCCTGAAGGGCGACATCAACAGTAACGGCCAGGTCAGTTCTGCCGACATAATGTACTTCGTCGACTATCTCTGGAAGGGAGGCCCACCGCCACCCTGCCACCAGCACGGCGATGTCAACGACAATGGAGTTGTCAGCAGCGGCGATCTCATGTACCTGGTCGATTTCCTGTGGAAGGGGGGACCGGCGCCGGTCTGCTGCCCCGGCCAGTTGTCGGAGCCGCCGGCGGCATCGTGCCTTCCGCCTGAGGAATGAGGTGGTTACCGCAGACTATAGCCTGTGAAAAGGAAGCCATCCCCGTCGCCGACGGGGATGGCTTTCACATATCATCGGTCCGGACCCCGCTCTCCTTTTGGAGTTGACATATCAGGTGAGATGTATTATACTAAGATGCGGGGAGTGAGTCCTCTCTATCGCCACCGACTTACCGCATTTATAACCAAAGAAGTACATATCGCGCTGCCCCGGCCGGTGCCGGCGACCGGTAAAGCAGTGTAAATGCAGGTTCCGGTATTAAGAGCACCGTCGGCTTTTGTATGTGTCAGCCGGAAAGGCCGAGTAGTACGCGGCAGGTCTTCAGGCATCTTTGTCATACCTCATCGGGGAGGCCGTGGCTCCTGTTAATACTTTTTCGCATTATCGGTGTGAAGAGCCGAAATAACCGGATAAATGGAGGAGGTCTGTTATGAAGAGCGGAGCACGTATCCGGGTGGTGTGCTTGGTAGCGGCGCTGATCTGTCTGTCATCAGCGTCGGCTTTTGCGCAACTTACTGACAAAGAGATTGAAGCGCTAAGGGAGCGAGCGGGGAAGGAAGGGGCGACCTTTACGGTGGGCCGGACCAGCGCCACCGATCGGCCCATAGAACAACTCTGCGGACTTGTTGTGCCGGAAGGAGGCATTGACGATACCCTGGTTGCTGCCGTGCCGTTACAGAGTAGCTTGCCGCCCAGGTTTGACTGGCGGGACTATGCCGGCGTAACGCCAATCAGGGACCAGGATGGATGTGGCAGTTGCTGGGCGTTTGCCACGGTCGGACCGTTGGAGTGCAATATCAAGATAGTAGATGGAATTGAAACGGATCTTTCCGAACAATGGCTGGTCAGCTGTAACACTGACGGCTGGGGTTGCTCCGGTGGTTGGTGGGCGCACGATTACCATCTATGGAAAACAGACCCGTGTGGTGGATTCGGCGCGGTTTTCGAAAGTGACTTTCCGTATGAGGCGAGCGATGTTCCATGTGGCTGTCCGTATCCGTGTCAGTATACCGTGAGTAGCTGGGCCTATATAGAGAGCTACCCTTCTCCTTCGGTATCGGCAATTAAGCAGGCCATAATCCAGTACGGGCCCGTGGCCTCTGCCGTCTGGGTCGGTCCCCTGTTTCAAGCGTATACCGGAGGTGTCTTCAATATCGACGAATCATTCGGGGTTACCAATCATGGCGTGGTCCTGGTCGGATGGGACGACAGTCAGGGCACGAACGGCGTGTGGATTCTTCGTAACTCATGGGGAACCGAGTGGGGGGAGGATGGCTACATGAAGATCGAATACGGTTGCTCCATGATTGGATATGCCGCCACCTATGTCGTTTATGTAGGTAACGACGCTGACGGTGATGGGCTCGTCGCCTGCGAGGACAACTGCCCGGATACTTACAATCCAGGCCAGGAAGCCTATCCGGATGGCGATAACCACGGGGATGCTTGTGACAACTGCGACTATGTTGAGAACCCCGACCAGGCAAACAATGATGGCGACAGTCTCGGCAACGCTTGCGATAATTGCATTGACGCCCCTAATGACGATCAATTGGACTCCGATGAAGACGGCATTGGCGATGCCTGCGACAACTGTCGTGATGATGCTAATCCCGATCAATTGAATGCGGACGGTGATGAGTACGGCGATGCCTGCGACCCCTGTACGGACACCGATGGTGACGGTGTTGGCGATCCCGGCTTTGCAAACACCGATTGCACGATCGGATACGATGACAACTGCCCTGACGCGTGGAATCCCGGGCAGGAGGATGCCGACGGTGACGGTTTTGGTGATGCCTGCGATCCCGATGTCTACTGCGGTAGTGACCCTGAGGAGTACGTTTGCGACGCCGACGAGTTGCAGGGGTGGATGAGATCGATCGACTGTTCCGGGGTCACACGTCTGACAGACGTTACCGTTCTTGACGGCGGTGACCTTGTCTTCACGGGTTATACCGATGCCGCTGGGGATGTGCCCGATTCGCTCATCCTTGTCAGGACGAACCCGTGTGGCCAGATACAATGGCGAAGGACTTATGCTGAGTCGTTTGAGCCTGATCCTCCATACCTTTTGTTCCTCAGGGGTAATTCAGTGATTTCGGCAGGTGACGGCGGGCTGGTTGTCGGGGGTGCCTGTAATCTACAGATAGAGCAAGGTATCCGGACGATGGTGTTGTTGGCGAAGTTTGACGCCGACGGCAATCCGGTGTGGGGCCGGTACTTGAATGGCCCCGGCGTTCGCAATCACGAGATCTGCCACTCTGTAGCCCGGACCGCTGACGGCGGTTACGTGTTAGCCGGACATGCCACTGGTGGGTACCCGGATTCGTCTACGGTGGGCTTTCTATCTAAGACAGATGGGTCAGGCAATCTGCTGTGGAGCCAAACGTACGAGGGGGATCCGTATGATGCTCTGGTGCTGAACGACGCCAGGGAAGTCCTAAACGGGCATTACATCCTTACGGGTTGGGAGGGAACGGATTCGCTCTCGCGCCATTACGTTCTAATCAAGACGGAGGCAAACGGCGAGGTTGACTGGAAAAGGTCAGACCTGAGCTGTATGAGTGTCGGGTACTCAGTTGATGAAGACTTCGCTGGCAATTACATCGTAGCCGGATACGGTGGCTGCGGTGCCTACAATGGCGATTTGGTCGAAAAGTTCGACCCGGGTGGTGATTTACAGTGGTCGTGGTCATATTATTTCACGAACAGTGACGCGAATCTCACCTTTGCACGCTCGGTAAGAGCGACGCCCGACGGCGGCTGCTTTGTTACCGGATACACTAACAGCGCCTCCGACGGGTTTGACATATATGCCGCCCGGTTGAACTCGGTTGGCGATTCGTTGTGGACGCAGCTGTTTGCCGAGGACGGTGATCAATTTGCCTTTGGCATGGACACAACTTCCGACTCGTGTTGCGTGACAGCGGGTTACGTCCCGGGTTCGCACGCTGTCATTGTCAAGACCCTCGGAACCGATAGCGATGGCGATGGTGTTGGTGATTTCGCCGATAACTGCGTTTACACTTGGAATCCGGATCAGGCAGACAACGATAAAGACGGTCTGGGCAACGAATGCGATAATTGCCCCGATGATTACAACCCCGATCAATCAGACCTCGATGATGACGGTGTTGGCGATGTCTGTGAACCAGATTGCTGCCTGTTGCGCGGTGATGTCGACCACAATCGCACAATCGACATCATGGATGTCTTGTATCTCAATAACTGGGTATGGGGAGGCCCGCCGCCACCCTGTGTTCAGGAGGCTGATGTCGATGCTGAGTGGGGAGTTGATATTATGGACGTCATATATCTAAGCAACTACGTGTTTGGCATTGGCCCGCCGCCGATTTGTTGCCCGAATCAGCAAGAATCGGAGTTGTGTAATCTGCCGGACGAGTGAGCAGATCACGGTCCACCAATTTCGTCCTGACAAAAGGCCACCCCACTATGGGGTGGCCTTCTCCGTGCCCTGTTGACCCCGGCATTTTAAAATTGAAATCGGGCATTGAACTTTTTACCATTCCCATTAGGCCGCGTATAAAGAGATAGGCAATCGCAGACTGGCTGCTATCATGAGTGACAGGACAGTTGTTCAGCTCAGTAACGTCTTCCTCAAGTCCGACCGGGGGTTTGAGGTTTTCAAGGACCTGAATTTCGAGCTTCAGGCCGAGCGATCGGCGATTATTACCGGCGCGGCCGGGTCGGGCAAGAGCCTTCTGGTAGAACTGCTCATCGGCCGGCGCTTTGCCGACAGCGGGTCGGTGGAAGTGCTGGGTCAGCTTCTGCGGCCGCGCAAGAAACGGCTCATTAAGCGGATTCGCCGCCAGATTGGTGGTGTGGGAGGGATTTTCGGACTGGTGCCCTCGTTTACCGTAGCCGAGAATATAACCTTTCCGCTGGTGCTCGCGGCCGAGCGCAAACGGGTGCAGAAAGAACGGCTCTTTAAGATGCTCACCGAGTTTTCCCTCCTCAAGCAGGCCGGCACCTACCCGGACAGGTTGACGAGGGTGGAACACACGCTGGTGCAGCTGGCCCGGGCCACCGTGGGTAACCAGCCGCTGGTAATCATCGACGAGCCGCTGGCCGGGCTCGACCAGAAGACTTACCAGCGTATTTATGACTATATGGTCAAGCTGGCCCTTTCCGGGCGCTCGATGATTATCCTTTCCGCCGAGTCCCTGCCGACCGACTTCCCCAACACGTCGCGATACACGATTGAAAACGGGATGCTCGTATGATACGCATCAACCACATCCTGAAAGAGTTCTTCCGCAACCTGTACCGCAATCCCGGCACCGCCTTCGGCGGCTTTCTCTCCATGGCGCTTCTGTTTGTCCTGTTCGACCTGTTCTGGATCGCGGCCGGGACGTCGGACCGGTTCTACGACGAGCTGCTTTCCGACCTGAAGATGGAGGTGTTCATATCAGAGGGGGTGAGCGATTCGTCGCTGGCGGCTACCCGGCAGGCGGTGGCATCCATCCCGGGCATTCGGGAGACCGAGTATATATCGAAAAGTGACGCCCGCCGTGAACTGGAAACCCTGGTGGGCATCGACCTTCTGATTGGCTATGATACCGTAAACCCGTTGCCGCGTTCCTACATAGTCTCGTTTGAACCGGAGTATCTGACCATCGACGGCCTGACCGGAATCGAGGGCCGGGTGCTGGGGGTCGGGGGTGTTTCGCACGTCTACTACAGCCGCAGCTGGCTGGAAAAGGCGGAAGATGCTAAGAGAGTCATCTCCGAGGTCGGGATTGCCCTGGGGGTGGTAATTCTTCTGGCCCTTCTGATAAGTTCGGCCAACAATATGCGGCTGATGACGCGGGCGCGGGCGGTGGGCTTCGAGCAGATGCGTCTTCAGGGAGCCGGGGGGGTGTTTCTGGCCTTCCCGTTTCTTATCGAGGGGCTCATAATAAGCGTCTTTTCGGCGGGCGTGGGGTGGCTGGTTATCTTCTACTTCAAAGATCGGGTTGATTTCACCCGGGTCGAAATCATCTATCCGTCGGTTGACCAGATCCTCCTGTTCTGCGCCGGGGCCGCCGTGGTAGGTGTCGTCAGCGGGTATCTGGGAATCCGGCGACTCTTGAGGTTTTAAATGAAAACGCTGTGGCCGGCCGTATTGGCAGTTTTTCTGTGTGTCTCGGTTTCCTGGGCGCAACAGGAGGATGACATCCTGTATGAGAAGAAGGAGATGGAGAAAATTCTCAAGGAGGTCAGGGAGAGTCGCGAGAAGCTGGATTCACTGAAGCAGGCGGAAATCGGCGTCGCCCGTCAGATTTCCGAAGGGGACCAGAAGCTGGCCACCAACAAGAAGATTATCGGTCGGCTGAATGATGAGATGAGGCAGCTTCAGGCGCGAATAGGTCAGGCCACCACCGAACTGGAGGCGCACGAACTGGAACTGGACCTGGTCAGGCGGCGGTACCTGGGGAATATTCGTCAATTCTACCTGGCCGCCCACAAGCCGCCGGAGGTTTTCTCCGAGGATCCCAACGAGGAACTGGTTCTGCACCGTCAGATTGTATACCTGACGGCGCTGGCGGGCTTTGAGTCGGGCAATGTCGACCAGGCGCTGACCGAGCTGGAGCAAACGCGCAAAACAAAAAAAGACCTGGCCGGTCGGAGCAAACAGGTGTCGCAGCTCAGGCAAAAGAAGGAAACGGCCAACGTGCTGGTGTCCAACGCCAAGAGGCAGCACCAGAGGAACCTCGAGAAGATTCGCCGCGAGAAAACGGAGGAAGCCGACCGGATTCTGACACTGGAGCAAGCGGCGCGAGAGATGGAGAGGATCATCGCCCGTCTCCAGGAAGAAGCCGAACTGCGGCGCACCGGGCGAACCCAGACGGGGCCATCGCTCTTCGCCTCGCTCAAAGGGCAACTCCTGCCGCCCTGCCGCGGTGAGATAACGGTTCCCTTCGGCGAGCTGGTCGACCCGGTGACAAAGCTGAAATCGTTCTCGTCGGGGATTACTTTCAAGGTGCGGCCGGGGCAGAATGTTTCAGCGGTAGCATCGGGCAGCGTGGCATATGTGGGCAGTTTGCGCGGCTACGGGAATTTTATTATCATTAACCACGATGACCAATACTATACGACCTACGCCGGACTCGACCGTACTTTCGTCAGCGTCAACGAGTATGTGCTGGCCGGCAACAAGCTGGCCGAGGCTTCACCCGACGGTGCCGTTCGCTTCGAGTTGCGCGAGGGTCGTAAGGCTCTGGACCCGATCGAATGGATAAGCATTGAGTCCTTCTGAAGAAATCATATACAACACCCGCGCCTGGACGATCTTGTCGCGCTGTTTCGAGCTGGAACGCACCGCCGGGGCTTACCTGCTTTACGGCCCCGAAGGAACGGGGCGCTGGCAGCTGGCCGTTTCGTTTGCGGCTCTGCTCAACTGCGAGAAGCCACAGAAGTACTCCGGTGACGAAGCACCGCTCGTCCCGTGCGGGGAATGCCGTAACTGCCGGAACATCTTTGCGCTGAACTACGAAGGCCTGAGTTTCGCGGTACCGATACCGCCTCACGGTAACAAGCCGGAGCAGGCCATTGACCTTACTAACGAATTCTTGGAAAGGAAAAGGGCCGAACCATTCTGGATTCCCGGTTCGACCGCCTCGACCAACATCCCGGTGGCGGTGGCGCGGGAGATAAAAAAACGTCTGGCGCTGAAAGCCAGCCCTGGCGTCACCCGCGCAGTGATATTCTACCAGATGGAAAGAATGAAGACGGCTTCGAGCGATGCTCTTCTGAAAATGATCGAGGAACCGCCGGCCGATACGGTTGTCATGCTCCTGACCAGCCGTCCGGACTCGCTCCTGCCCACCATTCAGTCGCGTGCCCAGAAGATAAAGGTCAGCAGCCATCCGGCCTCGGCTATCGAGGAGTATATCCGTCGCGGCTATGATACTTCAGAGAAGAAGGCCCGGCTGGTGTCCCGGATAGCCGAGGGTTCGGTGGGACGGGCCGTTGAAATCGCCGAGAGTTACGATGAGGACGAGGGTTCACGGCGGGGGGTGGCTTTGCTTTTGTTTAAATCGCTGTTTCTCGATAAGAGCCCGGATTTGCTGGCTCACATGAACGATGTTCTCGACTTGCGGGACCGGGGTGAAGCGGAGAACCTGCTGCGGCTGTGGCAGCTGTTGATACGCGATTGCGCCAGTGTATCCGTAAGCGGCGAGGTCGAAGCTATTGTCAACGTCGATTTTGCCGCGGACATAAAGAAGCTCTCGGGGTTTTTTGCCAATTCCCGGTTGCCGGCGGGGATGACGGTGCACATCAAGAATACGCTTGCTGACCTCAGGCTGAATGTGCATATTCAGGGAGCGCTGATGGCGCTGGCCCTTCGACTGAAGTCAGAAATCCAGGCGGCCAACCAGTTGTAAACTAACGGTTAAGCGACTCAGGGAAGCTACTGTGGCGGAACTTTATCTGGTGGAATTCAAAGGCTCCCGCAAGGAGTACTTCTTCAATACGTATTACCACAGCCTGAAGCCGTCGGAGTATGTCATTATCCAGGCGGAGCGCGGCGAAGATCTGGGCGTTCTGTCCAAGAAGATTGAGATTACGGTGGATTTCGAGGAAACCGCCAAGCCGCGGTCGATACTTCGTCCGGCCAGTGACGAAGACATGCATCATCTCAAGGAGTTGCGTCAAAGAGAGTGTCAGAACGAAAGCGAGGTGATCGAGATGATCGCCCGTCACCGACTCGAGATGAAGGTGGTCGACGTGGAGTGGCAGTTCGACGGCAACAAGATGACGGTGTTCTTTACGGCTGACCACCGGGTTGACTTCAGGGAGCTGGTCAAGGACCTGGCCGCCCGCTACAAGACGAGAATAGAGTTGCGGCAGATAGGCGTGCGCGACGAGGCGCGGCGTATCGGCGGTATCGGTATTTGCGGGCTGGAGCAGTGCTGCAACGCGTTTATCAGTGAGTTTACGCCCATCTCGACCCAGCATGCTCGCGAGCAGGACCTCCCCCTTAACCCGTCCAAAATATCCGGCAACTGCGGCCGGCTGCTGTGTTGTCTCCGGTATGAGGCTGATCTCTACGGAAAGTGCAAGGCGCAATTCCCGCCGGTCGGCAGCAGGGTGAAGTCACAGGCGGGCGAGGGGGTCATCGAGCGCATCGATGTTTTCAACGAAGAAGCCGTCATAAGGGTGGATGAAGCCGTGATGGTGCGGGCCGCGGCCGAGGATATCATCGGTGTCGAGCCGGCACGTCCCGCGGCGCCGATGCCGGCAGCCGGTGCCGAGATCGCCGACGTTGAAACTGAAGAAGAGCTGAAGAAGCTGGACGATTCCGAGAGGCTCAACTGAGAACAAGCGAAAGAAGGAGCATAAGTTGGCCAGACGCATCTACGTGACGACCCCGATCTACTATGTAAACGACAAGCCGCATATCGGTCACGCTTACACCACCATAGCCACCGATTTGCTGGCCCGGTTCCACCGGCTGGCCGGCCGCGAGTCGTTTTTCCTGACCGGCACCGACGAGCACGGCAGCAAGGTGGCCGAGGCGGCGCAGCACGTGGGCATGTCGGAGATCGAGTTCTGCGATAAGACCGTGGAGACATTCAAGACGGCCTGGAAGAATCTGTCGATAGAGTATGATTATTTCATCCGGACGACATCGGAAAGACACAAGAAAGCGGTGTGGAAGATTCTGGACGCGATGCGGGCCGCCAGGACCGACGACGGGCGTGACGTGGTTTATTCCGGCTATTACGAAGGGTTGTACTGCACCGGTTGTGAGAAATTCATTACGGAAAAGGATTTGGTGGACGGCGTCTGCCCCGACCACAACAAACCCCCGGAAAAACTGAAAGAAAAAAACTACTTTTTTAGGCTGACGGCGTTTCTGGACAAAATAAAGCAGAAGATTGAATCCAATGAATTGTTAATACTTCCCGACGAAAGACGGCGCGAGGTGCTGGGCCTGATTGAGCAGGACCTTCCGGATTTTTCATTATCGCGGGAGCGGGTTCGTTGGGGAGTGCCGCTGTCGTTTGACGAGAGCCAGCTGGCCTATGTCTGGGTGGACGCGCTGTCGAATTACATCTCGGCCCTGGGCTACGGTGACGATCCGGCCATGTTCGAGAAATGGTGGACCAACGGCGAGATCGTTCATCTGATGGCCAAGGATATCCTCAAGTTTCACTGCCTCTACTGGCCGGCCATGCTGATGGCGGCCGGGCTGAAAACACCCGACGTTATCTTTCTGCACGGTTTCTTTACGGTGGACGGCGAGAAGATGTCGAAGACGCTCGGAAACCAGATTGACCCCAACGATATGGTGGCTCGGTTCGGGGCGGACGGCACGAGGTATCTGCTTTTGACCCAGTACCCCTTCGGGGTGGATGGGGACATTCAGGCCAGGCGATTTGTCACTCAGTACAATGCCGATCTGGCCAACGATCTGGGTAATCTGGTGTCGCGGGTAGCCAAGATGATTGTCAGTAATTTCGATGGTAAGATGCCGCAGCCGGTCAGGCAGTTCGAAGGGCTTGAAGCGCTGATGGAGCAGTCGGAAGCGCTGCCGGACAGCGCCTACGGTCACATAAAACACTTCCGCATCGGCAACGCCATTTCCGAAGCGATGGATCTGGTGAAGGCGACCAACAAGTTCTTTAACGACAAGGCGCCCTGGGTGCTGGCCAGAGAAGGCAGGACCGAGGAACTGGGCGGTATTCTGTATGCGTGCAGCGAAATCATCCGAATAGTGTCGGTGATCCTGTTCCCGGTCATGCCGGATAAGATGCGCGAGATCAGGAGGGTGTTCGGTCTTGACGACAGCACGCTGAGCCTGGATCATGCCAGGAAATTCTTCGAGATCGAGCCGGGTTCCAGGGTGGCGATAGACGAGTCAATTTTTCCCAGACTTAAGGGCAAACCGGAGGAGAAAGCAGTGGCACAGTCAGAGCAGGAGCGGCCGGGTGACGCCGGGCTGATCGATATTGCCGAATTCGGCAAATCCCAGATGCGGGTGGCTTCGGTTCTCAAAGCCGAGCCGGTCGAGGGAGCCAGCAAGCTTTTGAAACTTCAGATCGATCTCGGTACCGAGCAAAGGCAGATTGTGGCCGGGATCGCCGAGTACTACTCACCGGGAGAAATCGAGGGCATGAAGATCGTCGTGGTGGTCAATCTGAAGCCGGCCGTGATTCGCGGTGTCGAGTCCAACGGCATGCTTCTGGCGGCCACCAGGGGTAAAGAACTGGCGCTGGTAACACTGGACAAAGACCTGCCGGTGGGCGCCAAGATTAGTTGATGATCGACTCCCACTGTCACTTGAATTTCATCGAAGACTGCGGTTCGACCGAGGAACTTATCAATGAAGCGGTCGACGCCGGAGTAAGCACCATCGTGAACATCGGCGCCGACCTGGAAAGTTCACTGGAATCGGTTCGTCTGGCCGAGGAATTTCCGCAGGTCTACGCCACGGTAGGCGTACATCCCCACGATGCCAGCACGGCCGGCGGCCGCGTGATCGAGCGCCTCAGGCAGCTGACCTCGCGCCCCCGGGTGGTGGCCATAGGCGAGATCGGTCTGGATTTCTACCGCGACCTCTCGCCGCGCCAGACACAAAGGAGTGTGTTCGAAAAGCTGCTCAGGCTGGCCGCCGACTGTCGGCTGCCCGTGGTGATACACGCCCGGGAAGCTTTGCAGGAGACGGTGGAAATCGTGCGCGACTATGCGTCCGGCCTTCCCGGCGGCGTCTTTCATTGTTTCCCGGGCACTGTCGATGACGCCGAAGGGGTTTTCGAACTCGGTTTCGTTATATCGGTGGGCGGTGTTATCACCTATAAAGGGGCGGGCATGGCCGAGGTGGCCCGCCTGGTGCCGCTTGATAAAGTAATCGTCGAAACCGATGCTCCCTACCTGACGCCGGTTCCTTTTCGCGGCAAAACCAACCGCCCGGCGCTGGTGCGCCAGGTGTACAGTAAGCTGGCCGAACTCAGGGGGATGGATGCGAGCGAGGTGGAAAAGACGGTGGACCGCACCTGCCAGAAGCTGTTCGCTCTGGTGGATGTGTTCGGGGACTGATCGATGACGCCTTATCGCGCCAAGAAAAGGCTGGGGCAGAACTTCCTCAAATCCCCTGAGATAACGCAGAGAATCATCGAGCTGGTAAATCCCGAGCCAAATGACCTGATAATCGAAATCGGGCCCGGCCGGGGTGCTCTGACCCGGAAGCTGGCCGAGTCGAAAGCCCGCGTCGTGGCGGTCGAATTCGACCGTGATCTTATCGGGTACCTGCGTAAGCTGGCGAAGCGGTTCGGCAACGTCGAGGTGGTCCCGCAGGATTTTCTCACGTTTGAACCACCGCCGGAGAAGTTCAAACTGGTGGGGAACCTGCCGTTCAATATTACGTCGCCCGTGATAGAGTGGGCGCAGCAGTATCGCGAATCGATTGCTCAGGCCTGTCTTATGGTGCAAAAGGAGATGGCCCGGCGGCTGGGTTCTTCGCCGGGCTCGCGGGACTGGTCACCGCTGGCCATATTCACGCGGTTGAGTTTCGCGGTCGAGGTCTGTTTCGATGTTTCGCCCCGTCATTTTACGCCGCCGCCAAAGGTGACATCGACGGTGGTGCGGCTCTGGCCGCGCCAGAAGGTAGAAGTGTCACACCCGGACCGGTTTGAAAAGCTGGTGCGATTATCTTTCAAACAGCGGCGCAAGACGCTGCTGAATAACCTGCTCGGGGAGCTACCCGTGAAACGGGAGGTGATGACAGAGATACTGGGTGAGGCGGGACTCGACCAGCGGAGCCGCGCGGAACACGTTACCATCGAGCAGTTTTTACAATTGACTAACGTTCTGGTCGGGCGTAACATACTTTGAGCATAAAAACGGTGGGAGAATGCGGTTGCTGTTTACAAGGAGGCGAAAGTGTCGGCACTGACCGTAAATATAGATCTGGTGGCGTTAATGCGCTCGGTCCGGCGCATGGCCGAACCGGACCCGGCCCAGGCGGCGGTACTCTCGGAGCTGGCCGGCGCTGACGGTATATCGGTACGGGTGAGACGGGACCGGCGGTATATTCGGGACCGGGACCTCTATGTGCTCAAGAATGTCGTCAAGACCAAGCTGATTGTGGAACTCCCCTTGGCGGATGAGCTGATCGAGCAGGCGCTGGAAATCAAGCCCTGGATGGTGCTCTTTGTGGCCGATCATGCCGACAGCGACAGCCCGGTGACCACGATAGACTTCGCGGCGGCTCCGGTCGGTTTCAACGAGGTTTGCGATCGGTTCAAGGGGGTGGGAGTCAACACCGGCTTTTTCATCGAGCCGGAGGCCGATGATGTGCGCGGCGCGGCCAGGGCGGGGGCCAGTGCGGTGTTGTTCAATTGCTCCGGATATACCCAGGCGCGCACGCTGGAAGAAGCCCGCGGCGAACTCGACCGCATCGAGCGCGCGTCCGGCATGGCCTCGAAACACGATCTGGCCGTGTACTGCGGTCGCGGTATCGGCTACAAGAACATCCAGCCGCTGGCCGAGATGGGTTTCATTGATGAGTTTGTCGTCGGCTACGCCATCGGAGCGCGGGCCATGCTGGTCGGCTACCAGCAGGCGGTCAGGGAGATGCTGTCGACGCTGAAGAACGTCAAGAACGCCCGTTAGACGGCGGTATTATGACCGACCCAGCCACAGAGCCGACGCGGGTGGAGGTTGAGGCCGAGCACGGCACCCAGCCGCAACGGATCGACAGTTACCTCGGGAAACATCCCCGATTGAAAATTACAAGGACGCGAGCCCAGAAACTGATCGAGCAGGGCCTGGTTCTGCTTAACGGACAGCCGGTCTCGAAGAAAGCAACGGTCCACGCCGGGGACACCATCGCACTCACCATTCCGCCCGCCGAGTCAACGGCGCTGACGGGGGAAAACATACCGCTGGATATTGTCTTCGAGGATGACCACATGGCGGTGATCAATAAGCCGCCCGGGATGGTGACTCATCCCGGTCCGGGCAACTACTCGGGAACGCTGGTCAACGCTCTTATCTTCCACTTTCACAAACTATCCAGAGGTTCCGGTGCGGATCGTCCCGGAATAGTGCACCGGCTCGACAAGGATACGTCGGGGCTGCTGGTGGTTGCCAGAGACGATGAGACCTACCAGAAGCTTCAGAAAGCGATCCAGAAGCGGCAGCTCAGGCGCACCTACCTGGCGTTGGTGTGCGGTCACATGAAAGAAGAAAAGGGGAGAATAGAATTGCCGGTGGGTCGTTCGCTTAAAGACCGCAAAAGAATGACGGTTACGGAAGTAGGCAGCCGCCCCGGTGTGACCGATTACCGGCTCGTCAGACGGTACCGGTCATACGATCTGCTGGAGGTTAGCCTTCAGACCGGTCGCACCCACCAGATACGGGTGCACTTGTCGCATCTGGGTCACCCGGTCTTCGGCGACCCCGAATACGGCGGACGGGAAAAGTGGCACCGGGGTATTTTTGCGCCGGAGCGGCCCCTGGCGAAACGACTCCTCGATCTGATGAAACGGCAGGCGCTGCACGCAACGAGGCTGGAGTTCGCGCATCCGTTCAGCGGTGAAAATGTATCGCTGGAGGCCGGGTTGCCGGGCGATTTTCAGAAAGTACTTGATATGCTTGACAGAGAGGGCGGTTGAGTTCTTCCGTTATCGTCTATTGATGATAAAGTTATATGAGGCGGGGTGAAACATGCGTTTCAAAAAATCGTTGATGGTGCCGATAGCCCTGGCCGCGGGGCTGCTCCTGGTTGCGGCCGGGGAGATAGATCTGTCAATCGGGCAGAGATTCCACCTGGAAACCGGCTTCGGGGATGAAGGTTTCAAGGGAGCATCGCCCGTGTTCGGCAAAGAGGTACCGCTTTACAAGACCTATGATAGTGCGCCCATGGTAAGACTTCCCGCGCCCGCCGAAACCGGCGTGGCGCTGGAGACGGCCATCCAGAAGCGCGAATCGGTAAGGTCGTTTAGCGAAAAGAAGCTTGCCCTGGCCGATGTGGCGCGGCTTTTGCATTCAGCCGACGGCATCACGCACGAGCGTTACGGCTATCAGATGAGAGCGGCACCCTCGGGAGGAGCGCTTTATCCCATCGATATCTATGCGGTGGTGCTGAATGTGGAGTCGCTGGAAAACGGTCTGTACCATTATCGGGTAGCGGAGCACAGCCTCGAGCTGGTGAGAGGGGGGGAGTTCTCAGAAGACATACATCATGCCGCCAACGAGCAGAATTCGGTGGGTTCTTCGCCGCTGATAATCGTAATGACAGCGAGGTTCGACCGCAGCACGGTCAAGTATGCCGACCGCGGCTACCGGTACACGTACATGGAAGCCGGGGCGATATGTCAGAATGTGTACCTTCAGGCCACGGCTATGGGGCTGGGTACGGTGGCGGTGGGCGCGTTCAACGATGACGCCCTGAACGGGTTTCTGCAAATCGACGGCAGGAGCGAGGCTTCACTCCTGATAATGCCGGTCGGCTACCCGGCGGCCGGTTAGCCCGGCCATAAGGCTTCAAAGTTGACAACGGTCGCGCCCCGGCGTATATAAGGCCCATGAGAGACAAGAGGAAATCGGCAAAGCTAACGTATGCTGCCAGCGGAGTGGATGTCAAAGCCGGCGAAGAGGCGGTTGAGAGAATCAAGAAACTGGCGGCCGCGACCTTCAACGAGCAGGTTCTGACCGGCCTGGGCTCGTTCGGAGGTTTCTTCAAACCCGAACTGACGGGGCTGAAGGAACCGGTGTTCGTATCCTCCACCGACAGTGTCGGCACCAAGCTGAAACTGGCTTTCATGACCGGTCGTCACGATACGATCGGCCAGGACCTGGTCAATCACTGCGTCAACGACATTCTGGTTCACGGCGCCCGGGGGCTGTTTTTTCTGGACTATGTCGGGGTGGGGAAACTGAGGCCGGAGATTATCGTCGAGGTCATCGAAGGATTGACCACAGCGTGCCGGGAAACGGGCGTGGCCCTTATCGGCGGAGAAATGGCTGAACTGCCCGACTTCTATCAACCGGGTGAGTATGATCTCGTGGGTTTTGTGGTCGGTGTGGTCGATAAGAAGAAGATAATCGACGGATCGGCGATAACAGAGGGGGATGTCTGTATCGGTTTGCCGTCGACCGGCCTGCACACCAACGGCTACACGCTGGCGCGGAAAGCGGCCTTCGAAATCGCCGGGCTCAAACCTGACGCCCGCGTCGACGAACTGAATATGACCATTGCCGAAGCGCTCATGAAGGTTCACCGGTGCTATGCTCCGGTGGTGCATTCGCTTCTGGAGAGGTTCGATATACACGGCATGGCCCATATAACCGGGGGCGGCATTCCCGGCAACTTGAAACGGGTCCTTCCCGGCGATCTGGCGGCGGAGATAGACCGCGCGAGCTGGACGGTGCCGCCGCTGTTCGAATATCTGCGCAAGGCGGGTGACCTCGACCCGGACGATATCTACTCGGCGTTCAATATGGGTATCGGTTATATCCTGGTTGTTGGTGCGAAAGACGCGGATGGGATAATGGCGGCGCTGAAGGAAATGGACGAAGACGCGCGCATAATCGGGTCAGTCAGGAAAGGGAAGAGAACGGTAACGCTGGTTAATTAGACTATGGTGCTTCTGTGTATAATGGATGGTTTCGGTTTGCGCCCGCCCGCCCCCGACAACGCCGTGGCGGCAGCCGCTAAACCCAACTATGACGCCCTTATCGCCCGGTACCCGCATACTGCAATCGATGGTTCCGGTCTTTCGGTGGGACTGCCTCAGGGGCAGATGGGCAACAGCGAAGTGGGTCATCTGAATCTGGGTGCGGGGCGGGTGGTCAACCAGGACATAACCCGCATCGACAAGGCCATCGCTGACGGTGAGTTCGAACGCAACCCGGTTATCGTACGGGCCATGGAGAGAACGGCGAGCGAAGGCAAGGCGGTACACCTTTTCGGTCTGGTTTCGGATGGGCAGGTGCACTCGTCGATGGACCACCTGTTCGCCCTGACCGGGTTGGCCCGAAAGAAAGGCGTAGGGGAGCTTTATCTGCACGCCTTCATGGATGGCCGGGATACTTCGCCCACCGGCGGCAAGAATTACATGGCGCAGGTGCTGGCGAAATTCGAGGAAATCGGCCTCGGGCGGGTATCGACGGTCGGCGGCCGCTACTACGGCATGGATCGCGACCGGCGCTGGGAAAGAACGGACAAAGCCTACCGGGCGACAGTCTACGGCGAAGGGGAGAAATTCACTGACCCGGTGGCGGCTATCGAGGCATCGTACGCCAGGAACGTCACCGACGAGTTCATGGTGCCGGTTGTAATAGATCTGGGTGATCTGCAGAAGGGCCGCCTTAAAACCGACGATGCGGCCATCTTCTTCAATTTCAGAGCGGACCGGGTGCGGCAACTTTGCTATATGTTTCTGGATTATGAAATCGACGGGTTTGCCTACGAGGGTAATCCCGATGTAGAGCTGGTCACGATGACCAGCTATGACGTCAAGATGACCCAGGCCAATGTGGCCTTCGAACCGGTGGTTCTGACCAACATTCTGGGCGAGGTACTGGCGCGAGACGGCCGGCGCCAGCTTCGCACCGCCGAGACTGAAAAATATGCCCATGTGACATTCTTTTTCAACGGCGGGACAGAGACGCCGTTCCAAGGGGAAGACCGCGACCTGATACCGTCGCCGAAAGTGGCCACGTATGATCTCAAGCCCGAGATGTCGTCGGTGGCAGTGACCGATAACACGGTTGCCAGGATACGGTCGCGTCAGTACGACTTCATTCTCATCAATTATGCCAATTGTGACATGGTCGGACACACCGGCATATTCGCAGCGGCGAAAGCGGCCGTGGAGGCGGTGGACCGGGCGGTGGGCCGCCTGATGGGTGCCGTCGAAGAAGTCGGCGGGGTGGCGCTCTTCACGGCGGACCACGGCAACGCCGAGATGATGGTCGATCCCGACGGCGGCGGGCCGTTCACGGCGCACAGCACCAGCCCGGTTCCCTTCGTGGTCTTCGACCCGTCGGGCAGACTGGGCAGCCGATCAAAGATCGGCCTGCGCCAGGGCGGTATTCTGGCCGACGTAGCGCCTACGGTGCTCGACATATTGGGCCTCGATGTTCCCTCCGAGATGACCGGAAAGTCTCTAATTATCCGAGGGTAGCTGTCTGCATAGGATACTGAAGAAAATCGGAAGACTCTTTTTCCCGGCCGAACTCGAGGTGCGAAAGCGACGCCTGGAGTTGACGGTCTGGTCGTTTCTTTTGTCGTTTTCTTTTTACCCGGAGTACTTCGGTTTCCTGGCCTGGTTCGCCCTGGTGCGGCCGCTGATGATAATATCGTCTCTGAAAGGGCGGGCGGCACTTCGGGCCGCCTATTTTTTCGGCTTCTTTTTCAATCTCTTCTCTCTTTACTGGGTGGCGATGCTGACATTGACGGGGATGATATCGGCGGTCGTAATCGTGGCCTTGTACTATGCCATCGTGCTCGTGCTCTTCGGCCGCATCTATCACTTCAGACCGGTCCTCGGGCTGGCGGCCCTGCCGTTTCTCTGGGTGGCGATGGAGTATTTGCGGACCCTGTCGCAACTGGCCTTCCCCTGGTCCGACCTCGGCTACAGCCAGT
>CP070777.1:3108070-3124190 GCA_020346225.1 Candidatus Zixiibacteriota bacterium | reverse complement strand
CCATACACGCCGCTGCTGCATCAAGCGCGGGGGTTTCCCGGCGCCGTACGTACCGCCCGGGCAATCCACAAGTTCGTGGCCGGCGGCGACCTCGCCGAGGGCAAGGTCCAGTGCCGGATCCAGGACGCGTACTCCATGCGCTCCACACCTCAGGTCATCGGGGCGGCTCATGACGCCGTCAAGTGGGCCCGCTCTCAGGTCGAAATCGAGCTGAACGGCGTCGGGGACAACCCGGTCTTCTTCCCCGATGACGACCTCCATCTTTCCGGGGCCAATTTTCAGGGGACGCCGGTTTCGGTACCGATGGATATGGTCGGCGCCTGTATAACCATGGTGAGCGTTATGTCCGAACGGCGGATGAACCGCCTCAACAATCCCGCCCTCAGTGTCGGCCTGCCGCCGTTTCTGACAAAAGGAGCGGGGATGTTTTCCGGTTTGATGCTCAGCCAGTACACGGCCGATTCCCTTATCGTGGAACAGCGTATTTTATCGACGCCGGCCTCGATTCAATCCATTCCGGCCGCCGCCGACCAGGAGGACTTTGTCTCAATGGGGATGAACACCGCCATAAAGAATTTCCAGATTCTGGACAATGCTTTCGGCGTTCTCGGCATCGAATTCATCGCCGCCGCGCAGGCGCTCGATTTCCGCGACTACAAATTCGGTAAGGGTGTGCGCAAGGCCAAGGAGGTCGTTCGCCGTCATATCGACTTCCTCGACGTCGACCGGCCGCTGTACGAGGATAACACAAAGATCAAGGAAGTGGTCGAATCCTGCGAGATACTTCAGGAAGTCGAGAAAACCGTCGGGCCGCTGGAATAAGACCGGTTAAGGCTCGACCGGTGTTGAGAGCTGCTCGGCCGCCTGAATATAGTGGCGCAAACGGCGGCGTGAGCGCCTGAGTCCTTCGGGCTCGCCGCCCCCGAACAATGCCTGCCAGCGCGCCAGTTCATCGACATCGGTGGAATCGGCCCGACCCCCGATTCCCTGGACGTAGACAAAGCCTTCATCAACGTATTGAAGCCGCCCCAGCACGTGCCGGGTGGCAAACGCTACCGACGGCCGGAGCATATTGACATAGAGCCCCAGCCAGCTGCTGTCCCGCGACCCCTTGCCGACAATGTCGAAACTCTCGAACAAAGCATAGCCGAACCACCGTTGCCCCGAACTGCTGATATCCCTGGTCCCAAATCCGCTTATTCCCCTCAGGTCTTCGGTATAGAGAAACGAGTTGTCGATGTACCCGAGCCGGCTGCCCAGGTTCATCATCGCAAAACCGCCGTCGGACGGAGGGAGACTGAGCAGATTTCTGCCCCAACTGGCGTGTTCGTAATCCCCGCCGAGTAGACCCATCAATGTCGGGAGTATGTCGGTCTGCGAGCCGAAGCTCGGAACTCGCACGGTGCTGTCACCCAGAAGCGACGGTGAGTAGATGAGCAGCGGGATATGGAAAAAGTGCGGTTCGACGATTCTCGTAGTGGGACGGTAGCGGCCGTGATCGGAAACGAATACAAAGATGGTGCTGTCGGCTGCGGTCGAGGCTTGAGCCGAGGTGAAAAAACGGCCCAGGGCGTAATCGGCATAGACCTGGCTGTTGAAAAGCTTAGAGCTGTCGGCATCATCCATATAAACGCGCACCGACGAATCGGGCAGGTCCCACGGCTCGTGATTGGATAGGGTCAGCACGGTAAGCTGGAAAGGGCGGGGGAGAGTGTCGAGAAGCGCTGCCGCCCGTTCGAAGAGAACATGGTCGGGGATGCCCCATTTCGAGAAGTGCTGCCGGCGGTCAAAACTCTCCTCGCCGTAAAACGACTCGAACCGCTTTTGCCGCAGGAAACCTTCCATGTTGTCGAAGGCAAGGTCGCCCCCGTAGAGAAAGGCGTTACGGTAACCGCGCTCTGCCAGTATTTCCGACAGCGCCACGAAAGGATGAAGGGCATGGTAGCGTTTCATAACGGCCCTTCCCGGCAACGCCGGGAACGAGCAGAATATCGCTGAGATACCGAAATTGGTGCGGATCCCGCTGGCGTAGAAATTCGTGAATAAGACCCCGTGATCGGCAAGCCGGTCGAAATGCGGCGTCAACCTGCGGGGGCTGCCCAGCGCCCCGGTGTGTTCGGCCGACCAGCTTTCCGAGAGTATTATCACGATGTTGGGCTGAAAACCGAAAACCGACTGGTCCTGATGGGTGATCCGCCGCAGCGATTTGCCCGGTTCGAGCCATTCGTCTCCTTCGGTGTGCAGCATGTTCCGTGTCGTCGCCAGGGCTTCCTCGAAGCTTACCAGCGGGAAGCGCTCGTTTTCACCCAGGTAAGAGAGCCTCGGTTCGCGATTGGTCTCGGTCAGGTTGCGGCCGAGCGTGTAAACGCCGTTGAGCGCCAGCTGATTCAGGAAGTTGTTTTGACTGAAGTAGGCTACTCCCCAGTCCATCGGTGCCAGACCGACCCGGCCGCGAATACCCAGGGCAAAAAGAACCAGGAATATCAGCAGGTATGCCAGTTGTCCCGGCCAGGCCCGACGGTGAGGCACGGACGCGGCCTTTCTCATAATGAAGATCAGTGACGCCAGGAAAATGAGAGTGAGCACCAGCCAGATGAAAACCGAATGGTAAAAGTCCGGGTCGGTGACTATCAAATCGCCGAACATCGGTCCTTCGGTTATATACTCCACGGCCAGGAAGTTCAAACGCGAATCGAAGAAGTTGTAGAAGCGAATATCGGCCAGCAGCAACATCGTCATCGAAGAGAAGACCAGCGTCAGGTATGTAATCGTGATGAGGTGAACCACCCGTCGGTTGAGGTCAACCCAGGGCAGCAGCAGCAGCAGCGGGGTAAGGGCAGCCAGCACGATTATCTGGTCGAAGCGCAGGCCGATCAGGAACGCGGTGAGGATCTGCGACAGGGGCTCTCCTGACGCCAGCCCGGTATAGCTGCTCAGAAAGAGGCCTCGCAGAAGCGAGAAGAGAATCATTCCGGCCAGGTAGACAAAAAAGAGCAGGACATAGGGACGCGACGGCAGCAGCTTCCGCCGGCCCGGCGCGGTTGTGGGGGACGGGGACGTCATGGCTTGAATAAAAACGGCTCCTGAACATAAGTCAAGAGCCGTAACTTGTGGCGAAAGTTGCGGGCTTTCCGGTCGCTACTCGTCTTCTATTATCACTGCTGTGCCGTAAGCGAGTAGTTCCGCGGCGCTTTTCATTGTCTGTGAAGTGCCGAAGCGCAGCGCTATGATGGCGTTGGCGCCGACGGCCCTGGCGTCTTCGACCATCCGGTCGATACTCTGCTCCCGCGATTCGGCCAGGAGTTTGGTGTACTCGCGCACTTCACCGCCGATTATGGTCCGCAAACCGGCCGCAATATCCCGCCCGACGTGACGGGCACGCA
Organism: Candidatus Zixiibacteriota bacterium; assembly: GCA_020346225.1. GTDB lineage: Bacteria > Zixibacteria > MSB-5A5 > GN15 > FEB-12. The sequence goes on along the minus strand of CP070777.1, from coordinate 3,120,807 downwards.
CCGTGTTGCCTTTGACAAGCCCCAGCGTTTTCACAATCCTTTTGCCGGCGATTGTCTCCGATGTTGTTACTATCATCTGGTCACCTCTCGATAACGATCGCGTCTGTACGCGAACAGTCTCTGTCTGCCGAATGAGACCAGCAGTACGACCCCGCCCAGGCCGAGAGCGGTCACGCCGACCTTCACCAGGAGCGGCACCTGCGGGTCAGAATACAGCGCTGACACGAATTGATACAGGCCAAAAGTCAGGAGTATGATGGCACCGACCGAGAAGAGAATCCAGCCGATACCGCGTTCCAGCTTACGATAAAGGTTGTGCCAGTAATTCTCCCAGACTTCTTCGGGGAGATCGGCGTAGCGTACCATCCCGGTTACCTCCTTGAGTTTTCTGAATTCCTCCAGTTCGGCTCGCAACTCCGAATCCTGCTGAAGTAGCTCCTCAAACGCTCGCCTTTCCTCATCGGAAAGCTCGCCGTCCACGTAGCCGGCCAGTAGTTCGCGTTTGCTTTTAGTCATAATAATGCCTCATGAGTCTGGCCAGTTTCTTGCGGGCGTAATAAAGACGCGACATCACCGTTCCCCGGGGGATCCCCAGCAGCCTGGCAATCTCGTCGTAAGACATGCCCCGGAAGTGCTGCAGCGTGATGATTTCCCGGTCGTCGAAAGGAAGCTCCATGAGCGCTTTACGAAGGCACTCCACGGACTCCTGTTTTACCAGACTGCTCTCCGGGTTATCGGTCGCCGCGAGAAGATAGCCGACATCATCAACGCTAACCATCCTCCGCTCCTGGCTGGAGCGACGTCTCAGCCAGGTCCGGCAGAGGTTGGCGATGATGGTGTAGAACCAGGGCATGAACGGCTGGCTGGAGTCATACGTCTTGGCCGAACGGTAAATACGCATAAACGCCTCTTGTGAAATATCGTAGGCGTCGTCCTTATTACCCACCAGCCCCAGCGCGAGGCGATAGGCCAGTTTCTTGTGCCGCTCCACAAGCTTGCCGAGAGCTGTCTTGCTACCCGACTTGATGTCCAGTATGAGAGCGGCATCACTATCCATTTCCACTATTTCCTTCTTAGCAGACATACCCGTAAAACTGGCCATTATTCACAAAATCAAGTCTGTTTACGAAATAAAGTTCAGGTCTGTTTCACAAGCTAAAAAACGGCGAAAGTCCCCGTCCCCGAGCGGATTGCGCCCGAGGGAGTGACGGCTACCGTTCGGGCAAAGCCACCATCCGGCGAAGTTCTGTCTCTATCTCGGCCGGCTCCAGCTTCCTGACATCGATAGTTACGCGCCGGCCCCGGCCGCCGGTCTTTTCGGCCAGATAATGGTCATCGGCTTCGCGGGCGATCTGATGCAGATGGGTGACCACCAGAAGCTGGCTGTCAGCCGATAGCCGCTTGAGCTTCCGGCCCACTTCGACAGCGGTACGTCCGCCGATACCGCTGTCGACTTCGTCGAAAACCAGAAGGGAGTGCCGCAGCTTGTTGTTTTTTTTCTCGGCCGACTTGAGAGCCAGCAGGACCCGCGATATTTCGCCTCCCGAGGCGGTCTTCACCAGCGATTTGAGCGGCTCGCCGGGATTGGCTGAAAACAGTATTCTGGCCTGTTCCAGTCCACGCGGGGAGGGCTTCACCGCCCGCTGATCGATTATGACGCCGTCGGGGTCGTCCTCATAGACGAACTCCAGTTCGAACCCGCCGTTGTCTATCGCCAACTCCTTCAGTTCTTTAACTACCAGCTTCTGAAGGTAGTCGGCGGCTTTCTTTCGGGTGTCAGAAAGCGAATGAGCGTGTTGCGCGTATCCCTCGCGCTCTTTCTCGGTCTGCCGGGTTAGATCGTCGATGTAGCCGTCGATGTCCGGCGGCCCCTCGGCCTGCTTCCGGCTGATTGCCTCCAGGGAATCGAGGATGGCCTCCTCGGAACCGCCGTATTTCTTTTTCAGGTTGTAGATTTCATCCAGCCGCAGGTTGATTTCTTCGATACGTCGGGGGTCGTCCTGTATGGACGATGCGTACTGTTCGATACCTGCCCTCAGGTCATCGAGCTGATACCCCATGCCGGCCAGTTCCGAGGCTCTCGTCTCCAGGTGCCGGTCGATCCGGGCCATTCTGTCGAGTTCTTTCTGGGCCAGGACCAGCAAAGTCGACAGTGAATTCTCTTCGCCTTCGATCAGCTCTTTGATGGTCGCGGCCGAGGCCATCAGCGTTCTGGCCGAATCGAGTATCTTCTTTTCCTCGTTAAGCTCTTCTTCTTCTCCGACCCGAATCTTCGCCTTCGCTATCTCGTTTTTCTGAAAAAGCAGAAGCTCTCTCTCTTTGGCCAGCTGGTCTCTTCGGGCCTTGATGCCGGCCAGTTCACCGGCGCTCTTTTTCCAACGATGGAAACAATCGGCGACGAGTCGGCGGAGGTCACCCAGGGCGGCGAAGTTGTCAAGAAAATCCAGGTGGTTTTCTTCGTTCATGAGCATCTGGTTGGCGTGCTGACCGAGGATTTCCGCAATGGGAGCCGTGGCCGCTCGGAGTTGGGCGAGGGTGGCCGGGCGCCCGTTGATCCTGACTTTCGAGTTGCCGTCACGCGCAATCTCCCTGAAAACATAAAGCTGATTATCAGAAACCAGCTCCGCGAATTCCTTTCGGTAGTCCGGTGTCATCCGGCTTACGTCAAAGACGGCCTCGATAATTCCTTTGTCCGCGCCGTGGCGCACGTACTCCCGGTCGGCCCGTTCTCCAAGAGCGAGGGAGAGGGCGGTTACCACGATTGACTTGCCGGCGCCGGTTTCGCCGGTAAGCACCACCAGCCCTTCGCCGAACTCCAGGTCGACGTCCGCGACCAGGGCCAGGTCGGCAATCTTAATTCTTTTTAGCATCTAAACCAGCGCTTTTGAGTTCCTGCAAAATGCGGTCGGCCTTTTCCTGGTCGCCGTCGGCCTCCGCCTGGGCCAACTCCTTGTGCAGGCGCGCCCGCATCCGTTTCGATTTCTCGGCCATTATCAGGTTGACGAACTTACGCGTCTCCTCCTCGATTTTGGACTCCTCGAACTGCGGAGTGGCCACCTCGGTTATCAGCGACACGAAATCACTGTCCCGCACATCATCGATCAGCTTGCGGGCGTCGACCACGCCCAGCGTCCGGTACTGGTTGATCATCGCGGCGTAGAGGCGGGAAAGCTCTTTCGAATCGAAATCGTCGGGGGAGATTTTTTCGAAAATATTGTCGATGGTGCCGGGATTGTTGAACAGGAGAGACAAAAACCCTGTCTCGACGGGATGGTGCTTCCTTCGCTGCGGGGAAACCGTTTCAGCCGTCGGCGCCGGCATGGCTTGCTGGAAAATGTGCCGGTCCACGCCCATGGCGTCGGCCGCCTCGTCGAAAAACAGCGAGCGCCGGGTAGTGTCGGCTATCTTGACGCCGATATTCTGGAATTCCTTCACCAGCTTTTCCCGGCTGATGATCCCCGCTGATTCGCGGTCGAAGTCTTTGACCCGAAAGGGTATGAACCCCACCGCCTCGTGTCGCAGTTCGTCAATCTTGTCCCGGCCGAATTTCTGGGCGATGGAATCCGGATCCTCACCCGGCGGCGGCTGGATGATCTTTACTTCAAGCCCGGCGTCGTAGAGCGAGTCAACCGAGCGAAGCGCCGCTGTCCGTCCGGCCGAGTCGGCGTCAAAAAAGAGATATACCTCTTCGGCAAACCGGGCCAGCAGCCGCGCCTGCTGGGCGGTAAAAGCCGTTCCCGATGAGGCCACTACGTTCTGTATGCCCGCCTGCCACAGTGACATAACGTCGAAATAACCTTCCACCACAAACACCGAGCCGCTCTCCCTTATGGCATCCTTGGCGAAGTTCAGACCGTAAAGCACATTGCCCTTGGTGTAAAGCGGTGTTTCCGGGGAATTGACATACTTGGCCGGCTCACCCTTTTTGAGCGTGCGTCCGCCGAACGCGATTGGCCTTTGACTGAGGTTGAAGATCGGAATCATGAGCCGGTAGCGAAAACGGTCGAAATACTTTCCGGTCTTCTCCGAAAGCAGGGCCAACCCCGCTTTGTCGAGGTCCTCGGCCGATATGTCTTTCCCGGCGGCATATTTCATCAGCCCTTCCCATTCGTCGCCGGCCAGTCCGAGCTGAAACTGTTCAATTTCGCTGTCCGAAATGTTCCGGCGTGCTTTCAGGTAATCGTTCTTTACGGCGGTGTACTTGGGCCTGGACAGCGTCTTTTGAAAGTACTCCAGTGCCGTCTGGTTGGCGAAATTAAGACGGTCAAGCAGTTCCCGCTTGAAATCGGTCCGCCGCTCTTCCCTTATGGGGATGTTGGCCTTCTGCGCCAGATGCCGCACCGCCTCGATAAAAGACATCTTCTCGTGCTCCATCAGGAACGAATAGACATTACCCCCTTTACCGCAGCCGAAACAGTGATAGATTTGTTTGTCCGACGAAACGGTGAACGAAGGCGTCTTCTCGGTATGAAACGGACACAGCGCCAGGAAATTTCGCCCGCGCTTTTTGAGCCGGATGTATTCACCGACAAGCTGAACAATGTCAATTGCCTGGCGGATCTGCTCTATCGTCTCCTGCGGTATCACCTTACTCCTTGAGTTTCACCACCGTTACCCCGGCGCCGCCTTCGTTCCAGTTACCCAGCCGTACCGAGGCCACCTCCGGATGGTTTTTCAAATAGTCCGTCAGTTTGCGGCGCAGCGCCCCGGTCCCTTTACCGTGGACCACGTACACCTGCGCGAGTCCGTGCACCACCGACCGGTCCAGAAACCGGTCGAGCTCTTCGATCGCCTCATCGCCGGTCATCCCGCGCAGATGGATCTCGCGGTCAGGGGCGGTCTCACCGCGGTCATATGAAACGCCCGATGGCGCCGCCTTGCGGGGCGGGCCGGCCTTTTCGAGAAGTCTCAGGTTGCGCAGTTCGACCGTGGTGAAGACATTGCCGACCTTGATCTTGGCCTTGTCCTTGCCGACCAGCCGGTCTATTTCACCCTGCTTGCCCAGCGAAATAATCTCGACGGCGTCACCTTTCCTGAAATCCGAAAGGTCGCGCTGACGCGGTTTTGACTCTTCAATCAACTTCTTGAGGGCCTGCTCACTCTTTTTGAGCCGGGCATGAAACTGTTTAACCGATTCATCCGATGCCCGGGATTTTCTTATCTCGGCCACCAGCCTCTCGATATCACGCCGCGTTTCATCGAGAAAACCGACCGTTTCCGACAGCGCCTTCTGTTTCTCGGCCTCGAACTCCTTGTCAAGGTGTTCGGTTTGCTTGCGGTAGTACTGCTCCAGGTCCCGGGCGGCCTTGAGCTTTTCCGCGCGTTCCGCTTCGCTCACCTTCAGCTCTTTGAGCTCCTGCTCGAGCGAAGCTATCAGAGCGTCGAGCGATTTCTCGGTGCTGCCCAGAAGGGTAGTGGCTTTCCGGCAGACATCGACGGGCATACCCAGGCGGCCGGCGATCTCGACGGCGTACGACGAGCCGGGCAGCCCCAGTTTAAGCTCGAAGGTGGGTGCCAGAGTCTCGCGGTCGAACTGAAACGAGGCATTCTCTATTTGCGGGTACTCCATGGCCAGTGTCTTCAGCTGCGAGTAATGGGTGGTGACGATGAGCCGGGCGCCCCGTTCCAGAGCATAGAGGATAGTGGCCTCGGCCAGGGCCGAACCTTCCTTGGGGTCGGTGCCGGCGCCTATTTCATCGAACAACAGCAACACATCGGCCGCCGCTCCGTTGAGGCCGCCTATAATGTTCCTTACATGAGACGAGAAAGTCGACAGCGATTGCTCGATTGACTGCTCGTCGCCGATGTCAGCGAAAACGTCCGCGAAAATACCGATCCGAGATGCCTCGTCGGCCGCGACGTGCATCCCGGATTGCGCCATGAGTACGGTCAGCCCGACGGTCTTGAGCAAGACTGTCTTACCGCCCGTGTTCGGGCCGGTAATCAGGATGGCCCGGCGGGTGTCGTTCAAACTGATGCTGTTCGGGACGACTTTCCCGGGGTCGCCCAGTTGGACCATAAGAAGCGGATGCCGAACCTTTATCAGCTCGAATTCCGGCTCGTCCGTCACGGTCGGGCGGCTGCCGTTTATCCGAATGGAGAAATCGGCGCAAGCGTGGATGGCGTCGAGCTTGCCGATGAGATGGCAATTCTGCATGAGAACGTCACTGCGACTACCTATCTCGGCCGTTATCACTTTGAGAATGCGCGCCATCTCCTGACGCTCTTCCTGGTACAGCATATTTATGTGGTTGTTCAGCTCAACCGTCTCATTGGGCTCGACAAAAAGCGTCGCCCCGGTCTGGCTGCGGTCATGCAAAATACCCATATCGGACCGGTATTGGTGGGTGGGAATCCCGATCACATAGCGGTCGTTGCGCAGAGTGACAATGTCATCCTGCCAGCCGATCTGGTGCGACTGTTTGGCGACGATGCTCTGCAGCCGATTTATTATGCGCTGCTTGCTGGCGCCGAGGTCCTGCCGGATCTCCTTGAGCTTCTTCGAGGCACTGTCCTTGATCTCTCCGTTCTCGTCGATAGCCTTTTCGATTTCGGCTCTCAGCTCCGGGAAAGCCCTGATACCTTCCAGATATTCTGCTATCAGCGGGAAATTGCTGCGGTCGTCTTTGCCGTATCGCACCATCTCCATCGATGCCTTCACCAGGCTGAGGACACCGAGAATCTCACCCGGCTCAAGGATAATGTCGGCCACCTTGGCGCGCGAGAGAAGTTCGAGACTGTCATCGAGACGGGTCAGGGGGAAGGGGTCGCCGAACTTTATGATGTCTCTCAGTTGTGATATTTCCTGCTGCTTTCGCTCAATCGTTTCCCGGTCGCGGAGTGGGCGTATCTTGCCCACTTCCTTCACGCCATAAGGGGTCAGGCACCTGCCTTCGATCAGCGACTTGACCTTTGCGAATTCGAGTACTTTGAGGCTGTGCTGATTCATCGCAAAACGCAGCTTACGGGTATAGAAAAACCGGCCACAGGCCGGTCTAATATAAGCCCAATAGCATCAAATGAAAAACAAATTAAGTCTCGTCGGCGCTGGTCGAGAAGAACCTCTCTATCTGATACAGCACCCTGTGGACTTCAACCCTGTCCTCGTCGAGAATTTCCCGCTGCGACTGACCCACCGACGGCGCCACCAGAAGAGTCCGTTCGATTTTGTCCATGAAATCGGGATTGTTCGGATGGATCCGGGCCGTCCCTTCGAACATCAGCGGCACGGTCTTGGCTACGGCCGGACCGAAGAATGATGCTTCATACGAATCATAAAAACTGTCCGGGAGAGGCAGCAGGAAGACCAGGAAGCTCAAAAAGCCGATGGCCAGCCAGCCTCTCAGAAATCCGATAAGAGCACCCCCCATCTGGTCCTTGCGGCCGACCTGTTTGATCTGGGCGATCTTGTAAAACAGCAGGCCCAGTATTTTGAAGACGGCGTACGTCAGGGCCAGCAGAATGGCGAACGACAGAAAGGCGGAAATCAGAGGGGACCCTCCCATTTTGTCGTACACCCAGACGGCGAAATTGTCAATGTAATTGACCGAGACTATGATAGCCGCGAAAAACACGACAAAAGCCATCAACTCTCTTATCAACCCCTTTTTCGAACCGATGACCACCGAAGCGAGCAGCAGAACGATCAGGACACCATCTATCCAATTCATGGCAACATACTCCGCTTTATCAATATTGACTCAGAAAAATATAGACGTATTCAAAAAAAAGGCGCAAGTTTTATTTTTGCGCGGCAAAGAGGTCACTCGGAAAGGAGTTCCATGGCCAGCTTGTTTACCAGCTTGCCGTCCGCCTGCCCCCTGACTTTCGGCATGACCGCCTTCATGACCAGGCCCAGTTTGGCCGGAGAGTCCGCCCCGGTTTCCTCAATGGCCTGCTTTATGATTTCCAGAAGCTTGCTCTCGTCGAGCTGCTCGGGAAGGTACTGTTCGACGATCTGCAGCTCCCGGGTTTCCTTTTGAACCAGATCGTCCCGTCCCCCCTTTTGAAACTGTTCGATCGAGTCGCGTATCTTCTTTCTGACGCTGTTGAGAACGGCAATAACGTCATCGTCGGTCAGATCTTCGCCCTTGTCAATGCGACGGTACTTGATATCAGACTTAAGGCCCCGCAGGACCGTGAGCTTGTCTTTCTCACCGGCCTTCAGGGCCTTTTTTAAGTCGTTGTCTATTCGCTCAATAAGCGACATAGCAAATCAGTAATTGTCTTGCTGCTGTTTAGCTCGCCGTGCCTTGCGCCTGGCGACAGCCATTTTGCGCTTCTTGGCTTCGGACGGTTTTTCGTAGTGCTGATGTTTCTTTATATCTGTCAGAATCCCTGTTTTTTCGCAGAATTTGTTAAAACGGCGGAGGGCCTTCTCAAAAGACTCATCGTCGCGTACTTTAACGCCTGTCAACTATTTACACCCCCTTCGCCGATTTGTGAGGTTTCTGTCTCATAAACGTAAGCCATATATCGGAATAATATCCAATTCTCTGCAATTGTCAATGCCAATTTCACCCCCGCCCTGCAAATAGCATGGCTGCAAGTGCTTTTGGGGCTGTGTGACCGCTCCGTCGCTGTCCGCTATTGGTGGGAGTATTTCATCTGAATCGGGGTCCGGCCCGCGTAGAGGCCGGAAAACCGAAGGTAAGCTTATCTCGTTAATAAATAACCACTTACGAAGAACCAGGGCTGATTAACGTTACTGCTGCCGGATTATTCTGTAATTGTAGATAAAATTACTCAACTATATGCAACTTTTTCGATTTCTCTGCGTAATAGGGGTAGGATTAGGTAGTAAACGTTTTAATCAAGAGCCGCTAGAGCAGGGAGACGCTCGAACGATAGTGAGTTGAAAGGTTGATGGTTGTGGGCGCCACGGCGAGGCCTGTGGAACCAAACCGAGGCGCCGGTTGTTGTCAGAGATAACTTTCATAGAGCAAAATTTCCCTTCATCCTCTTGAGCCGCAGGCGAGGCCTCACAAGACTTCGCCTGCTTTCCTTTTATAGGCCGCCCTGGGCCTTTTACTTTTCCGGGAGAAATTCGAGCCTGGCTGCCCCGCTGTCGGAGAGAAAGTGGTAATGAATGTGGTCGATCTCCTGTCCCAGCCCGTTGTTGATTATCACCCGAAAGCGATCCTCCACACCCAGCTTTCTGGCCACCACTTTCACCGTCTCATCCAGCAGGCTTAAGGTCTCGGCAGGGGTCCGGTAAAAGTCCCGGGTCTCTGCCTTGGGTATGATCAGCAGGTGCACCGGCGCTTTGGGGCGGTGGTCGGCTATGACTATGACCTGCTCGGTCTCATAAAAAACCCTGGCTGGCAGCTCGCGATTTATTATGCGGGTGAACACCGATGACATGGTCTTATTATAGTCCGCCGGACCGGTCACGGCAACCGCTATCGCGGGATTTTTGCGCCCTGTCTTGCCTTCCGGGCACGTTTTCATTAGATTTACCTTCCGTATCGATTCATTGTTTATGTCTAAAGTCTAGAGTCGAAGGAGACAGGCTTCATGTCCGGTCATTCTAAATGGGCGACCATAAGACGCAAGAAGGGAAAGGCCGATGCCGAGCGCGGCAAGACCTTTACGCGTCACATCAAAGAGATTACCGTTGCGGCTCGCGAAGGAGGCGGCGACCCCGTTGGTAACCCCCGCCTGCGTTCCGCCATCGCCGCCGCCAAAGTATCCAATATGCCCGCCGACAACATCAAACGGGCTATCCAGAAAGGCACCGGCGAGCTGCCGGGGGTCAGCTATGAATCGATTACCTACGAAGGCTATGGACCCGCCGGCGTGGCCATCTACATAGAGGTCTTCACCGATAACAAGAACCGCGTGGTGGCGGAGATCCGCCACATCCTCTCCAAATATGGCGGCAACCTGGGCGCCAACGGTTGCGTCTCCTGGATGTTCGAGAAGAAGGGTATTATTACCGTCGAGCTTGATGCCGTCGACGAAGACACTCTCATAGAAATAGCCACCGAGGCCGGCGCCGAGGATATAGTGACTGAGTCCGGTTCCTACGAAGTGATCATCGCCCCGAACGATATCGACACCGTCCGTTCCGCCATCGAGGCGAAAAATATACCCATGGCTTCCGCCGAGGTCACCATGCGCCCCACCAACTCCACCAGGGTGGATTCCGAGTCGGAGGCCGGCTCCCTTTTGAAGATGCTGGAGCTTCTGGAAGACAACGACGACATCCAGAAAGTCTACACCAACTTCGATATCGACGAATCCATCCTGGAAAAGCTGGCGGGATAGTCGGGGCAATGGTATCGCTCGGAGACATCGGCGGACTCCTGTTCGACCTGGACGGAGTTCTCTTTGTGGGGGACACGGTTGTCGACGGGGCCGTCGAAACCGTCGCCTATATCAAAAGCAAAGGCATTCCCTGCCGCTTTGTTACCAACACCACCACTCGTTCACTGGATTCTCTCTATCAGAAAACCAGCCGCCTGGGTTTTGACATCGATAAAGACGAAATAATCAGCCCGCCCCGGATAGCCGCCCGTTATCTGCGCAAGAAAGGCCGGCCCAGCGTGCTTCTCATTCTGGAAGAGGGCACCAAGCAGGAATTCTCCGAGTTTCCCAAGGACGATGTCAACCCGGATTTCATTGTCATCGGCCATTACAGCGACCGCTGGAACTACACCCTGCTGAACCGCCTTTTTCATCTCATTATGAACGGGGCCGGGCTCCTCGCTCTTCACAAGGGCCGCTTCTGGCAGACGGACAAGGGCCTGACTCTCGACATCGGGGCCTTCGTCACCGGCCTCGAGTATTCCACCGGTGCCACCGCCACCGTTATCGGCAAACCGTCAGAGACATTCTTCAAACTCGCCCTCGAGAGTATCGGTGTCGAGGCCGAGAAAGCCGCCATGGTCGGTGATGATATTGTCTCCGATATCGGCGGCGCCCAGAAGGCCGGTCTCAAAGGTGTACTCGTAAAGACCGGTAAGTATCGTCAGGAAGTCGCCGACAGCTCCGATGTTACGCCGGATCTCACCATCGACTCCGTCGCGTCACTTCGGGATCTGCTTTAGTACGAATCACAAAGGCCTGGCCTGTCATGTTTGTTGTTGATATTTTTTACCCGGGAGCCTATTTACTGGTATGCGCATTTTAGGTATCGATCCGGGACTGAACATTACCGGTTACGGCATCATCGAGGAAGACGATGACCGTATCACAATTGCCGAAGCCGGCGTTATCCGCACCAACGGCGCCGATTCGATGGAACGGAGGCTCCTGGATATAGGACGCGACATCGAGGCGGTCATCGCGCAGTTTTACCCCGATGCGGTGGCTATCGAGGAACTGTATGCGCACTACAAGCATCCGCGAACGGCCATAATCATGGGGCACGCCCGCGGCATAGTGCTTTTGAAAGCGGCCCAGGCCCGGCTCGAAGTCTACCCGTATTCATCGACCAAGATCAAGAGCGCTCTCACCGGCAACGGGCGCGCGTCGAAAAGCCAGGTTCAGCGCATGATCTGCTCCACCCTGTCTCTCTCCCGTCCGCCGGAGCCTCCCGATGTGGCCGACGCCCTGGCCGCAGCCCTGTGTCACCTCTGGACAATTGCCCATCAGCAGGTGGTGAAAACATGATTAGCTGTATCAAGGGCACTCTCACACATATCACTGACGACTATGCTCTGGTCGAAAACGGCGGCGTCCACTATGAAATTCTCCTGCCCTCCGCGCTCGCCGAGCGGCTCAAGACCAACGGCAAGGTAGGCTCCGCCATCGAGTTCAAAACGATTTACTATATCGAAGCCGGTGATCGCAAATCCAGTCACTACCCCAAGCTGGTCGGTTTCACCGACAGCGTCGACCGCGAATTCTTCTCCCTGTTTACCCAGGTTTCCGGGATGGGCGTCAAGAAGGCGCTCAAATCGTTGATTCTGCCCATTCGCGATATCGCTACCGCCATTGAAACCAAGGACGCCGGCACACTCAACCGGCTTCCCGGCGTGGGGGGGAGGCTGGCCGAAAAGATTATCGCGGAACTGAACGGCAAAACCACCAAGTTCGCCCTGGCCCGAGCCGACCAGCCCCTGGCTAAGAAAGACCTGAAGAAATCGCTGGGGCCGATCGAGCAGGAGGCTATCGAAGTCCTCCTTCAGCTTCAGTATAAACGTCAGGAAGCCGAAGATATGGTGGCCCGCGCCGTCAAAGACAGCCCGAAAGTAACCAGAGTAGAAGACTTGATTTCGCTCATGTTCCGCAGCGAACAGAAAAGAAGGCTGTAAAGGAACCGGCCCGTGACACGTGAAAGAATCGTATCAGGCTCGCAGGTGACCCCCGAAGAAGATACTATACAGCTATCACTGCGCCCCAGGCTATTAGACGAGTATATTGGCCAGAATGAGTTGCGGGAGAAAATTAAAGTAACACTTGAAGCGGCGCAGGGGCGGGGGGAAGCCGTGGAGCATGTCCTGCTCTATGGCCCGCCGGGATTGGGCAAAACCACCCTGGCCCACATCATTGCCAACGAGATGGGCACCAAAATCTACGCGACGGCCGGACCGGCTCTTCAGCGCACCGGCGACCTGATGGGTATTTTGACCAACCTCAAAGAGCGCGACGTTCTTTTCATCGACGAAATCCACCGGCTGTCGCCCACCATCGAGGAATTCATGTACCCGGCCATGGAAGACTTCAAGGTCGATTTCGTGGTCGACAAGGGCGCCTTCGCCAAGGTCATCAACGTTCCCATCAAGCCCTTT
>CP070777.1:3101550-3107970 GCA_020346225.1 Candidatus Zixiibacteriota bacterium | reverse complement strand
GCCTATTTGAGCCTATGGGAGACAAGGCGCCGGTTAAGGGCAAACACAAAGGCTTGATTGTTTCCCTGCGTCAAATGCGTCTTTCCCGAAAAGTTAACTCCCAACATTATGACGAGGTGCAGTATGAAGTCTAGCCCTTTTCGTTTCCCCGGCCGACGTTGCACGCGGTGATGTCGAAGCCGTAATGGCGGGCAAAGTCGAGGTACTTGGGGTTAAAGACCGGCGCGCGGCCGATGATGCGCTTTAGGACCGCGGATTTGAGGTTGTCGACCATCACGCGGCCGGGAACCGCGCCGAAGAACTCGAAGGCGTTCTGGTGGCAGGCCAAAAAGTGCTCCATGGTCTGGCTGAGGGTAAACTCGACATAGAGCATGCGGCTGTAGCAAAGGACCATGACAAAGAAGCTAAGCCGCCTTCGGGTGCCGCCCACGTTGACAGAGCCGTAGCAGCCCCAGTCGACCTGGGCGCAGTCACCGGGTGCAAAAGAAAGCGTCAGGTAGGCTTTGGTCTTCGGGGGGCGCACCTTTCTCACGTAGTCCTTGACGATGGTGTAGCCGCCGTTGAAGCCCTGCTCGCGCAGCCGCTGCAGAAGCTGAGCGGCGCTGTAGGGATAACGCTCGAGAAGGCGCGTGATGTCGGCCTTAAACGGGTCGAGCTTGCTCTCCCGCACAGCCGGTTTCCTTTGGCAAAAACGCTCCCGGGCGAGCCACTTTGCCACCGTGCGCGCATCCAGTGCCAGCTCCTGTGCGATCTGCGCGGGGGTCAGTGCGTCGCGCTCTTTGAGATGCCGGATTTTGCAAAACAGCTCGTAGTCGATCATCGGCGGCCTCCCATCTGTTTGAAGATCTCCTGCAGCGAGTACAGCCCGGGGGCAGCCGGCGCCGCTTCTTTTTCAAGGTCGAGCACCTGGTAAAGCGGGGGACTGTAGGCGAGCAGACCGGTTTGCACCAGCTCCCGGCGCGCGTCATTCAGGCAGCTTTCGTCCATGGCAAGCCGCCGGCAGACGGCCGCATCGGAGTAGTAGCTCAGGCCCTGGGCATCGGCCACGGTGACCAGAAACAGGTAAACAGCCGCGGCCCGGTGGCTTACGCGGCCGATGTGCCCGTCACGCACCAGGCGCTGATCGATCCAGCTGAACTGTTTGGGGATTTTGCGCACCCGCTCGGGGCAAAGCAGATGTTTTCGTATCATGGCGGCCTCCTTTCAATTGGGGGTTTAGGATGTCGTTTCCCAATTGTTGCATGCGGCGGGCGGCCAAAGCTATGTCATCTTGTAACGCATATCCGGTAAATTGAGCGATTAACCCAATGAGAACAGCAGGTTGCATGATCAAGAGATCTTGTAACGCAGGGCGCGTAAAATCAGCGATATCATCAATGTTTACAGTCAGTTGCTCGGTTAAGGGATCTTGTAACGCATCAGCCTCGGCTTTGCCCCTGCGCCAGTAGCCGGGATGCTCCTTGCGCCAGCGCTGAACCCGCTGCACGTTATCCGGACCACGGAAGTAGTCGTGGTTTTCCTCCTTTTGGAGCCAGCGTTTCTGACTGGCGGCCTTGCTGGCCTTTCGGCATGCAGGTTTTTCACAGTAGCGCTGGCGGGTGGCGTTGCGCGCATCGGGTGTGAACAACTCATGGCAATGACGGCATTTTCTTTTCTTTATCCTTGGCATCGGCCCGGTACCTCCCGGGCCGCAGATTACCGAAAAAGCCGTCTTTTGGTGGAATAAAATTGCAGGGTCAACAAGAGGGAAGAAAATGTGAAGAAAAGATTTTTTCTAAGGGGTTTTGGGAAGAAAATGACAATGGGGCGATAGCATTTTCATGCCGCCCGAATAATATCAATTTCAGATCACCGGTGGGAAATGGCAAGAAATGTACAATTGGAAAAAATTGGAAATTATTTCGCATGCCAACTAATTTTGTGTCTTGAGCAGAATTTTGTATAATGCAAGTATCCTTGACTTGATGACTGTTTCCTTTTCTAACCTTTAATCTGGCAATCTCATCTCTCAACAATTGAATTTCTGCCATTTGAAGCTGAATCAGTTCTAAAAGTTCAGCCACTAATGGGGTGATTTGTTCTTCGAATATTTTGGGAAAACGTGTTGTTATACCCATAACTTATCGATAGTATAACAAATATTAAAAATCTAGATTTATATTCCATTTACCCGAACTTTTTGAGAACTTACATATTTTTTTGCAAAAATAAGAACCTAAAATTCTTAATTGACATAAAAATTAGAACTTACAATTCTGATAAGAATAAACTGTTAAATCTGCATGTTATAATAATTGCCCACGTCTAACCAATCAATTTAGCCGATTTACCGTCTCTCCAAATAAGAATTACGATTTCCAACGAGTATTCATTTAAATAGAAAAATATAGAATAATCAGCAAGTTAGAAGCAGGCACGTATATTGCTGATCAAATAGTAGTGGAAAAGTAGTGGGCTCATGCGGCTCGGGATCGCAACATAAACCTAATCGTATTTTCGCGCTCGGCTGGTGAGGTGCAGGTGCCAACTGTGCCCGAGCCGGCTAAACTTTTTCTGTTGGGATCCGGTGTGGCCGATGTTGCCTGCTGGTGTCGAAAGAAAAGTAGAAGCAGTTAGAGCAGTAGCTTACAGAGAGGATCATTATTTATTCTCGATTGAAAGGTTCAATCCCGATCGGTGCGATAATAATGTACAATTCTTTGATAGAAATCCAGAGCAAAGGAGGTGATGTCGGGGATTCATAAATGAAATTGTTACCTATAGCAGACGTTCGATAACAAATCATATTATTACGGAGGTAACTGAATATATCATAAAAAAAAATAAAACTCACCGAAAGACTAATTACTAAGAGATGGTAGATAAAACCTCTATTCGTTGCCGAGGCGGTTTCCGGCCGATCTGATTTTGCCACAAATCTGTCTATCCATCTGAATTCGGTAATCCCTGCTTTTAGCTCCAGATCGCAAAACCGATAAATGGTGTGGACACTATCGGAAATATTTAGCCGCCTTCTGAGGAGGGATTAACACCTCAGGAGGATTCCTATTTGACAAGGGTTCAATGAAACCCTCAGGGAGGAAGCAATGAAAAGATTCTTCATGATAACTTTATTGCTGGCTCTAATCGTTCCAGCCACAGCAAATGCAGCAGATGTGACCTTATACGACAACATAACTGGCTTTACCCCTCCATCTTATTTGTATGATCAAGTGTACTGGTACAACATCCTTACAATAATCGATCAAGACCTGGCCTCAAGCTTTTCAACCGGCGATTTGTCTGGAACCCTGTCGTCGGTGGTATTACTGATGCACCATGAGGGCGGAAGTCCCATTGCGTCTGTCTACGGAGATGATGAGGGGGATCTATACGGTAGGGAGCCGCAGCTCATGATCGCCAAAGATGTCATTCCGGTGTCCGTGGGATTCGACTTCGACAGGGAAACAGAAGATTTGATCATCCCTGTCGGTGCCATGCCGCCCAACCGGGGCAAAATCTCGAGCGCGCTCGTCGCTCGTGGGGTCATCCCTGCAGGGATGCCGGAGGAGCAGGCCGAGGAGATAATTGATGACTACATACGCCTGAAGCTGGCCGACGCCGGCCGCCAGGGCAACCGCCTCGCGCTCGGCCGCATCGAGGACAACGAGAAGGCGCTCGACGCGCTTCCAACCGGTCTGCGGGGTCGCAAGCTGGGCCAGAGCGTCAACGCGGATCCTTCCTCCCCGCAGTTCAAGCCGCTCGCGGGATCCGACAAGCTGCTCGTCCTGCTCGTGGACTTCTCGAACACACCGTACACCTGGACGCCTACGGGGGGCCAGCCCCGCACGGCAGCGGGCCCGCTTCACAATCAGATCCCTCGGCCAGACAACGACTTCGATCTTTGGGTCCCCAACTTCGACGCGCAGCACTACCAGGCCATGCTCTTCGCGCCGGGAGGCTGGAGCCTGCCGGGCGACGACCCCTACTACCCTGGTGCCGCCCGTGGCAGCCTGCACGACTACTACCTTGAGCAGTCCTATGGTCGCTACACGGTCGATGGCGACGTGTACGGCTGGTTCACGGTGCCCAGGCCCGAAGCCTACTACGGTGACGACGACCCGGCCGGGGGCCTCGACCGCCTCGGACCGGGAACCCCGGCGACATTGGTCCAGCACGCGGTCAGTGTGATCAACGCCGCCAGCGCGGTAAACTGGACCGCTTACGATGTGGCAGATCCCTGGGACCTCGACGGGGACGGGGATTATGACGAGCCTGACTGCATCGTCGACCACCCGGTCTTCGTGCACGCCGGCGCCGATCAGAGCGCCGGCGGTGGCGCGCAGGGCGATGACGCGCTCTGGTCCTACAGTACTCACCTCGGCGCCTTGGGCAAGGTCTCCAACGTGGGGACGTGCGACTGGCTGGGCTCCGCCGGGACCTACATTTACAACTACACGGTCATGCCCGAGGACGGCGGCGTGGGTATCTTCGCGCACGAATTTGCACACGATATCGGCCTGGAGGACGAATACGACACCGCCTACTCCTCCGGAGCGTACGGCGACTCTCCGGGCTCCTGGTCTCTGATGGCGTCCGGGGCATGGGGCGGCCGGCCCGGGCAGACGCAGCCGTCGGACCTGAGCGTGTATGGGCGCATGCTCCTGGGCTGGGTGAGCCCGAGTGACGGCAGCCTCATCGACGTGGACTTCGCGTCTCTCGACGAGCCGGTGACGCTGCGGCTGGAGCAGGTCGAGCGCTGGGGCGGCCCGGGCACGGCGAACGCGGTGCGCATTCTCCTGCCCGATCAGATCGTCGAGATCAACGAGCCCTACCGCGGCAAGACGGAATGGTTCGGCGGTCAGGCCAACCTCCTCGACAACACGCTGCGGCGGGAGGTGGATCTCACCGGCGTCGCGACCGCCACCCTCTCCTTTGCCACCTGGTACGATATCGAAGCGGGCTGGGACTTTAGCTTTGTCCAGGTCTCCACCGACGGCGGGGCGAGCTGGAGCTCACTCCCCATCGACGGCACCACCACCGAGCACGAGCCTGGTGCGCTTGCGACCATCGTGGCGCAGTTGCCCGGCTTCACCGGGAGCAGCGGCGGCTGGGTCGAGAAGAGCTTCGATCTCTCGGCCTACGCCGGTCAGACCATCCTGCTGCAGTTCCGCTGCATGACGGACCCATACACCGCCAACGCCGGCTTCTTCATCGACGACATCGAGGTGCGCGGGACCCCGCACGGTCCGGTCTTCTCGGACGGTGCAGAGACGCCTGATCCGGGCTGGAGCGCTGACGGCTGGACGCGCACCGACGGCACCGAAAAGAAGGCGCACTACTATCTCGCCGAGTGGCGCAACCTGAACGCCATGCAGACGCCCTACGGCGGCACGAGCATCGTGAACTTCGACGCCGGCCTGCAGCAGGTCCCGGTGTACGACCAGTATGGACCCACGCCGACCCAACCCTTCTACTTCCCGTACGCGTCCGGGCTGTTGCTCTGGTACCGCGACACCAACTACACGGACAACTGGACCGGCGACCACCCCGGACATGGGATGCTCCTGGTCGTCGACGCCCATGACCGGCCGCTCGTCCATCGACCGCGCCCGAGCTATTGGATGTCGGCGGTGTGCATCGCCCTGATCCAGAGCTGCGACGCCACCTTCAGCCTCGAGCGCGCGCCGGACATCACGCTGCTCGAGTACGGGGTGGCGCAGACTTACAACGGCGGGAACGCCATGCCCGGCTTCGACGACCGCCGCACCTACTGGAACCCATCCATCCCGTTCGCGAGTGTGATCACGCCTACTTATGGGCTCGTCTTCCGCATTATGGCCCAGGCGGAGGATGGCTCGGCGGTGGTGCTGGGCATCGGGCGATAGAGGGATGCATCGCGAGCGCGTCGCGGAATGAGTCAGTGGTGTCCTGTGTCGTCGGTACTGCCTGTCGCGCGGGTGCACCGATTTGGATAGTTCAGGGCAAAAACGGGGCCGCGCCTCTGCGCCGACCGCGCCCCCCCGCGTGGTCGAAGCCCAATCGGTTTGTGGCAAGGCCTCACCCGAGCAGCCGCCGCCCGTTTATTTTGCTTTCAACGAACTTTATGAAATAAAATTGCTGCCTCAGTGGACACCTATAACGCAGAGTATCAATAATCAGCGTTTGGCAGCTTTTAAACTCTGATGTGTAGCTTCGATAGGAGGCTTCACCTGGAGGTAGCATGAACCAATATGGCTTAGATCAGTAAGCTAAAATTGATCTGTTGGTAAAATCAAGACGGTGGGTAAACATTTTTCGCGAAGCGGTTCAGTTGTGCGCCCATGATGGCGATTTATCAGCATGGTGCAAGTCCGTGTCGGTGTCTGCCACAGCGCCGTAGCTAAAGGCAACTGCGTTGCCGTGAGGCGGGGTGGAAAGCAGCCGGAGGCGAACTGTCGG
>CP070777.1:3081162-3101450 GCA_020346225.1 Candidatus Zixiibacteriota bacterium | reverse complement strand
GGGAATATCGGCTGTCTTCAACGCCCCCATCGCCGGGGTGATCTTCTCGCTGGAAATTATCCTGGGCGATTTCGCCATAAAGACCTTCTCGCCGGTGATTATCTCGTCGGTCGTGGCCTCGGTCGTCACGCGGACGTTCATGGGCAACCATCCCGCTTTTGAGGTTCCCAGTTACTCACTGGTGTCGGCGGTGGAGATTCCGCTTTATGTCGTTATGGGCATCGCTTTGGGGGGCTACGGGGTCTTTTTTACGAAAACGCTGGACGCTTTTGAGGATTTCTTCGAGAAGATCAAGATATCACCGATGTACAAACCAGCGCTGGGCGGGCTGCTGCTGGGGATAATCGCCATATTCTACCCGCAGGTGCTGGCCGACGGTTACGAGACGATCAAGCTGACCCTGTACGGTAATCTGGGCGTAACGCTGCTTCTGCTTTTGATATTCATGAAGCTGGCGGCGACCTCGCTGACACTCGGCTCGGGCAATTCGGGCGGGATTTTCGCGCCCTCGCTGTTCATGGGGGCGGTGGCCGGTGGGTCGTTCGGCTATTTGATGAACTATTTATTTCCGGGCGTTACCGCCACACCGGGTGCTTACGCCCTGGTCGGGATGGCCGGGATGGTGGCCGCCACCACGCACGCTCCTATTACGGCGCTTCTGATCATTTTCGAGATGACCTCGGATTATCGCATCATCCTGCCTTTAATGGTCACGGTGGTTTTCTCGGCCCTGGTGGCGGGACGGTTGTTCCGGCACTCCATCTACACGGCCAAGCTGGCCAAACGGGGGATCGAGATTCGCGGCGGCAAGGATATCAGTGTGCTCAAATCGCACCAGGTGCGCGAGATCATGGACGAAAATTTCGAAACGATCGAGGCCTCCACACCGCTTGCCGAGATTTTCCGTATTATCGAGAATTCCAGCGAGTCGTACTTTGTGGTCAATGACCGCGAGGGCCGTTTCCGGGGGGTCATTTCGTTTCAGGATATTCGCTCGATTCTCAGCCAGCACAGTCTCGACTATCTGGTGATCGCCCAGGATGTCGCCCAGCAAAGCACCGATACGCTCAACCACGATGACGACCTGGAGAAAGCCTACAAGATTTTCGGCCTCAAAGACCTTCGCCTGATTCCGGTTGTCAATCCGTATGACAAAAACAGGGTGATCGGGGTGGTGCGCCGCGATGAGCTTATCGATTACTACAACAAACGCCTCATAGATACTCTCAGAAGGGTGTAGATTCCGCACCGAGTTCGGCCGGCGGTTTCAAGCAGGCCCCGCCAGAGTCTTTAGTTGCCGACTTTTTGTTGACGTCATAGATTTGTTCTATGCCGGCGTATGCAAAACTTCGCAGCGACCTTATTTCGGTTCCGGCCGAAATCGAGGGCAAGACCGTCCACAACATCAAGGACCCGATCACCGGCAACTATTTCCGGGTGCGCGAGCCGGAGTTCTGGCTTATCAGTCAGCTCGACGGGGAGACCTCGTACGAAGAGATTACCTTGCGCTTCCGGGAGAAGTTCGGACTGGAAATCACGCCCGACCACGTTCGGCAGTTTGTGGACGTGCTGGAATCGAAATTCTTCCTCGAAAACCAGCGCTCCGAGCAGGCCACCTCGCGAAAGAGCATTACCGGGGGGGAGAAGGAGTCGCTGTTTTCCCGCCTCTTGACTATCAAGCTGAAAGCCATCAATCCGAGCCGGATGCTGGATTTCCTTCATGTTCTGTATCGGCCGTTCCACCGTCCGTTCTGGATGGTGGTGCAGGTGGCGGTGATCCTTTTCGGGGTGGGGCTTTTGCTGGCCAATTCGAGCTATTTCGCGGTGCGGTTTTACGAGATTTTCAATCTCGGCTCGATCGTGAGCATCGTGCTAGGGTTCTTCGTTATAATCGTACTGCATGAATTCGCTCACGGTCTTATCTGTCGTTACTACGGCGGAGAGGTGCGCGAGGTGGGCTTTCTGCTTCTGTACTTTCAGCCGTGTTTTTACTGCGATGTTTCCGACGCCTGGCTGTTTCCCGAAAAACGGCACCGCCTGGCCGTCACCCTGGCCGGGCCTTATTTCAGTTTCCTGCTGATGGCGGTGGCCGTGATCGTCTGGCGCGTGACGGTGCCGGAATCGTTTATCAGCGAGCTGGCCCGCATTATCGTTATCGTTATCTGGGTTACCCAGGTTTTCAACTTCAACCCGCTTATCAAGCTCGATGGTTACTATCTGCTTTCAGACTTGCTGGAGATTCCCAATCTCAGGCGCAAATCGTTCGACTATTTCGCCAACGCGTTCAAGCGCCGGGTCCTGAGTTGGCCCATCGAAAGGATCGCCGTTACCCGGCGCGAGCGACGGATATATCTCATTTACGCCGTGGCGGCGCTTTTGTATTCCGTCTTCCTGATAACTTACCTGGTGTGGCTGCTGGGGTCGTTCCTTCACGACCGGCTGGGCGTTCTGGGATTAATCTTGTTGTTCGGCGTTTTATTTTTTAGCTTACGGTCGAATTTTGTGGCTCTGTGCCGAGGTATCGTTCAGCACGCAAAACATATGAAGCAGATTCTCAAAAGCCCGGTTCGCCTGGTCACCTATATCATTCTGGTCGTGGCCTTTGTTCTGATCGTCTTCGTCATCAGGTTCCCGCATCGGGTCACGGGCGAGGTTACCGTTCAGCCCATCGCCGAATTCAGCCTGTTGATCAACGATTTCGGCCTCCTGGAGAAGAAGCTTCGGCGCGGGGGCGAGGATGCCCTGAGCCAATCCAGTTACCTTCAGATGACCTCCACCGATATGGCCTCGCTCGACCTGGTGCCGCTGGTCCGCGACGGCCAGATAGTGGGTACGGGCGATACCCTGGCGGTGCTCATCTCAAACCAGGTTTCAACCGAGCTCCAGGCGGCCCGGTCGGAGCTTGACCGTCTGCAGCGCGACCTGGCTCTGCTGAAGTCTCCGCCCAAGCCTGAAGAAGTTGATGAAGCCGAGGCCGAGGTAACCGCGGCCAGGGCGGTGTATAACCAGAAAACCCGTGATGAGGAGCGCATCAGGGAATTGGCCGACAAGAACCTGGCGACGGCGGAAGAGCTTGAGGCGGCCCAGTCGGCGGCCGCGGTGGCCAAAGCCGCGCTCGAGAACAAGCGGGCCAAAGTCCGTCTTTTGAAATCGCCTCCCAAGCCTGAAGAGGAAGCGGTCATAAAGTCGGAAATAGAGAAGCAAAAATCAGAGATCGATTTTCTGCAAACCCAGCTTGACAACCAGTCAATCCTTTCACCGCTGTCCGGCGTTGTCGTCATAAATCAGAATAACAGCTGTTTTCTGTGCGTTGTCGAAAATCATCAGGTGGAACTGCTGGTGCCGGTGTCGGACTTCAATATCAACTTGGTCAAGCAAGACCAGAGTGTTAAGCTCAAAGTGCGCTCGTTCACTAACCGGGTGTTTCAGGGGCACGTGGCCCATGTACCGAAAGATGCCGTCGCCACCGATCGGGGGGCTCGCTTCCATGTTTCGACTATCGTCAATAACGACAACAACTTACTCCACAAGGGCATGACCGGCTACGCCAAGATCGAAGTCGGCAGAAAGAGCCTTTTCTCGCTGATATTGCGAAAACTCGCCTCAACTATCCGCGTCGAATTCTGGTCCTGGTGGTAGCGGGGGTAAACTGGCTGTCCCCAAGAAACCGTATTTCAGGCGTTTTCAAAGAAAATCCGGGATTTTTTGCCGGTGCCGTAAGATATCCGTCGCTGGCAAAATATCATAAGTGAACGCAGTTGACCGAAGGTTCTTTGAAAACAAGGGAAAGCATAAACAGACCGAGGAGGTTTTGAGATGTACGAACTGAAGATTGAACAACTGGAACAGCGGATTTCACCGTCGCGCTGGGGCACGGACTGATATTTCGGACGAGATTAGGGTAAACCGCAGGCAGGTTCTGACAACCTGCCTTTTGATTTGACCCTTCCGGTTACCGCCCGCATACCGCGTGGAGCCAGCCAGACACGCGGTACCAGACAAAGACGATAGTACTTATCCCCTTTACCCTTTACAGGTAATTGCGTTTTTGTGCAGATTTTCTGTAAGCTTTGCCGGCCTGGACAAATAATGGGGTCAGAGAGCAGAAAGAAAGTCAAGTTCTTCGACAACGTAAACATTGCTAAGGAGGTTTTGAGATGTACGAACTGAAGATTGAACAGCTGGAAGCCCGGATTTCACCGTCGCGCTGGGGCACGGATTGATCCTCCGGACCAGAATAGGTAAACCGCAGGCAGGTTCTGACCAACCTGCCTTTTCTTTTGCCGGTTGTTGCGCCGGCGCCCGGTCCGGAAAACTGTTGAAAACGGCCGGGATGCTGTAAGAATCGCAAGGTTAGCCAAATATAGGGAAAAAGGATTTCACTGTGGGAATGAGTTGCGTATAGGCAACCCGCGGTAGAACATGGAGGTTTAGCTATGTACGAGTTGAAAATCGAGCAGCTGGAGGTCCGGATCGCTCCGTCCCGCTTCGGGGTGGACGATATCGACAGCCCGTGCGGCTTGGCTAATCACTCTGTTAGCTAACTGCCTGCGGAAACCCGGAGGCAGGCCCGGTTCCTGCCTCTTTGATTCGGAGATCTTGGCGTGGCGGCAGGGCAGTTTTCCCTTTTTATTCCAACCGCGCTCCGGCGCGGGCTGTCCCGGTCACCCGCTGGCCGATCGGATGGCTACCTGACGACCGTCCTCCCATAAAAATGCGAAAAGTGCCTTGCCGCCCGTAAGATCTCTGTCGCCCGCCAAATATACCTTTCGGTAAGACCGAGGCTGCATTAACGAGGCCGCCGAGAATATCGGTTCTTCTAAACAACTTAAGGAGGTTTTGAGATGGTATACGAACTGAGACTCGAAGAGCTGGAAGCTCGTATTGCCCCATCACGCTGGGGCGCCGACTGATCCAGACCAACACGCAATGCCGGTATTTGAAGGCATAACATCAAGGCAGGAACACTTCCTGCCTTTTTTTTTGCTTCAAACGTGAAGCCGCCCGATCGGCTTGAGTGATGTGCGCCTACTCCAGATATTCTTCCAGACTGTCTTCCTGGAGACGGGGGAGGGTAATGGTGAAAGTGCTGCCTTCGTCGTATGTGGATTCCACGGTGACCGCCCCGCCGTGCTGGCCCAGCACCTTCCTGGCGTCATGCAGCCCTAATCCGTGTCCGCCCTTTTTCGTCGTGAAGTGCATGTCGAAGACTTTTTTGACCGTTTCGGCGGTCATGCCTTTGCCGTTATCGCTGATGGCCAGTATGACCGTGTCGCTGAAGTTGTCGTAGGAAGCTCGAATCGTGATCTTGCCCCTGAACTCCTGGCCTTCGCCCTGATAATCGATGGCCTGCTCTTCAATGGCGTCCGCCGCGTTA
This sequence comes from Candidatus Zixiibacteriota bacterium, assembly GCA_020346225.1. Taxonomy (GTDB): domain Bacteria; phylum Zixibacteria; class MSB-5A5; order GN15; family FEB-12. The sequence goes on along the minus strand of CP070777.1, from coordinate 3,096,073 downwards.
TCGAGCACATTCACCAGCACCTGCTGAATCTGCTCGACGTCCATTTCCACATTGGGGATGTCTTGGGCGAGGTCTATGGTGAAATGGATGTGCTTGAAGTCCGGCGAGCCCCGCAGCGAGAACAGGACATCCTCTACCAGTCGCTTGACGTCATAGCTGATATACTCCGGCTGCGGTTTGGACTGGTCCACTAGACTTTCCACTACTTCCTTGATCTGGAAGATATTGTCAACGATGGCCTCGCTGTTGCCCCGGGCGGCATCCCACTTCTCGCGCTCCACGTTCAGCCTGAGGAGTTCCGCGTTATTGGACGTCACGGCCAGGTAGTTGTTCAGCTGGTGGGCGATCGAAGAGGCTAGTTCGCCCCTGGCCGCAAGCTTTTCGGAGAGAACCAGGTATTCCTCCGTTTTGACTTTCTCGGTCACATCTTCCACCATCACCATCAGGCCTTGCTCACCGTCACTGCCGCCGGACAGCGGGGAGAATTTGACCGAAAGTACCTTCTCCACATACCCGGTATAGTGATAATACCGGTCATTCGAGTAGTTCTCGTTAAAGGTCAAAGCGCTGGTGATCATGTAATGCCAGCGCGCTCTCTCCGTTTCCTGAAGCAGGTCGGTAAAGATTTGACGCTCCGGTCCCGCATGCGCCGTGCGAACCTTGTCGCGGTCCAGATCGAAGACCTCCAACGCGGCGGGATTGGTCGTAACCAGTCCGCCCCGATTGTCGATCACCACGATGCCAACCGGTGACTGGCTCAAGACGGTGGCCCATTCCTCAGCTTGCCGGCGCAGGTCATCACATTTAAGGCAGTTATTGATGAATCCGGCGGCCATATCGGCATAGAATTCCAGAAGGCACAGTCTCATTTCGACTTCGTCGCCAGCCCAGCTCGGGTTGCCGATGCAGATCACACCGACCAACTGCTCGCCGACCCGAAGCGGCGCCGCCAGGGCCGAGCGGAGTCGCAATTCGGTCACCGACGGCATCTCGGCGTAGCGGTCGTTGGAAACGGTATCAGCCACAAAGGTCGACCGTCCTTCGGTCAGCACCTGTGAGGCCAGGGAGTCCCAGACGTCCGGCAGTTCCGGCTCGCGGGGATAGTCGATATTGTGCACTGATCGGACCCTCAACTCACCCGCCGAGTCCAGCAGCATGAGCATCCCGCACTCCCCTTCGGTCATCTCGACCGCCTTCGCCACCACGCTCACGCATCGATGCTCCGAGGTCGTGGTGCGGGCGATATCGAGGAGACCGTTTAGAAGTTTCGGCAGGTTCTGACCGATGACGTCCGCGTTCGGTTCGCCGGGATGGGTTTCGCCCAACCACTTCGCGATTCTGTCCAGCGGGCTGTCCGGGCGGTCCGATGGGCGACGGGCCGGCCGCCGTTTCCGGCGCGAACGCCCATTGTGGACACTTTTATCTTTGATGGTCTTCTTCATGGCCGCATTTCATCCCATATACCGGCGTATAGGTTATATATCGGAATGCTTGTGCCGCCGCATTAACCTAAAGTCGGCCGCGGCCGCAGTCTGGTGAATTTCAGGGCACCCGGGGAATCTCTTCGGCCGAGAAGGTCCGTGACCTCGCCGAGAAGTCTTCACGACCAAAATCGGTCAGCTCGAGAAACTTCCGGAAAAGATACTTTACGGGCGACTCGGACTTTTTCTCGCGATCACCGTCGGAGGCTAAGTTTATGCTAGTCAGCGAGATACACACAACCTGAATCTCAATGAAATACCGCTCCTCGACATCGAGCAGGTCTCTGGCTCCGATTTCAACGGCGACTGAATCGGCCAGATAATGATGGAGCTTGGCCAGCGAGAGCAGGGTCAGTTCCGATTGAGGTTCGAAAGAATAATCGGTAAGACGATAGTCTTCGGTTATAAGCCGGTAGCCTATCCGCAGGAGACGTGATGATTCGGCTATCAATTCGGAGCCCCAGATTTTCCGTGGGCGGCGCAGCAAGGCCCGGCATTCAACGGCCACGTCCACGCCGTCTTTCAGCTGGCTGATCCGCCTTGCGGAGATCACGGGCGACAGATCGAGCCAGACGACTACTTGTCCCTGGCTGTCAAAGATATCGAACCGGATGCGGTCCAGGTCGCCGGCGCTCAGCCGGGCGGACGATGCCAGAAGGGCTCCCAGGACAAAACAGACAAGCCTGCGGTTCATTGACTACGCTATGTGCTCCAGTGCCGGCTAAAAGACATGATGCAGTCGGACATAAAATACGGGATTGTCGCCGTACGAACGATCAAGCCTCTTGGCCAGGCTGATCTTTACGTCATCCTCGAAATACAGGGCAATGCCGATGTTGTTTTTTACCTCGACGCTGCCATCCAGTTTGCGTTCGTTGGCGATCTGCCCGATGTCCCAAAACAGCGACACGGCTGTCTCCACTCGGGGGAAATTGAAGCGATACTCGGCGTTGGCCAGCCAGAAGCGTGTGCCCATGTATTCCTTGTGCCGGTATCCGCGCAGAGTCCCCAGCCCCCCCAGAAAGAACCGTTTGTACATTGGCAGATAGCCGTCGCTGCCGCCGTAGATAAAACGCGTTACGAGCACCGTTCGCCGGTTAACGCGCTGGTACCGGCGCGCGGCCAGGGTGTAACGGCGGTAGTCAAAATCCGATTTGAAACTCGGGCTCGACCATTCCAGATCGGCGGCGATATGCCAGGCCGACTCGCTGAACGGGTCGTCTTCATGCCGGGTGTCCCATTCGCAACGGTTATACCATGAGACGTTGGTGGTGCCGTCAGTCTCGGCAATGCCGATCTCGCGGTAGACGCTGTCAACGGTGCCGAAATTTTCTCCGAACAGCTTGCTGCCGCCGAACAACGACCACAGGTGCCGCCGGGCGTCCAGCCATTCGGTCTTTTCGTGGCGATACCGGCTCTCGAAGGTAACATTCTCGGGCGCTTTAAGCTCGAGATAAACGGTACCGCCTTCCGCCTCGTAATAATCCTTGAAATCCTCGGTGGCCAGCACGGCAAAGGCCGTGTTTTCGTGATTGCCCAGGATCCAGTCGTCCCCGGACGCCAGCCGGCGATACATGGCCGCGCCCAGGCTGAGGGCGACCGGTTCACGCAGCAACGTTTGCTGCGAACCGACGTCGTAACGCCATCGCTCGGAGTTGAAGCCGTACCCCACGTGGCCCCATACCGAGGGCAGCAGGGAGTCCGTATCGTCGTAGTCGAGGCCGCCGTAAAGCGCCAGACCGTCGACCCGGTTGTAGGTCAGGTCGGTGAAGAAACTCCAGTCGCGGTCGCCGAGCATAAAGTGATGCCGTCGCGTGAGGCCCCGCCGCCCGACATAATATAGTTCCCCGTACACCGAGGCGTCATCTGAGACGTCGACCCGTCCCCTGATCGCGGCGACATCGCCCCGCACCACCGCGTCGGGCGCGATATATATGTCACCCATTATCGCAATGACGTCGTTGTTGACTTCTCCCGACACGGCCACGTCGCCGGCGACGGAGAAGACAATCCCGCGCACGAAATCATCTGCATCAACGTCGATATTATCCGTCATGGTAATACGGTTACCGCGGCGGAATCGCGACGGTTTTGTGTCTCCTTCCATCAGGACGTAGAAGGTGATAGTAACAACGTCTTCGTCTTCGTCGTCCACTATCCGGGTGTGCGAGACGCTGTCATAGTAATACAGACGCTCGCCCAGCCGCAGGCCGTCGGTGTCAAAGAGAAGGTCCCCGTCGGCGTAAACCAGGCCGTTTTCCAGCGTGAGCGCGCTGCGCGGGTAGGCAATGGAGATCGATGTCTCCTCGTCAAGTCCCGTTATGCTGATCTGCTCTTCGCCGTACGTGATTTCGAAGTACTGCGTATGCTGGCGAATCTTTTTGTATTCCTTGTATTCGATGGCCGACACGCTTGATACAATCAGCAATCCGAAGATTGCGAGGGCTGTCCATGTCAGATATCTTTGCATTGATACCTCCGTTTTACCCGGATAGTATTCAAATCCGGTGCCGGCCAGTCAACTAATTATATTTCAATGGCTTATATTCTGTAACTGGCTGTAACCGTGTAAGAAGCACACGACCCCGCACAGCAAGAGGTCAATTTCATTTCAGGCCGAAGTCTCTAATCTTCTTCGACAAATTGGCCCGGTCCATTCCGAGCGTTCTTGCCGCCGCCGCGATATTGCCGTTTTCCCCCTCCAGCGCCTCTTTAATCAGGGTCTTTTCGAAGTTTCTCAGTCGCTCCGACAGGGGCGCCTGCCCTTGATATTTCTCGACGCCACCGCGGCCGGCCGTGGCATGCGGCAGGATGTCTTCCAGCCGGACCGTTCTGCCGGAGCAGAGAATGGTGATGCGTTCGATCAGGTTCTTGAGTTGCCGCACATTTCCGGGGTAGTCCAGAGTGGTCAGGGCGCCCAGCGCCTCGGCCGACAGGCGGGTGCCTCCGGACGGGTCGAACCTTCCCAGGAATTCGCCCGCCAGAAGCGGGACATCCTCCAGCCGTTCCCTCAGCGGCGGCACCTCGATCACCAGAACCGAGATACGGTAGAACAGGTCCTCGCGGAAGCGTCCCTGTTTTATCAGCGCGGCGAGATCGCGATTGGTGGCGCAAATGACGCGCACGTCCACCGTTCGCCGTTCCTGGGCCCCGAGCGTTTCCACCTCGCCGGTTTCCAGAACTCTCAGCAGCTTGGCCTGGCACCCACGCGGCAGGTCGCCGATCTCATCGAGGAAGATGGTCCCCCCGTCGGCCATGGCGAACTTGCCCGGATGGTCTTTTACGGCACCGGTAAAGGCGCCTTTGATGTGCCCGAACAGCTCCGATTCGAATAATGTCTCCGGGATACCAGGGCAGTTTACCTTGACGAAAGGCTTGTCACGGCGTCGGCCCTGCAGGTACAGCCGGGTGGCCACCAGTTCCTTGCCGGTGCCGTTCTCTCCGTTTATCAGGACGGTGGCGTCGGCGGGAGCCGCCTGGTCGATGGTCCTGATGAGTCGGCGGATAGCTTTCGATTTACCGATAATTCGCGAGCGGCTGTCCAGGTCATCGACCATCAGCGTTCTCTGACGATTGGCGGCTGCCAGCAAAAGGGCGGACCGCACGCTCGACAGCAGTTTTTCCGGAGCCACCGGTTTCTCCAGATAATCCACCGCGCCCAGTCTCACCGCTTCCAGCGCGGTGGGAATATCCGCCTGTCCCGAGATGACCAGCACCAGGGTGGGGTCACCCCGGTCTTTCATTTCCCTGAGCAGGTCGATGCCAGACTTGCCGGGAAGATTCAGGTCCAGCAGAACCAGGCTGAAATCGCACCGGTCGAGCCTGTCGGCGGCCTGTTCCGCCGATGCCGCCACCTCGCTGCGGTAACCGTCGTCGCCGAGCAGCGACGCAAGCGATGACGTTATATTGGGTTCGTCGTCAACAATCAGGATTTTGTCAGCCATGGTTGTCTCTCCGGGGGAGGTCTATTCTCACCGTCGTTCCCTCGCCCTTTCGTGATTCAATGATCATGGTTCCGCCCAGTTCGCCGGCGATCTTCTCCACCATTGCCAGGCCCAGGCCGCTGCCCTTCTCTTTGGTCGTGAAATAGGGCATCCGGGCCGACGACACTTCCTCGGGGCTCATGCCGCATCCGAAATCCTGCACCTCGACGGCCACCCGCGTATCGGACGCCGCCAGACTCAGCACTATCGTGCCGCCGCGGGACGAGGCCTCGGCCGCATTCTTGAGCAGATTGTGGATGGCTTCGCGGAAGTAAGTGGCGTCGATTTCGACCGGACACGGAGACGCCGGAATCTCCAGACGGAAATCAAAGTCGGACAGTTGTTCGCCGTAAAGGCCGGCGACCGAGTTGAGGAGCTCACCCAGGTCGGTTGGTTCCAACGACGGCGGCGGGAGCTTAGCCAGTTGCGAGAAGCGCTCGGCCAGGTTTTCGAGGTGCCTGAGCTCCTCCGAGGCCGCCGCCAGCGGCCCCTGAACCCTGTCGTACTCGCCGGTGCCTTTCAGCAGCTTGTCCACGCGATACAGGGCTACTAAAATAGGCTGCAGCGGGTTTCTCAATTCGTGGGCGAACCGGCGCGCCACGCTGCGCCAGGCGGCTACCCTTTCGGTCTGGGTCAGCCGCGAGGTGGTCAGCCTCAACTGCCCCGCCATCCGGTTGAAGTTTTCGATGAGCGTGTTCACTTCACCTACCCCGCCCGCGCCGACCCGGGTGTCAAAATCCCCGTCGGCGATGCGCTGCGAGGCGGCGCTCAACTCGGTTAGGGGGGAGGCCAGGTTGCGGGCGAAGCGCGACGAGAAGTACCAGGCCAGCGCCGCCGTGATGGCCGCTATGGCGACAAAGACAATGGCCAGAAAGTACAGGTAGTTCGCCGCCAGGGTTCGCTGCGAGGTAATGCTGGCGCGCTCGGCCTGGACGGCTGCGAGAAGGCGGGCGTAGTCGGCCTCGTGAATGATTCCGCCGATTACGGGCCCTGAGGCGGGACCCTCACGGAGCCGGAACTGGATGTATTGCTCTCCCCACTCGACGAATCCCTGCGCCTTGCTGTCGGCTGTTCTCAGTATTCGCGCCACCGGGAAAGTCGCCGTATCGACAGCCGGCCGGCACCAGGCAATCGTGGAGTCACCGACGTTAAGGACAAAATCGAGCATCTCCGGTGAACGCCCGGAGGCAGTGAGAAATTCGGACAGCGACGAATCAATGCGAGTCCCGAGGTAATCGTTATAGTATGTCCTCAACTCTTCCAGGCGCGCCGGGGCATCGGCTCGCGGCGTTACCGTTTCCTCGGATGCCAGGTAGTACCCGGCGGCGGTGATTATAACGGCCGGAACCAGGGCGAAGAGCAGAAAGAGCCGCAGCAGTTTCTTACCGAACGGTGAATTCATGGGTTATCGGCGATAGCGCCGCACGTAATCGGCCAGGGCCTGGCGATGGGAAATGAACGCGATCTTATCGGGGAGGTGGTCAAAGCTGAAATAGCGCACTTCCGAGGCGTCGTCCGACGGTTGAATTTCCCCCCCGACCACGTCGGCCAGATACAGCATCAGCACGGCGTTGTTTCTGGGGTCGTCGTTTCCCGAGTATACTTCGAAAAACGAAGTTAGCTTTATTTTGAGTCCCGTTTCCTCTTCGATTTCTCTGACGGCGGTTTCGCCGGGGTGCTCGTTCCATTCCATAAAGCCCGCCGGGAGGCACCACCAGTCAACTTTGGGCGGGTGTGCCCGCCTGACCATCAGCACCTTGTCATCCCGGACAATCACCGCCCCGGCCGCGGGAACGGGATTCTGGTAGAATATGAAGTCACACTCCCGATTGGTGCACACCATCCGTTTCCGGCCGTCAACCTCCTGCGGCGTGAGGTCGCTGCGGCACAGCGGACAGAATTTGTAGCCGCACATCTCCTCCTTGCGCTTGAACAGCCGGGCGTCGTCGAAATTGCGGTGCTTATCCTTCATGAACCGTAAATCCGTTATTCACTTTAATGGCGATAATGGTGGTGTCGTCGCGCGGCGGATAGGTCGGGTCGAACAGGCGAACATCCTGCAGGATCCGGTCGATAAGGGTCTGCGGGTCACAGTCCTTGTTGGTGGCCACATACTGCCGCACCCGTTCCTCGGTGTATTCTTCTTCCTTGCTGTTCATGGCCTCGGACAGGCCGTCGGTAAACAGAAACAGCACATCGTCCTTACGCAGCTGCACCGAATCCGATCTGTAACGCATCATCGGCAGCGCTCCGATAACCGGCCCGCCCGTCTTGAGCAACTCCACTTCGCCCGTCGCCCGGACGAGGATGGGATAATTGTGGCCGGCGTTGGCATAGGCGAAATTGCCGGCGGCCGTATCCAGCTCGCCGTAGAAGAGCGTGACATATTTCTCCGACGAGGAGGAACTGACTATTTGCTGGTTCATGTTGCTCAGCACCACATCGATCGGGTTGCCGTTGCACACCTCGCTTTTGAGGATGGCCTGGGTCTGGGCAATGAGCAGTGCCGCCGGCATACCCTTGCCGGAGGCATCGGCGATACAGACCCCCACCCGGTTGTCGTCGAGGGGGAGAAAGTCGAAGAAGTCACCTCCAACGGTTCGCGACGGCGTGGAGATGGCCGATATGAGGCCGCAGGGTATATCGGGTGGGCTGGACGGCAGCAGATCCAGCTGAATCTGCCGGGCCATGGTCACTTCTTCCTGCAGACGGATTCTCTCGAGCGACTCGACATAAAGCCGGGCGTTGATAAGGGCCGTGACCATCTGGTTGGACAGCACCCCCAGCAGGTTCAGATCTTCGGCCGAGTAGCTGTAACCGGCCGCTTTATCGGTGAGAGCCACGAAGCCCAGCAGGTGCTCGGCGTCTTTCATGGGCAGGACCAGCTTGACCGCCCGTTCCTCGAGGAGCCTGGCCAGGCTGGAGCCCTCCCGGTAGTCGGTCAGCGAGTGGGAGTAGGTGGGCGTGTCCAGCAGGTTGATGCCGCGTAACATGAGGTCATCGCGCCCAAGGACCACCCGCTTGGCGTTATCCTCGCTCGGCAAAAGAGCGTACTCCTCGACCTCGTCGTCAAAGAGAACAAAATATACTTTCTCCACCAGCAGGGTTGTCTTGAGCGTTTCATCGATGATGCCTCGCAGGCGGGTCGGGTCAAAGAGTGATATCACCTGTCGCGAGAATCTTTCGATAACGTTGCGGTGATCCGTGCGGGTGCGGATAAACAGCGACCTGATAAGCTCCTCGACCCAGTTGTTGATAGGCTGGAAGAACAGCAGCACCAGGATAATAAAGGCATAGCTGACGATCTGCGCCTGGGCCCCGAAGACCGGTTGGAGGATACCCCTGGACTGCACCACCAGTATTATGTAAAGTCCGACGAGCAGCGCCGACGTGATCGAGTAAACGAAGGACTGGCGGAAAATCAGCCGCACATCGAGGAATTGATACCGGATGGTGGCGAAAATGAAGATGCCCGCCCCGCTGGCCACCGCCATTATCATCATGAACGATTTTAATCCCTCGGGAACGTCGTAGGGGAGAATCGTTGCTCCCAGATGGGTCACCAGGAAGACGCCCAGCCCGATCCGCGTCGCCCACAAAACCACTCGCGTCTGGGTGAGCAGGCGCGGGTTGGTAACATACTTCTTGCCCGTTTCAAGAAAGTAGAAGGCCGCAGCGACATATATCAGATTGACCACGCCGAATATGCTGGCTTCGTAAGAACGGATGAAACTCACCAGCAGGTACAGAACCGATACCACCTTGGCCAGCGGGGTCAGGATTATGGACGAAAGGCCCTCGGCGGCGCGTTCGACCCGGAGAGTGTCAAGGGCGTTGATGAGACTGTTGAAAAAGAGAACGATCACCATGTGAAGCAGTTGCGGAATGAAAATAAGATACCGCAACCGCGGATGGCGAAAACCGCTCAGGCGGTCGATGGGGAAAAGCCAGGCGAACAGCAGTAGCGACGGGAAAAAGAGCTCCCATATGTAGTGAAGCGCGTAGCTACCGCTTTCCTGGAAGCCCGCCGCGGCCCCGGCGGTGGGGTCGACCATCCGGCCGAGAGCGACGAAAATAGGGCCCAGACCGGCAAATAACAGCATGGCTCCCGTCACCCGGTTGAGCCGGTTGGAGAAATTATCCCTGGTGATGGTTATCGCCAGGAATACCAGAAAGGCTCCTGTCAGGAAGAAAAGCAGTGTTTTTGCCAGTTCCAGGCTCATATAGTATTCGACCGTCCTGCCTGTCTAATTGTTCAAGGACTTTGTGATGGTAATCACCGTCCCGTCGTCGACGCTGTCGATTTCGACTTTGTCCATCAAGGACCTGACGATGAAAATTCCGCGGCCCGCCTCTTTAAGAAGGTTCTCGTCGGCCAGCGGATCGGCTATCTCGCCGGGGTCGAACCCGCAGCCCTGATCGGTGATGGTGATGGTGACGTTTTTCCCGTTCCGGCTTATACTTACGTCCACCATCTTGTCTTCCAGGGCCTCGTTGCCGTGGCTGATAGCGTTGATAACAAGCTCAGATACCGAAATGGCGATATCGGCAATGACCGACTCGTCGGCGCCGTAGCCGCGAAGTATCCCCTCTATGAAAACATCCACATCGGTAAGATATTCCATGCTCGACGGTATGGTTATCGTGTCGCCTGATATAACAGGTTTCTTCATTGCTGATGGGTCTCCTAAAAAAACAGGCAGGCCATCGGCAAGCCTACCTGATTCGCTGTATTCAAATGTCTTAACAAGAAAGTTTCATTATTTGAATGCTTTGACGGCCTCGTCGACGGATTCATAGGCGTCAAAGACCGTAACCAGCTTGGTGATAGTCAGAAGCGATTGAATCTTCTCAGTTACATTAGCCAGCTTCAGCTCGCCGTCAGTATTGCGCAATGTTGTATAACCGGAAATCAGTATACCCAGGCCGGTGGAATTCATCCAGTCGACCTCGGCCAGATCGATTACCACTTTCTTTTTGTTCTGCTCGATGAATTCGTAGAGTTTGTCGTGCAGAAGACTCGCATCAGGCCCCCCCATTATTTTGCCTTTGGGTTCGAGTATCACAACTCCATCTTGCTCGCGGTCACTGAGTCTCATATTTTGCCTCCGATTGCGAGATATATCTTTGTACGTTATTTCCCTGGCCGGGTTTAAGGGCTGGCCCCCTGAGGGCCGTTGGCAATACCCTCTTATACTCTAAGTCTTTAATTAGCTTGTTATTGCCGGACATGTCAAGGTCATTTTTAGGCCGCCCCGGTCCCTTTCAGGAAAAGAAAAACGCCAACGATGAAGACTCGCCGGCGAATGTTTCGATACGGCAGCAACTGATGACGGCCTCATACCGCCTGTTTCCGTTTCACCGTCTCAATCGGCTTCCACTCGAGAGCGTGGGTGGGGCAGAAATGGGCGCAGGCCGGGTCACCGCCGCACAAGTCGCACTTGACCACGAGATTATGCTGGTCGTCAAGAAGTGAGCAGCCGAACGGGCAGGCCGCCACGCAGGCCATACACCTGACACAGACCTCCCGGTCAAGGTCGATAGTCCCGGTTTCGGGATTACGCTTCAGAGCGTCTACCAGACACGACTTCACGCAGGCGGCATCGTCGCACTGGAGACAGACTACCGGCACCCAGAGTTCCTTGAAGCCGGTTTCGAGCGGGTGGATGCGCGTGGCGCCGCGCTTGCCTTCGACGGCGTGCATGAACGAACAGGCCAACTCGCAGGTTCGGCAGCCGGTGCAAAGATGGGGACTCACCGTGAAACGATAACTCATGTCAGCAGCTCCCGTTCCCAGTTGACGATTTCACCCATTGAAACCGCCAGGTTCTTGCGGCGACATTCGTCGCATATCTCGAAATAGCCGGCGTCAATAGCACGATGCCGGCTCAGGTACTCGGCAAAATCTTTCGTTATGGTCGTCTTACCGCACTTGGTGCAGGTCAGCAGTTCGAATTCTCTCTCCCAGATGGTCACCCGCTTTTTACGGAGCTTGTACTCGATAAACTTGGTCGGACAATTTTCGGCGCAGGCCAGGCAGCCCACGCAGTCCGGCGGGGCCTGGCGCAGCGGGGGGGCTACTTCCTTGCCGTGGCCGCGGCCGACGGTGGAGATCGCCGTAAAACCCATCCGGTCACATATGCGGGTGCACAGGCCGCACAAAATGCAGTTATTGCCGCCCACCACCGTTTCATAGGTGGTCTTGAAGACGCCGTACTCGCCGGCCAGTTCGGCGATTTCCGGGCAGTCCGGGTGACGGGCGAGGAACAGATCCAGAATCGTTCGGCGTAACTCGTTGACCTTGTCCGAGTGAGTGTTGACGATCAGACCGGGAGACACGGGGTAGAGGCACGAGGTTACATAATCGCACCAGCCCTTCCATTCGGCCCGGGTAATCTCCACGACGCACAGCCGACAAGCCCCGAACGGTTCGACGGCGGCGTGATGGCACATGGCGGGCACGTCGATCTTCTCGCGGCGCAGCACCGCCAGCAGCATCTCGCCATCTTTCGCTTTTACGATTCGTCCATTTATCGTCAGACTGACCATTGGTTCTCCTAACTCACCAGGACGGCGTCATGCTGGCAGACGGCGTAGCAGGCACCGCACTTGGTGCACTTCGCCTGGTCGAGAGTATGGACCTTGCCTTTCTTGCCGGTAATAGCGTGGGTGGCACAGACGGCGATACAGGCCATACAACCGGTACAATCCGGCGTGATTTCGTACGTGATCAACTCCCGGCAGACCCCGGCCGGACAGCGTTTGTCGCGGATGTGGGCCAGGTACTCGTCCTTGAAGTACTTCATAGTGCTCAGTACGGGGTTGGGGCCCGACTTGCCCAGCCCGCAGAGGGAGCCGATGATGACCATCTCGGAAAGCTTCTCTATCGTGCTCAAATCCTCTTCGGTGGCGCGGCCCTCGCTGACTTTTATGGTCAGCCGATGCAGCTGGTACAGGCCTTCGCGGCACGGCACGCACTTACCACAGGATTCCTCCACCAGGAAACCCAGGAAATATTTGGCGACATCCACCATGCATGTCTTGTCATCCATCACAATCATACCGCCCGAACCCATCATCGACCCCGCCTTGGTGAGCGAGTCGAAGTCAACCGGGAGGTCGAGCTGTGACTGGGGCAGACAGCCGCCCGACGGTCCGCCGGTCTGAACGGCTTTAAAGGGACGGTCGCCGATAATGCCGCCGCCGATATCGAATATGATCTTGCGAAGGGTCGTGCCCATGGCGACCTCGATCAGACCGGTGTTGCGTACCTTACCGACCAGCGAGAAAGCCTTGGTGCCGCTGTTGTTTTTGGCCCCGATCTTGGCAAACCAGTCGGCGCCACGGTCAATGATGACCGGTACATTGGCGAAAGTTTCGACATTATTGAGGACGGTGGGCCGGTCGTGTAGTCCCTTGATGACCGAACGTATATACTTGGCGCGCGGTTCGCCCACCTGGCCCGCGACCGACTTCATCAGGGCCGATGATTCCCCGCACACGAACGCCCCGGCGCCGCGACTGATCTTGATGCTGAAGGAAAAGCCCGTCCCGAGAATGTCGTTACCGAGAAGACCAAGGGCCTCGGCCTGTTCAATCGCTTTCTGAAGGTTGACAACGGCCAGGGGGTATTCTTCGCGGACGTAGATGTACCCTTCCGATGAACCTACCGCGAAGGCGGCGATAATCATGCCTTCCAGTACCGAGTGCGGGTCGCCTTCCATGATGGCGCGGTCCATGAAGGCGCCAGGGTCGCCCTCGTCGCCGTTGCATATCACGTAGCGGGTGTCGGATTGGACGTCTTTGCACGTGCGCCACTTGCGGCCGGCCGCGAAGCCGGCGCCGCCTCGCCCGCGCAGGCCCGATGTGGTGACTTCATCGATAATCCTGTCGCCGGTCATCTTGGTGAGTGCTTTGGCCAGCGCCGCGTAGCCGCCGCCGGCGATGTAGTCTTCGATGTCACACTGCGCGATCTGGCCCAGTTTCTGCAGGGCGATGCGGTTCTGATGCGCATAAAAGTCTATTTTCGCCCAGTCCCGGATGCTCTTTCCGCTGCGCGGGTCTTTATACAGCAGTCGCTGGACAACCTCATCCTTGCGCACGGAACGGTCGATGATCTCCTCAACGTCCCTGGTTTTCACTTTCGTGTAAAACGTGCCGCCCGGCTCGATCACCACCAGCGGTCCCTGCTCGCAGAAGCCGTGACAGCCCGTTTCCTTGAGAGCCTGGACTGAAAAGCCGGCAATGCGCTTTTGCTTAAGTACCGTCCTAAACCGGTCGGCGATTTTCTGCGCACCGGCGGCAAGGCATCCCGGCCCGCAGCAAACCAGCACTTTCTTCTTGTGCTTTTTCGCAGCGGCCTGGCACTTTGTGCGAAGTTGCGTTAGTTGTCCGGTGCTGCTCAGCCGCATGTCATTTACCCTTCACCAGTTTTTTGTAGTCCGATACTTTCACCGGGCCGTGGTACTTTTCGTTGACGATAACCACGGGTGCTTTGGCACAGGCGCCGACGCAGCTGACCGTTTCGATACTGAATTTCAAATCCGGTGTGGTTTCTCCGGCTTTAATCTTGAGCTGGCTTTCCAGCTGCTCCTGAATCTGTTTGGCGCCGCGAATGTGACAGGTGGTGCCGACGCAAATGCGGATGACCTTTTCGCCTTTCGGGTGCAGGCTAAAGGCGTTATAGAATGTGGAAACACTGAAAACTTTGCTGAGCGGCACTTCCAGGACACGGGCCGTTTCGGCGAGCGCCTCGCTCGGCAGGAACTGGTACTCTTTCTGGATATCCTGCAGAACGGCAATGAGTGATTCCGGGGATTTCGGGTAACGCTTGAATATGGCGGGGAGCCTGCCCAGGTCGTGGTTCATACCTTTTCCTTCTTATGAAGCATATCCAGTGCAAGCTCGTAGCCCTGCTTGAGAACTTTCAGGTTTATTTCCAGCAGGTTTTTTTTGAACCCCATCTTATCTTTGACAACGCTCTTGACGGTTTTGAAGTCGACCACCCCCGATGCCGCTACAAAGGCACCCAGGACGACGATATTGGCCGCCTTGGGCGTGCCCGCTTTGAGTGATATCTCGTTGGCCGGCACCAGAAGCTGGGTCAGGTCTTTACGGTCCGACGATACGTTGATAAGCGAACTGTTCACTATGAGCAGCCCCCCGGATTTGACGCGGGGAGCGAACTTGTCGAAGGATGGGCGGTTGAACACGCACAGGGCGGCGGGGTTGTTGATAACCGGCGAGCCGATCCGCCGGTCCGAGATGACCACCGTACAGTAGGCCGTCCCGCCGCGCATCTCCGGCCCGTAGGAAGGAAGCCATATCACTTTCTTGCCTTCGGCCATGCCGGCATAGGCCAGAAGCTGACCGGCCGTCATGATACCCTGGCCGCCGAAACCGGCGAAAGTGACTTCATACTGCTTCATCGGTACTCTCTTTTTGTCC
>CP070777.1:3050118-3081062 GCA_020346225.1 Candidatus Zixiibacteriota bacterium | reverse complement strand
TGGAACTACTTTACCGGCTCCAGAGCGGCCCTGGCGCCCGATGGTATCGGCTATTCCGAACGCCTTCAGTACGACACCGAATTCTCTGAGCTGCCGCCTGACAATACCGTCGATGTTCACAGCGACTACAGCCTGGGCGTGACGGTGTTGCCGGATGACAATCCCCGCAGCCCTGATCACAACGCCGCCTTTTACCTGAAGCTCGACGACCTCGGCACCATTCAACTCGATACCACTTACTGGGTCTGCAATTCGGGTGCCTTCCCCAGCTGCACCGACTCCAGCCAAGTAGCCGATCCCGGCAGCGGTTATGACACCTTCTACGTCGACTCGAACTTCATCGTGGGCCTTGCGCTGGATTCCGATTTTCCGTACAACTGGGGCATTACCACTGTTCGCCAGTTCGAGGACAACCCCGACTCGACCGATATCACCTTTTCGACCATGCTTCCCGGCGCCGTTGACACGCTTGTCTTTGAATATGACTCGCTCCAGACCTGGCGGTCGATGACCTTCGTCTTCACCCCGGCCTCGCCCGATGATACGCTCTATTATCCCATGCGGCCGCGCTGGTTCGGGGTCGGGTACTCGCTGTCGGAAGAAATCAGCATCGTGGATTCCTCGCGCCTGAACCTTCCCGCCTCCATGTTTGCTCCCTATCCCAATCCTGCCGTTGTCAGCGAAATGACCGATGACGCCATCCTGTTCAAATTTCAGGTGCCCACCGATTCTCTGAGTCTGCCGGTTTGCGGGTATGGCGCCTCTACCGTCACGCCCTCAGCGCTGGTGGATATCTTCACGGTTGCCGGCGATCACGTGTGCACCCTTGACGAAATCTATCTCAGCGATGAGCGGGAAGGTGAATACTGGATACGCTGGGATTTGAAAAACGTCGGTGGCAAAGATGTCGCTTCCGGGGTCTATCTGGCTTACGGGCGTCTGTTCTGTGATGAAGACCGCTGGGAGCTTTTGACCGAAGAGAAAACCAAGGTAGTCGTGATCCGATGAGCCTCGGGCTGAAACTCATACCGCGTATCGCTCTGTTTTCAGCCCTCATATATGTCTTTTCATGGGGCACGGCCTACCTGCCCAATGTCAGTCTGATTTTCTTTATTGTGTTTACGGCGGGAGTCATGTGGGGGCTTATACCGGGCCTTTTGGTCGGGGCGCTGGGTATGGGCCTCTGGACTGGCCTGAATCCGTATGGCCCGGCCGCCTTCCCCATCATGCTGGCGCAAATAGGCGGTTCGTCGCTCAGCGGCGCCGTGGGAGCCGCCTTCAGGCGGGCGCAGTGGCACATGAAAACCGGTCGGGCCCTCACCTTCGCGCTCGTGCTCTCCGCTCTCATTTGTACGCTTCTGTTCTATTTGCCGGTCAACTTCGTCGACGCCTGGCTCTTTCAGCCCTTCTGGCCGCGTTTCGCCGCCGGCCTGCTCTGGGCGCTGATCTCGGTCGTCAGCAATATCGTCATCTTCGCCGTTCTCTTCCGGCCGATCAGGTCGCGCTTTATCATGAGGGGCATGGTCTGATGCGCATCCGCCGGCTCCTTCTGATTGTCCTGACGGTAACGGCGCCTGTTACGTTCGCCGTTGCGCAGGGTGACACCGTGTATGTGCCGCCGGCTGACACCACCTTTATTGATACCGTGCCACCTGACACCCTCGCCGAGCCCGATTCCCTGACCGCCGCTCGCCAGGCCCTGCTCGACTTTGCCAAACGTCGTGAGGAGTTCAAGCAAAGCGAACAACCACGCGTGCCGGCGCTGTCACTCATCGACAGCGTGAGCACCTACTTTGCCTCGGAACGGCTCAACCAGCGCTCGCGCGTCGACGCCTCTTTCTATCATGACGCCGGTGATTACTTTCGTTTCGATCCGTCTTACTTCGTGATCGATTATCAGTCCACTCCGATGCGCAAGACCGTGCAGCCGTTTGGACTGTCGTCCGGCCGGGTGAACGTGATAGCCAATCGTCTTCCCGTGGAGCCGTTCGAGCACACCGTCGAGCCCGACGGTCTGGTCGATTTCAACGATATCCCCACCGCCTTGGACAGTCGCGTTTATGTTATTCCCGGCCCGACCGGCCGGCTTTTCGGCGGCAAACAGGTTCTCGCCACTCTGGTCACCCTGCCCGAGAAAACGGAGTCAACCACGCCGCAAAGTGCTTTTCTTGTCGACCAGGGCTCTTTTGAATACAACTTCGTCCGTGGCCGGTTCTCCAAGGTTTTCGCGAACCGGCGCGAGATTGATCTGTCCATCGGTTATCGCAATTCTGACGGCGCCACTTTGGGCACCGCCGACGATGTCTATCACTACACCGGTCGCTTTTACTGGCCGATGGGACAGAAATGGGCCTTCCGTGCCTCCGGCCGCCTCTACGACCGCGAAGGCCTCTTTGCGGTGCAGCCGAATCTGGCAGGTTCTGTTCTGAAGAGGGACAGGATCGACCGCAGCGCCGAGATGGCCGTTCAGCGCGCCGACAGTGCCCACACCTCTACGGTGGAGTTCGGCTACCGCTATCTCAAGCAGAAGTCACACATCGACGGCGGCTACAAGGGCCGCTTCAACATCAATGGCGACGGCGTCTTTCTGGCGAGAGAATGGATTTCCGGGTCATCCACCATCGTGCGCGCCGAACTGCGGGGCGATATGGATGAATATATCGACGGCTTTGACAGTTTCGAAAGAAGCTCCGGGCAGATTTCGCTCAGGCTGGTCCGCCTGGGTTCCGGGTGGCGACTGGGCGGCACGGCCGCCGCCGAATATGTCGAGGATCGCGACTGGCTGCCCTCCGTATCCGTAAGCGCGCAGAAAGAGACCGGGAAAGCACTGCTGCTTCTATCCATCGGTTACGCTTCGCGCGCACCGTCCCTGCACGAACTTCACCTGCGTTTTCAGAGGACATCGGTGTATGACGGTGTTGACTTGAATTACGCCGATCAGGGCAACCCCGACCTGAAAACCGAAAGACAGCTGGTGGCAAGCGCCGTGATGGAGCTTGGCTCGCCGGACAACAACATCCGGCTGTCGCTGACCGGCGGCACGATTTTCGACGGCATCGAGTGGAACAGTCGTCGTTTGACGGATAGCGTCGGTGTCCCTTATCGGCTGTTCTCTCCGGTTAACAGCGACCTGGATTTCATCAACGCGACTGTTGCGCACAAGCTGAAGCTGGGGAGTCTGATCACCCTGACATCGGGGGGAACCTATCGCCGGGTCGACTTTGAAGTCTTCGCAGACAAACCGTATCTGCCGGAGTATCAGCTCTTCTCAGGCGCTGAGCTGCACGTGTACTGGCCGCAGAAGATCATGCATCTTTACGTTTACGGCGAGGTTGACTATGTCGGCCCGTATCGGGGGCACGATAGAACCGGCCTGGGCGAAAGGCTGGTGGCCAATCTTAAACTCTCGTTTCGTATAAAGGCTTTTCGTTTTCACTACGTCTTTCAGAACCTTCTCGCGACGGTGTTTGAACCGCACGAGTATATTTCCAATCCGGGCCGCTTCAGTTATTTCGGTCTCACCTGGGGGTTCCTCGACTGACCGCGCCGGCGGTGCGGCCGGCCCGACCGAGATGTCTGTTGACATCTGATGAAATGGAGGTTAATTGCGCTTATGCAGGATCTGCGATTATCACGGGATGAGGCCTATCAACTGGTCGAGAAAAAGATAGGCGTCAACAATCTTCTCAAACACATTCTTGCCGTCGAGGCCGGCATGCGTGCTGTGGCCGGGCGACTCGGCGAAGACATCGAGTACTGGGGGCTGACCGGGCTCATCCATGACCTCGATTACAACGAAACCAAGGACGATGAGCCGCACCACACCTACATCACCGAAGAATGGCTGAAGGAGTATCAGCTCCCCGAGGACATGCTCTATGCCATCCACGCGCATCCGGGCCACGTCCCGTGCAAGAGCAAACTCGACTGGGCCCTTTACTCGGTTGACCCGGCCACCGGTTTCATCGTCGCCTGCGCCCTCATGCACCCCGACAAGAAACTGGCGTCCATCGATGAAGAATTCATGCTACGCCGGTTCAAGGAGAAAAGATTCGCGGCCGGCGCCTCGCGCGAGAATATGGCCGCCTGCTCGAACCTGAACCTTGAGCTGGGCGAGTTTCTGGTGCTCGTGCGCGACGGCATGATGACAATCTCGGACAAGCTTGGTTTGTAGCTGCATGACTGGCCGAAACTCACTTCTCAAAAAAGATGTGGTCGGGTGGTCTCTCTATGACCTGGCCAACACCATCTACTCCATGAATATCGTGTCGCTTTATCTCAAGCGCTATCTCATAGAGGACCTGGGCAAGGATGACCGCTATTTCGACATTCCCTTCTCCATATCCATGCTGCTGGCGGCCCTGCTTTTGCCCGGTCTGGGCGCCATGTCGGATTATTCGACCAAGAAGAAGATCTTCTTGTTTCTCTTCACGCTGACGTGCTGCACCAGCGTCGGTCTCATGGCGGCCCTGCCGCCAACGATGGTGTTCGGCTTTGTCGTGCTCTTCATTATTGCCAACTTCTCCTATGAAGCCGGTCAGCCGTTCTACAACTCGCTGTTGTACTCGGTTGCCGACGGCAAGCGCGCCCGCCTCGTGTCCGGTTTCGGCGTGGCCCTGGGGTATGTCGGTTCTATCGTCGGTATGGCTGTCGTCCTGCCGTTCGTTACCGGTCATCTGTTCTCATGGGACTTCCCGCTGCTCGAAGCTGGAGGGAAAGCCGGCTCTTTTCTGCCGACGGCCATTCTCTTTATGGTTTTCGCTCTGCCGCTGTTTTTGTGGGTGAGAGAGGCCCCGGTGACCTCGGCGCGAAAGGTCACCCTGACTCAGGCCTACCGCGATGTCTGGGAGGGCATCACGGCCACTCGCAAGTATCCCGGCGTTCTGCGCTATTTGATTGCCGATTATTTCTTCGAAGATTCCGTGGCCACCGTTATTATCAATATGGGTCTTTACTGCTCGCTGTTTCTTGGGTTCGACGATACCGATATCACCCGCTTTCTGATTATCTCCACCATCTCGGCGGTGGTCGGCTCGTTCGTGATCGGCAAGGTCGCCGAGCTGTGGTCCCTCAAGAAACTGCTTAACCTCATCGTGATCGGTTGGGCGTCGGTTCTGGTGGTCTTTACCCTGGTCTCGGATATCACCGTGGTATGGGTGCTGGGCTCGATTGTCGGTGTGCTACTTGGTGGCCTCTGGACAACCTCGCGACCGCTCCTGGCCGAACTTGTCCCGCGCTCCGAACTGGGGCGGTTCTTCGGACTGTTCTCCCTCTCCGGTCGCGCCGCGGCCGTAATTGGTCCGCTGGTCTGGACAGTCGTTGTCTATTATTTCCATACTGACCGCATGCTCGGCCAATCCCTTGCCGGGCTCTTAGGGACCCGGCCCGAGAACCACGCCCAACTGCCCTACCAGGTGGCCATCCTGTCGCTGGGTCTTATCATGCTGGTCGGCCTGTTTATCTTCCGAAAGGTCCCTGACACACGGGGGAGAGGTCATGCCTGAGAGATTCGGTGACTGGTACGTTTATACCGGCGCGGTGCACATCCATACGACGGAATCCGACGGCACCAAATCGCTCGAAGAGGTCGTCGAGCTGGGGCGCCAGGTCGGCCTGGAATTCATGATGTTTGCCGACCACATGACCCTCAGCAACCGCGAGCAGGGGAAAGAGGGTTTCTACGATAATATCCTCGTCGTCATCGGCTACGAGCATAACGATCTCGATGACAGCCACCACTATCTGCTTTTCGAATCGCCGCACGTGTATCCATCGAATATGTCCGCCGCCGAGTATGTCGCGGCCGGGGCTTCCGACGGCGCCCTGGGTATACTGGCCCACCCCGACGAGATCCGCACCGCCCTCAAAGAACACCCGGCCTATCCGTGGAAAGACTGGTCGGTGGAAGGCTTCACCGGGATCGAGCTCTGGAACCAGATGTCGGAATGGATGGAAAAGCTCACCCGCTACAACAAACTGGCCATGTCTTTCGCACCGCGACGGTCTATGACGGCCCCCACCGAACGTATCCTGAGGAAGTGGGACGAACTCAATATGACGCGCAAGGTGGTTGGTCTGGCCGGCGCCGATGCCCATGCTTTCCCGGTGAAAGTCGGCCCGATGACGGTCGAGATCTTCCCTTACAAAGTCCATTTCCGATGCCTGCGCTCTCACATTCTGCTGCCGGAGAAAATGTCCGACGATTTCAAAATCGCGAGTCGCCAGCTGTACGACGCTATCCGTGACTGTCGCCTGTTCTTTTCCAACAGCCGCTGGGGCGCCGCCAACAGGTTTCAGTTCTATGCCCGGTCCGGCTCCGAGATGGCTTTGTGCGGAGGCTCTCTTTCCAGCCCCGATGGCGCCCGGCTTTATGTCAAGCTTCCCGCCAGAGCATCCATCAAGCTCGTTCACAACGGCAAGAGCATCATAGAGACTTTCAGCGACTCGCTGGAGTTCGGCGACCTTCAGACCGGCATCTACCGGGTCGAGGCCTGGAAAAAACGGCGGGGCTGGATCTTCTCCAACCATATCCGTGTCGGCGTTTAACCCATGAACGGTCCTCTCAAAAGCTCAATCGTAATCCTGCCCAACAGCGACGAGAGCTCGACTGCCCCACCCGATATGGATCAGGCGATGGACGGCAAGTTCATTGTTATTGCCGGCCCAACGATACTGGCCCTTATTTATGGTCATATCGACCGTTATGAATACCATGCCGACCTCGTCAAGCGTTACTGCGATATGAATGACATCGCTTCCGGCTGGGTCAAGAAACCGGATGTTTATCGCATCTTCGACAAAGCCTATCGGATTCTGGGCGGCGGCTGGCTTGAGAAACCGGCGCATGTGCGTCGGCTGAAATTCTACGGTACTTCCACGGCCTATGGCCCCTTCACCGAGGGGGACATTCGCCGGGTATTCGATGGCCAGGCTGCCTTTCGGGACTATGGCCTGGTCTTTATCGATTAGCGCTGCGTTTCAACAGGCTCGCTTGTTTTCAACTCGGTCAGCATTCCATAACGATCAAGGATTTCATGACTGTTACGGCGGGAGTCGGGGATTGTTGCCCTACGAGACAACGAGGTCTTTCGTAATATCGGCGTATTCCCATGTGGCGCATGGGCTTTACCCTGATCTGGCTTCGTTTGCTCATTTTTAGGGGTCCCTGCGATTTTCTATTTCCCCGTTTACGCGGCATCTCGGTACCACCCCCGCCATCCCCGCGGAGAGAAGAATCAATCTCAAAGTTGCCATTTTCGGTCTGAAGCTGCTAGTGACGGTCATATTTCCTCCCGGTGGTTTAGTCTTAGGTGGGCAGATGCAATCACCATCAGAATTGTAGGGATTTCGCGGTAACCTAATCGGGTTGACAAAAGGTGGAATAATGGGTATACTTAAATAAGTATACATCTCGTGCCTGCACTGGATAGCGTCCACAGCAGGTTCACTTACCTCATTTGCCACACACCTTTCCGAACCAGTGATGTCTGCGCGGGGATAACGGTTATTTGGGGAGATCTATTATGAGAAAGTCAATTACACTGGCGGCAATGTTGGTGCTGCTTGTTACGACCGGTGTTTTGTCAGTCGAACGGGACGTCAGTAGCCCAGAGAACCTCACCGCCGTGCGCACTGAGGCCGCTGAGGGCCCCCCGCGCGGGGTCGACATAAGCCGGTTCATAAACCCAGACGGCAGGTTTGACCTTGAGGCGGCGCGTGAGGCGGGATACGAGGGGACCCTGGATATGGAGGGGTTCAGCTTCGATATCGACCCCTCCACCGGTCGGCCGGTGCTTCGGCCCTCGGCTGCCGCCAAGACCGCCGCTGATCCGGATGACATATACTGGGACAACAGCATCTCGCCGTCGCTACCGGGTGTGAACATCACAGTGAATGCGCTGACTGTCTATGACGGAAAACTGATAGCTGGGGGGTATTTCACAGCGGCCGGCGGCGTGGCGGTGAACAGCATCGCGTCCTGGGATGGTAGCAGCTGGTCGCTGCTGGGGTCGGGGATGGATGGGGGGGTCTTTGCCATGACCGTATACGACGGGAAACTGATAGCTGCGGGGACTTTCACAACGGCCGGCGGCGTGCCGGCGGGCTATATCGCGTCCTGGGACGGCAGCAATTGGTCGCCGCTTGGATCGGGGATGGATGACCGTGTATTTGCCCTGACCGTATACGACGGGGAACTGATAGCAGGGGGGTGGTTCACTGTCGCGGGCGGTATGACGGTGAGCCATATCGCATCCTGGGATGGAAGCACTTGGTCGCCGCTTGGATTGGGGGTGGATGACCGGGTACTTGCACTGACCGTGTACGACAAGAAACTGATAGCCGGGGGGTTGTTTACTGCAGCCGGCGGCGCAGCGGCAAACTATATCGCATCGTGGGATGGTAGCGACTGGTCGCCGCTGGGGTCGGGGATGAGTTTTAGTGTCCATGCCTTGACCGTGTATGATGGGAAACTGATAGCGGGGGGACGGTTCATTGTCGCCGGCGGTGCGACAGTGAAATATATCGCGTCCTGGGATGGGAGCAACTGGTCAGGGCTGGGGTCGGGGATGGGTCACTGGGTCGAAGCCCTGACGCTTTACGACGGGAAGCTGATAGCTGGGGGAAGATTTGCATCGGCTGGCGGTCTGGAGGTGAACGGAGTCGCAGCCTGGGATGGCAGCAACTGGTCACCGCTGGGATCGGGGATGAACGGTCCTGTCTTTGCGCTGACTGAGTATAACGGGAAACTGGCGGCAGGGGGAAATTTTTGGACCTCTGACAGCGTGGCGGCGAACTTTATCGCCTCGTGGGATGGAAGCGGCTGGTCGTCGCTGGGATCGGGGATGAATCGTATGGTCTATGCCCTGACGATGTATGACGGTAAGCTGATAGCGGGCGGGGGGTTCATTGCAGCCGGCAGTGTGACGGCGAACTATATCGCATCCTGGGATGGAAGCAGCTGGTCACCGCTGGGTGCGGGGATGGATTACTATGTCCGGGCCCTGGCAGTTTATGAAGGGACACTAATAGCGGGGGGGACTTTCACCGCGGCTGGCGGCGTGGCGGCGAACTCTATCGCGTCCTGGGATGGAAACAACTGGTCGCCGCTGGGGTCGGAGACGAATCAGGCGGTCGATGCCCTGGCCTTGTATGACGGGAAACTGATAGCCGGGGGCTGGTTCACTGTAGCGGGCGGTGTGACTGTGAACTATATCGCATCGTGGGATGGTAGCGACTGGTCGCCGCTGGGGTCGGGGATGAGTTCGAGTGTCCATGCCTTGACCGTGTATGATGGGAAACTGATAGCCGGGGGGTTATTTACAGCAGCTGGCGGCGTGGCGGCGAACTATATCGCGTCGTGGGATGGTAGCAGCTGGGCGCCGCTGGGGTCGGGGATGAATAACCGGGTCTGGGCCTTGACTATTTATTACGGGAGCCTGCTGGCGGGAGGAGGGTTCACATTGGCTGACGGTGCGACGGCGAACTATATCGCGTCCTGGGATGGCAGCACTTGGTCGCCGCTGGGGTCGGGGATGAATGACGAAGTCCATGCCCTGTCGGTGTATGACAATGAACTGATAGCGGGAGGAAAGTTCACAATTGCAGGCGATAAGGTAGCTGCCTATCTGGCCGCATGGACGAAGTGGAAGCAGTGCTGCGAAACCCCGGGCGATGCTAACGACGACGGTGTAGTGGACGCTCTGGACTTCCATTACCTGCGCGATTACTTACACAAGGATGGCGCAGAGGAGCCACCTTGCTTCGAACAGGCCGATGTTAACGGCGACGGAGAGATAAACAGCCATGACATGTCATGCCTGGCGCGGGAATTGTTCTCGCCGAACAACTCGTGCGACTTTGTCGAGTGCCCGTAGGCAGGCGAGAATAGCAGATAGAAAACAAAAGCTCCGGTCTGTGTTGGCCGGGGCTTTTTTTTAGTTGCGATATTGCGGCCGCCTCTCGGTTGGGTTCTCCGGCCAGCGGCCGCAAGTCCGAAATGCGGCCCAATAACTTAGCCGGGGCGCCTTGGGCGGCCCCTCCGGCCCTATTTTGCGGGACAATCAATTCAAAAAGTCTTGACAAACTAACGTATAATCCCTAAAGTTACCCAATTGTTTCACAAGAGGATATGCAACTGTGTTTGAGACTTTTTTCCCAATCTTGCTCCTTCTGGGCTTTGCCGGCATTCTGGCGGTGGCTTTCGCTCTTCTGTCGATTCTTCTCGGCCGCAGGACCAGATTGGGCAAAAAGGGCCAGCCTTATGAGTGCGGTGTGGAGCCGGTCGGGTCCACCAAAGACCCCATCCCGGTCAAGTTTTACCTGGTCGCCATCTCGTTTATATTGTTCGATATTGAGGTCATCTTCTTGTATCCTTGGGCGGTCGTGTCCCGTGACCTTGGCATGTACGGCTTCTGGGCAATAACTATTTTCGTGGGAGCCATTCTGATCGGCTACCTGTATGAACTGGGGCGCGGAGCGTTCAAATGGGATTAGAAGAAAAGATTCCCGACTCAATCATCCTGACTACCGTCGATAAGATGGTCAACTGGGCCCGGAAGCGCTCCATGTGGCCGCTGGGTTTCGGCTTGGCCTGCTGCGCGATCGAAATGATATCGACTTTCGCTCCGCATTTTGATCTGGCCCGGTACGGTATGGAAGTCATGCGCCCCTCGCCGCGCCAGGCCGACCTTATGATCGTGGCCGGGCGCGTTTCGATGAAAATGGCCCCGGTAGTTAAGACTCTCTATGAACAGATGCCCAATCCCAAATGGGTCATCGCCATGGGCGCGTGCGCCTCGTGTGGCGGCGTGTTCAATAACTATGCCATTCTCCAGGGAGTAGACCGCATTATCCCGGTGGATATATATGTACCCGGATGCCCTCCGCGTCCGGAGCAGCTTATGGAAGGTATCCTCAAGCTGCAGGAAAAGGTTGAAAAAGAATCCCTCAAAGACGACCGCGAACGGTGGGGGCGCAAGACCGGTTAAACGTCAACTGAACCGATGCCCGGCAAGGCAATTTGGAGTTTGTAAAAGTTGGAACAATCGGCACCGATGCAGGACAAACTGAGAGAATTCTTCAAGACCCGATTTGCTGAAGCGGTTGTTAAGGAAGACACTTTCCGCGACCAGTTGTCGTTCTATGTCAGGCCGGACGCCCTTCTGGATGTCTGCCAGGCGCTGCGCCACGACGCCGAACTGGATGTGCGGTTTCTGAGTGACATCACTGCCGTCGACTGGCTGGGTCACCGGCGCGAGAGCGAGGGACGCTTCGAAGTTATCTACAACCTGTATTCGCTTGGTCACAGGTACCGCTTCTTCGTGAAGGTTCTGCTTCCTGCCGAAAATCCGACCGTCGCCAGCCTGTGCGACCTGTGGCCGTCGGCCAACTGGCTGGAACGTGAAGTCTTCGACCTTATGGGCGTCCGCTTCGCGGGTCACCCCGACCTGACCAAGATACTGACACCGGACGAGCTGGAAGGACATCCGCTTCGCCGTGATTATCCACTGACCTGGGAACAGCCTGCTTTCAGCTGGAATAAAGACGAGCCGCCGGAGGTGATAAAGTGACCGCCGAGAGCCGCACTGTCACTCTCAACATGGGTCCGCAGCACCCCTCGACTCACGGCGTCCTCCGGGTGATCCTGGAGCTTGACGGCGAGACCGTCGTCAAAGCCCGTCCCGTCATAGGCTACCTGCACACCGGTATCGAGAAAACCATGGAAAGCAAGCTGTACTATAAGGCTCTTCCGGCCACCGACCGCATGGACTACCTGGCGCCGATGTCTAACAACCTCGGTTTTTGCTTGGCGGTGGAGAAGCTCATGGATATGGACGTCCCCGACAAGGTGAAATGGGCCCGCGTCTGCCTGGCCGAACTGACCCGGGTCAAATCCCATCTCGTCTGGCTCGGCACCCACGCTCTCGATTTGGGCGCCATGTCCATGCTTCTTTATACTTTCCGCGAGCGGGAGTCCATCATCGATGTTTACGAAGCTTGCGGCGGACAGCGGATGATGACCTCCTACATCAGAATCGGCGGACTGGCCCATGACCTGCCCAGGGACTTCGACAAGATCGTCCGGCGTGTCCTGGACCAGGTTCCCAGGGGCCTGCGCGACTATGAAGATTTGCTGACAAAGAATGAGATATTTATTAACCGCACCAAAGGAGTGGCGGTGATCTCGGCCGAAGACGCCATCGAATATTCGCTGACCGGCCCGATGCTGCGCGGCAGCGGCGTCAACTACGATGTCCGAAAGGCCAACCCGTACAGCGGCTACGAGAATTTTGATTTCACCGTGCCTCTGGGCAAAAACGGCGATGCTTACGACCGGTACCTGATTCGACTGGAAGAAATACGCCAGTCTCTCAAGATTATAAAGCAGGCTCTCGACGGCATGCCGGAAGGACCGTATCGGGCCCACGTACCCGGCGTGGTCCTTCCACCCAAGGAAGATGTCCTGTACAAAATGGAATCCATGATTTTCCATTTCAAGATTATCACCGAGGGATTCAAGGCCCCCGAAGGCGGGGTTTACCAGGCGGTCGAGGCCCCCAAGGGGGAACTGGGCTTTTATATCGCCGGCGACGGCTCCAACACCCCCCGCAGGGTCCGGGTGCGGCCGCCGTCGTTTGTTAACCTGGCCTCGCTGCCGAAGCTGGTCGAGGGGCGGTTGTTTTCCGATGTCGTCTGCGCCATCGGCTCTATTGATATCGTGCTGGGAGAAGTGGATAGATGATTCTCTCGGAAGCATCAGTCTCGAAGATAAAGGAAAAGGCCGCGCGCTACCCGCGCAAGAAGTCGGCCATCCTGCCGGCTCTTACGGTCGCCTACCGGCAGCTGGGGTATGTCGATGAGGAAGTGTATCGGGCCATCTCTCAGGTGATAGGCGTGCCGTATGTGGAAATAGCCGAGGCGGCTACCTTTTATACCATGTTCCCCAAGAAGCCGCGCGGCAGGTACCTGATTCAGGTGTGCCATAATATCTCCTGCGCGCTTCTCGGGGCGGACTCGCTGATTGGGTATCTCGAGGAAAAGCTCGGCATCCAGAAGGGCGAAACGACCGAGGACGACCTCTTCACGCTCATCTCCGTGGAATGTCTGGGCTCGTGTTCGACCGCCCCCATGATGCAGGTTAATGACGACTTCTACGAGAACCTGACGCGCGAGAAGGTCGACGGTATCCTCCAGGAGTTGAAGGGTAAGGCATGACGTTCTACTCTCCGGTAATAACCAACGCCGCTGACGCGGCTAAAGATGACAGGCTGCATCTGTTCAAGTACGTGGAGGACCCCGACCAGTACAAGATTGCCACTTACGAAGCCCACGGCGGCTACAAGGCCTGGAAGAAGGTCATGGGCGGCATGACGCCGCAGCAGGTCACCGATGAAGTCAAGAAGTCCGGGCTGCGGGGGAGAGGCGGCGCCGGTTTCCCGACCGGCATGAAATGGGGTTTTGTCCCGAAGGACTCTCCCAAACCCCGCTATCTCTGCTGCAACGCCGATGAATCCGAGCCGGGGACCTGCAAGGACCGAGTCCTCATGGAGCGTGACCCGCACGGCGTAATCGAAGGCATGGCCATCGCTTCCTACGCCATCGGCTGCCACCTTATGTTCATTTACATCCGCGGCGAGTTCGGGCACTGCATCGAGCGCATGGAACAGGCCATGGACGAGGCATACGCCAAGGGCCACCTGGGTAAGAACATTTACGGCAGCGGCTATGATCTCGAAATGATTGTTCACACCGGTGGCGGCGCATACATCTGCGGCGAGGAGACGGCCCTTTTGAATTCCGTCGAGGGCGAGCGCGGCATGTCCCGCATCCGTCCCCCGTTCCCGGCGGTCGAGGGTCTTTACGCCTGTCCCACTATTGTCAACAATGTCGAATCGCTCGCTTCCGTGCCGCACATCATCAATCACGGCGGCGACTGGTACGCTTCCCTGGGCACTGAAAAATCCAAGGGGACGAAGATATTCTCGCTGTCGGGTCACGTCAGGAAACCGGGCAATTATGAAGTCGAGATGGGCTTCAACCTCAAAAAGATGATTTACGACCCGGCTTACGGCAACGGCATCCTCGGTGACAAGAAGCTCAAAGGCGTTATCCCCGGCGGAGCTTCCACGCCGTTTCTGACGCCCGACCAGATTGATGTCGGCCTGGACTATGAATCGCTGCAGACGATTGGGTCCATGCTCGGCTCCGGCGCTATTATCGTTTTCCATGAGGATACCTGCATTGTCTGGACGATTCTCAAACTCATCCACTTCTTCCGTCACGAGTCGTGCGGCAAGTGTACTCCCTGCCGCGAAGGAACCGGCTGGCTGGAGCAGATCATCAAGCGTATCGAGGAAGGCGGCGGGCAGCCGGGCGATGTGGAGAAGATCGACGACATCTGCGGCAATATTCTGGGACGGACAATCTGCCCTCTGGGTGATGCCGCCGTGATGCCGATTCAGTCGGCCATCAAGCACTGGCGCGAAGAGTGGCAGTATCACATCGAGCATAAAGAGTGCCTTGTAAAGACGAAATTTGAGTTCAAGTGACCGATATGGCTAAAGCAACCAAGAATGCCGACAAACCGGCGGCCGTTCAGACCGTTTCCCTGACCATCGACGGCAGGTCCGTGACGGTCCCGAGGGGGAGCACCGTTCTCGAAGCGGCTCGCCGGTTCGGTATCGATATCCCTACTTTCTGCTGGCATCCCAAGCTCAAACCTGTCGGCGCCTGTCGCATGTGCTATGTCGAGGTCGAGAAGATGCCGAAGCTGCAGGTGTCGTGTGCCCTTGAGGCCATGGACGGGATGGTGGTGCACACGGATTCCGATCTGGTCAAGAGGGGACGCAAGGCCATTATCGAGTTCATACTCGCCAACCATCCCCTCGATTGCCCCACCTGCGACAAGGGCGGCGAGTGCGACCTGCAGAACCTGACCTTTGCCCACGGTGTCGACGACAGCCGCTTCGACTTTACCAAGTATCGCTTTGTCGACGAGGGCATGACGACCACCTTCGACGATAAGCGCATCGGCCCGGAAATAGTCCTCAACAGGAACCGGTGCATTCTCTGTTATAAGTGTGTCCGCGCCAACAAAGAAGCCTTCGGTGAGTACGATCTGGGTGTCTATGAGCGCGGTAATATCGCCCAGATCGACGCCGCTCCCGGTGAGCAGGTGGACAACCCCTTCTCCGGCAACCTGGTGGAAATCTGCCCGGTCGGCGCCCTTACCAACTCCGACTGGCGCTACAAAATACGGGTCTGGCTGACCAGGACGGCTCCTTCCGTGTGCAACTTTTCAAGCGCCGGTACCAACACGTTGATTTTCGGTGATAACCACAAGAATCATCTCTACCGGGTGACATCGCGGATGAACGACGAAATCGACGACGGCTGGCTGGCTGACGTCACACGCTACGGGTACCAGGTGGTCAACTCACCCGACCGTCTCAAGACGCCCCTCATCAAAAAGGGCGGCAAACAGGTCGAAGCTACCTGGGACGAGGCTCTCGAAGTGATCCGCAAGCGCTTCGGCGAGATAAAAGATAAATTCGGTGGCGTCTGTGTCGGCGCGATGGTTGCGCCCAATCTCGACAATGCTTCGCTTTACGGAGCTTCCAAACTCATGCGAACGGTTTTTAAATCCAACAATATCGACTACCGGGGTTATTACCGCATGCTGCCCGGCGACCCGGAATCGCCCTATATGATTCTGCAGTCGCAGCCGTTCCGCATCGCCGACATCGATGACTGCGACCTCGTGATCGCTTTCGGCAGCGACCTGGTTCGCGAGCACCACAACCAGTATTTGCGTCTTCGCAAAGCCTATAATTTCGCCGGCACGAGAATTTTCTCGATTAACCCTTACCGCGTGAAGTCCGCCGACATTTCCGAACTGGAATTGGTTTACGGGCCGGGTACGGAGGAGGCCGTCATTAACGGTCTTTGTCTGGCCGCTGCTGAAGAGGGCCTGGCCGATAAATCGCTCGCCAACGAGCTCCTGTCCCGAATCGAGCCGAAGACCCTGAGGGAAGCAGCCCGTTTCTGCGGCGTGCCCGAGGATAAGCTGCGGGTTGTCGCGCGGTCGCTGAGTGAGGCATCGAAAGTAACATTCTTCGCCGGCGAAATCGTCGCTCGCTCCCGCGAGCGTGACCTGATCGCGGGCGCCCTGCTGAACTTGAATCGACTCATGGGTATTACCGGCCGGGGTCAGATGGCCGCTCTGGTGCGCCATGCCAACTCCAAAGGGGCCGAAAAACTCGGCCTGTTGCCGCAACCGCGCGCCGGTCTTGTCGATGAACTCGGCATGATCTGGGGGGCTTATCCCGATTGCGCCGCCAATAGCACCGACGCCATGATGGCTCTAATAAAGAAGGAGGAAATCAAGGGCTTTCTGGTGATCGGGGCCAACCCCATGATGCTCTACCCGGACCAGCAATTCGTCAGGGAAGGTCTCGAAAGACTCGATTTCCTCGTTGCCTGTGACCTCTTCGAGACCGCCACCACCGAGCTGGCCGATGTGGTCCTGCCGCTGGCCAGCTGGGCCGAGTATCGCGGGCAATACGTGAATCTGGAAGGAGACGTCCAGACAGCGTCAGAAGCAATGGCGCCCCTGCCCACTGCCAAACCCGGTTTCGAAATCACCAATCTGATCGCCGGTGTTCTCGGGACACCGCTGTACGGGGACCGGAGCGAACTTGACGGCGAAATCGAGCGCCTGCTGGAGCTCGACTCGGTAATACCTTGTCCGGACCGGTTTATGGAAGTCAAACCGGTATCCGAGCCCAAGAGCGACGGCTACAACGTGGCCCTTTATATAATGGATGATTCGCATCATTACGTGCATCTGACCGAAAAGGCGCCTTCGCTTGCCAACTTTGTGAGCGAGCCATATATTGAGCTTTCTCCGGACCTGGCTGCGCATTACAAGATACAGGATGGCGATTCCATCAGGGTGGAATCGGAGGTTGCCAAGGTGATTCTGCCGGTGCGGATTTCGGATCACATCGACAACGAGGTGGTGCTGGTGCCGCGCAATTTCACCTCCAAGCCTGTCACCTCGCTGCTGATGCGCAAGAGACGGATAGACCGGGTAAAAATCTCGAAGGTTGATGAGTAAAACGCCATGCTGGAAATTATTGTTGCCTCTACCATTAAAGTCGTCGTGGTCATGGCCGCCGTCCTGACCGGGTGCGCTTACGCCACCTATATGGAACGGAAAGTGGTGGGGCATCTCCAGCACCGCATCGGCCCTCTCTATGCCGGTCCCTACGGCCTGTTGCAGCCGATTGCCGACGCCGTTAAGCTGATGTTCAAGGAAGATATCGTGCCCGACAAAGTCGAGCGGGCCACCTTTGCGCTGGCGCCCCTGATTGCATTTGTGCCCGCCCTGCTCACTTTCGCCGTCGTTCCCTTCGGCGGCGACAACACCATCTTCGGTTACGAAATCAAGATGGTCCTGTCGGACCTCAACATCGGCATTCTCTTCGTTTTTGCCATCACCTCCCTCGGCGTCTACGGCATCGTGCTGGCCGGGTGGTCGTCCGGTTCGAAATACTCGCTGCTCGGCGGCATCAGGTCGTCGGCCCAGATGATCTCCTATGAAGTCAGCTATGGCCTGTCGATTATCGGCGTCCTGTTAATTGCCAACACCCTTTCGCTCCGTGAGCTGGTCGACCGGCAGGCCAGCGACTCCATCTGGTTCTTTTCCAACTGGTATGTTTTCAAGCAGCCGCTGGGTTGTCTGCTGTATGTAGTGTGCGCCATAGCCGAAACCAACCGCGCCCCGTTCGACCTGCCCGAAGCGGAATCTGAGCTGGTGGCCGGCTATCACACCGAGTACTCGTCGATGCGTTTCGCCATGTTTTTCATCGGCGAATACGCCAACATGCTCGCGGTGTGCGCGGTCGGGGCCACTTTGTTTTTCGGCGGCTGGCAGGGGCCGTTTGTTGATTCGGTTCCGCTTCTCGGCATCGTCTGGCTGGTTCTGAAAGTGTTTGTATTCATGTTTGTATATATCTGGCTGAGAGCGACATTTCCCCGGTTCCGCTACGATCAGCTGATGAATTTCGGATGGAAGGTACTGCTGCCCCTGGCGCTGCTCAATACGATGGTGACCGGGCTGCTGGTGGTGCAGGGGGTTTTCTGAGGTAGACTCCTATGAATGAAGTAATCAAAGCCGTGAGCAACACTTTCCTCAAGATGCCCAAGGGTTTTGTCGTGACCTTCAAGCATCTCTTCCGGAAGCCCGTGACGCTCGATTATCCGCGCAAGAAAAAGCCCATGGCTCCCCGGTATCGCGGCAAGCACTACCTTGAGCGCTACGACGACGGCACCGAACGTTGCGTTTGCTGCGGCCTCTGTGCGGCCGCCTGCCCGGCCGACGCCATTTATATGGAGCCGTCTGAGAATGAAGAAGGTGAACGTTACGCCAAGCTCTATGAAATAAACCTGTTGCGCTGCATCTTCTGCGGCTTCTGCGAAGAAGCCTGCCCCGAAGAAGCCATATTCCTCGGCCATGAGTACGAGTTCTCTGATGACAACCGTAATTCGTTTATCGTGGCCAAGGAAACCATGCTGGTAGCGCATCCCAGGAAGGAGAACCCTTTTAAGCGCGTCTATCGGCGGGTGCGCAAGGTTTATGGAGTGCCTGACCGGCAAAGATGAATCTCGATACTATCATATTCGTAGTTTCCGCCGCCCTGGCGGTCTTCGGCGGCACCATGATGATCGCTCAGAGAAACCCGGTGCTGTCCGTCCTGTATCTGATTCTGTCCCTGGTCGCGCAGGCGGTGCTTTATGTCCAGCTGAGCGCCCTATTCCTCGGTGCCGTTCTT
This sequence comes from Candidatus Zixiibacteriota bacterium, assembly GCA_020346225.1. Lineage (GTDB taxonomy): Bacteria > Zixibacteria > MSB-5A5 > GN15 > FEB-12. Next base: position 3,062,226 of record CP070777.1, on the reverse strand, counting down.
ATTATCGTTTACTCCGGTGCCATACTGGTCCTGTTCCTGTTCGTAATCATGCTGCTGAATCTGCGGGGAACGGAGGACCTGGGCACGGGTTCGCGGCCGGTCAGCCGAACAGCCAAGTTCATACTGGCTTTTTTGTTCGTCGTCGAACTGGTCATGGTCGTCCGGACCGGGTTCTTCCGGGGTCAGGGCGAGATCGGAATGATGACGGTTCAGGCGCCTGATTTCGGGTCGGTCAAGACGGTAGCGACCCTGCTGTTCACGAAATACCTGTACCCGTTCGAGCTGGCCGGTATCCTGCTGCTCGCCGCTATCGTCGGGGCCGTCGTCATGACGCGGAACCCCGGAGAGGATGATTCCCCGCCGGTCGTGACGAATTCGCCGCGGGACAATAGCCCGAAAGGGAACGAATGATATGGTAAACCTGTCGGCATATATTCTGGTGGCGGTCGTTCTTTTCGGCATCGGCACTGTCGGTGTCATGATTTCGAGGAATGTCATCATCCTGTTCATGTCGGTGGAGTTGATGCTTAACGCCGCCAACCTGGCCCTGATCGCCTTTTCCCGGGCGCTGAATGTTCACGACGGCCATGTCTTTGTTTTTCTGGTGCTGACTATCGCGGCCGCTGAGGCCGCCGTCGGCCTGGCTATGGTGATAACCCTTTATCGAAACCGTGAGACGGTCAATATTGACCGGTTCGACATGCTCAAACGATGAGGCGATAGGAAAAAGTTAACTGATGTCCGATTATCTGTTTCTCGTACCGCTGTTTCCTTTGATCGGCTTTTTGACCAACGGCCTGCTCATTGGACGCCTGCCGCGACCGGTTATCTCCTTCGTGGGCTGCTTCTCGGTCGGCCTGTCATTTGTGCTTTCGCTCATGCTCTTTTTTGAGCTGAAGGCTCTCGTTCCCGGTATGCGCGTTATCGAGCAGGTGCTGTTCACGTGGGTTCCTTCCGGTTCCTTCGAGACCAACATCGGCCTGCTTCTCGACCCGCTGTCGGCCGTCATGATTCTGGTGGTCAGCGGCGTCGGCTTTCTTATCCATGTCTATTCGGTCGGCTACATGCACCACGACCCGGGTTACGGGCGCTATTTCACGTACCTGAACCTGTTCACCTTTGCCATGCTCACCCTGGTGCTGGCCGACAACTTCCTGCTTATGTTCGTGGGTTGGGAAGGTGTCGGCCTCTGCTCCTACCTCCTGATCGGCTTCTGGTTCGAGAAAAAGTCCGCCTCGGATGCCGGCAAGAAAGCCTTCATCGTCAACCGCATCGGTGACTTCGGCTTCCTGATCGGTGTCTTTATTATCTTCTGGAAGGCCGGGTCGCTTGATTTCAAGATTGTCCAGCAGATGGCCCCGACCGTGTTCATGGCCGGCGGTGCTCTGGTTACCACCGCCTGTATTCTGCTTTTCGTCGGTGCCGTCGGGAAATCGGCTCAGATACCGTTGTATGTCTGGCTGCCCGATGCCATGGAAGGCCCCACCCCGGTGTCGGCCCTCATCCATGCCGCTACCATGGTCACGGCCGGCGTCTATATGATCGCCCGCACGAATTTCCTGTTTATAATGGCTCCCGATGCTTTGCTGGTGGTGGCCGTCATTGGCGTCGTTACGGCCCTTTTCGCCGCCACCATCGGCCTGGCCCAGAACGACATCAAGAGGGTCCTGGCCTATTCCACCGTCAGTCAGCTGGGTTATATGTTCCTTGCCTGCGGCGTGGCTTCTTTCGCCGCCGGCATTTTCCATCTGATGACTCACGCCTTCTTCAAGGCGCTGCTGTTTTTGGGAGCCGGCTCGGTTATCCATGCCATGTCCAACGAGCAGGATATGCGCAACATGGGCGGACTGAGAAAGCACCTGCCCACCACGTTCTTCACCATGCTCATAGCCACGCTGGCCATCGCCGGCATCCCGGGCTTTTCCGGGTTCTTCTCCAAGGACGAGATTCTGTGGAAGGCCTTCTCTTCGCAGTACGGTCACCCCGTCTTCTGGGTGCTGGGCTTCATCACCGCCGGTCTGACGGCCTTCTACATGTTCCGGCTTATATATCTGACTTTTTACGGCAAGGAGCGCATGGACGAGAAGACGCGCTCCCACATTCACGAGTCACCGAAATCCATGACGGCTCCGCTGGTGGTGCTGGCCGTCCTCTCGCTCTTCGGCGGTGTGGTCGGCATACCCCACATCTTCGGCGTGACCAATTACTTCGAGCACTGGATGGAGCCGGTTATGACCGGCGCCGGTCCAGCCGTGCAGGCGCACGTCCCGGCCGCGTCCGCCGGTAATACCGGATTGGAATGGGGACTCATGTTAGCCTCGGTGGCCCTGGTACTGGGTTCGATTTACTTGGCCTATCTGATTTACAATAAGAGAACCGAGCTGGCCACTTCGTTGAAGGAGCGCTTCTCGCTGGCCCATCGCGTCCTCTATAACAAGTATTATGTCGATGAAATTTACGGCGCCGCCGTTGTCAGGCCGGTCGTTTACCTGTCGCTGTTTTTGTGGAAGATCTTCGATGTCGTCGTGATCGACGGTTTCCTCAACGGGCTGGCTTCGTTCTACGCTGAAACCTCGGAATTGATTCGCGGCGGACAGACCGGTCGCGTGCGCACCTACGCCACCGTTTTCCTGGCAGGGGTGATACTGGTCGTAGCTTATATGGTCCTGGATTAAGATATGGAAAAAGAACTTCTTACTCTGGTCACGTTCTTCCCGCTTATCGGCGCGGTCCTGTTGCTGTTTGTGCCGAAAGACCGCCCCGACAGCATCAAGGGCCTCAGCCTGATTATCGCGTTCGTTACGCTCATCTTCTCCTTCTGGCTTTACTACGGCTTCGACGTTATGGCCAACGGCATGCAATTCGAGGTCAATATCCCCTGGATAAGCTCGCTGGGCATCAACTATCATATGGGCATCGACGGCATCTCACTATTGTTAATTGTGCTCACCGCTATTCTAACGGTGCTGGCCATCCTGGCCTCCTGGAACTCGATTACGACCGGCATTAAGGGCTATTTTATCTCCATGCTCCTGCTGGAGACGGGTATGATCGGCGTCTTTTGCGCACTCGACTTCTTCCTCTTTTACGTCTTCTGGGAAGTCATGCTGATTCCCATGTATTTCATAATCGGCCTGTGGGGCGGCCCGCGGCGGGTGTATGCGGCCATCAAGTTTGTCCTCTTCACCATGTTCGGTTCCCTGCTCATGCTGGTGGCCATAATCTACCTCCTCTTCGAATACCAGCGTTTCTCCGGCGTGTTCTCATTTGACATGGTGAAGATCATAGACGATCTGCCCCTTACCTATCGTGAGCAGCTCTGGCTGTTCGGCGCTTTCGCCCTGGCCTTCGCCATCAAGGTGCCCCTGTTCCCGTTCCATACCTGGTTGCCCGACGCCCATGTCGAGGCCCCTACGGCCGGGTCGGTCATCCTGGCCGGTGTGTTGCTTAAGATGGGCACCTACGGTTTCATCCGGATATGCCTGCCGCTGTTTCCCGAGGCGTCGATGGCCTACCTGCCGTATATCTCTGTCCTGGCGATCATCGCTATCATCTATGGCGCCCTGGTGGCGATGGTGCAGAAGGATGTCAAGTCGCTGGTCGCCTTCTCGTCGGTGTCGCACATGGGCTTTATCATGCTCGGGATGTTTGCCTTCAACGTCCAGGGGTTGGAAGGCTCCGTAATACAGATGATAAATCACGGCGTTTCCACCGGCGCTCTCTTCCTTCTCGTGGGCATGATTTACGAGCGCCGCCATACACGGCTCATTGAAGATTTCGGGGGCGTCGCCAAGGTGATGCCGGTCTACGCCACCTTCTTTATGATCGTGGCTCTTTCGTCGATCGGTCTGCCGTTCACCAATGGATTTGTGGGAGAATTCCTTATCCTGCTGGGTACTTTCAAGGCCAATGTTGTCTACGCCGTTATCGGAGCCACCGGTGTTATCTTCGCCGCCTGTTACATGCTCTGGATGTACCAGCGAGTCTTCTTCGGCAAGGTTACCAGGGCGGAAAACGAGAAGCTGGTCGACCTTGACTGGCGTGAGAAGATAATCCTGATTCCGCTGGTGATTCTGATCTTCCTGATCGGCATATACCCCAAACCGTTCTTTGACCGTATCGAACCGGCTGTAAATAATATTGTGGCCAAAGTCGAAAAGGCCCGGTCGCTGGCGGCCGAAAGCGGACGCGAATCACAGAACAAATTCTTCGCCACCGACCAGGCCGAGACGGAGGTCGTTATCGATAGCAAGGAGCCGCCGAATGAGTAAAGTAACCATATACACTAAAGACGGCTGTCCCTACTGCGCCGCCGCTAAACAGCACTACACCGAACAGGGGATACCGTTCGAGGAAGTTAACATTCACCAGACTCCCGAGGCCAAAAAGACAATCCTCGAGCTTACCAAGGGCGAGGCCATTGTCCCCGTCATCGTCGATGACGGCAAAGTTACTGTCGGCTTCGGTGGCGGCTGAGGGTTCTAAAGCAGCGGGCGACGGTCGTCGCCCTGTCGGAAACTGAGTACGATGGATATAACGTCGGCATCAATCGATTTTGGCATTATCTGGCCGGAAGTGACCTTACTGGTGGCGGCGGCCGTTATTCTGGTCCTGCCGTTTTTCAGGATCACGACCCGGTTCAGCCCCGCCATCGCCTTCATCGGCCTGGTGGTGGCTGCCCTGCTCGCGGCCAACCAGTGGGACAGTCCCAACTCCGGCTTCTACGGTATGGTCACCTGTGACAATTTCGGCGTGGCCTTCAAACTCATCTTCGTCCTGACTTCGGGCCTGGCCCTGCTCATGGCCCATCGCTATCTTGCGGCCAGAGGTATCAATCGCCCCGAATTCTACGCCCTGCTTCTGATATCATCGACCGGCATGATGGTTATGGCCAACACTACCGACCTGGTCGTTATTTTCCTCGGTCTCGAAGTGATGTCGGTGCCGCTTTATGTCATGGCCGGCCTGGCCCGTCGTTCGCTGGAGTCCAATGAAGCCGGGATCAAGTACTTTATTATGGGTGCCTTCGCTTCCAGCTTCCTGCTTATGGGCATCGCCCTGGTCTTCGGCGCCGCCGCCACGACTGACTTGCGGCGGATAGTCGCCGATTTCAGCTTCATAATGTCCAGTTCGCAACCATACCTGGTGGCCGGCGTGGGTCTGCTTGTTGTCGGTTTCGGTTTTAAGATCGCTGCTGTCCCGTTCCATACCTGGGTACCCGATGTTTACCAGGGTGCCCCGACACCGGTGACGGCCCTCTTCTCGGTCGGTCCCAAGGCGGCCGGGTTCGCCGCCATTCTCCGGGTCTTCACCTACGGTTTCGTTGATCTGGAAGTGCTCACCACCCTGTTCTGGATTCTGGCGGTGCTGACCATGACCACCGGCAACGTTCTGGCTCTCAGACAGGACAATGTCAAACGACTGCTGGCTTATTCGTCCATTGCGCACGCCGGTTACATTCTCGTGGCGATGGTGGCCGGTGGGCCGGCCGGCACCTCGGCGGCCATCTTCTATCTGGTTGCCTACGCTATGTTCAATCTCGGGGGTTTCGCAGTGGTCACTCTGCTTGAAACTCGGTCAGGTTGCCAGTCTGATTTTTCGGAACTGGCCGGTCTGGGTAAGGCCCACCCGTATCTGTCGACGGTTCTCGCCCTGTTCATGTTCGCGCTGGCCGGATTTCCTCCCACCGTGGGCTTCTTTGGTAAATTCTATGTCTTTTCGGCCGCCGTCAAATCGGGATTCATCTGGCTGACCGTAATAGGCGTCCTCAACTCTTTCCTGTCGGTCTATTATTACCTGCGCGTGGTCAAGACGACCTTTCTTGACCGGGCCGAGACAACCTTTGTACCAGTTCGGTATTCACCGGCCATAATTGTCGTACTGATTATCACCGCCGCGGGAACCCTTGGCATCGGCTTCTTCCCGCAGCATCTGCTTGAGTTCTCGCAGTCGGCCATCTTCGCATTTCTGTAGTCGTGGCCGAGGCTGCCGTCTCGCGATCACGAGCGCCTTATCATTGAGTTGTCAGGCGGAATTCTCGCGGCCGGGCTTTAGATCGGCCGGCCGAAACGGTGTTCGCCGTCGATCTTCGGCGTTTTGATGGGGTATTTGCCTGAAAAACAGCTCGAACAGAAGGTGGTATCGGGAAGCCCCGGCAGCGAAAGCATCCCCTCGAGCGACAGGTATCGCAGCGAATCAACCTCGAGATACTTCTCGATCTGCTTAACCGACATGTTGGCCGCCTTCAGTTCCTGTCGGGTGGGCATGTCGATACCGAAGAAGCAGGGCGAGATGATCGGCGGGGAGGACACTCGAAAATGTATCTCCCTGGCTCCCGCATCGCGAACCAGCTTCACCAGCTTTTTGGAGGTCGTCCCGCGCACGATCGAATCGTCCACCATGACAATTCGCCGCCCTTTGATGACTCCTCTGACCGGGTTGAACTTGACCTTGACGTCAAGGTCGCGGATCTTTTGCTGCGGGTCGATGAATGTCCGGCCCACGTAGTGGTTGCGGATGAGTCCGATTTCGAAACGTATGCCCGATTCTTCCGCGAATCCCAGTGTGGCGGTGTTGGCCGAGTCGGGTATGCCGATTACGATATCCGCCTCGACGGGATGTTCCCGGGCCAGCTGCATGCCCAGCCGGCGGCGGATCTTATCGACATTTTCACCGAATACCATGGAGTCCGGCCGCGAAAAGTAGATGTATTCGAAGATGCAGAAGGCATGCTTGGCCTTTTTCACCGGGAAGTACGATTTCAGCCCTTTTCCCGATATCTCCAGAACCTCGCCCGGCTCGATGTCCCTTACGTACTTCGCCCCGATAATGTCAAAGGCGCACGTTTCCGATGCCACCACGTGGGCATCGCGAAATTTCCCCAGGCACAGCGGCCGGAAACCCCGCGGGTCGCGTGCCGCAATAATCGAGTTCTCGGTCAGAAAAAGCAGCGAATAGGCGCCCCGGACATTGGCCAGGGCATCGCAGACGCGCGCAATTCGGGTAGCCTTTTTCGACTTGGCCGCCAGGTGCAGGATGATCTCCGTGTCCGAGGTGGTCTGAAAAATCGACCCCTGGGCGTCCAGCTTGCGGCGCAGTTCCATGGCGTTGGTCAGGTTGCCGTTGTGACCGATAGCCAGGTAGCGTGAACGGTTGGTGATTATGAACGGCTGGATGTTTATCAGCGACGATGCCCCCGTCGTGCTGTAACGCGTGTGGCCGACGGCAATTTTGCCGGCAAGTGAGTTCATCACATCACGGCTGGCGAATACGTCCGACACCTGCCCCATAGCCTTGTGCAGGTGAATTTTGCCGTTGTTGGATGTCACGATTCCCGCTGATTCCTGCCCCCGGTGCTGCAGAGCATAGAGCCCGAAATACGTCAGTTGGGCGGCCTTCGAATTGCCGAAAATGCCGAAAACTCCGCAGTTGTCATGTAGCATATCGTCCAGCACGGTTACCTCCGGCGTTTAGAGGAAACCCCAAATGTATTCGCTTCTTTGAATTTTGTCAAATCTTTATCTCCCCCCGATTGCAGAGTGACTGTGAACTGCCGTGCAGGGAGGGAAGTCGAATTTGATGGCTGCTCAACTTCTGAACAGAAAGTAATTGAAAAACCTGTTTGTTTTTCAGTAATTTATGCGGTACACCACACCTACCGCCGGATCGGAACGTTTCTCGCGCGAGGGCACTGCTTTTGCTCCAACAGTAGTCCGGAGTGTTACGTATAGATGCAGGACAAAAATAGTCAGAAATATCAAATCCTGAGGCTACTGGCCGTTGCGGCGGCTGGGGGAGAAGACCTCGATCAGGCCGTTCAGCTTGCCCTGGCCGGCGCTGTCCAGTATGTCGGGCTGACTGCCGCCGCGGTGTACCTCTGGGACGATGACAACCGGGTGACTCTGAGTATGGCCCACGCCGAGAGTGACAGAGGCAAGAAACATCTGGCGGAAATGGAAGAGGACCTCTTCGCCAAACTGCGTCAGCACAAACAGCTTATATCGGCTTACATGTCCTTTGGCGGTCAAATCCCCACCCATTCCTTTTCTTTGCCGCTTCGACACGGTGACCGCGTTTTTGGCGCCGTCACGGGTCTGCAGGAAGGTGAAAAGACCGTTGTGGCCGAAGATGAGTTTCTGGAGGCCCTGTCGGCGCTGCTGGCCCTCAGCTATGCCGCCCACGATAAGGATTCTTCAGAAATCTCCTCTCGTGATCTTCTCGATAAGGAGCGTCTTGCCGCCATTATCGAGACCGCTGTCACCGTGAATCACGAGGTGAATAACCCCCTCACGGCCATACTCGGTAACGTCCAGTTGCTCCTTCTCAAGCGCGATGACCTCGATGACGAGCTGAAACAGAAGCTCGAAACCATCGAGGCCTCGGCCATGAAGATAAAAGATGTCACCCAGCGCCTGATGCGCTTGACCACGCCGCGGACAGTCGAATACCCCGGCGGCACCAAGATGGTGGATATTTCCGAAGAAGAGAAAAGCGAGTAGCGCGACTCGTTTATTTCACCAGCCAGTCCAGCAGATCTTTCATCGCGTGTTTATCGGCGTCGATCAAGTCCGTCCCGTGATAGGACCCCTCGTAAATCTTCAGCGTGGCCAGTTTCTTATTCAATCCGGCCAGTTTCTCTGAGGAAGTTCTGGAATAGCTGTCCTCTTTTGCGGCCAGAATCAATGCTTGCCCGGAGAAGTTCACCAGTGACGCCGCCGGCTCCAACCCTCGATAGCTTTCGCCCGGCGATAACATCACGACTTGCCTGACCCCGCTCACCTGCTCGGCGGCCATGATCGCCGTGTTGGCCCCGATCGATGCCCCGATTATCACGATATAGTTGCGGTCGATGGCCGCCTCGTTTTCCGCGGCTACTTTTTCTATCATCGCGGCTACATCCGAGGGATAGTGCGCGAAATCCTCCGGCTCCATTTCCTGGCGGCTGATCGTGGCGCTTTGCAGACGGGTCGAGGCCCCGTGCCCGCGCAGGTCCAGGCTCAGGATGTGCGGCAGGGTTTGCAGGGTTCGTGTCGAGTCCTTAGTCTTGAAGCGCTCGTACAGCGCTTTTATGAACGGGTTGTAGCTCGTGTGGGTGTGGCCCATCATAGGCAACAGCACAAAGAGGGGCGCTTTCCCGACCGGTGACTCGGTCAGCCAGGCATGCAGCTCCAGGCCGTCGGTCGTGGTCATGGTGATCTCATTGCCGTGAATCCTGGTGGTGACGCTGGTCTGTTGGGCGGCGACCATACCGCCCAGCCACAGAAGCAGTAGCGAAAAGAGGAAAAAAGATTTCCGCATGACTGTCTCCTTTCAGGCTGAAGATAGTCAGGACGCGATTGGATATAAAGAGAAAACGGCGGCCGAGGCCGCCGTTTTTCTGAAGCTTGAGCGGACTAAATGTACTTGCGGATAAATTCGTCGACCCGGGCGTTCAGGTCGTCGATGTGCACCCGGTAGTTTTCCATATCGTCGTTGTCGCAGCACTCTTTCAATTTGGCCGCGAGGTCCTTGATGGCGGCTAAGTCGACAAGGATTTCTTTCTGCTTCTCTTTCAGGTCTTCGGGAATGGTCGTTTCATCGAGTGAAGCCGCCATTTCCACCAGACTCGCAGTCGAGGTCGCGATAGCCTCGGTGTCATTCTCCGGAAGGTAGTTTCCGAGAATAGAGTTCATCTCCACCACGAACCCGTCGAACTGCGGATAATGCACCGGCAGCATGGCCGAGGCCGTCATTTCGAAAGCCTCGTGCAAAGCCGGCATCAGTTCGTACACTTTCTCTTTATCGCCTGCCTCGCAGGCTTCGGTATACTGCTTGACCGCCTCGGCGAATTGAGTCCGGGCCTTTTCAAAAGCGTTGACGCGGACTTCCGTCTTGAAGATCATTTCCAGTTCGGCGATTGCCTTAAATGTCCGCGCGAATTCAGGACCGGCCGCTATCAGAGCATCGTAGTCCTTGGCGGGCCAGGCCTGGTGCCAGGTCGGCCCCAGCACTTTGTGGAACTCCTCAATAGCTTTGTACCCCTTCTCTGCCGCTCTTTTGGCCGGGCAGGCCTTCTCACCTGCTTGCACCGCAAAAGCTAAGACTAACAGTGCAAGCAGAATGCATACGGTTTTCCTCATGATGCCTCCAGAGTGATTTATACTATCTGACTTCTTATTGGCTTATATGCCGTTAGATGACGTTGGTTTCCTCGGCCAGGACACCTTTTTCGAACCGCTCCGGCGAGTAACTTGATGTATCCACCGACGGTTTTTTGTCGGTGAGCACCTCCGCGGTGACCATACCTGCGGCCGGTGCGTGCATGAAGCCGTGCCCGGAAAACCCGGTCACGTGAAACATGCCCGATACCGACGGCTCCCATCCTATAATCGCCCGGTGATCCGGCGTCGTTTCATACAACCCCGCCCATTCGTTGGCCATCTCCGCCTCTTCCATCTGGGGCATCAGATCCAGCGCTTTTTCGAGAATGGCGTCGGTGTAATCGGGGTCGACCGATATGTCGAACGACGGCTGAACCGACTTGTCGGCCCAGCCCAGAAGCATTCCCTTCGACTCCTTGTGGCAGTACAGCCCCGAACGGACATCGACCACCATCGGGAAGAACGGCCTTACCCAGTCAAGTTCGCCGGTGGTGACGATCTGGCGTTTGATAGGCTCGACTTTCACATCGGCGGCCACCATCTTGCCGATGAGTCTGGCGTACGGCCCGGCGCAATTGACCACCAGAGGCGTCGCGATATCCCCCTTGGCCGTTTTGACCTTTGAAACCTTACCGTCCTCGACCGTGATGCCGGTGACTTCGGCTTCCAGCTCAATTTGCACCCCCATATTTCTGGCGGCACGGTCGTAGCCGGAAAGAAACTCGTGCGGGTCGCCCAGGCCGTCGTCTCTGCAGAACGTGGCCATCTGCACGCCTTCCAGCGAAACGTGCGGCGCATACTGCGGAATCTCGTCCGGCTTGAGTACATCCACTTTGAGTCCCAGCGAACGCTGCATCTCGACATTCTCCCTGAAGCTCGCAACTTCTTCGTCGCTGCGAAGGAGGAACATATAGCCGACCTGGTCGAAAAGCGCCTCGGAGCCGGTTTCCTCTTTGAAGTTGGCAAACAGCTTCTCCGAGAGCATGGACATCTCGACGTTGTCTTTGGTGGCAAACTGTGCGCGGATACCGCCGGCCGCTTTGGAAGTGGCCCCGGCACCGGGGAGAGGCTCTTTTTCGACCAGAACAATGTCGCCGTATTTGGCTTTGGCCAGGTAGAAGGCGACCGCAAAGCCGATGATTCCTCAGCCTATGATTACCGCGTCCGCGGTGTTGCGCATACAGTTAACCTCTTGTCGCGTGGTCGATTCAAGTGAACTTTTTCACTTACGGCAAGGTAAGCAAAATCGCCGTAAAGTCAAGACCATTCCCGGGCCAATATACCCTTGAACAATGTGTTGAAACGCGATACATTGTCTACCGTTATGCAGGTCCCGTACCTCGACAGGCTGCTCAAACACTTCCACCTCACCGGCACCAACGTACTTTTGATACTGTCCGTTTTCGTCGGCCTGACCACCGCCCTGGGAGCCATTGGCTTTATCTACCTGATCCGCTACTTCAACCAGCTCTTTTTCGGTATGACCGACCAGTTTCTGACCGAAACCATCGGCGAGCGGGGCATAAAATTCTGGCTGCCGGCTATCCCCCTGCTGGGCGGACTTCTGGTCGGCCCGATTGTGTACAAGTACGCCAGCGAGGCCAAGGGCCACGGGGTGCCGGAGGTAATGAACGCGGTGGCCCGTCTCGGCGGTATTATCCGCCCCCGGGTGGCAGCGGCCAAGACCATCGCCTCGGCTATCTGTATCGGTTCGGGCGGCTCGGCCGGGCGCGAGGGGCCGATTGTCCAGATCGGTTCGGCGATCGGCTCGACTATCGGGCAGATATTCCGCATGTCGGGCGAGCGGGTGAAAATCCTGGTGGGATGCGGCGCGGCAGCGGGAATATCGGCTGTCTTCAACGCCCCCATCGCCGGGGTGATCTTCTCGCTGGAAATTATCCTGGGCGATTTCGCCATAAAGACCTTCTCGCCGGTGATTATCTCGTCGGTCGTGGCCTCGGTCGTCACC
>CP070777.1:3045938-3050018 GCA_020346225.1 Candidatus Zixiibacteriota bacterium | reverse complement strand
CTGCCGCCAAAGGCGCAGGACACTAGCGCCGCAACGGATTCCGCGGCCGATAGTTCGTCGATAGTCACCCTGAAAGACGGCACCACGTATTCGAAAGACACGCTGGCGATGGTGTATCTGTATCGCCTCTATGCCCGAAAGCCACCGAAGACAGGCATGCGTACCAGCTTCACCGGGGAGCTGAGCAGTGCCGCGAGGGACACAACGGCAAGCAAGCCGAAGAAGTGGAAGAAGTGGAAAAAAGATGAGGTCGCCGATATTGCCGGGACCGCGGATCTCCAGATCCGGGAAGACAGGGCGGTAGCGTATCTGGAAAAGGCAGCCAGGGAGGGTGCGAGTCGCCGCAAGCGAACCGGCGGCATCATGCTTGCAGGTTCATTAGCTATGGCCGGGGTTGGTCTGATTCTCTACGATTTGGACAAGCAACAGGCCCAGGAATCGGAAGGTACCTGGGTCGAGTATGAGTCCGGCTCACTGCTGACCTTCATGTGGCCATCAGGAATGTTTTTCGTTCTGTCGGTGATACAGTTCAATTTGAAGGGCGGGGAAGAAAAAGCATACCAATCGTACCTGAAAGAGAAAGATCTCAAACCGGCTGTTCAGTTCTATACGACGCCCGACGACAGGGGCGGGGCCGAATTCGGTCTTTACGTAACCGTACCGTTTAATTGAGCCGGGTACGCATCTATAGGTAAGAAGCGTTTTGCCAGGCAGTAAAAACGAGGGAGCTCGGTGCATGAATCGACGACGCCCATCGGGGCTTATAATAGTTGCCGCAGTATGTTTGCTCGCTATTGCGGTTGCGTGTGAAAATCCGGCCGGGGACAATCAACCCGAGACGGCAACGATGGAGACTTCGAGCAAGGTTTTTGTCCGCTCGGAGAATGCCGCTGTCGATGCGTCGAAACTGGAAAGCGAGGGGTTCGATGTTCTCCGGGGCCGCGTTCGGGAAGACGGGTTTGAGATGATCGTCTCTCCGGCGGAGTATTTGCTTTTGGTCGGACGGGGGTACGAACTCGAAATTCTGGACAAAGGTCGTCCATTGAGGGAAATCCAGGCGGACCGCTCTCTCGGCCTGGACCTGGTGCCGACCGGATACCCGGATTATGTCACGGTGGTCAGCCAGATGACGGATTTTGCCGCCGCCTATCCGTCGATCTGCCGGCTTTACGACCTGACCGATTACTATGGCCTGCCCGCCACCTACGAGGGGAACCACATCTACGCCCTGAAGATATCGGACAATGTCGGAACCGACGAAGACGAGCCGAGCTTTTTGATGGTGAGCTGTCACCACGCCCGTGAAATCGTGACGCCGGTGATTGCGCTGTATTCAATCGAGCAGCTTCTGACGGGTTACGGCAGCGATCCGGGCATTACGGCGCTGGTCGACAACAACGAGATCTGGATCTCGTGCGTATGGAACCCCGACGGTTACGAGTATGTGTTCGAAGTTGACAACTGGTGGCGCAAGAACCGTCAGCCATATAGTCTCTACTACGGCGTTGACCTGAATCGAAACTATGCTTTCGGCTGGGATTCCTATTGCTCCGGCAGCAGCTACCCGTATTCGGAGACATACAAGGGGCCCAGTCCCGCCTCGGAGGTAGAGACCCGGACGATGGAGGTTTTTCATAACGACCGCAACTTTGCCAAGATGATCGATTATCATTCGTACGGCCGGGAGCTACTGTATGAATACTGCTGTCACGATCATCCTTTTGTGAGCTATCTGTACAGTGAGGCGGTGCTGATAGCCACGCAGGCGGGCTACCAGGGAAATGTTCGCACGCCCAGCGCCGAGGGAGAGAACTATGAGTGGCAACTGGCGACGAACGGGACCTACGCCTTTCTCATGGAGACGCATAGTGAGTTTCAGCCGCCGTATGAGTTAGCGCAGGCCGAGGCCGCCAATGTGTGGCCGTCGGCGGTCTGGATGCTCGAGCGCGAGATACCGATCAGCGGCCATGTAACCGATTACGCGACGGGGCAGCCGCTGGCCGCTGACATCAACATAGTGGGTGTAACCTTCCCGAATGGAGAGTATTTCCGGAGCGATGAAACCTTTGGCCGCTATCACCTTTTCGTGCCGGCCGGCACTTACGATATTGAGTTCAGCAAGACCGGATACGAGACCCAGGTGCACAATGTAACGGTCACCTCCGGAAACGGAGAGGTTCTCGATGTAGCCTTACTCCCACCCAATGAGCCGCCCGGGGCGCCGTTGATAGTCGGGCCCGAAGAGGGACTGCCGGAAATCGAGTACACCTTCACCTTTGAGTCGAGCGACCCCGACGGGGATGATGTTTATTATTTCGTCGATTGGGGCGATGGTGATACCGCGGACTGGGTTGGACCGTACACCTGCGGGGAGCCGGTCGCGCTGCGCCACACCTGGCTCACACCGGGAAGCAGGTACATTCGGGCCAAAGCGAGAGACACGCATTATCAAGAGAGCGATTTCAGCGAGCACAGGATAAGGGTTCCGAGAAAGAAACGGACCTGACGGTGCCGGAATTGCCGGGTCGAAATAGAAGCCCCGCCTGAACGCGGGGTTTTTTGCATTTTGGAGGCTTTTTGCCTTAAGGCAGGCTCTGTTCGCCACGCAGGGCGAAGGACCTGTCGTCAACGGCCCGCTGGGTGGCGAGGATACCGTCAAGATGATCGACCTCGTGCTGCAAAAGCTCCGACATGTCGCCTTTAAGCTGCCAGGTCTTTTCTCGCCACATCAGGTCGCGGTACCTGATGGTACAGGTCTTGTGACGTTTGACCTTGACGAGAAGCTGGGGGAAAGACATGCAGTTGTCCCAGACGCTGACCAGGTCCGGGCTGAGCTCGGAAAGGACCGGGTTGATGAAAACTTCGGGCTGGTCGGTGAACATGTAGACGAGCCGTTTGAAAAGGCCGATCTGGGGCGCGGCGATGGCGCGACCAAAACCGTGCTTGATCCGGAAATCCATGACCGTGTCATGCATGTCCGCAATCACGGGGCGGAGAGCGGGCATCTCTTCTTCGAGAACTTCCTCACTGATTTTGTATAAGTCCCGGTTTCCGAGCTGAGTAATATCCTTTACAGCCATGTTCTGCCCCTTATGCGATACCGGTCGTTACGACCGTCTACAGGACATCGGGTCACCCGGCCAGAGGATGTCCGCAATCACCGTCAAACGGTTTGGAGAAGGCTACCCCTACGGGAAGATGGGACGAAATGCCCGAAATGGCAAGCGGTTCCGAAAAACAAGCCTCACTTGACTTCCCTTTCATAAAACAGGTACTTTCGGGCAGATATGGTCAGAAAGAAAAGAACACACCGCGATCGGCGCGCTCACCACGGCGATCCTGCGGCCCAGATAGAGGTTAAGGGCGAGGATGATCTGCTCGAGATTGTCAGGAGTCTGTCCAGCCCGGCTCTGATTCTGGTTCTGGACAGTATTCAGGACCCGCACAATCTGGGAGCGTGTCTTCGGGTGGCCGATGCAGCCGGTGTTGACGCGGTAGTTTCCCCCAGAGATCGGGCGGTTTCGATCACTCCGACGGTGCGTCAGGTGGCGTCGGGCGCGGCCGAGCATATACCGTTTGTCCGGGTGACGAATCTCGTCCGAACCATAGGACAACTGAAAGAGGCGGGAACCTGGATAGTGGGCACTTCGGATTCCGCCTCACAGAGCATCTACGAGATGGATCTTAAAGGGCCAACAGCGCTCGTAATGGGCAGCGAGGGAAAAGGGTTGCGTCGGCTGGTCGAGGAGAAGTGCGATTTTCTGGCCCGAATTCCCATGCGTGGTTCGGTGGAGTGTCTGAATGTGTCGGTTGCGGCGGGGGTGTGCCTGTTTGAGGCGGTCCGCCAGAGACTGAAACAATCGTGACA
Organism: Candidatus Zixiibacteriota bacterium; assembly: GCA_020346225.1. Classification (GTDB taxonomy): domain Bacteria; phylum Zixibacteria; class MSB-5A5; order GN15; family FEB-12. Next base: position 3,046,150 of record CP070777.1, on the reverse strand, counting down.
TGGCAGATAAAAAGCACCCCGCCTGCGCGCCGGCAGGCGGGGCAAAGCTGCGTGAAGCACCACCTCCTGTGATGGTTTTGGTTTGACCCCACCCGGGGGTCGACCAACTAACCAGCCATAGTGGTCGCTACTTCCGATGAAGCGGCCGATCAATGTTGCCTTGTTCAGGCTCAAGCGCTTTGACTGGTAGTCATTAATAAGTTAACGAAAGT
>CP070777.1:3042965-3045838 GCA_020346225.1 Candidatus Zixiibacteriota bacterium | reverse complement strand
GTTCAGCTCAAGATACGCCTCGTCCGCGAGCAATTCATCCGTCGGTTTGAGATAATACTCGAGTCTCTCCGTGACTCTCGTGAAATCTGTTCTGAGGAACCCGAGCCTTGTAAGCCCCTTGAGTGGAATGGGGTTTGCTGTTCCGTCCATCATTCGGTTGAAATGTTTCGGCGAAATGAAGAAGAGTATTATGGAAGGGCGCTTGTGCTTTCCCCGGCACACCGTACAGACACCATTCTCAAACTCACAGTAGGCTTTCGGGCCATTCAATACGATGAACTGAACAGACACGGCCCAATTCTCGACAAGTGATGCCGTTTCGGAATCATAGGCCACGAGGTCCTCAAGGTTTCTCAACACCGCGTACAGGTTCAGGTGGGCCTTGATACGTTCGCAGTCCACTGTGTCGAGCCCTCGAGACTGACGCTTCACCATTTCCGGAGACAAATCACTGGAGTTCATGCGCTTCTGGCCTTGTCGAGTCTCCGTAATCATCCTGCGGCAACTGTGTCTTACCCGCTAATATCATACCGAAGATGTCACGAACAGAGTTTTCTCTTCGAACTTCTGTCCGTCGGGTGGGTCGATACCGGTTTGCGGCGGTGATTCCACGCATTACTCACTCGACGTATCCCAGGTCCTTGAGCCACTCGTCAACACACGCCATGCCTTGCTCCAGCCGCATTTTCGGATTGAAACCGAGTTCGCGGACAGCTTTGTCGATGTTATAGGTTGCATGCATCATGGTTCCGCGAACAGCACATCTCGTAAACGGCATTGGCTTGTGAATGACTCCTGACACGCATTCAAAAAGCGTCGCCAGGCCCAGTGCCAGCCAGCCCGGGACAGACGGAATGGACCCGCGGTTCAGCAGTCCTGCATAGTAACCGAAGAATTCTCTGATCGTCACGACCTCCGAACCGCTGAGGATGTATGATTCACCAGCCCTGCCGTGCCGAGCCGCCAGGAGGATCCCGTCAACGAGATCGGTGATATAGATCGGCTGTATCAGGCCTCTGCCGCCGCTGACCAGGACCATTCGTCCCGTTCTCATCAACTCGATCGGATAGAGGGTCCACGTTTCGTCTCCTGGTCCGTAGACGGCGGACGGTTGGACTATCACACAAGGGAGATGTCTTCTGTGAAACAGGTCTCTCACAATCCGTTCGGCCTGCAATTTCGTGTCACAGTAGGGATCACGACTGGGAACGTGTGGCGAACGTTCGTCGGTGTCGGCCTTCGCATTGAGTCCGTACACCCCTACCGTACTCGTGTGTACGAATCCGTCAATGCCTTCCTCTGATGCGGCTTCTGCAACTATTCGTGTACCTTCCACATTCACCGCATCAAAGTATGACCGCGGCTTGAACTTATTTCCTATAACGCCGGCGAAATGAAAGACAAGTTGACAGCCCTTGACGGCTCTCGATACGCTGGATTGGTCTGCTATATCACCAACAACGATCTCGGCACCGAGGGATTCCAGGGACTGGGCCTTTGGCGCGTGCCTTACATAGGCGCGAACAGTCCCACCTTCCTGCAACAATCGTTCTGTGACATAGCTTCCGATCAGCCCGGTGGCGCCTGTGACCAGGATCGTCTTGCCATTGAAGAAATCGTTCATCGGATTCTCCCCCCCGTCTTGGGAGCGCCGGCTCCGGACGAATCATACTCAGAAGCATGTAGCCTGGGAGCCAATTTCACCTGTACCTTTCTTTCCCCACCGGCCCGACGATCTGACGTGACTATTCTCGCACAAGCCTGGGGAGACCACAAGTCATTGAGACAGTGCAGTGGCGGGGATGAAAGGTGTCCGATACGAAGGGTATGAGATCGGCGGTAATTCTCTTTGAGGCAAGGACTTGACGGAAGCGCCTCCGCTGTGGGACCGGCCAGTCGACGAAGAAGACCAACTCAATTCAGAGAGGGTCGTGGATCGCGGATGACGTAGTGTCAGTTTCGCTTCTTCGTGCCGTACCCCGCTGATCCCCACAAGAAAGGGCTGCAAGCGCGACGCGCGCAGCCCTTTGCCGTTTCCAATGGGAAAAGTCGATTCAACAGTAAGACGCTCTGGTTAATCCTTGGGAACAACCCGGATCGAGTCGCAGCCGACAAAGTGTGCGCCGTCCATGGTCTGACCCTCAAGGCAGGCTTCGGTGTCACTGGCGAAGATGTGGGCTTCCTGAATGCGGAAGTGAAGAACCATGTCAATGTCGCCGTCGCTGTCCACATCCTCAAGATCAGCTTTCTTGTGAGCCATGGAGGCTCCGCCGCAGTTGCCAAGAAACCTGACTGTAGAAGCATCAACCATACTGGCATCAAAGTCTACTGGATCACCATCCGCCACGCTGGTAGTCAGAATGGCTACTGGAATCACACCCTTACCATCGGGGTTGATCGAGTTAGGAAAGCTCCCGGGCTTGATGTCGATCGCGACTTCGATTACCGGAGGTTCAATCGAATACACCATGTCGTCAAGAGTATACGTTTCCTGAGGATTACTTGCACCAGCACATCCAAGAAGTACTTCGGCAAACGGCTCGTCCGAGACAACGCCCCAGAATCCCGCTCCCCCAGCGGGTGAAATGACGTCGGCAAATACGCCGCCTCCAATCAGCACATTGACCAGTCCACCAACTCCCGCAGGGGTCAGGTCCCAGTAGCCTCCGAAGGCGTAGATCGGAGGATCAAAAGTCCAGGTCGTCTCCCAGTTCATCTGGTTGTTCAGGACGTCATTCCATACTCCACCACCTATGCCGCCCATGTCACTGACCACACTGATTCCTACATTGAGCGTGGCGTCGTCGAAGTCCTCGTCCAAAGAACTTGCCACGGCATCCAGCCAATCCGTCCTGTCTGTGTACACGGTGAAT
>CP070777.1:3036988-3042865 GCA_020346225.1 Candidatus Zixiibacteriota bacterium | reverse complement strand
CTGGTGGGATGCATCAGAGTCGGCGCCGGGTTCGGTCAGGACGAACGCGGCGACCTTCTTGCCGGCGGCGCAGTCGGGCACGAATTTCTTTGCCAGGCCATCTCCCCCGAAACTTATAATCGGGAAGGCTGCCTGCCCGCCGACGGCGCACATGAGACCGACGGCGGCATCGTGATAGCAGAGCTCCTCGAGGAGAGTTACATACTCAAGCTGTGATTTGCCGCCGCCGCCGAGCTTTTCGGGCATGGCAAAGCCGATAAAACCGGCCACCCCGAGCTTGGTGTACAGGTCCCGGGGAAAAGGGCGGGGCTCGGGCATGTGATCGAGCTTTTCCGATACGGGCCGGATTTCTTTTTCGGCGAACGGCTGCACCATATCGCGAACCGGTTGCTGCCGGGGATCTATGTTCTTATTCACTAAACCTCCCAAGAGTGTATGGGCTGGTTGCGCGAGTCAAACTCGCTTACATTATCTTTTCGTCCGAACCTTTTTTGGCGACGGCCTCTCGCAGGAACGCAACGGCTTCCTCGGTGGCGGCCCCTGGGCTGAACAGCCTGGCCACACCCATCTTCTCGAGCTCCGCCTTGTCATCGTCGGGAATGATGCCACCGCCAAAGAGGATTATATCCTCGGCCCCCTGACTTTTCATCTCCTCGAGGATGGCCGGAAACAGCGTCATATGGGCGCCGGAAAGGATGGACACGCCGATGGCGTCGACATCCTCCTGAATGGCGGCGTCGACGATCATCTTCGGTGTCTGCCGGAGGCCGGAGTAGATGACTTCCATACCGGCGTCACGGAAAGCCGCCGCGATAACTTTGACACCACGGTCATGGCCGTCAAGGCCGGGCTTGGCCAACAAAACTCTTATCTTGTCCTTCATGGTCTCGATTCTATGTTTAGACTGAACTTGCTTTCTTCAGCTTACTCCCCACTCTATGAAGCCTGCATGGCGGCCTGGTTTTCGACGTATTCACCCCATACTTCGCGCAGAACGTCGCACATCTCCCCGACGCTGGCATAGGCGCGGGCACCATCGAGAATCGCCTCGAACGTGTTGCCGTCGCCCTGCGCAGACTGCCGCAGTTTCTCACGGGCGGCCTGGACGGCGGCGTTATCGCGCTCGGCCTTGACCTTCTTGACAAAGGCGACCTGGTCCTTTTCCACCTGCGGGTCGATCCGCAAGACCGGGATTTCGATTTCCTCGTCTTCGAGGATGAAATCGTTTATGCCGACAATTTTGCGCTCGTCTTTTTCTATCTCGCGCTGGAAGCGGTAAGCCGACTTGGCGATTTCCTGCTGGAAGAAGCCTTCCTCGATGCAAGCCAGCACGCCGCCGCGACGTTCAATCTCCTTAAAGTATGCCTCGGCCTCGGCTTCCATCTTGTCCGTTAGAGCCTCGACAAAGTACGAGCCGCCGAGCGGGTCGATAGTGTTGGCGACGCCGGTTTCATAGGCGATGACCTGCTGGGTGCGCAGAGCGATGCGGGCGGCTTTTTCCGAAGGCAGCGCCAGAGTTTCATCCATCGAGTTGGTGTGAAGCGACTGCGTGCCGCCGAGCACGGCCGAAAGAGCCTGCAGCGCCACGCGGACGATATTGTTCTCCGGCTGCTGGGCGGTGAGAGAACAGCCGGCGGTCTGGGTATGGAACCGTAGCAGCCAGCTTTTGGGGTCCTTGGCCCCATAGCGTTCTTTCATATGCCTGGCCCAGATGCGACGGGCGGCACGATATTTGGCAATCTCCTCAAAGAAGTCCGAATGGGCGTTGAAGAAGTACGACAGACGCGGAGCGAAATCGTCAACATCCATACCGGCCTTGATGGCCGAATCGACATAACAGAAACCGTCGGCAAGAGTAAAGGCCAGCTCCTGCACCGCCGTCGCCCCGGCCTCGCGGATATGATAACCCGATATGGATATCGTGTTCCACTGCGGCACGTGCTTGGTGCAGTATGCGATCATATCGGTTATAAGGCGAATGGACGGCCTCGGCGGAAAGATAAACTCCTTCTGGGCAATGTATTCCTTGAGGATGTCATTCTGGAGCGTTCCGCGCACTTTGTCGAAGGCAACACCCTGTTTTTCGGCGACGGCCAGATACATGGCCAGCAGCATCGAGGCCGGGGAATTGATGGTCATCGACGTGGACACTTTGGCCAGGTCGATACCGCCAAAAATGATTTCCATGTCGGCCAACGTATCGACAGCCACCCCGCACTTGCCGACCTCACCGAGCGAACGGGGGTGATCGGAATCGTAACCCATCAACGTGGGCAGGTCAAAGGCGGTGGAGAGCCCGGTGCCGCCGTGCGCGAGAATATATTTGAAGCGCTCGTTGGTCTGCTTGGGAGTGCCCATGCCGGCAAACTGACGCATGGTCCACAGCCGGGTACGATACAGGGTGTGATGAATACCCCGGGTGTACGGGTACTGGCCGGGCAGGTTCAGATTCCGGTCGTAGTGGTCGTCCTTGTCTGCTCCCTTAATTGATAGAGGGGTATAGAGTTCATCGATGTCGGCGCCGGATATGGTAAAAAAGCGGGGCATGGATTTGCGCTGGCGGTATTTGGCGGCTTCTTTATCCCACTGGGCCAGATTGCGGTTCAGTTTGTCGAGGAATTTCTTGCTAAACATATCTCTCTCCAACTCTGCTATGACTGACCAAAATACGCAAACCCGTGTGGAAAATCAAGAAGGCCGGCGGCATTATTTTTTGTGGTTTATACGGATAATCCAAGATGTTCCAATAAGTTAATTTGACGGCTGGGGGCAAGGAGTGGAGCCGGGACTAACGACCCGCGGCCGACTGCCGGTTAGCCGATGAGGACGATCAGGGCAATCACAAGACTTATTGCGGCGCCGAGAACCGGTCAAAAAGCTCCTGACCGACCTGGAACGGATTGGTCTTTCCGCTGAGGATACCATCGATGACGTCTTCGAAGTCGACTTCGCCGGCCAGGCGTTCGAGAAACTCTTTCTGGAACTGATGCTTGAGGATGCTGAGAATCTTCTTTTTGACCTGCTGGCGCCGGTGTTTCTCGAACTGACCCGACGTTTTGACGAACGCAATGTGCTCGTCGATTTTCCGGTGCAGCTCATCGACGTTCTTGCGGTCAACGGCCACCGTGGACAACACGGGAATGGGCCAGGCGCCTTCTTTGCGCGCCTTGGTGTCGAGCATCTGGCCGAGGTCGAAGGACAGTTTTTCGGCGCCGGGGCGGTCGGCTTTGTTCACGACAAATATGTCGGCGATTTCCATCAGACCGGCTTTCATCGTCTGGACAGCATCGCCGGATTCCGGCACGATGGCCACAACGACGGTGTCGCAGGTGTCGATGATATCGAGCTCGACCTGACCGACGCCGACCGTTTCGATGAGGGTGATGTCATAGCCGAAGGCATCCAGGGCGACGGCGACGTTGCCGGTGGCCCCGGCCAATCCGCCGGTGGCGCCACGAGTGGCCATGGAGCGGAAATAGACCTCGCCGCCGGTGGGGAATTCGTGCATGCGGACGCGGTCGCCCAGCAGGGCGCCGCCGGTGAACGGCGAGGTGGGGTCGACCGCCACCACGCCGACACGCCGCTTTTGCGCCAGGTACTCGTGAACGAGGCCGTTGACGAGAGTCGATTTACCGGCTCCGGGGGGGCCGGTGATGCCGATGCGCAGTGAGTTGCCGGCCTTCGTATAGAGTCGGCCGAGCAGCTTCTGATATCCATCGGACCGGTTTTCGATGTGAGAGATGACCTTGGAGAGAGCCCGGATATCGCCAGCAAAAAATCTTTCCAGTATGGTCATAACGGACACGTCAATAGGTCGGGATACTGCCTACCGTGAGCTTGATATCTTTAAGCCTTATTTGCTTGCGCGTAATGTTATTGTAGGTGTTGTACTCGATGACATAAACGACATCGACCAAACAGCCCTTGGCCGAGATGACCCTGGCCATTTCACCGAAGCCGAAACCGATGACATCGAACACGGCATCACCCTTCCTGATCTTCATTTTCAGATGGTTCTTACCGACCACATAGGGCTGCCCCACCACCTCGCAGTTGCGCGTCAGGAAAATGGGACGCATGTTCTGCGGGCCGAACGGCGAGAAGGCCTCGATGGCATCCATGAAAGCGTCATCGATGTCGGACAGCTCTATCTCCAGGTCGATAAGGAGCTTGGGCTGGACGTCTTCTTCCGACAAGAACCTGTTGGAGACCTCAATGAATTTCTTGCGGAAAGCTTCGATGTTTTCCTGCTTTATGGAGAGGCCGGCGGCGTACTTGTGGCCCCCGTACTTCAGCAGCAAATGCTCACATTCCTTGAGCGCTTCGCAGAGATGAAAACCGGGAATGGAACGCGCCGAACCCTTGCCCTCCCCGTTCATCACGGAAATCATCACGGTGGGAAGGTTGTACCTTTCCACCAGCCGGCTGGCCACGATACCGATAACGCCCTGGTGCCAGCCGTTGCCGGCCAGGACGATGGCCTTGTCGTTGTCCAGGTCGACGATTTCCTCCATCTGAGCCAGAGCGTCGTTGAGGGTCGATTCATCGATCTCTTTTCTTCGCTTGTTTTCGCGGTCGAGTTTGCGGGCGATCTTGGCGGCGGCGGCTTCATCACGGGTTGACAGCAGCCGTATCGCCTGGCGGGCGTCGCCGAGACGGCCGAGGGCGTTGATGCGGGGCGCCAGGATAAACACCACCTGCCCGGTGCTGATGTCCTTACCCATCAGGCCGGAGACAAAAGCGAGCGACTTGAGTCCCGGTTTGGTGGTGCGGGCGATCTGCTTGATACCGAACTTGGTCAGGACACGGTTTTCACCCACCAGGGGGACGATATCGGCGGCGGTGCCGAGGGCCACCAGGTCAAGATGTTCCTCAAGCTCGCGTTCATCCTGATTGAGGGCACGGTATAAAGCCTGGGTGAACTTGAAAGCCACGCCGACACCGGAGAGTTCGCTGGGGTAGTTACAGCTGGGCTTTTTGGGGTTGACGATGGCGGTGGCCTCGGGCAGCGTCTCGCCCGGTTCGTGATGGTCGGTGACGATGACGTCCAGACCGAGCGACTTGGCATACCGGACCTCTTCCACAGCCGTGATACCGGTGTCCACGGTCACGATAAGGGAGACACCTTTGGAGTGCGCCTCATCGATGCTCTCCGGCGAGAGCCCGTATCCCTCTACCAGCCGGTTGGGCAGATAGAAGTCGACCTGAGCGCCGAGCTTGTTGAATATCATATACAGAAGGGCCGTGGCGGTAATACCGTCGACATCATAGTCGCCGTATATGACTATCTTTTCGTTATCGAACAACGCCCGGGAAACCCGCTTCACGGCCAGGTCCATACCGTCGAGGTCAAAAGGGTCCCTCAGGTCGGACAGCCGCGGATTGAGAAACTGCTGAATAGCCCCGGCTGTATCAATGTTACGGTTGACGAGGACTTTGATAACGTTGGCGGGTATATCCGTTTCAGACGTAAGTCGCTGGACGAGTTCGGGGTCAGTTTCACGAGCCGGCACCCATCGCACCGACGCCGACTTTTGAGCCCAACTCATGGTAGCCTCCAATTCTGAAGGCTTGGAAAGCAGGAAGTAAGCCGAGTTCTGTAATCCCGCCGTGGCGGGACCAACAGCCATCTATCTTGACAGCCGGTTGCCCGACTGTTCGTGCGGCCTACCCGAGAATGGTAGCGGGGCGAATCAACCCCTCTTCTCCTATTTGGCCTTGCTCCAGGCGGGGTTTGCCCGTTGCCGGTGTTGCCATCGGCAACCGTGGTCTCTTACACCACGATTTCACCCTTACCCGCGCCAGGCGGGCGGTATAGTTTCTGCGGCACTTTCCGTCGGATCACTCCGCCCCGGTGTTACCGGGCGCCTTGATTCT
>CP070777.1:3033642-3036888 GCA_020346225.1 Candidatus Zixiibacteriota bacterium | reverse complement strand
CGGCCTCTCTTCAAGAAAAATCTCGAAAAGGCAGTCGCTTAGTATCCTGTGAATCGTGATTCGGAGTTCAAGGTAAACGGTCAACCCTGATGCTCATTAAAACAAACGGGGCCTATACCGAAACAGCCGGTATATGCCCCGCATTATCTGCACTTGCATTACAGCACTATCACGGTGCCGGCCAGAGCTGCTCATCAAGCCAACCATCGGCAAGGAGGACAAAGTCCCTGAAGTTAACCGACCTGGCAAGAGGCGGTTCCTCATTGGAGATATTAGCAACAGAAGGCACCGGAACATGCAACTCGCCATCGCCGGGAGTATCGTCAGCCAAGTATCTAATCTCGGCCTCTGAGAGAGCACGGTGGTAGATATACACCTCGTCCAAATCAGCGTCAATGTAAGCCCCGTTCGCCCTTCCGGATGGCGGCGGGTAAGGTGCCTCCGAGCCGCTTCCTACAAAACCGTAGCGCGTATATCTGCCTCTTCCAAAAGTGGGTTCACCGAAGTATGCCTTTTTCGGATTACCATCAATATAGATAGTCATCGTGCCGTTGTTGAATACTCCCGCCAGATGGTGCCACTTCCCGTCATCGACTCGCCCGGTATTTGCAGGCCAGCTCGGGTCGAGGTTGGTATCAATCTGAGTCGAACCAGTCCACAGATGCCAACCTACCAAGCCGGGGCCGCCGGCGTACTGACCACCAATCTCCAGGCGCCAGTAATCACTGCGGTCGAAGGAAACAATCTGTCCTTCCTCATCGGTCGTGCGAACCCAGGCGCAGACAGTTACTTCCGGATAGTCGGTGCCGGTGTAGTTTACATCCGGAATTGCCACATAGTCGTCGAAACCGTCGAAGTGAATTGCCTGGCCGAACTTGCCCGGCACATAGGTCGGGCCGGCCCTTTCGATACCGTGGTAGTTGTTGCCGGAACTATCGGTGGCATCGCCGTCAAACTCATAATGCAGTACCAAGCCGGTCGGATCGGGAGCTGTTGTCGCAACGACCGAATCGCTGTCGAGCCAGCCGGCTGCCATTACCTCAAGGTCTAAACCGTCAACCACACAATCACCGTTAAAATCGCCTGAAGGTTGAAGAAGCTCAAGCATGCATCTGGGTCGATACAGCCTGATATCGTCAAAGTACATCTTACCTGCGCCGCCGGGCTGTGGATTAGCCTTGTCACCGAAGCCAATAGAAATGGAATCGACGTTGGTCAGATTCACACCCTGATCGGTGAACACTTTCAGGTCGATATTCCATTGCGTCCAGGTGTTTATCCGGGTTGCATTGGGGTCGTCGTGGTAGACCACGACAGGCGCGCCACCGCTATTGGCTATCGCAACATACATCGGCTCTGGGTCGTTGGCGAGTATGCCGATATCCTGGTTGGCCCACTGGCCGGTTGCGCCTGTAATCTGGACGTTAGAGAATTCGGCATCGCACGTGACACCAGCGGCTTCGCTCGCCACAACCAGACCTATGTACATCGGTGTACTCATGTTGATGACCTCACCGCCAAGCTCCGTCCATACAATACCGTCAGCAGAATAAGCGGCCGTAACCATTCCAGCTATGTCGCGCTGTACTCTGAGCCACTGCGGAGCCATGATTCCGTCTATTGTCGTGGTGGTGCTGCCTTCGACTGAGGAGGCGCGACGCCGGAACAGAAGGTCGGCGTCCGCTGCGATGTCATTTGTCTCAAGCAGCACTGCGGCGTGTGCTGAACTCGGATCAAGCGTATCGCGGATCATCACGCCGGCGTGAGCGTTGTCGTCGGCGTCGTTGATCCACTCGATCCTGGCTATAATCGAGCCGGCGCCGGTGAGCTCCTGGTAGGCGAAGTGGAACTCGTCGGACTGACCCGATATATTGCCGATGCTCCTGGCGGCCACTATGTAGTTGCCGGACGGCGTCTGTGTGAAGCTGCCGACAGATTCGGGATAGCCCTGGAACCACAAGGACAGTGCCTTGACACCGTGCTTGGTCCAATCGCGTACCGAGGTCAATGTCATGGTTGCCTCAGAGTTCCCGACGCTGTTATCGTAGAAGAACGGCATCGCCTGGAGACCCGAGTTAACTGTATCGGTCTCGGCAAAAGGAGGCTCAAAATAGCCTACCGTAGCACCATTTAGAGGATTTTCAAATCCATCTATCCACGTCAGGAATATCCTCTTGCTCGCGGGGTCAAGGGGGTCAAGGTCATTGTAGGACTCAAAATCATCGACGACAATAAAGTTTGCTATAGTAAAGCTCCAGACCCGGCCTGTGTATATCGTGGTGCCGTCGGCCTCGACCTCATCGATCCGCCAGTAGTAAGTCTCGCCGAATTCGAGGGTTTCAGAGGGGGTATAGCTGTTGGCATCCTGCCGGCCCCTATATATGCCGGTCGTATCTGATATTTCGGCATCGAGCACCGCCAGTTCACTGACACCGAGGTACACGTCGTGCTGAGCAGCAGAATCGCCCGGCGTCCAGCTAAGGATGGCTTCTTCGATGAACGGTTCTGCGCCGTCAGCCGGGACCGGGGCCCAGGCAAGTCTGGGATCACCCATCATAGCCCTGCCAACGTTTTCGAGCGTCAGTTCCTTGTCGTAGATGCGGACATCATCAATCGCGCCGGTGAACCATCTGTCGTTGCTCTGGTTGTAGCGCTGGCCGAATATGACATCGAAATTGGCAATCGGATGCCAAGGATCAGGATCAGAATTTGACCTCGTATCGAGCTGGCCATCTAAGTACCAGTTTATGCCGGAACTGTAAACGGAATTGGGCGCTACCGTCACCGCGCAGTGGTGCCATTCGCCGTCATTCATATTGGTGTCACTCTGGGTATTGCCACCGCCGCCTTCGGCGCGCAGCCTGCTGCCGTTGACGCGGAATTCCATTCTATTACCGGCGCCGGTGCTGCCCCAGCCCACAACTTCACCGGCAGCAGCCGCAGTGCACCTGACCCACGCAGTTACGCTGAAAGCCGGTGTGTTCGTCCCATCGCCGACAACGCCCTTGTAGCCGTCTATCAGCACATAGTCATCGCCGTCGAACTCCAGGGCATCTCCGTCAGGGCCGGGCACAAACTGGGGGTCACCGTGGATTGAACCATCACGGTTATTTCCGGAATAGTCAATTATGGTACCGGTTCCCTCATCATCAAGCTTCCACCAGCCGACAAGATTAGGATCAAGGACGGCGAAAACAGGTTTTGTCCTGAAGCTCCAGATATCACCTTTATGCGTGGCCACCCCGT
>CP070777.1:3020919-3033542 GCA_020346225.1 Candidatus Zixiibacteriota bacterium | reverse complement strand
GCGGGCAGGCAGCCTTCCCGATTATAAGTTTCGGGGGAGATGGCCTGGCAAAGAAATTCGTGCCCGACTGCGCCGCCGGCAAGAAGGTCGCCGCGTTCGTCCTGACCGAACCCGGCGCCGACTCTGATGCATCCCACCAGAGCACGACCGCCGTTGAAAAGGGCGATCACTACGTTGTCAACGGCGAGAAGATCTTCATCATGCTTGGCGATGTCGCCGATCTGGGAGTTCTGTTCTGCCGGGTCGAGGGTCAGTCCGGCGTAAGCGCCATGATGGTCGATGATACCACCCAGCCCGGCTGGCAAGCGCGAACGCTGAAGAACAAACTGGGCGTACGAGCAGCCACGGCCGCGGGTATAGTTCTCAAGGACGTGAAGATCCCCAGGGCCAACCTGCTCGGCGAACTCGGACATGGCTCCGAATACGCTCTGGCCACGCTGGGCGCCGCCGCCGTCAGTGTCGCTGCCCAGAGCATCGGCCTGTCCCAGCGGGCGCTCGATGAATCGATTGCCTACGCCAAGAAGCGTGAGGCGTTCGGTCAGCCCATTGCCAAGCTTCAGGCGATTCAGTGGATGATAGCCGACATGGCCACACGCCTGGAGGCCGCCCGGGGTATGACCTACCATGCCGCCCTGAAACAGGATGCCGGCGAGGCCTTTTCGCTCGAGGCATCGATGGCCCGGCTGTACGCCACCCAGGTAGCCGCTTTCTGCGTTGACCGCGCCATGCAGATTCATGCCGGCTACGGTTTCATCGGGGAGTTTTCGCCGATCGAAAAACTGTATCGTGACCAGCGCGCGTTAGAGATATACGAAGGAGACGCCGGCGTCCAGCGCCTCGCCATCGCGGAAAACATCATAGGACGCTGATGCGATTTGGTGATTATGAAATAAGAACCTTCGTCGAGCACAAGTTCAAGCTCGACGGCGGTTCTATGTTCGGTGTTATTCCACGGTCGATCTGGGAGAGGATGATTCCCCCCGACGAAAACAACCTGATTGATATGAACACGAATCTGTTCGTTCTCACGGCCCACGGCAGGAACTATATCTTCGACAGCGGACTGGGAGACACTCTCTCGGACCGCGAGAAAAAGGTCTATGGCACTTCGGGCGAGTCCCTGATGGATAGCGGGCTGGCTTCGCTGGGGCTGACCACCGACGACATCGACTATGTCGTGCTCACCCATCTGCACACGGATCACGCCGGCGGCGCGGTGAAGCTCGAAAACAACCGGTTTGTTCCGCGCTTTTCCCGTGCCGAGTATGTTATCTCGGAAAGGGAGTGGCACGACGCTCTCCACCCCAACGAACGAACCGCTGCGGTGTATGTGCCCCAGCGATACCGGGCGCTGCGGGACTCCGGCCGGGTGCGGCTGATTGACGCCGATACTGAACTCGCGCCGGGAGTCAGTGCGGTGTTCACCGGCGGGCACACTACCGGCCACTATGCGCTCGAAATGGAGTCGGGCGGCCAGAAGGTATTCTATTACGCCGACATCTTCTGTACTTCAAACCATATGGCCGTGGCCTATGTGCCGGCGGTGGATTTGTATCCCGATGAATCGATGGACGTAAAGCGGCGCAAATTGCCGGAGATTATCCGTGATCGGGTTATCATGGCCTTTGATCACGATATCGAGTCTCCTTTCGGCAGAGTCAGACAGGACGGCAAGAGGCTGGTGGTCGAACCGGTTGACCCCGGCCGGTAGTCAGGACATGCACGGGAGGTTCGCGACCGCGCGTCGCGAGCTTCTCAAGAAAGAGAATTGGCGATGTCTTTAGAAGAAAAACTCAATCGTCTCGAGAAGATGCGAAGTGAGGCCAAACTCGGCGGCGGCCAGAAACGCATCGACGCTCAACACAAAAAGGGCAAATTGACCGCCCGGGAACGAATCGAGCTGCTCGTCGATCCCAACTCGTTCGAGGAGTTCGATATGTTCGTCACCCACCGCACTACCGGTTTCGGGCTGGAGGAGCAGCGCATTCTCGGTGACGGGGTCGTCACGGGATGCGGCAGAGTCCACGGACGCATCGTCTACGTCTTCTCGCAGGACTTCACCGTTTTCGGCGGTTCTCTCTCCGAGGCCCATGCCGAGAAAATCTGCAAGATCATGGATATGGCCATGAAAGTCGGTGCCCCGGTTATCGGTCTGAACGATTCCGGCGGTGCCCGCATACAGGAGGGCGTCGTGTCCCTCGGCGGCTATGCCGACATCTTCCTGCGCAATACACTCGCCTCCGGGGTGGTGCCGCAGATTTCGGTAATTCTCGGCCCGTGCGCCGGCGGCGCCGTTTACAGTCCGGCCATAACCGATTTCACTCTCATGACCAAGGGAACCTCCTATATGTTCGTCACCGGGCCCAACGTTGTCAAAACGGTTACCCACGAGGTGGTTACTTCCGAAGAGCTCGGTGGCGCCGTGGTCCACGCCTCCAAATCCGGTGTGGCGCACTTCGCCTGCGAGAACGAGGCCGACGCCATCGCCACGCTAAAGCGACTTCTGGAGTATATCCCGCAGAATAACCTCGAGGACCCACCTATGGCGGAGTGTACCGATCCGCTCGACCGCGAGGATGACCAGCTCAACCATATCGTGCCGGAGAATCCGAACCAGCCTTACGAGATGAAGGACGTCATCAGCGCTGTCGTCGATAAAGGGTCCTTTCTGGAAGTACACGAAGATTTCGCCCAGAATATCATCGTCGGCTTTGCCCATCTCGGGGGTCGCTCTATCGGCATCATCGCCAACCAGCCCGCCGTCCTGGCCGGCGTGCTCGATATAAACTCGTCGATAAAGGGGGCCCGGTTCATTCGCTTCTGCGACGCGTTCAACATCCCCATCCTGACTTTCGAGGATGTACCCGGCTTCCTGCCCGGGGTGGATCAGGAGCACGGCGGCATAATCAAAAACGGCGCCAAGCTGCTCTATGCCTACTGCGAGGCGACGGTGCCGAAAGTGACCGTCATTACGCGCAAGGCGTACGGCGGGGCGTACGACGTCATGAACAGCAAGCACGTCCGCGGCGACATGAACTATGCCTGGCCCACCGCCGAGATCGCCGTCATGGGCCCCAAGGGCGCTGTCGAAATCATCTTCAAGAAGAACATCGCCGAAGCTTCCGATTCCGAGACCGAAACGCAGCGACTCACCGACGATTACCGCGAGAAATTCGCCAACCCGTTCATTGCCGCCTCACGCGGATACGTTGACGATGTTATTGAGCCGAAAACAACGCGCCCGCGCCTGATTCGCGCCTTCGAAATGCTTCAGACCAAAAAAGACGCCAACCCGCCCAAGAAACACGGAAACATACCGCTATAGGACGGGCGCGGAGAGTCGGATGAAGAAGATTCGCAAAATTCTCATCGCCAACCGGGGCGAGATCGCCGTCAGGGTCGTGCGGGCCTGCCGCGATCTCGGCATTACCGCCGTGGCCGTCTTCTCCGACGCCGACAAAACCGCCTATCATGTTCGCATGTCCGACGAGGCCTACCATATCGGCCCGGCGCCTTCGTCGGAAAGCTATCTGGTCTTTGACAAAATCATCGGTGTTGCCAAAAGGTGCGGCGCCGACGCTGTCCATCCCGGTTACGGTTTTCTCGCCGAGAACGGCGCCTTCGCCAAACGATGCGAGGAGGAGGGTATAATCTTCATTGGCCCCAAATCCGGGACCATCGCTCTGCTGGGTGACAAGCTGCAGGCCAGGGCGGCGGCCCTCGAGGCCGGCCTGCCGGTGGTGCCCGGTGGCGAGTTTGCCGCCGGTGACCTCAAAGATGCCCTCGACAAAGCCGAAGCTATCGGTTACCCGGTGCTTATCAAGGCGGCCGCGGGCGGCGGCGGCAAAGGCATGCGCATCGTTGAAAGTCCCGAGCAGTTCGAGGAATCCCTCGGCCGCGCTTCCAGCGAGGCGCTCTCTGCCTTCGGTGACGGCCGTGTTTACATCGAGAAATTCCTCGAGCGCCCCCGTCATGTCGAGATGCAGATCCTCTGCGACCATCACGGCAACGGCATCTATCTCGGCGAGAGGGAATGCTCCATCCAGCGTCGCCACCAGAAGCTGATCGAAGAATCCCCGTCGCCGATGGTGACCCCTGAGCTGCGCGAAAAAATGGGCCGTGCCGCCGTGGACATCGCCAGGCAAACGGGTTACGCGGGCGCGGGTACCGTCGAATTCATGGCCGACGACAGGGATAATTCCTTCTACTTCCTCGAAGTCAACACCCGCCTTCAGGTGGAGCACCCGGTGACGGAACTGGTCACCGGCGTGGACCTGGTGAAAGAACAGGTAGCCATTGCCGAAGGACAGAAACTTCGTCTGAAACAGTCGGACATTTCAATCACCGGACATGCTATCGAGTGCCGCATCTGCGCCGAAGACCCCGAGCAGAACTTCATGCCTTCGACGGGGACGCTCAAGAACTACCGGAGTCCAGCCGGGCCGGGGGTGCGGGTTGATTCCGGCGTGGTTATATTCTCCGAGGTCCCCATTTATTATGACCCGCTTATCGCCAAGCTTATCGTCTGGGGCAAGGACCGCGCGGAAGCCATCCAGCGCACCAGGCGGGCCCTGGAAGAGTACCGCGTTTCCGGCCTGAAAACGACCATCGGCTTCCATCGCACCGTCATGGACAACGACTCGTTCATCAAAGGCAGGCTGTCCACCCGCTTTCTTCAGGAGGAATATCCCGACGGCCGGTTCGCATCGGCGGATGATACCATCCGGCTCCAGGCCGCCCTGGCCGTGGCGCTGGACAAGTTCGCCCGGGAGAGAAAGATTCTCATCGGCCGCACCGCCGCCGTCCCGGCCCTGTCCAGCTGGGTCAGTTTCTACCGGCGCGATGGTCTCAAAAACTTCGGGGGGAGCCGCTGATGCCGCGCTACATGGTAAAGGTCGCCGGACGGGAGTATGATATCGAGCTTGAGTATCGCTCGGAGAAGTACTTTGCCACGGTTGATGGCGAAGAGATTGAAATAGACAGCTTCCGCCTCGGCGAAAGCCGGTCGGTCATTCTGGTCGACGGCAAGTCGCTGGAGGTTGACGTTCGTTCCAACGGATACGATAATCTCAAGACCGTTTTCATGAGGGGTCAGGAAATAGCCGTCGATATCGAGGACTATAACCTGGCGCAGCTTCGCAAAACCGCCGGTATGTCCTCGGTCGGCATCGTGGAGAAGGCCGTCAGGGCCCCCATGCCCGGTCTGATACTCGATGTCAAGGTTGAGGCCGGACAGAAAATCGCCAAAAATCAGCCGCTGCTCATAATTGAAGCCATGAAGATGGAGAACATTATCAAAGCGACGTCCGACGGTGTCGTGAAAGCGGTGCATGTCAAGGGCGGGACGTCGGTGGAAAAAGACGATACCCTTGTCGAGTTCGAGTAGATGACGGATAAACCGAGAAAGACCACCTCCGATATACCTGTTCCCCCGGTTCTGGGTCCCGCCAAAGCGGAGCCGAAAGGCCGCGACAGGGCCGCCCCGGGCGAGTATCCCTTCACCCGCGGTATCTACCCCGATATGTATCGCGGCCGCCTGTGGACCATGAGGCAGTACGCCGGGTTCGGAACCGCCGGTGAGACCAATAAGAGATTCAAGTATCTTCTTGAGCAGGGCCAGACCGGTCTGTCGGTGGCCTTCGATCTGGCTACCCAGATCGGCTACGATTCCGACCATCCCATGGCCCGGGGCGAGGTAGGTCGAACCGGGGTTGCCATCGACTCTTTACAGGATATGGAAATTCTCTTCGACGGCATACCTCTGGACAAAGTCTCGACCTCCATGACCATAAACGCCACCGCCGTCATATTGCTGGCTCTTTATATCGCCGTTGCCAGAAAACAGGGAGTCCCTGCCGAGAAATTGATGGGCACCGTGCAGAACGATATCCTCAAGGAATTCATAGCCCGCGGCACCTACATATTTCCCCCGGAGCCGTCCATGAGGATTATCACCGACATTTTCGCATATGCCGGCAAGCACCTGCCCGGGTACAACACCATCTCCATTTCGGGCTACCATATCCGGGAGGCCGGGGCGACGGCCGCTCAGGAGGTGGCTTTTACCCTTTCCAACGGAATTGCCTATGTCCGTGCCGCCGTCGAGGCGGGCCTCGCCGTCGATGACTTCGGCCCGCGGCTGTCTTTCTTCTTCGCCGCGCACAATAATCTTTTCGAGGAGGTCGCCAAGTTCCGGGTGGCCCGCAGGGTCTGGGCGCGGATTATCCGCGAGCGCTTCAAAGCGACCGACCCGAAAGCCATGCTCCTGCGTTTCCACACCCAGACCGGCGGCTCCACCCTGACGGCTCAACAGCCGGAAAACAATATCGTTCGCACCGCCATGCAGGCTCTGGCGGCGGTTCTCGGCGGCACGCAATCGCTGCACACGAATTCTTTCGATGAAGCCCTCGGCTTGCCCACGGAACGGTCCGCCGAGATCGCCCTGCGTACCCAGCAGATTCTGGCCCATGAGTCCGGCGTGACCGACACGGCCGACCCGCTGGCGGGCTCCTACTGTCTTGAGTATCTCACCGGCGAGCTCGAAAAAAGAGTGCTGACGCTCATGGAGCGGATCGAGAAGATGGGCGGCTCCGTTCCGTGCATCGATTCCGGCTTTTTCCGCGACGAAATCGCCCGCTCCGCGTATGCCTACCAGAAAGCCACGGAAAACGGGGAGGAGATCGTCGTCGGCGTGAACCGATTCAAATCGGGTCGGCCCTCGGTCGAGGGAGTTCTCAAGGTTGACCCTGACCTCGAGGCCGCCCAGGTCGAAAGGCTGAAGAAACTCCGGGCCACCCGTGATAACCGCAAAGTCAACGAATGTTTGAAGACCCTCAAAGCGGCCGCCGGTGGAGACGAAAACATCGTTTCTCCGGTTATTGACGCTGTCGAAAATTACGCAACTGTGGGAGAAATATCCGATGTTTTTAGACAAGTATGGGGTGAATATCGTGAAAGGAACGTTTAACCGCGCCGGATTTGTCGTGCTGACGGCCCTGCTCGGACTGCTTGCCTGCTCGCAAAAGGAAGAGCAGGCGAAGGTCGAAACGTCTGAAGAGGTCACGGCGGCCGCTGAAACGCAACCGGTCACCTTCGAAGACAGTATCGAGGTCCTCCTTAGCGAGGCCATAGACCGGCTGGGCTACGCTGACAAGTCCTTCATCTATGAAATGGAGTTTGAATACTTCAAAAAGCAAACCACATTCGACGACTATCTCAAGAGACGGGATATCATGTTCGCCAGGAAAGACTCCCTTACCCGCCTCGAGGTCGTAAATGCGGATCGCTATGAGCAGGACTCGGCCAAGGTCGACCTGAACGTCTATTTCGAAGGGCGCACCGGCGTGCAGCATGTTTTGAAAGACTCGGTAACTGTTTATTACCATCAGGGCCGGTGGATCAAGCCGACTGCCTCGAAAATTGATGACCAGCTCAAGTACGAGAGAGGCGAAACCCCGTAGGCGCTGTTGATCCGACGGTCTGCTGAGATAACTATGGAGAAACCGCTCGTTTCACATATCGGTATCGCCGTCTCCGATCTGGAATCGGCCATAGAGAAGTTCAGCCGGATAACCGGCGTGACCTCACCGGAAATACATACTGTGGAAGACCAGAAAGTGAAGGTGGCCATGTTCGGCCCGGCCGAATCGGAAGCTTCGGGGTCAACCCGTATCGAACTGGTGGCGCCGACCTCGGCCGACAGTCCGGTGGCCGGGTTCCTCGCCCTCCGCGGCGAGGGACTGCACCATATTTGTCTCTATGTCGACGACCTTCAAGCTCGGCTCACCGAGTTGAAAAAGGCCGGTCTGAAACTGATTGACGAAACTCCGCGTACCGGTGCCGACGGATGTCTTATTGCCTTCGTTCATCCGTCCGCCGCCGGCGTCCTGATTGAACTTCAACAGAGAACTAAGTAGTCACGGGAGTGCTCAGGGACCGGCCGCAGCGGCGGCAGTTCTGGTGATCCCGGTGGTTGAGCCGACCGCACTGGCATCTCCAGAAGTGGTCATCGGGAGTCTTCCTGTTTCTCGCCGCCTGGCGCCGTCGTTTCAAGAGAAGCAGGACGATGGCCAGCAACATCAGCAGAACGGCCGCCCACGCCCAGTTTTGACGGTTCGGTGTGGCAAACACATCCCGGGTGGCCGCACCGAAATAAACGAACTCTTCCTGCATCAGGCGCACGTCATTCCAGATCGGCCGGGGAACATCTCTGGCGCCCTTACCCCACAGCGTGAAGAGTATCTGGTGCCCTTCGGGATGACGATACAACTCTCCTCGCAACCGGTGTCGCAGTTCCAGTTCTTCGTCGGGATCGAGTGACAGAAACTCGAGGACGAACCAGACCCGACTGGTGTCATAGTAGCCGATGTTGGTCTGAAGGCGGGCCTCGGGCAAAGACAGAATCACGTCTTCGATCACCTTGTCCACCGAGACCTTCAACTCCTGCTCGTTGGTGACGGCATCCGCTTCATCGATGGTTGATTTGAATATGAGCAGTTCGGCCGCGCTGTCGCTCTGAAAAATCTGAATCGGGTATTCATTTACGCCGGTTGTCAGTTGCCAGCCGCCGGGCAGGGGGATCCTGATTTCATCGGCCAGCGTGAGAATACTGTTGGCTGCCGCCGGAGAGGTTACGGCAAGGATGAGAACAAGTATCAGCCGGTATTTACCCATATACCCTTGTATCGGCAGGTTGTCGCCGAAACGTAGCCGGTAAATCGGCCCTGATGACCCGCTATCCTCTTTTCTTTTTGCTGCCGGCGATAAAAGACACGCCCAGCGCGATCAAAGCGACCGGTACGATATACTCCCCGAAATGGATATGAATGAGCCCCACTCTATCCAGAAACATGAGAATGCCGATTAGCAGAAGCAGAATCCCCAGAAACATCTCCCACCTCCTGAGTTATTTCCCGGCTGAGCCTGAAGTTCCTTCAGTCGTTTCACCACAAGTCCGGCCACTTCCTCGAGCATCTCGCGGTCGGCATCGGTAAAGAATGACGGCTGATTGGAATCGATGTCGATCTCTCCGAGACAGCGGTCGCCGTCCATGAGCGGGACCACAATCTCGGAACGCGTACTGGTCGAGCACGCCAGAAACCTCGGGTCGGCTTTAACATCGTCGACGACGATACTCTGTTTCGACGTGGCCGCCGCCCCGCAAATACCCCGATCCAGTTCGATCACCGTGTGCGGCGTTTCCGGGCCCACGTACGGCCCCACCTCCAGTTTATCGCCCCGCATTAAATAGAAACCGGTCCAGTTGAAACCGTCCGAGAACCCGTCGATAAGCTCCGCCGCCACCCTCAGTACACTTTTTTCGGTGCTCTGGCCGGCAATAGCCCCGGCAACCTTGTCTATCAGCTCCCTGCGCCCGGCGTCCATCACAAGTTCTCTCTTATCGCCCGGAGGTTCTCCATGGGGACCTCGGGCGCCACCGAACACCCGGGACCGATGATAACCCGCGACGGGTCATATCTTTCCTTGAGCTCAGCCATTTTGTAGCGGATCTCATCGGGACTGGCGTGGAGAAGCCAGCCGTGGCGATCTGCCCCGCCCACCAGGGCGGCGTCGCTGATGAATTCGAGAGCCTTGTCCAAGGGGGAATTGGTCGGGTCGTCGCTGTCCCAGTTATACATTCTGCCCGGATAGTTCTTCGCGACAATCTGCTTGAGGTAATTGTTCGACGAACATACGTGAACGAGATTGATGGCGTCACTGTCGGCCGCTGCCATCAACCGCAGGTCGAAAGGCACCCCGAATTTCTCGTACTCCTCCCAGGTGATCAGGTTGCTGGAGGCCCATTGGGTCGTGGCCAGAAAGATCCCGTCCGCGCCCGCGTTGCGGAGTTCCGTCACGAAGACCTCGAAAGTTTGGGTGATAGCCTCTATTGCGGGCAGCACCCGGTCGGGATGGTTCCTGATATGGTCGGCCAAAAGACCATCGTCCTCGACCAGGCGACCGGCAATCGCCAGCGGCGTGAAAACCGTCATCAGAATGGGCAACTCCCGCGAGCTGCTCTTGCGAATGAGCGACACCGCCTTCAGGTGTTCGGCCAGCACCGGTGACGTCGGCGACAGCGGCTCGATGTCCCGCCAGCTATCCAGCGAGGTAACCGGGAAATTCGACTTGACGTGCTTTTTGAACTCGTCGTGAGACCACTCCTGTTTAAGCCCCCAGTCTTCGACGTGGTAGTCCGCCCGGGGATTTATCTTCATGAAGTCCCAGTCGAATCTCTTCTGGAAATCGAGCATCGCCCCGGCCGTGCCTTCGGCATAATGCTCCCTGTGGAAGAAGTGTCGCCAGAAGGATGCCGCGAACCGGTCCGGCCTTTCGCCCCTGAAAATCGCCTCGAGTCTTTCGCGGTGAGAATATCTATCCATAGTATTTATAACCCGGTACGTGGTGCACCCGTGGCGTCGTCGGTAACAGGCGTTGAAAGCGCCTGCCTATTGTATGGTGACGCAAGCCCCAATATGTCTCAACCAGAAACACAATTCAAGAAAAAACCGGCCGGCCGGAGTATAGGGAGAACCCCTGTTTAATGTATGAGCAATATAGTCTTAGCGTATGTAGACGATATTGGCTATGCCGACAAATATACTGATAAAGAGCGACAGGAGTACCCGCTGAGCAGGAGGTTTGATGCCGGCTAAGATCCTTGTGATAGACGACGAAGATTCGATGTGCAACTTCATGGAGATTATGCTGGCCAAGGATGGTTACCGCGTGGATACCGTCACCTCGGGCAGCGACGGAATCGTCCTGCTTAAGGAAAAGAACTACGACCTGGTTATCGCCGACCTGAACATGCCTGAAATGACCGGTATCGATGTTCTCAAAGAGGTCAGGTCCTTCAAGGAAGATCAGGACCTTATCGTCATGACCGCTTACGCCTCGGTCGATACCGCCATCGAAGCTATGAAGCACGGAGCGGTCGATTATATCACCCAGCCTTTCAAGGTCGACGAAATCAAGCTGGTCATTGAAAAATGTATCAGCCGCAAGCGGCTCGTTAAGGAAAACGATACCCTCAAAAAACAACTGCAGGGCGACTCCTCATTCGACAACTTCCTGGGCACCTCGGAGGTGGTCGTAAAACTCAAAAAAGTCGCCCGGCGAATCGCCGCCTCCGATTCCACCGTTCTCGTCCGGGGGGAGTCCGGCACCGGCAAGGATCTGATAGCCAAAGCCATCCATCACCACTCGCCGCGGTGCGGCGGACCTTTCGTGTCCATCAACTGCGCCGCTCTTCCCGAAAACCTCCTCGAATCGGAGCTGTTCGGTCACAGAAAGGGCTCCTTCACCGGAGCCATCAGGGATAAGGACGGTCTGTTCAAGGTGGCCGACGGCGGCACTTTCTTTCTCGATGAGGTCGGTAATACGTCCACCGCCATTCAGGTCAAACTCCTGAGAGTTCTGGAGGAAAAGAAGATTATACCCGTCGGTGATACCAAGCCGATCGATGTTGATGTCCGCCTGATCGCCGCCACCAACTCGGATCTCGAGGCTGAGGTTAAATCGGGACGCTTCCGGGCCGATCTCTTTTATCGCCTCAACGTTATTCCCGTATTCATCCCGCCTCTGCGCGAGCGCAAGGAAGATATCGGCCTTCTGACCAAATACTTCATTGAGAAGTACTGCCACAAGGTCAAGCTACCTCCCAAAGACCTGTCACCGCAGGCCATGGACCTGCTCATGAGCTACCACTGGCCCGGCAACGTTCGCGAGCTGGAGAACACCATCGAGCGGGCCGTGCTGCTCAACCGCAGCGATACTCTGGATGTAGCCGACTTCCCGGAGCGGCTGACCACGGCTGAAAAGGTCACGGCGGTGAATGAATCGGAACCGGCCAACCCCACCCTGGAATCAATCGAAAAGGCATACATTCATTACGTTATGAGCCGGACCGGCGGCAAGAAATCCAAAGCCGCCAAAATACTCGGCATTGACCCGTCAACCCTCTACCGAAAGCTGGAACGCTACAACCTGAAGGATGTTTCGGACGGTCGCTCCGACACTGATTCGGGTGACGACGGTTAGTTGATAAATTGAACAGGCATCCGGAACAGCAATTGCCATAAACAGGGACATGGACGGGAGGATTTTGATAGACTGAGAGGGATTATGAATGAGCGATTTCGATATACCGGGGGCTTCACGCTGATCGAGTTGATGATTGTGGTGGCCATTATCGGTATTCTGGCCATGCTGGCCATCCCTCGTTTCATGCAGGCTTCCACGAAGACAAAGCAATCCGAGGCCAAACTGATTCTGAAGCAAATCTACGTCAATCAGCGGGCCTACAAACAGGCCTCCGTCACCAACAGCTATTTCACGACCGGGGAGGTGGCCTCTTCCGCTAACCCCTTCGCTTTCTCCGAGATATGGGTAGAGATAATGGACGGCTGTCTCTATCAGTTCACCATCGCCGCCGGGGCCGATAATTTCGTAGCTACCGCCACCGGGAACATCGACGACGATCCGGTCGAAGATGTCTGGACTATGAACGAGGACGGAGATTTAATCAACGTCAGCGATGATGTTTTGCTTCCCTGACCATCTTTCCGCGGTAGTCTCAGCCCGCCCGCCTGCGGGGCGTTGTGCGCTGCAAGTAACCGCCT
>CP070777.1:3017773-3020819 GCA_020346225.1 Candidatus Zixiibacteriota bacterium | reverse complement strand
CAGTCATCATCGCACCCGAACGCCAGAAACAACGTGATGATCTGGCTGGCGGCGATAATTGAAAATCTGATGATCGGCATCTCTCCCCCGACGATGCGCAAGTTGCGTTAATAGATGTCTATATCCAATATAACCGGCCAGATGCCGTTCAACAAGCGTTATTTCGCGGTCAGTTCTCGGCCGGGCGTGGCAACCTGCCGTCGTTATTGACCGAGCTGTTTGAGACGCGTGTTGATGTTGTCCCAGACCTCGGGCCAGGTCTCGTCGAAACCGGCTTTCTTGTATTCGTCGCGCGCACGTTTCAGAAGCGACACACCCTCGGATTTCCGACCGCGGGCGACGGCAATCTCACCCAGCTCTTCGCACGCCTGTCCGATGGCCGAGTGGTTGTCCAGCCTCTCCGCCCAGGCCAGCACCGGGCGCAACCACATCGCGGCGTTGTCAAGATCACCGACCGCACGATAGGCCATACCGACGTGGTAGTCGGCGAACAGCTTGGACGTCTCCTGCGAAAAGCGCCAGTGATAGTCCCGGGCATTAAGGTAACTCTGAAGGGCCGAGTCAAACTGCTTTAGGTCGTAGTACGTCGCGGCCAGGTTGTTCCACAACGGCCCCAGCCAGCGCTCCTCGTCGGCGGCCTCGGCCGCCTCGATTCCCCTCAGGCTCCATTCAATCTGCTCATCGCTGGTTTCGGACACAATGGCCAGCATGTTGGCGGCGTCGATAGCCCGACCCCACAGGGCGTTGACATGACAGTAGGTGTACAGATCATCGAAAGTCTTGCGCGCCGCGGCCAGATCGCCGTCTTTCCATTCGAACCGGCCCCTTACGCCCAGGTAACGCGACCAGCCCATCGGGTCGCTGTCGGAAGCTCGCGCACCGGCCTCTTCAAGAAAGGTTCGTCCCTCATCCTTCTTTTCCATAAGCAGGCTCATCCGCGCCATCTGCGAGAGAGCCTCGACTTCGACCGAACGGTTGAATTCATCTCGAGCCTGCTCCGCTGCCCGGCCGTACTGATCGAAGGCGGCCGGGTAGTCCCGCGACTGAAATACCTCATCACCCGCCTTCAGCAGCGAGTCTGCCGACACCTGTTCAGTCACCGTAGCATCCTTTCGTACGATTTCCACCGCGCCCGCGGCCGGCCACGTGGCCGCCAGGGCCAGCGACAGTATGCATACAATTTTCATGTTCGCCCCACATATCAGATGATTTTGCTCCTGAAAAGTCGCATGTTCTACGCCGGGAGCCGAAAGTTGACCAAATATTAATACAATTGACCTGTTTGAGCATAGAACTTATATTCAAGGCTCCCAAACGGCTTTGTTAATCTGCTGGCTGCCTGACAGGCAAAATAAATGACGCTGAAGCGATTATAAAGGACATTTTTGATGCGTGCACTAATAACTGGTATAACCGGTCAGGATGGCTCGTACCTGGCGAACTTGCTCCTGGAAAAGGGCTACGAGGTTGTCGGGATGGTACGCCGCTCATCGACCGAATCTTTCGAGCGAGTAAACCACATCAAGGAGAAGATTACTCTGGTTCAGGCCGACCTGCTGGACCAGCTCTCCATAATCAATATCATCGACGCCCACCGCCCCGACGAAGTCTACACCCTGGCCGCCCAGTCTTTCGTGCCGACCAGCTGGAACCAGCCGGTCCTGACCGGCGAGTTCAACGCTATCGGTGTCACCCGGATGCTGGAAGCGATCAAGCTGGTCAACAAGAAAATCCGGTTTTACCAGGCCTCGTCATCGGAGATGTTCGGCAAGGTCAAAGAGGTGCCGCAGACGGAGCAGACATCGTTTTACCCCCGCTCACCCTACGGCGTGGCCAAAGTGTACGGTCACTGGATCACCGTCAATTATCGGGAGAGCTACGGCATTCATGCCAGTTCCGGCATTCTGTTCAACCACGAGTCACCGCGCCGGGGACTGGAGTTTGTGACGCGCAAGATCACCGACGGCGTGGCGCGTATCAAGCTGGGCATGGAGAAGAATCTGGCCCTCGGCAATATGGACGCCAAACGCGACTGGGGCTTTGCCGGGGACTACGTCAAGGCCATGTGGCTGATGCTGCAGCAGGACCAACCGGAGGACTTCGTCATCGCCACCGGCAAAACCCACTCGGTCGAGGATTTCGTGAGAACCGCTTTCGAATATGTTGACCTGGACTACCGCCAGTACGTCACCACCGACCCGAGATTCGTCCGGCCGGCCGAAGTTGACCTTCTTCAGGGGGACGCCTCCCGGGCCGAAAAGAAGCTGGGCTGGCAACCGAAAGTCGACTTTAACGGCCTGGTCAAAATGATGGTGGATGCCGACCTCGAGCGACTGAGCAAGACCGCCAAATGAGAAAACCGCTCGCTTTCATAACGGGCGTGGCCGGATTTGCCGGTTCCCACCTGGCCGAAGAGCTCCTGAACCACGGTTACCGGGTGGCCGGAACTCTGCTCAGGGGTGAGCCGGTCGACAATATCCGCCCCCGTCTGGATGACATTGACCTGGTCGAGGCGGATATCCTGAGCGAGCAGAAGCTCAACCGGGTCATTGGCAAATTTCAACCCGATTACATCTTTCACCTGGCCGCCTTTTCCTCCGTGGGTCGGTCGTTTCGAAACGAGCGGCTGGTTTACCGGGTCAATTTTTACGGCACCCTGAATGTCCTCCAGGCCGCCCTGACGGTCAGGAAGCTCCGAAAGTTCGTTTTTGTAAGTTCCTCGGACTGTTACGGCCGCTTCACCCCGGCCACCAGGGCGCTGACCGAAGACCAGCCCTTCAACCCGGTGTCCCCCTACGGCGTATCCAAGGCGGCCGGCGAGTATCTCTGCCGCTCCTATGTGAAATGGCGTGAACTTCCGGTAACCATCGCGCGTTCTTTTAACCATAGCGGACCGAGACAAAGCGAGCACTTTGTCATCCCGTCCTTTGCCAGGCAGATTGCGGCCATCGAGAAAGGCCGGGCCGAACCGGTAATGCTGGTAGGCGATCTTTCGGTCAGGCGCGACATTTCCGATGTTCGCGATATCGTATGCGGTTACCGGCTG
>CP070777.1:2990500-3017673 GCA_020346225.1 Candidatus Zixiibacteriota bacterium | reverse complement strand
ATGACCAACGCCGGAGCAAAAGCCGGCGATCGCCTGTACCTGACCAAACCCCTCGGCACCGGACTCATCACCACCGGCATCAAGCAGGGCAAAGTCGCCGCCGAGCTTTCCACTATCGTCGTCCGGCAGATGGCGCAATTGAACCGCAAGGCCGCCGAACTGATGCTGCGAATGAACGCCACCGCCGCAACGGATATCACCGGCTACGGTCTTCTGGGCCACGCTTTCGAGATGGCCGACGCCTCCGCTGTCACTCTCCGGATTCTCGCGCCGCTGCTGCCGCTGCTGCCTCAGGCGCTGGAACTGGCCGAAGCCGGAATGATTCCCGGCGGCGCCAACGCCAACCGGGAGTACCTTGAAGGCCAGTGGGTCTCAGAGGGCAAGCTGGACAGGAACCTCGAACACATTCTTTTCGACCCGCAGACCTCCGGCGGCCTGCTCATCGCCATTCCCGAAAATCGTTCTAAGCAGTTCGAGCAGGAAGCAGAATCGCAGAGAATATTCGCCCAGCTGGTCGGGCAAGTGGAATCGGCCGGCCGGCATCCCCTCGTGGTGGAGTAACCTGCCGCATGTTTCGCTCTCGTCTTACCGGCAGCCACCTCTTCTATCTGTTATCAGTGCTGGTAATTGTCGGGGGAAGCCTGCTATGGACATCCAATCTATTCGCCGACCCGCCGGTGTTCTTCAGCGGCATGGGACAGTCACTCTCGACCGACCCGGCCCATTGTGTTTACCACGCCCGCAACAGCGTCCTGTTCGATGACCCGGACCCCTTTGATTTCGAGCGGTGGGTGGTCCTTGAGCGTTCCCTGACCTCTTTCGTCGCTCGCCTGTGGTTTTCAGTAGCCGGTGTGTCGCTTACGCAGGCCAACATGGTGGGCGTTCTTCTGTCGGCGGCCGCCCTGATTTTCCTGCTGCTCGCCGTATCCCGTCATCATCGCCCCTGGGTTACGTTCACCGTCGCGCTCTGTTATCTGGTCAACACCGCCCTCATCCTTCACGGACGGCTGTCGTACCTGGAGAACGGCCTGCTGCTGATCATGTCGCTCCTGTTTTTTGTCTATTCCTGGTGGGGCGACCGGTGGTGGGGCCGGTGCCTTTCAGGCTTTCTCGTAGCTGCGGCCATGCTGTTGGGAAAAATGTTCGGGCTGCTGCTTCTTCCGGCGCTCCTGTTGGCCGACTGGTCTGCCGGTGACCGGAAAAGAGTCGTCAGAGTCTCCGTGATACTCGGTTCATTTGCCCTGAGTCTCATCGTCCTGTTTTTCGCCGTCTACCGCTCGGCTGCGGCCTCGGCCTATCGTTTCTATACCGAAGGTTCTTACGGCCTTCACGGGTTTCCCGAAGGCCTCAGCTCACCCTGGAGCTTTGTTGAACACGTCGTTTCCTACGGCTTCGAAAACCGTCTGTTTTTCCTCAGCCTGGATTCCCTTATCTTCATTCTACTGGGCGGGTTCCTGCTTACATACCTGTTGGCCGGCGGCCACAGCATAAGCCGGCTTCCGCGCCTGACGCTGCTGTCGGCCTTCGCCGTCGGCCTTACCATAGTCGGGGTGAGCCCGCTGAACTACTCCCCGACACGGTACGGACTGCTGCTCATCTCGCCTGCCATAATCCTCTGTTTCGGTTTGTTCGATTATGTCTTATCTGCCGAGCGGCCCGCGGCCAGGAAAACCGGTTTCGGCAGATACGTTTTGCTGGGCATTCTGATATGGCTGGGCCTTTTTCACACGGCGGGATTACTGTTCTTTATGAACGACGCCCCCGTCCGCCTGCTTACATGGGTTACGCTGCCGGCTGCTGTCGGGATAACGATGCTTATCCGCCGCGCCATGAACAACGGCGGGATAGTCCTGACCCCTCGCCTGCTGCATGCGGGCATCGCCGTGATCATTGCCTTCTCGCTTGTCATCAACGCCTATCATATATCCACAAGAATGCTGCCGGCCGATGACACCACCATCGCCGACGCCAGCGCCGACCTGGCCGGCATTCTGGGACCGAATGCCGTCGTCGCCGGACCCTATGGGCCGTTGTTCACCCTGAACAACAACCATAAGTCGTTCATTTATTATTTCGCCGTCGCCAAAGTTGACCCGACCCTTCTGCTGAGATACCCCATCACGCACTTGGCGGTCGACTCGTCGAACTTCGCCGAGGCGGCCCGAAATTACCCCGCCGTCAAAGATATGGAAACGCTGACACTGTACTGGATCGGCGATTACGCCGTAAAGATCTGCAATATAGCTGAGCTGACCGGTAACGCCGAAGCCGGCGGATACCGCCGGACCGCCTATGAACGAGCCATGAGCAGCTACCTGGCCGGCAAACGCGACTCGGCTATGGCGGAGATCAACCGTTTCCTCCAGCAGCAACCTAACAGCCGCTCGGCCAATCTGCTGCTGGCTCAACTGCTCATTGACTCCGGTCAGTATCAGCGCGCCCGGACTATCCTGACCGGTCTGACCGGACAGCACCCCGGTGATTACTACGCCAACGTCGTCTGTGGTCAGGTCTATCAGATCATGGCGCTGCGGCAAAGGGACAACAACCTTCAAAGAGTAGCTCAAGATTACTATGCCAGGGCTGCCGGTAATAGCCGCTTCAAGGCCGAACATGCCCGGTATGTCTATCAGGCCACTGAAAGGCAGTATCAAGCGGCCGGTGGTTCAACCGGCGGCAAACCATAGCGAGGAACGACTCCGATGAAAGCGGTGCGGCGCAAAGAACATCTCGTATACCTGCTGACACTCCTGGTGCTGGCCGGGGGCGCTCTGCTCTGGAGCCGGGACCTGGACACCGATCCTCCCATGCACTTCAGCGGCACGGGCCAGTCGCTGTCGACCGACCCGGGCCAGTACGTTTATCACGCTCGCAACAAGGTCCTCTTCGGCGAGGCCGACCCGTTTGACTATCCCCGCTGGATGGTCTACCGGCGCTCGTTGACCTCGGCGGTGGCCTCCGTCTGGTTTTCGCTGGTCGGCGTATCGTCGGAGCGTGCCCGTCTGGTCGGACTGCTTATGTCGCTGACGGGTCTTATCTTCTTTCTTCTGGCCGTGGCCCGCCTACACCGCCCCTGGGTGACGCTGGCGGTCGCTCTGTGCTATGTCCTGTGTGTCAGCCTCTTCGTTTACGGTCGGCTGTCTTACCTGGAGAACGGGCTGATACTTTACACCGGTTTGCTGTTTTTCGTATTCGCTTATTGGAGCGAACGCTTCTGGGGATGGATTGCCTGCGGCGTGCTGGTGGCGATGGCCACCCTTACCGGGAAGCTCTTCGGCGCCCTGCTCATGCCGGCGGTCGTCTTGGCCCTGTATTTCACGGCGGAGAGGCGACGCTGGACGGCCGCGGCGGCCGGCATCGCGGCATACGTCATAGCCGCGGTCCTGCTGATATTCGCTCTCTACGGAACCGACTTCGCCGCTGTTTACTCATACTTCGGCGAACAGACCTATGGCCTGCGCGGCATGCCGGAAGGTCTTACCTCCCCGTGGAGTTTCATCGAACACCTCATATCGTACGGGTTCGGTAACCGCCTGTTCTTCTTGGACCTGGACCTTCTCGTGTTCTTGCTGTGGGGCGGCTTCCTTCTGACGCTGGTGCTGGCCGGAAAGGACAAGCTGCGCGGCCTGTCGCCGGTGACGGTTCTGTCCATATTCGTCATCGCCTGCATCATCCTGGGCCTGATGCCGCTCAACTACTCGCCCCTTCGCTACGCCCTGTTTTTGATTCCGGCCATAATCGTGTTCTGCTTCACGATAACCGACCAGTTGCTGAAAGGCGACCGGGGTGTACCGACGCGGGCCGGATACCTGGTCTTTGTTCCCCTTTTCCTTATTCTGTGGAACGCCCTGTTTCAGTTGATAGGCATCATTTTCTTCATGAATAACATCCCCACGCGCGAACTCACCTGGGCGACGCTGCCGGCGGCACTGGCCATTATCTATGCTGTCAGATGGCTCATCGGGAAAGGCAGAATACCGGTGACACGGCGGGTCCTCACGGCGGGAATAGCGGTAATCGTTGTGTTCTCGGTCGGGCTCAATGTTTACCGTATGGAGAAGCGCGTCTGGTTCCACCGTACCCACAACCTCGCCGAGGCCGGGGATGATATTCGAAAAATACTCGGCGATGGCGCGGTTGTGTCGGGTCCCTACGCCCCCGCCCTGACGTTGAACAATAACCTGATGACGTTTATACATCTGTTCGGTGTGGCCGAAGTGGATTCGACTCTCTTGGACCGCATACCGGTGACGCACCTGGCCGTGGACGAGTCCAACTGGGCGGAAGCCGAAAGCAACTACCCGCAACTGCAGGGTCTTTTACCCGTCACCGTGTACTGGATTCGCGACTATGCGGTAAGGATTTACAACATCAGCAAGGTCTTCGACAACCCGCAGGCCAACAGCTACCGGGAAACGGCCTACGAGCGCGCCGCCGATTACTACAACCGCAAGGTGTACGACAGCGCCACCGCCCTGATAGACGCGGCTGTAAGAGAGCAGCCGGATGCCAGATCGACCCGGCTCCTCCTGGCCGAACTTCTCAGGGGTCATCGCCAGTACGACCAGGCGGTGAGACTGCTTGTCGAGCTGGCCGAGCGCTACTCCACCGACTATTACACCAGTCTATCCTGCGGACGCGCCATCCAGATGATAGCCCTGGCGAAACAGGACCGCGGCCTGCTGAACCTGGCCGAGAAATATTACGCCCAGGCGGTCAAGCACAACCCGTTCCAGGCCGAAAGTGCCCGGCAGATGTTCATCCAGACGATGCGTCAGGCCGGCGCCGGCTCACCCCCCTCCGGACCGTAACCCGGCCCGACCTCAGGCGAGGTTTCCCGCCACGAAATTCCAGTTGACCAGTTTCCAGAAGGCCTCGACATACTTCGGCCGCGCGTTGCGGTAGTCGATGTAATAGGCGTGTTCCCAGACGTCGCAGGTCAGCAGGGCCGTGTAGCCTTCCGCCACCGCGCAACAGGCATTCGAGCCGGCCAGGATATCCAGGGAACCGTCGGCCTTCTGGATCAGCCAGACCCAGCCGGAACCGAATAGCGTCACCGCCGAGTCGGTGAAAACCGATTTGAAAGTGTCGAAGTCCCCGAAGGTGTCGGCTATAGCCTGAGCCAGTTCTCCTGACGGCTCGCCTCCGCCGCCGGGCGTCAGGCAGTTCCAGTAGAACGTATGGTTAAAAACCTGGGCGGAATTGTTGAAAATGTTTCCCGAAGATTTCCTGATGATGTCTTCCAGCGACTGGGCTTCGAACTCGGTCCCGGAGATGAGCTTATTGAGGTTGTTAACATACGCCTGGTGATGCTTGCCGTAGTGGTAGTCAAGCGTTTCCGGCGAGATAAGCGGGGCCAGACCGTCCTTGGGAAACGGCAGCTGCGGCAGTTCGTGTATCATTTAAATCCCCCTCTCTAACTGCTTTCGCGTTGCTTTGCTTCAGATTAGCACGGCCAATGTGGATTGTCAAATCTTTTTCCCGGCCCCCCGCTGCCGCGACCACGCCCGAAAGAGCCGGAATCTCGGCCGAAGGGTTGACAGGCGCCGTTTCTCTTTTTATAATCGAATAAGCTGGGTGTCCGACGGGATTGCGCTGCAACAATTATTGCCCCGCTTCGTATTTAGTGCAGCGCAGCGTAGTTATTGTTGACTCGACCCGTCACTTCGATTATTGCTACAGTTAGCTCCTTAGCAACGCATTTAGGTTAGCCCAAATGGAAGTTGGACTCGTTTACTCAAGCAAGGATCCCCGCCAGGTGAAGGCGAGGGATTTTGTCATCAATTTCATCAAGGAACGCGGTATCCTGGCCAATGTTGTTGAGTCTGATGAGCCTGTGGAATCACCGACCGTAATCATCAACGGCCTGACCCTGACCGACCTTCGTACGAAACCCCGACGTAAGAATGCGGGGATGTTTCCCGACCTGGCCACCCTGGCCAGGATTCTCGAGAAACAAGCCTGGTGCCTGTAACGAACTCCCTGTTGTCATCGCTGGAACCGTAGACGCGCCTGTACCCTGGGCAATTGACTTATCGCCGGCCGCGCTGTGGTGTAGTCAGGAATTGATCTGCCGCTGCAAGTATTCGATAAGCTCGCCTTCTTTCATCCGCTTCTGTTCCATCGTATCGCGATCGCGGACCGTCATGGTCTCGTCCTCGAGCGTCTGGCCGTCGACGGTGATCCCGAAGGGACAGCCGGCCTCGTCCATCCGGGCGTAGCGCCGGCCGATCGCGCCGGAAACATCGTAGAAAGCCTTGAAGCGTTTTTTCAGCTGCAGATAAACCTTTTCGGCAAACTCGGGCATGCCGTCTTTCTTCACCAGCGGGAACACCGCCACCTGGATGGGCGCCACCCGCGGGGAGAGTCGGAGAAAGACGCGTTTTTCACCCTTGATCTCGACCTCATCGTATCCGTCCACGAGCAACGTGAGCAGAGTGCGATCGACGCCCGCCGAGGTCTCTATGATAAAGGGAATGAACTTCTCGGTATAACGGTCGTCGGAGTAGCGCAGGTCCTTGCCGGTGGCTTCCATGTGCCGGCTAAGGTCGAAGTCGGTCCGGTTGTGGATCCCCTCGAGTTCCTGCCACCCGAAGGGATACTCGTACTCGATGTCATACGCGGTCTTGGCATAGTGGGCCAGTTCCTCCTGGCCGTGTTCATGCCAGCGCATCTTGTTCATATTGATTCCCAGCGACTGGTACCATTCCCAGCGCTCCTGGCGCCAGTACTCGAACCACTTCTCGTCCTCGGACGGATGAACAAAGTACTGCATCTCCATCTGCTCGAACTCGCGGGTACGAAAGATAAAATTGCCGGGCGTGATTTCGTTGCGAAAAGCCTTGCCGACCTGGGCGATGCCGAAGGGAACCTTCTGCCGGGAAGAATTCTTGACGTTGAGAAAGTTGACATATATCCCCTGGGCCGTTTCCGGACGGACAAAGACTACGTGAGCGTCGTCCTCGACCGGGCCCATGAAGGTCTTGAACATGAGGTTGAACTGCCGCGCTTCGGTCAGCTCACCGCCGCATTCCAGCGGTGACTTGGAGGGCTTGAGGGGGCAGCGCTCCTCAGCCAGCTTATCGGCCCGGAAACGGGCCTTGCACTTTTTGCAGTCAACCAGAGGGTCGGCAAACTCGGCCACATGACCCGAAGTGTGCCACACCTGGGGATGCATCAGGATGGCGGCGTCCAGACCCTCAATGTCGTCGCGGCGGTTGGTCATGGCATCCCACCAGTAGTTCTTGAGGTTGCGCTTAAGCTCCGCCCCCAGCGGCCCGTAATCCCAGGTCGAGCCGAGGCCGCCGTAAATCTCCGATGATGGATAAACGAACCCGCGCCTTTTGCACAGCGAGACGATCTTATCCATAAGGTCGTTGTTGTTCTTCTTCGCACTCATGTTGTCGTCCACTTACTCTTTTTCAGCTTCTCGATAAACTCCAGCGACTTCAGTTCCGACTTGAGACCGGTCTGGCTGGTCAGTAGCCCCGTCAGGGCCTCGATAAACCGGGAGGCTTCCGCAAACCGTACCGGCACTAACGCTGCCTCGGCCAGCGACGCCGTCTGCAGGGTCAGCAGCCTGCCGTAGGCTTCACTTGAGAAGCCAATATAATAATCTCCGGCCTTTTGGCAAGTTTCACATATGACACCGCCGCGGGCCGGCGAGAACATCCGGCGCCCCGTCTTGCGGAATTCAGCCAGGGCCTTTCCGCAGGTGACGCAGTACCCCAGCGAAGGGTGATAGCCGAGGTGCGACAGGAGCCGCAGATAGAAAGCGATAAATACCGGTGCCAGCGACTTCTTGGCCACCGTCGACAGCTGCCGCAGATAGACCACAAAGTAGTCGTACAATTGCGCCTGGTGCTCTTCCTCCGGCAAAACCAGGTTCAAAAGTTCGGTGGCGGCCGAGGCATAGGCTAGTCGACCGAGGCCGCCCTCGTCCTCGTATGAAAAGACCTCGATAGCGTCGATTTCCCGAAGGTATCCCCTCGTCTCGCGCTGCGAGTGGTAAAAAGTGATCTCCAGCCTGGCAAACGGCAAAAGCCGCCCCCGGCGCGATTTCAGGCTCCGGCCACCCTTATCGACCAGGGCAATCCGGCCGAAGTCGCTGGCAAAAAAAACGACTGTTCGCGATGATTCCGACCAGTTGTGGGCCTTCAGAAGTACCGCTTCCGACTTCTCCAGCGACATCTTCTATTTCTGCCCCTGGTAGCGATAGATCGTCTCGTCGGGATAGGCCATATGGTAGCGGGTGCGGGCAAGGTACCCGATGTAACTGTGGTCGGACTGGAGCATCTCTCTGATCCGGGCGGCATCCACCAGGTCAACCAGCTGACGGTGATTGGCCTCGAGGAGAGCCTGCCTTTCCATTTCCAGGCGGATTATCCTCGGTATCCCGTAGGTTCCGCTCATCAGCGAATAGGCAAAAAGAATACCGATTACCCAGAAGCCGTACTTGACTATTTTGCGCCGAAACCTCTGGCTGGTTCCGGACACCCGCCTGACAAAGTCTTCGGTCAAAGGGGCCAGCAAAGAGGACGATTTCTTTACACGCCGGGGCATGGGCTTAATAAAGATTCCGCGCCAATGGCGGGCAATATAAAACTGCCCGGCGCCGCCCCACGCCGTTCAAACTTTGAACATCCCCTGAAGACCGCCCGTGGGCTTTAAAAAAATCCTGAAATAGTCCGATAATATTAAGAACAGCATGCATTTGTCGCTGGCCGGGAGCACCTTTCACAAACAGCGAGCGGCCGTCGACCGGATATCGTACATGAAGTCCGACCGGCCCGCCGGCGCCAACGAAAGGAAGACCCTGCAAAGGAAACATTGCCACCCCCGACACATCCAGGCCGGGCGGACCGAGGTGATAAGACAACATGATTAAAAAGGCATCACGACTCAGGCTTGATGAGATTCTTGTAAAAGAAGGTATCATCTCCCAGGAGCAAATCAAGGAAGCCCTCTCCAGGCAAAAGGAACGCGGCGGGAAATTCGGCTCGCAGCTTCTTCTGCACGGCTATATCGATGAGGCCGGCCTGGTCAAGGCGCTGGCGACTCAATTCAATTGTGACGGTGTTGTCCTCAGCAAACTCGATATCCCCGAGATCATTCTGAAATTCATTCCGCGTCGCCTGGCCATTGCCCGGAAGATAATCCCATTCGACTACGACCTCGAAAACAACGTCCTGAAGATCGCCTGCGAAGACCCCAACGACAAATCGCTTCTCAACGAAATCAACTTCGTGGCGCGTGGCAAGGAGATCAGGCTATACGTAGCTGCCGAACTCGCCCTGAATACCGCCATCGCCAAATTCTACATGGGCCGTGATACCTCGAAAAATGGCGGCCTGCTGCTGGAGCTTCCGCGTGAAACCGGAGAAACCGGCAAGCTGCCGATATCCGGGGCGGAGAAACCGAATGAGGCGACCGCCGGGAAACCGGGCGACGAAACCATTCTGGTCGTAATCGACGACGCCGATGAAGGCGCGGCGATTCACAACCTGCTGAATCGAGACGGTTACGGCGTCGTAATCGTGGATTCAGCCGACGATGCGCTGGAGATTGTCGGCAGCCGGCGATTTCATTCGGTCATCATCAAAGATACGGTCTCCGGGGATTATCTGAGCCTGATCGACCGGCTCCGCAAACTCTCACCCGGAACGACGGTGCGCTATTTCAACTCCGTTTCGTCGCTGCTTCTGCTCGACGAAGTTTACGGATACGAAGCGGGACTGCTCTACCAGGACTTGGAGTTGTTCACGAGTCTTCTGGCTGCCCGCTACGATCTGGCGGAAAACCGGGCCGCAACGGTCGGATTGTACACCGACAAGCTCTGCCAGCGACTCGAGATACCGCACAAAGACCGCCTGACAATCGTTAATGCCGCCTATATACATGAACTGGCACGCCACTATTACCGCATCGGGGACTCCCTGGAACGCCGCCAAATCGTGGGGCTGACAGGCAAGCTGCTGGAATCCCTCGATTACTCGCCCGTAGTGGTAGCCATCCTTCAGTGCCTTTACACCGATGTCTCGGATAAGTACACCGAGCGCCTTCCCATCGAGATTCTGGGGGCCAACATCGTAACGGCCGTCGACGTCTTCTGCGATACTGTCGCCACCGAGCAGCGCTTGTCCCTGGACAAGCTCGACGCCACACGGAAGAAACTCCAGGAAATGTCCGGTTCACAACTCTTGCCGGAGGTTACCGACGCCTTCATCGCCATGCTCAAAGACGAGATCCTGCGCTTTCACACTGACCAGAACGCCGGACAGGCAATGATCCTGACGGACAACCCTGACCGTCTTGCCGGTATCGAGGCCTGCCTCAAAAACGAAGGCTTCCGCGTAATTGCCGCGGCCGGGATAGACGAGTTCCTCGAGCTCTACGAGCGCAGCCAGCCTGATGTAATCCTGCTGGTCCCGGGAGGAAACCTGCCGCAGGCCCTGGAATTGTCAAAGTCGCTCGCCGACAGAGGGGTGGCATTCGAGAAGATCCCCGGCTTCATCCTGACCGAGCAAGCAGAGCCCTCGCAACTGACCTCGATCTTCGACCTGGCTATCGAAGACGTGATTACCGTGGATCGGAATTTGGACCTCTTGATGGTCAAAATGCGCCGGGTCAGGGAACGTCTGGTCGCGAGAGCCAGAGAAGCCGCCGGGCTTAAGGCGCCCGAAGGGGAAGAAACCGGTGACCTGCGCAATCTCGGTCTCATCGACCTCCTGCGGAAGATGAGCGAGAACCGCCAGACCGTCAAGATAACCATCGCCGAGAGTCCTGATGCCAGGAAACAACTGCTCCTGTGCCTGCATGAAGGCAATCCCGTTTTTGCCCGGCTGGACACTTCGGCCGGGGTCGAAGCGCTCTACCAGGCGGCTCTCTGGGAATCGGGGAACTGGACGGTCGAGGCACTTCCCGAAAAGGATCTCCCGGACACGAATATCCACGACTCTCTCGATGACATCATCGTAAGGTGTTGCCGGCTGGTCGACGCCAGACGCGCCGAACAGGAGCAGAGTTAGCGGCGGGCGGCTCGTCTGAGGAAGGCTATCTTGCCGCGCTGGCGACGGCGGGTGTCATCCGGAATATTCTCGTAATAGGCCAGCAGATTCACTGCAACTGACTTCGCGTCGGACTTGCGCTCAAGCTTGTCCAAACACTGATAAAGAAAGTAATCACACTCCACCAGGTTGTAGTAGTTGCCCGGAGCGCGGGCATAACCGCCCCTGAGGGTAAGAAAGGTGCCCCGGGCAGGGTCATAGGCTCCGCTCTCAAAGTAAGCTGCGGCCAGCGGCCAGAAGAAAAGCCTGCCGTCCGGATATGTCTGCAGCAGGCTCCGGCATTCGGCGATAACCGAATCATACTGTTTCTGGTCAAGCCAGATCCATATCAGGGCGTTGCGGGCGGCCCGCCCGGTGATTTGCGACGAATCGGCGGCCATGCGAATCTGCCTGATCCCTTTTTCCTTGTCGTCTTTGAAGATACCCAGCCACCGGAGAATCCCCGCCTTGGCCGACTTCCAGTAGTGGTAAACACCCAGACCGGCGTAAAGGTCATAAAGAGTGCTGTCGGCGGCCAGTCCGTCCTCATAGTGAGACCTGGCTTCGAAACTGCACCTGAGGGCCGAAGTAAAAGAGCCGAACCGGGATTCCCACAGCGCCCGGTAAGCGGCCGCGTGCCCCAGAAACAAATGCATCCAGGCTTGCTGCCGGCCGCTTCCGTCTGACATCAGGCCTTCCGCCAGGGCAACAGCCGTATCGATCCTCTCAAAAAAAGCCGCCGGGTACAGATTGGCCTCGGTGGCGGTCATCTCCCCCAGGTATACCGCCGCCTTGAATACATGGCCGACAGGGTCGGCCGGGCGCAGGGCCACAAGCGAGTCGAGAACCTCGTGGGCCTCGGCGAAACGGTCGTTCAGAAGGTGCCGTTCCGCCTCGCCCAACCGGTTGCGCCGGGCCTGTGTCATGTAATCGTCGCCGAATGTGCCGGCCGCAACAAACGCCCATAACGCCACCGACAGGGCGGCCGGAAACAGACGGCCCCCTGTTGATGAAAATGATGCTGATGTCATTCAAACAAGAATAGATAGCCGGCAGGATGTCGCAAGAATAAACTCGCCGAACTCAGATGGCCGACACCCCGGGAATGAAACCAAGTAGATCTATGTCGTGGTTTGTCGACGCCGTTATGATCATCAGCGACCCGGACTGGTGATACACCAGCCGGCAACCCCGGCAGTGGTGGTCGAAGAAGGTCACATTGTTCTTTCTCACGCCCGACTCGCTCAGGTCCGAGGAGATGTCAAAACCATCCGCGTGCGCCACGAAAACGGATATCACATCATTCGCGCGCGCGTAAACGAAGTGACACATCTCGGTGCCCGCGACTACCTTGACGCTGCCGCCCACCAGGACAAAATCCAGCACCGACTCGGAAATATTGTAGTCATGATCACGACTTACGGCGGCGATGAGTTGCGAGGTGGACTCGGGATTCTCGAAGGCGCCCGGATTGCTGGCGGCCGACCCGTGAGCCCGCTCCAGAGGAACGTAGTAATCGCTGTGACGATAAAAAGATGCCAGTAAAAGGCCGGCGCCGATGAGAACGACGAGAGACGCGGCGGCAACCAGCGTTCTCGCCGTCAGCCTAAAAAAACGGGGCTCGCCCCCGGCTTCATCCTCCCGGTCGATCTGGTCGAGCTGCTTCAGAATCTTGATCTTGAGACCCTCCACCTGGGTGGTGGGATATGCCACTTTCAGCTTCTCGTCGATCAAGTCCTGAACGGACTGTTCAAGACGATATTTCTCGAAGCAGTCGCGGCACTCATCAAGGTGCTTCTGGATTTCCCCAGCATCGATTTCCGAGGTTTCTTTGTCTATATAATCATACAGTAAATCAAGGGCTTCCTGACAGGTCATCGTGCATTATCCTTGACGTAGCCGTTCTTTATTGCGTAATCAAACAACTCTTTCTGGAGAAGCTTGCGGCCGCGGTGCAGACGCGATTTGACCGTCCCCAGCTGCAGGTCGGCGATCTCGGCAATTTCCTGGTAGGAAAAGCCCTCCAGAAACGAAAGAACCACCACCAATCTGAAGTCATCCGGCAGGTTTTCGATGGCTTTCTTGACATCATCGTCGAAAATCTTCGCAAACAGCTGCTTTTCGGGATCACCGGCGGCGCTGACCGTGGCCAGCTGCCCGTAAAGGAAGTTGTCATCGATTTCATCGACATTCAGCGCCATCGGCGAGCGGGACTTGGAGCGGTAGTCGTTTATGAATATATTCGTCATTATCTTGAAAAGCCAGGCGCGACAGTTCGAGCCCAACTCGAACTTATCCCAGAATCGGTAGGCCTTGACATAGGTCTCCTGTACCAGATCCTCGGCATCATTCTCGTTTTTGGTCATACGAAGGGCCGTGCGGTATAAAGCGTCCATATGAGGAAGCGCTTCACTTTCGAACGCCTTTCTCTTGACCTGATCTTCTTTTTTCCGGTCGGCCATAATTCTATTGAACCTCTGGTGGCCGCGACCGGACCAATCGACTTATATATTAGCTGAAACAGATTGGCCCGACGCGAGGTTCCCCAACCCGAAAAACACGGGCCGCAGAAAGCCCGGGAACCCGTCTTGACCGTCGATAAGCCAACAGGCCACCCGGCCTGTCTTCGCGCGCACGGCAAAATAACCCGAACCGGCCGAAACCACAAGCCCTTTCCCCCAGAAAAAGACAACCGATTTAGTCCCGAATGCGGAAATGCCCTCCATTACGCTCGTCACATACCCCCGCAAAACCACCGCCG
This sequence comes from Candidatus Zixiibacteriota bacterium, assembly GCA_020346225.1. Lineage (GTDB taxonomy): Bacteria > Zixibacteria > MSB-5A5 > GN15 > FEB-12. Next base: position 3,003,867 of record CP070777.1, on the reverse strand, counting down.
AAACTTCCCGGTTGCCTCCGCTTTTCCCCTGTTCGAGCGAACGTTCCAGCGCTGACCCTGTTACATCCCTTATGAGGCGACAATACCACTTGATTTACGACGACCAGTGCTCCCTCTGCCTTGGCGCCGTCGGCAAAGTGCGGCAACTGGACCGACTCGGACTCGTCGAGTTGGTTCCGCTTAGCCGCGCCGCCGATAGCTTCGGACACTGCCCCTCGACCGAAGAAAGGCTCCGGAAACAGCTGCATCTGGTCACGTCGGAGGGAAAGATTTATCGAGGCGCTGAGGCCGTCGGCGTCCTGGCTGCGTTATTTCCGGAATCGAAGCTCCTCGGTCACGTTATCCTGCTCCCGTTCATCCGGCCGCTCGCGCGTTGGGCTTATCGGATAGTGGCCCGACACCGGTTAAAGATATCAAGACTGGTCAGTGTAAACTGAACGGAACTTGTTTTTGATGGCCATGCCTAACAGAACCACAAACACGGGCTCCGTGATAAAACGGAAGCGATTGTTCTCGCCGAGTTCGAACGCGTTCCCGACCAGCGTGATATACAGCAGATTGAACCACAGAAACGCCAGTGTCAGCACCGCCGGGTAATCTACTTTTCGGCGCGACAGTGATCTTCGTATCAGCCGGAATCCGACTACAAGCACGGCCAGATACCCGGCCAGAATAAACAGACCCGTGCTGAAAAATGCTCTCTGATCGGTAATGGTGTCCTCGTAATCGAACTGGCCGAACAGAATCAGATTGTACGCCCGGTCCGGATAGTGGATCCGGGAACGGTTTTCAGTCAGGAAAGAGTAAGAACTCGACGGCAGCCAGTAAGTGTGCAGAGATTCCGCCAGGCTGGCCAGGTACAGGCCGGGGCTCTTCTTGAGTACGTACCAGGCGTCACTCGCATATTGTCGCGACAGACGAATGTAGTTGAAGTTATTCAGATTGGGCACCCCGGTCGACTTCATCGGCTGATCCAGTACCTCGATGCCGGTTGGAGGAGCCAGCGGGAATTGAGCCAGCTCCTGGTATGTCTCGAGCTTTCGAAAAGGCTTTATCACCGCCAGAGGGGAAAGCTTTCGAAGTCTCATCAGGCGGTAGCGTTCCTCCAGCCCCATTCTCCATGTCGTCATGCGCGCGATGTTCATGCCGAACCAGCTGCTGGTGGAGAAACCACCGAACACGTACGCGTTTTTGGCATAAACCGAAAAACATAGCAGGATAATTACCCCGCCTGTCAAAAACACTCGTTTGCGGTCGGCCCGACGGAAATAGAGCAGGGCTCCCCATAGCACCACCAGCCAGAGAATATGGAAGAAACTCCGCGTCAGAGCCAGCATGAGCAGCATGGTGAAAAACAGAATGAGATCGGATACCCGGTGCTCCTGCAGGTACCGGTGCAGCATCACCGCCGAAACACAGAGCAGGGCCGTGATCGGGTAAGTGTAAAACAGAAAGTTCTCGTACAGGATACTGGCCGGACTCACCATGAAAACAACTGTGAGAATAAGAGCCAGTCGGTTGCTGACATTCAAACGGGTCAAAAGGGCGTAAAGCGAAAGATTCAGCACTAAACCGAGCACCGCAAACACCACCTGAAAAACCACCGCTTCATGGCCGGGGAAGAGCTTGACGACTATGCCCAGAAAGAGATTGAACAGAGGCGGTTGGCTGTGCTGGTAGTATACGCTCTGGAGTAAGCTGGACTTGAGCAGGGCCGGATCGATATACTGCCAGAAAGAGCCCAGCGGCTCCATGTCAAAGCGCACACCGAGCGCGAAGTAGACGATTCTGGAAACAACGAAGATCACCGCAAGGAAAAGCAGCGGGCGGTATCCGAAGGTATTTTCTACCGGGGTCGGGAGCTCCGGCACGGGACTGTCAGTACGTTTTTTCCGTTTCTTTCCCACGAATAAAGAGAACCCTGACGTTCGTTTCAGGTAATAATAGGTGGTCGAGAAAAATAAAGCAAGCCGCGTCTCGGTTGCGATGTTTCGGGGCCTAGCCGATAATCTTCAAACGGGCGTACCGGGCCATGATCTTTTTGATGCCTGCACCGGTAAACATGATATCCAGTGTCAGGGAATCACCGAACCCTTCAGCGTGCATGATTTTCCCCCGGCCAAAGGTGGGGTGCTCTACTATCCGGCCGACCGTCATGATCTCGGATTCCTCGAAATCATAGTGCACGCCCGCTGCCTCGGCGCGGCGCTTGCGCCCCGAGCCGGCCCGGGGCGGACCCGCTCCCGAGGCCGACCGCATCCCGCCCCTGTCGGACGAACGTAACTCAACCACCTCGACCAGCTCGCCGGGGATTTCCCTGATGAATCGCGACGGCATGGTATCGACTTCGCCGAAACGGTAACGAACGGCGGCGCTCGACAGGTAGAGCTTCTTTCTGGCCCGGGTGGCGCCGACATAAAACAGCCGGCGTTCCTCTTCGAGTTCCATCGGTTCGCCGATGGTGCGCGCCAGCGGCAGGAGGCCTTCCTCCAGGCCGGCGATGAAGACGACGTCGAATTCCAGTCCCTTGGCCGAGTGAAGCGTCATAAGCGTTATCTTGTCCTCGACCTCGCGGTAGGCGTCGATATCGGTGAAAAGCGAAATCTCGGCCAGGTAGTTGTCCAGCGTGGCCTCGCCGTTCTCCTCGGCAAACTCGGCCGCCCCTTCAATGAACGCCTCGATGTTCTCCACCTTGGTCTGTCCGATTATCTCGTCTTCGGCCCGTAATTCCTCGATCAGTTTCAAGTCCTCGACCAGGTCTTGCACCAGGATATCAACCGGCAGCTTCTCTTTCTGCTCGCGGTACTTCTCTATCAGATCGACGAACGGCTGCACCCGTTTGCCTTTCGCGGCAAGCTCGGGATAGTCCTTCAGTCTCAACAACAACTCGTAACCGGACAGCCCTTCCCGGCGCCCCAGCGTGAAGACGGTCGCTGTCGTCTTGGCTCCGATGCCCCTTCTCGGGTAATTGATGATGCGCTCCAGCGAGATGTCGTCCTTGGGATTGGCCAGCAGCTTCAGGTAGGCCAGCAGGTCCTTTATCTCCTTGCGCTGATAAAAGGCAATGCCGCCGACAATCTGGTACGGCAGACCTTCGCGCCGCAGGTGCTCCTCGAACGCCCGCGACTGCGCGTTGGTGCGGTAGAGCACGGCCATCTCCTTGAGTCCGACGGCCTCCCTTTCCCCCCCGACTGAGTCGAGCACGGCGGCCGCCTCTTCATCGGACGAATCGACAAGAAGAAGCTTCACCTTCTCCCCGCCCCGGCTGTCGGTCCAGAGCTTCTTGGCCTTGCGCGCTTCGTTGTGGCTGATGACGCCGGAGGCGGCCTCGAGGATAACCCGCGTCGAACGATAATTGCGCTCCAGCTTGACCAGCCTGGCCCCCGGAAAGTCCTTTTCGAATTCCAGAATGTTTCGGATATCGGCCCCCCGCCAGCCGTAGACGGACTGGTCTTCATCGCCGACGACACACAGGTTATGATGGTCACCGAGAAGATACTTCAGCAGCAGATACTGAACGTGGTTGGTGTCCTGGTACTCGTCCACCATGATATACTGAAACCGCCGCCGGTAGCGCTCGCCGATTTCTTCGTTGTCTCTCAGCAGAATGACCGTGTTGAACAACAGGTCGTCGAAATCCATGGCGTTGCACTCACGCAGCCGCTGCTGATAAAGCCGGTAGATGTTGCCGGTGGCCGTCTGGAAATAGCCGGAGGCGGCCTGGGCAAAAGTCTCGTCGCTGACGAGCCGGTTCTTGGCGTTGGAGATCTTTCGCAGTTGAGCTCTCGGCGCAAACTGGCTGCCCGCAAGGTTCAATTCCTTGATACAGTTCTTCACCAGCGTTTCGGAGTCGCTGTCGTCCAGGATGGTGTAATTGGTGCCGTATCCCAGGGACGACCCCTCCCGCCTGAGAAACCGGGCGCAGAAGGAATGGAAGGTCGACACGTTGAGCTCCCGAAGCTCACCGCCAAGCAGCTTGTTGACACGCTGTTTCATCTCACCTGCGGCCTTGTTGGTGAAAGTCACCGCCAGCAGTTCGTGCGGCCGGGCCAGGCGCTCAAACAGAATGTGAGCAAGGCGACGAGTGAGCACGCGGGTCTTGCCGGAACCCGCCCCGGCGATCACCAGAAGCGGCCCCGAGGTGGTGGTCACGGCCTCAAGCTGATCCGGATTCAAGTCTTGGAGAAGCCTGCTCATAGGTACGGGAGAATATAACGGTCAGACGGCCCGGCGCAATCGCTTTTGCCCGTTTTCAGGAGAACGCGGCCCTCTCCGGCCCCCCGAATACAAGAAACTGTATTAACGCAAGAAGGGCCGCCGATCGTCTCGGCCGCCCTTAAAATCTGCAAAACCGCAATGGTTTCAGGTTGTCATGATTCCGCCCGGGTCTCCGTTTCGTAAACCGAGACTTTCTTACTGTCACGGCCGACGCGCTCGTAGCGAACGACACCGTCAACCTTGGCAAACAGGGTGCAGTCCCTGCCCATTCCGACATTGAAGCCCGGTTTTATCGGCGTACCGCACTGGCGAACCAGAATGGCGCCGGCGCTCACGTTCTGACCGCCGTAAACCTTGGTGCCGCGCCGCTGTCCGCGGGAATCGCGACCGTTCTTTGAGGAACCAACACCTTTTTTATGAGCCATCTTTGACCTCTTTCGATTTCAGATATTCTCAGCGCCGCTGTTTGCGGCGCAACAGCCATAGATTATAATCAATGGCAGAAAAAAGGCAACGAAAATCTGCAAGTCGTTATTCTACGGCGCCTTACCCTCTCCTCTGCGGCCCCTCCGGGGCTACTTGGCCACTTTCTCCTGGGGTTCTCCCTTGCTGCTGTCGTTGAAGGTGAACGTCAGCCTATCCTCGGCGGCCCCGATAATCAGGTCGCAGTCGCCGGCATACTGGCCGCGCAGAATCTCCTCGGCCAGCGGATCTTCGAGATATTTCTGCAAGGCGCGCTTCAGCGGCCGGGCACCGTAAGCCGGATCATAACCCTTATCGGTCAGGAACTCCCTGGCCTCGTCGGTAAGCTTGAAGCTGATACCCTTTTCGGCCAGGCGCTTGGCGATATCGGTCACCAGTATCTCGATAATATCCTTGATGTGGTTTCGACCCAGCGGATGGAAGATAACCGTTTCATCAATGCGGTTGAGCAGCTCCGGATTGAACAGCTTCTTGAGCTCATCGAGGATCCGTTTCTTCATCGTGTCAAACGACATATCAACCGAGTCGGCGTCGAAACCAACCGTCTTGGCATCGCGAATCTGGCGCGTCCCGATATTCGACGTCATTATCAGCACCGTGTTGCGGAAATCGATCTTGCGCCCGAAGGAATCCGTCAGCGAACCGTCATCCATAAGCTGCAGCAGAATGTTGAAAACGTCCGGGTGCGCCTTCTCGATCTCGTCGAGAAGAACCAACGAATACGGCTTGCGGCGAACCTTCTCGGTGAGCTGTCCGCCTTCCTCATAGCCGACATATCCGGGCGGCGCGCCGATCAGCCGGGACACGGCAAACTTCTCCATGTACTCGGACATGTCGATTCTGATGAGCGATTCGGCGTCCTCGAACAGGAAGCTGGCCAGGGTCCGGGCCAGTTCGGTTTTGCCGACACCGGTCGGGCCGAGGAAAATGAACGTGCCGATGGGGCGGCGCGGGTCGGACAGACCGGCCCGGGCACGCCGAATCGATTGCGCCACGACCCGGATGGCATCATCCTGCCCCACGATAGTCTTCCTGAGTTCATCCTCCATGCGAACCAGCCGCTTGGATTCGCTTTCCTCCAGACGGAAAAGCGGAATGCCGGTCATCTTGGCCAGCACCGTGGCCACGTCATCCGCCGTCAGCACCACATTCTCGTTATTGCGCGATTCCTCCCAGGTCTTCTGCAGCTCGGCCAGCTTTTCTTTTTTCATTTTGATTTCATCACGAAGCTGCGCGGCCGTTTCAAAAGCCTGGTTCTTGACGGCTTTCTCTTTTTTCTCCTGCAGCTCGGTAACCTCGCCCTCGATCACCGCGAACTCCTCCGGCCGCGTATAGGTCGCCAGGTGGGCCCGCGAACCCGCTTCATCGATGAGATCGATGGCCTTATCCGGTTGGAATTTGCCGGACACGTAGCGATTGGAAAGCTTCACCGCGGCGTCGATGGCCTCGTCCGATATGATGAGCTTGTGGTGCTCCTCGTACTTGGTGCGCAGTCCCCGCAGAATCTTGACAGTGTCCTCTTCGGTGGGCGGGTCGACCATGACTGTCTGAAAGCGCCGATCCAGCGCCCCGTCCTTTTCGATGTACTTGCGATACTCGTTCATCGTCGTGGCGCCGATACAGCGGAGCTCGCCGCGGGAAAGCGACGGCTTGAATATGTTGGAGGCGTCCAGGGAACCCTCGGCGCCGCCGGCCCCCACGATGGTGTGAATCTCGTCGATGAAGATAATCACGTCACTGGCGTTGATGATCTCGTTCATGACCGCCTTGAGACGTTCCTCGAACTGACCGCGATATTTGGTACCGGCCACCAGCGAGGCCATGTCAAGCGTAACCACCCGCTTGTTCTCCAGCGTCTGCGGCACTTTGTTGTCCACGATTCGCTGCGCCAGACCCTCGGCAATGGCCGTTTTACCGACACCCGGCTCACCAATGAGCACCGGGTTGTTCTTCTTGCGACGCGAGAGAATCTGCGCGACCCGTTCAATTTCGTCCTCCCGCCCGATAATCGGGTCGAGCTTGCCGCGACGGGCCAGCTCCGTCAGGTCGCGACCGAAATGGTCCAGGGCCGGGGTCTTTGACTTTTTGCGTTTCTTCTTATAAGACGAAGGCTTGCCGCTCTGAACGTTCTTGAGCTCTTCGTACGCCTCCTTGTAGTCGATTTCATACGTCGACAGAACCTGGGCCGCCACACCTTCCTCATCCTTGAGCAAAGCCAGCAGAATGTGCTCGGTATCGATATCCTTGGACTTGAGCGCCCGCGCCTCCTGACCGGAAACCTCCAGCGTCTTCTTGGCCCGGGCCGTCAGCGGCAGCTGACCCATGGTCATGGTGCCACCGGAAGGCTGAACGACCTCTTCGACAGAGGCCCTGAGGTCGGCCAGCTCCAGACCGAGATTGGCGATTATCTCGCAGGCGCGGCCTTCTCCCAGGCGGATAAGCCCCAGCAAGAGATGCTCGGTTCCGATGTAGTCGTGCCGGAGGCGAGCCGCTTCATCGCGGGCAAACTCAATCGCCTTTCGGGCGGCTTCCGTAAACATCTCATTCATGGTCTATCATCCTTTTGTTTATTGGTCCGTTCCTGTTGCACAACACCTTATTCACGAAATTGTTGCACTACTGCTCACTCAGGGAACGCAATTTCTCACGCACCATCTGAGCTCTCACAAAATCCCTTTTGTTCGAATCCATCTCCTGGCCATAGTATTTCTGCAGGTGGGCCGGCTGGGAAAGCAAAAGCATCTCATTGATCAGGGCAATATTAAGAAACTCGATTATCTTCATGGCGTGGCCGAGCCTGAGGGCCGAAAGCAGGTTCATAACCTCATCCGAGGTCAAAACCCTGGCATTCTTCAGAATACCGTAGGCCCGCCAGATCTTGTCCTCGATCATATCCGCCGCCTCGTCCATCAAACGCTTTCTGGCCGACGCCTCTTTCTCGATAATCTCGCGTGTAATATGTTCGATCTGCCCGAGTATTTCATCTTCGGTCACACCCAGCGTATTCTGGTTCGATATCTGGAAAAGATTGCCCAGCACGTCCGAACCCTCGCCGTAAAAGCCCCGCACCACCAGCCCGCTGCGCGTGATATATGAAACCACTTTATCGATGTCGCGCGTGAGTACGAGACCGGGAAGATGGATGAGCACCGAGGCGCGCATCCCCGTTCCGGCGTTGGTGGGACAGGCGGTCAGAAAACCGAAGTCGGGGTCATAGCTGAATTCGAGATACCGGCTGATCTCGGATTCATATTTCAGCGCCAGCTCATACGAATCCTTGGGCGCCATGCCCGACGACAGCGCCTGAATGCGCAGGTGGTCCTCCTCGTTGACCATGATCGACACCCTGGCATCGGCGTCGATAAACAGCCCCCGGTGACTGCCGCCGTTGGGAAAGGCGGGAGAAATCAGGTGCCTTTCAATCAGAAAACTCTGGTCGACTTCATCAATATCGACCGCCTTGTAATAGGAACCGGCGGAAAGCTGCTTGGAACGCGCCAGACAGGAGTCAAAATAATTGGTGATCCGCTTGCGCGTGTCGTCGTCGGCCGACTCGGGGAATTTGCACCCGGCGATGTTCCGCGCCAGACGCACCCGGCTGGAGAGCACCACCAGGGATTCACTGCCCTCGCCGGAAAGCCACGCCGCCGTCGATTTTGCCATGTCTTCAAACATCGTGCTCAAACTTCACCCTCTAATCAGTGGCTGCCCTTGATTCTCGGAAAGTCTTCAATTTGTCTCTCAACTCGGCGGCCCGCTCGAAATCCTCGGACTCGATAGCCTTCTTGAGCTCTATCTCCAGCCGCTCCTCCTCCCGGATGGAAATGGGTTCGCCCTCGGCCCCGGCACCCTCCTTGACTTCCGGAACGCGACCGCGGTGCAGCGAAGCACCATGAATCTTTCTCATAATCGGTTCCAGCCGCGTGCGAAATGCCTTGTAGCAGTCGCCGCAGCCGAACCGGCCCTGACGCGTAAACGTCTCGAACGTCAGACCGCAGGATTCACAGGTTATCGTCTCCTGTTCTTTTGCCCCGGCCACCGCCGGCATGCTGGCCGCCAGGCCGGAAAGAATCTCGGCCAGAGGAAAGGGCACATTGTCCAGCGGCGAATGAAAACCCCGGGCAGCGGCGCACTCTTTGCACAGCGACAGGGTCTGCTTCTCGTTGTTGACGATTTGCGTCAGATGAACGTGAGCTTCCCGCTTCTTACAGTCCTGGCATAGCATATTTTATCACCTACCCGTGTTTTGATTCGTCAAAACGCCGTCCACAATCTCCAGTTTCCTCTCGCAGCGACCGGCCAGTTCCCGGTTGTGGGTGGCAATCAGAAAGGTCGTGCCCTGCTGGGAGTTGAGTTCGAAGAGCAGGTCGTGCAGCTTCCGGCCGGTAGCCGTGTCGAGGTTTCCCGATGGCTCGTCGGCAAGCACAATGTCGGGATCGTTGGCCAGTGCCCTGGCGACCGCTACCCGCTGTTGCTCACCCCCCGACAACTGATGCGGACGATGGTCGGCTCTATCCTTTAAACCCACCAGCCCCAGGAGCAGTTCCCCCCGGGACATGGCCTCGCTTTTGCCGCGCCCGGCCACCAGAAGAGGTATGGCAACGTTCTCCCGCGCACTGAAGTCTTCCAGCAAATAATGGAACTGAAACACGAAGCCTACTTTTTCGTTGCGAAACATGGCCAGCGCCTTCTCCGACTGACGGCTCAGCGACACGCCGCTGATGACTACTTCTCCCTTAGTAGGACGGTCCAAACCGCCCAGAATGTGCAGGAGCGTAGATTTGCCGACACCGCTGGCCCCTGTCACCGCAACCGTTTCCCGTCTGGCAACGTCCAGGTCGATGCCTTTGAGCACCGGCAATGGGCCGCCGGTGGTTGGAAATTCCCGGTGAATTTGATGCGCCGCCAATATGTTGTCTTCAGGGCTATTCAAGATTAACGAACTCCGATTTCACCTGGCGTCCATATCGCCTGTTTATACTACTATTTTCGCCAAATAAGTCCAAAGTTTTAGCCGATTTACGGCTGGCCGGTCTCACCTTCGAAGCACCTCGATCACCGATACCCTCGCCGCCTGAAAGGCCGGGTACAGCGACGCGAGAAAGCATATAATAAAGGTCGCGATTCCCGCCACAACAAAATCTAACCAGTGCGTTTCAATCGGTAAATAACTAATGAAATAAATATCAGGCGGTAGCGAAATCAGTTCGAAGCGATTCTGAACATAGGTCGCCGCCAGAGCCAGTAGCCAGCCGCCTATCACACCGAACAGCCCGATAGTTAACCCCTTAAACACGAATATCTTACGTACCGAGCCGGGCGTCGAACCAATCGTCTTCAAAATGCCGATCTCGGCCCGTTTCTGCATCGTCAACATTACCAGCGTCGAGATGATCGAAAACGCCGCCACCAGCACAATCAGAATGAATCCCAGAAACAGCACCTTCTTCTCCAGCGCGATCCACCCGAACAGGTTCTGATGCAGCACGTTCCAGGGAACGACATCGTAGTGATATTCCAGAATCGAGTCAATCACCGGCGCCATCGTCTCCGCCTGGAATATATCCGTCAGCTTAAGGTGCACCGCCGTGGCGGCGTCGCCCGTTTTGAAAAGGTCCTGCGCCGACTGAAGCGAGATATACGCCATCTGAACGTCGAATTCATAAAGCCCCGTCTCGAATATTCCCGCTATGTAGAACTTGGCCACCCGGGGACGCGCTCTGCGGTGCAGATTCTCACCGGTGATAGAATACAGAAGCACCGGTTCCCCCAAAAATACTCTCAGGCGTTCGGCCAGCGTGCTGCCGATTATCATCCCGGGGATGGTGTCTTCTTCGGCCGCGACTTCATCGAAAGAATAGTCGCCGATTTTTATATCGCGGGCGAGATTCGAGGTAAACTGCTCTTTCTCGAGATCAATGCCGCGCACTATGATCCCATCCCCTTCCGACGCCGAAGAGATGGCCGCCTTATAGTAGATGAAGGGTGAGGCCGCCACGACGCCGTCGATGGCTTCGACCCGCTCCACCAGCTCGCGGTATTCAGTCATAGTGCCGGTGCGAAGGGGGAAAATGGAGATATGCGAGGTCGTCCCCAGCAGCCGGTTGCGGATTTCCGTTTCGAAACCGTTGTGCATCGACATTACGAAACAGACCACCGCCACCCCGAGGGTCACTCCGAGGATCGTTATCCAGGTCGAAACCGAGACAAAAAACCGCCCGGACCTCAGATACCGGCGGGCTATAAAAGTTTCGTATCGCACTGCGCTAATTATACAGGCCAGCCTGATGCAAAATCAACCATAATCGGCCCTTGGACTTTCCTCGGAGAGTTTCTAAGACCGCCGGACAAGCGGCTCTCGAATTTCGAGCAAACCGTAGGGCGGGTCCGTCCTCGAACCCGCCGACCGGATACCTTCTTCCCTCCCCCCTGACAACGGGCGATTAAGGGGGGTTGTTGACATAATTCACTGGTCTTTCTGTACAATTTCACCACCAGATCGCTGGTGAATGCATCGCCGCAACCATCAGTAGAACTCGCAGTGTCGAAACTCTACGGTTTCGGCAGGCAAGTTGACATAGACGATGCGCATAATCTTCAGCTTGAAGGAATACGGGGCAGCCTGATGCCCTGGCTCCGGTGTGCCGTAACACCGACGCCTGACGGCTTTTGCCCGAAGGTATGAAAAAACCTGTTGACCGTTAAAAAAAGAGTTTCGACCTGCGAGCCAACAAAAAAGATCGCGGGGCGGCTCCGTCCGCCAGGCCGACGGGTGTCCGCACGCGACACATGTTGTGCGCGGCAGATGGCCGCATCTGCCCGCCCCCGAACATTTCCTTTCCCTTCCGTCAGCCTTTTGCGTACCTTCCCCCCAACGCTATGGACTGGTACCTTTACCCGCTTGTCATCGCCGGCGGTTTCATGGCCGGGTTCATCAATACTTTCGCCGGCAGTGGTTCGCTCATCACCCTGCCCATTCTCATCTTTCTCGGCCTTCCCGCCAATGTCGCCAACGGCACCAACCGCGTCGCCATCATCATGCAAAACGTCACCGCCGTCGGTAGTTTCTCCCAGCAGAAAGTGCTCGATTACAGGCGGGGATTGATTCTGGCCATTCCGACCGTCCTCGGTGCTCTCGTCGGCGCGCAGATCGCCGTCAGCCTCGATGCCGAAACGATGAAACGCGTCATCGGCGCTTTGATGCTCGTCATGCTGGTTATTGTACTGTTCCGCCCCCGCCAGTGGCTTGAGGGACATCCCGGGCGGCTCGCCGCCAGACCGGGTTGGACCCAGATGCTTATTTTCTTCGCCATTGGCATCCACGGGGGATTCATACAGGCGGGCGTCGGTATCTTTCTTCTGGCCGGGCTGGTGCTCAGCGCCGGCTACGAACTGGTGCGGGCCAACGCCGTCAAACTGCTCATCGTACTCTGCTTCACGCCGCTGGCCCTGATAATCTTCCTGGCCCACGACCAGGTACAATGGTACGCCGGTCTTATTCTCGGCATCGGCAACATGGCCGGCGCCTGGGTGGCTTCGCGCATGGCCGTCCGGCGCGGCGCCGTCTTCGCCCGCTACGTTCTCATTGTTGTGCTCGTAACCGCCTCTACAGTTCTACTCGGACTCTCCGACCTCGTCCGGCAGATGCTGTAATTCCCGATGCGAACCGTCCGATAATAGCCCTTGACTCAGATTTTGTGCACGGTAATATTGTTTCTTAGTGGGAAAGTATTACGCGGAACCCGTGCTTACCTGTTCCTCCTTGACGACGACCATCTAGTGAAAGCCTTAAGCCGCCGCGAGTTCCGCGGGCAAGGGCAGCGACTGGAGGTACAAAGTGGATAAGAGGCTAATCCGAGATATTAAGCAGCGCATGAAAGATCATGATACGAGTGATCTGCAAGACATCTGGTCCAAGCAGGATAGGAACCGGTACTCCGATGAAACCTTCGCGGCTGTCAATGAGTTGCTTACGGAACGAGGCGAGGCGCTACCCGCACCTGTGCGTACGGCAGCTCAAAAAACGCCGAACCCGCGACTCATGGTCGAGCGGTTGGCGTTCATTATTACAGTAATTCTTATCTTTCCCCTTCCCTTTGTCTTGTTCGTTGACGATCCGCGTGCGTGGTATGCATATCCGTTGACGCTGATAATAGTAATTGGTGTTTATTCCTTCGCCCAATTCATCTTGGGAGAGGGGAAACTCAGGCAGGAGTTCCCATACGGTTCTATTCCTGATTGGGCATACAAGGAATGGAACTGGCCCCTGTATTTCAAGGAATTCCTCTACTTCCTATATTTCCTTTTGGCTTTTCACGTCGCTGCTGGTTTATACTTACTATTTAAATGGTTTTTCTCCAAGTTCTAGTTGGCGCCTGACGGGGGAAGCGCCTGTTCTCGCCCGCATTCGTTGCACCCCCAAATCCCCCGCTTGACTTGGTTTTTTAATCGGACTATATTTGTTAGCTAAATTGCGAAAGTGGCGGAACTGGCATACGCGCTGGATTTAGGATCCAGTGCCGAAAGGCATGGGGGTTCAAATCCCCCCTTTCGCACCAGCCTGGCTGGTTTTATTCACGGGCGAACCAGGCTCAAATATGACCGGTTTAATAAGTTCGGCGGGGCTAACATCCCCACCTGGAGTCATCGATTGTGAAAGTGGAAGT
>CP070777.1:2968116-2990400 GCA_020346225.1 Candidatus Zixiibacteriota bacterium | reverse complement strand
GTGGGGTTTCCCCAGAGGAATATCAGGTACAAGAGCAACGGCAGGTCGATGATGTAAATGGCTATAATCTTGTACCAGGCTCCGAACCAGCCAAAGAGAATCGGCAATAGCGTGACCACGACAAGAATGAAGAACAGCACCAGTGCCCAGGAGAGGGTTCGTTGCTCCCCGATAATCTGGGGCAGGGTCCTGACCCCGGCGGCGCGGTCGCCTTCGATATCGGCAATGTCCTTGATGAATTCGCGAACGAGATGAAAGAGAAAGGCGAACACGGCGGCGACCACGGGGCCCGCCGGATAGAACGTCACAACGGGGTCAACGGCGAAACCGCCGGCGATAAAGGCGAGGCCGGCCAGCAGCGAAATCACCACATTGCCCAGCAGCGGGACTTTCTTGAGCAGGTAATTGTAAAGGTACAAAAGGGAAATGGCGCCCACGGTCAGATAAGTGACCGGCCAGCTCAACAGCACGCTCAGACCGATGGCGGTCAGGTTGAAAAACGCGGCGAGCAGGAAAGCGTACCGCCGGGTCAGGGTTCCTTTCACCAGAGGTCGCGCGGGGCGGTTGATGCGGTCGATCTCGACATCAACACAGTCGTTAACAACATTGCCGGCGGCGCAGACGAGGAACACGGCCAGGCCGGCGACAGCCGGCTCGAAATAGACGGGGTGAAGCCAGGCCATGCGGGCGCCGATCCAGGCGGCCACCATGGCCATGACGCAGTTGATAAGACGAATGAGCTTGAGAGTTTCGATTAAGCGGAACACTTTTTGACGATAGCCGGGCGCCCGAGCGGAGTCAACTTTTATATCTCCGAGGAGAACTCTATGGAAAGACGGGGCTGGTCAAAGGGGGAATCGGGATTCCACGCGAGCGACAGCCTGACGGAGCGGGCGCGGTCGATAACGGCGCCGCCGAGACCGTAGCCGCAGCGATAAAACTCGTCGGTTTCAACGCCGCCGCCGGCGCCGATGATACGGTTGTTGATGTAAGCGGCGTCGTAGAAAGCAAACAGGTAGCCGGAGGTGAAGCGAAGGCGCGGCTCGACCGTGCCATAGGCGGACCGAAGGGCGGTAAACTGCTCATTGCGGTAGCCGCGGATGGTGCCCGGGCCGCCGATATAGTAGAGCTCGGAGACCGGCGGCAGAGGCTCGGAGGTTTCGAAACCGACATATCCGACGCCAACATGAGCGATAAGATTGGAAACGAGCGGGCGGAACCAGGACGCGGCGAGGCGGTTGCGCGTTTCATTGAAGCTGCTTTTTGCAGATTGGGCCGACAGGCTGTCGGACAGGTAACGCCGGTAGCTGAATTCGATGGTCCAGTCTATGGAAAGACCGCCAGACGGGTTAAGAGAATCGTCGAGGTTGTCGCGCGCGACAGTAACAGCCGAGGCAAAAGAGGAGAATGACGGAAAATTCCCCTCCGGCTCGACACGGCGCCAGCTTAAACCAAGGGAGGCCGAAAAACCGGGAGAGAAACGCGCCCGGTAGTGGGCGCTGAGCGCAAATTCATAAAAGCGGCCGCGGTAGTCACGGGTAGCCACGCGCCCACCGGCGGAACCCGTGCCGATCAGGAAGACCGGCTGCGTGTAGCCGATATCGAGAACCTGGCGGTCGGCTTCGCGCTTTTCCGATTTTATCCTTATCTGCCGGCCCCGACCGAAGAGATTCTGAAAAGCGAGATCGAGATGCCACACAAAACTGGACGGCGCCTCCGGCACGTAACCGCCGCCTCCGGCGATAACCGCCTGTTTCTTCTCGACGAAAACGAATTCCAAGTCGGTATCAGTGTAACCGGCCCGAGGTTTCAGCATCAGCGGCGGTGTGAAATTTACGAACGGAACGGCGGCGGCGGCTTTCTCGGCGGCCTCCAATTTCCGTTCGGTCAGGGTGTCGCCGCTTTCGATGGGAATATATCTCGCGACCAGCTGCGGGCTGGTGCGGGTGAGTCCGGAGAAAAGACTGCTCTTTAAAATTAATCGCGGTCCGGGCGTCAGGCGAACAACGGGAAATATCTCGCTGCCGCGACGCGAGATACTTATGACGGCGGCGGTGCAGTAATAGTAACCCGAATCACGAAGCGGCGCCAAGCGGTCCTCGATCGACTGCTCGAGATTACGCTGAGTAAACGGGATAGCGGCGAGCCGAGTCGACCCGGTGTCGCCGAGCCATTTTATCTGACCGATGCGGCACCGCTGGCCGGCATCAACGACAAGACGGGTGCTGTCACGCCTGACGGCGGCATCAAGGTAACCCTCGCGGACAAGAAAAGCGGCCAGGGAATCGGGATTCGGGTATCGTCGGGCATACCCGGCAACTGTTTTGGGGTTGTCGGGCGGAGTGCCCTCAAAGACAATATTAGCCCCGGAAGCCGTTATTGTTACGAGTATTACGGTTATTACTGCAAGTAATACATTCATATCAGAATCCCGCCACGAATTCGCCCCGGCCGGTCACCCGGGCGGTACGGTCATTGGAATGCCTTCCTGATATCGAGAAATTGACTCTCATGCCGTTTTTCACGCCGTATCTCAACGACACCGACCACAGCGCACCTTTTTCTCCGGGGCGGTTGTCGGTCAGCACAAATGACAGGTCGGCGGCCGGGCCGTCGAGAGTCTGACGGTACACCTCAAGCTCGGAGCGGAGCTGGGCCTTCTTGATGATCTGGAGATTCGACAGCAGCGTCAGCGAGACGGTCTTCGAACGCACACCGGTGTCGGCGTCGGCTCTCCTGAAACCGGATCGGGCGACGGCCTCGTGGGAACCGATCAGGCGGCGATATCCGACGGACAACCTGTAGCCTTCGACCAGTCCGCCGCCGGAATAATACTGGTCGCGGTCGCTTCGGAACAACTCGACCGACTCGTCAAAGAAGGCGCTGCCGTGGACCTGCTTGAGCACGAGGGCGCCTCTGAAGTCGGAGCGCGGACGCGGCACGGCTCCCACACGGCGTATTTCCCTGTCTTCGGAATACCGGAAATTGACGGCGTGGCCCTGCCTGATGGGCAGAAGGCGCAGATCGGCGTCGTAACGCCGCAGGTAAAACAGGTTGGGCTGGGTGCGGTCGGACAGGAAGGGAACGACCCACCACAGTTCCCGCCTGCCGTCGGGCAAAAGCTCCTCGCGGATGTTCGAGTTAAAGCGAAGCTGCGCCGCGGGCCAGGTCTTGCTGAAGCGAAACGATTTTTCGCCGCGCCTGACACCGGCCTGCTCCGAGAGGATTTCCTCGACCCGAACGTAATTGCCGTCGGGGTCGGGCACGAACTCGCCGTTTTCGAGAATGAAGTCACCCTCTCCCCTTTCGACCTCGAGATAGGTGATTCCCTGACTGCGGCGGGTTTCCTCCGAGACTACGTATGAAGCGCCAATGCCGAGGCGCCTGATGGTATTGTCGTAATCGAGATTGAGCCTGGCCAGAAAGCCGTCTTCGTCGGCCTCGCCGAGATTGAGCCACTGGTACGAAAGTGCCGCCGTGTAGCTCAACTCGCCCAGCCTGCGCTCCGAGGCGGCCGAGAGCCGGTTCCGGCCGAGTTTCTGCCGCCACCCACCGGACAGGGTGTCTTCGATGAACAATTCATAGTCAAAGCGTTCAAAAGCCCGGTCGATAGCCAGCCGGGCGCGGTGATACCGCGTGCCGCGATTTTCACCGGTGTAGTCGTTGCGACGGGAATCATATTCATAATCGGCCGAAAGGTTCAGAGCGACGGCCGCGGCATACTTTATACTGGCCCCGTAGATATCGGCCGAGGCGGTGCGGTCCGAACCGAGCGTGTCCAGGTCGGCGCGAACGGCATTAGCCGAAGTTCCGATCTGCAGGTTCGAGGACAATCTCAAACTCGCGTCGGCGCCGGCAACGGTGGAAGTAAAGGCATTTTCATACGACAACCGCGAGAAACGCGGGGCGACGGAGAGGTTGTCGTGCAGAGTCAGGCTGATGCGGCCGTCATGTTTGTACTCGTCGGTGGCAGCGATGAAACCCTGGGGCATCAGGTAAGTACGGCTGAAGTCGGCGTCGTCGAGCCGCCGACGCGACTTGAACTGCGGTTGCCTGAAACGCGTGGCCAGCGCGAGCGAGTTCGGCTGTCGGTGTGATTCCCAGCGCTGCACGGCCGAGAGGTTGAAAAAGGAGGCGGCGTTGTCACCGTCATCGAGCGATGAGAGAAGATTCCCGTCATGCCGGGACTGCTGAAACTCGGCCTTCGTTTCACTAAAGACCAGCCCGCGAAGACTCACCGAAGTCTGATAGTAGTCGACTCGCTCGGGTGCGGGCAACAGGATGAGCGGTCGATACTCGCCGTTGCCGGGGCCGACATACCGATACTGCGACCCGCCCAGAAAAGCGTAGTCGCCGGCACGGGGGCCGAAGTAGGTAAAGGTAACGGAGTAATCACCACGGTCCGGTCCGACATACTGGTAGACGGAGTCCGGCAGAGAGTCAGCAACGAGAATGTAGCTTCCCAGAGAGTCGGTCCTGACGCCCGAGACAAGGGCGTCGTCGGTGGCATCCCCGACCGAAGAAAGCATATCCAATGCTGCGGCGGACAGTTCACCGGTCAGCGGCTGATCCTCGTCATCACCCTCCCTCACAAATTGGGCCGTGAAGTTGACGGTTGAATCTCCAAGGCTGAGCGAGCCGCCGGTGGCGTACAGCTCGCCGTCGAACGCGGTCAGCGACGGTTCATAGTCCACCTCGATGCGGCTTCGAGCATCGATGGGGTGGCTGACATTGAACGTTATCTGTCCGGCCGGGTAGTCGATGGTGTAGTCCTTGTTGGCGCCGCGCTCCAGCGAGCGACCGTCCAGCCAGACATTTTCGGAGCCGGGCACAATGGCATTGGTGGACGGTCCCGCTGTAATCTGATAAGGTCCCTGGACGCCGTCGCGACCCAAGAAGCCAACCGATTCGAAGCGCCCCCTGGGCCGGGCGGCGGCGGCGTTGAACGTCGCCGTGCTCAACTTCAAGTCAACCGCTGCTCCGGAAATACGCTTATCCCACGAGGTGCCGGCGGTGCCGCGGTCGAGGGTTATGTCGCCGACGCGCGCGGCAAAGGCCTTCGAGCGGAGGGTCAGGTTGAGCTTATCGATTTCGCTCAAGCGGCTGTTGGCAGTGCCGTAGGAGGGATCGTAGCCGCGATCAGAGATGGAGCCGGTCAGTTCGAGGCCGGGACTGAGATTGCCGGCGATGTTCATATCCAGCGACTGGCTGAAATCGGACGAACCGGCGGAGCGGGCGGTAACGCGAAAGGTCTTCGCACCGGAGATACTGATGTCGCTCTTGTCGGCGCGCCGGTCGGAACGCGTGACAGGTATCGGAGTCGGACCGGGCCGTCCGGCGGCCGGCGTGACTTCCGGAAGCGGGCGGCCATAGGCAGCCTTCAGCCACGACGGCACGGGATTGTAGATGACCAGCAGGGTGTCATCGGCGACGTGATCTATGCCCGAGAAATCGAAAGAACCCAGGCGGCCGTCGAAAGTGTAGTCGACTTCGCGGGTAAGCATGCGCCCGTTGAGAAAGAGGGAATCGGAGCCGTCGAAGATGAAGCTGGTGCCTATATAGTAGCGGGCGGGGATGTCATCCCCGACAAGTGTAACCCGCCGGCGGCCGTGGGCAGTTGCGCTCAGGGCGAGCATGAGCACCAGAATGATCGGCAGCGGCTCGGCGAAAGCGCGTCGCATGACAGCTCCTATTTCTCATCATATACAATGCGGCAGACGAGAAGCCGGTTGTTTCCGGTATCGGCTATCAGGAGCTTTTCGGGTGACAGGACGGCGATATCCGACGGCTGCTTGAGGGCGATATCGGTGCCGGGCAAACCGGGACCGCTGCGGAGAACAAGGTTGTCCCGCGGGTCGAGACAGCTTATTTCGCCGGCGGCGCGGTCAACGACCCAGATGAAGTCGCGGCCGATAGCAGCGGCAACGGGATACTCCCAACCGTCATAAGTCAGCTCCCCGACGAAGTTGCCGTAGCCGTCGTAGATGACGAGACGGCTGTTGCCGGCGTCGCATACGACAAATTCACCCGACCGGTCGCGGCAGATTTTCTCCGGCGTCGAAAGCTGGCCCCCGGCATAGCCATAATCTCCGAGGAAACGGTCGAAGCGCCCGACGTTGCTGAAAACGGCGATACGGTTTCTGTCCCGGTCGGCCACCCATACCTCGCCGTAACCGGTCACGGCTATTCCGGACGGGTAGCCAAACTTGAGGGGGTCTTCGTCGTCGTAGAAGCTGATATCATCGACAAAGTTCAAACCGGCGTTATAACGCGACACGCGACGATTGTTTTCGTCGGAGACCATCAGGTTGAGGTCATTGTCGACGGTGATGAAGGTGGGGCGGTCGAGAAGGCCGGCCTGTCCCCCGAAGCCGCCGAAGTCGCGGACGGGAGTGAGGTCGCCGGAAAACTGCACCAGCCGGTCGTTACCGGCATCGGTGAGAAACACCTTGTCGGTGCGGGTCACGGCCAGCCCGCGTGGTTGCCGGAGCCGGTTATTGAGAACGACGCCCGATATCTCTTTTTCCACGAGCAGCATTACCGGGGCCTTCACCGTTCGGTCCGGCTGCATCGTTTTCCTGTCCGGAGAGCCGCACGACATCGCCAGCAGGGTAAGAATCGTCAAATATCGAAGAGAGCGAAAGCTCATCGTCCGTTAAAACGAAGTGAACAGGGTGATTGTGATTTGCCGGTTTCGGCTCAGCGGGTTCAGCTCGACGCGATAGGTGGGGCGGTGTATTCGGGTGAAGTCTTCATCACCCTGTCGGCTCACCCTCCGGGCCTCACGCACGACATCGATTACCGAGACAACACGGCTCAAGACGGCCAGGCCGATCATGAAGTTTGAGCGCCGGTAGGCTTCGCGGCTGCGATTTTTCAGGTCGCGGTAAGCCATCTGGTCTTCCACCGATTGCCAGTACCAGTGGTTTTCGGGCGTGTCCTCGAGATAAGGCCGGTCGGGGTCGGACACGCGGCCGAGAGTGTTGTACTCGTCGATACTCTGGTAGAATCCCACCCAGTCGAGAAATTCGTCATCTTTGTCGTCGAGCTGAGCGTCAGCGCGCTGGGCGGCCAGGCCGATGTAATCATCCTTCTTCCATCCGCCGTAGGTGCGAAAGGTAAAGAAACCGACCCAGGTGACCGCTTCGACGCCGAAGAAGTACCTGGCTTTGCCGCGATTGCCGAGATAGTACTCGCCGGCCCCCGGAAGCAGGGCCGAAAGGGCGATTGCCTTCAGTGTCGAGGGACCCGAGTTCGAAGCGGCCGGCGGCTCGGTGAAGTCATCGAACTGACTGTCTGCAGAGCCCTGCATCGAAGCGAGAGCGGCGGCCATCTGATCCTGAACGGGGGTCGGCGCCATCTCGAAAGCACCGGCCGAGCCGTAGCCGCCCGCCATGAAGATGATGATGATCGTTAGAATCAAACGACGCTGCACATCGCACCTTTTAGAATTTGTAAGTGACGGTCAGGAATGGCGTGTCCCTTTTTACGTGATACGACTTCAGCTTGGCGCTGAACCTGAGCTGGCTGAAGACGGTATCGGCCTGCCTGGCTTCCCTGTTGATTTTGCTGGTCGTATACAGAGCTTCGAAAGCGCTGAAGATCCGGTTGACCATGGAGACGAAAATCATCCGGGTGGCCCGGTCAAAAGCGTTGTTGGCATCGTTGCGGCGACTTTCGTAGTGCAGGCGGTTGGCCGAGTACGGGGTCGTTTCGGGAGTGTTGACGATGGCGGGCACGCCGGAGTGCAGGTCCTGCCCGTCCAGGCGAGCATCGTCCCAGCCCCACGCGAACTGGTCGTACTTGCCGGTCATTTCATAATACTGCTGGGTTCGCGTGTCGGGCAGGTTGTGAGTGACCTCGACCACGTTCGGAGGTACCTCTTCGTCGTCCCGCACGCCATAGACATAAAAGAGATAGTCTTCGTATCGCTCGGGAATCCAGTGTTGGCGGTTGAACGCCTCGAACTCAGCGGTGATGTCTTCTCCTTCATTGTGCCAGCGGATATGAAAAATCCAGGCCGCCGTCTCGGCGCCCAGAAACAAGAACGGCTTGACGCGGCTGCCGTAATAATACTGGCCCAACCCGGGCACGGCCAGCGACAGCAGGAAGGCTTTGGCGGGCGATTTGTAGTTACGACCGGGAGCCTCACCGGAGGGTGTCAGCGCGCCGGAATCATCGGCCTGAGCCAGAACGGTGCTTTCAAGTGGCTGCCCCTGAACCAGACTGTATTTGAGTTTCAGATGCTCGTGGTTCAAGTCGGTGAAGGCCGAAGAGGCATATGCCGACGCCGCAAACTGAAAGGTCAGGCAGCTCAGCAGAATAATTTTCAGACAGAGTGCTTTCGTGTTCACGCCCGGCTCCTACTTTATTATAGCGATATCATGAAATGCGGTTTCCGATTGACCGCCAAAATCAACATTTATCAGGCAGCGATACACGCCGGGGACGATATCGCCGCATTCCCAGACGACTTCGTGGTCGACCAGGGCACCGACCGGGCCGGCGAGTGAGGCGATTTCTTTTCCGGACAAGTCGTACACGGTCAGCGTGACACCCAGGGCCGCTTCGCTGAGAAAATAGCGGATAGTGGTCACGCCGTCAACCACCGGATTGGGATAATTGAAGAAGCGTTCCGCGGGCAGGCGCGAGGCATACTGCTTCAGCGGGGGCAACTTCTGTGAATCGAAGAGGAAGGTTCCTTCCGGGTCGGCGCCGCGCATGGGCCAGAAATCGGTAGTATTGTCGGCGCTCACGTTCCAGAGATAGAACCACCCATCGGAACCGAGACAACCGAGCCGGCCGCTCGTGGCGTCGGCGAGAAGAACGGCCGAGCCGGCCGCCATCTCCCCGGCCGAGAGCGGAAAGCCAAAAGACGGCGCAAGACCGAACGAATAGAGATTGCCTATTTGGGTGGGGAAGATGATATCACTCAGCCCGGCCCCGTCGATGTCGGCCACGACCGGCGCCGCGGAGACTTCGTCCTGCGCATAACGGTCGTTGACTTCGAGAGGAAAATCCGTCTTGAGCGTCAGCTCGTGATTCAAAGCATATACGGCATTGACGCCGCCGATCACGATTTCAGGGTAACCGTCGAGGTCAACATCGGCAACCACCGGGTCGGCGGTGAATTGATACTCGAATTCACGACGGGCGACAACGGTGAAGGGGTTATCGGACGAGGTCGCATCGACGGCGACTATCAGCACCTGGCCATCCGGGGTGGCGGCTATCATCTCCGGAACGTCGTCGAGATTGATGTCGGCCAGCACGGGGCCATAGAGAAAGCGGTCGGGCAGGTCGAACGAAGCGACATCATCCTGCGCATAGTAAAAGAGCGAAGTGGATGACTCATCGCCGGCCATGACTATGAGAGCGTCATTGTCACGGCACAGGCCGAAGATGTCCGGCAGGTCGATGGTTGCCAGCGCCGCAGGCGGGTCGACAAAGGTCTCCTTGCGGTAGACCCGGCCGCTGTCGGTCACGGCGAAAAGGACGTCGCCGAACGACAACGCCAGCGGCGCCCCGGTGGTAGCGAAGAAACCGGTATCCATGCCGTAGGCCAGGTCAGCCTCGCCGTTATTGTCGTCATCCTTGAGGCTGTACAGGTCCACCCGGCCGATCGGTCCGGCGCCGGGATTGTAGCCGACGGCTATCATCCGGTAGGCTTCAGGACTGTCGGCGAACCGGCCGGTAACCGGACCGGCAGTGATGATGCCCGGCGTCAGCGCATAAAGCGGCACGGGATAGAGTGTCGGCGCGCTGACCGAGCTGAAGGCGGTATCGAGCAGGACCGGGCAGGTGGTGCAGCCGGTAAATTCTCTCAGAAAATTTTCGCCGGCGGTGGTGGCAACGCAAAGATGTTGACCGGAGACAAAAATCACCTCGGGCGCACCGTCACCGTCAATGTCATCGGCCACCGGTGAAATGGCGAGGGCGGGATAGCCGGCCCGGACCGGGAAGCCCTCGGCCAGACGGTCGGTTTCGATGTCAAACAAAACGACCGTATCGATAAGGTTGGCCGCCTGCGGGTCGCGGGTGATATCGGTAATATAAATGTGGGTGTTGTTGCCGGAATTGTCGATCGCGGCCGGGTTGGTGTTGGGGGTGAAAGCGTGATTGCGGTCGTCGCGGAACATATCCTCCTCGCTTCCGAAGCCGGAGCGGTAGTAGCCGCCGAAGTTGACGATGCCGTCGGCCTCGACCAGGGTGATAAAGCGGTCCACGGGATTGCCGAAAATGTCATGGGCCCACTGCAGATGGTTGTCATCGAAGTTGTTGATGCCGTCGTAATCGTAGTCGAGCGCCGCCACTCTTTCATCGACATGATAGATCAGCACCCCGGACCCGGGCAGAAGAAAATCGTACTCGCGGTTGAAAACGCGGCTGGTGTCGGTCGGTCCGAGGATGACGTTGGTGGCCGAATCCAGCCGGGCGGCGGCCAACTCGTTGTCGATATCGACGACACGATTCTCAATCAGGTAATATTCGTTTTCCGTTATGGGCACCCGGGCCGCTTTGATACCGTCTGAGACGATTTCAGCGGCCACGAGCCTGACATCGGACCCGCGCCGGTAATCAACGACATCGACGAAGCCGAGGAAGGCGCGCGACCAGGCGATGGGATAGAGCGGGATGGCCCCGAAGATACTGCCGACCTCGAACCCGAAATCGATACCGCTGCCGAAGCCGTTATTGTCCATCAGCGCGAAATCGCCGAGCATGCTCATAAATGTGGCCGTGCTGTAAAGGTCAATCAGGCCGAGCTGGTGCCCGAACTCGTGTGCCATGACGGCGTTGAGTGCCACGCCGCGATTGTCCTGATTGGAGGTTTCCGGCACGAGCAGGGCGGTGCGCACGAAATTGGAATCGTTATCGACACCCAGTGAATCACCGAATGTAATAAATCCGGTAAAGAGATCGGCGCAGGTAGGCGGAAAACCGATATCGTTCTGGCGGTCGGAACCGGCGTGAAACAAAAACAGTGATTGATACCGCCCGAAGTCAATCTCCGGCGAGGTGGTGTCGGCCAGGTGCACGGCATCGATGAAGTATGATTCCAGACCGGGGATGACGTCCGCATACTCGCAGCGACCGTAATAGCTCATCGGCTGCGGCAGCTGATAGACGGAGTCAAGGCCGGCAGGATAGATATCCCAGCGCAGAGAGATCCTGCCGTCGGATACGATCTCCCAGTAGGTGCGCAGGGCCCGCATGTGAGCATCGAAATACAGCGAGTCGTGCGGGGGCGGGTCGATAAAATGCCCGGCCGTATCCAGAAACGTTTCGACATCGGTCGAGTCATCCATAAGGCCGCGGCCGGTGGTATTGGGGTCATCGTCCTGCTCGTACTGAAAATTATAGCGGAGCACCAGGATGCTGATAGTATCGGCGAAGTTCGCCGACAAAGCCGCCTTGGGCAGACTCCACGGTTTCTCGCGCTCAAGAGACAGAAGATTTCCGTCGAAGAAATGCGGCGTGAGGCAACGGCGGATGACGCGGTTGTCATCGGTGCCGGTTTCGCGAGGCTGCCGGCCGCCGATGATAACTCTGTCGGCGGCCAGCGCCGCAGTTGCCGTCGCCAGCAACAGCACCAGCGTCGTACGGGTCAGGAAAGTAATTTTTCTCAGCACACGTGTCGTCTCCCGTCACTAAGGCTGAATCGATAACGACCAACGCATAGTATTGGCGAGAGCAACATCGCTATTGCTGGGAATATACGAAAAATCGAATTTGAATATCCCCACCGGGCCGATGCCGACACCGACGGTGATGGTTTTCACGTCGCCCTCCTCGTCAAAGATGTAACCGCCGCGCAGGGCCAGCAGATCGGCGTAGAGAAATTCCACACCGCCGTTGTAAACAAGCTCCTGCAATTCATCGCGGAAACTGTCGTCGAGTCCGACCAGCGCCTTGTTGAGTTCGAGGGTGGCCATGAGGTAGTAATAATCACTCTGCAGGATTTTGTAGGCGGCCCCGAGCGCGAGATTGCGCGGCAGCGGGTCGGCCTGAGCGGCATCGATATAGGCCATGTCGGGGCCGAGATTGGTCACCGACATACCCAGCCGCAGCCGGGGCGAATACAGATAGAGCAACCCGCAATCCATGGCGAACCCGGTGGCGGTGCCTTCGCCCCGCTCTTCATCCTGACCCAGCTCGGCCAGCCGGGAGTAAAGCACCTTGCTGGAGAGGCCGAGCTTAAGCTTGTCGGTGAGCGAAGTACCCCAGGAAACGTTACCGGCAAGATCGAACGACTCGAAATTCTTGCTGGGGTCCTCGTTGCCCGCGGGATCAGTGTAGATTATCGTCCCGTAAGAGATATAGGTAAAGCTGGCGCCGATGGTGCCCCAGCCCTCCTTGTGCGAAGCGACGGCGCCGAACGTATAGAACAGGTCGTCGGCCAGTTCGGGCAGCCATTTTACATACATCAGGGAGAACTCGGTCTTGGAATCGGCCCGGGTAACGATCTTGTCGCTGGTTGCCAGCCAGAGGCCCTCGCTGCGCTCTTCCACCACCACGGCGTCGGCGTAACCGAGACCATGCAGGTCAACGCGACTCCAACCCTGGCGATCGTACTGCAGCATGCCTTCGCTGGATGCAAAATAGGTGCGACCGCCGCGCGAATTAATGGCCCGGACCGGGGCCGCGGCGGGGTTACGACGAATCCAGATGGCCTGTCCCGGTGTCAACTCTTCGGAGTCCAGGTCGTTGACGGCCATAGTTATCGGCTTCCAGGTATCGACCTCGGCGGACTGACCGGGAAGCGTGTTTTCGAGAATGCTCTGGAGCGTTTCGTTCTCGGCGACGGTGTGCTGACGATATCCGGGCAGCGACCACCGCGAACCATCCCAGCGCACGACGCCATATTCAGTGGCGAACCACAACTGCTCGTCCCGGCCGATATGCATAGTCGTGATGGCGCCCTTTATTTCGGAGACGAACGGAACCCTGATGGTGTCACCGGGATTCAGCACCAGCAGGTCGGATTCGGCGGATGTCTCTGCCGGAGGTTCGGACGGTTGGGCCGTCGAATCCGGGGCCGCCGGAGCCTGCGGCCGGTTAACCTCTTTCAGGCGAGCAAGGTACGCGCCGGTTTCGTTCTCGGTACCATACAGCGCGAACTTGCGGGCGATCTTCTCAGCAGTATCATCCAGCACCACTATATAACGCCGACTGTCGGACCACTGGCTGCCGTCGAACAAATACAGCTTACCGTCGGCTACCGCCCAGACGGAATCCTGACGGTCAGGCGCGAGGGCCGCGAACTGCCCCGGGGGCTGGGCGTCGGGCTCACCCAAAAGCGAGACGCCGTAGCCGTCGTAAAGCAGGGCCCCCTTATCGGTGCCGATGCACGCGGCACCGTCGCCGGAGGCGAGACTGGTGACCCGGGCCGAGGGAAGCAGGTCGGTCATCAGCAGAACCTGCCAGTTGCCGTCGGCAAACCCATAGAGATTGCTGTCCGAAGCGACCAGCAGGCTGCTGCCGGTCGAGGCGATGGCCTTCAGATCGTTTCCGAAAAGGGCCGAGTACGGTATCTTGAGCGCCTCGGGTATGAAACGGGTTTTGGCACCCTCGAAAGCAAAGAAGATTTTTTCCATTTCCGAGGCCGTCAGGGAACTGTCTTTCATTGACTCTTTGAGAAGCTTCTCGCCCTCTCTGATTTTGGACCACTTGATGAGGCACAGATTGTAGTTAACTATCAGAGTGTCGAAGGCATCCTGCAGAGACTGATACGACGAGTAGCTTTCGGGAAAAGCGCCGACGACGCGCTCGCGCAACTGCTGCAGGTAATCGTATGATTCGGCATTATTATGAGCGGCAACCAGCCTGCTGACGCGGTCGATGAGGGCGTCGTCGGTCAGACTGAAGTACGAAGCGACAATCTGCCGGACGGTTTCATCGGTCCTGGTTTCGAACTCTTCGTAGAGGTACCATTTTTTATTGTCGTAGCGGGCCAACCCCTTCTCGGTCAGGGCCCAGACATCATAGACGGTGTAATCTACTCCTCGCCGGGCTTTGACGGCGGCGAGTCCCGATACGGGCTGAAGGTCGGAGGGAACCCTGGTTTCAATCCAGGTCGGCGTGAGCGGGTATGCGCCCAGACCGGCCGGGTTCCAGTGAGTGGAGGTAGCGTCATCGGCGATGGCTACAAAGGCCTCACCCATACCGGCCGCCCTGGCACCGGGTGCGATGCGCAGGTAGAGCACCGCGGCCCGGGACACATCGGCACGAACCTGCGGCACGAAAACAGCCGCCAGCAGCAGGGCGATTATGGGGATAAGCAGGTTGCAGCGTCTCATAAGACTTTCTCCTAAACTAGTTAATCAATACTAACTTTCCAAATGATTCGACTTTATCGCCACCGGCGGCAGGATAAGCCGTTGCCTTATAAATATAAACCTCTGTAGCCACGCGGCTACCGTCGAAATCCCTCCCATACCATTCTATATCGTCATAATAGCCGGGAGCAAGAGAATATCGTTGGAAGCTTTTAATTTTACGTCCGGCCAGCGTAAACAGTTCCAGGGTGAATTTTTCCACCGGCCGGGTAAGATAATACGAGAATCGTGTGGATTGGCTCATCGGGTTGGGATAATTCAGCAGATCCCTTATGGCCAGGGGCTGCGTCGCAAGCACCTCAGCATCGAATTCAAAACCGGTCGAGTTGTTGGCATTGTCCCAGGCTTTAAGCTTGAAGTGGTGGCTACCGGGCTGCAGGTTTTGCAAGGCGTACTCCAGCGAGCCGGTGGTGAAATCGTCCTGGTCGGCTTCGAAAAGAGGGGTCAGATTAATGAGATTCTCCGAGAGCCAATCTATCTCCAGTGTGATGCCGTGCCCGATAGCGCCGGTCAGGTTGATTCCCGACGGGTCGGAGACGGTCACCACCAGACGGTCGTCAGGCTCGATGTAGTCGCCGCTGACGAAACTGTGGCGGCCGGCTACAGCTACCTGAATCGAAGGCCCGGTCGAGTCGGACGATACGGCAATCGTCTCGGACACGACAATGGAATCAGCCACGCCGGCGGCATCGATATCATCGAACCGGGCGTAGACCGAAATTCTGGCTCCCTGGCCGCCATAACCGATATCCAGTGGGGGTAGAAACTCGAACTCGAATTCGCCCCCGGTGATGGTGGCCGAGCCGCGATATATGGTCGGGCCGGACACGGAATACTCCACCTCATCTAAAATGACGCCTGACGAATTGACAATGCGGTAAGTTTTTTCTCTTTCCGAATCGAAGACATTGACAAAAAGGACGCCGTCACGGTTGAGCACATTCGCCTGCCCGTCGAGAACACGGCCGCTCACGACGGTTCGGCTGAGGGCCGCCAGGCTGTCGGGAATACCGGTAAACTCAACGTCAAGCTCGGGGATGGCGAGACCGGTAAAGGGGCCGCCGAAATACAGATATTTGCGATCGTTCGAAACGGGGAAGGGAATGTCGCCGACGTACTGCCGGGCGAGCTTGGCGGCATACATGGCCTCGCACATCGACAGCGAATCGTTCTGAAACAGGACATCGAATACCGCCTGGTTGAACTGGGCGTTGGCCACGGAAGTCACCAGCCGCGTGGCCGACATAACACCGATGGCGCCGCCGCCGGCCATAGCCAGCAGGTCTTCGGCCATACCCTCGCGGGAGGGATCATCGAAGAAACCAATAGCACACGAGGCGGCGAATACCAGGGAAAGACGATCGGCATTGCTCAGCCTCGGCAAATCACTGCTTCGGTTGAAGACGTGCTCGTGGGCCCAGACATCGGGATTACCGTGGCCGACATAATTGACCACGAGCGTCCCCTCGTTGAAGCTCTTGATGACAGCCTCGTTGACCTCGGGTTTGCCGTTATTGACAAACGGATATTCGATAAGGTAGACCTTGTTCAGGTTAAACAGTGGCGACATATGTTCATTGGCCAGTTGCTCCGTTTGAAAGGTATGGATCAGCTCGGACACGCTGGGCGACCCGCCGATATACTCATCATCGGCCACCAGCGTGACACCGTTGCGCCAGATGCCGAAATGGGAGGGTGATTCGTAGTCCGTGATCTTGTCCGCGATGGTCGCTATCTCGCCGGAGGTTCGAACCGGCCAACGGGCCGAAATCATGTCGAAACCGCGGTCGGTGGGGCTGTACGAGGTGTCGCTGTCGAGGATGCCGTAGTCGCCGAAGTAGATATAGTTGTCGTCGGAAGCGGAATTGTCCAGAGGATGAATGCAGGGGGGCACGAAGTTGGCGATACCGGTACCCGTGTTATCGAGGAAATCGTAGTTGCCGTCACCGACAAACAGAACGGCCGAGGGAGCCGGCGACGGGTAATTTTCGTAGGCGTACTTCAAAAAATCGCGGATGGCCGTCGGGTCATACAGGCCCCAGCCGAAATTATCCATGATATTCTCGACCGACACCTGCTTTATGGAATAATCCGGCGAACGATAACCGACGTAGTCAGACAGATGCGGCGCCAACACCACCGGGGCCACAACGATCAGGTCAACCTGGTCGTCGACCGCATAAAGGTCCTCCGGCTGCGCCGGCTCGAGGCTCAAAGGCGACAGGGCGGCGGTGCCCGGCGTCAGATAGAAGCGGCTAAAGACCGTGCCGGCCAGGTCGGCATCAAAGAAGATCCAATCGGTGGAAACGCTGGCTCCTGATACGACGGCCGGGTTGGCCGGGTCGGTCACATCGAGGATAAGCGGGTTCGAGGTGAAGCCATTGACAACTTCCACCTGCGTGCTCCCCTGCAGCACGCCCAGAGTCAGATCGAGACGGTCGTCTTCCGGTACATTGGCGGTTTGATAAGACAACTCACAGTAGTCGAAATACGGCGGCGCCGCTGCGGTCGGGTCGAGGTGCAGTGAAAACTCGTTAGGACCGTCCACCAGCGACACCGTGCGATAACTGCAACCGGAGGAATTACAGATCCTATCCAGCCCGGCCACGCCGTTGACAGTGAGATCCATGTAGCTGCCCCCGGTCAGACCGACCAGAGTGACGTCGGCGGTATCGTTGGCCAGGGGAACCGGCGCCGAAACAAAGAAAGTAAGGTCCTCCTGGTCCGACCAGTACCAGGAATAATAGTCGTTGATCCGGCCGTTGTCGAGTCGCCTGAGCATATTGTTCTGCTCCACGTGGAGGTACTTCGTGTATGAGGACTGCGGGGTGCCGCCAGCGGTCCCGGCCACACTGGCCATCCTGAGCCCGGGCGCTGAACCGAGCAGGCTCAGCCAGTAGACATTGCGGTCGGTGTACGGATTATTGACATAGGTTACGGAATCGGCCGAATAGACAAAGCGGTCCTGCGACTCGCCGAAAAACAGAATGTAGTCGCCCGGGTCGAAAGCGCCGTCTCCCCCGTCCTCGACGATGACGGGCACCGGGTCAAGAGTGGGTCGCGCCACTTCATTGGGGACGGCCAGCGGCAGACCGCCGCCCCAGTACAACTGAATGTTGGCCGGTGTGATATCCGACAGTGCGATGCCGGCAGCGTCGATCTGGGAACCCGTAATTCGATAGAGACCGGTCTGGTTCACGGCCACGCGCAACCAGGGACCGGGATTCGCAAACGGGCCGGCTGGCGCCACCGTCAGCTTTGAGGCCGGGCGAGCAGCAGCCGGCCAAGTGTTGAACTGGTCGTAATTGGCCACAACCGCTTTGAATATTCGGTCAAAGAATGGATCCTTCTCCTGCGGCGCGGTATCAGTCAGGCCGCCGCGAAAAGCAACGGCTATCTCCACTTCGCGATAGAGTTCACCGGCCGCCAGCGGAAATATTCGCAGGCTGACAAGCTGGCGTCCGCGAACGGTATGAGGCCGGCCCACACTGACCGGCGGTCGGGCCGCTGTCGAAAGTCTGGATTTCTGGAAACCGAGAGGGCCGAGCGGGACCGCCTGCTGCCGGTCGGCACGGGTGAGCATAACCTCTGAGCCATATGGGATGCCGACCTGGACAGTCAGGTACGCCGTCATCAGCGAGTCGGCGCCTTCGGCGAACCAGTCAAGGTCGGCCTGTCGGACCGGCACAATGAAATGAAAGCCCGAGCGGTCGGAAGAGACGACACGGATATCAGCGGCAGCAAGACTGATGGAAGACAACAGGACAGCCGGTAGAAAGGCCGACAGGAGGGTTTTGTAAAGACGGCGCGCGGTAGACGATTTACCGGCGCTTCGAGCAAGGAGATTATTTTCGTATAGCTCCATCAACTTTGGTTCAGCCCTCAAAGTTACAAGCTTGATGAATCGTTAACCAAGAGCTATATGCTTATCTCCTTTGATTTTCATAAACTTAGGAAAGGTAGTTGGTTCCCAAAAACTTGTCAAGGTTGGATAAGTCGCCGGGCGACTCCCTGTGACGGCTTTGAGTATTTCTACAGCAATTAGTCAGCCAACAGGCGTTCGAAACCGTCCTTCTGGTATTAAGTTGCTGGGTCGCATAGTGTTACGGGGAGGGTCCTGGGGTGGAGATAAGCATATGGTTTCCGTCCTTGGCGTCAGGGGTTTCTTCCTTTGAAACCCTTTTCATATCTAATACAACAAATTCTCCCGAAGGAGCATTCTTTTTCGATCCCCGTGAGTCGCTTCTAAGAATTCACCTCCACATTGCGAGGGGCAATCACCTCCAGTTTGCACGTGAAGTGACGAAGGAACCGCGACTGATAGCTGATCTTGAATCCTCCCAGCAGCTCTTTCCGGGCGTTTATCCGCGCGGCGACTTCGGCGATGTAGTCAAGATGCGAGTTGGTATAGACGCGCCGCGGCACGGCCAGGCGGACCAGTTCGCGGGGGGCGCTGAGTTTCTCGCCGGTCACCGGGTCGGTGCCGCCGAACATAAGCGAGCCGATCTCCACGACGCGAACGCCGCCTTCCAGATAGAAAGCCACCGTCAGCGCCTGTCCGGGGAACTGTTCAGCCGGTATGTGTCCGAGCAGCGCACCGGCATCGATAAACACGGCGTGCCCGCCTGTCGGTTCGACGATGGGCATGCCGGCTTGCATGAGAATATCGCCGAAGTATTTCACCTGATCGATTCGGTACTGAAGGTAGTCGGGGTCCATGACTTCCTCCAGCCCGACCGCAAGAATATCGAGATCGCGTCCGGCCAGTCCGCCGTAGGTCGGAAAGCCTTCCACGAGTATCATCAGATCGGTGATGCGCTGATACAATTCCTCGTCATCGAGAGCGATGAAACCGCCGATATTGGCCAGACCGTCTTTCTTGGCCGACATCATGACGCCGTCACACGCCGCGAACATCTCCGCCGCGATTTCCTTGATCGGCTTGTCCTCGTAGCCGGGTTCGTCGCGCCGGATGAAAAAGCAATTCTCGGCAAAGCGGGCGCAGTCGAAGAAGAACGGCAACCGGTGTTTTTTGCATATGCGGGATACTTCTTTGATGTTTTTCATCGACACGGCCTGGCCGCCGACGGAATTATTGGTCACCGTCATCATGACCATGGCGATCTTTTCCCGGCCGTGCTCCTCGATGAACGCCTCGAGGCGTCTGGTGTCCATATCACCCTTAAAGGGCAGCGGCACCGGGGCATCCACTTCGGGACAGGGCAGGTCAACGGCGATACCGCCCTTGTGCTGGGTATTGCCGCGGGTGGTGTCGAAGTGGGTGTTGTTGAGTACGTACTGGCCCGGTTTGAGGATGGTGCTGAACATAAGATTTTCGGCCGAACGGCCCTGGTGACACGGGATCACAAATTTCTTGCCGAAGATGCCCTTAACGACCTTTTCGAAACGGCGAAACGACTGCGCCCCGGCATAGGATTCATCACCCATCATGAGAGCGGCCCACTGGCGGTTGGACATGGCGGAAGTTCCGGAGTCCGTGAGCAGGTCGATGTAGATATCGGCGGCGTCGATATTGAAGATATTATAATGCGCCTGCTCGATTTTCTGCTGCCGCTCCTGGCGGGCCAGAAGCTTGATAGGTTCGACTGACTTTACTCGATACGGTTCGGTGGGTTGACGGGGCTTTTCCAAGATTACCTCCTTGCTTTTGGTTACCGACTAATAGACCAAACCAAGGAAGTAATATTATGTGACTTTCTTGACTCTCCGGCGATGATATTCGAGCCCTAAATGGTTGGCGAATTCCATGTTTATAATATACAACAATTCAGCCCTTTTTCAACATAAACTCGGCCACTACCTGACCGGTCACGATCCCACGGGAGTTGCGAACATCGGGCCTTTCATACGGCCTGAGGAGCGGGAAATCGTCGATATTGCCGATGATCCCGAGCTGCCTGAGCACCTCGACCACCACCGGGCCGAGAGCGCGGAAATTGCCGTCGTGCACTTTCACGGCGATGCCCAGAGGCGGGTTCGAGAAGCCGATGCCTTCGATTGACTCGGCGCCGATCTTCGACACGGCGTTGCCGGGAAAAGATCGCTTGAGGTCATAATCGAGCCGCTTGTCGCCGGAGACCATGAATGGATGCGTCGTCATGGCTTCTTTGACGCACCGGGCGGCCGCAACCACTTCGGGAGTTTCGCCCCGGTGGTTGGCCAGCTTCATAAAACCGAGCGCCAGGTTCAAAAGCGGCAGAGGGTAATTGGGGGCGGAGCACCCGTCGACGGCATAGGGCATCTTTTTCAGATCGTATTCGCAGTACCCCGCCAGCGTCTCTTTGACAAGGCGCTGGGCCTTGCTTTCGGGGTTGATATATTCGCCGAGCGGATCGCCCAGATACCGGGCGAGCGCCAGAAAGCCGGAGTGTTTGCCGGAGCAGTTGTGACGGACGGGGTCCTTGTCCTCGCCGGACGCGGGATAGACTTCCTCCTGTTCCATCCAGATGGGCCGGTGACAGCCGCACTGAAGGTGTTCCGGGAGGTTGCCCGCTTGCTCCAGATTCGAGAGCACGACTTCACGGTGCCGGTCGGTACCGGTGTGCGAGCCGCACATGACCGCCAGTTGCTCGGAACTGAAGGCGTATTTTTCCGCGGCGCCGACGACCAACAGCGGCAGAAGCTGAAACGGCTTGATGGACGACCGGGTAACCGAGAGGTGGTCCGGATCCCCCAGATAACGAGTAAGGTTGCCCTCGCCGTCAACAACAGCCACCGAGGCATGGTGCACGGCCTCGACGGACGATCCGCGAAATACTCTGGCGGCTGGTTCCATTGTTACGGTTTCTGGGCCTGGAGGCTCTGCTGCAGCATATAAGCGATCCCCTCGATTTTGGCGGACAGCCTCAGTTTCCAGGCACCTTCGTATTTGCGCATCGAAGTGACGTTCATTTCGTCGACGAACTGCATCCCCAGCTGCATGGTGGTGTGCACGACCACATGAGCCAGGGTATCTGCCTGCGGAACGGCACCGATATTCTCGTTTTGCATCTTGGTGAAGCTGCGCTTGAGTTCGGGTGAAATCCTGAAAACGGTCTGCAGGATGTCGACAAAGAACTTCCCGGAAGTGGAGGCCCTGAGCGAATCGATATTGAACTTGCGGTCGAACAAGGTGATCATGCCGGCGCTGTCCTGCGGAGCCAGGCGCTCGAGGTCAGGCATAACGGAACCTTTGAAGCGGTCCAGTTCGTCAGGGTGAAGCAACGCGGCGTAGGCTTCCCAGTCGAGATCCTGCAAAGCCTGGTTACCCTGTTCGGCCACGGCCATGGCGTCATCGAGTGACCTGTCGGCCTGACCCGAGCAGGCAATAATTGATAGAATAGTGGCGAAGCAGGCCAGAAGGCCGATGCGAGCCGGTCCGAGCTTCAAGTATAGAGTTTTGATATTGTCTCCCTTCCTGTTAGCGTTGCCGGAATCTGCTCAATGGCCCGAATGTAATAAACACCTGACGGTATGGCAAACGGAATGTGCCGGCGCCGCCAGAACATAGAAAGGCAGGACCACGGGGGTCCTGCCCTGTCTGTCGTCGATTTAAGTGTGACCCCTATACGCCCAGCTTCTTGAGCGTTTCCGGGATATCGAGGAAAGTCTTGCAAGCATGAGCGCCGGCCTCGGCCAGCATATCCAGCTTCTCTTTGGCCGTCCCCATTTTGCCCTCGACAATGGCCCCGGCGTGGCCCATGCGCTTGCCGGGCGGGGCGAATATGCCGCCAACCATGGCCAGTACCGGCGTTTTCATCTTACCGATGGTATCGGTGGCTCGTTCTTCATAGACACCACCGATCTCGCCCGTCATGACGACGGCCTTTGTTTTCTTGTCCTGTTCAAACTTCCACAGGATTTCGTCGAAAGTCGAGCCCAGTACCGGATCGCCGCCGAGGCCGACACAGGTGGACTCGCCGTAGCCGCTGCGGGTGAGAGTATC
>CP070777.1:2965293-2968016 GCA_020346225.1 Candidatus Zixiibacteriota bacterium | reverse complement strand
TATCGCCGCCGGCCGTGGTGCTCGCTATCCCTTCGACCAGCTCGCTTAGCTCACGCGACGGGATAGCATGCCAGCTCTCCACCTGAAAGGCCCCCCGGGCCCGGCTCAGCAGCGACACCTTGGCCGCCGTCTTCTCGTCGGGAGCCTCGTAGATGCACATGAA
The DNA here is from genome assembly GCA_020346225.1 of Candidatus Zixiibacteriota bacterium. Classification (GTDB taxonomy): domain Bacteria; phylum Zixibacteria; class MSB-5A5; order GN15; family FEB-12. The sequence continues at coordinate 2,967,853 of CP070777.1, read as the reverse complement.
GTCGTAGGGACCGAGCAAAGCGTAGTGAGCAAGCACCTTGACTTCCGGGCACTGTTTGTTTATCTCGTCGAGCCAGGCGTTGCTGTCTTTGGAGTGGGCTTTAAGCCGGTTGGTAACCTCGATGATATCGGCGTCCCGCGGCGCGATCTTAGTCATCATGACGAACGTCTTCATTCTTCCCTCCTTTGGTTTCTGCCGGTCAAAAACTGCAGAGGCGAGATGACTATGTGTGCGAATATGCAGGAATACCGTAGAAGTCGGATCCACTCAGCGTCAGGAACTACCTCAAGATAACAAACGCCGAAACCGAGCCAAACAGTTTTTTGTGCCCCGCCCGATACCCCACGGCCGGCCGGCGCATCGATATCACATTCTGTAACTTACGCTACAAAAAATGTTGACAGATGTACAAATGGGCAGTATTGTGGCAGCGAAAGGGAGCGGCCCATGAGAAAGAAACTGACCGAAAAACAGCGCCAGGTATTGGAGTTCATCCGCCGGCACGTGTCCACGCGCGGGTCTTCGCCGACCATCCGCGAGATCGGAAAGCACATGGGGATAACCTCCACCAACGGCGTCCGGCTTCATCTGACCGCGCTGATTAAAAAAGGATACCTCAAAAAGCAGCAGTACATCGCGCGCGGCCTGGAACTGGCCAGTCCGGCCGTGACGGCCATAAAAGAGATGCCCCTGGTCGGCTCGGTGCCCGCCGGGGTGCCCATTGACGCCATCGAGAACATCGAGGGCCAGATAGCCGTCGATTCCTCGTTCGCCCCCAGGGGCGATTCCTTTACCCTCAAGGTGCTCGGTGACTCCATGCGGGACGCCGGTATTCTGGACGGCGACATCGTCGTGGTGCAGAAACAACAGGTCGCCCGTAAAGGTGATATCGTCGTGGCTATTATCGGCGATGAGGCCACCGTCAAGCGCTATCACCCGGACGGCCGGCAGGTCCGACTGCTGCCGGAGAACGACGCCTACGAGCCCATTATCGTCGACCGGCGGTCCAAAGATTTTCGGATCGCCGGCAAGGTCGTCGGACTGATGCGCCGCCTGGGCTGACCGCGCCGGCGAGATAAACGAAAAGCCCGCTCCAGTCAGGAAGCGGGCTCGTTTCATCCTTGAAATGTAAAAGTAGCAGCAGGTCCCTGTGGCTACTTGACCATACCGAGTTCGAGTTCGATGGTTATCTTCACCTCATCCCCCACCAGAACACCGCCGGCATCGAGCGTCTTGTTCCACTTTACGTTGAAGTCCTGGCGGTTAATCGCAGTCGTTGCCGTGAAGGCGGCTTTGGTATTGCCCCACGGGTCGTCTATAACGCCGTTGAATTCGACGTCGAAAGTTACCTCTTTGGTAACATCCCGGATCGTCAGGTCGCCCGTAATCTTGAACTCGTCGCCGCTGACATCATGTACCTTCTTCGATGTGAACACCATCGTCGGGTAAGTTGCGGCGTCAAAGAAGTCGGGACTGCGGAGGTGCTCGTCACGCTTTTCGTCATCGGTATCGACGGATGCCACCTGCACCGTCATTTTCACCGAACCCTGCTCCAGGTTGTCCTTGTCAAACTCGATATCAGCCGTGAAATCCCCGAATGAGCCGTTCACCTTGGCTATCACCAGGTGACGCACCGTGAAGCCTACCGAAGAGTGCGCTTTGTCCAGTTCCCACCTGGCCGCCTGTGACGTGCCGGCAAAAGCAACCAGCACCGCGCCGACTACTGCCATTCGTTTCAGCATATACTACCCTCCGGGTTTCTGCTGTTTTGGTTATTCATCTTACCGGTACAACACCGTAGGCGCAAAAACGGTTCCTCCCTCGGACGGACTTGTCGTATATCGCAGTTAGTGACAATGTGTTACAGATGTCATGTGAAGTGGTGGCCTATGCCTTGCGCACGGCTATCAGAAGACTGCCGCTGATAAATACAAAGACCCACCATGAGTAGGCCGCCCTGGAATAAAGGTGCAGCCATCGGGGCGTGCGCCTCACCGGGCCGTTGGCCCGACGAAAACGCCACACCAGTATAGTGTCGATCAACATCGCCGTGAGAGCTGAATAACCCAGAACGCCGTGAATGGTAAAGGCGCCGGCCTCCGAGCCGATTATCATGCACACGGTGGCGATGATGTCAAGGCTGACCCCGACCGTCAGAAAAGTCAGCACCAGATTGGTGACGAGCTTGCGCCGCTGCTCCGTGATTACTCCGATCGAGTAACTGACCAGGGCAAAAATAACAATGGTCATACCGGCCATCAGAACCGGCTTCATAAGCACTCCTAACCCTTGCGATTAGCTTCCCAAACAGACCAGACTCCCCTAAAGTTTCCGGCAACCGGTCAAAATGGATACATATTGTGACCTATCAGGCAACCGGCGCGACGCCTTAAGTCCTCACCCTACAACGGCTTACACGGTTTTAGTTGACAATCGGCCGACTTTCGTTAACTTATTAATGACTACCAGTCAAAGCGCTTGAGCCTGAACAAGGCAACATTGATCGGCCGCTTCATCGGAAGTAGCGACCACTATGGCTGGTTAGTTGGTCGACCCCCGG
>CP070777.1:2948571-2965193 GCA_020346225.1 Candidatus Zixiibacteriota bacterium | reverse complement strand
TCGTTATATTACGAATCGAAAGGGGTACCGCGAACCGGTACAACGGGTTATGGGTGACAAATCAAGCCCGTCCGGAGGGCACGCCATCGCACTGTTTTCGGGAGGCCTGGACTCGGCGCTGGCCATACTATTGATGCTGCGCCAGGATATCAAGGTGACCGCGCTGACTTTTCTGACTCATTTCGGCTGCGATATCGGCGACCGGTCCGCCTGCGGCACCGACCCCTATCCGGTCGCGGAGAAATTCGGCTTCGACGTCAAGCTGATGCATCTGGGCCAGAAGTTTCTGGATATCGTCGAGAAGCCGCGCTACGGCCGCGGGCGGAACATGAACGTGTGCACTGACTGCCGTATCCTGATGCTCACCGAAGCGCGCAAGTACATGGAACAGGTCGGCGCCGATTTCGTCGTCACCGGCGAGGTGCTCGGGCAGCGTCCCATGTCGCAGGTGAGAAACAAGCTCAACCTCACCGAGAATCAGTCGGGACTGAAAGGGAAGCTGCTTCGTCCTCTGTCGGCCAAGCTGTGCCGGCCCACCGAAGCCGAGCTAAGCGGACTGGTCGACCGCGACAAGCTGGAGGCTATCCAGGGACGCAGCCGCAAGCGCCAGATGGAACTGGCCCGGCAGTTCGGGCTCGAGGATTACCCCTCACCTGCCGCCGGTTGTCTGTTGACCGACGTAGGCTACTCCAACCGTTTGCGCGATCTCCTCAGTCACAGCGAAAGGCTTACCTTTGACGATCTCAATCTGCTGCGGGTTGGTCGGCATTTTCGCATCGACGAAAGCACGAAAGTGGTGGTGGGACGAAACGAGGCGGATAACGAGAAGCTCATAACCTGCAGGCAGGCGCACCACGTTCATCTGGAGGCGCTCGGCACCGGCTCGCCGGTGACCCTGCTGGTTGGAAACGCCTCGGAGACAAACCTCGCCAGGGCGGCCGCGATAACCGCCCGGTACTGCGCGTCCAGGCATCTGGACAGGGTCGATGTCACCGTCATGAATTCAACGGGTCAACGGACCTTATCCGTACGGCCCGCGCGGGACGAAGACTTGAGAGCCATCATTATCCGCTGAAAGCCATCTTCGGAAAGAAGACCATCTTGGATGGAAAAAGGTCCCAACGCAATGTTGAGACCTTCTCTCTCCTCACCATCCGGGGTTACTACTGGTGGCTCAACCGCCAAGAAAGCCACCGGCAATCTATCCGAAAATCCGGATCTGGCCCGGGGCCAACCCCGGCGTTTGATTAAGAATGAATCAAAATGTGTGCCCGAAACAAGGTGTTTAGCTCAAGCCTTTGCTTCATAGCAAGATAACGCGGCTCTGCTCCGCCCAGGAAGTGTTACTTCACGTTGAAACGCAAATTGTGTGTTGAGGTGAGCGCAGAATCTATGGCGCGGTAAACAAAAAAAGCCCTTTCCCGTTAGGGAAAGGGCTAGTGGCGAATTATTTTCCTGAACTATTTTCTCTTACTTCAAGTCTCCAAAACCCTAGAGTGTTTTACTTCAGGTAGACCATCTTTTTCGTCTCGGTGAAACCGTCGCGGGTTTCGAGACGATAGAAGTAGACCCCACTGCCGTAGGCTCTGCCGTCAAACTCGACAGTATGGCTTCCGGCTTCCTTCTGCCCGTCAACCAGGGTAGCCACAGTCTGACCGAGGACGTTGTAGACCTTCAGGCAAACATGACCTGCCTTCGGAACATCGTAGGCAATCTTGGTTTTGGGGTTGAAGGGATTCGGGTAATTCTGCGCGAGCGCCCAGGTGGTAGGTACGCCGTCGTTCCCGTTGAGCGACAGGGTAACCATCTGGAATTCCGGACGTACGCCGCACACCTTACCATCATCGTTGTGATAGATGTAGGTCAGATCATGGTTCGGACCTTCCATCTGAAACACATCGATGGTGATCTTGGTCACTGCAGGATCGCTGACTTCGAAAATCAACCTGCAGATCTCATTGTCACCAGCTTTCAGCTCCGGCACGGCCTCGGGGCCGAACTGAGCTATAAGGCCGATAACCACTTTGCGCTCCTCGGGAATCTGCCATGCAGATTTCCACTGGAAGTACTCCACGTCGGTACCGTTGAATTCAACGGCCTTCAGCGTGACGCCTTCCGAGTAGCTCAGCGGAATATCAAGGCCTGCCAGCGGGTGAGCATTTGACGAGTGCACGGACACAACCATGTTGCCGTCCTGAGCGGTAGCCTTGGCAACCGAGAACTTATTGGCACCGGCGAAGACCAGCGTAGGCACCAACAAGACCATGGCGACAACTAGGATTGGTTGTAAACGCTTTGTCAAGGTTCACCTCCCTAACAATTAAGGGTTGAATAAGTTGCTGCTGACACGGATCAAGAAAAGACCTCGACCACGCCAGCTGTTAGATGTGTAATACGAACTTTCCTCTTCAGATAAACGCAAATCCAAGATGGATTAGTACAAAAGTACGGTCAGTAACTTACTCTAAGTATAACCGCGATCTGGACTTTTGTCAAGACGTTTTCTCGGTTTCCGGGCCGCCCCGCCTGCAGCCTCACCGCACCGGGCGACCGGACCCATCCGGATCTGCTCTTAATCCTCCTGCTTGACTGTTCTACTTTTGAACAGGCCGCAAGTTCCAAAAATTGGGCTCACGAGCAGATAATTTTACGAGCATAACAGGAGGGATTTAGTCTTGTTACTTTCCCACGAGATTGTCAACGAAATCGGCAATTGTCGCCGAAGTGCCGCCAGCACCTGCCGCCCACTAAAAACTTGACATCAAGACAGGCCTGTTCGTTCTATCTGAAAACGCAATTTCTACCCGAAATCCCACGGAGGAGATGTGGCACAACCAGACAACAACCAGGAAAAATTCGAGCCATTTGTCCCGGCCCGGGACTCAATTTACGAGGTAACCTGGAAGGCCGTGATTCTGGGTGCGATTATTTCGGTCGTATTCGGAGTCGCCAACGCCTACCTGGGCCTGAAATTCGGCATGACCATTTCCGCATCGATCCCGGCCGCGGTTATCTCCATGGCCGTGTTGCGCATCCTGTTTAAACGCGTGACGGTCCTGGAGAATAACATCGTGCAGACGGTCGGCTCGGCGGGCGAGTCGCTGGCTGCCGGAATCATTTTCACCATTCCGGCCTTCTTCATCTGGTCCGCCGATCAATCTCTGGCTGCGGCAGGGTACCTGCATGATATAACGAAAATGCAGATCTTCTGGCTTTCCATGCTCGGTGGCGGGCTGGGCATTCTTCTGATGATTCCCCTGAGAAAGTACCTCGTCGAGCGGGAACACGGCCGGCTGGCCTTCCCCGAAGGTACCGCCTGTGCCGAAATCATCGTCGCGGGCGACGAGGGCGGCGGAAAGGCCAAACTGGTCTTTACGGGTATCGGCCTGGGAGCGCTCTACAAGATATTCATGAACATGCTAAAGGCCTGGTCGGAGTCGGTCAACTATGATTTCAAGGGGTTTCTCAAAGGTGGAACGATCGGCGTCGACGCCACCCCGGCCCTGCTTGGGGTGGGCTATATCATCGGCCCTCGCATCGCCGCCCTGATGCTCAGCGGCGCGGTTCTCGGCTATCTCGGAGTCGGCCCCCTGCTGGCCTTCATCGGAGACCAGATTCCCGGGACAATCATCTCACCCGGTGAAATGCCCCTCAACGAGATGAATCCCGCCCAGTTGAGAAATTTCTATATCAAGTACCTCGGGGTAGGGGCGGTGGCGGTTGGCGGATTCGTCTCGCTCATCAAGTCGTTCCCGGTGATTATTTCATCCTTCTCGAAAGGTTTCGGCCAGCTTCTGGGAAAGAAGGTCGACACCGGTGAAACTCCGCGCACCGATCGGGACCTGCCCATGAAATGGGTACTGCTGGCCGTGCTCGGAATCATCATTGCTATCTGGGTCCTCCCGGGCACCGAACTTCACCTGCTCGGCGTCGTTATCGCCGTCCTGTTCGGATTCTTCTTCGTGGTGGTCGCCGCCAGGATTGTCGGTATCGTAGGGTCCTCGTCCTCCCCGGTTTCGGGTATGACCATCGCCACTCTGCTGGTGACCTGTTTGATTCTGGTCTATTTCGGGGTCTCGGGTGTATCCGGAATGGTCACGGCCATGTCGGTCGGGACCATCGTCTGTATCGCCGTCTGCATGTCGGGGGATATCGCGCAGGACCTGAAGACCGGTTTTCTGCTGGGGGCAACGCCCTGGAAACAGCAGCTCACCGAGTTCATCGGGCTGCTCTTTCCGGCTATCGCGATGGGCTTCACCATTTATTTCCTCAACGACGCCTTCGGTTTCGTTCAGATCGAGGGGTCCACCAGAGCACCGCTTCTGGCGCCTCAGGCCAATGTCATGGCCACGGTGGTGCAGGGCGTCATGAACTCCAATCTTCCGTGGCTGCCGATTATCGTGGGAGGTATGATAGCCCTGGCCGTTGAACTGCTGGGGGTATCGTCCCTGCCGTTCGCTATCGGGCTTTACCTGCCTTTGTCGCTGTCCACCCCGATCATGACCGGTGGACTGGTAGCGCTGCTTATCAGAAAGTTCTCGAGTGAGCGCGACCGCAAGAAGAAAAACGAGAACGGAGTGCTATTCGCATCCGGACTGGTGGCGGGGGATGCTTTGATTGGTGTAATCGTGGCATTTATGATCGGCTCCTGGGGGATGTATGAGCAGTTCTACGATAGTCATGACGGTATGATGGCCACCCTGACCGGGGCTTTTGGCCCATGGCTGTCGCTCGTCTGCTTTTTGGGCATGGCGGCCGTACTGGGCCATCTCGCATGGCGCGGGTTCGGGTCCAAACAGCGCGAGTGAAGTTGTTGAAACACAGACAGTAGTGCTTTTAACCGGTCAGGGTTGTCCGGATCCGGAGGCCCTGACCTTTCTCTTCAGCCGCACCTCGCACGGTGCGACACGAGGGGGCTTCGATGCGCGCCGCGTACCGCCCACGGTTCTTACCCGCGTAATTTCTCGGCCGTTGCGGACAAAAACTGAAAACTTTCATCCGAATCCGCGTAAACATAAAAATATCCGTTTCCGCTCCTCGTCATGAAGGGAATATGTAACCAACTGTCTAAATACAATCATCGGAGGATGTCGTTATGGGAAAAATGACCCGACGGGAATTCATGGTTGCTGGCGCCAGGGGGATGGCCGTAGTCAGCATACCGCTCATTTTCAAGGTGGACCCTCTGGCGGCGCTGACCGGCCCGGCTGCCGGGAGCATGGAGCTGAGTGATTACTATCAGCACTTCGGGGTCGATGCCGAAGTGATTCGCCAGGTTATGGCTGCTGCGCTCGCGAAAGGCGGCGATTACTGCGACGTTTTCTTCGAACACAACGTTTCCAGCAGCATCGGCCTAGAGGACAACCTTGTAAATCAGGCTTTCACCAACGTCGATTTCGGTGTCGGGATAAGGGTGGTCGAGGGTGAACAGGTTGGCTACTCCTTCACCGAGGAGATTACTCCCAAGGCGATGAAGCTCGCGGCCAAGACAGCGGCCAACATCGCCCACGAAGGTTCCAACGCTCCGCCCGCAGAACTCAAGTTCCACGGGACTCCGAGCTACTACCCGATTCAGACCTCCTGGGAGGATGTCGGCATTGACAGCAAGATTCCTCTTCTTTTGAAATTAAACGAGAAGATGCTGGCGGGCGACCCGAGAGTGATCCGTTCCCAGGTGTGGTTCCAGGATTTCAGCAGTTATGTGCTCATAGCCAATTCCGCCGGCCGCGTCGCGTGCGATTTCCAGCCGATGACGCGTATGTTCGCGTTCTGCACGGCCGAGGAGAACGGCCGCAAGGAAGAGAACTATGAAGGTATCGGCGGGCGCCGCGGTCTGGAGTACTACACTCCGGAGAGGATCGATAGGATCGCCGGTGATGCCGTCCGTAAGACGGTCGACCTTTTCAAGGCCGAACCGATTCCGGGCGGAGAAATGGAAGTGGTGCTGGCCCCCGGCAAGGCCGGTATCCTGCTTCACGAAGCCATTGGCCACGGTATGGAAGCCGACTCCAACCGGCGCGGAGAGTCGATCTTTGCCGACAAAATCGGTAAAAAGGTGGCGGAGAACTTTGTGACCATCATTGACGACGGCACCATTCCCAATTACCGCGGTTCCATCAACATTGATGACGAAGGTTATGACACTGAGAAGACGTACCTGGTCAGAAACGGCATTCTGGAAACCTACATGCACGACTACATAAGCTCCGTTTACTACAAGGTCAAGCCGACCGGAAACGGTCGCCGGCAGTCGTTCCGTCACGTACCCATTCCCCGCATGACCAACACCTACATGGACAACGGCCCCCACACCCCGGAGGAGATTGTCGCCAGTGTGAAGCAGGGCCTGTATGCCGAATCGTTCACCAACGGAGAGGTGAACATCGGGCCGGGGGACTTCACGTTCTACCTTAAATCCGGTTACCTGATCGAAAACGGCAAGCTCACCAAACCGGTCAAGGACGTCAACCTCATCGGCAACGGCCCCGACGTGCTGACCAAGATTGTCATGGTCGGCAATGACCTCAAGATTGAAGAGGGCGGCGGCACCTGCGGCAAAGGCGGCCAGTGGGCGCCCGTGACCGACGGGTTGCCGACTGCCAAGGTGTCAGCGATCACGGTCGGTGGCAGTTCCACCTGAAGCGGCAGGAAACCCATGCTTGTTGACAACCCAAAAGCTATGAAATAGGAAAAAGGTTATGAATAAAAATGAAAAGCTGGAACTGGCCGGTTGGGTGATCGCGGAGGCCAAGAAGAACGGCGCCGATGAAGCGGCTGTGAACGTAAACAACAGCCGCGAAATCGAAATCGAGTTCCGGGAGCGCAAGATAGAGAAGCTTCAGGAATCCACCCAGAACGGCCTCAGTCTTGCCATCTACACCAAGGGCCGTTACTCCAATAACTCCACCAACGACCTTCGGCGGGAGTCGCTCGGCAGATTCGTCGCCGAGTCGGTGGCAATGACCAAGTACCTCGGCGAGGACCCTTACAGGTCTCTGCCGGACCCGAAGTATTACAAGGGTCTTAAGGACATAGACCTGAAGAACTGTGATCCGGGCTACCAGCAGGTCACCTCCGACCAGCGCGTTAAAATGGCCGCCGCTCTCGAAGACGAAGCACTCAGCCTCAGTGACAGAATCGTTTCGTGCAGCTCCAGTTTCTCCGACGGCATGTATGAGTCGGTTAAGGTGCACAGTAACGGGTTCGAAGGAAGCAGCCGCTCCACGTTCTTCTCCTGCTATGTCGATGTGACCATCAAAGACGACCAGGGCGGTCGGCCCAACGGCTGGGACTGGAAGGGCGGTCGCTACTTCGGAGACCTGCCGGAGCCCAAGGGCATGGCCAGGTTCGCCGTCGATCGGGCCCTCGCCAAGCTGGGCCAGACAAAGATCGAATCGGGCGTCTACGAAATGATCGTTGAAAACCGCGCGCGCACCAGTCTGCTGGGAGCACTCCAGGGACCGATGTCGGGCCGCAACCTGCAGCAGAAGAACTCCTGTCTGGAAGGTAAACTGGGGCAGAAGGTTTTCTCCGACAAGCTGACCGTGATCGACGACCCGTTTATCGAGGGCGGGTTCAGCTCGCGCCTGTACGACAGCGATGGATTCCCCGCCAGACGCCGGGTATTGATCGATAAAGGGGTGCTGAAGGAATTCGTGATCGATTGGTATTACTCCCGCAAACTCGGGGTTGAACCAACCGGCGGTAACATTTCCAACGTGGTTTTCGAGCTGGGCAACCGGAGCCTCGACGAAATGGTCAAGGACATGAAGAAGGGCATCCTCGTCAACGGTTTCATCGGCGGCAACTCCAACAGCACCACCGGTGATTTCTCCTTTGGCATCACCGGTACCCTGGTCGAAGACGGCAAGCTGATCAAACCGGTTAACGAGATGAACGTCTCGGGTAACCTGCTGCAGACGTGGAGCAGTCTGATTGAAATGGGCAACGACCCGTACATGTACTCGTCACTGCGGCGACCGAGCATGTATTTCAAGGACATCAGCTTCACCGGAGTTTAGACTGACAAACCGGGGCGGCCGGGCCGCCCATTGCGGTATACAGCGGCGTAATGAAGCGGGAGCAATCGCTCCCGCTTCTTCTTGCACTGATCGCCGGGTCGATCCTCTGTCAACGGCACGATCCCGGCACTGTTTAACTTCTCGGGGATTTGTCAGACCTTTACGCCAAAACCCGCCGCAGCCAGGTGGTTCAGGGTGAGGGTTCCGGGCCGCGGGGGTTTGGCAAAATATACTTGTCCCCGGCTCGAGAGTGTCGCCGGAAGGGGAATCGAATCAGAACCAGTCCAGTTCGCGCAGTCGGGGTATCTCGCGTCGAAGCTTGCGGGCCACGTACTCCAGGTCATCAGCCATCTCTTCAACTACCTCGGCCTCGTCCTCGAGCCTGGCCGCCTTGGCCTCGATCTTCGATGCTTCGCACTCAATGTCGCGTTCAAAATCTTCGGAATCGTATGACGTGAAGGCCAGCTTGAAAAGGTTGCCGACAGCCTCTACTCCCAGCCTGGCCCCTTCGAGTCCGATCTTAGCACCCTCCCAGCCGAGATGCGTGGCATAACCCACGATCTCCTCGGTGCCCCGGTAGAACTCCCGCAGCAGGACTTTCTGCTCATCGGTGGTTTCGACGTGATCTCCGTTGACGTAGAGTTCATACTCGGACGTTATCTCAACCGTTTCCAGATAGCGGTTTTCATGCTTAATGACCAGGGTGCCATTCTTGAAATCGATGTTAGTGCATCCATCGTGGCCGTGTTCGTAGGAGATATGCGCCCCGCAGCTCTTGGCGGCCGCGATAGCGGCTCCGCCGGCGACCAGAAGGCACGTCAGAAAAGATATCCAGATGATTCTCATTTTCCTCTCTCCTATCCTGCTTTTGCCTCTTTCTTCTGGATACGACTCCCCGTCAAGCCATGTTTCATAATTATCACGACCGGCGGATATTGCGACCTGCGGCCAGTTTACGCTTGCTCAACTCCGGCCGGTATCCTAATTTGGCGATTAGTCTTACCGCCGGAGCGGTGCGTATGAAAAAGTTCCTTTCAGAAAATCAATGGCCGCTGCTTATCGCCCTGGCAGCGATTGCGGTCAGAGTTCTGTATGTGGCCGAACTGAGCCGGCTGCCGGAATTTGCCGTTCCCATTGTGGATCAGAAATGGAACTGGGAATGGGCCAACGAAATCGTCGATGGGTCATTCTGGGGGCAGGAGGCGTATTTCAGAGCTCCGCTATACGCCTACTTCCTGGCCATCCTGTCATGGATAACTTCCGGATCGGTCGTACTCAGCAAGCTGCTTCAGACACTGTTGACGGGCGGTACGATCTGGTTTCTTTACCGGCTGACCGAGCACCTGTTCGACCGGAAGACGGCCGTCATCGCCGGCCTCATCTACGCCCTGTACGGGACGCTCGTCTTCTACGAAACGACATTTCTTAGACCAGGGCTGTTCTTGTTTCTTATGGTCTGGGGCATGCAGCGCCTGGTGGTTTACCGGGAATCGGCGCTTGTCAAAACGTGGCTGTGGACCGGCGTCATCCTCGGTCTGGCGGCCACCTGCCGACCTAATATTCTACTGGTGATCCCCTTTCTCATGATCTGGTTGCTGATGATTCGCGGCCGCGAACAGGGATGGCTGAGACGTGCCCGCTCACCGCTGGTGCTAGCCGCAGGTGTGGTCCTCATGATCATGCCCGTCACCATCCGCAACGCCGTGGTCACCGGTGATTTCATCTTGATTTCTTCTCAGGGCGGCATCAATCTGTACCTGGGCAATAACCCGGAATCGGACGGTCTGACAATGCTGATGCCGGAGGTTGACCTGGACGAGTCGGTGAGCTGGCGGGACTTCCGCCGGGTCACCAGAGCCGTGGCCGAGCGGGAAGCAGGCAGGGAGCTCTCCGAGGCCAGGCTGTCATCGTTCTGGGCCAGGCGGGCGGTAACGTTCATGACCGAGCATCCCGACCGTTTTCTGACCCTGCTGTGGAAGAAGACCGTCTACCTGCTCTCGGGATTCGAGAACAGCGACAACGCCGACATATACCACCGGCGGACCAAGTCGGTGCTGTATTCGCTTCTGGTCTGGAGCAAGCCGTTCTACTTTCCGTTCGGGCTGCTTTTGCCGCTTGCGGTCATGGGGTTATACGTCACCCGCGAGCGGTCAGCGGTTCTGCGACCGATTTACATATTCATGCTGGCCTATATTCCGTCCATCATCCTGTTTCTGGTAACCGCCAGACATCGGCTCCCCCTGGTGCCATTTATGATCATGCTGGCTGCGGGAGGTGTTGTCACCCTGGTGCGCAATTGGCCCCGGTACAACCGCAGACAGTTAGCGGTGGTGGCCGTGATAACGCTGGGCTTAGGCGTGGTTTTCAACCGAACCTACTACGACGAGGGACACACCAGCCCCTTTCAGGCCTACGTCAACGAAGGCATAAAATACGAGCAACTCGGCGATCTTCTGCGGGCCGAGCAGGCTTACCTTCAGGCCGCACGCACCTATCCCTACTCGGCGACATTGCTGAACAACCTGGCCCATGTGCAGATGCGTCTGGGCAGACTCGATGTGGCGGGGAATAATTTCCAGCGGGCCATAGCTCTCAAACCGGAGTTCGCGGCTGCCTACAATAATCTGGGTTTGCTGATGTCACAAACGGATAACGCCGATTCCGCCGTCGTTCTGTACCGGACAGCCATACAGAATCATAATACTGTCACCGGCAATCCCGAGCAGCTGGCCCAGTACCATCTTAACCTGGCCGAGGCCTTTGCGGCACTTGCCCGGCCCGATTCGGCGGAGCTGTATTATCGCACCGCCCGTCAGATAGCGCCGGGGTTCGCGCGGGCGTATTTCAAAGGCGCTGCCTTTTACGCCCGGCAGGAAAGTTACGCCCGGGCGGATTCCCTCTACCGGCTGGGCTTGCTGTACGGTCCACTCGGACCTCACGATCAGTTCAACTGGGGCCTGTCCTACCTGAAACGCCAGGAATTCAGCACCGCCATTGACATGATGTACCGCGTAATTTCCGAGGATACCGCTTTCTACCAGGCGTACTATGTCATAGCCGTCGGGTACTTCGAGAACAACCTGCCGGAAGATTCGGTGCGCAAGTACCTGGAGCTCGCCCTGCGTCACAATCCGTCCTACGCACCCGCTTTACGTCTACAGGAAATGATGGCCGAGCAGCGCCGATAAGACCGGGACTTAAAGATCAGTACTTCCGGCGCCGCTCGATCATGTAATTGGAACCGTCACGCTGCTTCGTGATCCGCTTGAGATCGGCCAGCATCTTGGCCATCTCGCCGATATGTCTAAAATTGCCGTGCTCGTTTATCAAGACTGCGATCGAGATAGTCAGGAGGGGGAACTGCTCCACCTCGCCGCGACGGTTTTTCGATTCGATATAGCCCCGCACGCGGTCGGGACGGTCGTAGCGATAAGGAATCAACTGGTCAAAAACCCTGATGATACTGGAGCAGATGTGGTCGATCTCCTCAGGAGGAATAACTGCAATGAAGTCGTCGCCGGCAACGTGCCCGACAAAACCTTCCCGGCACAGGTCGAAGACGACATCCTTGATGACCCTGGCCGTAAGCTGGATAACCTTGTCACCGTAAAAGTACCCGTAGTAGTCATTGTACGCCTTAAAATTGTCGAGGTCGGCATAACACACCGCGAAACATTCATCCATGTTTATGAGCCGGGCCACCTCGCTCTCTATGATACCAGGGCCGGGCAGATGGGTGGACGGGTTTACCGACAGGTCTCGCCGACTGCGGTGGATAACGCGACGGATACGCACTTCGACCAGCTTGTCGCGCCAGTCGCCGTGAACGAAATCTTCGGCTCCCGCCTGATAGGCGGCCACCACGATATTCTCGTCGGGCTCGGGGTGAAACATCATCACGGGCACGATACTCATGAAAACGTTGTCCTTTATGGCCCGCACCAGTTCCACTTCCTTGATGAAGTGACCTCGCCCGGCGATCATGATAATATCAACGGGAAAACGCTGACAGATGGTCACGAGGGACTCAAAACTGTCAAAGTAGTGTAAAGAAATCCTGTTCGACCGGAAAAACCGCTCGAGATGAAAATCGATGTTGATACCTGACTGGGTTAAGGCAAAATGGTAGACGGGTCCCCGGGGCGGCTCAGTCGTCGTCGGACCGGGCCAGTTCTCTTGGATGATACTTCTTGTGCTCCGCAATTATGTAGTCCCGATCTACCGCGGTATATATCTGTGTTGTAGATATATCGGCATGACCGAGCATTTCTTGCACTATTCTCAGGTCAGCTCCGCCCTCAAGCATATGCGTGGCAAAGGAATGCCTTAAGGTGTGAGGTGTAACCGCTTTCGTGATACCGGCCCTGGCAACCGCTTTGCGGACGATTTTCCACACGCTCACACGGGAGAATTTCTTGCCCATCTTATTGATAAACAGCGCCTTAGACTTGTTGGCAAACTTGTTTCTGGCCCGCGAATTCAGGTAGGCCAGGGTTGCCTCGCGGGCGAATTCGCCCAGCGGCACCAACCGTTCCTTGTTCCCTTTGCCTATCACACGAATAAAGCCGGCCTCGAATTCCACGTTCCCGATTTCCATATCGATCAGTTCGGAAATCCTCAGACCCGACCCGTAGAGCAGCTCAAGGATGGCCCGGTCCCGCCTGCCAGAGTCGGTGGAAACATCTATTGCGTTGATGATGGCTTCTACTTCCCCGGCAGAAAGATGCTGCGGGTGGTATCGCATAATCCTAGGGGCAGAAAATGAACCGACCGGATTCTCCGTAATTACAGCGTCTTGTTGCAGGTAATTAAAGTATTGCTTTAGGGACGATATCTTTCGGGCAATAGTGGCCGGCTTGCGGCAGCGCCGACCGAGGTCACTAACGTAACGGCTGACCATGGCAGGAGTGACCTTTGCCGCCCCGGGTTTGCCGGCAAAATCGAAGAACTGTTGAAGGTCGCGCCGGTAGCTGTCCAGCGAGTTCTGCGACAGGCCCCGCTCGTGCTTGAGGTGCTGCAGATAATCTTTGATCATCGGGTCGCACATATGTCTAACCCTACACGGCGTGAGCCATCGATATTACACCGGCCAGTGTGTATCCGGCCCGCTCCAGGGTCCGGCCGGCCTCCCTCACCGTGGAACCGGAGGTGACGACATCATCGACGAGAATCACCTTCCGGCCCGCGTCGGCCTGCGCCGTCACCTCGAAAACCCCCCGAATATTCGTAACTCTCTGGGCATGATTCAGCCTTGACTGCGGGCGACGCCGTTTGGTCCGGACTATAATCCCGGTTTCGACACGCAGACTTAAAAGCTCGGCTACCCGCTCGGCGAAAACGGTGGCCTGATTGTAACCGCGAAAACTCTCCCGGCTGTAGTAGAGAGGGACGGGGACCAGAACGTCGGCCTCGAGGCGGAGGATGTCTTCAGCGAATTGGTCTCGAATAAGTTTCGCGAAGAACCTGGCCGGCGTGGCAATATTCTTGAACTTGAACTGTATGATAATATCTTCGACCGGGGCCACATAGTTGGCACCGGCAAAGAGAGGCCGGCTGCTCTCACCGCAGGAAGCGCAGCTCCCGGCGGCGGGAAGAAAAGCGAGGCAGTTCAGACAAAAGGGCCGGTTGAAAGTCGCCATGGTGCGGCGACAGGACTCACATACGGCGTCTTCATCTTCGGTGAAATCACCGCAACCAAGGCACAGCGGCGGGAAGACAAAGTCCAAACCGCCCCGGACCCACCGGGGCATTTTCCATTGATAAGCCACCGCTGCAAGGAAAACCGGGCGCTGCGGGCAGACAAGCAAAAACTATCGCCAACGCCGGACGGCTTTCCTGACGGTCCAGTACGTGATATAGATGGCCAGAAGGGCAGCCGAGGCGATGTTCACGAAGCCGGCTTCTCCTCCCGAAGTTCGGCTGAGGTAAGCGGGGGTGAAATCGAGAGCAACGTAGACCCGATCAAGGGCAACACCGAAGATGACGGAAACAACGATGATCGCCGCCAAGTATTTGACGGTCGCCCAGCCGGAGAGAATCTTGCGGACAACAGTGAGCGAGGCCAGATTCGTAGCGGGGCCCACCAGCAGAAACACCAGTACCGCACCGGGTGAGAAGCCGGCCGAAAGCAGCACCGCCGCAAGCGGTGTCGAGGATGTGGCGCAGACATAAAGCGGCAGACCAACAACGATAGCCCCGAGATATCCCCCCCAGCCAACGCGCAGCGTGTCCGGCACGGAAGTGATATCGCCGCCGAGGAAGACGGCTACCAGTCCCGCCAGCAGATAACCGAAGAACAGGTAGGGCGCCAGATCGCCAAGCAGGTCGACGAATGCGTATCTCAGGCCCGCTGCCATTCTGACCCACAGGGAGGCTGGAGAGTTGCCGGCATCCGCATGAGGAGAGCAGGCACACGAAGGTTCGCCGGTTGCCGCGTCGGTGACGGTAGCTGCCTGCGGCGTCTCGGTAGCACTCACGAACAGCCCCGCCGCCATGGCCGAGACAAAGGCCGTGACCGGGCGAGCAATGGTCATCACCGGGTCGGTGAGAGAATAGGTGAGCGCGATAGAGTCGACCCCGGTCTCCGGCGTGGAAACCAGGAAGGCTGTTGTGGCGCCCCGGTTCAGGCCGGATCGGCGAAGCTGGTCGGCCACCGGCAGGACGGAACAGGAACACAGCGGCAGCGGCACGCCGACCAGGGCGGCTTTGGCCACCAAAATCTTGCGGCTGCCGTAAAAGAGACGCGGTATCGTCTTTTCGTTGAGCAACAGGCGAACGACGCCGGCCAGAACGAAGCCGACCAGCAGCAGGAAGGCCGAATCTACCAGCATACTCCAGACCGACCCGGCGAATTCTTCCAGGAACCAAGAAATACTATCCACCTAATTGCTGAAGGTACTGGTTGACGGTCGATTTAAGGGTGCTGTCCGGGGTCAGGGTCAAGACTTTCGTCCAGTAAGCGCGAGCGGAGTCAGACTGGTTGAGATTGTAATATACGATACCCATGTTGAAGTTCGCGATAACGTGAGTCGGATGGTCCGCCAGCACCGTGCGAAATTCCTGCAGGGCGCGGTCAGGCAGGCCCATACCGTGCAAGCAGGCGCCGTAGTCAGTGCGGACATCGGGGCTGTGGTTGTTGATGACCAGGGCGCGCCGATACGATTCAGCGGCCACCGGGTAGTTGCCCTGATCCATGGCCTGGTTACCGAGCTGCACCAAGGCGTCGTAATCGGTCGGGAAGTTAAGCCCGGAAGTTACCTGTGGCTGCTCCATGCCGGTCACCTCCGGGTGGCTGAATTCGCTGGTGGCTGGCGGCGCCGGACCCTGGGGTTTTCTCAGCAGGAGGTAGCCCGCCGACACGATCACGATGACACCGACGATGATCAGCGTGTCCCTTCTCGAGGTTGACCGTCCGGGCGACCCTTTCTTGTTTTGTGTCAGCGGCGCGCCGCATTGCGGGCAGAACCGGGCAGAGTCATTTGCCGTGAAATTGCAGGAAGGGCATTTTTTCGAACTCATAGAGCGAATCTCCATGTTCATCCATTGAAACCAGAATTACTCCAGCAGGGTTACATAATGAAAGCAAATGAGAGGGGCGGCCGCAATTCAAAAAATGATGACAGCCGCAGGGCTATTGCCTATATTCTCCGTGTTTTGCCGCAACATCACACAGCAAGGAAGCCTGCGCATATGCATTACATAACCTTCTTATCAGCATTGCTGGTTCTTATAACAGCCGTTGGCGCGGCTGGTTCATCATATTCCATCAAAGCCGATTCGGTGCTGAAGCACGTCTCGATCCTGGCCGATGACTCGCTCGAAGGGCGGCAGGTGGGCGAAATCGGCGAATGGAAAGCCGCCCAGTATATCAAGAGGGTCTTCGAGAGCGGCGGCCTCGCTCCGGCCGGAACCGACAACGGGTACTTTCAGACCTTCGATTTCGTCAAGAGCATAGAGCCCGGACCGGCCAACCGTCTGGCCGTCAACGGGGTCGAGCTGAAGATCGGCGAGGAGTTCGTGCCCCTGCGGCAGTCGGCCTCTGCCCCGTTTCGGTTCGACGAGGTGGTTTTCGTGGACTATGGTATCACGGTCGCTGACGACGACGGTGACTACGACGACTACGACGGCAAGGATGTCCAGGGCAAGGCGGTCGTCGTAAAGAGGTTCGCGCCGAAGGCCGAGGCCGACCCGCATGTCAATTTCGAGCCCTACACCCCGCTGGTCGACAAGATCAACAACGCTATCGATCACGAAGCGGCCGGGGTGTTTTTCTTTACGCCGGAGGACAGGGACGATACGCTCGGCGCGGTTCTGCCGGCGCACGTTCGGCCGAAGGATATCCCGGTCATATTTCTCAGGCGGGAGGGACTGGAGCGGCTGGGGCTGGAGTTGTCCGTGCCGGAGATTGCCACGGCCTACGGTGAAACCGAGATGGTCAAGGTACGAGACACCGGCTACAATGTACTCGGCATGGTCAGCGGTGCCAGCGATACGGTGGCGATTGTCGGCTCCCACTACGATCATCTGGGCTGGGGCGGGCCGCTGTCGCTCTACCGGGGGGCGGAACCGCAGGTTCACAACGGCGCCGACGACAACGGCAGC
>CP070777.1:2930163-2948471 GCA_020346225.1 Candidatus Zixiibacteriota bacterium | reverse complement strand
GCCGCGAGTCGGCTGAGGCTGCCGGAATCGAGATACAGAACGCCGGTCTCCTGCGAGCCGACCGGCTGACAGAACGCCGTCGTCAGGGCGAGCAGGCTCGCCAGGCGGAGAATAGGGCCCTTATGCATTGACACGTCGCTAAGTTAACTTCTCCGCCGGGTTCAAACAAGCAAAAGCCGACGCCTTTGACGGCCTACAGGGTACCGCTGATGTTCCCCAGAAAGATATCCTCGACGAGCACGTCGCCGGGGCGTTCGATCGCATAACGTACGGCCCGGGCGACCTCGGCCGGCGGGAGCATTTTGCCGCGGGGCCAATCACCCGGAATGCTCTCCCACATGCCGGTACTGGTAGCGCCGGGATAGATGTTGATGACCCGAATGCCGCGCGGCCGCAGTTCCTCGCGCACACTCCGCATGAGACCGTCAAGGGCAAACTTGCTCATGCAGTAACTGCTCCAGTTGGCGAAGCCGACACGGGCCGCCACCGAAAGGATGTTGACGATGCAGGAACCCTCGGCCATAACCCGATAGAGCTTCTTGGTAAGAAGAAACGGTGCGGTGACGTTCACAGCCAGGGTTTCGTCCCACTCCTCACGGGTGGTTTCCTCAAACGGTTTGACGTGGGCAACTCCGGCATTGTTGACCAGAAGATGCAGCGGCACACTGTTGATTCCATTGACCAGGGCGGCCGTGCCCTCGTCACCGCTGAGGTCGGCTACGACCGGGGTCGCCTTCCCCCCGGCTTTCTCCACCATACTGCAGGTGTCGGTGAGAGCCTCAAGGTTGCGCCCCTGGAGCACCAGATGCCATTTGTCTTTTGCCAGGGTGACGGCTGTCTCCCGGCCTATTCCCCGGCTGGCACCCGTTATGACGCCATTTCTGACCATAGCCTCTTATGACTCTCCGCTTTCGATATCTCGCCGCAAGGTGAAGCGGTTGTTTGGCGTTTCCCAGAGACGCACCCGGGAAAGCGTTACATCGCCGGCCTGCTCCAGCCGGGACCAGAGCGAAGCGACGATGTTTTCCCCGGTGCTGGGGCGCTCTCGAAAATCGTCGGTGTCGATATCCAGATGCCTGTAATTGTAAGGGGCGAGGGCCGCGTCGAGATGGCCGGTGAGATTCTCCAGATTGTACACCGTACCTGTCTTCTCGTCGAGATCGCCCCGCAGGGTCGCCTCCACGACGTAAAGATGGCCGTGCCCCCGAAGGTTGTGGCACTTGCCGTAAAGACATTCGTTGTCAGCGTCAGACAAGACCGGCGAGTGCAGGCGGTGGGCGGCGTGAAATTTCGACAGCACGCCCACCTCAAAGCCCGTGTCGCCGGAGTATTCTACGAAGAAATTCTGGTGCTCGTACAGTTTCACCCTGGTTACCGGCAGGCGAGGCCTGATCCGACGGAAGATATAGCGGCAGAGCCACTCGGTGGTCATGGGCTTACCGGCAAGGTCGGGAACGTCGGTGTTGAGGTTGCGGTGGTCCAGCTGCGACCGGAGTTCATCCAGGACCATTCGCCCCTCTGTTTCCGGCACTATCATACCATACTTGTCATCCACTTCGCCGCCCAGGGTCACCCGCAGGCGGTAATGGTGCCCGTGGCCCGACGGCGACGAGGCGACGCCGAAAAGGTCGCGGTTTTCACTGTCGGTCAAATGAGGTGAATACGTTCGGCGGGCCGCCGAAAAGTCGGTCCAGAGATGACGCTCCACGCGCCCGTCGGCGTAAGCCGTGGCTTCGCTGGCAGAAGATTCGTTCAGATGGCAGGCCACCGGACGGGCCGTTTCCCGGTCGAACAGCGGCCGGGCTTCGGTGAGAAGCCGCCCGGCCATATTTTCCGGGGTCGGCACGACACTATCGAAAGGCGGCGTGTCGACATTCAGATACTTGTGGTCATAGCGACCGTCGATTAACGGCTTGAGCTTGTCCTTGATACTGACAATGTTGATCATCATGCCGGTGGCGTCATCGACAGGGCCGTGGAAAACAAAATACGCCACGAAATTGTGCCCGTGTCCGTGCCGGCTCTCGGCTTCCCGCCCGTACAATCTCAAGTTCTCTTCGTCGCTCAGGCCCGATGCCCACAGACGGTGCGACGAAGAGAACTCAAAGCGCTTGCTTATGGAAAGATACATGGCTTAATCAGGCTGAAGAATTCCGCCCGCGTGGACGGGTCGTCGTGGAATTCCCCCAGAACGCATGAAGTGGTCATGATGGAGTTCTGCTTCTCCACTCCGCGCATCATCATGCAGAGATGCTGGGCCTCGATGACCACCGCCACCCCCTGCGCTCCCGTGTACTTTTCGACCGTTTCGGCTATCTGCCGGGTCAGGTTCTCCTGAATCTGAAGGCGGCGGGCAAACACGTCCACTATACGAGCTACTTTGGAAACACCGATCACCTTGCCGTCGGGAATATACGCGACGTGGCACTTGCCGATAAAAGGCAGCAGGTGATGCTCGCAAAGCGAATACAGCTCGATGTTTTTCACAAGCACTATCTCGCTGGTGTCGGATTCAAAGAGCGCCTCGTTGACGATTTTGTCGATGTCCACCCGGTACCCGTGAGTGAGAAATTCCATCGCCTTGGCGGCCCGGCCGGGCGTATCGCGCAACCCTTCACGGCCGGGATCTTCACCAACCTTCTCGATGATTTGACGATATAGATCTTCCATTAAGTTACCTTCCTAAACGGTGATTCTGTCGCGACCGACCTGACTTGCGGTCATCTTACAGCGGGCTTTACCTGCTATAAACAATCATTTGAAGTGAATGTTTAACGATAAACATTCTTAACTTCAATAACAAGTAGAAAGCCGTCACGAATACTCATACAGCGACACTGCCTGCACCTGCGTTCAACTTACGTAAGACCTGAGCATGGCTCCCAGTGAGTACACTTTTCTGGAATCACATCTGTCAGCGATGAAATCAACCAGGGCCTGGCGCAGGTAGCCGCTTTTCCGGGCGCGCTTCGCTATGAAGTCGTTCAACCAGGCTTTCGAAATCCACCTTTGGGCCCGGGCAAAGCCGGCGTGTCTGGCCGCCAGGCGCTCTTGTATCGTGTCCGGGTACTCTCTCAAACGCGAGCGGTCGCCTGACCTGAGGGCGCCGTCGACGGCGGCGGCCGCTATTTCGCCGGTAGCCATGGCCTGGCCGATTCCTTCGCCGGTAAGTGCAAAGGTAGTGCCATATGTCTCACCGGCGATAAGAATACTCTCACCGACCGTGGCATGCGCGCCCCGCAGTCCGCAGCGCAGCGGCGCCGCCCGCAGCGGAGAAATCACGGAGCCCTCCCTCAGCAGAGCCTTGGCCAGCGGAAATTCCGCGATAAAAGCCTCGAAGGCGCTGACCAGATTAACGCGCTGACCGTCCCTTAGGAACCTCCCGCAGCCAACGTTATACTCCCCGTTTCCAAGCGGAACGATCCAGCCATAGCCGGGCAGGACGCGGCGGTCATAGGAAAGCACCAGCCGATTGAGAGACATGCTGGAGCGGACATAGCTGCGCCCGGCGATGGCGCTGGGACGGCTGGAAGTGATGGCCCCGAGCTGCTGGGCCAGGCCGATATCGGCGCCGGTCGCCACGATGGCATAGCGGGCGTGCAAGGGGATATCGGAATCCCGTGCGGTGACGGCCACGGTCAGATCGGAGTTGACCGTCATCCGGGTCACGAGGCCGATGCCGAAAGTCGCTCCCTGCGCAACCGCCTGTGAAGCCAGCAGCGTATCCAGGCGCTGCCGCTTTAGGGTTACGAAGTCGCCCGGAATCTCAAAGGCGATTTTTGAGGGGCTGGATATGATGATACCGTCCAGACGGGCCGCCTCGGCATGAACTTCCTTCAGCAGCTCCAGTCTCTGCAGCTTGCCGGCAACATCCGTGAGCATGCAATCTCCGCAGACCTTTTCGCGAGGAAAGTGAGCCTTATCCAGTAATAGGACCTCATGGCCCGCCCCGGCGAGACCGATGGCCGCGGTGCAACCGGCCGGACCGGCGCCAATTATGACGACGTCCCACGGGCGAGGAGGAATTTGACTGAGAGGTTGCTGCCAGCTGACCGGGGCTTCCAGTGTTCTATTGTCGTTCACAGTACCCTCCGCCAATTCTATCTCAAATGACCGAAATTCGAAACCGGTTGTCAACCCCGCACCACCGGTGTAACTTGGGGTCGAAATGACAACCGATGTCTTCAGACGAGAATTCGCGATTAAGCCGACACTGGCAATTCTGTTCGCAACATCTTTTGCCTACGTGGAGGCGGTTGTCGTGGTTTACCTGAGGAACATGATTTACCCGGCCGGCTTTGCCTTTCCCCTTAAGGTCATACCGCCGGAACTGATAACCGTGGAACTGTTGCGCGAAGCGGCAACCATGGTGATGTTGGTCGCGGTGGCCTTACTGTGCGGGCGAAGGCGATGGGAAAGATTCGGCTATTTTATCGCAATATTCGGGATGTGGGACATCTTTTATTACGTCTGGCTCAAGGCCACCATAGACTGGCCTGGCTCTTTTCTGGAGTGGGACGTTCTCTTCCTGATACCGCTTCCCTGGATCGGACCGGTGATCGCCCCGTTACTGATTTCGCTGCTAATGACCATTTGCGGCTTCATCATCATAGGCCGGTACGCTCAAGGGAGAGATTTCTCTCCGGGTATGATTTCGTGGGTGCTGGCCGCCGTCGCCACCGCTCTGATTCTGTTGTCATTCATGCGCGACACCGATGCCACGCTGCACCAGCAGATGCCGCAGCCATACTGGTACCCGGCCTTGATGGCCGGACTGATGCTATACATTGTCGCGTTTGTTATGGCTTATGCAAGATCAGCCCGCGTGAATCAGCCCAAATCGTCGATCAGCCCTTGACCACACCGAGCGGTATAAAACGAACTACTTTGGTTGCGATTCCGGCATTGTGCGATACCTCGACGACTTCGTCGATGTCTTTGTATGCGCCCGGTGCCTCTTCCGATATCACCTTGCGGCTTTTAGCCTGGAGATAGATTCCCTGCTTTTGCAGCTCGGCAATGACACGCCCCGACGGATGCCGGCGGCGGGCGGCATGGCGCGAAAGGCTGCGGCCGGCGCCGTGGCAGGAGGAACCGAAGGTTTCCTTCATGGCCTTTTCGGTGCCGGCCAGGAGGTAACTGGCCGTCCCCATATCACCCGGTATGAGTACCGGCTGACCCACACCCCGGTATTTTTCAGGAACATCCCGGTGCCCCGGGCCGAAGGCGCGCGTGGCTCCCTTACGATGAACGTACAGCCAGCGTTTCTTTCCCTCGACTTCGTGCTGTTCCAGCTTGGCCATGTTGTGCGCTATATCGTAAATCTGGCGAAGACCGAGGCGGGCCGCCTTTTGCCCGAGTACGGTCTCGAACGATTCCCGAACCCAGTGGGTTATCATCTGCCGGTTGGCCCAGGCGAAGTTGGCGCCGCATTTCATGGCCGCGAAGTACTCCTGCCCCTCCGGGCTGGACGCCGGAGCGCAGGATAGTTCACGGTCGAGAAGAGGGATGTTGTATTTCCTGTTGGCGCGGCGCATGACCTCCAGATAATCGGTGCAGATCTGGTGGCCGCAGCCACGGGAACCGGTGTGAATCATAACCGCAATCTGGTCCGGTTCGGTAATGCCGTAGGCTGAAGCCACGGCCCTGTCGTAGATCTCGTCGACACGCTGAATCTCCAGAAAGTGATTGCCGGCGCCGAGCGTGCCCAGCTGCTTCGAGCCGCGTTTCTTGGCGGTGTCACTGACCAGCGAGGCATCACCCCCGTCGATACACCCTTGCTCTTCGGTGGCCTCGAGGTCATCGGCGTCGCCGTAATCGTTTTCCGCCGCCCACCGCGCCCCGTCTACCAGCACCTTATCGATATCGGCGCCCGAAAGACGAATCCGGCCCTCCGAACCGACACCGCAGGGAACATTGTGGAACATGGTGTCGATAAGCTTGTCAATCCTGTGTTTGATGTCATCGACCCTCAGGTCGGTGCGCAAAAGGCGAACACCGCAATTGATGTCATAGCCCACGCCGCCGGGGGAAATGATACCGTTTGAGTCATCGAAAGCGGCCACCCCGCCGATAGCGAAACCGTAACCGTGGTGAATGTCCGGCATGGCGATGGACTTCGAGACTATCCCGGGAAGCGTGGCCACGTTGGCCACCTGTTCGGGGGAATCGTCGCGCTTGATGGACTCCACCATGCGGTCATCGGCATAGATCACTCCCGGCACACTCATCTCGACGCCGAACTGTTCCATGACCTTGCTTCTGTAGGAGGCCGGTATCTCGTAACGGCAGTTATCGAGCTTATTCAGCGGTCCCGTCCATGCCATCCAAATCACCTCGTGGTCGATTTACGTCGTGTCCAATAATATACGCAGCGGCCGTGTCCGCCAACAGCTTTTTACACGTCGAAGAGTACCTGGACTGAGGCAGGTCTCTTTTTCGAACCCTCGTCGATTTCCATCATGTGGTAGGAAACACCTTTGACGTGGTGTCCGTGACGATGTCTGGCGGCGTCGAACTTCTCCCCTTTTGTCTTTACGCGGAGCTTCCCCGGACCGTCAAAACGGATGCTGAAATCAGTCAGAACGAGACCGTTCACCTCGTGAAGAACGATCAGGTGAGAAAGGAAACCGACCAGCAGACCTTCCAGGTCGAGCGAGTCGATCTCGAATTCTATTTCCTGCTCCGGTTTGACCGGAGAGTTGTCGGTCATGATATCGAACATGGCCCCGGCGGCACAGGCAAAAGCCTGCTCAATATCGTCGCCGTAGGCCCTGATGGCTATGTCGGCGGTGTGTTCGATAAACTCGTAACGCCGTTTGCCGCTGCCGCCCGATCGCAGGTTTTTCACTCAGCCCGCCAGTCCTTTCAGATAGCGGTACACGCAGTCGCCCATGCGGCTGCTGTAACCACCCTCCAGAACGGAGAATGTCGGTTTATCCAGGGCGGCAATACGTCTGCCGATTCTCTCGTAGCTGGCCACGTCCAGGTTGAGACCCGTGATGGGGTCCTCCTTGAAGGTGTCAAAACCGGCGGATACGGCAATGAGGTCGGGGGCGAACTTCTTCACTTCTTTAAGAGCTTTCGCCAGGACGGCCAGGTACTCCGACTCGCCCGTTCCGGCGCTTACGGGATAGTTGAGGCAATTCAGTTCGGAGCGAAAACCGGTGCCGGGGTAAAGCGGGCTTTGATGCAGCGAAACATAGATGATGTTCTCGTGACCGAGGAAGATGTCCTGAGTGCCGTTGCCGTGATGGCAGTCGAAATCGATCACGGCGACCCGTTTCACTTTTCTCAGCGCCCTGACCACGGCAATGGCAATGTTGTTGAAATAGCAAAAGCCGCCCAAAAAGTCCTTGCCCGCATGATGGCCGGGCGGGCGCATCAGTGACATCGATGGCGTCTTCTTAAGGGCCAGTTCGGCGGCCGTCATCGCCCCGCCGGCCGAGGCCAGAGCATACGAGTATATACCCGCATAGGCGGGTGAGTCGGCATCGTAGAAGCTCTCGGATTTGATTTGCCGCAAGAAGCTGTCGGAATGGACCATCAGGATGTCTTCGTCGGTAATATTACCGGGAGCGATTACCTCAAACTCGTCTTTAAGACGCTCGTAGACCAGGCTCACCCGCCGGGGCGATTCCGGATGACCCGGCTGACTGTACTCAAGGCACTTTTCCGAAAAAATGATTTTCATGCTTCAGCCGCACAAACCGGGTACGATAGCCCATTCTATTGACCAAGCCCCGGGCTCAAGGGCCACCAGGCAGACTATCCCGGCGTTGTGAAAGTTCACTAGCGATTTGGTTTGGTCGCCGCTCAATAGAAGCGAGGCCAGCCTGCCCAGATGCGGCAGGTGCCCCACGAGCATGACGTTGTCGGCGGTGCCTGTCAGACGTTCGGCCCAGATAGAGGGATCGGCCCCGGGCTGGAGACCCTCGGCTTCTTTTACCCCGCCGCTCGGATTCACGTGGTCAGCCAGGATTTCGGCGGTCTGTCTCGCACGGGTTTTGCCGCTGTGGAATATCGTGTTGACCGAAGGTCGAACTTCTTCTGAGAGCAACCTGGCCGTTTTCTCGATCGAGTCAAGTCCCGCTAAGGAGAGCGGTCTGGCCGGGTCTTCCTGCTCGGTTTTAGCCTCGGCGTGCTGGACCAGATACAGGTACACTTTAGACCCTCCTCGAGAATGACATAAGCCCCGCGTGTCCAGATTTGAAGATAGGACAATCAAACATTGTTGACAAGATTTTCTGTCTGCCTTCAGGAGATTTGTGGCGCTTAACCCGGAGCGATAGTATCTTCTTCTCGATTGCATAAAATACCCAGGTTTCGTGCGGCGGCCATACATGACATCCGAGCGGACAAACAGAAAAATCTACCGGGACACCAATCTCCAGATCATTTTCGGCATCACGTTGATGGCGGTGATGGGGGTGGCGACCATCACACCGGCCTTTCCTGCCATCGCCGGGAAGATGCAGATCTCGGCGCAGAAGGTGGGCCTCCTCATCACCGTGTTCACCCTGCCCGGAGTCGTAATGACACCGGTCCTGGGCATCCTGGCCGACCGCTACGGACGCAAGAAGATCGTCATTCCGGCGCTGATGCTCTTCGGTGTGGCGGGCACGGCATGCTTTTTCGCGCGCGATTTCAGCCTGTTGCTCCTCCTGCGGTTCTTTCAGGGGATGGGAGGCGGCTCTCTGGGGTCGATCAACACGACCCTGATCGGAGACCTGTACAGCGGCCGGGAACGAGCCGCCGCTATGGGCTATAACGCGAGTGTATTGAGTATGGGTACAGCCAGCTATCCGCTTATCGGCGGGGCCCTGGCGGTTATCGGCTGGTACTACCCGTTTCTGCTCTCGGCAGTGGCGGTTCCCATCGGATTTTTGGTTCTTTTCAAGCTCAAAAATCCCGAGCCAAAGAAACCGGAAAGCATGCGGGAATATTTCGGCAATATCCGAAAATCCATAAATGTCCAGGTTATCGGGCTGTTCTGCGTAAGTGTGCTCACTTTCGTCATTCTGTACGGCGTCTATCTGAGCTTTTTCCCTTTTGTGGTCAAGAACTCCTTCAACGGATCATCGGTTACAATCGGCCTTCTGATGTCGGCCATGTCGGTCACCACGGCGGTAACTGCGTCACAGCTCGGGCGGCTGACCGGCCGGTTTCAGGTCAAGCGACTGATGCTGGCCGGTTTTGTGGCTTACGGCTTCGCCCTGGCCCTGATTCCTTTCATGCCGGACATCTGGCTACTTCTAATACCGACCCTGATCTTCGGCCTGGGTCACGGCGTGAACATTCCCTGTCTCCTGACGCTGATGTCGGGTTTCGCTCCGCTGGAGCACCGGGCGGCGTTTATGTCGATAAACTCGATGGTCCTTCGAACCGGTCAGACCATCGGCCCGCCCCTTATCGGGATCTTCTTCACCATCGGAGGTATCCAAATCGCTTTCGTGGCCGGTTCGATTATCGCCATGGTTATGCTGGTCACGATCGCATTTACCCTGAAGGAACAATAGGACCGGGCAAGTCCGATGTTGCCCCAGGCAGCCGGGCCACGTATATTCATGCAGCAGGCCCGACAACTCTGGTGCGAGTTATGAAACGTCGAGAGTTCCTGAAGAAAACATCAAAGGCCGTGGCGCTGGCGGCTGCCGCCGGCGGCGCCGGGCTAATATTCCACAACCGGAGCACCTCACGTTACACACCCGTTGTCGTCAAGAGAACGGGTTTCGAGATCGCCCCCGACGCGACCCTGCCCCGGCTGACCCTTTGTGAAAATCTTGATCCGGTAACGGCTCTGCACTACGCCCTCGATGCTATCGGCGGCATCGGGCGGTTTGTCAGTCCCGGCGAGACGGTCACCATCAAGCCGAACGTCGGCTGGGACCGCACTCCGGAGCAGGCTGCAAACACCAACCCCCACCTGGTCGGGGAAATGGTGCGGCAGTGTCTCGACGCCGGTGCCTCCCGGGTCATCGTCACCGACATTTCCTGCAATGATCCCCGACGTTGTTTTCTGCGCAGCGGCATACGCGATGCCGCTGAAAAGGCTGGCGCCGAGGTCATCCTCCCGCAGGATGGCGACTACCTGTCGGTCGATCTGGACGGCCGGCTGCTGTCTGTCTGGCCCGTGCTCAAACATTTCGTCCACACCGACAGGTTGATCAACATGCCCATCGTCAAGCAACACTCGCTGTGCTCGTGCACCATCAGCATGAAGAATCTCTATGGTATCCTGGGCGGGCGACGCAATCAGCTTCATCAGAGCATTGATCAGTCCATCGTCGATCTGGCCGCATATTGCAGGCCGACCCTGACCGTGGTCGATGCCACCCGGGTGCTGGTGCGCGGCGGTCCGACCGGCGGGTCGCTCGATGACGTCGTCAAGGCCAACACCGTGATGTGCGCCACCGACCAGGTGGCGGCCGACTCGCGGGCGGCGGAGTTTCTGGGCCTGACCGGCGACCGGGTGAAACATATTGTCCTGGCCGAACGGACCGGTCTCGGAACGGTTGACTACCGTGCGGCCGGATACAAGGAAGTGACCGTATGACGATCAAGACGGTGCGAAACCTCAGGCGGGCGTCGCAGGTAGTGTTCTTTCTGATATTCCTCTTCCTCATTCTCAAGACGACCTTCGAGGTGAGTTTCAACCCGGCCGACCCGACAGAGATCCGTCTGCCATACCCCGTGTCTATCGCCCTCGAATTCGACCCGCTGGTGGCGCTGGCCACGATTCTGTCCAGCGGAACGTTGTACAAAGGTCTGCTGTGGTCGCTGGTGATCCTCATCCCGACCATCTTTTTGGGGCGTTTCTTCTGCGGCTGGGTGTGTCCGATGGGGTCTTTGAATCACTGGGTA
Source organism: Candidatus Zixiibacteriota bacterium (assembly GCA_020346225.1). GTDB lineage: Bacteria > Zixibacteria > MSB-5A5 > GN15 > FEB-12. The sequence continues at coordinate 2,937,608 of CP070777.1, read as the reverse complement.
TCGGAGATACCGTCGGAGAGGTTGCGCCGCAAGGGGGCAAAGAAGATTGAGTCGAACCGGTACAAGAAGTACCAGCGCATCAAATATTACATCCTGCTGGTCTTTCTCGGCGCTTCGGCGCTGGGGACGCTCCAGATCGGGTTGCTTGACCCGCTGGCCCTGCTGGCGCGGTCGGTCGGAACCGTCGTGCTGCCCATGATTCACGCCACCGCCGAGGGACTTCTCGGATGGGTAAAGGGGCTCGGTTGGCCGCCGCTGGGTAATGCCGCCCAGAAAGCGTATGATCTTGTCGCGCCGGCACTGTTGACCTATCGCCAGGCTTTCTTTCACACAATCCTGACAATCGGCACACTCTTTCTCATTATCCTCGTCCTGAACCGTCTGTTCACGAGGTTCTGGTGCCGGGGGATCTGCCCGCTGGGGGCGCTGCTGGCGATATTCTCCCGCTATTCGCTGCTGGGACTGCAAAAAGACCGGGCATCATGCACCGACTGCGGTCTGTGCGCGCTGTCGTGCCAGGGGGCCGATGACCCCGAGTTGGGCCGAAAATGGCGTCAGGCCGAGTGCCACCTGTGCCTCAACTGCCAGGCGACCTGTCCGGAAGGTTCGCTGAGGTTCACCTTCCTGGCTGCTGAGAAGGCAACCAAAGAGAATCCCGCGGGCACCCCTGAAATAAACATCTCTCGCCGCAAAGCGGCCCTTTCGATAGCCGGCGGCCTGGCTCTGTTTCCGCTGTTTCGCTCCGGCGATGCTTTCGCCGTCAACGCCAACCCGCGGCTGGTGCGCCCCCCGGGTTCTCTTCCCGAAGGTGATTTTATCGGCCGGTGTATCCGCTGCGGCCAGTGCATGCGGGTCTGTCCCAACAACGCCCTCCACCCCACCCTGCTCGAAGCCGGCCTGGAAGGGATGTGGTCGCCGGTGCTGATAGCGAAGATCGGCTATTGCGAACCGACATGCACCCTCTGCGGTCAGGTTTGTCCGACCGGCGCCATCATGGAACTGACGTTGAAAGAAAAGGTCGGCGACAAAGAAACACCGCCCAACCGGATCGGCACGGCCTTCATTGACCGGGGCCGCTGCCTGCCGTGGGCCATGGCCACGCCGTGCATTGTCTGCGAGGAATGGTGCCCCACGTCGCCGAAGTCCGTCTACCTGCAAGAGGAAACAGCCCTGGATTCCAGCGGTAACGAGGTGGCCGTCAAGCGACCTTACGTAGACCCCCAGTTGTGCACCGGCTGCGGCGCCTGCGAGTTCGCCTGTCCCGTATCGGACCGCGCCGCTATCTACCTCACCTCCGCCGGTGAGACCCGTTCACCGGATAATCAGTTCTTGCTGGAAAGAAACAGAAAGAAAGCGCCCGTCTCCGAGGCGACATCTTAGGCGCCGTTTAGCGCCTGACGATAAAACCCGCCAGGGCCAGCGCAATCAGGACAGCGATACCCGTCAGCAGCCAGTTAAGGCCGATAACGGGAAGCAACACGGCCGTGGTAAACAACGCCGCCACCGACGAGCCCGCGATTTCGTAAGCGTATCCAATCCCTCGATTGGCTTTAGTCTCACCACCGTAGTAGTGACGCGTCGCCGCCACAAACAAAGCCCCGGTAGCCGCCGCAACAACAAACAGGAATATCAGGTGCGCCAGAAACAAACGATTGGCATATTCGGCGTCAAGCGCCCACGACTCCCAGGTCACCCTGAGAGCAACTGACAATATAAGCATAATCACCAGCGCCGCGTAGCCGCAGAATCTACCCTTAATCAACGACGAGAGGAAGGTGCCCACCGCCAGCCCCAGCATAAAGGCACCGATCAGCATGGCCATCTGCGAATACAGGGCACCCGCCAGAGACTGGAAGGTGTAAAACATGATAAGCTCGAGTGACAGCGACGCCGCCCCTGCCGTAAAGAACAGAAACAGTCCGAAGCGACGCGGCTTACCCAACAAAGAGACAACCAGGAAGGAAAGGATAATCACCGCCGCAATCAGCACCGTCCAAGTGGATTCGTAGGCAATAAACGACAGCAGGTGGCGGTCGACGCTCCTGACATCGGAGCGATAGAGCAAATGCTGGTGAATCAGCTCGGGTCTGTCGAGACTGTTTTCACCCGCGGTGCCTCCCACGGCTGCCAGAAGACGCTGTCTTTTGAAACTGCTCAGCCGGTCGGGCAGGTAGTCCGCGGAAACAAAGTGCGATTCGTACTCGAGCGAGTCAAGCCTGGTTATTATCGTATCGTAAGGCAGCATTTCAACCGGAACAACATCCGACGCTATAAACAGGGTGGTGGCCCCCGGCCACACGTCCACGTGGGCAAAACTCGCCCGCAACAGCCTGTAAATGGTGGCCAGGGGACGCTGCTTTTCGGCGCTGATATGACTGTCCGTGTCGTACCGTGTCAGGAGTATGAACACCCCGGAACACGCCTGTTTGGCGTTCTCGAGAAAGGTAGCCGTAATCAGTCGACTGGCCTTGTACGAGCCGAGGTCCCCGGCGTTCAGGACGATAATGTCGAACTCCTCTGACCGGCCGCCGGTTCCGGTGGCCCCGGACCGTCGGTAAGCACTCTGAAAGTCCACAGCGAAACCGATAACGTCGGATGGCCGGGACCGGCGACTTTCCGGCGAGGCGAAGAAGGTCACGGGATCGCTCATGACCATGTCGAACTCGATGGCCGGCTGTGCGACGGTGTCACCGTACGAAGCCAGCAGGCCGGGTCTGGGGTCAAGTCCGACCAGCGACAGACCGGGCAGTTTCGCGGCCAGTTCCGCCACGCCGTACTCGAGCCGACCAATATACAGAACCCGTGTTGCCGAAGGATGATAAAGCAGCCCCGGAATCAGCAGGTTCTCAGCGGTATTAAGGTCGGCCGAAACCGCCTCAAAATTATTATCCGAAAGCAGAACCTGCTGGCCTGCCTGCCCCAGAATCGTCTGGCGTCCGTAGTGCGTGTCGAACGAATCCAGGACGCTGAAGGGACGATACTGAAGATCGGTAAGGTAAGTTTCAAGGTACGTGGCGAGAAAGATCGTCGACGGCAGGACAATCAACGTAATCAGTATGCGACGCAGCTTATGGATACCGGACCGGCCATAGGGCACATATTCGACCGCTACCATCAGTATCGAAATGACCAGCGCCATTTGCAGTCCTGACAGCCACTCCCCCACCAGGTAAACGATGGCCGCTCCGCCCACGAAGGCACCGATGCCCTCAACCAGGTAAACGCGCACAATGGAAGTCTGCGTTTCCATATGCTGCCGGGTGATCGCGGGAAACAGCCAGCCCGATATGAGCCCGACCGGAAGCATAGCCGCAATCGATATCAGCGCCGCCGCCGCGAAGGGTATGGCCTCCCCGACCATGTGCCCGGTGAGCGACGGCGAGAACCGGGTGGCCAGGATCATGATGGGCAGAAGAATCGCCGCCGGCAAAAACAGCCAGTGCGGACCGGAGCGTTGCCGTCCCCCGAGATAGGCGCCGACAGCCACCGCCGCCAGCCAGCCGAAAAGGGCCGTCGAAATGAAAAGCTCGTCACCGTTGAGCGAGGCGACCAGTTCACGCAAAAGGAGAACCTGCCCGCCGATGGAATAGAATCCGAGTAAAAGTGCCCTGCGTGCCATTTAAAACAACCCGGGTATGTGCTTCTCACAAAACCGACAAAGGTTACCCTTCAGGTTGTATTCATAAATGGTGTAGCCCCGCCTGCCAACAACAATTTTTCCGCAACCGGGACAATATGTGGACTCGGAGGGATGGCCGCGAAGGTTGCCGAGATAGACATATTCCAGGCCCTCCGCCCGGCAGACCGAGTGGGCCGTTTCGAGCGTGCGCTGCGGCGTCGGCGGGAGGTTCTTCAAAAGATACTGCGGAAAGAAGCGGGAAAAATGCAGCGGGGTGTCGGCGCCCAGATAGGTCTTGACCCACCGGGCCAGATCCCGGAATTCCTGCTCGGTGTCATTAAGGGTCGGCACCACCAGGTAAACCAGCTCGAGCCAGACCCCCGATTCCTTCATCTGTATCAGGCGGTCAAGCACCGGCTGAAGCTCGCCGCCGACAACGTCCCGGTAGTAGGCCTCGCGGATGGCTTTCAGATCGACTTTGACGGCATCCAGGTGCGGCAGCAGTTCCGCCAGGGGCTGCTTTTCGATATAGCCGCCGGTTATCATCACCGACTTGACCCCGCTACGGTGACCCAGCTCGGCCGTGTCATACATGTACTCGTAGAAAATGACCGGCTCCGAGTAGGTGTAAGCGATAGTGGGCACTTTTCTCTGCCGGCAAACGTCGACCAGCGCCTTCGGAGGCAGGTCCAGGTTGTCGACCTGCTCCGGCCTCACCTGCGATATTTCCCAGTTCTGACAGAACTTGCAGTTGACATTGCAGCCAGCCGTGGCAATGGAAAAGGCGGTCGTCCCGGGGTAAAAATGGAACAACGGTTTCTTCTCGATGGGGTCGATGTTTACGGCACAGGACAGGCCGTAAACCAGGGTGTAGTAGGTATCGTCGCGGTTCTCGCGGACGCCGCAATAGCCGCGCTCGAGATCGGTCACGAAACAATGGCGCGGGCAGATGCCGCACTCGATGCCGCCATCGGGCTTCTTCTTATAGTGACGCGCTTCGACCGATGACAGTTTCTTGGTGTAATCGAAGGCCATGGCGTTTTGCACGCCGCCGAGAAACTCCGGCAAAAGGCCGGACTGCGCCGCCGCGGCGGCGGCCCCGCAACCTACACACCGTATGAACGTCCGTCGGTTCATCCCAGCAGCTCTCCCTCGCTGACACTGCCCGTGCCGTCGACATCGACCACGCGCAGGTCGATTTTTTCAAGGTTGGATTCACCCAGGCCAAGCTCAGCCGCGGCATCGATATGTTTGGCCGGGCGCCCCGCCGCCTGCAGCGGCGGCATCCTGTTTCGCCGGCGAAGATGTTCCACGACTTCTACCCCAATGCGGTCGCACGCCACCGGGTCCTCGGATATTATCAGGCCGCCGTAAAACGACAGGTACTGCCCCTTATAGCCCGGCCCGCCGTTATACTGTACGTTGACGGCGTCCATAATCGTCAGGCGGTGACGATCGCGAACCGGCTCGAGGTGATTGATGTGGCCGCAAAAAGGGGTGCAGTTGTTGTCGTGATACTTGTTCGGATTGTGAATGGCCCCGTACATATTCTTCATGCCCGCCGATACACCGGCCAGCCAGTGGTCTTTCAGGACCGGAAGGTTGATGCTGTGGCTGACTATTTCGGTCAGGATGCGGCTAACCAGCGAGTTCACCGGACCCGAGCCGTAAAATTCTTCGCTGTAGCCGACACCGTTGGCGTCGGTTCCGAAACATCGCGTTCCGGAGAAGGAAACGTTGATCTTATAGTCGGCCTGGGCGAGCTCCCAGCAGGTGCGGTCCCAGATAATGATATTGTTCTCATCGAAGCCGCTGCCAGTCAGAGCCCGGGCCAGTGCCTTGGCCAGCGCAATCGGCGTGGCGTTGCGGCGAGTAAGGCAGTTGGTTTTGATACCGACCACATCGGCGCGGCTGTCGGGAGTCGAGAAAAGCCCCTTCTCGATACTGTCAGGGCGATTCCTGCGGAGCATTTTCGCAAGAAAATCAGGCTTGCCGAAAGCCTCGAATCCCGCCGCCAACATGGCGCTGTACTGTTCCGAGGTAAGACCGTCCTCAACACCGGGTTCTGCCCATTTTACGACCGCCACCTTACTCATATAATAATTATACTACATCGCGACTTGACTCGACAACACTTTTGTCCTTGACGGTTTGTGCGCGTAAGTGCATCGTACAACAGGAGCTACCGATGAAACAACACGTTGTGTTTTTGGCCGTCGTGGTGGCGGTGATTGTCGCAGGGTCTGGCGCGTCCGCCGCAACAAGGCTGCCGGCGGTGGCCGGTGCGTTTTACCCGTCGGACAGCGCCGAACTGGCCACGATGGTCAGCGGCCATCTGGCCGGCGTGCGCGACCTGCCGGAGATCGACGGGCAAATAATCGCGCTGATTGTCCCGCACGCCGGGCTGGTGTACTCGGGCCAGATAGCGGCTTACGGATACAAGCTGCTCGAAACGGCGCAGATGGATAATGTCGTGCTCTGCGGGCCGTCGCACCGGTTCGGCTTCGAGGGAATCTCGGTGTACGGGCCGGGCGTGAAATGGAAGACGCCGCTCGGCATCGTGGCGTGCAGCGACAGGCTGTGCGAGCAGATGATCGCCTTCGACAAAAACATCAGCGCCATACCTGAGGCGCACGAGATTGAGCACTGCCTCGAGGTACAACTGCCGTACCTTCAGACGACACTGAAGCAGTTCGAAATTGTGCCGGTGCTGATGGGCTATCCGGACGAGAGCACGACCGAAGTCCTGGCGGGCGCTCTGGCAAAGCTTGACCCCGGCGGCAAAACGGTGCTGATAGCTTCGACCGACTGGCAGCACTACCGTCCGGCCTCGGCAGGCTGGAAGCTGGACTCGGTGGGCATCGATTGTATCAAGCGACTCGATCATCAGGCGCTACAGTCCTACCTGGGAGCTAGGCGAACTGAGGCGTGCGGCGGCGCGGCAGCGGTAGCGGTAACGAAAGCGGCCAAAGCCAGAGGGGCCAACAAAGTCAAAATACTCAAGTACGGCGACTCCGGCGATGTCTCCGGCGACAAGAGCGGCGTGGTTGGATATGTCGCAGCCGTTCTCTACAAGAGCGGGAGCGACAATCCGAAATCGACATCACCGGCCCCGGATGAAGATGCCGCCAAGACCAGCGAGGTACCTGCGAAGTTCGAGCTGACCGATACCGAAAGAGGCCAGCTTCTCAAGATAGCGAGAGCATCGATAGAGCATCACCTGGCGCGCAAGCCGCTGCCGGAGTTCGATGCAACGGATAAGCTGCGCGAGCCGGGGGCGGCCTTCGTGACATTGACCAAGGGCGGCCAGCTAAGGGGCTGTATCGGTTACACCATGGCTTTCGCTCCACTTGTCCAAACGGTATCCGAATGCGCCATCAAGGCCGCGGTGCAGGACCCGCGTTTCCCGCCGGTGACGGCCGATGAAGTTCCTGAGCTTCATATCGAGATTTCAGTTCTCACGCCGCTTCAGCCGGTGACTGATCTGGATGAAATCGAAGTTGGCCGCGACGGGCTGATGATCACCATGGGCAGAAATCGCGGACTGCTTCTGCCGCAGGTGGCGTCGGGGTACGGCTGGACGCGGGAGGAGTTTCTTCAGCAGACCTGCCGCAAAGCGGGTCTTCCGCCGGACGCCTACAAATCCATGCAGGCCATCATCGAGAAATTCCAGGCGGTAATTTTCGACGAGCCGGAATAGGCAAAACATCTCGACAGACTCGCCTGTCTTGTCTTCGGTCAGCATTCCATAACGATCAAAGGGTTGATGTATCAAGCCCCTACAAACATTTGGGTTCGTAGGGGTTCAAAATTTTGAATCCCTACG
>CP070777.1:2906193-2930063 GCA_020346225.1 Candidatus Zixiibacteriota bacterium | reverse complement strand
TGGACAGCAGCCCCTTGCTGTTTACGCGGCCGATCTTGACAATGACAATGACTGTGACGTTATCGTGGCAAACTGGCAATCCAATGACGTTTCCGTGCTGACTAATAACGGTGACGGGTCATTCCAGGAAGCCGTCGACTATTCCACCGGAAGCGGTCCCTCGTCTATCTACGCAGTCGACCTCGACGGTGATCATTTCCGCGACCTGGCCGTCGCCAGCCAATCCGCCCATACCGCCTCGGTTCTGATGAACAATGGCGACGGCACTTTCGCCACAGCCGTCCAGTATCCCGCCGGGCGCCAGCCCGTCAGCGTGTTTGCGGCTAACGTTGACGGCGATGACGACTGCGACCTGGTCCTGGCCAATTCCGACTCCGACGATATATCGGTTCTGCTCAACAACGGCGACGGCACCTTCGGATCGGCCATCAATTATCTGACCGGGTTCGGTCCCGCCTCCCTGGTGGCCTCCGATCTCGACGGTGACAAAGACTACGATGTGGGCGTGGCTCTCGGAGGTTCGGAGAGTGCGGTTGCGATTTTGAATAACCTGACCGATATCCCCGTTTCCTGTTGCCGCAGCCGCGGAGATATCGACCACGACGGTACGGTCAATGTCCTTGATGTCACCACCTTCGTTGACTGGATGTGGCAAGGCGGCCCGGCGCCGCCGTGCGAAGAGGAAGCCGATGTCAACGGCAATGATCAGGCCGACGCGCTGGATGTTCTGTATATGGTTGACTACTTCTGGCAGGGTGGCGATCCGCCTGCCCCGTGCCCATGATGACCTGAAAACAAAGGCCCGCCGGGAATAAACCCGGCGGGCCTTAATAAAAGAAATGTGCGACTGACTCCCGGCAATTCTATGCTACGGCTCGTATGTCACATGCTCCACCGACTTCAGCTTCTTTCGTCCGTGATGCTTGTATGACGGGACGAAGAAGTCCGGCCCCTCCTTGCGGCGCATCCGCACCGTATAATCCTGACACCCCTGGCAGCGACGAATCTTGCCCAGCGCCTCGCGCTTGATACGCCGCTTTCGGGTGTGCGTCGGGGCATATACCGGGTGGTCAACTATCTCGTACCCCTTGGTGGGATCATCATTGTCGTTGAAGCGTACTCCCGCGGTGATTTCGTTCGTGCCCTCCACGTACAAGGTCGCCCCCGGGCATTCGATGAAAACATAACCGTCATCTTCCTTCTCATCGATGAAAATGCCGGTGTATTCCAGGTCGCGCGAATTGCACCTTCGGCAAATCCAGACTCCCTTGTCTCTGGTGAGCCGGCGCCCACAGTGAATGCAGGTTTTCTCCGTGCTCATAACGTACTGCCTCCGTATCTTTCCCCGGCATTCCGGTGTTTAGCGAGGGAACAGTTCATTCGGTTTCACCTGACTTTCATGCAAGCCGCCTGCCGACGAATCATCGTTGCGGCTAACCGACCGTTGTACAATAAGATGCGGTGGTTTCGCCGAGCTTGAATTGCCGGCCGTTTCGGTCGATTGTATTGGATTGGCGGGAGAATCTGTTGGCCTAGCCCTTGAACAGCAGAAACAGCGAGCAGAACGTGACTGTCACCGGAAGCAGCGCCACGAATGAGTAGGGCACGAAGAACGACCCCACGAAAGCCAGCGCCACCGACGGTACCACCACCCACTTCACTGTCGAGAAAGTGATCTTGGCCAGCTTGGCGAAAATGAAAAGGATGAAAATCGCCAGAAATATGTAGGCCGCGTAAAGACCGTTCTGGCCGAAGTGTTCCACTATGACACCCTGAATAGAGCCAATCACGCCGGAGTATTCATCCGCTTTTTTGGCGGCGTTGTTGGCCAGGTTCCTGGCCTGTGTCAGGAGCTCACCATTCATTTTCCTGCTCCTCTTCCAGCGGCTCAATCATGAGAGACGATTCTCCCACGCGCGTTAGGCCTTCCATCCGCTTGGTCAGGAAGTTCTTCGAGGTAATCCATTTATGCGAAAGCTCCAGGATTTCGTCTTGGTCAACGTCGGTTTCCCAGTCAAGGATGACCTGATCTATCTTCCTGTCATCTATCTCAACGTCATCCATTGTCAGCACGAACTTGACTTTCATCCACGTACCGTCCTTATGCGGTGTTCTCAAACTGTTCACCCATCCATTCTGCAAGCCGGATGCCGCTGGCAAGGGGGACCCGGCCTCGCGGGTTAAGTGGTTGATAGTCTGTAGATTATAACGAAAAAAGTGCAATCGCTGAACAGGTGCGGTTCTCGGGACGAAAGGCTGATGAGGCCGAGACTGGGGGATAAAACCTATAGTCTGTTGGCTAACAAAATACCCGACGGCAGGTTATACCGTCGGGTTTTCGTATTACACAGTTTTGTTTGCCAGCTTTTCCGAAACGGTTGACACGCTCTTTGGGCTCTTCGAAAGCCTCGTTCGGGCGTATGACGGGCCCGGCAGGGCCGGTCACACTTGATCTGGCCCTCCCTCAAAGGCTTGCTTCACCAGGGGATTGATGGTGATCAGAGAGAGCTTGACTCCCGTCCCGAAGGTGCTGGACTTGTTTAGAATACGTCTTCGCGGACGCCCGCCGGGATTTGTCTTTCCCTGAATCCCCGGCGGACTTAACTCCCCATATGCCGACCCTCCATTTTTAATGGTTAGCGTTCGGCGGGCATAAGCAAACTCGAGGTGAGGGTATTCTCTATCCTAAAAAGTCAACCTTCTTTCAGTGAGGTAATCCTCTTGAGCTCTGTGGCGGTTGGAATAGTAAGGAGTATCTTTACGCTACCAGTATATAGACCCTCTCAATTCGTGTCAAGCTAAAAGAGGGAGGGGCCGGTCCACTTAGAGCCGTATAGTGAAGCCACTCAACCCCAGCCGGTTGGCACGACCGCCACCGGGCTTTGAAGGAAACCACCGCGCAAGACTGCCCGCCGCGTATTTGACTGTATGCCTCCACCGTCCGTGCCGTCTGCCGGCACGCGGCGCCAGGCGAGGTTTTGAGGTGGCTATAAGTCGTTCTTCAGCCTATATTTAGAAATAAGCAACCGCCCCGCATGCTAAAGGTTTGTGGGGTTAAACCGATAACACTAAATAAGTATGGACCAGGACTTTCTCATACAGGACATCACCAAGGCCGAACGAGATAAACAGGCCAGTAAGGTCCTCGACAAGAAAGAGCACAAGCCGCTGTGGCGCGACTACCTGGAGACCGCCATCATCGCGCTGGTGGCCGCTCTTTTGCTGAGGATATTCGTGGTTTCGGCTTATCGCGTGAGTTCCGCGTCGATGGAAGATTCCCTTTTCGAAGGCGATTACATTTTCGTCAACAAACTCGCCTACGACTTCGACAACGATCCCCGGATCGGCGACATCATCGTCTTCAAGTATCCCAACAATCCGGAAAAGGAATACATCAAGCGCATCGTTGCCGTCGCCGGGCAGACCGTTCAGGTGGCCGATAAGATCGTCTATGTCGACGCCGAAGTGGCCGCCATTCCCACCCACGCCAAGAACATCGACGGGCGAATTATCCCCGGCGATCTCTCCTTCCGCGATAACTTCGGCCCTTATCTCGTCCCATGGGACAGCTACTTCGTGCTGGGTGACAACCGCGATGACAGCCGTGACAGCCGTTTCTGGGGCGAGGTTCCCCGGGAAAACATCATCGGCAAGGCCGTCTTTATCTACTGGTCATGGGCTCCTGATGAGAACGCCCCCGAGTGGGAGTTTCCATACGTCGTCAACGCCTTCCAGTGGGGCTTCTACGCCCTGTGGAATTTCCCCTCGCACATCCGCTGGGGCCGGCTTGGCACTTCTCTGTAGTCGATGGCTTTTTCGCTCTATCTTCATTACCCTTTCTGCCCGTCCTACTGCTCTTACTGTGATTATTGCAGGCGGCTTCATGACCGGTCGCTGGAGAGTGACTTCTACGACGCCCTCGACACCGAAACACGGCTGGCTGCTGATTGGATCAGATCACACGGCGCCCGGCTCAACACCATCTTCGTTGGCGGCGGCACTCCTTCGCTGACCGACCTGGAACGCTTCGCCCGGTGGCTGGAAGTTCTCCGAAGTCTTTTCGACATTCCCGACGATATCGAGTTTTCATTCGAAACCAACCCCGAATCGGTTGCCCTGGCCAACCTGAGCGCCCTGAAAAATCTCGGTGTCAACCGTCCGGTGTTCGGTATTCAGTCTTTCAATACCCGGCTGCTCGAGCGGCTCGGCCGCATTCACACGCCGCATGACAGTCAGCGCGCCGTATACTATGCCGGTGCTCTCGGCTACCGGAATTTCGGTGTCGATCTCCTTTTCAACCTGCCCGGCCAGACCAGCCGCATGCTGTCGGATGACCTCGACCAGATCATCGACCTCGACCCGCCCCATGTTTCGTTTTATCAACTCGCTGTTGAAGAGGGTACGCCCCTCACCGATGACCTCAAAAGGGGCCGTCTCCGCCTGCCCGACCGTCAGCTGGTCCTGGCCATGTACCGGGCCGGATGCCAGCGCCTGACCGAGGCAGGTTACGTGCGCTACGAAGTGTCCTCGTTTGCCAAACCCGGATTCGAATGCCGGCACAATCTCGGTTACTGGCAGGGTGATGAGTATCTGGGTCTGGGTCCCTCGGCCCAGTCTTATGTCGGCGGTCAGCGTTTCTCCAACCACCCCGACCTCGACCGGTATATTCAGGAACTCAAGGGCAACGCACTTCCCCGCGTACCCGACGAATCCGGTGTCGAGGACCGCATGACCGAGGCTATCATGCTCGGCCTGCGTACGTCGCAGGGGATAAGCCGCGCTCAGTTTTCGCGGCGCTTCGGCGTTCCCCTCGAAACCCGTCTCAACCGTCAGCAGTATGAAACTTTCATCCGCTCCGGACATCTTCTGCCGGATAAGGGCAAGCTGCGGCTGTCCGATGACGCCATCCTGCGCATCGACGAAATCACCCGCCGCCTCCTCGAATAGGCCGGCACAAATCCCTTTTTCGCATTTATCAATCTCTCTATATTGCCTCCATGAATTCCGACCGCTACCCTCACTTCATGGCTATGGCTCTGCGCGAGGCCGAGCGGGCCTTCGATGCGGGCGAGGTTCCCGTCGGTGCCGTCGTCGTCTTCGAAAACAAGGTCATCGGGCGCGGCTGCAACCAGACCGAGTCCCTGCACGACGCCACCGCCCATGCCGAGATGATCGCTCTCTCGGCTGCCTACAATCACTTCGGTGACTGGCGGCTGGAAAACTGCTATCTCTTCTCGACCCTCGAGCCGTGCGCCATGTGCACCGGAGCCGCCATTCTGTCCCGCATCAAGACTATCGTTTTCGGCGCTCACGACCCCAAATTCGGCGCCTGCGGCTCGATTTTTAATCTTCCCATCGAAACCCGGCTCAACCATACTGTAGAAGTTGTCAGCGGCGTCATGGCTGATGAAATCGCCCCGATGATGCAGGAGTTCTTTCGCCGGGTTCGCGATAAGAGGGAGAAAATCAACTGATGTATTTAGATGAACAGCGGCAGGCCCGCTTTAAAACCGTTCGCCTGATAGCTTATGCCATGCTCGGCGCCGCTCCCCTGATTTACATCGTGATCGCTTATCTGCTTTCGATTCCGGCCCGGCATGGTGGCGAGCAACAGATGATGCTGTACATCCTGCTTATCGTGGCTATCGTCCAGCCGTCGGTAGTGAAATTCATCGAGCGTTTCCAGGTAACCGGCTACCAGAAGAACACGCAATCACAGATGACTCCCGACAACCTCTTCTTTACGCTCAGCATCATCAAGTTCGCCTTCGTCGAGACCATCTACATTTTCGGGCTGGTTGTATATCTCGTTTCCGGCAATCTCGACTGGATGCTTTACTTCTACCCGGTCGGTATCGGCTGGACTCTGGTCTACTGGCCCAGGCAGTCAAACTATGAGAGGTTCCTGCAGCGTCTGGAGTCCGGCATTGCTTAGCCGGAAGGGGAGATCGTTATGGCGGGATTCAAAAGTGAGATCGAAAATCGTCTCTTGCTGGCCAGGCTGCTGGCTGTCTTTTATGTGATTGTTTTTCCCATCCTCATCCTGCTTATGATGTTCGACCCAAGGTTTGACTGGCGTCAGGTGACCGGCTTTAAGGTCAATTTTTTGATATTCCTGATAGCCCTTGTCTATGCCGCCCTGGCTCCACTGGTGACACCGGCCATCGAGCGTGGTATGATCAAGAAATATCTCAAGTCCTCATCGCAGAAACAGAAGCCGCACAACCTGGTATTCAACATTGCCAATTCCAAAATGGCCTTCGCATGCGGCGTCTTCACTTTTGCCATGCTTGTCTTCTGGTTTTCACACAACACCACCTGGGCCCTGTGTTTCTATCCGGTGGGGCTCTTCTGGGCACTCAAACTCTGGCCGCGCCGGAGACATTTCGAACAATATTTACAGAGGATAGAATCCCATGCCTCCATCACGAGCTGATGAAAAATACGACCTCAACCGAATCATCATCAAGCCGCTCTACTTCGGTCTGGTCGTCAACGTCCTGATACCGATGGGCCTTCTTTTGATTTGCTTCTATTTCGAAAACCAGCGCACCTGGTACAATCGCATCGGTGATTTCGCCAACACCCTTTTCTATCTCTTCGGCCTGCTGTCGCTTGCCCAGACCGCCCTGGCCGTCTGGCTGCGAAGAAAACTGCTGGCCGCACCCATGATCCGGCGAAAGGAGACCTTTGAAGACGATCTCATCCAATCGCTGCTGAAGAAAACACGCCCCATCTCGTATGTCATTGCCCTCATCGCCGCCTATGGCCTCGTGTATTTTCTGCTTACCGGACGTTTCAAGGAAACCGTGGCTCTGGTTGTCTTTTCCTTTCTCGTGTTCCAGATAGTCCGCCCCCGTTTCGGTTTTATCCGCAAACTTATCGAGCGCCAGGAGGCCCTGGTCGAAAAGGGCGAGTTCGTGCGCGAATAGGCGGGAGAGTCATAATGGGTATGCCCGGAATATTCGGAAATTTGCTCGTCACGGAACGAAGCGATATTGAAATGCTGTTGGGCATCATTCATGACGAGTTTTTTGAGGTCGACGCTATCAAGTATGACGCTTCCGCCGGGAAGCTCGAGATTCCGTTCGCACGCGCCTTCCACGATCAAAATGCCCGGGTCGTCAAAAAAGGGTTTTTCAGGACAATCTATGAGGTGCCGGTCTTGAGGTGTTTACTTTGCATCAGCAATGTCGAAGAGTATACTCTGGAAGACACCCAGCACATGGGGTGGTATGATTTTAACACCATCAAATACAACCCCAAATCAGGCATTATCAGGATAAATACCAATATTCCCTTGAAGTTCTTCGCAGAAGTTTCAAAGCTGCATATCGAATATTCTGAGATCGGTTTTCGAGGCAAGGCGCATATCTCACACGGCTGGTTCTGGGAGGGCGGCCCCCACTTTGTCGAGGATTAGGCCAGTATAGGGCTACCCGCAGCCTCTCTCCCCACCCCGCAAAAACCTTTACAATCGGTCCTGAATTCGTAAATTTAGTGTGGCAGGATCCCTGCGATCCTGCCATAGGCACATATCGAATCGGAGAGGTGGCTGAGTGGTCGAAAGCGGCGGTCTCGAAAACCGTTGTACCTTCGGGTACCTAGGGTTCGAATCCCTACCTCTCCGCCATACATGGTCTGTACGATGCATCCCCGCGGCGCGGTCCGCCCGGGTTTCGACCTGAAAAGACTCAAGAAACACTAAACGACAAGATTTGAACAACCGGGGGGTACTGTAACATGAGCACTGAAGAGTTTGAGCTGGCCGTCCGCGAACATCTGGTCAACGAACTGGCCCGGAATTTCTCCACTTTCGCCCACAAGGGTTACAAAGGCAAACGTACCGGCTTTCGCCACAGTGTCGATGTATCGCTCGAGGGAAAGGGTGGCGCCGATGGTTCGCTGACCTTGGTCGAATGCAAATTCCATGACAGTCCCGTCCCCAGCGATCTCGTCATGGCCTTTGCCTTTCGGCTCGAGGATATCGGCGCCAACGCCGGTCTGTATGTCAGCGCCAGCGGCTACCAGCTGGGGTCGTTTCGCGTTGCCAGCAGTGTGGGCATGAGTCTTTTGCTGTGTGTTCGCCGAAATCCGGAATACAGCGCGGCTCTGGGACCGGGCAATCTGGCCTTGCAGGTTTTCATGTCCGGGCAGGCGCGCAAGGGAGGGGTTCTTCAGTTCGCGCGCATGGTGTCCGATATCCAGTGTTGTCCCATCCCCGACCTGAACGCCTTCATGCTGGACCAGCTCGGCCACGGCGGTAAGTGAGCGCCCTCCTCTCGCTTCAGCTTCGTGTCAGCAGCTCTTCCGTCTTGCCGCGCAGGAACATGATGCCCCGGTCATAGTTGGACATGATCGCCACCGTCCAGCCGGAACGTAAGAACATGGCCAGATTGGCGTTGACCCCGGCCGCTCCGCCTCCGTGACCGATGATGCGTTCGCCGTTGACGGTTTTGTCCTCAAAATAATATGCATACCCACGCGTTTCATCTCGGTCAACTTTCCCCGTGGTGATAATATTGAAGTACTCTTCGGAAAGGAGCTTGCCGTCGCGCAGGGCGATGTCGAATTTCAACAGGTCCTCAACCGTTGAATAGCCCCCGCCGGCCGGACCTCCCTTGACGGGGTTGAGATACAGATTGGCGATCCAGTCGTCGAGCGGGCTGCCGTCGAAAGTCATCTTGGTATACCCGATAGCGATGTTCTCCACCGGATCCTTGATATCATAGCAGTCGGTATTGGTCATCCCGGCCGGGCCGGTAACATAGGTGCGGATATAATCGTCGTAGGTCATGCCGGAAACCTTCTCGATAATAAGCCCGACCACGAGCGGTCCGCAGTTGCTGTACTGAAAACGTTCGCCCGGCTCGAACAACAGCGGGTTCTGGTTGGCCAGGTTGTCATAATCCTGGACGGTCTCGATGTACGGCCATTCGGGGTTGGTGAACAGCTCCTCCCAGTACATTCCCATACCGGAAGTATGAGTCAGGAGCTGATGCAGCGTCACCTTCTCTCTGACGTCCTGGTTGGGATAGTCGGGCAGGTGCTGGCCGATTTTGTCATCGTAGGACAGTTTGCCCTGCTCGACCAGTTGGGCGACGGCTACGCTGGTGAACATCTTGTTCATCGACCCCAGGCAGAACTTGGTGTCGATTTTGTTCGGGACATGGTACCATTTGCAGGCCTCACCGGCGGCTCTTTTGTACACAGGCTGCCCGTCCTTGGCCACCAGTATGGTACCGGAGAATTGGTCGCGGGCCACGAGCGAATCGACGAGCTCGTCGAGATAGGCCGTGATCTTCTCCACTGTCGGCGTCCCCCGCGGCATGGCCACGTTCGGCTCTTCTTGGGCGCCCGCCGCGGCGGCGAAAATGAGTGCCGATGCGAGCACGTATTTTGTCAGGGTGGCATTCATTGGTTTGAACCTCTCCTTTTCTCTGGTTGAGTCTTATAAGCATGTGATACGATTCGGCCGGCCAAAGGTTCAATTCGTACGAACTGTGCACCGGCCAGAAAAAAGGCGGGACAGTCATACATCCCGCCTGCTTTCGCTCCCTAAGTCGTTTACCGGCGCCTACCCCGGTGACCCGTCGTGCGCCTTGGCCGCCGGAAGAATCGCTTCGAACGCCTGTTCGGCCGGCATGGCGACGCCCGTTTCGAATTTGTAGGTGGGCTCGTCCTGCACCGGCACCAGCATCAGGCGCTCGTCGGCGCGATAAGCCACAAAGTGCAGATTCAGAGCGGCCACCCAGACGATGAAATACGATTTGGCGTCAAGCTCGGAGGCGTCCATGCTTCTCTTTCGGGCCGATGTCAGCATCCGGATCAGGTTGGCATCACCCAGCGACGTGACCTCCCACTGTTCTTTCGTCTTTGCGATACCCACCGCGGCCGTTACCTCGCCGCCGACGGTGACCGGGTAATAAACCATATCGCCGCCGGTCAGCAGGCTGTTCGCGTCCGCCCCGGCTTGGTATTCCTTGAGACGATCGAGCCTGACCATGAACACCTGAAGTGGCGGTTCGGTATCATCGAGCGTAACCTTTGCGGCATCCTCGAGTGACCTGAAACCCATGGCTTCGAAGTTCTCTGCGGTCACCAGCTGACCCAGCACCGGTAGCGCCGCCCGGGCAACTTCTTTTACCGTCTCAACCGGCAGCGGCTCGTCCTGCGAGTAAGCATTGCCGCCGGTTATGAACAGTATCACTATTATCAGACTTATCAGGCGCATCAGCTACCTCCTGTGTAGGTGATGTTGTAGAAATCGTCCCAGTGGGTATAACCGGTGCCACTGACGTATGCATTATACGTTACAAAGCGCTGGTCGCCGGTATTTACGGGCAGCGGGTCGATCATCTCCACCCAGTTGGTACCTCCGACCGTCTTGTAACCCATGGCCACCATCATGTGCCCGCCGCCGCCGGACCAGTGCCAGCTAAAGCAGAACGGCTTCTTCTGGCAGTAGCTGCTGGTGGAGATCTGCTTTTTGAGATCGGTCCAGTTCAGGGCGGCATCGGATGTCCTGTCGAAACTGAAGTCGTACTTGGCGAATTCCGGCCACCCCGTCTGCACACAGCCGGCCGGCCGGGTGGTACAGCAATCGGTCCGGCCGAAGCGATTGTTGGCCTGTGTGCACTGGGAAACATCGTGACCAAGGTAGTCCATTACCATCTGACCGCTGGCCGCCCAGCACCAAACGCCGGTCTCCTGGGGATGAATGGTTACCGACAGCGATACCGTTGACGGCGGGTCGCATTTACATCCCAGGTTGAAGAGCGCCACTGTCAATAGCAGCAGTGGCAAAAGCAGTACAAGCCTTCTCGGCATATCGAACCCCCTTTTCCTGTTATCTTAAGATCAATATCTCTGGTCGTCGAATACTCGTCGGGCAGCTTCGGCCTTGAGCGGCCAAGACCCCCACCTGTCTCCCCGGAAGATCCCCACCTCCGGCTTATGAACTGTCCATGCTGACACCCCCTTCCTCAAAACACGAGCATGCTTGTTAGGACCTTGCGCTGCTCCCAAAAGAGGACAAAATGAGTCGCGCTTAGAATAGAAAAACCGGCGAGAGCCTGTCAAGTCAAAAACTTTACCCACTTTAGCGATATTTTGGGAGGACCGGGCAACCGGCGGCCGAATTCCCGCTATTGGCGCGGACATAGCCGTCTCGAACGGACCGCCGGCGAGCACCGTGGGGGTGGGATAATCAGGCCCGACAAACCCCTGCAAAAAGGACTTTCTCAAGTCCTTTTTTCCCGTTCCCACCGCCCTCTGCAATATTTCATTTACATCGCTTAGTCAATCCACGATTCTTGTTCCTGTAGAGCAGGAGTCCACGACTCCTGCCAACTGGATTTTGGGCGAAGCGGCAGATATGCCAGGCCCGGCTGTCCGACACCCATCGCAGCTTCCCCTGCCCGGAGCCTGTTCATAGCCTAACGGCCATAAATGAGGAGGACCTGAATAGCCTTCTGGCCGCCGACATGAGAAAGAATGATATCACACGCTATACAGCGGTCACTCTTGGATTGGTCCCGCTCATCTACTGGTCAATCACTTATCTCAGTGTAGACTTATGGTATGATGAAGTCTATTCCTTCCACTATTTCGCCCTGAAAGGAATAAGCGATACGCTATTCCACTATCCTGCTTCCAACAATCACGTTCTCTTCAATTTTATGAATCACATTCTCTCTCGAGTCCTGGGCTTGAGAAGCATGGATGCCGTTATGGATCATGTTTATGTGTTTCGGGGTGTGCAGCTGCTGATAACTATTGCCACGGCATACTACTCCCTACGCATCATCAGGAAGTTCTTCTATCGAGAATATTCTTATCTGAACACTATCGTCCTATTCACCTGCATCCCATTCATGAATTTCTCGCTGCAGTTGCGCGGTTACAATATGAGCTCCCTTTTTTCATTGATGGTCATCTACTACTCCTGGACATACGTTGAAACGAGAGGTAGAACCGGTCGTATCATGATAATACTTTCTGCCTTTCTGCTACTCTATACAATTCCTTCCAATCTCTATTTCTTGGCCGCGTTCGGCATAACAATATTCTATGCGTGGCTGGTAAAATTGCGGAACCCATACATCGTTGCTCTGAGTTCCAGAAGGGTCTTGATCTTCCTTCTTGGCGGGGTGCTCATCGCCGGTATCGCCTATTTACCCATCCTGGGCGATATTATGTCGAGTAAACTTGCCACGCGGGCGCCGGCCAGCGTTTTTCATTCGATAGCAGTTTTTACTGAAGTGATTCCTGCCTTCCTGTCCGACAGATATCTGCTTCTTTTCTTACTGATCCCGGGATTGATTTTAATGTTTAAACGGGAGGACCGGCTTGTAACGAAACGTTGTCTGTCTTTACTTCTTTTATTGATATTTCCTTTCGTTATTTCGTTTGTCCATCAAAAGGCGCCCTTTCAGCGTGTCTTTGTTGTCCTGTCACCGCTCTTCTGCATCCTGTTAACGATCATAATGATAAGTGTCATTGGAAGAATATCGAACGGCCGTCTGAGGTCGGCCGTGATTATCGGCGTATCAGTCTATTGTCTGCTGACATTCTTTTATGAGATAAGACAGAACAACGAGACAATGACCAGGAATTTCATCGAGAAGAACACAATTGAGCAAAACATATCGAACAACTACTACCTGAGTGATTTTTATCATCCCGGGGAATCAGCCGGGCACTTCAGTTCGATATGCGATCCCAACCTCGCTGTGGCGGTATTCGATCAGGTCGATATGGCTTCATCGGACGCCTATTTGCGGAAGAGCAAAATCAATTTTGTATGGCTCGACTCGGTCTCGGAATTGAGGGACTTCATAGGGAGGGGAAACCGCAGAAAATTCTATATTGTTACTTCCCACAAGAATAGAACGTCACAGTACTTGCAGGAGGAGTATAATCTGCTAACCCGTGCTCTTACATCAGAACCTTCACTGGTGAACTTCATAGAATGTGAGAAACCCTAGCCACCCGCAATGGTCGCCCGCGATCCGTGTATTCTCGTAGAGCGGCATGCAGGCGCCTGCCCGCTGTAAGCCGGGTCTAGCCGCCGCGCGCCAAAGCGGGCTTCTTCGCTTCTCTATCCCCACCACCCCGTACCTGTTCTGTCAGGTCCTGATTCCTCGGCCCGGCGGTCAACTGTGACCTGACAGCCACTGCCATTATCGCTTTACATCCACCGCTAAACCCAAAATCTTTGGCCAGGTCGAAGTCCCTTGCGGTTTCGACGTTACCTTAAGTTATTGTAGGTCGAAACCCCCGCGGTTTCGACAATTCCCCTAACCCCAATCTTTTTGTTGATTCGGCGGCTGCGGGCCGATAGCATAAGCAGAGGTTCCTGTTATGACCGGTCGAGCACCAAGCCATCTCGGGAGGACAGCAGCCATCGGTGCCGGAGCCGGCGTGGCCAGCACTGTTATTATGGACGTGGTCATGTTTGCCCTGCTGAGCGCCACCGGCGACCCGCAATACATCATCTTTTCGATGATAGCCGACGCTACCTCGGCTACCCTGGACTTTCTCGGAATAAGCGTTGCCGCCAGCATCACCCTGGGAGGGATTCTTCACTACCTGATCGGACTTGTCCTGGGGGTTATTTTTGCGGTTCTCGTCGCGCGGGTAAAGATCTTGCAGGACCGCAGCACCGCGGCGCTGTCGCTGATCGGTCTGGTTTATACCGAAATCATGAGCTTTTGTCTGCTTATCCCGGCGGTGATTATTCTAAATATGTCGCGGTCGGACACTCTCGAGGTTTTCGGTATCGCCGTCTTCCTGCACGCCCTGTGGGGCGCCCTCCTGGGCCTGATTCTGGTCCGCCTGACGGCGTTCGTTACTTATCCCCGGTTGGATTGACCCCGCTTCCCTCCACCATCAGCATGACCGTCCGCACCGGTGCCCGCGGGCGATGTTTCACGCCTTTGGGTACGGTGTAAGCGCAGTGCGGCTCGAGGGTGACGCTGTCCTTTCCCTCGACATCGAGAATCAACTGCCCCTCCAATACCAGGAAGAACTCGTCCTCGTCATCATGCTTGTGCCAGTGAAACTCCCCTTCGACAATCCCGATTCGCACGACACAGTCGTTGACACGGCAGAGTGTCTGGTTGAACCATTTCTCGCCGCACGAGTCGACCAGCCGCGGTATGTCGATCAGCTTCAGAAACCCGTACTTGCTGTCAAGATTTATGGAATATTTCGGCCGTGAATCCATCGGAACCGCCCCTAAAGCGGGCGCAGGAAAGCTGTGCCCGCCGCAACGGTTTACTTATACTTCAGAAAGAGCGCCTCGACTTGCTTCTTGTCCTCGCTCTCGGTCGAGGTCGAGCCGGTGGTCGTGGTGACCGTCGTGCCCTCGTCATCTTCCCCCGACTTGGTCGTCTCGCTCCATGTAGTCGGTCCGGTGACAGTGTAGCGGTCCAGTCCCAGAATCAGCACCCCGTCGGCCCCCTTCTCCCTGGCCTTTTCTATGATGTCCTTTTGCATCTTCTCGGAGCTTATAAAATCACCGGCGGTGGCCAGGATGCGCCCCATGATTTTATACTCCACTTCGATGTCAGCCTCGGAGAAATACATGTCCACGTGGTCGGTCGGCGGATACTCCTCTCCGATGTAGTCAAGCTTGGTGCAGGCTATGAAGAGAAGAACAGCGGCGAAAATGATTGGCAGTCGTCTCACGATAACCTCCTGCGGTGCGGATTTACCCATAAATAGGTGATTGCGGCTCAAACACAAGCAGAAAATAACGACCATTCATCGGCGTCTCAGTGGGGCGATCGGTAATGTGCTTGAATTTGTGTCCGAAACCCGCCGGAGGGCAAGGCCGCAAGGACCCTGCCCTCCAACACCGCAAAACGACTAAATTTGGAATAGGTACGATAGTTTCATGAAGAATTGGCGTGACGAGAGTTCCCAGCTCTTCTGTTCAGAGGTGGGCTCGATCATGTTGTCATAATCATAGGTCGAGCCGATATAAAACACCGAGAAGGGGCTGAGACGATAGGTGAACAGGGGATCGACCTCCCACCGCTCCGCGAAATCGTTGTACTGAACCACCAGGCGCACCGAGAACTGGCGGTTGACTTGGTAGCGGAAGCGGGAGCGGGCGATGTAACCTTCGTACAGCTCCTCACCCGTCTCGTGGTTGGTGCTCCGCAGGTAGTTGACCCACGGCTCGATCACCAGCCGGTCGAACGGTTTGAGATCCAGCCCGAAGAAGATGCCGGTTTCATCGCCTTTGACCAAAAGCCGCCGGGCGACATTGGTGCCGTGACGGACTGAGAAGTCGTATCCGATCTCGGCAGTGAGGTTGCTGCCCACATCCAGGTCGAGCATCCACAAATCGTCGAACCAGATGCCAGCGACCCGCTCCCCGGACCGGTTGTACGACAGCCCGGCGTAGCTCTGGGCGATTCTGAAATTGGCCGTGGTGTTCAGATTGATCTGGCCGCTCTTCGGGATACCGTTGAAATTCCACCGGTATTGCCAGAAAAAGCCCGGCCGGATACTTTCGAGAATTCCGTCGTCGAAGCGGAACGTGTAATTCTGCCAGCCGTCGGCGTTGCGGTAATTCATGGTTGGATCATAGCCGGTCTGAGTGCGGTATGAGGGACTTACCTGGTTGTAGTCGAATCCGAAATTCCAGTTGCGCGAGAACCGCAGGAACCGGGTGATAAAGGCATGACCGAAATAAGACTCGCCGTCGAAAGCAACGGTGTGTTTGCCGTCGTCGAACCTCAGCCCTTCCAGCCCTTCCGTCAGCCCGGTGTCGTGCGGTTCATCCGTGTGGCTGAGGATCCACTGGCCGTCAATGCTGTACACGTTGGACAGCCGGATGTCGTAGTCCACGGCCGCAATGGAACCCGAGCCGCCTTCGGTCCAGCGTCGGTCGGTCAGGATAAAGCCGAGCTTGGAATCGCTGCCCACGGTTCGGATGCCCCGGAAGGCATTGACCAAACTCTTTTTGCTGTTAAGAATTATGCTGCTTTCGTGAAGGGGAATCATGTAAGGCGTGTTCTCGTCGAGCGCCGTCATGAAACCGATGCTGTTACGCTGCGTCCGCCCGGTCAGCTTGGCCGCGAATTGCGGGTCGTTGACCATTCGCGTATAGAATGAGTTAAACAGTGTCCGGAAAATATCGCTGCCTTCCTGGAAGAACGGCCGTCGCTCCGGATAAAAGAGTGCAATCGTCGTGTTAACGTCAATCTGTGCCGCATCGGATTCAATCTGGCTGAAGTCGGGGTTGTAGGCCGCCTCCACGGTCAGGTCGGAGGATATGGCGTACTTACCGCCGATCGAAAACTCTCCGTCGGGGTCGCTGTTGTCAAAAGCTGAGTTGGGGTCGTCCATGTCGGCGAGCTGTCCGTACTGGTTACCGACGACTGTCGGCAGCAGTTCGACGCCCTTTCCGGGCCGGACGTTGGTGATGCCGTCCACGGTGCCCCATTGGCAGGCCCAGCACTGCTCGTTGCGGTCGTAGGCGGCCCACGAAAACTGCTTGTAGCTGTCGCGGGGGCGGTTACGCCAGAAATCGACCTTCCAGCTCTGTACTTCCTTGTTGGGGAAACGCATGCTGGTGAACGGAATGGCCATCTCCACCTGGTAACCCGAATCGGTTATCTTGGCGGCCGATTCCCATATAAGGTCGTAGCCGGGATCCTCGCCGGCGATGCTGGACCACAAATAGTCCTTCTGGATACCGTAGGGGTTGACGAAAAACTCGTATGCCCAGGCGGCGTCACCGTAGGTGTCGACGAGCAGACAGACGGCGTCGTCGCCGTAGAACTGATCCCGCTGACACATGGTAGCCCTGATCGTGGCCGGGTCGTCGTGGCACACGAAGGCGACATAAAGCTTGTCGTCGTCATAAGTTATCAGAGCTTCGGTGTAAACTTCCGGCTCGACGTTTTCACCGGGAGATCGTTCCACGAAGTTGTCGGCCCGTCCCGCCGACATCCAGGCACGGTCGCTCAGATCGCCGTCGACTTTGACTGCGTCGACGGCTTTGAAAATCTCGAGCGATGGCTGGAAAACGGGCTCAAACGGTTTGGTCTTGGTGCCCAGGGCGGTCGAAATCAGAAACAGTATGCCGGCGGCCGCTACTACCGTCGACTTCAACACCGCTCCCAGGATTGGTAATGTCTTCTTCACGAATACCCTCTCTGTTTCTGTGAAAACCCTTCGGTTTCCACTTGTGGCCACGTCTCCGGGTGTTTTTCACCCTGAATAGCGTGTCTCGAACGTGGCCTTTGAAAAGTACCTATCCCGCGGGCGATGTTTTGCAGTTTCAGTATACGGGGGAAGACAAAAAAGGTTCACTTTTGGTCCGGGGGGAACAGATTTTTGTGACAGGCCCTGTCGTAACCTGTTCAAATGCTGCCCAGATACCGCGCTGAAAGGCTGTCTATAAGGATAAAGGCTTGGAGGTGGCCGGTAACATAAAGAAGGACGGCCTGTCAGGAACGTCCTACCAAGACCCTCCCATCGGGGCGAGCTTTGCTATCCGCAGTGGTCCAGCCCCTCCCCGCGGAAGCAAGCCCCTTTGTTTTCCTGACCATGACCGTCCTCATAGAGGCTATTTGATGAACGGGCGGAATATTACGGTACTGCTGCCAGTTTTTGCGTAGGCTCTACGTTTCTTGACAAGTCGACCTAATCGGTCGTATATTACGTATCAATAGGCAGATAAGCGATCACGGGAGATTAGTGCAACATCTTCTCGTCAAAGCCCGCCGCGGCGATAAGGCTGCCGAGACGCAGCTTTTCGAGCATCTGCGTGTAAGATTCGTTCTCCTGGCCAAACGAAGGATAGGAGAGGAGCACTGTGAAGATATCGCTCAGGAAGCATGTATAACGGTTCTGGAGAAGCTGAAATCCGACGCTCCGGAAGACAACTTTGAAGCCTGGGCCTATCAAGTGCTGAGAAACAAGATAGGTAACTATTTGCAGAGTCACAACTTGCGGCAAAAGAAGATGTTACACGCAGAGCACATTGAGGACCTGGACGGACCATCCACCGGGGAGATCGACCCCATGCTGAGGCGTCGGCTGCTGGACTGCCTGAAGAAGATACTGAAGGTGTCTCCGCGCTACGCTCGGGCCCTCAACTTCGTTCAGCAGGGTTACGACACCGAGGAAATTTGCCGGCGACTGGACATGAAGTCCAACCATCTTTACGTCGTTCTGAACCGAAGCCGCAAGATGCTCAGCGATTGTCTCGATGGAGGTGACGTATAATGTCAGGCGAAAAATGCACCGACAAGGACCTCGGCGCTCTCAAGCATGCCTACGAGCTTGGTGCCCTGACGGGCGAAGAAGCCGAGCGATTTGAAGTTCACTTGCTCTCCTGCCCGGAGTGCTTCGAAGAAGTCCGGAAAATGGAGGCGGAGTCTTTTTTGTTGAGGACGGATATGAGCGTCCGGCGTGAGGTCCGCCAGGCAGTGGACCGGACCGCCCCGGGGCCTTCGCTGGCCAGAAGGCTTTTCACTTACCTCTGGCCGGAAACGCCGCTGGTTTTCAGGCCGGCCGTGGCCCTCATCGCTTTCGCGCTGCTGATATATCCCGCATACCTGGGCGTGAGGGGCCCCGATGACGTCGGAATAAGAGAGATTCAGTCTATTACCCTGGTCCCTACGCGATCATCGACCGATCAGGTTCTGAAAGCCAGAACGGGCCACGACGGCCTCATTGCTTTTGTCTATCCGGGTGCCATGGTCGGTAAAGAGTACCACCTGACGGTTGAATCCGAAGACGGCACGGCGCTGATGTCGACGGAGACGTTCACCGGTTTTGACCGGTACGAGACGGGAAGAATCGTCATCCCGTTGGGTCAGCTGAAGAAAGGGACTTATCGTCTTACCGTCAAAGATCCACGGGGAATGGAACCGTATCGAGAGCAAGTGTATGTGTTCCTTATAGACCAGTAATCCTACTGTTCAGTCTCCTTCCACTATCGCGTCGCCCAGGATACCGGTGTGATGTTATCCGCACCGGCAGTCCGAATTAGACTTGCGCCGTAGCTTTCAAATCAACATCATTTCATATGCCCCGACTGACAGCGTATACGGCGGCGGCCGTCCTGGCTATCGTTCTTGTTCTTCCCGGTTTGGCCGCGAGTGCCGCCTGGCAGAATCTGCTCAATCGGGCCGACTCGTTGGCGCGGTCCGGCGACATTGACACCGCTCAGGTCGTTTTCCATCAGGCAATACAATCGGCCGAAAACGAGTTTGCTCTCTCTGATACCACGGTTGAACTGACCCTGTTTTGCGAGGGCCGCCCGCGCCGCGTCTATTTTGCCGCATTTTCTGAGGCTGAACAGCTTTATGTCAGGGCCCTTGAGGTAGCCGAACGCCTATACGGCCCGGATCATCTCCACACGGCTGAACTTCTTGACAGGCTGGTACAGCTTTATCGTGTGCTTTCGCGCGACGCCGAGGCCAAGCCTTTATCAGAGCGGGCGGTGTCGATAGCCGAGAGTCAGCTTGGCTCTGATCATCCCACGGTGGGCGAGTATGTCGATCGTCTGGGTCTGATCGAGTACTGGCTTGACAACAACGATGAGGCCGAGGCGCTTTATAAGCGGGCGCTGACCATTGCGGAGAGATCGTTTGGTCCCGATCATCCCCAGGTGGCGGTGAGCCTTCTCAGCCTTGCCAATCTATACCGTTATCTGAAGCGATATGAAGAAGCAGAATCCTATTTCAAGCGGTCACTGACCATCCGCGAGAAGGTGTATAAGCCGGATCATCTTGAGGTGGCCGCGGCTCTGGTGATAGGTCGGAAGATTTACAGTCTCATGAAAGACTATGCCGCGGCCGAGGTGGTGGCCAGGCGTCTGGTGGCGATTTATGATAAGACGGAAGGTATATCACCACTGGCCCTCGCCGCTGAACTCGATAATCTGGGCGTCACTTACAATTCGCTAGGCCGGTTTTCAGAGGAGTTGATCGCCCGGGAGAGAGCTTTAAAGCTTCTTCATGACAATCTGGGTGATTCCCATCCAGACGTGCTCCGTGTCGCGCGGGCCATTGCTTTCGCGAAAGTGCGGCTGGGGCGTTATACGGAAGCCGAGTCAGAATTCAAGTCCATACTCAAGCTGACCGAAGAAGCTCTCGGATCGGACCATATCTCCGTGGCAAGTATCCTGGGACAGTTGGCAGTGGCCTGTCAGGAACAGGGACGGTTGACAGAAGCAGAGGAACTCCTTCTAAGGGCCATCACGCTTCGTGAAAGGGCGTCTGGTACGGCACGCGTTGACGTTGCCTATAATTTAATAAACATTGGCATCGTGTACCTCAGGCTGGGTGACTTGGACAAGGCGGAGTCGTCTCTCAACAGAGCCTTGAGCGTATGGGAACAGGCCTATGGCTCGGATTACCGCGAGATGACCTTCGTTCTTCTGAATCTTGGACTTGTTTATGAAGACCAGGGTCGCTTTACTGAAGCCGACTCAGTGCTGAAGCTCTCCATCGATATTGCCGAGAAGAAGCTGGGGCTGACTAATCCCGCTCTGGCTCATGCTCTGAATAATCAGGCTAACCTCTACGTTCGGCTGGGTCGCTATGACGAGGCCGAGACATCGCAGCTTCGGGCGATAAGTATTCTCGAAGAGGCTCTGGGGTCGGGTCATCCCGAGGTGGCCAAGTTCCGCCGCGATCTGGGGCATCTGTATGCCTTTGGCGGCAAGACCGACGCCGGGCTCGATTCATACGACCGTTTCATCGATCTGTGCCAGCGTTATCTGGAGAATGTTTTTCCGTACTCGTCCGAGGAGCAGAAGCTTCGGTGGGTAAGTTTGTACCCGCTGGTTGATGAGACGCTGTATTCGCTGGCGCTTCAACAGAAGACCAGGCGTTCTCTAAACCTCTCGCTGGAGATGCTTTTGAAGTCGAAGGCGATGGTGCTGGAGGCGGTGATGGGTGAGCGGCGAATGGCTCTGTGTGTATACGACGAGGATCTTAAGGCCCGTCTGGCCGAGCACAACGAGCTATGTACCGAGATCGCCAACCTGTCGATAGCCGGCGTAGCTTACCTTGACACGCTGAAGGTGCTGTATCGCATCAAGGACTCTCTGGAAACGCAACTCAGCCTGCATTGCAGTGAATTCGGTGATGCTCTGGCGGCGCGAAGGTTTGAGCTGGCCGATGTGTCGGAAGCGATCCCTTCCGGTTCGGTGCTGTGGGAGTATGTTCGCTACCGGCCCACGGACCTTTCGCCGTCGGTACTGGGCGACGACAAGCTCGGCCCTGAGCGGTACATGGCCTTTACGCTGGACGGTCGGGGCAACATAAACGCAGTGGACCTGGGTTTAGCCACTGAGATTGACAGCCTTATTCTAGGTGCTCGCGATATGATCTACAAGGCTCAGGTACAGGTCTACTCGCCGGCGGCGAGCCAGGCGGAAGCCCGGTTGAACGAGGTAACAGGTCAGCTTCACGGCCTGCTCTTTGCTCCGCTCGTAGCCGTGAGCCCGGGAAAGAAAGATATCTGTATCTCGCCTGACGGGATGCTCAATCTTCTGCCCTTTGAGATTCTTCCCCTTTCGGATAGCTCGTATGTTATCGAGAGCTATCGTTTGAGCTATCTGTCGTGCGGTCGTGATCTGGTCCGGCCGACATCGCCGACAGGACCGGGAGAGGAGGTAGTGATTCTGGCCGATGCTGACTTTGATGCTGTCGCGGCGCACCCCAGAGCAGTACCCATGTTCGACACGACCGAGGTATATGGCCCGCGCCTGCGGGGGGGGGCTGATTGTATGAAGCGTTCTTTCACGCGGCTGAGCCATACCCGGATCGAGGCTGACTCCCTGGCGTCGCGTTTCAAAGGGGCCGGTCACTCCGCCTTACAGAGCTACTGCGGCAATCAAGCGACAGAGGCTGTCCTCAAGTCGCTTTCCGAATCGCCAAGAGTGCTGCATCTGGCCACGCATGGCTTTTTCTGCGGATCACCAGACACGTCGGTCGCGACCGTTCGCGATAATCCGCTTTTGCGTTCGGGCCTGGCGCTGGCCGGAGCGAACAGAGCTATTGCGCAGGCCGATACGATTGCTTCGGGAGAAGACGGCATTTTGACCGCTTTTGAGGTTTCGGGATTGAATCTCGTTGGCACGGAGTTGGTGGTTCTTTCGGCCTGCGAGAGCGGTGTTGGTGAGCTCATCAGCGGCGAGGGTGTTTTCGGTCTTCGCCGGGCCTTCCAGCATGCCGGAGCCGAGACGGTGGTGATGAGCCTCTGGGCGGTGCCTGATCGTGAGACTTCGCAACTCATGGATGGTTTTTACCGTCGCTGGCTGGGCGGCATGTCGAAACGCGATGCTCTCCGCGAGTCCGCTCTGGAGCTTCTGAATCAATCCCGTGCTCGCCGCGGCTGTGGCCATCCCCTTTTGTGGGGCGGCTTCATCCTCACCGGAAACCCGAATTAGCCGCCCAAGCTGGCTGACGAGTACTCGCGATTTTCAAAGTTGACAACCTGTTGAAACCGTGTATATTTATTTCCGTATAGAACAAGACAACAAACCAGCCAACCCGAAAGGAGGCGTATTTCTGTGACAGCCGTTGTGGGACATATTGCGATGGTGAAGTTACGCCCGGGAGTTGCTGGTTAGTCTTTTACCGATCATGTTGAGCGTAGAAGCAGGCCTCCATTAAATGGGTTGGCCTTTTTTTGTGTCAGCAAAGTCCGCGGGCGTAACACCTCCGCGGTGTTTTTGTAACCGGTAAATATGCAGGCCGCGGACTGGCGTCTTGCGGCCTTTACTCTCAATAAGGAAGAATACTAAGCGATGTGTAACGATAATATATATGCTGATTTAATCCCGCTGGGGTGGAATGCATTTTTCGAGGAGCATTTCGCTCCTCATCTGAAGAATACGCTGCGACCGGGCCGGGTGGTGCGTGAAGACCGGAACCTCTATGTGGTTTCGTGCGGGCCCCAGCAATATCGGGCTGAAGTCACGGGCCGGTTTCGAAGGGACGCCGGGTCAAGAGCGGACTTTCCCGCGGTAGGCGACTGGGTGGCTCTGAGCATGGAAGCCGAGGATTCGAATGCCCGGATTCATGCCGTGCTGACCCGCCAGAGCTGCTTTTCGCGCAAAGCAGTGCTCTCCGGCGGCATGCCCGACACGGGCGGCAGGACCGACGAACAGGTACTGGCCGCCAATATCGACACCGTCTTTCTGGTTACCGGGCTGGACGGCAATTTCAGTCTGCGCCGGATAGAACGGTATGTGGCAGTGGCCTACAACAGCGCCGCCGATCCCGTGATCATTCTCAATAAGGCCGACCTTTGTGATAATCCGGACGAGCGCGTGCAGGCTGTTAAGAATGTCGCCGTCGGCGTTCCCATTGTGGCTCTTAGTGCAGCGACCGGCGATGGCCTGGACGCCCTGGGCGACTATCTGTCGGTCGGCCGGACGGTAGCGTTCCTTGGCTCGTCGGGCGTGGGCAAATCGACCATGATCAACTCCCTGCTCGGCGAGGAGCGCCTGGCCACCCGCGAGGTTCGCGAGTTCGACAGCAAGGGTCGCCACACCACCAGCCACCGTCAGTTGATAGTGCTGCCCGGCGGCGGGGTGGTGATCGATACGCCCGGCCTGCGGGAAATCCAGTTGTGGGGAGACGATGAAGGACTCAGGCAGGTCTTCGACGATATCGAATCGCTTGCCCGAGAGTGCCGTTTCACTGACTGCCGACACACCGGCGAACCGGACTGCGCCATTCAGAAGGCCCTGGATACAGGCGAGCTGGATGCCGGCCGGTATGCTAACTACGTCAAGATGCGCAAGGAAGCTGCGCATCTGGCGAGGCGACAGAGCGTAAAGGCGGCCCGTCAGCAGGAAAGAGACAGAGACAGAAGATACC
>CP070777.1:2895204-2906093 GCA_020346225.1 Candidatus Zixiibacteriota bacterium | reverse complement strand
CAACTGGGGCCCGACGCCACCGGTATCGGCTGGGTGTATCAATATGCTCTGGTCGACACCACCAACCGTCATGATCTGTCGCAGTTGCGCTCAGTTCAGGACTGGTATCTGAAATACGAGCTGGCCTCGGTGCCCGGTGTCTCGGAGATTGCCTCGGTCGGCGGTTTCGTCCGGCAATACCAGGTTGAAGTCGACCCCCGCAAACTGGAGCACTACGGTATTC
This sequence comes from Candidatus Zixiibacteriota bacterium, assembly GCA_020346225.1. Lineage (GTDB taxonomy): Bacteria > Zixibacteria > MSB-5A5 > GN15 > FEB-12. The sequence continues at coordinate 2,905,870 of CP070777.1, read as the reverse complement.
CTCTCGGTCATGTAATTGAAGCCGTCAGGCGTTCCACCGGGGCGGCCGGCGGTCGCCTGCTGGAACTGGGCGAAACCGAATTCATGGTGCGCAGCCAGGCCTATATCGGCGATCTCGACGACCTGCGTCAGACGCCGGTGCACGTCGGCGAGAACAGCCCGCCGGTGTTGCTGTCATCGGTGGCCGATATTCACCTGGGGCCGGAGATACGTCGCGGTGCGGCCGAACTCGATGGTGACGGCGAAACGGTCGGCGGCATCGTTGTCATCCGTTACGGCGAGAACGCCCGCGAGGTTATCAGCCGCGTCAAAGAACGCCTGGTAGAATTGAAGGAAGGTCTTCCCGCCGGTGTCGAAATCGTCCCGGTGTACGACCGGTCGGCGCTGATCGACAGGGCCACCGGCAACCTGACCAACACCCTGGCCAAGGAAATCCTCATCGTGGTTTTGATCACGCTGCTTTTCCTTTTGCATGTTCGCTCCACCCTGATAGCGGTGTTCGCCCTGCCGGCAGGAGTGGCATTGTCACTGCTCATAATGCACTGGCTGGGAATAAACGCCAATATCATGTCGCTGGGGGGCATTGCCATCGCCATCGGGGTCATGGTGGATGCCTCGGTGGTAACGGTGGAAAATACCCACAAGCACCTGGAGCGAACCGGCAAAGCCAAGTCGCGGGATGAGGTTATTATCGACGCCGTTAAGGAGGTCGGTCCGGCTCTGTTCTTCTCGCTTCTGATCATCACCGTTTCTTTCCTCCCCATTCTGGCCCTGGAGGGACAGTCGGGGCGTCTCTTTCGCCCGCTCGCCTACACCAAAACCTTTGCCATGGCGGCCTCGGCGTTGATCTCGATTACCATAATCCCGGCGCTCGTAGCGATATTTTTGAAAGGGAAGATCAGGTCGGAATCCAGAAATCCCGCTTCACGCTTTTTCATCAAACTGTACCGGCCGGTCATCAATTTCGCGCTCAAAAAGCGCTGGGCCGTTATTGCCGTCTCGCTGGTGCTTCTGGTCGCGACCTTGATACCCGCGCTGCGTCTCGGTTCGGAGTTCATGCCCTCGCTTTATGAAGGTGATATGCTCTATATGCCAACCACGCTTCCCGGGATATCGATAACCAAAGCGCGGGAGCTTCTGCAGCAAACGGACCGTATCATTGCTTCCTTCCCGGAGGTCGAGCGGGTTTTCGGCAAGGTCGGTCGTGCCGAAACGGCCACCGACCCGGCCCCGCTGACGATGCTGGAGACGACGATCATGCTCAAGCCGCTGGATGAGTGGCGGCCGGGCATGACACCCGAGAAGCTCATCGACTCCCTCGACGCGGCGATACAGCTCCCCGGTCTTACCAACGCCTGGACCATGCCCATACGGGCGCGCATCGACATGCTGGAAACGGGTATCAAGACTCCGGTGGGTATCAAGGTGATGGGACCGAACCTCGACAGCCTCAGCGCTATCGCTCAGCGAATCGAAAGCGTGGTCGAAACCCTGCCGGGAACCCGTTCGGTCTACGCCGAGCGCGTCACCGGTGGCAATTATCTTGATATCGAGATTGATCGCTTTAAGGCCTCGTCCTATGGTGTTAACATCGATGACATTCACCAGACAATCGGTTCGGCGGTCGGCGGCATGAACGTCGCCTACAATATCGAGGGGCGCGAGCGGTACCCGGTCAACGTCCGATACCTGCGCGGCCTGAGAGACGACCCGGAGGCCCTGGCAAGGGTGCTGATTCCGGTCAAAGGCGGCCGAAGCATTCCGCTCGGGCAGGTGGCTTCCCTGAAGTTCTCCAAGGGGGCGGCCATGATCAAATCGGAAAACGCGCGGCCGACTGCCTGGGTCTTCGTAGATCTGAAAGGCACCGATGTCGGGTCTTTCGTGAACAAGGCCCGCACCGTTGTAGCCGACCAGGTCAAGCTGCCCCAGGGTTATTCGCTGATCTGGTCGGGACAGTATGAGAACATCCAATCGGTCGCGGCCAAGCTTCGCATGATCGTACCACTGGTGTTGTTCGTGATTCTAATTCTGCTGTACCTCCATTTTCGCAGTTTTACCAACACACTCGTCGTACTGCTGTCGCTGCCGTTCGCCCTGATCGGCGGCGTGTGGATGATATATCTGTACGGGTTCAATACCTCGGTGGCGGTTTATGTCGGTTTCATCGCGCTGGCCGGACTGGCGGCGGAAACCGGTATTGTCATGCTCGTATATCTGGAAGAGGCCGTTAGCCGGTATCGGCGCGAGGATCGGTTGAACACTCGTGAAGACCTCAGGCTGGCGGTCGTCGAAGGTGCCGTCGAAAGGGTGCGCCCCAAGCTCATGACCGTTACCACCACCTTGCTGGCTTTGCTCCCGATCATGCTGGGACACGGTACCGGGTCGGAGGTGATGCAGCGCATCGCGGCGCCGATGGTCGGCGGCGTGATTTCCTCGACCATTCTTACCTTGATCGTGGTCCCGGCTTTGTTTCTTATGGTAAACGCAGTCCGAATGAAGAAAGCCGCTTAATGGCGCGATCGGGTAATGCCCTGGCCGGTTGTAAGCGCCATTGTCAGCCTCCAAACCGGGCCGGAATTATGAATAAGTCGGGCTTGACCTGAGCCGTATAAATGCCTTAAATTCGGCTATCAGAAGACGAAAGAATCCAGCCGGGGAAGCCCAAGGAGGAAAGATTGACTTCGCTCAAATTGACCGACGAGCAACTGGAATGCCGTGATTTAGCACGCGAATTCTGCAATAAACGCGTGGTGCCGGTCACCCGGCAACTCGATGAGGAAGGGTTGCCCGATGACCTGATTTCGGAAATGGCCAATCTCGGGTACCTGGGATGCTCCATCGCCACCGAGTACGGAGGTATGGGACTCGACGCTTTTGCCGTTTCCTGCATAATCGAGGAATTCGCCCGCGCCAACGCCGGACTGGCCACCTTGCTGGCCGCTCATCTGAGTCTTGGTTGCAAGACCGTGGAGCTTCACGGAAACGACGAGCAAAAGAAGAAATATCTGCCTCAGATGGCCAAGGGCGCCATCGCCTCGTTCTGTCTCACCGAACCCAACGCCGGCACCGATGTGCTTTCGATACGGGCCAAAGCCACACCCGAAAAAGACCATTACGTGCTCAACGGGGAAAAGCAGTTCATAACCTCGGCCGATATCGCAAAATTCTTCATGGTCTTCTGCAAAACGGAAAAGGGCCCGACCTGCTTCGTGGTTGAGCGCGACGCCGAAGGTCTTACGGTGGGCGCACCGGAAAAGAAGCTGGGGATTCGCTCCTCAAAAACATGCCCGGTGCACTTTCAGGACGTGTCGGTGCCGGCCGAAAACATGATCGGAGATGCCGGGAAAGGATTCCGGGTCGCCCTGAGTGTTCTCGATTACGGCCGGCTGGGTGTTGCCGCCGGAGCGCTCGGTATCGCCGAGCAGGCGTTTGACGAAGCGGTCGCCTACACGCAGAACCGGGTGCAGTTCGGTAAGTCGATCTCGAGTTTTCAGGCAACACAATTCAAATTTGCCGACATGCGCGTGGAGATCGATGCCTCGCGCTACCTTCTCTACCATGCCGTCCAGACGGCCGTAGAAGGCAGGCGCTTCAGCATACCGGCCGCCAAAGCGAAACTGAAGGCCTCCGAAACGGCTTCTCACGTGGCCGACGAGAATATCCAGATGCACGGTGGCTATGGTTACACCCAGGATTACAATGCCGAACGGCTGTGGCGCGACGCCCGCATAACCAGGATTTACGAAGGCACCTCTGAGGCTATGCGCATGATCATCGGCGGCGATTTCCGGGTAAAGAAAGAGAAGTAACGACCGGCCCGCTCCGGACACGGGGCGGGTCAGTTCGGAAGACCGCCGACGGGCTGCCGACGGGGAAGTATCCAACCGTAATCCGGTAAGCTTACGTGAAAGAGATCGCAGCATATACGGGATGTTTTGTCTGCGGGCAGGACAATAATATCGGCCTTAAAGCCCGCTTCTTTTACGACGGCGAGAAGGCGGTCTGCGATATCACGGCCCACGAGCTGTACACCGGCTACAAGGACATATATCACGGCGGTATCGTCATGACCCTCATGGACGAGGTCATGATAAAAGCCCTGCTGGCCGAGGAGGTCTTCGTGGTTACCGCGGAAATTACCGTCCGGCTCAAGAGACCGGTGTACTCCGGTGACCGGCTGCACTTCGAAGGACGGAAAACCCGGCAGAAAAAGGACGTTATCTATTTTACGGAAGGGGTGGCCGTTAACCAGGACGGTGTCACGGTCGCCGAGGCCACCGGACGATACGTGCGGCCGAAAAACGACCTGAGCGGTAAACTCCGCCAGTCCGTCCAGGGCAAAGACGCAGAGAGCCGCTGATTTTAACCGCCACCGCAACGCCTTCAGCGGCGGGTAATCCCCTTGCTCAACACCTTCAGCGCTTCAAGAACGCTTCGGCCTATGGTGCCGGCCTTATCGGACATCCGGTAGCAGAGCTGCTCGTCGCATCGCGGGTCGACATCGCCGATCTTCTGCCCCGGCGTAACTCGTACGCCGTCGTGAATCAACCCCCTGACCATTCCGTCAATCTCAGCGGCGACGCTAACGCCGCCCACTTCCCCCAGGGTCTGACCTGATTTCACGATGTCACCAATTGAGCAGCAGGAAACGAACCCGCCCTCGGCCGGGGACCGCAAGACGCGCTGGCTGGTGAAACCGTTCACCGGTGCCGGGACACCGGTGTCGGCCTGCGGACCGCCGTCATAGAATATCCGCCCCAGATTTTTGCCCCGCTGTGTTTCCACGGAGGCATGACAGTTGTTGCCCGCCACAAATCCGGGGCCGAGGCCGATCACCACCGCCGCCATGTCGATACTTGTATCGATATTCTCTTTCAGCATACGACCGTCAACCACGGCCGCGGGCTTAAAAGCCTTCAGCAGGTCGGCCTGAGGATCGATGAGAACGGGGACGTTTCGGCCAACCGCGGCTGTGACCGCCTCTTCCGGCGAATTCACAACAAAAGCCGTGATCCCGTCGACGGTCACTTTCCCCCGGTAGAACGCGTCGGCATAACATACGAAGCGTCTTATGCACGACGGTTCGGGTTGTTCGAGGGCAATCACCTGAAAACCGGCCGCGGCCAGTTGCCGAATAACGCCGGAAGCCATCTCCCCCGCGCCGCGGATAACAACCGCGCTCTTGGCCGCAGAGACGCTCATCGCCCGCCTTGCGTCACCCCGTTTTTGACCGCAATCAGTTCCGCCAGAATAGAAACAGCGATTTCGTAAGGTCCTTCGCCCTTTATGTCCAGGCCGATGGGGGCATGAACCTGCTTTAGCCTGTCTCTATCAACGCCGGCCTCCTCCAGCAATGAGAAGAGTTCCGCAACCTTTGATTTCGAGCCGATCATGCCCAGGTAGGCGCAGTCCTCTTTGATGGCCTGCTCCAGGATGAGCCTGTCGCACTTGTGCGAGCGGGTTACGATGACCACGTAGCAGCCAGGGTCGAGGGGCGGGAAATTCTTCCGGTAATCCGCGTCCGTCTGCACCGCCGTAACCGGTTCGCTGTATTCGCTCAGAATCTCCGGGCGATCATCGACAACCGTTATCATGAAATCGGACCCGTGAGCCAGCCTGACCAGGTCCCGGCAGATGTGTCCCCCGCCGAATATTATCAGCCGTTTCGGTCGGCCGCTTCTTTCCATAAACACCTCCGCCTCTCCACCGCACGACATCCCGGTAGCGTCCGGGCCGGACTGGGTGAAGCTGTACCTTTTTATCAAATGGTCCCGGTCGGACTCGAGCAAGCCGAGGCAGTCATCAATGACCAGCTTCTCGAATTTGCCGCCGCCGATTGTTCCCGATATCGTTCCGTCGGGGTGCACCAGCATTTTTGCACCCGGTGCGCGCGGTGACGCGCCGGCCGTCCTGACAATGGTCGCCAGAACAAACGGCTGACCGGCCTTTTTTCTATTGTGTATCTCTTCGAAAATATCCACGGGGTCAGGGCATCTTCCGGGAAGATTCGGTCTCCAATAATATACGGTAATCCGTTTCGTTATCGATATCTATCTGTGCCGTGTCGTCTTTCAAGCTGACACAAGAATTTGCATGCTTTGCCACCATATCGTCGCCGACCCGGTCCCCCTCCAGCGACAGAAGCTCGCCGAAAAGCGCCTTCGCGAATACGATCGGGTGGCCGCGCCCATCGGGTGTTTCGACATAGAGAATCACCGGCTGCTCCCGCCGGAACCGCGCCACGGCCCTGTTTATCAGGTCGGTGGAAACCCCCGGCTTGTCGGCCACCATAAACAGCGCGGCATCGGTACGATTACAAACGTGTTCAATGGCCCGTTTAATTGACGCCGCCCTGCCGAGAGCGTATCCGGGGTTGTGAACGAGCTGCATCTTAGGTGTCAGCCCCGCTGCGAGCGCCTTTTCAACTCTGGCGCGGTCGTGGCCCGTCACGATCAGAATGCTGTCAACATCGGCGCTCGATAATTGAGCCAGGGTTTCTTCCACGATGGTATGACCCCGGTATTCGAGCAGAAGCTTGTTAACAGAGCCCATTCGCGAAGAGGTCCCCGCGGCCAGAATTATCCCGGTGATATGCATTCTTATCCCAACTCTAAAACACGATGAGCTTATCACTTTCGAAAGTATCACACGCAGACCGGCAAGTCAAGCCGGTTGAGCCCGGCCGACAATCTGGTGCCAAAAAGCCGTTGATTTTTCAGGCAGGTGTGATATATTCCCTGCTGAGTTTTCGACGGGTTTATTGATCCGGAATCACTCGTAAGTTTGAGCGCAAAACATCCCTTCCAGCTTTTAAAGGAGGACGATTGGATGGATCTCGGTCTTGAGGGAAAAGTAGCTATCGTAACCGGCGGCAGCCTCGGAATTGGGTCAGCCATAGCTCTTGAACTGGCCCGGGAAGGCTGCCACGTGGCCATAAATTATCGCCGCCATGATAGTGAAGCGAAGAAAGTGGTCGAGGATATGGAGGCCATGGGCCGCAAGGGCCTGGCCATAAAAGCCGATGTGTCGAGCTACGGTGACGCGCAGAACATGGTGGAAACGGTGGTCAAAAAGCTGGGGAAACTCGATGTTCTCGTGTGTAATGCCGGCATCAACTGGGACGGCGTTATCTGGAAAATGTCCGAAGAGCAGTTCGACCGTGTTATCAACGTGAATCTCAAAGGATACTTCAACTATAACAAGGCCGCGGCGCTGGTCTTCAAAGAGCAGAAGAGCGGCCGGATCATCAACATATCGTCGATCAACGGTCTGCGGGGCAAGTTCGCGCAAACCAATTACTCGGCCTCCAAGGGCGGTGAGATAGCCATGAGCAAGTCCCTCGCCCGCGAGCTGGGCAAGTTTAACGTCAATGTGAACGTGGTGGCGCCGGGCATGGTGCTGACCGACATGGCCAAGAGCATACCGCCCGAATTTCTGAACAAGGCCATCGACGAAACGGTCCTGGGGCGCATCGCCACCCCCGAAGACGTAGCACATCTTGTCACTTTCCTCTGTTCCGACAAAGCGCGTCACATAACCGGCGAAGTTTTCAAAATCGACGGCGGACAGTACATTTAGGAGAACACGATATGGCCCGAGTAGGAATAATAGGCATTGGACACGGAGAATTCGGCCGTCGAAGCGACGCTACGGTTCAGGAACTGGCTTTCGAGGCTTACCGCGAGGCGATTCAGGACGCGCAGATAGACCCCAAAGATATCGATGGCTCGGTAATCGGCTCCGTTCCGGAATATCACAAGCAGCGCTCGCTTCCCGGCGTGGTCCAGGAATACCTGGGCCTGAACCCGGTCCCGACCTGGCTCACGGAAGTCGCCTGCGCTTCCGGCAGCGCCGCCATTCGAACCGCCTGGATGGGGATACAATCCGGCGCCCACCGGCTCATGGCCGTAATCGGCTGCCAGAAGATGACCGAGCTTTCTACTCCCGAAATCCTGGCTCTCATGGGACGGGTGGGCGAAGTGCAGTGGGAGTCGGTGTTCGGCACTACTTTTCCGGCGTACTATGCCCTCTTTGCCAAGAGTCACATGCACCAGTACGGCACCACCCGCGAGCAGCTTCTTCAGGTTGCGGTCAAGAACCACTTCTACGGCGCCAGGAACCCCAACGCCCTTTTCCAGAAAGAGATCACCATTGAGAAGGCGTTGGAATCCGACCCGGTGTCGGACCCTTTTCAGGTGTACGACTGCTGCGCCAATGCCGATGGCGCGGCGTGTGTGATACTGGCCTCGGAAGACATCGCCAAAAAATCCTCCAAACCGGCTGTATGGCTCGACGGCATGGGTTGCGCCACGGCCAGCATGTCGGTTCTTCGACGGCCGAGCTTGACCGGTCTTCCCAGCGCCGAGGATGCCTCGCGCATCGCCTACGAAATGGCCGGCATCGGCCCGAAAGATATCAAAGTTGCCGAAGTCCACGACTGTTTCACCATCGCCGAAATCATGGCCTATGAAGACCTCGGGTTCTGCGAGAGGGGCGCCGGCGGTCGGTTCATCGAAGAGAAGCAATCATATGCCGAGGGCCAGACACCGGTGAACATCGACGGCGGTCTGAAAGCCAAGGGGCACCCCATCGGCGCCACCGGCGTCTCCATGACGGTCGAGATTGTCAAGCAGCTCCGGGGCGAAGCCGGTCAGCGCCAGGTGAAAAACGCCGACACCGGACTCACTCACAACGTGGGCGGCATTGGGCAATACTGTTTTGTCCACGTCCTCAGGAGGGATTGAGATTATGTTTAAATGGTTCGGAAAAGTCAACTTCTCGCCATATACGAAGGTTACCGATTTCGCCAATCATCTCAAGGACGGACGGCTGATGGGCTCCAGGTGCCGCCAGTGCGGCGCCGAATCATTTCCGCCGCGGGCCGACTGCAGCCAGTGTCTATCGGGTGATTTCGAATTCAAGGAATTCAGCGGGCAGGCCACTCTGGTGACGTACACGACGATCCATGCGGCACCGACCGGGTTCGAGGACGTGGCACCGTACACCATTGGCGTTGTCGACCTGAAAGAAACCGGCCGGCTGCTGGCCTGGTTCGGTGAGACCATTCCGGATGACGAGATCAAGATTGGCATGCCGCTCCAGGTGGTCCCTCGTATCTTCGAGGAACTGGAAGAGATCAAGGTATATTACTCACTGGAGAAACCCGGCACGACCTGGTCGGTTTCAAAGTCATCTTAGTTAGTCGGGACTTCGACAAAAAGTAAGAAAGCGGGAGCCCGGTCTACAACTGGGATTCCCGCTTTCATATTGCGCTGTATATAGCTTTTCTCGAGCAAATCGCTACTTGTTCTTCCACTCCGGCTTGCGCTTGTCGAGAAAAGACTGAATCCCCTCGTTGGCGTCTTCCGTGGCCATCAACTCGTCGAGATACAGCTTCTCCTGCTCGGCAAGTTTGCTTTTCACGACATTGTTAAACTCCATGCGGGCGGCCCGCACCGCGTGCCTGAGCGACACCGCGCTCTTGGGGACTATGTGCTTTGCGACCCAGGCATCCACCCCGGCCAGCATCGCTTCACGGTCGTCAAACACCTCGGCGACAAGTCCGATGGCCGCGGCCGCCTCCGCTGATATAACTTTACCGGTCAGCAGCAGTTCATCGGCCTTAGCCTGGCCGGCTTTCATCGGCAGCAGAAGCGACGCCGGTGGTGCGAAGACGCCCAGTTGAATCTCCGGCTGACCCAGTTTGGCGGATTTATCGGCAAACATAAAGTTGCACATCAGCGCCAGTTCCAGGCCGCCGCCGAGACACTGGCCGGAAATCAGCGCCGCAGTGGGAATGGCCAGGTCGGCCAGCGTGTAGAACAGCCGATGAAACTGCGCCAGCATCGCCGGGGCTTTTTCGCGGACGTGCTCGGCAACGCTGGCACCAAAACAGAAGTGATCACCGGCGCCGGTAAATTGCACCAGTTTCACATCCGGCTGCTTCGGCAAATCGTCCAGGGCTTTCTGCAGGTCGGCCATCATCTCGGCGTCGAGAACATTCGCTTTAGGCGCGTTCAGGGTCAGCCGAACGACCTGACCCCCATGCAAAGACTCTATCAGGATTTTATCAGCCATGACACCTACCTTGGCAATATGGCGTCAAGCAGTTCATCATCCCACGGGTGGCCTTCGGACAACATCCGGCGAAGCTTGATGAAATCAACCTCCCGGTTACCCTTGGGGCCTTCATTAAACGCTCGGAAGCCGGCTTTGGCCTCGGTCATCATGTTCAATCCCAGCCAGTCGCGGTTGGACTGCTGGTTGCGATCCCAGTGCTCCAGCTTCTTCTTTCTCAGGCTGTTGAGCGTCTTGTTGATGCAATCCGGCATCAGGTACATCAGCTTTGTGCACATCGAATTCACGTAATTGTCAAGCGGTGTCAAATCCACCGTACCCCCGGCTAGCGTTTCCTTGCCCGCCTTGCGAGCGTCGCCGGTTTTGCTCTTTCCGTAGACAACCGCGCCGGAATCATCCAGCCAGCAGTCGGTCACAACCATCGGGTTACGCACAAACTTGTCACCGACTTTCAGCACCGGCACGGCCTCCGTGATAAGACCGAGCGTCTTCGCCTCGTAAGCGCTCCACATTTCGCACAATGTACAGCTTTGCATGGCGCGCTCGATGCCGACAAACAGATGCAAAAAATCGGTGCTGCCGCCGTCGGG
>CP070777.1:2830702-2895104 GCA_020346225.1 Candidatus Zixiibacteriota bacterium | reverse complement strand
CAGTAGTCTCATGGGTTAAGCGAATGCCCTCCCGTGGAAAGTTTACTCTATTATATATTGTCGGCAGCAGCACAAGAAAAGGAAGGCCGGGGGGCCTTCCTTTTCGTCCATGCTAATCAACAATAATCAGGGCTATGCCATGTTGGCAATGATGTTGGTGGCGTACTGCGAGGTGCCGATCTTGGTGGCGCCTTCCATCTGCCGCTCCAAATCATAAGTAACAGTCTTGTTGTCGATCGTCTTCTGAACGGCACCCTCGATCATCGCCGCCGCCTCGTCCCAGCCCAGATACTCCAGCATCATGACGGCCGAAAGAATCAACGAGCCGGGGTTGATGACGTCTTTGTCGGCGTACTTCGGCGCCGTGCCGTGGGTGGCCTCGAACAGGCCGATGTAGTCGCCGATGTTGGCCCCGGGCGCCATACCCAGGCCGCCGACCTGCGCGGCGCAGGCGTCGGACAGGTAATCGCCGTTGAGGTTGGGCGTAGCAAGGACGTCGTATTCGTCGCTGCGAGTCAGAACCTGCTGGAACATGGAATCGGCGATGCGGTCCTTGATGAGGATCTTGCCGGCCGGCATCTGGCCGTTGTGCTTGCTCCAGAGTTCGTCCTCGGTAACGATCTTGCTGCGGAATTCCTTTTTGGCAACCTCGTAACCCCAATCGCGGAAGGCGCCTTCGGTGTACTTCATGATGTTGCCCTTGTGCACCAGGGTGACGGAGGAACGCTTGCGGTCAAGGGCATAGTTGATGGCTTTACGAACGAGCCGCTTGGTCCCGGTAACGGAAATGGGTTTGATGCCCACCCCGGAATCGGCGCGGATTTTCGTTTTCATCGTTTTGTTCAGCCAGGTGATGACCTTCTTGACTTCTTTCGTTCCCTTGCGCCACTCTATACCGGCGTAGACATCCTCGGTGTTCTCACGGAAGATGATGACGTTGAGTTTCTCCGGGTGAACCACGGGCGAACCGACACCGCGAAACCAGCGCACGGGCCTCACGCAGGCGTAGAGGTTCATCACCTGGCGCATGGTGACATTGAGCGAGCGGAAACCGCCGCCGATGGGTGTGGTGAGGGGACCCTTGAGGGCGACATAGTGGCTCTTGATCGCCGCAACGGTTTCTTTGGGCAGCCACTCGCCATAGAGGTCGTTGGCCCGTTCGCCGGCGTAGACATCCATCCACGCGATACGCTTTTTGCCCTGGTAGGATTTCTCCACGGCGGCGTCGACAACGCGGCGGGTGGCCTTCATGATGTCGCGGCCGATGCCGTCACCCTCGATAACCGGTATGATGGGATTATCGGGAATGCTGAGTTTCTTGTTCTTGACCGTTATCGGCTTGCCGCCCGGGGGCACGACAATATGTTTGTATTTCGCCATGTAGTCTTCTCCTTTAGTAGCCGAGAACCTTGAGGTGTTCTTTATAGGTTTTGGCCGATCCCTGGAGGGCGGTGAGTTCGGCCTTGGTCAGCTTGAGCTCAAGAATGCGCTCCACACCTCCGGCGCCGAGGACGATGGGGACACCGATGTAGATGTCCTTGATGCCGTACTGGCCGGTGAGATAAGCCGAGCAGGGCAGGATGCGCTTTTCATCATTGAGGATGGCGCGGCACATTTGCACCGAAGCGGCCGCGGGGGCGTAGTAGGCCGAACCGGTCTTGAGGAGCTTGACGATCTCGCCGCCGCCGACGCGGGTACGCTCGGAGATGGCCTTGATGCGGTCCTTGGGGATCAGCTCGCCGATGGGAATACCGCCGACGGTGGTGTAGCGCGGGAGCGGGACCATGGTATCACCGTGGCCGCCGAGGACCATAGCCTGGATTTCCGACATGGCCACATTGAGCTCCATGGCCACGAAAGTGCGGAAGCGGGTGGAGTCGAGAATGCCGGCCTGGCCGCAGACGCGGTTCTTCGTAAAACCGGTGACTTTCTGCATGTGGAAGGTCATCAGGTCGAGCGGGTTGGAAACGACGATGACATAGGCCTTGGGGGCGAACTGCTTGATCTTCCTGGCGACACCGCCGACGATATCGGCGTTCATGTTGAGCAGGTCCTCGCGGGACATGCCGGGTTTTCGGGGCAGGCCGGCGGTCATGATGACGATATCGGCGCCCTTGATGTCGCTCCATTTGTTGGTGCCGGTGACCATGGCGTTGTAGCCACGGACGGGGCCGGCCTGGCTGAGGTCAAGCCCTTTGCCCTGGGGCATACCCTCAACGATGTCCACCATGACGACGTCGGCGAGATTTGCCTCGGCCAGATACATGGCAGTGCTGGCGCCAACGTTACCAGCGCCGACAACTGCTATCTTCTTGTTCATAACACCTCTCCCTTGAGTATAAAAGTTGTGTGAGTTTAAGTTTTCAATACGGTATTTCCGGAGTCCCGGACTACAGCAATTTTGTGTTCTTTATCTATTTTATCCGAAAACAGTGAGGCCAGGTCAGCCAGCGGTTCGTAGAAAACCTGCCGGGGTTCGTCATCGGGCAGGGTCGAGAACAACCGGACACTGATGCGCCGGCCGATGAGGTTCACCCGCGACAGCTTGTGCGAGCCGAAATGGAGTTTACCATCGGCGGCGGTATTGGCCTCACGATCCCAGATTTTCGCCAGCTCATAAAAGTGTTCGGAGCCGACGCCGTTGCGGCAGGCCGAGACGAGGACGATGCGCCCGCCGTCTTTCACGGCCGGCTGACAATTCTCGAGAGCCTTCTGCACCTGGTAAAGGCTGCCGTCGATGGGCGGCAGGACCTCGCAGACGACGGTGTCGTACCGGTGCGGGACGGGGCGGGCGTAGGTCTTTTCGGAGAAGGCCACGGCATTTTGAAAGGCAGAAACGAGGTCGCCGAAGAAAGCGCCGGCGAGATTCTGCCGGGCGTCGATGACGGTCTGGATACCGAAGATGTGACGGTGGTCAAGCATTTCCAGGACCTCGGCCATATGCTCGGCGACGGGATTACCCTCGAGCCTGAGCGGGGCGGCATCGAGCGAGTTGGCGAGGTTGTGGTTGCGTTCGACGGAGGCGAAATCGGCCAGGCCGGGCAGGATGGATTTGCGGCCGCCGGTGAAGCCGGCGAAGTAATGCGGCTCGGCGGAGCTTATGGCGATGATTCTTTCATAGTCAAAGACCACCCGGTCGATCCAGACCTCACCGCCGAACCGGTCGACCCCGATTTTTTTCATTCGGGAATAATCGTGGGCGTCGTGCCACCGGACACGGTCTTTGACGCGCCGGTAGTGGTCCGAAAAAATTTTCTGATAGTGCTTATCGGTCGGCTCGCCGTGGGTGCCGGCCGCAATCATGATATCGGCGCGGCCCAAAAGGCCGGGGTCGATTCGGTCGAGGTGGGAGAGGACGGTCGGGGTCGGGGTGGGGCGGTGGCCGTCGTTGACGACGAGCAGAGGTTTTTGCGAAGAAAGGAAGCTGTTCCCTGCCGCTTCGAGAAAGTCCTCTTTGAACGTCGCGAAATCGACCGGCCCGTCCACCGCCACCGGAGAATAGTGATCGACCGAGAGGTGGTCGGGAATCTCCAGCTTGATTTTTTCTGCGGCGTAGGCCAGTTCGATTTGCATGGCGGGTTTCTCCACTCTTCGAAGAAATGGGCTATCTCGATGGCCGCATTCTCGTTGGAATCGGAGGCGTGCACCGAGTTCTCCTGGATATTGAGCCCGATTTCGTAGCGAATGGTGCCGCAATCGGCTTTGGCCGGGTCGGTGGCGCCGACCAGGGTGCGCAGCTCGGCGACGGCGTTGTCTTTCTCGAGCACCGTCGGAATCACGGGGCCGGATGTCATGAACTCGACCAGCGAATCGAGAAACGGTTTCCCCTCGTGGACGGCGTAGAAGCGGCGGGCCTGCTCTTCGGTAAGGCTCACCATGCGCATAGCGGTGATAGTGAAGCGGGCTTTCTCGAGGCGGCTCACGATGTGCCCGACCAGGTTCCTGCGGGTGGCATCGGGCTTAATGATCAGCAGGGTTCGGTCCAAGTTATCTCCAGTTCACTTTTTCTGTTTGAGGGCCTCGTTATATCCGATTTCGAGCGCCTTCTTATTGCGGTCTTCGGTGCCTTTCGGGGCCCGGGCCAGAACAGCATCGGTCAGAATGTCAAGCGGGACGATATCGGTCAGGGCGCAGATGGCACCGAGGGCGATGACGTTGGCCACCATGATATGTCCGGCTTCCTCGCGGGCGAGCCGGGTGAACGGGACGCCGTAGTATTTCTCAGTGGGGACCTCGGTTACCAGACCGGAATCGACAATGAGCATGCCGCCGTCTTTCAGGTCGGGGTAGTACTTGTCGAGAGCCTCCTGGGTCATGGCCAGAAGCAAATCAAGCTTCATGGCCTTGGGATAGTATATCTCGGCGGTCGAGACCACGATATCGGCCTTGGAGGCGCCGCCGCGGGCCTCGGGGCCGTAGGACTGGGACTGGACGACGTTTTTGCCTCCGGCCCGCCCGATCGCCTCACACAGCACCACCGATGCGAATATCATGCCCTGGCCGCCGGAGCCGGAGAGGCGAATCTCGAAACGGTCCTGGGGGATACCGACTTTACCTATGATTTTGCCAGCCATATCGTTGTCTCCTAAGCTTTATGCGCGTCGACCACTTTCTGGTACTCGTCGCAGAATTCGGTCTTTTCGTTATCTTCATGCAGGTTGCCGATCACGTACTTGTTCTCGAGCTCTTCGGCGGTCATGTTTTTGGCGCGCGCGGTGGTGACCGACCGCTCTTTGAAGAAGCGCAGCATGGCGGTAGCGTCACCCTGCCGGTTGAGCCGTCCGAAGTAGGTGTGGCAGTTGGAGATGACTTCGACCAGCGAAAAGCCCTTATGTTCGAGGGCCTGCATGATCATCTTCTCCAGCTGGGGGTAGTGGTAGACGGTGGCCCGTCCGACAAAGGAGGCCCCGGCGCCGATAGCCAGGTGACAGGGTTCGAAGTGCTTCTCGACGTTTCCGTAGGGGGTGGTGGTAGAGTAAGAGCCGCCGGGGGTCGTCGGCGAGCCCTGACCGCCGGTCATGCCGTAGATGTAATTGTTAATCAGGATAGTCGTGATGTCGATGTTGCGCCGGCAGGCATGAATGAAATGGTTGCCGCCGATGGCGAGAGCATCGCCGTCACCAGTAATAACGACCACCTTCATATCGGGCTGGGCGAACTTGACGCCGGTGGCGAAAGCCAGGGCGCGCCCGTGAGTGGTGTGAAGGGAGTTGAAGTCCATGTAGACGGGCATCCGGCTGGTACAGCCGATACCGGAGACCATGGCGATATCATCTTTGGAGTAGCCGAGTTTGTCGACGGCGCGAATGAAGGCACCCATGACGATGCCGTTACCGCAGCCGGGACACCAGACGGAAGGGAACTTCTTGCGCGGCCGGAGGTAGTTGAGCATAACGTCGGATTTCTGTTTTTCCACGGTAGCCATCAGATCACCTCCTCGAGCCGGGCCAGGAGCTGCTCCGGTGTGATAATCTCACCGTCATAGCGCAGCATCGGCTGAATTTCCACGTTCTCAGGAAGAGCCTTCTCCACCTCGTGGACGATCTGTCCCATATTGAGTTCCGCCACGATGACACAGCGGCAGCGCGAGCACAGCTTTCGGATGGTGTCGTAATCGAAGGGCCAGATGGTGTAGAGCTGAATGGAGCCGACTTTGAAGCCGGCCTGCCGGGCGAGCGAGGCGGCCTGCAGGGTGGCGCGGGACACTGAGCCGTAGCTGACAAAGGCAACTTCGGCATCGTCCATCATTTCGGCGCGCGATTTAAAGATCTCTTCCTTAAAATTGTCTATTTTATTGGTTAGTTTGTCGAGCTTGACGGCAATCTCGTCGGCGCGGTTGGTGGCGAAGCCCATGGGGTCGTGGGTCAGGCCGGTGACGTTGTACCGATAGCCTTCGCGGTAGGCCGGCATGGGCGAAACGAGATTGGGGGTCAATTCGAAGGGGACAAAGTCTTCGGGCCTGGCGGTCGGTTTTACGCGGTTGAACACTTCATACTCGCCGGGCTGAGGCAGGGTGACCATCTCGCGCATGTGCCCGATAACTTCGTCCAGCAGCAGCGTGACAGGGGTGCGGAACCTTTCGGCCAGGTTGAAAGCACGAATGGTTTCGGGAACGGTATCGCCGACGGAGGAAGGGGCGACAGCGATAGCGTTGTAGTCGCCGTGAGTTCCCCAGCGGGCCTGCATGGTATCGGACTGGCTGACCTTGGTCGGCAGGCCGGTGGACGGCCCGCCCCGCTGGACGTTGACGATGACGCAGGGGGTTTCCGTCATATACGCATAGCCGATGTTTTCCTGCATGAGAGAGTATCCGGGTCCGCTGGTAGCCGTCATCGTTTTCAGTCCGGACACGGATGCCCCCACGATGGCCGCCATGGAAGCGATTTCGTCTTCCATCTGGATAAAGCGGCCGCCTATTCGGGGCAACTGGCGAGCACAGAGTTCGGCGATCTCGGTGGAGGGAGTGATGGGGTAGCCGGCGTAGAAGCGCATGCCGGCATAAATGGCTCCTTCAACGCAGGCTCCGTTTCCCTGAAGCAGTCTCTTTGTTGGCCTATCCATTTTATTGATCTGTTTAACCTCACTTATAATTGGATGTTATCGCGAAATCAGGACAGTGCACCCAGCAGATAGTACACTGGGTGCAGTTGTCGGGCCGCGCCTGAACGGGTTTACCGTCGCGATCCGGTTCAAAGACCTGCTGGGGACAGAGGGCAATACACAGGTTGCATGCCTTGCACCAGGACAGGTTTATGTTCAGGGGCGGCGGACCCTGAGAGTAATCATACTTGCTTTTGGGTCTGGCGCCGGAGGCGTCGACCCGATCGGTATCAGTCATAGCGAATCCTTGATGTTAACGAGCGCCTTCAAGGGCAGTCACGCTTTCTTCGACTTTCCGGTTTTACGAGCGGTTTTCTTCTTGGCACCGGTCGTCTTGGTTTTTGATTTCTTGGCCGCCTTCTTAAGGGAAGTCAGCCGGGTTGTTTTGGTCGCCCTGGTTTTCCCGGTCGTTTTTTTCGCGGCCGGCTTTCTGGCGGCGGTTTTTTTCTTGCCGCCCGTTTTCTTCTTCGGAGTGGGTTTCCGAGCCGTCTTTTTCACCTTTTTGACGGCCACTTTCTTTGTGGACCTGCCCATCAACTCCTTCATCAGGCCGGGAATTTCGGTTGGCGACGCGGCGACGGGAATACCGACCTTGTTGAGGGCGGCGATTTTCTCGGCGGCGGTACCGGTGCCGCCGGAAATGATAGCGCCGGCATGACCCATACGCTTGCCGGGCGGGGCGGTCTGCCCGGCAATGAAGGCAACCACCGGTTTGGTGACCTTCTTTTTGATGAACCGGGCGGCCTCTTCCTCATCGCTGCCGCCAATCTCACCGATCATGACAATGGCCTTGGTGGCCGGGTCGGTCTGGAAAGCCTCGAGGCAGTCGATGAAATTGGTGCCGATGACCTGGTCACCACCGATGCCGATGCAGGTGGTCTGGCCCAAACCCTCGCAGGTGAGCGCCCAGATGGCCTCGTAGGTCAAAGTCCCTGAGCGCGAGACGACGCCGACGGGGCCCTTCTTGACGATGCTGCCGGGCATAATACCGACCTTCGATTCGTCGGGCGAGATGAGACCGGGGCAGTTGGGGCCGACCAGGCGGGCCCCGTTTTTCTTCAGGTAGGGGTAGACTTTCATCATGTCGTTGGCCGGGACGCCCTCGGTGATACACACGATGGTTTTGATACCGGCGTCCACCGCTTCATAGATGGCGTCGACGGCGAAGGCCGGCGGGACATAGATGACCGAGGTGTTGGCGCCGGTTTTGGCCACCGCTTCTTCCATAGTGTTGAACACGGGAACGCCGTTGACCCTGGTGCCGCCTTTGCCGGGAGTGACGCCGCCGACCACCTTGGTACCGTAGGCTTTCATCTGTCCGGCGTGGAAAGAGCCGTCGCGTCCGGTAATTCCCTGAACGACGACTTTGGTTTTCTTATTTATGAAGACTGACATTTTTCAAATCCTCAAGCTGTATGGTTTTTCATTCTCCGGCCAGTTCGATGGCCTTCTTGACGACATTGTCCAGCGTATCGGCGGACGGCAGGTTGACGGATTTCAGGATTTCGTAAGCCTGCTTTTCGTTGGTTCCGGTGAGGCGCACCACCACCGGCACGGAGGGGCTGAGCTGTTTGAAAGCGGCCACGATGCCGTTGGCAACGTCGTCACACCTGGTTATGCCGCCGAATATGTTAATCAGTATGGCCTTTACTTTCGGGTCGGACAGAATGATACGCATGGCGGTGACGACCTTTTCCGGGTTGGAAGAGCCGCCGATATCGAGGAAGTTGGCCGGTTCGCCGCCGTAACGTTTGACCAGGTCCATGGTGGCCATGGCCAGGCCGGCGCCGTTGACGATACAGCCGATGTTGCCGTCGAGCTTGACAAAGGACAGGTCGCCCTCGCGGGCCTGCACCTCGTAGGGGTCTTCGGCATCGAGATCGCGCATGGCGGCCACCTGCGGCTGGCGGTAGAGACCGTTATCGTCGACGTTGAGCTTGGCGTCGAGGGCAATCACCTCTCCCCCGGTGTTGGTGATGAGGGGATTGATCTCGACGAGGGAGGCATCGACGTCCCAGTAGATGCCGTACAGCTTCATGATGATATCGGCGGCCTTGCGGACCTGGCCGATATCACGGTAGAGTTTGTAGGCGAGGTTGCGCGCCTGGTACGCCTGGAGGCCCTCAACCGGGTCGACATAGAGCTTGAATATCTTCTCCGGGGTTTTGGCGGCGACTTCTTCGATGTCGACACCGCCGGCGGGCGAGACCATAATAACGGGATTCTTGGTGGCGCGGTCGAGGATTATGCCCACGTATGATTCGGAGATGATGTCCTCGGCCACGGTGACAAGCACTTTCTTGACCTTGAGCCCCTTGATGTCCATGCCCAGGATCTGGTGGGCGAGGACCTTGGCCGCCTCGGCATTCTCAGCGTACTTGATGCCGCCGGCCTTGCCGCGTCCGCCGACGTGCACCTGAGATTTGACCATAACCGGCCGGTTGAGTCTCTGGGCGATTTCGAACGCTTCCACCGGCGTCGTGGCGACTTCACCGGCCGGCACGGGTATTTTAGCGTCGGCGAAAATCTCTTTGGCCTGATACTCGTGGATTTTCATTGGTCAGATTCCTCGTTGCTATTTTTGTTGGCTATGTTTTGCTGATAGTATTGCGAAGCAAGTTGCTGCAGTTTTTCTTTCTCGTTAAGGGCGGGATCATCGAGGACACATTCCAGCAGGTAGCTGAGGATGCGACCGACATCTTCTCCCGGTTCGATACCAAACAGGCGCATAATCTCGTGGCCGTCAACGGCCAAATCAGAAAAAGTGAAAGGCGGCTTTTTGTCAAGCTCGGCCTTGATATCCGTTTCGAAGCGGTCAACATCGTCGGTGGAGCCGCCCATGCCCTGGCCGACGACGTCGGCGCGGCGGAGGTCAAGCAGCGGGAAGATAAGTTTGAGGCCGACTCTCCTGACCAGGCGCCGCAGGCCCTTATCGGTGACGCCGGTGGTAAACATATGGCGCTCAACGAGGGTGCTGACATCGCGGGTGAAATCGCCGGGGTAGCGCAGCCGGCTGAGAACGCGCCGGGCAGTCCTGGCCCCAGTTCTTTCATGACCGTAGAAGGAAGCGCCGGTATCGGTGAGCTGACGGTGCTGGGGTTTGGTTATATCGTGGAAGAGGGCGGCCATGCGCAGCAGCAGGTCGGGGGGGCAGGCGTCAATAACGCGCAGGGTGTGTTCGTAGACGTCATATTTGTGAAAGCCGCCGGGCTGGTCGACGCCGATGCCTTCTTCCAACTCGGGCAGGATTTCCTTCATAAGACCGACCGTCTGCATGAGGCGGAGGCCTTCCGACGGGGCCGGCGCCAGTTCGAGGAGTTTGTCCAGTTCCTCGGCGATGCGCTCGGCCGATACGGTTTTGATAAGGGCGGCGTTATCGCGCAGGGCCTGGTACGTTTGCGGCTCGATAATGAATTTGAAGCGGGCGGCGAACTGAACGGCACGCAGCATGCGCAGGGGGTCATCCCGAAACGATTGCTCGTAAACCATGCGCAACTGCCGATTCTTGAGGTCGAGGCGGCCGCCCAGCGGGTCGACGAGTTCGTCATTGTCCAGGGCGAAGGCCATGGCGTTGATGGTAAAATCACGTCGCCGCAGGTCATCTTCGACACTCAGGTGGGGGTCGAAATCGACCCGGAAGTCCTTGTGGCCGATGCCGGTGGAATGTTCCTTGCGCGGCAGGGTAATATCGAAGGTGTGGGGCACGCCCTTTACGTGCTGGGTGAACTTGATTACGCCGAAGCTGCGCCCGACCAGGTCGACGCGACCGTGGGTCTTGAGAATGGCAGTGAGGTCGTCGTAGGGGACGCCGGTCACGAGGTAGTCGCGGTCCTTGGCGGACCGTCCTTCGAAAAGGAAACGGTCCCGGACGGCGCCGCCTACCTCGAAGATGCGACCGCTACGCAGGATATCTTCGATTGCTTCCTGAGACAGTTTACACATTATCAATCCGGTACGATCCTCGTTCCCGCTTTGCCGCAAATGGCCGTGAGCGCATTCTCAAGTGAAGTAATGGTTACCAGTTTGCCGCCGCCTTCAAGAAACCGGATGGCCGCTCTGATTTTCGGTCCCATCGAGCCGGCCGGAAACTGACCCTGGCCGTAATGGGCCTTCACTTCAGACAGGGTTACCCGCTCCAGCGCTTTCTGGTCGGGTTTGCCGAAGTTTATGAAAACGTTGCTGACCGGTGTCAGGATGGACAGGATTTCGGCGCCGATTTCTGAGGCCACCACGGCCGAGCCGAGGTCCTTGTCAATGACGGCGTCAATACCCTCGTAGTTGCCCTTTTCATCGATGTAAATAGGGATTCCGCCGCCGCCGGCCGCGATGACAATAGTACCGGCTTCGACCAGGGTCTTTATGGTTTCGGACTCGACCGCCCGGTACGGCACCGGCGACGGTACCACGCGCCGCCAGCCGCGGTCGGCATCGGTTCTCATCTGCCAACCCCGGGTCTCGGAGTATTCTTTGGCCTGCTGTTCGTTATAGAACTGGCCGATGAACTTGGTCGGGTTATGCGTGGCCGGGTCCTTTTCGTCGCAGAGCATCTGGGTAATGATGGTGACGACGGGTCGGTTGATACCCTCGGCGCGCAAGCGGTTTTGCAGCGATTGTTCAATCATGTAACCCATGCCGCCTTCGGTATCGGCGACCAGAACGCCCAGCGGCAGATAAGGCGCCTTATCGCGGGCGAGCTCGCAGCGCAACAGGGCGTTGCCGACCTGAGGGCCGTTGCCGTGAGTGATGACCAGGTTATAACCCTCGCGAATCAACTCGACAATGCCATCGAGGGATTTTCTCGTATTGGCAAACTGCCGATAAATGGTGTCTTCCTCACCGGCCCGGGTGATGGCATTGCCGCCGAGGGCGACAACCGCTGTTTTCTTAAGGGACATCTGGCTATCTCTCAGGCGGGGGGTGCCGCACACCGCCCGCGCGTTTCAGTCTACTTTTTTTTCTTGCCTTTCTTCATACCCGCGACAAAGTCACCCAGCACGTCGGTGAGATCGGGGCTGCCGATTTCCTGCAGGTTATAGTACACGCGCACGCTGGGTTTCTTTATGTTGATGATGCGGGTGAGGTCGATAGGCGTGGCCACGACGACCAGGTCGCACCTGGTGCGATTTATGGTGGTTTCGAGGTCCCTGACCTGCTGGTCCCCGTAGCCCATGGCCGGAAGAAGGACACCGATTTCGGGGTACTTTTCGTAGGTCTCACTGATGGACTTGACGGTGTAAGGCCGGGGGTCGACCAGCTCGGCGGCGCCGTATTTCTGGGCGGCGACAACGCCGGCGCCGTAAGCCATCTCGCCATGCGTCAGCGTGGGGCCATCCTCGACGACCAGCACCTTCTTGCCCCGAATCCGTTCGGGTTTGTCGACGGCGAGCGGTGAAGCGGCGTCGATGACAGTCGCCCCGGGATTATAAGCGGCGATGTTCTCCCGCACTTCGGCGACGCCGTCGGGGTCGGCCGAGTCGATCTTGTTTATGACAATCACATCAGCCAGAAGGAGATTGTTCTGTCCCGGATAGTAGGACAGTTCGTGGCCGGGCCGGTGGGGGTCAACGACGGTGATATAGAGGTCGGCTTTGTAGAAGGACATGTCGTTGTTGCCGCCGTCCCAGAGGATGATGTCGGCTTCCTTTTCGGCCTGGCGGACAATCATCTCATAGTCGACGCCGGCATAAACCACGATGCCGCGGTTGATGTGGGGTTCGTATTCCTCGCGCTCCTCGATAGTGCATTTGTTCTTGTCCAGGTCGGCCAGGGTGGCAAAACGCTGGCAGGCCTGTTTGGCCAGGTCGCCGTAGGGCATGGGATGACGTATGGCGACCACTTTCTTGCCCATCGACTGGAGCACCTCGGCCACCTTGCGAGTCGTCTGCGACTTGCCGCAGCCGGTTCGGACGGCGCAGACGGCCACGACCGGCTTTTTGGACCTGACCATGGTGGCATCGCCGCTCTCGACCGAAAAGCGGGCACCGGCCGTCATGACATAGGCGGCGCGCTCCATGACGTACTGATACGGGACATCGGAATACGAAAAGACCACTTCATCGACACCGTGTTTCTTGATGAGGTCGAGGAGTTTCGCCTCTTCGTGAATCGGAATTCCCTTCGGATAGAGTTTGCCGGCCAGTTTGGCCGGGTAGCGGCGGCCCTCGATATCGGGAATCTGGGCGGCGGTGAAAGCAACCACCTCAACGTTTCTGTTATCGCGGTACAGAACGTTGAAATTGTGGAAGTCTCTTCCGGCCGCTCCCATGATGATTATTTTCTTGCGATTCCTTGCCATTGTTATCTCCGGGTAATTTTGTTCATGTCAGCTGTTCACGGTCAGTAGCATCAATCATCTCGGAGAGTCATATCGATGAAGACATCCAGATAAACAGAATCAGATACCACAACCTGAAGCCGGTTTCACGACAAGCGGAATACATATCTGGTACCATGAATTCACTCCACCGCATCTGACGGGCTCAGGCGTTATCGATTTGCGCTCTCTGCAGGGTACCGGAGAAATCGACATAGACCGATTTCCACTCGCTGAAGACATCGAGAGCGGCCGTGGCCGCTTCGCGGTGGCCGTTGCCGGTTTCCTTGGTGCCGCCGAACGGCAAATGGGTTTCGGCGCCGATCGTCGGAGCGTTAACGTAAAAGATACCCGTGTATACGTCGCGCATAGCGACATAAGCCTTGTTAATGTCACGCGTGTAAATAGAGGCCGAGAGACCGTAGACGGTATCGTTGGCCATCTCGACGGCCTGCTCGAAAGAATCAAAAGCGGCGATACTGAGCACCGGGCCGAAGATTTCCTCTTTCCAGATACGCATCTTCTGCGTGACACCGGAGAAGATGGTGGGTTGCAGGAAGAAACCTTTATCGTACGCGCCGCCCTTAAGCTCTTCGCCGCCGGTTTCGAGCCTGGCGCCTTCTTTCTTGCCGATCTCGATATAGCCGAGAACGGTTTCGAGCTGGCCCTTGTTGATGCAGGGTCCCATCTCGACCGATTCATCAAGGCCGTTGCCGACCTTCAGATTGCTGGCCCGTTCCACCAGCATCGAAGTCATTTTCGCGACCACGTCCTTGTGCACGATAAGGCGGCTGGTAGCGGTGCAGCGCTGTCCGGTAGTGCCGAACGCGCCCCACAGGGCGCCGTCAACAGCCAGGTCGAGGTCGGCGTCGTCCATAACTATCTGCACGTTCTTGCCGCCCATTTCCAGGCAGGAGTGCTTAAACGTCCCGGCACAGCCTTCGGAGACTTTACGCCCGACTTCCGTAGAGCCGGTGAAGGAAACGACTTTTACGGCGGGATGCTTAATGAGGGCATCACCGAGGGCGCCGCCGGAACCGGTGACCATGTTGACGACTCCCGGCGGAACGCCTTCCTCCTCGCACACCTTCATCAGGTAGGCGACCGAGGCCGGAGTATCGGTGGCCGGCTTGATAACGATAGTGTTGCCGCATATCAGGGCGGGCATCATCTTCCACGAAGGGATGGCGATGGGGAAGTTCCAAGGCGTGATGAAACAGCAGACACCGAGCGGCTGCCGGATAGTCATATTGAATTTGTTGGTCATTTCGGAAGGTGTCGTCATACCGAAGAGGCGCCGTCCCTCGCCGGCCATGTAGTAAGTCATGTCGATAGCTTCCTGGGTATCGCCGCGAGTCTCCTTGATGATCTTGCCCATTTCGCGCGTCATCTGCCGGGAGATGGCTTCTTTTTCCTTAAAGAGTCGATCGGCGACCCGGTAAAGAAGCTCGCCTCTTTTGGGAGCCGGGACCAGCCGCCATTTTTTATGAGCTTCGGCGGCGGCTTCAATGGCCATGTTCACATCGTCGGGAGTGGATTTCTGGAAGATACCAACGAGGTCATCGGTGTCCGCGGGGTTGCGGTTTTCAAAGGTCTGTCCTGATTTCGATTCGACCCACCGGCCGTTTATGAAATTCTTAAAGACTTTGGGATCGCTCATAGGTAACTCCATTAAGTTATTTTGACATATAGCCTTATTAGTCTCATTCCTTTGTGAATTTATTCACAGCCAGCAAACAAAACACCTAATATACTGGATTATGCCCCGATGTCAACCGCTTTCAGGCTCAAAAACCAAGATTGTTCTCTTGTGGTTCAATGACTTACCGGGGCCGGCCGAAGCGTGGAGTTCGGTGATTCCGGCATCCATTTTAGCCGGTTTTTTCCCGGCCGGAAAAGCCCGGTGGCCGCACAATGTTTGAAACGTGGATAAATAAAATTACCTTTCCGTTGCCTCTATACGTTATATAAGTAAGGACACTTAGAAGGAGTATTCTTTTGACAGCACTGGCTTTGGCCGCGCTCATGAGTCTTCCCCTCTATCCGCTAAATCCGACGGTACAGGATACGCTGAACCACATGAACCTGCACGTGACGGCCGGTATGAACGGGCCGAGTTCGGTCGTTTCAGGGGGGCCGGAGCTGACGGTCAAGTACGAGATGCTGTTCAACCACCCGTTCGTGCTGAGGGCGGCGCTGGACTACCGTTACGGCGAGGTCAGCTCGGCTACTTTTCCCGATGGGGACATGCACCGGGCCATTCTGTCAGGCGAATGGCTGTACTACCGTGGGACCGACCGGCTCACCGGGTATCTGGGTGTCGGCATCGTCTGGTCGCTGAATCACTTCACGCCGTCGCCGGCCACGGCAGATTCGCTCCTGACGAACTTTGGCATTACCGATGTCAGTGTGAGCGATGCCGTGGGTTTTCGCATAACGGCGGGGCTGAGGATATTGAGATCGTACTCGATCGAAATCGGCATCACCGAAACGAATCCGAAGTACATTTACTACAGCCAGCTGTCGCCGGACCGTTTTTCGCTGGCGGGTCAGAGATTCCGGTTCAACGATTTTCGGGTGACGGTGGGTTATCTGTTCACGCTGAAGATGTGACGGGTTCAGGCGTCAGGCCCGGCCCGGTAAGTGTCAAGAAACTCGCGGCGGAACTGCTCGAATCGATTTTCCTCGACAGCTTTCCTGATACTTCTCATGAGATTCTGGTAAAAGTAACTGGAATGGTATGAAGCCAGACCCATGCCGGTTATCTCCGACTGGTTATAAAGATGCCTTATGTAGGCGCGGCTGTAACGCCGACAGACTTTGCAGTCGCAGTCGGGGTCGAGAGGGCGGTTGTCATCGGCGAAGTCGGCATTGCGGTAAGTTATCTGACCACGCGAAGTGAAAACATTACCGGTGCGGGCATTGCGGGTGGGCAAAACACAGTCGAACATGTCGACACCACAGGATACGGCCATGAGGATATCCTCGGGATAGCCGACGCCCATCAGATAGCGCGGCTTTTCGGCGGGCAGGTATTGAATGGCGTGGGTCAGGGTGTCCTCCATCTCCTGCTTGCTCTCCCCCACCGACAGGCCGCCGATGGCGTTGCCAGGGAAATCGAGCGACAAGATCTGCTCGGCCGATTGAGTGCGCAGGTCGTTGTAGACGGAACCCTGTATGATGCCGAACATGAGTGGCCCGCCGTGCTTGTTGCTTTCCACCTTCAGCGTGTTGTGGCGATCCAAGCAGCGCCCGGCCCAATCGAAGGTACGGGCGACGCCGGTGGCGGCTAGCTTTTTGTCGGCGGGATAGGGGACGCACTGGTCGAGGGCCATGATGATATCGGCGCCTATCGCGTGCTGAATCTAGATGACTTTTTCGGGCGTGAACATGTGATAGGAACCGTCGTGATGCGATTGAAAACGGACGCCGTCGTCGGAGATTTTCGATATATCCTGCAGGGAGAAAACCTGGTAACCGCCGCTGTCGGTAAGGGTGGGTTTGTTCCAGCCGGTGAACGCCGCCAGGCCGCCCTGGGACTTGATGATTTCGTGGCCGGGCCGCAGGTACAGATGGTAGGTGTTGGCGAGCATGATGTCGGCGCCCATCTGTTCGAGGTCTTCGGCGGTAAGCGCTTTAACGGCGCCCGAGGTGCCGACCGGCATGAAGGCGGGAGTCCGGAAGACACCGTGAGGGGTGGTGACGTCGCCGCGCCGGGCGCTCTGGTCGGTGTTATGCAGGGTAAAGATCTTATCCAAGGACAATATCCAAGGCGGTCTGGATGTTATCGACGCCGGTTATTTCGAGCTCGGCGCCGGAGAGTTTGTCGGCGTTGACACGGGGAATCAGCATTCTTTTGAAGCCGAGGCGGGCGGCCTCGGAGACTCGACGGTCGGCCATAGCGACACCCCGTACTTCGCCCGAAAGGCCGACCTCGCCCACAACGGCGGTACGCGCGTCGAGCGGTTTGTTGAGCAGCGATGATACGATGGCCGCTATCAGGGGCAGGTCAAGAGCCGGCTCGGAAAGCCTCAGACCGCCGGCCACCGACGCGAAGACGTCGTTGGTGCCCATCGGATAGCCGCACCGCTTTTCAAGGATAGCAAGAAGCAGGGCCAGCCGCTTCTGGTCGATCCCGCCGGCCACCCGCTGGGGGGTGCCGTAGCTGGCAGCGGTGACAAGCGCCTGCAGCTCGACAAGGATGGGACGGTTGCCCTCGCAGATGGCCGCAACGACCGAGCCGGAGCGGGGGGCCTGGGCCTGGTCGGAGAGAAAGAGAGTCGACGGATTGGCGACCTCGATCAGACCGTCCGGCTGCATTTCAAACAGGCCGATTTCCGACACCGAACCGAAACGGTTTTTGGTGGCACGGAGCATACGGTACAGATGAGTGCTGTCGCCTTCGAAGTAGATGACGGTATCGACCATATGTTCCAGCAGCTTGGGGCCAGCCACCATGCCGTCCTTGGTAACGTGGCCGATCAAGAACAGGCCGGTGCCGGCGGCTTTAGCGTGATTTATCAGGCGGTAGCTGACCTCGCGCACTTGGGCCACGGTGCCGGGGGGTGAATCGAGTTCGTCGGTGGCCATGGTCTGAATGGAATCGACGATGATAATGCGATACTCACCGGATGCGAGGGCATCGAGAGTCTCGTCGAGGCTGGTGGTATTGAGAACTGATACTCTGTCGCCGGTAACGCCGAGCCGGGCGGCACGCATCTTGAGCTGGGAAGGTGATTCCTCGCCGGTGGCATAGAGAACAGGCAGGCCGGCGGCGGAGTAAGCCTCGGCGGCCTGGAGCACGAGGGTGGATTTACCGATACCCGGCTCGCCGCCGAGCAGGACGGTCATACCAGGCAGGAGACGGCCGCCAAGGACGCGGTCGAGTTCGTTGATGCCGGTGACAAAGCCGGCGGCGGTGTCGCCGGTAATGCGAGCGACGGGAATCGGTTTAGAGGCGGTCACGCGGCCGGTCTTGCTTTGGCGGGGTGCGAGTTTTTCTTCGGCCAGGCAGTTCCACTCGCCGCACTCGCGGCACTGGCCCTGCCAGCGGGGATGCTCGGCGCCGCACCGCGTGCAGAAAAAGGCGGTTTTACTCTTTCGGGAGGTTGCCACCGCTTACACCTGAATCGGGCCGGTGGCGCTGCCGCTGATGAACTGCTTTACCACCGGGTCGGTTGACGATTTGATTTCATCGGGCGTGCCCGCAAACTGCACGCGGCCGTTATAGAGCATAACAATGCGGTCGGCGATGCGATAGGCGGAGGTGAGGTCATGAGTGACGGCAACGGAGGTCACGGAGAGTTTCTCGCGGAGATCGACAATAAGTTGATTGATCATGTCGCCGGTGACGGGGTCGAGGCCGGTGGTCGGTTCGTCGTAGAGGAGCACGTCGGGTGAAGCGGCGATGGCCCGGGCCAGACCGGCACGTTTGCGCATGCCGCCGGAAAGCTCGGCCGGGCTTTTGTCAGCGGCGTCGGAGAGGCCGACGAGATCGAGTTTTTCGCTGACGATATCTTCTACTTCGGCGGCGGAGTGGCGCCGCGATTCTTTGAGGCCGAGGCCAACGTTTTCGGCGACGGTGAGCGAGTCGAACAGGGCGGCCGACTGAAAGAGCATACCGAAACGCTGGCGCAGACGGGTAAGCTCGCCGGTCTTGAGGCGGCTGATATCCTCCCCGTCAAAAAGGACGCGGCCGCTATCCGGCTCAAGGAGGCGGATGAGATGCTTAATCAGGACTGATTTGCCGCAACCGGACTGACCGATGACGACAATGGAGTCGCCGCGCGGTATATCGATGCTGACGCCGCTGAGAACCTCGTGACCGTCAAAGCTCTTACAAAGGTTTTCAATCTGTATCAGAGGGGTATCCATATCAAATCCTGAACAATATGACGGCAAAAACGAAATTGAAAATGAGAATCAGCACGGTCGAGATAACGACCGAAGCGGTGGTGGCCCGTCCCACCCCCTGCGCGCCGCCATAGGTGTTGAAACCCTGGTAACATCCGACCAGACCGATGATGAAGCCGAAGACGGCGGCCTTGATGAGGCCGTTGACGAAGTCGGAGAGCTGAAAAGAATCACGAAAGCCGTAAAGGAAAGTTTCCGAGGAGATCTGTACGCCGATGATGGAAACAACGAGAGCGCCGACGATGGCCACGAAGTTGGCAAAGATGACCAGGAAAGGGACCATGAACAGACAGGCCAGGACCCGGGGCAGGACGAGATAGCGTACAGGACTTATGCCCATCGATTCAAGGGCATCGATCTGCTCGGTGACTTTCATGGTGCCCATCTCGGCGGTGATACCGGCTCCGACCCGACCGGCGAAAACAATGGCCGACAGAACCGGCGCCAGTTCGATAACGACAGCCTTGCCGACCGCCTGACCGAGGAACCGGAGCGGAGCGCCGATGAACTTGAACTGGTAGGCCGCCTGCCAGGCGGACACGGCACCGACAAAAATGGAAATAATGACGATGAGAGGCAGCGACCTGACGCCGAGCACATAGAGTTGTTCGACAAACAGGCCCAGGGAGCGATGCAGCTCCTTGAGGGATGCGATCAGCCTCCCCAGCAGGATGAAGATACCGCCGATAGTGCGAACGAAGCTAACACCGTGTCTGCCGAGTTCCAGTAATCCGTTCGCCATTGGCTACCTTAGAAAGGGATGTTATCGTCGGTCACCGGTTCGGCCCCGGGCGGAAGTTCCCGGAACCCGGCGGCGACGCTTTCAAAGCGGGCGAATTCCTTGATGAAGGTTAGATTGACAACGCCGGTGGGACCGTTGCGCTGTTTGGCAACGATGATTTCGGCTTTTCCCTCGACTTCCTGAAACCTGGGGTCGGTCCTTTCGAGATGCGAGAGATAGTGCTCCGGGCGATAGACGAACATGACGACATCGGCGTCCTGCTCGATGGCGCCGGATTCCCTCAGGTCGGAGAGCTGGGGCCTTTTCTCGCCGCCGCGCTGCTCGACCATACGCGAGAGCTGGGAGCAGGCGACCACCGGAATATCGAGCTCCTTAGCCAGCACCTTGAGATTGCGCGAGATGGAAGCGATTTCCTGCTGGCGGTTTTCGTGGCGGCCGGAGGCGTGCATCATCTGGATATAGTCGACGACTATCAGGCCGATATCGTGCTGGGCCTTGAGGCGCCGCGCCTTGGCCCGCATTTCGAGCGAGCTGAGGCTGGGGGAGTCATCGATGAAGATGGGCGCTTCGGAAAGCGACCCGCCGGCCACGGTGAGCTTGGGCCATTCGTCTTTCTTGAGCTTACCAGCCCGGAGTTTTTGCTGCGATACTTTGGCCCGGCCGCAGAGCATGCGCAGGGCGAGGGCCTCGCTGGACATCTCGATAGAGAAAAGGCCGACGCCTTTGCCCTGCTTGACGGCGACATTCTCGGCCATATTCATAACGAGCGCCGATTTGCCCATGGACGGCCGCCCGGCGACGATAACCAGGTCGCCGCGGTGCAGGCCGTTGGTCATGGTGTCAAGGTCGGGGAAACCGGTTTTGAGGCCGACCAGAGCGGAATCATCGGACTGGAGATTCTCGATCTGTTCAAAGGTCGAGGGCATGAGGTCCTTGATGGAAGCAAAACCTTTTCTCAGGCGGCTTTCGGAAATATTGAAGATGTTGGCCTCGGCCAGGTCGAGCAGGTGGTCAACGGGCTGATCGAAGGAATAGGCGCTGCGCACGATCTCGTTGGAGGTTCGGATGAGGCGACGCAGGAGGGATTTCTCCAGGACGATATTGCAGTGCGAGGCGACGTTGGCCGTTGACGCGACGCCTTCGGCCAACTCGACCAGGTAAACCCGCCCGCCGATTCTTTCCAGCGAACCCTGCTGCAAGAGGGCGTCGGCAACGGTGGTAATATCGCAGGGTTCCGACTTCTCGCTCAGGCCAATGACCGCGGCGTAGATGAGCTGGTGCTTGGGATAGTAGAAATCCTCGGGGCCGTCGAGAATTTCGATGGCCTGATAGACGGCATCGGGGTCCTTCAGCATAGACCCGAGCACGGCCTGCTCGGCATCGAGCGACTGCGGCGGCTGGAGGTCGGTTACCTCTTTTGTATAGGGAGCCCTCTGAGCCATTTATTTCAACTCGTCGAGGCGGGCCCTGAGCATCTGGACATCTTCCCAGGTATCTTTCTTGTACGCGGGAAACCTCAGCAGGGCCGCCGGGTGGTAGGTTATAATCATCGGCACGCCTTCGTACTCGTGCCAGCGCTTGCGAAGTTTGCCCAGCGGAGTCGAGGTGCCCAGCAGGGCCTGCGCGGCGACGCGTCCGAGGGCGCAGATTATCTTCGGCCTGATTATTCTTATCTGTTCCTTAAGATACGGAAAGCATTTGTTCATTTCATCGGGGATGGGGTCGCGATTGCCGGGCGGACGGCACTTGAGGATGTTGGCGATGTAAACCTGCTGCCGGGAGAGTTGAATCGCGGCCAGGATTTTGTCGAGCAGCTGCCCGGCGCGTCCGACAAACGGTTCTCCCAGGCGGTCCTCCTCGGCCCCCGGCGCCTCGCCTATGAACATAACTTCGGCCCTGTCATGGCCGACACCGTAGACGAACTTATTGCGGGTCTGTCCGAGCGGGCACAACTGACAGTTGCACACGGCCTCGCGGTGCGCCGTGAGCGAAGGAAACTGCGGAGCACTTTGAGCGGCGGGTTTATCAAAAAGGTCCACGACCGATACGACCTTTGAAACCTGTGGTTGTCCGAATGACATTTCGGCAGCACTGCTTCTCGTTCTGCCGACGATAGCTTCGCCCAGGCCAAGGTCAATCTGCGACGCAAGTGCACGGCGAATCAGATCGGATAGGCTGCCGTTGTTATCTTTCATAGGTACGGGTATTACTGGCTTGCATATTAAAGCAAAGCGGAGACCCGGTCAAGTATGTGATACGATATTTCTGATTTTGATGCGAGAGCGAGTTTGACCGGTCGCTTCTTCGGCACCAGCAGGGTGACTTCGTTGGTGTCGTGGTCGAAACCGGTATCCTCTCCGGGAGTGTTGACAACAACCATGTCGAGTTTCTTCTCGGAGAGCTTCTTGCGAGCATTGGCCAGAGCGTCATCCGTTTCCAGAGCGAAACCGACAACAATTTGTCCGGCTTTTTTGCGCCGGGCCACTTCCTTGAGAATATCTTTGGTGGGCTTGAGGTTGAGACTGAGATCTGAAGCCGCTCTTTTGATTTTAGTTTCAAGACTCTGAGCCGGTGAGAAATCGGCGGGAGCAGCAGCCATGATAAGACAGTCACACGAAGCGAACGCTTTTTTCACGGCGGCATGCAGCTCGTCGGTGGACTCGATCCTGATGAGGTGAACGCCCAGGGGGGGCGGAATATTCACCGGGCCGGAGATGAGGGTGGTTTGGGCGCCAAGGGATGCGGCCGCTTCGGCCAGGGCATAACCCATTTTCCCGGATGAACGATTAGTTAGAAAGCGAACGGGGTCAACGGCTTCGCGGGTGGGCCCGGCGGTTACGACAATTTTTTTGCCGGTCAGCGTTTTTTTTGAGCCTTTGGCCCTGTCAAAAAAAAACTGTTTTACGGCTTCAAATAGTTCCTGCGGCTCGGCCATGCGTCCGACGCCATAGTGGTCGCAGGCGGTGTAGCCCTCGTCGGGTTCGATAAAAATATAGCCGAGGTTCCCCAGAATATCGTGGTTGCGCTGGGTGACCTTGTTGAGCCACATCTGGGGGTTCATGGCCGGGGCGATCATAACCGGTTTGGGCGTAGCACAGATGACCGTGGTGAGCAGGTCATCGGAAATGCCGGAGGCGATCTTGCCCATGAAGTTAGCGGTGGCCGGCGCAACCATAATAAGGTCGGGCCACCGGGCGAGGTCGATGTGATGGGTGCCGGCAAACCGGTTGGGAGGGAAAAGGTCGGTGGCGACAGGGTTGTTGGAGACGCTTTCCAGGGTGAGGGGTGTGATGAAACGGGTGGCGTTTTCGGTCATGATGGTTCTGATTTCGGCCTTTTCACGCCAGAGATAGCGGACCAGGTACGGTATTTTGTAGCAGGCGATACCGCCGGTGAGGCCTATAAGAATTCGCTTATCTTTTAACGACATGGGAAATCAGTTGACCAGACGGGAGCGGTCTTCGGCCGGGCTCAGTATAGCCGGGCTTTCAAGGTCATCGGTTTCATTGAAGACAACCGCTGAAGAAATAATCTTTATCTGTTCGATGCTGATAGGCTCAGAGGCAAAAAAGGCGGATTTTTCGATAATCGCTTCCATTTGCTCCTCGGTAATCACACGGCCATGAAGCAGTTTGATAAGGAAACCGTGGGCTTCCGGTGAGATGAAGGCCCTCTCCGTATTCGTGAGGACCCTTTGCGAGGAGCGGTCTTTGGGAAACTTGCTGAAGAACTGCTCGGGAGCGCCTTTGAACTGCTCCAGAAACCAGTTATAGGCGGCCGAGATTTCCTGATCGGAGTAGCCCAGGTTTCGGAGGGCGGCGGATACGTCGTCGGCTTCGGACTGGTGCTCATGCGCATCGCGCATATAGTCCATAAGGAAGACAACAATTTCAAGAATTCGGTTTCTCATCGGGAGCAGTTGTCCAAACAGCTTTCCCGTAAGATAATCTCAGTTTTATCACTTTGCAACAACAGATTTCACGGCACCTTCAAAAAAGACGCGCCGCGCGGCGTAAACTAAAGCCCGGTCGGCTTGTACCCATCAGTGTTTGAAATGCCTGATGCCGGTGAAGACCATGGCAGCGCCGGCTTTATCGGCGGCTTCGATAGCCTGCTCGTCGCCCTTGGAGCCGCCCGGCTGGATAATGGCGGTAACCCCGGCATCGGTGGCTACCTCTATCCCATCGGGCATCGGGAAGAACGCATCGGAGGCCATCACGGCTCCGGCGGCCCTCTCCCCGGCTCGCTTGACGGCCATGAAGCCGGAATCGACACGAGAGGTCTGCCCCATGCCGATGCCGACAGTGGCACCGTCTTTGACCAAAACAATGGCGTTGGATTTGGTGTGCTTGACCACCTTCCAGCCGAACATCAGGTCCTGAATCTCTTTTTTGGCGGGTTTGCGTTTGGTGACCACGGTCAGTTCGGCGTCATCGGTCCGGCGGTCATCAGCCGTCTGCACCAGCAGCCCACCCCGGATAAAGCGTAAGGTAATCTCACCGGACGGGCGGCCGTCGCTTATGGCCGGCAGGGCCAGGATACGTCGCGCTTTCTTGCGTTTGAGCAGGGCCAGGGCATCGGCGGCAAACGACGGCGCCAGGATGCATTCGACGAAAGGCGTCTCACGGAGCAGTTCGGCCGTGTTCATATCGACTTCGCGGTTGAGGCCGATTATCGAACCGTAGGCGGACAGGGGGTCACTTTCGTAAGCTTTCTTGTATGCCTCGGCGAGGCTCTTGCCTATGGCGGCTCCGCAGGGGTTGGTATGCTTGAGCACGCAGGCGAAGGGTTTGTCAAAATCCAGAAGCATATCGAGACAGGCATCGAGGTCGTTGTAGTTATTATAGGACAGCTCCTTGCCGGACAGCTGTTCGGCACTGAGCAAGGTGGGGCCGGTAAAGGAATCGGAGGCATACAGGGAGGCCTGCTGATGCGGGTTCTCGCCGTAGCGCAGAGACGACCGGCGGTTAAAGGTCAGGGAGAGTTGAGCCGGAAAAGTCTCCGATGCCTGGGGTTTGCCGACGCGGAAGAACCCGGCGACGGCGGCGTCGTATCGGGCAGAAAGGGCAAAAGCCTTCGCGGCACATTCGTTTCGGAAAGTCCGGTCGGTGCCGCAATCATGTTTGTCGAGTTGCTGGAGGAGCCGGGGGTAGTCGTCGGGGTCGGTAACCACGGTGACGCTGGCATGGTTTTTGGCCGCGGCACGGAGCATGGAGGGTCCGCCGATATCGATGTTCTCGATGATCTCGATATAGCTGCTGCCCGAACGGGCGACTGTCTGCGCGAAGGGATAAAGATTCACAACGACGAGATCGATGGAGCGGAAATCGGACCGGCTGATCTGTTCGACATCATCCTGATTATCGCGACGATAGAGAATGCCGGCGTGGATGCGGGGATGAAGGGTTTTCACGCGGCCGCCCAGGATTTCGGGGGCACCCGTAAAAGTGGATACGGAAATGGCGTGAACGCCGGCTTCTTTGATCTTTCTGAGGGTACCGCCGGTGGAGATGATTTCCACGCCCCGTTTGGCGAGGGCCGAGGCCAGGTCGACGATACCGGATTTGTCGGAGACGGAGATGAGAGCTCTCTTGATGTGCACGATGTCGGACATGTTCACTTTCCTGTCAGTAGTTGCTGCGCCCGCAGGTATCGCTCGGAGGAAGCCCTGACAACCTCGTCGGGAAGGGCCGGCGCGGGCGGTTTCTTGTTCCATCCGGTCTGGTGCAGATAGTCGCGAATCGGCTGTTTGTCAAACGAGGGCTGACCTCGCCCGACCTGGTACTGGTCGACCGGCCAGAAGCGGCTGGAGTCCGGTGAAAGGACCTCGTCGATGAGAATAAAACGTTCATCGACAAAGCCGAATTCGAACTTGGTGTCGGCGATGATGATGCCTTTGGACAGGGCGTAGTCGGCCGCCTTCTGATAAATGGCCAGCGATTTATCCCGGCACAGGGCCGCCGTCCCTTCGCCAATGAGGTCGACCAGCTGCCGGTAGCTTATGTTTTCATCGTGGCCGAGATCGTTTTTTGACGAAGGCGTGAAGAGCGTTTCGAGCAGTTTCTGCGATTCCTTCAGGTCGGGCGGAAACTCGAAACCGTGGACGGTGTTGGAGCCCTTTTTTCGGGCCTGCTCGAGTTCTTTCCACATCGACCCGGAAATGTAGCCGCGAACGATACATTCGCATTCAACGCGCCGGGCCTTGATGACAATCATGGAGCGGCCCTCGAGAATATCGCGATACGGCCTAAGCGGCCGGGGGTATTGGTCGACATCGGCCGTGATGAGGTGGTTCTCGACGATATCCTTGAGAAAGTCGAACCAGAACAGCGACATGGCCGTAAGCACGCCGCCCTTGCCGGGAATGCCGTTGGGCATAACGACATCGAAGGCCGAGATTCTATCCGAGGCTATAAACAGAAGCGAATCACCCAGATCATATATATCACGGACTTTCCCCCTGGTTATCATGGGGTACTCTTTAATGTCTGTCTGTAACACGACGTTACCCATTATTGATTTCATATTCCCCTTTTATCAGTTTTTCCAATACTCGCGCATAGATCTTATGCTCGTGCTTGAGCACCCTTGCGGCCAGTGTCTCCGGGGTGTCGTCGGGCATCACGGGCACTTTAACCTGCTCGAGGACGTGGCCGTGGTCATATATCTCATCGACAAGGTGCACCGAGACACCGGATTCTTTGTCACCGCTGGCGAGCACGGCCTCGTGCACAAAATGCCCGTACATACCCTTGCCGCCATATTCAGGCAGCAGGGCCGGATGTATGTTCACGATGCGGTGGCGATATGCCCTGACCACCTCGGCCGGAAGCAGTCTAAGATATCCGGCCAGGGCGATGTAGTCAACCTGATATGCGCCGAGCCGGTCAAGCAGCGCCTGCCCGGCGTCTTCAGGGGTATCGTATTTTTTGGTCTTGAATACGAATGTGTCGATGTTCTCGCCGGCGGCTCGCTGGAGGCCGTAGGCGTCTCGACGGTTCGATACTACAAGGACTATTTTGGCCGACAGGATGCCGGCTTTGGTGGCGTCGATAAGCGCCTGCAGGTTGCTGCCCGAGCCGGAGACGAACACGGCGACATTGGCCAGTTTTCTGTCGTGCAATTGCTTCTCCCGATGCTTCTCCGAAAGGACAGCGGCGGCTATCCCCCGAATCAGGTTCTTTTCTCCGACAATAAGGGCAGGTCTTTGGCCGGTGTCAACCAACTTGGTGAGGCGGTTTTCGAGACGGCTCGCGGCTGACGGCCCGGAAGAAACACCGGTCCCGATGCCCGGCTATTGACGCCCGGCGACACGACCATCGACCCGCGTAGATTCATGTGTTAGTTTAGCGTATTGGCTCAATACTTTATCAAACAATATCTTACTGGCGGATGGCCAGATGGTCATAAGCCTGTAATCAGTCGCCGTTTGCCTCGACAGTCTCCAGAAAGCTCTCCAGCTGTTTTCGGAAGCGGTCGGGAGCTTCGAGATTGAGCACGTGGCCGACGGACTCAAAGACGCTAAGGCGCGAGCCGGGGATGCGCTCGTGGAGCTTGCGGGACAGTTCCAGGAAGATCTTATCGAGCCGGCCGGCAAGAATCAGTGTCGGGACGGTGATGCGGTGGGCGTCATCAAGATCATACCGGCGCGGGTACCTACCGCGCATGGGGTCTTTCCAGACAGCGCCGGAGTGCTCGCGGATCATTTTTTCGACAAGGTCGCGGATGTGTTTCTTATCCTTCTTGTACCACATCAGGCTGACCCTGAGCCATTTGTCGCGGGCGCTTTCAATCCCCTTCTCACGGGCCAAGCGGTCGATACCGCGAATCTTGGGACCGACATCGAACCCCGCCGCGCCGGTGCTGACCAAGGTCATGGAGGCCATGCGCTCGGAGTATTTCAGCGCCAAACCGATGGCCGTGGAACCGCCCATGGAGAGGCCCACTATGTGGGCTTTATTAATGCCGAGGTTGTTCACGAGGGAAACAAGGTCCTCTACGCGGTCGTCGCGGCTGTAACCAGTCGGAGGAGTGTCGGACAGACCGTGTCCTTTCGAGTCGAGCACCAGAACTCGGTAAGAGCGGCTGAAATGGGCGGCGTCGCCAGACCACAAGCGATGGTCGAGGGTGAATCCGTGCAGAAAGACTACCGGGTGTTTTGACGTGCCGGCGGTTCGAGGCGGAAAATCCTCGTAGTAAAGACGGTAGTCGCCGATGGTCAGGTAGGCCACGGGAGACAGCCTCCGTTCAGAATTCTATCGAGTTGTCGGGCGAGCATGGAGGGAATATAGGCGATTTGGGAGCGAGGGCAAGTCATGAGCCAAACGACGAGCTTGCCGCTTCAGCCGGATTGGGCGCGGTCGGCCCAGGTCGAAGCCTGGTTATAGTGGTCGACAAAGGCGGCCGTTTCCAGGGCCAGGGCGACAAATTCATCGTGGGGAATGGCGCGCTCAAACTGGGGAGCGAGTGAAAACGGGTCAAGGGCGGCCCAGTCGACCGGCTCGGTCATCCGGTTCTCGCGTTTTAGCCGGTCATAGAAATGTGAGCCGGGATACGGGGTGAAGATACTGATGGAAACGTGGTCGGGGCGGGATTGCTCGATAAGATCGAGCGTCATTCTGATATCTTGGGGGGTTTCGTCGGGCAAGCCGATCATGTAGAAGGCCGACCAGTGAAGGCCGTGCTCTTCCGCCCTTTTTGAGAAGTCGACGACGTCGGCCGGAGTGATTCTCTTATCGAGCTTATCGAGGATGCGCGGGCTGCCGCTTTCGACGCCTACTTTGATGCGGGAGCATTTCGAGCGGCGAAGCCGTGCCAGCATGCGGTCGTCGGCGACATCGATCCGGGTCAGGCACTCCCACCCGGCGACGGCATCGCAACCGGCAATAAGGTCACAAATCGCCTCAAATCGGGCACGGTCGGTGCCCATGGTGTCGTCCTTGAAGTGAAGAAACGAAACGCCGTAGCTTTTGGTGAGGTCTTCCACTTCGCGGGCGAGACAGCCGATCTGACGGTGGACAATCTGGTTGCCGAAGGTTTTGGAACAGAAGCGGCACTTGAAGGGGCAGCCGATTGAGGCCATGACCATGCTCAGGTCGGAGGCGCTGTACGGAGCGGGAGCGCGGAGGCAGGAGCGGGCCGGCGACCAGGACATAGCGTCCCAGTTTCTGTGAGCGGCGGGGTTGTGGGTATATTCATCGTCGGATGACCGGCAGGACAGGTTAGGGATATCGGTGAGATTTACCGATGCCGGGTCAGTGATATGGTCGACCAGCAAGTCAATAGCGGCCAGGCCGCTCTCGCGGATGACATAATCGATGTACGGTGACTGCAGAAGGTGTTCGGGCATGGCGGTAGCATGGGGACCGCCGCACGCCACCGGAGCGTCGGTGACGCTTTTAATCGTCTGAGCTACGGCCAGAACGGCCGGGGTCTTGACGGACATGCAGGTGATTCCGACCAGATGGGGCCGGAAGGAAGCGGCGGTCTCGGCTATTTGCTTGTAGGCGGGATGCGACAGGTCATCGACACTTTGACGGTAGTTTTCGAACACGGTCAGCATTTCGCGGTAGGTGTAGCTGACATCGGAGTCGATGTGGTCGGCATCGTAGACGAGCACGTCGTGGCCGCGCCCTATCAGGAAATCGGCCAGGACAGCGGGACCCATAGGGAAAAACCACCGGGAAAAGCCCATGAAGGCGGAGAAGGGCGGGTCGATGAGGAGCACGCGGGCCATGGCTCAATAGATACGCAGGGATCGAGCGGCGGACAAGGACAAACTTGGGCCAAACAAAAAGGGAGCGAACCTTCAGGCTCACCCCCAAAATCGCACGCAGGGCGGCGCCGCTAAAGCATGGGCAGGTATTTGTCGGTTTCGAATTGGCTGACGTGGATGCGGTATCGGTCCCACTCGATCCGTTTGTTGGCGATCAGTTTCTCGAAGATGTGCTCGCCGAGAGTCTCTCTGACCAGCTCGGATTTCTCGAACTCATTGACGGCGTTTTCCAGCGAGTTGGGGAGGACATCGATGTTAACGCCCTGCTTCTGCTCATCGGTCATGTGAAAGATGTTTTCCTCGACCGGTTCGGGGAGCTGGTAGCTCTCCTCAATACCCTTAAGCCCGGCAGAAAGCATACAGGCAAAGGCCAAGTACGGATTGGCGGCCGGGTCGGGGGAGCGGAGCTCGATACGGGTGGCCTGTTCCTTACCCTGGCGGTACATGGGCACGCGCACCATGCTGGAGCGATTGCGGCGTCCCCAGGTGATATACACCGGGGCTTCGTAGCCGGGCACGAGTCGCTTGTAGGAATTGACCCACTGGTTGTTGACCAGGGTAAACTCCTTGACATGGCGCAGGATGCCGGCCGTGAACTGTCTGCCGATCTTGGAGAGGTTATACTCACCTTTCGGGTCAAAGAACAGGTTCTTGCTTTTGTTGAACAGGGACATGTGGCAGTGCATACCGGAGCCGTTCTCGGCGAAGATAGGCTTGGGCATGAAGGTCGCGTACAGGTCGTTGTCCATGGCGACTTCTTTTACCACGAACTTGTAAAGCTGGGCGAAGTCGGCCATGACGAGGGCTTCCTGGTATTTCAGGTCGATTTCATGCTGACTCGGGGCGACCTCATGATGGGAGCACTCCACCGGAATTTCCATCTGCTCGAGGGCGCGGACGGTTTCTTTGCGCACGCGGGTGCCGATATCAACGGATTCATAGTCGAAGTAACCGGCCTGGTCGAGAATACGCGTATCTTTGCTGTCTTCGAAGTAGAAGTACTCAATCTCGGGGCCTATATAAAAGGTCCAGCCGTTGTCGACGAGCCGGGCGAGGTTTCGCTTAAGCGCCCAGCGCGGGTCGCCTTCGTAAGGCGTGCCGTCGGGATTCTGGATGTCGCAGAACATGATGGCGACTTTCTCGCCGGCGATCTCCCACGGGATGATGCGGAACGTAACCGGGTCAGGCATGGCCATGAGATCGGATTCTTCGATGCGGGCGAAGCCTTCGACCGAGGAGCCGTCAAACCCCTGCCCCTCTTCGAGCACCTGCTCGATCTCGGCCCGGGTGATGGACATGCCTTTGATTTTGCCGAGGATATCGGTGAAACAGAGTCGTATGTAGCGCACACCAGCCTCGTCGATAATGCGCAGAATATCTTCTTTGGTCTTGGTCATCGGCCAGGTTCCTCCACGGATAAACCCATATTTCGTGCTGCTATATTGCGATAAGCGGCTAATATAGCCTGTTAGGTCATAACAACAACTTTTAATCGAAAAAGTTTGATTGACCGGCCCATTTTTTGGGCGGGAGGGAAAGTCTGTCAGTCGGCGGCGTCCCGGTCCAGCTCAAGGGACAGATTTATGGCGCGGTGGGCCGGATCCAGGCGGCGGTATTTGACGCCGGCCATGTCGAAGATCCTGCGCGCGGCGACGAAAACAGGGTCGTCGTTGTACTTATTCGAGAGGAATACCACCTGTTTAATCCCAACCTGCACAATGAGTTTGGCGCACTCATTGCAAGGAAAAAGTGAGACATACATGGTGGCGCCCTCGAGTTCGGGCTTGTTGGAGGCATTGGTGATGGCGTTCATCTCGGCGTGGCAGACATAGGGGTATTTGGTCTGGAGGAAG
This sequence comes from Candidatus Zixiibacteriota bacterium, assembly GCA_020346225.1. GTDB lineage: Bacteria > Zixibacteria > MSB-5A5 > GN15 > FEB-12. Next base: position 2,863,908 of record CP070777.1, on the reverse strand, counting down.
TCGCCGTGGCGGTCCCAGGGAAGCTCGTCATCGGAGCAGCCGGTGGGGAAACCGTTGTAGCCGATGCCGATGATGCGCTTGCTTTTATTGACGATGCAGGCACCGACCTGGGTAGCCGGGTCCTTGGAGCGCTGGGCGGAGAGCTGGGCGATGGCCATGAAGTACTCTTCCCAGCTGATATAATCGGAACGTTTGGCTTTCATTACGAGGCTGAATATAAGCAAATCGACGGGGTAGAAAAAGGATAATCATGCACGCCGGCGCAAGAGAAAGGCAGAACCTCCCGGGGTTCTGCCTTTAGAGTCTTCCCTGCCAGACCTGTCGGCTTCAGGACTTACCGAGCTGGTCGGCAGCTTGCAGATCCATGAAGTTTTTCAGCGACTGCAAAAGGTCGACCGGCACGGGGAATATCAGAGTTGACGATTTCTCGGCGGACACTTCGACCAGAGTCTGCAGAAACCGCAGGTTCATCGCCTGGGGCGCCTTGGCGATGACCGTGGCGGCATCGGCGAGCTTCTGGGCGGCCTGGAACTCACCGTCGGCGTGAATAACTTTCGACCGCCGCTCACGCTCGGCTTCGGCCTGGCGGGCGATGGCGCGAATCATTTCGACGGGCAGGTCAACGTTCTTGACTTCGACCACCGAGACCTTAATGCCCCAGGGTTCGGTCTGGTCATCGATAATATGCTGCAGCTCGGCGTTGATTTTCTCACGGTTGGCCAGCAGGTCGTCGAGTTCGACCTGGCCCAGGACCGAGCGGAGGGTGGTCTGGGCGATCTGGGAAGTGGCCTCGAAGTAGTTGGCCACCGACACGATGGCCTTGTTGGGGTCGAGAACCTGGAAATAGAGCACGGCGTTGACCTTAACGGAGACGTTGTCCTTGGTGATGACGTCCTGCGAGGGGACGTCGTAGGTCAAAACGCGGAGGTCGACCTTGACCATCTTATCGACGATGGGGATAAGAAGGATAAGGCCGGGGCCCTTGGCGCCGATGAGGCGACCGAGACGAAAGATAACGCCGCGTTCGTATTCTTTCAGAATACGGATGGCGTTGGCGAGGATTATGAAACCGAAAAAGACGATGACAGCTATTGCTGGCAGAGGCATAATTTCCCCCCGGAGTTATGTATTGGTTTTCTTGACTTTCAATGTCAATTTATCAACGGCTATGACTTCCACTTTGTCGCCCGGTGCCAGCTCGTCGTCGCTGACGGCTTTCCACAGGGCGCCGTCAACATAGACCATGCCGCCGGTGCGAACCTCGGCGATTTTACCGGTCATTCCTTCGCTGCCCGCAAAAGGTTGCCGACGATGGGCCCTTATCACCATCCATGACACGCCAAAGACGATGACGGCCACGCATATCACCGTCGTGACCAGGACGGATTTGGAAATCTGCAGATTGGGGTCAACGGTATCGATCAACATAAGACCTCCAAAGAAGAAGGAAACCAGTCCGCCGAGCGTGAGCAAACCGTGGCTGACGACTTTCACCTCGGCTATGAATAAGATGACGGCCAAAAGGATCAGGGCCAGCCCGGCATAGTTAATGGGCAGGGTCTGAAACGAGTAGAAAGCGAGGATCAGGCAGATGGCCCCGACGACACCGGGGAGGATGGAGCCGGGGTTGTAGAGTTCGAGGAGAACACCGAGGCCGCCGATGGACATAAGGATAAAAGCGATATCGGGCTGGGTGATGACCTCGAGCACCCGGTGCACGAAAGTGGTTTTGATTTCCCGGACGACGTGCTTTTTGAGCCACATGGTCTTCTTGCCGGAAGGTACGTCGGTCTCCCGGCCGTCGATCTGCTCGAGCAGGTGGTCGAGATTTTCGGCGCGAAGGTCGATAACGTTTTGCTCCAGGGCTTCGTTATCGGTAATCGACACGGATTCACGTACGGCGCTTTCGGCCCAGTCGGCGTTGCGGCCGCGCTTTTCGGCGGCGGCGCGAATCTGGGCCACGGCGTCGTTGGTGACCTTCTCATTCATAACCGAGTCTACCTCTTTACCGCCGGCACCGACCGGATGCGCCGCCCCGATATTGGTGGACGGGGCCATGGCGGCAAAATGGGCGGAGTATGTCATGTAGACACCGGCGGAACCGGCCCGGGCGCCCGAAGGGGCTATATAGACGCAGACCGGCACGTAGGAATTGAGGATGTTCTTGCAGATTGACCAGGTCGGTTTGGAGAACCCGCCGGGCGTATCCAGGAAGATGACCAGCAGCTCGGCGTTGTTCTCTCGAGCCTCATCAATAGCGTCCTCAATGCGTTCGTCGGTAACCGCACCAATGGCGCCATCGATCACCATCCGGTACACTATGGCAGGGATGCGGTCGTAGTACTCCTCCGACTCGCTTTCGGCGGTGTCGGTACTGTCGGCCGCGACAGTCGCCCTGATGGTGAAAGAGACGACGGGGCTTATCAGAAGAAGGGCGAAGAAGGTGAGGATTATGTAGCTCTTTGTACGCATGGTTATAATATGTCCGCTTATCTAATTGATGTCAAACCTTTTTGGCGGCTCAGCCGCCGGGATCAGAGAACCAGAGAATGATGAGCATACTTCACTTTTCCGTCCAGAACCGTGGCAAGTACGCCGGTGCCTCCTATGCGTGCGGGAGGCAGTTGGGTTATATCGTGCGAGAGTACGGCAAAGTCAGCCGGATAACCGGGCAGGAGATAGCCCCGGCAATGCTCCTGACCGACCGCGACGGCGGGCCCGACGGTGAAACGATAGAGCGCCTCGGCGGCAGTGATGCGTTGTTCAGGATAGAATGTGTCGCGGCTTTGAGGTCGCGCCCGGCGCACGGCGGCGGCGATGCCGGCGATGGGATCGAGCGGCTCGATGGGAGCGTCGGAGCCGAAGGCAAGGTCGATGCCGCGGTCAATGAGGGTTCGAAAGATGAAAGCATTGGCGCCTCTTTTGCCCCAGTACCTGCGAAGGAGCTTGATATCGGACGGGCAGTGCGAGGGCTGCATAGAGGCCACCACCCGCAGCCTTTTCAGGCGGGCCAGATCCTTGCGGCGGACGAGCTGGAGATGTTCAATGCGGTGCCTGGCCCCGGACTTAAGCGGCGACGTTTGTTCTATCGCGTCCAGAACGTTGGCGACAGCCCGGTCGCCGATGGCGTGTATGGCGCAGGGCAGGCCCAGCCGGGCCGCCGATTTGATGATGCGCGCTATTTCCTTCACCGGTGTGGTCTCGATGCCATAGTTGGCGGCGGAGCCGAGGTACTTGTTGAAGCACAGCGCCGACTGGCTGCCCAGGGAACCGTCGGTAAATACCTTGACACCGGCGACTCTGAGAAAGTCATCACCGGCCCCGTAGCGAATTCTGTTTCGGTGCAGTTCGGGCAAGACTTCGGCCGGAAAGTAATAATTGATGCGAAGACCGAGCGAGCCGGTTTCGGCGAGTTTCGAGAAGAAAGTGAACCCGGCCGGGCCGTCGACTGAATGCACGCCCGTGACACCGCGGCGATAGGCGATATCAAGTGCTTGGCGATAGAGGCGGCGCAGGCTGGTTTCCGATACGGCCGGGATACGGGTATAGACCAACCGATAGGCGGTTTCACGGAGGACGCCGGTCGGCTCGCCGCGTAGGTCGCGGTCGATGTGGCCGCCGTCCGGGTCGGGCGTCTTCGCGGTTACACCGGCAAGCTCGAGGGCACGACTGTTGACCCAAGCGGTATGCTGGTCTTTCGAAAAGAGGAAAGCGGGACGGCCGCCGCAGATGCGATCGAGCATGCGGCGGTCCGGTTCGAGGCGCTTTTTGAAGCGGTCGGGAGAGTAGCCGCCACCGACAATCCAGCCCCGCCGGGGCAGGCCGGCGGCGAACTTTTTTATGCGGGCGAGGCATTTCTCAATGGAATCAAGACCGACGAGATCGACCATGCCCAGGGAGCGGGCGAAATAATGAAAGTGCGTGTGGGCATCGACAAAACCGGGCACAACGGTGCGCTTTTTGAGATCGATGCGGTAGTAGTTCTTGAGATCGGGGTCATGCTGAAGACTGTTGCCGACGGCAACGATGAGGCCGCGATTGACGGCCATGGAATCGACAGCCAGGCCGTCAGCCTGGGTCAGAATCCTGCCGCCGTAGAGAAGGGTCTTAGCTTTCAAAGCTCTCCCCTTTCACGCGGATGTCACCGTCGCGCCGGGTGAGCCTGATGCGGTCGGTTTCTTCGAGGATGGGAATGCAGAACTTGCGGGAGATGCCGAACTTGTCGCGCAGGTCGGCCACGATGAGTTTGTTGTCGCGCGATATCTTTTCCTTTATGAAAGCGATGATTTCCTGCCAAGCTTCGGACGAGAAGATAAAATCGGAACCGCACTTATAGCCGCGACCGGTATCGAGGATGACCTTGATGGCATCTTTATGGATTTTTCCGCGAGCGGCCAGGGACGAAAGGGTGGGGGGGTCGAAGCGGTTTTCGGTGAGAGCCGCGATGATGTCGTCGTGGGCGGCCTTGATGGGTCCCTTGAGAGCCAAGCCGCGGCCGGCAAAGCTGTACTGGTCTTTCACTTTTTGCATAACACCTTCGGAAACCAGGTACCTGACGATAAGCGCCGCCTGCGAGGCGGGATAGCCGGTGACGCGGGCAATCTGTTCAAGGGAAAGGCCGGTCAGGTGCGAGTGTTCTTCGAGGTAAGCGGTCAACTTTTTTTCGAACCGCTGTGCCGCCTCGGCAAGATACCTGACGTGGTAAACGCAGCCCTCGAACAGCCCGAAGGTTTTGTCCCGCCAGGCCTTTTTGACGGCGGCTTCAATATCGGCCGCCGAGAAATCGGATTCGACCAGAAGGTGCTTTAGCGAAACGATGGGCTGCTTGTGAAGTTCGGAGACGACCAAGTTGGCCAGCGTCGGAGGGCAGCGCATTTCGAGGTAACGGTAGTGCTCGAGGTTCTTCTTCCGGGGCAGATAAGGCAGGTGGTCGAGAAGCCGGCCGCCGCCGATGGTCACCATGGGCGTCGGCAGACGCAGGATGAAGTGATCGGCCACCAGACCGTAAAGTGGTCGATCAGGCTTGAAGAAGGCGACGCCCCTCTCCCCCGGCTTGATTTCGCGCGAGTGGTAGAGGCGGATCTCGCCTTCGGTTTCGGTGGTACCCAGTATTATGAGAACGCGCCGACGGTCGGTGATGGAAACAGCGGCGTCGCCGAGCAACTCTACCGACAGAGCCAGGATCGGGTTTTCCCTGAAGATGGCCAAATCGCTCCGGGCCGAGACAACACCACCGCGGACAAGCAGCTCCTTGTCCAGTCCGGTGAAGGAAACGGCGGTACGCTGACCGGGGACAGCGGTGACGACGTCGCGGTTGTTGGAATGCAGCGAGCGGATTTTGGCCGTCCGCAGCGACGGCCAGACGGAAACGGACTGGCCGACCGAGAGACTGCCGCCGCGCAGGGTGCCGGTGACGACACCTCCAATTCCGGGCCGGACGAAGGAGCGGTCATTGTAGAGACGGGCCTTACCGATATCGCGGCGCGGCTCGATGACACTGGTAAGGGTGTCGAGATGCGCGGTTAGTTCGTCGAAACCGGCGCCCGTCTCGGCAGAAACGGTGAAGACGGGGGCGTCGGCCAGGAAAGTACGCGTGGTTTTTTCCCTGATCTCATCCCTGAGCAGGGCCAGCCAGTCGGGCTCGGCCAGGTCGGCCTTGTTGATGACGATGAAGCCCCGCCTGACGCCGAGGAGGCGGACAATCTGAAAATGTTCTTCGCTCTGCGGCATCCAGCCGTCGTCGGCGGCGACAACGAGCATAACGGCGTCGATAGCGCCGACACCGGCCACCATGTTCTTGACGAAACGCTCATGGCCGGGAACATCGACAAAGGCGATGGTGTCGCTGTCGGGCGTCTGATAGAAAGCGAAGCCGAGGTCAATGGTCATACCCCGGGTCTGTTCTTCGGGGAGGCGGTCGGGGTCGGTTCCGGTGAGCCTCTTGACAATGGATGATTTGCCGTGGTCGATATGGCCGGCCGTGCCAATTACTATCATAACTTGCAGACTCAGGTCAGGATTTTTTTGATGGTTCGCTGAAGGTAAACAAGGTCGGTTTCGTCGACGGCTTTGAGGTCGAGAACGAGGCGGTCGTCCTCGACGCGGCCGATTACGGGCACCGGCATGGCGCGGAGCTTCTTCATAAGAGCGGCGGCTTTGTAAGCGGCCGAGAAGACGATGCCGACCGACGGAATGGAGGCTTCGGGCAGGGCCCCGCCGCCGACGTAGGCGCGGGTGGCCTCGACCGATAGGCCGGAGGGATTACCCAGGTTCTTGACGAGCTGTTTGCCGCGCCGGTAGAGTTCGGATTCGGTGACGGCAAGAATCGCCCAGAGCTTGATCTCGGACTGCCAGCGACCGTCCAGATAATAACCGAGCATCTTTTCCAGGATCGAGAAAACGATTTTGTCCACCCGGACGGTGCGAAAGAGGGGGTTGCGCTTGATTCTGTCGATGGTTTCGGTGGAGCCGACGATCAGCCCGGCCTGACAGCCGCCGAGCATCTTGTCACCCGAAAAACAGGTAACGTCGGCGCCGTCACGGACGGACTGCTGGACGGTCGGCTCGCGGTAGCCCAACAGCGGCCGGGTGGGAATAAAGACGCCGCTGCCGAGGTCATTGACGACCGGCAAATTGTGCTTGCGGCCCAGGGCAACCAGCGGCGCCAGGTCAATCTGCTGGGTGAAGCCGCGCTGGATGAAGTTGCTCTGGTGCACCCTGAGAATGAGACCGGTGGCGCGGTCGATACTGTTTTCGTAGTCGGCCACGGTGGTGATGTTGGTGGTGCCGACCTCGCACAGGCGGGCCCCGGATTTTTTGAGAATGTCGGGGATACGAAAACCGCCGCCGATCTGCACCAGCTCGCCGCGCGAAATGATGACTTTCCTGCGGTTGGCAAGAGTGTTGAGAGTTATCATCAGGGCGGCGGCGCAATTATTGACGACGGTGCCGGCCGCGGCACCGGACAGCAGGGCGAGGTATTTCTCACAGGCCTGACCGCGACGGCCGCGCGACCCGGTCGGGATATCGAATTCGATGTTGCCGTAGCCGGTGACGGTTTTCCTGACGGCATCGAACAGAGCTTCCGATAATGGCGCCCGCCCGAGGTTGGTGTGAACGACGATACCGGTAGCATTGATGACTTTACCGATCTCGCCGCTTTTGCAGGCGGCCAGCCGCCGGGTGATCTCCCCCATGATTTCCTCGTGCGTAACGGGCCCGGTTTTTTTTCGGAAGGTCTCTTTGTATTCCGAGATGACCTGCTTGACGATCCCGGCCGCGAGCGGTCGCGGAACGGACGACACAGCGGACGCCAGGCGCCGCTGTTGCAGGACCTGTTCCACGGACGGAAAATCGCGCAGTTGTTTAATTACTTTTCGGGCCATAGCGACGGGTTATAAATTATTTCGGTCAGCACGCGCCCGACATTGGCCAGCGACAGGCCGGAGCACTTGTCGGGAGTATCAAATTCGGTGTGCCAGTATGGATAGTCGAAATCGATAATGTTGATGCTGGGCACACCGCCGACATTGAGCGAGAGATGGTCGTCGAGCACCGAGTCGCCGATGGAATCATAGAAAGCGTCGATGCCGAGTTCGCGGGCGGACCGCCAGACCATATCATTGAGCGATTTGCCGTAGATCTCGGAGTACCCTTCACGCAGGATGCGCTGGTCGATATCGCCGACCATATCCACGACGATGCCGAAGCGGTATTTGCCCCTGATGCCCTGACGGGCGAAGTGCCGGGAGCCGAGCATATAGCGCTCGTGGTCTCCCGTCACCCCCCAGTCCTCTCCATCGACGAGCACCAGATCGACCGCGCCGGGCGGGGCGTCCCGGGCGATGAGGTTGGCCATTTCCATCAGCACCGCGGTGCCGGAGGCGCCGTCATTGGCGCCGTCGATCGGTTCACCGGCCAGGTTCGGGTCGCGGGCATATTCGGCCCGGGGACGGCTGTCATAGTGGGCCATGAGCACGATGCGGGCGGCCGCGGATACATTGGCGGGGTCATATGAGCCAACAACGTTGACCATGCGAACATCGGCGTCGGAATAGGGGTCACGAAAGACGAAGACCTGCGAATCAACGACCAGACCGAGGCCGCGGAAGTGGTCATAGATATAATCGCGGCAGCGGGCGGAAGCGTCGGAACCGGGCACGCGGGGACCGAACTCTACCTGGGTGCGCAGGTAGGTAAAGGCCCGGTTACCGTCGAAAAGCGGCGGCTGAACGCGGGGCGCCTGTCCGCAGCAAACGCAAGAGCCAACAAGGATAAGGATAACGAATGAGGCAGGAGACGACCGCATGCGGTTAATTAGACCGAAAGGGCGAGTCAAGTCAACCGAAAATATCAGAAGCTGATCTCGGTCCAGATCTGCACTTCGCGGGTGTGATTCTTGCGGCCGCGGTGGTTGTCGTTGACGTCCTGCCATCGCAGGGTGAGGCCGCCCTTGACCGCCTGACTGAAGGTATACGAAATAACAGGAGTGAACATGAAATCGGATTTGTCGGTCTGAATGACGAAAGGCCCGCCGGCCTGGGAGGTTTCGGAGACGTCCGAATTCATGCGAACGGAGGCCTCGATGTCCACCGTAGATTTGAATTTCATGCGGCCGAAGAAGGGGACGGAGATGCCCTTGGGCGAGGTGAACGAGTACTTTGAGGTGAAGGCGAGGGTCTTTTTGGTTTTGTGCGTTTCGGACTGGATTTCACCGGTGTCGAGGTTATAAGATTTCCGCTCGCCCTTGGCGACGGTATAAGCGACGGTCAACGACAGGGACCGAATGAGCCGGAAACTCACTTGGAGGAGGGGTCGGAAATCTTTGTCGACGCTGCTCGAGGTAAGGATACCGGTGTCGAGGTTTCTCGATTCGCGGCTTTGCCGCGAGTAGCCGGTGCGCGGGGCGAAGATATCAATGAACTTGTTCAGAACGTTCTTGAAGACCGGGAAGGTCTTGAATTGCTGTATGCGAATGGTGAGATCGGGCCAGATGGTCGATTTGTCCTCGCTCCGCGCGCCCTGTCGATACAGGTCCTTGCCGACCGACTCGGCGAACTTGACGCGGGTGCCGATTCCGCCGAACAGGTTGAAACCGGAGATGAGTTCGTAACGGACGCTTTCCTTGGTGGTCCGGGTGCCGACGACATCCTCGACGGAAGCGACTTCGGCTTCATCCCTGAGTCCGAACCGATAGGCCAGGCTGGGCCGCAAGGCCATTCCGGGCAGGGAGTTGCTGTACGATTCGGTGTAGGAGTAATTGAGCGGCTCGATCCAGGAGCCGAGCGTATTGAGGGCGTCGAGCACGGGAGCATAGACTGGTCGCTGCTGGTCCGCCCCGCGCCGCCGGGAGCCGCGCCGGGTGGTACGTTTGCGGAGGAGCTTGGTGTGATCAAACTGGCCGCTGACACCGGCGCTCCGGGTCAGAACGGAACTGCGGGCGCGGTACTGGCGCAGCCACATATCGGAGTAGTTTGCCTTGTACGAGAAGCCCATCCGGAAGATACTGATGAGGTGCGGGTTGTAGGTGACGCTGACGTTCTGGGCGAAGTTCTTCTCCAGACCCAGCTTGGGGTCCTTGAGCGATATTCTCACCAGGTCGGGATCGCTCAGGTCACGATTGGTGGAGTAGGAGAGAATGGCCTTGAGGTTTTCAAAAACGCGATAGGTCATATCCATCCGGCCGTCGAAATTGCGCTGGTTGGAAGAACGTCGGTTAAAATTGATGTCGTCACTGACGGAAAGGCTGCGGTTGAAATTAGCCGAGGCGGTCCACTTCTCCGGATACAGCCCGAGGGTCGAGCCGGAAGTTTTCTTAAGCACCGGAATCGGTTTCGTCCAGAAGAAGATGGGCAGGGTTGGCACCTTGCTGACGGAGAAGTCGAAATTAGAGCGGACATTGTAGCTTTCACCGAAGCTGTACGGCGTGGTGACGGAGCGCTGGGTGAAGCGACGGTAAGAGAAGGACGACCGGACCCGATTCAGCAGGATATTGAAGACAGGGTTGCGTCCTTTCCGGTTGAAGGAAGAGTTGACGGAGAAGCCGCGGGACTCGTTGACGGATTGCTCCTGCTGACGAATATCGTCGGGCAGCACGATATCGGAGTTGGCGCGCAGGAGCGGCGTTCGGATGGCCTTGTCATAGGAGAAGGTAACGGGCAGAGCGGCGCCCCACGAGCGAGGCAGGAACTTGCTCATATTCATCGTCACGCGGAAGCCATAGACGGTTCTGGTTTCGCCGCTGCCGAGGTTGTCGGTGGAACCGCCCCGGGTGGCCGCCGACAGACCGCGGAAATAAGGGTCCCTTGATTCGAAGGACAGGCTGTAATTGAACAGGTCGGCCAAATTGCCGGTGAGGGTGACGCGGCCGGCGGTGCCGACGTCCTTGCGGACCTCGGTCACACGCAACTCATCGACCCACACCTGGCCGGTGATGTCACGGGTGCTGTCGGGATGGTTATTGATCAGCCCGGAGGCAAAATAGCGAACCTTGTTGACATCGGGATTACCGAAGACGCGATAGCGCACACCGTCGTCAACATCGACCTCGAAACCGGTTTTCTGGGCCTTCTGGGCGCTGTCCTTCAAGGCGGTGATTTCATTGAAGTCAATATTGATGTAATTCCGTTCGTCCCAGCCCTGATAAATGTCGGTATAGTACTCGTAGTAGTTGGCAGCGTCCTGCCCGATGCGGAAGAAGAACTTGATATTGCCTTCATCGGTCGGGTCGGCATAGTCGCCGTGAACGTACATCTCCATGCGGCGATAGCCGGAGTAGCGGTCGACGGTGAGGAGGTCCTTGGTGGCCAGGCAGGAGTCGCCGTGGTGGAGGTCCTCAAAATCCAGAAGCAGGGCGCGCTGCGCCTCGGTGATGTTGGTGGTCGGATCGCGGTAGGCCTCGACCCCCGGCGGCGGCACGAAGTTGACGTTTTCATCGTCGCTCACTTCGGCCACGACGAAGCGGGTATAGCTGCTGGCGGAGTCGGGGCCGAATATCACCGAATCCTGCCAGTTGGACTGGACGAAATACCAGTCGGCGATCTCGACCGTGTCGGGGTCGGACTGGGCCGGATCGGATTCAAACCAGATGCGAACGTGAGTAATCTTGTCCCAGGACGGGCGAAGAACGGCCGAGGAAGTGACGAAGTCATCGACGGCCAGCGAATCGCGGATGGGGATGCGATAGGTGACCCAGCCGTTTTTCTCGGAGTTTTCGACCCGGAAGGAGTCGGGGTTGTTGGTGAGGTCGAGGACAAAGGAGAAATAGGCGTCAACGGTTTCGAAGCCGAGACCCCGCGACAGGGCCTCCTGATCGGGCAGGCCGGTCACCCCGGGGTCGCGACGGTTACCTTCGGTGCCGTTAAGGTACTCGTAGAACCACTCGTCGCTTTCCCAGTCAATCTGACCGCAGCCGCCGGGCACCGGGCAATCGCCTTCTCCCTGGAAAAACCAGTTGTCGCCGCTGGGATCGGGGTTGGTCACGGGGTCATAGCCGGGTTCCTGTTCGTCGGGGAGGCCGTCGAGACCGACGTCCTCGCTTTCATCCACAGCTTTGTTATCGTTAATATCTTCAGTAAAAGCGAACCCGTCGCTGTTAACGTCCTCGTTGATGCGGCCGAAGTCGAAGTGCAGTTTGGCGCCTATGCTGTCATAGACTTTCAGGCGCACCTCAAAGAGTTGCGCCCGTTTGGCATCGACCGAGGCGCCGAAATACCGCATAATACCCGCCCAGCTCTCCGAGACGCCGTCACCATCTCCCAAGAAGGCGCTGGGTCGGTAGATGAGCCGGAGGGTGCGGATGGAGCCCTCACCGGCGGCGACCTCGCGGTCGTACACTTCCTCGACACGGCGCAGTTCGCGCGGTGTGTGCCAGAGCATCTTACCGCGCTGAAAGGCCTGACTGGCCGCCGGGAAAGGCGGCGCCGCTTCCGTCCAGCGGGTGCGCGAGGTACCCAGAGAGAGGCGATCCTGGGCCGATTCGAAATCGTCCACGTAGGCGACATCGTTGATATTGGGATTAGGGTGCGACTGGGCCACTTCGGCCACAACGCCGATATTGGAACTCGTTTCGGTTTCGACGAAGGGCAGCGCGTCAACCACCTTGGTGAGAAAATTGGGGTGCAGCTTCAGGCTCATGTCGGCATCGAGAACGGTCATGCGGGCCGTTTCCTGGCCCACCTTGGGTTTGCGCTCCTGGGTTTTGTCGGACTTGTACAGAACGGTCGAGCCGAACCTGAAATCCTTGCTCCATTCGTATTCGGCCCTGGCCCCGAAGAGGGTCTTCTTCTGGACGGCGAAGAAAGGAGCGTACTCATAGTCGATACTGATTTCGGAGTTGGGGTCGGCCGCTTCTTCAGTGAGAAGGGTGATCTGGCCGATGTCGTAGTTGATCTGGTAATCGGTGCCGCGGGCGAGGGTGCGGCCGTTGATTTTGATCGTCTCGGATCCCTCGATGATATTGGCACGGTTGAGCTTTATCTTGGTGCTGCGCGTTTTCGTGATGATTTTCAGGTAGTACTCACTCTTCTCGGTTTTCCTGGCCGGCGATTCATATTCGTAGATGTTGGGTACCGTGACGGCAAGCTGGGGCGTGGAGATGCCGTTGGCATCGGTATAGGTCGTGTCCGTATCGAAGGGGCGACGGTTCGGGAACATGAGCAGGCCCCATTCGGGGCGGAAAACGTCCTGGTAGCCGTCGAGAAGACCGTCCGGTATCACCATATCGGCCGTGTTGCGCTGATCGAGACCGAGTATCTCCATGTAGAAGGTGGTCCCCTCGTCGGTTTCCTGGTAATCCTTGTTGGCCGGGTTCATCTCGGTGCCATCCAGTCCCCGGTAAACCTTGATATTGATGTCATCGATCGAAATTCCCTGGGGAATGGAGTAGCAGTTGCGCCACATAAGGTCCCACGTCTTGAGGTCGGGCGTGGCCTTCTGAGTCGGCAGGGCGAGAAGCTTGAGCTCAAGGAGGCTGGGGTTGGAGATGTTGCCGAATTCCACGGTGTCGCTGCCCCGAAGCACCTTCATGTAATACCCCAGGTTCTTGTCCCTGTCGCGTGAGCGGCTGAATACCACGTAGTGCAGATTGCGGTCTTTATCGTCAAAGAAATCGTACTGCTCCACCGGTATCTGTACGACCTCGTGGTTGCCGCTGCTTTCGACATCCTCGCCGGGGTAGGTGCCCGGATTGTCCGGGTCGACCCAGACATTGGCCTCAACGGCATCGGGGCTGGGCCGGTACGGATCGTCGGTTTCGTACACGTACAGTTCGATGATCTCGTCATCACGCTCCAGTTCTCCGGGCAGACCGAGGTCAAAGACGCGGCGCTCGAGGTATTCGTAATCGCGAACGTACTCGGCGTTCTCCTCACCGGTGGCGGTAAACGAGGAGCGTTCGGTGGAGCCTTTTTCCTGAGAGGCGATGGCGGTGAGGTTGAGCTGTCCGATTTGAGCTTCAGTCTTGATGCCGAAGAGCCCCTGGATTCGCGAGGAATAGCCCACGAACTGCGTATTGGGAAGCGACAGGGTCGTGTTGCCGGCCTCGATCGCCCTGAGGATGTCGTCATCGTCGCCCTTGTACCGAATCTGGATACGGTTGGCGAGGGGAATGTCGGTCTGGCTGTCCTGTGAGACCTTAACCGAAATCTTGGAGCCGATGGTACCGGTGATCTCAAAGCGCGAGATCTGTTCCATGCGAAGCGACGGGAACTTGTTCTGCCGGTAAGTTTCCGATTCGGCGGCATCGGTCCACTGGGAACGTCCGGCAAAGGTGATTCTGCGGAAACCGGCCACCTTCAGTCCGGCCCCGCCCTCGCCGAAGATGCGGTCGAATCTTTTGGGCAGCCCGACCCTGAAGGCGAGGCCGCCGCGACCACGTCGTCCGGGATCGTTGAGGATTCGGTAGGCGCCTTCGAGCAAGGCGCGCCGGACCCACTCGTTGATGCGATAGTCGTAATAGCTGCGGGCATCAACCGAAACGGGAACGAGACCGGCGATGTGTCCTTTCCGGTTGTAGAACTCGTAGGTCAGCCTGATCGAGCCTTCCTCGAAATTGGAGTAATTGGACAGGACGGTGTAAGCCATGCGGTCGGACAGGATAATTTTCGAGCGGGGGTAGCGAGCGACGGAGAATTGCTCAAAAGCGTCCTTGTAGGAGGTGACCTGACCGGACGGTGCAGCCAGACCGGCCTGAAAGCCGATCTGACCGATGGCGGACGGCGCCAAGGCCAGCGTCAGCAGCGAGATGACGAGAACACGTATTCTGCTTCGGAAAGAGTTCACAACCAAAAAATCCAGGTGTTAACTTAACTCTTTATAGAATTATACGATAGTGCCTCCTTTCGACGTCAAAATTCACCCAGCTGAATAACTTCTTCCTCGAGCAGAATAGCGAATTTCTCGCGTACTTTCTCTTTCATAATATCGGCAAGGTCGCGGATATCTTTCGAGGTGGCATGGCCGGTGTTGACGATGATGTTGGCATGATCCGGATAAACGGCGGCGCCGCCGACGGAAAGGCCTTTCACACCGGCCTCTTCAAGCAGACGCCCGGCCGGCAACTTGCCGTGCTCCTGGTCGGGGTCGGGGATGTTCTTGAAGAAGCAGCCCGCGGAATTCCCCTCGCCGGGGTGCCGGCGCGCCCGCAACGCCAGGATTTCGTCGACCCGGCTTCCTATCGCGACCTTGTCTCCTTTCCTGAGCTGAAAGGTGGCTTCAATGATGATATCGCCGGTTACCTTGAAGCAGGAGTCACGATAACCGAAGCGGCAATATTCGTTGTCGACAGTTTTCCCGTACCCCGCGCTATCCACCAGGGTGACACGGCGGACAATATCTTTCATTTCGCCGCCATAGGCACCGGCGTTGCCGTAAAGAGCACCGCCGACGGTACCCCAGATACCGGCCGCGAACTCAAGGCCGGTGAGAGAGCATTCGGCGGCAAAGTTTACCAGGGCCATCAAGTCTTCACCGGCGCCGCAGGTTACGACGGTCTCATCGACGAGGTTCATGCCCCTGATTTCGACTCTTATAATCAGCCCGTCATAGCCACGGTCGGAAACAAGCAGGTTGGATCCGCCGCCGATTATGAAGAAGGGAATCCTGAGGCGGTTAGCGGCGGTGACGGCGGCGGTCAGCTCCTCGGGCGTACCGGCCGGGATGAAGTACTTTGCCGGGCCGCCGGTCCGATAACTTGTCAGGGGCGCCAGAGGCCGGTCGAACTGAACCTTCGGGCCCAAGGCCTCGCGCACCGTCGAGCGGGGGATATTGGGGCTAACTGCTGATTTTCCAACCATTTTAGTCAACCTTATATACTCTCCTGAGCCCGAAAAGGCAAGCCCAATAAGCCTGACTCAGAAGTGTAAGATTTGCCGCTTCAGTAGGTTATACAATTTTCCGGGTAGAGATTGCCAGGTGACGGTCATTTTTTACTTGTCAGACTCGCTGTTGTCACGGCCGTCGTCTTCAGGGGCGTCATTCGGGCCGGACTCGGACTCCTTTCCAGCGGCCTCTTTTGCCGATTCCTGCTCCGGGGCGGGCTCGGGTTTCTTCGACTCGTCCACATAGTTGAGACGAAGTTCGTACAGCACATGGCCAAGGAATTTCTGCTCATCCTCGGAAAGATTGCCCTTCATTTTCGTTTCAAGCATGCCGAGGATGTCGATGGTATGTTTGGCCATGGTCAGGTCGCGTTCGACTTTTCCGGTGAAAGGCGAAACGACCTTGCCCAGTTGTTGCATAGCCCCGGCCTGAAGGGAGAGCACCAGTTGCATAAGGTGAAGGTCAATTTTTTCGGGCACATTATTCATGTCGGCACCTCATCTGATTCACGCCGGGTATCCGGCACTTGCTTTCCCAATATCAGGCGCCCCCCACAGGCGCCCGCGCGGCTCTGGAATTCAGGTAGTTATACAATTTTTGACGGTTCAAGTCAAGACCGTTGTACGGCTCGAAAAGTGTCGCGAGCAGATTGCGGCAGGCTTCAATTAAATCCCGGTCCTGCGCAATGCGGGCGGTACGGAACTGCGGCAACCCGGATTGGCGCAGGCCGAACATTTCTCCCGGTCCGCGCATTTCGAGGTCGGCCTCGGCGATTTTGAAACCATCGGCATTGGAAGCGAAATACTCCAGGCGCTGCCGGCCGATATCCGAAATGGGCAGGTGGGCGACAGCCACCAGAGTGGCCTGTTTCGCGCCGCGGCCGATGCGGCCCCGGAGTTGATGGAGCTGGGCCAGGCCGAACCTCTCGGCGTGCTCGATGATCATGATGGTGGCGTTAGGATTGTCGATACCGACTTCGATAACGGTGGTGGTCAGCAGAACGTCGATGTCGCCGTCGCGGAACTTCCGCAACACGTCATCGCGCTCCCTGGCGGGAACGCGGCCGTGCACCAGGCCGACCCGCACCTCTTTGAAGGCGCCCGCGCTCAGCAGCGCGAAAGCATCCTCGACATTTTCCAGTTCCACCTGCTCGGATTTTTCGATGAGCGGATAGACGATGTAGGTCTGCCCGCCGCGACGGATATCGTCGATGACGAATTCGTAAACCTTGTCGCGGACTTCGTGTGTTCGCCAGACGGTGCGGATCGGTTTGCGGCCGGCCGGCATGTCCCTTATGGTGGAGACGTCCAGGTCACCGTAAAGAGTCAGGGCCAGGGTTCGCGGTATCGGGGTGGCGGTCATGACGAGCAGGTCGGGGTTATCCCCTTTGGCGTGGAGACGGCTGCGCTGCTCGACACCGAAGCGGTGCTGTTCGTCGATGACGACCAGGCCGAGCCTGTCGAAGTTGACATAATCGTAAATCAGAGCATGAGTGCCGAACAGAACGTGAATGTCACCACTCTGGCACAGACGCGCGACCTCTTTCTTGGCGGCTGGTTTGAGACTCGAGGTAAGGAGCGCGGAGACGATGCCGATATCGCCCAGCGGTTTCTCCCAGACGCGGAAGTGTTGTTCGGCCAAGATTTCAGTGGGCGCCATGAAGGCGGTCTGATGACCGTTCTCGGCGGCGTAGGCGGCGGCGGTTACGGCGACCGCCGTCTTACCGCAACCCACATCACCCTGAAGGAGACGCGACATGGGATATTTGCTGCGAAGGTCGGTGAATATCTCGCGGGAGGCTGCCTTCTGTCCCTCGGTAAACTCGAACGGCAGGGCCTCCAGAAACGTCGTCAACCTGTCGCCGGGCCTGTCATAGGCATGCCTTTTGACCGCGGAAGTCTTGAGGCTTCGGTTGCGAAAAACCAGAAACAAAAAAGCGAGCAACTCATCAAAAGCGAGGCGCCGGCGGCTGGTTTCAATGTCATCCGGCTGCTGCGGATAATGTAGGCTGCGAACGGCCTCATTGAGCGCAAGCAGGTTTTGCCCGTCGCGAACATCAGCGGGAAGGTAGTCCGGCAATTCCTCGGAGATATTGTCCAGTATGAACGTGGTGAGCTTGCGAATACCCTTACTGCTCAGGCCGACCCGGTTGAGTTCGGCGGTCTGGGGGTACACGGGGATGATGCGTCCGGCGTGAATCATGCGGTCGGTATCTTCCTCGAGGCGTTCGAGGTCGGGGTGAATCATCTGGTGACCCATGAAGTAGCTGACGATGCCGGTGGCGGCGAATTTCTGGTTTTTTTCGAAGATTCTTTCCCAGTAGCGAATGCCCTGAAACCAGACGAGGCTGATGGCGCCGGTGTCATCTTCGAGGATGACCTCGTAGCGACGGCGTCGGCCGTGAAGAACGCCGTGGGCTTTGACGACGCCGATGATGGTGGCGGATTCCCCCTGCCTCAGGTCGGCGATGGATATCACCCGGCTGCGGTCAAGATAATGGCGGGGGAAGTAAAAAAGAAGGTCGCGCACCTCGTTCATGCCGAGTCCGGCCAGAGCTTCGGCCCGCCTGGGGCCGACGCCCTTGAGGTACTGAAGGGGTGAATTCAGTCGTATATCGGCCACAGGCTAAGTCTGGGGTTTCGAAGGCGCGAAGTCAATTACAAAGTGGTAGCGCCGGTCGGGTCACACCGGATAATAAAAGCGGAAGGGGTGGGAATCGAACCCACCGGGGACAAGACCTTTGCCCCCCGCACGGCTTTGAAGGCCGGGATCGCCACCAGACGACATCCGCTTCCGCGTCCAATATAAAACCGGCTAGCGGCAGGCGCAACGGTCATTTGGATCACGCTCGACGACGGATGACGCCCGGCTGGCATGGCCGTCCGGCAGGGACGTCCGGGGCAGCGCGGTATGCAGAGGGGTTTATGTTTCCGGTGTGATTGCCGATAACTGCAAGAAAGGTCATGAAATGACCCTGCCAAGGCAGGGCCGGGTTCGAGACAGCATCTTAAGCCGGAGCCAAGGAGGCCCCGGCTCTTTTTTCCCGGCACTTATACCCGGTCGGCATCGTCTTCCGGGTCGACGTGCACGATCACATAAGTTACATCATCGACCTCGTTGACAACGTGGTTGCGCACTTCATCGGCGATGCGGTGTCCTTCGCGAACGGTCAGCTCGGCATCGACGACGATGTGCATCTCGACAAAAATCTGGGAGCCGGAGTACCGGGCGCGGACATCATGTACCTGCCAGACGCCCTTAACGGCCTGGGCGGTTTCGACCAGCCGGTCGAGGATGCGGCGGTCGGGAGCGGTGTCGATAACCTGTTTGAATCCTTCCCAGGCCAGCGCCGCCCCCACCTTGGCGATGAAGAACACGACGACGATAGCCGCCAGGGCATCGGCCAGATGCCATGCCGGATTAAGGTAGGCGGCGGTGACACCGATGAGGACGGCTACCGAAGAAAAAGCGTCGGTGCGATGGTGCCAGGCGTTGGCAACGACGGCGAGACTCTTGATGCGGCGGCCGACGGTGACGGTGTACTGATACAGCCCTTCCTTGACGACGATGCTGACAAAAGCGGCCACGACAGTGAAAAGACCCGGGCGAGAGATACGATGCTCGTAGATAGTTATTACGGCGTTGTAGGCGATGGCGATACCAACAATGACCAGTATGGCGCCGACCATCATTCCCGACAGGGTTTCGATGCGGGCATGGCCGAAGGGGTGGTCCTCGTCTTCCTCCTTACGTCCGAGCTTGAGTCCGAGCAGGACGACGAAATCACTGAAGAGGTCGGACAGGGAGTGAACGGCATCGGCAATAAGCGCCTGGCTTCGTCCCAGCAGGCCGGTCAGCAGCTTAAGGAAGAAGAGCAGGATGTTGGCGACGATACCGGCCCAGGTGACCCTGAGCCCGGCTTTCAGGCCATCACGGGTATGTTCGTCGACGCGGCCAGTTGCTTCCAAAACGCTGGTGCTCCCAATAACTACAGCGATCGCGTGCGGCTGGTCTTGACAGGATCCTGATACTAATATATGGCGCCGGGCGGGCAAGAAAAGTAAAAATTAAAGGCGTTACATCGAGCTTATCGGCATGAGCAGAGGGTCGTCGATAAGAATATGTTCCTTGACGGTATAAGCCTCGGCGTACTGAACGCCGGCCAGCTGCCCCAGTTGACGGGCACGGACGCGCATGAACTCGAAAATATCGATACCGGGCTGGAAGATTCTCCGGGCGGTTTCGGGGTCGTCAAACTGTGACTTATAGGCCGCCACGGCGGCGCATTTCTGCTCGAACTCGTCGGAGATATCGACGAGGAAAGAGTAGTCGGCATTGCGGAAATACGTCACATAGATGATCTTGCGCGGCCGGTGGGGCTCACCTTCGATGTCGATTTTCTTCAAACCGGACAGAAAGCAGGCGTCGTACCCGAGCCGGTGGCAGGCGCGGTGGTCGGGGTGGCGCTGCTCCCAGTGAGGCAAAACGACAAGCTGAGGTCTGGTTTCGCGGATGACAGCGGCCAGTTTGAGCTTGTTTTCCTGGCTAACTTCGACACCGGCGTCCTTTAGCGCCAGGTTACCACGGTACGCCAGGCCCATGAGCCGGGCGGCGGCGTCGGCTTCGGCGTCACGGTCGTCTTCATCGCCGTAGGAACCCATCTCGCCCCGGGTGAGATCCAGGGCACCGACGGCGTAACCCTTCTTTACCATTTTGATCAGCAAGCCGCCGCAGGTGATCTCGATGTCATCGGGATGCGCGGCCACGGCCAGGATATCGAGTTCAGCCGGCTTAACCACCGAGTACCTCCCGGTAATACTGTTCATACTGGCCGACTATCCTGTCGGCCCCGAATTTCTCGAGCGCCGAGCGCGAGGCCTGTGCCTTGAACTCGGCGAGGCGACCCTTGTCGCGCAGGAGCGAGATTCCGGCGCGGGCCATGGCCGCGGTATCCCCGATAGGCAGGAGAAAGCCGTTCTTGAAATCATCGACAACTTCCACCAGGCCGGTGCCGGAGGTGCCGATCACCGGCACGCCGCAGGCAAGGGCCTCCAGTGCGGCCAGGCCGAAAGACTCCTCTTCGGAGGGCAGCAGGAACAGGTCGGCGCAGGGCAGGACGGCCTCGATGCGGTTCTGGTTGCCGAGGAACATGACCCGGTCGCTGAGGTGCTTCTTGTTTATCTGCCGGCGAGCCAGAATGGTGTCGGGCCCTTCCCCGATGAGCAACAGTTTCGCGGGCAGCTCGGCGCTGATGCGCTCGAATACGTCGATGACGTCGAGGGTGCGTTTGACGGGGCGGAAATTGGAAACATGGGCGATCAGGAACTCATCATGAGCGACGAATTCGGTGCGCTCGCACTGCTTTTCGGTCGGGCGGAAGCGATGGTTATCGACGAAATTGTGAATGACGCGAATTTCCTTGTCGACCCTGAAAACCTGGCTCGTTTCATCGGCCAGATACTTCGACACGGCGGTGATGCCGTCAGAGGAGAGAATGGAGAAGCGGGTGATGTCGTAATAGGAAGGGTCGGAACCGACCAGAGTGATATCGGTGCCGTGAAGGGTCGTGATCACTTTCGGACAGGGGGCACCGTCGGCCGCAAGAAGCTGCCGGGCGAGGTAAGCGCAGGCGGCATGAGGGATGGCGTAGTGTACGTGCAGCAGGTCCAAATCGTAGCTGCGCACGACTTCGGCCATACGGGCGGCAAGGGTCAGCGTATACGGCGGGTACTTGAACAGCGGGTAAGCGGTGGTTTCCACGCCGTGATACATGACGTTGGCCTGGTAGCGGTCAAGGCGAAACGGGAGGGCATAGGCGATGAAGTGTACCTGATGACCCCTCAGGGCCAGTTGCTGGCCCAGTTCGGTGGCGACGATGCCGGAACCGCCCGCGACCGGGTAGCATGTGATACCGATAACCATTTACACTTCGTACTCCGAGAGATAGATAAGCTGGTGCGCTTTCTCACGACAATCCATGGCCTCAAAAAGGTAAGGTATGAAGCCCGGGCCGTACTTGGAAAGGAAATACGAGATGTTCAGCGAGCGCTCCTGGAAGTTGCGATTGGGATACAGGGCGGCGTGGAGACGGTAAATGCGCTCGCGCGTTTCGCTGGATTTCTTCTTGTGAGACGAGAACACCTTGTTCTCGAGCGCCTTCACGACAAAATCTATCTTACCTTTGGTTTTTTCGGCCAGGTCCGACAGCGACGGGTCGAACTCGAGCGCTCGCGTGGTGAGCCGCGCGAAGTGATCGGTGAGCTCAGCACGAAACTCGCCGAAGCGATCTTCGATGTCATCCGGAAACGATTCGGTCAGAACGCGGTTGATGACCTGTTCAATATCGCCCGTCAGTTGTTCAAACGTTATAGCGTGCTCGGTCATGAGTCTTTCGAAGCGTTTCTCTATCACCGTCATGGTCGGCCGGGAGCGATAGTACGGCGTGACCAAGCCGAAGAGATCGAAGATGCGATGGACCTGGGCCAGGTAGGCTATCTCGGCGGCGCCGCCTTTCTGGCTGACGACGGGAAAGAGATACGACTGCATGACAGGACGGGTCATGACATCGGGCGAGAAGCGCTCCGGATGTTCATCGATGCGTGCCATCAGATCATCTCGGCTCAGCCGGGCCTCCCCCGCTACATAGCCGTCGCCCTGCCGGTGAACGGGACTGCGGCCGTCGAGATTGTAGAACAGATGGGTGGCATCTTCGGCCTTCTCCACCTGGATGTGATAGCCGGAGTCCCTGATTTTCAGATTGGTTTCACTCAGCATTTGCTGAAGGTCATGGCCGCGGCTTACGATGTCTTTGAAAAGGGGCGCGGCGAGGCGCTTGGCGTCGGGGTCACCCGGCGAGAAGAACACCAGGCCGAGGTCGGCGGTAAGAGCGGCCATGAATTTGCCGAAGGCGGTGACGAAAGTATCCTCGGGAGTATAGCAACGTTCAATCAGCGCATAGAGATCGGAAGTGAAGTCGGTTTGCCCCAGGGCCGCCTGCAGAGTGTTTCTGGCCTTGTCCAGGCCGGTGGAATCGGAAAGACGTACTTCAGAAATAGGCAGTTCCACAGTCGGAGGAGTTTCATAACAAATCTTCGTCAGCTCGGACGACCGACTCAGAACATAGGTATGGTTGACTTCCTCGAAATCATGGTCGTCAGCGGCAATCCAGAAGACCGGGATAACCGGTCGGCCCAGCTTCTCGGTGTAAGCATGTGCCGCCTTTACCAGGGAGAGAGCCTTGTACATAATGAGCATGGGCCCGCCGAAGAGAATGGCCTGCTGACCGGCAAAGAGACAAACGGCAAGGGGGTCTTTGAGTTTTTCGATGTTGGCGAGCGTTTTATCGGAAGCGCCGTAGAGACTATTTTGTTTTTCGAGGATGGCGACTATATGGTCGCGCCGGTACGCAACGGCATCGAGCCGACGGGCGACGTCGGCGGGGTCCGTCGCCGGATAAAAATCTTTTGCCACCCCGGAGCCGCTGAGGAAATCCAGAAAGATGCTCGAGTATCCCAGGGCCTTACTTGGCGCGATTAAATTGCTCATCAACTTGCTCTTGCAGGGCGGTGCCGTCTCTCACGGCGGTCTCCACTTTCCTCAGTCTTCTGAACAGCCCTACGAAATCGTCAATCAAAGTATACACGATCGGCACGACCACCAGCGTCAGCAGAGTCGAGGAGATGATGCCGCCGATAGCGGCACGGGCCATGGGTGCCCTCAATTCGGCGCCGGGACCGATACCGAGGGCCAAAGGCAGCATTCCGAAGACAGTGGCGAAGGTGGTCATAAGAATCGGTCTCAATCTTATGGGGCCGGCGATAAGCACGGCATCAAATCTTGGAACGCCTTTTCGGCGTTGTTGTTTCACGAAATCTATGAGCAGAATGGCGTTTTTCGTCACCAACCCCATCAACATGACAATGCCTATGAGCGACATAATCGATATGGATGACCCGGTCAGAAGCAAACCGAGAATGGCGCCCACCAGTGAGAGGGGCAGCGAGAACATGATGGAGAGGGGGTCCCAGAATGATTCGTACTGCGAGGCCAGCACCAGATAGATGAAGATAATGGCCAGGGCCAGGGCTTTGAAGATATTAATGAAGGACTCTACCATCCACTCCTGCTCGCCGGTCGGGGTTATACTGTAGCCGGGCGGCAGGGGAACCTGCGAGACTTCTTCCATAATGCTCGTGGTGACATTACCGGCAAAGGAACCACTGAGAACGTTGGCGTTGACACGCACCTCGCTCTGGCGGTCGAAGCGCCGGAATTCGCCTATGGACGTCTGCTTGTTCAGGCGGGCGACCCGGTCGAGCGGAACGAGGAAGGTCTCCTGCCCCGGAATTTTCTTGTCGCTTTTGACGAGAATGCGGCCGATCTGATCGGCCGAGGAGCGGAAGCGCTGATCGAGCTTAACACGAACATCGTATTCCTCGTCGCCATCTTTGTACCTGGTGACAACGTCCCCCTCTACCAGATGGCGAACGGTCAGGGGAATAACCGCCAGTGACAGGCCCAGATCATCGGCCGCCTTGCGATCGACATCGATCTGGACTTCCGGTTTGCCCTCTTCAAGAGTGTTGTCGACATCAATAGCGCCGTAAACCTGACCGGCTATATCCTGTACGCGATGAGCCAGGCGGGTGAGTTCGTCGCGGTCATCGCCTCTGATGGACAGAACAATCGGCTTGCCGCCGCCCCCGCGATGTTCTTCGGTGCCGACCGAGAACTTGATGCCGGGAACGGTGGTCAAAAGACCGCGAACGGAATCGATCACCTGCAGGGCGGAGAGTTCACGCTCAGAAGCGTCGGTCAGAAGAAACAGGATGCTGCCCTGGGTAACGGCGCTGTTGCCGGCGCCGATGGTAACCAGCGAGGACGTGACCTCGGGCATCTCCCGGACAATGTCCTCGATGAGGGTCATGCGCTGGGCCGTTTCCTGGAGCGTGGTGCCGGGCGGGGTGTCAACGGTCACTATCATCTGGCCTTCATCGGTTCTGGGGAAGAACTCGACGCCGAGCAGGGGCACGAGCACCAGAGCGCCGGCAAAGGCGGCTACGGCCACCAGCATGACCAGCCAGCGATGTCTCAGCGAGAAGGCCAGCAGTCGCTCGTACGAGGGCTTGGTGGCATCGAAGGTCCGGTTCCACAGGCCGAGAATCCCGAGGATTCTCTGCCAGAATGATCTCAATCCGGAAGGCTTTCGGGCCGGGTCGGCCGATTGGCTTTCGGCATTATGGTTTTTCTTCAGCCAGCGCGACGAGAGCATCGGCGTCAATGAAAACGCCACCAGCAGCGATATGAGCACAGCGAAGGCCACCGTCATGCCGAACTGGTAGAAGAACCGGCCGACGATTCCCTCCATGAAGGCCACCGGCAGAAAGACAACCATGATGGTGAAGGTAGTCGCCATGACGGCCAGGCCGATTTCTTTGGTTCCTTCAAAAGCCGCCTTCCAAGGCGACTTCCCCTCGCTCAGGTGGCGATAGATGTTTTCGATGACCACGATGGCGTCGTCGATGAGAATACCCACCGACAGCGACAGGCCCAGCAGGGTCATTATATTAATGGTGAAACCGAGAAACTTGAGCAGGGTGAAGGTGGCGATAATCGATATCGGAATGGACAGTCCGGTTATGATGGTCGGGCGGAAGTCGAGCAGGAAAAGGAAAATCACCAGAACGGCGAGCAGTGTGCCGACGCGGATGTTGAACAGGATCTCGTGAATGGAGTCGGTGATGAAGGTGGAGTTGTCGCTGACGATGTCCATTTTGATGTCGGGCGGCAATTCGGCTCTTAGATCGGCGATGGTCTGGCGGGCCTGCTCGGCCATTTCGACGACGTTGGCACCGGATTGCTTGATAATGCTCAGGCCGATCGACGGCGTGCCGTTATAACGGGACAGGGAGCGCTGTTCGGCGATGGTGTCCGATACAGCGGCGATCTGGCTGAGATACACCGGGGTT
Source organism: Candidatus Zixiibacteriota bacterium (assembly GCA_020346225.1). Classification (GTDB taxonomy): domain Bacteria; phylum Zixibacteria; class MSB-5A5; order GN15; family FEB-12. Next base: position 2,838,622 of record CP070777.1, on the reverse strand, counting down.
CCGGCCACATTTTTGACGATAATATTGTCAAAGTCGGCGACGCGCCCCAGGCGGCCCATGAGACGCACGAGGTACTCCCGCCGGGACTCGTCGATGCGCCCGCCGGGAACCTCCATGTTGGCGGCGGCGACCGCTTCGGTCACGTCATCTATGGCGATACCGAACGATTCCATTTTCTGCGGGTCAAGACCTATGAGAATCTCGCGTTCGTAACCACCCACGATTTCCACGTTGCCGATGCCGGGGATAATCTCCAGGCGCGGTTTGATGCGGTCCTTGGCCAGTTGAGTGACATCGCGCAGGGAACGGCTGCCGGTAATGGCAACCGAGAGGATCGGGAAAGCGTCGTTGTCAAACTGGGTGATGATGGGATCCTCGATGTCTTCGGGCAAAGTGCCCCGGATGGTGGCGACTTTCTCGCGGACGTCCTGGGCGGCCTCGGCCCCTTCCTTCTCGAGCTGAAACTCGACGAAAACCTGAGAGAAACCTTCCCTTGAGACGGACTGGATGTGGCGCACGCCGGAAATCTGATTGATGACTTCTTCGATGTTCTTGGTCACATCGGTTTCGACCGATTCGGCGGAAGCACCGGGGTACACCGTCTGCACAATCACAAACGGGAAGTCGACATTGGGCATGAGTTCCACCGGCAGCCCGTAATACGAAAAGGCACCGATGACCAGCAGGGCGCCAATCATCATGGTGGCAAATACAGGTCGCTTTATCGAGACTTCTGATATTTTCATTACTGGCCTTCGCTCAGAGTTGTTATGGTCACTTCGAAGCCTTCATCAAGATAGTCCTGTCCCAGAGTTACCAGAGAATCGCCGAAGCTCAGTCCGGATGTTACGACAATCCGCCCGTCGATTTCCGGACCGAGCGTCACCGTGGTCTTTTTGGCGATGCCGCCCGAGGCGACAAACACGGTTGGTTTGTCGTCCAGCGTAAGGACGGCCTTACGCGGCACGGCCACCGCACCTATCAGGTCTTCCAGAACAATACTTATACGGACAAACATACCCGGTTTATAAAGTCCGGCGGCGTTATCGGCCAGCACCTCGACCTCGAAGGCGCGGGTAACGGGGTCGGCGGAATTGGCGATAGCAACGACCCTCCCTGAAAGGGGCTCCGCCACCACGTCGGACGATATCGTCACATCCGCACCCACGTCAAAGTAGGCTATATCCGCCGAGTTGACCCCGAACTTGACGCGGAGCCGACCGGTCGAGGCCACGGTCGCGAGCTTCTGGCCGACCCGGACGAAATCACCTTCCGAGACGTCGACCGAAGTCACCAGGCCGCTGATGGGGGTGCGGATTTCCACGAGCTGTGAAGCAGCATCGAACGAGGCCTTTCGAACTTCGTAATCGGTCCTGGCGGCGTCGTATTGAGACTCACTAACGGCACCCTCGTTAAACAGATACTCCATCTTCTTATAGTTCTTCTCCGCGTTGGCATAGAGCGATTTGCTTGGCAGGTAATTGGAGCTGGGGCCGGTTTTGTCGAGCGTAACCAGCACCGTGTTGGCGGTCACAGGCCGGCCCTGGCTGACATTAACAGTCTGGACGGCCTCGGCGATTTTGGCATAAAGGACCGCCTGCCTCTCCCCTTCAAGGGAGCCGGTGAAAGTACGCGTGACCTGGACATCATGGGGCCTGACCAGCTCGGCCTTGACGGAAATGGCGCGCTCGGCCTGCGGCGCGTCCGAGGTTTCGCTCTGGCCGCACGATACTATCAGGGCGGCCGTCAGCGCGAGATATGCGAAAAGAGCGTGGCGTTTCTTCATTACCTGAAAATTCCTGTCTTTATAGTATTTCAACGGTGGTAGCTTTCTTTAGTTGGGCCTTGGCCTGCCTGAATACAAACCGGGCCAGGGCCAGAGAGTTCCGCGCCTGCGTCAGGGCCGCCTGGGCCGAGAGCACTTCGAGTTGTGTGCCCACGCCCGACTGATACCTGAGGTTGGCGATCTTCAGGCCTTCCTCGGCCTGCGCGATAGTCATTTCCTGTATGTCGAGTGTCTTCTTGGCCTGAAGCATCCGGTCATATGACTGCTCCACTTCGAGACGGATATCATCACGGACCTGGCGGGCGGCCAGCACGGCTTTCTGGTGGTCGGCATGAGCCCGCTTTACTTCGCCGCGGGTAGCACCGCCCTTGAATAGAGGAAAAGTGAGGTTCAATCCGGCCGACCAGCTCCTGGTGACGTTGTCGCTTAGCGTGAAGGCGTCGGACTGGGCCGACCAAGAGTAGTTCGACACGGCTTCCAGCTCCGGGAAATACCCGCCCCGGGCGACCCTGACCGCTTTTTTGGTGATCTCGGTGAGATAGTCGGCGGCCTTCATCTCCGGCCTGCCGGTCAGGGCAGTCTCGGTAAGCGACGGCAAGGGCAGCAGCGCGGCGAGGGTGGTGTCGTCCTCAGACTCGATAAGGGTGACCGGTTCGCTCAGGTCCAGACCGATGAAGGATTTAAGACGCTTCTCGGCCAGTTTTTTGGCCGATTCACCGGCGAGAATCTGAGGTATGAGATTCGACTTCTCCACGCGCGCCCGCAGAAGCTCGTATTCGCTGACCATTCCCTGGGAATAGGATTTCTCCACCGTTTCCAGATTGAAGGAGTTGGCCTCGAAGGCTTTATTCAGAACCTGCAGGTTGGACAGCTCGAGAATCGCCTGGTAGAAAAGCAGCTCGGCGTTGTAGATCACTTCGGTCCTGACCTGCGCCTTGATCTCGTCGGCATATTTTCGGTAGAGTTTGGCGATCCGCAGGGCGCTGAAGACTTTGCCGCCTTTCCAGATCGATTGCCGGGCCGACAGCGACGCGCCGAAGTCATTCTTGAAACCGACCTTGAACTCGACCGCCTCCTGCCCCTCGGGATTCAAAAAGAAGGAGGGCAGCTCGATGTTGCGGTTGTACGAGCCGTTGAGAGTGATCTCCGGCAAGGCCCCGGCCCGGGCGGTGGTGACGTCGGACCGGGCTTTGACCACATCTTCCTCGGCAGCCAGGTAAGTGCGGTTAAACTCCAGAGCCATGCGCCGCACGTCCTCAACGGTAAGCGGCGTTTCGGCCCGACCGCCAGAAACGGCAGAAAATATGATGAGACAAACCCATGCCAGCGGCACGGCCAGCCCGGGTATTGTTTTCCAGCGGGGTTGACTTACACGAGGTTGACTCATTTTCTTCCTTTCCCTGATGCAATTCTCCCGAATTTACTGTCCAGAAGCTCCCCGTAAAGTTTTATCTGGGCCGGTAAGCTGACCACCCTGGGGTCCAGGACATTGCGTATTCTCAGTCCGTGAAAAAGGGAGAAAGTGAACACGGCCAGATGATTACGTTGCGTTTTGTTCCCGTACCGGGTGTCCACGGAGCCGGCAAACCGGTCGACCATTTCCCGGAAGCGACGATTCAGGTAGCGTTTGATCCGGGGCACGCGCATCGCCTGGATCCAGAAGTCGACATTATCGCGGAGGCTGCATTGGGAATGCGACTCGCTTTGCTCCAACAGGATGTCCAGAACCCGGGCCGGTGCTTTGGCCCGGCCGAGAACCTCATCCAGCCTGGCGAAATGCCGCTCGGTCACCTCCTTGACCAGCTCAAAGAGAATATTTTCCTTACTCTTGAAATGGTGGTACAGGGCGCCCTTGGTCAGTCCGGCGCTGAGCGCTATCTGCTCGGTGGTGGTTTCGCGGTAGCCGTTTTTGGTAAACAGCCTGCGGGCCGAGCCCAGCAACTGCTCGCGCCGTTTTTCGGCCGGGAGTTTCGGGCTCTGCCTTATTTTGCGTGGCACCATAGGTTTCGTTTTCCTCCTAACATACCGTCCGGTATCTCCAAGATACCTACGGGTAGGTATGTAAGATAACCGGGGCCGGGGGTCTGTCAATAGGAATTATACGGCGGGGGCGGGAAAAGTTGCGAAATAAATGCGGGCCTCGAACTTAAATCCACTTTTTGCGGCGAAAAAAGGTAAGCAGGCTGACGAAGACGACGAGCATAACGGCGCCGGCAAAGAGGTAGCCGTATTGCCAGCGCAATTCCGGCATAAACTCGAAATTCATACCCCAGAGCCCGACCAAGAAAGTGGGCGGGATGAACAGGACCGTAAAAATGGTCAGGAACTTGATGATTTCGTTGGTCTTGGTGGAAACCGAGGAATAATAGACCTCGAGCGACGAGTTAAGGATTTCGCGGTGGAAATCGGCGATATCGTTAATGCGGATGAGGTGGTCGTGGATGTCGGAGAAATAGAAAGCGGCCTTTTTGCTGATCGGTTTGAACTGTTCGCGGGTCAGCCGGTGAAGAACCTCTTTCTGCGGCAGGACGATACGTTTCAGATGAACGATGTCCCGCCTGAGGGTGAAGATGGTCTTGACGGTATCGGCATCCGGGGCGCCCAGGACATCCTCTTCTATCTGGTCGACTTCATACTCGAGAATATCGAGGGTAGTGTTATAGTTGTCGACGATGGTATCGATGACGGCGTGAAAAAGGAAGTCGGCGCCGCGCTCCATGAGGCGTTCGTCACGCTCGGCGCGATGGTAGAGGTAGTCGAAAATGCGGTGCTCGTCGTAGTGGACGCTGACCAGGGAGTTGTGGCTGAGGAAAAGGTCGATCTCCCCCATCTTGAGGCCCTCCTCCTGGCCGATGTAATCGACCACCTGGAAGACCATGAAAAGGTAGGTTTCGTAAACGTCGAGCTTGGTGCGGGGTTTCTCCGAAATCACGTCTTCGATGGCGAGGGGGTGGAATTTGAAGTCATGGGTGAGGATATAGGATTCTTCATCGGTCGGTTTGCACAGGTCGACCCACAGGCGCGAGTTCTCGACGGCGCAGAGGCGGTCGAAATCGGCGATACCTTCGATTATCCGGACGCCCTCATGAGGAATATAGTGAAAGGACCTGATCATACCTTTTCCCTTTCCTCTTCCTCAATCAGCGTACCCTCCTCGGAAACGCGGTCGAGAATATCCTCGTCCTCGTGCTTGGTCTTGATCTCCCTTATGGAAACCCGCTCGGAACGCAGGAAGATAAAGCCCAGCAGGGTTATCGGGAGGAGGTCGATGAGGTGAAGGGCCAGCGCGAACAGGACGGCGTCGGTGCGCCCGACCGAAAAGGCCGCCAGGGAGGTGCTGACGGCGACCTCGAAGGTCCCGGCGTTGCCCGGTGTCACGGGCACCAGCAGGGCGAGGGTATTTATGATCATGACGGCGGCAGCGGCGGCAATGGGAAGATCGAACCCGAACGACATCAACAGGAAGTAAATGACCAGGATGTGGGCGATCCAGCAGATGACGGAATAAATCATGCTGCCGATGAAGTGCTGGCTCGAGCGAAGCAGGTTGATTCCCTGGACGAAGGAGCGGATGAACTTTCTCAGGCCGATATAGAAGCCGGGCCAGCGGTCGCGGAAGCGGTGCCGGCCGAAATCCTCAAGGCGATGCTGGTAGTGCAGCATCAGATACAAAAGGACAAGAACCACCACCACGACCGCGGAGATGACGTAGCCGGCCGAGCGGTACTGTTCGGGAAAGACGAAGGCGAGCGAGGTGAGGATGAGAATGACAATAAGACTGATGGCATCGAAGAGAACTTCCAGGACGATGGTCGAGAATATGAACGTCTTGCGCAAGCCTTCGCTCCGGGCAAAAAGGAAAAGGCGACCGACCTGACCGGTCAGCGCCGGCATGATAATATTGAGGATCTGTCCGGCCGAGTACAGAGTGAGCACGCGCGAGCGTTTTATCGGCTTCTGTTGCGAGGCCATGAGGCGCCAGCGCCACGCCTTGGCCCCGATGAAAATGAAGGTGCACACCAGCGAAGGAATCAGGTAAGTGAGGTCGAGCCGCTCGGAAAGAACATGTATATCGGCCAGACGGATGTCCTTGACACAGTACCCCAGGAGCAAGATGGCGATAATGCCGCCCCAGAATTGTTTCTTCTTCAAAATCATGCCGGTGCGCGAGATCGGGACTAACCTAAAGTTGGCTTTAAAGATAGACCCTGGTTCGGGGGGTGTCAATTAAATAAACGGGACGCGTTCGGCCGCCGGCGGCTATATTTCCGCGACGAACTCTTTCTCGATCCATCCGCGACGTTTGTTCTCGAACAGGACGTTGTAGTAATCGCCGGAGTCCTCGATTATTTCCACCACCAGGCCGGGGGCACCCTGCAGTTCAACGTCAGACCGCGGCGACGGGCCGGTGTAAACGGGACTTTCCTCGGCGATAACGACAGCGCGTCGCGTGAGGTAGTCGTGGCGGTACTTGAAGGCGGTGAGCGTCGCGGCGGCCACCAGCAGGACGACAGCCACGACCAGGGACATTCTTATCATCGGGCCGGCGACGGCAAAACCGAAGCGGGCAATCAAAAGAAGCATGAGGAGCACGAAAACCGCCGATGACAGCCAAGCGAGGTCGGCGAGGCGGTATTCGTCAACGAGGGAGACAAAGAACGAGTTGATGGGATTAAGCTGCACTCCCTCCATCTGTACCCGCGAGAAGCGACGGGCAAAAGCGAGGTTGTCGATAATGTCGCGATCGGTGGGGTCGAGGCGTCGCGCTTTCATGTAGTAGAGCACGGCGCGGCCGATATCGCCGCTTTTGAAGTAAGCGTTGCCGAGATTGAAATAAAGCGCGGCGGATTCTCCGCCCTGAACGAGGATGCTGCGGTAGAGGCGGATGGCGCTGGCGTAGTCTTTCTTTTCGTAGAAGCGGTTGGCGGACGAAAACTCATCGTCGACCGCATCCGCCGAAACTCCGGCCGCAGAGACGACCAGCAGCAACAGTGCAATCATGCAGCAGCGTTTAGTCATCGAAAGACACCCCCTCAAGAGCAACCATGATTTCCTCCGCCTGCTTGAGCGAGGCGGCGATATCTTCGCCGGTCACCGACGACGGGGCGTAGCGGGCAAAGTCGCACTTCTGCATAAGGGCGGTGATGGCCTCCGACAGCGACGGGCCGGCGGTTTTACCGCCGAGGACAAGTCCGATCCTGTCGGTGGTGAGACCGTGGGGAGAAATATTCATCTTGTCGGCGATAAAGGAAGTCAGGGCCAAATATATTTCGGCATAGAACTCGGCGGCCTTTTCAGTGTCGGCCATGCTGCGGGCGCGAGCGAGTCGCCGGCGCGCCATCTTCAGGGCCGCCCGGGAACGGGCATAGCCGATATCGCCGGCCAGTTTCTCGCGGCGACGTCGCCACACCACCGCGGCAGCCAGGATAACGAGCGGCAGGATGTTAAAAGCCAGATAAAAAGGACTTCGGAAGACTATCTGGCCGACCGGTTTGAGGGCGCCGAGGTTTTCCTTAATATATCGGATATCGCGGGTTTCGCTGCCGATGGTGAAATCGGGGGCAACGTAGGCGGCTTCGGGGGAAGCAACGTACCCCTCGGGCCGCGCCACGTCCAGCTTTATCGGCGGCGTGGCGATTTCTTTGTAAGTGTCCCTGCCCGGTTCGAAATAGTTGAAGGCGATGGCGGGAATCTCGAGCTGCCCGGGCGTTTTCGGTATAAAGACTTCCTCATAAACCTTGGTGCCGGTGATGCGGTCGTTGACTTTCGCCACGCTCTCGTTGGAGGAGGCGCGGTAGACGCGGAAATCGTCGGACTCCGGGATGATGGGATCGGCGATGGACTTGATGTTGCCGGAGCCGTTGATTTCGATGGTGACCGTGACCGGCTGGTTGACATCGACACGGGTTTTATTGGGTTCGGCCGAGATTCTGAAGCTGCCTATGGAACCGGTGAAATCCTTGGGCCGGCCCTGCATCGGCAGAGATTTCACATTGATCGTCATGGGGCTGCTGCGCAGCACGACTTCTTCCCCGCGCCCGAAGACATCGCCGAAGATATCAAAAGGGTCGCGGTAGGTCCGGCGCTCGGACGGCACGGTAGTGGTCAACACGGCCCGGCCGATGGTCAGCTCG
>CP070777.1:2750191-2830602 GCA_020346225.1 Candidatus Zixiibacteriota bacterium | reverse complement strand
TGTCCGTTTTTTCGAAACAGCAGCTTCTGCAACAGACCGCCGCCATTTTCCGCGCGGCTGACAAGCCTCTTGAGTTGTCTGGTGACCCCGTTGACGTCTAGTCCCAGCTCAGCCAGCAACTGGTCGCGGCTGCCGTGGGTGGCGAACTGGTCCGGTAGCCCGAGCGCCACAAACCTTCCCGAATAGCTGCGGGTCAGCAGATAGTCGGCGACAGCCTGCCCGAACCCGCCCCGGAGCGAGTTTTCCTCAACCGTGGCGATGGCGCGGGCCCGGGTTGCCGCCGCCCGCAAGACCTTGGTGTCAAGCGGCTTGACAAAGCGAGCGTTAACGACAGCGGCATCTATGTTTTCCTCGGCAAGCCGCTCGGCGGCCCGGCAGGCGGTGGTATACATAGTCCCGACGGCTAATATCACCAGGTCGGCATCGACAGACTCGGCCTCCCAAGTTTCCCACTTTATCGGTTCAATCTCCCCGGTTACATCGGTGGGCACGCTTTCGCGCGGGTAGCGAATGGCCACCGGGCCGGGAAGCTCGTGGTCGGCGGTGTAGTGGAGCATGGAACGAAGCTCATTACCGTCCTTCGGCGCCGCGATGACCATGTTCGGCACGGTCGACAGATAACTCACGTCGAACGAACCGTGATGGGTGGGACCGTCGTTGCCGACCAGGCCGGCTCGATCCATACAGATAACCACGGGCAGTTTCTGCAGAGCGATATCATGAATAACCTGGTCGTAGGCGCGCTGCATAAAAGTCGAGTAAACCACCAGATAAGGTTTCATTTTCTCGGCGGCCAGACCGGCGGCGAAGCACCCGGCATGTCCTTCGGCGATACCGACATCAAAAAACCGGTCGGGATACCTTTCCGAAAATGGTACCAGCCCGGTGCCGGAGGCCATGGCGGCGGTGATGGCAACGACCCGTTCGTCTTTTTCAGCCAGCTCCAGCATAATATCGCCGAAAAGGCTGGTATAGCTGGGACGGCTGCTCGATTTGCCCGCGAACTCCCCGGTGACCTTGTCGAATCTGCCCACACCGTGATACTTAAAGGCATCCTCTTCGGCCGGCTCATAACCCTTGCCCTTCACGGTGGCGATGTGAAGCATAATCGGCCCGCTGAGGTTTTTGAGGTCCTGAAGGGTCTTGATAAGCAGGGGCAGGTCGTGCCCGTCGATGGGGCCGAAATACCGAAAGCCGAGGTTCTGAAACAGCATGCCGGGCACCAGCAGACCTTTGATGGAATTTTCGATCCGGGCGATAGTGGCCCTGATTTTATCGCGTCGCTTGAAGCGACCGGTGAGTTCCCATACCTCGTTACGGAGCTTGTTGAATTTCTCGTCGGCCATGATGCTGGTGAGGTACTTGGAGATGGCACCGACGTTTTTCGAAATCGACCAGGTGTTATCGTTGAGGACGACCAGCATGTCTTTTTTCAGATGTCCGGCGTTGTTGAGCCCTTCGAAAGCCAGCCCTCCGGTCATGGAACCGTCGCCGATAACGGCGATTACCTTGTGCTTCTTACCGGCGGCATCCCGGGCCGCGGCGAAGCCGAGGGCGGCGGATACGGATGTGGAGGCGTGGCCGGCGCCGTACGCGTCATATTCCGATTCATCACGCCGGGCGAATCCGGCCAGACCGCCGTACTGACGGATAGTGTTTATCCGGTCCAGGCGACCGGAGAGCATCTTATGTCCGTAAGTTTGATGGGAAACGTCCCAAATAATCCTGTCCTCGGGCAGGTTGAAAACGTAGTGCAGGGCGACGGTCAGCTCGACGACTCCCAGGCTCGAGGCCAGATGACCGCCGGTCTTGGAAACGGTGGAAATGATTTCCTGACGGACTTCCGCGGCCAGCTCAACAAGCTCTTCCGGGGACAGTTTCCTGGTATCTACCGGGGATTTTATGTCCTTAAGATACTTCATTCGAACTCAATACGACCGGGGTCAGTTCCTTCTTTGGGCGATGTAATCCGCTATATGTACCAGCATGTTGTCATCATATTCATCGAGCACCGCTTTTGCCTGCGCGATCAACTCGGCGGCATCGTCATGGGCCTGGTTCAGGCCCACCACCCCGGGATAGGTCGCTTTCTGTTTTTTACAATCGGCGCCGACAGCCTTTCCCAACAAACTCTGGTCACCTTCAATATCAAGAATATCATCGATAATCTGAAAAGCCAGGCCGATACGGGCCCCGTAGGTGGACAGCTTCTCGAGCGTGTCCGCTGAGGCCCCGGCGAGAATGGCACCGACTCGCACCGAACAGCGAATCAGGGCACCGGTTTTGCGCCGGTGGATATCTATGATCTCCTCGCGGTCGACATCGCGGCCCTCGGCCTGAATATCGGCCACCTGGCCGCCGAGCATACCGTCAGTTCCGATGGCGTGAGCCAGCTCGACCACAACGGCAGTTGAACCGGTCGAGGCCATCAGGTTGAAGGCGACATCATGCAGGGCATCGCCGGCCAGAACCGCCACGGCTTCGCCGTATTTCTTATGGCAGGTGGGCATGCCGCGCCGAAGGTCATCATCGTCCATGCACGGCAGGTCGTCATGTATCAGCGAATAGGTATGAACCATCTCCAGGGCCGCCATGGCATAATGGATGGCGAGATCGTCACCCTCGGTATCACCGCCGCAATATTGATAGGCGGCCCAGGCCAGAATCGGTCGCAGCCTCTTGCCGCCGGCCATAACGGAATAGCGCATGGCTTCATGCAGCAGGTGGGGCGGCACGTCTACGCCGGGAAGATACCGGTCGAGCAGCTTGTCGGTGCGCGCCTGAACCTGTTTCAGATATTTCCCGGTATCGACCGCCTTAGACGGCATCGTCGGACCCCTGACCTGCTGAAAAGTCTTCTTCGACCGTCTCGCCGTCTTTCCCGGAAATCAGCTTGATTTTCTTCTCGGCGTCGGAAAGGCGGTCACTGCAGAATTTGGCGATCTCCAGACCTTCGGTGTAAAATTTTATGGACTCTTCGAGCGACTGTTCACCCTCTTCGAGAAGATCCGTGATCTCCTCGAGACGTGCCAGAGCCGTCTCAAAATCCGCATACTTCTTCTTCGGAGTCATGATTTCCTGTCACCTTTGACGTCTTCCACCCGCGAGACAAGCCGACCGTCACCAAGGATGGTCTCCAAACGGTCGCTTATAGCGACGTCTTCTATCGACCTGACCAGCGAACGCGCCGGCAGTTTTCTGGTAACGCTGTAACCGCGGGCCAGTATCCTTAACGGTGAAAGGCTGTCAAGTTTTGAAACTAATAAAGATAACCGGTTTTTCTGTTTTTCAAAGTTGTTTTTTCCCGCCGACCGCAGCACCCGGCACAGGTTATCGAAATACTGTTGTTTCTGAAGAACCATGTCCATCGGTCGGGCAAAAACCGGGCGCTTCAAAAGCGAATCAAGAGCGGCGCGGGCTGCTTCCACGGAGGCTTTCAGAAGACCGGCCTGACGCCTCAGGTGCTCCGTGACTTCGTCTAGAAAGTCGGCCTTTGACCAAACGGCAAGCTCCGACGCGGCCGAAGGCGTGGGCGCGCGCAGGTCGGCCACCAGATCGGCCAGAGTGGTGTCAACTTCATGACCCACGGCGGATATAACGGGAATATCAGAGGCCGCGATGGCCCGCACGGTAATCTCGGTATTGAACGGCCAGAGATCTTCGAGCGAACCACCGCCGCGACCGGTAATAATCAAATCGATATCGTCGCGACCATTGAAATATTCGATACCGGCGGCGATGGTATGCTCGGCGCCGTCCCCCTGAACCTGCGCCGGATAAACAACCAGTTCCACGGCGCGATTGCGGCGACGGGCTATCTGGATAATGTCACGGATGGCGGCGCCGGTCGGCGATGTGACGATGCCGATCTTTTCAGCGAAGCGCGGTATCTCTTTTTTGCGGTCTTCGTCAAAGAGACCCTCCGCGGCCAGCTTCTCGTAAAACTGCCGGAAGGCCAACTCGAGTTCGCCGACGCCCATCGGCACCAGCCTGCGGCAGTTCAGCTGGTAGCTGCCGCCCTTTTCATAGACAGTGATATCGCCGTACACCATAACCTTCTGGCCATCTTCCGGCTCAAATTTCAGAGTGGCCCCGACCGACCTCCAGATAGTTACCCGGAGCACGGCGTTTTCGTCTTTCAGATTTAAATAGCGATGGCCGGAGGTGTGGTGGTGGTATCCGGATATCTCCCCCTCGACCCAGATATCGCAGAAGGACTCCTCGAGAGCCGTCTTGATCATGCGGGTGATAGCCGTTACGGTATATGCCTGCGGTCGTTGCGACATAGCCTGAAGATAGTTACCCCTGTTTCAACTTGGCAACCATTATCGCGCCTGGCTATGGAGATGTGAGCAAGGCTGAAGGGGCCGCTATAACCGGCTGAGATGTTTGAGGATACCTTCGGCCAGAGTCGGTGTTATCCCTCTAATACGGGTCAGTTGGGCAACCGAGAGTTTTTTGATGTCCTCGACCGAGCCGAAGGTCTTAAGTAGCAGCGCCCGGCGGGCCGGGCCGATACCGGGTATATCGTCGAGGGCCGATTTTATTGTCCGCTTCGAGCGCACTTTCCGGCCGTAGGTGATGGCGAAGCGATGAGCCTCGTCCCGAACCTGTTTGATGAGCAAAAGGGCCGGGGAACTGCGACTGATGACAAGTGACTCGGTTCGCCCCGGTAGATAGACCTCCTCCAGCTTCTTGGCCAGCGCCATAACCGGCTGCTCATCGAAACCCAGGTACTTAAGCTCGGCCAGCGCCGCCGACAGTTGCCCCTTGCCGCCATCGACGATGACCAGATCGGGCGGGGCGGCCTGTTCCTTTTTGATGCGGTGAAAATGGCGTCCGACGACTTCGCGCATCATTTTGAAATCGTCCTGCCCGGTCACACCTTTGACCTTAAAATGCCGGTAACCGCTTTTGCGGGGTTTGCCGTTCTCGAAAAGGACGCAGGAGCCGACAGCATCACCTTCACCGGTGTTGGATATGTCGAAGCAGACAATCCGGCGCGGCGAGCGGCTCAGGTGCAGCTCATCTTTAAGCGCCGTAACCATCTTGCTGGTCCGCTCCTGATAACGTTTCTTTTGAATCAGCAACTCGTCCAGGAGCAGCCGGGCGTTGCGGGCGGCCAGTTCCACCAGCCGCACCTTCTCGCCGATCTGCGGCGAGATCACTTTGATCCGGCCGCCCTTCACGCGGCGCAGCCATTTCTGCAGCAGTTTCTCGCCGGACAGGTTAAGGGGCAGGATCACTTCTTCGGGCATGTTGGGTTGATGATTGTAGTACTGAGCAACGAACGTTTCAACGACGTTTTCATCGCTCTCGTCGGCATCGGCGGTCAACTGGAAATCCTGCCGGCCGATAAGGACGCCCTCTCGAAGCTGCATTACCACCGCCACGGCGTCCCGCTCCTCGCGCGCTACCGAAATTATGTCCCGGTCGATCACCTCTCCCACATCCACGTGCTGTTTAATCATGACCGATTTCAAAGCCTCGATCTGGTCTCGGATTCGCGCCGCTTCTTCAAAATTCGTCAGCTTACTGGCCCGCTTCATCTTTTCGCCGAGCAGGTCGACGAGCTTCTTGGAGCGGCCGGAAAGAACCATCACCACCGAATCCACCAGCTCCTTGTATTCCTCCTGCGTCTGGAGTCCCTCGCACGGGCCCCCGCACCTTTTGATATGATAATCGAGGCAAACCTTGTGAGTCTTCCCTTCGGGCGGCGGGATGACCAGATTGCAGGCGCGAATAGTGAACAGGCGGGAGAGGAACGTCACCGTGCGACGCATTCCTTTGGCGCTGGTGTAAGGACCGAAGTATCTGGCACCGTCCTTTTCGAGGCGGCGAACGATGAGAACCCGCGGGAACGGTTCGGCGGTGATTTTTATGTAGGGGAAATGCTTGTCATCTTTCAGGGCGACATTGTAGCGGGGCTTGTGCTCCCGAACCAGGTTGGCCTCCAGGATGAGCGCCTCCACCTCGCTGGCCGTGACCATCAGCTCGAAATCGGCGGCCCGGGCGATCATGCGCTGTGTTTTGGGGTCAAGCTGGTTGCCGCTGCCAAAGTACGTGCGCACCCGGTTGCGCAGGTTCTTGGCTTTACCGATGTATATAATCCGGCCGCGCTCGCTTTTGAACATGTACACGCCGGGGGAGGCGGGCAGGTTCTTCAACCGGAGTTTCAAATTCGAGCGGCTCATAACAATAATCTAAACGATGAAACGGGCGCGCGGTTCGGCGGGCTTATTCCAGGATTCGGCGGGCACCGACGTATCTTTCGGCCCAGTACGTTTCGCCCAGGCTGCTGATAATCACGCCTCGCGACGATGAGACATGAATGAAGTCCCGGTCGCCGATATATACGCCCACATGCGATACTTTCTTGCGGTCGGTTTTGAAGAAGACCAAGTCGCCGTATCTGAGATGTTTGTACTTGACGTCGCGTCCCGCCTGATACTGGTCGGCCGCCATCCGGGGCAGCTTAATGTTGTCAAACCGTCGGAACACCGTCTGGACAAAATGGGAACAGTCCAGCCCCTGTTCGTATTTGGAGGCGCCCCTGTACGGCTTGCCGAGGTAACCCTGCATGATGTTACCCAAACGGATAAAGTCTTCGGTATCGTATTTCTCGGTGCTTTTATTGATCTTTTGAAGGCTCTCCTCACCGCCGGTACGGTAGCGCGGGTGCGCCGTACAGCCCACCAGAAAAGCGAGTATGACGGGTAGAAGGTGTTTCATCAGGCCAGCCTGGGATATATCACGCCAAATCGTTTTTTGTAATATATCCGGCCGGCAAAAATGATGGCAACAATAATAAGGAGATACAGAGGGAAAAAGTACCCGGCGAGCGCGGTCAGCAGCAAGATCGGAATTTTGGCGGCCGCCAGTTCCAGGGCGGCTTTTCGGAGCATCAAATTAACGAGTATCAGGGCACTTGACGCCAGCGCCAGATAAGAAAGAAGTTCGTGTCCCGAACGCCGGGCCGTGTAGGCCGCCAACAGTATCAATATCAACGCCCCAAGCAGAACAAACATACGGGGCAAGACCACCGCCGCCGTGCGCTTACCCGCGGCTGCATCACCTTCTCTGTCCGGCAAGGTCGTCAACAGGTAGATCGAACCGACTGCCAGCATGAAATAGAGCGGGTTGTCCCATCCCAGCAGGCCAATGTTGTGAACGGAGGCGTCCGGCATCACCAGCACGGGAACCATAAACCCGATGCCCACGGCGTTGACCACGAGGCCCGCAACCGGCCGATCCTTCAGTTTCAACGGCGGCGTCGAGTAAAAATATCCCAGAACAAACGCCGCCAGAAAGATGCCCAGGGTGACCGGTGAGAGCATCGCCACCACCGCCACGGCCGCCACCGAAAGGGCGATATACAGGGCCGTCAGGCCGCCGACGGAAACAAAATTGCCCTGAAGAAAGCCGAGCTTTCGGTTGACCCGGTCGGTGCCAACATCGTAAACCTGGTTGATATAGTAAGCCGCGGCCGCCAGCAGCGTGGTGCCGGCCAGTATCACCAGATCCTGCCATTGAAACGACTCGCCGCTGAGTTTCAGATGATAGTGCAGCGAGACCAGGTAGATCGACCACAGCGGAAGGTGCAACATCGGTCTGGCCGCGAATATGTAATCCAAGATTTTCACTATGTCAGAAAAATCAGCCGGTAGAAAAACATAGCCGGCGCCGCGAACAGAAGAGAGTCGAAGCGGTCAAGAACGCCGCCGTGACCCGGAATTATGGATGAGGAGTCCTTGATGTTCAGCGACCGTTTCCACATCGATTCGACCAGATCACCCAGTTGACCGAAGACCGAGCACAGGGCCGCCAGAATCAGCACATGATACCATTCCAGGTCCCGGAATTTCCAGAAGTACATGACCACGCCGATCGCCAGCGCTCCGGCAATGCCGCCCACAAAGCCCGCGACTGTTTTGTTGGGCGATACCGCCGGCGCCAGTTTTCTACGGCCGAGCCATTTCCCGAAGCCCATCGCCGCCGTATCCCCGACCCACAGAAGACCGAACAGAAAGAGCAGCCAGTCGCCCCCGGAAGCCGCCACTGCCACACCGATATGGTCCGCCCCGACCAGATAAACATACGGATAGAGCAACCCGATATAAAGCACTCCCCAAACGAAGCGAACATACCCCCGGAACAGCTCGTCCGGCGGTCGGCGGCCGGTGGCGAAGGCCATGCCCACGAACAGCATGATGATCAGGACAAAAACCGGACCTCCGAACACGAACATATACCACAGCGAGTAGCCGAAGATATGAAACCTGGCCACCATCAGGCCGGCTATTGCCAGCCCGAACCAGAAGAGACACGAACTGGCCCGATATCCCTCATTGACGAGGAATTCAGAGATGGCCAACAGGGCCAGCAGCAACACCATGCCGGCCAGCCAGGTTCCCCCCTGATAGGAAATCCAGAGAATCACCGGGATGGCGATAGCGGCGACTATGATACGAGTGACAAGGTTCTTGCTCATTTCCTGGCTGCCGAACTGACTTTGCCGAATCTCCGCTCGCGTTTTTGAAAATCCAGAACGGCCTCGAAAAGCTCCTGGCGACCGAAATCCGGCCACAGCGTGTCGATAATATAGAGTTCGGTATAGCTGGTCTGCCACAACAGAAAATTGGAGATACGATGCTCGCCGGAAGTACGAATCAACAGATCCGGGTCGGGCAGACCGGCGGTATACAGAAAATCGGAAAACAGCTCATCGTTGATGTCCTGCATATCGACAATACCGGCGCGCACCGAGTTGGCGATAGCCTTAACGGCATCGAGAATTTCGGCACGTCCGCCATAGTTAAGGGCCAGGGTCAGCACCAGGCCGGTGTTGCCGCGCGTCTTTTCAACGGCGTCGAGCAACACCTTCTGGCGCGTCTGGGGAAGACCGTTGACCCGGCCTATGGTCATCAGCTTGACGTTATTCTTAATGAGCTCGTTGAGTTCGTTTCGCGTAGCGCGAGTCAGCAGAGACATCAGCGCCGAGACCTCGCTGCGAGGTCTTTTCCAGTTCTCGACCGAGAAAGTGTAAAGGGTCAGATACTTGATACCCACTTCGGCCGCCGCCTTGACCACTTTTTTGACGGCTCTCACTCCGGCTTCGTGCCCGAACGTGCGCGGTTTATGACGCAACTCCGCCCAGCGCCCGTTGCCGTCCATGATGATGGCCACGTGCGAGGGGACCCGCTCCGCCGCGGAGAGAATCTTGTCTTTCAGCCTGTCCAACTGCCCGGCCATTCTACCGGAAATTAAAACAGGACAGGCGCGATTTTCAAGTTGAATCGAAGCGAGAGTGAAAATGAACCTGAGAAATCCTCTTTCAGCGACGGACCCTGATATTCGTTATACCGGTTTCAATCCGGAAGAAATCAGTGGTGAAGACGCCTTTTTTGGCGGATACCACCCAGACCGAGTCGGCGAAAATGTACC
Organism: Candidatus Zixiibacteriota bacterium; assembly: GCA_020346225.1. Taxonomy (GTDB): domain Bacteria; phylum Zixibacteria; class MSB-5A5; order GN15; family FEB-12. The sequence continues at coordinate 2,821,158 of CP070777.1, read as the reverse complement.
CGTCGCGCTCAACAAAACGGAAAGAGCGCGAATACCGCTTGTGGTATTTGCGGTTGGGGTAGTGAAGGTGGAGCCGGCGCAGCAAATACTGAGTCCGGTCAATAACGGCCAGACCGACCGGGGCCGGGTCCTCGCCGGTGTAGGTGTCAAATCCGATAGCCAGATCGGACCCGCCGGTATCATTGGGAAAGAAGTAGAAGTCGTAGTCACCGGAAAACACGTTTAGAAAGGTCAGGTCGATGTCCTTCTGCCGGTTCCGGGGAGCCAGCACGACCGCCAGCGAATCAAGCTCTCCCGAACTGTAGAAATAGTCAGCGATACCGGAATCGACCCCCGTCACCTCGCCATTTTCACCGATACTCTTGTAAAAGGTGGTAGCACGGAAAGAGAAGTCGGCGCCGCTTTCGATGGGATCACGCGTCGGGAACGTGCTCGCCGCGCGCTCGCAGTAGAACTCGAGAACCGGGTCCGGAGCATCCTGGGCGCCCGGTCGCGGGACGGCCAGCAGCGCCGCAACCAGCAGAAACAGTGGCTTTGAAGCCGGTTTGCCAAGCATATCTACGGCTTCATACGTATAACAATCGAGGATGTCAGTCAAGTCTTCATTTTGGGCATCCGGGGAGTTGACATCTGCTCGCGGACCCCTGTCCGCAGAGAAACGGGTCACAATTTACAAACACGAAACGCTAAGCCAGGGAGGTTTTTACATGCTGGTCAGAGACTTGTTGAAAGCCAACCCCAAGGAGTTGATAACGGTGCGAACGGCGACCGATATTCTCTCCGCCATGAGTTTGCTGATCGACAACAAAATCAGCTGCCTGCTCGTAACCGATGAAGAGATGAGGCTTTGCGGCATAATAAGCGACAAGGATATTTTTGCCGCCGTACACCGGAACCATGATTCCTTTGCCGGCCTGACGGTGTGCGACCTGATGTCCAGTGAAGTTATCGTCGGCGTGGAAAACGACGATTTGAACTACATCGCCGGCCTCATGACCAACAACCGGGTGCGACACATTCCCATTGTCGACGAGGACAGGCTGATCGGGCTGATATCGATCGGCGATATCGTCAAATCCCAGATGGATGACATCACAGTCGAGAATCGGTACCTGAAGCAGTACATTGACGGTTCTTACCCCTGCTGAGGCCAGCCGTCAGAAAAAAAAACCGGGTCGCCGACCCGGTTCTCAGTCCGTTTCAATTGGAGCCATGGCAGGTTCAGACTTCCATGACCTCTTTTTCTTTCTTGCCGAGCAACTCATCAATGGCCTTGATGCTGTCATCGGTCAGCTTCTGAACTTCGTCGTGAGCGTCAGCTTCCTGGTCTTCGGAGAGCTCCTTGGCCTTCTGTGCTTTTTTGGCCTGCTCGTTGGCGTCGCGACGGATATTCCTGACGGCCACGCGTCCGTCTTCGGCGATATTGCGACAGTGCTTGACCAGTTCCTTGCGGCGTTCTTCGTTGAGCGGCGGGACCGGTACGCGGACTATCTGCCCCTCCACCACGGGATTCAGGCCGAGATCGGCCTTCTGTATCCCCTTGACGATTTCACCCACGGTCGATTTGTCGAAAGCCTGCACCACCAGAAGGCGCGGTTCCGGGGTGCTCAGGCTGGCCACCTGATTCAGCGGCATGACCGTTCCGTAAGCTTCCACCTTGACGGAATCCAGCAGATGAACCGAGGCCTTGCCGGTCCGCACGGTGGCCAGTTCCCGCGAAACCGCCTCGACGCTCTTTTGCATCCTCTGTTTGGTTTCCCTTAGTATGGATTCGAACATGCTTGCAACTCCTGTTTTATAACGCCCGCCTCGTTTATCGACTTAAGAAATGAGGGTGCCTACCTCCTCACCCATCACCACCCGCATCAGATTGCCCGGGGTGTTGAGGTCGATGACCCGCACCGGTATATCATTCTCCTTGAGCAGCGAGATAGCCGTCGAGTCAATAACCCTGAGTTCTTTGGTGAGAACATCCATATAGCTCAGCCGGGGATAAAACACGGCATCACGGTGCTTCTTGGGGTCGGCCGAGTAGACGCCGTCGACATTGGTGGCCTTGACGAGAATTTCGGCGCCGACTTCCATAGCCCGCAGCGAGGCGGCCGTATCGGTACTGAAATAAGGATTGCCCGTCCCCGCCGCGAATATCACCAGCCGGCCCTTTTCCATGTGCCGCACCGCCCGCCGCCTTATGTACGGCTCGGCGAAAGCTTCAATCCCCACCGCCGACATAACGCGGGTATAAATACCCAGGTTTTCCAGCGTGTCCATCATGGCCAGGGAATTGATGACGGTGGCCAGCATGCCCATGTTGTCGGCGGTCACACGGTCCATACCGCGCTCGGTGGCATGAAGGCCGCGGAAGATATTGCCGCCGCCGACGACCACCCCTATCTCCAGGCCAAGCTGCTTGATTTCCTGTATCTGGCGGCAAATGGACTCGAGGGTGCCCGGGTCGATGCCAAATTGACGGGAGCCCATGAGGGCCTCACCGGAGATCTTCAGAAGGACGCGCTTGAATACAGGTTCGCTGCCTTCGGTATCCATGTCTATTCACCCAATCGAAAACGGGAGAAGCGACGGATGATAATGTTTTCACCGAGAGAGGCGACCATGTTCTTGGCGAATTCTTCTACGGTCAGGTCGTTGTCCTTGACAAAAGGCTGCTCCAGCAAGACGACGTCGCTGAAGTACTTGTCCAGCTTGCCGCTTACAATCTTGTCAAGAACCTTCTCGGGTTTGCCTTCGTTGAGCGCCTGCTGACGATAAATCTCCCGTTCCTTACTGACGGTATCTTCGGGCAGTTCCTCCCGCCTGACGCAAAGCGGGCTGGAAGCCGCGATATGCATGGCCACGTCGCGGGCGAAATCCTTGAACTTATCGGTCCGCGCGACGAAGTCGGTTTCGCAATTGATTTCCACCATAACACCGAGCTTATCCCCGGTGTGCACATAAGTAGCGATGACGCCTTCGGCCGTGCGGCGACCCTCTTTTGACGCTGCCCGGGCGATGCCCTGCTGGCGCAGGTGCTCGATCGCTTTATCGAAGTTGCCTTCGGTGGCCGTTAGGGCTTTCTTGCAGTCCATCATGCCGGCCCCGGTTCTCTCCCGGAGCTCCTTGACCATCTTGGCTGTAATCTGCATAGGATCTATCTTTCCTCCCCGCCTCCAGCGACCTCATCGCTTTCTGAAGCGGTGGAATATGTCTTTAGTTGCGTTTCTCTGTCTTCATCGGCGGCGGCCTCGATCATCTGCGGCGTGGCGCCGTGCTTGACATTAACCGCTTCATCGACCAGATGCCTTATCAGTACGCGAATGGATTTGATGGCGTCGTCATTACCGGCAATGGGAAAGTCAATGGGGTCAGGGTCGGCATTGGTGTCGACGATGCCTATAATCGGGATGTTGAGCTTGGAGGCTTCGGCGACGGCGATGCGCTCTTTCTTGGCATCGACCACAATCACCAGGCCCGGGAGGAAATTCATCTGCTTGATACCGCCCAGCACCTTGTTCAGTTTCTCCGCCTCTTTCTCGATACCGGCGCGCTCTTTCTTGGTGAACTTCTCCAGAGTGCCGTCTTCGCCCATGCGCTCGATATCCTTAAGCTTCTTAATGGAATTTTTGATGGTATTGAAATTGGTCAGCATACCGCCGAGCCATCGCTCGGTCACGTAGAAGGCCCCGCAGCGGACCGCTTCCGCTTCCAGCACTTCTTTGGCCTGCTTCTTGGTGCCGACAAACAGAATGCTGCGGCCCTTGCTGATAACCTCGCGAATCTTCTTCTTGGCGTTCTCGAGGGCATCGAGCGTCTTGTGCAGATCAATGATGTAGATACCGTTGCGGGCGCCGAAAATAAACGGCTTCATTTTGGGGTTCCAGCGACGAGTCTGATGCCCGAAATGGACCCCGGCTTCAAGTAGTTCCTTAATCTGTGGTGAGATCATACCAGCCTTGGATTTAATGGTTAACCTTCACCCCGGCTTCCCTCCCGTCTCCAGCCCGAAGAAGCGGGACCGAGGAGACAGGTCCACCGGGATTGTTTATTTCCCCGCCGTCGGGGATCACTATTCAAATTTTAACGCTTCGAATACTGGAAGCGCTTACGGGCTTTAGGCTGACCGTATTTTTTCCTCTCGACTTCACGCGGGTCGCGGGTGAGATAACCCCCTGACCGCAGAGTTCGATGGAAATCCGGATTCATGGCGACGAGCGCCCGGGCTACGGCCAATCTGACAGCTCCGGCCTGGCCGGAGAGGCCGCCGCCGGTGGCGGTGCAGCGCACGTCCACCTTGCCCATGGTCTCGGTGACCTCAAGAGGTCTCTGGGCGTGATTGACCAGTGTTTCGCGTGTCAGATAAGCGGCGATTTGCTTGCCGTTTATGACGAACTTGCCTTTGCCGGGCTTCAATTCAACGCGTGCGACGGATTCCTTGCGACGACCCGTCGCGGCAAAATTCTGTTGCTCCATACTACTTTATATTCTAACTGAGTTTTAATACTTCCGGTTTCTGAGCCTGGTGCGGATGTTCCGGGCCGGCATAGACATGCAGCTTCCTGAACATCTTGCGTCCCAACCGGTTCTTAGGTAACATCCGTTTCACAGCCAGCCGAAATACTTCATCCGGCCGTTTCTGCATCAACTCGGCATATGTGGCTTCCTTAAGCCCCCCCGGATACCCCGAATAACGGTAATATCTCAGGTTATTGGGCGTATTCTTGCCGGTCACCCGAATGCCTTTGGCGTTGACGGCGATAACATGATCGCCGGTATCGAGGTGAGGCGTGAAAATCGGCTTGTCCTTGCCCCGTAAGATATTGGCGACTTTGACCGCAGCCCGGCCGAGAACGACGTTGTCAAGATCGATGACGAACCACTTTCGGTTTCTGGGGTCAATTTTCGGCACAAATGTCTTCATCTTCCAACCCGGTTATCCCATTAGCGTTTACAAAAATAGCCCGTAAAGATAATTAACTTTTCTCTCTTGTCAACACAAAGGTTCAAAAAATAGAGCCGCCACTCTATCGGCCGGCCCATCACAGATATCGGTCGTTGCGGCAATATGTTTAGTTATAAAAGGTTAGGGCAGGGTTGCCGGCGAATGACTCACTTCTGGGACCGCTTTATGCTTCTTATAAGAACCAGCTTATATCTCGGATCGAAGCGCCCGCCGCGCGAACAGTCGCCGCAGGAGGCCATCCGCAGGCGCTTCTGGCGGGGGTATTCCGACCTGCACTTCGGGCAGATATACACGTACCGCGGCGACCGTTCCAGCAATGGGTGCCTTTTGGCCCGTACCGACGCACCGATCCGTGCGGCTTCCTTTTTGAAGGCGGCATCGTGGCGATGGTGCTTGATGTGCAGCATCTCATGTTTGAGAGTGTCGGAGATTTCGTCGGGGAAGATCTCGTGATACTTGCGGCTTATTCTGATGCACTTGTTGTGCCAGGAGTAAGAGCCGGCCGAAGTCATACGGCCGGAATACTCGATGCTGACCCGGGGCAACTTGCCGCCGAAGTACAGCCAGTTGTAAAGGTCATACATCCGATACAGTTCGTTATCCTGAGGCAGCTTGCCAGCACCGGGTACCGGTAGCTCGAGCGCGGCACTTGGCTGTCGCTCGGTGTGACGTTTTATTTTTGTATCGATCGTGGCCGGGGGCGGCGGGGCGACATTTTCCGGCCTGAACATGTCGTAGTTGAGGGCCCGCAGGGCCTTTCTTTGCGTCTTACGGCGTGCCATACTCGTTACCGCACTTCACTCCTGTCCGATTCGCCTATGATATTAATCGGAAGGAGTGAAAAGCAACTTTAAGTTTGGGTATTCTGCGGCCAGCCGGTAAAGAAGAGAGGCGACTCAGGCGCGACCGCCGGTTTCGACCCCGGTATCGCTGATATACCGGCTGACGAGGTCGCGGGGGGTGATGTCGAAGGCGGGCGAGTAGACGGCGATTCCTTCGGGGGCAGTCCGGGTTGTGAAACAGTCGGTGACTTCCTCGGCCGGCCGCTCTTCGATGGGGATCAGGTCGCCTGATTCAACCTGGCGGTCAAAAGTCGAGGATGGCGCCGCCACATAGAAAGGGACATTGTTTTCTCTGGCCAGTACGGCCAGCGAATAAGTGCCTATCTTATTGGCCACGTCGCCGTTGCGGGCGATACGGTCGGCCCCGACGATGACACGGTCAATTCGACCCTGACGCATGAGGCTACCGGCCGTGTTGTCGCAAATCAATGTGACGTCGATATTCTCCTGCTTGAGTTCCCAGGCGGTCAGCCGCGCTCCCTGCAGAAGCGGCCGGGTTTCGTCGGCAAACACGCGGAGGTTCTTGCCCCGGTTGCGACAGGTGTAGATAACCCCGAGGGCCGTGCCGATACCCCCCGTGGCCAGCGCCCCGGTGTTGCAGTGCGTCAGGACGGTCTCGCCGTCTTCGATCAGTTCCGCGCCGTTCTCGCCTATTTTTCGGCACATCTCGGCGTCCTCGGAATGGATGGCCTCGGCTTCCTGCCAGAGACAGCCAGAGTCAGAAACCGCCCCCGAGCCGTCCGCTTCGGCCCGCGCAACGACACGGTCCACCGCCCAGAACAGGTTGATCGCGGTCGGACGGGCCTTCTTGAACTGACTGCCTACCTGCTTGATAAAGGCCAGATCGAACACCCGCGCTTTTTCCACCGCCACCGCCATTCCATAGGCGGCGGCAATGCCGATAGCCGGGGCCCCGCGAATTTCGAGCCGCTTGATGGCCCGGATGATCTCGAAATAATCGGTCGATTCCCTGTAACTGAGTTTACCCGGCAGCTTGGTCTGGTCTATCCAGCGAAGTCCGGCGCCGGCCCTTTCAATCGATTTTATCATGAGCGTCACTCACCCATTATTTGCAGTATGACCCGGCGGTCACGAGCCCGGTTGTCGAACTCCAGAAAGACGATCTGCTGCCAGGTACCCAGCAGCAATTTGCCGCCAGCGAACGGCACCGTCACATCGGGTCCAATCATGGCGGAGCGCAGGTGCGAAAAACCGTTACCGTCGTGCCAGGTTTCATCGTGATGATAGGATTGGCCCGATGGAACCAGCCTTTCCATGAGTTGCGGCAGGTCTTTCAAGAGACCCGGTTCGTACTCGATGGTCGTCAACCCGGCCGTCGACCCTGGCACGAAGGCGGTGGCCGTTCCCGATAACAGTCCGGACTTTGACACCAGCTTCTGAATGCGCGAGGTTATATCGATTATATCACCGGCGCCGCGGGTGTGGAATTTCAGCTCATCGGTTTTGACCATCTCTCATTCCCGTTCGCCGCTTTCGCCCTGCTTATAAATGAATCGCTTGACCTTCTTGCTCGAGGTCTTTTCCAGCTCCTCGAGCCTGACCTGAAAGTCGCTGACCCGCTTGTAGTCGGCCATCTGACGATTTATCCGGTTAACTTCCGCTCGAATCACCGATTCAATTTTACCCCGGTCGGGCTTAACCGGCTCGATCCCGTGAGCCACCTGAAACTGCTCCAGATCGGGGACAATAATGGCGCAGACCTCTTCCCCCTGCCTGCCGGCCTTCCTGCGGCCGAAAGCAACCGATTCGAGGATGAAGTCCGACTGAAGCAGCATCTCCTCAATCTGTTCCGGATAGATGTTCTTTCCCGCCGCCGACACAATCAGGTTCTTCTTTCGACCGGTAATCCAGAGGTGACCGTCTTTGAGCCGCCCCAGGTCCCCGGTGTGCAGCCAGCCGTCTCTGAGCAGTTCGGCATTCTTTTCCGGGTCGTTCCGATAACCGGGGGTGACATTGTCCCCCTTGATGAGTATCTCGCCGACGCCGGAGGAGTCAGGCCGGTCGATTCTAACCTGGACATTCTTAAGGGGCAACCCCACCGACCCGAACTTGATGTTATCGGGCCGATTCACCGAGATTACCGGTGAACACTCGGTCATGCCGTAGCCCTGAAGCATATCCAGGCCCAGCAGGTTAAAAAACCGGCAAATGTGCGGTGGCAGAGCAGCGCCGCCCGCAACAAACATTCTGATTGACCTCAGTCCGGCCTTCCGGCGCAGACCGCGATACAGGCCCCGCCCCCACTTGCCCCCGACCATCCAGCCGATCGCCGACAGGCCGTAGAGGACCTTGAAAACGGCCCTCGTCTGCGGCGGCGCCGAGCCGATGCCCCGCTTGATCGAGTGGTAGAGCTTCTCGTAAAGCAACGGCACCCCGCTCATGACGGTTACCCGGTTGGCTTCGATATCCTCTTTGATTTCCTTCGATTTTAAAGACCGGGCATAGATTATGGTCGAGCCGGACATCAGGGGGACCAGAAAACCGCAGGTGGCCTCGAAAGTATGGTGCAGAGGAAGGATCGACAGGAAAATATCGCTGTTGTCGAACGGCAGCGACGGTTTGACGCCCTCGATGTTGGCCAGCAGGTTGCGATGGGTAAGCTGAACCGCTTTGGGGCTGCCGGTCGTACCGGAAGTATAGATTAGCGCCGCCACCGGGTTGACCAGCGTCAGCGCTTCGGGCGGGCTCTCGGTCAGGAGTTTTCGCCAGAAGGTCGACGAACCCTTTTCAAAAGAGATGACTTTCAGGTGAGGGTAGGTTTCGGTCAGCTGCCCTTCGAAACGCCCGGAGGCAAAGAGTGCCTTAAGGCGGGCGTGCCCCAGGATGTAACCGATCTCGGCAGGCTTCAGGTTGGCGTCGATGGGCACCACCGTCTTGCCGGCGGCAGTTACGGCCAAGTAGGCCAGGCACCATTCGGGTCGGTTTTCGGAGAGGAGGCCGATTTCATCGCAGTCGGCGTACGGCGCCGCTGCCAAGCCGTTGGCCAGCCGCCGCACCAATTGGGCCACCTCGCAGTAGGTATAGTGCTTCCCGTTACCGCCGTCGGCTTTGAAGGCAACCTGTTTGGGGCACCCCAGGGCGACTTCTTCGAATGCTTCAAAGAGGCTCGTTTGCTGCCTGGTATCGATATCGTCGTTGGACGGCATGATATCAAATTAAGGCAAAACTCTCACCACGGGAAAGCGAAAACTTGGCTTGCCGCTTCCGGCGGCTGCAATAAAAAAACCGCCGGCTAAAGCCGGCGGTTTGATATTGACGTTTGGTGCCTTAGGCCGGGGTCTCGATGGTGACTTTCATATAGAGGATGACACCGCCGCGAGGATCGGTATCGTCGACGGTTATCACATAGTCGCCGTCGGCCCCGGGAGCGGTCCAGTTGAAGTACACCTCACCATACTCGTTCGTCTGTGTGTCTACCACTGTCAGGGAGCCGCTGCTGCAGGTGATATTAAGGTCGTGGTCTCCGAGCGGGTTGCCCCAGCGGTCCTTGATCGTGACAACATACTGGAGGGTCTGGCTGGGCTGCCCGGTGCCGGGCCCCTGAATATCGCACTGCGAGCCGTAAGCCGGACCGGTTACGAGGACGACCGTAAGGAAGTTGATGTTTCCGCCACAGGTGGTAAAGGCGGTATAAGTTACGGAGTCACCCCTGGCATCGTCGGCGACACCGTCCATCGAGTAATCCATTCGCAGGTATCCGGTCGACCGTAACTTCACATGATCCTCAGACCGGTAGCAACCGTCCTCAAGGATGATGTTGTCAAGGGAAAGAAACGGCGGGTTCGATATTTCGATAACGTAACCACCGTAAACGAAGTTGGAGTTTGAGTCAACGCCGAAAACAGTAATGTCCACCTCGGAGACACCGTCGGGATACATATAGACGAGGCTGGGTGTCGCAACCACCGACGCGAGGCACCCCGAATTTATCATATAGGATGAATCGCGCACGGTGCCGCCGGCGGTTTCGGCGTAGGCCCAGACGATACCATCGCCTCCTTCTTCGCTTTCACATGAGATCCACTGCGTATAGGCAACACCTTCCAGTTCTTCGGTTCTTTCCTCGTGGGACTTCATGCTTCCTTCGTCACAGGTGAAGTAGACGACGGTGGAATCGTTGACCGGGTTCATGAAGGTATCCACTACCACTGCAACCACATCGACATACTCGCCGACAACGCCCCAGTAGGGGTAGTTGCACTCTTCGCCGATGGCAACGTCGATATACTTGGGCGGGCCAGCCGAGATCATAACCTGGGTGGCGTTGGAGAGAACCGTGCCGGAATAGGCGCGAATCCGTACCGTTCCCGAAACGGTACCGGAATGAAGCTGAACGGTCGCCACGCCCTGGCTGTTGGTGAGAGCCACGGCCTCCGTGGCCAGAGGATCGGTGCCCAGGAACTCGCCGCCGTCAGGGCCGCTGACGATGGTGAAGGTAATACTCATGCCTTCCGGCACGGTATTGCCGTGGATATCGTACCCGATTGCCCTCAGATCGGCTGTCTCAATCCCTCCGGTATGCGCCACCACGAGGTTGATGCTATCGGAGGCGAGGTAAATCGAGTGCAGAACAGCTTCCGGGTTGAGCTGGACGGATTGTTCATCACTGCCCTCGATGCCGGACTCGTCAACAGTAGCTTTGATATAGTAGGTACCGGCTCTCTCACCGGAGACGAAATCGACCGAAGCGGTCCCGGTAGCACCGCTGGTGTAGGCCACCGACGGGAGGATACCGACCGCGTCCCATTCACCGTTCTCATTCAGGTCATACACGAGCGAGTCGATGCCTTCGGACCAGTACCCGTTGCCGTCTTCGTCGACGAACTTCTCACCGGCGCACAGCTTCACCAGCGTCGACTCCGGAGCCGGGTTGGCGTTGGCGTCGCGGACCAGAACGGTCACGCGCGAGGTGTCCTCGCCGTTGGCGAACAGAAGGGTCGGATTGACGGTCATCGAAACGCTGCCGCTGCCGGTTTCTCCCTCCTCGGTTACCGTTACGTTGGCCGTGCCGGTACTGGCCGTGCCTTCCACGCTAGCGGTGATTGTGGCCGAGCCGGTAGCGGTCGGCGTGAACATGGTCGCAGCGATGCCGTCGGCACCGGTAGTATCAACCGCCGGGCTGCAGCTTCCGCCGCTTGACGGCGAGACGGAAAAGGTCACGATCTGGTCGGCCGAGGCCACCGAATTGGACCTTACCAGCGCCTCGACCACGCAGTAGCTGCCGATGGAGACCGATATCGGAGCGGCGGTAACGGTGACATCCACGCCGCTGGTGTCATCTCCCCCGGAACTGGACGAATCGCAGCCCGTGAACATTGAAAAGGAGACGGCCGCCACCAAAGCTGTCAGTAGATACAGCAAACTTGACTTCTGCTTGAACATAACTGCTCCTAGATTTAGTTACTTTGATTTGTCTTCCGTTATCGCGATATAACCCTTGTATAGATTATCGGAAACTTATGGCCCATCATTTAGAACCAAAAAGCCCCCCCTTAAGAAAAGAGAGGGCTTGAGTGGACAAAATTAGTCTGGGATTATCCCTCCATGGCCAGGCCGTCCTCGACGATGGTCGGCGTCACGAAGATTATCAGGTCCCGGCTTTCCGTGCGCTTGTTGGTATACTTGAAAAGATTTCCCAGTAGCGGAATATCTTTCAGAATGGGGACACCGATTTCGGTCTCGACATCGTCTTCGGTCGTCAGGCCGCCGATCACCGCCGTCTGGCCATTGTTCACGATGACATTGGTCCGGGCGTTGCTGGTGTTGATAATAACTCCGTTAGGGTCGAACTGGTAGGTCGACCGTTCCGGCTGCAGCTCCATAAGAATCTGGTCTTCGGCGGTCAGGTGCGGGGTGACCAGCAGGATGGTACCGACCTCTTCAAACCTGATGACGACGTTGCCGGCTTCGTCAAACTGTTTCACCGGGATCTTCTGCCCCATCTGAATCTTGGCTTCCTTGTTGTCGATGGTGGTGATTTCGGGATGGGCGATAATCCGGCCCTTGTCGTTCTGGACGATAGCCTCAACGATAGCGTCCGCGCTCCAGCCGTGCTGCAGGGCCGTGACCCGATAGCCGACCGCGAAATCGGTGTTACGGAGAGCGTTAACGCCGCCGGCCTGGGGATAGGAACGGCCGGACTCGGTGGTATAAGTACCTTCAGCCATCCACTCGATACCCAGTTCCTGCATGTCCTCGGAGAATATCTCCAGAAGCCTGGCGGAAATCTTGATCTGCTTGGCAGGTTTGTCCAGTTCGGAGATGTAGCTCAGCACATTAGGCATGTTGCTGGGCACCTCCTGAATGATGATCGAGTTGGAGCGGGCATCGCTGGACGCCACTCCGCGCTCGGTCATCAACGACTTGACCGCCGCGACAACATCGTCCGAAGTGGAGTTTGAAATCTTGACGATCTTCGTCTCCAGGGCCGCCAGCTCGCGGGTTTCCTTCTTGTGCTTTTCCTGCTCGGTGACTTCCTTGCGGTAAGCCTCGGCGGGAAGAACCCGGATATAACCATCTTCCTCGTCCACCACGGCCAGCGCGTAGGTGCGGCCGATAATGTCCATGGCGGCACGCCACTGAACGTCTCTTAGTTTGATGGTGACCGTTCCGCTGACGTCCGGGGCGATAACCACATTAACGCCGCCGTAGTCCGCCAGGAAGGTAAACACCGACTTGATATCAGCCGACTGATACTGCAGGTTCGCTATCGGAACCGAAGGATCATGTTCCTCCTGGGCCGCCGTGGTGCCGATAAACGTAACCGCCAAAAACAATAACAGCGGAACCCAGATCGGTGATTTTAGAATTTTCCCAGACATATTTCCTACCTGCCTTTCGTTAACTTTCGAGATAAAGAGCCACCGTTCGACTCCAGCCATATTCGAATATCTGGAAGTAGACGCGGTCGGACTCTACGCGAAGGACATATCCTTTCTGAACCTTATCACCGGTCTTGAGGATATATCCGTAACCTTCCTTGTCCTCAAAGAGCGCCCGGTTGTCGCGGGAACCGGCCTGGAGCACACCGACCAGCTTGAGGCCCTCGACGTTGGGGACCTGTCTTTCGACCGGATTATCATAGGTCTTGGTTTCATCGATAAGCGTCGCAAACGGGTCGCGGTACCGCTTCGACTTGTATTTGATGACCAGCCGCTTGGGGAATTCCGCTACCATGGTGCCCTTGATCTTCTTCGAAGTCACTGGCGAACGGCGGAAGCGCGAAGTAGACCGGGACGGGGGCTGCTTCTCGGGCTGGGCCGGTTTCTCGGCTACATTCGTCGGCCGGGCCGGCGGCTCGGATGCCGGATTAGCCTTTACTGTAGCAAGAACCGGCTTCTTCTGAGCCTTTACCGGAGCCGGTTGAGGCTTCTCTTTTACCGCAGGCGGTTTTGCCTCGGATTTCAAGGGCTGCTGGACGGTCTTGGCCGGAGCCTTTTTCTCCGGCGTCGCCTTTGGTTTGGCCGCCGGCTTTGCCACCGGCTTTGACGGCGTCGCGGTCTTCTCCAGCAAGGAGGCATCGACATAAGGCCCGTAAGAATCACCGGTTGACCAGACCGAGGGTTGCTGCGAACTCACCTTTTGGGGAGAGCTTTTGGAGACAGCCTGCGGCGGCGCGGCTTTCGCCTTGTTCCTGGGGGCCGCCGTTTCCTGAGGCGTCAGGCTGGCCATGCGGTCTTTATCTATAGTATTGTTGAGTTCGGCCGTCGATTTGCGGGCCGGCTTGGCCGCGGCCGGTTTCGGGGTCGGACCGCTGCTGGACCAGGCCGCGAAGCTTCGTTTGGCCCTGTCGGCGAAATACAACTTTATCGAATTGGCGTCAGATTGTACCCGGTATACCTGCTCGCCCTCCATGTCGAAAACGACCCGGACGATGGCCTCGGGCTGGCGAGAGTACTGGCTGGTACGTATCGCCTTGACCGGGCAGTCCGGCAGCGCATGGAAGTTGTTGGCACTCAGGCGGTGGGACGCCGTGAGAATGTCTACAATAACCCTGAAGGGCTTGCCGTCTTTGGCCGGCTCGGTTTGATGGGTAAAACGAATGGCCCCGTCCACATATATAGCGGCCATCGTCGAACCATCGGCACAGCTCAAGGATATATTGGTCACGTCGGAGGCGGCCGCTTGTCCGGAAGCGAACAGAGCAATTGCAGCGATCGCAAATATCAGAATCTTCTTCATCACCTAATTACCTCCTATAAGACCAGCTCTCTGAGCCGCTCTTCTTCCTTGACGAAATAGGTGGCCAGTTTGAACTGCGCCGTAATGGTCTCCCGCTTGCGCAGTTCGTTCAAGCCGCCTTCCTTATCGTTATCGCTCTTCTTGATTGCCACGTCGACCGCATTGACCTTGACCGCCGAAACGTTTGCTATAAAGGGGAAGTTGGCCACGTAGCTGATGAAGGTTCCGAAATCGTGGTAGGTACCGGTCACTTCGATGTCGAATTCGGCTATGTTGTAGAATTCCTGGCTCTTGATCGGCAACGGGTGAACGCGGGTGATCTTGGTGCCGGTTATGGATGAGGCGGTATGAAGCTGCACCAGGAACGACGGAATCTGCTTCACTTCGGGGAGCAGTTGCTCGATTTCCTGATATCTCTCAAGCAGTTCATCGTACTCAATCTTCAACGCTTCAAGAGATTTGGCCTTCAGCTCGACGTTCTTGAGGTTGGTCGAAATAGTCTCCAGCTCCTGGGTCTTGACGGTCAGTTGCTCGGAAATGTCGGTATAGACCCGGGTATACCAGAAATAGACGACGATAAAGAAAGCCAGGACTCCCAGCGCTATTTTCTGCGTTTTCGAATCTTTCAAATCCATAACGGTTTATCCTAGTTTAAGCTCTTATGGGTAGTTTTGGAGTCTTGCGGCTGGCTCTGTTCATCCTCGGAGGCAATCAGACTGCGCAGCTGCTCATCCGAGAGATAGTGAATATTGAAGCTCAGCACGAAGTTATAAGCTTTCTTCTCATCTATACTTACTTCATTGGTGGTGACCAGCTCAACCTCGTCGAAATAGTCCGAGCGCATCATCTTGATCATAAACGAGGCCAGGGCGTTAAGGGTGAAGGCATAGCCCTCCACTTCGCCCTTCTGAAAAGGCGGCAGGGGTGGGGCCTTTTGCGGTTCGGCTTTCGGCTCCTGCTGTTGTTTTGCGGCGGTGGCCCCCCGCTTGGCCTTATCGAGGTTGTCGGCTTCGGGAGATTTCTCCTGGAACCGGCCCAGCCAGACGAACTCCGGCACGTTGCGGGCAACGTCTTCAAGGACCCTGACCCAGGCCGAGCGCCGGCTGTCGAGCTTCTCCACGGCTCTCATCCGGTGCGTGATTTTCTGTTTCACGTCGGTGAGAGCATCGACCACCTTGATATCCTCCATAAGCACCGCCTGTCTCTGACGGGCTTTGGCGATTTTGTCATCGGTGCTGCCCAGTCTGGCCTTCATCGAGACGGTCACAATTGCCAGCGTCACCAGGACTGCGGCCGCCCCACCGAGGGCATACATGCCGGTCTTACCCAGGGAGAGGTCGAATGACCTTTTCAGGTAATCCTTTGGAAGTAGATTTATATCTATCATAAGTGCTCTACCTCACCTTCCGCATGGCTAAACCAACCGAAACCGTCAGCAGCGGCGCAATCTTTTCCGGTTGGAGGTACTGGAACAACTCCGGATCGTAGTCCACGTTGCGCAGCGGGTTGGCGATTTCCAGAGGCACGTTTAGCTTGGACTGAAGGAACTCCGGAAGATACGGTACCAACGAGCCGCCGCCCGAGAGCACGATCCAATCTATACTTTCGACCTTGGCCTGAGACTTGAAGTACGAGAAGGCCAGTTCCACGCCCGAGATAAGCTCGTCGGTCGATGAGATGATGGTCGCCTTGAGCATATCCTCGTCGATGGAGTCCTTCATGTCGCCCTTTATGGCCTTGGCCGTCAATTCAGGATTGAGTCGGAATTCTTTCTGGATGGCGTTGTAGATTTCCCTGGTGCCGGCCGAAACGTCGCGCGTCGACTGGAACATACCGTCCTGCAGATAAGTGATATTGGTGACATCATGGCCGATATTCACCAGAGCCGTCACCCTGGTCGGGTCGACTTCGTAGTTCTCCGTGTAGGCGTTGTAGATGGCCAGAGCGTCGTCGTCGACGATCACCGGGTGCAGACCGCAATCCTGGATCAGTTCGAGGTACATGCGCAGATATTCCTTACGCGCGGCCACCAGCAACACGTCCATCTTGTTGCTGTCATCGTCGGTTTTGACAACGTGATAATCAAGCGACACGTCTTCGATATCAAACGGCGCGCGCTGCTCGGTCTCGAAAAGAATGGCCTGCTCGGCTTCGGCGCCGGTCTTCTTGTCGATACAGAAGCGGTCGGTAATGACGCTGTGGCCCGATATTGAAACGACAACGTCCTTTATCTTGGGGTCCGTCTGGTCAATCAGGGACTGGATATTGAAAATCACTGCTTCACGGTCTCTGATTTCATCGGCCACAATAGCTTCCGGCGGCAGTTCGCGGACGCCGATGGCCGACACAGAGTAACCGGACTTGGAGTGATCAAGCTTGACCAACTTTATCGAATTCGCCCCGATGTCCAGACCAACCGTGCTTCTTTTACCGCGTGATAACAGCATATATGTCATTCTCTTTGCTTATGAGTTACTTTTGTTCCTAACCGTTATTATCGTCAAATTCTGTACTCAATTAAGCGCCCCGCCTCAAAAATCAGGCGCTGCATAATCCGAACCGCCCCGGCCTCTCAACTCGGCCGGTCAATCCGTTTAGATAGTTATCGGAAAAACTGAAGCTACCCTTTACCTAAATATCATTATAATCGATGCCGGGGTAACCCGTTGGTACACAAATAGAAACCCCCTCTCGAAAGAGGGGGCGTCAGGGCTGCTGTTCTCGCCGGCTGTATCTATTTACCAGATCCAGGTTAGCTGCTTGATTCGCCCCGTGGAGGCTAGGATATCGACTGTGCCCACCCCGACATATTCCGGGGAAGCCTTGATGGTGACTATCAATCCGCCGGTGCTGGCCGACCCGTTCGGACTGAACACGAACGTGCCGCTAGCAAAAACGGTGTCCGTAAGGGTCGACAAAAAGTCAAGCTCGTCCTCGAGAGTGTCTATTCTTACGACTGAGTCGGTGCCAATCACGTACTTGTCGGGTGTCAGGCTATCTACCTTCAGAAAGAAGGTCACCTGGCGCTTAAGGTCGTCGAAGTGCACCCCGAAGCTCTCCCGCTCGGAGATGGCGCGCGAGCGGGCCATTCTCAGGTCGGAGACGATGTCCCGGTTGACCGAGCGAAAATTGGCCCGTTCGATCGCGTTTTGAAAGCTCGGCACGGCCATGCTGGCGACGACGCTGACGATGACCACGCCGATCATAATTTCCATGAGCGTTATGCCGCGACAGGATATCAGCCTCTTTTTCATAACTATTTCACCATCCATTCTCACGTTAATTTAGACCCGCTTACCGGACCGCTGTTGACCGCTGTATAAGCGGTTTTTCTCATATATTTCAGCTCCGATGGGCCACAAGACCCATTCCAGGATCAAAATGGAGCATATCCCATACCTAAACCCGAGGATTGTGCCGTTCTGCCGGCGGCTGGGGCAAGTGTCATGCGTCAAAAGGAGTTACCGGCGATCTGGCGGCGATTCCCGGCGGGCGGCCAAAGTTGACGGGCAATCGGCCGATGTAGAAGTATGGGATGGCTCCCATACCAGTGGGAGCCGAGCTATTCGGTTGACAATCGGCAAAACGTGGCTAACTTAGTAATGTCTAACCACTTCTCGAGGCTACCCGCCCCGGCGCGAACGGCGTTTAAAGGACTGAGTCGATGAAAACCGCACCTCGCATTACACTCAGGTTGCTTTTCGCAGCGACAGTCTTCAGCCTGACCGGGTTTCCCGACGCTGTGATTTCACAAACGACTGCGTTCGAAAGCGAACCGCACTCCCTCGTTCGCGAAGTTCGACCGGTGACGGACGAAGTGCGCCGGTTTCTGACCGAGCGAAACGCCGATGTCGCCCGCGTGTGGGTTTTCTTCACCGATAAAGGTCTCTTCACACAGGCCGAATTCGACGCCGCTGCGGCCGCCGTGACGATAAGCGACAGAGCCCTCACGCGGCGGGCAAAGGTCGGACGCGCCCGGGTGCTGATGGCCGACCTTCCCGTCAATGACGCGTACGTCCGGGCCGCAACCGGCCACGGCGGACGGCTGAGGCGGGTCTCGAGATGGCTCAACGCCGCCTCTTTCGATATACCGATGACGCAGTTAGACGTTATTGCCGATCACGACTTTGTCCAGGCCATCAAACCGGTCGCCGCTTTCGAAGCCAGGCCGGACGTTGACCTGCCACAGCCCGATGTCCCCGACTACGCGCCGGCGGTGCCCGGTGATCTCGATTACGGCATGGCGCTGGCGCAACTCGAACAGATCAAGGTCCCGGCCCTTCATCAGCGCGGCCTGAGCGGCCAGGGCGTTACTCTGGCGATATTCGATACCGGCTATCGCAAAACCCACGAGGTGTTCGCGCAGCACTACGTTGACGGCCGGGTGCTGGCGGAATACGATTTTGTCTTCGACGACGAAGAAACCGCCAACGAAGCCGAGGATGCCTACAGCCAGTGGAATCACGGCACGATAGTCTGGTCGGTGGCGGGCGGGTGGCTGGACGGTCACCTGTACGGTCCGGCCTACGGCGCCAATTTTCTTCTGGCCAAGACGGAGGACGTCGCCAGCGAAACGCCGGTGGAAGAAGACAACTGGGTAGCGGCGCTGGAGTGGGCGGAAGGGCTGGGCGCCGACGTCGTGTCATCGTCGCTGGCGTATCCCGACTGGTACACCTATGCGGACCTCGATGGAGCCACAGCTGTGATTACGATTGCAGCCAACACCGCGGCCGGGCTTGGCATTGTGGTTTGTAACTCGATGGGCAATTATGGACCGGATCCCGGTACGCTGGCCCCGCCGGCCGACGCCTTCGACATGCTGGCGATAGGAGCCGTCGATGCGCTGGGGAATATTGCCTACTTCTCATCGCGCGGCCCCACCTATGACGGCCGCACCAAGCCGGAGGTATGCGCTCGCGGCGTATCGACCTCGTGCGCCACGGCATCCGGCGACGCCACCTACGGCACGGCCAGCGGCACCTCGCTGTCGGCGCCGCTTGTGGCGGGCGCCGCCTGTCTGCTAATCGAGGCCCACCCCGATTACACGCCGCTGATGATTCGTCAGGCGATGATGGCCACCGGCTCGCAGGCGGACGCGCCCGACAACGACTACGGCCGGGGAATCGTCAACGCCGAAACGGCCGCCGCCTGCGGCGACCGCGGCGACACCGATTTCAGCGGTCAGATCGATATCAGAGACCTGGTGTTTCTGGTGGGATATATCTTCGAGTTTACGCCGGTGCCGACGGCCCTTCAGTCGGCCGACGCCAACGCCGACGAAGTGGTCGATATCAATGACATCATCTACATGGTCGAATACTTCTTCCAGGGCGGCTCGCCCCCGCCCTCGCCGTAATCTCAGATCGAGAATTTGCCGTTACGGTAAATAACCTTGCCGTCGGCCGTAATCAGCGAATCCTTTTTCAGGTCACACACCATATCCCAGTGAATGGCGCTTTTGTTCTTGCCGCCGGCCTCTTCCATGCCGTTGCCAACGGCCAGGTGACAGGTCCCGCCGATTTTTTCGTCGAAGAGGGTATTCTTGGAGAAACGCTTTATCTCGTAATTGGTCCCGATGGCGAATTCGCCGAGGTATCGGGCGCCTCTGTCGGAATTGAGCATCTCGGTCAGAAACCGCTCATTCTTCCCGGCGGTCTCATTGACGACCTTGCCTTCTTTGAATTCCATGCGCACGTCCTCGACTTCCCGGCCGCCGAACACGGCGGGATAGGTATAGCGTATGAAGCCTGCAGCCGAGTTCTCGACCGGGCAGGTGAATATCTCCCCGTCGGGGAAGTTCTCGGTGCCGGCGCAGTTGATCCACCGGCGGCCCTTGACGCGGAGTTTCAGGTCGGTGTCGCGTGCCTGAAGATGCAGTCGGTCGCAGCGGTTGAGGATCCTGACCAGGCGCTGCTGCTCGCGGTGCACCTTCTTCCAGTGTGCTATCGCGTTGCCCGCATGCACGTGACCGGCGCGGAAGACGAAGTTCTCGTAATCGGCAAGCGACATGTCCGCATCCTGGGCGTCGGCCAGCGTGGGAAACTGCGTGCCCACCCACGACACTTCCTTTTTCTCGACGCGTCTGTAAAAACGGTCTTTGAGCACGCGACGAATACGGTAGAACCGGGCCTGGCGTTTCGGGTCGACCGAGGACAGGTATCTTAAATTCTCACTGGCCCAGATATGCAAAAGGGCATGGATTTTGTTCACTTCGGCCCGCGCCAGGGGCGAGATGAATTTCAGCTGCTCTTCCGAAGCATGTTTCAGGAACGCTTCTTCGTTGTCCGGGATAAGCATGCTGACAAACGGGTGGGCGCCGATCTTGACGGCCTCGGCATAGGCGGCTTTGATCAGAGGCAACGCCACCGTTTCGCCCTGAATCTTCAGAATCTGTCCCTTCTTCAGTTTCAGTGAATAATGCAGAAGCACTTTGGCCAGTTTTTCCACACGGGGATCCATACGTTTTCTCCATAACAATCAGGTGATAAGTGTATCGAGCCGCGATCGGCTCACAGAGCGCCTTCCATCATGAGCAGCCGGCGTTTCATGGCCACGCCGCCGCCATAACCGCCCAGACCGCCGGCCGCCACGACGCGATGACACGGGATGACCAGGGGGAGGTTGTTGCCGGCGTTGGCGCCGCCGACCGCGCGCGCGGCACCGGGACTGCCGATGGCCTCAGCCACCTGGCCGTAGGTCATGGTCTGGCCGTAGCCGATCCGAGCGACCCGTTTGAGGGCCTTCCTGTGAAACGGCGTTCCCTGAATATCAAGCGGTAGCGTGAACTGTTTCAGGCGGCCGTCGAGATAGCGGCGAAGCTGTTTTTCTGCGGAAAGATTAACACGGCCGCCGCGACGCATCTCGTGATCGGGGAAAAGTTGTGCCACCTTGCGGGAGAATTGCGCCGCCGTTTCGCCCGGCAGCGTCACCACCGCCAGGCCCCTGTTGGTGGCCGCCGTGCGGATGGTTCCGAACCCGGTCTTGAACGAATGTGTATAGACGTTTTTCATAAAGCCTCCTTTTGCAGGCCGTTCAGCACCGACGGCAACTCTGGCAGCGATTCGATGAAGAAATCCGGGCGCGCTTCGAGCAGCTTCTGCCGGCCGCCGTAAAGCGAGGCCACCCCGGTCACCGTCATCGGCACGGCCCGCGCGGCCAGAACATCGTTGATGGTGTCACCGACAGCCATAGAGTTGTCCGCACCCACGCCCATGCGCCGGAGGGCCAGAAGCAGAATCTCCGGGTCGGGCTTTACACGGCGCACTTCGTCGCCGCCGCAGTAAGCCGCGATCAAACGGTGCCATTGAAATTTCTCTATTATACCATGCACGTGATTCTTGATTTTGGTGGTGGCGATACCGAGACGATAGCCCTGATCGTGCAGAAAATGGAGCATTTCGGCAACTCCGGGCAGGACAACAGTTGAGGACACGACCGTTTCGGAGGCTTTCTCCTGAAAATGACGGTACAATTCTTTGACCGGGGCCGAAGTGAAAGTGGGATACATCTGACTCAGGGGATAACCGATGAAGGCTTTTATGCGCTCGGGGGGTTGTTCCGGTTCGCCGATGCGGCGCAGGGAGTAGTTTACCGCCTCAACCACGCCTTCGGAAGAGTCGATGAGGGTGCCGTCCAGGTCGAAAATGAGATTGTCGATTGTCATTACAACAGCTTGCCAACTTTCCCGACAACATCCGGAAGAGCAACCATGTGAACGGTGTCCACTCTTCCCAGTCTTAAAGTCGCCACCAAAATAGAGTAGTCATCGACGTAAGTCAACGGCAGATCGCCCCACAGGGTCAGCCCGCCCGGCGGGGTGCCGAAATCGGTGGCGCCGTTCACCACCAGCACGCCGCTGAGCATGGCAATCTCGTCGGCGGGCAGGCCGAGGACAAGGCCGTTGCGCCTGCGCCCGTCGGCGTCGACAAAGCGGACAACGTCGTAACGCGCCGGGAGGCTATGCAGGACCGGCTTTTTCAAGAAGAATACGTTAACCGAATAAGACAGCCGGCTGGCCTTGAGCAGGTCGCCGCGCGCGTACAGCGGGCTGAGGTCGGTGTTGTCGAGAACAAAGGTCTCGGGACGATTGCGGATCAGGAAATTGGCGGCGGCGATCGGCGATGCCAGCTGATAGACCACGCCCACCACCAGGAAGATGATCACGGCGCGTTTGCCTCGGGCCGACAGTCGTTTCTTGGTCTTGATCACGCGAAACAGATCCATGAAGGTAAACAGGTAAAAGAGAATCGGCAGGGCCAGAAGGAGGGCTTTGGGCCAGAAAGAGAGCGACAAAAAGAAAGAAACAAAAAACAGCACGGCCGCGATCAACATGATCAGAAATATGAAGACGCCGAAAAGATAATCTCTCCAGTAGAGGTGCGCCAACCCCGGCAGCAGGAGGTTGAGAAGGAAGGCAAACGACGGCGAGTTTCTTTTGTTCATGCGCTTGAATCGCGATTCTGTTCACATTCTGAACATTCAGGCGGCTGTATCGTTAGGTATAATTGTGAAAGTATCTAAGTTAAGCAAGCTGAAACGATATTCACAATCGGCATTCGCATTCACGTGCACCGGAGGCACTCAGGATAGAGGTCGAAAGGATTAAGCACAAAGGACTCATCGGGTTAGGATATTGGTCCCCGACCGGCAACATATTTGCAACTTGCCTATATTGGTAAACGTATAATTAGCAAAAAGATACGCCTAAACCGCTTTCACGGTTAGGCTTGACACGGCGGGTTAAATGATTAACTTGCCAAGTGCGACCTGCTTATAAATGGAGAAAACGATGATTCGCTACACTGTTCAACTATTCGGGATAACAGTTTTTGCCATAGCCCTGATATGGCTGGTGGGTTCCGGTGAAGCCGTGCAGACTTCGAGCGCGCAAACGCCTGATCCGGTCCTGTGGGCCGATACCGTTCACATCAACGCAGACCAGGAGTTCCCGCCGCAGGAAACTGAGAAGAAGAGCCGGGACACTTTTCTCAAGGATGTCCGGAATCTGACCGAGACCGCCTTCAGCATTCGCAACCAGTACATGGAGGAAGTTGACACTCGCGATATCATCAAAGCGGGTATCGTGGGGATGCTTCAGGACCTCGACCGCTTTTCGGTCTTGCTGGAGAGGTCGTCGTACGACGCCCTTCTGGAATCCACTCACGGCAAGTACGAAGGCCTGGGCATGCAGATCGACGCCCGGGACAACCGCATCATCATTATCACGCCTATCGAAGGCACGCCGGCCTATCGCCGGGGTTTGCGGGCGGGTGATGTCATTTATGCCATTGACGGTCAGGATACGGAGGGCATGACCTCGTCGGAGGCTTCCGGCCTGATGCGCGGCAAAGCCGGCACGTCGGTGGTTCTCACCATCAAGCGCACCGGCCTTAAAGACCCGCTGGAGTTCGAGATCGAGCGCGCCGTCATCGAGCTGAAATCAGTGAACTACTACGGCGTGGTGCCGGGTACCGATATCGGCTATGTGCGTCTGTCCCGTTTTGCCGAGGAAACCAGCCACGAGCTGCGCGAGGCCATTACCTCGTTGAACGAGAGAAACATCACCGGCCTGATCTTCGACCTGCGCAGCAACGGCGGCGGGCTGCTGGACCAAGCCAACGAAACCGCCGAACTGTTTCTCGAGCGCGGCCGTGAGATCGTGTACACCAAGGGCCGCATGGAGGAAGACGAGCGTCATTATTACGCCGATCGCCAGCCGCTCTACGCGCCGGGCAAGCCGCTGATCATTCTGGTGGACGAAGGCACCGCCTCAGCCTCGGAAATCGTAGCCGGGGCCGTGCAGGACTGGGATCGCGGCCTGATTATGGGCAACAACACCTACGGCAAGGGCCTGGTGCAGCAGATCTTCAATATTTCCAGTGACGGTTCCATGGCTCTCAAGCTAACCACGGCCAAGTACTACGTGCCGTCCGGCCGCTGCATACAGAAACCCGAAAAGCAGAACAAGCGATCCTCCCGTGCCCCGCACCCGGTGGCTTTGGATGAAGAAGAAAAAGAGGCTGAAGACAGCCTGACGGTTTCCGAGCAGGAGATATACTACACCAACGGCGGCCGGGTGGTTTACGGCGGCGGCGGCATTATCCCGGATATCGAAGTCGATCGGGAAACCTGGAAGCCCATCGAAATAAACCTGGAGCGTAAGTCGCTGTTTTTCGATTTCGCCGTCAAGTACGTGTCAGAGCACCCTGATGTCAAACGTGATCTGGAAATTACCGACGACATCGTCGCCGAGTTCCGGGCTTTCACAAAGGAAAAAGAGTTTGACTATCAGACGTCGCTGCAGGTGGCTCTGGAGAAGCTCACCGAGGAGGTCGCGGATGAGGGTCAGCAGGAAGTGTTCCAGGCCCAGCTCGACAGCCTGACGATTCTGGTCGAGAAAGAGAAGGAGAATGACTTCGACGAATCAGTTGACTACATCCGCCGGACAATCAAGCGGGAAATCGTGGCCTCGATTTCCGGTGAGCGCGGCGTGTACGAAGAGATCATTCTCCAGACCGACCGGGCCGTCAAGCAGGCCATCGACATTCTTTCAACACCCGACAAGTACGCCGAGCTGCTGCTGAAGGGACAGAAAAAGGCGGAACTGTAAAGCTGCGCTGCGAGAACCTGCTGCAAAGTAAGAGGCGCCTTTACCGGCGCCTTTTTTCTGATGTCAGCCGAATTTCGGCGATTCGACCTGTTTCCGGCTGGACTACTAGGGCACGCTGTCGGTCCCGGGCTCAAAGCTCGTGAAGAGCCACATATCATGTTCGTAGGCGAGAAACAGCGTAAAGGGACGGTCAGCGGAAGCGGTGGAGTCCATGATGAAACATCCGATACGAGCCCGGTCAGTGGTATACACGATATCATAATTGCCGAACCGCTCGAACGGGAAGTCGCCGGCAGGTCCATACACGAAACTGAGCAGTGAATCGGACCCCTGGTCACGAGAGATTATCTTGACCGAGAGCAGGGAGTCAATAGCGGCACGGTCATGGTTGTACACGGCCTGCTGCAGGTCGAAAAGCCGCTGCCTGAGCGGGGGTATCTGGTCGCGGCTGGGTGTTTCCTGACCGCAGCCGGTAAGAAGCAACAGGACCACTGCCACTACCCCGGGCCGTATCATAATTTCCCCCGCATGGCGCTGAACTCATAGAGTCCCTTGCCATCATCTTTGAGGGCACCGTTGGCGACCAGCGTTTCGAGGCAGCGTGTCGCCACGATATTCCAGAACCAATAACGCACGCCTCTCATATTCTGGCCGTGTCCGAACCTGCCGCCCAGATCGTCGAGAGAGCCGGCAGCAGCCGCCAGGACGGTTTCACAGCCCGACGCCAGGAAGTCTAGGGCCGGGCGTATCGCCAGGGTGTCGACTATGAAGAAATCGGGCCGAAGATCGTCGCCCCATTGCCAACTCCGCTGGGTGCCCGGTCGACCCACAAATGAATAACTGCGACTGCAATCGACCTCAACCGGGTTATCGGCAAAGACGATCTTGTAGGACTTTACCTCGCCCAGATACGCATAGAGGTGGTTGCCGTTGTATCCCTCACCTGCGGGCGCGGCATACATATAGCGGTGACTGAGGGCGTTGCATATGTCGCTGGCGACGAACGGCGCCATCGTTACGCCGCTGTCAACGAACCGGTCTCCCAGGTCGAACCACAGAAGCAGACCGCCCACCATCGGGTACAGGCGTTCGAGCACGCTGGTCCCGCCCAGAATATTGGTCGGCTCAACCAGCCCGCTGCGCGTCAAACTGTCCAGAAAGGCCGGATACCGCTGCAGGTTGGCCGCAATGATAGGGGCGAGAGAGCCGGCCGCGGTTTCGGCCAGCCGCACCGCCTCGCGGGACTCATCGACACCAATTATCGGGAAATTGAGCCGGTAACCGTCGGCCGTCTGTGTCATCAGACCGTGAGTCACCATCGGAACAATCTGCCCGTTTACGAAAAGCACGCTGGTACCGGCCATCTCGGCCATGCGCTCAACGGACACACCCCGGTCAATGAGGGCCAGAAGTACTCGGCTGAATTCGCTGTCGAAATAAGGATGCTCCTCGATTCGGGGAGGTAGCTCTATTCGGTAATCGCGCCACTCCAGCATGGATTCCGGACGCACCACGGTGAAAGCAATCTCCTCACGGTGAAAATCCTGTCCCGGGAACAGGGCGTCAAGCGTGTCCACCACGTCGTGAAGGACCACCGTCACCCTGGCCTCGCCATAGTTTCCGGGCACGAAGAAGTCGGTTTCAAGCAGGGTATGGGCGCCGGGCTCGATGTAACCGCTCGAGAGAAACTGTCTGTGGCACCCGGTACGGCTGTCAGGAAACTCGATATCCACCTCGGTGACCACGAATTTGACCATATCGGTGGTATTGGAGATGTCGAAACCAAGGGTCTGGTCGCCCCACTTCCAGGAAGGTTCCTTAAACTCATTAATAACAAGATCAGGCTGTTGGGCGAAAGCGTTCAGGAAAACGCCAACCAGTAAAATCAGTCCTCCGATGATGGAAAATTTGGTCATTCGGTTCACTCCTTCATTAGGTGCCGGGCAGCCAGTTGACCACAGGCGGCATCGATATCCCTTCCCCGGCTTTTCCTGACCGTAACGGCGGGAGCTCGAGGATACAGTTGTCTGGCAAACCAGTCCACCTTTTCATCCGAGGGCCGGCCGAATTCGGCGCCCTCGACCGGGTTATAGGCCAGCAAATTGATCTTACAGGGAATCCCCTGAATATAGCGACTGATAGCCATTACATCGTCTATACTATCGTTGAAGCCGTCAAACAAAATATACTCGAAAGTGACCCTGGTCGATGTCTTCTCCGTGTAATACCTGAGCGTGTCGGACAGCTCCTCCAGGCTGCACGATTGGGCAATCGGCATAATCCGGATACGCTTGTCCTGAATAGCTGCATTCAGTGATACAGCCAGACGAACCTTTAGTTTCAAATCGGCCAAACGGCGGATCTTGTCGAGAATGCCGACCGTCGAAACGGTGATTTTCTTAGCACTGACCGACAGCCCGTCGCCCGCTGAAATGACGGAAACGGCTTTGACCACGTTATCGAAATTAAGCAGCGGCTCGCCCATGCCCATCATGACGATATTGGTGAAGGCATTGTCACCCAGCCAGTCGCGCAGGTAGATGAGCTGGCCGATAATCTCCCCCACCGACAGGTTGCGGCGAAAGCCCATCTTGCCAGTGGCACAAAAACCGCAGTTCAGGGCACAACCCACCTGGGTCGACAGGCAAACGGTGCTTCGGCCGCTCTCGTCCGGTATCAGCACGGTTTCCAGCGGCTGGCCGTCGTAAAGACGGAATACGAACTTTTTGGTACCATCCTCGGAAACGGCCGATCGGGCCAGTGACAGCCCCGTGAAGTCGTATGATTCATGGAGGCGGCGACGGAGGTCCTTGGAGAGGTCGGTGATCAGGTTGAAGTCGTACTGCCGTGTCTTGTAGAGCCAGCGGAAGAGTTGACGGCCGCGGTAGGCCTTGTCACCCATGGCCGCAACCAGGTCTTCGAGTTCCCGCGAGGTATAGCCGAGTAAGTTCTGTTTTGACATGATGACCGGAATTTAAGACAAAAACGAGATTTGGCAAGTGAGAATAAAACCCGTGGCGTCGATAACTGACCTTAGGATAATATCTTAAACGAGATTAGCCGAGGACAAAGGCTTGACACATATTTAATGAAACGGTATAATTGAGGCCGACCAATCGGGGTGTGGCGCAGTCTGGCAGCGCGCTTGCTTTGGGAGCAAGATGTCGGAGGTTCAAATCCTCTCACCCCGATTAAGCTCGGAGTCGAGGCCCACCGAAGGTTTGTTTTCGATTTCAACTCCAGGCTGTCAGTTATGGTTGACAAAGATGCCGGATGGCAGTATTTTGGCCGCAGCTTGAGGGTTTTTTTTGGCGAAAAATGTGAATCTTTTCACATAGTGACGACGTAACGTAAGCAATATTAATATCAGCAAGAGGTAATCAATGAGCATCAAACGAAGGGAATTCCTCAAAATTACCACCGCTGCTGCCACCGCCGCTCTGGCAACATCTTCGGCCGCCAAGGGCATGGAGAGTTTCACGGGGTGGCCAGATCGATACGGCATGCTCACCGATACGACACTCTGTATCGGTGCCAACTGCCGCCGGTGCGAGGAAGCCTGCAAGAAGGCCAATGACAGGCCTATGGACGGCCTGGACCTGAACGACAACAGCGTTTTTGAGCGCACCCGTCGGACTGACCCCAACAGTTACACGGTTGTCAACCGCTTTCCCAATCCCAGGGACCCGGAAACGCCCATCTATGTCAAGAAGCAGTGTATGCACTGCAACGAGCCGGCCTGTGCCTCGGCCTGCCTCGTCGCCGCCTTCACCAAGACCAAAGAGGGCCCGGTCATTTACAATAAAGACGTCTGTATCGGTTGCCGGTACTGCATGATGGCCTGTCCGTTTTACGTTCCCACCTACGACTACTTCGACGCCTTTGCCCCGCAGGTGCGCAAATGCACCATGTGCTATGACCGGATCAAGGAGGGCAAGATCCCGGCCTGTGCCGATGTCTGCCCGAAGGAGGCGATAACGTTCGGCAAGCGCAGCGATCTCATCACGCTGGCCCGCGAGAAAATCCGTCACAACCCGGAGCGGTATCACCCATACCTTTACGGTGAGTCCGAGGTTGGCGGCACCGGCTGGCTCTACCTGGCCGGGACCGATTTCACCAACATCGGTTTCTCCAACAACCTGGGTAATACACCGTACCCGGAATTGACGCGCGGATTCCTGAGCGTCGTACCGCTGGTTCTAACCATCTGGCCGGTTCTGTTTACGGGATTCTACAAGTTCACTCAGAGCCGCGAAGCAGCCAAAACCGAGTCGGACGCTGACACCGGAGAAAGGGATACACGATGGCAACGATAGATAGAAGAGCGAACTGGGTATCCGAGAAACTGCTTCTGGGCATGAGCTGGCCCGATTATCTCAGGGGCCTGATCACCCCGTTTAACGCCGTCGTGGCGGCCATACTGGCGGTCGGGATTCCCCTGACTTACATCCGCTTCACCCAGGGCATCGGGGCGATCTCCAATCTGACGGATACTAATCCCTGGGGGCTCTGGATCGGCGTCGACGTTCTCAGTGGCGTCGCTTTGGCGGCCGGTGGTTTCACGACCGGCACGGCCGTGTACCTGTTCGGCATGAAGAAGTACAGACCGGTGGTCCGTCCCGCCGTCTTGACGGGTTTCCTTGGATACGCCTTTGTCGTCGTCGGACTGTGCTATGACCTGGGACGGCCGTGGCGCCTTCCTTTCCCTATGGTCGTTTCTTACGGCGTCACCTCCGTCATGTTCCTGGTCGGATGGCACGTGGCCACCTACCTGACCGTCCAGTTTCTGGAATTCTGTCCGGCTTTGTTCGAATGGCTGGGCTGGAAGAATTTCCGCAAGTGGGCCGTTCGTATCACCATCGGAGCGACCATCCTTGGTGTGATCCTGTCCACCCTTCATCAGTCGGCCCTGGGGGCGCTGTTCTTGCTCGCCGGAGCCAAATTGCACCCGCTCTGGTATTCGCCCTTTATTCCGGTGTTCTTCTTTGTCTCGGCGATTATCGCCGGCATGACCATGGTGATCTTCGAGAGTATGCTGTCACACCGGATTTTCGGCGACCAGGTCACGCATCAGGACCACAAGAATCTCGACGATATAACCCTCGGCCTGGGCAAAGGGGCCACGGCCCTGCTGTTCACCTACTTCTGCCTCAAATGGGTCGGGGTGGCGCACGACCACAACTGGGATTACCTGGCCACTCCTCTCGGTTCGTGGTTCCTGCTCGAGGTGCTCGGCTTTGTGCTGGCGCCCTGCCTGCTGTTGTTCTGGGCCACCCGCCGGCACTCCCCGGGCTGGGTGCGGGTCGGCGCCGTATGGTCCATTCTGGGCGTTATTTTCAACCGCGTGAATGTCTCGATTATTGCCCTCAACTGGCAGCAGCCCGACCGCTATGTTCCGCACTGGATGGAGTTCGGGGTCACCATTACGGTTATTACCATTGGCGTCCTCACGTTCCGGTTCATTGTCAACCGTATGCCCATCCTGAGAAAGCACCCGGCTTATGCCGATGATCCGGATCATTAAGGAGAACGGAAGATGCATGTACTACACGATTTCATGATGCTAACCAAGGGGCAGGAATACCTGATAGCCATCGGAGCCATGGCGCTGTTCATGATATTCTGGTTGCTGCTTGACAGGAAGGAAAGCAAGTAGTAAGCTTCGGTGCCGGCTACTACAGCCTGATTACCGGGAAGTACCCGGTGGAAAGAGTCTCGAGAGATGAAAAAGATGACTAGCCTTTGGCTTACCGCTTCGCTTCTAATATTGGCCTTCACGGGACTGCCGATCCTGGCCCAATCACCGGACATGTCGTCGCAGCAGGACGCCACTCA
The DNA here is from genome assembly GCA_020346225.1 of Candidatus Zixiibacteriota bacterium. Lineage (GTDB taxonomy): Bacteria > Zixibacteria > MSB-5A5 > GN15 > FEB-12. The sequence continues at coordinate 2,790,713 of CP070777.1, read as the reverse complement.
GCCGCCCTGCACCGATTGTCATGCCTGTTCCACGCCGACCACGGCCGACCCCTGTCTGGAAATGTGTCTCTGGACGCACGATCGCGAGACCAGGGTCCATTCACCGTCGGAGGGTCCGGACGTGGCCATATTGAGCGGACTGGAGAGGTTGTACCAGCCGGTCCGGTTCGACCACAAGCACCATGCCGAGATGGTCGGTATGGGCGAAGGCTGCGGTATTTGCCATCACTACAGCACAGACGCCAAATACCCGCCGTGCAAAACATGCCACGCCAACGAGCCGACCGAGGCCCAGACTTTGAGACAGCCCGGTTTAAGAGGCGCCTACCATCGTCAGTGTATGGGTTGCCACCGCGAGTGGAGCCATGACACCAAGTGCGTGTTATGTCACCTGCCGGCCAATGGAGCCACTCTGGCCTCGGCCAGTGCTGACGGCACCGATATACTCGGCACACCGCATCCGGTCATCACAGCGCCGGAGAAGAAAGTCTGGAGGACCCCGTATGACGCCGGGCCGGTGGTGACGTTTCACCACCAGGAGCATATCGATTTGTTCGGGCTTCGCTGTGTCAATTGCCACCAGCAGGAAAACTGCAGCTATTGTCACGATTACCAGAAGGAAAAGCGGGTGGCCAAGACCGACGAGGAGATTCACGCGATCTGCAACGACTGCCACGCCAACGATCCCTGCGCCAGGTGCCACGGTCATTCGGAAAAGCCCGCTTTCTCACATGCGGCCAACGGCGGCTGGGTCCTGAATCAATACCATCAGGAATTGAATTGTCGTTCCTGTCATCCCACCGGACGGCCTATCGGCCACCTGAGCAATCGGTGCGTTGACTGTCACGCCGGATGGAACCAGACAAATTTCCGGCATGTCGTGACCGGGCTGCGGCTGGATGACCTGCATGGCGAGCTGGATTGTGGCGATTGCCATATGAACCAGGCGTACAACCGGATACCGAAGTGCTCGGCATGCCACGACGATTGCCGCAACCATGAAGACGGCCCGCCCGGAGAGTATGTGAAACCGCTATCCAGCGGCTAAGGTTTGCAATGGCAGGCTGGGCCCACATCTAATCAAGAGGAGTCTCGTAGAATGGACAGAAATATAGGCATTGCGCTGGCGTGTTTGTTGCTGTTGATAACTCTGTCGGGAATAACCGTGCTGGGTCAGCCCGAGGACCGACCGGTTCCGGACGCCACTCGCACCCCGTGCAGCGACTGCCACGTTTGCCAGACACCTACAAGGAGCGAACCATGCCTCAGCAAATGCCTGCGGACAGGCGTCACGAGCACGCCGGCTCACTCGGCCACTGAGGGCCCCGATATGGCCATGCTGGACGAACTGGAGCAGTTGTACGGGCCGGTCAGGTTCGACCACAAGCATCATGCCGAGATGGTCGGAATGGGTGAAGGCTGCAGCATCTGCCACCATTACAGCCCGGCCGGCAAATTCCCTCCCTGCGCGGAATGTCACGGCGAGGAACCGGCCGGCCCGCCGAACCTGAGGCAGCCGGGACTGAAAGGCGCTTTCCACCGCCAGTGTATGGGATGCCACCGCGAATGGAGCCACGACACCAAGTGTGTCGTATGCCATCTTCCACACGAAGGCTCGGCCTTCTCCGCCGCTCCGCATGATTCGACCGATATCGTGGGTATCCCCCACCCGGAAATTACCGTCCCCGACGTAAAGGTCTGGGTCACGCCTCATGAAGAGGCGCCCACGGTCACCCTGCATCACCAGGACCACATCGACCTGTACGGTTTGCGCTGCGTGGACTGTCACCAGCAGGAAAACTGCAGCTATTGCCATGACCTGGACAAAGAGCTGCGGCTGGGCAAGACCGACGAGGAGATTCATGCTATCTGCAACGACTGCCATCTCAACGATCCCTGCGGCAAGTGTCATGACACCGGCCAGAAACCCGGGTTCTCGCACGCCTCGGTCGGCTGGCCGCTGAACAAATATCATGAGAAACTCGGCTGCCGCAGCTGCCACCCGACGGGCCGGAAAATTGCCCGACTTAACAGAGAGTGCGCCGCCTGTCACGGCGGCTGGAACCAGGCCAATTTCAACCACGTGAGAGTGGGGCTGCAGCTAGATGAAATTCATGTCGAACTGGAATGCACCGACTGCCACCCGGGCAAGGCATTTGACAAGATGCCGGACTGCTCCGGCTGCCACGACGACGGCCGTACCCACGAGGATGCACCTCCGGGCGAATATGTCCGGAGCCTGTCGCTGCACTAGCACCCTCGGCTTTATTGAAGATACTTCAAGCCTCCTGCCTGCCAGGGGGCTTTTTGCTGGGCGGCAATCCCTGCTTGACGCGTGGTATTGAATATTTTAGATTCTGTGGGTAAGATTAACAGGAATCACATCCTGGGGAGTTTCGGTTTTTAGAGGCGCCTCGCGTCCCTAAAAACAAGCACAGCTTGTGCCCCCGTAGCTCATCCGGATAGAGCATCTGCCTTCTAAGCAGAGGGTAGCAGGTTCGAGTCCTGCCGGGGGTACCATCTTTGATGGATTCATGTAAAAAGCAGCTATTGAGTTGTTCGGCTCAACGAGCACAAACGACATCAGGCAACTTGGTACCCCACCGCTTGCGGTGGGATCACACTGCCTGGGCACAGCGCCCTAAACCATTTGACAAACCCGCTTTCATCCCCGTTATTTCAGCAGGGCCTGCAAGCGGGAGGATACTTCAGCGTCATTTGAAATCAGGTAACCTGTGTAACCCACAGCTTGCTGTGGGGTCGCACCAATCTGGCAGGGCACTGATATCATGCCGAAACTGCGACACTATGATCATGCCGGCACCGGTCGCTTTGTGACTTTCTGCTGCTATCGACTCCAGCCCTACCTTACCTGTCTCCGCGCTACAGAACTGCCGATCCAAGAGCTTGACGCCGCTCGCCTCAGGCATCGTTTCCGTCTGCTGGGGTATGTTGTCATGCCGGAGCATGTGCATTTGGTCATGCTGCCCGCGCGCGGCAGTGTGAAGGATGTGCCGCTGAGGATGGATGATTATGAGTTGTAGCGAGTGCCACCGCGCAAGGATCCCACAGCAAGCTGTGGGTTACCCGGTTTTATTGCATTGTAACGGGTTACAGAGATTGCCGCTAGGCTCCTGAGTGCACTAGCGGGCTTGAGGTTACCGGAGGGGTCGTCGTCGAGCAGAAATTGCGTAACGGGTGCCATTCGGGAGCTTATTTCGTTAAAGTAGGCGGGGCCAATGAGAGTTCCGGCGCTGTTGTGCCGGACATGAGACTTAAGTGGTGAAGTTAGAGGATAATTGGCACATCGCGGGGCAGATCCGAACCTTATATTGGTGGCATAGGCCATGTCTGTTTACATTGGGTTGGGATTCACAGTTGAAATTTCTGAAGCGGCAATTCAGATGCTTGCCGGTTAACGTGCGAGCCTGAGTTGCCAATGAATCGGTTGCTCGTTTAAGGAGAGACTCTATGTGGAGAATTCTACGATTGGCCGCTGTGGCTGTTTTTATGGCTTCAAGTACGACAGGCTTTGCTAAAGACAGCGGACAGGGGGAAACTCAGAGTGTGATCGTCGAGCTGGAGAAAGTGGCTCTGACACGCTGGGGGAACGGGGATGTGTATGGTTATATTGACCTGGCTTCTGAGGATATATCATACTTTGACCCGGAACAGGAAAAGCGACTGGATGGCCTTGCTGCTTTCAAAGAGTTGCTGGTTCCGGCGCAGGGGAAGATCGATATTCATCGGTTCGAGATGCCGAACTGGCGGGTGCAACTTTACGACAATGTAGGAATTCTGACTTTCAATCTGGTGAATTACGACAGCAACGACAGTGTAAAGACCCGCTGGAACAGCACCGAGGTATATCACCTTGAAAAGGGGGAGTGGAAGTTGGTGCATTCCCATTGGTCACTGACCAAACATGGAGAGAATTGATTACCCTGGTCAGGCTGAACGCACAGTTCTGTGGGCGGCCGGATATTCTACTCCCCCGAATAGAGGTCACGCTATCATCAATTCTTTCAGCCGGTTAGCTATAATCTCCACCTCCGGCCCCAGAAGAGAGTTGCATATTTCGTCCAATTGGGGGTACCATCTCAGATGCATTCATATACAAAGGAGCTTTTGAGCGGGTTGGGCTCGACGCCTACAACTGACAAAGATTGGAGTTGGGTTGGCGAAGAGGTGCCGTGAAACAGGGGCAGACGGGGACGTCTGCCGCCCATGAAAGAAGCGAGTTGAATATTTTATTCAATCGGGGGTACCATTTTAAACGGGTTCGTATAAAAGGCAACTTTTGAGCTGGTTGGGCATGCCCAACACAAAAGCGATATCTGAGGGAGGTTATGTGTATGAGCACAATCATGGAACCAAAGACACTGCACTTCGGACTGCGAGATTTTCTACTGTACTTTTTCCCTGGCAGCATAGCGCTCGTGGGTGTTTTACTTTTCTTCTTCCCCCTGGCTAATATCGTGTCTGTCACCGGCGAAGACCTGGGCCGTGTTCTGTTGTTCTTGTTGGTCGCTTATTTTCTCGGCCACGCTATTTATCCAATTAGTCTCCCGTTGCGAAGGTGGCTGGCGCCCGGCGGTTGGATAGAGGAAGACCCGGAATTCTCACACAGGCACAGCGAATTGTTGAATTCGCACGAGATTTTCTACGTAGCCATTATATTCAGAGACCGCAGCTTGACCAGGTTCACAATTGCCATGGTTACACCAACCGCAATTGCTTCCGTAGCTTTAGCCTTGGATATTGCCTCGCGGGAGGGGTATCTACCGGGGGGAGCAGCTATACTTGCCGGCATGCTCGTAACGTATGGATTCATCTACAGATTCAGGCATTATCACGAGAGGTATAAAAAGGCCGTATTCGGACTCAAGCAACGCACAGTTTCGAAAGCAGAGTCCGGTTAAACCATCACGGGAAGTACGTGCGCGACACAGCAAAGCATGATAAATCAGATTGGATACAATTTATGGTTCTCAAGAAAATAGGCATCGCATCTTTGGCCAAAGTGAGCGTCATTATTCACATCCCTATCGGCCTATTGGTTGGATGCGTGCTGATGATAATCGCGCTCTGTGAGCCCGCATGTTACGGGTCTTATGGAGCCGGCGTCCAAAAGTGGCTTGGCCTCTACGGGATCATCACCTGGCCCCTGATTTACGGGATCTACGGGTTGATCGTCGGCCTTTATACCGGTATCGCCTACAATGCCATCACGAAACTCGTTGGTGGTGTGAATATCGAGCTGGAACAGTAGCATCGTGCCGGTCGGCAACCGCAGGCAACTGTGTGCTAATTCAAGGTAATCAGCCTGGTGCTCTTACGGATAATCTCTTTTCTCCTCACCGGCAATCCCCTATCTTTCCCCAAAACAAATGAGGCTGACATGAGTGGAATATTATTCCTTAAGACGAAAGAGCTGGGGCCACTGAGAGAGTTCTACGTTGAAAAGGTTGGCTGCGAGGTCTGGCTGGAGCAGGCCGATTGTACCATCTTCCGGCACGGCAATTTCCTCTTCGGCTTCTGCCAGCGAGATACAGTCGAAACCGACGCCATGCTGACCTTCTTCTACAACGGCACCGAGGAGGTCGATCGGATGTTCGACGCTCTGAGGGACACAGCCGTATCCGAGCCGAAACATAACGACAAATATAGTATCTACCAGTGTTTCGTGCGCGATCCCGACGGGCGGATGGTCGAGCTTCAGTATTTCGACGACCCGGTTATCCGGTATCTGGCGGGCGATGATCTGCTTCTGACCCGCCGAAGCGTGAGGGAATTTCTGCCGGATGAGATTCCCCGAGAGGTTCTGACCCGGGTGCTGGACCTGTCGCGCTTTGCGCCGACATCGATGAACCGTCAGGGTTACTATTTCAGGATAATCCGCGACAGACAGATGCTTGGCTGGCTGTCGGAAACCAGAAGCAGCAGCACTTCCCCCATCGCCAACACCCCGATGGCCGTAGCCATATGCGCCGACCCGGAAGTCACCAAGCGCGCCGTTCAGGACGGCTGTATCGCCGCCTATCACTTTATCCTGGCCGCCTGGTTCTACGGGCTGGGGACCTGCTGGATTGCGGCGATGGACCGCGATGATATCAAGCAGCGACTGGGGATCCCGCAGGATCACTATATTGCCACCATCACGCCGCTGGGCTATCCTTCGCAGAGACAGATTGAAACGCCGCCGAGAAAGCCGCTCGAGGAATATGTCAAGGGGCTGTGATTTTTCACGGAGAATTCGATGAGTTCGGACAAAAGCGCCGCTACCTACCTTCACTGCCCCAAATGCAAAGAGCGTTATGACCTGCGTCAGGTCATCAATCTGTGCAAGTGCGGCTCTCCCCTGCTGGTTGCCTATGACCTGATGCTGGCCGCGCAGATGATGCCGCGCGAACAACTCAGGTCGAGATTGCCGACCATGTGGAAGTACCGCGAGGTGCTGCCGGTTCAGGATGATGTAAATGTCGTAAGTCTCGATGAGGGCGGCACGCCGCTTCTGCCGTCAAGGCGCATCGGTACAGTGCGCCGTTTTCCCGGACTTTATTTCAAAGACGAAAGTGTCAACCCGACCGGGTCGTTCAAGGCGCGGGGCCTTGCCATGGCGGTCTCACGGGCGAAAGAACTCGGTGTTGGGCGCGTCATCATTCCCACCGCAGGTAACGCCGGTTCGGCTTTGGCCGCCTATGCCGCGCTGGCCGGGATGAAATGTCATATCGTAATGCCGAAAGAAACACCGACGCCGTTTTTGGTCGACTGCCGCTATCACGGCGCGACCATCGAACTCGTTGACGGTACCATTGCCGACTGCGGCAGGGTGGTCGCCGATAAATGCAGCCGCGAAGACTGGTTTTCATTTGCCACGTTAAAGGAACCGTACCGGATCGAGGGCAAGAAAACGATGGGCTACGAACTGGCTGAGCAATTCGAGTTTGAACTTCCGGATATTATCATCTACCCCACCGGCGGCGGAACCGGGCTGATCGGGATGTGGAAAGCGTTTGCAGAGATGGAAACGATGGGCTGGCTGACGGGCGCCAAACCCAGAATGATCTCAGTGCAGTGCCGGGGGTGCGCTCCGATTGTCAGAGCCTTTGAGCAGGGCAAGGCCAGCGCCGAACCGTGGGACAATCCACAAACAGTGGCGGCGGGACTGCGCGTACCGGCTGCAGTGGGTGATTTTCTTATTCTTCAGGCGGTCCGCGAAAGCGGCGGAGCCGCGGTGGCTGTTTCCGAAGAAGATATGCTGAAGGCAACATTTGAGTTGGCCTCAAAAGAGGGCGTTTTTGCGGCGCCGGAGGCCGGGGCGGCCCTGGCGGCTTTTCACAACCTGCTCGAGGCCGGGTATCTCCATGGCAATGAGAAAGTTGTCGTCTTCCTCACCGGCAGCGGATACAAATATCTCGACACCCTCGAAAAGGCCCTGAATTCGCTCTAAGATCGTGCCAATTAGCGAATAGCGAATTCGCCCTCCCGGCAGGCGGAATTATATTCAATTAATGCTAAGAAAATTTCACTCGGTGGCCGATACTTATTCAAAGCCCTTTTTGGTCCTCACGGCAGATTAATCGATGCCCCAAAACGGGTTTGAGGTAGACAACATGACGCCCAGAGAAAGCGAAGCATCAACTCTGCTCCTTTTGATCGAGCACGAGTTGGCTCTGAAAGAATTCTACGAGGCCTGTGCCGAGGCTTTCCCGGAGCACAAGAATTACTGGCTCGAAATAGCCTCCGATGAAGCCGGGCACGCCGAGGCCATCCGCGATCTTTTCGACGTCACCGTGACGTTGAACATGGCCCGGTTCAAATCGGCGGCCGTGGCTACATCGCTGAGTTATGTGAAAGATTCGACGGCCCAGCTTAACGGCGGCGCCTACACGATGAACGAGGCCCTGGCAACGGCGCTCGACTTCGAGAAAGCCATGATCGACGGCCAGTTTTTCGAGATCTTCAACACCGATTCCCAGAAATGTATCGACGTCTACCGCAAGCTCGCTGAAGACACCCGCAACCACGTGAAGAAGATCGAGTCACAGTGGGTCACGCAGCGTGTCGCCAAAGATTCCTGATCTTATCCTTCTTCCCGGCCGATCACGGCGATTCGGTCTTCTTTACAGCTTCCAGAACCAGCTTCTTTTTCAGCGGTGACTGACCGACCTCCCACTGGCCCTTACCGACGTTGCGGGCGCCCTCGAAGACAAGGAACGAGTACTTGCCGTAGTGCGGAATCAGCTGACCGATGCGCGGGAGAGACTCGTAATCGTCGGTGAGTATGACCATGTATTTGCCCACCGTGTTCCAGTCCTGACCGGTCAGGATGTAGGTATGCCCGCCGCGGGGATAGGGGATGTTCTTGACGCGCACGGAATCATCGCGCAGAATTACCCGGCCCCGGAAGTAGTCGGGAAGTTCGGCGGGGTTCAGCACCACGGCATAGTCCGAATCAGGCAGGCTGTCGACCATGGCCGCCGGCAAAATATCAACCGTGTCCTCGGTCATGTTCAGACCGAAGGCGCCGAAGGCCCCCGCCGTGTCCGTATCGACGAAGGATACAAAGGCCTTGTTCGGGTTTCCCAGAATGGCCGAAACCACCGGCTCGACCTCCTCGGGATAGAGCCGCCGGAACAGGTGGTAGTCGGGGTCGACCTCGATTGTCTGCATAAGCATGCGGCGGGTTATCTCGTAAGAGGCATCGCCGCCCTTTAAGGCAAGCACCGTATCGACGACCCCACCCGGACCACTGACCCTGACCGGAACCTGCAGGCGATAATTGGGCTGTCCGGTCTGCATCAATTTGAATTTGACCGTGCAGTTGCGGGTAACCCCGTCGCAGGAGAAGTCCTGCACTTCCAGACTCAGCGTGGGAGCTCCGGGACGCTCCACCCAATCCGGGATGATATGCGACAGTTTCACCCGTGAGGCCTCTTGGAAAGCGTCGATCCAGTCCTGCCAGGCCACTTTCTGCCCCTTCGCGCGCGAATAAATATTCTTCCAGGCCTGGAAGAAAGCTTCAGTGCCGATCTCCCGTTCGATCATGTGGAAGATCATCATCGCTTTGTTGTAACCGACTGTGCGGGTCTTGGGGCTGGTGCGTGACTTGAACTCGGTCAGCGGAAAATCGTTTTCCTCGGTGACATAACTGTCGTACTGCTTGAGGATATCCTTGCGGTAATCGCGGGCCATATCGGGTGACTGCAGGAGCTTATAGCGGTAGTCGGCGCCGTAGACCGTAAGCCCCTCGCACCAATTGCCGCTTTCATAGTCGACGAAGACGGAATTGCCCCACCAGTTGTGGAGTACCTCGTGGCCCAGCGAGGTGCTGATTATAAACGGCAAACGCAGCACCTGCTGACCCAGCAAAGTCCAGCCCGGCATGCCGTAGCCGGTCGGAAAGAAGTTGGCCACAATGGTAAAGCGGTCAAACGGATACGGGCCGATCAATTCACTGTACATGCGGACATAATCGGTGGTGGCCCGCAGGTAATTGTTCATCAGGTGAGCGTCTTCGGGGAAGAAATAACAATGCACCCAGACGCTGTCGACCTCGACCGAAGCCGTCGTGAATGCCGAGGCGAAGAAAGTGACACCATCGGACTTGTAGGGATTCTCCCAAGTCTGAACCTTACGGCCGTCGACCGTTTCCTCGGCCAGAAGGTTCCCGTCGCTGATCGACTCCCATTCTCCGGGAATGTCGGCCGTAAGTCTGTAAGTGCACGGAGTCTCGTCGCCAACAGGGACAAAATAAGACTGGGGACTCAGATAGGCGCCCTGCTCCGCGATGGTGGCCGTTACCTCACCGCCCACCTTCTCATTAGAGAAGCGGATATTGGACACATCCTGGTAAAGCTCGGCCCGGTACTTAAGGGCAAACTCCACCGGGCCGGGGTTATCTCTCCAGTTAAGGAAGACCAGTTGCGGATGACCGGCCGAGTCGATTTCTGGCATGTCCCTGGTCATTTTGTCGGGCAAGCCGGCGACATCGTTGAAAGGCACCGCCATATATTCGAAAGCCTGGCCGTTTATGGTGAAGCTCTCCACGGCGGCGGCGGCGTTAAGCAAGAAGAGGTTCCAGTCTTTGGCGACCGTCATGGTGCCGGTATCTTCGATACTGACAGCATGAGCCGGGACATCGAGCTTCAGGGTTGTATTATGGCTGTCAAAGACGACATACCCGGCGGCCAGGACCTGACCGCTTAGAACAAAAGCCAATACAATGACAGCAGCTAAGATTCGAGAAGAAAATTTCACCGACATGGTAAACCTCGCAAGAACTAAAGGTTGTTACCGTTTACGCTGGTTTTGGACTGCCCTGATATGTGGTTATCTCAAGCAGCATACGGAATATTATACACCTGCCTGCTGAAAGAAAGGAAAAATTATGGCGGGCAATAAGAAGGGTCCGGCATCGGATGTCTCGATGCTGACCCGGACAGTTGCCGATCGCAGAGCTGCCGCCGGTGCCCTTCAGAAGGCGGCTCTCAGCCCCACGAATATCTGACGAGGCAAACCGTAGTGAAGCGGGTCGTTTTCTTTCAGAATGTACGAATCCTCTCCATCGAGACCGGTCGTTGGAGTCGGATCCGAGTAACGATCGATGAAATACAGGCCGGCTTCAGTCTCAAGCCAGCCGGTAGTGTTAGCCTCGCCGGTACCCTCATAAACATCGTAGACGTTGTCACGATCCATCAGGTTCTTGACCCACACAAACGGCACAATCTTCAGTCCGGCAACCTCAAAAGTCTTCTCGATCACGAGGTCAAGGTGGAACGTCCACGGTCCGAAGGCGGAGTTCCGGGCAGCGCTCACAGTCGGCGCCGAAGCACTCAGGGTTACCTCGTTGTATACCTCAGAAGGCGAATAAGGAAGACCGCTGCCGGCTCTTACGAGCGCACCCAGCCTGAAATTCTCCAGTGGACGAACCGACCCCAGCCTGGGGCCCTCCCCCCGGCCAAGGTTCAGGTCCACATGACCGACAATCTTGTGCCGCTGGAAACCTGCATAGAAACCTTCGTTCAGCGGTGTCTCTGATGACCAGGCCACATTGCGCGGCAAGAACAGAGCAGATACCGCGGAAGGATACACCGTATAGCGAACATTGATACCCAGGTAATGCGTCGGCGTTGCAAGCAAGCTGAATTCCAGGCCGGTGCTCAACCGTTCATCCCCGTTCCGATACGTGATGTAGCTGCTTGGGAACGCACCCTGAGCGTACACCTGCGGCAGGCCATCAATTTCTTTGCGAAAGTAGGTCAAGCCGGCGCGCACGGAAGCGCCCAGTCTTTGCTCGACCCCGACTTCGATAAGGAGTGTCTTGACGGGCTCCAGGGCCGGATTGCCCAGCGCATAGAAGTAGCCTCCCAACTGAATCTTATGCTCGGCGTAGTCTTCGCCGAAATAAAGCAGGTCGAACGGCAGACGCTGCATGTATCGCCCGACACCGGCGTGGATTCGCGTGTTTTCGGATACCCGGGCACCCAGCGCCAGCCGGGGCGAGAGATAAGTGAACGACGATTCCTCATCGAGGTCGGATTCGTCAAGCGTGAAGCTCGCATCATCCTCGAGCGTATCGGGGTCGAGAGGCCGCTCCAGATTGCGGAGTGGCCGGGCATCATAGCGGAAACGGTCCACCCGTATTCCCACCGTGCCGACAATATTACCGCGCTCGAGCCGGGCCGACAGGCTGGCGGCCAGATCCTTGGGTTGTTTGACGGCGTTGCGCCAGCCCTCTTCTTCGATCTCGCTGCCGACGGAGTCATAGCCGTAGCGGTCAATGTCGTAAAACCCGCCGAGACCCAGGACTCTGGTCGGGAAAAGATGGTTATACGACCTGACAACGTGCGGCCTGACTTGAAAGCTGCCACCGACCTCAATGTCAGACGTAACAGATGTATTAAGATTGCCGCCGACAGCCAGATACGAAGATTTCTTACGCAAATAGTCATCCCACACGTGACCGTCCGCCCAGAACAAGGCGGTGGGGTCGAATCTCAGGTTGCCATTCGCTACATAGTAGTCTAGCAGATCTTCGCGGTAGAGACCGTCGCCCCGGAAGTACTCTGTCCGAAACAGCTGCAGGCCGAGACCGTATCGGGCCCTATCAGATAGCCTGCCGCTTAAACGGAAACCGAGGGCGAGATTCTCCTGCTTGTAGTACGGTGTGTGGTCGAGATCAAAAAGATACTCGTGCAGATAGCGGCTCCACTCATCGGTTGAACCGTCGACCGTGAAAGCCAGCTTCGCCATCGCGTGCAGCTTAAGATCTACGCGGCCATGATAGCTCCAGCCGTCGAGCCAGTTATGCGGAAGACAGTCCGGCTCATCGGGAAGGATTTCGGTCGTTATCGATGACGGATTGCGGTCAACGAAATCACGCCGTTCGACAAGGCCGAAAAAGGAGCTGCCGTCGGAGATCGGAACCGGGCCGCTCAGGCGCGCCGTGTACCAGTTCTGACCGGCACCGTCGCCCATCAGGTCGTCGGAGACGGTTTCCACCATGGCCGACAGGGCACGCTGCCTGTGCGGAGCGATGACATCAACAATGCCGGAACCGAGAAAACCGCGATGAGCGGGGTATCCGCCGGGCTGAAAATCCAGACAACAAACCGCATGGCGGCTGGCTGAAAATGTTGACAGGCCAATCTGCTGGTTGTTCACCGGAACATTGTTGAGGAAATACCCGGTTTCCCACGGGTCGCCGGAGCGAACGCCGAGAGTAAAACCGTTCGACGTTTCGGCCGGTCGGATTTCGACCACGCCGTTCCGGAAAAGCAGGGCCTCTTCGACCGTGCGCACCGGCAGGGTGAGCAGGTCATCGCCCCGGATTGCGCCCGCCGGACCGGCCGGGCAGCATTTGGTATTACAGCGGGTTGATTCAGCTTTTGTCGTATCGGCCTGACAGGCTTTCACGCCGGTTTTCTTGCACGTTTTGGCACAAGGCGGCTGGGTGTCGGCCAGAGCCGCGCCGCAGGCAAGCGGACCGAGCACCGCAAAGACGGTTAGAGCGATCATGAGGATAAAGGATGTAGTTGGCCGGCGTGAATTCATCTGAGCTATCCTCCCAAATTCTGATTGACTCTGGAATCGCAGCGGCTTAGAAAAAGTTGCTGCGGGTTCGATTGTTGCCGTCAGTATAGCTGATTGGCGATGCCGCGGCAAGCGGAAACGAAAAGGGCCGGGTGCTGATGGCGCCCGGCCCTTAAGACAGCCCGTCTTCAGCAGTCTATTTCAGCAACACCATCTTCTTGGTGTCAGTGAAGTCACCCGCTTTGAACCGATAAAAGTAGACACCGGAACCAAGCATGTTTCCGGAATCGTCGGTGCCGTTCCAGCTGACGGTATGCTGGCCGGCAGGCATGACCTCATCCACCAGGGTCGCCACCCGCTGCCCCAGGATATTGTAGACCACGAGCTGAACCTGGGAACGCCTTTCGAGCGAATAAGAAATCCTGGTGGCGGGATTGAACGGGTTGGGATAGTTGTGCGAGAGACTGTATGCGTAAGGCGTCGGCTCGGGGGTATCGGCAACAGACACGGGCAGGTCGACGCTGGTACGTGCACGGATGGCAACATCGTCGCCCCAAGCGGCGCCCAGGTCCGTCCAGGTCGAGCCATCGGAACTGATATACGTAGTACCCATCTCATTGGGACCTGTCACGTCGGCCGGTATGGGCCAGGCGTGGGAATTATTGGTGAACTTGACCGCTACATAGAAGTCCTCGCCGGTGGTAAGCTCGTGAGGAGAATCAAGTTCAACCGAGTGGTATCCGGCCTCGGCGAAACTCGAGTTCAGTTTGCTGTCGATGGGGGTGCTCAAAGTCCCGCCTGTGAAATCGTCCCATAGATACACGTCAACATCAGTGGTGATATCGCTCGTCCAGAACTCGATCCGGTAGACATAGGCTGTCGCGGGCATAACGAATTTGCACATGCCCCAGCCGGTGGTGCTGCCGGAGCCAAAGTAGCTGGTGGCGCCGGCCTCATCGTAAAAGAGCACGTCGCCGTCGGAGTCGTAATCCTGCCAGGCCTTTATGAACGACGAATTCATACCGATGTTGGCCGAGCCGTAGGCGAGAGTGAAATAACCCCCCTCGGTGCCGTAGCCGCAGGTCCCGCCCCAGGACGGCCCCCAGCTGTTTTTCACGATCCAGGCCCCGGTGCCGCCGTCGTGCGGCATGGCATCGTCCCAGCCGACAATAAGGACGGCGTGGTTGGGCAGCCAGACACCGTCATAGTACATCGTGTATAAGCCGTCGTAGTCATTGAACTCGTCTTCCCAGTCGGGGTCATTGCCGTCACCGGCATAAAAACTGGTGTAGACGGGACCATAGTCATAGATGTACTGTTTGAGCACCGCCGTGGACGGTACGCTCAATTCGCTGATAATACGCCAGTCCAGCAGAGTTTTGATATAAGGGCAACTCGAGTTGCAGGCTACGTCGCTCGGAACGTACGGGTCGCATATTTCGTCGACAGTGCCCGTTTTCGACAACCAGTTGGCCATGATATCACAGGAGCCGCCGCCGCAGCTGCTCTGGTACCAGTTACATTCCTTGGCGTTGTTCTCCGAGAAGTCAAAAGGCGGCCCGCCGACAACAAGAATTCGCGATTCGAAATTTGCCAGGGCGGCAAAGGAGTAACAGGAGCCGCACAAGCCCTGGTTCTTCACCGGCGTGACCACTCCCTGCGCTCGCCAGTCCCACTGGGCCGGCAGCGCCGAGGCGGTAACACCGGCGGGCAACTGCTGGCCGGTAAGATGCGACAGGTCCAGGCGAGGCTGGACAAATCCCCGGCCGGGTGACACCTCCCGCTCAGTCACCGGCCGCAACGGGGCCCTGGTCGGCTCTTCAGCACCGCCCGCGTATCCGGCCAGAACTACCGGCAGTATGATAGTCATGGCCAGCATTATCCTCCCTGATCTTGTGCGCATAGCATTCCCCCTGTTATGATTCTGCCTGATTTGAGATTTTATCGCCATTACGTCGTTGTCGGCCCCGAGATGAGCCGTGATGAACCGGCTGGAGACAAAGAGAGGCGGCTCTGGCTCAGGGTCGCCGGAATTGCGCTTGTTTTGACATAATATGGGTTGGCACGTATATTACAACAATAACTTCTTAACGGCGGGGGGAACACGCTTATGAAAAAATCTGCCGCGATTCTGCTGACTGCCCTGTTATTGGTGGAATTCGCTTCGGCCGAGGTCCGCGTGCCCGGCGACCATCCCACCATCCAGGCGGCCATAAACGCCGCCGAGGAAGGCGGGACGGTAGTGATAGGCGACGGCACCTATTCAGGCGACGGCAACCGCGATATCGACTTCAAAGGCAAGAATATCGTCCTGAGGTCCGAAAACGGGCCTGAGTTTACGATAATCGATTGTGACGGCAGCGAAGCAGAGCCACACTGCGGTTTCTATCTCCATTCGGGCGAGGATGAGACCTCTGAAATCGACGGTTTCACCATCACTGATGCCTATGGCCCGGACTGGTGGGATGCCGCCGTCAGGTGCGAAGGGGCTTCACCGACCCTGCGCAATTGCATCATCACCGCCAACAACTGCAACGGTGTCCGCTACGAGAGGGCCACACTGCGGGTCTATGACTGTGTAGTTACCGAAAATGAGAGCCGCGGTATCTGGGTTGATGCGTGCGGCGCCGTTGTTTCCGGCTGCGAGATATCTTTCAACGAGGATTACGGGGTCATCTGGAACGCCCGGTGGTACGGATATGAATTCGAGATGACCGATTGCCTGGTGCGCAACAACGGCGGTCACGGATTGTGGCTACTGGTGGGCTCTGGACTGTTTCACGTTCAAAACTGTACTTTTGTGGGCAACCGCATCGGGGCTGAATACGAATGGGATTTCCCGAAAGCCGTGGTAAGCATGCCCACAGCGACGTCCACTGAAACATCGACCATAGAAAACTGCATCATGGCTTTTAACGAGGAGTACGGGCTGATTTCGCACATCTGGGCGGGCGACGTGGTGGTCAGCTGCAACGATGCTTACGGCAACGGCATCAAGGACTTCGAGTATGTCGGCGAGGAGCCCGAAGACGATTACGGTAACTTCTCCCAAGACCCCCTGTTTTGCGACGCCGCCGGGGGAGATTTCAGTATCAGCACCACCTCGCCCTGTGCGCCGGAACACAATGACTGCGGCGTCCTCATCGGAGCCTTTGACCCAGCCTGTACCGAAACGGCTTCAAGCGAGGGTGACCAAATCCAGTTGCCGGCTAGATTCGCCCTTCATCAGAACTCACCCAACCCGTTTAACCCGGTCACGTGGATCAGGTTCGACCTTCCCCGCAGTTGCCATGTGAGATTGGAGGTCATCGACATTACCGGACGGGTGGTTGGTGTGCCTGCAGACGGCTGGTTTGAGGCAGGCGAGCACCGGGTGCTCTGGGATGCGCGCGCTTTTGCATCCGGAGTATACCTGTACAGAGTACGGGCCGATGCGTTCACGGCCTGCCGCAAGATGATTCTGGTGAAATGACGTCTCTGACCGGGGGAGCCTTTCCGAAGAACTACTTCAGCAACACCATTGTCCTGACTTCCGTCCGGTCACCGGCATGCACACGGTAGAAGTAGATGCCGCTGGCCACCTGACGGCCGTCCTCGCTGGTCCCGTCCCACCGCGAGGTATAGTTCCCGGCCGGTAAAACGCCGTCGCCAAGAACCCGCACCTGCTGCCCCAGAACGTTATAAACGGCAACCGAAACGTGGCTCCGTACCGGTAGACTGAAGGCTATGGTGGTGGCGGGGTTGAACGGATTGGGGTAATTTTGCGCCACATGGAAGCCGTTCGGTAGCGACCCTGTTTCCTCTCGCCGTATATCGGTGACCAGCATGACGTGCGTGGTGGTGTATGTGAAATCACCATTGGGGCCGGAAGCCTGGTTGGCGGCTACCGAAGCCGTATAGAAAGTCACTGCCCCGGCGTCGGCCGGCGGCGCCACCCATTGGAAGCTCCAGTCGGTACTGTTACCTTTGCCGGCGTCAGAACCGTCACTGGTCTGCTTGACGTACTCGCGGCCGGTGCCGGCCACCGATTTCAGGGTGCGCGCTGCATCGGTGACAAGTAACTCCCCGACGGGCTGGTCGGAGTCATCCAGAACGGTGAGCTCGAACCCCCAGTGACTCTGGCCGGTGTGCGCCACCGCGACGGTGATGTCAAGAGTGTCTCCCGGGTTGTAATCGGCCGGGGCTGTGATCGACACGGAACCGGACCCGGTGTTAAGATTATTGTGGCAGTCGGCGCACGTAGACTCGCCCGGTGCACCCGTGAGAGCCTCGAAATTGGTGCCGTTGGAATTCGCCCAGACGACACCGACAAACGCCAACAATGCCAGAATAAGAGATGCCGCTTGGTAGGACCTCATTTTCCTAGCCTCTTTTCCTAGCTTTGCTATAACCTGATATCGACCGGTTCCCTCCATACTTGAGCCAAAGCGGGAACCACAACAATCTTTAGGGACGCGCAATGCGCTGTAAAACAGCAAGATGGGGCGCTCAACCGGTTTCGTACGCCCCCGGCGGTCGACTATCCGGCCAACTCCGAATCACCCCGTCAAGACTTCTCAGGAAAAAGTTAAATTGCCGGTCGTAATCCGCCGAATTTAATCATATCGGATCAGAAATCGAAAATACCCGGCCGCGTCCGGGTTTTGACAATGAGGAGGCGTAAGATGAAACGGATCATGCTGATTATGGTTCTTGTTCTGGCCATGGTGCCGTCTGCAGTGCAGGCGAGCGTTGAGGCGGCTCTTTCCATCACCGATGGCCGCGTAAGCAGCTTCTATCTCGCTATCGGCGACCACTACCGGGTACCGGAGAAAGAAATCATCGTCGTCAAGAAGAAGGAGATATCGGATGACGACCTGGCTGTAGTCTTTTTCCTTGCGCGGCATGCCAATGTAGCGCCAAGTGTCATCGTCGACCTGCGACTGGGCGGGCGCACCTGGATGGAAATCACGACCCACTTCGAACTCAGCGCGGCTATTTACTATGTCGAAATTGCGAAGGTCTCCGGACCGCCTTACGGCAAGGCCTGCGGCCATTTTCGCAACCGTCACCGGGACCAGTGGAAATCAATCAAGCTGACTGATGTTGATATCGTAAATTTCGTCAATCTCAAATTTGTCTCGGAGCATTACGGCTGGTCTCCGGACGAGGTGGTCCGCATGCGAGAGCAGGGACAGAGCTTTATAGCGATTTCCGACAAGATCAAGAAAGAGAAGTCCAAAAAGGAGGCCGACAAACCGGCCAAGAAGGACAAGGGCGGCAAGAAAGGCTCCGGCAAGAAGAAGAAATAATCCGGCCCCCGATTCCGGGCCACTTTGCGGGAACCTTTTGACTGCAAAGCGCGTTTGAGAATTTGCTTGATCATCTGTTCTGATTGACACTCTGGTTAGGCCAGGCTCGTTTCCCTCCCCTCGAGCCTGGCCGTTTCTATTTGGTCCGGGTCGCCACCGTCTTACATAAGCCACCACAGATACCTAAGATGTTGTGAAACAGACGAGTGCTCGACAGCCGGGACTTATCGGAAAAGAGCATTAAATGGATTATTTTTTACAAATTTTCTCAACCGGGGGAACCCTCAGGTCGCGTATCATGTTATGTTAGCAAAAATTAACTGCATCTTTGATCGACATCTGTGACTGGGCCAAGCTTGTTCCCCTCCCCGCAGGCTTGGCCCTTTTTTGCCTGTTCAGAATCCGACGGGAATTTTCGATTTGACTTACGGCCGGGATTAGAATTTCGTATAGTATTAGTGAGGTTATATGTTTCCGAATTACCAAGGTTCGGGAATATCCAGTTCCGGGTGTTGGTTGAGGTAGTCTCTACTTTGACCGACACCTATGAACGGGCCAAGTCTGTTTCCCCTCCCCGCAGGCTTGGCCCTTATTTATTACCTCGGGGCGGGACCTTTGGGCCCGGAGGTTTTGTTGAGATTCTTGAGAAACGTTCGACCGGTCCGGGCCGAAAGGAACGATGGACACCACACGAACCGCAGCTTTTGCCGCCACCGCTCTTTTTTTGACGCTGGTCAGTTGCGACCAGAACATTCCCGACAACGCAGTAACACCGCAGTACGATGATCCATGTAAGACATTTTTCATCCCGCTGGGCGAGTACAGCACCGGCGAGCTGGTCGAGTTCTGCGAAACCACTATAGATTATCCCTTTTATATCCGCCATACCGATCTGACCGACAAAGGGGGGATCAACACCACGGCTGTTTTCTGCTGCAGTGAGGAGCGCGACAGCATACCCAGTACAGGTAGTCAGATCCGAACCACGGCGAGAAAGTGGGCGACACGGTCTTGAAGGGGACTCCAACCCATCAATAAAAAAGGCAGGACTACGGAGAGTCCTGCCCTGCTTCTGCACATTGGGTCTTCGGTTACGGGCACGGAACTGGCGGCGGACCCAACTTGAAGATGAAGTCGACCATGTATATTGCATCGAGAACGTTTACGACATCGTTGCCGTCGACGTCTGCCTCGTCCATACACGGGGGAGGCGGGGAGCCGGCCTTGAAAATCCAAAATACCAGATGGGTGACATCGAGTACATCGATTTGGCCGTCATGGTTGACATCACCGCGCAGCTCACAGCATGGCTCGATAGTCGTATTGAGGAAGGTACAAACCCGATACTCCTCGGGATGAACCGTAACCAGATCATCGTCGGTGTCGCCATCTACGTCGGCAGCAACGACGCATGAGGGATGCATTCCGGTTCCGAAATGAAGGGCGCCACTGCCGTCGGACATGTTGCCGGCCCCGTCGTTGAGCATCACGGTGACAGCGGAAAGGGGCCGGTGGCTCAGGATGAGGTCAGGACTGTCAGACCCATCAACGTCAGCGGCGGCAACGCAGGTATAACCGCTCCACAAGGCTGAGAAGAAAGAGCATGTGGAGAAATTACCGTAACCGTCATTCCAGAGTATGGCACAGGAATCATCCGTCTCGGAAGCCACCGCCAGGTCATAATCGTTGTCCCCGTCAAACATAGCCGAGGTGATAGATATGGGGTTGTTTCCCGCAGGAAAATTCCCGGCCGTGCTGAACGACCCGTCGCCGTTGCTGAGAAAGACCGAGACATCGTTGCTCCCCCAATTGGCCACGGCCAGATCGGGACCGTTGACGCCATCGAAATCGGCGGAATGGACGGCCCGCGGGTCAGCACCGGTCCCATAGCTGATGGGGTCATAAAAGCCGAGCGAACCGTCGCAAATCATGACGTAAACCTGGTTCGACAGGGAACACACCACAGCCAGATCATCGTCGCCGTCATCATCAAAGTCAGCAGACTCGATCGCAATCGGTTCATTAGAGAAAGCCAATTGCCCCGAAAGGGAAAGTGATCCGCTGTTATTAGCATATATGGTAACTGTTTTCGACCCAAAGTTAGCTACCGCAACATCATAATCGTTGTCGCTATCGAAATCCCCGGCTGCCACTGAGCGCGGCTCGTCGCCGGCGCTATAGCTCACGATGTTGTCGTAGTTTCCATCACCGTCATTATAAAGCGCCGATATGTTGTCGGAGCCTGGATTCGCCGTCACCAGATCGAGGCCGTCGGAACCGTCGAGATCTACTGCGATCACGGTACTGGGATCACCGCCGACACTATAGGCGGCCGGCAGGGGAAAGCCCTCGTCTTCCTTGTTCAGAAGGACGGAAACATAGCCCGAGTCCCCAGGGGCGTTGGACATGCTTGATACGACCAGGTCTTCAAAGAAGTCCATGTTGAAGTACATGGCAACCACCGCATACGTTGAGTCCCCGGCCGGATATGCCGTGTAGCCGTCGAAAGTGCCGTCGCCGGAATTAAGTAGAACATAAACACTGTCCGTACTTCCAAGCACGGCCAGGTCACGGCTGGCGTCGCCGTCAAGTGGGCCGGCACAAATCGACTGATGAGTTGGTCCGACCGGCACGTCGTAGTTGACAGCAGCACCGAAAACACCGGAACCGTCATTAAGCAGAACGGAAACCTGAGAAGAGCCGTAGTTGCCTACAGCAAGATCGGGGCTGTTATCACCGTCAAAGTCGCGCGAGACAATCGACCGCGGAGAGTCTCCAACCGGGCAATAGGAGCCAGGCGAGAAAGTACCGTCACCGTTGTTGCTCAGTATTAACACATTGTCATCTGCTTCATTAACCACAGCCAGATCGGAAAGGCCAGTGCCATACACGTCAATGGCGCAGACGGCCACGGGAAAGTTACCGGTGGAGTAAGTAACCCCGGTTCCGAAGTTTCCGGATCCATCATTTAGCATCACGCAAACGGTGTTGTCATAAGAATTCGTGGTGATAAGATCGATACCGTTAAGGCCATCGACATCTGCCGATGTTATCGAAACGTAATCGCAGGTGGACCCGGCCGCATAGTGGACGGCATCGGCAAACGTGCCATCACCGTTGTTAAATAGAATGGAGATGCTGGCGGAACCCGGTCCCGACCGGTTGGCCACGGCCAGGTCAGGACCATTAATTCCATCGAGGTCGGCCGCAGCGATGGCCCAGGGCTCGTCGCTTACCCCGGTCCCCCCCAGACCGACCTCATAGGTACCGCTGTTGTAAAAGCGGCCGTCGCTCGTACCGAGGACAACAATTACCTCATCGGTTTCAGAACAAGTAACGGCGACATCGAACCAGGGGAGGTCATCAAAGTCGTCTGAGACAATGGCCTGGGCAGAATAGCCTACGGGATGGGGAAGCCTGGTGTCAAAGAGAGGCTGTGACATCAGGGCCCCACCGGTGACAAGCAGCACAAGAACTGCAGCGGTCATCGTTTTTACCATCTTATTGCCTCCTTTACTTTTGCTGAGAGCGGCTCACACTCGCTAGCGGTTGCGCTGTTCGGCAGTCACGAAGACAGGGCTACTTACAGTTCACCCCAAACTAATTTGCGTGATATTGAGCTTAATGTAAGCTATATAATCACCGGATTAAAATGTGCTGCTGACAAAGACGTCGGAGTAGACTCCAATCCCACTCAAAACTAGCGGCTCAGCTTGTGGCTGTCAACCGAATAATGGTCTCAGTGATACACATTTTCGGGGCTCTGCAATGACGACCGGAGACAGGGGAACGCTCATGGCGGGTCACGCAGACAACGCACCATCCCGGATTGACTTACGGGTTACAGGACGAGGCGAAATCACGATAGATTATCCCTTTTATGTCCGACATACGGACCTGACCGATAAAGGGGGTATTAACACCACGGCCGTTTTCCGTTGCAGTGAGCCACGTGACAGCACGTTCAACGCGGGTAGTCAGCCACGTGTCAACGGCGTAATTCGGAAAGTCCGGAGCCCCGATTCAGTATTCCCGCATACGTCCGATAATCACTCTAAAGGTTGAGATTAATCAGTATACGTCCAACTGAGCGAGGTGAATATGGAATCGTGGTTGGCTCCCCTGATGGTTTTCGCAATAATGGGGATGGTCGCCCTGATGATTCGCACCATAAGAAACCGCAGGGAAATGATCCGACAGGTCAGAATGCGGCTGGGGTTCAGCCCGGTCGACAACCTGGAGCAGGACCTGCTCGAAAGAATCAGCTCAATTGCCGGCACCGGCAAACACAAAGTCAGAGTCAGCCGGCTGTACAAGCGGGACCAGGGCTCGAGCGTCCTGTACGATTGTCATATATCCAGCAGTCAGAAATCCAATTCAGGCGCCCCGAGTTCGGTACTGGTGGTGCGGGGACTGGACCTTCCGGCCTTTCGGCTGGCCGCGAGATTCGCCTCCAAAACGATGTTCTCCGGGATCTTCCGCCAGCTCACGAAACTCGCGTTGAAACAGGGTGGCTTTGAGCATGTCGAATTCAGTCACATCAGGGAATTCGCGGACAAGTACACGCTGGTAACCACAGACCCCGATCGGCTCCGAAGTGAAGTTCCCGAAGACGTATGGCACGGCATAGCCGGAGTGGGGCTGCAATTATTTTTGCGCGGCGAAGGCGACGTAATTGTTTTCTCGGCCTTCGACTGGGCGGCACGGCGGCAAAGAGGCGGTTTTGAGGCGATCGAGACGGAGCGGCTGAAACAGGCGATCGACACAGCCTCGCGCCTGAGCGATTTGTTTGGCTCAATCCGGCGAGGCGCGACTACCGCCACGTGGCGTTGACGCAAGCTGCGGATTACCCGCGTCTTCTCCCCTTGTGAACGAGAATATACTCTTTGGCCAGATCACCGAGTGGCCGGGCGAGGTCCTCGGATAGATGCACCTTCTCGAGCAGTTCCCTGCTTCGGCCTTCGCTGCTTTCATAGGTGGCCTCGATGACAGCCAGGTCGGCATCGCGGACAATATCTTCCAGCTGCGGACACATGCCGGTATCGCCCGTAACGGCCACTGTCTCCCCCCCGCAGCCGATCCGGTAACCGACAGCCGGAATGGGGTCGAGCACTTCCGCCCCGACAATACTCCCGCAGTGAACCACAGGGTAACTCGTTACTTCCATCTCGCCGATATTCACCTGCCCTGACGGGGGCAACTCGTTCACTTCTATCTGAAACGGGATACTTTCGGGGTAGCATTCCATGAATGTTCTCGCCGCGGCCAGGACTTCGGTGCATCGCGGCGGTACCCCCAGCAGCAACGGTTCGGTTCGACCGATCATGCGCATAAAGCCGAGCAGGGTATGCAGGCCGCCCATGTGGTCATAGTGACCGTGCGTGAAGAACACGGCGTCGATATCCTGCGGGCTAAGGTCACCGGCCAGCAGGTCACGCAGGACCCCATCGCCGGCGTCAATCAGAATGCAGGTCTGCCCACCTGATATAACAACATGTTGCGCCACGCCGGCCCGGGTGTAGGGAATCTCGACCCGGAGCTTGTCGCCCCGCCAGGAGTGGCTGTGAAGCTGGTTACTTTGCATCTGCCTCTCCCATGCTCAGAACGCCAATCTACTTGTGGATACGTTTGAGGAATTCTTCGATTTCGGGAATGCCACCCTGGAAGACGAGGTAGCCGTTGTACGGTTCGCGCTCGGTGATTTCGTCGCAGATCGGCGTCAGCATTATCTCTTTGACTTTTTCCAGGTCGCCGGTCTGACCCAGCGCCCAGCCGAGCTTGACGTAGGCAACTTCGGGTAGCATGTTTTCGGCCGGGATGATCCCCTTGCTCATCAGGTCGCGGCCTGTGTCGTAAACGAACATATGCACGAAACCCCACAGGGTCTGGACGGTCATGAAGATGGCCACGCCGGCTTTGGTGGCCCGCTCCACCGCAGGATAAACCGGCTTGTTGACGTGACCCAAGCCGGTACCGGCTATGACGATGCCTTTGTAGCCGTTGTCGACGAGGGCATCGATGATATCAGGCATCATGTTGGGATAGTAATATATCAGGGCAACTTTCTCTTCGAAGTAGGGCAGGATGGTGACATTCTTGTCACCGCGCCGACGGTTATAGTTCCTGCGCAGGGGGGTGATCTTTTCGCGATCGATCATGGCCAGAGGGATATCGCCCAGGGTGCGGAAAGTCGAGCGATAGGATGAGTGCATCTTGCGCACCCGGCAGCCGGAGTGCAGAAGGCCGTATTCGTCGGAGGTGGGGCCAAACATACACACCATAACCTCGGCGATGTCAGATTCGGCGGCGGCCTTGGTGGCGTGCATCAGGTTGAGGGCGGCATCGGACGACGGCCGGTCGGAGGAGCGCTGCGAGCCGACCATGACTATCGGCACGGGCGGCTTCTGAATCATGAAAGCCAGAGCCGAGGCGGTGTGGTGCATGGTGTCGGTGCCGTGACCGATGACGATGCCGTCGATGCCCTTTTCTATCTCCTTGCCGATCGAAACGGCCAGCTTGGTATACTGTTGCGGGCCCATGTTTTCGCTGAAAACGGCGAAGAGCTTTTCGGTGGTGAGGTTGCAGATGTCGGCCAGTTCCGGAACGGCGCCGTAAAGCTCGCCGGGAGAGAAAGCGGGAATGACGGCGCCGGTGCGATAGTCGAGACGCGAGGCTATGGTACCACCGGTGCCGAACAGTTTAACATTGGGCTTGTCTTCGGAGAACGGAAATTCCTTCTCGGGGATTTTGTAGTGGGCCTCCTTGTAACCTTCCTCGATCATATCGAGAATGGTGTCAACATCGATGCCGACATTGTAGCCGGATGCGATTTTCAGCACTATATGGCGGTCATCGTCGAATTCACTTCGCGGCAGGATTATGCCCTTGAAATCGCCGCGCGTGGTCTTAATCACGGCCTGGCTCCAGACCCTGACATTGTAAGACTTCAGCAGGTCGAGAGCTCTTCCCTTGTAACCTTTGAATATATCAGCCATCCGTCAGCTCCTTGTCGACGAGCGTGCGCAACTCCCTCAGGGGCATGTTGCCGAGAGCATACTTTCTCAGGTGTCCCATGATCCACCGGGAACAGGCATCCGGTTTCGTCGAGGCTTTTCGCCCACGGAACTTCTCTTTCAACGTGGGTATATAGGCAAGGATCTTCTCTTTGCTGTTTTTCCGGTAGTCGATAGAAGACAGGACGGAATCGAAGAGTATGTTGGGATGCTCATAGACCACGGGAAGCATCTCCCTGATTATCTCCTGCCGCAAACCGTGGTCCTTGACCCATTTGAACAAACCATAGACCTTGTTGTAGGTGAAACCGTCCGACGCGGCGGCCTTGCCGCTGATATTCTTCAGGGTGTGGCCAAAGGTGGTCGCCACGAAAACGGGATCATAGCCGCACTCATCGACAACACGGCGCAGGGTCGGCATGAGGTTGTTGCGCAGAATGTAAGTGAAAGTGTCTTCCGGCACGCCCCATTCGAGCAACTGCTTAAGCTGCGTGTGGACTTCGGCGGGCAGCAGTTTCCGGTTCTTCTCGATCAGCGCTTCGTCGATGGGAATGGGCGCCGAGTCGGTGTCGGGGTACATGCGATCCGGACCCGGCAGCACGCGCTCGAATACGCTGGTACCGTCCGGCAGCGACTTGCGCGTTTCGTTGAGCACACCGTCGAAAGCCAACCGACACCGTTCCTCGATCGTCTCCACAGCGATTTTCAAATCGTAATCGGAAGTCCAGAAGACGACCTGGGCATCCTCGTCGGAGGCCTTGAAAGACTTCCTCAGGCCGGCCCAGGCAGAGGCAAATGAATCGGGCAGCCCCTGTTGTTCGGAGTGGACCATATTGGGCCGTTCGAGGCAGGCGATAACCTTAAGGCGACCACTTATTTCGTCGGCAAAACACTTACCCGGCTGAGTGAAAAATGACATAAGACCCCCGAACCGGGGCAGGTTGACG
This sequence comes from Candidatus Zixiibacteriota bacterium, assembly GCA_020346225.1. Classification (GTDB taxonomy): domain Bacteria; phylum Zixibacteria; class MSB-5A5; order GN15; family FEB-12. The sequence goes on along the minus strand of CP070777.1, from coordinate 2,764,424 downwards.
GCGACAAGTTTGAGCTTATCGGCCCGCGCTTTCTGAAGCAGCGGGTAAGCCGGGTCGAACAGATCACGGTCGACTTCGCGGTGTTTAGTCCGCCACTTAGCCGGGTTTTTTATACGCTCGTTCAGGTCCTTCCTGATTTCCAGGAGGGCTAACTGGCGATAGGCCTCGTTATGAACCAGCCGGGGTATCCAGGCGATATGGGAAACACCTTTAATTTCAACGCGCTGTCCGCCACTGACGCTGACATTGACATCCTCGCGGGCGGCGCCGCTACCCACGCGGACTTTACCGGTGCTCCGGGCCAGAAAGCGCAGGTAATGGGCGGCCTCGGCAGCCTCCTGCGGTGTCTCCATATCCGGGTAGGTGACTGTCTCGATCAGGGGCATGCCGAGACGGTCGGTGGTGTAGGTGCGAAAGTGACCGACATCCGAGACCTCGCGACAGGCGTCCTCTTCGACACTCAACTGAATCAGCCGCACCTTCTTGCCCTTAAGCGGTATCTCGCCTTCGATACCAACGATGGCGGTACGCTGGAAACCGGTCGGAATGCTGCCGTCGAGATACTGCTTGCGGGTGATGTGCAGCTCGCCGACGATGTTGAGTTTGGACAGCAGTGCGATTTGTATGGAGATGTCGAGAGCCTCCCGGTCCAGCGGAAACGGCGGTGTATCATCGATGTCGTAAGTGCAAGCGGTGGTGTTGTGGATACGATATATGATGTTCTTGCGTGTCCTGAACTCCATCAGGGCGGTGCCGTCATATTCGCCGAGTTCGCTGAGGGTGGGGCGCATGTGACGGATCAGCTCGGCGTCGTACTGCCCCTCTTTCTGATAGATGCCGGCCGGGCAGCGGCAAAAGAGCTTCTTGCGGGTGAGCAGCTGCTGATGAATTTCAAGACCGCACTTGAAACCGATAGCTTTGTAGTCTTCGGGTCTGGCCTTTTCGAATTCGATATATCCGACTCGCTCCCGGGTGGAGCGGTGGTTGGCGGCCGGATCGACGGGCTGGTTCATATATTACGGACCTCAGACACTCCTTTTGATTGGGGGAACATAAACAACAATCGCCAATTTGGCAAATCATTATGTATTTCCAGCGGAGCCGAGGCAGCGGCGGCAAGAAAAAACGACAAAGGCGATTGGCGGCGGTTATTTGACGAGAACCATTTTCCGGCTGTCGGTGTGATCGCCGGCCAGGAGCCGATAGAAATATACGCCGGAAGCGGCAGTATGGCCGCTCTCGTTGCGACCATCCCAGGCGACCGAGTGCGATCCGGCCGGCATGGTCTCATCGACCAACACAGCCACTCGCTGGCCGAGGATGTTGTAGACGGTAAGGTTTACGCGACCGCGGCGGGGCAGCTCAAACGAAATGGTCGTGGCCAGATTGAACGGGTTGGGATAGTTCTGGTTCAGGCGGAAGGTGGAAGGTGCCAGCGATGGCTCGTCGACGTCGGTAGGCTCGTCGCAGTCGAGAGCAAAGAAACAAACACCGTTGCCGTTGGTAACGGCCAGAACACCGTCACCGACAGCCAGTTCCTCGCCCCCGAAGGGGCTGGTGCCAACCAGTTTGAGGCTGTCCTCTACCACCCTGAAAACGCCGATACCGGAGGCTGAGACAGTACACAGTATGTCGCCGCGGGCACCGGCGTCGCTCACCGGATAGGGCAGTTCGACGATGTCGTCGACACGAAGATCGGTCGGGTCGGTTATATCTATCACATGCACATTGTAGTGCTGGAAGGCATACAGATAATCTCCCCTTATAAGACACATGGACGCCTCGCTGGTCAGAGCCACGCCGTCGAGATAACTCAACGAGTAATCGATGTTGATGCGGTAACTGGCCACGCGTGCCGATTTGCCGGTTTCAACATAAAGGATATTGTCCTCCACGGCAGCGGCGCGGATCGGCTCGCCATAGAAGCTCCAGGTTGACTCATACTGGATCTTACCGGAGTCGGAAACGGAACGAGCCTCGATATCGTATTCGCCGACGGTGATAATGAATTCGCGGTCACGGGTCGTATCGTTGATGTAAACCAGGTCGGCAATGTCACCGACGTTGGCATGAAAGCCGTTGACGATCGAGAACGAATCGGCATCGGTGAAGTTATCAATGAGAAGGACGCTGGACAGCGCCGCCGAGACGGCCAGCAGAGTGTCGCCTCGGTCTCTGACAAGGGAGGTACCGAGATAGCTCTGAAACATGGTATAGTCGTAAGTAGCCTGGATGGTGTCATGAATCCGGTAGGCATCGAGCGGCCGTAAGAGACCGGTGGTTAAGAGCAGGTCGTCGCGTATCAGCAGGTCGGTGATGTTTCCGCTGCGAAACAGGCATTCCCGGTAGCTGAAGCCGTCCTCGATATCGAACAAAGTCAGGCCACCGGCGCCCGCGGGCAGACCGAGGAATGGCCGGCCGTCGAACTCAATGATGTCACCGTCAGGATAGTGTTGCCGGCGGGGCACGGTCTGGTCGACGGTCAGGTCCTCGCGGTTGAGAGCTATTATGAAGTTGTCCACAACGACTATCAGCAGGTCATCGGTTCCGTAGGCCCCGCCCACCAGACCGACCTCGGTGAGCGAATCTATAATCTCAGCACCATCGGGGTGGAATTGACCGAAGTACATGTCGCCGGATTCAAGAAGCATACAGAAAAGAGAGTCGCACACGGTGAAACCACCGGCTCTCCTCGGAATGTACAGGTAATCGAGAAAGTCCCCGAAGCCGTCTCCGCAAACGTCATATTGGAGCAGACCGTTGTATTCATCCAGGGCATACAGGCTGTCGCCGATAACCTCGAGCTGCGTCACATAAACGCCGAGCATGCTGGAATCAGCGAATTGAGCACCGACGTAGCCCTGGAGCTGGTACCGCCAGACGCCGTCAAACCAGTGGGCGGTGTACAGGTCGTTGCCGGACAGGGCGAAATCCGCAAAAGGCTCGTCCAGTTGCACCATACCCAGATAGGTCAACTGCGGGAGGGTCGCCACGTTGACAAAGTGCAGGTCCTGATTGTCAACGCAGACGACAACGACATATCCGTACCGTTTCATCGAGACGACCCCGCCCTCGAAATAAAGCCAGTCGACGAAAGCGAAAGTGCCGGTATTGTCATCGTAACTGTAGCTGGCCAGCCCCGAGGGAGTGAGACCGACGGCGCAGTCGCCGACAAAGAAGACGTCACGCAACTGGTTGATGAGGATAACATTATCGGGGGTCTGGCTCAATTCGGCCCTGACCGAGCCGGCGCCAAGCAGCAGCGAGAAAATGTATATGAACAGCCTCTTCATTTTACCAGCATCATCTTTCGGGTGGCGGTAGTCTCACCGGTCCTCAGCCGGCAGAAGTAGATTCCGGTGGCCAGCGCGGAACCATCGAACTCGACTTGGTGCCGGCCGGCGGGATAGTCACCGTCGGCCAGAGTGGCCACCTTCTGCCCCAGCACGTTGAACACCTCGACGGTCGCCCGGCCCCGGCGCGGCAGCTCAAAGAGCACGGTAGTGCCGGGATTGAACGGGTTGGGATAATTTTGCATCAACCTGACCGTGGTCGGCATGAGCGACGACGGATCGGCCACGCCGGTGGGTACGCCGTCAAGTCGGAAGATATTCGAATTAACGTTGTCAACCAGGAAACGGCCGCGGTTGGCGCCGTCTTCATACGACGCCTCAAAATCCCACATGAGGAGATCGCCGTTGTCACTTATCAGCAGCATTTCGACGAGGCCATCATCGTCAGCATCATCCACCAGCGGTGTATAAAAAGAGCTCTTGACCTGGTACGGCTCGGCCTGCGTATTGACTGGCCAGCCGGGAACAAGGGTCGCCGAATGATCGAGCATGTACACGCGTTCACGACCGGTCCCGGGCAGAAGGTAGCCGGAGCGGAAGACGATTTCCGGATACTCGTCCCCGATAAGATTGGCCACGGTCGGCGGACCGAAGATGACACTGTCAGCGAAAGCAACACCATCCGGCTGGTTCGGAAGCTGAGCGTAAGGACTGCCGTCGGCTCGCAGGATATAAAGCCGCGACGTGTTATAGCGTGAAAAGCTGGACACAATAATTTCGGGAATGTCATCGAGGTCAAGATCGGCCACCAGCGGATACGAGGCTCCCGACCACTCGATTGAGTTATGAATCTCGATCGGCCACCCCGGAAAATCATCGAACACACTCGTTTTGACCCAGATATGGGTTTGCGAGAGGCTGTCGTAGCCGCTGGCGACGATCTCGGGGAGGCTGTCGCCGTTAAGGTCGGCCATGATGGCGCCGTAGGACCTTTTGATGCGGATGGTGACGGGGTCGATCAGGTCGAAGGCGGGCTCGCCGGTACGGGCATCGAAAAGACCAAGGCCGCTATTAGGCATATTCGAAGTATAGGTCGATACTACCTCGTATGGCCCGTCGCCGTTCAGGTCGGCCGAGGTGACGAACGGAGGCGTGCTGCCGCTGCCGTAGGTGAAATCCGGATAATCGCGGTTGAAGGCGGCAAAATGACCTTCCAGCGAGTAGAAATACGAGTCACCGTTAAATTCGTAGGCCCAGATATTGCCGGCCGTGTCGATCATGACAATGGCCGAGTCCTCGCCCATGCCGAGCTGCGTCACGACCGGGTTGGGAAACCCGTAGCTGAATCCGACTTTCCCGGTGATACAGGTTTGCGGCCAGCCCTGGGCATAGCTGCCGTCCTGATTGAATACGTGAATACCGTCGGCACTGGTACATATGATCTCATCCAGCCCGTCGCGGTCGACATCGTAGATAGCCGACATGCACCGCATGTCGGATGATATGATGGGAAACCCGGGGGCTACTGAACCGTCGGCGTGAAAGGCCAGAATACCATAGGTAGTGGTCACTATTATTTCGGTCTGTCCGTCCTTATCGAGGTCGGCACAAACCGGACTTATGGCGCCAACACCATAGAGACTCTGGGGCCAACCGGGAGCATAGGGCGACTCTACATGCACCGACACGGTATCGACCTCTTCGAGGTCATCGAAGTAGCCGATCAGCCGCACGGTGAACAAACCGGTGTCGGCAGCGGACAGCGGCCAGTTGTAGAGCAGCGAGTCGAAATATTCCCCGGTGCCCGACATGAGATGGCGAGACAGGCCGTCCCGCACCGCATAGACGGCCATGGAATCGTATTCCGCGCCGTAAACCGAGCCGTAGATGGGCACATCGTACCGGAAAGTGGCGCCCGACTCTGGCGAGCTAATCTCGACCAGAGTATCTCTGACATGGACAAAACTGGTGAAGAAGCTCGAAGCATAGTCATCGGTCAGCCGTAACAGTATCTTGCCGTTAGGCAGTTGATCGTCAAACGTGTGTATAATCAGGTCGGCCGGCAGGCTGCTTCCCTGTGCCGCCAACTGCCACTGGGGGTCATCGGGCGACAGAGCATACTCCAGAACCCAGCCTCCGGCATAACCGCCCAGGGGGCCGACTTTAACAGCAACATCTTCGGTATAGCGCTGACCCCTAACCGGTTCGACAATCATCAGGCCTTCGGGTTGGAGAAGGGCCAGGCTGGCATCGGTGTTCAGGTAACCGTGTCCGGAGAGGTGATCCGGACCGGGCAGGTTGTCGCCGCGATTAAAGGGATCAAGCATATCGGTGGCCCCATCCCGCAGCACGTTCTCCAGCTCTATCAGGGACAGATTGGGATGGATCGACAGAATAAGAGCCGCCGCGCCACATACCATCGGGGCGGCCATCGAGGTTCCGTCGGACAGATAGTAGTTCTCGTCAGCTCCGATTATCCTGACACCGGCCTCCCCGGGGGCATACATATCGGTCCCTTCGGCGCGCAGCGAGAGAATGTCCTGCCCCGGCGCCACCACCGAGATCCAATCTCCCCAGTTCGTAAAATCTGTCATGAAACCGTCGGAATTTCCGGCGGCGACGGCGAAGGATGAATCGTAGGCGGCCGGGTAATCAGGAACGTTGACACCATCGTTGCCGGCCGCCATGGCCACGAATACCTTGTTGGCGCGGGCGAAGCGGATAACATCGCGGAGGACGGAGTAATCGTAAGGAAATTTCCAGCTGATGTTGATGATGTGCGCACCGGCGTTGACGGCATAGGCAATTGCTTCGGCGGCTACGGCTATCGTTGAGTTGGGGTGGATACCGACGGCCATAATGACGGCCTCCGGGGCCACTCCGGCAATACCCTCGGCGTTGGCCGTAGCCGCGACGATACCGGCCAGATGGGTACCGTGGCCGTGTTCGTCGGAAGGATAATTATCGCCGTCGGGCACGGGATAAAAGTCCCCGGAAATATCGTAACCCCAGACGTCATCGATATAACCGTTGTGGTCGTCATCGGCGCCGTTATCGGCAATCTCGTCCGAATTCTGCCAGAAGCGGCCCTGCAGTTCGGGATGAATGGGGTCGACACCGGTATCGACGATGGCCACAATTATCTCGGCGCTCCCGGCGGCCGTAGCGGTATAGTAGTTGACCAGGCGAATGTCCTTGTCCGGCGTTCCGGATTTGAGCACCAGCAGGTCGTTGTTGTCGCCCGGGTATCGCTCGATACCGAGATACAGCTGACCGTAGTTGTAGAGATACCACTGTGAATAGAAGAGGGGGTCGACCGGGAAATCACAGAACTCGACATAATGATCCTGCTCGACCGACTCGATATTGCCCCGCCCTATAATGGAAACGACGTCCGCCTTGCGCAGGGTGGTATCGGAAGTGGAGAAGATGAAATAGCGGTCCCACTCACCCTTGAACGGCAGGTCATCCCGCGGTATGAGCTTGAAGGCTTTGTCGAGCCGGGCCGATGGCGCCAATGCCCGAGTGATCTGATGCGGCTGAGCGGTTTCCTTCAGCTTGACGATGAACCTTCCGGGAACCGGGCCGCTCGGATGACCACTCCCACCGAAGCCGAACGAAGCAGCCGTAAGCGTCAGGACGGCCAGAGTTGTACAACAACACGTTCTTAGCAAGAAAATCAGACCTCTCTCAAGTCGCCTGAGGTGGGCAGGTGACGAAGGGCAAATCCCCGATGCTATAAAGACAGATAAACGGGCGGATCGTTTAATCTGTATCACTATAAATATAGCCGCAACAACGCATATGTCAAGACATAACCGGTTGTAAAATAGAATCTTAGGCTGATAATGGATGATTTAGAAGATTATTTCGCCCGGCAGGGGCGAATAGGCGAAGAACAGCTTTATTTTGCGGTCGACGCCGGAGCCGTAGATATCCAGTACCTTAATGAGGGCATTGGTGTCGTCGGGAGTTCGCAGGTGAAGCCAGTCTCCTTTCGCAACGTTTACTCTGTCTTCGCCGCGGCCGTCTCGAAGCTGGTCTATCCTGCCTTTGACCTGGTCGAAGGTTCCGCGCAGGGATGTCTTGCGCAGGCGGTTGGCCTTGATGAAGGCATCCAGGCGGACGGGTGAATCAAGATAATCCCGCCCGTCTTTAGAGAAGAAGACAATATCATTGTACAGGTCGTTGGCCGGAACATAGGCATTCTGGTCAAATGAGTAACCGTCGCGGTCGGACTTGTAGCGAACCGAGAGTTCAATCTCGCCGCGCGGACCGCAAACCGCCACCAGTTCGTCCGACGGCCGGGACAGGGTGCGGTCCGGGTAGACGATGCGCACCGAAACATAGTACTTCTTGCCGTCATCGAGCGGCTCGGCGGTGAAGTGTTCCACACCGTCGTCCGGGTTCGTATCGCCGCTGTAGGGAGTGGAGTTAAAAGGGACAGCCGACGCGGGCGCCTCGGCGATGTAGATATTGTAGCCGCTTATCAGGCGGTCGCAGTTTCTCTTCCACGAAACGTCCATACTGCCGGTGTTGACATCGACTCGAAGGTCATCGGGTTGACACCGGTCGGCGGCTTCTTCACTTACCTTCCCCGTTCCACAGGAAAGCAGCACAGCACCAACGGCGCTCAGCAGGCCGAATATCAGGGATCTCTTCATCATTTTACTGTCAGTTCCGTCTGCCTCGGGCCGAGAAAACGTGCGCCGGCGTCGGTCACGGCCACGTCTTCTTCAAGGCCGGCACAGCCTGTTTCGGGCAGCATGATTTCCAGCTCCAGGGTAAACGCGTTGCCTGCTTCCAGGGGGATGGTCGGCGTTACGCCGTAACGTTCCCAGCACGGGCCGATTATAGCGCCACCGTCATGCACGTCGCGTCCGAGTTGGTGGCCCAGGGCATGCTGGTATTCCGGGTAACCGGCTTCTTTGAGACGCTGCCGGGCACGGCTGTCCACTCGATAACCTTTTACACCCGGCTTGCACAAAGTTGCCGTTTCGGTAATGATACCGGAGACAGTATCGAAGGCGCGCTGCAGACCCTCCGGCGCCGAGGCTTCACTCGGACGCTTGAAATACACAAGCCGCTGGATATCGGAGCAGAAGTTGTCGTGCCTGACGCCGAAGTCGACATGGAGCAGGTCGCCTCGCTCGACTTTGGCATCGGTCGGCAACGAATGGCCGGGGGCGCTTTTGCTTCCGGCATTGACGATGGTGGGAAAGGAAGGCGTGTCGCCGGCCTGCCTGATAAGGTCATCAATCAGGTCCCCGATCTGCCGCTCGGTCATGCCGGGCTTTATTTTGTCCACGGCCTTCTGCCAGGCCTCGTCGGCCAGGGTGGCGGCTTTTTCAAGAAGGGCAAGTTCCGACGGCAGCTTGCGGCTGCGGAGTTTGGAGATCAACTCCTCGGCGGACACCAGGCGCTCGGCATAGGGCGTTTTCTTCAGATAATCCTGCAAAAGCAGAAACATCCCGTGCGAGAGACCGTCGGCGGCGACATTGTCTGTTGAAAAATTGACGGCTACCTGCTCGGGGTCGATGCGATTCAGGATTTTTCGAAAATCCTGGCTGACGCCTTTGGTGTAGGCATGCACTTCGGTGAAGCAACCGGAGCGTTTGAAATTTTCCTGGTCGAAATTGCCCACCAGCGCGATAGCCTCTCCCCCGCGCGTGTAGATGAAAAACGATTGCCAGACAACATCGTGGCCGACCACCATGGGCAGGGCCGGGTCGGAGGCCATGGCGGTTTCGCGAACGAAGACTATCCAGCAGTCGAGACCCAGTTCATCAAGCAGGGCAACAGTCTGATCGATCTTCTCTTTGACTATTTCCATGGGCAGGAAAATAAGGCAAGGCGGCGGCGATTACAAGGGATTTTCAGAATATGATGCGGCGAGACTGCACCGACACGCCATGACGTGCTTCTGCGGGAAGACTCCGATACGGCAGACAATGTTGTCGCGACACCGCAGCGGACAGACCTTTCAGATCTCCCTCTCCCCCGGACCGTCGTATTCGAACGGCATTGGGCCGAGTTTGCGCATGGGACGCTCGCGCGTCATCTCTTCGTAGGCGTGAGCCAGAAGACCCGGCGTGCGCGAGATAATGAAGAAACCCTTGCCGAGACGCCAGTCAAAACCCATATCGGATATCACCGCCGCAATGGCGCCATCGACATTGATGGGCAACTTCTTGCCCAGCTTATCCTCGAGGGCCTTCTCGACCGCCTTGCACAAATCGATATGCTTGCCTTTGTAGCCGTGACGCTCGGCTATCTCGAAGAGCTTACCGGTGCGCGGGTCAATGTTATGCAGGCGATGACCGAAACCGGGCATGCGTTTCTTGGACTCCTTGAGCCAGTCAACCAGGTCGGCCGCGACGGCGGTCATGTTATCGCCTTTATTCGCCCACTCCTGCATGATCTTGGCGGACTGCTCAATCGCCCCGCCATGAGTGTCACCGATCACCAGCACGCCGCCGGCGATGGCGGCGTTGAGCGAATTGCCGCCCGAGACCACCGTGCGAGTACCGAGCACCGAAGGCGGCGAAGCGCCGTGGTCGAGCGATGAAACCAGAATGGCGTTCATCAGTTCGGCCTCGGCTTTCGACGGTACTTCACCTTTCAGAATCAGATAGACCGCCTCGGCATAGGAGAGTTTCTCCATTATGTCGGTTATATGATACCCTTTGATGCGAATCTTACCGGGTCCGATATCGGTAATTGCGGTTTTCCATGTTTCGTCTGCCATTTTCCAACCTCACAATATATATGCGGTCAATTCGTGTTTGTCAGTTCCGTGCGCACGGAATCAATCACATGCAGCCAGACCTGCTGCAGGCTGTCCGGTGTCATACCGAACATCCGCCGGGTGGCGGTCTCAAAGGGAACATCAGCGAGGTACAAACCGGACAGGGCGTCGATGCCGTAGTAGAAGACAACGAAGTCGACGAAGGAGGCCGCCTCCGCCGACTGGTAGAATTCGCGGTTGCTGTTGGTTTTCTCGTCTACCGCCAGTTCGCCCAGGGGTATAAAGCGGCCGCTGTCGATCAGACCGAAAGTACGTTCGTGGCAATCCCGGCCGGAGTTATCGAGAATCGTGAGCAGTCCGTGCTCGAGAAAAGGATGCGCTGTTTCCTCGGGATGCCACCGGGGAATCAGGTATCGCATAATAGCCGTGCCGAGATAGAACGGCGGAAACTGATGAAGGGTATCGCCGACGGCAAACGGGTACAGGTGCCGGGTGGCCTGACGACCGGTGTAGGGACCGACATGATAGTACACGTGAATGGTATCGGTAGGAACGGGAATGTTCAAAAAGCCGCAGTCGGTTCGGATCGCGCTGATGTAGGCCGCGGGCATCCTCGGAATCACGTCTCTGTGCGGGTGAGCAGGATCGTAGTGCACCACGATGTTCTCGGAGGCCACCGTTATCCAACCATCGTAATAGGGGTCGTCAGTCGGCAGCGGTTCGCCCGACCCGGTAGTGTCAATGATGCGCATCGGGCCCTGCTGGCCGGCCGTATCCAGGATGTGCGTCGCCGGCTGCTCGCCTGCCGGCTGCTCGGCTGCCGGCGGCTCGCCCCCTTGCTGTGGCGTTTCGCTTTCCTGGCCGCAGGATACCATAAAGATAGCCAGCATCACGACCAGCAAAACTGTTTTTCCGGGATGGCAAGATATGAGCATTATCTGGCAATTCCTCAAATGGCTTGATTTTTCTCGCCGTACTTAATTTATTACTGTTGAAGATATTTGGCAAATATACAGGTGACCGTCAGCGCTGTCAAACTGATTAGAATAGTTATTTTTTTCACAAATCGGCTTGACCTGCGCCGCGACATCGCTGATATTTCAACCCGCATTGCTTGGCGCGGGTGATAAGCAATTTTGCCCGTCACGGATATTGATAAACGCGGCGGAATTGCTTATTCTCAGTTAGTCAGGATAGGACATGTTGACAGTGCCAGTGGACGAACCGGTGTTATCATTCCAGCCCCCAACAATTTCCAGAGGAATAATAGTAGTTGTCGGCGGCTACGGCAGCGGCAAGTCCGAAGTCTCGGTCAACCTGGCGCGCCATCTCGTGACCAGCCATCCGGAGTCGGGTCCGGTGGCCATAGCCGACCTCGACATTGTGAACCCGTATTTTCGTTCCCGCGAAGCCTCGGCCGCTCTCGAAAAGCTCGGAATAAACACGATTAATCCGAAAGGCGACCAGTACTACTCCGAGCTGCCCATAATCATGCCCGAAATCAAAGCCCGGATTCAGGAAAGTGAAGGTTACGTCATACTGGATGTGGGCGGTGACGACGTCGGCGCCAGGGTGCTGAGTTCGCTGGCTGACGGTTTCGCCGGCCTGGACTACCAGATGCTTCTGGTGCTTAACGCCAACCGGCCCTTCACTGCGGACCTGAAGGGGTCCCTTAAAGTCATCGCGGAAATAGAGGCGGCTTCGCGTTTGAAGTTCACCGGTCTGGTTTCGAACACGCACCTGATGGACGACACGCGTCCGGAGACGGTGATTGACGGCCTGAAGCTGGCCCGCGCCGTCAGCCGGGAGACGAAACTGCCCGTCGTCTTTTTGAGCGCCACGCTCGACGTTCTGGAGAAACTGGACGTAGAGGAAATAGACGTTCCCGTGCTGGAGTTGAATCGCGCCCTGCTCAAGCCCTGGGAAAAGAGGAAATAGAGTGTAAGCAGAGGACCAACCATGCCTGGCGTGACGATTGACAAAAATCATTGTAAGGGCTGCGAGCTGTGCGTCAAGGCGTGCCCGCAACAGGTCCTGGGCATGTCAAAGCAGATCGGGTTGAAAGGATATTTTTACGCCGAACTGGTGGACGGTTCACGGTGTATCGGCTGCCGCATCTGCGCCGTGGTCTGCCCCGATGTGGCTATCGAAGTACACACGCACGGGACATCCTTCGTGCTGTTCGATTATTGACAGCGGTCGGGTGAGGAAAGACAATAATGGCTAAAGTTCTGATGAAAGGCAACGAGGCGATCGCCGAAGCGGCTCTCAAGGCGGGCGCGACCAATTACTTCTGCTACCCCATTACGCCCCAGACGGAGGTGGCCGAGTACCTGTCGCGCCGCATGCCGGAAGTCGGAGGCGTTTTCCTTCAGGGTGAAAGTGAACTAGCCGTCGCCAACATGCTGTTCGGGGCATCGTCCACCGGCAAACGCGTCTTCACCACCTCGTCCAGCCCCGGTATCAGCCTCATGCAGGAAGCGATCTCGTATATGGCCGGGGCGCAGCTTCCGGCGGTCATCGTAAACATCATGCGCGGCGGACCCGGGCTGGGCGGTATCCTGCCGGCCCAGGCGGATTACTTCCAGGCCGTCAAAACCGGCGGGCACGGCGATTACCGGGTGCTGGTCCTGGCGCCGTCGACTATCCAGGAAGCCGTCGACCTGATGATGCTGGCCTTTCACCTGGCCGACAAGTACCGCAACCCGGTGATGATGATTGCCGACGGCATGATCGGTCAGATGATGGAGCCGGTGGAGTTTCCCGAGAAATACGAAGAACCGCCCCTGCCTCCGAAGACCTGGGCGGCCACCGGGGCCAAGGGCCGCGACCCGATCATCATCAAATCGCTCTATCTGGACCCGAACCTGCTGGAGAAGAACAACGATATTCTTCACGACAAGTACGAGCGCATGAAGAAAGAAGAAGTGCGTTTCGAGAAATACAAGATCAGCCCGAAGAACGAGATCCTGTTGGTGGCATTCGGCTCCATGGCGCGCATCTGCCAGACCGCTATCGACGAGTTGGAGAAAGAGCGAATTTCGGTGGGGCTGTTTCGCCCCATCAGTCTCTTTCCCTTCCCCGAGAAAGCCGTTCTTGACGAGGTGTCCAAAAAGAACATAGGCAACGTACTAGTGGTCGAGATGAGCAGCGCCCAGATGTTCGAGGATGTCGACCGGGCGGCCAAGGGGAAAAAGCCGATAAGCTTCTACGGCCGCACCGGCGGTATCGTGCCCTCACCGGAAGACGTTTCAGAACAAATAAAGAAGCTCGTCGCCAAACGAAAGCCGAAAACCGGTAAGAAAGCTGGAGGCCGCAAGTGAAAGAGGCGGAGCAGACGATATTCGCCCGACCGGAGTCCCTGACCGAGGCGGTTACGCATTACTGCCCCGGGTGCACGCACGGCGTGGTTCACCGGATGGTAGCAGAAGTCCTCGACAGCCTCGGCGTGAGGGAACGCGCTCTGGGGGTGGCGCCGGTGGGCTGTTCGGTCCTGGCCTACAACTACTTCAATTGCGATTTCCTCGAGGCTCCGCACGGGCGCGCGCCCGCCCTGGCCACCGGGTTCAAGCGCCTCAGGCCGGACATGATCGTTTTCACCTACCAGGGTGACGGCGACCTGGCTTCCATCGGCATGAGCGAGATCATACACTCGGCCAACCGGGGTGAGAAGTTCACCACCATCTTCATAAATAACGCCGTCTACGGCATGACCGGCGGTCAGATGGCGCCGACGACTCTGGAAGGACAGATAACAACGACCTGTCCGTCGGGACGGAACGTCGCCCAGACGGGCCAGCCGATTCGGGTGGTGGAACTGCTTTCGGGACTGGTCACGCCGGCTTATCTGGAACGCGTCTCGGTGCACACGCCGCGCCATATCATTCAGGCCAAGCGGGCCGTGCGTAAGGCGTTCCGGTACCAGATAGAAGAACGCTGTTTCTCGCTTATCGAGGTGCTGTCCACCTGCCCGACCAACTGGGGCAAAACGCCCGAAGAGGCGGTGGCCTGGGTGGAGGAGGCGCTCATTCCGTACTACCCGCTGGGCTGCCGCAAGGACCCGGGACAAAAAGAGAGTACCGATGAAGCAGTATGAAGTCACTTTCGCCGGTTTCGGCGGCCAGGGTATCATGACGGCCGGTCAGCTTCTGGCCTATGCCGGCATGGCCGAAGGCAAGAAAGTGATATGGCT
>CP070777.1:2736971-2750091 GCA_020346225.1 Candidatus Zixiibacteriota bacterium | reverse complement strand
ACTCTTTAAATAGAAGGGTACCGCCGGAGAACCGCCCTGGGTATCCACGGATTGCGCCAGCAGCCGGAGCGCCAGTAGGCGCTTCTTGTATATGTTCAGGTAATGGCGCAGGTCCAGACTTACGGCAACATATACAAGAAGCGCCTACTGGCGCTCCGGCTGCTGGCGCAATCCGTGGATACCCAGGGCGGTTCTCCGGCGGTACCCTTCTATTTAAAGAGTCAGCTGGGCGGAATAGAGACCTTGCGGGCGTACAGCAACGAGCGTTTTGTGGACAACGATCTGGCCCTGGTTACTCTCGAGTACCGGTGGCCGATCTGGCAGGTGCTCGATGCCTTTTTGTTTCTGGACGAGGCCCGTGTTTTCGGCAGTATCGCCGACGAGTTCACCACCAGCGGCTGGAAGTATGCTTACGGCGGCGGAATCAGGGTCTGGGGTGTGCGCGGGACAACCGTGAGAACCCTGGTTGCGGAGTGCGATGAGGGAACACGAGTCTACCTGGATTTATCGGTGGATTTTTGATATGCGTTTAAAATCGAAGAAAGATCTTTCGAAAAGGGCGTTTTTCTCAGGGTGCATTTCGGCCCTGATGCTGGTATTGGTGCTGGGCTCGTGTACGGCTCAGCGACAGCTTCGCAAAGAAGGCGCCTACAAATGTGACAACGATACCAGGGATATTCCCGAGCCTGGAACCCGTAAGCCCAAGCTGTATTGGGATTCGATCGAACGTACTCTCTTCAACCAGGGCGAGCAGCTTCTCGACATGGAACGCAATTTTCGCAAGCTCTTCGGTCGCCCGGAGCAGGCTCGAAATATCAATAGCCTCGACGAAGTCCCTGACTGCTGCTGGTTTACGAATCGACACGGCTTTGATAGAATGTCGCCCGAACAGATCGCGCGCGGCCGCGTGGTTACCGGCGGCCCGGATACGTCGGGAGTATGGACGGTCTTCAGGCCGAAAGTAGGCGGGGCCACCCCCGGGTTCTGGATCAAGGACAAGCACGGTCACCAGTACATGATGAAATTCGATCCTCCGGGGTATCCCGAGATGGCCACGGCGGCGTCAGCCATCAGCTGCAGGTATTTCTACGCCTGCGGCTACAACGTGCCGGAAGAGACGATCGTCTACTGGAAGCCGGAAATTCTGAAGGTCCAAGAAGGGGTTACCTATACTGACGATGACGGCAGGGAGCAACCCTTCACGCAGGAGCATCTGCTGAGCATTCTGAAAGACGTGCACCAGACGCCGGACGGTTATATCAGGTCCCTGGCCTCGCTTTCGCTGGGGAACGTAAAGGGGCCTTTCAGCTTTGATGGCACGCGCCGGGATGATCCCAACGACTGGTGCCCGCACCAGCACCGCCGGGAACTCAGGGCCCTTTACGTGATGGCGTCGCTGGTGAATCACCACGACACCAAGGACATGAACACGATGGACACCTACGAAGAAAAGGACGGACGCCGGTTCCTCAAGCACCACTTGCTCGATTTCGGATCGACCCTCGGTTCCGACGGTGACGCTCCCAAGCCGCCGCTCAAAGGATACGCCAACGTGTTTGACCTTCGCGATGTAATGGTATCGCTCTTTACGCTGGGCACGAAAACGTGGCCCTGGGAGTACGCCAAGCCTGTCGAGTATCCGTCAATCGGCTATTTCGAGTCGGAAATCTTCGAGCCGGACAAGTTCAATCCGATCATACCGAACCCGGCTTTCGAGGAGATGACGGATCGTGACGCTTACTGGGGAGCCAAGATCGTCATGA
This sequence comes from Candidatus Zixiibacteriota bacterium, assembly GCA_020346225.1. Lineage (GTDB taxonomy): Bacteria > Zixibacteria > MSB-5A5 > GN15 > FEB-12. The sequence continues at coordinate 2,748,328 of CP070777.1, read as the reverse complement.
GTTTCCGCGACGCCGATCTCAAAGCCCTGGTCAAGGCCGGCCAGTACAGTAATCCGGAAGCGGAAGCCTTCCTCCTCAAGACCCTGATAGAGCGGCGCGACAAGATCGGCCGGCACTGGTTCGGCAAAGTCAACCCACTCGACAATTTCGAAATCAGAGACGCCGGCGCCAGTCTGGAAATAAGTTTCGACGACCTGGCCGTCGCCTATGGCCTGGAGGATGCCAGGCACGCCACCTACGAGCTTTCCATCCGATATGACGGCGAAGAGATCATTGCCGGGCGAACATCACCGGAGACCGGCTTTGCCCTCTCCGAAGCGGACCTGGACCTGATGAAATCGCGCTATCTGACACCGCGGGCCGACGACGATTATGAACGGCACGCATTCGAGGTCCGGATAAGAACCCGGCGCGGCGGCGGCAGTTGGAGCAGACCCACGGCGCTGTGGCTATGGTACACGGCTGAAGACCAGAGTCTGGCGCTTGCCGGCCTTGAGCATCTCGATGTAACCAAATGAATCCGTCCCGCCTCACCAGAATTCTCATTACCGCTTTTATTCTGCTGGCGATGGTGCCGTCACCGGCCCTGGCCGGTGAGAAGGACCCGATAACCGGTGTTTTATTCGCTGAATGGACCGCCGCGCAGCAGACCGAACTTCAGAACCTGCTCGGCGGTGTACTACCCGAGCGCGACGGGTACCTGATACCCGGCCCGCTGGATATCAGGGCGGCGGAAAGCAGCGATGCCGGTCCGTTCTACCACAGCCTGCGCATAGTATGCCCGGATCTTGCCGCTCAACAGGAGGCCCTGAAGGCTCTGTCCGGGGACGACCCGGGGCGGATCATTGAACAGGAAATCTACCTTGACCGGGTAGAAGCTGACGAGCCGATCGGCTATCGTGGAATTCTGCTGAAAATGGAACTGGGCGGCATGCCGGTCACAATCCAGCTGTCGACTGTCCAGCAGACCAGATGGCTGATCTGGGCCAAACAGTTCTTTGTATCTCAGGGCGACACGCCGGCCGACAGCCGGGCTGTTGCGGCGTATGCCTCGGCCGTTTCCGATTATTTCCATCAACTGGATCGGGGCGCCGGCGAAGCCGCCCCGGCGGCGGTGGACTTCGGACTGCCGCAGGCACTCGATATTTATGCTCCCCCGCCGGACTACGTCATTCCAGGTTACGATAACTACCAGAACTTCTTGCACTCTCACAACGAGATAAAGACCGACTTTGCCCGCGGTATCACGGCTTTCATGCCGTCCGACTCGCTGCTCAAAGCTATCGTTGATAATGCCCCGGCCGTCGCCTTCCCCAATAAAGAAGCGCCGATGCTGCAGAGAGAGTACCGCAAGTTCTACGATCGGCAAGGCGATGTGCGCGTGATGTCAACGCTGACTCGAGCGGGTTTCGACACGCTGGCGGCGGGCGAATACTTCTTCGCAGTCGGGCTCAGCGGCAAGATTCGTTTCGGCCGGGAGCTGCTTCGCGCCGAGGTCGACCGGCTCGAAAAGGAGACCGGCCGGAAGGTCCCGCGTGCCAACCACGCTTTCCTGTTCCCGGGCGAACCGGTGCTGACGGCGGGCGCTTTCTTTCTGGACGAGGTTGACGGCGAGCCGGTGCTGACGGAGGTCAGTGCGCAGTCCGGCCATTATTTCTACAGCAACGTATCGCCGACAATCAAAGAAGATATTTCAGTCAATTCCAATCACTACCTGATGACGCTCGGACACTTTTTCAAATCCCTCAATGAGATGGAGATTGGGTACGGCGATGTCCTGATCAGGAAATTCTAATTGCCGTCCCTGCCGCAGTCCATTAGACTTATCCCCATGAGAAAGAGCTCACCGCACAGCCGCCTCTTGATTCTTATCCTTGCCCTGTTAGCGGGCTGGCCCGGTGCGGTCACCTCACAGGACTTCCTCGATGCCGACGAGGTGATTCTTATCGGCGGCGCCTCGGCGGGGCTAGCCGTCCTGGGCGAGGTCGCCCTGAAAACCGATAAACCGCGCCCGCCGCTCATTGCCGGGCCGCTGCCACTGGAAAGCAGACTGCAAAGACTGCTCGGCGGGAGCTACCATACCGGCAAAACGAATTTCCTTGACAGCGACCTGGGCTCATTGGCGACTCCAATGATAGCGGGAGCGGTTGTGCTGAGCGCTGATCTGGCCTGGTCGGTGGGTGACGAGGGCCGGACGGCACTGCAGGACTTTCATCTCTTTGCCAGCGGACTGGTGGCTACGAAAGGTATAACGAGCGTTTTCAAAGGCCTGACGGCGCGCGAGAGACCGTTGCTGCGTCTTCATCCCGACCGGGCCGCCCGGCGCGATGAGGTCGATGCGCTTGAGGACCGGCGCTCGTTCTTCTCCGGGCACGCGTCAAGCTCCTTCTTCGCCGCCACATTTCTGAACAAGCGCCTGCGGGCGATCATGCGAGCGCGGATGGCTCCGGGCGAGTACCGCGACTGGCGATGGGCTCCGCCGGCACTGCTGTTCGGCTGGGCGAGTTTTGTGGGATGGAGCAGAATCCACGCCTACAAACATTTTGTATCGGATGTCCTGGTGGGGGCCATGGCGGGTTATTTGCTCGCGGAACTCTTTCATTCTTTCGGGGAAAAAGCTTATTCCGACACAATTGAAGAACCGCCGCCGGCGCTGATCAAGATTACCCTGCGGTTCTGAGTGAGCTCCCCGGGGCGCGGCACTACACGAAAGTCTTCACAATTTCCTTGTGCAGTCCCTGCAACTCGGCGTAGGCAAAATTTATCTGGTCGATCTTCTGCTGGAGTTTCTTCATCAATCGCTGGCGCTCCAGACCGTTTCGGATGATTATGAGAATGTCGTCATTACTCCAGGGTTTCTCTATGTACTGGTAAAGACCGACATCGTTGATGGCCTTGATGGCGTTTTCCTTGTCGGCATAGCCGGTCAGGATTATTCGCGGGACCTCGGGATGAATCTCCTTGACCTTGGCCAGGAAAGTTATACCGTCCATCTCCGGCATGAGGTAATCGGAGATGACGAGATCGCAGCCGTGGGCTTCTATGTGCTCGAGGGCCGCGGTCGCCGAAGTAAAAGTAATTACGCTGTAGTTAGTCTCCAGCGAAAGAAACGAACTGAGGCTGGTGAGGACAATATCCTCGTCGTCCACCAGTACGATTGTGTTTTTCTCGGATGATTCGACCATACAAAACTCCCGTTCTATCGTCTTTCGATACAAATCATGGTTATGTCGTCATCGGGCCGGGCGGATTGACGGAATTCGGCCGCGGCTGATTCCAGGTCATTTAATATCTCGCAGCCGGGTTTAGCAAGGCCTTTCTCGACATTCTCGAGTAAGGCTCTGGTTTCAAAGAACTCTCCCGTCTTGTCGGCGGATTCCGTGAGACCATCGGTGAACAGTAGCAAATAGTCACCCCTGTCAAGAGAGACCTGCTCGACTTCCCCGGGCTGATACGTATCATCGTCGGTCATACCGAGCAGCAGACCGTTCACCGTAACTCGCTCCATCGAACCGTCGGCCTTTCGCAGTAGTACCGGGTGCGGCACTCCGGCATTCACCAGGTTGCAGGCGCCGCGGCCCGGGTCGAGCTCGACAATCAGGGCCACCACGAAAATATCGGATGGCAGCCCCCTGAAAAGTACGGAATTCATGCCTCTCAGAATCTCGGTCGCCCCGACATCGCTGTCGCGGAAGCTGGTGAAGGCAAACTTCAAAAGGGCTGTCCCCAGAGCCGCCTGGATTCCATGACCGGTGATATCGGCGATCAGAACCGCTGTCCGCCCGCGGTCCAGGGCTATGACATCATAGAAGTCGCCGCCGATCTCCAGAGCCGGCAGATACCGGGCCGTAAGCCTGATGTCGTCAAGCTGCGGCAGCGACTCGGGCAGCATACTCTGCTGTACCCGTCGGGCCATTTCCAGCTCGGTCTGGAACATATCGGTGGTATCGAGCAGTTTCTGGCGCTCCATCAGCAAGACATCAAGGTCCTTAACTTTTTGTTTAAGTACAGACTCTAAGCCCTTGTAATTAAGGCCATTACGAATGACAATCTTTAGGTTCTCGTTGTCCCAGGGTTTTTCGATGTATTGAAACAGGCCGACGGCATTGATGGCTTCGATGGCGTTTTTCTTGTCCGCATAGCCCGTCAGCAGAATGCGGGGCACCTCCGGATGCATCTTCCTGGCCTGTTCCAGCAGTTCCAGCCCGGTTATCTCCGGCATGAGAAAGTCCGAGATAATCAGGTCCACCGTCGACTTTTTGAGATACTCAAGGGCCTCGGTCGGTGACTGAAAGGCCACTACCGCGTAATCCGTTTCCAGCTCGATCAGGGTGGTGAGCGACTTCGTAACCATCGATTCGTCATCGACGATCATGATTACCGGCTGGGGCTGGGTGGATTTGGCTGCGGTCGAGTCGGCCATAAGCTACGCCACCGGTAGTATTATTCTGAAGGTGGTCCCCTGCCCCGTCTTGCTGTCGATCTCGATCTCTCCCTGGTGCTCCTGAACGATCTGGTGTACGATAGAGAGGCCCAGGCCGGTTCCCACACCGGAACCCTTGGTGGTAAATCCGGGATCGAACACTTTCTGGAGGTCTTCCTCCGGAATACCTTTGCCGGTATCGGAGATTTCAACTATGACATTACCGTCTTTCTCAGAGGTCGTAATGGTGACCGTACCTTTCCCGTCGATAGCCTGGCAGGCGTTAACCACCAGGTTCATGAACACCTGATTGAGCTGGTTGGGATAGCAACTGATTTTAGGTATGTCGCCGTAGTTTTTGACAACCTCGATCCGGTCTTTCAATTCATGATGCACCAGCGTGAGGGTGGTCTCGATCCCCTCGTGTATGTCAACCGTGTCCTTTTCGGACTTGTCGAGACGGGCAAAGGTTCGCAGGCTGTTGACCATCTTTACGATGCGCTCGGCGGCGGTTCGATTGATATCGTTGAGCTTTTCGATATTCTCGAAAATTTTCTCCAACTCGGGATTGGCCTTGAGGTCGCCGCAGGCCTTCATCTCACCGAGAACATCGGACAGCTTGCCGATTAACCGGATGAACATGTCGTTGTTGCTGTTCAGCGCCCCGAGGGGGGTGTTTATCTCGTGGGCGATGCCGGCGACGAGCGACCCCAGGGCGGCCATTTTTTCGCTCTGGGCCAACTGGGTCTGTTTCTCTTTTAACTCCGCGGTGCGCTCCTCGACAGTCCGCTCGAGATTTTCGTTGATGCGGCGCAGTTCATCTTCGAGCAGGCGCCGCCTGGTCACATCACGACAAATCCGCTGAATCAGTTTCTTGTCGCCGTAGGATATCAGCACAGCGCTGACATCGACGGTCAGCCGGGAGCCGTCCCGGCGAACAAAGTGCTGCTCCCTCAGATAGCTCTTTCCGCTTTTTACCACCTCCTCGAAAAGCCGGCGGGCCTGCGGCTCTTCATCGGAGGGATGAAGCTTCCAGACTTTCATGCCGATCAGCGTTTCCCGGGGATACCCGCACATCTCTTCAGCGCATTGATTGGCATACAGGATGGTGGCGTTTTCCGGGTCAATACCGAAGATGGCGTCATTGGCCCCCTCCACCATCTTGCGGTACTTCTCTTCGGAGGTTTTGAGCGCGGCCATTTGCCTGTCGTTGTGAGCCATATTCATGTCACCGTTAATTCCAGCCGGCCGATTCGAGACAGAGTTCCCAAAAAACCGGATTGGCGGATTAAGGGGCTTCGGGCGCGGAACGTTCGATACCCACCCGGTCCACCAGGCTTCTCAATCGAGACACCACGGACTTGAGGACAGCCTGGGTGATCTGGATGTGGTCGGCGAGAAGGTCGACGAAATCCTCGCGGTCGATCCGGAGAAGCCGCGAGTCGTCCTCGGCGGTAGCCGAGGTTACCCGGGGCTCGTCGTCAAACAGCGCCCACGTCCCGAAAGCCTCTTTCGGCCCGGCCGAGGCGATATCCCGCTCATCCAGGTGAAGACGGACACGACCGTCGACCACCAGGTACAGGGCATCGGACACGTCATTGACGTTGTAGATCGACTCTCCATTGGCGTATTCCATCTCTTCCGCAATAGCCGCCAGATAAGCCAGCTGCTCCGTGGCGACTTCGGAGAAGACTTCCACATTCTGCAAAAAGATCACTTTTTCTATTACGGTCAGCATATCAACCCGATATGTTCGAAAGCGGCGCATGGCCCCTTTCGTATATGTTTAACGTAAACTCTGATTCCCCGTTCAAGATCTTATCCGGCCGATTACGAATTCCGCCGTCTGGCGCACGACCGGGTCCCGGTCGCTTCGGGCGGACTCGACGGCCTCAATGACTTCCGGCGATTCGCAGTCCAGGGCATTGTAAACCGCGCACGCTTTCAGCCAGCTGTCGCGTCCCCCCATCAGGTATAAGAGTGCCTGGTCCTTATGTTCAAACCTGATTCCGAAAAGCTCCCGTCCTTTGCGAACAACCCTTTCGGGCGAGGCTTCATCCAGAATCGGGAACAGGTACTTCTTTACGTCACCTTTGACCAGATTATCGAGAAACTCGATGGCGCTCGCCCGATAAACCTGCTTGCGGCTGACGATTCTCAGATAGGCACTGTAGATATCGCTTGGCGGATAATGCAGGCCGAGCAGCCGGAAAATTCTCTCCAGATTTTGCTCCTGTCTCTCGCTGAGCGCCCGGGACAAAAGCTGCGAACCATCGGTATCGGCCGACGGCTGCAGGTCCAGCAGCTGGGCTATTTCATAGTAACAACGGGTCTCTTCGATGAGCGCCTGGTCAACGCGCTGCTCGTCAAACTTCAGATGCGGATAGCCGCTGCGGAGTCTGTTGAGAGCTTTGACGACATGATACTTGAGAGCCGGGTCAACGATACTGATGGACCGGGTGAGGATTTCGACGGATTCCTGCTCCGGTATCAAACCGATAACCCGGGGGATATTGCGCCTCACCGACAGTTCCACCTTCTCATCGATAAGGTAGTCGTGCAGAGTACCCAGAATCGAGGTGCCAAAGGCAGCCACGGCCCGGCGTACCCGGGGTCGGTATCTCCTGTCGGCCAGCGCCTTCATCAGCCAGGGCACGTACTCTCTCTCGCCGAGCCTCCCGATACTGGCGATCATTTCCGAAACCACCGGCCCCGACGGATCATCGAGCAAACCTTTGAAATACTTGCCGAACCGTTTACTATCCATAAAGCCGAGGGCGCGGGCAATTTGCTGACGCGCCAGCGGAGCCTGATCCCCCGGGGCGTTCAAGAGGGATTCAATAACCTCTTCAGTCAGACGAGACTGATCTTCCGCAGAGCCGAATTCGGCCAGGGTGACAACGGCGGCGCAGCGGTACCGAGGGTCAGGGTGACCGAGGAAACCGCTTACCGTTTGCTCGCGGTCAGGACCGGCCGTCTGAAAAATGAAGCGCATGGCTTGACGGCGCACCTCGACATCCTCGTCATCAAGCATCCTTTTCGCATCGTCGACGAGGGAAGCGTCCTCCTGGGCCATCAGAACAGCCAGGCTCTTCTTTCGGATCTCGGCCGAGGAGTGCTTCAGCAGGGACCGCAGCGGCTCGATAAGATCGGCGTTCTTGACCGAGGTCAACATGCTCACAGCGTAGTCGACCTCGCGCTCGTTGGGGCTTTTCAAAGAGTCGACCAGGGTGCGGATGGTGGCTGACTCGTTTATGCGAATCCTGACCTCGCTCAAATCGATCTCGCGCTTCTGGACGGCCTGCCGGAATGTGTCGACGTATTCGCGACGCATGAGCAGGGCGAGCACCATCCATATCGCCAGAAAGCCGACCACCACAAGACTCATCAGGCGGATGGCCTGGCTGGGGTCGGTGTCGTATTTGAAAAGAACCAGCAGAAGCAAAAGCAGACCACCGGCTACCCCGCGGGCCCAGCGGTCCACAAACATATCGATAAAGACCTTGGTCCGTTTCTTCAGATCAAGAGGGACCGGCAGAAACAGAAGTTCGCGACCGGTTTTGTCAATGGAGTACTTAAGGCTGCCGTCGGCGCCGCGCAGGAGGACAGCGGCCACGAGACTTACGCTCAAGAACATGGCCGCCGAGCCGACCAGAAGCCCCAGCGGCAAGAACAATATAACGCCGCCGACACCGAGAACCCTGAGAAAACGATAGGCGAAAATGAGTTGGAGAAATATCGAGACCAAACTCAGGCGGCCGTAGAACTTGCCCATGAAGGCCGTCAGACCGGCTTTGTCAACCTCACCCGTGGCGGCGTCCTGAAAACTGAGAGTCGAAACGGCCTTAAACTGGAAATCAACCAGCGATGCCACCATCATGGTAATGGCGATAATTCCCACAATTAAAAGGAGGTGGCGGGAACGCCTGATGGACGAGAACATCTGGATGAACGACTCCCTGGGATCGGAACGTTTTCGCCGGGCACCACTCTGTTCCTCGACCCGCCTGCCCTGCAGCACCCACACCGAGTTCGTGATAGCGATGCTTACCGCGATAAGAGCAACACAGAAGTAAAGCAGGTTCTCGGTGGATACACCGAAGGATGTCACGACAATATTGGTGACCTCGCCTCCCGTCCAGGCACCGAAGATGGCCCCCAGCCCAAGCAGGGCAAAGAGCCTCTTGGCCTGAGTGGCATCATAGACGGCGTTGGCCATGAGCCAGAACTGGGAGGTAGTGAGAACACCGTAGACACTCACCCAGGCATAGAAGACATACGGAACCCAGAAGTACGACATATTCATCAGCCAGCGAAGCACAAAAAGGGACACAATGACCAGAACCAGAGTGGCGTTGATAAGTTGATTCAGCCTGAGAGCCCGGCTGGCCCTGGAATAAAGCGTGGTGATCGGGACAATCGCCAAAGCGATGACGATGAAAACTATAGGCAACTGCCCCGGACCGAGCTTGGCCAGAAAAAGGCTGTCGCGAGCCGGCTTAAGAAAATAGTAAGTCACCAGAAGGAGATAAATGTTGGCCAGCAGAAGGAGAGTGACGCCAACCTCTCCCTTACGGATGTCGATAAAAGACCGAAGATACTTCTTCATTTTTCAATGGGCTGATTTGAGAGTTTGATAGAACTAATAAACCATTACGGCCGCCTTATATCAATCCTTTTTTCAAGGTCAACCGGGAGTATGACGGTGAATTTTGTCCCCCGCCCCAATTCGCTTTCGACCCTTATATCTCCACGATGGTCCTTGATTATCTGATAGCAGATGGATAAACCCAGCCCGGTGCCGATGCCGGCGCCTTTGGTGGTAAAACCCGGATCGAATATCTTATCCAGATTGGCCGGAGGTATTCCGGGACCCGTGTCCTCTATAGCTACAAAGACCTGACCCTCGCCGACGCCGCCGGTCGATATCCGAATTTCGCCTTTGCCTTCAATAGCCTGCCTGGCGTTTATCAGAATATTCAAAAGGACCTGGTTGAGCCGCTTCGGGAAACATGAGATTTCCGGCAGATCGGCATATTCCCGAAGCACGGTAATATTGTGCTTCAACTCGTGGCGAATGAGGGCCAGGGTATCTTCGAGACACTCATGAATATCCACCCTCTTCAGTTCGGCTTCGTCCAGGCGGGCGAAGCTCCTGAGCCTGCTCACGATGTCGGTCACGCGTTCGGTGCCGGATGAGATGACTTTGTTGGCATCGTCTATTGCCGCCAGCATTTTGGATGTATCTCCCGCCGTATCGCTCTCCCCGACACTGGCCGAAGCGGTCAGTTGCTCTTTTAGTCTATCCACGGCTTTGGTCAGAGTATTGTTCATGCTGCTGATGGCTCCAATGGGGTTGTTTATTTCATGGGCGACTCCGGCCACCAGTTGTCCCAGTGAAGCCATCTTCTCCGACTGGATGAGCTGCGCCTGAGTGTCGTGGAGATCCCGATGGGCTTCTTCCAGTTCCGCGTGAGCCTTCTCCAGCGCCGCCTTGTCTTCGAGACTGCGGCTGGTTTCAGCGTAACGTATCGCCAGGTACAGAGACAGCGACAGGAGAAGAGCCATGATACCAATCAGGTAAACCTCGACACCGAGGTCGACACGAGGCACAACACCGACATCAGACAGCATTTGCCACGCCGATGCAATAATGAATGTCATGAAACCTGCCCCGATCACCCAGGCCATTCGCTCGCGCGTAACCATTGCCCGTACCGTGATTCTGGTCAACTCGACGAAGGCGATTGCCGTAAAGGCATAGAACCAGGTCCTCGAGATACTCCCCGAAAAAACCGCCATGACAACACCGGCCGAGACAAAGAGCCAGTACTGTCTTGGAAAGCGCCCGTAGAACAGAGAATACAGAACGGCCAGGGCGCTCAGCACGCAAACCACCATCGACAACTTCAGCACAAGCGTGAACACAAAAAAGGACTCGATCTCGGGCAGGTTGATGGTCTGGGCCGGGGCCACGGCCAGGCCGGCACAGCCAAAAGTAAAGAGGGCAAAATATATGTTCTCTTTAAATCGACGGTAGAGAAAAAACATGAGCGTGTGCAGCAAGGCCAGAGACAGGGTAACACCCGCCAAGAATACATGTTGCCGGGAGCCGGCAATCATTTTGTTCACGGCGTCGTTGGTGCTCTCCGCCAGTGGCACGGCATGAAGAATGTAGCCAATGCCGCCCTCTGCGATGTCGGGGAGTCTCGGATCGGCGGCGGAGAAGCGGACAGCCAGAATCTGATCCCGCGTATCGGAGAATTCTATCGACTTCGGAATACCGCGATCGGTAAACCAGGTTTCTTCCGTCTCTGCCGATGTGCCCACCCGACCCAGGCCGAACAGCGGTTCCCCGTTGAGGAACACCTCTGCCGCACCGGCTATGGCATAGGCAATTCCGACGGGGCGGCCCCACAGAGACGAGTCCACCCGCAGGTGGAGGCGATACCAGTCCGGACCGCAGGATTCCCGCTTCGACCATTCAGAGGCGTCAACAACAGTCGCTCTCACTTCCCAACCGGAGTCATCGAATCCCGGATCGGCATAGGCCGGGTCATCCCCGCCGTGGTAGCGCCAGTGGGTGGCGGTGGTGCATGAAGCCGCGAGTCGGCTGAGGCTGCCGGAATCGAGATACAGAACGCCGGTCTCCTGCGAGCCGACCGGGTGACAGAACGCCGTCGTCAGGGCGAGCAGAATCGCCAGGCGGAGAATAGGGCCCTTATGCATTGACACGTGGCTAAGTTAAGCTCTCCCCAGCTTTCAAACAAGCAAAAGCCGACGCCTTTGACGGTTTACAGGGTACCGCTGATGTTCCCCAGAAAGATATCCTCGACGAGCACGTCGCCGGGACGTTCGATCGCATAACGTACGGCCCGGGCGACCTCGGCCGGCGGGAGCATTTTGCCGCGGGGCCAATCACCCGGAATGCTCT
>CP070777.1:2689171-2736871 GCA_020346225.1 Candidatus Zixiibacteriota bacterium | reverse complement strand
GCGGCCTGGCAGTATTATCGCTCGGGCAGGCTTACCCTCGCTCAATGGTTAAAGGACCGGCAGGGCCACAAGGCCTACATGCGCCTGCGCCGTGATGACCCCGGTCCTTTCGTCGCCGCCATGTACCTCAAGCTGAGGCGCTTCGCCGGCAAGGCCGTCAGGCATGTATTGGGGCTGGCCTGATACGGCCGGCCTTTGATATTAAGGCTTTCCCCGGAACCCGTCCTTGCTTAAACTCGTTTCAGACGCGTATATTCACTTTGTTTTTCCCTTGGGTACGCAGGTCCATACTATGTCCAACAGTTTGATCTCAAACAGGCCGCCGCTGTGTATGCCGGCGGCACCTGAGTTCAGGCGCCACGGGAGGTATCCTTGGCGGAGCTAAAGGGCAAGGTACTCAGCGGTCTGAAGTGGAGCGTCGGTGGCAAGGCCGCCACCCAGCTCATTACCTGGGCCAGTACCATCATCGTCATGCGGCTTCTCAATCCCGATGACTACGGCCTGATGGCCATGGCCACCGTCTTTATCGCCCTGTGTATGCTCATTAACGAGATGGGTCTGGGAGCGGCGCTGGTGCAGTCGAAGTCCGTCAGCGACACTCTGCTGAGGCAGGTGTACAGTATGGTGCTTTTGATCAACGGGTCGCTCTTTGTGATTCTGGTGGCCGGTTCGCCGCTGATCGCCATGTTCTTCGAGGAGAAAAGGCTCATTGCCATTGTCTCGGTCCTGGCATTTCAATTCATTGCCGTTGCTTTCTCCGTTGTGCCCAGCGCGCTTCTGACGCGGGAGATGAATTTCCGGGCCAAGTCAATTGTGGAAGTGGTTGCGATGTTGACCAGCAGTATTCTGACTCTGTCTCTGGCGTTACTAGGCTCTGCTGTCTGGGCTCTCGTTTTCGGGGCGCTGGCGCACATCGTGGTCAGGAGTATCGGCTATAATATCGCCAAACCCTCGTTCCGGCGACCCACAACCGACTTCAAGGGCTTTGCCGAGCGCGCCAAATTCGGCGGCTATATGTCGATTACGCGGGTACTATGGTATGTGTATTCGCAGGCTGACGTTTTCATCGTAGGCAAGCTCCTGGGCAAAACGTTGCTGGGCTATTACTCGGTGGCCATGCACATCGCTTCGCTACCCATGCAGAAGGTGGGAAGTATAATGCATGAAGTGGGACTGCCGGCATATTCGCAGCTTCAGGACAATAAAGAGCTGGCGGCCAATTACGCTCTGAAAGCGGCGCGGGCCATCAGCGTGGTGGCATTCCCGGTGTTCTTCGGCATCTCCAGCGTATCACCGGAGCTTGTTTCGCTGGTACTGGGAGAAAAGTGGCTTCCGGCCATTCCCGCTCTTCAGCTTTTGAGCCTGATTATACCGTTGCGGACAATTCAGATATCGGTGGGACCGGCTGTAAGCGGTTTGGGTCGCCCCGATGTGAACGTGAGGAATCTTGTCGTAGCCTGCGTCGTCATGCCGACCGCCTTCGTGATTGGTGTCAAGTGGGGACTGGTCGGCGTCAGCCTGGCCTGGCTGATCGGTTTTTCCCTGTGGTTTTTGTACATGCTGAGCCAGTCGCTTCCGGTCATCGGGGTTTCGGTGAGTCGCTTTCTGAAGACGATGTTGACGCCGGCCTTCTACAGCGGCGTAATGTACGCCGCCGTGTACGCCACCAAACTGGCCCTTACGAGCTGGGATGCGAACGCGGTGCTCACGCTGGTTGTTATGATTGTTATCGGTGCTCTAGTATATGCAGGATGTATGCTGGCCTTTTCGCGCGACACCTGCCGCGAAGTCTGGGGTATGATCCGCAGCTGACGAGGTAACCGGCCATGCGGCCGACAAAGAAGATACTTCTTATAGCCTATCATTATCATCCCGACCTCCAGGTTGGCGCGCAGCGGACTATCAAATACGCGAAGTATCTGCCCCAGTTCGGCTGGGAACCCCATGTGTTGACGGTCAAAAGCGATTATTATCCCCAGCAGGACACCAGCCCGCCGGAGTCGGCCTGCCCGGCCTATCGTACCGGGATGTGGCCGCGACCGGACGACATCTACGCCGGACTCAAGCGCGTTTTGAGGCGGACCCGTTCGCAGCCCGAAGGCGAACGCGCCCGGAGCGGCGTGGCTGCCGGTCAGTCCGTTGAGAAACCGCCCACGCCGGTATGGAAGAAGTCGCTCAACACTCTCTCGCTGACGCCCGATAACTTCAGCGGCTGGTTCTTTCCGGCGACGCTGACCGCCTGGCGCCTGATTCGAAAGCACAAATACGATGTCATCTATACATCAGGACCGCCGCAGACCTGTCACATGGTCGGTTGGGCGGCCCACCGCCTGACCGGGGTCCGATGGGTCATCGATTTCCGAGACCCGTGGCTTTTTCCGAAAGAGCGTGACCGGCATGTTCTGAGGCTGTCAAAGAAATTCGATGAGTACTTCGAAAAGCAGGCCGCCCGCCAAGCGGCCCTGGTCATCACAACCACCGACGAGTGGCGCGACCATCTGAAAAGCCTTTATAAGCCTTTACTCGACCATAAGTGTCACACCATCGTCAACGGTTTTGATGAAGACGATTTCGGCAGCGAGGATCGGACCGCAACCGAGAAGGCTGCCGACATGATGAAGTTTCTGCATGCCGGTAACCTGTATGCCGGCCGCGATCCCTCGGCGATGCTCGAGGCCGCCGGCGAGCTTCTGACCGAAGGCTTCGTGCGGCCGAAGGACGTGCTGTTCGCTTTCTACGGCAACAGCGACATTGATATGTCCCGCATCAATCGAAGCATCGCCTACCATCAGATGGAGCAGGCGGTCACCTTTGCGCCGCCCGTCAGCCGCTCGGGCTATCTCGATCTTCTCCGGGGCGCCGATGTCCTGATCCTTGTCCAGGGGGAAACCGGGCGGGTGCATATACCGGCCAAAGCCTTCGAATATCTCGGTACCGGCAAAGAGATTCTGGTGCTGACATCGGAGGGCGCGACGAAGAATTTCATGTCACGCTTCGAGCACGTGCATATCGCCGACCTGAACGATAAGCCCGCAATCAAAGAGCGCCTGAAAACCATCATTACCAGAGGCCGAAGCGGCGGATTCGGCGAGGCAAAAAGTTCGGGACTGAAGGCCGTCACCAAGCGCCAACTGACGGCGCAGTTCGCCGGGCTGCTTGATGATATCGCTACCGGAGGTTCCTCCGGAAACTCTGCCGTCTAATCCAGAAGAGCTTTGAGGGCAAGCAGGGCGGCCGGCGGATAGGCCTCTTTCTCGCGGTCGAAGTGGTGGTGAAGCCCCGGCGTCGTATTCAGCTCATTGAACACGCCACCGGTTTCCTCAAGCGGCCGGGTGCAGTCGGTGGTTATGAAATCGACACCGACGAAGCGCGACCCGATTATTCCGGCCGCCTTCTCGGCCGCTCGCTTAATAGAATCGCAGACCAGCTCGGTAACATCCTCGTTATACACGGTGCGCACTTCTACTCGCTTGCGGACGGGATCAGCGACACTCTTGACGATGACCGTCTGGCCGTTTGCCGGGACCGAGTCGAGCGAAAGAAGCTGGTATGAGAGTGTGAAAAGCGTGTCGCGGTCGATATCCAGCAAAGGCCGGCCGGCCCCGCGCCTACGCGCGTTTTCGGCTTCAATCAACCCGGCCACGCTGGTGCTGCCGTCCCCGGTCAGCCGCGGACCGCGCCGACAGACGGCATGGATTGTCCGGCCGTCAAGAACCAGCGCCCGGTAACATTCACCGGGAATCATAGGCTCGATCACGAGTTCAGGGCAGTAAAGCGAGGCCAGGACGGCTGCTCGCCGAACTTCTTTCCTTTTGATGATGTGGGTGGTCACGCCCTGTCCGGAAGAGGTCCCGCGGGCCGGTTTGACTACCACGCCCTGCCGGTGATTTTCACAGAAGCGATAGGCCTTGCCTGTTACATCAAGGCGAAACACGGTATGTGCCGGTATGGGCAGACCGTGTTCGGCAAGCATTTGATATACCAGAGGTTTCATTCCGGCTAACTGGAGAGTTACGGGACTGTCAAGCTCGAGAATGTCGTTATGAATCCTGGTCGTCCTGCCGCCGAGCCTGACCTCCCATATCTTGTCCGACAGTACGTTGAAACCGGCGCCCAGCTCGGCCGCGGCGGCGCGCCACATTTCACGATATTCATCAACCCGATGATGGACATAGACCTGCCCTGATGCCCCGCGCAGGTCGGACCACAGCTTGCGCAGGCGGGCCAGCTTCCGCTGGAATTTCAACAACGAAATCGGCATGACCATTCCTGTCGACCGTTAGCGCAACTTTCTGCTTACAACCGACACCAACGGAACCCGACTCACTCCATATGAGCGGCCGTTGTAACTTCCCGCGCCCCGATACACTGCAGCGAGGCGCAGGGGTATATTCTCACGCGAATCGGCGCTTTTTCTTTATGCTGTTCGGTAATCATCTGAAGGGCCTTATCCCAGTCATACAGAACCTCGACACCTCCCATGGCCGGCAGATCGGTGCTGCCGCCCGGGGGCGTATAGATATACAGCTTTTCCTGCGCCATCGGAGCCGGAGCCTGGGGCGTTTCCGCCGCGGATACCGTTTGTTTGCGTCCCGGAGTCAAGCGCTTCACCAGTTTCCTGACGATGGTTGTCGGCTTCATTATCGTAACCCGGTCGAACAGTTCCTTGTACTCAAGGTATCGGGGACTTTTGCCCTGGGGATAGAGGCCGTGGTGGCCCAGCCCGCCGTGGTTGGAGGCCACCATAATCTTCGTGGCGCCGGCGGCCGCGCAGAGAATGGGTTTGTTCGCCTTTCGCATGAAAGTATAAGAGACATCCGACGGGTATGCGTTGGCGATAACGACGTCGGCGTCGTCGGGCGCCGGGGCGTCATAAACCTCCCGGGAGAATCGTGCCGCCTCAGCGTAGTAACTCGTAAAATCGCCGGCCGCCAGGTTGACGATTTCGAGGTTGGCTCCGGGGTGAATTGTGAATATGCTACGCAGACCGACCATAAGCGCCATCTCGGTCACGTTGCGCCGAAAATCGTTCTCGATATTGTAGTTCCCGCCGACCGGGCGGTGGCCGAAGTGCAGGTGTTTGATGGTCCGGCGCCCCATCACTCCCAGGGCCAGCTTGCCGCCACCACCGAAACCGGTGGTGTGCTGCGGATAGATGCCACCCACGCCCACGATCAGATCCGCGTCGACCAGTTCGGCGTTGACATAGACGGGCGTCCCGAAGGAGGTAGCACCGACATACTTGACGTTCTTTCGGTCGTTGTGCTCTATCACGCGGCATGATTCGAACACCTCCCGGCCAATCTTGTTGACCAAAGCCCGCGGGTCCTGCTTACCGTGAGTGCCGGCCGCCACCAGGACTCGTATATCCGAGGTTTTTACGCCGGCGGCGTCAAACTGTTTCAGCAAATGCGGCATGACTTTGAACACCGGTGTAGGTCGTGAGAGGTCATCGACAATTATAACAGGGCTATTTTTGCCCCGGGCCAGTTCCGACAGGGGAGGTTGACCGACCGGCGCGGCGATCCTCTGCGCAATTTCATCTTCGGTGAGAGGAGGCGGCGTATCGGGCCAGTAGGCGGCGATATCCCATGAATCAGGAAACGTGAGCCGGACCGTTCGGTCGTTGTACCAGGCTCCCGTCCGAAGTTCGACCTGCTGCATGGTTACACCTCGGGCGCTTCCGTAAGAACGGCCGCGGCGGGTTTCCTTTTGAGCAGCCCGAGACTTCTGAGGACAGACCCGGCCGCCCGCCTGAGGAGGCTTGCGCTCATTCTGATAAACGGGATCGGGTCCCGCCAGCTGAACCACATGGCTTCCTCGAGCCGACGGAACGAGCGCCACCACTGCCCGAAAGTCAGTGAACCTTCGCGGTAGTAATCGATCGACGAAATGATGTCGAAATCTTCAATAACCCAGCGGCGACCGTCGCGCGGCACCGCGGGAAATCTGGCCTGACCGGTGAAATCAAGATACAAGTCCCGCACCACGTCCAGGCCGTTTTCAGCCACGAACATGCGGAAGGCCTGGCCAATCCGGGGGTTGATATCGAGCACCTTGTAAAGCCCGTCTCTGGGATCGAGACGATAGCCGATATCAAGGATACCCCGGTAACCGAGCGCCTTCATGAAGTCCATGGTGAGGGTGGCCACATCGCGGTTCCAGCGGCTCTCTCCCAGCGAGGCACAGCCGACGTGAACGGGAAACTGCCTGACCTTGTGTCCGGTGAAAGGTACCACACAGTCCGAATTGGCGTCGAAATAACCGTTGAATATATAGACTTCGTGGTCACCGCCGGGGATGCACTCCTGAAGCATGAGATTGGGCTGGTCGGGATCTTCGAGCAGCCGGTAATTTCGGATAAGCTCATCCTTCGAGCTCACGATGACCATTTTCTTGCCGGTGCGCGCGTAGAGTCGATTACCCAGAATCCCTTTCAGCACCACCGGAAAGAGCGCCTTCCCGGCATATCGATGAACGTCATCGATGTTTCGGGGAAACTCCGTGAACGGGGTGGGAATGTCGTGCTGGCGGGCCAGCAGGTACATCCTCTTCTTGTCCATGAGGTCGGTGACCAGCTCGGGCGGGTTCTGGGGGAACACGAACGCCTCTTTCAAACGGTCGGCCTGTTCGGCTACAAATACCGAAGTCTCATCGGAGGTAGGAATGAGAATGGCCGGGGAACCGACCTTTTTCCCGACATCGAGAAGGTAATCGACCAGCACCTGCGGCCTGCGCTCATCGAGGTCCTGCAGGAATTTCCTGCGGCAGTACCTTGACACCATGCCGGGCGACCGCGGGTCGGCATCGACTCCATACAGCGGCACGCCCAGAGGGCCGAGGCTCCGCATGATACTCAGCGCGCCCAGTTTGCAGTTGAGGACTGCCACCGGGACTGTGTTGTCGGCAAACTTCAACGGTTGACAACCTTCAATTCATAGTTCACCAGCGCCGGAACGATATCGAGGTCATCATAGTGACTGATGACGAATTCGAGATCCTCCGTCTGCCCGGAGTTTCTCAGGTAATCGGCGCTCTCGCTGGTGCGGCTTTCTTCCGGCCTGGCTCCGCTCCAGCGATAGATATACTCCCTCGTCTGAGGCGTTTCGGGCTTATAGCCGGCCGCCACGAGTTTTTCGGCTATCCAGGCGCAGCACATCTGGTCCTCCTTGCGGAACTGGCCTCTGGTGCCGGCCCCCACCACGGCGACGCGGTCATGGTGCGCGATGAGATGATTGGCCACCGCGGTGAAATTTCTAAAGCAGGCTATATAGGCGGCCGGACTACCCGCCGAACTCATCACCAGGGCCGTGCCGGACGACGAGACCAGAATCATCGGACGGTGCGTATCGGTGCGGGCGGCAACCTGAGCCGGACTGTTGGTGAGATGGAAACCGTACGGCATGTTGCCACCGAGTTCACCCACCAAGAGCGGATCCTCCTTGGTCGAAGCGATCACAAAAGCTTCGTCGGTGGTCTGCGCCGGGAAGACTCGCCAGCCGCGGTCCAGAGCGGTGGTAGCGGTGGTGGTGGCGCGGATTACGTCAACCACCACAATCGCGTACTCGTTGCGGTAGCGAAAAGTGCCCGTCTGAAAACAATCGATGACAACCTTTTTTTCCACAGGGGATAACCCGGCTACTTTTTGGCCGGACCTCCGGGCCTGAGGTTGTCGTGCTGGAAAGCATCGGAGTGCAGACCGCGACGATAGATTTCGACTCGCAGAAGCTCTTCAAGCCTGACATTGCTCAGGTGCACTTGGGGTCCGAAGTGGTTCATAAAGGCAAACTGACTGCGCTTGTCGGGAGCCTCGAAGACGGTCAGGTCCATGCCGAAGGCTTCGACAAAGCGCTCGGCCAGAGCGGTGTTCATATTGTGGTTTGCGTCGAACACACCCACGGCCTCGGCACTTTCACGAGCCTCGATCACGATTGCCTTGGCACCGGCGTCAAGCCAGCTGTTACCCTGGTCGATCAGGGCGGATACCACATCGGTGCCGAAAGTGCCGCCATGCTTTTTGCCGACCTCGAACTGAACTTCCAAACCGCGCCGGGAGGCAAGAGTCACCACTTCGGACGGCTTCAGCTTCAAATCGGTGAAGCCCTCACCGGCTTCGACCCGGTTGACACCGATGTCGGCACAGAGGTCGAGATATTCTTCGAGCCGCCCGAAGGAAACAGCCACCTCGAAGGGGCCGCCGCCGGTACACACCGGAACGTTCAAACGGCGGGCGGCTTTGACTTTCCTCCGGGTAGAGGCCTCGTCGGCCACCTGCCAACAGGCCATCGAGATCTTAAGCACTGATATAAGGTGGCCGCTCTGCTCCAAATGACTTTCCACCGTGCACGGGTCATACCCCGGGTCAAAACCGCTGGTGCGCGGGGGCAGATCCGCAACGCCGATCAACCCCAGGTAGTCGCGAGTATGAAGCTTTTCTCCGGCGGGCGGTTTCCCCCCGGCGCCGGACGTACTCTTCTTAGGCACTTTAGAGATACCTTTCTAAGATAAATTTTCCGAGTTAGTCTGGATTTACAGAGTTTCCTCAGACACTACGCCTACTTGTTAAGCGTTAACAGGCCCCGAAGCGGTTTTGTTCCTTGCCCCCGCGTTGATTATTGTGATAGTCGGCGCTGCCGCGGTCTAATAAGCGGGCAGAGACCCAGCCTTTTCAAGCTAACTGAACTGTGAGCGGAAGTCAACGGACCTGTACCTGCCTGGCGCAAGGGGCGATAATTGCTGTTGACGGCAAAGCTTGTTTGGGTTTATTAGAACAGGGGGAACATGTTTATCAACAAACGGTTTAGCAATGGGGGGGAAGGAAGAACGCCCCGGCTGGCAGAGCCGACATGACCGGCCCGGAATCACCTTCCGCCTGATGTCGGAGAATACTGGGATGGAGCAAAAAGTACATTATCGGCCTCCGGTGTCGCGCTCGAGGATGATCGTAACCGGGCGTCAGCTCGCTATCTTCGTGCTCATCGTGATTTCCGTCTTGCTGGGGCTGGCTTTGCCGTTTCTGCCCAAAATGGCGCAGTATCTGGTTATTGCGCTGGTCCCGGCCGTCGCCGGCTTCGTGCTTATTCTTCGGAACCCGTACCTGGGCGTGTACTTCTTCTTCCTTTACAGCGTTCTGAGGCCGTACGATTTCCTACCGTTTCTGAGGCCGCTGAGGCTGACCATGCTGATTGAAATTCTGACCCTGGTGTCATGGGTGGTGTCGCTGGTGGTTTCCCGAAGCCGGATTAAGTGGAGCTGGTTCCACACCGTCTTTCTTGCCTTTGTCGCGGTTATCGGTGCCACCGTGGTCAGCGCCGTGAACAACTACTATGCCTATCAGATAACCCAGGCGATGGCCATCTACCTTCTCATGTTCATAATCGCGACCAACGTGGTGACTTCGCTTGAGCGGGTAACCAAGATAGTCTGGCTGCTGCTGGTGATTCACCTGTATTTTGCCGTCAAGGGTATCCTGACATTCGTGACCGGGCAACATTATATCGCCACCACCGGGCAGTATACCAGCGGCATGGTAGGAGGCGGCTTTATCGGGGACGAAAACGATTTCGCCATGGCCATAAACATGATGATACCGTTTGTGTTTTTTGGTCTTTTCTATCTGAAAGGCAAGACCCGCCTGCTGAGCGGCGTGCTGCTGCTGATATTCATTCTCGCCGTCATAAGCAGTTTCTCCAGAGGCGGCTGGGTCGGGCTGGCCGCGGTACTGGTGTACGGAATTCTCAATGTCCGGCGGAAGCTGGCGGTGATTGTCCTGACGGCTTTTCTTGCCGCGGCCGCCGCACTGTTCGCGCCCTCTCAATACTGGTCGGAGGTAGGCACGGTCACGGATACCTCGGAATCCACAGCTAACGCGAGGCTGAGGTACTGGGATGCCGGGCTGAGAATGTTTTTGGATTATCCCGTGATCGGTGTCGGTGCCGCCAACGGCGGCATTCACATGCCCTATTACGTGTACGGAGAGCGCAACCCCCACACGCAGTGGGGCCGCGCTTTCCACGGAGTATGGATCCAGGTTCTTGCAGAACTGGGCGTTCTGGGTATGATTTTTTACCTGCTTATGATCGCAATCGCTTTCCGCTGGCTTTTCAGAATCAAGAAGGGCAAGGTTCCCGACAGCGGAGACGCGACCAGGCAGTATCTGGCTAACGCCATGATAGGCAGCCTGATCGGGTACTTTGCCTGCGCCTCGTTTTTGTCGACGGCCTACTATCCGCACCTGTGGACGATCTACATATTGATTGTGGCCTTCGTGATGTGCGTTCAAAAGAAAAGTGAGTCAGGCGGAAACCAATCCGCGCCGGCGCGCGTTGCAGCTTGAAAACCGCACCCCTCCCCGGCTCACGGCAACAATTGAAAGGACTTGACCCTAAGTGACAGATGTTGTGGAGTACACCGCCGACTATAAGGCGGCCTGGAGTACCTTCGTTGAAAAGGCCGATAACGCCACCATTGCGCACGATATTGGCTGGATGGAGGTCATCGCTAAAGGCCTCGGGCATACTCCCCGTTATCTTCTCGCCGTCGACGGCCAGCAGGTGACCGGGATTCTGCCGCTGTTTGAGGTGAAAACCTGGTGGCGGAGCCGCTACCTCGTGTCCCTGCCCTGGATCGACTACGGCGGTGTGTGCGCTGCCGACGCCGCGACCGAGCAGCTTCTTGTGGCCAGAGGGCGCGAGATCACAGAGCAGGCGCGGGCCGAGTTCATGGAACTACGGTCGGTCAACCCCACCGCCGTCGATCTCCCGACTTCCCAAAAGAAGGTCACTTTCCTCCTTCAGCTCGACCGTGATCCGGAGAAGGTCTGGACCGGTTTCAACGCCAAGCTGAGGAACCAGATTCGCAAGGCGGATAAGTCGGGATTGACGACCGAGCTGGGCGGGCTGGAATTTCTGGGCGCGTTCTACAAAGTCTTTGCGCGCAACATGCGTGATCTCGGCACTCCCGTCTGGGGTCGCGACTTCTTCGCCGAAATCCTGACCACTTTCAAGGATTCGGCCCGAATAATTCTTGTAAGAATGAGCGGCAGAGTCATTGCCGGAGGGCTGGTGCTCTCTTTCAAAGATCGTCTCTACGTGCCGTCGGCCTCCGCCTACCGCGAGTATCTGAAATACTGTCCCAACCACGCTTTGTACTGGCGGGTGATAAAGGACGGTTGCGAGGGCGGTTATCGCTTTTTTGATTTCGGCCGGTCAACGTGGGAGTCGAATACATTCAAATTCAAAAAGCAGTGGGCGCCGGAACCGACGCAACTGAGCTGGCAGTACCACCTGAACAAAACGCAGGAAATTCCGATGGTTAACCCGAGCAATCCCAGGTACCGTCTCTTCATCGGGCTGTGGCGAAAACTGCCGCTGGCGATTGCCAACGCCGTCGGCCCAAAACTTATAAAGAATTTTCCGTAGCGGCAGCGTCGGCCGTTTGCGCAAGGAGCCACCTTTACGATGTTTCGCCTGTTAGCCCCCGCCGGTTCACCGATAGCGGCAACCGATATCGCCCGAGCGCTCGCCCTGCGTCTGCAGCCGGGCTCGGGCACCGACACCGCGACGCGGCTTATTGCCGAACGCACCAGTGCCGGGCACTGCTTCTTGCTCGATTCCGGCCGTACCGCCCTGATGGTGAGCCTGAAAGCTCTTTCGAAGCTGGCCGGCCCGGTGCGCGACGAGGTCATCATGCCAGCCTACACCTGCTACACGGTCGCGGCGGCGGTCGCCCGGTGCGGTCTCAAAATCAGGCTGGCGGACATTGATCCGAGCACCATGGACTACTGCCACGAAAGGCTCGAGAGCGCCAACTTCGGCCGAGTGCTGGCCATCGTGGGCAATGACCTTTTCGGAATCATGAGCGACTGGCGAAGACTGAGATGTCTGGCGCGGCAGCGAGGAATTTATCTGGTTGATGATGCGGCTCAGTCGATGGGCGCCAGCCATCGAGAGAAACCTTCGGGATGCCTCGGCGATATAGGATTTTTCAGTCTCGGCCGGGGTAAAAACCTTACAGCCTATACCGGTGGCGTGCTGCTTACCGACGAAGACGGCATTGCAGGGGAAGTAAGACGAGAAATCATGCAATTGCCGCAGGCCGGCATTCTTTCCGAAATGGCCCTGATCGCCAAAGTCGCCGCGGTGAGTCTGCTTCTGCGACCTCGACTTTTCTGGCTTCCGGCGCGGATGCCCCTTTTGAAACTGGGCGAAACGGTCTTTGACCCTGAGTTTGACGCCGCCCGGATGACGAATTTTCAAACGGCTCTGCTTGGAACCGTCTATCGACACCTCGACCGGCTCAATGACGCACGCCGGGAAAATGCCCGGATGCTCGCCGAAAAAATTGCACCGCTTAACCGGTATGACATTCCGGGCTACGAGCGGACAGACTGTCCCGCCTATCTGAGACTGCCCGTACTGGCGCGGGACAGGGAGAACCGCGATCGGCTGGTTACGGCGCTCAAAGCGGCGGGAATATCAGCGTCGACCATGTATCCATCGACCATCCGGCGGATACCGGGAATCGAGAAGCACCTGGCCTCCGCCTGCGATTCCTTCAACGGGGCGCAGCAGGTGGTGGACCGCCTCCTGACGCTGCCCACGCACGCGTACGTCAGCGACAGCGATATCGACAGGATGGTATCCATACTGGCGGGGACATCATGATGAGCAACCCGACTGGAAGGAGCATCATCAAGTACTTTCTCGCGGTTCTTCTGTTCTACTCGGGCGTTCTTGCGGCTTACAGGTTTTTCAAAACCAGGATTCTCGGGCGGCCGGACCTGAGTATCCTCATGTACCACCGGGTCCTTGACAACCCGTGGGCTTCCGCAGTTTTGACCCAGCCGGGGATGGCGGTATCGACCGAAGTCTTCGACCGCCAGATGGCCTACTTATCAAAGTCCCGTCAGGTTATTAGACTGACCGCGCTCGCAGAGGCGGGACGTTCCCTGCCTCGTGGCGCCGTCGCCGTAACGTTTGATGACGGCTGGCGGGATAATTTCACCAACGCCTATCCGGTGCTTCAAAAACATGAAATACCGGCAACGATATTCCTGACCGCCGATTTTGTCGGCACGCCCAAGTCGTTCTGGTTTCTGTCCGTAAGCCGACTTCTCCGCGAAGGGAATTTCACCGGCGCTGACCTGAGCGATATCGTTCGCAAGGCGACGGGGATTCAGAGCGGTTCCGATACCCGCCCTGCCGCGGACCATACCGGGGTGACAGGGTCGGTGGACGCTGATCCTTTTATCGAATCGTTGAAGGACCTCGACCCCGAAACGCTCGAGCGGGTGATTGCGGCCATGCGCGAAAGAAGTCCGGCAGCGGCGGACGCCGGGGATGACGACAAGCCGATGCTTTCCTGGGAGGAGGTCATTGAAATGCAGAGCGGCGGGGTTGAGTTCGGATCGCACGGTTGTTCGCACCGAATTCTGACCCGGCTCCCGGGGGCACAGGCACAGGATGAAATAACCGGATCAAGGATTATAATAGAAGAAAGGCTCGGCCGAAAGACGGACTGTTTCTCCTATCCCAACGGTGACTATAACGCACAGGTGAAAGCAGCCGTCGAACAGGCCGGTTACCTGTGCGCTGTCACGACGCGGGGCGACCGGCTGGCCGCGAAGTCGACTGACCGCTTTTCCCTCAGAAGAATAGCCGTTCATGAGGGGATATCGGTCGGCCCGCGCGGCCGGTTTTCAAAAGCCATGTTTGTCTGGCATCTCGCGCGAAACCTTTGATGCTTTAATGAAGGACGCATTTTTCGAAAGTAAATGAGCAGAGTACTTATAATAGACGGCGAACAGCGCTCCGCGCTGGCGGCGGTGCGCTCACTGGGCAGCCGGGGCATCACCGTTACCGTGGCCGAAGACCATTTGCCCTGCCTGGCATCGTCATCGAAATACGGTGCGGGCGGCATCAAGTACGCTTCACCGCAGACGCAGCCGGAAGAGTTCGTGGATGATCTCAGGCGGATTCTGCGGGACGACTCCTATGACCTTTTGATCCCGATGACCGATGTCACCAGTTACCTGATTGCCGACCATTATGAGGAACTGTCCAAACACACGACGATAGGCATGCCGCCGCCGGAGGCTTTCCGGGCGGCCTCGGATAAGGGTGAAATGATACGGCTGGCCGATAGTCTTGGTATACCGTTGCCGCAGACACATTTCCCGAAAAGTCTTGATGAACTGGCCGACCTTGCCGCCGGACTGGATTACCCTGTCGTGCTGAAGCCGCCGCGCAGCCGATACCTGGTCGGTTCGCAATGGGTAAGCACAAAGGTGGATTACGCCGGCTCGGCCGAAGAGTTGCTGAACAAGGTGAAAAGCGGCGCGGCAAGCGGCGCCCTGCCGGTCATACAGGAAAGGATCCTCGGGCCGGGCTGCGGAGCTTTCCTGCTGTTTCAGCAGGGACAGGAGAAAGTGATATTCTTCCATCGAAGGATTCGTGAGAAACCGCCTTCGGGCGGAGTCAGTGTCCTGAGGGAGGCCATTCCGGTTGATACCGCCATGAAGGAACATGCCGTCAAATTACTCAAGGCGCTCAACTGGCACGGCGTGGCCATGGTTGAATTCAAGCAGGACCCCAGGGACAATCAGTACAAGCTTATGGAGATCAATGCCCGCTTCTGGGGGTCGCTTCAGCTGGCGATCGATGCCGGTATAGATTTCCCGTACCTTTTCTATCAGATGGAGACCGGCGGCGACATGGGAAAAGTCGACGCCTACCGCACCGGCGTCAGGTCTCGATGGCTACTCGGCGACCTGGATCACCTGCTGGCCAGATTGTTGAAGTCAAATCGACGGCTGAATCTTCCTCGGGGCCACCCCGGGAGGTTGAGCACGCTGCTAAGGTTTCTAAAACTGCGGGAGTCGGGCACCAGATACGAGGTATTCCGTCGTGCCGACATGCAACCGGGCTTTTATGAGATAAAAAAATATATCGCCGACGTCGCCGCCGGCCTGGTAGGGAGATAACAAAAGAAAGACGAGCCGTGAAGTCGAAGGTCAAGTTGAAAGGGGCGCTGCATCTTCATACGACCCTGTCGCATGACGGCGACATGTCACTGAGGGAACTCGTTGCGTTTCTCAAGTCAAAGGGTTACGACTATATGGCCATAACCGAGCACTCCTACGATGTGGACAATGAGCTGATGGCTGACCTGAGTGAACGGGCGGCGGCCCTGAGCGACGATGATTTTCAGGTTATTGCCGGTATCGAATTCAGATGCCACGACTATGTTGATATTATAGGATACGGAGTCACCCGGTGCTTCGACAACGAGAACCCATCGGCCGTAATTGAACATATCAAGGCAAACGACGGCGTGGCTGTCTTCGCCCATCCATCCATACGGGATTATGCCGTCGACCCGGCATGGGTAACGCAACTGGACGGCTGCGAGGTCTGGAATGTGACCCATGAGGGTAAGTTCGTCCCGCGAATTAAGGGGATCAGGAGATTCCAGCAACTGCGGGCCATGAACGGCGATTTGATGGCGTTTTCGGGTCTGGATATGCACCGGAAAGAAAGCTATTGCTACCTGTCGACGACGACATACGCCGACGGCCGGTCCCGCTCGGATATTCTGAAGGCCGTGCGTGAAGGCTCTTTTCGCTCGGAAAGCCGTCTTTTCTCATTGAACTCGCGGGGTGAGATATCGGCGCTGAGCCGGGCCCGGATAAGTGCGCTCGGCACAGTTCTCAACCTGCTACGCTGGTTAAGAAACATGGTGAGGCAGTGAAGAGAAAGGCGAACATTCTTCTTTATATAGAAACCGGCGGTCCCGGAGGGGCTGAAACCGTTCTCATCAATATCGCCAGAAGCATCGATAGGGAACGGTTCAACCCGGTGGTGGTGCTGCACAGATCGGGCTGGGTGCACGAGCAGCTCCTCAAACTGAATATCGATACCCGGATTATCCCCTGCAACCGGTCATGGGACCTGTCATTTCTGGTCAAGTTCATCAGGCTCGGACGGCAACTCAAGATTGACCTGATAAACTCGCACCTCTTTGGCGCCGGCCTGTACGCCTGCCTGGCGGCGATTTTTCTGAGAGTACCGGTAATCGCAACTTTTCACAATGAGCTGTTTCTCCCGGGCCGCGCCGAAAGGTATTTGAAACTGAAGAACTTCCTGATCCGGCATCTGGCCCGACGGGTAGTACTCGTGGCGGACTATATGAGGAAAGATTACGTTCAACTGGGGCGCTATCCTGAAGACAAACTGCTCACGATATACAACGGTCTTGAGTTGGATAGAGCCGATGGTGAAAACGACCGACACCGTATCCGGGCCGAACTCGGCCTGGCCGAGGACGACCCGGTTGTCGGACACGTGGCCAATTTCCGGCCACCGAAGGGTCATCGGTATCTGATTGAAGCGGCCGCTATTGTCTGCGAGGCGATGCCGGAGGCACGCTTTCTCTTAATCGGAGAGCAGGGTGACGGAAGAATAAAATCAGAGGTTGAAGAGTTGATCGCCGAAAAGAAGCTGGCGGCGAATGTCCGTCTGCTCGGTTTCCGGGCCGACGTTTCTGCCCTCCTTACGGCGACGGACGTTTTCGTACTGTCATCGATTTCCGAGGGTCACCCCCTCTCGGTGGTGGAAGCCATGGCCGCCGGCCGACCGGTAGTTGCCACCGATGTCGGCGGGTTGAGCGAGATCGTTACCCCGGGCGAAACCGGCTTTCTGGTAGAGCCGAAGAACTCTTCGGCTATGGCCGACAGGATCGCCGAGTTGCTTCGGGACCGGGAACTGCGCCGCGACATGGGTGAGGCCGGACGCCGGATTGCCCGTGACAGGTTTTCATTGAGCACCATGATGAGACAATACCAGAATCTATTTGAAGAGGCTATCGGCAAACGACTATGACGGAAGTGAAAATCATACTCTGGGTGTGTCTGGCGCTGGTCGTATGGACATATTTCGGCTACTGGCTGATGCTGAAAGTGCTGTCGGTGCTTTTTACCAGAGAAGTCCGCAAGGATGAAAAGTATCCGTCGGTGAGCATAGTAATCACGGCCTACAACGAAGAGCGACGGATAGCGGAAAAGATCGAAAACACGCTGGCCCTGACCTATCCGGCGGGCAAGCTGGAAATTCTCGTCGTCAGTGACGCGTCCACCGACCGCACCGAGGAGATAGTCCGTTCCTTCACCCACCGCGGCGTCAAGCTTCTTGTCATACCGGAGCGCCACGGCAAACATTACGGGCAGGGTCGGGGTATTCAGATGGCCGCGAGCGATATTGTCATACTGACCGACGCCACTACCTTTCTTGATCCCGATGGAGCCGAAAAGATCATCCGCAATTTCGCCGACCCCCGGGTGGGTTGCGTATCATCGGAGGATCGCATGCGCACCTCGGAATCCAACGCCGCCGGTGAAAGCATGTACGTACGGTATGAGATGAGCCTGCGCCGCCTGGAGAGCGCCGTCGGTTCGCTGGTGGGCGTATCGGGCAGCTTCTGGGCCGTGCGCAAGCATCTCTGCGACGAGTGGATCGACAACATGTCGGCCGATTTCTACCTGCCGAACATCGCCGCCATGCGCGGCTATCGGACTGTCCTGGAACCCGAAGCGCTCGGATACTATGACGTGGTCCGGGACCCCGAAAAGGAATTCATCCGAAAGGTCAGAACAGTGGTACATGGCTACGAGGTTCTGTTTCGATTCGCCGCCGTGCTGAACCCGTTCCGGTACGGTTTCTATGCCCTGGAGATGTTCAGCCATAAGCTGTGCCGCTGGCTGGTTCCGCTTTTTCTCATGATAGCCTTCGTCGCCAACATTCTTGTTATCGACCAGGGAAAATTCTACCAGCTTTCCCTCGCGGCGCAAGCCGTGTTCTACCTGCTGGCCTTCGCGGCCTACCGCATCAGGAACCTGCAGAAACTTCTCTTGTTCAAAGTTCCGTTTTTTTTCGTGATGGTCAATCTTTCCATTCTGGTGGCCTGGTATAAATACCTGACCGGTCAGGAGTACGTGGTATGGGACGCGACCAAAAGATAAAGGTGTGTCACATCATCTCGGGCGACCTGTGGGCGGGCGCCGAGATACAGGCCTACATTCTCCTGCGCACCCTGTCGGCCGAGCCGGACCTGTGTTTGAGCACGGTGGTGTTAAACGAAGGCACGCTGGCCGAGAAACTGAGAGAATCCGGAATCGAAGTTACCGTCGTGGACGAATCCCGGAACGGTTTTTTTCGAATTCTGTCGGCGGTAGCGAACCATCTTAAAGGCCGACAGATAGACATAATTCACAGTCATCGCCGCAAGGAGAACGTACTGGCCGGACTGTTGAAAGGCAAAGGTATCAGCCGACACCTGGTCCAGACGGTTCACGGTAGCCGCGAACCGTTCATGGGCATCAAGCGCGTCAAAGAAGCCGTCTATGCCGTAATCAACATGCACTACACCAGGGGCAGCTTTGACCGGGTCTTGCCGGTGTCTTACGACATCGAGCGGACACTGGCCGGCAAGGTTGAACGGAGCCAGCTGCGTACCGTCCACAATTCCGTCGACCTGAATGAACTGCGGACCAGCCGGAGTGCCGCTGAGGTCAGGAAGGAATTCGGTATGGCCGAGGACCGGCCGATCTTGGGGACGGCCGGAAGGATGGTTCCGATAAAAGGGTTCGACGTGTTCTTGAAGGCAGCCGCGGTTATTCACGGTCAGCGACCCGATGTCAATTTCCTTTTGGCCGGCGACGGCCCGTTGATGACGCAACTCAAACGGATGGCCGAAAGCATGAATATACACCGGCAGGTGCGTTTCCCGGGATTTAGAGACGACCTTCCGGACATTATCAACGCTCTCGACCTCTTCGTGGTGTCTTCTCATCACGAGGGAATCCCCACCGTGGTCCTGGAAGCCATGGCCCTGGGGCGACCCGTGGTCGCGACTAACGTTGGAGGGATGCCGGAAATAATCGAACACGAGACATCGGGTCTGCTGGTGTCGCCCGGGGATTCCGAGGGTCTGGCCCGGGCATGCCTGAGGATTATGGACGATTCGGCGCTGCGCGAGAAACTGGCCGCGGCTGCCCGGCAGCGGGTCACAGAAGAGTTCTCGGCCACACAGCAGGCTGGCAGGGTGGCGGAGGTTTACCGCGAACTCGCGGGCGGATAACGGTGAGGGTGCTACCGAGGATAATCAAATGAATGTCGACACGGAAAGAACCGGGATAAGCTTCATCATTCCGGTATTGAACGGCGCGAAGTTTATCGCGAAGTGCCTGGACGGCATCATCGCCGAAATGGACCCGGAGCTTGACGAGATCATCGTCCTTGACAACGGTTCTACCGACGGAACAGTAGACATCGTGAAGGGATTCAGCACGGTCCGGCTGCTCGAACGTCCCGGTTCAACCATCGCGGCCCTGCGTAACCGGGGTACAAAGGTCGCCCAGGGCGAATATTTCGGCTTTATCGACTCTGACTGCGTGATAGCCGAAGGGTGGCGCGAGGCGGTGGAGTCGGTTTTGCGCGATGAAAACATACATGCCACCGGCTCACGTTACGACATACCGCAGCCGGCCCACTGGATTGAAAAGGCCTGGTACGCCAAGAAGGTCAAAGCCATGGGGCCGATCAATTATATAAATTCCGGAAATCTCGTGGTTAAGAAAGGCGCGTTTGAGGCTGTGGCGGGTTTTGACGAGCGGCTGATAACCGACGAGGATTATGATCTGGGAACCAGGCTCAATCGAGCGGGCTTCGCGGTTATCGAAGCTCCCCGGGTGAGAGCGGTGCACCTGGGTAATCCCAAGAGCCTGCGTCAGTTTTTCGGCAAGGAGAAATGGCATGCCACCAGTTCTCTGAACGCATTGAGCCAGGGCAGGCTCGACCGACCCACGGCCATGACAATTGCTCTGATGGCCTGCTGGCTGGCAGCGCTCGTGGTCCTGCCGCAAGTTATTGCGGGCAGGCTGAGTGCAGCTGTTCCGGTCATCCTGTTGCTGATCGTACCGGTGATAACTACAGCGTATCGCGCACTACAGTACCGCGCCTACCGGCATTTTCCGTCGCTGGTCGTGTTGTATGCCGTATTTTATGTTGCCAGGGCTCTTATTATCGCACAACTTCTTTTTGCGAAAGCGACCGGCGGAGGCGACTCCGCCAGGGGGCAGATAAGCGAATCTGATATTTGAAGTCACACGGTAGTCTCTTTTACACCAAGATAAAGAGGGGGCGCTGCGTAAAACTAATTTGAAGCCGGTTTTTAGGCGGATCGCAGGCAAAACGAGAATAGTTCAACAGCGGCACAGTGCTGTTCAAAGAAATGCTTGAAATCAGGCGATTGACTGGTGTATGACCGATGTCCGGACTATAAGTTGTTGCCAATAAACATAATGAAAGAATGCGTCGGCCGCATTTGTCGGGCTCGCAACTTGCACGCTAATGCCGATAAATACCAAAAAGGATGCTAAAAACCGCCTTAAGTGGGGTTAGAAATGGGCACTAAACTGTCCCTTACATTAGTGGTGGCACTCATCATATGCTCGAACGCGTTGGCGACCACCTACTATGTCTCAAAGGAGGCTACGAGCGGCGATGGACGATCCTGGGCGACCGCCTGGAACACGATTCAGGATGTGAATAATGGCATGTCCTCGGGTGACACGGTCTTTTTCGGCACCGGGACCTGGATCGGAACGCAGTTGCGGTGCGTGGCCGGGACTTTTTCCGATCGTACCGTCTATGCCTGTTCCTCGTTTGCGGACACCAATTTCCAGGGGGAGTATCATTTCGCGAAAATCTGGGGCGCCAGTTCGCTATCCGGAGCCAACCAGAATGTTATCCAGTGCCATTATGACAACAATTCTCGCCTCAGCTATGTCACCCTATGGGGTCTGGAGCTGGCTTACGGACGACCGCGCGTGATAAGTATCTATGGCGTGACGGTTGACTCGTTTTTTGTCGATCACTGCAAACTGGTCGGCTGTACTTCCTCCGAGTACAACAACCCATCCCTGTGGCACTCAGGGACAATGGTGGGCAGCGAAGGATCCTACAACCGGCTGCTGGCCTGCTCGTTGAGTACGGCCTACGGGCCCGGCGGCGGGCACGGCTGCGGCATCGACACCTACAGCCAGAACGATATGACAGTCGATTCGTGCGTCTTTTACGGACATTTCGACGGCGCCTGCCTGTGGTGGAAGAATGACAACGACGGCCTGAACTACCGGAATATCGTGAAGAACTCGATCTTCACACCGACCAGCGCCGACTACGGCGGCGGCGTCTGGCTGTACCGCAACCAGAATAACGACTCCGTTTACAACAACGTGTTTGCCGGCGGCCTGACCAGGGGCGTGCGCATCGGAAATCACACCAGCCGGCCGAATAACGGAACGGTCATCATCAACAACACCTTCATAAACTGCGCCGGTCTCGGAGGTGACCGGAACTGTATCGACGGGTACAACACGACCGGCACCGTCTACAAGTACAATGTCGAATACCGCACCAGCACGCCTTTCCAGGTTATAGGGGAGTGTCTGGATGCCTCGGACCTCGATGTCGATTCCAACATCTATGTGGCCGGCAGCGCTCAGGCGGAATACGGATACGCCAATTACGTCACGCAATCATACTGGATGAATACCCTTGGACACGACCGTAACTCGGCTTTCTGGCCGAGCGTGTCGAATATCGGGTTTGCCGACTACAACAATGGCGACTACACGCGCAGCCCCGACTCGGTGGAGATGACGGCTTATTACGACGGGCGAACGTGGCTTTACTATGGGGCGTCGCTGGTGGCGGGCCCTTCCTGTCCGCCTCCCCCGCCGCCGTCGCTGGCCGGACCCTCTAACGGGAGCTCCGGTCTCGAAGAACCGATACTGCTCGCCTGGAACAGCTCCAGCGGCGCCGACAACTACCAGGTGCAGGTCGATGACATACCGTACTTCGCGAACCAGGAAGTCAACCAGCAGACGGCCGGTCTGACATACAGTGTGACCGGTCTCGCCGAGGGCACCACCTACTATTGGAGAGTGCGGGCGGCCGATACCTGCGGCTGGGGGGCCTGGAGTCAAGTGTGGTCATTCACCACCGCCGGTGAAGGAAGCGGGACATCGAACCTCGCCCTCGGCATCACACCATCGGTCGATGGCACCTACAGCGGCTACTCAGTGAGCACCATAACCGACGGTGTCGTTGACCCCTTCGGCGGTACCGCCACCACCTGGGCCTCCTACGAGAGCGCCACTCAGCCCCACTGGATCGAAGTGGACTTCGGCGGCAGCAAGGTGGTTCAGCAGGTGCGGGTGCTCTGGGCATGGAGCAGCAACCGCAACGACTGGATGACATCGCAGCAGTATCACATTCAGCGCTGGAACGGCACCGACTGGGTGGATGTCACCGTTGTCAACAACGCCGGCGCCGACAGTGTTACGGTCACGTCTTTTCCGAGCGTGACCACCTCGCGGTTGAGGATATACCAGCCGACCAACATGGGTCCGTCCGACTACCCCACCGTAATCTGGCTCACCGAGCTAGAGGAGATCGGGAGCACGCCGACCGAGATTGACACCATTCCCCCCGGCGGCATAGATGACCTCGGCGCGGCACCGGGAGAGCAGCACGGTGAGATTCAGCTCACCTGGACGGCCCCCGGCGACGACGGCTTCCAGGGAGTCGCCGACCGCTACGAGATAATGTGTTCCGAAGGCGAAATACTTCCGGGCGACTGGTCACCGATCGCGATACTGCACGACCCCCTGCCAGCGGGCAACCCCGAGGAGTTCGTCGTGTCGGGTCTTCTGCCCGGCCGAATATACAACGTGGCCGTAAAGGCCTTTGATGAGGCGGCCAATGACCCGGGGTTGTCCAACATCCCTCAATCCTTCGCCGGTGGTATCCGGCCTCCGCCCTGGCTCTTCACCTCGGTCGACGAAGCCGGGCAGTCGGCGACGTTGACCTGCTCCACGGTAGTGTCGTATTTTGACGTCGATACCTACCGGTTCGTGCTGGTTGACTCCAGTTCAGGCGATTCCACCTTTCTAAACAGCAGCGACTTAACCACCGGCCGGGTTTCGGTGACCTTTTCGTCACTCGACGAGCAGTCGCTGTATTACTGGAACGGCAAGGCGGTAGCTACCGGGGCCGATTCCAGCGCCTGGTCAATGACCAAGAAATTCCGCCTGTCGAACGTCTGCCCCGACCCGCCCCGTGTCAGCTTCCCGCCCGACCGGGACACCGTCTTTACTTCGAATACCACTCTCGACCTGGTTGTGCGCAACGGGACCGACGACGATTCCAGCGGGGTGATGACGTACGATTTTGAGTTGTATGACGTCTTCGGTGACAATCTGCTGGCGTCACGAACCAACGTAGAGGAAGGAGATTCGGTCACCAGCTGGGGCGCGCCCGTGGATCCAGAGTTGGGACTCAGTTATATCTGGCGCGTTCGGAGCTTTGACGGTCTTGACTATTCCTTCTGGATGGACTGGTCCGAGTTCACTGTGTTCAGTGCGGGAACGGGCGGAACGGACGGACCGACAATAATAGCCTACCCCAATCCGGTCTATTTCACGCAGGGCGAGTATGTCACGTTCACATTGCCGGAGGACCCGGTGGATTTGCTTATCATGACCGTCTCGGGGGAAACGGTTCTCCTCGAAACCGGCATATCGGGGAACTATCACTGGTACGGGCAAAACGAATCGGGCAACACCGTATCTATCGGGATATATGCCTGGTCGGTGCGCGGAACCGGTCAAAGGGGCAAGATTGTCGTCAAACCGTGATCAATTTCACCTGACAGCGATGTTGTCGAAATACAGGGCGATACTGTCCTTCGGAGACTTCAAATAGAAATTTATCGCCCGCACCGCGGAGATATCCAGATCTCTCGCGGCCGGCGCCACCCGTATCTCCGCGATCGGGATGTTTACCTCGTTATCACCCGGAAGGACCGTATAGACACCGGTGAACCTGTCAGTGATATCACCGGTGTGCTCAAAATCCTCGACTCTTACGGTTAAAGTCCTCGGTTTGTCCAGTTCCGAGAACACGCGGAACGAGAAGAACCGGTAGCCCGACCAGTCGGGGTACGGTTCCTCAATAGCGAAGCCGGGAAAGTCCGCCGGGTAAAATGTCACCCGACCTACGTGCTCTCCCCGGGCTTCTTTCCATGTCGGGGGAACCGGGGTGATACTCAGGCCGGCATGCTTGGCCGTGACAAACCGGTTTTCCCAGTACGATTCGAATCCACAAATCTCGGGAAAGGTGCTGTTGCGCTGGATGAAAGCCCACGACCACAGCCCCACCGGCACACTGACGACAATTATGATAAGTGCCGATCCGGAGATTATCAGTTCTCTGGCCCGGGGGGGCCATGAAGAGCGCGCCGACTCCGTCCGTCTATCCAGCGATAGGTGCAAACCCAGAAAGCTGAGCGATCCGCCTATATCGCGCAGCCAATCGGTTATGTCGGCGTCGCGGGGACTCGCAATCTGGACTATCTCATCGACCAGACCGATCGAGGCGGCTACAAAGAAAGCGATAATGTAATGGGTGTAGACGCTATTAACACGGGAGCTAAGCAGCCGTCTCGACAGGGCCAGAAAAGCCAGAGAGAGAAGCCCGAAATACGGCATATGGGCAAAATTTTGAACTTCACCCCACAGGCGGCCGTTATTCGGCAGGTCAAGAAACCGGGACCCGACGATAGTAGCTGCCACTACCAGAATCAATATTACGGTGAGAATACGAGTATACATATCCGCTCGATCACCTGCCGCACTCGGCTATACTAAACAGCCGGACAGGGATACGCAACCGAATTAAGCGAAGGCTCGGGAGACGGTCACTCCCCTACCAGGTAGGCCACGACGGGCCACTCGCCATCATCGTGGTAAAGAAGTCGAAAACCGGGCGGGACGAGACTGTCGCCGGGGTTCAGCAGGAACCTGAGCTGGGGCTGCAGGAAGGTGCTGTGACGTTCGGAATAGACGAGCACCTGAGCACCCGTGGCGGCGACCGCCTCCTCCAGATGCTCGGCTGACACCTCGCGCATAACGGCGGCCGACACAAAGGGCCGGTCGGCATACCAGGCGAGATTTCGCGACGAAGTGAGAATGCGCGTGTCGGCCGGCGTGCTGGCCGCGAGGTACGCCGCGGCCTTCTTTTCATCGTCGATATTCGCCCAGGCCAGATCGCCCGGAACCTGAATCACCGACACTGTCAGAGCCACGGCCAGAGATAAGAAGACTACCGGCCCTTTCAGCGGTATTTTCCGAAGCAGCGGCCACCCCTGACCGTGCCTCGGCCAGTAAGAGGCGGCCGTCGTCGCCAGCCCGCTGAGCATATAGTAAGCGGCAAAAAGGAAAATGATGGGCAACAGCGGCACGAAGAACCGCTGTCTGAGCCACGCCAAGAGCAGCAGTAACAGCAGGGCCGCGCCGTTCAGCACCAGCGCCATCCTCTGCGGCGAGGGTCGGCGCAGCGCCCACAGGAGGCCCAGTATGGAAACAACACCGGCCAGGAGTCCATAGCGCACGACTATCTCGGCCGGAAAATGAAGCGCGTTTTTCGCCACGTGTCGGAGTATCAACAGCGGATGCTGTGTCAACAGAGACAACAGCGACGGGTATCTATCGGGATAAGTGTCAAACCAAAGCCACGATCCGCTCGTGTCCAGAGCGGCGAAAGCTATGTTGACATAATTGAGATTGTGCAGGTCGCCGTGGCGGAGAATGTTATGGATTGCCCACGGCGATACGACCACCAGGAAGGCAACTGCAAAAACCAGAGTAAACGTGATTCGTTGTTTGATCTTGCCGGGCACGATCATCACAAGAAAGATCACGGCGGCTGGAAGAACGGAACAGAAGACGGCTCGGGTCAGGCAGGCCAGGCCGGTGAGGATTCCGGCCAGCACCATATCTCGATACGAACCGCGACTGGATCTGGCCAGCATGTAGACGACGGCCAGAAAAAGGGCAGTCCCCAGCATATCGGCGCTCACGGAATAAGTGTGACGAAGCATCGTCGGAGACAACACTACCAGGGCCGTCGCCAGCAGGGCGATTTTTTCGCCGCCAAAACACAACCGGCCCAGACCCCAGGTCAGCAGAATTATGGCTATCCCGGCCAGATAAGAAACCAGCTTGCCGGCCAGAAACAGATCACCGACAGGTAGATTAACCAGCGCCATGACGGCGGAGTACAAAGGTGGATGAAAAGCCGATTCATAGTTGGCCAGGTCTTGCGCTCCCTGCATGTATTCGATGGGGTCGGCCCATCCGGCCACAGCGGTATTCATAAACACGAGCATCGCCCCCACGACCACATAGACCAGTACCAGACCCAGCAATGGCCACCGGGTGGAGATTAATCCGCGAAGTTTCTGTATCCCGTAATGCATCCTGCCCTGCCGCACGAAAACTCAGGTGGTGGTCCGGAAGTAGTTCTTCTTAATCGAGCCCCCTGCGAAGTTGCTGCCCACATCGGTAAGGCTCGGTCTGCCTCGTCGTGATTCGAACCAACGGGCCGGTGAATGGCGACGACGATAATTTACGTCGGCCGCCGACCTCGAAAAGCCGGCCTTTTTAGCTGTGCCCGGCCGGCCCGCCCCGCCGGCGCCCGTTAACTAATTATATAGCTGTAGCTTATGATACCAGCCCGGTCGCTCAAAACCGTGGCGCTTTTTCGCCGCCGTCATTGAAACATACGACACAAATCGCTAGAAGAGTGGATTCTATTCAGCTTTTTTGAACAATTTTGATCGAGTCGCGGTTAATCTAGCATGGAAGTGTCGTACCTTCGGGGCTGACCCGGGTAACGATTTGAGAAGACACAGTGGGGGCTATCTAAGTGAACATTTTAGGGATATCCGCTTTTTACCATGACAGCGCCGCCTGTCTGGTGCAGGATGGCAAAATAGTATCGGCGGCGCAGGAAGAACGCTTCACGCGCAAGAAACACGATTTCAGCTTCCCTCGAAAGGCCATCGAGTTCTGCCTGGCAGACACCGGTCTGAGCGGCAGTGATCTCGATATTGTCGCGTTTTACGACAAACCCTTCCTCAAGTTCGAACGGATACTGGAGACCTATCTTACCTATGCTCCGGTGGGTATACAATCCTTTATGAAGGCGATTCCGCTCTGGATCAAGGAGAAGATCTGGATGAAGGATCTTATAAGGAGAGAACTGGGGCATGAAGGCACAATAGTTTTCCCGGAGCACCACGAATCGCACGCGGCATCGGCATTCTTCCCATCGCCTTACCAGGAAGCCGCTTTTTTGACCATTGACGGTGTCGGCGAGTGGGCCACGGCCAGTTACGGGGTCGGCAAAGACAACAAGGTGAAGCTTCTGGCGGAAATTCACTTTCCGGATTCGCTGGGTCTTCTATACTCCGCTTTCACCTATTACACCGGATTCAAGGTAAACTCGGGCGAATACAAGGTCATGGGGCTGGCGCCCTACGGTCAGCCGAAGTACAAGGACCTCATTCTCAACGAACTTATGGACCTCAAGGAAGACGGTTCCTTCCGGATGAACATGAAGTACTTCAATTACTGCGCCGGTTTGACCATGACCAACCGGAAGTTCGACAAGCTCTTCGGCGGCCCTCCGCGCAAGCCGGAATCGCGCCTGACACAGCGGGAGATGGACCTGGCCCGGTCGGTCCAGGACGTGACCGAGGAGGTCATGATGCGTATGGCCCGCCACGTCCGGAAGGAGACCGGCCAGAAGCATCTCTGCCTGGCGGGCGGCGTGGCGTTGAACTGCGTTGGCAACGGCCGGGTTCTCCGCGAAGGGCCGTTCGAGGACATCTGGATTCAGCCGGCGGCCGGAGACGCCGGGGGAGCCCTCGGCGCGGCGCTGTTTGCCTGGTACCAGTACCTGGAAAATACGAGAACCGCTCCCCTGACCCGGGATTTTCAGGGCGGGTCCTATTTGGGGCCGTGCTTTTCCGAGGATGCTATCAGGAAGTATCTCGACGAGAACAGTATCCCCTATACCGTGCTCGGGAACGGGCAGGTGGCCGAAACCACCGCCGATCTCATCGCCCAGGAGAAAGTTGTCGGCTGGTTTCAGGGTCGCATGGAATTCGGCCCCCGGGCGCTGGGCAGCCGTTCCATTATAGGTGATGCCCGGTCGCCCCGGATGCAGGAAACCATGAATCTCAAGATAAAATTCAGAGAGAGCTTCCGACCGTTCGCACCATCGACCACCGAGGAGCGCTGCGGTGACTATTTCGATATTGATCGCCCCAGCCCTTACATGCTCCTGGTCGCGCCGGTCAAAAAGGAAGTGCGCCGCGAGATGACCGAGCAGGAACAGAACCTGTTCGGGCTTGACAAGCTCCACGTGGTTCGTTCCAGCGTTCCCGCCGTGACCCACGTCGATTACTCGGCGCGACTGCAGACAGTCAGCAAAGACCACCACCCCCTGTATCACGAAATGATATCGAAATTTGACGAGAAATACGGCTGTCCGGTTATCATAAACACCTCGTTCAACGTGCGCGGCGAGCCCATCGTGTGTACGCCGGAAGACGCCTACCGATGCTTCATGCGGACGCACATGGACTATCTGATAATGGGACGATTCTTGCTGGACAAGGAAAAGCAGAAACCGCTCGAGGACGATACCGACTGGCGTAGCGAATTCGAGCTCGACTGAGGTTTATTCCGATGATTCGCGAACAAATCAAAGCTATCAAAGAAGGTCAGCGGGAGTGGCGCAATTTCGGACTGCTCATGGGAACAGTCCTGGCCGTGCTGGGCGCTTACCTGCTCTGGCGCGGCGCCGGTGCCTATCCTTATTTCTTCGCCGTGTCAGCCGCCTTTATCCTGACCGGACTGCTGACCCCGTCGATCCTGAAACCGATACACAAAGCCTGGATGACACTGGCCATACTTCTTGGCTGGCTGGTGACCCGAATCGTGCTGACCATTCTGTTCTACGTCGGTTTTACACTCGTGGCTCTGTTGGCCAGACTGCTGCGCAAGCGCTTTTTAAATACCAGAATCGACCCCGGTGCGACAAGCTACTGGGTAATCAAGAAACAGGTGATCATCGAAAAGGGTGATTATGAAAAGCAATTCTGAGCCCGGACCTTCGGGCAAGCTGACCGGCGGCAAACGACTCTGGTTTCTGGCGGCTCTGATCCTGCTCGTGATCGTTCTGCTGGAGGCCGGTCTCCACTTACTCAACTATGTGACGTTGGCAGACGCCGAGAAGGTACCCGATGCCAAGATGCTGCTCTCCCCGTATCACGGCAAAGAATGGGCGAAAAAATACTTCACGGAGATGCACCAGCGGGAAATCCAGTACGAGCCCTACTACGGCTGGTCTCTCAAAGAGTTTAACGGCGAGTACGTGAACATAGGCGCCGCCGGGCTGCGGAAAACCTGGAATCCACCGCTCGCGGCAGGTGTATCCCCGGAGACCCTGTTCGTCTTCGGAGGCTCAACCATCTGGGGAGGGGGAGCCCGCGACGACCACACCATCCCGTCTCTTCTCTCCCGGCTTCTCCATGAGAGAGGCCACCAGATCCACGTAGTCAATTACGGGACCACGGGGCACGTGTTCGGCCAGGAAGTGGTTCGCCTGATGACGGCTCTCCGTGACGGGCACCGACCCGACTACGTCGTTTTTTACGACGGCACCAACGATGTCTACAGCGCCTATCAATCGGGCGAGGCGGGCCGCTTTCAGAACCTGACTCGTTTGAGAGAGCGTTTCAAGATCGAATCCGGCTGGAAGCAGACCCGCGACGGGGTCAAAGACCTCGTCAAAAGCAACAGCATGATTTATCGAGCCGGCCGCAAGGCGCTGGCGCTCCTGGGCCACAAGGCATCGTTTCAGGAGAGGGCAGCGGGATACCGCGACGATCAGCTGCAGGCTCTGGCGAGCGATATTAGACGCTGCTATCGGGAGTCAATGGAACTTCTGGACTATTTGTCAAAACGGTATGGGTTTGAGTACATTTGTCTGCTTCAACCGGTCGCCTTTGTCGAGAAGAAACTCAACAGCGAGGAGTCCGGGTCGGATAACAGGCTGCGTGACAGCAGCTTAGCCGCCCTGTTTAAGTACAGCTACGCGGCTATGGCTACTGACCGGCAGGCCGGGTTCTTTAACATCGCCGACGTGCTGTCCGAGAGGGACACCACTTACTATGTCGACTTCTGCCACATCTCGGAAGAAGCCAATCAAGTGGTCGCTCGGCGGATTATGGATATTCTTGAGAAGGAGGTTTTGCTCAGTGGGCAAGCTGGCAATAGCGAAGGAGTTCTTCGCATTTCTGAAACAACGTAAGAAGTGGTGGCTGGCTCCGGTCGTGATTTTCATGGTGATGCTGGGAGCGCTTCTGGCCGCCGGTGAGAGTTCAGCCCTGGCGCCGTTCATCTATGCTCTCTTTTAATGGGTGTTCGCCGAGGCGATTGAGACCAGGTGGGAGAACCTGCCGTAGTTGTCGAAAAAAAGTCACTCAGGAACAATGTGGTGAGACTTGCTGTTTTTAACAGCAGCGTTGCCGGCCGGATGGTTTGACTCCGCCGGCGGCGCGGCAATACGGAATAAGCAGTATCAATAAAATACAAGGGCGCGCGTCTGAGTAACCGGGCATTGTCTTTGCCTAATAATACGCGCAATTTGACCGACATCTTATAACAGACACGTATGAACCGGCTTTAAAGAGGGGCAAAGCGACAATGTTTCACCGATACAGCACCATCACGTTCATCCTTTCGTTGTTGCTGGTTGCGGCGTTCGCATGGCCG
This sequence comes from Candidatus Zixiibacteriota bacterium, assembly GCA_020346225.1. Lineage (GTDB taxonomy): Bacteria > Zixibacteria > MSB-5A5 > GN15 > FEB-12. Next base: position 2,706,123 of record CP070777.1, on the reverse strand, counting down.
CGTGCCGCCCGGTCGGAGGCCATTGTCGCCGATCACGCTGCCGCAATCGAGTTCGATTTGATACCTTCCAAGACCCTAAATCGCATCCAGGCCGACTGTCACCCCTTCTTCGGCCATACCTCCCACGGCAGCCAACTCATGACCGGCCTGAGCATGTTGGAATCAGAGGACGCCCTTTATCAGCCTCCGGAGGTCTTCGAGTTCGACGATGATCTGGGTGACGACGGCTATATCGGCTGGGTGCAGCCGACCCGGGACTATCTCGATGCTCACACCGACTGTAATCTGGTGATATGGTCATGGTGCGGCGGCTGTTCGGTAAACGACGCGGACGATACGCAGGTCTATCTGGACGCCATGAGCGCGCTTGAGGCGGACTATGCCTCGGTCACATTCGTTTACATGACCGGGCATCTCGACGGCACCGGCGTGAGCGGCACGCTTTACGCCAACAATAATCGGATCAGGGAATACTGCACGGCGAACGACAAGGTCTTGTATGACTTTGCGGATATCGAGAGCTTTGACCCCGACGGCAACTATTACCCGGATGCTTCCGATGCCTGTGAGTGGTGTGACCCCTGGTGCTCAATACACGACTGCCCCGCCTGCTCCTACTGCGCTCACTCTCATTGTTTCAATTGCTACCAGAAGGGCAAGGCTTTCTGGTGGCTGATGGCGCGTATTTTCGGGTGGGCCGGCACCACCGACATTGGGGACGGGGACCCCACGGAGCTTCCGGACGGGTTCGCTCTGCGGCAGAATCGTCCTAACCCGTTTAACCCCAGTACGACAATCGAATTCCGGCTGCCTTTCCGCGCCGACGTATCGGTAGCGGTGTACAACGTAAAAGGCGAAAGAGTGGCGACGCTTGTCGATGGCAGCCGGGCGGCCGGCACACATTATGTTGTCTGGGACGGCAGGGACGGCTCAAACCATGAAGTGGCCAGCGGTGTGTATTTCTGCCGGATGAATGCCGAGAGGTTTGAGTTTACGCGGAAAATGTTGTTACTTAAATAGGACTTTGACCCGGGGGCCGGTTCCTTCCGGACGGCACCCGAAAACGCAGGGCAGAGTTCAATACATTGGGGGATCGCAGTTGAAGTTCCATAAGGACAGTCTGAAAATAGACGGGGCGAAAGTCTGCGACGAACTGACCGAGACTATTCGCCTGCAGATTCGCCGGACGCTGCGCAAGAGCGGCGCCGTCGTCGGCATCTCGGGCGGCATAGATTCGTCGGTTGTACTGGCCCTCTGTGCCAGGGCGCTGGGTCCGGATCGGGTGCTCGGCGTCATGATGCCGGAGAGGGACTCCTCACCGGACAGCCTCACCCTGGCCCGGAAGCTGGCCGACCACTTTGGCATCCAGACGGCAGTAGAAGATATTTCGAACGGGTTGGAAGGCCTCGGCTGTTACCGTCGCCGCGACGACGCCATCAAACAGGTATTCCCCGAGTACGGACCCGGTTTCAAGAACAAGATCACCATTCCGACCAACATCCTCGATAAAGAAACATTCAATTTTTTCAATCTGACGGTCGAAAGTCCGGACGGAGAGGTAAGGACGAAGCGCCTGCCGGTTGAAGCCTATCTTCAAATAGTGGCGGCCTCGAATTACAAGCAGCGGCTCAGGATGACGACGCTGTACTACCACGCCGAGAAACGAAACTATGCCGTCGCCGGCACCGGCAACAAGGACGAGCACTGGCAGGGCTTCTTCGTGAAATACGGGGACGGCGGGGCCGACCTGAAACCGATCGCCCATTTGTTTAAGGTACAGGTGTTCCAGCTGGCCGAGGCCCTCGGCGTGCCGCCGGAGATCATCGGCCGGGTGCCGACCACGGACACGTACAGCGCCGGGTCAACCCAGGAGGAGTTCTTTTTCGGTCTCGATTTCTACCGCATGGACATTCTCTGGTATGCCATGGAAAACGGCGTGGCACCCGAGGTGGCCGCCGGAGTTCTCGATCTGACGCCGGATCAGGTGGTGCGGGCATATAAGAACATCCAACGAAAGATCGACGCTACCGAGTTTTTGCGCATACCGCCGCTGGAGATCTGACGGGAGCGAGCCTATAAAACCGGGTCACGGCCGGCGGACCGAGAAATACACGTAACGAACAAAAACAAAATCATATAGGGCTGATTTTAACTATGGCTGAGAATGACACGACGAGAAAGAAACTGAAAGACTTCATCGTCGCCACGTTTATGGTCGGCGATGAGAATCTGAGTGACTCCGAGTCCTTCATGCAGAGTGGGATTATCGACTCCACCGGTGTTCTGGAGCTGGCCTCATTCGTGGAGCAGGAGTTCAGCATCACCATCGAGGATGACGAGATGACCCCGTCGAACCTGGACTCTATCGATAACCTGGTCAACTTCGTATCGCGAAAGACCGGGTAGCGGTTTTTCGGGTGCGGTTCGGCCCTATCAAGGTCATACCAAGCGATGAAAGTACACGATTTACTGGCTCAGAGTTCCAGGATGCATCCGAATCGGGTGGCGGTTACCCACCACGATCGCCAGATCACCTTTGAACAGCTGCAACAGGCGTCGGCGGCGGTGGCCGGGTATTTGAGAAATCTACGGCTTGGCGAAGGCTCCCGGATAGCGCTCCTGATGGAAAATTCCATCGAATACGTGATGGCATTCTGGGGCATCTTCGCGGCGGGACATGTAGCCGTGCCCCTGGATACCTCTCTCGACGCCGGTAGCCTGCGGTTCGTCATCGGCGACTGCGGCGCCCGGGCTCTCATCGTCGGCTTTAGATTCAGGAAGTTGATGCCGCAGATCATGGGGGCGGACTCGCCTGTGAAACATGTCATTGCCGACAAACCCCTGGAAGAACTGCCCGGAGACGTCACCTTCGAAACAGTGGCGGGAATCGCCGAAAGCGAGAATTACCGTCCGGCGGCCGCGAGGGCCGAGGAGCTCGATGGCGAGGAATCCGACATCGATAATCTGGCGGCCATATTCTACACCTCTGGCAGCACCGGCCGACCCAAAGGGGTAATGCTTTCCCATCGCAACCTGGTTTCCAACACGGCGGCGACGGTGGAGTATCTGAGGCTCACCCCTGACGACGCCGTTATGGTTATTCTTCCCTTCTACTACATCTATGGCAATTCACTGCTGCTGACTCACATCGCTGTCGGTGGCCGGCTGGTTATAGACAATCGTTTCCTGTACCCCGAGGTCGTGCTGGATGAAATGGAAAAGCAGCAGGTGACGGGTTTTTCCGGCGTTCCCTCCAATTTCATGATCCTTTTGGCCAATTCGACCTTCGCCAAACGCAGGTTTACCTCGCTGCGTTACTTCACGCAGGCCGGCGGTGCCATGGCGCCGGAAGTGATCAGGAAACTAATGGCAGCGTTTCCGCAAAAACAGATATTCATAATGTACGGTCAGACCGAGGCCGCGCCGCGGGTCACCTACCTGCCTCCCGAGCGGCTCAAGGATAAGCTGGGTTCGATCGGCATCCCGGTGCCCGGAGTCGGCGTATCCGTTGTCGATGAGCAAGACCGGGAAGTGTCGGTTGGGGAGGTGGGTGAAATCGTCGTGACCGGCCCCAACGTCATGCTCGGATATTGGAATCAATCCGGGGAGGAAAACGGGGTCCTGCGAAACGGCCGTCTTTATACCGGCGATTTGGCCAAAAGAGACGATGAGGGCTATTTCTATGTCGTCGGCCGCAAGAAAGAAATAATAAAGACCGGCGGTAACCGGGTGAGCGTCAAGGAAATCGAGGAGTGTCTTCTGGAGTGCGACAGGGTCGTCGAAGTGGCCGTTTTCGGCGTGGACGACCCGGTGCTGGGAGAAGCCATCAAAGCGGTGGTAGTGGTCAAAGCCGATTCGCCGGCCGACCAGCGGGAGCTGGCGAACCACTGTCGGACGCGCCTGGCGGCCCACAAGGTGCCCAAGCATATCGAATTTCGAAAGTCACTGCCAAAGCAGCTTTCGGGCAAAATCGATAAGCTGAAATTGAGAAATGGCCAGTAAAAAATAAAGATGGAAGGAATACTGTTATGGCTTCGATAAAAGAAGCCCTTAGAATCGATCCTGCGCACGAGAGCGCTATCGTCCAGGAGTTCATGGCATCGCAAATGAAAGGCACGCCCAAGCGCGACGGTATCATTGTCGGCGTCAGTGGCGGAATTGACTCGGCGGTGGTGGCGGCGCTTGCCGTGGAGGCCGTGGGTAAAGACCGGGTGTTTGGCCTGATCCTGCCCGAGAAGGAATCCAACCCGCAGTCGGCGGAGTTTGCGCGCAAAGTCATCGACAGACTGGGCATCGACTCCCGGACGGTGGAATTGTCCGACGCCGTTGCCAGTCATAAGGCCTACCAGGTCAGGGACCAGGTCATCAAGGGTATCTTCCCCGAATACGACGAGACCTACAAGTTCAATATACACCTGCCCCAGAATCTTCTGGATCTGGATCGCTACAACTATTACACCCTGCGCATCCAGGACAGCCGGGGGAACATCAAGGAGAAGAGGCTGGCCAAGCAACAGTTTCTGGCCATAACCGCTTCCGCCAATGTCAAGATTCGCTCCCGCATGATTTCCCTGTACTTCTGGGGGGAACAGATGAACTACCTCGTGGCCGGCACCACCAACAAGACAGAATTCCTGCTGGGTGATTTCTGCAAGTTCGGCGACGGCGGCACCGACATTGAGTGCATTTCACATCTGTACAAGACTCAGATCTACGAAATTGGTCGTCATCTTGCGCTTCCCGCGGAGATAATCGAGCGAACCCCGACACCGGATACGTTCAGCCTGACAGTTTCGGACAAAGATTTCTACTTCTGTTTGCCGTTCGAGCTGCTGGACCCGCTGCTTTACGCCTGGGAATACAAGGTCGATAAATCGGCGGTGGCCGGCGAATTGGCGCTGACAGACGAGCAGATCGACCGGGTTTACCGCGATTTCGACTCCAAGCACGCCAGCACCGAGCATATCAGACAGCTTCCCTACGCCCTCGAGCGTGACTGGACCCGGTATCACCGGTAATGCCCCCAACACTTAACGGGCCACCGATTTGCCCCGGAGCTTGTTTCTAATCGGCCGGTGCCCGCCGCGGTCGGACTGGCACGTCCTGACAATTATTCATACCCCGCATATTGCTTGACATATACCCCCCGGCAGGCCTAATTGGAGACAGTTTTGCGGCAGGACGTTATGTCTCGATGCATTCTCGACACGGATGATCGCGGTATCATCGCTTTACAACCAGCCAATCTGCTTTTTCTGGCTGAGTTCTGTGTCAGCGTGTTCCGCAGCCCGGTCATCCGGCATAGAGGCCGACGGCCCGCGCCGCGTAAAGCGGCATAGAACAGGCTTTTGAATGATTCGTGAACCGTTGCCTGGAGCAGCAAGGGATAAGAGTATGAATATCTGTGTGATCGGAACCGGTTACGTGGGTCTGGTGGCAGGAACATGCCTGGCGGATTTCGGGATGAACGTTATTTGCGTCGACCGGGATGAATCCAAAATAGAGAGTCTTAAAGCGGGCCGCGTTCCCATCTACGAAATCGGCCTGAGCGAGCTCGTCCGTCGCAACATGGATCTGGGCCGACTCCATTTCTCGACTGATCTGGCCGGGGCCGTCAAACGGTCGCTGGTAATATTTGTCGGCGTGGGCACCCCGGAAGACGACGACGGCAGCGCCAATCTTACCCAGGTAAGAGAGGCAAGCCAGGCCATCGCCGCGGCCATGGACGACTACAAGGTCATTGTGATCAAGAGCACGGTTCCGGTCGGCACGTCCCGAGAAATCGAGAAACTGGTCAGGGACACCTGTCGGGACAACGTCGACTTTGACATTGTCTCGAATCCGGAATTCCTGCGGGAAGGGGCCGCTGTCAACGATTTTCTCAGGCCCGACCGGGTGGTGATCGGGGCCAACTCGGAGAGAGCGCTGGCCATCGTGAAAGACATCTACCGCCCCCTGTATCTTCTGGAGACACCCGTGGTTGTCACCAGCAACGAATCGGCAGAAATGATAAAGTACGCCTCCAACACGATGCTGGCACTTAAGGTTTCCTTTGTCAACGAGATCGCCAATATCTGCGAGCAGGTGGGTGCGGATGTGTACGATGTGGCCGTTGGGGTTGGAATGGATAAGAGAATCGGCCCGAAATTCCTGCATCCCGGCCCTGGCTTCGGCGGTTCCTGCTTTCCCAAGGATATTCGCTCTCTCGTTTCCACGGCCGAGCAGAACGGTCATGATTTCAAAATCGGCAAAGCGGTACTGGCCGTCAATGAGTGTCAGAAGGAGATAGTCCTCGAGAAATCCCGGAAGCTTCTGGACGGACTTTCGGACAAGGTCGTTTGTCTGCTCGGCCTGTCGTTCAAACCGGGCACCGACGATATCCGCGAGGCTCCGGCCATGTACGTTGCCCGGCGGCTTTTGGAGGAGGGGGCGGCGGTGCAGGCCTATGATCCGGCGGCCATGGACGAGGCCCGCAAGGAGCTTCCCGACATAAGGTACTGCGACAGCTACGAGTTGGCCGCGGCGGGTGCCGACCTGGTGATAATCGCCACGGAGTGGAACGAGTTTCGCGACATCGACTTCGAGCGTCTCAAACCGAAGCTGCGGCAACCCAAGATCTTCGATACGCGCAATATATATAGCCCCGCCCAGATCAGAAAGCTGGGCTACACTTATCTGTGTACCGGCCGACCGTGAGCGGCCGAGTGGCGGAACCGACTGCAATAATGAAGCCGGGTACCCAAAAGGTACCCGGCTTTTTGCTTAACCGTTCTCCGTCAGTTTAGAAGCCGAACCTGACGGTAAAGTACTGGTTATCGTCAAAGGTCTCGGTTTCGGTCCAGGCGTACTCAATGGTAAGCTGGGTCTCGCCGAATTCAAACATGACACCGCCGCCAAAGGAGGCGCCATAGATGAAGTCGGTCTGCTCAGAGTACACGTAGCCGCCGCGGAGGAAATACCGCTCGTTATAAGCATACTCAACGCCGCCTTGCCAGAAGTCGTTGGAATGGTTATTGGAGCGGAAATTCCCACCCAGGGTGGCGCTACTGTAACCCTGATTCAGGAAGTTCCAGGACATGCCGATGCTGATATTGGCCGGGAGCTCGAACGGAGCCGGGCTCAGAAACACGCGGCGCTGCCCGGCGACCTCATAGGTGCGCTGGAAGCCGGAGCCGCTGAATTTCATATCCGGGCCATAATTCTTCATGACAATGCCCAGGGTAATTCCCCGCCAGTTGGGTGTGTAGGTGACGCCGAAGTCGAAGGCGACACCACTGGCGGAAACGTCGAAGATTCTCTCACTGATGAAGTTCGCCGTGGCACCGAACTGAACCTGAGCTGTCAGGTTGCGGGCATAAGTCACGCCCACTACCGCCAGCGTCGGGCTGTGTATCGAGCCGGTTCCTTCCGGATCATCTTCGGTGGTTTCCTCGATATCACCGATGTCGACAACCTTGGCAGCCGCCGCTACGGTACCGAAACCTTCAATGGTGGTACCGACGCCGCCGAAATTGACGTTGATATCGGCAATATACGGCAGGTGACTGAACATAGCCTCGGTTCCCTCAAGTGACGCCAGGCCGGCCGGGTTCCAGTAGACCGCTTCAAGACCGTAAGAATCAGCGATCACGGCACCGCCCATGGCCGTACCCCGGGAACCAATTGGTATGAGGAGCTCCTGCGCTCCCGCCGTTCCGATTCTGCGGTCACTACCCGCGTAAACCGTCGTCAGGCCTACCGCGAGGAGAACCAGTGTCAACAATACTACTTTATACTTCATTGGTTCTAATCCTTCCTCACTTAAAAGGTCCCGAGCTGTTCTTCTTCGATGAATATCGCCATCTTACCTATCTTGGTTCCGAAGGCTGGCGATTCCACCACGTAAATGTAAATGCCCGAAGCCACCGGAATGCCGGAGGCCGTCTCAACAGTCCAGGCTTCCCACGATTCGGTGGGCTGAGACCGCGGAACGGTGGCAATCAGATCACCGCTGAGGTTGAAGATCTTGATCGTGGCATCCGCGGGAAGATTGGTGAATCTCATTCTCCGTTCGAAAACACTGTTATCGAAGGAGGAAGCAAGGTAGTAAGGGTTCGGCACCGCTCTGATTTCGTCCATGTTCTGTTCACCAGAGGTCACCACGACGGGGGCCTCAGCGACAAACGTGAACGTATCAGCGGCGCTGTTGATCTTCGCCGGGATGATCAGGAACTCATCCTGTCCCGAGGCATCGGGAGAGAACGGCACGTCGCTGCCGCGCCGGTTCACCGTCAGCCAGTACATCACCGGGACCGGCTCACCGATAACATCGATCGAGTAAGCCGCCTCGGGTGTATCGTCGGTGTAAGGGGCATTGAAGATAAAGAGCCATTCTCTCGGACCGTCGCCGGCGATATTGTCGATGCCAAGGCTGGCCATCGGCTCTTGACCGAAGAAATCGCTCTCCCGAGGCCAGTACTTGCCGTCAACGGCCCCGTACTCGGCGTTGTTCTCGAGATAGCCGACAGCCAGTCTCTGCGGCGGGTCGACGTCTATGTTCCACGCCGAGAGCGGGCAGCTCCTCTCGTAATCCTGGAAGTCATACCCCAGTCCGGCGGTATTGATGATAAACGGCGCGAACTCGGGTTGGGCCGGAGGAGCGCTGAATCCACGACCGTACCGGTAGGCATACGAGACGTTCTCGTCGCCCGCGTCAAAGGTGCCGTCCACGGTAACGGTGGCCAGGCGCAACACAACGTTGACCAGCTCGGCCGGCGGAACAGGATCGCCGCCACCCCAGACCCAGTGGGGGCTGCCCCAGCCGATAGCACCGCTGAAGGCTTCCCAGCCGAAGTTGGCACCGGCCCAGGTGAAACGACGGGTACCCTGCGGGATATCCCAGTCCTTGACACCGGGAGACGGCGGGCCTTCAACCCTCACCAGCATGCCGTGGACTATCTCATAGTCCTCGTCGCCGGCCTGGTTGATCTGTTCCTCGAGAACGACAGTGTTGGCGGTCAGGTCGATCAGACTCCAGATGAATCCACCCGCACCGTCATCTTCGAATATGACGCGATACTGATGGCCGGTCAGGGCCCCCGGGTCAATGACGAACGGCGTCACCACACCGTCAGAGGGACCGGTGTGCGTGACTTCGATAACGGTGCCGAATTCGGCGCTGTAATCGGTGCCGGCCAATTCACCCTGCGGGGTGGCCCTGACAACGGTGGCCGAAGTCAGAGTTTTGGGGGTGGCAGCGGGGTCGTAAGAATAAGCCTCGACCTTGTAGTAGTAATCGGTGACGTTGGAAAGCGTGCCTCCATCTACGAAGTCCAGGTTGGTGCCGAAATAACGGGCTACGCCGTTATCGGAACCGAACTTGACAGGCACATTAACAACAACGCCATCATCCAGATCGAACTCGTCGTCGAAGATGATCCCGACGCCGTTGTTGAGGTCATAGTTGGCGATGCGCTTCCACGGACCGGCCGCGCTCGGGCCCTGGAAAACAGTGTAGCCTTCAAAGTCGAAGTCACCCGGCGAGGTTTCCGAAATGCGAGTCCACTCCAGTGAGATCTGGCCGGGCAGCTGATGCACCGTCACCTCCGGTGGTGCCGGAGGACTCGGCAGGTTGAAATCCAGGTCGTATGCGGACTGAGCGAATCGGTCGAAGAATTTCATTGCCGAAATCGACGTGAGACGGTCAGAACCCTGGCCGACCACGACTGCCGCGAGAATCTCGGTGCTGTCGCCGGCGTCCATGGTAATTGGCCCCGTCGTCTGCATCCAGCGCCGATCATCCGGAGCAGCGTCCAGATCACCGGTCGCCGTCACAGGATCACCGGGACCGAAGTACTTGGTTCCGTTGGGGAGCGGTGTGCCTCCCTGGGACGCATCCAGACCATTCATATACTGATAGGTCCAGACATAGTTCTGCGGGTCGGTACCGTTGATGTACTTGTTAAACGAGGTCATACCCATGTTGACATAGCCGGGGTGCCTCTGGAAGTCCCACATGATGGCCGTGTCAGCATCGTCACCCGTAAAGACCAGCGGTCCCTGGAAGAAGTCGAAGCCGACCGCCGGCGGCGATGACCCGTAGTCATTGTCGGTGTTGGTGGCGTTATAGCAGTAACCCAGATCAAGGAGGGTATCGCAGCCGACCAGGTCGTCGCTGGCGCCTCCCAGATCAGGGTCCGCCCACAGCGATATGAACATGGAGTCCAGATCGAGGGCACCCTTGTTGTAGATGCGGTATCTCAGGAAGTATATGTTGCCCAGGGCGTCCTCGCGGTCGAATCCGAAACAGGAGGCTTGAATCTCGAGACCGATAGGGTCGGTACCTGAAGCATCATTGGTCTTGTATTCCGGATTGGCATCATTAAACACCGACCATACGAACATGTCCCCGAGAATCCTCGGCTCTCCCTGGAGTCCGAGCAGGACGGTGTCGACGCTTTCGACGGCTCCCAGTTCGTCAAAGGTCGTGTCGTAACGATAGGTGTCTTCGGCCCATGTCGGGGCACCCTGCGCGATGGCATACTGCATGTAGTCGTCGTAGTCGCCACCCGGGTTATCCGCGAGACTGTCCTTGTACAACCTGAAGACGCGGTAGTTGGGGTCGGTATCGGCGCCATCGATGAAGGTCCCTCCAACCATGGGACCCGGAAAGTACTCATCGGAGAACTCGGAGATAACGGTCAGAGTATCCCTGGTGACCCGCTCCATGCACCCGATCCACGGACCGGCGGCAAAGATCACGGTATTATCCTGGGCACCGCTTTCGATGTCGTCGACCGAAGTGTACGGGAAGTAGAGACCGTCACTCTTGCCCAGCGTATTTGCGGACTGGTGAGCAAAGTGACCGGTATTGCTGAAGAACATGAGCAGTTTGTTGATGTCAATCCAGCTGTCAGTATCAATTGCCGCCGCCATATCACCGGTCGGTCCCTTGTCTGCAGGCGCTTTGGCAAAAAGCGAAAGCGGCAGCAGGAGAGTCAGGCAACAGACTAATACTTTTAGTTTCATGTCAATTATCCCCTCTTCCTTTAAAAGGCTACCCGCAGGCCGACAAAGATCTGCCGCGGATTGCTATAGTTCTGAGGATTGGCTTCTTTGAGGTTGTACATTTCCTCACCGGCAAGGCCTGTTTCCTCCTGCACTTCGCCGTAGGTGTCAAGGAACTCAAGGCCGGGCTCGCTGGCCAACCAGTTGGTGGTATTGGGCCGGCCGGTGGACTCGTAAACCGTCAGAGCGTTGTCACGATCCAGCAGGTTCTTGACCCACACGAACGGCACAATCTTATAGCCAGAGACATTGAAGGTTTTCTCGGCTTTGAGGTCGATACTGAAGGTCCACGGCCCATAGTTCGAGTTCCTCGGAGCCTCGGCAGTCGGCGCTGAAGCCGCGAGGGTCACCTCGTTGTACACCTCAGAAGGTGAATAAGGGAGACCGCTGGCTGCCGTGACCAGGACATTCACGCCGAAGTTCTCGAGCGGGTGAATTTCGCCCAGCCTCGGGCCGCCGTTCTCGCCCGTGCGCCAGTCGAAGTTCCCAACCAGGTTGTGCCGCTGATCGAAATCGAGCGGAGCGTTCTGCTTGGGCTCGTCGGTTGACTGCCAGGCGATGTTGGCCTGAGTGGTGGCAAACGAACCGGTGCCGGTGGCATAGGTGAGGGTGTACTTGACATTCAGGTAGATGTTCCGAGTCCGGCGCAGAGTGAAGGCGAACTCCAACCCCTTGATGGTGCCATAGTCGGAGTTACGGTAGGTACCATAGCTGTTCGGGAAGGCCGCCTGGCTGTACACCTGAACCAGATCGTCCACATCCTTGTAGTAAGCAGCAACGTCGAATACGGCGTTGTCGCTCAGCGCATGGGTCATGCCTACCTCATACTGCGTCGTCTTTTCGGGCTCCAGATTCGGATTGCCGAATGAGTAGTAGTAGCCGCCCAGGTTGAACTTGTGCTGCATGTAGCTGTCGCCGACATACAACCTGACCAGGTCAGGACGCTGGAAGAACTTGCCATAGTTGAGGCGCATCTGGGTCCTGTCGCTGACCGGGAAGGCCAATCCCAGCCGAGGCGAGAGACGTGTGAATTTCTCACTGTCCTCTAAATCGCCTTCGTCCAGAATAAAGGAATTGGCGTCCTCCAGCGTATCCGGGTCGAGCGGACGCGCCGGATTGCGAAGCCGGTCGGACTTGTAATCGAAGTAGTCAAAACGCAAGCCCGCATTGACGATCAGACCCCGCCACTCGAAGCGATCCTGGACATAGGTGGCCCAGTTGATCGGGTGCTTGGCGGCGTTGCGGCCATCGGCATCCGAATCGACCTCGTTGGCCAGCGAATCATAGCCGTAACGGTCGATGTCATTGAAGCCGGCCGGATCCAGCAGCTTCGCCGGGAAGAGATGGTTGTAGTAGCGGAGCGTATGGCGCTGGAAGTCAAACCCGAGCTTCAGGGTGTGTTCCGGTGTCGGCTGAGTATTGATATCACCCTTGAAGCCGATATAGGATGATTTGCGGCGCAGGAAGTCATCCCATACGTGCCCATCCAGCCAGAACAAAGCGGTCGGGCCAAACCGAGGGTTTCCGCCCGGCACATGATAGGCCAGCAGGTCTTCCTTGTACAAACCATCACCGCGGAAACGCTCGGTCATGAAGTAGGAGGCGCTGACGTTGTAATACGTCTTGGAGTTGAGCGTATGGGTGATTTTGCCGTTGATACCGATGTTGTCATCCTTGTACCAAGGGGCATGTTCCTGATTGAAAAGGTAATTGTGCTGATACTCGAACCACTTGTCCTGAGAGCCGTTGGTGCTGAGTTCGACCTTGAAATTGGGCGTAAGGCCGAAGTTCAGTTTACCCTGCCATGACCAGCCCTCAAGCGTATTCTTCGGCAAACGCTCCTGTTCGCGACCCGGGTCGGTCGGGAAGACATCCTCCGTAATGGCGGACGGCTGGCGGTCACCGTGCCAGCGACGTTCGACCGAACCGAAGAACGAGGAATTCTCCAGGCCGGGGAGGGGGCCGCCGAAGTTGGCCGAATACCAGTTCTGATCATAAGACTTGTCAGCAATAAAATCGCTGACGGCCTCGACCGAGCCGCTGAAGTCGGCGCCGCCCGACGAGGTAATGGTGTTCACAATACCCGAAGATACGTGGCCGTACTCCGCCGGGAAGCCACCGGCAATAACCGATACTTCCTGAATGGCGTTGTTGGCGATGTTCGCAGTGGAAAGACCCGAGAGCGGATCCTGCTGCGAGAAGCCATCAACGTAATAGGCCACTTCGGACCGACGACCACCGCGGAGATTTAGCTCGCCCGTCTGGCTCGCCTCGCGGCCACCGCGTACAGCTACGACCGGGTTGAACTGGACGCGAACGACCGAGTTCTGAATTCCCACTACCTGTTCGAAGCCTCGGGTGGGCAGAGCTTGAATCTCTTCCTGCTTAATAATGTTGATGGCCGCCGTTTTGTCCTGAACGACCAGTGGCGCTTCGGCGGTCACCTGGATGACCGTCCCGAGCTCCGCGGCCTCAGGACTCAGTGCCTGATTTTGATAGGAGGCCAGGTCGGCGTGGACATCTACATTGGAGATCTCCACCGTCGCATAGCCAACCGCGCTAATCACCAACGTGTAGGTACTCACCGGCACATTCAGAATGTTGTACCGTCCATCCACATCGGTGATTGCTCCCCAGTTGGTACCCTGGACTGCGACAGTTACGCCGACAATCGGTTGCTGAGTTTCAGCATCCGTGATAACACCGGTTATCTTGCCGACGACGGCACTAAAAACAGTGCCTGTCAACAGAAGCACCAAGGTACAAGTGACACACAAGAGTTTTAGCTTCATGCTTCACTTACTCCTTATCTTCTCTATTGAGTTTTGAATGGGTGGTGAGGCAAAGACTTGACTTAACTAGCAATCGATAAATACCTCCTTACTAATTTTTAAGTTTAGGTGTTTGAGCCCACTCCAATTTCTAATAACAATACGCTCTCCAGGCCTATTATTGTCAACAAAAAAATGGTTTCGGGTGCATGTCAAAACCCGGTCCTTTCCCGGCCCGCCACGACCCCAGTCGTGCCCTGCTGGCGGCAAGTGCCGGGGACTGGAGCCAGTGCGAGCCGACACCGACACTTGTGTCCCACTGAAATGTGTTATCTGAACGAGTAGCTTTGCCGCATGCGACCGTGCCGGGGGAAACCATCGCATCGTAAGATGCTGGCTCTCTGCGGTTTGTCTGCGACTCCCGCAATGCGAGGCGCGTCCCGCGTAATCTTTGTCACACGCCGGAAGATCCCGGCTTTGTCAGTCAATGAAACTGACACGGAGTCAGATTGCCTTCCCGAGACGTTTCTGAAGGCCTCTGATTCCCCAAAACGCACCGATCTTGAAGCTGATTTTTTTCTCCAAACACTGATTGGGAGGCAGAAACTGCGCCGAAGAGCCGAATCAGATTTGTGCATGCCGGCGGCTGGCAGCCTGAATTGCCAAGAGGTTAATTTGCTTGACAGATAACCGAAAACGGTTATAATACGTCGCCAATTCAGCAAACGACCCCATCGTCTAGTGGCCTAGGACACCGCCCTTTCACGGCGGTAACACGGGTTCGACTCCCGTTGGGGTCATTTTTCTTGCCGATTGAAGATTTCAACCTCCACTGCCATTTAAGTCACACAGCACCTCAAGGTATGCCGCCTGACCTTAAAACGGGAGACTAATCTCTTGCCCCCGTGGTGTTTTCTAATTAAAATGGAAGTCCAAAAAATTGACTGTTCGACGAATTTCAAAGGCTGAAAAAATGAGCGCGTCGGCTGTGAGGCCGGCGCCGATGTGGAGGTTTAAATGAGTATTTTTCGCGTGCCTCACCCCAGGAATGAGCCAGTCCTCAGCTATGTCTTATCCAGCCCGGAGCGCAAACAACTGGAAAAAGAACTGAAGGCGCTCAAAGCCAACCCGCTCGAGATTCCGCTGGTAATAGGGGGAAGCGAGATCAAGACCGGCAAGACCGTCGATATTCTCAGTCCGCACAATCTTAAGTTGAAGCTTGGTCACTACTACCAAGGAGCGGAAGCGGAAGTTCAGAAGGCTGTTGAGACGGCCCTGGAAGCGCAGAAGACCTGGGAGCATCTTCCCTGGGAACACCGGGCGTCAATATTCCTGAAAGCAGCCGATCTGCTGGCTGGCCCGTACCGCCACAAGATGAACGCCGCCACCATGCTGGCCCACTCCAAGACGATCTTTCAGGCGGAGATTGACAGCGTGTGCGAACTGGTCGATTTCTGGCGGTTCAACGCCTATTATATGCAGCAAATCTATGAGATTCAACCGGATAACGCCCCGATGATATGGGACCGGCTGGACCACCGGCCTCTGGAAGGTTTCGTGTTCGCGGTAACACCGTTCAACTTTGTCTCCATCAACGGTAACCTGCCGACGGCGCCGGCCATGCTTGGCAACGTGGTAGTGTGGAAGCCGGCCTCGACCGCCGCTTACACCTCACATTGGCTGATGAAGATACTGCGCGAAGCAGGTCTGCCCGACGGCGTGATCAACATGATTTTCGCCCGGGGTGCCGCCATAGGCGACACCGTCCTGCGCAACAAGCACCTGGCCGGTATTCATTTCACCGGTTCCACGGCCACTTTCCAGACGATGTGGCGAACGGTCGGCGAGAATATCGCCAACTACCGCGCCTATCCCCGTATCGTGGGTGAGACGGGCGGTAAAGATTTCATCTTCGCCCATACCTCGGCCGTTCCCGAAGAACTAATCACGGCCATCGTGCGCGGTGCTTTCGAATACCAGGGGCAGAAGTGCTCAGCGGCCTCGCGGTGCTATATCGCACAATCGCTCTGGGATAAGATAAAAGACGAGCTGGTCTCCCAGGTGAAGGGGCTCAAAATGGGTGACCCGGAAGATTTCGGTAATTTCGTCAACGCCATTATCGACGAGAGCGCGTTCGACTCTATCACCGAGTACATCGATTTCGCCAAAACCGCCGGCGATGCCGAGATTCTCTGCGGCGGCGGTTACGATAAGTCCAAAGGCTATTTCATCGAACCGACCATGGTGCTGGCCACCGATCCGAATTTCAAGCTGATGGAGGAAGAAATATTCGGGCCGGTGGTGACCATCTATGTCTACAAAGATGACGAGTACGCCAAAACGCTCCACCTCTGCGACCAGACCTCGCCCTACGCGCTGACCGGAGCGATTTTTGCCGTCGACCGCAAGGCGATTGAACTGGCCGAGCGCACATTGCGCCACGCAGCAGGCAATTTTTACATTAACGATAAGCCGACCGGAGCGGTAGTCGGCCAGCAGCCGTTCGGCGGCGGGCGGGCGTCGGGGACGAACGACAAAGCGGGTGGGATTCAGAACATGCTGCGCTGGACATCGCCGCGATCGATCAAGGAGAACTTCGTCGCGCCGACGGATTACCGCTATCCGTTCATGGGCTGAGGCGGGCGGCTCAGCCACTTCTATGTAGTCTACACAGGCTGCCGGATTGAAAGAGCCGGCGGCCTTTTTTTGGAAATAGGATTGAGAAAAGCTCCGGGGTTTTAGGCCCGGAGCTTCATCATTTGCATTTACCTGCCGTCATAGTCTACGGGCACGGCACAGGGGGCGGGCCGCCCTGCCAGAAATAGGTCACCAGGTAGATCAAGTCTAGCGTATCAACCTGGTAGTTGCCATCAACGTCAGCTTCTTCCATACAAACGGGGTCATCGCCGCCTTGCCAGAGCCAGTCCACGAAATAGGTGACATCGAGAACATCAAGCTGCCCGTTGTGATCGATATCCCCCCTGATCTGGCAGCAGAATTCGAGCAGCTTGGTGACATAGGCGTCCTGGTCTCCTTGACCTGTTTGGTACGGGACTACAGTCGGGAAGTCAGTTGAATATGTATCGCCCGTAACATAAGCGCAGCCCCAACAGTCAACCGCGATAGCAGCACCAA
>CP070777.1:2552601-2689071 GCA_020346225.1 Candidatus Zixiibacteriota bacterium | reverse complement strand
AGCGCCGGGTTATGCTTTTGACCGGGCGGGCGGCGTATCCGTTTTTCAGCCGGGAGATTCTCCCGTACGTGCGCGACCGGCTCGGTTTGGGGCTCGATATAGGCGCCGTTGACAACAAGTTCTGGGGCGACATGGTGACGGTATCGGGCCTGCTCACGGGGAAGGATTTGCTCGGTTACGCCAGCGGTGTCGCCGATTCCTGTGAGACTTTCGTGCTCCCGCCGAACTGCCTTAACGACGACAGGCTGTTTCTCGACGATATGAGCCTCGACAGGTTCAGGAGTGAGCTGGGCCGGGAGGTGGTGGTGGGCAGATACAACCTGGCCGATACGTTAAGGGAGGTGTTCGTATGAATCTTCCCGTGGTGGCCATCGTGGGCCGCCCCAATGTCGGCAAGTCATCGCTTTTCAACCGGTTTCTGCGCAGGAACCTGGCCGTGGTCGATGAGCAGCCGGGGGTGACCCGTGACCGTAATTACGCCGTCTGCGATTGGGCCGGGAGTCAGTTTTATCTGATCGACACGGGCGGCATCGTGCCGCAGTCGAAAGACCTGATGGAGAAAGCGATCACCGACCAGACCGATTTTGCCATAAACGAATCCGACGTGGTTGTTTTTCTGGTCGATGCCCGGGTGGGGGCCGACCCGACCGACCTGCGAATCGCCCGCGACCTCAACCGGGCCGGGAAGAACTGTCTGCTGGTAGCCAACAAGTCCGATAGCGAGCAGGCTGAGACGGAGGTCTATGATTTTCTCAAGCTGGGGCTGGGGGAGGCGATGCCGGTTTCGGCGACGGTTGGCCGCAATATCGGCGAGCTTCTCGATGCCATTGTGGCCAGGCTTCCTTCGCCCGAGGCGGCTCAGGCCGAGGCCGAGGACTCGGTCAGGGTGGCCCTGGTAGGGCGACCCAATGTCGGCAAGTCGTCGTTCATAAACAAACTCATAAATCAGCAACGCCTGCTGGTGACACCGGTAGCCGGCACCACCCGTGACTCGGTTGACACACCGTTCGAGTTTGAAGGGAAGAAGTACGTTCTGATCGACACGGCCGGTCTGAGGCGCAAGTACAAGGTTCATGAGAACATCGAGTTCTACACCAACCTCCGTACCGATCGCGCCATCGACGGTTGTGATGTGGCCGTGGTCATGCTCGATGCCACCCAGGGAACGGCCGGGCAGGATTTGCGCATACTCGACAAGGTGGCCTCCGTCCGCCGGCCGGCAATTCTGGCCGTGAACAAATGGGACCTGGTGGAGAAGGACACCAAGACCGCGGACGATTTTACGCGTGAACTCAAGGCGGCTATTGCCCGTCACGCTCACGTGCCGGTCGTATATATCTCGGCCCTGACCGGTCAACGGGTGACAAAGGTAATGTCGATGGTGAGCAAGGTTGATGAGGAAAACCGACGCCGCATAGAGACGGCCGAGCTCAACCGGTTTTTGAAAACGGCCGTTTCGCGCAAGCACCCGCCGGCCCGCAAAGGCAAGTATATAAAGCTGAACTACGTAACCCAGTCCGAAACGGCGCCGCCGACGTTCGTCTTCTTCTGCAATTATCCGGAGCTTGTAGACAAATCATATATAAGCTACCTGTCCAATCGGCTCCGGGCCGAGTTTGGCTTCGAGGGGGTACCAATCAGGCTCAAATTCCGCAAGAAGTAGCTGCTGACCGGCGATTAATCGCGCCGGAACCGGGCCAGGCGGGGCGACTCCTTTCTGATTGTGGCTCTTGCGATTCAGTAATCCGGCCGGGCTGTCGATACAAGGTAGTATGACGTCCTCTACCAAGACCGTCGATTTGATGCACGACCTGGAATCAAAGCTGGAGGCCAGAAGAGCCGACCTGCGCGATCTGGCGACGATGGGAGCCGTGGTTACTTCCATCCACGAGATCGAGGCGGTGCTGTCGGTGGCCATGGAGATGTCGGTGCGCCTGGTCAACGGCGAGGTCGGGGCCATGCTGATGAAGAAAGACGGCGGCCTGGAGGCCAGTCTTTCATGGGGCGTTCAGGGTGAATTGGTCAAGACGATAAAATACCGCAACGGGCAGGATATCGCCACCTACTGTTTCGAAACACAGCAGTCGGTGATACTGAATGACCCGCGCTGCAGCGTTCAGGAGTGCCTCAAAATAAGCTCCGTCATCTGTGTGCCGATCAAAACGGCCTCACGATGTTTCGGTACGGTGATCATTTTCAATAAGACCGACGGGGGCTATTACGCGCAGGAGGACCAGGAGATTCTTGAGATGCTCATGAATTTCGTGGCAGTCGCCATTGACAACTCGATACTGGTCAAAGAGAAGTTACAGCAGCAGAAAGTCGAGCAAGAGATGATGATCGCCCGTCAGGTCCAGGAGACGATACTTCCCGGCAACATCGACAGCATCGAGGGCGCCGACATAGGCGCGATCTATTCTCCGGCCCGCGATGTCGGAGGCGACTTCTACGATGTAGTGAACATTGATGAGCACCAGTGCGTTGTCATAGTGGGTGACGTCTCCAACAAGGGGGTACCGGCGGCCCTGGTGATGTCGGCGGCGGTGGGTATAATAAAGTCGGCCATCGTTGCGCAGCCGGGGATAAGGGTGTCGGAATTGGCGGCCAAAACGAATGAGATGCTGGCCAGTGAGATTATCAAGGATCGCGAGATGTTCGTTACTCTGTTCTTCGGCAGGTTCGATTTTGCCGACCGGACACTCACCTACTGCAACGCCGGTCATATTCCGGGACTCTTCTGGGACAGTCGGCAGGGGCAGGCGGTCGAGCTGACCGAGGGCGGACCCCTTATCGGTCAGTTTCCGGGGACAACGTTCAAGCAGGGTCGGCGCTCGTTCGCAAGCGGCGATCGGCTCCTTCTGCTGACGGACGGTTTGACGGAGGCGGCGGATCGCGACGGTCAGCTGTTCGGGCGCAACCGGGTCCGGGAAATTTTCGTACAAGAGATCGCACTGTCTCCGAAGGACTTCTGCCTGAAGATAAAGGAACGGGTCGACCGATTCACCGAGGGTTGTCAGGAGGATACCATCGACGACTTCACCGTCCTGCAGGTAAAGGCGCTGTGACCGTGAAAACTCACGAATTCACATATCCCTCGGTACTGGAATCCGAGGATCAGATGCTGAAAGACGTGCGGACGGTTTTGGATCGGAACGCCGTGGCGGGCCTTTTGAAACACAGTTTCATGATAGTCGTTTCGGAGGCATTCACCAACGCCCTCAGGCACGGCAACCGGCTCGACCCGGAAAAACAGGTAAATGTCGCGGTAAGCGTAAACAAAACGGAAATCGTTGCCGATATTATTGACGAAGGACGGGGAGGGTTGGACAGAGTAAAGAGAAAGAGGCCATCCTGCCTGATGGACGAAGGCGGTCGCGGTCTGGAGATCATCGCGCACTACGCCGATTCGGTCCAGTTTGAGGAAACGGAAAAGGGCGGCCTGAAGGTATCTATCAAGTTTGCTCGCACGAGAAGAAAATACAATAAGGCGGTAGCGCGTCCTCACGGAGGAGATCATGGAGATTGAACTGAGAGAGGAGGGAGGAGTTGTTGTCCTGACCCTTAAGGGGCGACTGGACCTCGCCAGCGGAAGCGGACTTAAGGATCAGGTAAAGGACCTTCTGAGCAGGGAGAAGAGTCTTTTGCACCTGAATCTGTCTCACGTTGATTTTATCAACAGTTCGGGACTGGGCGTTCTGGTCTCGATAATGAAAGAAGCGCGGCTGCGTAAAGGCCGCCTCACCCTTTCCAACCTGGCGAGTTACGTT
This sequence comes from Candidatus Zixiibacteriota bacterium, assembly GCA_020346225.1. Classification (GTDB taxonomy): domain Bacteria; phylum Zixibacteria; class MSB-5A5; order GN15; family FEB-12. The sequence continues at coordinate 2,685,304 of CP070777.1, read as the reverse complement.
CAGGAAATATTCGAAATTACGCAATTGTCGCACATTTTCGAAATATTTCCGACCGAGTCCGAGGCGCTGAAGTCCTACGATTCGGTCACCACGGACTGATGAAAGATTTTGCGCCGGCACGGAGGCGCGGTTACTGACGAAACGGCATACGGGATTAGGCGACATGGAACAGCGTTCAATTCTTGTGGTCGACGACGAGCTGCTTATACGCGACCTTCTTTATGATTTCTTCACGGAGCAGGGCTGGGACATAACCATCGCCGAGAGCGGTGAAAAGGCGCTGGAGATCCTGCGGAACAAGGAAGTCGATCTCCTCCTGACGGATCTGAAGATGCCGGATATGGACGGCCTGGCCCTGACCGACCGGGTCAGGGCATCTTACCCCGACATGCCGGTGGTGATTATGACCGGTTACCCGTCGGTCGACTCCGCCGTTTCGGCGCTGCGCCAGAAAGTGGCCGACTACATCATCAAGCCGTTCAATATCAATCAGCTCTACAAGTCGGTAGAAGAGAAGATAAGCGAAAAAAGGGGTGAAGGGCACTAATGTCGGTCCAGCACACGGGCAAATTACTGATCGCCGAAAAAGACAGCGCCATCTGTGATACTCTCGTTGAATACTTCCGGCAAGTCGGCTACGAGGTCTGGGGGGTAAAGGTACGCTCGGAGATCGTTGCGCAAGCCCTCGACAAAGGTTGCGGGGTCATTATTCTCGATTATCATCTGAGCGCCGGTGAGCACCCGGAGATTCTGGACCAGCTCATCAGGGCCGACGCCTCAGCCTGTGTGATCCTGATAACAAGTTATCCACTTATCGAACTGGTCATCGATGCGTATCGGCGGGGAGCCAGCGATGTGGTTCCGAAGCCGCTGGACCTGTTCGAGATGAGCGAAGTGGTGGAACGAGCCTTCAAGCAGCACGAACTCAAAAAAGTCTACGGCTACGTGAGAAGAAATCTCGACAGGGTCAAGCAGCTCATGGAAGAAGAATTGCGTGAGCGGCCGGTAGGTTCTCACGCCTGAGCAGCTTAGACTCTTCCTGTTTTATACCGGACAGTCTTATCGAGCCACCCCGTCACGGGGACCATGGGACACCTCGCTTTACGCGGACCGGTCCGCAAATCGGCCGGCGGCGACCGGTCTGGCGAGACCGGGAAAGTTTTTGTTGAACTGTATGGACGGGCTTTATAATCTACCGCAGTAGTGGGAGCGCGTAAAGTTATGGACGAGAAGAGCAAATTCGCCGACGAGCCCGGCAGCGCGGTGACCGAAGTATCGAGGTTTGCTGATTCCTATGCCTCCTTCAGCCGAATCGTCAACTCCCTTCAGAGAAAGTACATTGAGCTCAAGGAAGAATTCGGCGCCCAGAACGAGGAACTCGTTCAGGCCAACCAGAAGTTGGTGGCGCTTACCAGGAAGAACATCGCCGCGACCGAGTTTCTGAAAGGGATTCTCAATTCGATTTCGGCCGGGGTCATTGCCATTGACCTCAACGGCAGGATTACGCACTTCAATCCGGCCGCTTCCATTATTCTCGGGATTCCGGTCGGGGAACCCCTCGGCAAGCCCTATCGCGACATCATCCCGCCGGGAACGCCGGTAGCGGCCAACGCCGTGAGAGCCGCTGAGTCCGGGCGGGAAGTGGATTCGGTGGAAAAGCAGATCGAATTGCCCGACGGGGGCAGCCTGCAGGTTTCCGTTTCGACGGCCGTCCTGCGTGACAGCGACGGCCGGCCCACCGGCGCCGTGGAAGTTTTCCAGGACCTGACCAAGTTCAAGAAGATGGAGCAGGAAATAGCCCGTCTCAACACGCTGGCGGCCCTGGGCGAGATGGCCGCCACCGTCGCCCACGAGGTCAGAAATCCGCTGTCGGGAATCGGCGGCTTCGCGGCCCTGTTGCTGCGGGATCTCGATGACAACGATCCGCGCCGTGAGCTGGTCGAGAAGATAACCAGAGGCGTCGACAGCCTCAATGAAACGGTCGAGACACTGCTCAGTTACAGTCGTTTTGAGGAGGTAAACAAGACCGAGGTGGACCTCGAGGAATACGTGAAGGGGACAGTGGAGCAGTTCCGGCTCGACCACGAATCGCGGCTGGAGAACATGACCATAGACTACCGACCGACGGCGCGCCCGGGCGCGGAATCGACCCGGGTGTGTGTAGACAAGATGCTGTTTCGCCAGGTCATTGTTAACATCCTGTCAAACGCGGTCGAAGCCTGCGACGGCTGGGGAGAAATCGAAATGCGGAGCCGGCAACTGCCGCGTCAGACGGCCGTGGCCAAGTACAACGACCGCATGCTGCTGGGAATACGCGAGACGGTGGTGGAGGTAACCATCTCGGACAACGGCTGCGGGTTCGAGGCCGGTCAGCTCGATCGCATCTTTTCGCCGTTCTTCAGCACCAAGCAGGGGGGCAACGGCCTGGGCCTGGCTATCGCCTGGAAAATCATGAAAGCGCACGGCGGGGAGATAATCGCGGAAGACAACAAAGATCAAAAAGGAGCAACTTTCCGTCTGTTGATGCCCGTGCCGGTAGGCGGCGGGTGTCCGGAGTAATCACTATGAAGTATTCAGTTCTGGTTGTTGATGATGATAAGCTGGTCAACGAATTCGTGGTGGCGACGTTGCGGCGCTGTGGTTATACCTGTGAGGCTGTCTTCTCGGGCGAAGAGGGTCTGACCCTGCTGAAGCGGCAGCAGTTCGACATTGTCCTGGCCGACCTGAAGATGAAAGAGATTGACGGCATCGCCCTTTTGAAACATGCCCGCGACCTGTATCCCGACATCGTGTACATAATAATGACGGCTTACGGCACCATCGAAACCGCCGTACGGGCCATTAAACTGGGCGCTTATGATTTCCTGCTAAAACCGCTTCATCCGGAGACCATCGAGCATATTCTCAAGCGGGTCACCGAAATGCTGCGGCTCAAGTCCGAGAACGAAATCATGCGCAAGGACCTGGCCCACCGGTTCCAGAATATCATCGGCAAATCCAAGGCCATGAAGGAAGTGTTCGACCTGATTTCGTCGGTGGCCGAGGCCCGCTCGACGGTGATGATTACGGGCGCCTCCGGAACCGGAAAAGAGTTGGTGGCCCGCGCCATTCACTATGCTTCCGATCGCAAGGGCGGTCCCTTCATAAAGCTCAACTGTGCCGCGCTGCCGGAGAATCTGGTCGAGGCGGAGTTGTTCGGTTACGAGAAGGGGGCTTTCACCGACGCCAAGAAGACCAACCGGGGGCGGTTCGAACTGGCCGACGGCGGCACCCTGCTTTTGGATGAAATCTCGGAAATGCCGTTGAACCTTCAGTCAAAGCTACTGAGGGTGCTCCAGGAGCGGGAGTTCGAGCGGGTCGGTTCCAGCAGCACGATTTCGGTCGATGTTCGTATTATCGCCACCTCCAACCGCAACCTGAAAGAATACATAGCCGCCAAGCGGTTTCGTGAAGATCTCTTTTACCGTCTCAACGTGATTCCCATTCACCTGTGTCCCCTTAACGAGAAGGTCGAGGATATTCCTTTACTGGTGCGTCACTTTATCGACAAATACAATCGGGAGAACAACAAACAGGTCGAAGGGATCGAACAGAGCGCCCTGAGCCTGCTCACTCGGTATCACTGGCCCGGCAATGTCCGTGAGCTGGAAAACCTGATCGAGCGGGCCGTTGTCACCACCAAGCGGGCCATGCTGGCCGAGGATGATTTTCCCGCCGACCTGGCCCTGGGACCGGCGGCCGATGATGTGCCGGGCCTGAAAATCCCTATGAAGCTGGAAGAGGGCAACAAGTACCTGATTCTCAAAACGCTCGAGAAATACAACGGCAACAAGACCAAGGCCGCGGAAGCTCTGGGCATCACCACCCGGACTATCCGCAACAAGCTGGCCGAATATAATCTGCTGGAAAAGTGATTCGCCGGGCGGCCCGGACCGGACCGACGGGGCGTTTTGCGGCTTCTTTCCCTTTAATATCCTGATTTTGTGCCGATAACAGGGGAGAAAGGGCAGAACTGCCTGACGCAGTTTTGATCCGCAGAAATCTACCTATCGCTGGCTGTGTTAGAGAATGGATTTTGCGACTATAATCGGCTTGATTGTGGCAGTGGGCGCTATCGGAGGCTCCTTTGTGCTCGAGGGCGGCCATCTTAGCTCGGTTTTTCTGCTGGCTCCCATGCTGATCGTGATCGGCGGAACGCTCGGAGCGACCACCGTCACGACCTCTATGGATACTGTTATCAGGGTGCCGACTTTTCTGAAGCTGGCCTTCTCCGGCAAGTCCAGGGATTTCAACAAGACCATCAACGCCCTCGTGCGGTTGTCCGAGAAAGCCAGACGCGAGGGCATCCTCGGCCTGGAGTCTAAGCTGAGGTATCTGCCCGATCCGTTCTTCAAAAAGGCCGTTCAGCTGGTTATCGACGGAACGGAAGTCACGGCTCTCCGGGAGATTCTGGAGACGGAGATAGCGTACATCGAGGAGCGCCACAAGAAAGGAATCATCTTCTTTCAGAAGGCGGGTGGTTTCTCGCCGACCATGGGTATTCTCGGCACGGTACTGGGCCTGATACACACTCTCAGCAACACGCAGGACGCGTCGAAGATGGCCGCGGCCATCGCCGCCGCATTCATCGCCACTCTCTGGGGAGTCGGGCTGGCTAACCTTTTCTTCTTGCCCGTCTCCGACAAACTCCGGATGCGCCACGAGGAAGAAATCGCCCATCTCGAGCTGATAATGGAAGGCGTCATCTGGCTGCAGTCAGGGGAGAACCCGCGCAACATCCGGACCCGCCTGATGGCCTTTATCGCTCCTCGCATGCGAAGCCAAGAGGTATAAATTTTGCGCCGCAGAAGAAAGAAGAATGAAGGTAACGAGAACCTTGAGCGCTGGCTGCTGACGTACGCCGATCTGATTACTCTGCTGCTGGCCTTTTTTATCGTCATGTATTCCATGTCACGTATCGACGCCAAGCGCTTCGGTAAGATGGCCGAAGCTCTCAGCGGTGTGCTCAAAGGCGGCAACACCGTTTTTGAGCATATCAACGACGAGGATGTGCTTAAAGGGCATGGTCTTTTGAAGCTCGGCGAACTCAGCATGATCCAGAAACAGATCGAAGAGAAGTTCGAGAATGTGCAGCGGCCGGAGCAGGTTCAGACCGAGATTACCGAACGCGGGCTGGTGGTGCATATCATGGAATCGGCTCTATTCAAAGAAGGCTCGGCCGAGATAGAGCCGAGAGCCCGCGAGATTCTGGATATCATCAACCAGCAGGTGGCAGTCCTGCCCAACCACGTCCGGATTGAAGGGCATACCGATGACCGGGCCATTAACACGCCTTTGTTTCCCTCCAACTGGGAACTCTCGACCGCCCGCGCCACCCGGGTCGTGAGGTATTTCATCGAAAACCACGGCATTCCTCCCGACAAGATATCGGCCCTGGGATACGGCGAATTCCGCCCCATCAGACCGAACAATTCCATCGAGAACCGGGCCAAGAACCGTCGCGTCGACGTGGTCATCCTGACGATGGAACTGTCAATGAAAGAGCCATCCTCTCAATTATATAATCTGGCCGATAATCAGTAATTTGTTCACGCCCGGGGGGAAATTATTTCCTGCGGAGCGGGGCAGGGGGCGCTCGGGTTCGAATCGGCCACGACCCTAATTCGTTGAAAACCAATCAAGTAAATGCGGCGACAGGCGGCTGGCACCGGCCTTGCATTGTTGGCCAGTGACAAAATGTAGGTTTTAGTGCGCCATGGAAAATAAGATCGCGGAGTTTCTGTTCAATCGAACCGGAGTGGGCAACTTCAGGAAATTCCTGAATGTCGCCTCATTCCGCCAGAAGCTGATCGCCGGCAACGTGGCTAATTCGTCCACTCCGGTCTACAAGAGCCGCGATATCGATTTTCACCGGGAATTCAACCGTATCACCAAGAATGACAGTCGCTTATCGGGCGTAACCACCCATCCGGCTCACATCCCGACCGGCAACCACGAATCCAAACCGCCGGAGCCCGAAGAGGCCGAGGTGATAGATGGAGACCTCAATTCGGTCGACATCGACCAGGAGATTTCCAACCTGGCCCAGAACGAGCTTCTTTTCACAGTTGGTGCTACGCTGCTTCAGAGAAAATTCGAAGGGATCCGCAAAGCGATCCAGAGCCGATAGGAGTTAAGCTATGGCCGGCATACTGAACGCAATCGAAATTTCATCCAAAGGGCTGTCGATTCAGCGGGCCCGGATGAACTCGGTTGCCAAGAACATTGCCAACGCCGAGACCACCAAAACGGAGGAAGGCGGGCCGTACCGTCGCGAAAGGGTCACCGTCAAGGAAGGCAAGACCGACGGTAATTTCACCTCGCACCTGAGGCGGGCCGGTCTTAAGCTCAACCGCACCAAGGACGGGCACATGCCCGGTCGACCGCAGCGCCTCAAAGAGAAGACGGAGTTCTCGAGTGTCGAGATGAAGGTGGCCGAAGATGCGGAGTCAAACTTCAAGCTGGTTCATGACCCGGGTCATCCCGACGCCGACGAAGACGGCTATGTGAAGTATCCGGACATCGAGATTGTCAACGAGATGGTTGACATGATGGCGGCGGCCAGGGCCTATGAGGCCAATACCGTGGCCATTTCGGCCGCCAAGAAGATGGCAGAAGAAGCGCTTGATATATAATTGAGAGGACTACACGATGAAAGTCAATCCGGTAGCTATCCAATCATATCAACAGACAGTCCAGAGGGAGAACCGGGTGGCTCCGCAGACGCCGCAGCAGGCGGGGTCGGAGGAACCCGGCAAGAAAGTCAAGATCGCTCCGCAGAGCGAGGGCTCGGAGTCGAGACTGGCAGTGCGGGCAAGAGTCGACAATTATACCGACATGCTGACGCCCGAGGAGAAGAGCGCTCTGGATATGTTGTTCAGCCGGTTCCGTGACAGTTCCCGTTTCGGGCAGGTTTACCAGAACCGCATGGCTTCCGAGCAGGATAATCCGCTGATCGGCGGAATGGTCGATGTGAAGGTTTGATTATGAGCAGTCCCGCCGGCAGTATCAATCGGCTGGTGCCCGGCCTGGTCGAAAGACTCGACCAGAAACCGTCCGCCGGTGTCTCTCAGGGTGAAAAACCCGAACAGAGTTTCACCAAGCTGTTTTCTGAGATGCTGGAGTCGGTTAACGACCTGCAGTTTGACGCGGCCGAAATTCAGCGGGCCTTCATGTCGGGCGAACCGGTGGAACTGCACGAAGTGATGATCAAGGCTCAAGAGGCCGGAATCGCCATGGATTTGCTGCTGGAAATCAGGAACAAGCTTATGGATGCGTATTCTGAACTGATGCGCATGCCTTTGTAGACGAACAGACATAATAAACCCGGCCACGGACGGCTGGATAACCGCATTATAAATAGGACTTATAATGGGAAGAATTGGAGAATATTTCAAAGGTATACTCGATTATGTCGGCAGAATGACCCCCAGCCAGGTTATGATGCTGCTCGGCGTAATCGCCGGAACGGTTGTCGGTATCATATTCGTTGTAGGCTGGCTCAACGACGCCACCTACACGCCCCTCTATTCGGACCTGGATCAGGCCGAAGCCGGTGAGATCGTCTCATATCTCACCGATAACAGGATTCCCTATCGTTTGTCCGACGGCGGGCGCGGGATCGAGGTTCCCTCGGGTGACGTGTACAAGACCAGAATAGCCCTGGCCTCGGAAGGCCTGCCCCGGTCGGGTAATATGGGTTACTCCATTTTCGACGAGAATAATCTGGGCATGACGGATTTTCTTCAGAATCTCAATTTCCGTCGCGCCCTCGAAGGAGAACTCACCCGAACCATCATGCAGCTCAACGAGGTGCAGGCCGCCCGGGTGCATATCGTAATGCCCAAAGAGAGGCTGTTCAAGAAGGACCAGAAGGAGGCCACGGCCTCGGTCGTTCTGAAGCTCAAGGGCAGCACGGGCCTGTCGAAACGCCAGATCAACGGTATTACCCATCTGGTGGCCTCGTCCGTGGAGGGTTTGAAACCGGCCAACATCGCCATCGTCGACTATGACGGCAACCTGATGTCCTCCGGAAGCGAAACCGACCCGCTGGCCGGACTGTCTTCATCGCAGCTCGAGGTCAGAAAGCAGGTCGAACAATACCTGCAGGACAAAGCGCAATCGATGATGGATGATGTCCTGGGTTCCGGGAAGTCGGTTATTCGTGTCACGGCCGACCTGGATTTCCAGCAGATCGAGAGGACCTCCGAGACTTTCGACCCCAACGCCCCGTCGATAAGAAGCGAGGAGCGGGTGACAACCAGCGCGACCTCGTCCGACAAGCCCTCCGAGTCCGCGGAAAGCAGCCAGGACGACAATTCGGAAAGCGTCATCACCAACTACGAACTCAACAAAACGGTCGAGCACATAGTCAATGCCGTGGGCAATATCGACCGTCTCTCGGTAGCCGTGCTGGTGGACGGTGTTTACAGTCCGGTGGAAGGCGGCGGCGGTGCGACCGAAATGGTTTATCAGCCTCGCCCGCAGGAGGAACTGGACCGACTGGCGGCCATTGTCAAGAACGCGGTCGGTTTCGATCAGCAGAGAAACGACCAGATCGAGATGGTGAACATCGCCTTCGACCGCCAGAATCTGCAGCAGGATCGGGAGCTTCTTGACGGCATGTACCAGCGCGAGTTCATCATGGACATCGCCCGCAAGGTGGGACTGGTTCTGCTGGTGCTGGCCCTGCTGTTCTGGTTCCGGAAAAAATCCTCCAAGCTTTTTGCGGCGCTTAAGGGTATCACGCCTCCGCCGCGGCGTGTCGCGGCGACCGGCGGCAGTCAGCCGCTTCGTACCGGGCCGAGCGAGTCACCGGTTGTCGAGCAAGAAGAAGTTGAAGAAGCTCAGGCCGAGATGCGGCAGCCCCGGCTGGTGGATAAAATGCAGAGAACGGCCAAGGATCAGCCGGAAGAAATAGCCCGTGTAATCAAAACCATGATGGTCGAGTAGGCAAGTTATGGATTTCGAACAAATGACACCGATGCAGAGAGCCGCCGTGGCCCTGGTAGCTTTTGGCCCCGAGGTTTCGGCCCACGTCCTCAAGGGTATGAGCGAGCAGGACCTGGAGAGCATTACGGTTGAAATCGCCAATTTGCGCGATGTTCCTCCCGAGGTGGAAACAAAAGTGATAGAAGAGTGCCACCAGATCTTCATGGCCCGTCAGTACATCTCCCAGGGCGGTATCGATTTCGCCCAGCAGATCCTGGAAAAGGCCGTGGGCGGTAAGAAGGCACGGGAAATCCTCCACCGCCTGGAATCCTCGATACACTCGAAAGGTTTTTCACTCTTGAAAGATATCGACCCCAAACAGCTGACCAGTTTTCTCCAGAACGAGCACCCGCAGACGATATCTCTGATACTGACACAGCTCAATCCGCATCATGCCGCCTCGGTTCTTTCAGAGCTGGCACCGGAGCTTCAGGGGGAGGTGGCTCTGCGAATCGCCACCATGGAGAAAATCGCTCCTGAGATTCTCAAGGAAATCGAGCAGACCCTGGAAGATCACTTCGAGCAAACGGCCGGGGGGGAAATGTCGGCCTCCGGAGGCGCCAAGGCTATCGCCGAGGTGCTGAATCTCATCGATACCTCCGCCGAGAAAAACATCCTGCAGTCTCTCGAGGCGGAAGACGCCGACCTGGCCGCGGAAATCAAGAACATGATGTTCGTCTTTGACGATCTCGTTCTTCTTGACGACCGTTCCATTCAGCGCCTGCTGAAGGAGATCGAGACCAAAGACATCGCCGTCGCCCTGAAGGCTACCAGCGAAGAGGTCAAGAACAAGATCTTTTCCAATGTCTCGGAACGCGTTTCCGTGATGATTCAGGAAGAGATGGAATTCATGGGGCCGACACGTCTATCCGATGTCGAGGCGGCCCAGTCGCGAATCGTCGAGGCAGTCCGCCGGCTCGAGGAAGAGGGCCAGGTTATCATCTCAGGCAGAGGCAGAAAAGAGGATATCATTGTCTAAAATCCTCCGCAGGCCGGTGTCGACCGCGGCTGTCTTTATCGGGGAAAGACACCTCGATTTCGAGATGGAAGAGAAGGCCGAGTCCCGTCTCGGTCAGTTGTTTCCCGTTGTTTCGGTTCTGACCGATGCCGACGGTGCCAAGCTCATACCCATCCAGGAAGTCTTCAAAATCGAGGAAAATCTCGAGGCGCGGTTGGCCGACGCCCGCCGCGAGGGTTGCGAAGAGGGTCACCGGGCCGGACTCGAGCAAGGCCTTGACGAGGCGGCCAAGGTGCTCGAGCAGTTCGACCAGGCCATAAAGGAAGCCATCGGGCAGCGCGAAGCCCTTCTGGAAGAAGCCAGGGAAAAGGTTCTTGACCTGATAATCGAGATAAGTCGCAAAGTGACATATGACGCGGTCGAGGTCGACCCCGAGTCCACTCTGGCCATGATCAACGGGGTCATCGACACGCTCATCGACCGTTCCCGGCTGAAGATAAAAGTCAACCCGGACCATCATCCCATAATCGAGCAGAACATCGATCGTTTCCTTAAAAGCAGTACCACCATCAAGGAGATTGCGGTCGAGCCTGATCCGCGTGTCCGTTACGGCGGGTGTTTCATCGAGACGCCTACCGGCGATATTGATGCCCGTTTGGAATCCCAGTTTGAAGTTCTCAAGGAAGTGCTGGTGTCGGGAGATGATGAGAAGTGACATTCATTCCTTACGATACTTACGCCCAGCGCATTGCCGGGGCCAAGACCATAAAGCACTTCGGCAAAGTCACGCAGGTTGTCGGACTGGTTATTGAATCGGCCGGCCCGGCGATTTCCATCGGCAAGATCTGCAATATTGAGAACAGGGAAGACGGACACTGCGTCAAGGCCGAGGTCGTCGGTTTCCGTGACGACCGTATTCTGCTGATGCCCCTGGGGCCCATCAGTGGCATCACGCCCGGTGCCATCGTAACTTCGACGTCAGAGCAGCTGCGCATACCGGTCGGACCGGAGTTGATCGGCCGCGTGGTGGGCGGCCTGGGCCAACCTATCGACGGGAAAGGCATGTTGATAACGAGCACGACGCGCTCGATCGATGCCGAGCCGATACCGGCTTTGAGCAGGCAGCCCATTACCGAGAAGCTCTGTACCGGCATCAAGGCGATCGACCTGACCGCTACCGTGGGCAAAGGTCAGCGGATGGGAATTTTTGCTGGTTCGGGGGTCGGCAAGTCGATCATGCTCGGTATGATGGCTCGCGGTTCCTCGGCCGATGTCAATGTCGTTGCCCTTGTCGGTGAACGCGGTCGCGAAGTGCGCGAATTCATCGAAAACGACCTGGGGCCGGAAGGAATGAAGAACACCGTGGTGGTGGCCGTTACTTCCGACCAGCCGGCGCTCATCAGAATCAAAGGCGCCATGGTGGCCGCTACCGTCGCCGAGTATTTCCGCGACCAGGGCAAGGATGTCATGCTTCTGATGGATTCGCTCACGAGAATCGCCATGGCCCAGCGCGAGATCGGTATCGCTGTCGGTGAACCGCCCACCAGCAAAGGTTACACCCCGTCGGTGTTCGCCCTCCTGCCGCGACTTCTGGAACGCGCCGGCCACACCGAGCGCGGCTCGATAACCGGTCTTTATGCGGTCCTGGTCGAAGGTGATGACATGAATGAGCCGGTATCGGACGCGGTGAGGTCAATCCTCGACGGTCACGTTTCGCTGTCGCGAAGGCTGGCCTCGCTCAACCAGTACCCGGCCGTGGACGTGCTCGATTCTATCAGCCGCCTGATGAAGGACGTCGTCGCGCAACAAGCCTGTGACCTGGCCGGACAGGTGCGGGAAATCGTCTCGGTGTACCGGGAGGCGGAGGATCTCATCAACATCGGCGCCTACGCCAAGGGTTCCAACGCCCGGATTGACGACGCCATTTCGAAGATCGATGATCTCAACACCTTCTTCCGGCAGGGGATATGGGAAAAAGCTGACTATGAGCAGTCGCTGGCGCGGCTGCGAGAAATTGTCGAAAGGCAGGCTGCGCAGGCATGAAGAAGTTCAAATACCGACTGCAAGCGTTGCTGAAAGTCAAGGAACACATCGAACGGGAAAGGCAGAAAGCTCTGGCCGAGAGCACCGGCAAGGTGCACGACCAGGAAAACAAGCTGGAGGCTATCGAAGATGACCGGGCCGAGACATTCGACCTGTCCCGCCGCAAGACGCGCGCGGCCTTCTCGGTGGCCGAGATGCTGATCGTATCGCGTTATCTGCACAAGCTCCGGCGCGACACCCTGGTGGGACGCGGGCTTCTCAGAGTGCTCAGGAAAGATCGGGAAAGTAAGCGGGAGGAGCTGGTTGAGGCCAGTCGGGAGCGCAAGAAATACGACAAACTGCGCCAGCACCAGCGGGACAAATACCACCGGGAAGTCGAGGCCGCGCTGACCAAAGAATCCGACGAGAACGCAATCCGTTCTTATCGTCAACGTCACCGAAGCGACCGATCGTCGAACTGACCCTGCCCTGACCCGAACCCGAGGTAACCCAGAAAAATATTCCCGTGCCGTAATGCAATCGCTTCCGATTCGGCTCGACCGCCAATGCGAGGGACTACCGCATGTGATTGAGTGACAATAAGTTGAGTCGGCCCGTCGCGGTTGGCATACTCTCTGCTTCCTAAGAGAGAGGAGGAAAACGTGATAAAAGGCATATTTACATCCGCGTCGGGGATGATTCCCCGCATCAAAAAGCAGGAGATTTCTGCTAACAATATCGCCAATGCATCCACCCCCGGTTTCAAGAAGGACCAGATCTTTACCCGGGAACTATCGAAAGCCGAGAAGAGACTGCAGCCCAGGAAGTCCGACTGGCAGCAACCGATGGTTGACGAAGTCTATACCAGCTACGCGCCGGGTGTCTTCGATAAAACCGGTAACCAGCTAGACCTGGCCATCGACGGCGAGGGTTTCTTCCGACTTCAGCTTCCGGACGGTTCCACGGCTCTGACACGGGCCGGCTGCTTCAGCGTCAACGAGGAAGGCTTTGTGAGCTTTCCCGGCGGTGCCCTGCTGGTGGGGGAAGGGGGGCCGCTGGAAGTGGGCAACGGGAAAGTGGCGGTGGCCCAAAACGGCACGGTTGAGGTTGACGGCTCGGCGGCCGGGCGCATCACCCCCGTTACGGTGGCCGATTTCGAGCAGCTGGAAAAAATCGGCAGTTCGCTCTTCGCCGTTCCCGAAGGTACCACCCTGATCACGGTGGAAACGTCCACGATCCAGCAGGGGTTCCTCGAAGCGTCCAATGTCGATATCGTCCGTGAAATGATAGATATGATAATTTCCTTCAGAAATTACGAGGCCGACGCCAAGGCGGTCCAGGTACAGGATCAATCGCTGGATCATCTTTTCCGGCGGGTCGGCTCAAACGGATAGAGAATAGGAAAAGGACATAGGAGGATACGATGATCAAAGCGATGCGAACAGCTGCCACGGGAATGATAGCGCAGCAGATGAACGTCGACAACATCGCTAACAACCTGGCCAACGTCAATACGACCGGCTTCAAGAAGAGCAAGGTGGAATTCCAGGACGTGCTGTACCAGAACTTCCGCAAAGCAGGCAGCGCCTCTTCGGTGGGCACCCAGTTGCCGACGGAGCTGTCGATCGGGTACGGCACCAAGGCGGTTACCACCCATCGCCAGTTCACCGAGGGTGATCTGACGCCGACGGGGAACCCGCTCGACCTGGCTATCGCCGGCGACGGTTTCTATCAGATTCAGTATCCCGACGGGAGCACCGTGTACACCCGGGACGGGGCGTTCAAACTCTCGGCCGACGGCGGCATCGTCACCTCGGAAGGGTACCGGCTCCTTCCGGAGATCACTATCCCCGAGGACGCCGTGTCGTTGTCGGTGGGTTCCGACGGGACGGTCGAGGTCATGCAGTACGGAACCGACGTTCCCACGCAGATCGGTCAGATTGAGCTGGCCCGGTTCATAAACCCTTCGGGCCTGTCGGCCATCGGCCACAACCTGCTGGTCCAGACCAGCGCCTCGGGTGACCCGCTTGTTGACGTACCCACTCAGAGCGGCCTGGGGCAGATCGACCAGGGCTATCTGGAGATGTCGAACGTGAAGGTGGTGGACGAGATGGTCAACATGATCGTGGCCCAGAGAGCTTACGAAATGAATTCCAAGGCCATTCAGACAGCTGATGACATGGCTCAAATTGCCAACAGCCTGAAGAGATAAGCGAGTATGAAGACTACTCTTTCGACCGTGCTGTTAAGCGTGCTTCTGGCATCGTCAGCGGCGTCCAGCGAGGCCACGCCAAATCGCTGGGACCAGGTGGCTGTTGACTGGATCACGAAAAACTACGCCCTGGATCCGCAAAGCTGCACGGTGGAGCTGCTATCCAACCCGCTCAAGACGCCGCACGCCGACGACCTGGCGGTCGATTTCCGGGCATTGTCGCAGAAGGAGCCGAGCGGTCTGTTCACAGTACTGGCAACCGTCTCCCGCGGCGGCCAGACCATCGAGACCGGACAGATACGCACGCGCATCCATCGTTACGCCAGCGTACTGGTAACCACCGACAAGGTGAAGCGCGGTGAACGAATCGACCCCAAGAATGTCGCCGTCCAGCGAACGGAGATAACCAACCTTACCGAGAAACCGGTGACCTCACTCGAAGAGACGGTCGGTTATCGCGTTCGTCGGAACATTCGGTGCGGGCGTATTGTCACCACGGCCGCCCTGGAGCCCATCCCCGATATTGAGTCGGGCAGGGAAACGCTCATCGTTTACGATAACGGCCTGTGCCGGGTCACCGCCCCGGGCGTGGCGCTGCAGTCGGGGTCGACGGGGGATTACATAAAAGTCAAGAACAAGGCCACGAAAAAGATATTAGTTGCCCGCGTCATTGATGAAAACGCGGTCGCAGTTGACCCATAGGAATCAGAGGGACACATGAATATCAAAAGGATTTTGGTCATTCTGGCCATTCTGCTGGTACTGCCGTTGTCAGTGAAGATCTACGGCAGCGATTTCGGTCAGTCGCAGTCGCTGTTCACCGATATCAAAGCCCAGAGGGTGGGAGATATCCTGACCGTTCTCATTTACGAGCAGAGCCGGGCCACGAGCAAGGTCGAGTCGAAAACGGAGAAATCGACCAAAGCTTCGGCCAGCGGCGGCCCCGGAGTGGGAACGCTGGATTTCATTCCGCTTTTCAGCGCCGATGCCGAGAACAGCAACACCTTCGACGGCAAGGGCGAGAACATCCGCAACGGGACGCTCCGCGCCAAGATGTCGGTGACGGTGGTCGAGGTCAGGGACAACGGTGACCTCATCATCGAAGGCTCACGAACCATCGGAATTTCGAACGATCGTGAAACGCTGACGCTGACCGGCGTCGTCCGGCAGAAGGACATCACGCCGGAAAACACGATCGATTCTTACCTCATCGCCGACGCCGAGATTCATTATTCCGGCAAGGGCAGCACCAACACCGGTTCGCGGCCGGGCTTCTTCACCCGGTTTTTGAACTGGCTGTTCTAAAAGGAGCATGTTATGACAGGAGTCTACAGCAAGCTCGCCACGCCGACCGGGATGATTCTCATAATAACGCTGCTTCTGCTTTTGTACAGCCCGGTTGAAGCCAACAAGGTGCGGATAAAAGACATCTGCGACTTTCAGAACAAGAAAGAAGTCGACCTGGTCGGCTACGGCCTGGTCATCGGGCTGGACGGGACCGGCGACGGAGCCGGGACCCAGTTTACGATACAGTCTCTGACCAACATGATGGAGCGGATGGGCCTGACCGTCGATGCCAACAAGGTCAAGGTGAAAAATGTGG
Organism: Candidatus Zixiibacteriota bacterium; assembly: GCA_020346225.1. Taxonomy (GTDB): domain Bacteria; phylum Zixibacteria; class MSB-5A5; order GN15; family FEB-12. The sequence goes on along the minus strand of CP070777.1, from coordinate 2,669,479 downwards.
CGGCGGTGCTCGTTACGGCCCGTATCTCCAGCGTCCAGAAAGAGGGAAGCTATTTCGATGTTACTGTGTCGTCCATCGGGGACGCCAGCTCGCTGCAGGGGGGCACCCTCCTGCTGACGCCTATGTCCGATGCCGGGGGAACGGTTCGCGGCGTGGCCCAGGGCCCGGTTTCGATCGGCGGATTCAACGTCCAGGTGGATGACGCCAACAAGATAGTCAACAACTACACGCTGGTCGGGCGGGTGCCCGGAGGAGCCAAGATAACCAAGGCTCTGCCGGGGAGCGGGGACGGTGAACGGGAGTTCTATCTGTCTCTGCGCGACGCCGACTTCACCACTGCGCACCGAATCGCCGAACGAATCAACATCAAGTACGGCCTGACCGCCGTTGCCGTCGACGGCGGCAATGTCCGGGTGGTGGTGCCCGATTCGCTGACGCACCCGGTTTATCGCACGAGATTCATCTCGGATATAGGCCTGCTGACGGTGGTGCCCGATAACGTCGCCAGAGTGGTCATCAACGAAAAGACCGGCACCATCGTGGCCGGTGAACATGTCACCATCGAACCGGTGGCCATCGCCCACGGTACCATTACCGTCAATATCCAGTCAACGCCCGTTATTTCGCAGCCGGAGCCGTTCAGCGTGGGCGAGACGATCCTGACTCAGGAGTCGCGGATAACGGTCAGCGACCAGAATGCCCGGGTGGTTCATCTGGCCCGGTCGGTTTATCTGGCCGATGTAGCCAAGGCCCTGAACAAGATCGGCGCCACGCCCCGCGATATCATAGCCATATTCCAGGCGCTCAAACAGGCCGGCGCCCTGAGGTCCGAACTGGTGATTCTGTAATGGCCATGCACGGTGTCAGGGCGGCCCCGCTCGGCTACGACGCGGCCGCCATCGAGAAACTCGGCAGGCAGGCGTCGGACAGCCTCGATGCAGAGAAGAAGCGGCTGCGCAAAGCCACGCGCGAATTCGAGTCCTTCTTCATGTATCAGCTGCTCAAGACCATGCGCAAGACGGTCCCCAAGTCGCCGTTCAACAAGGACGGTGTTCTTTCGGGGGAATCGGGCAAGGAGATTTTCACCGAGCTTTTCGATATGCAACTGGCCAGAAAGATGGTGACGGGCGGAGAGAAATCGATTTCCGAAACGCTTTACGGGTCGCTGTTGAAAATCCTCGAGGCGCAGTATGCGGAAAGCGAACCGGATGTAAGAATGAAACCGCTGCGACCGGCGGCCGACCCGGCCATCGAGCTCGAACGGGAAAGGTTCGAGCCGGTTTTGAAAGAGGAAGAGCAGATCAAGATGGAGCCTCGCCCCGCCGAGTTTGCGCCGCTTCAGCCGCGCCCCAAACCGGTCAGGAACGACGAGATCCTGTCGCGTTTCGGCCGTCACATTCAGCGGGCCGCCGCAGACACCGCCCTCGACCCTGCCCTGATCATATCGGTCATAAAGGCGGAGTCCAACGGCGATCCGACGGCGGTTTCGCGGGCCGGCGCCAAGGGCCTGATGCAGCTGGCGGACTCGACGGCGGCCGACTACGGCGTTGAGGAGGTGTTCGATCCGGAGCAGAATATCCAGGGCGGCAGCCGCTTTCTGAAGGATTTGATCGAGAGATTTGGCTCCCTGCGGGTGGCCCTGGCCGCCTATAACGCCGGGCCGGGTAATGTGATGCGATACGGCGGCGTGCCGCCGTTCGCCGAGACCGAAAGGTACGTGGAGAAGGTGCTCGACACCCTCAACTCGCTGGGTCGCACGGGACCGGATGCGACGGCTAAAGTGTCGCCATGACGGGTCGATAATAGATGTGTAGGAAAAGTTCAGGAAATATAGGACATGGTAAACGAACTTATTGAGATTATTGGCAGGGAAGCCGCTGTCTTCGAAGCCTTCCTCGAATTACTCGAACAACAGCAGCGCATGCTTGTCGAAAACGATGTCGACGGCCTGAATCGCACCTCCGACCTCCAGCGCGAAAAGCTGGTCGAAAGCCAGCTTCTGAACAAGAAGAGACAGGATCTAGTCGAGAAGATTCGAGTGGCCAACGATATCGAGGGTGACCTCAATGTCAGCCGGCTGCTGAAGATTGTCGACAAAGACCAGGCTGACCGTCTTTCGAAACTGCAGCGGCTGATTCTGGGGCTCAATGATAAGATTCTCGAAACGCGAAACCAGAACGCCGTGCTTTTAAACCGCTCCCGGGATTATATCCTCAAGACGATGGAAATGCTCTCGAAGCTAAACAGCCCGGAGCCGACCTACGGCGCTTCCGGGAAATCGAAAGCCCAGAAGCTCAACCTTGCCGTCGATAGGAGAGCCTGATGCCAGGGTTATTTCAAGGATTGGAGATCGGCCGAAAAGCGCTGATGACGCATCAGCTGACGCTTCAAACCATCGGCCACAACATTGCCAACGTCGACACACCGGGTTATACCCGCCAGCGGGTAAACGTGACGACGACACTTCCGGAAGTACAACCCATCGGAATCATCGGCAGCGGCATGACCGTTTCCACCATCAGGCACGTTCGTGACCTGTTTCTCGGTCAGCAGTATCGGGAGGAAAGCAAGTCGCTGGGGCAGTGGACGTACAAGGAGCGGATACTGTCGGAAGTGGAAACGATGTTCAACGAACCCAGCGACAACACGCTGGCCACGATGCTCAACGGCTTCTGGGATTCCTGGTCGGCGCTGTCAACGTACGACGGCGACCGCTCCAATGTTCTGGCCGTGGCGCAACGACTGAGCAACGGGTTCCACCAGGTGGCCGATGAATTGAACCGCCTTCGTGAATCGATCGACCTCGACTTGGCCAACCTCGTCCGCGACGTCAATCGTCTTACCGCCGAAATCGCCAGCACCAATAATCAGATCGCGTCCACCGAACTGGGCGACACCCGGGCCAACGATCTTCGGGACCGCCGCGACCTGTATATCGATGAATTGTCGGCACTGGTAGATGTCAATGCGGTGGAACAGGAAAACGGCGAGGTCACGGTCTACATCGGGGCCATGTCGATAGTGAACGGGAAGGACTACATGCCCATCGCCGTGGAACTCGATAATGTTGACGGCCAGCCGCTGCATCGGCTTATCTGGGAGGGGACCTCGGTCGAGCTGAAGTGCCTCAACGGTCAGCTGAAGGGTCTCACCGATGCGCGAGACGAGATCATCCCCCGGTATCTGGAACAGCTTGACACGCTGGCGCGAACGCTGGTCCAGCAGGTCAACGCCATCCATGTCACCGGCTACGGGGCCGACGGGAGCACCGGCGTGGACTTTTTTGACCCGGCCGGTCTCGACGCACTTTCCATACGCGTCAACCCCGATATTGTAAGTAACGTGTCCCGGATCGCGACATCGGCGACGGGCGAGGCGGGGGATCAGCAAATCGCCGTGGCTATCAGTAAGCTGCGTGACGCCGCCGTGCTCGAAGACGACACATTGACCATTAATGATTTTTATAACGCCCTCGTAGGAACGATGGGGGCCGAGGCGCATGAAGCGCAATCGTTCACAAACAATTTCGAGCTGTTGCTACAACAGATAGAGTTTGCCCGGCAGTCGGTTCAGGGAGTATCGCTGGACGAGGAAATGACCAACATGATCAAGTACCAGCACGCCTACGATGCGGCCGCCCGGGTGATTACAACCATGGATCAGGCTCTGGAGACGGTTATCTCATGGATGGGAGTGGTCGGTAGGTAAGACCGCGCAATTTCCGGAAGCCTGGAAACGCCAAGGAGGGTTCTGTGCTGATTTTGACAAGGAAGTTGGGTGAGTCCATCAATATCGGAGAGGACATAAAAATCTCCGTGCTGGGGATTCACGGACGACAGGTAAGAATCGGGATCGACGCTCCTCTGGATGTCGTCGTTCACCGGGAAGAGATCTATGTCAAGATTCAGGAAGAGAACCGCAAAGCCTCGAAATCGATCCCAAGCGATTTCAAGGGCATGGTTCAGTTGATCAAAGGTAAGATCAAGGGAGACAAAAAGGAAAGCGAATCCCCGCCGGCCATCGACTACAAGGACGCCGACGGGAAGGGAAAGCGACCGGGCCATCAGCGCCGGCCGAGGAAGTATTGAAACGACTCGAGTTTTGAGGGAATAGAGCATGCGGGTTACCACTAACATGCTGACCCAGCGGGTGTCGTACAACATGCATACGGCACTCAAAAGGTTTCTGGAAATGCAGACCCAGATGTCGTCGGGGCGCCGGATAAACAAGCCCTCCGATGACCCGCTGGGGATCCTGCGCGACCTGGATTACCGCACCGAGCTCTCCAAGAATACGCAGTACCTCAAGAATGTCAGTCGGGGCCAGGACTGGGTGCAGACCTACGACACCGTTCTGGCCGAACTCAAGAACATGGTGTCCAGCACCAACGAACTGGCCATCGCCATGGCCAACGAGGTAGCCGACGACGACGGCACTTCGCGCCGCGCCGCCGCCGCCGACGTGAGGGAAATCTATGACCAGATTATACAACTGGCTAACTCCGAACTGGAGGACAAGACGGTCTTTTCCGGATTCCGGACGGACCAAAGAGCCATCATCGCGTCGGCCACCGGGGCCAGATATAACGGCGATTTCGGGCAGATCGAGTTCCAGATCGACCCTTCCACGGACGTGACGGTCAACCTGATCGGCGCCGATGTGTTCCTCAAGCAGCTGGCTATCCTCGGCGAGACCGCCGACCTCGACGTGGCGGTCACCGCCGGTACCCTGCTGGCCGATCTGCATAACGGGGACGGGGTGGAACTGAGCCCCGGACTTTTTACCATCACCGACAGGAATCTCGGCATAACCGCCACGGTGGACGCGTCATCGTGTGTCACCGTTCAGGATGTCCTCGACGCCATCAATGCCAACCTCACGGCGGCCGGTATCACCAACCTGGAGGCCAGGATAGGCGACGAGCAGAACAACATCCTCCTCGATACCACCGCCAACGGCCTCATTTCGCCTGTAACGTCCCTCGATGTCATCAACGGCGGCAACGGAATCGATCTTTCGGTGGGCAAAATCCGGCTTACCGATTACGGCGCCACCGACGTTGTCATCGATTTCAGCGGTTGCAGCACTATTGGTGATATCATAAACGAGTTCAACAGCCAGGTCAGCGCCGCCGGCGTCAACAATGTCACCATGCAGATAAACGCCGCTGGTACCGGTTTTGAGATTAATGACACCAACGGAACGCCTCTGGGTCTGTCAATAATCGAGAACGACCACGTCTCCAGCGTCGCCACCAGTCTCGGTATCCTCGGCCCCATCAACCCGACCCTGGTGGGCAGCGACCTGGAGCCCACGGTGAGCTTTGAAGTGGCCGAGCTGGGCGGAACGACGGCCGCCGATCTCGGTATCCTTGGGGAATTCTTCGGCGACTTCGCCGGTTCCGATCTCGACCCGCTGCTTCTGCCGACCTCGCTGGTAACCGATCTGAACACCGGGGTAGGCTTCGACCTGAGCGAGATCCGGGTGAGTCAGGGTGAAAGAACGGTGGTGTTAGACCTGGGCAGCCCGTCGATCGTGACGGTGCAGGACATGCTCGATGCTTTCAACAACTGCGGCCTCGATATCACGGCGTCCATAAATCCCGAAGGGCGGGGGATCCAGATTGTCAACAACGACGTTACCCGTTCCTTCATTATAGAGGATGTCGGCGAGGGTACCACCAGCAAAGCCATGGACATATTCGGGTCCAGCGACATGCTCGGGACCTTTACGGTATTGATAAATTCGCTCGAACGGGACGACCAGGACGGCGTCGGGCGCCTCCTGGCGACTCTCGAGAAATCGATGGAACATCTCGTGACCCATCGGGCCACGGTCGGGGCCCGCGGTATCCGGCTGAATTCCACCGAATCGCGCCTGCTGAACAGGGAGCTTACTTTTACGCGGCGTCTGTCCGAGGTGGAAGATGCCGACATTACCAGGCTAATCACCGACCTGGCCGTTTATGAGAACAACTACCAGTCGGCGCTCATCGCCGCCGCCAAAATCGTACAACCATCGCTATTGGATTTTCTGACATAGGCAGGAGAGGATAGGATCTATGATTATTAGCAGTCTCAGGCTGGGACAACTCGAGGTTCCCGACGACAAGGTCATTTTCACCGAAAAGCCGATCCTCGGTTTCGAGCATCTGCGGCGCTACTGTCTGGTGGACGTCGAAGAACTCAGGCCGTTCTTGTGGCTGCAATCCGTGGACGACCCGGCCATCGCTTTTCTCATGGTCAACCCCAGGGTTTTCTTCCCGGATTACAGGATCGAGGTTAACTCCAACGAGATCGCCGAGCTTCAGGTGAACAGGGTGGAGGCGGTTGAGACCTATGTTATCGTCACGGTTCCGGAGAGGCCCGATGAGATGTCGGTGAATCTGCAAGGCCCTCTTCTTATCAACACCGAAAACAACAAGGCCAAGCAACTGATTCTGGTCAACTCCGGTTATCAGATTGCTCATCGGATAATGGACAGTCTGCCGCAGAAGCAGACGGAGTCCAGCCCTCAGAAAGAAGAACTGGTTGGCGTATAGAGTACCTCTTTTGAGGTGCCACAGCGCTCCGGCCAGGACAGGCCAACCAACCCGCCATAGGAGTACGGGCATGGAGTATCACCAGGCAAGCGACGTCCGCGAGGCTCTTTCTCGCGGAGACACCACCCCTCAGAAGCTAATCGAGCTGGCTAACGGCTACCTGGCGGAAAACCGGCTCGACAGCGTCTATCCAATAGTAACAGTGCTGGCCGAGAGCCCCGAGGCATCGGTCCAAACGATTCTCACGGCCGGACTGGTGGCCCTGGCGAAATCAGACATGGAAACGGCCGCCGGTTGGTTCGGAAAAGCCCTCCGCCGGGACCCGTCGAATTTTGACGCGGCTTACAATCTGGCTCTTCTGGACGTGCAATGCGGGGCGCTCGAGCAGGCCAGGTGCCGTTTCCAGAGCCTTATCGAAGCCAGCCCGCAGCACGCCCCGCTTTATAATGACCTGGGAGTGATATGCGCCGGCATGGATGATCTTCCGGCGGCCGTCGAGGCCTGGCAACGGGCCTTGAGTCTTGACCCGAATTACACGCTGGCCCGCGACAACGCCATGGAAGCGGTGGTTGAACGAAAGATGGTCACCGAGGGCAAACGGTTGCTGCGGTTGAACGCCGCTTGCACCGGGGTCAGTTCGCGGTCCGTCAAAGAGATCGAAAACTGGGCCGAGCGACTGGACTCCGCCCTTCAAGATGCGACCTACAGGGAGGCTTCGGTCGTCGCATCGAAGGGAGAGAAAACGGCGCCCGCGCCCCTCAAGGGCAAAAAGATAGCCGTGTTCGCCTCCCTGGACTCTTTCGTTAAGGATATCGCCGGGCAACTGTCGGCGGATAACGAGGTCCAGACGTTCACTGGAGGCACGGTGGAACGTTTGCGCCAGCTTATGGATTGGGCTGATCTGGCCTGGTTCGAATGGTGTGACAACTTTATTATCGAAGCAACCAAGCTTCCCAAGACGTGCCAAATCGTCTGTCGTCTCCACAGCTACGAAGCTTTCGATGATATGCCCGCCCAGGTAGACTGGAGCAAGGTAGATCTGCTGATCTATGTCAACGAGTCGGTCCGGGCCATCGTGAACAAAAAGATCAAGATCGACACGCCTTCGGTGGTTATACATAACGCCGTTGACACCGAGCGCTTCGTGATTCCGCCGGGGAAAGTCTACGGCAAGAAAATAGCCTCGGTTGGATACATAAATTACAAGAAAAACCCGTCGCTTCTGCTTTATTGCTTCAAGAAGATCCACGAGCACGATCCCGCGTACACGTTTCACGTCGCCGGTCGGCATCAGGACCCGCGCATCGAGCTGTATTTCGAGCATTTTCTGAGGGAGAACCCGCTGCCGGTGACATTCAACGGCTGGGTGGAGGACATGCCGCAGTGGTATCGGGACAAGGATTACATTATTTCCACCTCGCTCTTCGAGTCTTTCCACTACTCCATCGCCGAGGGTATGGCCTGCGGTCTGATGCCCCTCATTCATAACTGGTACGGGGCGCGCCGTCTGTATCCCGAGCGGTTCCTGTCTCAGGACCCGGACGGTTGTCTGGCCCTGCTGAAGAGACTTGAAGGCGGCGACCGCGCCCGGTTGGCCGAGCCGAACCGTGACTTCATACTCGAGCGCTACAGTCTGCCCGACCAGATGGAGAAAGTAACGCGGGCCCTTGGCCGTGTGCTCAGGGAGCGCGAGGAGGAGCCTCTGGCGCTGGAATCGTAGTCGACATGTCCAGAAAGAAAGCGAAAAAGCGAACCGGGGGGCGCGCCCGAGGTAATTCCGCCGCCCACCACGGGTCTGATCCGGGCCAAGCCCATCTTCTCTCCGCAGTCGAGCGCAATCCCGGTGATGTGAAAGCCCGCCTGGCCCTGGCCGACCATTATCTCCGACGCGATGAGCAGGAAAAGATTGCACCGACACTGGAGCTGTTGGAAGAGCAGTATCCTTTCGGCGACGGTCCGAGTAGAAAGCTCTATGACCGACTTCTGGCCCTCGGCTTCGCGCACCTCAACAGGCTGGTCGATGCCGAGCGGGTGTGCCGCCGGGGAATGAAGGATGAGCCGGCTGGACCGGACTATCTTTTCGTTTTGACTTTTGTGCATCTTTCGCTGCGCGAGTACGAGAAAGCGGTTGCGTCGGGACGAGACTTTCTAAAAGCAGTCAAGGATTCGAGCCCTGAAGTCGTCGAGACACCGAGCTATTGCGGTTCATCATATCATGTCGCCCAGGTGGAGAACTTCATCGGATCGGCTTACTACGAAAAATCGCAGTGGGACAAGGCGCGGGAGTACCTTGAACGAGCGATTTCGAGCGACCCGGGCAACCACTTGCCGTATATCAACTTAGCCAACATCGAGAAGCACCACAAAAATCCGGCTGCGGCCCGCGATATCGTTCAGCGCGGTCTGAATGAGTGTCGACAGGTACAGGAACTTCGTCTTCTGCTGAAAACTTTCGAACATACAGCGACCGTCTCCGCCTGCATGATCGTCAAGAACGAAGAAGAGCTACTGCCGGGCTGTCTCGACACGGTGCGCAACTGGGTCGACGAGATCATCGTCGTCGACACCGGTTCCACCGATCGCACGGTTGAAATTGCCGAGTCATACGGGGCCAGGATTTTCCACCAGCCGTGGGAGGGTAATTTCTCGAAACATCGTAACTTTTCGCTCGAGCAGGCTACTGGTGAATGGGTTTTCATCATCGATGCCGACGAGCGCTTTGTCGAGGAAGACCTGCCGATGCTGCGCCGGCTGACCAACCGGGACAACATCGGCATAATTTCCATAAACGTGTACAATGTCTACGGCGCCAAAGAGGAACTGAAAACGTTCCTGCCCTCGGTGCGTTTCTGGAGACGCAAGCTCGATTTGAAATATGAAGGTATCGTCCACAACCTGCTGAAGCTCGGCCTGGAGCATCCGGTCGTCCGGGCCGACATTCGCCTGAAGCATCTCGGTTACGATCTTGGTCCCGAGAAGATGCGTCAGAAGTTTCTTCGCTCAAAAGAACTGCTGGAGAAGCAGCTTGAGGAAAACCCGGACAACTTTTTTGCCCTCTTCAATTACGCACAGTTGCTGAAGGGGGAGGGACAGGACTACCCGACCAGGAACATAGCAGAAATTATCAAGACGGCCGAACGCGCCGTGAAGCTGACCGACCCGGCGAAGAAAGACCAGCGCCACATTCATCTGATGTGTCTGGATCAAATCGGCTGGGCGTATTTTTTCGAGCGTTCGTACAACGAGGCCATGCAATACGCCGAACGGGCTTTGCATCTCAAACCGGACTATCTCGACGCTCTCATGCTGAAGGCGCACACTCGGGCCCGTCAGGAGCAGTGGGACGAAGCTTTCGCAGCGTATGAAGAATATCTCCGTGTTCAAGCCGCCTATGACCCCGGCACCGAGACCGATTGCCTTATTCTGACTCACATAGATAATCGCGCCAGCGCCTATTACGGCATGGCGCTTATTTCCGAGATTCGCGGCGATAGTGAAAAGGCCAAGCATTTTCTCCGAAAGACACTGGAGGTTCAGTCCAGCTACCTCGAGGCCAACCTGCGTCTGGCGGGGTTCCTCGTGGCGGAAGGCAACCGGGCTGAGGCGAAGACCTACTTCCAGCGACACCTGGCCGTTGACGCCGGTTCCGATAGCGCGCTGGCGGGACTGGCCGAGGTATGCCGGTCGGACGGCGATTTCGAAACGGCTGACCGTTACTTCGGGCGGGCCATGAAGGAATGCCCTCAGGAAGCCGGCCTGCGGCTGAAATACGGCCGATTTTTGCTTGAGACAGGCAGCACCGAAAGAGCCTGCGAGCAGTTTGACGAAGCGGTCCGGCTCTCCGGGCAGTCTCGGGATGTCATGGTCCAGGCGGCCGAAGCTTATCTGGCGACCCAGCAGTACGCGAAAGCCGTGGAGGTGTATGAATCGATTCTGGAAGCCGGAGGGCCTTCAGCTGAAATCCTCAACGATCTGGGCAACTGCTATTTCAAAATGAAACAGTACGCCCCTGCGGTGGAATATTATCAGCAAGCCCTGCAGGAGCATAGCAGCCTGGCTGTCGCGTATCGCAATCTCGGCCTGGCCCTGGCCGGTCTGGAGCAGTACGAACAGGCAGTCGAAGCTCTCGAAAAGTACCTCGAAATGACCCCCGGGGCGCGCGAAATCCTGCCGATTCTGGGCGATCTTCTCTGTAAGCAGGGTGAATTCGCCCGGGCACTGCCGCATTACGAGGAATATCTCAGTGCGACGCCCTCGGACGTTCGCATTCTATACAGCCTGGCCGAGTGCTATCTCAATATGGGACATGAAGATTCGGCCATTCTCGGCTACCGGCGGGTTCTTCAGCTTCAGCCGGACTTCAAACCGGCTCAAGAGCGGCTGGAGAGCCTCACGCGGCCGGTATCACGCGTCCCCTGACAACTCCCCGGGGGCCGAAAAAGTCCTTAATCTAAGCCGGGTTGCGATGTAAAGTTGTCGCAATATCTGCCGATTTAGTTCTTAGAATAAGAGCACTAATTAATGAGCCAAGGCATCATTGAGTAAGAGCAAAAGAGGAGGTAACTATATCTGATTGGGCAGGGCCATTGAAGGAGACCTGTGTAAATAGAGCAAGCCACATTGGAAGTGATACTTTGTGTCAAACAAACGAAACCAATGAAATAGAAACTAGGGGTAAGGAGACCCCAAAATCTTCAAGGAGGAGATGACACATGTCACTTCGCATCAACCACAACCTGGCCGCGTTGAATGCGCACCGCAATTTGGTTTTCACCAATAATGCGCTGCAAAAGTCAATGCAGAGGTTGTCATCGGGCTACCGGATTAACCAGGGAGCCGATGACCCGGCCGGTCTGGTCATTTCCGAACAGTTCCGGGCGCAGATAGCCGGTCTGAACCGCGCGATCGCGAACTCGGAGGGTTCGATCTCCATGATCCAGACGGCTGAAGGCGCGATCACCGAGATCAACAACCTGTTGGTTTCGATGAGAGAGCTGGCCATCCACGCCGCCAACGAAGGCTTCAACGATGCCGATCAGTTGGCCGCCGACCAGGCGGAAATCGACAATGCGATCACCACCATCGATCGTATTGCCGCCAACACCCAGTTCGGCACCAAGAAGCTGCTGGACGGCTCCAAGGACAACATCGCCACCATCACGTCCGCCAACACCTCCGGCGTGAGCATCAAGAGGTCCTACCTCAGTGATGGGCAGCACTCGATCACGGCTACCAAGACGGCCGACTCGAGTGCCCAGTTGAACACGACCTCACTGGGTCTGTCGCTGGCGAATACCGACGGGGATCCTTACAACCTGGCGGAAGGCATTCACAACATCAACGTCCTCCAGGCCTCTGGCTGGGCCGAGAAGCTGTCGGATGCTCTGAGCATGTCGGACGCTTTCGGCAACGGTCTTGAGCTTGCTGCCGCCGCGACCGTGGCTATGCTCTCCTCAGACGCCGGTTTGGCGGCTGCCATTGCCACCGATGTGGGTACGTACTCCATCGTCCTGAATTATCAGGAGAATGGTGAGTCGCCGACAGGTGACCAGACCCTGCAGATCGGGGTCGAGCTCGGCGACACCACCTCCGTCGTGGCCTCCAAGGTCCAGGCTCAGATCAACCTGAACTCTGAACTGGCTGGTAAGGTTGTCTGCACCGGGACCGACGGTGGTGCACTCCGCTTCAAATCGGCTAACCTCGGCGCTCAGTACTCGGTGCAGACCAAGGCGTCGTCCACCACGGCGGCAACGTCTCAGTTCACCGTCAGCGCCGCTGATAGCCGCGGCGCCTCGGCCAACGTCATCAACATGACCGCCAACACGGCGACCAACAGCAATGTAACCTGGGACGTTACCATCAACGCCTCAGTTTACAGCAGCCTGACCGATCTGGTGACACGTATCGATGAAGGTATTGACACCCAGTTTGGCAAGGTCCAGGGTGACGGTACCGTGTCCGATATCGATGCGTCCGTAGCCAACGACAACCAGATCCAGATTCACACTAACGATGAAGGCTCGGCCTATTCGGTCAAGATCAACGCAGGCGCGGCCGGTACCGGCAACTGCCTGAATGTTCTGAAGATCTCGGTCGATACGCTGGCCAACAGCGGGACCGACGCCCTGATCGGCTTCGACGGTTACACCAACACCGTTGATACCGTCAATTACGGTTCGACCAGGGATATCAGTCTGATCAACAAGGCTGACGGTGAGACCGGTCAGGGTCGTATCGAGATGACCGTGGCCACCGCCCTCAACGGCATCAATCTGGGCAACCTGCTGCTCGACGTGAGCGCGGCCAGATTCGATGTTCGCCTTGACGGCGGCCCGGCGAACTCCGTCACGGCCGGTATCGAGACTACCGTGTACAATGCCGACCGTTCCGAGTCGCTGAGGCTGGTCTACGCCCTGACTTCGCAGGGTGGTACTGAGACCATCTACAACGTTGACCAGTCGCTGGTCTTCCAGATCGGCGCCAACGTTGGTCAGACGGCCAGCATCGGTCTGCGTAACATGTGCGCCACCTCCCTCGGTACGGATCTGGAAGGCTGCCTGTTCCGCTCGCTGTCCGAAATCGACGTTACCACCGTGGCCGGTGCTCAGGATGCCCAGAGGGTTATTGACGCGGCCATTAACGAGGTTTCGACCACCCGTGGTACGCTGGGTAGTTTCCAGAAGAACACTCTGGAATCCAACCTGAGAAACCTCAGGGTTGCGGCTCAGAACCTGACGGCTTCTGAATCGCAGATTCGCGATACCGATATGGCTAAAGAGATGTCCGAATTCACCAAGAACCAGATTCTGATCCAGGCCGGCACGGCCATGCTGGCTCAGGCCAATCAGGTTCCGCAGGTAGTTCTGCAGCTCTTCTAGTCATTGTGAATATTCCGGGGGAAGTGACAGCTTCCCCCGGAACGCTAAACTGATTGGACATTGATGTCTTAGCTTACAGGAGTAAAGATGCCCGCCCTCAATTCGATCACCGGAATCAACTCCGGCCTTGATACCGTTTCCATCGTCGATACCATAATAGCCTTTGAGCGTCAAAACGCCGCCCTGCTCGAGCAGCAGCAGGCCGAAAAACAGTCGATAATCTCCGCTTATCAGGCACTGCAGGCCAAATTTCTGGGCCTCAACACCGCCCTTTCCCAGTTGACCAGGGTCGCTACCTTCGAGAAATCTTCTATCAGTGTCTCGGATTCATCTATCCTTTCGGCGACGGCCTCCGGCCGGGTCAGTTCCGGCTCCTACGATGTTCAGGTTTTGTCGCTGGCCCGCAATCACCAGCTGGCCAGCCAGGGTTTCTCGGACGAGGCCCTGGCGTCATTCGGAACCGGTGATATTACCATTCAGGTCGGCGAGGGCAGCCAGTATACCGTTACCATCGACGCGACCAACAACTCGATGGTGGGCATCAAGAACGCCATTAACGACGCCGATATGGGCGTCACGGCATCGATTATCAATGACGGGTCATCTTCCAACCCCTACCGGTTGCTGCTTTCAGCCGACAACCCCGGCGCCGCCAACAAAATGACGGTAACCTCGAATCTTTCGGGGGGAAACAATCTCGACTTCGCGACTTCATCGTTCGACAGCCCGGAGACGGTTACCACGGACTCCGGCTCCACCTCGCAGATTTCTCTCGGGGCCACGGCCGCCTATACCGGGTCGGAAAACAAGATTTATACTTTTACCGTGGCCGGCACCGGCGCCCAGACAATCGGCTCCGACAACATTACCATCAACTGGAGCGACGGCACCAATTCCGGCTCGATCGTCGTCACCCAGGCCGATACCGAGGTGGAACTGGTCGGCGACGGCGCCGACGGTCTGACGCTGACGTTCTCGGCCGGCGTACTCACGGCCGGCGATATTTTCCAGGTAAACACATTCTCGCCGCTGCTTCAGGAGGCGTCCGACGCGCGGATAACGCTGGGCTCCAGCGGCGGCGGGGGTTCGCCCATAATCGTGCAGTCGGTCACCAATACCTTCAATGATCTGGTCGGCGGCCTCTCCATCACCGTGGCCAAGGAGACCGCCCCCGGCGAAAGCGTCACCATCAACACCGATCTGGACATAAGCGGGATAAAGGAGAAGATCAGCACCTTTATCGCCCGCTATAATGAGTTGAACGAATATATCGACGATCAGAACACTTATGACAAGGAAGCCGACGAGGCCGGTATGCTGTTCGGTGACATCACCGTCTGGACGATGCAGAACAAGCTGCGGCGGGCGCTTGGCTCGACGATTCCCGGCATCGAGGGTCAGTTCAACCAGCTTTATTCCATCGGCATTCGCACCACCGCCACCGGTGAGCTGGCCATAACCGATAGTGCCCGTCTGGAAAACGCCCTGAGAAATAATCTGGATGATGTAATCAGTTTGTTCGCCCCGAACGGCAGTTCCTCGACGAGTTTTATCGAATTCGTATCGTCATCGTCAGAAACGATGGTCGGCACGGCGTTTGATGTGGACATCACTCAGGCCGCCAGCCAGGGGGGTTATCAGGGTGTCGATATCACAGACCCGTCGCAAAGCGGCCTTACCCTGACCAGCACCGGCAACCGGCTAAGGTTGACGGTTGACGGCGTCACCTCCGATGAGATCATACTGGCGGCCAAGACCTACCAGACCGCCGCGGAACTCGTCACGGAGATCCAGGGGAAAATAGACAGTGATGCCAAGATCGGCAGTCGCGACGTGACGGTCGAATGGGTTTCGACGGGGGCAACCACCGGTTATCTGCAGTTCACCGGTTCCACGTACGGCTCCGGGTCGAAGATCGAGCTGGTCACCGAGCAATCCAACTCGGCTTATGCCAGCCTGGGTCTTTCCGGCGGTCAAATCATAACCGGCCTTGATGTGGCCGGGACCATCAACGGGGAGGAAGCCGAGGGAGCCGGGCAGTTCCTGACCGGCAAAGAAGGTAACGCCACCACCGAGGGTCTCAAGATACGGGTTACCCTGGATGAATCGCAGGTGCAGGCGGGTATCGACGGCAGTATCACTATTACCAAAGGCGTCGCCGCGCGGTTGAAGGATTTTGTGGAAAGCGTCACCAGAGCGGGCGACGGTACCTTCGACCGCCGCATAAGGGCTTATCAAAATCAGATAGAGAGTATCGCCGAGCGCGTTGCCGATATCGACGAGCGGCTCGAACTCAGGAGGCAGGCACTCTATAAGCAGTTCTACGAGATGGAGCTGATACTGGGCCAGCTGAGTGCGCAGAGCGAGTATCTAACCAACCAGCTGGCCGGCATCAATGTCAACTGGAAAGGCTATACGAACAACCGCTAAAGGAATGGGAATCTTTTATGTCCGATGAGATGAACGCTTACCAGAAAACCGCCATCCTCGGCAAATCTCAAGTGGAACTGGTCATAAAGGTGTACGACGGAGCCATCGCCGCCTTCAAAGAGGGCGTTGAGGCATACCGCGAAGGCGACAACGGCAGGGGGTATGAAAGGCTGGAGAAGGCCAAGCGTTTTGTCACCCATCTGTACACGACATTGGATGAGGAGAAGGGCGGCGAAATCGCCAAGCGGCTGAGCCGGTTATATGCCTTCGTCATCAACCAGTCGAACGTGGCGCAGGCCACCAAAGATTTGAATCAGATTGACGATAACATTAGTATACTCGAAAATCTTCGGCTCGGCTGGGTGGGTCTGAAGGAACAGCAGGAAAGAGAAAAAGAGGCCGCGGCCGACGGCTCGCAGGGCGAGTCGCAGCGGACCGTGATTACTTCGGCTTAGTGAGCTAGTCATGAGCAACAACGCGATAACTCAACTCGAGAAAGAACTGGTGAGCGTCCTCAAAGAGGAATACGCCTTTTATCAGACGCTGTATGTCATGCTGGACAAGCAGCGGGATCTGATCAAGTACGAAAAAGACGGCCGGTTGCTTGACCTGTTCGCCGAGATAGAGCGCTGCCACATGAGAATCAAAAAGTCCGAGGCCAAGATCGAAGAAATCAAAAAGCGCGACCCGCGGCTTTTCAAGATGGCGGCGGTTTCTCCGGACGTGCGAAAAATCATCAACGGCATCGTCACGCTGGTCAAGAAGAGCATCAATCTCGTAAACGAGAACGAAGACTATATGCGCAACCGGTACGACCGGTTGAAAGTCGAACTGGGCGAACTGAAAAACAGTCACAAAATCATGCAGTATTTTCAGAATGACGCTACTTCGGCCCAGCTCGTTGACGGTAAGAAATGAGTTAGGGAGGCCAAAGAAAACAGATACGGCTGTAAGCTGTGCCTAAATTGGATTTAAGGAAGGTGAGGCCATGAAGATTGGACCGATTGGCAGCGACAACAAAGGCGTTGACAGCACCGGCAAGGCTCCCGACAGGCGCCCGCAGGCAAAGGCCGGACAGGAAACGAAAAGAGACAGTCTCGAAATATCCACCGACGCCAGACGCCGGCTCGCCCGGCTGGAGGAACCGTCGCCGGACCTGACAGCCGGCGCCGCCGGTTCCGGGAACGTAAGCCGGAATCTGCCGGAACGGCTCAGGCGGGTGGCGGGTAGGATCGAATCCGGTTTCTATGAACTCCCCGCCGTCAGAGACAGGACGATTGACAGGCTGGTCGATGAAATGCTACAGGACATAAAACGTTTCTATAAGTGATGGATTATGATTACGGCAGAGATTGACAGCAAAATAAAGACGGTGGTTTCCAATGTGCGCAACCTGCCCACGCCGCCGATCGTTTTCCACCAGATCCAGAAGGTCATCAACGACCCCGGCGTGAATGCCGTGAAAGTCGCGTCGATTCTGGCTGAGGACCCGGCCATGTCGGTGAAAGTGCTTCGCCTGACCAATTCGGCCTTCTACGGCTTGGCCCGCGAAATCGAGTCGGTCAAACAGGCCGTCGTTATCATCGGCTTCGAGGCCATCAAGAACCTGGTGCTCTCGGCATCGGTGCTCGATATGTTCAAAGGCAAGAATATCGACGAGGACTATCAGGAAAAGTACTGGCGGCATTCGCTGTCAACGGGTGTGGCCTGTCGTCTCCTGGCCCGCCGGTTGAAATCGCGGGGAATGGTCGATCCCGATGCGGCCTTCTCGGCGGGGTTGCTTCACGACGTGGGGAAGATGGTCATCTGCTGTTACCTGCCCGCTGAATACAGCCGGTTCAAAGCGGAGCGGGACAAGGATGCGTCGAGCGCCGACTTTGAGATCGAGCAGAAAATCCTTGGCTATAACCACGGCCAGATCGGCGGCTTCCTGGCTACCCAGTGGAAAATTCCGCATAAGCTGATTAATGCGATTACGTATCATCATGACCCCGGGCAGCAGGAGGAGGACGAGCCCATCGCCTATATGGTCAATCTCGCCGACTACATGGCCAAGAAAGCCTTCTACGATGAATCCGAGGCGCACCTGGTCGGGGCCGCGCCCGAAACCGCCCTCGGTTACTTTGCGGTCGATGAGACAACTCTGCTGGAATTGAACGACGGCCTGAAGGAGGAATACAACAAGGCTGAGACGTTCATGCAGATGGTGGGCATTTCCTGAGGCCTCAAGACACCAGCCCCGCTTAATCCGGTTGTTCGTTTCTCCAGTGTAAACATATGGTGCTCAAAGGATTTAATTTAGGGGCACTTGATATTAGCCCTTGACAATCAAGGTTCGTATTGTATAATAGGTGACTGCCTAACGAGTTACAGGCATTTGGTGAGAAATAGTGGACGGGCGATTAGCTCAGATGGTTAGAGTACTTGCTTGACATGCAAGGGGTCACTGGTTCGATTCCAGTATCGCCCACCATATAGGTAGGCACCGAAGGTTCGGTGGGTTACAGGCGTGTGTAACCCGCTTTTGCTATATCGGTGCGGAAACGTTATGGGACAATTACAGATAACTCTGCCGGACGGTTCGGTCAAAGGATTTGAAGCCGGTGTCACCGGGGCCGAGATAGCCGCCGCCGTTTCTGCGGGCCTTGCTCGAGAAGCCCTGGCGGTCAAGGTAGACGGCGCGGTAATGGACCTTAATGCGCCTATCCCCGGCGATGCTCCGGTCGAGATTCTGACCTTTGAACAGCCCGAGGGCCGCCAGGTGTTCTGGCATTCCAGTTCTCACATAATGGCCCAGGCTGTAATGGAACTGTTTCCCGGGGCCAAGCTCGCCATCGGCCCGCCTATCGACGAGGGCTGGTATTATGACTTCGAGGTGGAGAAACCGTTTTCGCCCGAGGACCTCGAAAAGATCGAGCTCAAGATGCAGGAGATCATCGATGAGGATGCCGTCTTTCGTCGCGAAACAATGAATCGCAGTGACGCGATCACCCATTACAGAGAGCAGAAGGCCGACTACAAAGTGGAGCTTCTCGAAGATCTGGAGGGCGATGAAGTCAGTCTTTATTATCACTCCCGTTTCGAAGACCTGTGCCGGGGGCCGCATATTCCGCGAACCGGCTTAATCAAGGCGTTCAAGCTGACTTCGACATCCGGGGCCTACTGGCGGGGCGACGAGAAACGGACCATGCTTCAACGTATCTACGGCGTTTCGTACCCCAAGAAGGCGATGCTCGATGACTATGTGAAGCGCCTCGAGGAGGCGCGCAAGCGGGATCACCGCATTCTGGGCAAGCAACTCGAGCTCTACACTTTTTCTGACAGTGTCGGGCCCGGCCTGGTGCTGTGGATGCCGCGGGGGGCCAGAATGCGGAACGAAATCGAGAATTTCTGGCGGGAGGAGCACCTGAGGCACGGCTACGAACTGGTGTACAGCCCGCATATAGCCAACCTCGAACTCTGGGAGCAGAGCGGGCATACCAGTTTCTTCACCGAGGACATGTTCGGCACCATCGACGTCGAAGGAAGGCAGTACCAGTTAAAGCCGATGAATTGCCCTTTCCATATCGCCATGTATAAATCACGCCTGTGGTCGTACCGGGACCTCCCGCTGCGCTGGGCCGAGCTGGGGACCGTTTACCGCTACGAACGAGGCGGTGTGCTTCACGGGCTGATGCGTGTCCGGGGTCTGACTCAGGATGATGCTCATCATTTTGTCGTCCAGGAGAAGATGGAGGAAGAGCTGGGCTGGCTGCTGAATTTCTGCGTTCACATCCTGAGGTCATTCGGGTTTTCCGATTTCGACACCTACCTTTCCACCCGGCCGGATAAGGCGATCGGCGATGTCGGGGACTGGCGTCGGGCCGAGGCCGGTCTGCGTCAGGTCCTGGAGAAGGTCGGGCTCGCTTATGATGTCGACGAGGGTGGCGGTGCTTTCTACGGGCCCAAGATCGATATAAAGATCAAGGATGCACTGGGGCGAAGCTGGCAGTGTTCGACCATCCAGTTTGATTTTTCCTTGCCTGAGCGCTTCGACCTCTATTATATTGCTTCCGATGGGCAGCAGAAGCGGCCCTTTATGATACACAGAGCTTTGCTCGGCGCCATTGAGCGCTTTTTCGGTGTTTTGATTGAGTATTACGCCGGGAATTTTCCGCTGTGGCTGGCGCCGGTGCAGGTAAAAGTCCTGCCCATCACCGACAGCATCAACGACTATGCTCGACAGGTCGTAGACCGGCTCAAGGAGCATAATATCCGTGCCGAACTCGATTTCCGTTCCGAGAAAGTCGGCGCCAAGATTCGCGACGCGGAACTGTTGAAGGTGCCCTACATGTTTATAGTGGGCGCCCGGGAGGTTGAGGCGGAAACGGTGTCGGTGCGAAAGCATTCGGCCGGGGATCTGGGGTCCAAGACCATCGCCGATGCGCTCGGTTTGCTCGAAGAAGAAATCAGGTCAAAAGGGCTGGCCGCAAAGTAGCCCTTAGTTAACAGGAGGAATACATAGCAAGCAAGGATTTGCGGATCAATCGCCGTATCCGGGTATCACCGGTCAGGCTCATCGGGCCGGACGGTGACCAGCTCGGCATTGTTCCCACCGACCAGGCGCTTCAGCGGGCCGAAGAGTACGGACTTGATCTTGTTGAAGTGGCGCCGACCAGCAGACCGCCGGTATGCCGGATCCTTGACTACGGCAAGTTCAAATACGAGCTGTCCAAGAAGGACCGGTTGGCCAAGAAGAAACAGCATTCTTTCCATCTCAAGGAGATGCGTTATCGGCCCAAGATCGACGAGCACGACTTCAATTTCAAGACCAGGCACGTGCGGGAATTTTTGGAATCCGGCAGCAAGGTCAAGGTGTTCGTGATGTTTCGGGGCCGCGAGATGGCCCACACCGAGTATGGTCGAAAGATTCTTGACAGGGTGGCCGAGGAGCTGAAAGATATTTCTTTGATAGAGAACGAGCCCAAGCTGGAAGGCCGGACTATGGCTATGATCCTCGGGCCGAAACCCGAAGTTATAAAGAAGATGAAAGACGCCCGGGCCGCCAGGCTGGCGGAGGAGCAGAAGGCCAGACAGCAGCAAACCGAGGCGAAAGCACCACACAGTGAACCAACAGAAAGCGAAGGATAACAACCGATGCCGAAGATAAGAACACAGCGCGGAGCCGCCAAACGATTCAAGAAAACGGGTACCGGCAAGTTTAAACGGAACAAGGCTTTCAAGTCACACATCCTGACCAAGAAAAGCCCCAAGCGCAAACGTAAACTGAGAAAGTCCACCCTGGTGTCCAAGCCCGATACCAAGAGGGTCAGGCGGATGCTGCCCAAGTAGCTTTTTGTTTAACCGAGGAGATAATGACAGATGCCACGTACTAAGAATAATGTTGCTGCTCATAAGCGTCACAAGAAGATTCTGAAGAAGGCTCGCGGTAATTATAACGCTCGAGCCAAGCTTTACCGTACTGCTCTTGAAACCGTCAACAAGGGACTGAAGTACGCCTACCGCGACCGCCGCAACAAGAAGCGGGTTTTTCGCAGTCTGTGGATCACCCGCATATCAGCCGCTGCGAGGATGAATGGCACCAACTACTCTGCTTTCATGTCGGGTCTCAAGAAAGCCGGGGTAAATCTCGACCGCAAAATGCTCGCCGACATCGCCGCACGCGATGCGGCCACCTTCTCGGAATTGGCAAAGATGGCAGCCGGAAACTGATGCCGGAGTGCCTTGCTAATGTCCCTCACTGACGATGTTGCCAGATTGAGACAGGAGGCGTTCGACGAAATCGGCCGCGCCGATTCCCCGGAGCGCCTTAACCAAATCCAGATCAAATACCTCGGGCGCAAGGGGGCCGTGACGGCCGTTTTGAAGGGGCTGAAGGACCTCGCTCTGGATGAGAGAAAGAAGGTCGGCGCTGCGGCCAATCGGGTCCGCGCTGAGCTGGAAGAGCAGATCAAGGAAACGCTTGGCAAGTTGTCTGTCGCCGCCGCCGGCGACGCTTTTGATTATACTCTCCCTGGCACGGCGCCGCGCCTCGGGGCCATCCATATCGTCAACCAGGTGATAGACGAAGCCTGCCTCATCTTTCAGCGGATGGGGTTTGCCATCGAGCGCGGTCCCGATATCGAGACCGACTACTACAATTTCGAGGCGCTCAACTTTCCGCCCGACCATCCGGCCCGCGACATGCAGGATACCATGTTTGTAGAAGGCAACGGCGTTCTTCGGACGCACACGACGCCGGTGCAGGCCCGGGTCCTGGAAACGCAGAAACCGCCCATCAAAGCCATAACGCCCGGGTTGTGTTTTCGTAACGAGGCTATTTCGACGCGCTCCCACGTCGCCTTCCACCAGGTCGACGGCTTTCTGGTCGACGAGGGTGTGACCATGGGTGATCTCAAGGGTGCCCTGGTCGCCTTCTGCAAAGCTTTCTTCGGGGAGAAGGTCGCAATCAGGTTCCGGCCGTCGTTTTTCCCCTTCACGGAGCCGTCGGCCGAGGTTGACGTGTCCTGCTTTCTCTGCGATGGGAAGGGTTGCCAGGTTTGCAAGCAGACCGGGTGGCTGGAGATTCTCGGTTGCGGCATGATTCATCCGGCGGTGCTGGAAAAGGCCGGCCATGACCCGGAGAAGTACACCGGGTATGCTTTCGGTATCGGCATGGAACGCCCGGCCATGCTCAAATACCGGATCAACGATATCCGACTGTTTTTTAACAATGATGTCAGGTTCCTCAAGCAGTTTTGCTGACAGACCATGATTTCGTACAAGTGGCTTAAAGAACTTACCGGTCTGGACTGGTCGCCGCAGGAGATGGCGGAGCGTCTCACCCTGTGCGGCACCGCCTGTGAGTATATCGATAAGGCCGACCGCTACATGGACCGCGTGGTGGTCGGTAAGGTGACCGCCTTAAAGCCGGTGGAAGGGGCCGCGAAGATTCAGCTGGCTACCGTTGATCTCGGCGGTGACGGTATGGATGTCATTTGCGGCGCTCCCAACGTGGCTGTCGGTCAGAAGGTGCCGGTCGCACTCGAGGGCGCGAAGCTGGCCGGCGATATGGTCATCAAGAAAGTGAAAATACGGGGCGTCGAGTCGGCCGCCATGATCTGTTCAGAACGGGAGCTGGGCATCTCGGACGACCACTCGGGTATAATGGTCCTGGAGGCGGACGCGGTTTTGGGGACGC
This sequence comes from Candidatus Zixiibacteriota bacterium, assembly GCA_020346225.1. Taxonomy (GTDB): domain Bacteria; phylum Zixibacteria; class MSB-5A5; order GN15; family FEB-12. Next base: position 2,646,450 of record CP070777.1, on the reverse strand, counting down.
CTCTGGCGGAGCAGCTTCAATACGATGATTATATTCTGACTTTCGAGTTGACGCCCAACCGGGGCGATTCCATGTCGGCGATAGGCGTCGCCCGCGACCTGGCCGCTCTCGGCGGCACAGAGGTCAGGCGTCCCTCTTTCGAGCTGAAGGAAGTTTCCGCTAAGGCTTCCGATTCCATTAAAGTCAGTATAGATGACCCCGAAGGGTGTCCGCGCTATGCCGCCCGCCTGATAAGGAACGTGAAAATAGGTCCGTCACCGTGGTGGCTGAAAAGGAAGCTGCTGACCTCCGGGGTTCGGCCAATATCCAATGTTGTCGACATCACCAACCTGGTCATGCTGGAAACGGGGCATCCGCTGCACGCCTTTGACCTCGACCGTTTCGGTTCGCGGGAGGTCGTCGTCCGGCGCGCCGCCGACGGCGAAGAGTTCGTGACTCTCGACGGCGAGCGGCACGAGCTGGTGCCCGACGTTCTGCTGATTACCAACGGCAAGGTCGGCGTGGCCGCCGGCGGTATCATGGGCGGTCTGGACTCGGAGATCGAAGATACTACGACCGATATTCTTCTTGAAGCGGCCTATTTCGACCCGGCCGTGATTAGAAAGGGTCGCAAGCACCTGGGTCTCGTGACGGAGTCCTCGTCCCGGTTCGAGCGCGGGGCCGATCCCAACGGCATTCCTTACGCTATCGACCGGGCCGCCCATCTCATGCAGGAGCTGTGCGGGGGAGAGGTACTCAAGGGAATTGTCGACTGTTACCCCGGCGCAATCGAACCGAAAGAAATCACGCTTCGGCCATCCCGGTGCAATTCCGTTCTGGGAACATCGATCGCGGTTTCTCGCATGAAGGAGATCCTTCAGGGCCTGGAATTCACGGTCACTGGCGACGACCCCATGAAAGTCACCGTGCCCACTTTTCGTCCCGACATCGAGCGCGAGATCGACCTGATCGAGGAGGTCGCGCGAATCGAAGGCTACGATAACATTCCCGACGCCGTCGCCAACATCGGCCCCCTCTACACGCCGCTGGGCCGACTGGACCGATTCAAAGCCGATGCCAGACACATTCTCACGGGAAGCGGTTTCGACGAGATCGTCAATCACGGTTTGGTGCATCAGAATCAGTCTTCCCTGGTCAATCCCGGGCAGCCTCAGGTGAAGCTGACCAATCCGGCGTCGGAGGAGCTTAACACCATGCGCAACTCGCTGGTCACCACGACGCTCAATGTCATCAGCCACAACCTGGCTCATCGCAACCTGGACCTGTGCCTGTTCGAACTGGGGAAGGTTTATTTCCCCGGCGGCGGCCCCGGCCAGTGGGTGGAGAAGGAGCGCCTGGTGCTGGCCGTTACCGGTCATTCTCCGCACACGTGGCGAAGCCGGCCCCGGCCTTACGATTTCTACGACGTCTCGGGCGCCGTCGACCACCTGGCCCGGCACTTCAACTGGTCCGGGTTGACTTACCGGCCGCATCGATTTTCGGCATTCGAGGGCGACCTTTCTTTTCAGATGACTGTTGACAATATTGAGATGGGCTTTCTGGGTAAGGTGTCAGCGAAGATTTCGGAGGCTTTCGAGATAAAACAACCCGTCTACCTGGCTGAGGTCGAATTGGAGCCGCTGCTCGCCGCCGAGGAAGTCCGCAAGGAGTATCGGCCCCTTCCGGTCTATCCGGCCGCTCCCCGCGACCTTGCGCTGGTAGTCGACCAGTCTGTCAAGGCCGGAGACCTGGTGGAAGTGGTCAAGGAAAGTGCCGGTGATCTGGCCGAGAGTGTTGAGATATTCGACCTGTACACCGGCAAGCAGATAGACAAAGGAAAGAAGTCCATAGCTATATCCATAAACTATCGTTCCGACGAAGGCAGCCTGTCGAGCGAACAGGTTGACCAGATGCAAAAGGCGCTTGTCAGCCGACTGAAGAAGAATTTTAACGCCCAGATCAGGGATAAATAGCCATGCCTGATAAACTCGACCAGATAGTGGATAAACTCGAGAAGGTGCTCAGCCATCTGGAAGCGACTCGGGCCGAGAACGAGGCGCTCCAGAAGGCCGTAAAGGCGCTGAACAAAGAGCTTTCCGCGCTGAAAAAAGATAACGAGAAGCTGAAGCTGGAGGTTGCCGACCGGGCCGAGACGGCGCGCACCAAGCTTACGTCGATTATCAACCGCCTTGACCAGCTGCAGCAGGCAGTTGATTGATTTTTTCCTTGACATTGACCCGTTCGTCCGTATAAATTGTTGTAAGTTAGTAGGATAAGAAGATAGCGGATAGTGTTTATAGACCAATGGCAGATAGTTCAGCGGCAAGCAAGGTAGTGGTAAATATATACGGTGAGGATTATCCAATAACCGGTGCCGGCGACCCGTCTTATATTTCCCGGATTGCCGACTATGTTGATGCCAAGATGAAAGAAACGGCCAAAACCAGCCGGGTGGCGTCCCGGGATAAGGTGGCAATATTGGCAGCGATGTCCATAGCTTCTGAGCTACATGCTGAAAAGGCCACCCTGCGACAATCCGGTAAGCAATTCGACCATCGGATTGACGCCATTCTCAAGCGGCTTGACGCAGCCCTGAAAGACTTGCCATAGGTTCGTGAGTCCGACCGTTTTGATCCCGCTCATCTTCCTTATCCATCCTTAATATAAATAGATTGCACATCCGACCCTCGTCGGATGGGAGGAAATGATGAACGACGCCATCATTCTTGTTGTAGTGGCTGCGGTCGTTGCGGCCGTCTCATTCCTCGTTTTCGGTTACTTGCCCCGGCGAGCTATAAGGAGGGAAAGAGAGCTTGCCCGCGAGGAAACGAAAAAGTTAATGGCGGAAGCCGAGAATGAAGCCAAGATGAAGAAAAAAGAGGCGGTTCTTGAAGCTCGCGAGGAGTGGCTGAAGCTAAAAGCGGAGTTTGAGGACGAGTCCGAAAAAAGACGGCGAGAACTCGAGGCCGCCGAGAAGAAGCTCGAGACCCAACAGGCTTCCGTACAGAAGAAAGTCGACCTTCTGCAGGTCCGTGACCGGGAATTGTCCAACCGTGAGAGAAACGTTCAAGCCCGCGAAAAGGGCATCGCCCTGCGCGAGAAACAGCTCGATGAGATCATTGCCGCCCAGAACGAGCAGCTCCTGAAGATAGCCCAGATGACGCCGGAAGAGGCCAAGAAGCAGTTGATGGATAATATGATCAGCTCCGCCAAGATGGAGGCTGCGGCCCGCATCAAGGAAATCAAGGAGAAGGCGGAGCAGGACGCCGAGAAAGAAGTCAAGGAAATCATTCTTAACTCCATATACCGATGCGCCGCCGACCACACCGTGGAATCAACGGTGTCCGTGGTCAACCTTCCGGGCGACGAGATGAAGGGGCGGATTATCGGCCGTGAGGGCCGCAACATTCGTTCTTTTGAGACCGCCACCGGTATTGACGTTATTGTTGACGACACCCCTGAAGCCGTAATTCTCTCGGGGTACGACCCGGTGCGTCGGGAAATCGCGCGGATGGCACTGGAGAAGCTGATCTCCGACGGCCGGATACATCCGACGAGGATCGAGGAGGTCGTTGACAAATCGAAAAAGGAAATGGAGGTTATCGTTCGCGAGGCCGGCGAGCAGGCCTGCTTCGAGCTGGGCGTGCACAGTCTCCATCTCGACGTGGTTTATCAGCTCGGCAAGCTGAACTTCCGGACTTCCTACGGTCAGAACGTCCTGGCGCACTGCAAGGAGGTGGCCATGCTGGCCGGTTTGATGGCCGCCGAACTGGAGCTCGACGCTGTTCTGGCCAAGCGCTGCGGTCTGCTCCACGATATAGGAAAAGCTATCGACCGCGAGACGGAAGGTACTCATACCATGATCGGCGCGGATTTTATCCGCCGTTATAAAGAAGATGAGATGGTGGTCAACGCCGTGGAGTCGCACCACGGCGACGTGCCCATGAACAGTCCCTATCCGGGTTTGGTGCAGGCCGCCGACGCTATCTCCGGAGCGCGGCCGGGAGCCAGGCGGGAGCCGCTCGAGGCTTACATCAAGCGGCTTCAGCAACTGGAGGAGCTGGCCGACAGCTTCAAGGGAGTCTCAAAGGCCTACGCCATTCAGGCCGGCCGGGAAGTGCGTGTCATTGTCGAAAACGAGTCGCTCGATGATCTCGGCTGTTCTATTTTGGCCGGCGACCTTGCGGATAAGATAGAAAAGGAAATGCAGTACCCGGGCCAGATAAAGGTGACCATCATCAGGGAGACCCGGGCCACCGAGTACGCCAAGTAATTGCAGGGCCACCTGCCGGTCGGCTGCGGCGGAACCGGTTGGCAGGTTACTTCAAACCGCCTTAGAAAGACGATTTGATGTCAGCTTTTATCGTTCTCTTTGTTGCCGATATCTGCGGGCGGGCGGGCCGCCAGGCCGCGGCCTATATGGTCAAGCCGCTCCGGGAGAAATACAACGCCGATTACGTCATCGCCAATGTCGAAAACGCAGCCGGAGGCTTCGGTATCACCGCCGAGATGTCTCAGAAAATCTTCAGTTACGGGGTTGATATTCAGACGTCCGGCAACCACATCTGGGACCGGATGGACATCATGAAATACTTCGCCACCAAGCCCCGGCTGCTTCGGCCGGCCAACTATCCGGGCAAGGTGCCCGGTTCAGGCGCGTTCCTCGACGTTGCAAAAGACACGAAGATCGGTGTACTGAACCTGATGGGCCGTACCTACATGAAAGACATCGACTGTCCCTTCCAAGTGGCCGAGCGCGAGTTGGCTGCCCTGCGAAAGGAAACCAACCTGATCATTGTCGATTTCCATGCCGAGGCCACTTCCGAAAAGCAGGCTATGGCTTACCATCTCGACGGGCTCGTGACGGCCGTGATCGGAACGCACACGCATGTACAGACGGCGGATGAGAAGGTCTCCCGTCGCGGTACCGCTTATATCACCGATGCCGGTATGACCGGTCCCTATGATTCCGTGATCGGTATGGAAGTGGGGCCGTCGCTTGAACGCTTTCTGACCGGGCTGCCGATACGGTTCACCACGGCTACCGATGACGTCAAAATCTCCGGGGTGGTCATCACGGCGGACCCGTCCTCGGGTGAAGCTCTCAGCATTGAGCGGTTTCGGGAGGATTTCGATCTTGAGGCCCATCAGAATAAGAACCAGAATGTCGAAGAGTAAAGCGCTACTTTAGAAATGGACACTCAAATTCTTACCGGCAAAGAAGTTGCAAAGAGCATTCGCAAGGAACTGAAAGGTCGTATTGCGACGCTGAAAGAGCGGGGGGTCACGCCCGGCCTGGCCGCCGTGCTCGTGGGCGACGACCCGGCTTCGGCCACCTACGTGAGAGGCAAAGTCGCCGCCTGCGACAAGCTGGGGTTGTATTCACGGGTGATCAAAAAGGATGTCTCGCTGAGTCAGGACGAACTGGTAGACATCGTCAGGTCGCTCAACGAAGACCCGCAGATTCACGGTATACTGGTACAATCGCCGGTGCCGCCGCAGATCGATGAGCATGCTGTCACGGTCACCATCTTACCCGAGAAGGACGTGGACGGGTTTCACCCGTACAACGTCGGCATGATGCTCATCGGCCGGGGGGACCTTCTGCCGTGTACCCCCCACGGGATCCTACGTCTGATGGAGTTTTACGAGATTGACCCGGCCGGTCAGGAGGTTGTTATCGTGGGGCGTTCCAGCATCGTGGGAAAGCCCCTGGCCGCTATGCTCCTGAGGAAGGGCCCAATGGGCAACGCCACCGTGACGGTTGCCCACTCGCGAACCGCCAACCTTGCCGAGATTACGTGTCGGGCCGACATCCTGGTGGCGGCTATCGGTAAACCGGAGGTTATAAAGGCGGATATGGTCAAAGAAGGGGCTGTGGTAATCGACGTCGGCGTCAACCGCGTCGAGGACAGTTCAAACGAAAAGGGTTATCGTCTGGTAGGCGATGTTGAGGTTGCCGGCTGTATGGGAAAAGCAGCCAAAATCACCCCCGTGCCCGGGGGTGTCGGCCCGATGACGATCGCCATGCTGATGGCCAACACTGTTACGGCCGCTGAAAGGGCGATTAAATAGCCGGCAGGTTCTTTGGGCTAGCCTGCAGTCTTTGTGAACGATAGTGCAAAACTTTACACACCGAAAAACCGGTGGTTGGTGACGGGAGGGGGTTGATGCGCCAAAACGAAGCCCAAACACGTCTTTATTACTTGCATAAGCTGTTATTGATTATTACATTAGACTGCCACCCCGGCATACAGGGGTAGTTTCGGTTTTCCACTTGCGGTCATATTTCAAGGCACACCGTTTGCTTTTTGAACATAGTTACCGTAGCACCCAAGCGCCAAAAAAGGGATTGAATTCGTTGATAAGGCCTGGTCGGACAACATCTTTTATCGTTCTTCTGACGCTTCTGTTGTATCCCTTGTGGGCTTCTCCTCAGCTTTGCGCTCAGAGTGACCCCGCCGAACTGGTGGAGGTCTTCGGTGTTGACCTGCCTATCGACGACGGTACCATCGCCAACCTTCAGGTGACCGTAGCCGACCCGCAGGCCGGGGCAACCTCCGAGTATGAGATCGACTTTCAGATGAGCGAGGCCACCTATGAACTTGTCCGGCACGGCGGCTTCAATTTCGCTCTGCCCGCGGGATTCGACCTGTACTCCATTCACTCGGTCAGCCTGGTTGACAACTGCCAGACTTTCGTTTTCGAGGTGGAAGGGTACGACATTATCGACCAGATGCTGGTCGTCTACGTCGAGCAGGTTCAGCCCGAAGGTGAGGAGCTACTGGGCTCTGCGAGCGTGACGGTAGACGTCACCTTCACTGTTCGCAGCATCGGCAATCCGACACACGCCGGTGCGTACTATCTCGCGGCCCTGGCCTTCAGGCAAAACGGTACGGCCATCGCCGGCCCGGCCGTGTCAGAGCCGTTCGAGATTACTCCGGCTCGCGTGGCAACAATAGCGGTTGCGCCGCAGGATGACATCACCCTGCCCGCCGGCGAGTCGGTCAGTTTCGGTGCGACCGGCTATGACGAGTTCGGCAATATTGTGAGCGGCCTGAGTTTTCTCTGGTCGCTCGACTGCGGCGACTGTCTCGGTGATTTGAGCGGCTCCACTCTTTATGCTACCACGGTTGGGCAAGGACACGCCGTCGCCCGTGTCGGAAATGTCTCGGGTCAATCGGGTCTGATCACGGTTCGGCCGGGGGATATGGCGCGTATCGCGCTGACCCTGTCCGATACCCAGTTCGTCGGTCACCCGCTGCGCGGTGAGGCGACGGCAACGCTGTTTGATGCCTTCGACAACTTGAAAACCGATTACGTGCTCTCTTCCGACCCGCTGTATCTGAGTACGGGCGAAGGTAAGCTGGTGCCCGATGTCCTGGCGAGCAACAGCCTGATTACGGACGGTGTGGTGCAAATGCTCGATGCCGGCATTGTTTATAGCGGCCTGTCGACGACGACAACTCTTGCGATTGAAGACGACCGGGGCGTATCGGCGTCGGCCACGGTATCATTCAACGGTTACGACGTTATCAATGCCCTGGATCCGTCGGGGCAAACCGTCAACACCGTGTTCGCGGACGATTTCAGTGTCCACAACGTTGTCAGCGTCATAATCCACCGCGCCGGGAATGTGGCGCCGACCGGCTATGTTTATGTGGGTACCAGGTTCCTGGGGGGGGTCGGGTCCCAGGGGCTGATGATACCGGCCGAGCAGTTGCCCGCGGGCCTGGACACGGTAGTCATATTTCCGCCGAACATAGAACACCAGCTTGACGAGGACACGCTGCTGGTGACCGTGGAAGCCGACTTCGAGACGGAAGGGACGATTTACTCCACGGTCGACTCACTTCTGCTTCCGGTCGAGGTGGTGCGGGTCGCGCCGTTCAATGTTGTCGATGGCACGCTGACCCCGGACACGGTAACCGAGGGGACCCAGTTCGGTGTATCCTTCGAAGTTTTCTCCGAGGGATTCTCGCTGACTGTCGACAGCGTTTCGCTGGAAATAAGACTAAGAGATGCAGTCGACGGGGAGATTCTGGCCACGGTTTACACGGGGAATCCCGAGCCGACCGCAATCGGCGGCGGTTATATCAGTTTCGAAGGTATGCTTTCCTTGTTGCCGGTGGGGGCGGTGCCGTCAGAGGGCTGGTACCCGGTGGAACTGAACCTGCGCATGTACTCGCTGAGCGCGGTGATGCAGCTTGAGAATCGGTACCCCGACTCGTTTTTTGTCGTTCAGGCTCCTCAGGTCGCGGTTGATGCGCAGTCGCTCGCGCCCACGTTCGTCACGGTGGGTACGGCGGCGCCCTTTACGTTCGATGTGGTTAACAACAGCGCGGTGCCTCTGGCGGTTGACGGCAGCTCGTGGTTTCAACTCGTTGGAGACGGTTTCGACGCTACCGTTGATATCTCCGCCGACCGCGATACGCTTAACCCGGGAGTCAACACATGCTACAGTGAGGACATATATTTTCCGCCCTCGCTTCAGGGCCAGCAGCTTCAGGCTAATGCGCGCGTCGCCTATCGGGTTCCCGGCTCGGCGGACATAAAGGAAGTTACCTCTGATTTCAACGGTCTGACGATAGCCGTAATTTCCCAGCCGGCCGTTCGAATAATCGATCTGGCGGTAGTTGCCCCGAACGCGCCCAAGGTCAATACTCTGCAGCAATTCCAGATTTCCTGCACGGTGGCCAATCAGGGAACGGTTGCTGCCGGGTCGGTCACACTCAGGCTGTTCTCCGACGGCAACTCGACCTTCGAACCGCAGTTGCCTCCCTTCGCCATTGACCCCGGCGACACGGTCGAAGTGTTCTGGGAGGTCATCGCGGCGAGCCAGCCCAACCCGGCCGAAATCTTCATTGTCGAGGTGGCGGTGCCTGACGTGTCGGGCCTCACGCCGGTGAACAACGTCGCCCTGATCACGATCGAAACGCCGGCTGAGCTTGAACTCACCTACGACCTGTTCGGCGTCGAGGGCGGGCTGGCCAGCTACGGCAGCAACATCACGCTGACCGTGGAGATTATCAACCACGGGATGGCGGGGGTAAGCCAGTCAGGGTATATACTGGTGACCGAGGGGCTCGACCGTGACGGCCCGGACACGCTGTCAGGTTTCATAACCGCTGACCGGCATATCGACTTTTCCTACGTGGCTCCGCAGCACGATACCACCGAGAGCATGTTCTTCAGTCTCACCGACCGGCCGGTGGACGTCAACGCCGATCAGCCAGCCGCCATCGATGACACGTCGTTCACGTCCGAATTCGGTATCATCTTTGCCGAGGCCGCTCTTCACGTTGAGGTCACGCCGCTCGGAACCAACCTGGTGCTCCCGGGACGCGCCAAGGACCTGTTTCAAATCGACTTGACCAATACAGGCATCTCATCGGTGACCACGGTTGAGCTGGTTCGAATTCAGATGATCGTCAGGGGCGCCGACGGCCGGCCCCTCGACGCTATGTCTGTTTTCAACATCGGCAATACCGCCTTCTATGAAAACGAGCAGGCGGTTTCCAGTACCAGTGCCGGGGACAGCCTGATAGCCTTCGGTTTTAGCGACTTTGTCATCGAGCCCCGAGCCAGCCGTTCGCTTATCCTCAAAGCAGAGTTCTACGGCACCGACCAGAGTACGGTTGCCCTGGAACTTCCGTGGGACGGTGTGGTGGCTCGGTTCACAAGCGGTCCCAACGCCGGTCTGGCCCCGGCCATCACGTCGCCTTCGGAAGGCGAGTCTATTCTGTCGCAGCCGGTCGTGGTGACGGACGCCACCCTTCAGGGCTCTTTTCTCGTCGAGAACAACCCGTTCAATCCCGACGACGGGCCGGTACGCTTCAGTTACGAACTGGCCGGGGACGCTCCGGTGGAGTTCAGAGTCTTCAGCCTCACGGGAGAAGAGGTGTACAGCGCCGACCTGCCGGCCGGTTTCGGGCGCAGCTCCGCGGATGAGCCTTACCTGGTTCAGTGGGATGGACGCAACACCAGCGGCTATATGGTGCTTAACGGTGTTTACCTGGCTTTCATAAGGAACGCCAGCACCGGTGAAACGGCTACACTCAAAGTAGCGGTGGTGAAATGATGCGCGCGGCACTGGTTACAGCGGCGGTTATCGTTCTTCTGGCGGGCTCGCCGGCGGCGGCCGGTGACGCCGGACAGGAGTCGCCTTTTACGGTCGGGCTGGGTGCCCGCGCCCTCGGCATGGGCGGCGGCTTTACCTCGCTGGCCGACGACGCCTCGGCGATTTACTACAATCCCGCCGGATTGGCGCTGCTGGAGAGCCAGGAAGTTTCCGCCATGCACATGCGCCTTTTTGAAGGCACTTCCTACAACTTCGGCGGCTGGGTCTATCCCGATATAAAGCTGGGCGGTTTCGGGCTGGGCTATATGCGTATCGGCACCGACGACATTGTCCGTCGGACCGACTTTGTCGAGGGCGGCACCTTTGATTATGCCCAGTCCCAGTTCCTCATTGCCTACGGGCAGCGCCTTCAGGGCGGTTTCTCCCTGGGGCTGAGTTTCAAGCTTGTCAATCAGTCTATCGATAACTTGTCCGACTACGCCTTTGGTTTCGATCTCGGCATGATGGCGCGGATGAGCCGTTATTTCACCGCCGGTCTTATGTTTCGTGATATGGTGCCGCCCGAACTGGAGCTGCAGCGGCAATCGGAAACGACGCCCATTTCGGTAGCAGGCGGGATGTCGGCCCGGCTTTTGCCCCTGAGCGATGAGGTGAGTGTGACGGGTGTCTTCGAGCTGGAGAAGATCGAAAACCGCTCAGCCAAAGTGCACGGCGGGGTCGAGTTGCTCTTCAACGGCAACTACGCTCTCAGAGGCGGCTACGATAAAGACAATTTGTCATTCGGGGCCGGCCTGAAGCTCAACAGGCTGAAGATCGACTATGCCTACAAGGTCATGGATTACGTTGACGACAGTCACCGCTTCTCGGTCTCATTCCTGATTGGAACGCCCATCTCCGCGCAGCGCGAACGCTCCGAGCAGCTCGCCGAGCAGCGCGGGACGGTTCTGCTGGAGGATGAACGGCGTCGCCAGTTCGAGTTCTTCAAAGAGAAGGCCGACGGTTTCTACTCACGGTTCCACCTGGATTCCGCGCTGGTCTATTATCAGCGGGCGCTGGCCTTTGATGAGGACAACGAAGCCATTGTCGGGACCATCGCCGCCATTGAGAGGTCCCTGTCGGTCCAGCTCGAGGAGCAACAGAGGATCAGGCAGACCCGGCTGGAGCTGCAGAAGTCGATCGAGAACTACTACGCTCAGGCGCAGAATTTCTTCGCAAAGAAGTATTATCCGGCGGCTCTGGATATGCTGGAGCTCATTTTCGACATCAACCCGAACTACATCGACGCGGTCGAACTTAAACGGGGTATCGAGAAGGCGATAGGGCTCGAAATCGAAGCCGAGTTCGATAAGGCGGTCGAGTCCGAGAGGGGCAAGAACTCGGTGGCGGCGCTGGAATCCTATCACCGCATCCTCGAGCTTGACCCGGACAATCAGCGGGCTACCGCCGCCTGGGAGCGAATAGCGGCCAGCCTTGATGTGGCGCAACAGCTTGACCGGGGAATCAGTCAGTACAACGCCGGCGACTATGAGAACGCCAGGATCACCTTTGGCACGGTCCTCTTGAGTGACCGGGAGAACCCGGTGGCCATCGAGTATCTCAGGAAGATCGACGCTGTTGAGGAGCGGACCACCACCCTGGAGGACCTCTACCGGGATCGCGAGATATGGCAGCTGTATCTGGACGGGCTGCGTCATATGCGCAACAGGGAGTACCAGAAAGCCATCGACGCCTGGAACCGGGTGCTCGAGGTATACCCCAATAACGTGAACACGCTCAACAATATCGAACAGGCCCGCCTGCGCCTTCAGTCGGAAGACACGGAGTAACCGGACGGCGTGCTTTTTTTAATAGACGGTTCACCGTCCCGGTACTAATTTCATTGATATGTTCCGTAGACCGGTCAAGGAAATCAACGCGGAGTTTCTGGCCGAGGAAAAGTACCTCGACAGCATCCAGCGGACGGCGCGAGAAAGCTGCATCGCCGCTTCCATGTCGCGCAAAGACACCGCTTCCGTGCTGCTGGCCATTGAGGAAGGTGCCACCAACATCATCAGACACGCCTACCTCTACGAAAAAGGCATCATCCGTCTGCGCATCGTCATCTACAAGAAGCTGATCGTCTTTTCTTTGATAGATTCGGGTCGCTCTTTCCAGCCCAGCGGCACCGGGGCCCTCGATCTCGAGCAGCTCGTTGAGTCGGGTCGCAAGGGGGGCCTGGGCTTTTATATGATCCAGAAAATCATGGATTCGGTGGAGTATATTTCCACCGCCAGCTTCAACGAGCTGCGCATGATCAAGCACATCAGCGCGCCGTCACCCATCGGCCACACCTTCCTCAGACGGCTGTTCACTTTGCGGGTCAAGTTTTCCGTCTGGACCTTTATCATTATGTGCGTCATTATCGGCGCGTCGATTTACTATTTCGATTACCGCGCTTCAAAGCTGATGTACACTCACAAACATGAAACCGTTCAGGCCCTCTCGAAGACCATCGCCGATCAGGCGGCGGGTTACTTTATCAACCGACGCTCCGATGTCGAGTTTGACGAGCTGATTGTGAGCTATATGCGGGCCAACCCCGAGTTGAAGCTGATTGTGCTGACCGACTCGGCCAATATCATCAGGGCCCATTCCGATGACATCCGCAACATCCGTCGGCCGTACCGCGTCCCGGAGCAGGTCAGCGCCGACACAATCGGTGTGCCCCAACCGGTCACCACGGAGTTTGAGAAATTCAGTTATCTGGTGACACCGATCCGCGCGGGGGAGAGGCTGCTGGGCAAGGTGCACACCACCTATTCGACGGCCGGGATTTACTTCCGGCTCACCGAATCACGGCGCAGTATCTTCCTGCTGACGGTCGTTCTCGTTGTTTTCGGCATTCTCGGCATTTATTTGCTGTCGAATTACTTCGTCAGTCCCATTCTCAACATAACCCGGCGCGTCCGGCGGTTTACGTCCGGTGAGATGGAAACAGAGCTCCCCCTGACCGGCGCCGAGGAGTTTTTCGAGATATCCAAGGCCTTCAACCAGATGATGACGCGCTTGAGTCAGGACCAGAGAAACGTGGTGGAGCGGGAGAAACTGGCCAAGGAAATCGAAGTAGCTTCGGAAATTCAAAAGACCCTGCTGCCCCGAAAACTGCCGGAGGTCCCGCATCTCGAGATCGACGCCCTTTATCGCGCGGCCTCGGTCATCGGCGGCGACCTCTACGACATCTTCAAAATCAGCGAAGAGCGGTACTGTTTGGCGGTGGCCGATGTCTCCGGCAAAGGTGTCCCGGCCTCGCTGGTAATGTCGATTCTGCGCACCGTCCTCCAGATCCAGGCGGCCGAGGAGACGTCGGCCAAGAAGCTCCTCACCAGAGTCGACGGTTACCTGTCCCAGAATATACCGACCGGTATGTTCATAACCATCTTTCTGGTTATCTACGATGCCGAGACCAGCCGGATAAGCCTGGTGTCGGCCGGACATACCCCGATGCTGTTCTATGACGCGTCCAAAAAGGCGGTCGACAAGGTAAACCCGAAAGGTCTTCCCCTGGGCGTGCCGCTGGCCGAGGGGCGAAGCTTCGAAGAGTCTCTCGAGGAACTGGTCGTCAAGCTGAATCATGAGGACATGTTTCTGCTCTTCACCGACGGCATAACCGAGGCCAGGGGGCGCGACAACAGTCAGTTCGGAATGGAACGCCTCACCGCCTTTTTCGAGTCTTATCTGAACGAGCACGCCGCCGAGCCGGTGAGTAACCTGTCGGAAGCTCTGGTCAACCAGCTCGACGATTTCACGGGGTTTGCCAAGGCCGCCGACGATGTTACCTTCGTGGTGGCCCGGTGCCGGCGCTGCGTCAAGGAACCGGTTTCTTCCGAGAGCGATATCCAGGTGAAGAAGCTGAGGGAGAAGGAACATTAAAGCCGCGACGCCGGCCGCCCGTCGGGAAAATTTTCCTTGCTACGCCGCCGCAAATTGGCGTTAATTCCGTATCTTTTCGAGGTTACCGAAACTCAGCAGGAGCGCTATGGATAACATCTCCATATCTTTACTCGAAGGAGGGCGAACCGAGATATCGGAGATCCGGGTCGACGGTGTCATTGACACCCTTACGGCTACCCAGTTGGAGGATGTCCTGGATTCGCTCCTCAAGCGGGACCGGTACAAGATCGTCGTCGACCTGGCCGGAGTCGATTACATTTCTTCGGCCGGCTGGGGAATCTTCATCTCCCACATCAAGGACGTCAGGGCCCGGGACGGCGACATCAAGCTGGCCAGCATGATCGACAACGTTTTTGAGATTTACGAGCTTCTTGAGTTTGACAACGTCCTGAGCGCTTACGCGTCGGTCGACGAAGCCCGGAACGCTTTCGGCGGTTCCGGGGACGATCAAAAAAAAAAGTCGGAGGGCTGACGAGGGTAACGGTCGTTGACGCCCAACCCGGCACCGACAGGTCGACGACCGAGGACAACCCGTCGCAGCCGGTCGCGACGGCTCTCGATCTTGACACAGCCGTGGTCAATCTCGTTACGCAGGATCCCTTCATAACCATAAAAGAGATTAACATTGAGCTGCGCTACCGACACGGCAACCTCAATCCCAGCTGGTGGCGGATCTTCCGAATACTCAGGGTTAAAAGGCTGCTGACCAGGCGGTCCCGCTTCAAATATATCTTCGGGCGACGCTGAAACCTCCCGAGTTACGCCACCCCTTTTTTCATTGACAGTTCTGCAGCCCGGTCTATATTTAGGTAGGTACAGTTTTTGTTAATTGGTTTCTGGGCATGACCTTCCACGACGTTCTTATATTGTTGCTTGCGGTTTCGACCGCCGCCCTTCTGGTGCTGCTGGCCGTCCGCATCCGGCGTGAAAAACGCCAGATGGCGGCTGTCCGCGGCATGCGGCTCGAGGACTTCTCGGAATTCCTCCGTTCCAACAGCGTTGACGGCGGCATCGTGGAGGTGGCCAGGAAGGTTTCGGACCTTCTCATCAAATCCTTCGGCTGCAATCGAATTGTCTTTGTCCGCAAGAAACGCGGGGCGCTGGACCTCAACTATTCTCATGGCATCGGCGGCTTCAAGCGCGGGGATTTCCATCTCACCTACAGCGAAAAGCTGGCCGATGTGCTCAGGGCGGATTTCCTGCCCCGACCGGTCGGTCTAATCAAAGAGCTTCTGTCGGAACGTTTCTACCGGGCTTTGCTCGGATTCGGGATCGACGTCTTCTTCCCGGTTTTCTGGCGCCAGAATCTCTACGGCATTTACTTCATCCGCAGCAATATCGAAACGCGTTCGCCGGCCTTTGCCCTGCTGGCGGCCAGTCTCGCGCAGTCTCTGTCGGCGGCCTATCACATAAAGTGGCACGAGGCCAAGTATGACAGTCTCCAGAAACAGCTGGAAGAGAGCAAAAGGCCGGCTGCCGGTCCGGAAGAAATCCAGCCCCATGAGACCCGCTTTCTCAAACTGGTCCGCCATCGCCGCACGCAGACCGTCGTCAACCGGATTGTCGATTCCTTCAGGGATGCCACCGGTCTGGGGGGCGTCGCCTACGTTTATGCTTCGCGCGAGGATGATGGCGAGCCGACGGCGCTTCGGCGCGGGATCGACATCCCCTTCGAAATTCCCGACAACCGGTCCCTGAGCGAGATCATCAGCCTGGTGAAGGACAGTCCGTATCATGACTTGAACGAACTGCCGGTATCCGGACCGACTGCCGAGCGCTGGAAACGGGACTTTTTGAAGAGCGGCCTGAGATACGTGGCCTCGTTTCCGCTGTCGGCTCAGCGCGCGGGGTTGCTTGCCTGGAGCCAGGGTTCCGATACCGCGGCCATTGAAAAACAACTCGAGGTCTACCGGGACCACGCTCTGCACCTTTTTGAAAACGCCGAATCCTTCGAGCGTGTGGAGGAGATGTCGTATACCGATGGTCTGACCGGCCTGGCCAATCAGCGCTATTTCTTCAAGCGCCTGCACGAGGAAATCAATCGTGCCAAGCGGTATAATCGCAACCTGGCGCTTATTATCTTCGACCTCGACGAGCTCAAGTACACCAACGATACGTATGGCCACCTGGCCGGAGACGCCATCCTGCGGCAGATGGGCGGTATCCTGAGCAAGACCATTCGCGCCATTGACGTGATCGCCCGCTACGGGGGAGATGAATTCTGCGTGATTATGCCGGAGACCAACGAGACCATGTGCCTGAGGTTCATGCGGCGACTTCAGACCGAAATACTGAACACACAGTTTGTAATCGAGGGGGTTGCCAAGCCGATCGGCTGCACCGTATCCATCGGGGGAGCCGTGTTCCCCAAGCACGCCACCGATTCCAAGAAGCTCATTTTCGCCGCTGATATGGCTTTACTGAAGGCCAAGGAAACAGGCCGCAACAAGTCACTACTGTACGCCGAAAGTCCCTGAACGTCTTTCGGCCGTCGAGCGGGGCGGTGATTTTCAAGATCAAACAACCTTGCCGGTCGCCGGCCGAGCGCCGCGAGTCGCGATTTAATTGAAACCTCCGGCGTTTTTAGTTGTTTTGTAAGGAGTTATATACTTAATCATACGAGAGAGAAATCAAACCGTTATGAACCGGAAAATAGCATATCTGCTTGTGGCGCTGGCCCTTATGGCGGTGGGCGCCCGGGCCGCGGAGGGTTACCGGATAGGCCCCGGCGATCTTCTCGAGATTCGCTTCTGGCAGGACGCCACTCTTAACGTGGACGTTCGAGTCGGGCAAGACGGCATGATCAATCTGGACATTATCGGTCAGGTGCAGGCTGCCGGAAAGACCACTACCGAGCTGCAGAACGATATCGTCCGTCAGATGTCGCGCCTCAACACCCGGATTTCCCAGGCCGTGGTCAGAGTTATCGAGTACCAGTACCAGTATGTCTTTGTCAAGGGGCAGGTACTCAACCCGGGCAAGCTCACCTTCGAAGAGATACCCGACCTGTGGACAATCATCAACGAAGCCGGCGGTATCAGTGACATCGGCGACCTGACCCGGGTGACCATTATCCGCGGCGGCCGTGATGCCGGCAAGGTGGAGGTCGTTAACGTAATCGAGGCTATAGAATCGGGGCGGCTGGACCAGCTTCCCCAGATCCGCCGGGAAGACACAATAGAAATTCCGCGCACGCCCGCCGGCATACCTTCCGCGGATATAAGCCAGCAGGTCACGCGCAAGAACGTGATATACGTGATTGGCGCTGTTACCACACCCGGTCCGATAAGTTTTCAGGAGGACGTGGACGTGATGGAGGCCCTGGCGCTGGCCGGCGGGCCGGTTCTCGAAGCCGATTTGAAGAAGGCGCGGGTCGTCACCAAAGACGGGTACTACGCGCAGACAATCCAGGTCGATCTGGATAAATACTCCAAGACCGGGTCGCCTCCGCGCTACATTCTGCAAAAGGAGGACACTTTCATCGTCCCGTATCGTCGGGAAGGATTCCTGGGTATCGGCCTGCCGACGGCGGCCACGATTCTCGGGATTATCACTTCCGCCGTGATTATTTACGAGGTCGTCACGGCCGAGGGCGGCGGTGGCGGTGCGGCTCCGGCGCCGGGGGCCGGATAAGGACGGTAGATTATGGAAACGCCGAACGAGGTTAAACATATAGACATCAGAGAGCTGCTGGCCATCGCCCTGAGGCGAAAGTGGCTGGTGGTTCTGCCTGTTGTCATCATTACGGCCGTTGCCTATGGCAGCACCTATTTTCTCCAGCCCAAGTACGAGGCGTCTACCATTGTCTGGATCGACAAACCGGCCAGCGTGTCCCGCGAGCTCATGAGTATTGTCGGCGACCGCCGCGAAACGCGGGAAGAGCAGATGAGCCGTCAGCTGGCCCTGCAGACGGAGATCACATCGAAGAATTTTCTGCTCCAGCTGATTCGGGAAATGAAGCTTGATGATGATGCGGAGATCACCAGCCGGGCCGTCAAGGCCAGGGAGAGCACGCCGGAGTACAGCCTGGAAGAAATCAAGTATAACCTTCTGGTGGAGAAGTTGCGCGGGCAGATCTCGGTATCGTTTCACGGTTATGACCAGATCAGAATCCGTGTCGAATCACATGACCCCTTCATGGCCCGCAGTATGGCCGACCGTCTGGCCACCATTCTCGAGCGTGAAAAAGCCAAGTACGAGATGGAGAAGATTCTGGACAATCAGGCCTTCACCGATACCCAACTCAAGAAGACCGAGTATTACTACCAGCGGGTGCTGGATTCTCTCAACGCGGCCCAGGCTCGCCTGTCGCGCCTGCAGCTTCCCGAGGCGGTAGCTTCCGAGGCCAACCATGCCGCCATCTCTTCGAGCATCGAGAAGACCCGGCTGGAACGCGACGACTATCGGCGCGAGCTTGCGGCGCTGCAGTCGCAGCTGCAGGGCTACAATCTGGCGGAAGCTCGCCTCAAGTACAGCGACTCGATCGTTACCCTGCGGACGGCTATCGACGGTCTGGTGGCCACCTACGGCAACATGATGGAGAAATACGCCTGGAACGAGCAGAATGTAATTGACGTGAATATCAGGCTGAACGCCAATATGAGGTTCCTGGAAGAAGCGGTGCAGTCGGCCGTCGGTGCCCAGTATGGTGCCCTGCCGGCCAATCAGCAGCAATTGCTGACCCGGTACTTCATCGTGAAGGAGAACCTCGACATATTGAATTCCAAGGAGACGCGGTTGCAGCAACCTCTGGATGAAATCAATCGCCGCATTCTTCTGGTTCCGCAACTGGAATCGGAAATCGTCGAGCTGCAGAGCCGGGTGGAGAATGCCCGGCGTTACCGCGATGCTTTCAGGTCGGAAGAGACCACGGCCGGCATCCTTTCGGAGCAGGCCAGAGACCGGGTCAAATACCGCGTCGTCGAACCGGCCCAGTTGCCGCTGGAAGCGTTCTGGCCGGACAAGAGGAAGATTATCTTACTGGGGTTCGTGCTCGGTCTGGCCCTGGGCGCCGCCTTCGTGTTCCTCACCGAACTGTTCGACCACTCTTTCAGACGGGTGGAGGACGTGGAGGCCACGCTGGGACTTCCGGTACTGGCCACGATACCCAGGGTTGAGAACCTCAAGGTGATGAAATAACGTATGGAGACCTACCGACTCAACAGCCGAGTTGTCGAAAACGACAAGGAGTACGTGATTCAGACGACCAACGACGTGGCGCTGGGTACGGTTTCGTCCGAGGTATACGTCAACGGCAAGCTGGCCGATGTCGCCCGGTTGCCGCACCCCGAGCAGGCCCGGCCGGAGGAAGTCCTGTCGCTGGTCAAATCGACGCACGGGGAGAAGAAAAAGGAAATCGAGACCCTGCTGAAAGCATATCGTCAGGCCATGGAAAGCACCAACCCCGAAATCATGTACCATCTCGGACTGGCCTTTTTCTACAAGCGTCTTTTCGTTGAGGCACGGGAACTCTTCGAGGCGGCGGTTAAGCTCAACGGCCGTTATCATGAAGCCAGCAACTTCCTCGGGCAGGCCGAGCTCGGTCTGGGCCACAACGACCGGGCCGTGAGCGCCGCCGAGAAAGCTGTTGCCACCCGGCCGGACTATGCCGACTATCACAATAATCTGGGCGAGGCTTATCTGGCCGCCAAGTCGCTCGACAAGGCTCAGGCCGAATTTGCCCGGGCCATCGAGATCAATCTGTATTACGGAGACGCCTACTTCAACTACGGTCTGGCTCTGATCCTGGAAGCACGACGGGATGACCGGGTCGCCGTGGTGCCCAATTTGGTGACCAAGGCAAACGATTACTTCAACAAGGCCGCCCTGATATACCCGGGTTACAAAACAGCGACGTTCGAGAAAGGTATCCGGGCGCTCGAAGCCCGCGACCTGAAGGCGGCGGCCAATCTGCTGTACAGTGTCCGCCAGGAGAAAAAAGAGAGCCACGGTCGCCGGTATGCGCCTTACTACATGAAGTACGCCCTCCATCCCCAGTGGATCACCGAGAAGATCGTTCAGGATAGAATCGACTTTCTCCATAACGAGATTGTCAAGAATCCGACCTATGTCGATCTGTACGCCGAGCTTTCGAGGTGCTATCTGGAGCTGGCTCGAATGCAATGGAAAAAAGGTCTCGAGCATTTTCACAAGACCCTGGAGATCAATCCCGGCCTGGCCAAAATCGGGTCGCACCTTGATGCTGCGGAAGACGTCTATGATAAAATCAAACAGGTCGTTGAAAAAATCACCGACCAGAATTGAGTGAAGATGGCACAGACACCGGTCAGCATAGCCGACCTCTATGACATGGAGGCGCCTTACGTAACCGAATATCGCCGGCTGCTTCACCGCATCATGAACCAGGATCGGGAGGAGCCGGTAAAATCGGTGCTGGTGACTTCGGCCATGGTGGGAGAGGGCAAGTCCACCGCCTGTTGTCTGTTGGCTCTGACGGCGGTCATGAAGAAGAAGCTTAAGACGCTGATTGTCGACGCCGACCTGAGAAAGCCGTCGGTCCACAAGCTGTTCGGATTGCCGGCCGGTCCGGGTTTGAGTGAGGTTCTCGCGGAAGGACATGACCCGACCGACGCTCTCCATAAGACCGCCGTCGAGAACCTGCATGTTCTTACCTGCGGTCGGTTGCGGGAAAACCCCACCGAGGTGTTCGACCCCGAGGCCATCGGGCGTCTGATCGATGAGATGAAATTCTACTATGACCTCATCGTGGTCGATTGCGCGCCGCTTCTGCCGGTGTCCGACCCGATGCTGCTGGCCCCGAAGGTGGACGGCGTGCTTCTGGTTGTCAAGGCCGGCTCCACCCAGAAGGAAGTGGCGCAGCGCGCCGTGCAAATTGTCGACCCGGAGACCAGCAATGTGTTGGGGGTGGTACTCAACAATATGAACCACAGCCTGCCGTATTACTATGATTATGAATATTATCACTATGATTATAGCCCGAAGCGGTTGCTCAATCAGAGAGCGACCGGGAAGAAGAAACCGGCAAAAGAAGAAAGAGGTGCTGCGAAGAAAGAAGATTCTCCGCAAGACAACGTTGCGCGGAGCTAAAAAGGGGCATTGTTCGGCCGGGTTGCCAACGAACTCCTGGCCGACTTAAAAGGGCGCATTACTGACCTATTCAGGAACGTGTTTCCAGTCAGCGACAGATTTCCCGAAGCACATAGTGCCCAGGTTCCGGGTAGGCGGCCGGTTGGATCGGCGCCGTACCCTCGAGCCCGTTACCGCCCGAATCGCTGAGGCGAGACCGGGTTAGGTGACGTTAAGGCGGGAACCAAGGCGGGTTCCCGAAGGTTGCAAGGGCTAAGGAACGTGGACCGCAGCGACCCAGACGACCCAGTATCCCGTATTTGTCCTGTCGGCGAGAGGGCGTCAGGGCTAAGATGTTGAATAACTGATTGTTAGTGAGAGTTAGCGAGTTATGACAAAAACCCAGAATATCTTTACTGTTGATCTTGAAGAGTGGTTTGTCGTTGAGGCTCTGGCCGGGCGGCATGCTCTGGACGACTGGCCGTCACTGCCGTCCAGGGTGATCAACAACAGCTTGAGACTGCTGGAGATGCTCAAGCGTCACAATGTCAGGGCGACCTGGTTTGTCCTTGGCTGGTGTGCCGAGAGGTACCCGGATCTGATACAGGAGATTTTTGCGGCCGGTCACGAGATAGGCTGTCACAGTTATCATCACCGTCGGGTCGACTCGCTCAGGCCGGATCAGTTCAAAAAGGACACGGAACGGGCCGTCAATGCCATCCTCGGCGCCACCGGCGCCCTGCCGTACGGCTACCGGGCTCCGAGCTGGTCCATCAACGGTGACAACACCTGGGCTTTTGAGACGCTTGCCGAGATGGGTTTCCTTTACGACAGTTCCGTCTTTCCCATCAAGCATGACTTGTACGGTTGGCCCGACGGTCCCCGCCAGCCGTTTAAGTTGGATTTCGGTAACGGTCACCAATTGTACGAACTGCCGGCCACAACCTACCGCCTTCTCGGCAAGAACATTCCTGTGGCCGGAGGCGGTTATTTCAGGCATTCCCCTTACTGGTACTCGCGGAAGGTGATCCAATCGTTGAACGACGCCGGTCACCCGGTCGTCTTCTATATTCACCCGTGGGAGATCGACCCGGACATCCCCCGCATGGAACACCTTTCCGCCATTCAGAGGTTCCGGACCTACAGTTCCACGTCAATTCTCCGCTACAAGATAGAGAGGCTGCTGAGCGATTTCTCTTTCACTACGGCGGCCGACTATCTGAAGCTCTTCCGGAAGAAGCGAATCGGATTTGAGTGAGCGCGCCGGGTCGCCGTGTGACCGGCCGGCTACTTTGCATCGTCCGTGACGGTACTCGATCCCGTCAGGGGTGTAGTTCGCTCTCCGGCAACGTCCTGGTGACGGGAATTATTAATTTATTCCTTGACTAACTTTGTATAAGTTTAAAACATTATGTTCATGCTCAAGGGTTGAACCAAGAGAGGAGAAGGTGATGCGCAAGTCTCTAATTATTGTGCTGGTGGCGGCCTTGGCGGTCCCTTCACTGCAGGCTCGAAGACCCCGCGACAGAGCCGGCAAGGTCAGCGACGGCGTCTATACCGACAAGAAATACGGCTTTCAGATAAATATGACTGAGGGCTGGAAGTACAAGATCAAGGATAACGAAGACAAGCTGCGGCTGGTGTTGCTGCAACTTAACTACGAAATTCCGACTCATTACGCCGAGGCGCCGGATTACACGAAGATCCCGACCGTTGCGGTGTACGTTGACACGACCAGTATGAGCGTGCCGGCCTTTATCGATTCTCTGGTCAGCGAGACTTTTTCGTCCAAGCAGAAAAAGGACATTTACGGGGAGTTCGAAATCCTGAACCGAGGGGCTTCAGGGTCCGGCATGACTCGCGAAGAACTTGTCCCGCGTCTGCGAAAATACGTTGAAATAGGCGGTGAGACGGGCCTGCTGTGGACCGGTAAGTCTAAATACCGCAACGAAATCGCCGCATCGGCCTCGGCCATGGGCGCCCAGCGTGTCTACGGCGGTTTGGCCGGCAGTATCGTCGGCGTGAAGCGGGACAACACCATCATTCTCATTCACACTATATGTGAGGAGAATTATTTTGAGGCCGTGCTCAACGAGTCGATGGCGATAATAAACACTCTGCAGTGGGTGGAGTGACGTATACTATAGAAACGTTCCGAACGTGTGATTGTGCTCGGGTTTCGTTCACGGGTGACCGGGCTGCGAGCGTGAAGGCGGCCTGACGGTCGAGAATCCGGAGGTTTTATGTGGGCAGTTAGAGCTATTATAATTGCCCTGCTGGTCATAGCGGTTGTTGCTTTTGCTTACTTCAATTTCGGCCCGTCGCAAACGGTGGATGTCAATCTCATCTACGTGAAGTATATCGATGTCCCCCTTGTAACAGTGGTCTTCTGGTCTTTTGTGGCCGGCGTGGCGGTTTCGCTGATTCTTTTTATATCGGTGTATATCAGGCTCACCGTGCAGATGCGCTCGGCGGCCCGGAGAATTCAGGCCCTGGAGGGAGAGGTAGCGGTACTGCGCAACCGGCCTATTGAAGAATCAGCCGATCTGCTCAAGGGTAGCGACGAGCGGAAGCTGGAAGTGAAATCACCGTTTGCCGAAGGTGAATGACAATGCCTGAGTATCTCTTCACGTTTCTCATTCTGGCCATCGTGGCGGCCGCTTTCTATCTGCTGTATGATCGTTATGTGAACAAGCCCGCCACGCCGCCGTCCGACCTGTACGTCGAAGCCCTTCGTGACCTGCTCGACGGTCTGCAGGAAAGTGCCTTCACCAAGCTGCGCCAGGTGGTAATCGATGACCCGGAGAATATTGACGCCTACTTGCGTCTGGGGCAAATCCTCAGGGACAACAAGCAGCCCGAGCGGGCACTTCAGGTCCACAAGGACCTGACCGTGAGATCGGGTCTTTCCGACTCGGTCAAGGTTGAAATCCTGAGCCAGTTGTACCGTGATTATATCGCTCTCAGGGATCTCGATATGGCCCAGGCCGCCCTCAAGGAGGCGATCGGTCTCAAACCGCGCGACCGCTGGGCTCTGGTGAAGCTTCTCGAGACCCAGAAACAGGTCGAGGACTGGGACGAGGCCTACAACACGGCCGTCATGCTGCTGAAGCTCGAAGGGAACAAGTCAAAAAAACCCCTGGCGGCGTTCAAGTTTCACATGGGTGAGGCTCTGTACAAGAAACGCGAATATCACAAGGCTCGGATTCTCTTTAAAGAGGCTCTCGGTTTCGACCCCGGCTATGTGGCGGCCTATCTCGCCATTGGCGATTCGTATCATGATGAGAAAAGATACGAGGATGCCGTCAATTTCTGGAGGAAGCTCATCGCGGCCATTCCGGACCAGGGGCACCAGGTAATCGAAAGGCTCAAAAAGACCCTTTTCGACCTGGGTCGCTTCGGTGAGATTCACGGCATCTGCGAGGAAATCCTGAAAAGTTCTCCGAGGAACCTAGAAGCCCGTCTGTGCCTGGCCGAGTTCCACGAGAAGAAAGGCGACACCGACCTCGCCGAGCAGCTGCTCAGCGGAATCGTCGATGACTACCCCGGGGACATCAAGGCGGTCACTGAACTGATAAGGGTCTATCTTGAAAAAGGCGGTACCGATAAGGTCTTGAGGCTGGTCCGGACGCTGGAACACAAGACTCAGAAGCTTCCGCTACCCCGTGACAGCAAGGTCGTTGACACCTCCCTGATCGGCATATCAAAGGAATGATCGCTTCTTTCCCGAGGTGTTTCCCCGTGAAGCTGGCGCGTTTCATATTTCCTGTGCTGCTTTGGTCCCTGGCATCTTCCGCCTGCGCCGATAACATCTACTCGCTGATAAGACAGGGCCGGCTTAAGGAGGCGGCCGACTCGCTCTCCGGAGTGTCCACGGCTTCAACCCGTGACGGTAACCTGCTGTTCTTCCGAAGCCTTCTGGAAGAAAACGCCGACCGGGCCGCCCAGTTGATGGAGGCGGCCCTCAAAACCTCGGTGGCGGCGGTATATCGCCAGGAAATCTACTACCGGCTGGCCCAGTACAATTTCCTCGCGGGCGACTACACGCGCCTTGCCCAGCTGGTCAGCGAGTACCGTGCTTTCTGGGAGGCCGGCAAGTACCGTCAGGAGATGCTTCGCTTTTCGATTCTGATCGATGAAAGGAACCGTGCGTACGACGCGGGCATTCGTCAGGCCGATCGCTATCTGCTTGAGTACAATTCCGGCTCCGCCTACCAGTGGGGGATAATCGACAAGGCCCGGCTGATGAGGGGATTCGACAAAAATGTCGCCGCCCATCGGCTGCTCCGCGGGCTGTCCAGGGAGAAATCCGGCCCCGGTGTGGCCCCGGCGTTGTATCTGCTGGCCACGGAGGCCATCGCGGAGAAGAATACGGATAATGCCGTTTTCTACTACAACCTCCTTCGCGAGGGCTATCCCGCGGCGGTCGGGCTGGAAACGCTTGTCAGCCGGATGGGGGTTCTCTCTCACGCTCTTGACGATGATAATCAGGCCGAGCGGATTACCGGCACCTATTACTCCGTTCAGGTGGGCGTATTCTCGGTAAAGGGAAACGCCAATCGACAGGCTGATATGTTCAAAGCTTATGATCGTAAGATAGAAATAAAGCAGAAGAAGATATCGGACGTGAAATATCACGTTGTCTACGTCGGCCGCTTTACAAATTACGAAGAAGCCCGTAAATTCAAAACGATGCTGGAAGCTAATCATAATGAAGTCTACCAGGTCGTTGCTCGATGAAAAAGACGGCTGAGAAATCCTCCCGGTTCACCCCCCTAATGCGCCAGTACCATGCTGTCAAGGATAAGCATCCCGACAAGATTCTTTTCTTTCGCATGGGTGATTTCTATGAGATGTTCGGTGACGACGCCGTCAAGGCCGCGCCCATCCTGGGCATCGCACTGACCTCGCGTTCCCACGGCAATTCCGAACCGGTGCCGCTGGCCGGTGTGCCTTATCATTCCGTCGATAAGTATCTCGCCCGGCTCCTTTCGGCCGGTGAAAAGGTCGTGGTTGTGGAACAGGTGGAGGACCCGCGGACCGCCAAGGGTCTCGTTAAACGCGAGATCGTTGAGATTCTGACTCCCGGCACGGCCACCGTGGAAGCCGGCGGGGCGGAGCGCCCTTCGCCGTGTCTGGTTGCCGTTTGCGGCGGCAGCAGGAATACCACCGGCTTTGCGGCTCTGGATTTGACCACGGGGTCGTTCTCGGTATACGAAGGACCGACGGCCGATGCTGTCGAGCGCCTCCGCGTGATGGAGCCGTCGGAGATTCTTTACCCGGCTGATCAGGATCGGGCCGAGGTCAGCGAAGCTCTTGGCATGAGCGGTGACGACCTGACCGCCTTCGAGCAGTGGCACTTCGACTACAAGACAGCCGAACGGGAACTCAATCGGCACTTCGAAACGGCGACCCTGGAGGGCTTCGGCATAATCGGACAGCGACTCGGGGTCTCGGCGGCCGGAGCCATACTGAGGTATCTGCGCGAAAACCATCGCGACAGACTTTCTCACGTCGACCGACTGGTCAAGCTCGACGACGAAGATTACATGACTCTCGACTACAACACCGCCCGCAACCTGGAGCTGGTCAGCGGGGCCGGATCGGACCGGGACCATACCCTGTTTTCCATCATCAATCAGTGTCACACGGCGGCCGGCAGCCGTCGCCTCAGAGCGGCCCTGCTGCGACCGTTCAAGTCGGTCGACCGCATCCGCCAACGGCAATCGGGCGTCAGCGAGTTGGCGGAAAACCGCCACCTGGCGGCTGAAATCAGGCAGCACACCCGACTTCTGTCGGACCTGGAGAAGCTAGCCGGCCGCATCGGTATCGGCCGGCTGAACCCGAGGCAGATGAAAAGTGTCTTAACGACCCTCGTGCTGGCTCGCACTATCAAGGAGGCGCTGACGGCCGCTCACGGCGCTCACCTGACCGGCCTGGCGGCGGCCATTCCCGACGGCCATGACATTATCGACAAACTCGAAAGCGCTCTTGTCGATGACCCGCCGGTCGTCACCAATAAAGGCGACATTTTCAAAAAAGGCTACTCGGCCCGGCTCGATGAGATGAACGAATCCATACGCGGCGCCCGCCAATATATCGGGAATCTGCAGGTGAAAGAACGGCAGCGCACCGGTATTGGCAACCTCAAGGTCGGTTTCAACAAGGTCTTTGGTTATTATATCGAGGTGACCAAGGCCAACCTGTCTTCCGTGCCGGAGGATTACATTCGCAAGCAGACATTGGTGAACGCCGAACGGTACATCACGCCGGAGCTGAAAGAGAAGGAAGAACTGATTCTCAGCGCCGAAGAGAAAATCTTCGACCTGCAGCAGCAGCTGTATGAAGAACTGTTGGCGTACCTGAACACGCGTATTTCCGATCTCAAGAGTTGCTCCGGGTGTCTGGCCGAAATCGACCTGGTGTCCGGGCTGGCCGAACTGGCCGTCCAGAAGAATTACTGCTGCCCGGAGTTTCACACCGACACGCGGCTTGACATCAAGGCTGGCCGCCACCCGGTCATCGAAACCGTTCTTCCCCCGGGCTCCTTTGTGGCCAACGACCTCACCATCGGCGGTGAGGGCGATCTCATGCACATTCTGACCGGTCCCAATATGTCGGGTAAATCTACCTATCTGCGACAGATCGGGTTGATCGTTATCATGGCCCAGATCGGCTCGTGGGTGCCGGCCGACAAGGCCGAGATCGGCCTCGTTGACCGTGTCTTCACACGGGTGGGGGCGCTCGACAACCTGGCCCGCGGCCAGTCGACATTTCTGGTCGAGATGATAGAAACCGCCAACATTCTTCATAACGCCACCGGCCGTTCTCTGATCCTGCTCGATGAGGTCGGCCGGGGAACGTCCACTTTCGACGGACTGTCGGTGGCCTGGGCGGTGGTCGAGCATATCAACGACGGAAGCAAAGCGCGGACCGTCTTTGCCACCCATTACCACGAACTGACGGGAATGGCCGACATCTACGAGCGCGTCCGCAATTACCAGGTGGCCGTAAAAAAGTGGCAGAACAAGATCATCTTCCTGCACCAGATCATACCCGGCGGCTGCGATGATTCTTACGGTATAGAGGTGGCCAGGCTGGCCGGTGTGCCCGGCGGCACCCTCTCGCGAGCACGGCAAATCCTGCGCCTTCTGGAGTCAGGTAAATTTACGCAGAGCGAATTGGCTCGCGGCATCTACAAGGACCGCGTCCAGCCGAGTCTCTTCGATAGAAAGTCCTCCGATGTCGAGCAGAGAATAAGGGAGCTGGAGCTTGACCACCTGACACCCATGGAGGCCATGAATCTTCTGAAACAACTCAAACAGGAGCTGGAGTAGTCGACCGTGACCGCGCCTGAACAGAACTGGATTCGCCCGCTCCCGGAGCGCGTCATCAACAAGATTGCGGCCGGCGAGGTCATCGAGCGGCCCGCCGCCGTCGTCAAGGAACTCGTCGAGAATTCGATCGATGCCGGCGCCACCAGAATCGACATCATCGTTGAGGATTCCGGCACCAGCCTGATCCGCATCATCGACAATGGCTGCGGCATAAGTGAGGAACAGGTGGAGGTAGCCTTCGCCCGGCACGCTACTTCCAAAATCCGCAGTTTTGATGACCTGAACAACCTGTATTCATATGGCTTCCGCGGCGAGGCGCTGCCTTCGGTGGCGTCCGTTTCGCGCCTGCGTCTGGTTACGCGCACCGCCGGCGCTACCGCCGGGACGGAGATCATCTATGAGGGTGGTGTGCTTCAGTCCAAACAGCCGCTGGCGGCTCCGCCGGGAACCGCCATTGAGGTCGAGAATCTGTTTTTCAATACGCCCGCAAGGCGCAAGTTTCTGCGGGCCGAGGCTACCGAAGCCCGCCACATTTCCCGCACCGTCATGGGTCTTGCAATCGGCCGACCCGATCTGGCTTTTTCCTATAGTCTGAATGGTCGTAAGGTGCTCGCTCTGACGGAGAAGTCATCCCTCGGTGACCGGGTGGCCGCCGTTCTTGCCGCCGGTAAAAGCCTGATAGAAGTGCAGGGCGAAGCCGGAACCCTGAAAGTCTCGGGCTATGTGGGCCCGCCCGAACTGGTGCAGAGCAATCGGCACGGCCAGTTTATCTTCATCAATACGCGATACATCTTCTCACCGGTGCTGGCCCACGGCTTTGTGGCCGCCTACGGGGAGCTGATTCCCAAAGGCAGTTACCCCGTCGGCGCCCTGTTGCTTACTGTTGACACCGGTGAAGTGGATGTCAACGTTCATCCGACCAAGGCGGAAGTGCGGCTCTCGCGGGAACGCGAGGTACACGACGCTCTCCTTCGGATAGTCAGGGAGTCACTGCTTGAGGCCGGTCTCGTGCCTTCGCTCAAGAGCATCTCAACCGACGCCGTATCCCCCGCCGGGAAACCGCCACTCCTGCCCGGTGGCCGGCCGGTACCGGGCAATGCCGCCTTTGTCCCCGGGGCGGCCTCGGGCGAGGTCGTCAGTCAGCGTA
Source organism: Candidatus Zixiibacteriota bacterium (assembly GCA_020346225.1). Taxonomy (GTDB): domain Bacteria; phylum Zixibacteria; class MSB-5A5; order GN15; family FEB-12. The sequence continues at coordinate 2,616,929 of CP070777.1, read as the reverse complement.
CGCTGGCCGAGTTGTACCGGGCCGAGGCGGAGAGTGAGACAGGACCGCCCGCTGATAATGTCAGCGTAGATACCGCCACCGGCGAGGTTCTCGGCCCGGCTGATGATTCACAGCGGGCGGGAGAGTTGGCCGACGGCCTGCGCCTGGTCGGCAGGCTGTCGGATCTGTACCTTCTGTTTCAGCTGGGTGAAGACCTGTATGTGGTCGATCAGCACACCGCCCATGAGCGCGTCCTCTTTGAGGAGACGCTCCGGAGGATTGAGAAAGGATCGGCCCAGGCGCAAACGCTCCTTTTTCCGGTGCAGATTGAACTCAATCCCCAGCAGCTGGCCCTGTTCGATGAGGCGGCCGACTATCTCCGTGCCTCAGGGTTCAGTGTCGCTCCGTTCGGGGGCAGGACGGTAAGCATCGATGCCGTCCCCGTCGTCCTGTCCAAAAAGTCTCCCGGCGAGACTTTTCTCAAAATCCTCGACGATATCCAGTCTCTGAAGAAGGCCGGCTACGATATGAACAAAGCCATGGCCCAGACGATCGCCTGCCGTTCGGCGGTGATGGCTGGCGACAGTCTGACCGACCAGGAGGCCCGGCATCTGGTGACGCGACTTCTGCGATGCGAAAACAAATATTCCTGCCCTCATGGACGTCCCACATTCGTGAGGATCAGCAGAGAAGACCTGGACAAACAGTTTGGCCGCACCTGAACCCAAAGCAATTCCCGTCATCTGTGGTCCCACCGGCTCGGGGAAGACCGAAGCGGCTTTGCGCCTGGCTCGGCAGTATCCGATCGAAATCATCTCTGCCGATTCCAGACAGATCATTAAGTATCTCGATATAGGCACGGCCAAGCCGTCGCCGGAGGAACGGCGCAGTGTCGAATTTCACCTGCTGGACCTGGTGGAACCGGGTGAAACATATTCCGCTTTTCGATTCATTGAAGATGCGGACGGCGCTATCGACACCGTCCTCGCCCGCGACCGCATTCCTCTGGTGGTCGGCGGCACCGGACTGTATCTGCGCGTGCTCACCGAAGGTGTCGTGGAGATCGACTCCGACGACGGCTCGGTTCGGGAGCGGCTGGAGAAAGAGATGGAACAGGCGGGAGCGGAGGCCATGCACGCGAAGTTGAAAGAGATAGACCCGGCCGAAGCGGCTCGGATCCATCCCAACAACCGGCTGCGGGTGATTCGGGCCCTGGAAATATATCGCCTGACCGGCCGGACCAAATCGGAACTGACGTCCACGGGGGCGTACAGGAAGAGCAGCCACGCCTTTGCCTACTGTTGTCTCATGCCGTCACGGGACGAACTGTACCGGGCCATAGATGACCGCGTCGACCGTATGATGGCGGCCGGTCTGCTGGAAGAACTGACCTCGTTGGTGGACCGCGGCCTGAAGGACCCCGTCAGGAAAGCCAACGTTATCGGATACTCGGAGCTGATTGACTATCTCGATGGAAACTTTTCGCTGGCCGAGGTTGTAAGTATGATAAAGCTGAATAGTCGGCATTATGCCAAAAGACAGATGACCTGGTTCAGGAAGCAGTCGGGCTGTGTCTTCTACGAGACGCGCCCAAGGCTCGAGCAGGCGGTTGCGGCCCATTGCGAAAAGCTAAAGCCAGCACAGATAAAACTTGACTCTCCGCCGGGTGGTCGGTTAAATGGCACCGGGTTAGCAACTTAGAGGGTAAATTCGTCTCGCTTTCGACCGATATAAGGAGAAACAATAGGAACCTCATCATGGATGAAAAAGCAGTGCGAATCTTGAGACTTTCTCTCCTTGCAGTAGTTGCCATATCGAGCTTTCTTTACTTTGGCTGTTCCGGCAAAGGCTCGATGAAATCGCCTCAGGTTTACGGCGCGAAATCGTCTGCCGAAACCGACTCCGCCGAGGTGACCAGGGCTTCGGCCGAAGACGACACCAGCGGCCTCGGTGACGTGCTGTCGGATGCTTCCTCAACCGCCCCGGACTCGGTCGCCGTCTCGGCCTTCCCGTCGGATGCGACTGAAGATTCCGTTTCAGCCGAGGACGCCTTTGCCAGCGACCCGCAGGACTATGAATTGATCGAGGGTGCCTTTTATGACGCCGTCGATATTCAGGACTCGGCCTCGGCGGTTGATGATGACCTGTGGCGTCAATTCGACCTGGCTCACGAGTATCACGCCATGGGCGTGCTTGCCAATCGCGAGGCCAGCTGGGAAGAGGCCCAGTATTATTTTGAAAAGGCTCTGCGGATCCTCGCCAACCTTGATATCGAGGCGGATTCCACTCTCACCCCCGAATCGAAAGAGTATAACGGTCTCCTGGACAATATCATTGCCGACTACCGGGTGACGCTGCGCTCGCTGGGCAGCCTGGACGAAGACGTTTCGCCGGCCGTTCTCATCGAACGGTTCGGAGAGCTGGCCGATCGCCTCGGGGCGGACAGCCTGGTAGTCTACAACGGCGAAGAGCAGCCGATTACCTACGATATCCCGATCACCATGAACAGTCGGGTGAAGAGCTCTATTGTCTATTATCAGGGGGTGGGGCGCGAGGTGTTCAAGAAGTTTTTGACACGCTCGAAGCGGTATACTTCCATGATGAAGCGCATCCTGGCCGAGTACGGCCTGCCCCAGGACCTCATCTATCTATCGATGGTCGAATCCGGTTACAACCCGCACGCCTACTCCTGGGCCAGGGCGATGGGCCTGTGGCAGTTCATTTCGTCCACGGGCCGCCGCTACGGTCTGGCGCGAAGCTGGTGGATTGACGAGCGCAAGGACCCGATCAAGTCGACCCATGCCGCCTGTCGTTTCCTGAAGGCATTGTATGAGCAGTTTGGTTCCTGGGAGCTGGCCATGGCGGCTTACAACGGGGGACCAGGCCGGGTAAGCCGGCAGATCAAGAGGCAGAAGACAATCGACTTCTGGAAACTGAAGCTCAAGCGACAGACGATGGACTATGTTCCCCTGATTATGGCCGCGGCGGTCATAGCCAAGAATCCCGGGAAGTACGGCTTCAACGATATTGAATTCGAGGATGAGGTTGTCTGGGACGAGGTCACTATCGACAAGTGCCTGGAGCTTTCGGTAATCGCCAAGGAACTGGGGTGCTCAGCAGCGGAGTTGAAGCAGTTGAACCCTGAACTGCTGCGAAAGTACACGCCGCCGAATGACAAGAAATATGTCCTGAAGATCCCGAAAGGCTCCAAGGATAAGTTCTGGGCCGCCTACGATGGCATGCCGTCACCGAAGGAAACCAGCTGGGTGCAGCACAAAATAAGAAGGGGTGAGACGGTAAGTCACATCGCGGCCAGGTACGGGGTGTCGCAGTACGCTATTCTGGAAGCCAACAATCTCAGCCGCCGGTCGAAAATCTATGCCGGAAAAACACTGATTGTCCCGGTACCGCTTGATCGCGAGTACAGCAACTGGAGAAAAGGCAAAAACACCGACTATACTGCAAAGAATTCCATCTATATCGTCAGGTCCGGCGATACCATGTGGGATATCGCCCGGGCTTTCGGCACCAGCGTCAGCGCTCTGCGGCGGGCCAATTATATCGGCCGCGGGTCCCGGATCTACGTCGGTCAAAAGCTGAAAATCCCTTCCAGTGCCGCGAAGCTAAAAAACAGGAATGTTGTCAGTGGAGGTGGCCCGGCTTATGCCGCCGAATCGGGCGGATCATCTTCGGGAAGTGATGCGAACACCGAAGTAAAGACATACAAAGTTCGCTCCGGCGATACCCTCTGGGATATTGCCCGGCGGTTCGGCACCACCACCGGGAAGATACGCGGCCTCAACGGCCTGGGAAGGTCAAGTCGCATCTACCCCGGCCAGATTCTTAAGGTAGCCGGAGGGGGCGCTGACTACGTTATTCACAAAGTGAGGCGCGGCGAAACGCTGGGCTCCATTGCCCGTAAGTATCGCACCACGGTGGCTCGGATTCGCGCCAATAACAATATCGATGATCCGGACCTGCTCCGGATCGGGGAGACGCTGAGAATTTACCTGAACTGAATGGGTCGTATATGGCTAAGAAGAGAGACATTATAATCGGCGCCATTATTGTCGTCGTTCTGGTGGGGGCGTTTGTTTTCTTCGGAATCATGTTCATCGGTTTCATGTCGCCTGACGCCGACTTTGAAATCACCGGTTTCGGCGGCAACGTCGGCATCGTTGAAGTGTTCGGGGTAATCGATGAACCCACCGGCCGCAAGGCTATCAGATATCTTGACAAATGGGCCGAGAGCGGTTCTATCGAGGCGATTGTCGTCCATGTCAATTCTCCGGGCGGGGGAGCGGCTATATCACAGGAAATCTACGATGCCATCGGAAGAGCCAGGGAAAAGAAGCCGGTGGTCACGGCTATGGCGTCCGTGGCCGCCTCGGGCGGATACTATATCGCCTGTGCGTCAGACCGCATCGTGGCCAATCCGGGAACTCTGACCGGCTCTATCGGTGTCATTTTCCAGTTTCACACCTTTGAAGGCCTCATGGATAAAATCGGGATCGGAACCGAGACGGTCAAATCCGGCGAACTCAAAGATGTCGGGACCTATGCCAGAGAGATGACCGAGAAGGAAGAGCTCATGTTGCGCTCGGTCGTCATGGACACTTATGAGCAGTTTGTCCGGGTGGTGGCTGACGGCCGGGGCAAAGAGGTGGAAGAGATCTACCCCCTGGCCGACGGCTCCATTTACACCGGTTTGCAGGCGCTCAACCTCGGTCTGATCGACACTCTGGGCGGCTTCAACGAGGCGCTGGAAATCGCCGCCGACCTGGCTGAGATGGACGGCAAGCCGAAGCCGGTGAGGCCTTACGAACGCAAGAAAATCACCATCTTTGATCTGCTCGGGAGTATCGGTAAGGTGCTGAGCCAGCCGGTGGAAAGCGGTCTTACCGGGCCTCAACTGCTGTATTTGTATCGATAATCAGCATTTTTTTGACAAAAACCGCAAAAAAACTGTTGATAATGACATTATTTTCCTTTTCTTTTAGGAAAATACAGGGTATCCTTACCTGCCCCAAAGAGTTAGAATTGACGGGCGGCTCACGCGAGCCGTCCTTGAAGGTTTGAAAGAAATAAGTAACAATAAACAAAACAGGATTTGTCTTGGGAGGACACTGTGACCAAAGCCGATTTAGTTGAAAAGGTTGCCGAGAAAACAGGCCTTACAAGAACCGACGTGGCCGTCGTCGTGGACTCTTTCCTTGACACTGTCAAGAAGTCACTTGAAAACGGCCATAACATTGAGATTAGAGGATTTGGCACCTTCAAGGTCAAGCTTCGCAAAGCTCGCAAAGCCCGTAATCCTCGCACCGGTGAAGTTGTGCCTGTGCCGGATCGCAAGGTCCCGGTTTTCAAGCCTTCGAATGAATTCAAGAACATGATCACGAAACTCGCTATCTAACGGTTTTGCTGCTCTGGTACGGAGGATTAATGCCCAGCGGAAAGAAACGGAAGCGCCACAAAATTAAGACCCACAAACGGAAAAAGCGCAGACGCGCCAATCGCCACAAGAAGAAGGTGAGATAGCGCGCAGGGCCGGGAAGATATGTTTCTTACAGTTGGGAAGATATTTCCTCTGCGGCCGGACGATGAAGGGCGAAGCAACTTAGACGTGACCGGCGGTGATCAGTAACCGCCTGAGGGTCACACCCTTAAGACATTCAATCAGTTTTTTGGCCCGCCTTAACAGGCGGGCATTTTTATTGCCTAAAATTCATGAGGTGAGAACCGGATACCACAGAGTAGTGTGCCTTGCAGCGGGCTTGCTTGGCTGCCTGTCGCTCACGGCCGCGGCCGTCGAACGCAGTGACTTCATTGTCAACGACGACGGCGGCCGAGCCGCACAGAGCGCCCCGCGTATTGCCGTGAGCCCCGGACAGGGTTTTGTTATCACCTGGGTGGACCGTCGCTCGACTACCAGCAGCATCTACCTTCAGCGGTTTGACGCCGACGGATTCGCGGTCGGTTACAACTTCAAGATAAACGATGAACAGGTCGAATCATATCAGTTCGAGCCGGCTGTCGCCGCCAGCCTCGCGGGTGGTTATGCGACGGTATGGAAAGACTACCGCAACGGGAGCTATCCCTTCGACCCGGACATTTACTTTCAGCGGTTCGATTCGACCGTGTTGCCTCTGGGAGTCAACACCAACCTTACCATAGAAATACCGGACTCTACCAAGGAGTCGCCCGATATCGCCCTCAGCGACCGGGGGAGAGGTGTCGTCGTCTGGGCCGACTATCGTAATCGCAACTGGGATATCTACGGTCAGTTGATCGCCGCCGACGGAAGTCTCATCGGCGGCAACTTTCGCGTCAACGACGACACGGGCACCGGTCAGCAGCACGCGCCGAGGGTGGCGGTGTCGCCGCAAGGCTGGTTCGTCGTTACCTGGTACGACAATCGCGACGGCAACGACGACATCTTCTTCCAGCGCTATGATTCGCTGGCCAACAGGCTGGGCGTCAACGTCAAGGCCAACGCCGACAGCCAGGGAGCGCGTCAGGCTTTTCCCGATATTGCCACCGACGGCTCGGGGCACTTCACCGTGGTCTGGGTGGACTGGCGCAACGGCACCTACCCGCTCGATCCCGACATCTACTCGCGCAAGTACGACACCCTTCTGACTCCGGTGACCGACGAGATAAGGGTGAACACTGACGGCCTTCAGACGGCCCAGCGTGAACCGGCCATCGCGGCCGACCGAATGGGCAACGTGGCGATCGTCTGGTCTGATTCCACCTCGGCCTCGTGGGACATCACCGGCCAGATGATCGATGTAAATGGTATCGTCCGGGAGGCCAACTTCCGGGCCAACGACTTCGCCGAGAGCGCCCAACTCGACGCCGATGTCGCGGTCGACGGTGCTTACCGATACGTCTGTTGGACCGACAATCGAAACGGAAACTGGGATATCTTTGCGGCCGTTCAGAAGTACAACGACCTGTCGATTACCGCGGAACCGGCGGCCCTCAACTTTGAATTCGTCGCCGGAGAATCAGCCCCGCCGCCGGCAGCAGTCAACGTCGAACACAGCGGATATAACCCGGTCGATTTCACGGTCACCTCTGACGCCGACTGGCTTGCGGCGACACCGACCGGCGGAACCACGCCGGGCGGTCTGGAGGTTTCCATCAACGCCGCCGGCCTCCCGGCCGGGACCTATCAGGGCGCGCTCAGTATCACTGACAATCTCGGGATAAGTTCGACTGCCACTGTTACAGTGAGCCTTGAGGTGCTGGATCACACCGGTCAGGCCGACGACACTCTGGGCGTGGCTTCGGCCGCTGCCGAGAGCGGTGGTAGCGCATCCACGGTGGTGCGAGCGACCCTGGTGAGTGAAGCTGACCGCATTTCTCTGCCGCTGTCCTTCGATGCCGACATCGTGCTCGTCGATTCCATCGTTTGGGCCGGCGGCCTGCCCGAGGAACTCGATTTCGAGGCGGTCATAGACAATTCCGCGGGCCAGCTCTATCTCGATTGCCGCACCATCCGGTCCGATGAATGCTTTTCCGCCACAAGTTTCGAGGTAGCCGTAATCCATTTCACGGCCGCCGACGTGGTCGGCGTTGCCGCCTTGGTGGCTTTCAGCAATGACACCCTGCAGCCGCTGCTGGCGAGGGCCCAGGTAGCTCGGACACCGGTCACGGTGACCGGCTATATCGTGGTGTCGCCGGTGACTGAGGCCGAGTCGGAAACCGGGGAGGCTCTGCCGGAGAGTTTTCTCGTGCAACAGAACAGGCCAAATCCCTTCAATGCTATGACCTTAATAGAATATTACTTACCGGAACCTTTTGAAGTAGCACTTGAGGTGTACAACGTTCTCGGCCAGAGGGTGAGCGTCCTGAGTTCCGGCGTTCAGCCGGCGGGCTGGCACCGGGCCCACTGGGAAGGCTCACTGCCGGACGGGCGGGCGGCCCCTTCTGGGGTATATTTCTATCGCCTCAAGGGCGACGGTGTTTCCGAGGTGCGCAAGATGGTCCTGATTAAGTGATTGCCGGCGCAACAACTCCGCCGGGCGCATAAAAAGCGCTCTTCCAGTAACTTTTCCCTGCTAATTACGTAAAAGACGATTAAAAGTAAGCAAGTTTGACTGGAGGCATTATGAGTGCTGTGCGGATTGTTGTAGCATCGATGGTGGTAGCGGCAGCCTTCACCGCCGTAGCCCTGGCGCAGGACAACGGCCGGATCTATGGAAGGATCACCACGGTCGATGATGACGTCTTCGAGGGGCCGATCAGATGGGACAAGAATGAGGGGAGCTGGGTGGACGTCCTTGACGGGAACAAGGATCTGCCCAAGTCGAATTACCGCAAATCCGACCGGAAGAAATATCGTGACCGCGAAGGCTCCTTTGAGATTTTCGGCATCACTATCGGCAAATCGTATTCAAGCTGGAACTTTCCCGGTTCGGCGCAGTCAGGTATCAGATTCGGACATATAAAGACCCTGGAGGTCATCGACGATGATGCCGTGAGGCTGGTTTTGAAATCGGGCCAGGAGGTTGAGCTTGAGGGAGGGTCAACTGACATCGGGGAGGATATCCGGGAAATCATCATCGAGGATGCCGATGAGGGCGAAATCGAACTGGTGTGGGATGATATCGAACTGGTCGAGTTCATGACGCCCGCGAGGGCCGTCACCTCGACCTACGGAGAACGCCTCTATGGAACGCTTACGACTCGTCGCGGCGACGAGTTCACCGGTTTCATTTGCTGGGACATCGATGAGCTGTTCGGGGACGATATTCTCGATGGCAGCCACAAGGGGCGCAAGCGCAAAATACACTTCGACAAGATAGCCCGAATCGAGCGATATAGCTCCAACGGCGCCACCGTGTATATGAAGAACGGTGACGAACTTTTGCTGCGGGAATCAAATGACGTTGATGACGGTAATCGAGGCATAATTGTGTCCGATGTCGGTTTTGGTCAGGTCAGGGTCAACTGGGACGAGTTCGATCAGCTCGAGTTCAAAGACATTCCCCGGCCGGCTGTGTACGACGACTTCGACGGCGGGCGGCCGCTGTACGGAACGGTGGAGACCGAGGATGGCGAAACCTACACCGGTCTCATTCGCTGGGATAACGACGAGGACCATACCTGGGAGATTCTGGACGGTAATTATCGTGACATCCAGTTTGATATAGAATTCGGGCTCATAAAGTCAATCGAGAAGAAATCCTATCGCTCTTCCCAGGTTACCGTTCTCGATGGCCGCACGTTCCGTCTTCGCGGTTCCAATGACGTCGATGAGGACAACAAGGGCATTTTCATCACGACCGATACGGAAGAGGATATTGAAGTTGAGTGGGAGGATTTCGCCAAGGTGGAGTTTTCGAGAAAATGAGATAGATGATCAGTTACTCTTGAGTCGCCATACTATTTTCTTCCCGTGCCGCCGGGTCCTCCCTCCCCCTGGCGGCACGTCCCCTTTTATTGACTGCGCTTAGCAGAAAGAAGCCTTGAGCGGATGTCGCTCAAGGCTTTTGAAATTCGGCAAAACCTGGCGGGGCGGCTACTGCAGCGCGCTTTTCTCCTTAGCTTCTTTGAGATCCTTTACGTGGTCCTGGGCCACGGCGACGTCGCGCTGCGCCTTGGGGTTCTTCCTGGCAATGCGGATGAAGTTCTCCCAGTTGGCGATGTTGGTGTCGTAGTCCTCGGGATTGTTGTTCTCGACCGCGACGGCGTAGTTGTAGGCGGCCCGGTACTGTTTTGAATCGGCTTTCATGGCTGACCTGAAGGCGTTGGCGGCCGACTGGTACTTCCCCTGGTCGAGGTATATCTGGCCCAGAGACGAGTGCGAGTGATAGTAGTCACTCTTGAGTTCAACGGATTTTTTCAGAGAGGTGATTGCCTCGCTCCGGTTGCCCTGTTTGTCAAAGGATCGACCGAGCATGTAGTAAGTAAGATGGTCGCCGCCGCCGAGCTGGTGGCACTTGCTGAAAGCCGTAACGGCCTCGCCATAGTCCTTCTTGCGGTAGTACACTTTACCAAGCTCCGCGCTGATTTCCGGGTCATCGGTTTTTATGTCCGCGGCCTTCTTGAAAGAGGCTTCGGCCTCGGCGTATCTCTTGAGACGGTACTGGACCCGCCCCAGGTTGGCGAAGGCGTCGGCATTCTGGCTGTCTTTCTCAGTGGCCGTTTTGTATAGTGACAGAGCTTTTTCGTAGTCTTTTTCGCGGAAATGGATGGCTCCAAGGTTGATATAGGCGTCAACGTAGCCGTCGTCCTCGCCGATGCACGCTTCATACGAAGCGATCGCTCCCGGTATGTCACCTCCCTGTTCGGCCCTGAGGGCGGCGTTGAAGTGTTCGGCCGCCTTTTCCGTATCTGCTAAAGCGGCTGAGGCCGCGATTGAGAGACACATCAGGACGGCAAGGATCAAACGCGGTGAGGCCAGGAATTTTCTTTTCTCAATCATAAGATCTCCTCGGAAATTCTTTTTATCTTTTACAAATTTCTTTCCTAAATGATCCATAACAGTTACAAGGACTTGCGGTGCCCGGCGAGAGCCTTTTTTACGGTGCCATCTTTGAGGGCAAGGATTCGAGCGGCCAGAATCGCGGCATTTTTGGCGCCGGGCATACCGATTCCGACGGCCGCTACCGGTATGCCGGGCGGCATCTGGGCCACTGACAGCAGGGAGTCAAGGCCGCCGAGAGCCGCTGGAAGCGGTACCCCGATGACCGGCAGGTTGGTGTGAGCGGCGACCACCCCTGGCAGAGCGGCCGACAGTCCGGCCATGGTCACGATAACTTCATAACCCTTCGCCTCGGCCCCGGCGGCAAGGTCGCGCGTTTTTTCCGGGTGCCGGTGAGCCGAGGAAATCTCAATCGCCGCCTCGATGGCCAACTCTCTTAGTTGCTCGAGGCATTTTTCGCCATACTCCATGTCGGATTTGGAACCGATGATTATCAGTACTTTTGGCATAGAACACTCTTATATCTTGACTGGTTGCCCCGGTCTCGACCCGATATCCCGCCGGTACATAGCCCCCTCGAACCGAATGCGAGATACCTGGCGGTAGGCCCGGTTGAGAGCCAGTTTAAGGTTCTTGTCCATACCCATGACGCCGAGCACCCTGCCGCCGGATGTGACTATCCGTGCCCCCTGACGGCTGGTTCCGGCGTGAAAAACAAAGCAGTTGTTATCCCTGACATCCTCGAGTCCGGTAATCTTGGCGCCGGTCGAGTACTTGCCGGGATAGCCTTTGGACGCCATGACCACGCATGCCGCGGCTTCGCGACGCCAGTTGAGCTTCCCGAACGACGAGAGCTTGTGATTGACGGCCGCCATCATCAGTTCAAACAAATCGTTCTGCAAAAGCGGCATGACCGCCTGAATCTCCGGATCGCCGAAACGGCAGTTGAATTCGAGTACCTTGGGTCCCGTGTCCGTCAGCATCAGGCCGGCGTAAAGGACCCCTCTGTAATTGACGCCTTCACTGGCCAGGCCGTTGATTGTGGGCTGCAGAATGTGTTCGTTAATACGTTCCATCATATCGGCATCCACGAAACCGACCGGGCAGTAGGCTCCCATGCCGCCGGTGTTGGGGCCCCTGTCGCCGTCGTAAGCCTGCTTGTGATCCTGGCTCGGCAGCAGAGGCAGAATCGTGGTACCGTCGGCAACGGCCATGATCGAAACCTCCTGGCCCCGAAGAAACGATTCCACCACGATGCTGGCGCCGGCTTCTCCGAATAGCCGGCGCTCCATCATATCTTCTATCACCCTGACAGCTTGCTTTTCGTCCTTGGCTATTACGGCTCCTTTTCCCGCCGCCAGGCCGTCGGCTTTGATGACCGTCGGGTACTGAACGGACTTACAGAAACCGATAGCCTCCGCGGAAGTGGTAAATACTTTGAAAGGAGCGGTCGGGATGTGGTGGCGCCTCATGAATTCTTTGGCGAAGACCTTGCTGCTTTCAAGCTGTGTGGCCGCCTTATCGGGGCCGAAGATCTTCAATTTCCTCCGCTGGAACTCATCGACAATGCCCATTGCCAGCGGCGCCTCCGGTCCGACGACGGTCAGATGGATTTTGCGCTTGGCCGCAAAGTCCGCCAGTGCCTTGATGTTATCGGCTTTGATGTCGACACATCTGGCCTGACCACCGATGCCGCCGTTACCGGGCGCACAGTAAATTCTGTCTACTTTTCTGGAAAAACCCAACTTCCAGACAATAGCGTGTTCCCTGCCGCCGGAACCGATTACGAGAACTTTCATGGCCCACCCTAATTTAGCCTTGTGCCAACGTCCGATTGAAGGGGAAATTATAAAATATCATGATTCAAAATACAACTTGTTTTTTCCCATGCGCATGGTATCCGGCCACCACCGGAATATCCTCGGGATTCCGGTCAAATCACCCAAACAAAGATGTTTACAAAATGCCCAAATGACTTATCTTGGTGGCAGAATTACCTGCCTATATGTACTTGTTGAGCAGAACCTTACTTCAGGCTCTTGGAGGACACATGCGCCGCAGCTTACTGATAACCTTGCTCATCACTTTGCTCGCCGCCTCTACATTTGCGGAGTCCGAGCGAACCGTCATTTCTCAAATCCAGCTCAAGCCCATGACCAAGCAGCAGTATTTAGGACTGTACGAAATGGGGCTGGACCTCAGGGACCTCCCGGGACAGCCGATTGAAATCTTCGCCAAACCGGGCGACCTCGCCCGCCTTCGCGCCGCCGGCATCGATTACGAGGTCATCCACCCCGATATCGAGGAGTTCTATGTCCTTCGAAACACGGCCATGCTGCCGTTCGGAGGTTTCAGGACATACAGCCAGATAGTCTTCTACCTCGACAGCATTACGGCCGCCTTTCCATCAATAACCACTGACAAATTCTCGATCGGGCTGTCACTGGAAGGATACGAGCAGTGGGTGGTCAAAATATCGGATAACCCCGATGTAGATGAGGATGAACCCGAAGTCTTTTATAATTCTCTCATTCACGCCCGCGAACCGGCCTCGGCCGCGGCTCTGCTTCACTTCATGGAATATCTGCTCACCAACTACGGTACCGATCCGGAGGTGACCGACATCGTAAACAACCGGGAACTGTTCTTTCTGCCGGTGGTCAATCCGGATGGATACATCTACAATGAAATTACCAATCCCGACGGCGGCGGTATGTGGCGGAAGAACCGGCGGTATAACGGTGACGGTACTTACGGCATCGACCTGAACCGCAACTTCAGTTTCATGTGGGGCTTCGATGATGTCGGCTCCAGCCCTGCCACCTATTCCGAAACTTATCGCGGAACGTCGCCGTTCTCTGAACCCGAAACGGACAACCTGCAGTCCTTTATCTGCTCCCGCAACTTTACTGTAATCCACAACCTGCACTGCTACTCCAATCTCGAAATATGGCCCTTCAGCTATCGTCGCTTTTACACCGACCAGGCCGATTTCTACGTGAACCTGGGCGATTCGCTGACCCAGTACAACGGCTATACGCCGGAAATCGGCTGGGTCCTGTATCCCAGCAACGGCGGCGCTAATGACTGGGCCTGGGGTGACACCCTATCCAAGACCCGGTCGGTTTCGTTGACCGATGAGATAGGCAGCAGTTCCGACGGTTTCTGGCCGATTCCCTCTCGCATTTCCGACCTCTGTGAGGAAAACGTTTTCCCCAATCTCTACCTGGCCAAGATAGCCGACAACCCGTTCATTATCGCCCCGCCGGCCACACCTTCAATCACCAGTCCCGAAGCGGCCGACCCGGAGTTCACGGTTGAATGGAACCTTGAGGATGACATAAACCCAGGAACGGCTTACCGTCTGATGGAATATCAAGGCAAGCAGCAGGTTCTTGACGATGCGGAAGCGGACTACGGGTACTGGGATGTGACCAACATGGTGCTTTCGACAAGCCGCAGCCACTCCGGCACCGGCAGCTGGCACACCCTGAACTACAATCGCGACCCGCACTGGCTTGTGTCACGGACCCCGTACGAGGTGAAGGAAAGCGACTGGCTGACGTTCTGGATATGGTACGATATCGAAGAACACTACGATTACTTCTACGCTCAGATATCCACCGACGGCGGGTACACCTTTGAAAACCTTGCCGGTTATCTCACCACCAACGATGACCCGAACAACCTGAATCTGGGTAACGGTATCACCGGGTCTTCCAACGCCTGGATTAAAGCCGAGTTCGACCTGTCGGCCTACGAGGGCCAGCAGGTCGTTTTCAGGTTGTCTTATTTTACCGATTACTACACCGTCGGTGAGGGTGTGTACATCGACGACATTGAAAACGTCGATCTGTTTCAGAGCGAGACGGAGATTTCTTCGAGCATCCCCGACACCTTTTATACCTTTACTTCGAAATCCGACGGTGAATACTGGTATCGGGTCGCCGCCTTCGACGCCGAGGGCCAGCAGGGGCGACTATCGCCCTACACGTATACCCGAGTGGAGGTTCTCGAGTGTTGTGTCGTAAGCGGCGATGTCGATCACAGCGGTCAGGTCGACGCTCTTGATATTATATACTTCGCCGAATGGCTGTGGACGACCGGGAGTGCCCCGGCATGTCTGGAGGAGGGGGATGTTAACGGCGACCTTCAGGTGGATGCCCTTGACCTGATTTATCTGGTCGAATTCGTGTTCGAGGCGGGTACTTCGCCGCCCGTGCCATGCCACCCTTTATAAGCCCGCCGGTATTACTCGGAAAACGAAGCTCCGGCTCGCCTGTTGCAGGCCGGAGCTTTTCTCGATGTAGCGATTGCTCGTGGCTGCATCGGTCGCACGGATGTTCGGGTCGCTGTTGTTTCTATACAGTGCGGTAAATCAGTACCCATCTGTTCAGGGCATGATGCTCGTGATACTCGATGTCCTGAGCCTGACCGGCCAGACTCTCGAAAAGCTCCTGCCGGGTGGGAAAGTTCTTTACCACGTGAAATTGCTGGCCGTCCGGCAGAAGGCGCCGCTGGATCAGATTACCTTCTTCGTCGTAGTGTGAAAACATGCGGTGGAGGTCCCTGTTCGGCAGCATGTCCACGAAGACGACACTGGAGCCGGGCTTGAGCTTGCGGTGAAGGGCATTCAGGAACACCGGCAGCCGCGACTTGGGGATGTGCGACCACCAGTCGGCGGCGAAAGCTGTCTCGTATGGACCGCGTATACCTTTGAGCCGGTAGGCGTCGGCCGTGCGAAAGGTGACCGTGTCAGCTTCGCAGCATTTCACGCGGGCTATGTCCAGCACCGACGGGTTGATATCGGTGGCCAGAACCGACCTCGCCCGCGAGGCCAGAATCCGCGTCCAGATGCCTGTACCGCAGGCAACCTCCAGGACCTTTTTGTGTGACACGCGGTCTTCAAAAATTCTGATAAGCGGAGCGACCAGCTGTTCGTTCTTGGGGCCGCTGGCGTAGCCCAGGTAATCGTCGTGCAACGGGGCCCGACGATCGTAATACACGTTCATCTCTTGGATAAGATGTTCACAGTCCATTGGCGGTTTTTTAAGGTCTGCTGACCCTGCATGGTTTATGGGTTGTTTCAGTAGACTTCTGATGCCTTTTCTTCTGGTGCCAAGTATGCTCGCGTTTTGAGAGGCAGTCAACAAAAACTGGCTCCGCCCCCAAATAATTATGCGGGGGTCGGCCAAGTCAGGCCGGTCCGTCCAAGGTGCTGGGGGACAAGGGCTGCCGGGGCCGGGTTTTTTGGGTCTGACTTTGGATATATTCGGTTGACAAAGCGTCCATTAATTGTTTATTTCAATTTTCCGCCGGTCGATACTGGAGCTTGGCGGGGAAACCGGTCTGGAATATTAAAACGGCTTTAGAGGATAACATCATGAAAAAATCACTGATCCTGTTGTCAGCTTTGTTGATTTTGCTGCTAAATTCGGTGGCCTTGGCTCAGGACGAGGAAGAGGAATGGGAAAAAGACGTCCTCGAACTGAACTTCTACGGCGGCATTGACATGCCTACCGGTGTGATGCTCGAGTGGCAGGATACCCTGGGCGCCGAAACCGGCTACAACTTCGGTATCGATATCGGTTATTTCGTCTCCATCCCTTTCGTGACCGGTTTCGGTTTTCGCTTCTCGGAATACGAAGTCCACAACCGGGAGACGGATCTGGCCGCTGAAGGGCTTAAGCATCGCGTTTACAATCCCTGCCTTTACGCTAAGTACTTCCTCATGCCGACCGCTAATCTGACGCCGTATGTCAAGGCCAGCGCCGGCCTGACCTTTCTGAAGTTCACCACGTGGGTGACCAACCCCAACGGTGACCGTTACCGGCAGATATCATATGACCCGGCGTTTTCCTTCGGTCTGGGCGGAGGCCTTTTCTATTACACCTCCGATTACGGCGGCTTCTTCGCCGAAGGCAATTACCATTACGTGAACTCCGCCAGTGTCGAGGCCGAGTACGAAGGCGGTGCCTACCTGTTTGGAGAAGACCTCTCGAGCTGGGAGATTCACGCCGGTATTCGTATCCTGGTGGGGTCCGGGGAATAACCGGGATTTAAGACTTCCTAAGAACCCGCCATTGGCGGGTTTTTTTGTTTGCCTACTTGCCCGGCACCGTCTAAGTTTAAGCCGATGCCGAACTTGAAGCTGCTTATCGTGGACGACGAGGAGAGCCAGCGCGACCTGTTGTCGGGCTTTCTCAGTAAGAGAGGATTCTCCGTTTTTACCGCCGCAAGCGGCCAGGAGGCGCTTGACCAGTATCACAAGATCTTCTCGCCGGTGGCCATCCTGGATATGAAGATGCCCGGGATGGACGGCCTGGAGTTGCTCGGACGTCTCCGCGAGATTAATCCGTTCATTCAGGTAATCGTCCTGACCGCTTTCGGCTCGGTGGAAACCGCCGTGGCGGCCATGAGGGCCGGTGCTTTTGATTATCTTACCAAGCCGGTTGAGGACCTTGACGAACTGATTGTGAAGCTCAATCGTGCCGCCGAGCAAAATCGTCTCGTTGTCGAAAACGCCGTCATGAGCGAGCGCCTGGCCGAGATATTTCCGGTTTCCGAGATAATCGGCGAGTCCGAGGCCATAAAGCAGGTCAAGGAAATGATCTCGCTGGTGGCCCCCAAAGAGGCCACCGTGCTCGTTACCGGGCCGTCGGGGACCGGCAAGGAATTGGTCGCAAGGGCTGTTCACGCTCTGTCGCCGCGGGCCGAAAAAAAACTGGTGGCAATCAATTGTGCCGCCTTCCCGGAGAGTCTTCTGGAATCGGAACTGTTTGGTTATGAAAAGGGAGCCTTTACCGGGGCCGATAAGGCCAAGCAGGGGCGGTTCGAGTTGGCCGACGGCGGGACGCTTTTCCTGGATGAGATAGGCGAGATGCCCCCCACCATGCAGGTCAAGCTGCTCCGCGTTCTGGAGGAGCGCAAGATCGAGCGTCTCGGCTCGGTCAAGGAGATACCGCTGGATATTCGAATAATCGCCGCCACCAACCGCGACCTGGACCGGCTGGTGAAGGAACAGAAATTCCGGGAAGACCTGTTCTATCGCCTGAACGTAATCCGCATATACTTGCCTCCGCTCAAGGACAGAACCGGTGACATTTTGCTTCTGGCCGAGAATTTCGTGAAGAAGTACGCTCGCAAGGTGGGCAAAACCATTGACGGAATCGACACCGACGCGGCCGAAGTGCTCGTAGGCTACGCCTGGCCGGGTAACGTGCGCGAACTGGAAAACATCATAGAGCGCGCGGTGGTCCTGTCCAGAAGCAATCTGATTACCGGCAGCGACCTCACCGGGTTAACCAGGGGCCCGTCCGCGGCCGCCGGGGGTGCCGGGCTGACTACGCTGGCCGAACTGGAGAAAACTCACATAAAGGCCTGCCTGGACCGACTGAACTGGAATATGTCACTTTCCGCCGAAAAGCTGGGGATCCATCGAAACACCCTCAGGGCGAAAATCAAAGAATACCAGCTCTCCCGAAACACACAATAACGGTGCACTCGTGCCTTGATCAGCACAAAAATTGTGCGTCAAGGTACGCCGAAAACCCTCTCCGCAATCGCTAAGGCACAGGTAGTCAGCGGCTTAGTGTTTTTGGCACGGGCTTTGTTTTACTGTTGGCTGAAAGCGACAAAGTCCGAAGGAGATATGAGATGAAAACGAAGATATTAGTAATGATTCTGATGTTGGCCGCCTTCCTTCTGGCCGGCTGTGATAACGATGACGATGTTCTGGTGGTTGATTTCTCCCCTGCCGCTCCCCAGGGCATCTATTCAGTGACCGGTGACAATGCCGTCTATCTGTACTGGAACGGCCCGTACGAGAACGACATCGTGCGCTATATTTTGTGGCGCTCTTTCGACCCCATCACCAATTACACCGAGCTTGGCGTTGTCGATGCCGTTCCCAACCCGGACCTTGACCTTCTGATCTATGAATACATCGACGGCACCGCTCAAAACGGCATCACCTACTACTACGCTGTTTCCTCGGTCGACGCTTCCGGCCAGGTTTCGGACTTGTCGGCTGAGAACGTCTTTGACACGCCGAGACCCGAAGGTATCGTGGGACTCTATGATTTTGCCGTCGAACCCGATTCATCCGGCTTCAACTTCGCTTTGCATCGGCGCGTGAGTTTCGACAGCGAGATCGCGGATGTCTATGTCGATTGGGTCAACGGTACTTTCTACGTCAACGCCGCGAACTCGGGCACCGACCTGCAAGATGTGGGCTTCACGGAGTCGTTTGACGAAATCGGCTGGGCCCCTCAGGGCGGCTGGTCCGAGAACGGATGGCTGGAGGTTATTCTCGGACACACCTATGTGATCTGGACGAGCGATCTTCACTACGCCAAGATGTGGGTGGTGGACATTAACCAAACCTCTGTAAATTTTGTGTGGGCATATCAAACCGATGAGGACAATCCGGAACTGAAGCCCGTTGCCACCGCTGTCGAAAAGCCGGTGCACGGCCCGGATTACCTGGTCAAGGACCTGTCCTCACCGGAATCCAAATAACGGAACGAGGAGGATAATGAAATGAAACGCATAACAACGAGAATTATCGGCCTGACGGCCCTCGCGGCTGTCATCCTGTCACCGGTTGTCAAAGCTGTCGACGAAGAGTTTCAGGGAGAATACTACGATCAGGTTAAGATTGACCGCTACCTTGACGTCGACATCTGGACCAACCATTCGGACAACGAGTTTTACGAAGGTGACAACATCGTCCTGCATTTTCGCACCAACCGGGACGCATTCGTGGCCATCTATTCGGTTGACAGTCGTGGGCACGTAAATCTGCTCTTTCCGACTTCGCCGGCCGACGACAATTACGTCAGGGGCGGGGCCACCTATCAGATTCCGGATGGAGCCGACGATTTTGACTTGGTCGTGACGGGTCCCGACGGCGTGGAAAACATCCAGGCTATCGCCTCGCGCGAGCGCTTCCCCATCCCCGATTGGTATCCGACCTCGGGTTTGATCTGTGACTGGGACGACCGCTTGGAGTTCATGGATTACGTCAACGCCGAGTACTTCGTCCGCTATGGCGGTCAGCGTTTCGCCTTTGACCGAACCGCCCTGTACATTTACGAGTGGGAACCGGATTACTTTCATCCGATCTACTATCCCGCCTACCCGAGCTGGTCCGTTTGCGGCAACGTCTATATCGATTACCCGTACGGGGGTACCGTGTACGTCAACGGCATCTACTGGGGTGTGATTCCGCTCTATATTCCGCGGATCTATGTCGGCTGGCACACCTTCACCATCTATGACTACTATGGCTACTGCTGGGAGTACCCGGTTCATATCACCCGGTACAATACGGTCGTTCTGGATAGAACCATTATCGTCACCTCGCCGACGGTCGTCTCGAAATATAAGGATGTGCGGTTGGTCGGATATCGTGACCCGGTCCTTCACGGATACCCTGCTTTCAAGACCAAGCAGGTTGTCACCGCCAAACCGTCCGCCAAGTCGGCCAAGGCGGCCAAAGCCGGCGATCTGAAGCTGAACAAGAAGTTCGTCCGGGGAGCGACCAAGGTCGTGAAGACCGACCGTGGTTTCGAAACCGTCGGCGGCATTCACAAGGCGGCCAATAAAGGCAAGGCCGTGGGCAACACCGGTGGCACCAAGTCGTATCAGGCGACAAAGTCCAAGGGCACTACCAGCCGGGTCGGCAAAAGCAGCGGGAGCACGCCTTCGAAGCTGAGGACTTCCCAGAAGTCGTCGAAGGCCGTCCAGTCTCAAGGCGGGTCGAAGGTGAAATCGGGCGGGCCGACAAAATCGTCCTCCGGGTATTACCAGAAGAAATCCGGCTCGCGCACTCCCGCAAAGTCGTCCAAGGTGTCGCCTCGTCGATCCACCCGGGCCCCCAGCCCGTCCAAGAGCAAGAGCGTGAGTCCCGGCAAGTCCTCGCCGCAGACGAAGTCGTCCGGCACCAAATCGTCCCCGAAGAGCTCTTCTTCCAGCAAGAAGAGCTCTCCGGAAAAGAAGTCTCCAAAGACTTCCGATAAGGGGAAAACCAGAAGGTAGCGTCGATTTTTGTTGCAGCGACGTGTAAGAAGAGCTACTATTGTAGCGGAGGGTAATTGACCATGAAGCGCTTACTCATCTACATATTAACGGCAGCATTCACTGTTGCTACCTGCGGTTCGGCGGCGGCTCTCGAGACCAGGAACAACCGGCCGGCGGTTTCAATCATAAAGAAGAAAGACAAGAAGAAACAGGACGAGAAGAAGAAACCGCCGCAGCCCCGGCCGCCGCAAAAACCGCCGGAGAAGCCCAAGAAGTACGACAATTTTGTGGACCGGAACAACAACGGCATCGACGACCGCAAAGAGAATCTCAAGCAGAAGCCGCCGAAAAAGGACAGCACGAAGACAAAAGACAAAAAAGAGGGCTGAGCTTGCCTTCGACGAGTTGGTTCCGCCACCATCTGTCTTCGCATTTTACTCTGCCGTCAGAACGATAGCATGAGTTCACCCAATCTTACGTGACAACCTCATTTCAACTTGACATCAAGTACGTGCTTTTAGTACATTTATTAGCACTCTGCCAGATGTGCTGCCAATATGGCAGCCCGCGGTGGGATTTGTAGATGGCTTTTGAAAACCTGACAGAACGCGAAAAAGAGATACTCAACAATCTCGTAAACTACTATATCTCAACAGCGGATCCGGTCGGTTCCCGCGCGATTGCCACCAAATTCCGCATGGGCATATCGTCGGCCACCATCCGAAATACCTTGCAGGACCTTGAGGAACTGGGTCTGCTACAACAACCCCACACTTCGGCCGGGCGTATCCCCACCGATCTCGGATATCGTGTGTATGTTGATTACCTTCTCAAACCCGAGTCGCTGACTCCCCGGGAGAAGGCCTTCATAAAGAAGTCGATTCTCAAGGAAGGGCGCGGAGTCAACGAGGTGCTCGGCCAGACCTGTCGTGTTTTGAGCGAGATCACCAGCGAACTGGGTGTTACGATAGCCCCGCGCTTCGACCGCGGCGTGCTGAAAGCGATCAACTTGATTCCGCTTACCAGCGAGCGGCTCATGGTGGTGGTGGTGGTGCGCTCCGGCCTGGCTCGCAGCGTGATTATCGAAATAGAGGCCAATATCTCCGAGAGTTCGCTTCGCGAGTTCGAAGCCGTGCTCAACGAGCGGCTCGTCGGGCTCACCCTCGGTGAGATTAAAGAGACTGTCACCGGGCGTCTGGCCGATGTCTCCGGGCACGGCAAACTGATTAATCTCATAATTGAATCTAAAGACAGGATATGGACCGAGGGTCGCGCCGAAGATGTACACGTGGCCGGGGCCGAGCAGCTCGTTAAGCAACCGGAGTTCTCTGACTTGCGCAAGATCTCTGAGATTATCAAGATAATAGAAGACGGTCGTGCTCTGTCTGACTTTCTGGACCAGGCAACGGAAGAAGGATTGATAATCACGATCGGCCGGGAGAACAAGTTTCAGGAGGTGATGAACTGTTCACTGGTTACTTCGAGATACAAGGTAGGCAAGGTGTCGGGGACGATCGGTATTATCGGCCCCACTCGAATGGCCTACAGTAAACTGGTTTCGGTGGTTGAATACACCGCCCGGACTATCACCGAGGTTCTGTCAGGGTTCGACGGTGAAGAGGACAAGTGATGATGGCACGCAAGAAGCGGTCCGGCGATGAACCGGAAATGAAACAGCCGGCAGAGGAACGGGAAATTGTGGTCGATGTTTCGTCAGACGAGGGGACCCCGGAGACAGCGGCCGAGGACGAAACCGTCACGGACGAGCCGTGCTCTGAAGAGACCCTTCAGAATCAGATTGCGGAACTCGAGGACAAGCTGCTTCGAACGGCCGCCGAGTTCGAGAATTTCAGAAAGCGGACGGCCCGTCAGCACGAAATGACGGTCCGCGCCGCAAACGACGGCCTGATCGTGGAACTGCTGGAAGTCGTTGACAATTTCGAGCGCGCCCTCAACCACACCGAAAACAACACAGAGTTCGAGGCCTTTCATCAGGGCACGGAACTGATTCTGAGCCAGATGATGAATCTCTTGAAGAAGTATGATGTGACTCCCATAGAATCGGTCGGGCAACCCTTTGATCCCAATTTACATGAAGCCGTTATGCAAGTTGAATCGGACCAGTACGGAGAGGGAATCGTGGCGATGGAGATGGTCAAAGGCTACCGGCAGGGCGAACGGGTACTGCGTCACGCCAAAGTGGGTGTCAGCAGCGGTAAGAAAGAAGATGATGAATCATAGTCAGAGGAGTCGAAAGGAAAATGGGGAAAGTAATAGGAATTGACCTGGGAACCACCAACTCATGCGTGGCCGTCCTCGAAGGGCAGGAGCCAACCGTTATCCCCAATCAAGAAGGTTCCCGTACGACACCGTCAGTGGTGGCATTCACCAAAGACGGCGAACGCCTGGTCGGCGCCGCCGCCAAACGCCAGGCCGTGACGAATCCGGAAAACACCGTTTTCTCGGTCAAGCGCTTCATGGGTCGCCTGCATTCGGAGGTCGGTTCCGAGGAAAAGATCGTCCCCTATGCGGTCACCGAGAACGAGAAGGGCGCCGTTCTTATCGAGGCCGGCGGCAAGAAGTATCCACCGCCCGAGATTTCGGCCATGATTCTGCAGGCGATGCGAAAGGCCGCCGAGGATTACCTGGGGCAGGAAGTGAAGCAGGCGGTGGTTACCGTTCCGGCCTATTTCAACGATTCCCAGCGTCAGGCCACCAAGGACGCCGGGCGGATCGCCGGGCTGGAAGTACTGCGTATAATCAATGAGCCGACCGCCGCCTCCCTCGCCTATGGCCTTCAGAAAAAGGACAACCAGAAAATAGCCGTCTTTGACCTCGGCGGCGGGACGTTCGACATCTCTATTCTGGAGATCGGCGACGGTGTCTTCGAGGTGCGCTCCACCAATGGTGATACTCACCTTGGTGGCGACGACTTCGACCAGACCGTTATTGACTGGATGGCCGAGGAATTCCTCAAGAGCCAGGGTATCGACCTGCGCAAAGACCGCATGGCTCTTCAGCGCCTCAAGGAGGCGGCCGAGAAGGCGAAGATAGAGCTATCCTCGACCCTGCAAACCAACATCAATCTGCCGTTCATCACGGCTGACCAATCGGGACCCAAGCACCTCGACCTTACCCTGTCTCGTTCGCGGTTTGAGCAGCTGACCGACCACCTGATTCAGCGTACGGTCGAGCCGTGCCAGAAAGCGCTGGCCGACGCCAAGCTGGCCACGTCGGACATCGACGAGGTGATCCTGGTGGGTGGCATGACGCGTATGCCCAAGGTTGTCGAGCTGGTGAAGCAGCTTTTCGGCCGGGAGCCGCACAAAGGGGTCAATCCCGATGAGGTGGTGGCCATCGGCGCCGCCATACAGGGCGGCGTTCTGGCCGGGGACATGAAGGATATCGTTTTGCTCGACGTTACCCCGCTGTCACTCGGCATCGAAACCCTCGGCGGCGTTATGACGACCCTGATCGAGCGCAACACGACCATTCCGACCAAGAAGTCACAGATTTTCTCCACGGCTGATGATAATCAGACGGCCGTCTCCATCCATGTCCTGCAGGGCGAACGCCGGCTGGCCATTGACAACCGCACGCTGGGCAAATTCGACCTGGTGGGTATCCCGCCCGCCCCGCGCGGCATCCCCCAGATCGAGGTTTCCTTTGATATCGACGCCAACGGCATCGTGCACGTAAACGCCAAGGATATGGCCACCGGCAAAGAGCAGTCTATCAGAATCGAGGTTTCTTCGGGGCTTTCCGAGCATGAAATCGACCGCATGGTCAAGGACGCTGAGAAGCACGCGGACGAAGACAAGACCAAAGCCGACCTCATCCAGGCCCGCAACGAAGCCGACCACCTGGTTTATACGACGCAGAAGACGCTCAAAGAGATGGGTGACAAGATCGCCGACGATGAGAAGCAGAAGGTCGAGCAGGCCATCGGCAAGCTCAAAGACGTCATGGGCGGTGATTCGCTGGAGGCCATCAAGGAAGCCAAAGATGCCCTGATGCAGGCTTCTCATAAAATCGCTGAGGAGATGTACCGGCAGGCTCAGTCTCAGCAGGCCGGCGCCGGAGCACAGCAGGCCGGCGGTTCGGCTGAGCAGAAACCTTCCGACGATTCTGACAAGGGAGATGGCGCTGTCGACGCCGATTTCGAGGTTGTCGACGACGACAACAAGTAGCCTTAGCTCTGATGGCAAAAAGAGACTACTACGAAATTCTGGGTGTTGATCGGGGGTCCGGCGAGGATCAGGTCAAGTCGGCCTACCGAAAGCTCGCCATGAAATATCACCCGGACCGAAATCCGGGTGATAAGGAGGCCGAGGAAAAATTCAAGGAAGCGACCGAGGCCTACGAAGTCCTCAAGGACCCGCAGAAACGTCAGGCCTACGATCAGTTCGGCCACGCCGGGGTGGGCCAGGGCGCCGGGTTCGGCGGTTTCGGCGGTTTTGAAGGGTTCGATCTCGGCGATGCCCTGCGCGCTTTTATGCGCGACTTCGGCGGCAGCTCTATTTTCGACGATTTCTTCGGCGTCGGCGGAGGCGGAACCCGGCGGCGGCGCAATCGCGGTGAGGATCTCCGTATCAGGATAAAGTTAACGCTTGAGGAAATCACCCACGGCGTCGAGAAATCCGTCAAAGTCAAACGCCTGGTGGGCTGTGACACCTGCGGCGGCTCCGGGGTGGCCGCCGGTTCTTCCCGAAAGCCCTGCCCCCAGTGCAAGGGGAGCGGTCAGGTGCGCACGATTTCCCGGACGTTTCTCGGTACCGTCCAGCAGGTCACCACCTGTAACATGTGTCGCGGTACCGGCGAAATAATAGCCGACCCGTGTAAAACCTGCCGGGGAGAGGGCCGCGTACGCGGCTCCTCGCAGATCACCATCCACGTCCCGGCCGGGGTGTCCAGCGGCAACTACATGACCATCGAGAATAAGGGGAACGCCGCCCCGAACCAGGGTGAGCCGGGTGACCTGATCGCCGTCTTCGAAGAATCCGAACATGAGTTCTTCACGCGCCATGGTGACCATGTCCTCTGCGAACTGCCCATCTCCTTCACCACGGCCGCTCTCGGCGGTACCGTTACCGTTCCCACTCTCAACGGTAACGCGAAAATCAGAATCCCGGCTGGCACCCAGCCCGGGAAGACATTAAAAATGCGCGGCCAGGGCATCCCGCACCTTCACAGCACCGGCCGCGGCGACCAGCTCGTCCGCATCGCCGTCTGGGTCCCCACCAAACTGAGCGACGAGGATAAGAAGCTCGTCGAAAAGCTGGCTGCTTCCGAGTCGTTCACGCCGCCCAAAGCGGGGAAATCGTTCTTCGAGAAACTGCGCGAAACGCTGGGGGTCTGATGGTCGCCGAGCGGGGGTCAGGTCTCTACACTGAAATTCATCTTGAAATCCCCAGTCTCCTCACTGATGCCGTCTGTAATTACATCATTGAAACTACCGGTTCCGGGCTGGTGCTCGAAGAGGAAGAGGGCAGTGACCACACCGGCATAAAATTCTATCTGCCCGGTGGCGACCAGACCGCCTTTCGGGACAAGCTCAACGCGTATCTCTCCAGCCTGGTCGATATGAAGGCCGGTCTGAGCCTCATCCCGGAGATTCGCGAGAAAGCGATCAAGGCCATCGAGTGGGAGGAAGCGTATCGCAGTTCGGTGCAGCCGCTGGTTGTGGCCGGCGATATCGCGATACGGCCGCCCTGGAAAGACAGGCCGGCCGGGGCACGGTATGATCTGATTATCGAGCCGAGAATGGCTTTCGGTACCGGCAGTCACGAGTCCACTCGAGGTTGCCTTGTCGCCATTCGCGAAAAGCTTCGGGCCGGCATGAGATTTCTCGATGTCGGTTGCGGGTCGGGGATACTCTCGATTCTGGCCGACCGCATGGGGGCGAGCTACATAAAGGCCGTCGACACCGACGTTCTCGCTGTGGAAAACTGCGGTGAGAACTTCCTGATTAATTCAGTCAATGCTCCGCACGACATTGTCCACGGCTCTATCGCGGCCTGCCGGGGGGATGACCCATACGATTTTGTTTGTGTCAACATTATCAAGAGCACTATTCTTGATATGCTTGCCGAGCTTGAATCTCTGACCGCTCCGGGCGGTTATCTTGTTCTGGCCGGCCTGCTGGACAACGATGAACCGGAGATGGTTGATCAGCTGGACGCTTCGGGCTTGAAGGAATTCGAAGTTGCGGCCGACGGCGAGTGGCGGACATTTACGGTGCGTAAAACATGAGCAGTCAGCCCCACATTTTCTATACCGGCGGCGCGCCGGTGGACGGCGATAGCGTGGTGTTGCCGCGCGCGGAGAGCCATCACGCGGCCAAAGTCCTGCGTCTGCGCAAGGGCGAGATCGTCATTCTGGCCGACGGCCTCGGTTGCGCTTACCGCGGAGAGATTACGCGGTTGGGGCGAGGTGCCCCGGTGCAAGTCCGTATTCATTCCGTAATTCGAAACTTCGGCGAACCTCAGGTGCGTCTCACGCTGGCAACCGGTTTGTCGACCGGGAGCAAGTTCGATACTGTTGTCGAGAAAGGCACCGAGCTGGGCGTTTCTCGATTCGTTCCGCTCATAACCGACAGGTCGACGGTAAAGGTGGATGATCCCCGGCGGGCCATGGCCAAATTGTCGCGCTACGAAAAAGTCGCCCTGGCGGCCATGAAACAATCCCGGCGGTCGCTGCGTCCGGAGATAACCTCTCCCGTCACTTTCGAAAATTACATGAAGGAAATCGACGGCGAGTCCGTCAATCTTCTCTTTCATCCCGGCGCTTCGGCGGCCTTCCGTGACGCCGCTCTGGCACCGGGAGCAAAGAGAGTCAATCTTATAGTCGGCGCGGAGTCGGGATTTTCCGACGACGAGATCGCTTCGGCGCGTGACAGAGGCGTGACGATAGTATCGCTGGGAAGGCGCATCTTGCGCACCGAAACGGCCGGTCCCGTCATCTGCGCTCTGGTAATGAACTCCCTGGGTGAATTGAGATAATTCGCCGTCTGCCGATAATAATACTGACATGGATTACTTTGCTGCCATCCTCGTGGTAGTAGCGGGTCTCGCGGTGGGGTCGTTTCTGAATGTTGTGATCTACCGCCTGCCGCGAAAAAAGGGCCTGGCCTTCTCCCGATCCGTCTGTCCGCGCTGCGGCAGACAACTGAAGTGGTATCACAACATACCGCTGTTAAGTTACCTTGTCCTGCGCGGCCGCTGTGCCTTCTGCTCCGCGCCCATATCGCTGCGCTACCCGTTGGTCGAGGCCGCCAATGCGGCCCTGTATTTGTTTTTCTTCTGGCGCCTGGGTTTTGAGCCGACCTTTTTCGTATTCAGCCTGCTGGGTTCGGCGCTAATTGCGGTGTTCTTTATTGACCTCGACTTCATGATAATCCCGGATTCCATTACGCTGTCCGGAATTGTCGTGGGCTTGGCCGTCTCTTTTCTGCCAAACGGTCTCGGCCCGGTCAACTCCCTCGTAGGCCTGCTGGTTGGGGGAGGGGCTCTTTACCTGATAGCGGTGATCGGTGATTGGATGTTCAAGAAAGAGTCAATGGGCGGCGGCGACATCAAGCTCTCGGCCATGCTTGGGGCCTTCCTCGGCTGGGAGAAGGTAGTGCTTATCTTTATCGCCTCGGCTTTCATCGGTCTGGTGGTGTCGGTCGTTATCATGATCTTTTCGGCCAGGCTACGCGAAACCAGGACCATCCCGTTCGGTCCGTTTCTGGCCCTGGCCGCGGTGCTTTCGATCTGCTATGGTCAGCAGATAATTGACTATTACGTAGCTCATTTCCTTGGCCTTTAAGCCTTTAGAATCCCCGTTAACTCTCGTAATTTGTTGCCGATATACGGGTTAGAGCCATGAAACTCACCCGCCGAAAATTCGAAACCGTGGTTCACCTGGGCCTGCTGGTCATTGTCTTTGTTCTGCTCGTTCTTAACTTCAGGTCTAATCTGGTGATTTATCGGGCCGCCGAAAGGGAACGGTTGGGCAGCACGGTCGGGCTCTACAATTCGGCTCTCTCTATCGGCCGGATTGTTCAACGACGAGGCCTGATACAACTCGATTCGGCACTCCGGGCCGAACTTCAGAATCGCCATTCCCTCAGGTCGGTGCATCTGGTTTCGCAGTCCGAGCTGGAAGACGCCGGCAGCGGCGCGACGGGTTTACCCGAACAGATTATCAAAAAGGTCGAGGCAGGCGATTACAAGCGGCTGATTGCCGGCGAGGCATCCGAGTACTTTTATATTTACCGGTTCTCCACTTCTTTCGGCGACAAGCTTCTGGTGCTCGGCGCGAAACTGCCCGAACTGGCCCATCTGGATAGCTCGAGTCGCACGCTGATTGTCGTCAACGTGGTGGCTGTGCTGGCTATCGCCGTCCTGTATATGTTGCTCTTCAGGGTAATCCTGTCACCCTTCCGGCGCATTAAAAAGCAGGCTCTCGATGCCGGGCGGCACGTGGGCGGTGCCACGGATGACGTTGAAGCATTGGTGAACGAATATCAGAATATGATCGACGAGCTGCAGCAAAAGGAATCTCAGCTGGTTCTGCTCAACCGGGCCATCCAGAAGAAAGCCGATTCGCTGGAGCAATTGAACGAATATTTGCTCAACTCGATGTCCTCCGGTCTCGTGATGGTCGATGTCAAAGGGAAAATAGTCTCTGCCAACGAGGCTACCGGGAAGATTCTCGACGTTTCCCCGCAGACCCTGTCCGGCAAACCGTTTCGCGACCTGCCCGGCTTAGACGATGAAGTGGTTGCTGCCGTCCGGGCCGTCCTGCGCGGAGAACACAGCCAGTTCTACCGGGAGTACGACCTGAAAACCGTTTCCGACGATAACCTGACCCTGGGCATCAATATCTCGGCCATCCATGACGACACCCTGAGCAACATCGGTGCCTCCATTCTCATCAATGACCTGACCGAGATAAAGGACCTCCGGCGCGAGGTCGAGTCGCGCAACCGGCTGGCGGCTCTGGGCGAAATGGCCGGTGGTCTGGCCCATCAGTTGCGCAACTCCATCGGCGCCATGTCGGGTTACTGTCACCTCGTCAGGAAACGGCTGCTGAAAAGCAACCTCGAAACCGATTCCATCACGGCCCTGGAGGAGGAGACCAAAGAAGCCGAGGACCTCGTGGACCGCTTCCTGCACTTCGCGCGACCGTTTGATTTCTCGCCCGACCGGGTCGACCTCGTCGAACTGGTCGAAGATCTGGCGCAGACATTCCGGATAAAACCGAACCACGAGCATATCGAGGTCGTGGTCAGCACCGAAACCGGCGGCGCCATCGTGGCTGATATCGACGGCCTTCTGATCAAGCAGGCGTTGGCGAACCTCATCGAGAACGCAGTCAATGCCTATAAGGGCGGGCCGGGACAGATTGATCTCGACCTGTCGCTGGACGCCGAGCATGCCTGTGTGCGCGTGCGGGATTACGGCTGCGGTATTGCCCCGGATGATATCGATAAGATATTCACGCCGTTTTTCTCCTCACGACCGTCCGGGACCGGGCTCGGCCTCCCTTTGGCCAAGAAGATCATCGACCTCCATGACGGAAGACTCACCGTGGACTCGCGACCGGATTCCGGCACCGTCTTTACGGTTACCCTGCCGCTGGTTCAGCGGCCCCACCCCGTCGCGCAGCACGCTTGAAGCGCTGCGCCCGAATTCAAAAAAGCACTTGGGCAAAATCGGCTTTTTGTTATATTTCAGGTCGAAATTCGAGGAGGTTATATGTATTCACCGTCTGATTTTCGCAGAGGCTTGCGCATCCTGGTCGACGATCAACCATACTACGTGGTGGAGTTCCAGCATTTCAAGATGGGCCGCGGCAAGGCCAATATCCGCACCAAGCTGAAGCACATCAAAACCGGCGCCGTCGTCGAAAAGGTCTTTTCCAGCAACGATACTTTCAAACCTCCCGACATGGAATCGAAGAAGATGCAGTATCTCTACGAAAACGCCGGCGAGATGACCTTCATGGATTCGCAGACTTTCGAGCAGGTTTCCGTTCCCGTAGAGAGTCTTGGTGATGCCCGCTGGTATATCCTGGAAAATGAAGAATACAAAGTGCTTTTTCTTGATAATGAGGCCATCTCTATTGATCTCCCCGCCTCGGTCATTCTCGAAGTCGTCGAGACGGAACCCGCCGCGAGGGGAGACACGGTAACCAACGTTACCAAGCCGGCCAAACTCAACACCGGCCTCACTGTCAAAGTGCCGCCCTTTGTCAAGGAGGGCGATAAGGTCAAGGTCGACACGCGCACCGGCGACTATCTCGAACGGGCCAACTGAAGCATGGCAGCTTCGCGCCGGATAATCGGTGTCGATGAGTCGGGTAAGGGGGACTTTTTCGGCCCTCTGGTGATTGCGTCTTTTCTCGCTGATGACTCGGAGCGCGCCTTGCTCAAAACGCTCGGTGTGCGCGACGGCAAGCTCATTTCTGATAACCGAATCCGCGAAATAGACCGTGCCCTCCGGTCCGACTTCGCCCATTGCGTGGTGGTAATTTCCCCTCAGAAGTACAACCGTCTCTACGAGAGGCTGAGAAACCTCAACAAGATGCTGGCGCAGGGACACGCCCGCGCCATTGATGATCTGGTCGCTTCGAACGTCGCTGATATGGCTATCTCCGATAAGTTCGGCAAGCCGGAACTGGTCGAAGCCGCCCTGGCCCGGAAAAAACAAGCGGTAAAGCTTCGGCAGATTGTCAGGGGGGAGGCGGTGCCGCAGGTGGCCGCCGCTTCCATCCTGGCCCGGGCGCGATTCATGGCGGAACTGGAGAAGCTCTCGGCCGGGCTCGACTTTCCCCTGCCGCGCGGGGCGGCGGCTCAGGTCGATGAGGCCGGACGACGCCTGCTGCGAAAACACGGCCCGGATGTGCTGAGGCGGGTGGCGAAGATTCACTTCAAGAACTACGCCCGCATCGTGCACCCCTCCCTGTTCTCCAAATAAAAAAGCCGGGTACGTCTCCCGGCTTCTGTCGAATCTCACAGATTCTCTTAGTAACCGTAATCCAAAAGCTCACCCACGATCTCGCCGGTGCTGCCGCCGTTATCCGAGGCGCCTATCACGTATTTCACCAGTCCGACGTTGGCCACGAACCAGTAGTAGTTTGTCCGGTTGGGAACGGAACCTTCGTTGTAGACCTTGACGACGTCCGAGAAAGTCAGGCCGGAACTAAGCTCGAGCTGTTCGCGTCCGGCGACGGTCATGATATTACCGCCGTCGGAAGGGAAGACCTTGGCCGAGGGATCATCGGTGGCGGTGGTATCGTCATCCTTGTCGTTGCCGGTAATGATGTCGGTTATGTCGCCGTCACCGATGTCGGAGTCGGCAAAACGCTCCCAGCTCTGACCGGTGGTCATCGGCATCTCTATGATTTTCTCCGGCGACGAAGCGGAAGTCTCATAGAAGTACACGCAATCGCTGGTTACGGCAATGTAACCGGTGTCGGCCACGCCCTGGTTGGTACCGATCCACTCGATCGCGTTGACAGCCCCGAGTTGAACGGACCGACCCACCCGCACTGTGACCATTTCCTCGGTGCCGCCGCTGTAGACCACGTTGAATACGGAAGTGTATCCCTCTGCCGTCGGCAGGTAGACATTGGCGTATCCGCCTGAGGCCAGTTCGTCCTGGGACACAACGGTGGAAACGGTGCCGTCGGAGCAACCATACCAGCCGGCTGTTGCCAGCAGAAGAGCCAGGCCGGCGAACATAAAGATTTGCTTCTTTGTCTGCATAGTCTCTCCCTCTCAATGGCTGAGGATTCGAAATGTGTTTCGACCTTATCATTGCAACGGCGGTGCCGGGTCATTTGGAACACTATAGTACATTGTCACACAAGCGGTTGAGGGGATTCCCAAAAGTACTGGTTTACACCAGTGGGCCTGCGGATGTTGGCGGCAGGCCATAGTTGGTCGCGGCGGGCCAATCGGGGACGGTAACTCAACTATTGGCTAAGAACTGCCGATAATCCTGATAATGGTAACGACTTAGCCATTCTGGAGGGTATCGAAGGTGCCACTAATAGATCTCGTAGTAGCTTCTGTATTTGTAATTGCTCTTATTACGGTTTCGAGATTCAAGAAGTATCTCGCCGGCGAGGACAGGCAGAGCTACTACCACGTTGTTGGGGGACTGACGGTTCTCGCTGTTTCCTCACTGGCCCAAATTTACAGCGGGTTGGGCGCATTTCACCAAATTCCGTTCCTTTCAGACCCCCTGTTCTTCAAGCTGGTTTTCTGTATCGGTGTCATAACCGGCCTTGCCCTGTTAATCAACGGAGTTTCCAGTTGGGCTCCCCTGTCTCGGTCATACCGGATGTACAACAGGGAGCGCGTTCAGCGCCTGGGTCTGCTCAAAAAGACCGAGCAGCTTGTCAGGGTTGAGAATCGTCCGCCGGCCATTGTGGAAAAGACGCTGGCTCATTTGGTTGAGGGATACGAGCTGACCAAAGGAGCCGCTTATTTGATCTCTCGCAAGAGCGCGGGCCTTCTGTATGTGGCCGGTGTCGATACTACGGGCGCCGACTCGGGTTCGCTCAAGGGAATCGTCTTTGCTGACGGAGCCCCCGGCGTGCTGGCGACCGACGCCGACCTCGACCCCAAGAGACTGATTGAAAGGCTCCCCGGGAGTGTCGACTGGCCCGATCACATAATTCCCGTAATGGCCGACAGCTACCTGGCGGGCGTGTTTCTACTCTGGGGTAAAAACGTTGCGACGCTCTCCGATGACGATCGTACCGGCCTCAAACTCGTCGGCGACATCGTGGGCCACAAGATCCATACCGACCTGTTGAAGGTCAAAAACGGCTTCTACGCTGAACTCAGGCGGTGGCAGAATGACCTCGAATCGTCTCTGGATTATCGCAGCGACTTTCGGGAAAACATGGCCGCCGTGGTTGGGTGTCTCCGCCAGAAGATATCGCTCGATTACTTCAGCCTGACGCTGGTTCACCGAAACGGGCTTGTCCACCGCTACACGATGGGGGAGACGGGCGGGTTACTGCGGGAGATTGCGGCCGATTTCAATGACAGCCACAATGTGGTCCGGCGCGTCTTCGACGGGGTTCGACCTGTTATCGTACACGATTGGGACGGCAGGAATGACCCGACTGTAGACGAACTCATGTCGCGAATGAGTCTTAGCACTTTTGCCGCTCTTCCCGTTATGCGCGGCCCTCAGGTAAGCGCCGTAGTGACCTTTGGCAGCAAGACCCCGCATTATTTCGACAACCGCCGACGAGCTTATCTTGAAGCCGTCCTGTCTGCGCTGGCGGCCTTGTGTAACGAGGAGAAACACCGTCTGGAACAGGACAGCAGCGAGCGCCGGACGTTTGCCGTCAACAATCTCATGTCCGAGGTCGCCCGTATGGAATCGATACAGCAGGTGTTCGAACGGGCCACGGAACTTATCGCCGAGCACCTCAAGACCACCGTGGTCAGGATATCGACGGTCGATTCGAGGGGCACCTTCCTGACTTCGCGGGCTCTGCAGTCGGCGCGGCCTCTTACCGGTGTCGCTCCGGCTCGCGGTGCCATGATTCTGTCGCTGATGCCATACCACCAGCTGGTCATCGAAACGGGACGTCCCATGATGATCAATCAGGAATCCACCGACAAGAGAATGACCCAGCCGGAAGCTCAGCAGGTGTTCGGCCTGGACGTCAAATCCGCCCTGCTGGTGCCGGTTAAGATCGACGCCGCCACCGTGGCCACTGTCAGTCTGGCTGATGCCCGAAGCTGGGAACGCTTTCAGTTCCGTCAGGGTGACATCCAGTTTGTCACGGCCGTTGCCGGGGTGCTGTCACTGGTAATCCCGCTTAGCGGAAGGCGCAAAACCGGCTCGACTTCGGACCGCGAGACGCGGCGACCGGAGGCGACGGAGGGTGTTGATCCCGTGGCGCGCAACCGGGTCAAGTCCTCACTGTCGGGCATAATCGGCTCCGTGGAGTTGCTCAAGTCCAAGGAAAACCCGACCGGTGAGAACCTTCAGAGATGTTTGTCCATAATCGACAGGTCGGCACGCCGAATAGGGGAGTATTTCGCCGGGACACCCGAGTAGGCTCTCCTGAAGGCGGGAGGGAGCTTTAATCGGTAGAATTGCGGTGACGGTAATTTCATGGAAGCCCTGCCTCGACACAGAAGAAAGAACATCGCTTTAGGCGATGCCTCGATTGATGGTCTCTCCGTTCAACTGAACAGCCTGACCTCGCTGGCGGCGCGTTTGGTGGCGGCGGATTTTGCCGCCCTGTTGTGGCGTCAGCCCAAACAGGCCGGCATGAAGATGGTTTCCCACGACAACCGGCTGAAGGGAACCTCGATGGATTCTCGACCGGTGGAAGAGAAGTGGGCAAAAACGGAAACCGTCGAGGCCGTTGAGGAAAAATGTCGGGCGGGACTGAACCAGCCGGTACTGGAGAAGACCGCCCCGCAGGACCAATTTGCCGTCAAGCACGGATTCCATCACAGCTGCCAGTTCCCTATCCTTCTGGGAGAACGACTGGAAGGCGTTGTCGTCGCCTACTGGTGCGGCCAACCCGAACTGGACCTGGTCGCAGTTGCTCCGGCTGTCGGCCTGATCCTGAGCGCCGTCGGCGGTCTGAACCGAGTTGTCAATCAGTTCGAGAAGCTGACCAACTACAGTGTCGGTCTTTATGCCGTGGCCGGTATGAGCGAGTTGGCCGGGCAGGAAAAAGGCTCTGAAGAACTGTTGACGGATCTTGTTGCCTTCGCTGACGGACTGGTGCCGTCGGCCGATTTCTGTGTGATAGGTCAGGACAGACGTTCCGGCAAACTTCGCCTCAAAGATTATGTGGGCAATGAACCGCCGGCCCAGGCTATCGTTGCGGCCCTGACCGGATTGCGAGACTCAACCGGCGGGAAACCGGATCAGGACGCCGGGCCTGACCATGTTTGGGCTGACCTGGTGATTACCGAGGGCGACCCCCCTCCTTATGCCACGGCGGCCTTGCTTGCCGATGAACCTGATGACAAAATGTACCTCGTCGCCTGGAGACGTAAACCGGAGCGTTTCTCCTCAGGGGACCGGCAACTCCTGGCCACCTTCGCCCGTGCCGCTGCAACCCTGCTCGACCGGGTGCGGCAGGCGGAAAATCTCAAGCGGGCTAACAGGGTTCTGAAAAAGTCATCTCAGAGACTGGCCAGCAACGAGACGCTGGCGGCCCTGGCCGACATGACCTCGGGCCTTGCCCACGATTTCAACAATATCATTGGTGCCGTCATAGGCCGGGTGCAACTGATGAAGCTCCGCGTCGCTGATAAGAACTTCCTTCGGGACCTCGATAAGATAGAAAACCTGCTTTTGGACGGCGCTCAGACGGTTCGCCGAATACAGGAATTCAGCACCAGCGCCAAGTACAAAGATCTGCAGCAGGTTGACTTGGTTGAAGTGGTCCGTACTTACCTCGATGACACCGACGCCCGGTGGCAGCGCCTGGCGGCGGAAAAGAACGTCTCCGTGGGCTGCTCGGCCCTTCTCAATGCCGCCGAAATCGAGGGATCGTCCAAAGACCTCGGAAAGATAGTCGAGAAACTGGTCGAGAACGCCGTGGAGCACTCCTTCGAAAACCACCGGGTAGAGGTGATCGTGGCCGATACCGGTAAGCACTTCTCTCTTTCGGTCATGAATTACGGCCCGGTGATTTCTGACGACCTCAAAAAGAAGATCTTCTATCCCTTCTTCTCAACCAAACCCCAGCCCGGCTCCGGACTCGGACTGGCCATGGTCCAGGGTGTGGTTGCGCGTCACAACGGCAAGATAAGAGTCGAATCCGGCGAGGGCGCCAACACCGTCTTTGAGGTTACTTTCCCTAAATACTCGGCCCTTGACGAGGATTCCGATATCACCCACCGCACCAAAAATTTCAAGGAACTTCATGTTCTCGTGGTCGATGACGACGATCAGATTCGAGAGGTTCTGGCCGACATGTTTACTGTCAACGGCCACAAGGTAACGTCCTGCTGCGACGGTTACAGTGCTCTCGAGGCCTTCCGGCAAGAGGCTTTCGACCTGGTGATAACCGACCTCGGCATGGCCGGTATGTCCGGGCTCGACCTGGCCGGCCTGGTGCACGAGGAAAAGCCCGATATCCCGATCGCTATGATAACCGGTTGGGGCTCTCAGCTAAACCACGATGAAATCGCTCTAAAGGGCATCAGGGCCGTGCTTGCCAAGCCTTTTCATCTCAAGGAAATAACTGCCCTGGTTGAACAATTAGTTGAGGTTTGAGCCGCAAATAAAAAGCCCTTGCCATTTGTGCTTTCTCGTATATATTCCCGTATAAAATATATCTTCGGGGCGAGGCGAAATTCCTCGACCGGCGGTTAAAGCCCGCGAGCCGGGAGACACCCGGTTGAATCTGTGAAATCCAGATGCCGACGGTATAGTCCGGATGGGAGAAGATCAGTGCCAAGGTTGCGCTGGCACCTCGGCTGTGATGCCCCGAAGTACCTTTGGGGTTTTTTAATGGCCGCCTCGAGCGACATCGATTTCATGCGATTGGCCTTGAATCTGGCCGAGAAGGGTCGGGGGAAAACGTCCCCCAACCCGATGGTCGGAGCGGTGGTGGTAAGTGGCGGCAAGATTGTCGGCCGGGGTTATCACCGCGCCGCCGGAACAGACCACGCCGAACTGTCTGCCATCAGGAAAGCAGCCGGTCGCAGCCGCGGCGCCACGATGTACGTGAACCTTGAGCCGTGCTGCCACACCGGCCGTACCGGACCGTGCACCGAGGCCATAACCGACGCGGGTATTTCCCGGGTTGTCGTTGCCGCCAAAGACCCCAATCCGCTCGTTAACGGCAAGGGTGTTCGCGCTCTCAGGAAGGCCGGCATAAGGGTCGAACTGGGGATACTTCGGAAGGAAGCCCGGCTGCTCAACGATGCCTACATGGGCTACCATGAAAATAAGCGGCCCTTTGTCACCCTCAAGCTGGCCCAGACACTGGACGGCCGGATCGCGACTCTGTCGGGCGAGTCGAAGTATATCTCTTCGGCGCAGTCCCTGACATATACTCACCTGCTCCGGGCCGAAGCTGACGCCGTCATCGTCGGATTGGGCACCGTCCGGGCGGACAATCCCACCCTTACCGTCCGACGGGTCAGGGGTAATAGTCCTTACCGCATCGTCGTCACCGCCTCGGCGAATCTTCCGCCACAGGCGGCCATGCTGAAGAACAACCCTGATCAGCGGACAATCATTGCCACTACTGAAAGTTCGGCGGCCAGCCGCATCAAGTCCCGGCCGCGACGCAACCTGATTTACTGGAGCCTCAAAAAGGCATCGGGAGGCCTCATTGATCTTGGGGACCTGCTCGATAAAGCAGACGACTTCGGCCTGCACTCGCTTCTGGTCGAAGGCGGTGGCCGCCTGGCCACCTCGTTTCTCAAGGCCGGGCTGGTTGACAAACTGGTTATCGTTACGGCCCCGGTCATCGTGGGCCGGGGTATCGACGCCGTCGGCGAGCTGAATATTCGCCGGCTGTCGCAAGCCCTGACTTTTCAAAACTGCCGCACTTTTGCCAGCGGCCCCGACACCGTATTCGTCGGTTATCCTCGGAAGGGGGCATGAATCTTGTTTACCGGTCTTATTGAAGCGGTCGGTCGCATCGACAAAATCACAACGCGCGGCGACTATCGGGTGCTCACGGTGAGCGCTTCCTTCGCCGGCGACTCTCTCGCAGTCGGCGAGTCAATTTCGTGCGATGGCGCCTGCCTCACGGTTACCTCGCATGACAATCATTCGTTTGTCGCCGAAGCTTCCCGGGAGACAATAGCCAGAACCATCGTCGGCGATTACCGTACGGGCTCCCCGGTCAACCTGGAACGGGCGCTCAAGGCGGGGGAAAGGCTCGGCGGCCACCTTGTCACCGGCCATGTTGATGCCACCGGCGTTGTCGACCGGTTCGCGCGACAGGGGGAATCCTGGGAGCTGGCGGTAGCTTTCAATTCGCGGTTTGACAATCTCGTCATCGAAAAGGGCTCCATCGCTGTAAACGGAGTCTCTCTCACGGTCAACGATGCGGGTTCCGGGCGACTGTCGGTGAACATCATTCCTCACACCTTCCGCAGCACGGCTGTCGGCCGGCTCCGCCGCGGTGACAGAGTCAATCTTGAATTCGATATGCTCGGCAAGTATTTGCTGAAGATGATGGATAATAAGCAGAAAGGTAAACTCACAATTGAAAAACTCAGAGAAAGCGGATGGTAACCCGATGAATGATAAGTATAAATTCCACACCATACCCGAAGCCATCGAGGATATAAAGGACGGCCGGTTTATCATTGTCGTTGACGATGAGGACCGGGAGAACGAGGGCGACCTTATCATGGCCGCCGAGAAAATCACCCCCGAATCGGTTAACTTCTTCGCCAAGCACGGCCGCGGTCTGGTTTGCGTCTGTCTTACCGAGGACAAGATCGAGCAACTCCGGCTGCATCCTATGGTCGACAACAATACCGCCAAGCTGGGAACACGCTTTACGGTATCGGTCGACGCCGTTCGGGGAACCACGACCGGTATATCAGCGTATGATCGGGCCATAACCATACAGGCGATTGCCGACGATTCCACGCAGCCGGAGGATCTGGCTCGACCGGGTCACATCTTCCCCATCCAGGCCCTGAAAGGCGGGGTACTGTCGCGTGCCGGGCATACCGAGGCCTCGACCGATCTGGCGCGGCTGGCCGGACTGAAGCCGATGGGCGTACTTTGCGAGATTATGGACGATGACGGCACCATGAAGCGCGTGCCGAAGCTGATGGAATTCGCCGCCGAACACGACCTGAAGATAATCACCATTCGCGACCTGATTGCCTACCGTCACCAGACCGAGAAGCTGGTCAGGAGAGTGTCCACGGTGGAGCTTCCCACCGCCTACGGAGACTTCCAGCTGCATCTGTACCAGTCGGACATCGATGATCACCATCATCTGGCCCTCACGCGCGGCGATGTTTTCGGCAAGAAGGACGTCCTGGTGCGCGTGCACTCGCAATGTCTCACCGGCGACGTTTTCAGGTCAAGGCGCTGCGACTGCGGCAACCAGCTTCATCGGGCCATGGAGATGGTCGAAAAAGAGGGTGTTGGTGTCATTCTCTATATGCGCCAGGAGGGTCGCGGTATCGGGCTGGCCAACAAGATCCGTGCTTACGAATTGCAGGACCACGGTCGCGATACGGTCGAGGCTAACGAAGAACTGGGCTTCGAGGCCGACCTGCGCGACTATGGAATCGGGGCTCAGATACTGGTCGACCTGGGTCTGTCCTCCATCCGGCTGTTGACTAACAATCCCCGCAAGGTGATCGGTCTCACGGGATATGGTCTGGAAATCGTCGAACGCCTGCCCATTCAGATCAACCCGAACGCTTTCAATCAAGGTTATCTCGAAACCAAGCGCGACAAATTGGGACATATATTGAATCTCAAATAATGTGGAGTAACGCAATGAAGTACAAGGTGTACCAAGGTGAACTTCAGGCAACCGGGAAACGTTTCGCCCTGGTGGTGAGCCGGTTCAACAACTTCCTGACGGACAAACTGCTCGAGGGCGCCATCGACTGCCTTACCCGTCACGGAGCCGAAGAGAAAGACATGTCCGTGACCTACGTACCCGGCGCCTTCGAAATCCCTTATGCCGCCTCGAAGCTGGCTAAATCGGACAGCAACGACGCCGTCATATGCCTGGGTGCCGTTATCCGCGGTGATACGCCGCACTTCGATTATATCAGCAACGAGGCCTCCAAAGGCATAGCCAGGATCGCCATGGAGACGGGCAAACCGGTCATCTATGGCCTGGTGACCGCCGATACCCTGGAACAGGCCATCGAGCGCTCCGGAACGAAGGCCGGCAACAAGGGCTGGGATGCCGCGCAGTCTGCCCTTGAAATGGTCAACCTGTTCGACAACCTCGGCAAGTGATGACTCCGTCGCGGCGCACACTGGCCCGGGAGACGGTGCTGCAGACCCTTTACGCTTGCGAACATGGGGAGCTGGAACCGCAGCAAGCGTTTGAGAGTATCGCCGAAATCGAGCAGTTTGATGAATACGACCTCGAGTTTGCGAAGACCCTGCTCAGCCGGGTTGTTGCCCACTCCGGCGAGGCCGACGAGCATATTTCGCGGCTTGCCCAGAACTGGGTTCTGGAGCGGATAGCCGCGATTGACCGCAGCATCTTGCGCATGGCCATTATCGAGCTGACCTACATACCGGATACTCCGGTAAAGGTGGTCATCAACGAAGCCATCGAATTGGCTAAGAGATTCTCAACTGTTGAATCTTCCAAGTTCGTCAATGGTATACTTGATAGTTTCATAAAAAGCCGCGACGCTCAGAGCGCTTCATAGCCCAATGGGCCTCACCCGTTGCCGGGCCGGCAAAGGATTTGTGCTTTGAGCTGAAAATCAGTATATTTGGACTTTTCGACGCTGCCCCCGAAGCATCTCCGCCCGGTGGCAGGGGATACCGACCATAGAACATGAGACTGTTTGCGCGCTCCAGGATCGACCCCGTCAACGCCTTCATCGCTTTCGGCGTCTGGCTGTTTGTGCTGGTCGTTTATACCCTGACGAAGGCTCCTACCCTTTCGTTCTGGGATTGCGGCGAATTTATCGCCGCTTCGTACATCATGGGCATCCCACATCCTCCGGGTTCGCCGCTGTACGTGCTTCTGGGCCGGCTTTTCAGCGTCATTCCCATGTCATCGGACATTGCCGTCCGAGTCAACATGCTCTCGGCCGTGACGTCATCTCTGGCCGCCCTGTTCGGCTACCTGGCGCTGGTCAGGATTCTGCGCGCCTGGTGCGGCGGTAACGCCACCGGCCTGTCACGGGTTCTCATGTACGGCGGAGGCGTTGCCGGCACTCTGTTTCTTGCTTTCGGCCTCACTAACTGGAACAATTCCGTCGAGACCGAGGTGTATGGACTATCCATGATGATGTTTATGGCCGTCTTCTGGCTGGCGCTCGTCTATTGGGATCACGCCGGGACGGCTTTCGGCGAGAGGGTCATGCTGCTGGTCTTCTTTATCGCCTACATCGGTATCGGTGTGCACATGACCACTTTTCTCGTGGTGCCCCCGGTGGCCCTGTTGTTCTTTCTCAAAAAAGAGACACCGCAGAAGATATGGCTGGCCGTGGGTGCCTTCTTCATATTTGAACTCTATTTGATCTTCGCCATGTCGTCGCTGCCCGACGAAATACCATATTACGTCCCTGTCACCATCGTTGCCATTTTGTACCTGTTTTATGTCTTTTCCTATGACAAGGTGCCTTCAATTTATCTGTATATCGCCGGCGGGTTCATGATTTCGATACTGCCCCTGGCCGGTCTTGCCCTGAAGACGTTACTTCGTCCCAACTCCCCGGACCCGACCGCCGGCGGTTCGGCGGTCCTTTCCGGTATCGGCTTGGCCGCGCTGGCCCTACTGACTCTGACGGCTGTAATCCTGGTTGTCCGTTATGTGCGTGCCGGAAAACCTCACGGCGAGAACCTGCACCAACTGGTAGCGGCTCTTTTTGTCCTGGCAGCCGCAATTATGGCCGGAGTCGTCACGCTTAACCTGCGCGGTTACGGACTTTTTTTGATAGCCACCGCGCTGGTGGGATTGATTTTCATCGCCGGTCTTTTCCGATATATCCGCTGGCCCACCCTGGTGGCGGTCGCCGCGGTTTCGCTGGTCATACTGGGGGTGCGGGAGATGGTTGCCGGTATGCTCATAGCTGCCGTTGTCATACCCATTTTGGGCGTCACTTTCAGACAGCCGGGCTGGAAGAACGCCATGTTGATTCTTCTGGTCGCCGTTCTGGGCTACTCCGTCAATATTTTCATCCCTGTCCGTTCGGCCCATCAGCCGGTTATCAACGAGAATAATCCTTCCCAGAGTCTGACGGCGACGATAAACTTCATCGAGCGCAAGCAGTACGGGTCGATGTCGATGGTCGAGAGGATGTTCAAACGCCGCGCCGAATGGCAGAATCAGTTCGGGAATTACCGCCGCATGGGTTTCTGGGGCTTCTTCAGCGAGCAATTCGGCTTGCGGCACCTCAAATTCATTATCCTTTTCGTTATCGGCCTGTACGGCATGTGGGAAATCCTCAGGCGCCGGGCGCAACTGGGCGTCCCCCTGGTGATCCTTCTGCTGCTGGCCTCGATCGGACTGGTGCTTTATATGAATTTCGCCGATGGCACGCGCCGCCACCCGGTGACGGGCGCCGATTATATCGAAGTTCGGGATCGCGACTATTTCTTCACCCCGGCTTTTAT
This sequence comes from Candidatus Zixiibacteriota bacterium, assembly GCA_020346225.1. GTDB lineage: Bacteria > Zixibacteria > MSB-5A5 > GN15 > FEB-12. The sequence continues at coordinate 2,574,197 of CP070777.1, read as the reverse complement.
GCTCTTTGGAACGGCGATCGGCCTGGGGATTTCCGCCATTGTCCAGTTCGTGCGGGAATCCTCCGCCAGGTTGCCGGCTGTCACTCGCAAGACCATCATCGCAGCATCGCTGGTGCTCTTCATTCTCCCGGTTTTCACCGTCGCCCGGAACTACCATCTGGCCGACCGCTCCGACAATTACATCGCCTTCGACTATGCCTGGAACATTCTCGTATCCGCTGAGCCGAACGCCGTCCTCATCACCGGCGGCGATAATGATACTTTTCCGCTTTGGTGCCTGCAGGAAGTCTACGGAATTCGGAAAGACGTGGACGTTGTCAATCTCTCTCTGGCCGGCACGAAATGGTATATCAAGCAACTTCGCTCGACGCTCGGCATCCGCATGAGCTGGACGGATGAGCATATCGACTCCCTGGTGGTTTTCCGGGACCAGTACGGCGTGATTCACCGCCTGTCGCACCAGGTGGTCACGGAGATCATTAACCAGAACTATGGCGTCAGGCCCATCAACTACGCCAACACTATTTCGTCGGCCTCGCGCACCTACGCGGCGCGATCGATCGATTCTCTGCTGACCCTGCAGGGTATGGTCTGGCGGCTGGACCGGGCTGCCGGCAGCGGTCTGGCGCTGGATGTTGAAGCCTGCGTGGATCTCTTCACCAACCCCGACAAGTTTCGCTTCCGGGGGGTAAACGATCCCGCCATCTATAAGAACGAGACGACTCTCAGGCTTACCAGAAACTACATCCCGTCGTTTATCCTGATTGCCGATTCGCTCAGAAAAGCCGGTCAGCCGGACCGGGCCGAATGGTTGATGGAAAAAGCAGTGGCGTTTATACCCTACTCGGAGGATGGCATAAGTTATCTGGCCAGCATCTATGCGGCTACCGGCAACCGGCAGGGGCTGATCCGCCTGGTCGATACGGCCGAATACGGGGATAAACGATGGCTGAAGATGATGCTCGGTCGGCTGGAAAGGAATGTCGGCGATTACGCGGCGGCCGAAAGAACTCTTCAGCAGACGATGCGGGAATTTCCCACCTATCGGCCGGTCATCGAAGAGCTTATTCGCCTGTACTACCAGATGCAGCAGCCTCAGATGATTCCGGCCGCGTTAAGGTTCTGGCTGCAGGTGAACCCGGACGATGCCGAGATGCGCGGATTGCTCTCATCTTTTGAACGTGAACTCGAGAGGCTTGACTCGCTGGAGGATGGCAAACGATGAATATTCTGGCACTGAACTGGAACGATCTTCAGAATCCTTACGGGGGCGGGGCGGAGGTTCACCTCGAGGAGCTGTTGCAGCGGCTGGTCACTTATGGTCACCGCGTTACCCTCTTTTGCTCCGGCTTTGATGGCTGTCGGCAGGAGGAAACGTTCAAGGGGGTCCGCATAATCCGTCGCGGGAACCGGTACAATTTCAATCTGATAGCGCCCTTTCACCTCCGAAGAATAGTCCGGGAAAACCACTTCGATATTCTTGTCGAGGATGTCAACAAGATTCCGTTCTATACGCCGCTTTATCTTGATATCAAAACGCTGGTGGTGGTGCCGCATCTTCTCGCTACCACCGTTTTTCATGAAATCAATTTCGTGCTGGGTACTTACATATTTCTGGCGGAGCGGCCGCTGGTGAGCGTGTACAAGGGGCTGCCGTTCAATGTCATCTCCGAGTCCACCGGCGAAGACATGATCAAACGCGGCATACCCAAAGAGGATATTTCTGTAATCCACTGCGGTATCGACCGGGAGTTGTACTCGCATGACCCGAATGTCGCCAAGTACGAACGTCCGACCATACTTTATCTCGGCCGCATCAAGAAATACAAGTGTATCCACCACCTGGTCCGGGCCTACCGGATCGTCAAGGAAAAACTGCCCGAAGCTTCCCTCATGGTGGTCGGCGTCGGCGATTATCTGCCCGCTATCAAGAAACTGGCGCGTGAGCTGAAGCTGGAAGAAGAGATAGAGTTTCCCGGTTTTGTCCCGACCGAAGACAAGATTCTTCGAATGCGACGAGCCCATGTAGCGGTCCTCCCGTCGTTGAAAGAAGGGTGGGGCCTGACCAATATCGAGGCGAACTCGGTGGGCACCGCCGTGGTGGCCGCCAACTCGCCCGGCCTGCGGGATTCGGTTTGCGACGGTGAAACGGGCTTGCTCTACGAGCAGGGTGATATCGAGATGATGGCCGACAAACTGCTGGCTATATTGACCGACGAGGCTCTTCGCAAGCGCCTGGAGGCGGGGGGCCTTAAGTGGGCCGAGACTTTTAACTGGGACCGCGCGGCAGTGGAATTCGAGAAGTTGCTGCTTGATGTCCTGGGGCAGGACCAATGACCGCGAAAAGCAAAAAGACTGCCTACTTCTTTGCCGGGCTGCTGGTGTCGGCAGTCCTTATCTGGATACTCTTTCGCAAAATTGATATGGGGGAGCTGCTGGCCGCCCTGAAGGAGGCCAACTACCTCTGGTTGATCCCCAATATCCTTTTGATCATGGCGACAATGTACCAGCGGGCCTATCGCTGGCGGTTCATGATAGCCCCCATCAAGTACGTGACCTTTCCCCACTTGATCGCGGCCACCTGTATCGGCTTTATGGCAAACAACGTGCTGCCGTTCAGATTGGGCGAGTTCGTCCGCGCTTACTCGCTGGCCTCGCAGGACAAGGGGGTGACCAAATCGGCCTCGCTGGCCACTATTTTCGTAGAGCGCATGGTCTTCGATCTGGTCGCGCTGCTTCTTATTTTCGGCGCCGTGGTTTCTTTTTCGGCCAGCCTCAGGAGTCACATTCAGGACAACATGATTGTCGCCACCAAACTGGCCATCGCCATTGCCCTCATCGGATTGACATCCATGATACTCCTGGCTCTCAAGGCCAACCAGATCAGCGACCTGCTGAGCCGCTACCTGTTCTTCCTGCCGGCACGCGCGAACGAATTTATAAGGAACGTCATACTCAAATTCTCGGAAGGCCTGCAGTTTCTCAGAGATTTCAAAGCGGTTTCCTGGGTGAGCGCCCAGACCATGCTGATCTGGATTCTCATGGGTATCTCCAATTACTTTGTCTTCAAGGCCTTCGGTTTTGACATCCCCCTGGACGCATCTTTCGTGCTGCTGGTGGTCGTCTCGGTACTCATCCTGGCCCCGTCGACACCCGGATACCTCGGTGTTTACCACGCCGGAGTCGTGCTGTCGCTGCGCGTCTACGGTGTCACCGATGAGCATGCCCTGTCCTGTGCTCTGGTCCTGCATGCGGCCCAGTATATCGTGATTACTCTTATGGGCTTTTACTTTCTGAAGAAAGTTCACCTTACCCTGAAGGATCTTGAAAGCGCCGCCGACGGGGTGTGACGAGCTTAGGGTCCTGGCGGCCTGCCGAAGTTCAAACTTGACAGTACCCGACGCCGCCGATATCGTGAAGTCACAACGAGGATAAGTCGGTATGAAGAAGATTCTGCTTGCCGTCCTGCTGCTCGCTCTGGTGGTCGTCGTCAGTTATCTGAAGACCTGGCGGGAGCACGAGCGAAGCCGGCAGTACTTTGACCAGGGGAAAACCGAGAGCCTGCAACAGCTGACCCGGTATCAGAAGGAATCCGATTCTCTCCAGGCCGCCCTGGCCGAAACGCGCCTGGCCGCCGCCGATTCTCTCACGTCAAAAGACAAGGCCTATCGCTCCAGCATGGATTCGCTGCAAGACATCATCGACGAACAGTCGGCTGAACTCAGCAAGCTGTCATCGAATCAGGGAGGACGTGCCGGCGTTAAGACATCGTCGTCCGGCAAACCCCTGTCAAAACATGAGCAGATTATCAGCTACTACAAGAAGCGCTATGCCAACTTGCCCAGGGACCTGTCCGATTACGAGCGCAGAATCGCCCTTAATGAGATTAGGGAAGAAACCTCTCAGAAGTTCTCCATATCTCTCGAAGAGCTGAAGGAAATAAGAAATAAGTTCCAGTTGAGATATTAGGTGTTCGCTCTCCCGCTATGTCGCCGAGAAAAGAGTACGAATACGCCGAGGTAATGGTTGACCGGCTTCTTCTCGAGTCATTCGCCAATGAGCAATCCCCTTACCACAACGGCGCGGCCGAATCCCTGCCGACCGGTACGCTCCGTAAACTTCGGCACAGGCTCAAGTGGCATATCCGCAACACTCTGTCTGCGCGGCAGAAGCAAGTTATTGAGTACTACCTCAGCGGCAAAACCGAGCGCGAGATCGCCCGCACTTTGGGCATCACCCAGCAGGTCGTGAATATTTATAAACATCGGGCTATCAAGAAGTTACACAAGATATTTGCCTCTTAGGTGTATGTCAAGCGACTATTTAGTGCAGGAGGTAGTGTATTCGTATTTGCAGCAAATGCGATACTATTTGATATCTATTCCAAAACGAGGAGGTGGCATCCGAAGCAACTAAGTTTCCCAACTGTTTTGCCGCTATCATTATATTGGGCAACTACTTCAATCACGATGTGGTAGGGGGGAAAACAGTTTTGAGGGAGCTCGATAATGCCGAGAAGAAAACAGGAACACAACTTCGCTCATCTGGGAGAAAAAGACTGCTGGCATTCCTATAGTCTGCAAGTACTGACACCTGCGAAATTCTCCTCGGTTGTTGGGAAGATCCTGAACGGCAAGTATACTCTTATCGTTTCGAGGCTGGAGAAGCCTTTAACGCCAAGAGTCAGTTGAGCCATTCAGGGTTCCTTTGATGATTTCGAAACTTACCGGCGGGGTTCGGCAAGGTCGTGCCTCGCTTTTTTTTATTCCTCGCAAGTTTGCGGCGCCGGTTTAAGCCGTGTTGGGCCGGAGGCATCCTTTTTCCGGTTCATGTGTATAAGTGCCATCGGTGGGGCGCCGGGTATGCAATTCTCTTGAAAATCGGCGTCCGATGACTATCTTATGCTGTTTTAACGCAGAAGGTATCCGTTCACTATGTTGCTGAGACAGTTCGTTATTATCATACTGGTGGCTGCCGTTGCCGGAGTCGGTCTCAACCTTGTTTCCCCCAACCGCATCGACTTCATCGGCAAGTACCGCTCTCTGTCATCGGGTGACGGACCTATCGTACCGCCCACCGCCGAGCCGGGCGATCCTCCCTTCATATCGATAGAAGTCGCCGAACTGGAGCACAGCAACTATCAGGTCGTCTTTATCGACGCCCGCGACGCCGGGGAGTTCGTATGCGGGACTATTCCCGGCAGCGTCAATATTCCCTTCGAATACCTGCCCGAAGGCGACCTCCGGCCGTATATCGATTCGGTCCTCGGTGGTCTTCCCGGGGACTATCACTTCATCATATTCTGCTCCGGTGAGGAGTGTGACCTGTCTTTGCACCTCGGTCGCACTATGCAGGAGCTTGGCTACACCAACCTGTCGATTTTCTTTGGCGGGTGGCGCGAGTGGGTGCAATTCGGTCTTGATGTGGAAAGGAGGGAGTCGTGCGACGGTTAGTTGACAATGACTACCTTACCATGGTTGTTCGCCTGGCGGTTGGTGTGACGTTCATTTATGCCTCCTACTACAAGATTCTCGACCCGGCCGGTTTCGCCAAATCCATCTGGTACTATCATCTCTTGCCGGGAGGCCTGATCAATATTACGGCTGTCATTCTGCCTTGGGTGGAACTCATCTGTGGTCTGGGGCTGATTTTTGGCGTGCTCTATCGAGGAGCGGCGGTACTGACCACGACCATGACCGTTATCTTTACTGTTGCCCTTGTTTCGGCGCTGGCCAGGGGGATAGACATCGACTGCGGATGCTTCAAGGTAGCCAGGTCGTCAAGCGAGACGGTGCTCGATTCGCTGCTTTTCGACATCGTCCTGCTGATTCTGCTTTGGCAGCTCCTGGTGAGCCGCTCTCGCCGCTGGATGCTTTCTCGCTGGTAGGGTCACTGCTGTATTATACGCGGCGTGATCATAATGATCAGGTCCGTTGTCCATTTCTCCTTCGACGTGGACGTGAACAATCGCCCCAGTAGCGGGATCGAGCCCAGCAACGGCACTTTCTGCTTCTCTTCGATGATATCCTCCTTCAAGAGTCCCCCAAGGGCTGCCGTCTGGCCGTCATCCACCGTGATGCGAGTCCGGATTGAACGCGATATTTTAATCGGTGCTTGAGCCTCGACCGGACCCGTAAAGCCGATGATATCCTCCACCACCGGTTCCACGTCCATCGTGATCCTGCCGTCCTCATTAATGCGCGGTGTTACCACCAGAGATATACCGACCTCTTCATCAAAGAAGGTCTGAATGTCCTGAGTTGCTGCTGCTTCGGAAAAGCGTGTCACCGTCGGTATTGGAATCACCGTCTGTACCTCAATGACCGCCTCATGGTTCTCAAGCGTGGTGACATGCGGGTCAGACACCAGCTTGCTCTGACCGCTTTGTTCGAGCATGTTGAGGACGGCGTCTACCTGCTGGACTGACAGAAGGCCCCATGTCCAGGACCCGGTGTTGGGGTTCCAACTGCCGGCGACATTGGCCAGGGTCAGGTCTTCGGTGGTCGTCTGGGTGGTCGTGGCAGCCGACAACTGGCCGCCTCCGAGGCTCGTCGTGACCGTGGCCGGCCACGAAAGCCCCAGTTTCTTCTGGCTGTCGATATTGGTCTCGATAATTTTGACCTCAATCGAAACCATACGCTCCGGTTTGTCTATTTGCTCGAGTAGAGACAGCATGTCATCGATGACACTAACATAGTCGGTCATTATCAGGCGGTTGGCCGCATAGCGCTCGTCCGATCTGCCGCTTGCTTTCTCAGTCGTCTTGTCCAGCACGACTACTTTACCCTTGGTTGACTTGAGGCTCTCCAGGGCATTCTTGGCCGTAATCGGGTCGGCATAGCGCAGCGTCACTACTTCGGACGTGAGTTCGCCGACGGCATCGAACTCCACCGGCTTGACCACGATAATGTCGTTCTTGAGATAGTAGTTGTAGCCGTTGGGATACAGGATGGCTTCCAGCGCCGTTTCGACATCGACGTCCTCCAGACGGACGCTGACCTTGCCGTCAACGTCGCCCGACAATACCAGGTTAAGGGCATACTGCTGGGCGATCATATTTAGAACGGTGGTCAGGGGCGCCCCCTCCATCTCCAGCGACAGCTTTTCCCCCTCTTTGAAGACGCCGGCCGAAACGCTGAGTGTCGACAGAAGTAAGGTAGCCGTCAGGACCGCGGCATGTATTCGAACTCTCATATTCTTATCCTTTGGTAACCGTTAGTATCATTTGCTTTCCGTTATATTCGAGCGTCACTGATTTTCTGTCGATTTTGACAACTCTTGCCCCCGTGATCACGTCTCCTGTCTTCACGTGCCTCTTGTTTATGATGGCCGAGGGCGAATGGCTGTTATATAGAATGCCGGACAGCCGCCAGTACACGGCGCTGCCGGGTTTCTTGGCCTGCTTCTTGGCTTTAACTCTGAACGGGTCGGTTCCCCACGGTTCCTTGGCTTTCTCCTCGACGTCGACCAGCCGGGGAGTTGTCACCTTGGGCTGCCCCTGGTCCGAGGTCGCCGTCACCGCGGCGGCCGGAGTGGCCTTGGGCCGAGGCGGCTTGTCGGACGCCGGTTTGAGGTTGTTGTAACCCCAGATAACCACCAGGACCATCACCGCCGCGATGATTTTCTTTCTGGTACTTTCGCTCATGCTTCTTTCCCCAGATTTCCCAGCAGCGCCTTGAAGCCGAGTTCCAGTGAAATCTTGGTTCTGTCGTCGGCGTGGCCGATCATCTTGCACCGGTTGATGCCCCGGAAGTAATCGGCTTTCTCAACGGCCTGAATGAAGCGCCCGAAACTGACATAATCACCGTCAAGTCTCATCCCGATATTCAAAAACTGCGGCATGCTCGAGTCCGCTATGATTGTATTCAGGTAAAGCAGCTCCTCGACCGGCGGCGTTATTTCGGTGACCTCAATTTGCCACCGGGAAGCCTGCCGCTCCAGTTCGGCGAACAGCTCGAGGACGTCTTCTTTGGCGTAGAGTTTGGAGTCGAGATCATCACGACGTGACAGCAGGTCCTTCCTTTGCTCGATGATGGCCGGAAGCTGGGCGATGGTCTGCCGAAAGTCATTGATCTGACTCTCTGCCTCCCGGAGGGCCCCTTTGGTTGTCCGGCTGTCTTTGTGGTGCGGCACGTAGGCCGTAAAGAACCACAGGCAGGAGGCGACCAGGGCGATGACCGGGTATGTTATCCAGAATCTCTTCACACCACCCCCCACATCCTTATTTGAAAATCAATCTCAAACCGATCCTCGATCAGTTTTTTGACATGGCGTACGATCTGGACTCCGTCATAGAATCCCGAAGCCGAGAGGTCCTCCACGAACTCCGCCAGAATTATCTCCGGAGGGATGTCTTTCGATATTACCAGCCCGTGGAGGTAGAAGTTCTTGTCGTCAATCTCGGGATTGTAATCCAGATACAGCAGCCTCACCTGGGCAGGTGCCAGGTGGGAAAGCTCTTTCAGGTTTAAAGCCAGATAGCTCGGCGCCTTTTTGGTCAATTCGAGGTATGACTGGTCACGGGCGATCTCTCGCTTGATGAGGTTGTAGGTGTGAAAGGCTTCGGAGTTCCTGAATTCGCTCACCTGGCGTTCGAGCTCCGCCAGGGTGTGCTTGCTGGCCCCGAGATTGGCCCTCATGATCATCCACGACAGGGTGAGAAGAGCTATTAAAGCGGCTACCGACAGCTTGCCGTACATGTGGTACTTGGCGTCCAGCCGGGCGGTTTGCTGATCGTGCGGAAGAAGACTGGCCAGTGAAGACTGGCACGTTGAGCCGGCCAGGACCGGCAGGCAGACCGGAAAATCATCCGCCTGAGCTTCATCCCGGGCCGTCAGATGTATGAGCCGCTGGACCGCCATCGGCTCGAGTTCAATGCCGCTGCGGTCGTTCAACAAATCCAAAAGCTCGTCGCTGTAAGCCAGGTCGCCGTAAACGTAAATCTTTTCCTGGGCGGTTACCGAATACTGGCCGGCGTAGTAGTCCAGCGACGTCTGGATCTCGTTGGCAATCAACTCCGCGAAGAATTCGTATTTTGTCTGTTCCGGATGAATACCCAGCATCGACGAACTGACCGGCGTCGCGTGGGAAAACTCCAGGGTCGACCCCTTGTAGAAGGATATCTCCGTGGACTTCAGGCCGATATTGAGCAGCGTATAGTTCTTCTCTTCATCGAAGTTCGGCAGGTGCTTGAGGAACTGCCCGATCACGTCCTGGGTGTGATAGATGATGTCTACTTTTAACCCGAGCGCCTCGAAGGGCTCCAGCTGCTCGTGCACGAAGCGCTTGGTGGCGGCGTGAAGGGCAATCTTGAGTTGAGCGACTCCGTCTCTCTCGATGCGGTAAGTGGGCCGGTAACCGTAAATGCAGTCCTCGATGGGGAAGGGGATCTGCTTTCTTACCTCGAATTCAATCGCCGACTTGAGCTCCTTGCGCTTCATCTCCGGCATGAGGAAAGTCCGGAAGGTCGTCTCTTTACCCGACAGGGCTAAAGCTATCTTGCTGCCGTATCGGCCGTTTTTGGAGATGAATCCGGCGATCGCCCGACGCAGCACCTCCTGTCTGGCCTTTCGCGTCGTCTGATCCTTGGGGAAATACTCTTTCTTGATGTCGAGAAGGCGCCTTAGCTTTCCCCAGTGGCGGGTGGCCGCCATCTGAACGGAGTGGTCGTTTATAGAAAACGACAGAATCGTCCCGACATAGTGATTCTGGCGGGGATGTATCTTTTGAATCGAAAAAGAAGGCCTGGCCGGTTCTTTGCTGCTGCCAGGCCTTTCCTTCTTCTTGCCTGTAAAAAACGCTAAGGCGTTCATAAAGACCCCGGTCTAGAATCCAACAATGATGCTATCCGAACCTCCCACCGAGATGATCCGTCGGTTCGACGGTTGGTACACATAATCCGTATCCCAGGCGTCCTTCAGATACTTCCCTTCGGTACTGTCGATATAAGGCCCGTTCCAGCCCAGCCCGGTCAGTTTATTATAATCCGAAACCGAGTCGGGTTTGGCGGCCAGGTCCTCAAGCAGTGACGGTGCGAATCCGACATCGCCCTCGAACCCGCGGTCCACATACTTTCCGCCCGCAATGGCATCCGGGTTGCCGCTGATCGCCATTTTCAGCGCCAGCATCTCCTTTTTGGTCGCGGTAACCTTGGAGCTTTCGCTGACGTCGGTGAACTTCGGAATAGCTACGGCGGCCAGAATACCCAGGGCGACAATAATCATGACAAGCTCGACCAGGGTGAACCCGCGCTGGGCGAGCTTGCCCCCTTGCTTATGACAATTCTGGCTCACTGATTTGACAGGGTACTGTACTACCAGTCGTTCTCACCGACCACGTCGGTGTTGAGCCAGATCTCGCCGTAGGTGTCCAGATAAGCCCAGCCGCAATCGGTGCCGACTATAGTGCCTTTCGTGGCGCCAGTGACCACTGAATCCGGATACTCGTCGCTCGGGCAGTACGGGTTATTCGGAATCCCCTGCGCCATGATAGCCAAAATGACACTGTCAATGGGCGGCCAGTGGGCACTGTCAATGACAGCATGGTTAGCGTAGTAGATCGTTATAGCCGACCTGACTGCGCCCAGGGCGCCGCGGGCTGCGGCTTCCTTGGCCTCACCCGACAGGTCCTGATACTTCGGGATGGCTACCGCGGCCAGAATCCCGAGGATCACGATGATCATCACCAGTTCGATGAGAGTGAATCCCTTTTGGTTCCCTCTGGCAAACATAACGCCTCCTAATGGGTTTTTGGTAGGTTGTCGATTTCGATTTCTTTCTTATTTAATCGGTATTTTCGGTCAATTTTTTACTGCTCAGCCGGCGTTGAAAACCTTGATCAAGTTCCACATAGGCAAGAAGATAGCCAGGGCCATGATCAGCACGAAAACGGCCACCACCATGGTCAGAATCGGCTCCAAAATGGCCGTCAAATGGCGCGAGGTATACTGTACCTCTTTGGAGTAAAATATACCCACTTCATTGAGCATCCGCTCCAGGGCGCCGGTCTCTAAGCCTATGGCCATCATTTGCTTAGCCAAATCCGGGAAGTGCTCGAAGCTTTCATTCATGAGGTCCGAGTCCGAGCCCCTCCGAAAGGCGTCCTCCAGCTTGTTGATTTCCCCGCTGACCACACTGTTGTTGACCGAATCGGCCAGGATGTGGAGCGACTGGATTATCGGAAGACCGGCTCTGAATAGAATCCGAAACATCATGGAAAAACGAGCCACATTGCTCTTGAGAATCAGGCTGCCGAAAACCGGCAATTTCAAAAGTTGCCGGTCCACCCAGAGCTTCCCCTTTTCGTGGCTGACCAACTTCTTGAATCCAATCGCCAGCGCGATGAGCACGGCCAGAACAAGCGCCCAGTACTGGGTGAAGAAATTGCTGGTGGCGATGAATATCTTTGTCGGTAGCGGCAACTCGGCGCCAAACGACGAATAGAATTGGAGAAATCGCGGGATGACATAGGTCATCAATACCACGAATGCCAGGGCAATCACGATCAGGACGATTACAGGGTATCTCAGTCCGGACCGAACCTGTCGCGACAGCTCCATCTCCTTTTCCATCATCTGGGAAAGCTCGTCGAGAATGTCCTCGAGTCGACCGGACTCTTCGCCGGCCGCGATACTGTTGCGGTAGACGCGCGAGAAGATATCATCGAACTCGGCCATCGCTTCCGAAAGCGATTTCCCTGACTGCACGCTGTACTTGATCTGCTGGATAGCGTGGTTGAAGCGACCGGTCAGCGGCCCCACTCGAATAATCGAGAGGGCCTTCAACAGCGGTATACCGGAGCGGTACATCGTGGCCAGGTTGTTGGTGAAGACGATCAGGTTCTCGTAATCGGCGCGGGTGAAGAAACCCAGAAACGAGAACGACAGTTTCTTGGTGACCGGGGAGATTTTGACGGGGACGAATTTCTGCGAGGCCAGGTATTCGACCACCTGCTCGGTGTTCTCGGCTGTTATGACTCCCCTCCGGGGAGTGCCATCAGCTGAAAGGGCCCTATATTTGAACTGAGTGGGCATCGACCTCGGTCACCTCAACTTTGGCATTCGGATCGCGGTAGGTGTCGATATTGGTCGTCTCTTTAAGCAACTCTTCCAGGCAAATGGTCCCGGCCGTGAGCTTCTCCATGCCCATCTCGAAAAGCGGGATATAGCCGTATTTGGAGGCTTCCATGCTAATCTGGTTGAGGGAGGCGTTCTTGATAACCAGCTCGGCCAGGATCGGGTTGAGCTCGACGAACTCGAAGATTCCCGTCTGTCCCTTGAAACCGGTCATCTTGCACGCCGGGCATCCCACCCCGCGCTGGAAATCGATGCAATCAGCCAGGTCCGCCAGTCCCGCACGCTGCAGTATTGTGTCGGCCGGCGTGTACGACTGGCTGCATTCCGGGCAGTTAACCCGCACCAGGCGCTGCGCCAGGACTCCTTTGATGGCCGAGGCTACCAGGTAACTCTCAATGCCCATGTCTACCAGTCGCGTGATGGCCGAGGGTGCGTCGTTGGTATGAATGGTCGAAAATACCAGGTGACCTGTCAGCGACGACCGGATGGCCATCTGGGCTGTTTCGGTATCACGGATCTCTCCGATCATGATGACATCGGGATTCTGTCGGAGTATCGCGCGCAGAGTGGAGGGAAAGGTCAGCCCGGCCTTTTCATTTATCTGTATCTGGATTATCAGCGGCAGGGAATACTCCACCGGGTCCTCGACGGTAATGATGTTCTTCTCGATCGAGTTTAGCTCGTGAAGAGCCGCGTACAGGGTGGAGGTTTTTCCGCTGGAGGTGGGACCCGAAATCAGGACCAGCCCCTCCGGTTTGTGGATGACGTTCCGCCACTTCTCTTCGAGCCGGCTGGAGAAACCCAGCCTGTCAAGCGACAGCAGCAGGTTGCGCCGGTCGAGGATTCGAATCACGATCTTCTCTCCGTGAATGGTGGGCAGGGTCGATACGCGCAGGTCGACACTCTGTCCCTCGACCTTCATGAAAAAGCGGCCGTCCTGCGGCACCCGCTTTTCCGACACGTCCAGATTGGCGGCAATCTTGATCCGCGAGATGAGCTCGTTCTGCATCGATTTCGGCGGCGCCGCTTCTTCCCGCATGACCCCGTCGACGCGATAACGTATCCTCAGACGGGTCTCCTCGGGCTCGATGTGAATGTCAGAGGCCCGTTCTTTGACCGCCTTGGCGATGGTCAGGTTGACCAGTTTTATGATCGGCGTTTCCGACTGCGGGTCCGCCAGCGATGAAATGCTGTCGACCGAGGGAGTGATATCCTCGCCCCGCCGACCCATAATATGCGAAAGGGAATCCCCGACCGAGTAGTACTGGTCGATGGCATCCCTGATTTCAGAGGAGGTGGCTATCGCCCGCTTGATATTGAGCCCGGTCAGGTACTTGATCTCGTCGATGGCAATGATATTAAGCGGGTCGGCCATGGCAAGCGTCAGGGTGTTGCCGATCTCGAAGACCGGGATAAGCGTGTAGCGGCGGGCGACGTCGACGCTGACCCTCTGGACGATCTGCGGGTCGATGACCATCGACGTGAGGCTTATCTTGGGAATCGACAGGCGCTCGGAAACGGCGTCAATGAGCTGGTCCTCGGTCAGGTGACCCTTCTCAACCAGGATCTCGCCGAGGCGCTTGCCCAGGACGCTCTGCTCCTTTAACCCTTCTTCCAGCTGCTGGGGGGTGATCAGGCCCTTTTCGACCAGAAGATCACCGATCTTTTTCTTTGCCATTTTTCCCGAAGGGTTCAAATCATTTCGCAGTTATTATATTATCGGAGTCTTGTCGGCATCCCTGAAGCGCTCGGCGGGCGCCTCATCCGAGAAAATGGCAAGTATTTGTTGCCTGCCGCACGACCTTGCGTACATTGGCCTGAACAGGAGCTGTAATTGAAATCCGCATCGGTAATACTGGGTACTGTTCTCTTTTTGAACAGCATGCTGACGGCCGCTTTCGGGGCCGATAGTCCGGCCGTCCTCGGGGGCGATTCGGCTGCTGCTCACTACAACGGCCTGCTCATAGACTCGCTCGAAATAGATAATCGCAATATCTATGACACCGGCGACAGGGCCTATGATCGGTTCTGGTTTCGGCTGGCCAATAAGCTTCACATCAAAACGCGGCGACACGTAATTGAGAGGGAGCTGCTCCTGAAAAAGGGACAGCAGTATAACCATCGTCTGGCCGAGGAGACGGCCAGAAACATCCGCAACAGCCTGGTCGTATATGACGCTTGGACGGAAGTGGAAATGCTGCCCGGCGGCGGCGTTCTCCTTCGCGTCGTCACTGTTGACCAGTGGAGTCTTACCGGCGGCTTCAGTTACGGCCGGGAAGGTAACGAGACGCGCTACCAGATAGGCTTCGATGAAAAGAACTTCCTGGGTAACAACCAGCTTGTTTCGTTCTACTTCTTTGGCCAGTCCGACGATGAAGACTTCATCGAAGCGGCTTTCTTCGACAATCGTTTCCTCGGCAGGCGTTATCGTCTCCAGCTCAGTTTCAGCACCAACCCGGTCAGTGAAATCGAAAGTATCGAATTGACGCGCCCGTATTACGATCGCGAGCAAGCCTACGCCTACGGTGTTGCCGTAACCAACTTCAGCGGCCGTCGCGATGTTTATAGTGACAGCCTCAAGATCGGTGAGTCATTCTTTGACGGTGACGTCGCCAGGACCTTCGCGGCTTATCGCTTCGGCGACCCTCAGAGGAAAGTAACCCTGGAGCTCGACTACAAATATCGCTACGAACGTACGACCGATATCAGGGTGCTGTCCGCTGCCGCCGGTGACAGCGCTCTTGTCACGGCCAGTCTGGCGGAGGATTCTCTATACCACGAAGTGGAGGTTTCCGCCGGCTACGCCGATTATGAATTTATCAAATTGAGCCAGATCGAAGGATTCGGTTATACCGAGGACTTTACGCTCGGTTATTCTTTGGCGGTGGCGTATTCTCGCGCCTTCGAACCGTCTTTCGGGGACCATGTATTTGACAAGGCGTATCTCCAGCTTCTGCGCTATATAGGCTCGTCTCGACACCTGCTGCTCCTGGATTACCGTCATGTGTGGTGGTTTAGGGGCAGTATTGCTATCAGACATTCAGCCGTTCTCTCAGGAAGATACTACGCGCGCTTCAAACCCTACTTGACGCTGGCCATGCGCGGCTTGTACGAATCCGACTGGAACCGCACCGATCGCGAGGGCGTCTGGCTCGGCGGAACCACCGGCGTTCGGGGCTATGACAAGTACTTCAGAACCGGTGACCGCAAGGTGGTCGGTAACGTCGAAGCCAGATTCTATCCCGATATCAGGTTCATGTCGGCCATCTTCGGCGGTGTCGTCTTCGCGGACTGGGGCACAATCTGGAAGAAAGAAGAGCCGGTCACTCTCGGCCACACATACCTTGCGGCCGGCTTTGGTCTTCGCATCGCCTTCGAGAAATCCACCAGAAACGTCGTGCGTATAGATCTCGCGTACTCCGAGATGAACCGGTGGCAGCTCTCTATTGGCACCGACCAGTATTTCAAGGCCTGGATCTTCGAGTAGCTTTGTCGCACCGCAGCGCACGCCGCGCCGGATTGCAGCTTAACAATTCAAAAATGGTCCTCTTTATCTCCAAAGCTGCTCCCGAACGGTTTTTTTGTTGACAGGTTTGCAGACAATTTCATATTAATGGTTCATACCCTAAGAGCAACTAACGGAATGCGGCTGACACGGACTGTTAGTCCATTCCCAAGAGAGGGGGATTGATGGCTAGCGGGTTCGAACCGAAGATCTTGATCTGTACGGAGTGCAACGAGGAATTCGTCTTCACGGTCGCCGCACAAGAGTACTTCGCTGAACGAGGCTACACCGAAGATCCCAAGCGCTGTAAAACCTGTCACACCAAGTACAAGAAGGCAAACAGAGAACAGAGACACCACCAGAGTGTCGAGCAACCCCACTTCGAATATCCTGAGTAAAAGAGAACCCCGGAAGCATCTTCCGGGGTCCAGCCGTTCAGTAGGGGATACCGCGGGTTCGTTAAGGGAAACTTCCTTAACGCAGCAATATCATTTTTTTGGCCTGTTGCTGGTCGCCTGCCTGTAGCCGGTAAATATATATACCGGAGGCTACCGTCCGGTCGTTGTAGTCGGTGCCGTCCCAGTTCGTTTGGGTCATTCCCGCCTCGACGGTTTCATTCAGCAGCGTCTTTATCCTCTGTCCCATCAGGTTGAAAATGTCGATACGTGCTGTCCCTCTGTCGCGAAGGTAGAATGAGATGGTCGTCGAAGGATTGAAGGGATTGGGATAGTTTTGTGACAGTTGTACCGAAGCCGGAAGGATATCCACGTCGCCGTCCCCCGGATCGTCGGTGTCCTCGCCGACTCCTCCCGTCAGGGACACCCTGAAATCGGCATACATGGTCGCAGCCGCCTCGGATATGTTGGCAATGGCGACCGCCGTGGGCCCGCTGGTGTAAGCGTCGGAGTTGGTCGCAGACATGGCGTCGAAGGAATTGGCGCCGGTGCCTGAGAAGACATCGGGGGCGTCGCCCAGGTCCGAGCAATGCTCCATGCCGAACAGCCCGTCGGCCTGCTCCAGTGCGACCAGATAGTGCTGAGCGGCGTCCAGGCCGGGATACCACTCGTAGTCGTTGGAGGTCCTGGTTTCGTCGATGTGCCAGACCAGAAGTCCGCCGTCCGGCAGGTAGGTATCGTAATCCGTCTTCTGGCGGTTCTCGACAAGAAAGTACTCGGCACCCGCAACCCCGGCTGTCCAGAGCCGGAATATTTCCTCGCCGACCTTAACATCCTGAATCGCCTGCCCGTTGATGTTCTGCGTCGGGACGGTAGGGGTGTTGAATCCCAGTTCAATGCGGCTCCAGCCGCATGGATATGCCGGTACTTCCCCGCGGGAATGCGGTCCCAGCCAGCTGCCATAGCCCATGACCCCCCAGCGGCCGATACCGTTGGAAGTAAAATCGGTATCATACAGGTCCGGCAGACCGAAGGCATGGCCCAACTCGTGGGCGTAAACACCGATAGTCATGTCGCCGGGGGCGTCGATGTATTCCGGCTGCATCGTGTAGGTGGACACATAGACCCCGTCGTTCGTCATTTTAGGATAAATCGTCCACATATGCGACCACATGTCCGCATTGGAACCTGTTCTCTCGGCGCCCTGGCCGGCGTGAATCACCGTCAGCACGTCGACATACCCGTTGCCGTCGTTATCGTAATTCGAGAAGTTCACCTGCCCGTCGACAATGGCGACTAGGTCTTCCACCAGTTTTCGAGCATTGTTCGGATAGCTTTCGGGATTGATGCCCGATTCGTCATTGACGTAGTACGCGTACGTCTGCGGGGCCGTTGACCAGCCGGTCGATGACGGGAGATTGACGGTCACGATGTCGAGCTGCCCGTACGAGGCGCTGGCGTAGTAATCTCGCAGCGTCACCCCGGAAGTCCCGTACAGGAGGTTGTCGAAGTATGACGCCGGCGTTGAGCTGCTCTTATCGGTGAAGTGCACCAGCACCGCCAGCATGCGGAAATCACCCGCAATGGTGGCCGTCGCCGGTGCGGTGATCTTGGCCGATGGCGGCAGCTCGAAGGGATTGTAGCCCGCGTTGACGCCCGACTCACGCAACTGTCGGGCATGGTTCATGAAATACGGTGTCGTCCTTTTCCCCGCGGCCACCCCCTCGACGAGACTCGGGTGCGGGGGGGAGGCATTGACGGCTGCTGTCATTGACAGCACGGCAATACCGACCGTTATTCGGCATATCCGCGTAGCCCTCGGTATGTAAGCCCCGAACATTTTGGCGTTTCCTTTCTAGAAGTAGAATCCTGTGGTGATAGCCAAATTCAGTCCCTTGGATGAGTACCCGGAGATGGAAGTCCCCGTCACTACGGCGTAGTCGAAAAAGAAATAGGGCAGGTGGAAACCGGAGCCGAACGAGAAGGTCGTGTTCCTGTTGCCGCCCATGGAATAACCGACCCTCAATGGAATAGCCGCGACCGGCGACCATTCCACTCCGCACGACAGACGCGGTTTCGATGAAGCCCCGGCGGCTCGCCGGAAGCCCTGTTCCCAGTCGATTGCCCAGAGCAACGACCCCGATGTGTTGGCCACGCCGACATTCAGCAGCGACGGCAGATTGGTCTTGAAGTTATCGATCTCTACCGTGTAGTCGTCGGTGACAACATAGTCCTCGTCCATGTTTTCCACCGTCATGGTGTCGAAGCTGAAGATGAAACCGTGTTCCTCGGCGTCTTTGCTCCATGTAAGTGAACTGAGGAAGTTCTTGATTCTGGCGCCGACCGTGTAATTGTCGTTGAGCTTCAGCGCCGCTCCAAGGTCGAGAGCGTAGCCGCTCCCACCGGCGGCTGTCTGAATGATCATTTCCCCCTCACCGGCGAAACCGGTCGCGAAAGTGGCGGCCAGACCCTCGAGTTCGACCACCCGCTCGACCCCCAGGCCGTACAGGTACTTGGCCGTGGCGCCGATGGCCAGCTCGCGGGTTCCGGCCTGGTATACGCACCGGCCGTACGACAGAAAGGCCGAGGCGTAGGCGACGCCTTCCGAGTATGAACCGGTGACCTCGATCGTGTCCGCGAAGGTATTGCCGTTCAGCAGAAGTTCGATGATGTCTTTGCTGAGGTTGATGTCTGCCATCCCGCTCGCCGTGACTCCGAAAGCGAACTGGCCCATCGCGACGGCCAGCGCCGAAGCATCGGCCTGGGCTGTCAGCTTCAGGCCGGCGTCGTCAACCTTGCTGAGGATGTCGGCCTTATCATCGTCGGTAAGCACCGCCCCCGTGTACTTGTTGTAATCGCCAAGGGTGAAAGAGTTGTTGGATATGTTGGCGCCGAACCCGACAAGTTCGACCGCCCTGACCTGAAATTCTTTGAGGCCCAGATTGGCCGGGTTAAACTTGGCCGCGTCCACACCCCTTGCCAGCGACATGGCCGCCGACCCGAGTGCCACGCTGCGGGCCGACGAGACCTCCTGCGCCGCCGGTGCCGCTGTCAGCAGCGCCAGCCATATCGTACTTAGAACCAGGACTCCCCGGGAGGCGAGCTTGCGGCCGCCCCTGTCGCGTGTCGTATGCAGTGCGCTTCTCATGGCAGCCTCCTTTAGAAGTCTCCGTCGAAGCGGTAAACCACTTCGATACGGCCGTTGATTGTTATGTAATCGTTCTCGGTGAGCTGTACTCCGCTGGTATCGGAAGCGTTAAGGAAGAGCTGCTGACGAATGTACAACGAATCGTTGTTGAGTATCTGAACATCCTCGTTCTCCAGGTGAATCTCTCCGGCCGTGACGGCTTCCGCCGTGGCAATACCGGTGGCTATGGACACCGGAGCCGGTTGGGCCAGCAGGGTGTCAAGCGTCAAAAGCGGTGTTTCGAAAAGTGATGCCGAGTCGTTGCTCAGGTGCACGACGGCCGTCACGCCGAGCGGCAAATGATTGGCCACCGTGTAGATGAAGCGGGCGCTGATGACATGGTCGGTAATGTAGTCCATGTCGTCCTGATCGATGTCCTCAGCTTCGATATCGAGATCGGTCACCTCGGCATTGGTTACTTTTATCGCCAGCGGGGCGTCGATTCGCACCCGCGCCAGAACGAAATCATCCGCCGTCACGGTTCCGTGATAGGCACCGTCCCCGAACTGCACCGTGCCCGAAACGTCGATCGCCTCCGGCAGCGGCGAGAGAAAGTCGGCAATCTCGTCATTTACGATGGTGCTTATCTGCGAAGTCTCGTCGCCCTTCGCCTCGATATCACCGCTAAGGCTGATGACCTTGCCGTTGCTGCCGGAAATCTCGATATCCAGATAGCCGGGCATATCGACGGCGTTCTCCACCTCGAGTGTGAGGATGGCCGTCACCAGGGAGATGTTATCGAAACCCTCCGGTACATCGAGTTCTTCGTGGATATCATCAAAGTCAGCTACGCTGTTGGCGAAAATTCCGGTGACATAGCCGAAGCTCATGTTGCTGAGGCTGACGTCGACGTCCACGCTGTCGGTTTGCCGGACAAGAACCTGCTGGCTGCCTGAACCCGGTATGCTAGCCAGCGCGATTACTTCCACCGAGTCGTTCTCCGGCACCAACGTGTAACCGGCCAGGTCGGTATGGATGAATACCGTTTGTCCCGCCCCCACGTCGCGTATGTAGCTCAGCGGCATTCCGTCCAGGTGCAGGTTGGGAATGGTTATCATCAGGTTGCCGGGCAGCGAGGTGTTGTTGGTGACGGCCAGGTCGAGGTCGCCTGTCTGCAGACCGGCCGAGTCGATCGACTCGGAGGCATCGACATCAAGCCCGACCATCTCGGAGAAATTGAGGTCGTCGACATCCGGGATCTCGGCCATCGCCGCCGAAACCACAAGTCCACTCCCGAAGGACAGCGACGTCATGAGCTGTTTCCCTTCCGGCACCAGGCGCACTTCGGTAAGCGGGTTGCTGTGGCCCGAAACCGACAGGCGCAGGTCGTTGGACACCCTCTTGCCGGCCAGCGACACATTCACCGAATCGGCATCCCCGTGAGCCAGCGGCGCGGGAAAGGAGCAATTAGCGATGACCGTGGAGTCAGCTGCATCGAACAGTTCGATACCGACACCGTACAGGGTAAGACCCAGCCAATTACTGACGACGACTTTGATCTGGCCCTGGGTTATGTCGGCCCATGTAAAAGATGCCACACTTATGCTGTGCATGGCCGTGAACGGAGTGTTGGCCGGAATTATGACGCTGTCCCATCCCGGTACCTGCCCCAGACCTTCCGCCAGCGATTCCAGGCTGGCTATGAAGTTCTCGTCATCAGGGGCATCGATGCTCAGCGGCCCGAGCACCTCGGCCATCGTGTGGGACAGATCTGATACCGACAGGTCGTCGTCGTTGAGCTGGACTGTGTCCAGTTCCTTGTCCATGGAGAAGGCCACATCGCCGTTGGTATCGATGAAAATCTCTTCCTGGTCGATGCGGCGGATCAGCTCCTCCATGTCGTATGTTTTATTGACGACCGGAACCACGAAGGTCGTGTTCCATTCGGGAGCTTCCGGCTTCTTGACCGTGCACTGGGTCAGCGTCAAGAACACAACGATCACAGCCAGACCCAGAAACATCCGGCTGGCGAATTTGAAAAGGAATGAGTGCCAGAAATTGGCCGGCTCCTCCACCTTCTTTCTTGGTCTTCTTCTACCCATAGTTACCCCTACAGCTAGGTGTTTCGTATCTACCCGCTGCAGGATTTGCAAAGGTGGTGCCGTTCCTATGGCACTGCCCTAACGGGCTGCAGTCTAAATAGTTAGCGTGTTTACGATGTCACTCGCACCATCCATCGTGATATAGTTTCCATCGCCAGGTATGGGGGAAATCCCATAATTGTTTTTCTCGTTGCTCTCTCGTTGCTCTTATGTATATTGTCGTCCGGGAAGGGGATTTTTTTATGGGCATGAACAAATATGACCGGATGCTTCATATTCTTAACCTGCTGCGCACCCGGCGCAACCTTAATGCTCAGAAACTGGCTCAGGAATGCGGAGTTACCGAACGCTCCATTTACCGCGACATCATCTCGCTGTCGGAGATGAACGTTCC
>CP070777.1:2528963-2552501 GCA_020346225.1 Candidatus Zixiibacteriota bacterium | reverse complement strand
AACGTTAGCCGCAAACACGCTGACGGGCTGGCGCCCGGCGGGATACTGGACGGCTGTGGCGAAAGTGCCATCGCCATTATTTATCAGAACCGAGGCGGTATTGGCCGATCGGCTGGCGACGGCCAGGTCGCGAAAATGATCACCGTTGAGGTCAACTGCGTAGATAGACGAGGGACCGCTTCCGGTGGAATAGTCGACGGCTTCCTCGAATAACCCGTCACCGTTATTAATCAGCACGGAAACGTCATTGGCTTGCCAGTTTGCCACGATAACGTCACAGTCATTGTCATTGTCAAGATCGGCCGCGTAAACAGCAAGGGGCTGCTGTCCAGTCAGGTACGTGCCAGCAGTCGTGAACCCGCCGCTGCCGTCGTTGAACATAACCGACATGTCGGTCAGGGCATCCCAGTGGACAGCGACCGCCAGATCGGGGCCGTCGAGACCGTCAAGCTGGGCCGCGAAGACGCCAGCCGGGCTTTCGCCTGCAACATAGCTCAGCGGGGCTGAGAAGCCGCCGCTGCCGTTGCCCTTAAGGATCGAAACATAGTTGCCGCCCTCGTTGGCCACGGCCAGATCCAGATCGTTGTCATAGTCGAGGTCGGCCGCGCAGAGGTGGACCGGCTCGCTTCCGGCAGAGTACTGGGTCGGTTCCTGAAAGGTAGCGTCGCCGTTGTTAGGCAGGAAATTGACGACGTCGTCATAGTTTGCCACAACCAGGTCGTTATCATCATCAAGATCGAAATCTCCGGCACAGATTGACCTGGGCAGGGTACCGGCGGCGTAAAGGGGGACGGATATGAATGTACCGGTGCCGTCATTGAGCGATATGGAGGCATTGTCGGACCAGACATTGGCCATGACCACGTCGAAGTTGAGGTCACCGTTGAAATCGGTGCCGTAAATATCCCAGGGGCCTCTACCGGCCTGGTACATAACGGCGGACTGGAAGGTGCCGTTGCCGTTACCCAGCAGCACCGAGAAGGTCTGCTCGTCTGAATTGCTCACGGCCAAGTCGTAGACGTCGTCGCCGTCGAGATCGATGATGCACAGACCTCGCGGACCTTCTCCGACCGGGTAAGGGGCGATCGGTGCGAAGGTACCATCATGGTTGTTGAACAGGATCGAGACGTCGTTGGAATTGATGTTTGCCACCGCCAGGTCATCATAGCTGTCGTTGTTCAAATCAGCCGAGCGAACGGCGGCCGGACCATCGCCGGCGGGATAGGAGACGGCGGAAGCAAAGGTCCCGTCACCGTTGTTCAGCAGAACCAAGACATCATCGGAGTCGTAGGCAGCCACGGCCAGATCGGGGCCATTGGCATTGTCGAAATCGGCCGTGTAGACAGAGAACGGTGTGGTTCCGGCGCTGTAAATTGCGGGCGGTCCGAAAACGCCGTAGCCGGCGTTCAAAAGGACGGACACGCTGTTGGATGCCGAAATGGTGACTACCAGATCGTACCACCCGTTGCCGTCAAAGTCACCCGACCAGATGCGCTCGGAAGGACCGCCGGCATAAAAGTTCTTAACCGGCAAGAAGGTGCCGTCGCCTTGCCCGCGCAACAGCGAGACGCTGTCCGACCAGCTATTGGCGGTGACCACGTCGAGATTGCCATCACCGGTGAATTCGGTTGAGAAGACAGCGTAAGGACGCAGGTCTGTCGCGAAACTGCCGACTTTCTCGAAGGTGGCGTCACCATTGTTGAGCAGGATAGTGACGTTGTCCGAGTAGTTGTTGGCAATGGCCAGGTCGCAATGGTAATCATTGTTGAAGTCGGCAGGAAAGCAGGAGTAGGGGCGTTCGCCCCCCACGAGGCTGAGGGGAGCCTCGAAAATAGGCTCGAGTGACATTGCCCCGGCGGCCAGGATCAGCGACAACGTCACGCCCAGAACAAGAGCACGCATCACAGGACACCTCCTGTAGTCTTTGCATTGAGCGTTATATAACAACCTTCAGTACACTTCAGAATCAGCGCCGCCGCTGCGGTCCGGCGTGGCTGCGACTTTCGAAGTACACAAAAGACAAGGATCTGCTGGTTCCAATTCCAAGTGCGTAACTCATGTGAGTCTCTGGTCGTGCTATTCCGTGAGTAGATGCGATTCGGTCTGTATGGATACTATATAGGACAAAGGTCGCAGCGTGTCAACCTTTCTCGTGCTGCGGGGCAGATACCCAACTGTACTTGTCGTTTTTCCACAAACATACGAGCGGTACAGCAGAGTTCCCAGCAGTCAGTCACCTATTCTTTATAATCGAGGTCCACCGGGTTTATTCCCGGCAGGCCTTCGTCGGTATATCCTTTAGCTCTACGGACAGGGAACCGGGTCGGGGCCACCCTGCCACATGTAAGCGACCAGATACAGCAGATCGATGGCGTCGGTCTGATCATTGCCGTTGGCGTCACCGTTCTGACGACAGGGCGGGGCAGCACCGCCTTTCCATAACCAGTCGACAAAGTAGATGAGGTCCAGCGAATTCACGGTGTGATTGTAGTCGAGATCGCCTCTCAGGCTGCAGCAACTTCCGCATACATCTATCTGGCCATCGCCGTCAAGGTCTTCAAACATGCTGATGCCGCCGTTGGCCGTGTACCAGGCGATAGCGGAATCGATGATTTCCTGCGGGTCAGCTGGAGGATCTGATTTCAGGGTGTACTGCAGGTTAGACCCAAGAACCGTAACAGTTTCGTAAACATCGGTGGCGCCAAGGTCCAGATCCTTTTCAAAGGTTATCACCGAGTGGAGGTCGGCGATGGAATCGCAATCCCTGAGGCCGGGCTGGGCCATTTCACAGTACAGGGCACCCGGCCTGAAACCCTTGCCGGAACGCAGGGAATCATTCTTGAGGATAAAGCCGCCGTGGAGGTCTCCGGTATGCGGCAGTCCGTTGAGGTATGCCCCCTTGAAGTACACAATACTGACGCGATTTTTGCTTTCCACACACACCCAGGCAGTGCTTGTGTCATACCCGTACTGGAGGAGGCTGTTCTCATAGTCTATAACCGAATCGGTGTTAAGATGCGTTTCCGGAATGTTCCAGTCGACGGCTTCACCCAGCATGACATCGTCGTGCGGCTGACCATCAAACGACCACACCCTCATGTATTCGATGACGTAATGGACACCATCGCCATGGGGTGCAGTCCAGATCTTCTCGAGAGCGATGGTCGAGTCACCGGTGACGATGGTACCGGACTCGAACACTTCCGCGTTGAGAACAGCGCTGTAGACGGTGGGAATGTGGTCGCCCTGCGGCAGGAGGCTGTAGTCATCGCCGGGCCTGGTGCCCCAGATGGCCCAGTTGAAAACCGTGTCGTCGCCCAGAATGCGGCCGACAAGAGGGGAACCGTCGTAGAGGTAAATCCGGGCATCGAGGTTGCAGTCGGGGTCAAAGTCGTAATAGTCCATATTGACGGTTCCGGCGCCGTTGTTGCCCAGTTTACCCATGTTGCCGTGGTTGGAAACGATCAACGAGGTCCGCCCGGTGCTGACTACATCCCACACGACGCCGGCGACGGATTCGGTGACGACCAGTTCGATCTCGATATCCATCGGCAGGTTGTGGGGATCGTTGCCTTCGATATGCAGACGGCCATAGTAGTTGCCCACGTCGGTAATCAGGCCGCCCTGATTGAGGTGGACCATGCCGGTATCCTTATTCTCGACACCGCAGGAAAGCGTACCCGTGAAGCCGGAATAACCCAGCCACCCGGTGGGACCGTTGTCTTCGATGACAGTTATGGTGTACGAAAGGTCAAGGTTACCGATATTCTCAAACGTCAGAGCCGTATCCAGCGATTCCCCCGGCCTGACATAGGCCGGGTACCCAAGCTCGGTCCATTCCACGATGAGGAAGGGAGCGAGCACCGGTTCCACGCACTGCAGGCGAAACCACTTGAGTTGATTGTAGGTCCAGGAGCCCTCGCTCACAACGACTCCGCCGGCGTCGCGGTCATTCACATACATGACGTCGAGATACCAGTCGGTCGGGGAGGCGCCTTCCGACGGATCAACGACCTGGGCGGCCGACCAGTATTCGCCCGTCTCAACCTGGCGGCCATACCTGGTTATGGAGGGCCAGTAATCACTCTCGCACTCGATGCCGTAATTGGGGTCGCAGTGGGGAGTCCTGGTGTCGGTCAGGTTGCGCTGATAATCCCAGGTGAGGCCCCAGTCCTCCGATATCGCGACCCAGATATCGCCGTTGGCGGCACCGGTATACTTGCCGCTTTTGAATCCCCACTCGGCGCAGTCATCATAGATGCCGTTTCGGACATCGTTAAACTGGGTCCAGATGGTATAGAGCTTGTTGTCGCACTGGGCCAGGCCCATCTTGGCAACCGTGGCCGCCCACGCCGGCGGGCCGCAAATAGCCGAGGGAATGTAGGTGTGGTCGCATACGGTACGAAATACAGGCACGTTCTCGGACCAGTGGAAGATGCGGCACTTGTCGGGATAGAAATCCTCGGTGAAGCACCCGCGACCGTCATCGATGCATGTATCAGCGGGCCAGGGCACTGCGTTCCAGACAACGTGAAGATAGTCATTGGAATCAAAGAGAACGGAAAGGTCGCAGTACGGCTTGTAGCCGGCGGCGCCGATAGGGACCTGGGTGAGGTTGACCCGGGGCTGCCAGCTCAGGCCCTGGTTGTTCGACATTTGATAATAAAGGTCATTATCCATCTGACCGATCAGTTCGTCGATATACACACTTGCTCCGGAGCAGGTATCGCAAAAGGGCTCCTGATATGGAAGGTTGGCTGTCCAGACCAGGGCCACCCGGTCGCCATCCCTCACGCCGGCAATATCATGACTGTAGTTGGGGAGGCTGTCAATTACATAGGGAGGATAATCCCAGTCACCCGAGGGCACGGTTTTTGGGCTGACCTTGCGGAAATAGGTGATGGCCTCCAGCCACTGTTCATATTGATCCCGCACCTTAGCAACCACGTGCAAAACGGTGTCAGTCCCGTACTGCAAGAAGAACTTCGGCCACATGGCCTCACCGCGCTCCCGGTCGTAAGAGGCGACGCTGTCGGGTATGCGCGCGAAGAACCAGAAGTCAGCACAGGCCGAACAGGCGTCCCAGTGAATCTGCGTCTGGTAGTCCTGCGGACCCAGTATCGAACTGAGGTGACCACCGACCAGAGCACGGTTGTTCGGAGTAACGTCGACGTTAACGTAACCCGAATAATCCATGAACGGTTCGTGAAGGATGGTCACGCCCGTGAAGGAGGAAGCCGCTGAAACGTATGCATTGTAGGCATACGAACGAGCTTCAAGGTAAGGCTGAGGGAGATACATCCAGCCGAAGTGGACGATGGCCGGGCCCGCCCCCTCCGAGTGCGGCCCCGTTTCGACCATACGTCCCATGGAACAGTTATGCTGCCAGTCATACCAGGTATAGCCGATGGGCACGCCGGGTGATTCCGTGGCGGAACTGTAAGCCGTGACGCCCAGCGGGCGGCGGTTTTCGGCGCGCGCGCCGGGTTGCGAGGGCCTCGCCTCGCCGGGAATGGCGTAGGCCGCGGCTCTGGCTTTCTGTAGAGCCGGATGCTTATTGCCATCGACATTGTCTTTCTCGCGCTGTTCACCCCGGACGGCCGCTGCTGAGACCAGACTGAGAATAGCCGCGAGAAATACGGTTAAGAACTGTTGGCGAACCATGTGGACCCCTCTTCCTGCGAATCTGTGTTCAGATCATTGATGCGATGGAAAGACTTCCAAGCCAAGATGCTACTGCATATCCGAAAAGGCGCGGCAAAGAGCATATTTATCTGTTAACCGAATGACTCGCGCGAGTAATGCTGGAAGTAATAATCGAGAATGCCTCTCCCCACGCCCATATTCAGAATACGACAATCCGGTTCCAATGTCAAGAACATCGTCAGTATAATCCATGTTTGCCGGGCACTCACAGGCCGTCCCGGTCTCATACCCGACCAACCCTGTCCGGGTTCTGCGGGCGATTCGGGCGGATGTCGGACCGGGGGTGAAACTTTCTCAGGGCGGGGTTCGTATGGAAAGCATACACAGAGATTCCAAGCACATGGGGATAGATTATGAGAAAAGCTGCAATCTGCCTGATGGCCGGGATGATGTTGCTGGCATCATCGGCCACGGCCCACGACTGGTGGAAGATCTTTTCATGTTCGAAAGGGATCAAGGGATCGGGTGACCTGGTCACCGAAGAGCGCGACGTTAAAGCGTTTACCAAGATAAAGTCATCCGGTTCGTTCGATATCTTCGTGACGGTCGGAAGCGAGCAAAGTGTCAGCGTGACATTCGACGACAACCTGATCGAGTATATCATAACCGAAGTTCGCGGCAAAACGCTCAAGATTTACTCCGATGAATCCATCAATTCGCGCCATGACTGCCGGATAGAGATAACGGCGCCGTCGCTGGAGTCGGTCCGTCTGTCCGGCTCGGGCGATGTCGAGGTCGTCAACCTGGATCAGGATTTCTTCGAGTATTCCGTCTCGGGCTCGGGCGACATGCGTGCCGAAGGTAAGGTCATGAACCTGGAGGTTTCCGTTTCCGGCTCGGGCGATATCGATACGCGTGAACTCGAAGCGCAGGACGCGGTGGTGACGGTTTCAGGTTCGGGAGATGTAAGGGTTTACGCTTCGCAGAGCCTGGATGCCCGCGTTTCCGGCAGCGGCGATATCAGTTACTACGGCGATCCGGACGATGTGTCGAGCCGCGTTTCCGGTTCGGGATCGATAAAAAAGAGAAGATAGCCACTCCCTCGACTTCATACTATCTGACTGCTTTTCAGAGCAGCACTCCTGAAACGGCAGGCCCTTTGGGCCTGCCGTTGCCGCTTTCGGCAGGGCCGCCGTGCAGCCGCAGGCACCATCTCGAAAACAGTTTATTGGTGGCCCTAATCCATTGTTTCGCAATAAGATGGATTGAGTTTTTTGCTTGCCAAGAGGATTAAAAACGGGTATTATTCAGTCTCGATAGAAGAGACAAAATTCGTGATTATTCGGCAGAATATGGCAGCTCAAAACCGCTCTTCCAGGCAGCCCGGGCCGCTTTCCGGGGCGCTCGGCCGGGTCATCAAGTCGGCCGGACTCACGGATAAATACCACGGCTGGATGGTGGTTACGCAGTGGGCGAAAATTGTCGGGCCCGACCTTGCCAGGGTAGCCCGGCCGGAGCGTTACGATGACGGCACTCTGATCGTCGCGGTGCCGGATGCATCGTGGCGCCAGGAACTGTCGATGAAACAGGACGAACTGCTGGAGAAAATCAGGAGCCACCCTTACGGCAAGTCAATCACACGGATTCGCCTTATACAGGGCGGGAAAGGGACCGACCGCAATGGCCACTGATGCCACCAAAACGAAGAAACCGGAAGATCCGATAATCGGCCACAAGTATGATGCGACCACGATAAAAGTGCTGCAGGGGCTGGAAGCGGTGCGCCGTCGCCCGGCCATGTATATCGGCGACACCGGCCAGCGCGGCCTGCACCACATGGTGTATGAAGTTGTCGACAACTCCGTTGACGAGGCCATGGCCGGCTACTGTGACCGAATCAAAGTGGAGATTGGCAAGGACGGGGAGGTGACCGTCACGGACAACGGCCGCGGCATACCGGTGGAGTTGCATCCGGAGCAGAAGAAGTCGGCGCTGGAAGTTGTGATGACGACGCTTCATGCCGGCGGCAAGTTCGACCACAGCAGCTATAAAGTCTCCGGCGGTCTGCACGGGGTGGGCGTTTCGGTAGTGAATGCTCTCTCCGAGTGGTGCTGGGTGGAAGTTTACCGCGACGGGGACATTTATCGCCAGGAATATGTCCGCGGCAAGCCGAAGGAAAAGGTCAAGAAAGTCGGCAAGAGGAAGAAAAGCGGCACCAAGACGTGCTTCTATCCCGATGCGGAAGTCTTCAGCAAGATCGATATCAAGTTCGACATTATCGCCTCGCGCCTTCGCGAGCTGGCCTTTCTCAACGAGGGTCTGACGATTGACCTTGACGACCATCGTGTCGACAAGAGCGTCTCGTTCAACTACAAAGGAGGGCTGTCTTCGTTCGTCGATTATCTGAATGAGAACAAGACACCGCTTTTCCGCAAGCCGATTCATTTCAAGGGCAACAAGGACGGAGTGGAAGTCGAGATCGCCATGCAGTACAACGACGGCTACTCTGAATCGGTGTACTCATACGTAAACAACATCAATACCATCGAGGGCGGCACGCACCTGACGGGATTCCGGACGGCGCTGACGCGGACCATCAACCACTATGCCGGCAAGTACAACCTGATCAAGAAAAACGGCATGAGCCTGGTGGGTGACGACAGCAAGGAAGGGCTGACGGCGGTTACGTCGGTGAAGGTACGCGACCCGCAGTTCGAGGGGCAGACCAAAACGAAGCTGGGAAATTCGGAGGTCCGGGGCATTGTCGAGGCGATCACCAATGACCATCTGGGCTCGCACCTGGAAGAAAATCCCCCGGTAGGCAAAAAGATAGTCGAGAAGCTGGTTCAGGCCGCCACGGCTCGTGAGGCCGCGCGCAAGGCCAAGGAACTGACGCGGCGCAAAACCGCTCTGGACACCGCGGCTCTCCCGGGGAAGCTGGCCGACTGCTCGCTGACCGATCCGGAGGAATGCGAACTGTATATCGTCGAGGGTGATTCGGCGGGAGGTTCGGCCAAGCAGGGACGCGACCGTCGCTTTCAGGCAATTTTGCCGCTGCGCGGCAAGATTTTGAACGTAGAGAAAGCGCGCATTGACAGGATACTGAGCAACAACGAGGTGCGGGCACTCATTACGGCGCTGGGGTGTGGCGTGGGTCAGGATTTTGACGCCTCCAAAGTGCGCTATCACAAGATAATAATCATGACCGACGCTGATATCGACGGGGCCCATATCCGGACTTTGATTCTGACGTTCTTTTTCCGCTACATGCGCGATCTTATCGACAAGGAGTATGTGTACATTGCCCAGCCGCCGCTTTACCGGGTCAAGCACGGCAAGAACGAGCAGTATGCTTACAGCGATGAGGAGAAGGAGAAAATTGTCAAGCAGATGCCCTCAACGGGGGTTTCCATACAGCGCTACAAGGGTCTGGGTGAGATGAACCCGGAGCAATTGTGGAAAACGACAATGGACCCCGAGACGCGAACGCTGCTGAGGATCAATATCGATGACGGCGCCGAGGCGGATCATCTGTTCAGTATTCTCATGGGATCGGAAACAGAGCCGCGTTCTCTGTTCATCCAGGAAAACGCGCAGTATGTGAGAAATCTGGATATTTAGGCGAGAGCACTTTCCCTGTATAAGAAACTGCCGGCCCTGAGCCGGCGGTTTTTTTGTGGAAAGGCGGCGCCTGCTGTGAGCGCCGCCTTTACTGTTAACTGAGGTATTCTGTTTCGGACGACCCCGGCTTACGGACACTGGGCCGGCACGCAGGGGTTGTTTTTGGAGTTCAGATATCTGGCCAGGCAGGAAATATCTTTCGAGGTCACCTCACCGTCGCCATTGACATCAGCCTCCTCGTGGCAGCCCGGATCGGGTCCGCCCTGGTGCAGATAGGCAACCAGGTAATGGAGATCATCACTGTCAGTGTCACCGTCGCCGTCCACGTCACCCCGCATGCCCTGGCAGCAGCCGACGGGGACGCGCAGGAAGAGGAAACCGGAACTCTGAGCTATATATACATAATCACCAAGGACCTCAATGTCCTGGTACCAGGTAGCGTAGGGCAGAAAATATGATGCAACCACGGATGGCGCGGAGGGGTCAGCAACATCGATTATAGTGAGTCCGTCGGGGCCACTCCCAACGACATAGGCGTAACTGCCCTGAACGTCCAGATCGTACGGATAATAACCAAAAATTTCGCAGGAGGCGGCCATTGCCGGCGCACTCGGGTCGGACACATCGACTATCGCCACCCCGCCGGTACTGCTCATAAACCACACGGTAGTCACATAGGCGAGGTTGTCGGAGACCTCGAGGCCATATGCCTGGCCCCCAAGATCAAGCGTAGCGACCGGCGCTGGCGCAGAGGGGTTCGAAACATCGATTACAAGCAGACCGCTCCAGTCAGTCAGGTAGGCATAACCGCCGTAAACGGCTATGTCCTCGGCGAAGAGGTAGCCCGGGACATAGCTGCCGACGAGAGCAGGTGCGGTCGGGTCGGAGACATCCAAAATTTTCAGAGCGTTATCAGCAACGAGATAAGCGTAGTTTCCCTCCACTACAAGCTCACGAGCGCTTGTTGGCCCGTAGCTTCCAACCTGCGTCGGTGAAGCCGGGTCGGAGACGTCGAGGACGCCAAAAGTGTTCGCGGGCGACCATTCAGACAGGTAGCAGTTAGTCCCTGAGAGGTCAACGTCTCCGATATCGCTTGGCGTTTCGTATCGCCCTGCCAGCACCGGCAGGTCCGGGTCAGAGATATTGATCACCTGCAGGGCGTCCCGATCCTCGTGGACCCATTGGTGTTGGGTGAGACAGGCCAGGTCATCAGAAACGGCGATCCCCCAGACATAACCGGGCTGCAACCAACTACCGGCAAGGGTTGGTGCCGACAGATCCGAGATATCGATTACCGCCAAATCGCGACAGGCCATCCACGCGTAGCCGCCCGATACATCCAGACCTTCTGACGACTCCGGCAAATCGTAACTTCCGAAAAGTACCGGGGAGGCGGGGTCGGAGATATTAAATATTCGCAGACCGTAATAATCCGCCACATGGGCGTAATCGCCCGAGACCTTGATGTCATACAAGATGCCCGGCGTATCGTGGCTTCCGACCACCGTTGGCGAGGTGGGGTCGGAGATATTGACTATGGCAAAGCCAGCCGTACCACAGGCGGTGTAAGCGTAGTCGCCGATCACGGTCACGTTATAGGCGAGAGACGGCATCGAACAGCTTCCGGCCAGCGAAGTCGCTGTCGGGTCGAAGATATTGACTATCTGGAGGGCGTCCCAGCCATCAGCGACATAGGCATAATCGCCCGATACGTCCACACCCCGGGCCGTTCCGGGCGTATCATAGTTGCCGACGATTGAAGGGGCGGTCGGGTTGGAGATGTCGATCACCTGTAGACCCGACGACCGGTCGGCCACATAGGCGTAGCCGCCGGCAACGACGACACCCAAGGCGCGGTCCGGCGTATCGCAGCTCCCCAGCAACACCGGCGCGGTGGGGTCGGAGACGTCGATCACCTGAAGACCGGCGTATTCGTCGGCCACATAGACATAATAGCCGGAGATGAAAATATCCTGGCCGTCGCCGGGCAGATAAAGCTCGCCTGCGGGTAACGGCGCTTCCGGATCGGTGATGTCGAATACTTTAAGACCGTAAGGAAATACAGCATAGGCGTGATTGCCGTCGATGGCCACATCACGCGCAAATGCCCAGAACCCGCTGGTGACGTAGTCAATCTCAATGTTGTCGGCGGCGCGGGCCTGCCCTGCCGGCAGAAGACAGATAAGTGCGGGGAGCGCAAGGAGACACGCTGACAGGATTTTGGGTAAGAACTTCATGAAAGACCTCCCTGATGGGTACCAGATAGTGGTTGTATCGAAGATGCCGATCAACGAAGGTGCTGCTTTGACAGAGTCGCAAAATCGACCTGCGTATACATAATAATATGGCGCTGCCGGAAGAATGTCAAGCACGAAAGCTACCTGGGGGAGCCAGGCGAATCTTTCGGCTTCTTTTCCGGCGGGTTGAGGACTTCATCGGGGATTTTGACTCTGGGACAGAAAAGCCCCAGGTAGAGCTGGTACCATTTCCAGTTTTTCTTGACGCCCTTCATGTATTTCTTGATGCGCTTCTGGCGGGCCAGCGCGACAGCATCGTATTTCTCTATCTTGAGAAGAAGAATCTCAATCGACTCGCGTTTCTCCAGAGCCGAGCGGATGGTGTTGTAATCTCTAAAGTTGAAGACGGTCTGAATAACCGGTTCGAAGAAGACCATCACCTGCGAGCCTATGAAGTTCAGCGGCTTGACGGATTCCAGAAACAGAATGGCCGGCACCGACATGCCCTTGTCGACCGCTTTGTGGGCGAGCTTGTCCAAAACGGCGTCCTCTTCGGCCGGCAAAGGATTCTTGTCCGGGTCGGTGAAATCGGTGCTGCCCTTGAAGAAGCTCACTTTTCCTCCTTGTCGGCCGGGACGGTGTCATTGACATCACTGACAATACGGGCGCGCACGAAATCGATAACCTCGTCCTTGTTGCCGGAGAATATCAGATAGATGCCGCGAAAACTCTCGAGGCGGGAGGGACTGATGAACGGCGAGAGCAGCACGCCGTTGTTGTCGGGGTAGAAACTGCGGAACTGCGACCAGGTCTTGTGAATGGTCTGAGTAGTGGTTTTGACGGTGATACGCCTATCGGTCAGACGGTAACGGGTCGGCATGTAGAATTTGGCCAGCGAAAGAAAAAGAACGACCAGGGCCAGGGTGCCGAAGGTTTTCGACTCGGTCGTTACGAAGACGAGAAAACCGACAACGAGGATGAACAGGGTGACCAGAACCGCGGCAAGGGGTTTGCGCTTCATGGGATGGGTGGTCCACTCAAGAGTTATTCCTTCGTCGGCCGGCAGATCGGCGCTGCGATCGTCTTTTACTTCACTATCAGCCATAGTCCACCAACGCTATTTTTCATCGAGCTGGCGGTACCGTTCCTTCTTGACCGTTTCCATCATATCCAGCAGGTCTTTGGGCTGGAACACCTTTTTGTCGATAAGGACCCGCACCAGAGCCTCCTGGGCGAGGTTGTTCGACAGGGCCAGTTCCTCGAAGGTGATGTCTTTTTCCTTGCCATCGACGATCATCTTAAGAGCGACTTTTCTTTCTTCCATAATGAGAATCCCATGTTACATAATTATAGAGTCGATTCATAAATATATACGGGCGGACATATGCCGGGCTAAGGCCCGCTGGACCCGAAATCTTCACGGCCCGTCTCGCCGGCCCCGAGCAGCACGGACCGTTCGTTTTCAATGCGGTAAAGCGGCATCTCGATATTCTCACGACTCTCCCCGAAACTGATCCGGCCGGAGGCGCCGTCGTAGTCGCGTACCAGCTGCAGCTGCGTCGCGATGTTGTCGCGGGTGGTGCCGCCGGCCAGGGCGGCCCGACAGATGAGTCTGACCGCGTCGTAGCCGAGGGCCGCCAGACGCTGGGGCCGGGAACCGTAGCGCCGGTCATGGGCCGCGGCGAGCTTCATGTACTCGTCCGATCTCTTGCCCTCGAGGAACGCCGAGGCGAAAACAGCCCCCTTGGTGACATCGTCGCCCAGCTTGTAAACCTCCTCGTCCCCCCACCCGTCGGAGCCGAGATAAGAACCGTTAAGATTGTAAAAGTGAATCTGCGGCAGGAGCTGACGAAGCTGCCGGGTATCGCCGGGGAGAAAGATGCAGTCGATACTAGCCGGGACGATATCGAAATCAAGTGTGTCGCCGTTGGCGTTGATGAAGAAGGTGGAATCGGGAGGATGCCCCAGCAGCACGGCCTTGATATCCCTGATGTAAGCTCCGAAATCGCGATCGCGCGAGCGGTAGTACTCCACGGCGACAACCTTGCCGCCGAGTCGTTCAAAGTGGCGGGCGAAGGCACGCGCCATGCGCAGGTGGTCGCTGTCGGTCGAGGAAATTATGGCGACCGAGTCGGCTTCGAGCCGGCGCACGGCATACTCGGCGAGAGTGACGCCTTCCAGGTCAACGTTGGGCGCCAGTTGAAACGACGACGAGGATAAACGGGTAAGGCCGGCCTGGGTGGCGGCGGGGGCAACCATGGGCAGCGAGGCGCAACTCAGCGCCGCCGAGGCGACCGCGGCCTCCTCGCTGGTCAGGGGACCGACAACCACATCGGTTACCGTCGATACCGCCAGGTCGCCGATGATACGGGCGGCCTCGACAGCCTCGCCCCGCGTATCGTAGGCTTGCAGCCTGACCGCCTGGCCGGTTTCCTCGCGAAACATTTCGGCCGCGATGGCCGCACCGTTATAAATGTCCTGACCGAACGATTCCAGCTCACCAGAGAGAGGCAGCACCAGGGCGATTTCGAGGTCACTGCCGGACAGCCGCCGGGCCAGGTCCGGTTGCCGCTCAAGATTGGGGGCTTCGCCGCAGTAGGCGAGCAGGTTGGTGGCGCGCTCGACCTCGCCCCGCTGCAGCTGAATCTCGGAAAGCGGAAGGATCAGGGCGCACGCCTTGTCCTGGGGAAGTTTCCTGAAATCGGCGTCAGTCAGGTTGACCGAGCCGGCACTGGCGAACGCCGCCAGCAGCGATGTCTTGACAAGCTCTTCCAGACTCTCATCACGCGTAAGCTCATAGGCTTTCAGGTAGGCCCCTACCGCCCGGCTGATGTTGCCGCGCAGGTATTCGCTGTTGGCCAAAAAGAAGTAGGCGTGAGGTTTTATCGGTGAGCCGGGGAAGCGAGAGATAAAATATGTGAAGGCGGCGCCGGCTTCGCTGTACTGGCCGAGATACAGCCTCGCCTTGGCGCGGTTGAAAACAAAGAGATCGAGATTGGGAGACTGCGGAAAGCGGGCTTCCAGTTCCTGGAAGACATCGACCGCCGCAAACCAGTCTCCTTCGCGAAGCAGCCGTTTCCCTTTCTCATACTGAGAGATTACCTCGGGGGCGTCGCTGATGGTCTCGGCACCGGCGCTGACCATCAGGACTCCGATCAAGCAGATAGCTGTTACCGTTCTGGTCACTCTGGTCGCCATTTATAGCGAGTATTTTCCGAAATCTTCCGGATTTATCCTTTTGAGTCTCTCTCTCAATGATTCCGGGTCAGTCGGCATGGTGCTCTGTCTCTCGGAATCCTCCGCGCTGATATTGAAGAGCTCTTCGTTTACAAAGATCTGCGCTTTGACTTTCAGGGCCAGGGCGATCGAATCCGAGGGACGGGCATCGATCTCATACTTGCGCCCGTTGGCGGTCAGGTGGATGCGAGCGTAAAAGGTTTGCTCCTTCAGCTCGGTTATCTCCACCCTTTCGACGGTGGCTTCAAGGGTGCCGATGATATCCCGGAGCAAATCGTAGGTGAGGGGCCGCTTTGATTTGACGCCGGACAGTTCCATGGCAATTCCCCAGGCTTCGGCGTGACCTATCCAGATCGGCAGAACCTTATTCAGGCCGGTCGGCGCCAGGATAACCACCGGGGAATTAGTCGTCATATCGAGAGCCAGGCCCTCAATTTTTGCCTCCACCATCTTCATCTTCTAAGACTTCTTTATCACCCAGAGTTTCAGATTCGCGGTCACTTCCTTATCAATCTTGATCGGTACTGTGTAAACACCGAGCACCTTGATGGGGTTCTCCAGCTGCACCGCCCGTTTGTCGACGATGACATTTTCCTTTTCGAGCAGGGCGGCGACATCCGATGCCGTCACGGAACCAAACAGCTTCTCGTCCTCGCCGACGAGGACCTCGGTGGAGACCTCGAGTTTTTCGATTCTCTCTTTTATG
The DNA here is from genome assembly GCA_020346225.1 of Candidatus Zixiibacteriota bacterium. Taxonomy (GTDB): domain Bacteria; phylum Zixibacteria; class MSB-5A5; order GN15; family FEB-12. Next base: position 2,537,054 of record CP070777.1, on the reverse strand, counting down.
ACCTCGGCCTCGCGGAGCCGTTTGCGGTCGGCCAGGTCTTTTTGTTTTCTGATTTCATCGATGGCCCTGAGGTTGGCCTTGCTGGCAGGTATCGCCAGGTTACGGGGAAACAGGTAGTTTCGGCCGTACCCGGCCTTGACCTCCACGGTCTGTCCTGCCAGACCGAGTTCGGGAACATCTTCACGCAGGATCACTTTCATATCTATTCCTTTCTACAGGCATAATAACTCATTCTTGCGCCAAACTCAACCGTTGAACTTTGCGCCAGTCAACAAAGCTGTCGATAAATCCCAGCAGGGCGGCCACGAAGAAACCGATGAGTTGGGTCAAAAAGAGGAATATATAAAAGGCTATCTTCAATGCCCTGACAAGATTGAGCTTACGAAGATAGAACTCCACAAGGGCCAGCCCGGCCAGGCAGTAGAACAGCGAGAGGAACAAAAGGAGGTTGTCGGCGGCCTGGGCGACGGCGCCGGAGCCGAGGATTCGCATCAGGATGGCGACTATCAGCAGCGGCGTCACACCGAAGGGTATCTTCCAGTGAATAAAGGGAGCCAGCGGCGGGCCGAAATATCCCTTGCCCCGCAGGCGGTAGTTGAAAACGAGATAGCCGAGACTGAACGGCAGTATGGCCGCCAGGACCGTCATCGACGGGACGAGTTTGACCAGGGCCAGCGACATTCTCTCGCTGTCGCCGAGGTTTTCCCTGACGGCGTCAGCCCCGTAGCCCATGGCGACAAGGTTTTCGCGCGCCTGGGCAAACTGGTCCGAGATGAATTCGCCAAGCGCCGTCATCATGGGCTGCCAGTAGGGGAGGTAATGGGCTACCGCAAAAACGCTCACCACGACCAACCCGATCAGGTAAATACGGTGCTGGCTTCGGCCCATGAGCGTCAGGCGGCCCATAATCACCCCGGCAAACAGGAGCATACTCCAGCCGGTCAGCAGGTTCCACAGTCCCGCCGCCCCCGAAAGCATATAGGCCGTGACAAAAGCGGCAATGCCGCCGACCCACAGGAGAGTATTGCGCCGGTTCAGCGCCAGAACGGCAATCCCATAATACAGGTATATCAAAACGAAATACGCAAAGGTGCCGACCAGCAGACCTGACCAGAAACTGGACTGGCCGGCGGCGAAGCTGGTCAACCCGGCGTAAGCGAACATGGCAACCAGGACAAGATAAGCTTCCACGTTCCTTTTCTCTCCCGGCGGTGCGGAAGCGGTCGGCTCGGAAGCTCTGTCAGCGGTAGGATTCACTCTCGAAAGCCACGATAGCGAGTATTCTTCCGCGTTTGATAGCCCGGGTCAGTTTTCTCTGATGCATAGCGCAGTTGCCGGAGATTCTGCGGGGGATGATTTTCCCTCTTTCGTTGGTGAATCGCCGCAAGATGCGCTCGTCTTTGTAGTCGATATAATCGATTTTATTGTCGCAAAAGCGACAGATTTTCTTGCCTTTCATTACTGGCATAGTGTTATCCTCAATTCGTTATTCGTTGACTCTTTTGTCCGGACGCCGAATCAAAGCTCCAGATCCTCGTCGCTGTCAGCCTCGGGCTCGGATTTCGGGGCCGCGTCTTCTTTGCTCTCCGGAGTCTCCGAAGCGGTCTCGGCCGGTTCGTCTGCCGGCTTCTCCTCCGACTCGCCGGAAGGCTCGGCCTGGGGCGGAGGGGTTTCCTCCCGCCGTCCGGAGCCAGGGGCTTTTTCCTCCACTTCGGGAGCCGGCGGCTCCTGCTGCTCTCTGAACTCGTCGGCGTTGCCCTCGAAGCGTACTGTCAGGTGGCGGATGTAAGCCTCGTTCAGTTTGTAATGACGGTTCAGCACCGGCAGAACCGAGGTGGGGGCCTCAAAGACGAAGCTGGCATAGTATCCCTGGGTCAGGCCGTTTATTTCGTAGGCCAGACGGCGGGTACCCATGTGGTCCTCGTACAGTATTTTCCCCTGATTCTGCGCGATCAGCTCGGCGACGTCCTTAACCCGGCGATCGATAGTGGCATCATCGGTTTGAGGATTAATGATGAACGTTGTTTCGTAAAGATTCATTAAATATCCTCCCTACGGGCGTTAATTAAAGGTTAAACGGCCTGGCCGGGGATATCAGGTTCCAGCCAAGCAGGGTTTCTGTTATATTTTGACATGGCTTCCTCAAGGCCGTGCTCAACGGTGAACATGACCGCTTCGGAAGCAGTGGCAATCATTTTCTCGACAGTATCGAGTTCTCCTTCGTCAAAGTCTCTCAGCACGAACGCGGCCGAATCGATTTCTTCCGGCACGGGTCCGATGCCCAGACGCATACGTGGAAAGAGGTCGGTTTCCAGGGTCTCGATAATGGAAGCGAGACCGTTATGACCTCCGTCGGAGCCGCAACGTCTTATTCGAATCCTCCCGAGAGGCAGATAGTAGTCATCCACCACGACCAGCATCCCGGAAGGCTCGAGATTATTCTGTTGTAAAAGAGCGCGGGCGGCATCGCCGGAGCGGTTCATATATGTTTTCGGCGTCGCGAAAATAACCTTGACGGAACCGCTCTGCGTCACGGCCCAACTGTATTCGGCTGTCTCCAGATGCCCGGGCAGGTGATGATCGGCCAGGAGACGCTCGATGACACGAAAGCCCAGGTTGTGGCGGCTCTTCGCGTAGCGCTCGCCGATATTGCCTAACCCAAGTACAAGTGACAGCATCAGTTGAGGCCGGCTATCCGACCGGCGTGCATTATAATTAAATCCATCCGCTTGTCAAGGATTATTGGGCCTTGCGGACCAAAAAAGTCATTGAAAATCAACCGATTACGATTTCGGCAAGGTTCTTTCAGACCGATATCAGCCCAAGTCCCCCGGCAGGGTGAAGCGATAGCCGGTCCCCCGGACGGTTTCGATGTACTTGGGTTGGCCGGGGTCATCTTCAAACACCTTGCGCAGTTTGAGGATGAAGTTATCAATGGTGCGGTTGGTGGGATATATGTGGTAGCCCCAGACGGCGTCGAGAAGCTGATCCCGGCTGACCACCTGGCCGGTACGCTCCACGAGGTATTTCATTACCATACATTCTCTTCGCGTGAGGTCAAAGGTCCCACCCGGGCCGGTTGCCCTGAAAGTTTTGAAGTCGATCCATCGGCCTTCGAATTCAAAGCGGTCCTCGACGGTGTCGGCCGCGGCCAGCCATGCCTGGCGCCGGAAGATACCCTGGATGCGGGCCAGTAGCTCGGCGACATTGAAGGGCTTGGTGATATAGTCATCACCGCCGGCCAACAGACCCTCCACCCGCTGATCGGCCCGGTCGCGAGCGGTGATAAAGAGTACGGGGATTATCGAACCCTCGGCCCGGATTTTCTTACAGATAGTCAGGCCATCCATGCCGGGCAGCATGATGTCGAGAAGGATCAGGTCAAAATTGCCCTTGCGGAATTCCTCCATAGCCTGGCAGCCGTGCTCAACGTGCAGAACCTCGTAGCCGTCGGCCTCGAGATTCATTATGAGGCCTTCGGCCAGATGGGGGTCGTCCTCAACGAGAAGTATCGTTTTCATGGCCGAGTTTTTCCCTGAGTTTAATGCTGATGCAAGTGCCCTTCCCCGGGCCGTCGGACTCCGCCCGGATCCTGCCGCCGTGGGCGCGGATGATTTCGCGGCACAGGTAAAGACCGAGGCCGCTGCCGGGCTGGCTGTGACTGATGTTTTCACCGCCGCGGTAGAAACGCTCGAAAATCCGATGAATATCGGACCGGGTCAGCCCGGCGCCGTTGTCGCATATCCGGAGGCAGACAGAGGGGGTTTCCGAGGTAAGCTCGACTTCTATTTCGACAGCGTCCTTATCGTTGTACCTGAGAGCGTTATCCAGAATCGCCTCGACCGTCCGGCGCAGGGCGGCCGGGTCACCGTAAACGAGTATATCTTCTTTGAACTTCGTCTTTTTCACTGTCACCGGTTTTTTGGAGGGGCATCGTTTCATGTCCTCCAGCAGGCCGTCCACCATCCGGCTGAAATCGAAATTCTCCCGGCTCACCCGGTAACCGCTTCGTTCGAAGCGACTGGCTTCCAGGACGTTTTCGACCAGTTTTTCCAGACGGTCGGCGTCCTGACGCAGATGGGGGATGATGGCGGCCTTTTTCTCGGCAGAGATTTTGGACGACTGGAGCGAATCGAGATAGACCTTGATGGAAGCCAGGGGGGTTTTGAGTTCGTGAGTGACGGCCATCAGGAAATTCTGCTGGTGGAATTTCAATTCTTCGGCCCTGACGAGGGCGCGATAGATAAGCCAGGCGCCCAGGCCGACAAGGATGAGCATAAAGACGCCTTCCGAGCCGACCATGATCTGGCGGTGTATTTCCTGATGGTGGACGGTATCGACGAAGGCCGGGTCGGCGCCGAGGTCGATGGCCATCTGAACTTTTTCATCGACCAGACGGGCCATGAAGATAATCCACCAGGTGGCCTGCCCGATCAGGACAACGGTGATAGCGATAAAAAGTATCAGGGCGCGTTTGGGTGTCATCTGGAATCCGACCATATATCATCAAACACGTATTGCTGCCATAAAGTTACAAAACCGGTGGGTCGAGGCCAACCGATTTGTGGCCATAAAGAAAGCCGCCCTTTCGGGGCGGCTTTCTGATTGCGCAGACAATTAGAACAATTAGTTCAGGCTTGACTGCTAATCGCCACAATCCACGGGGGCAGGACCAGTGCCACCGAGGTAGTCTATCAAATAAGCGATATCCATGGGATCGACGGTATCGTCTCCGTTAACGTCGGCTTCTTCCATACAGGCCGGAGCAGGTCCTCCCTGATAGAACCACGCAATAAGATAATCCAAGTCATCCTGATTGCAGAGATCCTCCGGGTCGTTGTCGACATTGCCCCGCATGCCGACACAACACCCGTTGGTTAGAACCGAAACGTTGTTGTCCCCTGCATTGGCGATGACGAGATCCAGGCTCAGGTCACCATCGAGGTCGGCGGCAAAGGCTGCCACCGGACTCTCGCCGACGTCGCGGGTCATGTGCGAAGTGAAAGTTCCGTCGCCGGCACCCAGCAGGACGGAGATATCGTCCGAGAAGGAATTGGCCACCACCAGGTCGAGATGTCCGTCGGCATCAAAATCGCCGGCGAACACCCCTTTGGGACGCTCACCGGCCGGGAAAACGGCACTACCGCGGCACGTCAGGTCTCCGTCGTTATACATAACACGGACGCTGTCACTATCGTGAAGGGTGACGGCCACATCGACAAAGCCGTCCTCATCAAAGTCGCCGAGGACGAGCGATGTGTAAGTTTCGTTCCACTGATACCACCACTGGTAGTAGGTCGTAGGGAATTGGCCGAGCCCGTTGTTGGCAAGCAGTCGAATGAAACCGGGCTCCCCGCCCATCGCTATCAGGTCGAGGTCGCCGTCATTATCCATGTCGGCCGCGGCCGCGCGATAAGGGCTGTCGACCACTGAGTAGGTGACGCGATCGGCAAACGTTGCGTCGCCGTTGTTGAGATACACGGACACCCTGTAGGTGCCGGATGGTGCCACGACAAGGTCGGCGTAGCCATCACCGTCAAGGTCGGCGGCAGTTACGCCGGTCGGTTCCGGATCGGTCGGATATTCATCGGGGTTGCCGGTAAAGGTGCCGTCGCCTTGGTTAAATAAAACCGACAGACTCGGCTGGAATTGCGGCAAACGGCCGGTATTGACGACGGCCAGATCCAAATCGCCATCGCGGTCGAAGTCAGCAGTACACAGGTAGGCCGGCGATCGACCTGTCGAATAATCGTTGGCCGAGCCCAGCTGGCCAGTGCCGTCGTTCAGCAGGACGGTTACACTGTTTCCGCCGTTGTTCGCCGTGGCTACATCGATATGGCCGTCACCATTAAAATCGGCGGCGACCAGGGACTGCGGTTTGTTGTCGGTGTCGTAGAGTGTTTCGTGGGCGAAAGCCGCCTTGCCACTCTCGGCGATCACAGTGAAACTGAAGCAGAAATCCTGCTCCATAGTGGCACCGAAGGCTGTCAGGATGTCACCGGTAAGGAGAACTGTAATGACATCGCCACAGGTGTAATCGGCCGAGGGATAGAAGGTGGCCGTCTTCGAGGCACTGTCGTAGTCGTAGGTCCCCTGGTACCGGCTGGTCAAGCGGCCCGCGACAATGAAGGTCGATTCATTGAGGGTGGTCTCGTCCATCTCATAGTTGAACGTGACCGATATTTCCGCATCAGTCGGCACATTCAACTCATGAAAGGCCGGGTCGATCGCCACGACAGCAACCTCGCAGGAATCGCCAAGGCCGTCGCCATCGCTGTCGGTTTGGTCATAGTTGGGATTGTCCGGACAATTGTCGCAGAGATCACCAACCCAGTCGCCGTCACCGTCAGCCTGGTCGGCGTTGTAATCGTCCGGACAGTTGTCGTCGGGGTCAACCCAACCGTCGCCGTCCGAGTCCACGGGAGGCGCCCAGACCACGTAGGCCGCTCCCGTGCCAACATCGCAGCAGCCATACTCGATGCGCATCATACCGCCTTCGCCCCAGTCGTTACCCCAGGAGTTACGCAGATACCAGATGCCTTCTGTACCCTGGGTGTCGTCCCAGCCGTACAGGACGACCCCGTGGTTGATCACACCGGAATAACAGTCGTTGTAGACACCCCCCTCATAAGCAGCGAACGAGCCGCCAAACAGTCCCTCAACGTGAACGCCGACAGCGATGGGGCCATAGGTATATATGGCCTGCTTGAGCTGCTCGACGGTCGGCAGCGAAGATGGTCCGTCGCCGACATAAGCCCAGTCTTGAATCCACCAGGAACGCGTGACCTCGCAGTCACACGGGTAGCCGCTACTGCCGAGATAGGGAACAAGAGCCTCCATAACCGCACCGACTCTGCCGCATTCATCCTCTCTGAACTCGAAGTAATCAAAGGCCCACCAGCCACCACCGCAATCCCAACCGGAGCGGTTGCAGTTCATTATGTGCTGTTCCGAAAGGTTCTGAAAGCCTTGACCGTTTTTGTACCTGAGGCAGCCCTCGAACGCTCCCATGGTAGCAAAGGCCCAGCAGCTGCCACACTGGCCCTGATCTCGGGCCGGCCAGTACTTCCAATCCTCGGAGTACTTGAAAGTTACCGGCAAGTCGTCGGTGCTCTCCATCGGGTCGAACCGACCCATCTTGTGCCAGTCGTCCGGCATCACCGTCCCGGCCAGCTGCTCAAGGGGCCTTCGGGTGGCCGGGTTCTCCCCGACCTCAAAAGTCCAGCCCTCTTTTTTGCCCCGCTCTTTCAGAGCTTCGATGTCCTCAGCCGTCAGCTGCGAAAACGCCGCCATTGGCAGCATCAACACCAGAGCCACTGCCAGAGCCATCACACACAAAGTTCTCAAACACATAAAAGCCTCCCATTGGATTTGATGGTTGTTTCTTTCAGGCAAACCACGCCGCTCGGCCAGTGCGGTCGCAAGGCTCGCTTCAGCCGCATCACATCTGCGACCAGACGAGCAGGTCTGCTGTGACACCCTCCCCATGATGATGGGTGGTTATTTAAGACGAGGACTAATTACGGTGACTTCTTCGAGCTATCCCTTCCCTGTTGAAGATACTCAATAAGCCGCTTTCTGTCAAGACGCAAATGCCGACGGCAGTGTTCAAAAAAAGTGTCGATATCAATCGGCTGCCGACGGTCGCGAGGCCGCCACGGCACATATTCACAGTAAAAAAGCCGCCCCTTTCGGGGCGGCTTTCCGTTTGCGCAAACAATTGGAACACACAGTTCAGACTCTGATTTCTAATCGCCACAATCCACGGGGGCAGGGCCGCTGTGGTAAAGGTACTGGACAATGTAGTCAGCGTCCAGGAGGGTGACTTGATTATCGCCGTCTACATCAGCCTCCTCCATACAGTAGGGCGCAGGGCCTCCGGTCAATAGATACGCTATGATATACTCGGCATCTAATATGGTGCATAGGTCAGCCGGATCGTTGTCGGCGTTGCCCCGCATGCCGACACAACAGCCGTTGGTAAGGACGGAGACGTTATCGTCCATGGAGTTGGCGGTAATCAGATCCAGACTCAGATCACGATCGACGTCGGCCGCAAAGATCGCCAGGGGTTTGTTGCCGACGCCCTGA
>CP070777.1:2489575-2528863 GCA_020346225.1 Candidatus Zixiibacteriota bacterium | reverse complement strand
TTCGGCTACGAACTGCTCGGTCACCGGATTATCGATATGGTCGGCCTGACCGACACGACTATCGCCAGGCATCCCCAGGAGCCGATCGCGGGCATAACCACCACCTGGAAAGAGCAGAATTTCAATGCCGCCTATGTTCTCAGCCAGTCTCCGGATTACATCCTGTTTTCGACTGGCCGCAAACCTTCGGCTCCCGGTGAAAAAGCGCTCCATCTCTACCAGCAGTTTTTTGACGCCTACAAAATAGTCGACTACGCGCAGATGCCCGGGCCGTACAACCGGAAAACCCGGATTCACTCGGTTTACAGGCGGTTTCGGGAGATCACGGGCGAGCTGGTACCGGTCTATCCTGTCGCTTTTGTGGAGTACTACACGCTGGGGTTGGAGCGGCACAACGCCGGCGACCTGCACGAGGCTATCCAGTGGCACCGCAAGGCAATTGAGACCTGTCCTCACTGCGGAAACGTCAACGTTCTTTATGATCTCGCCTACTGCTGTCTGCTGACGGGGGAAACGGACTACGGCGTAAACCTTCTGGATTCGGTCGTAGCCCGCGATTCACTCATGGCTCCGGCTCACAGGGTTCTCTTCCGCCACGCTGTCTTGACCGGAGACACGGCCAGGGCAGCCATTCACCGGCGCTGGGTGGGGCGACTGTCCCCCTGGGAGTTGCCCCGGCTGGATGCGCAAGCCGTGGGACTTCTCAGAAAGCAGGGTCAGTGAACTTTTCACCGGATTTAGCCCACCAAAATCAGTTGACAAGACGGATTCTGCCCGTATATTTTTGGAGGATTTGCTAGCGGGAATAGCTCAGTTGGTAGAGCACCACCTTGCCAAGGTGGCTGTCGCGAGTTCGAGTCTCGTTTCCCGCTTTTATTTTCGGGCGGCATAGCCAAGTGGTAAGGCAGAGGTCTGCAAAACCTTTATTCCCCGGTTCGAATCCGGGTGCCGCCTCTTTTTTTTTGCCCTTTTTGGCCGGGCGCGGAGGCCCTCGCCGGCCCGAGCCGACCGCTACGGTCAGCTAACCCTAACCTGTTTCACAGCCCGCAATTAAAGGAGCCTTTTCGGCCGGATTTGCGAAATTTTCGCTTGTGTCGGAAGGCGGCGCATAAGTATATTAGCCGCCGATAATGAATCCGAACCCTATTATTGGAGGCACACGTTATGGCCATGTCAATAACCGATGAGTGCACCGCCTGTGGGCTTTGTCTGCCGGAGTGCCCGACCGAGTCAATCTCCGAGGGCGACATTTACGTCATTAATCCGGAGACGTGTAACGAGTGCGAAGACCAGGATGACGGCCCGCAGTGCGTCTCGGTCTGCCCGGTCGATTGTATCGAAAAAGCAGGTTAAGAATCTGCCCAATAGATGGAATGACAGCAGGGCCGCCCCGCCGGGCGGCTCTTTTTCGTGCAAAAAAAAAGAGGGCGCTACTCTGGTTGGGTAGAGGGGGCTAGGAAACTACCCAGGGACAGCAGAGAGTCACCCTCGCGATTGTCCTTTATCTGCAAGTATCAAAAAGTAAACTAGATTGTCAAGTTTTTTTAAATCAAATGTTTTTGCCCGGCGGCCTCAGTACCTGACTATCTTGACGGGAATACTCAGGATTGTCGGCTGTTCCGCGTCGGCTTTCTCGATCGTCACCGTCAGACTGGACAGGTAGGTGCCGCGTGTGAGGTCAGGAGTCGGGGAAACCCTGAATTCAAGCGCCTTTTCCTGTTTCGCCTTGTTCTCGATTACCTCCACCGCGAAGGTCGAGTCAAAGGTCTCAACGGAACTGATGCGGATCTCATCAAACTTCTTATTTGTGACTCTGACGCTCTGAGCGTCTTTTCCGGGTATGAAGAAAAGCGAGATTGCGCTCGGCTTCATGCCGTCAAACCACTGACCGACAACGGCGCGAACGAAATACTGGATCTCCGGCGCCGTCGGGTCGGTGGTGAAGACCTTGAATGACTTGTTGGTCAGACCGTAGTATTCAGCCGTGTTGAACGTCAGCTGAAAGAAAGCCGTGTCCCCCGGCTGAACCAGTGTGTCCGAGGGTATCACCGTGGAACAGTCGCAGGAAACCTCGATATCGGTTATCGTCACCGGTTCGCCGGTGCGGTTGATGTAGGCATAGTTGTGGAACAGGTTAAAGTCGATACCCACGTTTCCGAAGTCGTACAGTTGTTCGATGAACGGTCGTTGATTCTGCGCCGTGGCGAAGGACGCCGCCGCCGCCACCAGAAGACATACGATTATACATGTTCTGCTAAACATTCTTACTGATTCACCTCCACTTTCGGCAGATACCCGTGCTTCCTCATCCAGTTATCGTTGTAACATTTGCTCAGATAGCGTATCCCGGCGTCGGCGAAGATGCCCACCATCAGGCTTTCCGGCCCCACCTTTCCCGCCACTTTCTCCATGGCGAAAGCAACCGCCCCCGACGACCCACCGCCGGATATCCCTTCCTTCCTGGCGATCAAACGGGCGCGGTGGAAAGAGTCGCTGTCGGACACGGTGATAACGTCGTCAACCAGTTGGGGGTGAAGCGCGTCGGTGACCACGTCCGACCCGATCCCTTCCACCTGGTAGGCATGACCTTTCACCTGCTTTTTGTGCTTGATGTACTCCGCGAATATCGAACCGACCGGGTCGACGGCGATGTTGACTATCTTCGGGTTTTTCTCCTTTAAAAAGCGAGCCGTGCCCGAGAACGTTCCGCCGGTGCCGATGCCGCACACGAAGTGCGTAACCTTGCCGTCGGTGTCGTCCCAGATTTCCGGTCCGGTGGTCAGATAGTGGGCCTCGACGTTGTCCTGGTTGTGATACTGGTTGACATCGTAATAGCCCTTTTCCTCGGCCAGGCGGCGGGCCACCATGAAGCAACCCTGCGGGTCGTCGTGATCCTCCACATCGGGCGTCACGATCACCTCCGCCCCGTAAGACTTTATCAGGTCGATCTTCTCTTGGCTGGTCTTTTCCGGTGTCGTCACGACGGCTTTCAGGCCCAGCACCGAGGCCACCATGCCCAGCGACGAACCGGTGTTGCCGGAGGTGTTGTCGATGACGGTGTCGCCCGGCTTGAGCGTGCCGTCGTCAAGAGCCTTCTTCAGGATATGGTATGTGATCCGGTCTTTCAGCGAACCGGTCGGGTTGAGGAATTCCAGCTTCACGTACGCCTGGGGACCGGGCTCCGGGATGCCCGTCCGCAGGCGCAACAGCGGCGTATGTCCGATCAACTCCAATACTGACTGGTGTACTTTCATTCTCTTAACTCTCAATGGTGACATATTTTATACAATTCAATACTGATTTTCAACAATATAATTTGGATAAAAATAGGGGTGCATTTTAAGTTGACATACTTCCGTGCCTTGGTTTAATACGATCGTAGAGATATGGATTCAAAGAAGATCACAGCGGTGACTGCTTACGCCGCTTAGAACGGGAGGTATTATGAGTCCCTATAAATTGGCCCTGACAATTCTGCTTATGGTCGCCTTGATTGCCGGCTGCTCCAAGAAAAAAGAGGAAGCCGCCGAGATGGAGCAGGAGCTGCTCGGCCAGAAGGATACCGCGGCGCAGGTACAGACCGAAGTCGGCCCCGTCGCCGACACCGGGCCGGAGGTCGATGTAACGGCCATCCCGGAAGAACAACCGATTTACGCGCCCCCTCCCGGTGAAGGCTACACTGTCCAGGTGGCCGGCTGCGAAGACCGGGCCTATGCTCAGTTCCTGATTGACCGATATACGTCGCGGGGATACGAGCCGTTCATTACGACCGCTACCGTGGGCGGCCAGACTTACTACCGGGTCCGCATTGGAACCTTTGAGACGCTGGCCGAGGCCAACGCCCTGAAGGCGGAACTGGCCGACCGATATTCCGTCAAGGCGTGGATTGATTACACTCAATAGCCCCTGACAGCCGGTTCTCCGAAGATGTTCACCGGGTATTAACAGCGCATAATATCCGGTGTTTCCATATCCGCAACAAAGGGAAAGTTGAATGAAAAGCTATTCCGAACATCTCGTGTTCAATACCAAAAAGAGGCGCGAGTATATCAATATCACCGGCGATGTCGAGAAGGCCCTGGCCAAGAGCGGTATTAATGAGGGGCTGATACTCGTCTCGGCCATGCACATCACCGCCGGCGTGTATGTCAACGACGCCGAGTCCGGCCTGATTGCCGATATCGACGAGTGGGCCGACAAGCTGGCCCCGTTCGGCCCGGACTACCGGCACCACCGCACCGGCGAGGACAACGGCGATGCCCATCTGAAGAACCTGCTGATCGGTCATCAGGTAACGCTGCCGGTGACCGAGGGCAAGATCGACTTCGGTCCGTGGCAGCAGGTTTACTATGCCGAATTCGACGGCCGCCGCCGCAAGAGAGTTGTCATCAAGATTATCGGTGAGTGAACATGAGAAAGGGGCGAACCGGATCGGTTCGCCCCGTTATGCTCGTGCCGCAGATGTTAACCTGCGGTCATTATCGGCGTCAGTTGCCTTCGCTCAGATACTTGCTGAAGAACTCCGCCTGCAGGCGGTACATAGCGATAATGTTGACGGTTTTTTTGGCCCCGTGCCCCTCATCCGGGAATATCAGCGAATCCACTTCGCCGCCCCGCTGGTTGATAGCCGCGATAATCTGCCTCGCCTCGCCCACCGGTACGCGCGGGTCGTTCTCGCCGTGAATCACCAACAGCGGCGTTTCGATGATACCGGCTTTGTGGATGGGGGAGACCGACTCCAGAAACTCGGGGTCGGAAAGCGGCCCGTATTCCGTCTCGCGGTAGTGCCGCCGGTACGGTTTGGTGTTCTCGAGGAAGGTCTTGAAATTGGCGATACCGACAATATCGGCCGCCGCCGAAAACATCTCGGGATATTCGGTAATCATGCCGAGCACGACATAACCGCCGTACGAACCGCCCTTGATGCCCAGCATTCCCGGTGCCGTGTAGCCGTTCTCCAGAAGCCACTCAACACCGGCCTTGTAGTCTTTAAGGGAGTTCTGGCGATTCTTGTAATTGTCCAGGTCGCGGTACTCCCGGCCGTATCCCGATGAACCCCGCGGATTGGGGGCCAGGACGCCGAAACCGTTGAGCAGGAAATACTGAATATTGCGCTGGAACTGCGGCTTGTACTGGCTTTCCGGGCCGCCGTGGGCGTGAACCAGAAACGGCACGGCCTCACCTTCCTTGTAGTCGGGCGGCAGATAGAGAAAGGCGGGAATTTCGAGACCGTCGAAACTCGTGTAATGGATGAGTTCCGGGTCACGGAAGGTTGTCCGGTCAATCCCGGCGTAGGTGGCGAAGGTGAGCTGCTCGAGCTTCTCGGACCGCGGGTCCCATTTCCACAGGTCCGCGGCCCGGGTGGGGCCATCGAACTGCAGGACAACGCACCCCTTCCGGTCGAACTCGAACGAACTCACCACACCGTCCAGCGGCGGGGCCGGCAATTCCTTCCCGCCGGCGATCTCCCTGATCTTCAGTCGCTGATAACCGTCCTCATTAATAAGGGCGGCGATGAATCTGTAATCGCTGGAGACCCCGAGCGCGGCCAGTTCCCAGCGGGTGTCCAGCCAGCCGTCATCGATATACTCGACTTCCGGCGAACCGACCGTCATTTTCGCCAGGCGCATGGTCCCGTCCTCGTTGCCGTTGCACCTGAGCCAGATCGTTTTGTTGTCCGGCATCAGGGTCAGTGAGACGTATTCAACATTGCCTTCATCGTCATTCAGCTTCTGAAATTCTCCGGTGGACAGGTCCATGAGGTAAATGTCACAGGAGGTGTTGGAGGTCCAGCTGTCCAGCAGAAGCAGGTTGCCGTCCTGGGAAACATCGACCGCGCTGCACCAGCCTCTCACGCCGGCGGTGTCGCCGAAGATCTTTTCTGATTCGCCGGTGGCGATATCCATCCGGTAGACGAACATATCCTGACGGTTTTCTTCGTTGGAATAGTAGAAAATCGACTTGTCGTCCTGCGCCCATACGACTTGACCGAAACGCGTGTCTTCATAATCGGTGAGCTGCACCAGCCGGCCCGTTTCCACATCCATCAAATAGAGCTGCGATTGCTCCGAGCCGCCGACCGAGGCGCCGATTATGGCCAGCTGGCCGTTACGCGAAAGACTGAAGAAATCCACGCCGTCCTCGAAAGCCGTCAGCTGGTATGGCCAGCCTTCTTCGGTGATCCGGTAAATCTGATAGGCTCCCGATGCCCTCGATTCGAAAAAGACCTTCGAGCCGTCCCAGGAGGCGCCCGACAGGAAATTCCCGCCGATCTGCATAAAGGCGGCGATGTCTGGCTGGTAAGCCCCTTTATCAAGCAGTGAAGCCACTTTCGTAGCGTCCGCTACGCCGGCTTCCTGCTGAGAGGTGCACCCGGCGGCCGATATTAACAAGACCGCCACCAGGATCTGAACCGTAAACTTGCTTTTCATTGAAATGCTCCCGATCTGTCTGTAGATTTTGATTTGATATTATTAAATGACGAACATAACCCCAAAAAGTTCGGCGCGCAATCTTTTAGTGAGATCAAAAAAAAGGCCCGACGCATCGCCTGCGCCCGGCACTCGGGATTTGTCCGTCAATGAGTGGTTTTTATACTTTGATCGAGGTAAACCGGAACTTGGTGTCTTCTTCCTGCTCGAACACTACCCGTTTGTAGAATTCGCAGGTGTAGCAGCGCCGCGAGCAGGTGGCGGTCCGGCGATTGTGACCGTCTGTCACAGAATGCGGCACCATCCAGCAGGCGCGGCCCGCTCCGCTGCCGTCGTTGAGACCGTCATACTTCATGAATTCCGGAACGATGCATGCGCCGAGCAGGTCGGCCATCAGGCCGCCACGCTGCCGGCCGCAGTTTTTGAATTCCCAGCAGTTGAGTTTCGTGCGCATTCCAGGAGCCTAGTGCGAATCGAGCACTCTGAGGACGGCGCTGTACTTCCGATCGTTGTTGAAACGGTTCATCTGTTCGTCGGTGGCGATGTCGGCGAACTTCTCATAGCTCTTCTTGACGTTTTTGTAGTCGGCCAGAGCCATGTACGAGAGCATCAGGTACTGGTGTACCCGGATGTCCTTGTCATTCACCGAGCGCGCATCTTTGAAGTTATCGATCGCTTTCTTGTACTGTTGCTGCTTGAACCGTGCCTCCCCCATGCCGTAATAGGCTTCGAAACACCGCTTGTCGAGCCGCGCGGCTTTGTCGAAATCGCCAATGGCGGCCAGTTCCTCGCCCTTTTTCAGGTAGGTGTTGCCGCGGCCGATATAGGCGACCACCGATTTGTCGTCGCACTCGATGGCCCTGCGATAAGCGGTGATAGCCCGGCCGTACTCCTTCCCGATCTGGTAAATCTCGGCCGCGCGAACAAAGTCATCGTGAGCCTTGCGGACGTATTTCTGCTTGGCGTAGGCTTCTCCCCGGTAGAAGTAAGCCTGGGCATGGCTGGGTTTGGCGTCGATGCCCCGGGTCAGATCGGCCACGGCCGTTTCATAATCGCCGGACTGCAGGGCCGCGTGCCCCGAGTAAAAGAAATCATCGGTGCTGTATGACGCGGTTTTCTGGCTTTGGTTCATTCGGCTGAGAGTGACCTCGAGGCGCCGCGTCTCGCCGCCGCTAAGGCTGATGGCTCCCTCGACCGGATTGTACCCGTCAGCCGATACCCGGTAGCGGTGCCGACCGGCTTTGATGCGGCTGTAAGTGAGATTGCCGGCGCCGAGGATGGAACCGTCAAGTTCGAACCGGGCTCCGTCCACGTTGGCTTTCAGCGTTATCTTGGCATAAGCCGTCGTTTTCGCGGGGCTGGATTTGACAGTGCTGGTCCTGGCCGCCGGGCTCTTGACGGGTTCGTCTCGGGTGGCCTGGCGGGCCGGCGCTTCCGGCTCTTTCTGGGCCGAACGCTGCGGCTCCGGCTGGCTTACCGGCGGTTCCGGCTCCGTCTGGGCGTGCCACTGGTCGAGTTCCTCCTCCGTTGCCGGCCTCAGAAACACCATCCTGACTTCACCGGGGCTGACGCTGGCATGTTCGATCTCGACGACGGTGCCGTCAATCACATATTCGATTCGATGCGTACCGACCGGCAGAAAACCGGCGTCAAAGAATCCCCGCGCGTCGGTCTCAACCGATTTGCCCAGTTCCGGCAGACGTATCTCCGCTCCCTGGATATAGGGCCGGTCGCTGCCGTCCAGTATCACCCCCACGAGATGGCCCTCGGAACTACTGCCGGAAGTAAGAAGCGAGGCGGCCGTGACCAGAACTATCACGAGAACGACCGCAAACGTTCCAATCAGGAAAGCCGGTTTGATTTTCTTGGGTTTGAGGACGTATTCGCGCTCGCCGACCTTGAGAACGTCGCCCGTCATCAAAGTACGGTTGCCGAGTAACTGGAGGTAATTCCTGTAGTAATACGCGATGCCCTGGCCCCTTCTGGCCGACCGCGATTTGGCCTGGTGCGGCCGGGAAAACGACGCCGGCTGCTTCTCCGTGCGCTGGCCGTCCGCCCCGGCCGGGGATTGCTCGGCCGTCGGGGGCGCGTCGTTTCTGACGGCATCGATCTTACTGGCCAGATCGTTCCTCTCGTTGCCTTTGAGAAAGTCCTTGCCGTACAAGTTCTGTTCAATCCGCTTGATCTCTTCATCGGAAAGTTTTTTGACCTGTTGCGAGTCGCTCTCGTCGGGTTGGACCCGTTCGGTGGTGCCGCCATCCTGCCCGCGAGCCGTCTCCGGCTCAGCGGGATACTCGTCGACGGGAGCGGGCGGCGGCGGCGGCGCGCTGTCGCCGATAGGCGCGATGCCGTAATCGCTTTCCCTCTGTTCGTTGAACGGCCCCCTTTGGTGCTTGGCGGATTGTTCCATTAAGTCTGAGGTTGACTCAATGCCAAGCTCTTCGTCGAATTTCCGCCCGGCCGAACCGGTTGCCCCCGCAAACTCCTGAGTATTTTCAGGCGCCTCCTCCACGAAAAAGTCAAGGGACCCTTCGTCATCGGAGATGCCATCCGGCTCGGAAGTTCGCTCAATTGGATAACCGCATTGGATACAGGTTGTTACATCGCTGGAAGGTTGCTCGCTGCGGCACTTGGAGCATATCGTCAAGAGAATCTCTCCCGTGGTTTTTAGATAGGTTATTATGTATATTTTATCGACTCGCTGGCGACATTTCTTTAGATGATGCTCCCACCAGAAACGTCCCTTACCATTGAGATAAAATCTATCGAAATAAGGACTTGACAATAAGCTCGGGGGCAGGTTATACTCAGGTTTTGAAAATTTTGGCTCAATATTTTCCCGGTGGCTCCGGAGGAGGAAGGAATCGATGTTCAAGCGCAATAAGCTGTTGTTTCTTTTAATCTTAGCTCTACTATCCAGCTGTTTGTACTGGGGTTGTGAGCAGCCCGAAGACATTCTAACTCCACTTTCAAAAACTAACATATGGCTCCAGGAAGAGAAGCTGCCGGCGAATCCTCCGGGCATGGTCTATGAATTGTGGGTGGCCGGTTCCAGCGACACGCTCTCGCTGGGTAAGTTCGGATATGATCAGATCCTTCACAGGTACCTCGAGACCGACGGTTCGGTGCGGTCGGATTCAAATGAGTTCTTCGCTGCTTATGACGCTATGAGCTATACTGACATGCTCGTTTCCGTTGAGAGGTTTCCCGACGACAACACCAATTCTCCCGGCGCGATTATGCTCATGGGCTCGCTTTCCGATCAGACTGTCCGGCTTCGTTTCCCCCAGATCGATTCTCTCTGGGGAGCGACCGCCTGGTACAATATGGAGAGCCCGTCCGATGGCTTGGATTCGGTGACCGATGGCTACGCCGTCTGGTTCGCTACTTACACCGAGCAGACCAGGCCCATGAACGATACCAACGCCATCGTCGAATGGTGGGTGGACACGCTGATCGATACCGAGCATGAATCGGGGGATACCGTCATCGTGACGACGGGTCTCGACCCTGCTTCCATTTTGGTGAAGGATACCGGGCGTATCTTCGGCCTGGATACGGTTTATCACTCGGTGGTGCGTTTTGACCTGGTCCGCGACACTCTCACCGACGAACCGTACTTCAATACCTCGCTGTCGATCGTATACGATGTTACCGTCGGCAGTGTGATCTTTGACGAATTCAACCAGGGTGAAACCGAGGAACATCCCGAGGGCGAGTTCCTGATGCCGCTTCTGATCGATTACGGCTGGAAGTATAAAGGCTGGATTGTTTCACCGCAGATCGACTCCAATATTGTTGCGAACCGTATGACCATGCCGGCCTGGCGGCAGCTCGACCCCTGGCTCGACGAGTGCGAAGGGGCCGTCCTGACCACGGGTACTTTCGCCGATGCCCGGTGTGCCGATGACGCCAACCCGTATGTGGCCAGCACCAGGGTCCCGCAGTACCCGGGCGAGGACTTCCTCATGAATCTGCCGGGAAACCATCCGCCGGTGAATTTCGTGCCCTCCAGAACGGGCAACCCCGGTCGCGTCTTTATTTCGCTCGAACCGATCAACTCCGTCACCGATACGACCAATTTCCCGCTCATACCGTTTGTCGGTGAGTTGCCGTACTCGCGCACCGAGGTAACCGACAGCGACGCCGTCCAGCAGTTCGTCCTGAGAGGGTGGATGATGCAGGAGAGCGATACCGACCACGGCTTCCCGTGGATGGGCGTCACCATGAAGCGATTCTGATTATTTTCCTGCAAAAAGAACAGTCTGACCGGCGCGGAACCCCGCGCCGGTTTTTCTTGTTGCCATTCAATCGTCGGGTCTGAGGCAGTTTTAGCTTGCCAAGGAAAGCGGCAGGCGATATATTCCCCCCTGATTTTTTCGGGAGGGCGTTCGTAAGTTATTAGCGATTATAGTCTTAACAGGAGAAAAACGGATGAGCACGGGTTTGTTATCGGCCGTCATCGGGCTAGTGGGTCTGGCTTTTGCCCTGGTACTGTTCACCTTTATTAAGCGCAAGCCGTGGGGCACGGATTTGATGAAAGAAATCTCCGACGTCATTCACAGCGGCGCCATGGTATTTTTGAAACGCGAGTACTCTATCCTGGTTCTGTTTATAGTTGTGGTCTTCGCTTTGCTGGCCTGGCGAATCCAGCTGAATACGGGACTGGCCTTTCTGGGCGGGGCGGCCTGCTCGATGCTGGCGGGCTTCTTCGGAATGAAAGCGGCCACCCGCGCCAACGTGAGAACCACTGCCGCGGCTAAAGAGTCCGGCCAGTCGTCGGCTCTCTCCATCGCCTTTTCGGGCGGGGCCGTTATGGGCATGTCGGTGGCGGCGCTCGGCCTGGTGGGCGTCGGCATCGCCTACCACATCTTCGGCGATAATCCGGCTGAGGCCAGTGTCATAAACGGTTTCGCCATGGGCGCCTCGTCCATAGCCCTCTTTGCCCGTGTCGGCGGCGGCATATACACCAAGGCGGCCGATGTCGGTGCCGACCTGGTCGGTAAAGTCGAGGCGGGAATTCCCGAGGACGACCCCCGCAATCCCGCTGTCATCGCCGACAACGTCGGCGATAACGTCGGTGACACCGCCGGTATGGGCGCCGACCTGTTTGAGTCCTACGTGGGCTCGGTCGTTGCGACCATAGCCATCGGGGCCACCTCGGTCGCCATTCCGGATTCCATGCGCGTGGCGCACATGCAACTGCCGCTGATGATTGTCGCTTTTGGAGCGATAGCCTCCATGCTGGGTATCGTCTCGGTCTGGCTGTTTTCGAGAATGAACCCGGCCGCGACCCTCAGACTGGTTACCTATGTCGGCGCCGTTGTCATGCTCATCGCTTCCTGGGTGATTATAGACCGATTGGGCCTTGACCAAAAAATCTTCTGGGCCATCCTGGCCGGTAACCTGGCCGGAATCCTTCTGGGTCTGCTTACCGAATACTATACCGCTTCCCGACCCATCAGGCATATCGCCCGGTCTTCATTGACCGGTTCGGCAACCAACATCATCGCCGGCCTGGCGGTCGGGATGCAGTCCGTGCTGCTGCCGATAATCGTGATCTGCGCGGCCATCTTCACCGGTTTCACCTTCGCCGGTCTCTACGGGATCGGTATCGCCGGGGTGGGCATGCTGGCCACCATCGGAGTGACCATGTCGGTCGACGCTTACGGCCCTATCGCCGACAATGCCGGGGGCATTTCCGAGATGTCGGGGCTGGGTCCCGAAGTGCGGGCCATTACCGACAAGCTGGACTCGCTCGGCAACACCACCGCGGCCATCGGCAAGGGCTTTGCCATTGGCTCGGCGGCCCTGACGGCGCTGGCTCTGTTTTCGGCTTACTCGTCAGCGGTGGGCCTGGAAAGCATCAGTATTCTAAAGCCGACAGTTGTTATCGGGTTTTTCCTGGGCGGCGTCTTGCCATTTTTCGTGGCCGCTCTCACGATGACGGCCGTGGGGCGGGCCGCCTCCAAAATGGTGGAAGAAGTACGGCGCCAGTTCCGTGAGATCAAGGGTCTCATGGAGGGCACGGCCAAGCCCGATACCGGGCGTTGCGTGGATATCGCCACCAAAGGGGCGCTGCTGCAGATGATCGTGCCCGGACTCACGGCGATCCTGTCGCCGCTCATAGTCGGCACCGTGCTGGGCAAGGAAGGCCTGGGAGGGATGCTGGCCGGTGCCACCATGTCGGGTGTGATGCTGGCCCTTATGATGGCCAACGCCGGCGGCGCTTGGGACAACGCCAAGAAGTATATCGAGCAGGGGGCGCACGGCGGCAAGGGGTCGGATGCTCACAAAGCGGCCGTGGTCGGGGATACCGTCGGTGACCCGTTCAAGGACACCTCGGGGCCGTCCATGAACATCCTCATCAAGCTGATGGCCATAGTATCGCT
Source organism: Candidatus Zixiibacteriota bacterium (assembly GCA_020346225.1). Lineage (GTDB taxonomy): Bacteria > Zixibacteria > MSB-5A5 > GN15 > FEB-12. Next base: position 2,516,040 of record CP070777.1, on the reverse strand, counting down.
GGTGGTGGGTCCCTATCTGTTCGGATAAACGGTCGTCGAAAAGAAAGTTCTATTAATGAAGGGGATTTATCGCTCGATAAGTCCCCTTTTCTTGAAACTCGAGTTGAATATCTCTGAAAGATAGTGGTATAATTTCCATGGGCCGCCGATGGCGGATGAAACTTTTGTTTGTAAGTATCGTTAATTCAAAGAATAACAGAGGAGGTCAGGGTGGAGCAGAGCAGTGCGGCGGACGTTCATCCCGCCAGCCAGAGTGTGAGCGGGCTTTCCTGGAAAGGTCTTGTCCAGGTTTTCAGCAAGCCCGGTGAGTTCTTCGAGAAACTCAAAAACAATCCCAGGATTCTCGTTCCCTACATTGTCGCGGTGATCCTTTATGCCGTTTCGTTTGTCCTCATCTCGGACCTGTTGGTGCAGGCCCAGCTGGAGTCACCGCAGATGGCCGAACGGATGCAGGGCCAGCCGGCGACACCACAGGTTCGGCAGGCACTGAAGATAACTTCGATTGCTTTTCCGACCGTGTTCATGGCGCTCTATCCCATTGTGGCGGCATGGCTGGCGTCATTTTTCGGCGGCTTTATCATGGGTGCCAAGGCGCGGTACAAAGCGGTCCTGTCGGTTATACTGTACGGCAACATAATCTTCGCCGTGGGTACGCTCATACATGCCGCGTTGATGCTGGCGAAAGGCTCGGTCGGGGTGACGCTTTCGCTGGGGGTGCTGGCGGCCGGTCAGGGCTTTGACAGCATTCCCTTCGTGGCCCTTTCCAAGATCGGCCTGTTCAACATATGGGAGATCATTGCGGTCGGCATCGGCCTGGCGGCGGTATACAATTTTCCGCGCAACAAAGGTTACTGGACGGCGGTCTTATCCATTGGACTGATCTCAGTCCTGCACATAATTCTCACCGGGGTAGGAGGCCTGCTTGGCTAAAGGAGATGATTCATGAGAAGCTTGTTGTATAAGTTCCTGCTCATACTGATGCCGGCGATTCTGGCGGGGGCCGGCGCCGGTGCTGCGGATGAAGGTCTGACACTTAACGATTGTATCGAACTGGCACTGCAAAATCGCGCCTCTATTATAGCGGCCCGAGGCGCCGAAAGCCTGGCCAAAGCCGACCAGCGCTCGGCCCTGGGAGCCTTTTTACCTTCTGTCAGCGCCAGTTACGACTACTACGAATCGAAGCAGCGCGACCAGACATCGCAGTTCGAAGGTTTTCCGGAGGTCCAGCAGCCCGACCAGGACGGCGAGGGCACTTCGCTCAACCTGTCGGCCCGGATGTCTTTGTTCGACGCAACCAACTTCTTTAACTTTGCCGGCGCCCGGGCCGCTCGCGCGGCGGCGAGACTCGATGTCATCAACTCCGAGCAGGATCTGATTTACAGCGTCAAGTTGTCCCACTACGCCTACCTGGCCAGCGTCCAGAATGTCGACGTGCAGGAACAGGCGGTGGCTCGAAGCGAAGAACAACTCAAGCTGATCACGTCGCGCTACGATCTCGGCTCCGCCTCGCTTTCCGACGTGCTGAAACAGAAGGTCCAGTACGGCAATGACCGCTTGGCCCTGCTTCGGGCACGCAACGCCGTGGTGACGTCCAAGGCCAGCCTGGCCTACACTATCGGCATCGACCCCAACAGGGAGGTGGAGTTTTCCGCCGATTATTTGGTGCGTGAATACCAGGGCTCGCTCGACGAGGCCCTGCAGTTCGGGCTGGAGCACGAGCCGGGCCTCCTGGCGGCCGACAAGAACGTTGCTGCCGCCCGTCACGGTGTGCGTTCCGGCTGGTCCCGATATCTGCCTACCCTGGGCGGCTACGCTTCCTATAGCGTATCGGACGGTTCCCAGGGCGATACCCTGCTGTTCAACTTCTCGTCGACAACCACCCGCTACGGCGTGTCCGCATCCTGGACCATTTTCGACGGGTTCTTCAGGGAACGGGTCGTAACCTCGGCCAGGGTCAACTACAATAACGCCAGAGCATACCGGGCCGACACCAGGAACCTGCTGATACATGAGATCAAGACAGCTTACTTCGACATGGAGCAGCAGAACGATGCAAAAACGGTGGCCACCGAAAACGTCGACGCCGCCAACGAGGATTTGAAAATAACGCAGGAGAAATACAACCTGGGCGCCGCCACCATTCTGGATCTTCTAGATGCCCAGGTTTCGCTCAAGCAGGCGCAGGTATCGCTGATCCAGGCCGACTTTGACCTCAACCTGGCCGTGGCCCGGCTCGAAAACGCCATGGGCAAAATGTGAATAAGCTCAGAACATTACATGTATAATAAACATGATGGAAGGTAATCTCATATGAAGAAGAAACTCCTGATCATAGGCGCTATAGTCGTGGTTGTGGTCATCATCGTCGTCAATTTGACCTCCGATACCTCCAAGTCCACCAAGGTGCAGGCCACCGTGGCGTCGGCAACCGATCTCACCGAGATGGTGTCGGCGTCGGGGCGGATTCAGCCTCAAACCAAGGTGGATATCACCTCGGAAGTGACCGGCGAGATCATCGATCTCCGGGCCAAGGAGGGCAACAGCGTCATGGCCGGCGATCTCATGATCGTACTGGATACGGTTCGTCTCCGCGCCGAGGTGGATCAGGCCCGGTACGCCCTGACGGAAACTCAGGCCCGCCTGGAAGGCGCCAAGGCCAGCTTCGATCAGGCTTACGAGGAATACCAGAGGCAGGACAAGCTGTATAAGGACAAGCTGACTTCCGAGACCGCCTACAACAACGCCAAGTACACCTACCTTAACGCCAGGGCGACGCACGAAGCGGCTCAGGCCCAGACCAAGCAGCTCGAGGCGCGTTACGCCCAGCAGCTCGATAACCTCAGCAAAGCCAAAATCGTCGCGCCCATGTCGGGCATCGTGACTTTCGTCGACTGCGAGGCCGGCGAAATCGCCCCGGCTCAAACGGCTTTTACGCAGGGGAAGACCCTGATGACGATATCCAACCTGAGCGTCTTCGAGGTCGAGGTCGAGGTCGACGAGACCGAGATCAACAAGGTCGAGCTCAATCAGTCGGTTGATATCGAAGTCGACGCTTTCCCGGACACGGTCTTCGCCGGCGAGGTCGTGGAAATCGGCAACACCGCCATCCTGGCCGGTGTCGGCACGCAGGACCAGTCCACCAACTTCAGCGTCAAAGTAATCTTCAAAGACCCCAACGTGCGCATCCGGCCGGGCATGTCGGCCACGGTTGACATCATCACCAGCGAGCGGCAGGATGCTCTGGCCGTGCCCTACAGCGCCATCGTCATGCGCGCCTTCGACCTCGATTCCCTCGAGCGTGCCCGCGCCGCCGAGCAGGAGCAGGGTAGCTCGGGAGTGGTGGCTGAAGTTCAGGCGGCCGATGAGCCCGCCGCCGCCGACACGGCGGCTGATAGCGCCGATACCGCCGGCAGCGAGGAAGGCGAGCGCGAAGAAATCAAGGGCGTTTTTGTCATCCGCGACGGCAAGGCGCGCTTTGTGCAGGTGGAAACAGGTATTGCTGACCAGAAGAGTATCGAAGTAACCGCCGGCGTTGTTGACGGTGACTCGGTTGTCTCCGGCCCCTACCGGGTGCTCCGGACTATCAAGGACGGTGACAACGTGGAAATAATCAAGAAGCGCGGCGGGGAAGGTGACTGAGCATGGCAATGATTGAGACCAGAGATCTGTGGAAGACATACGAGATGGGCGCCGAAAAGGTGCATGCCCTCAGGGGCGTCTCGATCAGCATCGATAAAGGGGAATATGTCGCCATCATGGGCCCCTCGGGTTCCGGAAAGTCCACTCTGATGAACCTGATTGGCTGTTTGGATACCCCGACCCAGGGCGAGTACTATCTGAACTCACGCAAGGTCAGTCAGATGAACGACGACGAACTGGCCGCTATACGCAATCGCGAAATCGGCTTTGTTTTTCAGACGTTCAATCTGTTGCCGCGGGCGACGGCTCTCCATAACGTGGAGCTGCCGCTGATATACAACGGCACCACCGGGCAGGACCGGCGGGCCAAGGCCATGCAGGCCCTGGAGAAGGTGGACCTCGGCGACCGCGTGACCCACAAGCCGAGCGAGTTGTCGGGCGGGCAGCGTCAGCGGGTCGCCATGGCCAGGGCGCTGGTGAACGACCCGTCGCTGCTTTTGGCCGACGAGCCGACCGGTAACCTCGACAGTAAGACCTCGATCGAGATAATGAAGCTGATCGACGAGCTGCACCGCCAGGGCAACACCATCATCATCGTCACTCACGAGAGAGATATCGCCCGGCACGCCCATCGAATACTGTCGATTCTGGACGGCCAGATTGCCGAAGACCTGACCGTCCCGGAGAGTCAGAGAAACGGCGTACATTAGCCCATGGTTGTCTTTTCCCTGTTTCGGATCGCCGTCAGTGCCCTGCGAGCGCACCGCCTCCGCAGCGGCCTGACCCTTCTCGGCGTTATCATCGGAGTCACTTCGGTGATGACGATCATTTCCGCTCTCGAAGGCATGGCCGGCGCCATCGAGGAGGACCTGGCCCGCCTCGGCCCGTCCACCTTCGTGGTCCGGCACATCATTTTTATTACGTCCGACGAGATGTTCTGGGAAAAGATCAAGCGCAAGCCGATCGATTACAAGGCCGTCGAGCTCATTGAAAACGGCTGCGAACTGTGCGAAAAAGTCTGCCCGCGGGCCTACCAGTCCGTGACCGCGAAATATCGTGACCAGTCGCTGCGCGATGTTTTCGTGACCGGCGCCACCGCCAACTATGTCGATATTGTCGATTTCGAAGTCGAGCAGGGCCGCTTTCATTCGTTTGAAGATGACCTGTACCGGCGGCCGGTGGTGTTTATTGGCGACCTGGTCAGGGAAACGTTCTTTGAAGGCGTTGACCCTATCGGCCGGGAAATCAAACTCGGCACGAACAAGTACACCGTCATCGGGGTGGCCAAGAAGCGGGGAAGTATGTTCGGCGAAAGCCAGGACGACTTCGTGATCATCCCGCTCTCGGCCTTCAGCCGGCAATTCGGTTTTCCCCGTCGCGGACTGAGCATCGTCGTGAAAGCCCCGACCGTGGAGGACCTGGACGAAGCCATGGACCAGGTGCGAATTATACTGCGCGCCCAGAGACATGTACCATACGATAAGCCCGACGATTTTGACATGGTCACGGCCGAGTCTATGCTGGACCTTCTGAATTCGCTGACCAAGATCTTCCGGCTGGGATTGGTGGGCATCTCTTCCATATCCGTCGTTGTCGGCGGAATCGTGGTCATGAATATAATGATGGTTTCCGTAACCGAACGAACGCGGGAAATCGGCATCAGGAAATCGGTCGGCGCCAAGAGGCGCCATGTCCTGATTCAGTTTATGTTCGAGGCCCTGATGCTGACCCTGTCGGGCGGCCTGTTGGGCATAATACTGGGTTTCCTGATAGCCAAGTCGCTGGTGGGCATGCTCGATATGCAGATAACACCGTCGGCTCTGGCCATAATTGCCGGTCTGACGATCTCAACCGGCACCGGCCTGGTGTTTGGAATATACCCGGCCCTGAAAGCGGCCCGAATGGACCCCATAAAAGCCTTAAGTTATGAGTAAATTGCCATGATGCTGACCTGGGTAGAAATAAAGGACGGTGTTCTTCTGGCCCTCTCGGCCATTTCGGCCAACAAGTTTCGCGGCGGTCTGACGATCCTGGGTGTGATGGTCGGGGTCGGCTCGGTTATCGGTATGGCCTCGGTGGTGAGCGGCCTCGACCGGGCCATGGCCGACGAGATCGACTCGATGGGCTCCAATACCATTCTGGTCGAAAAGTACCCGTTCAATACCGATTACCACGATCTGTCCGACGAAGAACGCAACCGCGCCGATATCACCGTCGGCGAAGCCCTCGCTATCAAAGAGAATTGCCCGCATGTCGACGCTGTGGCGGCCCAGAATCACTGGATGAAGCGGGGTGGCAACGACGTCAAGTACATGAATCGCAAGGGCGGGAACCAGGCCTACATCATGGGAACCTGGCCCGATTTCCTCAAAGTCACCAACTCTTCCCTTGCCGCCGGACGGTTCCTGTCGGATCTGGATGTTCAGTTCCGGAGGATGGTGTGCGTACTCGGCTTCGACCTGGCCCAGGCGCTGTTTATGGAAGAGGACCCGGTCGGCAAGGAAATACGCGTCAACGGCAACCGCTTTGAGGTCATCGGCGTGCTGGCCAAGCAGCAGTCTAATTTCGGGGACAGCCGCGATAACAACAAGGTCATCATACCGTTGTCCGCTCACGAAAAACTTCATCCGTGGGACGAAGCCCTGACACTCTGGGTACGGGCTGACAGCTACGAGAATATGGAGATCGCCAAGGACGAGATCGTCAGCGCCCTGCGCAAATATCGTCGCGTGCCGTTCAATAAACCGAACAACTTTGCGTTGGAAACTCAGGACAATCTGAAAGACTTCACCGGCAACATCACCAAGTGGATTTACATAATCACCATTATCATAACTTCCGTCGGTCTTATGGTCGGCGGCATCGGGGTCATGAATATTATGCTGGTTTCGGTTACCGAGCGAACCCGCGAGATCGGGGTCCGCAAGGCCATCGGGGCCAGACGGTCCAATATCATTCTTCAGTTTCTGACCGAGGCTATGACTTTATCCGGAACCGGCGGGGTGATCGGCGTTATCGGGGGAGTCCTGTTGGCTTTGGTTGTCAACGGCTTGCTTCTCAAATTTCCGCTTTCCATATCTCTGTTCTGGGTAGTCGTCGGGTTTGTCGTTTCGGTCTCGGTCGGCCTGGTTTCCGGGGTCTACCCGGCCGTCAAGGCGGCCATGCTCGATCCCATCGAGGCCCTGCGGTACGAGTAAGATATCGTTCCGATTCGGCTTTTCCGGGTCTTTTTGGTTGCGCCGGAGGTACCCGAAAATTAACTTGCAACACTAAGTTACCAATTTCGTTTATTATTATGTGATGATGACTTACAAAACCCACATTGTAGCGATTCTCATCGCCCTCACGATGGTTGCCGGCGTCGTTCACGGGCAGTCGGCTTTCAACGTTTTTTCCAAAGATGCCAACGACCCTTACTTCCTGGTTGACCACGCGGTTTTTAACTCGACGACCCCGGGCAAAGTCCGGCTGGAGGTCTACTACCAGATTTATAACGCCGCCCTCGAGTTTTATCGCCAGGGGGGAGTCTACGCCGCCGAGTACGAAATCCTGGTGGCGGTGTACGGTAAGAACGATCTGCTCGTCGACTCGTACCGCGACACCAAGCGCATCAAGGTCCGGACCGAGGCGCAGGCCAAGTCACGCTTCGATTACCGCACCAACCTGGTCAAGTTTGATCTGGACCCTGAGAAGTACGAGGTGAAGCTGACTCTGACGGATGCCAGAAGCGACAAGAGCATTGAACGTTCTTTCAAGACCAAGGCGCAGTACCTGCAACAGAAGCATGCCAGTCTTTCGGATATCCAGCTGGTTCAGAGTGCTTCGGCGACCGGGGACGACGCCACCAAGTTCGACAAGGGTGAGTTTACCGTGGTCCCGTCCGTTTCGCACAAGTACGGCTCCGATGACGCCCTGAAGCTGATGTTCTACTTCGAGGTGTATCAGGGCCAGGATTCGGCGAGCGAGGTCCAGATAGAAACCTCTCTTCGCCATGACACCAGGGGCATGCTATACCGGGATTCGCTTTCGAGCGAGTTTGTGGACGGCGCCGCCCGCCAGTTGCGCGAAATCTCCCTGGAGGATTTGAGACCCGGCGGTTTCCGACTTCACATCGCCCTGAAGGGTCGACGCGACAAGAAAGTTGACGAGAAAGACAAGTACTTTGAGCTGGTCTGGTCGGAAAAATCGCTGTTGAAGCATGACTACGAGTCGATTCTTAGCCAGCTTTCGATCATCGCTCAGGACAGCGACGTTGACCAGCTGAAAGGTCTTGAGACTTTCGACGAGAGGCAACGGGCCTTCGCTGAATTCTGGCTCGGTCGTGACCCGACTCCCGGGACTCCCGATAATGAGGTCAAAACGGAGTTCTACCGCCGCATCAATTTCGCCAATCAGCATTTCTCGTATCTCAGAAGGGCCGGTTGGAAAACCGACCGGGGCAGGGTTTACATCGTGTACGGCGAACCGGATCAGGTCGACGATTATCCTTTCGTGCTTGACCGGCAGCCCTATCAGGAGTGGCACTATTACCGGGAGGCCAGGTACCGGAAGTTCGTGTTTGTCGATGAGAATGGCGACGGCGACTTCAGGCTCGTATATCCCTACGACGGCCTTGGGCACCGGCCCGAATTTTAAAGGAGACGTACCTTGACAGCGGTGAGGATGCTGGGGGCCACTGTACTGATTGTTGCCGGTCTCCTTGCTGCCGGGCAGGCAGGAGCCGAACCGAAAGGGGAGCTCGCGGTTTACGCCGGCGCGGTCATCAGCAATAACCCGGATTTCGACTCGCTCGTCATGGTTGAATTCCCCTTTTCGCTCAACCGCGACGAGTTCACTTTTTTCGACCGGGATTCGCTTGACGGCGGCCTTTACGCCCGGGTCTTCGCCCAGGTCGACCTGCTTGACACCGCCGGTTTCGCCATTGATTCGGTGAGAACGTATTTTTCCCTGAAAGTCAACAGCCCTGATGAGGCCCGGATCGGCGGATTCCGCATCTTCAACAAACTGGTGATGATGGTCCGGCCGGGTCGATATGCGGCGCGGCTTATTGTTATCGACGTGGCCAGCAAGGCTCGAGGGGACTACTTCTTCGATGAACTGACCGTCACACCGTCGGATCCGTCGAGACTGACGATCGGCGGCGCCTGCCTGGCCTATAACCTGGTCTACGTCGGCAAAGAGAGCCCTAGCTACAACCCGCGCCTGTACAAAAACGGCTTTCATGTCACCGTCAATCCCGTTTCGATCTTCGCCCGAAGCGATACGCTGATATACGTTTACGGCGAGATTTATAACCTTACGTACGAGGCTTCGGCGCCGTCCGATTACCGCATAGCCCTCCGCCTGACCGATGCAAACGGTGTCGAGGTTGAAAATATGGGAGGAAGAATCGCCCGGAAACCGGGCGAATCAGCCGTGATCACCGAGTCGTTCGGCATCGCCGGCTGGAAAACGGGCGGTTATAAGGTGGAAATTGTGGCCGGCGACCTTCAGTCGGGACAGGCCGACACCGCCATCCTCCCCTTCAGTATCGTTTCGACCCAGGCTTTACTGGCGGCCGCTTCCGGACAGCGCCGGACTCAACAGCAATTGGAGGAAGGCCTTACCGTCGATGACCATGTCAACATGGTCAAGTATCTGGTCACGGCCGAGCAGCTGGCCATTCTGGAAGGTCTGTCGGCTCAGGGCAAGATGAATTATCTGGACGGGTACTGGAAGGAGCACGATGTCAACCGCGCGACCGGCGTCGTGGAAAACAGGATCGAGATGATTCGCCGGTACAAGTACGCCAACAAATTCTTCTCCACCAACAACGACCGGACCGACGGCTGGTCCACCGATCGCGGGAGAATTTACCTGACCTACGGCGTGTGGGACGAGCGTGATGAGTACCAGGCCCCGCGCATAGGCAACCCCTTTGAAATCTGGCACTATCGCTCGATAAGGGAAGGGAAGTTCTTCCTGTTCGAGGACTGGTCCGGCAACGACGACTACCGGCTGGTTCATTCCAACGTATCCGGTGAGGTTTACAGCCGCGGGTGGCAGGAGCAGATCGACCAGGGTTATATCGACTTGAACCGTTGAGCCGGCGGCCGCATGCAGGCAAAATAAAAGCCACCCCTCGGGGTGGCTCTTTTTTGTCTTTTTCGAGCCCGTTACGGGGCGTCTTTATCGCCGGCGCCGGCGTCGGAATCCGCCTGTTGAAGGCTTGGTCTGAGCTTGCGCTTGACCGGTACCGTAAACCGGGTGTTCAGCTCGTCGCCCACGCAAATGGTGAATGACTTTTCGAACTCCTTGTCGAGTGCTTCCTCAACCAGCTTGAGTTTGGCCTCGCCCCATTCGCCGGGGGAGATGGTTCCGGGAAGCTCAACCTCGAAATAATCACCGTCGTAGGCTACCATCGAAACATCGAGATCCTGGTCGGATACGTTGGTTATTCGAAAAGTAACTTCGTCGCGGACCTTCTCTCCGAACTGAGTGAGATCCAGTTTGTACGGTTTGATAACCGCCGGGTACGTGGAATCGGGCCGCTTGGTGATATAGGCCATGATGGACACCCGCTTGTCGGGGGGACCCTCGTTGGTCACTATCTTCGGTCGCTTGGTCACCTTCTGGCTGTAGCGCCGGGTATCGAAAATTATCTCCAGCCTGGTGCTGTCGCCGACAGCAAGCTCCGTCTTCTCCAGCGGAGCCTTGGTGCACCCTCAGCCGGGGACCACTTTTTCGATCACGAGGGTGGAATCACCGGTGGAGTGCAGCCAGAAGTAATGGCTGACTTTGGCCTGTTGCGGCACATAGCCGAAATCGAAATCGGTCTCGGGGATGCTCATGTTCGGGCCGCCCAGGGCGCTGGAACCGGCGAAAGCCAACACCACCGTTAACGTCAGTGTCAATAATATCGTTCTCATCACGCAGAACCTCGCTGTTGATATCATCTCATGGGACAGACGCGATCAGTAGATCTTTCGTCTGATCGGTATCGTCAGACGATTCTCCTTCTGGTCGTTCATCTCTATGGTTATCGACCTCTTGAATTCGCTGTCAAGAAAGTCATTTCTTACCTTGATATAACCCTTGGCGGTCCCTTTGCCGGCGACCACTTCGGGCAGCACGATATCACATTCATCAACGAAGAACGACACCGGCTTCAGACGCACCTCTTCATCCGAGAAATTGCGGATGGTGAAACCGACACTGTCGATCGAGCGGTCGCCAAAACGCGGCAACTCGAATATGTGCGGATTGAAAGCCAGCGGCCGCGTATTACCCCCGTCGACAATTACCGTCGCCGTCAGATAGACCCGGAAAGGGTCCACGCCGGCGTTGGTGTAAATGTACGGGTAGCTGCCCGTGGCACCGATTCGCTTCCATACATCCCAGCAAATATCGACCCGCAGGCTGTCCCCGGGAGCAATCCAGTTTCTCTCCAGCGGCATCAGAGTACAGCCGCAGTTTGTCTTGATCTCGTGGATGACCAGCGTGTCGTCGCCCGTGGAGCGAAACCAGAAAGCGTGACTGGCCCAGGTACTGTGCTGGACAGCACCCATCTCGAATCGTTCACTGCGGACCCGCAAGTCAGGCCCGGCCTGGGAAGTCGACGCCATTGACGACAGTATGGCGATAGTCAGGAAATGATGTATCCTCATGCTCAACCCATTATAAAAACATTCTTGAGACAAGTTCCCAAGAACTGTCTCAATATATTGTCTGACATCCAATTGGTCAAGTTTTATAAGCTCTTATCGGTTTCGCGTCAAAGATGCTGAATATGTGTCGGCCGGCCGAGTGGCCTTCGTGCGGTGATGAGCATGCCCCGGGCGAAGTGAGTCGGCGGCCACATATAACAGTGTACTTTAGATGATACTTATAATATCCTGCACTATAGTAGGTTACATATCAAATATCTTGCCGGGGTTAAGGATGTTCCGGGGGTCGAATTGACGCTTTATTTTGCGCATCAACTCTACCGAAGATCCGTGCTCCAGTTCGAACAGGCTCTTGTGCCCCAGCCCGATGCCGTGCTCGCCCGATATCGTGCCGTCCAGTTCGATTGTCCTGCGGATAATCAGATCGCTCACGTCGGTGGCGCGCTGCCACTGGCGGGTATCTTCCCGTTTGGCCAGAATCAGGGCATGAAGCAAACCCAGACCGACATGACCGAAGGTGTGAATTAACAGGTCGTTTTCATCGCCGAGCCGGTAACAGTAGTCAACGATTTCCGGAAGGCTCGAAATGGGGAAGGCCACGTCATTTCTGATGATCGCGTAGCCGGATTTGCGGTACTTAACGGCATCGGTCACGAAATGGCGTATCTCCCAGGGACGCTGCCCCTCGCCCAGCGTAAGCTCGCTGCCGCCCATCTCCCGGCAGATGGTTTCAGCCAGTTCGCTGTTGGACGTCAGGACCTGCTCCGGTCCGTGAAACTCCAGAAACAGGGCCGGGACTTCTTCGAGCCCGTAGCCCTTCAGACTGTTCAGGGCCTGCATGACCCGCCGGTCGAGGAATTCAATGGCGGCGACATCCAGTCCGTATTTGCGCATCTCCGATACCGCCCGGGCGGCGTCAGTTTCCCTGCTGAACTTGAAGGCCGTCTGGAGCCGGCCCTCCGGCAGGCCGGCCAGCCGGAGCGTGACGGCTGTTATTATGGCCAGCGTACCTTCCGAGCCGGAGACCAGGTCGACCAGGTTGTAGCCGCTGGAACGCTTGACGGCGCGGTTGCCCAGCTTCATCAACTCGCCCGTGCCGGTTACGATTTCCATCTGGAGCACGTAATCGCGCGTCCCGCCGTACTTGACCGAGTATATGCCGCTGGCATTGGTCGACACCATACCGCCGACCGTCGCGACATCGCCCGAGCCGCCGGGCGACGGAGGGAAGAACAGTCCCTCCCTTTTCAGATACTCGTTGAGGTTGTCATAGATTATGCCGGGCTGGACCCGGACCTGAAGGTCATCCGGCCAGAAAGCCAGCACCTCGGTCATCCGGCTGAGGTCGATTACAATCCCGTTTGCCAGCGGGATGGTGGACCCTTCTAGGGCGCTTCCGGCCCCCCGCGTCGTTATCGGTGTACTCTCGTCCAGACACAGTTTGACGATGTTCCGGACGTCGTCGGTTGATGTCGCCCAGACGATGGCCAGCGGCGTCACCCCTTCGAGAGTCGATTCGTCGCGTGAGGCCACGGCCAGATGGTCCGCATGGGTGGACATCCGATCGGGCGGCAACAGGGAGGAGAGTTTCTCAATAATGCTCATATCGAGCGCGCCATGCTAATCCAGGTTTCTCAAAGCCAAAAAGAACGGTTCCCAGTCGGCTATTTTGTCCGGTTTCTGTTTCAGCTTCTGGCGGTCCTCGTCACTGAGGAGTCTCTTGTCGATCACCACGGTCAAAACGTACTCGGTGAACCAGTCGTCGTACATGTACCAGATGCCGTTATCGCCGCGCTTGGTGCCCCAGCTGTTTTCGACCCGCCACTTGACCGGAGCCCCGGCGGCGCTGGTATCGACGCCGTTTATGACCATGGCGTGGTTGGGGGAGATGTCCTTAAAACGGATGCGGTCGGCCTTGTTCAAGTTGAAATCCATATCGAAAGTGCCGTTGAAATCGTAAATCCCCACGGCCATAACTCCCGAGTCCCCGTAGTTCTCACGACCGACATCGCAGGAGAACCAGACGGCCTGGCTGTCCATCAGCGACAGCAGGGTGTATTCTTTCAGTTCTTCGACGGGCAGATTGAGCACGCGGAAATCGGGACGCTCGTAAATGTTCCGGCTCGCCTCCAGTTCGTAGAGCTGATCGAAGTCCATCGAGGGGTTGTTTACGATGGTAACGTATTCGGGCCAGTCTTCGGCCAAGCACTCCTCGAAAAACGAACGCGGCGTATAAGTTTTGGCTATAATCTGTTCGGTGGAATCGACATCCTTCTCGTAGCGAAAAGTGAATTCCTTCGGCGGCTGACCATAGTTGTAAACGAGTAGCCGGTATATATCCTCGAGGGCGTTTGCCTTTATGACGCGAAGCTCCTCGAGGTTTTTGCCCTGGCGGTGCCTTTCCCTGATGTCCGAGGCGACCCGGCGGAGCAGATGTTTGGCCAGGCCGTTGAAACTGCCCGTGGCCGATGATTGTTTGGTTTCCGGCATCGCCGACACCGGCACCAGTCCGTACTTGTCGATCAGGTCGGTGAAGTAGTGCCACCAGCCACCATCCCCGAAAAGGTAGTCGAATTCGAGGGTCAGCGAACGGTCGTCCAGGGGGCGGTCGCGCATTTCGATCACCCGCTCCAGAAAGAAGTTGGCCTTTTCGAGTTTATCCCAGAAGGCCAGATATGAGTGGGACAGTTCAAAATCCGACTGGTCCAGCTTCTGCTTTATTTTCGGGGTCAGGACATTGGCTCCGGCGAAGATCCAGCAACGGCCGCTGCTTTTCTGGTTGGTCACGCCGGTGGTCTCGAGTTTGAGGCTGAACAGCTTGTCATGGGTGACCAGCCGTTCCCGGTTGAGCGACAGGTCTTTGATGTCATTATTGGTGATGGCGTTTATGATCTGCCGGTGCCCGTCTTCGCCGTTGACGCGCCGCTCGAACCGTTCGAGCATAGGGTCATCGACGGCGCCCTTATCGGCCGCGGTGACGCAGGTGACTACAAAAAACACGGCGGTTGCAGCAAGTATCACGGTTGACTGTCTCACACGGTCTCCTTTCGCTAAACGTCACAAAATACAGTATACGAGACAAAAAGCAAGTCGCCTCCGAAATTCATACGAGTCCTTTGGCCTGGGCAAAATCGCCGGCGGCAGCGGCTGCCGATCTCAGAAAAAAACTTTCCTTTTGAAGTTGGATTTGTCTAAATTAGTTTTTTCAAGGCGCCCCGGCGGCGCCGGTGGAGTGGGACCGGTTGTGGCAAAGAGCAAGAAAGACAGAATAAAACCGCAGCTTCTCAAGGGCTTTCGCGACTACCCGCCCGCCGAACAGATCGCCCGCCAGAAGATGATGGACACGGTGCGCGCGGTGTTCGAGATGATGGGCTTTTTGCCCCTGCAGACGGCCTCGCTGGAATTCGCGGAAACCCTGCTCGGTCCCCATTATCACGAGGATTCGCTGGCCGAACTGTTCGGTTTCCGGGGCCCCGATGATACCGACATGGCCCTGCGTTACGAGTTCACCGTTTCCCTGGCGCGATATGTGGCCGCCAACCCGACTTTGCCCCTGCCGTTCCGCCGCTACCAGTACGGTAACGTCTGGCGCGTCGACAAACCGGGGCCCGGCCGCTTTCGAGAGTTCACGCAGTTCGATATCGATATCGTCGGTACCAGGAATCTTCTGGCCGACGCCGAAATCATCGCCGCCATGGTGACCACCTTTGAGCATCTGGGCATCGAGAACTTCAAGGTTCGCTATTCGACGCGGCGCCTGCTCAACGGTCTGATGGAGTGGGCCGGCATCGAGCCTGCCCGGGCGCAGGACGTCATGCGTGTTATCGACAAGCTGGACAAGCAGGGTCGGGAAGCGGTCGTTCTCGAACTCGGGCTCGGCCGGGTCGACCAGTCCGGGGATACCATCAAAGGTGTCAATTTAAGCGCCGCACAGATTGGCCGTCTGGAGAAGTTTCTGGATATCGCCCAGGCCGGCGGGAGCGAGGCAGTGGCCGAAATCGAAGGGCTGCTCGGAAAGATCGACGAGTCCAAAAACGGCATCCGCCAGCTGCGCGACATCGAGAGTTATCTCGAGTCCATGGCGGTGGACCCGTCGAGGGCCGAAGTGGACCTGACCATCGTGCGCGGTCTCGGTTATTACACCGGCCCGGTGTTCGAAACAATCCTGCTTGACCTGCCCCAGTACGGTTCGGTTTTCGCCGGCGGACGTTACGACAATCTCGTCGACCGGTTCTCGAGCACGTCGGTGCCGGGCACCGGGGCGTCGATAGGCATCGACCGTCTTCTGGCCGCCCTCATCGAGCTGGGCGCCGTTGAAACGGAGCCGGCAACGTCGAAAGTGCTGGTGACCGTCATGGACCGCGAGAAGCTTCCCCGGTACCTGGCCATATTGCGGGAACTGCGGTTGTCGGGTATACCGGCGGAGATATATTCGGGCGACACCAGGAACCTGACCCGTCAGATAAAATACGGCGACCGCGCCCGGATCCCGTTTGCCGTCATCGCCGGCTCGGACGAGTTCGAAAGCGGCACGGTCACCGTCAAGAATCTGGCCGCCGGGCGAGCCAAGGCCATGAAGACGGCCGACCGCGACGAGTGGTTAAAGGCAGAAGAGATTCAGGAAACGATCCCGGCCGACCGGCTCATCGCCTACCTCAAGAGGCATCTGAACATGTAACGTCAATACCGGCCGCGCCAAATTGCCTTGACACCGATTGGAGCGACCTCTATTTTGGAGCGTGTGATTCACGGGTAGTCGATTTCAGAACCGTTCAATAACCAGCTTACATTATTGTGTCAGACGTTCAGATCTACGCCGGCATTGACATCGGCGGCACCAACATCAAGTTCGGTCTTTTCGACGCCGAGGGGAAAATCCTGTACCGGGAGCAGCGTCCCACCATGGCCGAAAAAGGCCCCACGCCGCTTTTGCATCTCATCACGAATATCGCCGAGCGTCTGATGTATCACGCCGCCGAAGAGAACTACTCGGTCAGGTGGATCGGCGTCGGTTCGCCCGGTGCCGTGGACCATCGGACCGGCCGGGTCATCGGTCCCTGTCCCAATATCGAGGGGTGGCAGGGGACCGAGATCGCCGCGGCCATGCGCGAGAGACTGAACATGCCCGTCTTTGTCGATAACGACGTCAACAGCATGGCCCTGGCCGAAACCCGCTTCGGGGCCGCCATGGGTGCGCGGTCGGTGGTGTGCGTCACGGTCGGCACCGGTGTCGGCGGCGGTGTGATCATCGACGGCAAGGTGGTCCACGGCGCCAACTCCTCGGCCGGCGAGCTGGGGCATATGACCATCGAGGTCGACGGACCCCTGTGTGCCTGCGGCAATCACGGCTGCATCGAGTCGTTTTGCTCCTCTCAGGCCATCATCAATCGCACCCGGACGAAACTGAAAAACGGCATGTCGGATATCTTCCGCACCGTTTTGGACGGGTCGCTGGACAACCTGACCATCAAGAAGATATTCGCCGCCGCCCGGAAGGGGGACCAGACCGCCAACGAAGTCGTCATCGAAACCGGCCGGTACCTGGGGGTGGGACTGTCCGGCATCGTGAACCTTCTGAACCCCGAAGTCGTAGTAATAGGTGGTGGTATTACCGATGGCGGGGCCGGTTTCGTCGGCGCCGTGAACGAGGAGATCAAACGGCGGGCCTTTACCTCCGCCACCGAGAACTTGACCGTGACAAAGGCCGCTCTGGGCAACGACGCCGGCTTCATGGGGGCCGGTCTGCTGGGTGAAGTTAACCAATAACACGAGGATTCTGCGGTATGAGCGATAGCAAACGTGAGCGACCGCTGACATATTCCATCGCCTACTGGTATGGTTTTGTCTTGGCCGTGATTTTCCTGCTGTATGGCGGCGTTGAGATCATCCTTAACATACTCGACCGTAATTACCAGAATATGGCGCCGCCGATTCTCTTTGCGGCCCTCGGCGTGATCCTCTTTTCCGTTGCCCTCGCTTTCCGCGAGCTGAAGAAATGGGGATGGTACGGACTTATCTGCATCAGTGTGCTGGTCGTGCTCGGGTCGCTGCTGGACATCGGCCGATATGAGAATATAATCATACTGGTGTTATCGGCCGCCGCCCTGTACGGGCTTCTGGCTTCGGACACGAGGGAATACCTGAAGCAACCTCATTAATAAAAGGTTGACAAGCCTCGATATCGTGATAAATTGCCCTTTCGGCTGTACTTACGTAAAAGCGGCGCCCTAGCTCAGTTGGTAGAGCAACGGACTGAAAATCCGTGTGTCCGCAGTTCGATTCTGCGGGGCGCCACTTTTTTTTGCCCGATTCCGGCCGTCAGACCGCAAAATCTGTTGTCATCAAAGCCAAAACCTCGAATATTCCGCTTATTGACTGCTGCAGGACTTGAGATAATTCGATGAAGCATACTCAGACCGGTCTGTCGGGAGTTTTTATAATCGAGCCCCGGGTTATAAAGGACAATCGTGGCTTTTTTATGGAGTGCTACGTTCGCAGGCATTTCGAGCGGCTGGGGGTCTCGGTTGAGTTCATTCAGGACAATCACTCGCTGAGTGTCGCCAAAGGCACCGTGCGCGGCATGCATTACCAGCTCCCTCCCGAGGATCAGGCCAAACTGGTGCGCGTCGTCCGCGGCGAGATACTGAATGTTATCGTCGATATCAGGATCGGCAGCCCGACTTATCGTCGGTGGGAAGGCGTCGTTCTCTCGGCCGAGAACAGGAAGATGCTCTTCATCCCGACCGGTTTCGCCAACGGTTACTGCACCCTGGCGGCCAACACCGAAGTCTGTTACAAGGTGGACCGGTACTACGCCCCCGAGCTGGACCGGGCTTTTCGATGGAACGACCCCGAGATCGGCATCGAATGGCCCGTCTCCGACCCGGTGCTCTCGGATCGGGACCGGCGGGCACCGGCCTTTGCGGATGCCGACAACAATTTTCGTTATGAGGCAGGGTAGTGGAGACGGTCCTGGTTACAGGCGCCGGCGGCTATATCGGCTCCGTCCTCGTAGGTAAACTCCTTGACCGGGGTTACGCCGTCAGAGCTGTCGACCGTTACTTCTTCGGACGGGACAAGCTCAAGCGCAACGAGAATCTCTCGGTCACCATCGACGACAGCCGGAAGCTGACCGCCTCTCACTTTGACGGTGTCGATCATGTCATCGACCTGGTCGCCATCTCCAACGACCCCAGCGCCGAGTTGTTCGCGGAGCAAACCTGGGCCATCAATCACGCCGGACGTGTCAACACCGCCAACCTGGCCCGAAAAGCGGGCGTCAAAAGGTACCTGTTGCCGTCAAGCGCCAGCATCTACGGATACCAGGACCGGCTGGTGGATGAAACCTCGCCGACCAACCCGTTGACCGTCTATGCCAGAGCCAACCAGCGCACGGAAGAGGACATTCTGCCGCTGGCCTCCGAGGCTTTCGTGGTGACCGTGCTTCGCCAGGCCACCGTCTTCGGCTACAGCCCGCGTATGCGCTTCGATCTCGCCGTCAACGCCATGACCTACGGTTGCTGGAAGCACGCCCGGTTGCCGCTCATGCGCGACGGCAAGCAGTATCGACCGATGCTGCACATCGAGGACACCACCGACCTGATGCTTCATCTTCTCAAAACCGACAGCAACCTGATTAACGGCGAGGTATTCAACGTCGGCAGCGAGGCCAACAACTTCCGGCTAAAAGATCTTGCCCGGCGCATAGCCGATGTCGTTTCGGAGAAAACCGGGCGCGATATCGCTATCGAGTGGTACGGCGACCCCGACCATCGCAGCTACCGACTGGCCTTCGGCAAAATCGAAAGCGTTCTGAAATGGAAGGCCGGGCGCACTGTCGAGAACGGGGTGGTCGATATAATCGATGCCCTTGAAAAGGGATTGATCGACAAAACGCCCGACACACTGACCCTCGAGTGGTATCGGAATCTCACCCGGTGGCATGAAATCATTCGGACCGTCGAAAAATACGGCGGCATACTGGATATACAGTGATGAGCAAACAGAGCAAAGTGCTGGTGCTGGGCGCCGGCGGCCAGCTCGGCACGGCTATCACGAAGATTTGTGGCAACGGCGGACCGGCCGTGACGCCGTTGAGGCGGTCTGATTTCGATGCCGACCGTCACGAACCGGCCGAGATGCTGGCCGCTTATGCCGATCACGATTACCTCGTCAACTGCATCGCTTATCACAAGGTCGACCGGTGTGAAGACAATTTCGCAGAGAGCTTCCGAATAAACGGCGAGCTGGTCATGAAACTGGCCCGGTTTTGCGCCGGTCATGACCTCACTTTCATGCACATAAGCACCGATTACGTTTTTGACGGCGTCAAAAAGGAACCGTATCGCGAAGACGACCTGCCGGCGCCCCTTAACGTCTACGGCGCTTCGAAACTGGCCGGTGAGATGCTGGCCGCGGCCTACTGCCCGAAGCATTTCGTTCTCAGGGTTTCTTCGCTGTTCGGCGAGAGAGAAATCCGGCCGGCCGAAGTGAACTTTGTCGAGAAGATGGTGCGGGCGGCCAGGGAGAACAGGCCGCTCAGAGTTATCGATAACCAGGTCATGTCGCCGACTTTCACCGATGACGTGGCCCGCGTTATTCGCTTTCTCGTTGAAGACGATGTGAGCGGCTACGGTCTCTATCACGCCTGCAACGGCGGCGAGTGCACCTGGTTTGAGTTCGCTCAGAAGATATTCGAGCTTACCGGCCTCGAAAACGACCTCACCCCGGTCTCGTACGCCGAGTTTCATTCGTACGCCCAACGGCCGCAGTTTTGCTCGATGGACAACTCCCGGCTCGGCCGCCTTTACCCGATGCGTCCGTGGGCGCAAGCGCTGGAAGATTACCTTCAAACCAGGGGCTATCTGGCTCGGTCCCGGTGAGACAAAACATGGCTCAGTATATTAACAAGGGCATACTGCTGGCCGGCGGCGCCGGAACCCGGCTTTACCCCGCGTCCGCCGCCGTCAGCAAGCAGCTTCTGGCGGTCTATGACAAACCGCTCATCTATTATTCGCTCAGTGTGCTTATGCGGCTGGGTATCCGCGATATTCTGCTCATCACCCACGTCAATGATGAAGACCGCTTCCGCGCCCTGCTCGGCGACGGCAGCCATCTCGGCATTAAACTGAACATCCTGTCGGAAACCCGGCCGCGGGGAATCGCCAACGCTTTTCTTATCGGCGAGGACTTCATCGGTCGTGACAATGTCACTCTGTTGCTCGGTGACAATATATACTGCGACACGGGCCCGCTGAAATCGGCCGCCGAGTCTTATCGGTCGGGCGCCGTGGTCTTCGGTGTGCATGTTACCGACCCGTCCGAGTACGGCGTGGCCGATGTCGACTGTTACGGCAACGTTACGGCGATAGAAGAAAAGCCGGTGCAGCCGAAATCCGACATTGCCGTGACCGGTCTGTATTTCTATGACGACACCGTGGTACAGATTGCCCGCGGCATTCAGCCGTCCGAAAGGGGAGAGTTGGAAATCACGACCGTCAACAATGTCTACCTCGAGCGGAAACAACTCCGGATGGTCACTCTCGATGCGAACCTTATCTGGTTCGACGCCGGTTCCGCGCAGAGCATGCTCAATGCCGGCAACTACATTTCTTCGCTCGAAAGCACCGCCGAGCGGAAGATCGGCTGCATCGAAGAGGCGGCCTACCTGGAGGGCTTTATCACGGCCGGGCAGCTGACCGAACTGGCCGAGAAAATGCCTGACACGGACTACCGCGATTACCTTCTGAAACTGGTTCGCTGACACCGGCGAGGAGAGACCGGCGCCGAGTCGGCCCTCAAAAATTAGATTGATTTTTCGATATTGATGGTATATTATGGCCGCACCCATTCATTTGGGTTTACAGACTATTGCTGTTGTTGGTGGGGTTCCCGAGCGGCCAAAGGGAGCAGACTGTAAATCTGCCGGCGAAGCCTTCGGAGGTTCGAATCCTCCCCCCACCACTTCCTTTATCTCGCCACTGCCTTGCCTGAAAAAGCTTGCTCCTGTCTCTGCGACAACATAGCTTTCAGCCCGAATTCGTCCGGTACCTGAATGCGCCATGAATCGCATATCGCCCGCCGATGTGGACATTTCCTCGTGCTTATGAAACCACCCTCGGGTACGGTCGTAAGGGAGTAAGCTGCAGGCTATGGCAAATGTCCGGGAAAAACCACGCGCGGACTATACCGAGGGGTCGATACTCGGGTCTATCCTGAAGATGGGTCTGCCGTCGATGTTCGGCTTTCTGAGCCACAATATCTATTCCTTCGTCGACACCTACTGGGTCTCGCGTCTGCCCGAGAAAGAAGCCGGGGTGGCGGCCGTGACTTTCTTTGCCGCCATCCTGTGGTTGTTCTTTTCCTTCAACCAGCTTATCGGCCCCGGCTCGGTGGCCATCATATCAAGGCGCTACGGCGAGAAGGATTATGACAGCGCCGAAAAAGCCATCAAGGAAACGCTCCTGTTGAAACTGGTTTGCGGCGCCGTTTTCGGTCTCGTCGGGTTTTTCTTTATCGACAAAATGCTCATCCTGATGGGCGCCCGGGGGGCGGCTCTGGCCGAAGGTATCGCCTATGGCCGGATAATGTTCGTCGGTACGGCGGTCATGTTCGCCACCTATTCCATATACACCGCCATGCGCGGCGTGGCCAATCCCCGGATGGCTATGTTCCTGATGATAGCCTCCAACATTCTCAACATGATTCTCGACCCGATTTTCATGTTCGGTTATTTCGGCCTGCCCGCTATGGGCATCAGGGGAGCCGCCATCGCCTCGGTGGCTTCCTACACGCTCACCCTTGCCGTAGGCTTATACTTTTTCTATAGCGGGCGCACCAACGTTCGCCTTTATCTCGTGAGCAAAATGCGAATCTCGGTCGCCTCCATGTGGAAGATCGTAAAGATCGGAGTGCCCACCTGGCTGGGGGAGATGTCGTTCTCCGGAGCGCGACTTGTCATCACACCACTGATAGCTGCTTTCGGGACCAAGGTCGTGGCGGCTTACGGGGTCGGTAATCAGGTCACCCATTTCGGAATTATGGTACTGGTCGGTATCGGCCTGGGACTGTCGTCACTGATCGGTCATAACCTGGGGCGTCGGAAGTATGAGCGCGCGAAAAAAACCGCGGACCAGGCAGTCCTGCTCGGAGTCGGCATCACGCTGGCTTTTGGAATCGTCACCTATGTTTTTGCTCGGCCCATTATGCTGCTATTCTTCGACGGGCCCGACACTCTCGGTTATGGAGTTGCGATGCTGAGGATCATTTCCCTGAGTTTCCCGTTTCTTGGCGTCTTTCTCATGGTGGAGGAGATCCATTTGGGTGTCGGTCTCAACACCCCGGCCATGATCCTGAATATCGTTCACTCGTGGTTACTTGAAGTGGTGCCTATATACGTTCTCACGCGATTCTTCACTTTCGATCAGAACGCCATCTGGTGGACTATCGCCGCCGCAACGATTCTGTCGTCTCTGGCCTTCTATCAGTATTATCGGCGAGGGCGCTGGCTGACCGTAAAAGTCTGAGCCAGAACTGACCAAATAGCTTGACAGCAACATTTATGGGGTATATTTTGGGGTAACATCCGGGGCAATGTGTACCTGTGGGGTCTTTGACATTCTCTATTGAGACAGCCAGCTGAGGTCCCGTGTCCCGACAACCAAATGGGGGTAATTGACCGAGTGGCCCGGATTCCCGACCAACCCAAACCTTCGATGAAAGATGACCTCTTTCGTCTGGCCCTGGAATCGCTGCCGTATCCTTTCTGCCTGATCGACGCCGCGGATTTTACCGTAAGAGTGGCCAATTCCGCTGCCGGCGTGGACTGTGGCTCTTCCCCGGTTAAGTGCTTCTCGGCCCTGCATCGCCGCAACAGTCCCTGCTCCACGGTCGGCGAACCCTGCCCGATTGATATCATCAAGAAAACCAAACTACCGACCGTGGTTGAGCACGTTCATCCCGATATCGAGGGGAATCAAAGGTATTTCGCGGTCAGCGGCTACCCCGTTTTTGACAACCGGGGTGATGTCGTGGCTGTCATTGAGTACGCTCAGGATGTTACCCAGCGCCGACTGGCCGAGGATGCCCTCAAAGAGTCCGAGGCCAAGTGGCGTTCCGTAGTAGAACATGCTCCCGACCTGATCACGGCCGTAGACAGGACCGGGCGAATATTATTCATTAATCGTCCGCCCTGCGGAGCCGCGGCCGACGACGTTATCGGCGGAAGCGTTTACGATTTAATACCATCGGAACACCGGTCGATGGTTCAAGCCGCTATCGAACAGGTGTTCGAGACCGGCCGGGCCGATTCATACGAGATTCCCAACGAATGTGACGACGGCACGACCCGGTGGCACGCCACCAGGCTGGGGCCCATTATGGATGGAGAAACGGTAGCCGCCGTGATACTGATGACGCGCGATGTCAGCGAGCGCAAGAGCGCTGAACGATTACGTCATCAGACGCAACAGGAGCTGGAGGGGAGGGTCGTTGAAAGAACCGCCAAGCTGCGCCGTATGAACGAGCAACTCAAAGAGGAAAATGCCAGGCGTGAGCAGGTGGAGCTTGCCCTGCGCCAATCCGAAGAGCTCTACCGGGTCATCCTGGGCAACATATCCGATGCCATCCTTGTCGCCGACGATACCGGCAAGCTCACCTGGGTCTGCGCCAACCCCGATAACATTTTCGGGTACTCCTTCGATGAAATGACCGAAGGAATGGATATCGCCGGCCTTCTGGGAAACGACCTGTATGACGACGGACAACTCGAGCGCGACGGCGAACTGCCTAATATCCGGGTGGAGATCACCGATCGCGACGGGCACATCCGAACGCTGCTGGTGAACGTCAAGCGGGTGAACATCAAGGGCGGTACGGTCATGTTCACCTGCCGCGATATCACCCGCCTCGATCGGACCGAGAAAGCGCTGAGAGATGTCAACGAAGAACTGAATCTGGAGCGGGAAACTCTGAGACAGAAGAACCTGGCTCTAAAAGAGATACTCAGCCAGATAGAGGACGAGAAAAAACGCCTGGCCACTCAGATCCATCTTAATGTAAATCGCGTCGTTCTTCCCGTCGTCAATGCCCTGGCCGAGAAAGCCGGTTCGGAAGGTGAACATTATATAGCCCTTTTGAAAAGTTGTCTCATTGACCTCACGTCACCGTTCGTCAGCAATCTCGAACGCGATTTCGCCAACCTTACACCGCGTGAATTGGAAATCTGCGAGATGATAAAGACCGGCTTCACAAGCAAGCAGATAGCCGGCGCTCTCAACAACTCGGTCGAAACCGTCCTCAAGCAGCGCAAGATTATCAGGCGCAAACTGGGTATCTCGAAGAAAGATATCAACCTGGTGACCTACCTGAAATCGCTTGATCGGGCTCAGTGATGTGGCGTAAGATTATTATTGTTAACGCATTACGGTCTACGGTCGGCGGTCTCGACCGACAGTTTACTGTCCGAGTTGTGGGGTATTGCTGATACCCTATACCGCCCCTATTATACCCTCTTGTAAAGCAATATAAAACAGTCTTTTTTGTCCGATAGAAGGGTTAAGTCGAGAACTGTGACGGCCCGGTTTCCGTCGCATAGCAACTTCGAAGGTTGGGACCATATGACTCTTGCCATAGATACTCGTCCACCGGCAGATTCGTGCTGTACCTCCCTCTTGAAACCGGTTTGTACCGCCGCCGCGCGCACTCGTTCGATCAGCCTTGATTTTGACTTAAAAGATCACCTCGCGATTGAAAAAGCCAACGCTACATCCGTAGACGGTGCGGATGTGATTCTTTACATCAAAGGGGGATAGGAAACAGCCGGGAGTAAGGATCAGGAGATACTGGGTGCGCAGGGTAGGCTCCGACCTTACTCCCGACAATTGAATCCAGGGGGCTGTTGGCCCTAAATCTCCCGCTGCCATACAGGCTGCCGCAGTGGTCTGTATGGCAGCACCTCTTTAGTACATACTCTGTACCAGAAGCACCTGGACATTGTTAGTAAGGGAAAACGACCGCTAACCAGGAGTTGATTTGATGAACCAGGCTTCGGTAGACACCACGAACTCCCCCAAAGCCCCGCGAGATAAAGCAGCCGCCAGGTCCATATCCGGGCAGGATGGGGTGTGCGAAGAAGACAACCTGGAATCCGCAGCATTTTCTGTCAACGATGATGATGAAGTCAGGGCGAGAAAGCTCATCGCCGCGATCAAGCGCGGCAACCATAATGCCTTTGGCGAACTGGTGAGCCGGTACCAGCGGCAGGTGGCGGCGCTGGCCTACAAAATGGTCAACAACTATGATGAAGCCGCCGACATTACCCAGATCGTATTCGTAAAAATGTACGACAACATCTGGCGTTACGACCGCAGCCGGAAGTTCTACAGCTGGCTGTACCGTATCACCATCAACGCCGCCATTGACTACATGCGAAAGCACAAGCGGCACCGTCATGAACCCCTCGAGGAGTTCCATGAGATGATCGACGGCACCCGGTCCGACCCGGAAGTGTCGTATCGGCGGCGTCAGATAACCGACTCGGTTATGCTGGCCGCCGGGCATCTCAGCGAGAAACAGCGAAGCGTCTTCGTCCTGCGCGACCTGGAAGGGTGCGCTATTGATGAAGTCGCCACGTCTATGGAAATATCCGAGGCCACCGCCCGGTGGTACCTTCATCGGGCCCGCATAAAAGTACGACAGGAACTGAAGCGAACCTGCCCTCAGGCCTTGAAGTTTCTCGGAGTGGTTTAGACGGATTAATTTACGGGCCAGCCAATTTCTCCTCGGAGCCTGCTCCTGATTGCCTTATCTTTAGCCAATCATGGCGCTCGGCATCCGGAAAGTCTCCGTCTTTACCATCACCCTTTCGGCGATAGTCGTCTATGTCGGCTTCTACGCCTGGCGGGTCATGTTCAACAACTTCGCCGTCGAAATTTTCGACGCCTCCGCCACCGATGTCGGCCTCATCCAGGCTGCCCGCGAAATCCCCGGCCTGCTGGCCTTCGGGGCCGGGGCCCTGGCCGTCTACTTTACCGAATCCAAAATCGCCGCCATCTCGATTGTCACCATCGGCCTGGGCCTTTTGCTCTGCGGCCTGGCCCCGTCGCTGGTGGTGCTGGGTCTGGCCACCGTGATTATGTCGTTCGGTTTTCATTATTTCGAGCCGAACAACTCTTCGCAGCT
>CP070777.1:2442546-2489475 GCA_020346225.1 Candidatus Zixiibacteriota bacterium | reverse complement strand
TTACCTCGGCCAGGGGCGCACTTCGCTGCTTTACAAGAATCTCGTCAAGGAGAAGAAGATAGCGGCG
This sequence comes from Candidatus Zixiibacteriota bacterium, assembly GCA_020346225.1. Taxonomy (GTDB): domain Bacteria; phylum Zixibacteria; class MSB-5A5; order GN15; family FEB-12. Next base: position 2,489,408 of record CP070777.1, on the reverse strand, counting down.
CAGAGCGGTTCGTTTGCCGGCTGGCCGGGCAACAAGTATCCGTGTTTGATGATCGTTTACGCCATTTCGGCACCGGGCCACACGAACGAAGAATGCGAAGAGCAGATTTTCGCGGAAGTTGAGAAGCTGAAGACCGAGTTGATACCGGCGGAGGAGGTTGAGAAGATCAAAGCACGGGCCAAGGCGAATCTTATCAACAGTCTGAGCAGCAACCTCGGTCTGGCGATAGCGCTGGCCGGTTATGAGAACCAATGGGGCGACTGGCGGCAGCTCTTCTTACAGCTGGACCGCATCAACGCCCTGACATCAGAAGACCTGCAGCGCGCGGCTCAGCAGTACCTAACGAAACAGAATAGAACGGTAGCCAAACTGAACACTATCGAAGGTTAGCCAGGAGCGGAGAAAATGACTAAGAAGCTTTTTACAGTTATCGTTGTCGGCGCCTTGACTCTCTCGTTGCTCGCTTCCGCGGCCCTGGCGCAGGATATAGACAAGCTGAAATTTCCTCAGCTAAGTGAATTAAAGATTCCGGACATCGAGAAGGTGACCCTCGACAACGGGATGCGCCTATATGTGCTGGAAGACAGGTCGCTGCCGCTGTTTCACGTGACGGTTCGCGTCAACTGCGGGGATTTCCTGGAACCGGCCGAGAAAATCGGAATGGCGGGCATCTGCGGCAGCGTTATGCGCACCGGCGGTACCGAAAAGTGGAGCGGCGACGAGATCGACGAGCTTCTGGAGGGCATCGGCGGTTCGGTGGAGACTTTCATCGGCACGACCTCCGCGGGGGCGTCGGTCAATGTGCTGAGCGAGTACACCGACACGGGCCTGGAAGTGCTGGCCGAAGTTCTGCGTCGTCCGATTTTCGATCAAGATAAAATCGATATGACGAAGATGCAGCTTCGCAGCGGGATTGCCCGCCGCAACGACCAGCCGCCGCAAATCGTCCGGCGGGAATTCGCCAAACTGATTTATGGTGCGGAATCACCATATGCCCGTCACGCCGAGTATGCCACCCTGAACGCCATCACCCGGGATGATGTCGTGGCGTTTCACAAAGCCTATTTCCATCCCGAGAATATTCAGATGGCCGTCTGGGGTGATTTCAACGCCGAGGAGGTTGTCGAGAAGGTCAAGGGTTACTTCGGCGACTGGCCGCAAGGCAATGTCACGGTGCCCGCGCCGCCGGAAGTCACCTACGACTTTCGCAGCAAAGTGTATTACATCGAAAAGACCGATGTGGAGCAGTCCTATGTTCGCATCGGGCACATAGGCGGACTGACCACCGACCCGGACCACGCCGCCCGTCTGGTGATGAGCAGTATTCTGGGAGAGAGTTTCTCCAGCCGCATCACCGCCACGGTGCGCACGAAGATGGGTCTGGCGTACTCGACCCGCGGCCGGTTCTCGACCAACTTCTCGTTTCCGGGAATCTTTTATGCCTACGCCTCCACCAAGCCCCAGAGCACGCTTCTGGCGGCGCGGGCTATTATCGATCAGATCAGGTCGATGTCGACCGACCCGCCCACGCCGGACGAGATGGCCCTGGGGAAGGACGGCTATCTGAATTCGTTCGTCTTTGAGTTCGACACCAAGCAGGAGGTGCTCAGCCGCATGATGACCTACGACTTTTATGGCATTCCACAGGACTACCTGCAGCAGGTGAAGCAGGGTGTCGAAAAAGTGACCCCGGATGCGGTGGTCGAGGCCGCCAAGAACAATCTTCACCCGGACGATTTGATTGTGCTGGTTCTGGGCAATGCCGCCGAATTCGACGAACCTCTGGAAAACCTCGGTCTGGGGCCGGTGGAGACCATCGACATCACGATTCCGAGCGGTGAAGAAGAGAAAGAGGTAGTGGCCACGGAAGAGACGGTTGACAAAGGTATGGCGTTGCTGGCCAAAGCGGTTGAAGTGGCGGGAGGTTTGGAGAACTTCAAGAAGATAAACTGCCTTTTCGTGAAGTCGAAGCTGGTCCTTTCCTCGCCGCAGGGCGACTATGAGCTGCAGCTCGAGTCGACCGACCAGTATCCGGATAAGCGCCGCAACATAATCTACATGATGGGTCAGCCCTATTACGATATCCGCAACGGCGACGGCGGTTGGAAGACGGGCAGCGACGGCTCGATCGTGCCGATGACCGACGAGGACATCGCCGAGAACGACAAGGACCTGATGCGCAGCTTTGTCTACATAATGCGTTGCTCCGATGACCCGCCGTTCGGCGTGGTTTATGAAGGGAAAGTGAATGTAAACGGCGCTCCCATCGACTTCGTGGCGCTGACCGGCAGCGACGGTAAGACCATCTGCAGTCTGGGTATCGGCGCCGACGGCCGGCTGGTCAGCAGGACTTTCTGGGAATTGACGCCTTTCGGAGCCGGCACAATCGAGGAGACTTTTGAGGAATTCTCGGAGTTTGAAGGCGTCAAGGTACCTGTCGTTATCAACCGGACTTTAAACGGGGAGGATATGGGAAAGACCACCATTACGGAATTTGTAATCAACCCGGAACTGGCGCCGGACACATTCGATAAACCCATCGAATAAGTTATCCTCGGATTCAAAAGGAGCCGGCCCACTTGGCCGGCTCTTTTTTTACCAGGCCGGCGTAAACCAGCATTGTTGACGCGTCCTGTCCAGTATGAGCGGACAGCCCTTGAGGCTATTGTGGCGTATAGCAATAACTTAGATAGGCGGCCGAAGTGTTCACTTTTCAGTCTTGCTAAAACTGGACTTTAGCGTATTTTATTAGAGATCATGTGTTTGCGAAGGAAACTACCTTTCCATAATTGAGGGACTTGTTATGTCAAAAATCCAGTTAGTATCTGCTGCAATTATCCTCACCCTTCTTTTGATAGGCAACGTTGTGTCCGCCGACAGCGGCAACCGGCATCCACTCAAGTGGAGCCCGCCGCAGAAAAACGAATACTCGCCGTCCGACGACTACTCGCACATGGAAGCCATCGTGTTCAAGCTAAACGAAGGGACGCAAGCCCCGACGCTTGAAAACAGTCGATTCGGCAGTACTGATGCTGTCTGGTCGCGTCTCAATGATGCCCTGTTTTCAATCGATGGAGTCACCGGTATCGGGCCCTGCTTCAGCCTGGATCCTGACGTTCTGATAAATATGCGTGAGGTCGGACAGAGACGCTCGGGCAGCCGGCTTCCCTCACTGACCCTCTTTTACAGGGTTGCGCTGAGGGCCGATATGTCGTCGCCGGATAAGGCGAGACTGGTCGACCGGCTCAATCGCCACGAGCTGGTGGAGATCGCCTATCTATCCTCCAAACCTGTGTTAGCGTCGGTATCGGAGACCGAAGCCACTCCGGCCTGGGAATCACAGCAGTACTACCTTCAGCCGGCCCCGACCGGCATAAATGCCTATTACGGCTGGGACTTCCCGGGCGGCAAGGGCGAGAATATCAAGGTCATTGACATCGAAGGAAACTGGATTCAGACTCACGAGGACCTGCACGGCGGCACCGATGATTTCCATATTGCCGGAGCCAGGATAGATGACCCAACCTGGTGGAACCACGGCACGGCCGTGCTGGGTGAGATTGCCGCCGACTCCAACGATTTCGGTATGACGGGAATCGCCTTCAATGTCGACCTGGGCACGGTTTCAGTCGGATCCATGTCGATCGAAAACGCCATCGCCACGGCTTCGGCCAACGCGGCCGTGGGTGACATAATACTGATCGAACTCCAGATTTACGGCCCGAACGGCGGCAACTACGTTGCCGTTGAGTATGAGGAGGCCTCTTTTGCGGCCATCCTGACGGCTTCGGCCCTGGGTCAGATAGTCGTCGAGGCGGCCGCCAACGGGAACGAGGATTACGACAACATCTACATATATGACAGTCTGTTTTACCCGGAATACCGGTTTTCGGGAGCTATCATGGTGGGGGCGTCAACCGCCGACCATGTCCCGGCCTCGTTCACCAATTACGGCCGGCGTGTTGATGTGCACGCTTTCGGCGCCTGGGATGTTTATACCCTGGGGTACGGCGACTTGTGGGGCTCCGGTCCCGACGACTTTTACACGTCCACCTTCTCCGGAACCTCCAGCGCCTCGCCGATCATAGTCGGCGCCTGCGCCATTCTTCAGGGGATTCAGAAAGCCACCTACGGCACCACCTTCGATCACGCCGATTTGCGGGACCTTCTGACGGCTTATTCCACGCCGCAGGCTTCTCACTACAAAGAAATAGGTCCCATGCCTGATCTGGGGGGGTCATGCGAACAGGTGTATGGTGTGTCCTTCACCGCTGATCCCACCAGCGGCTGGGTTCCGCTCGATGTCAACTTCACCGGGTCATCCGGGCTGGCAGTCGATATCTGGACCTGGGATTTTGGCGACGGCGATTTTGCCTACGTTCAGTCGCCCTTTCACACCTATGACGAGCCGGGTATATTCGATGTCAGTCTCGAAGTGAACGCCGGCGGTGAGATTCGTCAACTGACAAGGGAAGAGTATATCATAGCGCTGGCCGATACGGTGAAAGCGCCGCAGTGTCAGGGAGCGCCCGGTGAACAGGTTGAGGTTGTCATAACCGGCAACAACACCCTCCCGGTGAATTACATCAAGCTGCCGGTGTTGTATCCGGGTGACCTGCCCATGACATATGACAGCATCTCCACGCTGGGTTGCCGCACGGAAGATTTCGACGTTCAGGACTGTCTGCACGTCGATCCGTGGAACCGGCGCCTTACGGTCCGGTTGATAGCTTCGACCACCACCAACGCCTACGACCTGCCGCCCGGCCAGGGGGATATAGTCAAGATCTACTTCACCATCAACTCGTGGGCCACTGAAGGGCAGAGCGCCGGTCTGTTGATTGAACCTTACCTTGATTACGTGCCGGAGTATCAGACGAGGTATTTCGACTACGAAGTCGCCACGGTCGCCGGCTCTATCGGTCTCACCACGTCCTGCTGCCTGGCGCGCGGCGATGTTGATCACAGCGGTCAGATCGATCTGCTCGACCTGACCTATCTGGTCGACTATTTCTGGGCCAGCGGTCCGGCCCCGCCGTGCGAGGAGGAGGCCGAAATCAACGGTGAAGAGCCTGTTAATACGCTGGATTTGATTTACATGGTCGATTACTTCTGGGTGGAGGGCCCGCCCCCGCCGGCCTGCCCGTAGCGTTCCGATAGTGAATATATTCGGGCCGGGTGGAACATCCCACCCGGCCTTCTTTTTGTTGGAAGTCCCTAATATGAAAAGGCTTGCTGAGAGCGGCCCGAGGTGATATATTGAGTGTTTTGATAGTGCCAAAAGGCTATAAAAACAGTAAACGGCAACGCGCGATCCGGCGTCTTAAAGCCGGAAAGTATCTTTAGGCTCAAGAGAGACTCAACATGACCAAATCTGCGAAACTGGCCGCGGCGGCGATATCGTTGCTGGTGTGCGCTTCAGTGTTTTCCAGAGATGCTGCCAACCGGGATGATGGAAAGATTCCCTATGAAAGTTTATCGGCCATAAGCTCCGCCGACGGGACGGTGGCGCACCGTGTCGGGCGGATGGTGCTGGCGGTGACCAATAACGGGACGTTCGGTAACGGCTTTGCCAACAGCAATGTCGACTTCTTTACCAACGAACTGGTGCTCTCGTGCGAGTATCCGAGAGGCTCAAACACCAAGTATCTCTTTGCCGGGGCTTTCTGGGTTGGAGCCGTGGTCGGTCGCGACACGCTGGTTTCGACCGCGGCCACGGGCTGGTCGTGGATACGCGAGTTCAATCCTGATGAGGCGCCGTTCGGTGAGATCGTCAAAAGGTCGATCAGCTCCATCGATAACGACCTGTCGCGGGGGGCGATTTCGGAAGAGGATTACATTGTCGTATATACCGACACCATCACCGAGGGTGTCGAACAGGACTATTTCGGGCGTCCTCATATACCCCTCAACATAGAAGTTACCCAGAACTCTTATGCCTGGTCTTACTCCTACGCCGAGGATTTCGTGCTGTTTGATTACAGGGTGAAGAATATAGGCAGCAATCGGCTCGAGAAAGTATATATGGGCATTTATGTTGATGCCGATGTCTACTTTGGCCAGGACAACAGTACTCGCGGCTACGCCGACGATATTTGCGGGTTCGTGGAGGCTTTTCCGCACGAGTACGAGGGTTGCGAGTTTTATGATACCGTCAACATCGCCTGGATCGCGGACAACGACGGCGACCCGGACGGCGGGGCCTTCACCGACATGTCGGTCCGTCATGTGACCGGTTCTCGAATCGTGCGAACGCCGGCGGATTCGCTGGATGTTTCCTTCAACTGGTGGATCAGCAATACCTCATCGGTGCTGGATTTCGGCCCCCGGGAGCGGGCCGGCGCAGGCCGCCTGCAGGAAGATTTCCGGGATTTCAGGACGGGCGGTCTGGGCACACCGGAAGGGGATGTCAACCAGTACTATCTCCTGCGCAATATGGAATTCGACTACGACCAGATTTACACGGCCTCGATCGGGCCGGCCGATACCCTCTGGCTTTATCCGCTCCAGGAGCTGGCCGGTGACTTCGCCGACGGATTCGACACCCGCTATCTGCTGTCGTTCGGACCGTTCAACATCGACCCGGGCGAGAAATTGCCGATTTCCTTCGCCTACGTCGCCGGAGAGAATTTCCACAGGGACCCGGGTAACATCGGCAATCTCCCCCACAACCCCCATGCCTTCTACGCCAACATCGATTTCTCGGATATGGCTCTTAACGCCGCCTGGGCCGGGCGAGTATATGACAATCCGGGAATCGATACCGACGGGGACGGTTATGCCGGAAAAGTGCGGTTGTGTTGCTGTGACTCGATCGGCTACAGCCTGGAAGACCTTTTGGACACGGTCTTGATAGAGGACTATGACCCGAACCTGTGCGAAATGATCTGGTACGAGGGAGACGGTATCCCCGATTTCCGGGGTGCCTCGCCCCCGCCGCCGCCCGATTTCTGGCTCGAACCTCATGTGGGCGGCATCCGCGTTCGAATAAACGGCATTCGCTCCGAAACGACCAAGGACATCTTCTCGGGCATCAGTGACTTTGAAGGATATCGCATCTACTGCGGTCGGGACGACCGGGAGACCAGCTTCAGTCTGATGGCCTCCTACGACAAGGAGGATTACAACAAGTATGTCTGGGTCGAGGAAGGTTTCGAGCTGCTCGATGTTCCCTACACCCTCGACTCGCTGCGCTGCCTGTACGGTGATTCCTGTGGCGACATGGCGTTTCACCCGCTTGATTACCCGCAGAGCCAGCCGTTTTTCCTGCCGGGATTCGCGGACTCGATTTTCTATTTCGCGCCGCAGGACTTCAACGCCGCCGAATACGGCACGGTGACTCCCATCCGCCGCACCTATCCCGACCAGCCGTATCCTTCATCTCTCAATCCCGACTCGGTGGCGGCCGACGAGCTGACCGAAGACGGGCGGCTGAAGTATTTCGAATACGAGTTCGTGGTGGAAGACCTGCTTCCGACGGTACCGTACTGGATCAACGTGACCGCTTTCGATTTCGGCTCACCCAAGGCCGGTCTGGAGGCGCTGGAAAGCTCGGTATCGGTTGGAGCCAAAGCGGCCTATCCCAATAACTCGGCCGAGGCGGTATCGAGCGGCGATCTGAAAGTGTACGTCTATCCCAACCCGTATCGCATTGACGCCGATTACCGCGACGAGGGACTGGAAGGCCGCTCCGAAATGGATCGCCCGGACAACCGGGTGCGGGCCGTTCATTTTGCCAACCTTCCGCCCCGGTGCACCATAAGCATTTACTCTCTCGACGGCGACCTGATTCGGGAGATCGAGCACGATGTGGATCCCGCCGACCCGATGGCGTCGCACGATGAGTGGAATCTGATCACGCGCAACACTCAGGCCGTGGCCTCCGGACTCTATTACTGGGTGGTTGATGCCGACGGCCTCGAAACCCAGATCGGCAAGCTGGTTATCATCATGTAACCGCTGTCGGCGCGGCAAGCAAGGGTTATTTTATCCTCTTTTCCTCTTTGCCCGATGGGGGCTGTCAGTCGGTCAAAATCCTCCGGTCGCAAAAAATATCCAGATATGGCCTTCAACCATTCTGGGTGTTGAACCGTCAATGGAGTGAATTCTCAAACGTGGATTGGAAGGGATAGGAGGGTTTCAGCATTAAGAGTTATCGTTCTGGCGGTATTGTTCTGCCTTATGCTCGCGGCCGCGAGCACGGCCCGTACGGCCTTCACCAAAGACGGGAAAGATCAAACGACGGCGGGGCAGCTTTCGGCGGCACCGTCGTACTGCACCGTGGCTCACCGGGTCGGCAAGATAGTCCTGGCGGTGAGCAACACCGGCGTTCTGGCGGCAACGATTCAGGCCTGGGCCGACCCCGTTGACTGTATTTCCGGATTGTTCAACCCGCCGCTGGAGTATCCCAAGAACTCACGAGTCTACTATGCCTATGCCGTGTGCTTCTGGATTGGAGCCGTAGTCGGGCGCGACACTCTGGTGTCGACGGGAGCCGACGGGTGGAGCAGCGACGGGGAAGAATTCTCGCCGGACGAGCCGCCGTGGGGCGACATGGTGTATCGGTCGCTGCGGTTTCCCGAGAACCCCTCTCTGTATCAGGGAGCGGTATCCGAGGAGGATTTTATCGCCACGTACGCCGATACCATGCCGTACGTGGACCAGAATTCCTGGCAGGGTGAACTGCACCGGCCACTCAACATAGAGGTTACCCAGCGGTCGTTCGCCTGGTCGTATGCGTACGCCGAAGATTTCATTCTTTTTGACTTCGAGATAAAGAACATCGGCCAGACAACCCTCGAGAACGTGTACATGGGGTTCTACAACGACAGCGATGTGGGCTGGGAAGCCACGCCGGACTATCACACCGATGACATCTGCGGTTTCAGGGAAACATTCGTGAGCAATTATCAGAACACCTGCGATTTTCTCGACACGGTCAATCTGGCCTGGATCGCCGATAACGACGGCGACCCGGTTGGAGGCACCTACACCGACCAGTCCTGTCCTGACGTTACGGCGATGAGGATAGTACGCACGCCGGGCGACAAGCTGGATGTATCTTTCAACTGGTGGATATCGAACATGACCTCCGATGCCGATTTCGGACCGCGCGAGCGCGAGGGCACGGGACGCTGGGCCGAGGACTTTCGCGATTTCGGTACCGGCGGTCTGGGCACGCCGGAGGGTGACCGCAACAAGTACTACATGCTCCGAAACATGGAGTTTGACTACGACCAGATATATACTGCCGCTATCCAGCCGACGGACGAACTGTGGATGTACCCCAGTCAGTCGGAGGACGTCAAGAATAATCTGGCCGACGGCTTCGACACCAGATACCTGCTTTCTTTCGGTCCCTTTGACATCGAGCCGGGAGACCGGCTGCCGATCTCATTCGCCTACATAGCCGGCGAAGACTTTCATCGCGATCCCCAGAATGCCGGTAATCTGCCCGCCAGCCCGGATCAGTATTATGCGGGCCTGGATTTCTCGGATCTTGCTCTCAATTCAACCTGGGCCTCCCGCGTATATGACAATCCCGGGGTTGACACGGATGACGACGGTGATTTCGGCGAGGCTAGAGAATGCTGCTTTGACGAGGCCGAAACCCAATGCGATTCGATCTGGTACAAAGGTGACGGGGTACCGGATTTCAAGGGCGCTTCTCCTCCGCCGGCTCCGTACGTCTGGCTGGAACCGGAGGTGGGAGCGGTTCGGGTTCGATTTAACGGCACCAGGACGGAGACTTCGCAGGATGTCTTCTCCCGGATGAGGGATTTCGAGGGTTACCGCATCTACATTGGGCGGGACGACCGGGAGTCGAGTTTCAGCCTGGTGGCTTCGTACGACATCGAGGACTTCAACAAGTACGTCTACAATCCCGACCTTCTCCCTGAAGCCGGCTACGAATTGCTGGAAACACCATTCACGCTACAACAGCTGCAGGAGTTGTACGGCACGACCTTCCATCCTCTTGACCACCCGTACAGCTCACCATATACGCTCCCTGGATTCCCAGACTCGATCTTCTATTTCGAGCCCCAGGATTTCAACGCCAGTGAGTTCGGGGTCACAACCGATATTCAAAAGGTCTACCCGGACCAGCCGTTCCCGTCGTCTTTTGACGTAGATTCCGTTGACGCAAGCGAGCTCACGCCAGAGGGTTACCTGAAATACTTCGAGTATGAGTTGATAGTCGGTGATCTTCTGCCGACCGTTGAGTGGCAGATAAGTGTAACGGCGTTCGACTTCGGCTCTCCGGAATCCGGGCTGCAGTCACTCGAATCGAATCCGTCGACTGCGGCCCAGGCGGTTTATCCCCTGGCCTCGGCGGCGCAGGTGGCCGGCGAGGGTCTTAAGGTCTATGTGTATCCGAACCCTTATCGAGTCGACGGCGATTACCGAACCGACGGCTATGAAGGCCGCCTGGATTCCGACCGCCCCGATGACCGCGTCCGTACTGTGCACTTTGCCAACCTGCCGCCCCGGTGCACCATCAGCATATACACGCTCGACGGTGATCTGATTCGGGTGCTGGAGCATGACCGGGATCCCCTCGATCCGGAATCGACCCATGACCAGTGGAATCTCATCACGAGAAACACCCAGATGGTGGCATCCGGTATCTACTACTGGGTAGTGGAAACGGAGGACGGTGACGCGCAGATAGGCAAACTGGTAGTCATAATGTAGATTTACGAGCCGCAGGGCGGCAGCATAATCCGAGCTCATGGGGTGTAACCGGCGGGGCTCCGGCTCCGCCGGTTTAATCATCCCAGGAGAGGTTCGAGGGCAGACGGCCAACGACACGGAGTAAGCGTTTTGGCTTCAGAAAGTTACTTGCGTCAAAAAGGGGTGCCCGGGCACCTTCGGAACGCGATTTTTTGCCCCAAAAAACTTGCGCCGGGAGATTGTTTTTCGTAGCTTTAGGGCTTAGATATATGACACTAGAAGTGTCATGTTTTTTTTGAACCGACTCAAGAGGATAAACGTCAGTCTATAAAACTATCAAACCAGAGTATATCGCCATGATTTCAAAAGCCACCAAAATTGTATCAGTAATCCTGCTAGCGGTTTTTATGGTGTCAGGCACCGTTGAGGCCCGCGCATCGATCGATGTGGACACCGATAAATATACGAGTTCCAGTCTCTCGGCTCAGGGGGCTCCGGCTTTTTGTATTGTCGCCCACCGGGTCGGCAAGATCAGTCTGTCGGTGAACAATAACGGCACGCTGGGCACGGGCTGGCCGGCGGGAGGCAGTTCCCTCGACTGCATCACCGGCCTGCTGGTTCCCTCGTGCGAATACCCCAAAAATTCGAACGTCGAGTATCTTTTTGCGGCGGCGTTCTGGGTGGGAGCGGTGGTCGGCCGGGACACCCTTCTTTCCAGCGGTGCCGACGGTTGGTCGCGGAACGCCAACGAGTTTTCGCCCGACCCGGAGGAATTCGGGGGAGCGATGATATATAAGTCGATTCGCTCGCCGGAGAACCCCGAGATATACGAAGGCGCCGTTTCCGAGGAGGATTTCATAGCCAGGTATTCCGACACGGCGGAATATCTCGATCCCTTCGGTACCTGGGACGGCCGGGGCCATATCCCTCTTAATATCGAGGTTACCCAGCGTTCCTACGCCTGGTCGTATGCTTATGCCGAAGACTTCATCCTCTTCGATTACGAGATCAAGAACATCGGGCAGACGCCTCTGGAAAACGTTTATATGGGCTTCTACAACGACAGTGATGTCGGCTGGGAGGCCACGCAGGACTATCACACCGATGACATCTGCGGCTTCAAAGAGACATTCATAAGCAACTACGAAGGTACGTGCGACTTCGTCGACACCGTCAATCTCGCGTGGATCGCCGACAACGACGGCGACCCGGCCGGCGGGAGCTATCCGGACAATTCGTGTCCCGCCGTAACCGGCATGAGAATCGTCAGGACGCCGGCCGACGTGCTCGATGTTTCCTTCAACTGGTGGATATCCAACGGGGACCCGAACAAGGATTATGGTCCTCGCGAGCGCAGCTGGGTGGGCCGGTGGGAGGAAGAGTTTCGTGATTTCCAGACCGGCGGCCAGGGCACGCCTGAAGGCAACCGCAACAAGTACTACATGCTGCGCAACATGGAGTTCGATTTTGACCAAGTGTACACGGCGGTGATACCGCCGACCGACCCGCTCTGGGCTTACCCGCCGCAGGAGGACGCCGCCGATCTGGCCAACGGCTACGACACGCGTTACCTGCTTTCCTTCGGACCGTTCGACATCGACCCCGGCGAGCGGCTGCCAATCTCGTTCGCTTATATTGCCGGGGAGAACTTCCATCGGGACCCTGCCAATGTCAACAACCTGCCCAACAATCCCGACCTGTTCTACGCCAATCTGGGCTTTGAGGACATGGCCTTGAATTCGACCTGGGCGTCGCGGGTGTATGACAATCCGGGGGTCGACTCTGACAATGACGGTGATTCCGGGGCCGTCCGTGAATGCTGCTTTGATGAAGCCGGGACCCAGTGTGACACCATCTGGTACAAGGGCGACGGAGTTCCGGATTTCCGCGGAGCTTCACCGCCGCCGGCGCCCGATACGTGGCTGGAGCCGACGGTGGGCGCTATCCGGGTACGGTTCAACGGCACGGCCACCCAGACCAGCCGCGACGTGTTCTCCCGCATGATTGATTTCGAGGGTTACCGGGTTTATATCTCGCGCGACGAACGCGAATCAAGCTTCAGCCTGGTGGCGTCATATGATGTGGAAGACTACAACAAGTTTGTGTACAATCCAGACCGCATGCCCGAAGCCGGCTTCGAACTGACCGAGATCCCGTTCTCGGCGGACTCGCTGAGGGCATTGTACGGCGAGGACTTCGACCCGAACGCCTGGCCCCAGAGCAGTCCGTACACACTTCCGGGCTCCATGGATTCCATTTTCTATTTTGAGGCCCAGGATTTCAATGCCTCCGTTCTGGGACAGAGTACGCCGATCAGCAAGGTATACGGGGATCAGCCTTTCCCGTCCCACCTGGACCCGGATTCATGCGACCCCAGCGAGCTGACGGAAGAAGGCCTGCTGAAATACTACGAATATGAACTTATCATAGATGAGCTTCTGCCGACGGTGGAATGGTACGTCAACGTTACGGCGTTTGATTTTGGCTCACCGGAATCGGGCCTGGCCTCGCTGGAGTCGAACCGCGCCACAGGCGCCCAGGCGGCCTATCCGCTCGCCTCGCCGCAGGCGGTAACCGACGGCGATCTGAAGGTATTTGTCTATCCTAATCCTTACCGCAGCGATGCCGGCTATAGAGATGACAGTTTCGAGGGCCGTATGGACACGGACCGACCCGATGACCGGGTTCGGGTCGTGCACTTTGCCAATCTGCCGGCCAGGTGTACCATTCGCATTTACACTATGGACGGCGACCTGGTGCGTGAGCTAGAGCACAACAGGGATATCAGCGACCCGGAAGCCTCGCACGATACGTGGAACCTGATAACCCGCAATACCCAGAAAGTTGTGTCCGGGATATATTACTGGACCGTGGAGGCTGAGAACGGCGAAACACAGGTCGGCAAGCTCGTCATCATCATGTAGTTGTTGCATCGATCTATGAACAGACTATTCTATCAGGGGACCCGCCAAAAAGTCGCATTTTTGGCGGTTCTTGTATTTGCAATTACCTCGGTGACGACCCATGCCGCCGATATCAAGTCAATGATAGCCGCCGGCGAGAAACCGGGGCTGACCAGCCTCTCGGCAGACGTGCCGGTGGTTTTGTATTCCGCCCACACGCGCGGGAATATGCAGCTGGTCATCGGCAACAACGGCACCTTCGGTACCGAGGGGCAGTCGGAGGTCGACCCGTTCACGGGGCAGCTGATCTGCTCCTGCGTGTATCCGCGCAACACCAACCTGGTTTATCTCTGGGTGGCGGCCCTCTGGGTGGGTGCCGTGGTGGGTCGCGACACACTGGTTTCGGTGGGCACCGATGACTTTTACTGTACTTACGAATTATGGCCCGATCCGGGCGAAGCCAGTGAGTTTACGTACCAGACGATCGACCCATCCAGCAAGTACTATTCCGATCAGGCTCATTCCGAGCAGGATATCATCTGTTACTACACGGACACGGTCACCGACGTGAACATGACCCGAACCGGCTACTGCGAGTTTAACGAGGAAACCACCCATCGCCCGCTGAACATAAAGGCGACGCAGCGTTCAATGGCGTGGAGTTACGACTATGCCGATGATTTCATCATGTTCGATTACCGCATTGAGAATATCGGACATGAGCGTCTGGAGAACGTGTACATGGGCATATGGATCGACGGTGACGTGTGGCACCTGAACAACCGTGACTCCGACCACTGGACCGATGATCTGGTGGGATTTTACCCGACCCACCCGGCCCGGGAGGGCTGCGGATACATTGACACGGTCAACATCGCGTACCACACCGACAACGACGGCGATCCTATCGACGGCGCCTGGAATGATGAGTCTCCCCTCGCGGCGGTCGGTGCGCGCGTGGTTCGGACACCGTCCGATTCGCTCAAATATTCTTACAACTGGTGGATCATCAATTACGGCAATCCGAGCAAGGATTTCGGACCCAGACGCCTGGAGACGCCGGACGACCCGTGGCGGGACTTCGGCCCCCGCATGGGAACACCGGTCGGCGACCGGAACAGATATTATATCATGAGGCATGACGAGTTCGACTACGACCTGATATACACCGCTCTGGACCACACGGCAGACGGCTGGTTGCCGCCGCCGGAGGACGCCGTCAACTTCGCCGACGGCTTCGACGTTCGAAATCTTCTGTCTTTCGGGCCATTCGATATTGACCCGGGCGAGAAATTACCGATAACTTTCGCCTGGGTCGGCGGCGATAATATCCATGTCCGGCCGGACGATTTCGAAAGCTCCTGGGACCCGTACAATCCCCACGAATTCCACAGCAGGCTCGATTTCACAAGCTTTGCCACCAACGCCCGGTGGGCCTCGTGGATTTACGACAATCCCGGGGTTGACAGCGACGGCGATGGTTATTGCGGCAAGTTCCGGGTGTGTTGTTATGATACGCTGGTAACCGACACCGGGATTGTCCTGGCCGGCTGCGATACGACCTGGTACGAGGGAGACGGCGTGGCCGATCTGCGCGGGGCTTCTCCCCCGCCGCCGCCGGACTTCTGGATCACACCGGGGGTCGGTAACCTGACTATCCGCTTCAACGGGCAACGCTCCGAAACAACCGGTGATCGCTTCTCCGGATTACTTGATTTCGAGGGATACCGGGTGTATCTGGGCCACGACGAGAGGGCAATCAGTTTCAGTCTGGTGGCCTCTTTTGACAGAGAGAACTACAACAAGTACGTTTATGATGTAATCCGGCAAACCTACCGGCTTCTGGATGAACCCTTCTCGCCGGAGCAGCTCCAGGAACTCTACGGCACGGCCATCGGTGACGACGACTTTCAACCGCTCGAATGGACGGTAAGCGATCCCTATGTCCTTCCCGGCTTCCCGGACTCGATATTTTACTTCACGGCTCAGGATTACAATCAGTGCCTTTTCGGGGTGAACACGCCGATAACCAAAGTGTATCCGGAGCAGCCTTATCCGTCGGACCTTGACCCGCTGCTGGCTCAACCGGATGAACTCACCGAAGAAGGGCGCCTCAAGTACTTCGAGTACGAGGTCGTTGTCGAAGACCTTCTTCCCACCATACCCTACTATGTCAATGTCACGGCCTTTGATTTCGGCTCACCGAAAGTGGGGCTGGGCGCGCTGGAAAGCCCGGTAGCTCAGGGAGCGCAGGTAGCCTATCCCCTGACATCGGTAGACCGAGTGGAACAGGAAAATCTGCAGGTCTATGTGTATCCCAATCCTTACCGCGCGGATGCCGATTACGAAGCCGACGGACTGGAGAATCCCGACGGCATTCTGTCGGCTGACCGTATGCGGCGTATCCATTTCGCCAACCTACCCCGCGTCTGCAAGATATACATTTATTCTCTCGACGGTGACCTGGTACGGGAAATCGACCATGACTTTCCCGACGGCGGACCGGAGGCCATGCATGACACCTGGGATTTGATAACCCGGAACACTCAGGCGGCGGTAAGCGGCATCTATTACTGGGTGGTCGAGTCGGATCGGGGAACGCAGATAGGCAAGTTCGTTATCATCAAGTAACGGCCAACTACGACCTGGTGTTGAAACGCTGGGGCAGCCTTCTGGTAAACATCAAATATCCCAATCCGGACAGTACGGCGAGCGAAGAAATCATAATCCACGCCAGGGGCGGGCTCTGGCCGAAGTGGTCCAGTATCACGCCCCCGTAGAGGGGGCCAAAGGACCAACCGGCGGCCACGAAGAAACCGAAGATGCCCATGTAGCGGCCCATGCGACCGTCCGGCGCCAGGCGCGAGGTCAGCGCCAGTGAAGGCGGCGACATGAACATCTCGCCACTCGTCACGACAATCATGGCCAGGACGAAATACCAGAAACCGGGCAGGATTCCCACCAGGCTGTAGCCGACGGCATAGACAAAAGCACCCATCGCCAGTTGCACCGTCAGCCGGCAGCCCGAAAGGAACCGGGTGACCGGAATTTGCAGGAGGACCACCATGAGACCGTTGATGGTGTAGAGAATGCCCAACTGGTGTTCGCTGATGTCAGCCATTTCCACGGCGTACACCGAGAACGGCGCGATCAACTGCGCTACCACCAGGTACAGAGCAAAAATCAGCAGGGAGTGCCGGGCCAGGTTGGAGTCTTTCCTGACAGCGATAAGGTCGGAGAACTTGAACCGGTCAGTGGCCCGGGCGGCGGCGGGCGGCTTGAGAAACATGAGAAAGACAAACGCCGAAAGCAGGGTGATACCCGACGAAATCAGAAAGAGCAGGCCGTAAGAGTATCCGGCGAAGAAGCCCCCTATGGCCGGGCCCACCGCCCAACCGAGGTTACCGGCCGACCGCGTGATAGCGTAACCGTCGAGACGTTTCTCGACCGGCAGGATATCCGAAACCATGGCATTGGCAACCGGCTGCACGACAGCTCCGAAAATCGAGTTGACCAGCATGGCCGCCGAGACGGCCCAGAAACCCCAGTCGCTATAAATAGCCGCAGCCAGAAAAAGAAAGGCACCGGCGCGGAAGAACTGGGAATAAATCAGGAGGATGTTGCGTTCGATGCGATCGGAGGCTTCGCCGCCCAGCGCCTGAAAGACGGCTCGCACCACGGCCAGGGTCCCGAAAAACAGGCCGATCTGGGACATCGACATACCCAGGCTGGCATGAAAGTAGATGGCAATGAACGGAATCGAGATGGCAAATCCCAGGGCACTGACAAACCAGCCCAAGGAAAGAATCCAAAGGTTCTTCTCAAACTGCCTCAGGTATGCCAGGCCTCTGGAGAGCATAGTTCGGTGAATATAAGCGAATTCCGGTCTGCGAACAAAAGAAAACCCGCACAAGCGGGTCAGTGGTGCATTGCGACACGGGCGGCCTTAGCCGGTCAGATCGGCCAGCCGGCGACGGGCGTCTTTCACGATATCGATCTGCACGTCGGCGTCACGCCAGTGGCGAAGGACCTCTTCGTAATTGCGGATAGCCTCATCGGTGTTGCCCAGACCCTCCTCAGCCACACCGATATAGTATTTGGACGACAGATAGTGGTAGGCCGTGGTCAGGTCGTTGACCCGTTTCAGGTTCTGCTCGATGGCGGCCTTGCCCTCGTCAAAGCGACCGGTGAGAACCAGCAGCGTGCCCAGCAGCCTGCCCCCGTCATAGACATTGACGTTCTTCTCTGTTTCGGCCCGGTCTTCGTATATGCGGATAAGAGAGGCCGTGTCGTTGTCGCCGAAGGCGTAGAACATTCCCTCCAGATTATCGACGACATGCCACAGTTCCGAAGGGAGACGGCGCCTCATTTCTTCCAGCGACTGCTTGAAGAGAGGCTCCATTTCGTCGGCCCGGGAATGGTCCCAGTCGACGGATCGGAGGGGGTAGTTGATCAGGTTAAAGGCGGTAGCCCAGCGGTTAGCCTCCCTGACATAGAAAAGGGCGCTGTCATGCATTTCAAAGCGATGGTAATAGGAGGCTACAGCGTGCAGAGCCGAGAAGGTAAGCACGCTGTCCCCGGTGCCGGTGGCCTCCCGGTAGGCACGGAAGCGGTCGTCCATGCTGGCCCTGAACCGTCCCTGCCACACGGCCAGATTGGCTCTGCGTGTATAATACCGGAACAACTGGTGGCCATCATCACCGATCAGGCGCCTGAATTCTTCGAGAGCGGCGCGGGCCTCGTCGAATTCCCTCTTCACGATTTCGAGGTCGCTGACTCGGGCGAGGGCATCCCGGTGCGGGCCGATTCTATTCATCAACGAATTCAGCTCGTCTATGGCATCGTCATACCTGTCCTGCGAGGCATAGATTCGAGCGAGCATCAGGTAAGGTTCGGGTGATTCCGGATGGAGACGCTGGACGGTTTCGGCATAGCGAATGGCCCGGTCATATTGCTCGTTGGCTTCGCAGAGGGCCGCATACTGGCTCAGGGCCAGCTGGTAACCGGGGTCAATCAGCAGAGCGGTATCGAGGTGAGCGAAGGCCTTGGTGGTATCACCGGTAAAGACGTTCACCAACATGGAATATATGGCGTGGGCCTCTTTGTCGTCGGGATAGCGCTTGACAAACGACGCCATCTTGATGAAGGCATCGTCGAATTCCTGATCGAGCCAGATATCGGCATAGACCTCCATAAGGCTCTGATCCCTGGCGGGCAGCTTCGATTGATACTGCCTGGCCTTGGCGATGTAATCGGCACCTTCCTGCTGCTTGCCCTGAAATATGTGGCACATCCCGATCCGCATATACGGCAGGGCAAAGGTGGAATCGATGGCAAGGGCCTGGTTGAAGGCGTCGATAGCTTCGTCGTAAAGCTCCAGATACATCTTATCGACACCGCGCCGATAGTGTTGAAAGGCTTCGGGAGACGAGGAGGTATAGGTGGCGACATTTCTGTCTTCTTTCAGGCTTCCGGCGAGGTTGAGCGAGGCGGCAATCTTGGCGGTGAGACTGTCGACCAGCGTGAACGGGTCGTCGCCGACAACCTTCTCGCCGGCGATGACGTTGCCGGTGGCCACATCCTGAAGCCGGGCGTCGATACGAATCTTGTCGCCGAGCTTGTAAAAGGCGCCGGACAGGAGATTGACGGCGCCGAGTGATCCGGCCGCCTCGACGCACTCGTCGAAGGTATGACGGGTCTTCTTGTCTTCCGGAAAGCAATCAATAATTCTCTCCCGGCTGATAATAGTGATAGCCTCGGACTGAGCCAGGTCAGTGAGGAGGATCTCCGGCAGCCCGGTCTCCAGCCAGTCGAGGGCAGCGTCACCCGTCTTGTTCTCGAACCCGAGGATGGCAAGGCTGTTGCCCTGAGCCAGCACGGCGCGGGTGCGCGGCGAGCCGTTCCGCTCAAGGATTTCGGAGATGGTGGCAAAGATCAGAATCATGGCCAGGATAATCAGGGAATACTGTTTCCAGCCCAGCCGGAATACCTTTTCCCTGACCGGTCGAGCGGCGCGCTCAACTTCAGCCGAGACGGTATCGGACACACCGCTGTCGTAGAGCCGCCTGAGGTTGCGCAGGTCCACCACCAGGTCGCGCGTATCCTGGTAGCGGTCGTCGGCATCCTTCTGAAGGCACTTGTCTATGATGCGCTCCAGTTCCGGGGGCACGTTTTCATTCTTGACTCGCGGTGATTCGTGGCGGCTTTCGAGAATTTTGGCCAGGGTGGAAACCGAAGTGGGGCCGGCGAAGGGAAATTCGCCCGTGGCCATGCGATAAAGCAGCACCCCGAAGGAGAAAATGTCCGAACGGGTGTCAATCTTTTCGCCGCGCGACTGCTCCGGTGACATGTACGAAACCGTGCCGAGAATCTTCCCGGCCCGGGTCAATTCCCCGCTTCCGACCGTTTGAGTGAGGGAATGATCCCCGGCCTCGAAGAGTCCGGAGGCGGGCTTGGCCAGGCCGAAACCAAGAATCTTCGGCTCACCTTCCGCGTTTATGATGATGTTGTCGGCTTTGATGTCACGGTGTACGATATTCAGCTTATGGGCGGCGGCCAATCCCGAGGCGATTTTCTCGGCCAGCTTGACGACGCCGGCGAGGTCGACCTGCGTTTCGCTCAGGTAGGCCGAGAGAGACTGCCCTTCGACGTGCTCCATGACAATATACTTGAGTTCCTTCGACGTGTCCGGATCAACAGCGGTGCCGATGTCAAAAATGCCCATCACATGGGGATGAGAAATCTGGGCGGCCAGGCGAGCTTCGCGCTGAAATCTCTCGATGCGGTCGGCCCGGTCGGAGATTTCGGGAAGCAGCACCTTGAGAGCGACCTGGCGGTGAAGCTTGGTATCCTCGGCCAGATACACCGCCCCCATACCGCCTTCACCGAGCTTTCTGATGATTTTGAAATGCGCCAACTGCCGTCCCGGCTGCAGCATCGTCACTCCCTCCTTATGGCCAGCATGGTAATATCGTCCGATGTCGTCGAATTATCAACAAATTCAACCACGTCCTGAATCACACAATTGATGAGATCCTCGGGCGACCGGCAACGATTCTCGCATACCAGTTTCTGCAGTCTCTCGTCGCCATAATGGCAGTCGTCCTTATCGGCCTCGACGACGCCATCGGTGAAAACAAGGAGCGTGTCGCCGGGGTCCATCTGAACCGATTCTTCCATCCAGTCGGCGGCGTCGAAAGCACCGATCATTATGCCCGATGCCTCCAGGCATTGCACCCGGCCGTCCCGGCGCACCAACAGGGCCGGATTATGACCGGCGTTGACAAAAGACAGGCGGTGGGTGGCAGCATCGAGGACACCCGCGAAGACGGTGGCGAAATCCTCCGGAGCGCTGTAGCGGAAGAGCTGTTTGGAAACCTGCCTTATGACGCGTTCGAGGGTGAAACCGGGGTCGCCGTAGAGAATTCTGAACGAGGCGAGAATATTGGACATAAGCAGAGCGCCGCCCATACCCTTGCCGCTGACATCGGCGATCACGAAGGCCAGACGGCCGTCGGGGAGTGTGGCCAGGTCATACAGGTCACCGCCAACCAGCCGGCATTGCTCCTGATAGGCATGGAGGCTGTAACCCTCCAAACGCGGAACCTGCCGGGTAAGCAGATTGCGCTGGATCATCGAGGCGCGCCTCAGCTCGGCATCAAGCACCTGCTTTTCCTGACGCTCCCTGATAAGCTCGTAATTCAAAAGCCGCGAGGCTATGAGATTTCCAAAGGTAGCCAGCAGGCGCAGGTAGTCGTCGTTGTACCGGTGAGCCGGGTTAGTGGTGTCGACATAGAGAATGCCGAGCACCAGACCGCCGTCGAACAGCGGCACCGCCATAGCCGACACGATGTTCGACATTATAATGGATTGCTGCTGCGCGAAACGGGGATCGACCTGCGGGTCAATAAGAATCGATGTCTTTTCGGCCAGAATTTCGTCCACGACCGTGCGCGAAAGGCTGAAAGAACCGAGATCTTTTTCCTGCGGAAGCAGCGAGGCCATGGTTTCGATGTCATGTCCGCCGGGCGATGCGGACAGGACGGCCAGCCTTTCGGCGGGGATGGCCTTCGCGGTCAGCTTCAAGGCCCGCTGCAGCATCTGTTCCTGCGGTTCCGGCAACACCGGAATCTTGGCCATTTCAAAAAGTGTCGGCAGAACCTCCGGTCGTTCGGTCACCTTGGAAGGCAGGGGCCTGAGAGCTTCGTTAATGGAGAGGAAAACGGATTTCTCCGGGTCCACTTCGGCGAGCCGGCTGGTTGTCCTGGTACGGGTGACCTTGGGATCAGTGTCCGTACACAGGGCTACCTTGAAAGCAACCTGCCCCAGCACGATCTCGTCCCCCTCATTGATATCAACTTTCGTCTTTACCGCCTCACCGTTCACCACGGTGCCGTTGCGACTGCCCATGTCGGTGATGGAGCAACGATGACCGACGCGGTCAACCTCGATTTCGGCATGGATTTTCGAAACAGTTCTATCGGATAAGGGAAAGCTGCAGGTTGGGGCGCGTCCGATAGTGTGCCTGCCGGGCTCGAGCATCCACGAGTAGTAACGACTTCCATCTGTTCCAACGAGTTTGAGCATACAAGACCTGCGTAGTCTATGATATCATAGCGTGGTGTTATTATAACGCATTTCGGCAAAAATGGTTAGCTAAAAAATCGGCAATCTTCTCAAAACCGTCTATGTCATATACCTTCCAGCCGGCATGGGACATATCGCTGAGAGCGCCGTGCTGCCGGAGATCCTTCAGAAGGGCACCGAATCGGGAAGCGGTTTCGGGCGACTCGATTTCCCTGGTCACCCCGGCCTTGATGAGGATTTCTCGATTGAGAATCGAAAAAGGGCTGTAGGACGGGCCGGTTATAAACATGGGCAGGCCCAGGCCGAGGGCCCAATTGCTGCGCTCGTGAGACGGCGCGACGAAGTAGTCGAATTGCGCAAAGAAGGCGGCGGTCGCGGCATTCGCTTCCCGGCGGGAGCGGAAGGTTACGATGATAGCGGCGGGCAGATCGGCGGGCATTCTTTGCGAGGCGTCAGCGGTGACGAAATCTGTCAGAGTGCGTTTGAAGGTCGCGGCGGCACGGCGGGCCAGGTCTCCCCCGCTGCGGGCGAAGACCAGGGCGCGCCCGCCGGAGGCTACCGCCTGCCACGCCGCCGCGGCGAGCTTCTCCACGTGCGAGGCAGGTTCGGCACCGGAACTGAAGAAGGCGCCCGTCAAAGGCTGCTGCCCGTTGAGGCGCGACAAGCGCCGCTCGAAGCACTCTTCGGCATTTCGAACCAGGGCCGGTTCGATGCACAGCCCGGTGACGATCACTGATCCGGGCGCATAGCCGCCGCCGATAAAAGACGAGGCGGCTCGCTCGGTTGGAACCAGGACGAATTCCGCGCCGCTTACAATCGACTCTCGCGGAACCGCCGACTCACCATGCTGGTAAATCACCCGACAGCAGTCCTTCAAAATCGCCACCAGAATTGGATGCGCCACGAGCACGGCGCGAGCGGTGTCACCCAGCGTTCGACGGATGCCGCGACCCATAATCTTCTGCGCCAGCCCGCCACGGTCATAGTCGACGCCGGAGCGGATCCGGTTATAGAACTTACGGCCAAGGCCGTCCGAGGTGCCGACCCGGTACAGGGTGCGTAGAGCCTTCCACGCCAGCAGCGAAAAGCCGTGGGACAACTCGAAAACGTCGGTCTGCCGCCGAACCAGACCGAGCTGCCCCCGGCGGCGCAGCACCTCGGCGATGCCGTCGAGATAAAAGGGATGACCCCGGCCGATGTTGGTGTAAATCAGGGAAATCGGGCTGGGTATCTTCTCTATCATTAGTGGTTGTCCTCAAGGAAATCTATTATATAATATACTGACGGTTATAGCGAGGGGAAATTTTCCCTTCCGGAAAGGAGAGATGGAAATAATGTCACGCAAGTTCGGCTCAGCGGTGCTGATAACCGTGACACTATGTTTCTCTTTTTGCTCACGGGCACAGGAGCGGGACTCGTCGGAAGTCGAGCAGGATTACCACCGGCAGCGGGAGTCGATGGTGGCACAGCAGATCGAAGCGAGGGGCGTGCTTGACGTCGACCTACTGGCTGCCATGAGGAAGGTGGAGAGGCACCGCTTCGTTCCCGACAAGATGAAGCCGCATGCTTATCGCGACTACCCCCTGCCCATCGGCGAAGACCAGACAATCTCGCAGCCGTATATCGTGGCCCTTATGACGGAACTGCTGGCCCTTCAGCCCGAAGACAAGGTACTCGAAATCGGCACCGGCTCGGGATATCAGGCGGCTGTCCTCGCCGAGCTGGTCGACAGTGTTTTCACGATTGAGATCGTGGTTCCACTGGCCGAGCGCGCTGAAGCGCTTCTGAAAGAGCTCGAGTATGACAATGTTTTCGTCAGATGTGGAGACGGTTATGCCGGCTGGCCCGAGCACGCACCCTTTGACGGGATTATCGTCACCTGCGCTCCTCCCCGGGTGCCTGAGCCGCTCAAGGAACAGCTCGCCGAGGGCGGCCGCATGGTGATACCGGTGGGCACAATGTGGCAGGAATTGATGTTGATTCGCAAAAGAGACGGCAGGATTGTGAAGGAAAGCGTTATCCCGGTGCGGTTCGTACCGATGACGGGCAAAGCCCTCGAGGATCGATAAGCGGGCACGGCGCCGGACAGGATGAATCACTTAGCTGGACGGAAACAGAGGCATATGCCGGAATTTCGACAGAACCAGGCCACCAAGGAGTGGGTAATACTCGCTCCCGACCGCGGCCGGCGGCCCGACGAATTCTCCCGCGAACAGAAGAAGCGGGAGCCGCTCCCCTCTTACCAGGAAGGCTGTCCGTTTTGCGTCGGCAACGAGGCCGAAACCGAGCAGGCGGTATATACTTATCCCGAAACAGGCAACTGGCAGGTGCGGGTCGTCCCCAACAAGTATGCGGCGCTGAAAGCCGACCTGTCTACGACGCGCACGCGGGTGGGGTCGTTTCTGGCCGCCAAGGGGTTCGGGATCGCCGAGGTGGTCATCGAACATTCGCGGCACGATACGACCATCGGCGTAATGGAAGTTGACGAGGTGGCGAACGTTCTGGGGGCCTACCGGGAGCGTCATTTCAAAATACGGGACAACGACAAGATCAACCTGATAACCATATTCCGCAATCACGGCCCGCGGGCCGGGACCTCGCTGGAGCATCCGCATTCCCAGATAATCGCCACGCCGATCATCCCGCCGCACGTCAGGTACCCACTGGAACAGGCGGTCATGCACTACGACGAACACGGTTCGTGCGTTTACTGCGACATGGTGAGCGAAGAGATTCGCCAGGGCGAGAGAATTATTGTCGACTCGGACAATTTTGTCGCTTTCTGTCCGTTTGCGGCGCGTTCGCCGTTCGAGAGCCGTATCTACCCGAAACGTCATATGGCCAGCTTCATTTCGACCAGTGACGATGAGGTTTCCGAACTGGCGTGGGTGCTTCGGGAAGTGCTGGGGAAACTTCGCCACGGTCTGGGTGATCCCGATTACAATTATGTCATAAGATCGTCGCCGATCGGAGACGAAGATACGCGCCATCTTCACTGGTACATGGTCATCATTCCCAAGATTTCGATTCCGGCCGGGTTTGAAATCGGCTCGGGAATATATATCAACACGGTGGCCCCTGAAGAATCGGCGGCCTTTCTGCGGATGATCACAGAGGGCCGCTAAAATCAGGCGCCGAAAGCCCCGGCATGACGCAATCGGTTGCCAACCATGAGCCTCCAGCGGTATGGTTATGCTCGGCCAAGCAGGATAAAAAGAGTCCCCAATCTTCGCAACCAAGCCGTATTTTCTCCGTAAAATAAGATTTAGCAGGAGCATTTTGTGAAAGGCAAACCGAAACATCAGGGAGTCAACAGTGTGATCGAAAGCAAATCACCCCGCTTATGGTGCCTTCTCGCTCTCATCTTCGTAGCGATATTGGCACCGTCTCTTTTAGCGGTCGACGCCCGGATCGGGCAGGGCCGGCAATTGCTCAGGCAAGGTCAGCTGGAACCGGCTCTTGAACTCTTTTCGGCGATTATTGATGAGGCCGGCGGTGATGTTCAGTGCCTGGCGGAAGCACATTTATACCGGGGCGTCTGCCTTGACGGACTGGGGCGGACCGGTGAGGTAAAGGAAGAGTTTCGCGAGGCCATCCGGTTGATGCCGAAACTGAGATTTCCTGCCGACGAGGATCTCAGTGCAGAGCTTCATGAGAAGTACCAGCGCACTCGCCGCGAACTGCTGTGCACGGTCGAGGTAAGCGTAGCGACGTCGGAAGCGATAGCAATGCTACAGAACGAAGAGTTGCGGCTGAGCTACCGACTCGAGGACGTTCTGGCCGGGCAGCTGATCACGCTGGAGTCGAACCGTCACACCCCCTATGCACAGGCGCATAAGCTCATACCGGGTCGGGTCAATGCTTTCGTTCTCGTCTGGGCAACCGGGACCGCCGATACAGCCGTCGCCATTCATCTGGCACAGCCGCGGAAGACGGACGTATACAGTCACGGAGCCGCTCGCCAGGACGCGACAGGATGTTATCTTGAAGTAAATGGCCAACGACTCGATATTGACCGGAAGTACTATGCTGAAGTCCCGCTGACCAGGCTGGTCATCGGCGAGGAGCCGGCCGTGATGGCTCTGGAGATAATCGAGGCAAACCCCGAATGGCGGCGTCTTCAACGCGACCTCAGGCGAAATCCGGCCGTGAGGTCGTGGGTCAGGGGTCTCAAGATTGCATCGGCCGTCGGGTTTGTGGCTGCGGGGACGACCTCGCTTTACTGGAACAAGCGGGCCGGTGACCAGTTCGACGTTTACATGGACGCTTTGCCGGCCGAGACTCACGCGGCCTATGACGAATACGAGCACCGAGTCGCGCTGCGCAATATTTTCGGCGGTTTCGCTTTGTCCTTCGCGGTTCTGGAGAGTCTCTGGTTTCTGACGGCGCCAAGGTCGCAGTCGGAATTGCTGAAGGATTTCGAAAGCAAGAAGGTTCGAGCCAACCTGGCGCTGGACGCCGGAAGCGACTATGTGGGACTTAAACTGGCGGTCTCATTTTGAGGGACTGACGTTATGAAAAAATTTCTTTCACGACTGGTCACGGCTTCGGCTGTCGTGGCGACCGCGTTTTCACTGCTCGGCTCACAATGCTGGGAACCGAAGGACCGTTTGAACCCGCTTGACCCGCGAGCCGATTACTGGGAAGGCCGTCCGCTCGATCTGGCCGCTGAAATCGCCATAGACAGCGCGTCCGATACTCTCCCGGTTGTGACGGTGACGGTGACTTGGCGCGACCTCGAACATGACAGGCTGACAGCCTATCACGTTTTCTGCTACTACAGCTTAACACCAAACCAGATCTACGATTACCTGGGCAGCCGACCGCCGGGCGAAACATCTTTCGTTGATACCGTCGACAATTCCAACTGGGAGTACTGGTACTACGTTGCCGCTATCCTGGATTCGGGAATCGACTCGGTGGTCAGCGATACGGTAATCACCGAGCGCCTGCAGCTCTAGAAAGTCAGGTGGCTGCGACCCGCCTGCCCGGGCGTCCGGCAGCGTTTTGCCCCGACCCCGTCTCTGCCTCAGATCCCGAAATCACGGCTCACTGACCAGTTCCCGCAGTCGCGCGGCGGTAGTGGGAGCATGACCCGAGTAGTGATTGTTGAAGTATATGTAACAGTTGACGTTGTCCCGAAGGTATTCCACCACCAGCTGGCGCCACCAGTGAAGGTCGTCCTCGCGGTCACTGCGGACATAGGTGAAGTCGTTTTCAATCTTTCGGTGGTCCCCGAGAAATCTGATATAGATGAATGGCGCGGTCTTGATGTTGAATCGCGGCATCCAGGGATGATCCACAAGGCACAGGGCGATGCCCCGAGCACTCAAAAGAGTCATGAGGCTGTCGATCTCGAGCCACTTGCGATTGCGCATTTCGACGGCAAACCTGCCTTCCGGCGGCAGCGATTCGACGATAGCGGTAAGATCATCCAGGCGATCCGGTTTGAAACTGTACGGAAACTGCAAAAGGAGCGGCCCCAGTTTTCCGCCAAGATGTTTCATCACTTCGACAAACCGCCCCAGCTCTTCCCGGCGGCTTTCCAGAGTCCCCTCATGGGTCACGGTGCGGGGGAATTTCGCCGTGAAAACGAAGTCTTCCGGGGTGACGCCGGCCCACTTCCGGACGGTCTCGACCGAGGGAATGCGATAAAAGCTGGCATCGATCTCGACCGTTGTGAACTTCGACGAGTAGAACTTCAAAAAGTCGGCCTGAGGGCAGAATTGCGGATAGAAATTTCCCAGCCAGTCCCGGTAGCTGAAGCCGGAGGTACCGATTCTGAGGTGGCGGCGATCCATATTGAGTATAACAGTTTGACCGCCACGAAGTTCGGCACGGATGCCGGACGCCCTGCGCCGGGGAGGCTCGTTTCAGTTGATTAATGGCCCGGGATTGGCTATTATTTTCTGAGGCATGACTCACGAAAGGAAGCAAGATGAAAGACAAGCGCAACGAAATACTGGCCCGCCAGTTGCTCGAATACTCGACCAAGGTCAAATCCGGTGAGACCCTCTACCTGGAAATTAAGGGCAAAGATACACTGGAACTCGGCAAGGACGTGATTCGTCTGGCCACCCGCATGGGCGTGGTCGTTTTCTGGTATTACAGCGATGATTCCCTGCTGAGGCACTGGATTCGCAACGCCGGCGATGATCAGCTTCGCGGCCAGGCGGACCTCCACCTGCACATTATGAAGAAGGCCGACGCTTATATATCGTTGCGCGGGTCCGATAATCCCTTTGACCTGGCCGACATCGACACCGCCGTCATGGACCGGTTCAACATCCTCTTTTATAAGCCGGTCCACCTGGAAGAGCGGGTCAAGCGCACCCGCTGGGTGGTGCTGAGATACCCGAACAACGCCATGGCCCAGCTGGCCGAAACCTCGCAGGAGGCTTTCGAGGACTTCTATTACGACGTGTGCTGCGCCGACTATGCCAAAATGTCGAAAGCCCAGGACAGGCTGGTCGCCCTTATGGAGGCCACCGACAAAGTCGAGATAAAAGCGGCGGGAACGGACCTTTCATTTTCCATCAAGGGCATTCCCATCGTCAAATGCGACGGCCTGCGCAACATACCGGACGGCGAGGTGTACACGGCGCCCGTACGCGACTCGGTCAACGGTACCATCACCTATAACACCCCGTCGCTGTATCAGGGAACGGTCTACAACAACATCAGCCTCGAATTCAAGAGCGGCAGGATCGTAAATGCCGCCTGTGACGGCGACGAATCCAGGCTGAACAAGATTTTCGACACCGACGAGGGCGCGCGGCACGTGGGCGAGTTCGCCATCGGCGTGAACCCGTTCATTCTGAAGCCGATGAAGGATACCCTTTTCGATGAGAAAATCGCCGGGTCGTTTCATTTCACGCCGGGCCAGTGCTATGATGAGGCACCCAACGGCAATGACTCCTCGATCCACTGGGACCTGGTGCAGATTCAACGACCCGACTACGGCGGCGGCGAGATCCGGTTCGACGGCAAGCTCGTTCGCAAGGACGGCGTCTTTACAGACGCCGGGCTCGAAAAGGAATTCTCCAGGGAGAATCTCAAAGCGGCGGATATGGACTAACACCGGTTGAAGGGCGGTGGCCCGAGCAGCCGGGACACGAGGCGGGGGCGCATGAGCGTAATCGGTAATATCCTCTGGATTTTTCTGGGCGGGGGGATAATCCTCTTTCTGGAATACCTCATCGGCAGTCTGTTTCTCTGCCTGACGATAGTCGGTATACCATTCGGGATCCAGTGCCTGAAGCTGTCACTTCTGGCCCTGGCGCCGTTCGGCCGGGACATTCAGCATACGCCGCAGGCCACCGGCTGCCTGACGACAATAATGAACATAATCTGGATCGTTTTCGGCGGCATCTGGGTTGCGGCGACACATCTCCTATTCGGTGTTCTCTGCGCCATCACGATTATCGGGATTCCGTTTGCCAGGCAACACATGAAACTGGCGTCGCTGGCGCTGACGCCTTTCGGAAAAACAGTCGTATAGGAAACGCGGGGACAAAGCAAGACAGAATAAGCTAACAGGATAAAGCGAGGGTTCACCATGGATGTTTTCGAATTCGCCATGCAGATGGAGCTCGACGGCAAGGCTTTCTATGAGAAGAGCGCCAGGGAGATAAACGACGAGGAACTCCGGAAAGTCCTGACCATGCTGGCCGAGGAGGAAGACAAACACTACACCATTTTCAAGAGAGTCCGGGAGGGCAAGACGGGCGCGTTGAAAGAAGGAGCCGCCATCCACTCGAAAACGCTCGACGCCGTCAAGAACATTTTCGTGGACATGTCCAATCATACCGAGAGCAGGTCGTTCGCCAAAGACGAGCATTCGATCTGGGAGAAGGCGCTGACGATCGAGCAGAAGTCAGAGGAGTTTTACCGCGAGCGGGCCGAGCAGGAAACCGACAGCGCCAAGCGCGACCTTCTTACGATGATAGCCAACGAGGAGCGCAACCATATCTACCTGATCGACAGCGTCCTCACCTATATGAAGTTTCCGGACACTTTTGCCGACTCGGCACAGTTCAAGGATTTCCAGAGCCTGGAAGGACACTGAGCTATCTACAACTCGGCGATAAGAACACCGGCGATGGCCACGGTTCCGCCGATGATAAAAGACAAACCGAGCGGTTCATTGAGCCAGAAATAGGCCACTCCGGCGGCCAGGAACGGCTGCATGTTGTGAAAGACGGCAATCCGCGAGGCTTCCATAAACTTCAATACCCAATACCAGAGCACGTAAGCGGCAATCGACACGCCCAGGGCGACATAGGCCACCGACCACCAGGCGGCGGCGGGCACCGAAGCGTAGTCCAGATTGACGGCTCGGTACAGGCCGAAGGGGAAATACATGATGGAACCCGATATGAGGGCGTAGGCGGTGACCCGGATGGCACCGTACTTGCGCACCAATTGTGTCCCCAGGATGGTGTAATAGGCCCAGGCGAGCACGGCAATCAGGACGATCAGGTCGCCCCACAGATATTCACTGCTGATTTCGAGAGCGCCGGTCGCCATCACAATCACCACCCCGAGCAAAGCCACGATAATGCCGGCCGTGCGTCTCAAGCCGGGACGCTCTTTCAAATGTATCAAAGCCCCCAGGAATATCCAGATGGGGGCGGTGGCAAAAAGCAGCGAGCCGTGGCCGGCCCCGGTCAGCGACTGGCCCACCAGATACATGGTCTGGTTGAAGGGAATAATCAGAAAACCGAGACCGACGATTTTCCAGAAATCTTTCCGCTCGATCGGCCGCGAATGATTCTGGAGCCTGACCATAATGAAAAGAACCAGCGACGAGAGAACAAAACGGTAGAAGGCAAAGGTGAACGGTTCGATAAACTGCAGGCCGAACTTGGCGACGGGGAAAGTCATGCCGCCGAGAGTCTGCTGGAAAAGCAGCACCGAGATGAGGAAGGTGGTGCTGTGGGAGCGCTCCCCGGTGGTAGACGGGATGACGGGTTTGATGGTATCGTTGCTCGGAATCATACTATAATTCGTTTACGGTTACGCCTCCCAGGACCATGATGCCTCCGACAACAAAGGTTCCGGTCAAAGGTTCCCCCAGGGTGAAGTACGCCACCGCTGCCGAAATCACGGGAAACATATTGTGCCATATGGCCAGCCGGGAGGCTTCCATGTACTTGAGCACCCAGTACCAGAGGCCGTAAAGGGCGACCGACATGCCCAGGGCCATGAAGGCAACGGCGCCCCAGGCACCGGCCGTGACACCCGAGTAGTCGAACTTGAGGGCGCGGTAGAGACCGAAGGGAAAGTATAAGGCCGAACCGATGGCGATGGCGTAGGCGGTCATGCGCAGGGCGCCGTACTTTTCGACCAAAGGTTTGCCGAGCACGGTGTAGTAAGACCAGCCCAGGACGGCCGCGAAGATGATGATATCGCCCCAGAGATACTCGACACCGAAGGTGGTCTTACCGCCCAGCATGATCGTCATAACGCCGGCAAAGGCCAGAACGATGCCCGCCGCCCGACGCGCCAAGACCTTTTCTTTCAGGTGAATGATGGCCAGGACGAATATCCACACCGGTGCCGTGGCGTAAAGAAAGGCGCCGTGACCGGCCGCCGTTCGGGCTTGACCCACCATATAGAGCATCTGGTTGAGGGGAATCACGAGCACGGCCAGAACGATTATCCGCCACCAGTCGCGACGTTCTATCGGGCACAAATGTTTCATGGAACGGACAATGGCAAGAAGTATCAGCGAGGAGACGGTGAAACGGAAAAAGGCGAAAGTGTAAGGCTCGATGATAAGGGTGCCGTATCGTGTCACCGGGAAACAGAGGGCGTCCAGAAGCTGCAGGGTGATAATGGCCGGCAGCAGCACAGTCAGACCTGGTTTCGATTTTTCAGTGCCGCCGTCTGATGAAATGTTGTTCATGGCGACCCGGAGCGCGTTGCGCGGTCTTTCAGATGAGGGCCCTGACGGCGCCGCCGTCGACGGGGATGGATGTTCCGGTTATGTAAGCGGCCTTCTCGGAAGCGAGAAAGGTAATCAGGGCGGCCAGTTCTTCCGGCTTGCCGATCCGCCCCGCCGGGACGTCAGCCGCGAGCCCCTTGAGCACGCTTTCGACCGACACGCCGCCCTCGGCGGCGCGGCTGGCGGCCAGGCTGGCCAGCCGCTCGGTAGCGGTATACCCGGGACAGACGCAGTTGGCAGTGATACCGTATTTGGCGTAGTTGTTGGATATCGTCTTGCAGAAACCGGTGACACCCGAGCGGTAGGTGTTCGAAAGAATAAGGTCGTTAATCGGCTGAAGCACGCCAATAGACGTCAGATATATCAGGCGCCCCCACCGACGCTCGATCATGCCGTCGATCACCATGCGGGTAAGATTCACGGCCGAAAAAAGAACCAGATCAGCGGCCTCCTGCCAGCGCTCCCCGGGAAGGTCCGTGAACTGGCCCGGCACGGGGCCGCCGGCGTTGGAAACCAGGATATCGACGGCACCAATCTGACTGTCGAGCCGTTCGATATCGCCCGCCCGGGAGACGTCGCCGACGCAGACTACCGGCATGATGGCGGTCTTCTCGGCTATCTTCTGGGCCGCCGCGCGAAGCCTGGTTTCATCGCGGGAGTTAATGAAGAGTTCGACGCCTTCTTCGGCCAGGGCCATGGCCGCCGCGGCTCCCAGTCCGGCGGAGGCGCCGGTGACCAGGGCTTTTTTTCCTTTCAGACGGAGCTCCATCAGATTTTCACTTTTGCCAGTTCGGCCGGCAGGGTGGCGGCGGTTTTACAGCCACGCTCGAAGTCGATCACGCGGAGGCGCTCGTTCGGAGAGTGAACGTTGTCATCGCTCTGACCGAACCCTATCAAGACGGTGTTTACTCCGAGTATTCTCTTGAAATCAGCCACAATCGGGATCGATCCGCCTTCCTTCATGAAGACCGGTGCCCGTCCGAACCCCTTTTTGATCGCCCTGGCGGCGGCTTCCAGCCAGGGACCGTCGGTCGGCACCATCACCGCCGTTGCGCCCCCGTGCTTCGTTACTTTAACCCTGACTGATTTCGGTGCAATCTTGAGCAGGTACTTCTCGGCCTTCCGGCAGATATCTACGGGGTCCTGGTCCGGCACCAAGCGCATGGTGATTTTGCAGGAGGCCGACGAAGGTATGATAGTCTTGCCGCCTTCGCCCTGGTAGCCGCCCTTGATGCCGTTAACATCACAGGTCGGGCGCGACCAGACCCTCTCAAAGGTTGTGTAGCCCTTCTCCCCGTGAAGAGCCGGCACACCAACAGCTTTCTTGTAGGCCGCTTCGCTGAAGGGCAGCTTTTTGAACTGCTGCTTTTCCCACTTGCTGATGGGTTTGACGTGCTGATAGAATCCGGGTATGGTAACGCGGCCGTTCTTGTCGTGAAGCGACGCGATCATGGCAGCCAGGATATTGACCGGATTGGCCACGGCCCCGCCAAAGGCGCCGGAGTGAAGGTCGCGATTGGGACCGGTGACGGTAACCTCGACAAAGGCGAGACCGCGAAGACCGAAGGTGACACCGGGCAGATTCTTACCGAATTGCGTGGTATCAGAGACGACCGCAACATCCGCCTTGAGCAGCGCCCGGTTCTTTTTTATGAAAGCGGGCAGGTTCTCCGAGGCAACCTCCTCCTCTCCCTCAATCAACAGCTTCACATTTATGGGCAGGGTGCCCCCGGTCTTAATCACCGATTCCAGTCCCTTGATGTGGCAGAAGGTCTGCCCCTTGTCATCGCAGACGCCTCGAGCGTAGATATACCCGCCACGAACTTGCGGTTTGAAGGGTGCCGACTTCCACAACTCCAGCGGCTCCACCGGCTGGACATCGTAATGACCGTAATAAAGCACAGTCGGCGCGGACGGGTCTGACGCCAGCTCGGCGAAGACGACCGGATGGCCGCCGGTTGGATATACTCTGGTTTTGAACCCGATTGAGCTCAGGTGGTTTCGCAGCCAGTCGGCGCAGGCTTTCATGTCTTTCTTGTGCTCGGACTTGGCCGAAACCGATGGAAAGCTCAAAAACTCGAAAAGCTCACCCATCCTCTTCTTCTCGGCGCCCCTGAGGTATTCAAATGGTGTCATCGATGGGTCTCCCTTGGTCTTGCCTTTATCATCCGCAAAATATAGACATGGAAAGCCATGTGTGTAAAGTCTTTTAATGTTCCCCGGCCTACAATTTCGCCCGTCAGTAGTTTTTTCGGTTGAATATCACCAGTGTCACGATCATCAGAATTATGGCAAAGCCGAGCGACGTGTATAGCGGCGCCCAGTCGGCGACCCTGGCGCCCGAGGCGAGCTTTACGGTCAAATCCGAAAGGTCGCCGGTGTTGGGAAGCACAAAATACATCACGTTCAGGGTGATTTCCAGCGCCCTGGAGTCAACGACCCCCTTAATCAATTCCCGCGCCTGAAGAACCCACTGGGCAAACCAGACCAGCCCGGCCGTCACGATCGCCATGGAGGTCGAGCCCAGGGCCACCCCCGCAAAGAAGGTGATACTCAGCCAGATGAAGAGGCTGATCAGATTCAAAAGGAAAAGATAGATAATGCCGGAAACGGAAACGGAGAAGACAAAGTACATGGTGGCGTAGCCAATCAAGCCGCAAATGACAATCAACAGACCGTAGGCGACCATTATCCCCCAGAGTCTGTTCAGTAAGATGGCGGTCCGGGAGATGGGCTTGGACAGGTAGAACTCGGCGCGACCGGGAACGAGCATCACCGGGATCGTTCCCGCCGTCAGCAGGACGGTCAAAATGACCAGAAAGGAGACGAACGAGCTGAAAACGCTCAACATCGGATTGCCCAGCATCTCGTTGATTTCGCGAGCATCGAACTCGATCTCACCGTGCGGGCCGCCCTGGAAGCGGGCGTTGCCGACGACGATAAGAGCGGCCACCATGATCACCGTGACGACAGCAAACAACCAAATGGTTTTCCGGTCGAGGAGCTGGACGATGCTGTCGCGGGTAAAACCCCTCATGACTGATCCACTTCCCTTTCGGTCACGGTTTCAATGAAGGATTGCTCCAGCGAAATCTTGATGGGCTTGACGGCACGTATGTTGATCTTCTTGAGCCGCAGGTGATCGATAATCCAGTTAACCTGCTTCTCATCCTTGAGCTCGACAATCAGTCGGTTCATGGACAGTGATATTTTCTTGCCGACTTCCGCAGGAATCTCGAACAGCTTGTTGCCGAATTCGGCCTCAATCTCGAACTGGCTTTCGCGGCTGGTCAGCTCATCGACCGAACCCGTCTTGATGAGCTTACCGCGGGAGAGAATTCCGACGCGGTCGGCCACCGACTCGACTTCCGACAGAAGATGTGAGTTGAGCAGGATGGATTTGCCCTCGTCGCGAATCTTCTGCAGAACCTTCCGTATCTCGGTCTTTCCGACCGGGTCGACCCCGTCGGTCGGCTCGTCCAGAAAGAGAATCTCCGGGTCGGACATCATAGCCTGGGCCAGACCGATACGCTGCTGCATGCCCTTGGAGTATTTGGTGATTTTGGTGTTAGCCCATTTGTCCATATCGACCATGTCCAGCAGAGATCCGGCCCTCGAATCAATCACATTTCGACGCAGACCGTAAAGGCGCCCGGTAAACTCTAAAAGGCCCAGTCCCGACAAATGCGGGGGGAAACGGTGATTCTCGGGGAGGTAACCGACTTTCCTGCGAGAGGCGGGGTTATCGGGTGGCAGACCGACGATGGTGGCGCTGCCGGCGGAGATCCGGGTGATGCCCAGCAGGACCTTGAGCAGGGTGGTTTTGCCGGCGCCATTGGGTCCGAGCAGGCCGAAGATTTCCGGCTGGCCAATCGCCAGCGAAAGGCCGTCGAGAGCGGTTATGCCGCCCTTCTTCATACCGGCATTGTAAATCTTGGTCAGGTCTTCTGTAACAACAACGTTCATGATTCAGTATACGACCGGCTTGGAAATACAGCCAAAGAAAGATTCACTGTCGGGAAAACGCAAGTTTGAAATTCAGTGGCCCTTCTTAAGATTATCGGCCAAACGCCGCAAAAACTGAAATCGCCCCCGGCCGGCGCCGGGAGCATAAAGATTCCGGACGCGCCAAGAAATCACTTGTTGGCGGGAGAGAAACACCCTAGAATTCAGTGTCCCGGTGGTGCAGGTAATCGTTCCGCCCCGGTATCACTCGTACTGTTGAGGCACAGAGCAGTCGCAGTATATTGCCAGAGGCCGTGAGAAGATCACATTTCAGCAACATTGACTTTGTCCTGGCCGCGATAATGATAGCCGCGGCGGTAGTCCGTGTCTGGGGGTTGGATTTCGGTCTCCCCCACCCCTGGAGCAGACCGGATGAATCGATCGTTGTCTACATGGCGGCGGCGGTCGGTCAAGGTGGCCTTCGGCCCTTCTTCTTCAATTACCCCGCACTCTATCCCTTTGCGCTGGCGGCACTCTTTGGACTGTACTACTTGCTCGGTCGAGGGTTCGGCTGGTATTCCTCAGTTTACGATTTCGTATTTGAGTTTGCGACCGACCCGTCCGGTTTCTTCCTGATCGACAGAACTCTTTCCGCCATTACCGGCGTGATGACAGTCTTTGTAGTCTACCGGATTGCCAAGCGGCTGTTCGACGGTCGCCTTGCGACCGTGGCTGCGGCCTACCTGGCTTTTGCCTACATGCACGTGAGGCACTCCCATTTCGGCGTCACTGATGTGCCCATGACCTTTATGATAATGCTCTCGCTGCTGCTTGTAATTCGCGCATGGGAATCGGGGCGAACACGGGATTTTGCCTGGTCGGGCCTGGCCGTGGGTCTGGCAGTAGCAACCAAATACCCCGCCTGTTTTCTGGTACTGCCGGCCCTGGTGGCGCACTTTCAGGTCTCGCGCGGCATCAGGAAAAATATTCCGGAGTTATTCTGTCACAGGCGGTTGCTGGCCTTCGCAGCTTGCGCGCTCGCCGCTTTCCTCGTCACTAATCCATACGCTCTGATCGAGCTGCCCAGGTTTTTGGACAACGTCCTGATTGTCCTGAGACAAGTCGACAGCCCCCACCTGGGTGTGAAGCTCGACCGCGGCTGGGTTTATCATTTCCGTTTTTCCCTCTACTACGGTCTGGGCTGGCCGCTGCTGGCGGCATCGCTGGTCGGCATGATTATGGCCTTCCGTCGCGACAGCCGCAAGGCTCTTCTGCTGTGTACCTTCCCGCTGGTTTACTACCTGGTCGCCGGCATGGGATATAGCGTCTTCGTCAGGTATATCATCCCGGTAGTGCCTTTCTTATGTATAACGGCCGCACTTGCCACCGAACAGGTTGCACGCGCGATAGGGCGGGTTTCCCGGCGTATCCCTCCGTGGGTCGTGACATTGTGCGTGACCACTCTCATCCTGATTCCATCGCTTTATCGTACCATTCGCGTAGATGACCTTCTCACACGAACAGACAGCAGGTTGCTGGCCACCGCCCGGGCAACCGACCTCATGCCGCCAGGAGCTTCGGTGTATCAGACTTATGCTATTGTGGGAGCGCTGCAACTGAACCCCGGGCAGTATTTCCTGGAGAGATATCGCCGTAATCAGGTGGTTGCTGACGACCAGGGAAGCGATGGCATGACAAACACGCTCACCAGGCTCGTTGATTCGCTGGCGGCGATTCAATGCTTTCGCCTCTGGTCATATGATTCAACCACCGGCCGCTTTCTACTTAACGGTCTAGAGCAGGACGGACTGCCCGACTACATAATCGCCCAACAACTGCCCCTCAGAACCTGCCGGGTCACGCCGGGTGCCATACAAAAACTTCTGGCCGTATCATATCGTGTGCGAAGCGAGATCCCGGCGTTCGACACATCCGCCGATAACCATTACGACGAGCAGGACCATTTCTACGTGCCCTACGCCGGGTTCAAGGGAGTAGAAAGACCGGGGCCGAATTTGTTTATATATGAGAAGATTGAAACGGGCCGCGGAGACGGCGACCCCAATAAAAACAGCCGGCGAGCGGACTCGAACCGCTGACTGGCTGATTACAAATCAGCTACTCTACCAACTGAGTTACGCCGGCCTGGGTCTAACCGAAATCAATTGATTATTCGGCCAATGTCAACTTAATCTGAACGGCCGAATCGACACCGGGTTCAGATTTTTCGCTTCCAGCGGACACCCTGGGGGGTGTCTTCGAGAATGATGCCCCGTGCTGTCAGGTCGTCGCGGATCTTGTCGGCCCGGGCAAAGTCCTTGTTTTTCTTGGCCTCGGTCCTTTCGGCGATGAGGGCTTCGATCTCCGCATCGATGTCTTCGGCCTCGTGAGCGAAATTCAAGACCGTGTCGAACTTCCGGATCGTTTCCAAAGCCTTGTCGCGTTCCGTCGCTGAGAGCTTGCCATCGGCCTTGAGCCTGTTGATATCGCGGATGAAGTCAAATACGGCCGCCATGGCGCCGGAGATGTTAAGATCGTCGTCGAGCGATTCCTCGAAGCCGGTCAGGGCCTTCTCTATGATACCGCCGGCGGTTGCATCGGAATCGCCGCCCGGAAACTCGGCCAGGTTGCTGATGAAGTCGTTGTATCGCTCCAGGGCGTTTCGGGCGGCTTCGAGCCCGTCCATGGTGAAGTCAAGCTGCTGGCGGTAATGGGTTGAAATGAGCATATAGCGAACGGCCACGCCGGAGTAACCCTGCTCGAGGAGTTCGCGAAGGCGGTATTCGTTACCGAGCGACTTGGACATCTTGCGGCCCTCGGCAATAAGGTAGCCGCAATGGAGCCAGTAATTAACGAACTTCTCGCCGGTGGCGGCCTCGGACTGGGCGATCTCGTTCTCGTGGTGCGGAAACTTGTTGTCCTCGCCGCCGGTATGGATATCGAAGTGGTTGCCCAGGTATTTCATCGACATCGCCGAGCACTCGATATGCCAGCCCGGGCGGCCCTTGCCGATATCGGTCTCCCAGAAGACGTCGCCGTCGGCCTCGTCCCAGGCCTTCCAGAGGGCGAAATCCGATACCGAGTCCTTTTCATATTCGTCGGCGGCGACGCGGGCACCCGGTTTCAGGCTGGCCATGTCGATATTCCCGAGCTTGCCGTAATCGGAGAAAGCCGAGATTTTGAAATAGTAGTTGCCGTCAACCTCGTAAGCGTAGCCTTTGTCGATGAGCTTCTTGACGAGAGCGACCATTTCCGGGATGTGGTCGGTGGCGGCCGGGTATTCTTCGGCCCGTTCGATGCCGAGCGTGTCCAGGTCTTCGAAGAACTCCTTAATCATCGGGGCGGTGAATTGCTTGAGCGGAATCTTCTGTTTTTGTGAATCACGAATGGTCTTATCGTCGACATCGGTCAGGTTCATGACCTGAGTGACCTCGTAGCCTTTGTATTTCAGGTAGCGCCGCAGGAGGTCTTCGAACATGTAAGCCCGGAAGTTGCCGACGTGGGCCTGCTTGTAGACGGTTGGGCCGCAGGTGTACATCCGCACTTTACCCGGCTCGATCGGTTTGAATTCCTCTTTGAGGCGGGTCAGACTGTTTTTGAAGACAAGGGTCATAGCCGTGTTATCCCTCGGTGAGTGATTTCACCGTTTTCCTGTCGAGTTTCTGGATGACTTCGATAAACAGCTTGATGGTGTTGTCATAGTCGGTCCGGTTCATGACGCCGTTATGGGAATGGATGTATCTGACCGGGGGGCCCACGTATATCGATGGCACGCCGAGTCGGCTGAGCTGAACCCGGGAGCCGTCACCGGTGCCCCGTTCCATGTAGGACAGGTGGTACGGTATTTTCTTCCGCTCGGCGGTTTTTACGAAGAGGTCGCGCAACTTGATGTTGGGAATCATGCCGGCATCGTAGATGACAATGCTGACGCCGCTGCCGAGCCGCTCGGGCACCGCGAAGCCGTCCGGCGGGACATCCCGCCCCACCCCGATGTCGACCGTGAAGCACACGTCGGGATCGCCGAGGTGAGCAATGGTGTGAGCGCCGCGCAAGCCTACCTCTTCCTGAACGGTACCGCCCCCGAGGACGGTATTGGGGTGTTTGACGCGGCTCAGTCTCTCCAGCAGCTCGAGAACGATAGCGCACGAAGCGCGGTTATCGAAAGCCTTGGACAGGTACATCTTCTTGTTGCCCATAATCGTGAACTGGCTGTCCGGGATGATGGGGTCACCGGGTTTGACGCCCAGCCTCTTTTTGACATCGTATTTCTCCTGGACCCCGATATCGATGAACATGTCTTTTATCTCGAGCACTTTTTTCCGTTCTTCCATCGGCAACAGATGCGGTGGTTTGGAGCCGACCACACCGATGAGGGTGCCCTTTGAAGTGATAACACGCATCCTCTGCCCCAGCGCCACGTGACCCCACCAGCCGCCAAGGGGAAGGAACTTGATATAGCCCTCCCTGGTAATCTCCTTGACCATAAAACCGATTTCATCCATGTGGCCGATTACCATAATTCTCGGGCTGTCGGCGGTGCCTTTTTTGTGGCCGAGGACCGAGCCCAGTTTATCGTACTCGATGCGATCGACGTTGTCTTTCATTTCCCGGACCATAATTTTGCGAATCTCGCTTTCGTATCCGGAAACGCCGTTGGCTTCGGTAATTTCTTTCAACAGCAATTCTGTCTTGTCCATAAATACACCTAATATCTAAAACTAACGCGCGATAATTTTCTGCCGTGTCGGAAGGAAGAATATATGAAACGAGACGGGCTTAGTCCACTCAAATATCCAGATATTTGTCGAGGTCGCTCAGACAACTAATGGTGGGGATGTCATCGGGCATGTCAGTGGGATACTCACGCCAGGGCAGGACTTTGAGAACAGCCGGCATGCCCATCTGCGAGGGACCCTGAAAATCCTCCACGTAACGGTCGCCGATATAAATACACTCGGCCGGAGCGTATCCGGCGCAGTTGGCTGCCTTATAAAAGATGTCGGGGTGCGGCTTTCTCAGACCGAAGGTGGAGCTGAAGATGCAGAAATCCAGATACGGTTCGATCTTGAACCGCCTGAGCTCCTTCATATGGGCGCGCTCGGGAAAAATCGTGTTTGACACCAGGCCGACCGCGTCGGCGGACTTTCTTATCCTCGCCAGAACGTCGAGAACGTCATCGTAGGCATAGATCAACTTGCCGACGGGCTGATAATAGGCATCAAAGAGCTTGTCGGCCA
Organism: Candidatus Zixiibacteriota bacterium; assembly: GCA_020346225.1. Taxonomy (GTDB): domain Bacteria; phylum Zixibacteria; class MSB-5A5; order GN15; family FEB-12. Next base: position 2,448,114 of record CP070777.1, on the reverse strand, counting down.
TGCCGTCATCCGCTTCGATGCCGAGCTTCCCCAGCAGCCTTTCGGCCGCCTGGGGGACAGTCCATTCGGTCAGGCTCTCGGCGGCATGTTTGCGAAAATCGTTCTTGATGTCTTCAAATATCCGGAAGAATTCCTCGTCTTCGGGAACGGGGTGACCCTGCCTGTCAAGAAACTTCCTGACACTCGCCGCACAGGTCACGGCCTGCTCCGACCACGGTTTGGCCTCGTATTCGATGAGGGTTGAGCCCAGGTCGAAGATTACGGCTTTGGGCTTGAGCTTGTTCACGCCGGCAGCTTACCTGTGAATGGCCGAGTCAATGAGTTTCTTGATGAGGTCATCGAAGCTTATGCCTATCGACGAGGCGGCCATGGGCGCCAATGACAGTTCAGTCATACCCGGCAGGGTATTGAGTTCGAGGAAATAGAAGCCGTTCTCGGCATCGAGGATAAAATCCACCCTGGCCAGGCCCGAGGCCCCGATACCGCTGTAAATTGTGACGGCCGCCCGGGAAATGGATTCGCCGACGTCCGTGTCAATCTCGGCCGGGACGATGTAATCCGACTTGCCCTTGGTATACTTTGCCTCGTAGTCATACAGCTTGTTCTTCGGCTTTATTTCGACCAGCGGCAGGGGCTTGCCGTCGAGGATGGCCGCCGTGATTTCCCGGCCCGCGATATACTTCTCCACAAGCACGTCACTGGATTCCTTGACGGCCACCGTCAGGGCCGGCAGGACCTGCGACTCGTCGTCGACCTTTGACAGGCCGATGGTCGAACCGCCGTCGTTGGGCTTGATTATGACCGGAAGTTCGAAACGGTGGCATATTTCATCGACCAGACGGTCATCGACCTTTCGGCCGCGCGTACGGTAGAGGGCCCAGTCGGGTGTAGCGATGCCCTCGGAGGCGCACAGTCGCTTGGCCACGGCCTTGTCCATGGCTATAGCGGAGGCGGCCATGTTGGAGCCGGTGTACTTCTTGCCGGCCAGGTCGAGAAGACACTGTATCTTGCCGTTCTCGCCGGAGCCGCCGTGCAGAGCCACGAAGACAACGTCGATGTCCGTGAAGCCGGCAGAGCCCAGGGCGTTCGACAGCGACCAGCTTTTGCTGGTTTGAATAGCAGTCTGTTTTCCGGTCGCCTCGGGTTTAATCGCGATGAAGGCACCATCACTGGCCAGAAGAGAGCGGCCGCGGGACGGATCGATGGCATACACCTTGTGACCCAGGCGGGCCAGCGCTTCGTACACGGCTTTGCCCGATTCCAGTGAAACGGTCCGTTCGCTTGAGTCGCCGCCGGCCAGGAGCAGTACTTTCATTTTCCACCTTTTTTGAGGCTTCGGAACTTACGAAGTATATAGTAAGCAATCGCAATAATCAAGATGGGCCAGACAATCAAGTTGTAAGTTCGGAAGTACTCCTTGAGGACGTCGAGATTCTCCACCAGGGTCATGGCACCGTACATGATGAGACCGACGAAAAGCAGGTAGGATATGGTAGAGAAGACGAGCATCCGCAGGTTGTCGTACCGGCTGATGCCGGCCACCAGCGCCAGTACCGACCGCAGGCCGACCACGAATCGCGAGCCAACGAGAATAAGAGCACCCCATCGGTGGAAGTGTTCCTCAACGCGGGCGATGTCGGCGGCGGAGAAGTAACGGTAGTTTTTCCTGATAAAAAAGTCGCGACCGTAGCGCTTGCCCACGGCGTAGACGACCATCACAGAGGCCACCCCGGCGAATACGATAATTATGAAGGTCAGGGTAAGTTCGAGACGCGCCACCGCCACCAGGGCGCCGGCGGCGGCAATGAAACTGTCGCCGGGGAAAGGCGGGAAGATGTTCTCGATAAAACAGGCCGCGAAAATCGCCAGGTATACCCAGAAAGGGCCATAGCTGAAAATGAGGTCAAGCAGCTGATTGATTCTGGCGGGATCTTCACCCATCGGCGCTAACCAGACAAATGGCCGAAGCGGCTATTCCTTCACCACGTCCCACAAAACCCATCCTCTCCGTCGTGGTGGCTTTGAGACCCACCCGGGACTCTTCAATCCCGAGTATTTCGGCGAGGCGCGACTTCATCTGAGGAATATACGGGGCCAGCTTGGGTTCCTGGGCAATAAGGATGGCATCGACGTTCAGGATAACATTGAAACCGGCGTCGCGAACCATCGAGAGCACCTCGGCAAGGAGCGCCGCCGAATCGGCGTCTTTGTACTTTTCGTCCGAGGGCGGGAACTGCTGCCCGATATCGGGAAGGCCGGCGGCCCCCAGCAACGCATCCATGACGGCATGAAGAAGAACATCGGCATCGCTATGGCCCCCCAGACCCCGCTCGCTGGGAATTTTCACGCCCCCTAAAATCAGCTCCCGGCCCTTTACGAGAGGGTGAACATCGAATCCGTGCCCTACGCGCATATCAGGTCCGGCTCCTTTCGCTCAGAACGGTTTCGGCGAACAGCAAATCGCGAACAGAGGTTATCTTGAAATTCGGCGAGGTCGGTTCAACGGCTTTAACCTTGAAACCACGTTGTTCGACGAGGCAGGCATCGTCAGTCACGGTATCCCCGCCGCCGCTTTCGTCAAACCCGCGGTGGGCCTGAACAATCAGGTCATACTGGAACACCTGCGGTGTCTGGGCCAGGTAAAGCGTGTCGCGTTCAAGCGTATTTATGATGAACGAGTTCTTGACGCGCTTCACCGTATCAACAGCCTTGAGGGCGAGAATAGCCGCTTTCTCCCGGTGGGCCACCTGAACGACTTTATCGACATCCTCCGGTGTCACCAGCGGCCGGGCGCCGTCATGAATGGCCACAAAATCGGTGCCTTTGGGCAGACCCTCAAGCCCGTTAAGAACCGACTGCCGCCGGGTTTCACCGCCGGCCACGATTTTCCTGACCTTGGCAAAGTGGTAAGGATCGACGACTTTTTCCGAAGTATAGGCCATATATTCTTCGCTCACCACCACGACGACCTCATTGATGGTTCCGGCCCTCTCGAAACTGTCGATGGCCCAGGACAGAACGGGCCGTCCGCAGACAGTGCGGAACTGTTTGGGGACCTCTCCCCCGAACCGCAGCGACTTGCCCCCGGCGACGATAAGAGCGACCGTTTTCATCGAACGCAATATAAGGCACCGCCTGACAACAAGTCAACGAGGCATATGACGCCGGCGAGCCGGCGTTTCAGAGTATCAGCATGGCATCGCCGTATGAGTAGAAGCGGAACCTGTTTTCGATGGCCCGGCGGTAGGCTTCGAGAATCAGCTCACGCCCGGCAAAAGCCGAGACCAGAATAAGAAGGGAGGATTTGGGCAGGTGGAAATTGGTGAGCAGGTGGTCCACGAACCGGAATTCGTGGCCCGGCCGGATGTACAGGTCAACGTCACCGGCAAAGGGGACTATGTCCCCGTTCTTCATTGCAGCAGATTCCAGAGTTCGGACGGAGGTGGTGCCGACCACGAAGATTCTTCCGCCGCTACGGCGCACGCCGTTGATAGTTTCGGCCGCTTCCGGCGACAGTTCGGCAAACTCGGGGTCAACGGTGTGTTCTTCAATATCATCAACCTGAACCGGCTTGAAGGTGCCCGGCCCAACGTGCAGGGTCAACTGGGTGTCGATGACACCTTTATCCCTGAGCTGTTTCAATAGTCTCGGCGTAAAGTGAAAACCGGCGGTGGGAGCGGCCACCGCCCCGGTCCTGTCAGGGCGGGCGAAAATCGTCTGATAGCGCTCGATATCTTCCGGAATATCCGGTCTCTTGATATACTGAGGCAGTGGCACGTGACCGTAATCATCGATGATCTTTTCGCGGCTCTCGGCCGAGTCGAACCGGACAAGCCACTGACCGCCGCGGTCTTCTTCGAGGGTGAGACTCACCTCCCCGGCTTCATCGGTCTGGCCAAAGAAGACTCTCTCCCCTTTTTTGACACGGCGGGACGGCCTGACCATGGCCTGCCAGACGAGGGGGTCGTCCTGAGCCCGGCGAACAAGGAAGACCTCCACCCGGCCGCCGGTGGCCCGATTGCCGAGCAGGCGAGCCTTGAAAACGCGGGTGTTGTTGATGACCAGGACGTCGCCGGAGCCCGGGTAGGAAGCGAAATCGGCAAACGGGTGTATCTCTATCCTGCCCGTGGCGCGGTTCAGCACCATCAGTCGGGATTCATCGCGGCCGGCCGCCGGATGCTGGGCTATCAGCTCCGGCGGCAGATGGTAATCAAACAGGTTGATATCCATGGGTGGCAGACTGCAATTACGGTACAAGCGGCCCTGCGGTCAAGCACCGGAGTACCGGGTCATTTCCAGCGACCGAACAGGTTAACAATAATCGTAAGGATAATCGACAGTATTATGCAAGTGACAATGGGGATATAGATGCGGACGTTGCCGGACTTGAAAGAGAGGTCACCCGGCAGCTTGCCCAAAAAAGGGATGCGGTCGGCGAAAAGAAGCAGGATTCCAACAACCACGATGAGGAATCCGAAGATTATCAGCAGCTTTCCGGCCTGGGCAAGCACACCGCCCCCGGCTTACTGCAGCTTGAACAGGACAATGCGGTCGATGAAGATCTGGGCCAAAGCCTTTTGTTCCGCGGTCAGGTCCCTGGGAAAGCTCTCCCCTTTAAGATGGGTTTCCAGAGCATCCAGCGCCCGGCGAGTATCCTCGACCGTCAGCGTCTGACCGGTTTCCTCTTTGAGCTTGTCGCGGAAATGAATAGTGTCCTTGATCAAAGTATTGAGAACCGCTTTGGCGTCGGGTTTATTCTGCAGCATTTCGCCCCCTAATGCTTTTATTAGCGCCTTGTAGTCGTTATCGGACATTGTGTCCTCCCGCCTTCATTAATATTCAAAGATGCACCAGCAACGAAGATATATCTATCAGAACAGGTTTCCCTGTGAGCCGGGTTCAGGAATCTTTACACCCAGATGCCCGGCCGCTTCCGGCGAAGCCAGCCGGCCGCGCTGGGTGCGCTGGATGAAGCCTATCTTCAGCAAATACGGTTCAACCATGTCCACAAGGGTATCCGATTCCTCGCTGAGAGTCGCCGCCAGGGCCTCAATACCGACGGGGCCGCCTTTGTAGTACTCGATGATAACCTTCAGAAGCTTCCGGTCGAGATTGTCCAGCCCCAGCGAGTCGATTCCCTCGGCATCGAGCGCTCTGGCGGCGATATCGGCGTCTATATTACCGTCACCTTTCACATCGGCATAGTCCCGTACGCGGCGAAGCAGCCGGTTGGCGATGCGTGGCGTGCCCCGTGAACGCTGCGCGATGACATCGGCCGCCTCGGTATCTATCTTTGTTTCCAGAAGGCGGGCCGACCGCAGGACGACTTCCCGAAGTTCACCGGCCGGGTAGAAATCGATATGATAATAAAGCCCAAAACGGTCGCGCAGCGGGGCCGAGAGCATCCCGGCCCGGGTGGTGGCACCCACGAGGGTAAACGGCTTGATGGGAACGTTGATGACCTTGGCGAAGGCGCCCTTGTCGACCACGAAATCGACCTTGAAGTCTTCCATGGCCGGGTACATGAATTCCTCGATGGTGGGCGACAGCCGGTGGATTTCGTCGATG
>CP070777.1:2416242-2442446 GCA_020346225.1 Candidatus Zixiibacteriota bacterium | reverse complement strand
CTCCACCCTCAAAGAAGCGGCCGTGGCGCTGGGTCTTCTGACGGCGGAAGAGTTTGACCAGAAGGTCCGGCCGGAGAAAATGATCGGCCCCAAGTAACTGGCATCGAGATTGACGAGAGAAAATAAAAGAGCGGAGCATCCCGGCTCCGCTCTTTAGCATAAAAACACATGGAGTCGATTTCGACTTTCGCCAACCCCCGCCGGCGAAAGTCTACTTCTATAACGTCACTCGGGCGGCCAAAGTTGGGCTTTTTTGGTCAAAGTTTCGACGTTTGCCGGACCCCGGCCTTAACTCGCTGAACCCACTAAAGTTAAAAGGTTGTTCCGACCCTGTGACCGGTTTATATTGCCTCACATGCAAACCGCCCTGCACATACTGGCCCTGACCGCGCAGCTCAAAAGCGAAATTAGCGGCAGCAAGATCGTCGCCACCGAGTTCTACAAAAAAGAACGCGCGGCTTATGTCATCTTCAAAGCCAAACAGCGTCTCGCTCTCGGCTTCGTTTATCATCCCGTTCGCTGGGCTGCCTTTCTTGCCCCGGCCTCCAAAATCAAAATCACCACCGGCGAAAAACCATGGCCGGTCTTTGATATCGTCGGAGCTGCCGTCACCGCCGTAGAGCAGCTCGGGCTCGACCGCATCTTCTCGATTACCCTCCGCAAACACAACGATGTCCTGCGGCTTGTTTTTGAGGTCCTCGGCCCCAACGGCAACATCTGGCTGCTGGACAGCGAGAATCGCAAGCTCGGCAGCCTGCGCAAAAAGCAGTTCTCTCACGGCGACCTCTACCGGCCGTCACCTCTGGCCGAGAAACTCTCGCCGCTCGACCTGACGGCACCGCGTCTGGCCGAATTTATCGCAAGCACCGGTGACCTGCCCGTGCCCATTTTCATCGAGAGAAACATCGTCGGATGCAACCGCACCATCGCTGCCGAGATTTCCCACCGCGCCGGTTTGAGGGAAGCCGCGACGGGCGGACTGGACAAGGCCGCTCGTGAAAAACTGACCGGAGCAATTGAGCAGATAACGAAGAGTTTCGCTGAGTCCGAGTCCGGTTATCTGTATGAGATCAAAGGAGGGTTCGAAGCCTACCCGTTCAAACTGTCTTCGTCGGACCGGGCGCCGCGGCGCTTCAAGACCCTCTCGCTGGCTGTCATGGCCGCCGCCGAAAGCCGCCAGTCGGCCGCCACCGAGGTGGACGAGGCCAGGGGTATCCGCGATGCCGTCCGGCGCGCCGTCAGGCGAATGGAAAAACGTCTGGCCAACATTGAAGGTGATATTGCCGAAGCCGCCGACTATGAAAAGTACAAGAAATGCGGCGAGCTTCTTCAGGTCAATTTCGATAAACTCAAGCGAGGCCTGAAGAGCGTTGAACTGACGGACATCTATTCCGACTCCGATGCCGTCGTCGACATCAAGCTCGACCCGGCCCTTTCCCCACAGGAGAATGCCGAGGCGTACTTCAAGCGCTACCGCAAGGGGCGCGACGCCCTCGATACCCTTGAAAGGCGACTGGCCAACTCATCCGATGAACTGGCCCAGCTCAGGAAGATGCAGGCCGACATCGAGGAAGACTTCGAGTCAGCGCGAAAACGCTACCATCAGGAGCTGCAGTCTCTCTTGCCCGCCGAGGCCGGCCGAAAAGAAACAGTCGAGCGCCTGCCTTACCGCCAGTTTGTGCTCTCGACCGGGCTGAAGATTTTCGTCGGGCGCGAGGGCGTCGATAACGACCGCACCACCTTCGAATTCGCCAAACCTTACGAACTGTGGTTTCACACCCAGCAGTGCCCCGGCTCTCATGTTGTCATGAAATTCCCCAATAAATCCTTTGAACCGTCCAGAAAGGAAATTGAAGAAACCGCCGCCGTCGCCGCTTACTTCTCCAAGGCTCGCAACGATTCTCTTGTTCCGGTGACTTATACTCAACGCAAATACGTTCGTAAACCCCGCAAAGCCAAACCGGGGCTGGTTACGGTTGACCGGGTTAAGTCGGTGATGGTCGAGCCGGCCAGGCCGGAGTAACCGGCGCCGCGCGTACTAGAAAGTCACGCCGATTCTTAACCCGAAGTCGAACTGTGTGCTGTTTACCTCGTGGGGAAGTCCCGGAATGGACAGGCCCGTTTCGTCGAAGTCCGGCGAGGCCGGGTCGTCATCGTACCAGGATTGTGTCTGTTTGCCGCTGGCCGACAGCGTCACAAACTCCGCCGTGAAATCCACGAACGGTACCGCCGGCATCGGGGCCTGCGTCAATTCGTAATGTATTCTCGCCGAACCGATAAATCCGCTGCCGTCCCCGTCAGCTATGGCCTCTTTGAAGCGCAGGACATGATCATCGTAGTCTTCGAACCACACCGGCGTATATACGGTCTTGATGCGCGTTGACAGACCGGGCCGCCAGTCTATCCAGGTTACCAGCCCGACCTGCGGTTGTTTGTAAGTTATCTCGTAATAACCCACCTTGCCGGTTCCCGATTGCGAATACTGTTCGTCGCTGAAAGCCAGCGCCACCGTATCGAAGACCCGAAACCAGCCGTCGAAGCCGATAACGTCCTGTTGGATCTTCTGGTAACGGTAACCTGCCACGGCCGCCACGCTCACCTTGCCCGGCGTGAGAAGCCGTACGCCCGCCTCGATGTCGAAAGCGCGGCTTTCCATCGTGGCCTCCGACTCCGTGTAGCTGAACTTGGTGAAGTCTACGTATCCGCTCAACCCTTCCCAGTCGCTGTCCGTTAATGCTCCGCTCGGGTCGTTCAGGCTCAGGAAGTAACTCCCCTCTACCCAGAAAAAGCCGGGATTGCTGGTCAGGTCGACTCTGGCCGTCACCCCGAACACGGTTACATCCAGCGGAAACTCGAGCTGGCTCTTGAGGCGCCAGACCACCGGGCTGCCCGTCGGGTCATAGATTATATTGCCGCTTTCGTCGGTGAGTGTTTGCCTGATGTCCATGATATATTCCGTCTCGCCCCGGTGGGTGCTCAGTGACGGCGCCACCGAGAGCTTCAGGGGAGACTGCGCCGGCGATGTCGATACCATCACCGCCAGCGATACCGCAGCTGTCAGAACTTGCTTCTTCAACACATTCTCCAATCTACTGTCCCGGAAGAGAGGCCTGTATGATAGACGGGGGCGGGTTCCTCAGCGCTCAATCGATTCTCCCGTCATTGTCTCAATCTCGTCCAGAAGGGCCTTTTCCAGTTCGCTTTCGTCCAGACGCTTTATTATTTCACCTTTCTTGATGAGGATCCCTTTCCCTTCACCGCCGGCTATGCCGACATCGGCCGCCGATGCTTCCCCGGGGCCATTGACGGCACAGCCCATCACGGCCACTTTCAGGCGCGCCCTGATGTGGCGCGTCTTCTTCTCGATCGATTCGGCCAGAGGAATCAGGTCTATCTGACACCGCCCGCACGTGGGACAGGAGATGACTTCGACCCCTTCCCGGGTAAGTTGGCAGGCCGCCAGAATCTGTCTGGCCACCCTGACCTCATGAACCGGGTCCGCCGTGAGAGATACCCTCAGAGTGTCGCCGATACCGGTCAGCAGGATGGCGCCGATCCCCACCGCCGATTTGATCGAGCCGGTCTGAAGCGTGCCCGCCTCGGTGATGCCCACGTGAAGCGGATAGTCGCATTTCTCGGCCAGCATGTGGTACGACCAGAACGCCGTGTGCGTGTCAGTTGACTTGACCGAGATGATGATATCGTGGAAATCCATGTCCTCCAGAACCGCCGCCTCGCGCAGCGCCGCCTCGGTGAACGCCTGCGGCTCATCACGGCCGTATTTCTCCAACAGGTCCTTGGGCAACGACCCTGAGTTGACGCCGATCCGTATCGGCACACCCGTCCCCTTGGCCGCGCTGGCCACCTCGCGCACCTTCCACTCCGCGCCGATGTTACCCGGATTGATGCGTATCTTGTCAAACCCGGCCGCGATCGCTTTCAATGCCAGCCGGTACTGAAAATGTATGTCCGCCACCAGTGGTCGGCTGACCTGACCGCGAATCTCCTTCAGCTTGTCTGCGGCGTCGTGGTTGAGAACCGACAGACGCACGATATCGCAACCGGCGTCGAAAAGCTGGTTGATCTGGCCGACCGTCGCCGCCACGTCGCGCGTGTCGGCCGTCGTCATCGATTGGATTGAAATCGGGAAGCCCCCCCCGATGATGACATCGCCGACTTTTACTGCTCGGCTCTTGCGCCGCTGTACCGGATAGTCGAGTTGCATAAGTTTATCTTGACCGCCAATGGCTATTATAGCTTATTCAATTCTACGCTGACAGGCAATCGAAAGTTGGAGCAATCTTGATCTGGTTCAAAAGGCTGGCCCCGCTTGTGCTGACCGCCATCATCGTTGTCGGTTACTGGTCTTATCATGACCGTCGCGCCGGCAGGCAAGACGCCTTCGAACAAGACCTCGCTCTGGCTACGGCCAGAATCTGGGTAGCCTCCGCCAAACACCGCGCCAGTCCCGAGACCTTTCTTCAGGTGCGCGATTCCATCCTGGCCGAATGTTCCCTGACGGTCGCGGACGTCCGTGAATATCTGAGCGAGAACGCCGATGAACCGGAGAGTTTCTACCCTTATTCGAAATTGGTGCAGCGGTATGTTGATTCGCTCATAAGGATCGAGGATTCTCTGCTGAAAGCTGCGAAAGACAGTGCCCCCTGATGACGGCCCGCTAATCGGCGGCCTCGAACGCGCCGGGGTAGTGTTCCAGCTTGCCCTCTGTGAAGGTCACCACATCAAACCTCAGCTCGGCCTCGTCGATACCTTCGTCTATAAGATACTGACGCGCCGCCTGGGTCAGGTTCTGGATTTTCTTGTGCGTGACTTTTTCGGAAGGATGACCGAAGGTGTCGGTGCGTGAAGCCTTGACCTCTACGAACACCACCGCTTTTCCCTTCTGGACCACCAGGTCGATCTCTTTGTGACCCGCCCGCCAGTTGCGTGCCCGCACCACGTAGCCGTTTTGCTCAAAAAAAAGGGCCGCCTGCGCTTCGTAGCGGCGCCCGATATCTCCGGCATTCCTGCGTGCTCGCGGCACTCTTTTAGACGAGGGCATATTCTTCGATCAGGTCGGCCACCGGCCGGAACGTTTTGCGGTGGATCTCCGTCGGGCCGTACGCGCGAAGCTCTTCCAGATGCTCCGGGGTGGGATAACCTTTGTGCTTGGAGAAAGAAAACGACGGGAACAGCTTCTCGTACTTATCCATTATACGGTCGCGTGTTATTTTGGCCACCACCGACGCCGCCGCGATCGAGCGACACCGGCTGTCGCCGCTGACGACAGCAAACTGGGGATGCGCGATCTTGGGAATGCAGTGGCTGCCGTCCACCAGCACGATGTCCGGCGACTCCTTGAGCTCCATTACCGCCCGCCGCATCGCCATCAGCGACGCCTTCAGGATGTTGATGCGGTCGATGCACTCGTGGTCGATCACTCCCACCGCGCACTTCAGGCCCTGCTCGACGATCTCCTCGAACACCTGCTCGCGCTGCATCGCCGTCAGCTTCTTGGAATCGGCCAGACCCTTGATCTCGGTCTCCGGCGGCAGTATCACGGCGGCTGCCACCACCGGTCCGGCCAGCGGCCCCCGGCCGACCTCGTCCACGCCGCATATGGCCTGGTAACCCTTCTCGGCCAGCATCGCTTCCAGTTGTCCGGCATCCCGTGAGAGAATGTGAGGATCAATCTTCATAACATCCTACGCGCTCAATTATTGACGGCGTATTCCCTTTTCGCAAGAAAATACTTATATAATAACTATCGACCCGTCAGGCCGATTTTATTAGATTTTACTTGCCGCCGTTTTGGGTCGCACGAGGACAACTTTGGCAAAGAGAAAACCCACATATCACCGGTTTCGCGTCGTGGCCGGGGACCTCAAGGGAAAAATCATCAGCGCTCCCGACCTCGGTGTGACCCGCCCGCCCCTGACACGACTGCGAAAAGCCATATTCGACTTCCTCAATCCATATATACAACACCGTTCTTATCTGGATTTATTCAGCGGCACCGGCTCGTATCTCTTCGAGGCTGTCTCCCGTGGTGCGGCGATGGCGGTCGGTGTCGAAATGGAGCCGGTTCTGGCCGACGCTATCAACGACCAGGCGCGCGAATGCGGCGTTCAGGACCGCTTGGTCTGCCTGTGCGATGACGTCTTTGACGCCATCCCGAAGCTCAAAACGCAGCAGAAGACTTTTGACATAATCATGATTGCCCCGCCGCAGTATAAAGGGATGATCGATGAGACCCTTCGGAGTATCAAAGAAGACGATGTGACCGGTGAGGATACACTCATAATCTGCCAGCACGATACGTCGGAAACCAAGAAAATTGATTTTTTGGACTACCAGATCTGGCAGCGCCGCAAGTACGGCAACACCACCTTTACGATACTGAAATAAGCAGTGCTAAGGCCCTTCGGCTCTAACTCGCCGCACCTTCTTCAGATTCCGGTTTCTTCTTCAGCAGGTTTTTCTTCAGCAGCCAGTGCACCCCGGCGATGGCGACTGATAGCGGCACGGTCCAAATGAGGTTGACCCACGCTATCGTCCATAATTCGTTGATGATATAACCGGTATCCCGTTCGAATAACCTGCCTTCGCCCGCTGACCATGCGAACCCGAAAGCGTATTGATGGCCGAAAACAAAGAGAAAGACAACCAGGGCCGTCCCGGCAAATCCATAGGTGTACTTTTGACAACCGTACAACAGCGATATGAGAGCAACAACAACAACCAGCGGCAACAGGCGGATGGCGTAGTCTTCGGGTCCGAACCCGTGTTGTGGAGGCCATGCCCGCCACGGAGGATGTCCGATAAGAGTCAACAGCCCAAAGAAAAGCATCATGAGCAGATAATAGCCCAACTCGATCACCACCGCGTATCTGATGACTTTGAAAAACTTGATCAAGGATCGCCTCCCGAAAGGTGCTGACGCCAAGAAATGCCTTGTTCCAATCATTATCGGTACATCTTGCGAATCTATTCGCCCCCGGCCGGCCACAAAAAAACGCCCGATCAGGGGGCGTTTCTTATTGAAATTTAACAAGTCCGTTACTTTTCCTTGTCTTCCTCCGATTCCTCAGTCGATTCACCTTCGGCCTCCCTGGCCTTCTGGTTGTTCTCCGCCTCCAGAATCTGCTCCTTGATGCGGGCCGACTTGCCCGTCAGCTCGCGCAGGTAATAGAGCTTTTTGCGCCTGACCTGTCCGGCGCGCACTCTCTCTATCTTGGCGATATTGGGCGAATGAAGCGGGAAGACACGCTCGACACCAATACCCGATGACACCTTCCGAACCGTGAAAGTCGCCCCGGTGCCGCCGCCGCGACGGCTGGTCACTGTTCCCTGGAACACCTGAACCCGTTCTTTATCGCCTTCTTTGATTTTCACATGAACGCGTATCGTATCACCCGAACGAAACTCCGGTAAATCGTCCCGCAGGTAACCCTTTTCAATCTGAGCCATTCGTTTCATTGGTCGTATCCCTTTCGTGATTTATCACAACTCTATCTTATCATCTATGCTTCTTATATACTCAATCTCTTCGTCGGTCAAATCGGCGCTCTTGAGAAGGTCGGGACGGTGCTTTAGGCACTTTTTTATCGCTTCCCGCCTTCGAAACTTCTCTATCTCCCTGTGGTTGCCCGAAACCAGCACTTCCGGCACCTTCAATCCCTCGTATTCAGCCGGTCTGGTGTACGACGGTGCCCCCAAGAGCTGATTCATGTATGAATCGTTCAGGGCGGACTCAAAGTTCCCCAGCACTCCGGGAATCAGCCGGGCCACCGCGTCCACTATCACCAGCGCCGCCGGTTCCCCCCCGGAAAGGATATAGTCCCCAACCGACACCTCGTCCATCTCGTACAGCCGGGTCGTTCGCTAGTCGATTCCCAGGTAGTGCCCGCACACGATGGTCAGCCTGTCGCCCAGCGAGTATTCGATCGCCTTCGGCTGGTCGAACTTCCTGCCCGCGGCCGACGTGAGCACCAGGCGGCTTTTCGGCTCCGCAGCGGCACTCGCCGTCTTTTGAACGTATCCCAGTGACTTCAGGCACCTATCCAGCGGCTCCAGCTTCAAAACCATGCCGCCGCCGCCGCCGAACGGCGTGTCGTCAACGGTGCGGTGCCTGTCGGTCGCGAAGCCGCGCAGATTTATTATTTCGATGTCAAAGAGCTTCTTATCTAAGGCCTTTCCTAATAGCGATTGTCTCAGCGTCAGGCTGAAATAATCCGGGAAAAGCGTTATAATCTCAAACTTCATCCAACCATCTGGTCCGTAGCCTACGGCTCCATAAGCCCGGCTCTGTCTATCACAACTCTCTTCTTGCCGGTGTCCACCGACTTGACCCATCTGTCCACCGCCGGAACGAGCATCCGTCTGCCCTCGGTTGTCCATATGGCGTAGACATCGTTGGCCGGGTACGTCTCCACATCAGTTATCTCACCGATTTCTAGGTTCGTTCCGTCGTCGAAAACCTTGCAGCCGATCAGGTCGAAAATGTAGTGATGACCGGCCGGAAGCTTGACAAGCTGGTCCTTGGGCACGGCCATTTCACTGTTGCTCATTCGCGCTGCCGCTTCGGGAGAATCAACTCCTTCCAGTTTTATCACCACTCGTCCTGATACCACCCGGGTCGAGTCGATCTTGACCTTTTCCCATCGATTTCTTAATCGCAGGTATATCTCGGGCATCCCCAGAAAGCGGTCGGGGAAATCGGTCATGGGCGTGACGTACATCTCACCCCGCACGCCTCTGGCTCGTCCCAGTTTGCCGACGGTGACGAAATCTTCCGACACTGACTACTCTAATATCTCCAGAACCGCCCGTTTCCCCTGGCGTGCGGATACGGCGGCCAATAAAGTGCGGATCGATTTCGCGGTCTGGCCTTGCTTTCCGATGACCTTGCCGAGGTCACCCTGGCCTACGCGAAGCTCATAAACGGTTGTCCGGCTTCCAAGTACTTCTTTCACTTCAACCTGATCGGGGTTGTCCACTAACGCCTTCACGATGAATTCGATGAACTCCTTCATAACTTCGTCCTTTCCCAATAGAATTGGAAGTTGAGAATCCGTAATGAGTTACAATATATTGGGTTTGCCTTAAGATTCGGACTGCGCCGGTCGGCCGACCGCCTGTTTAATCCTCAGCCGGAGGCTCCGCGCTCTGCTCTGGTTCCTTCTTCTCTTTGGGTTCTTCCTTTGCCTCAGTCTCTTCCTTTGCCTCAGTCTCTTCCTTTGCCTCAGTCTCTTCCTTTGCCTCAGTCTCTTCCTTCGTCTCGGCTTCAGCCTTGGCCACCGTCGCTTTCTTCATCTTCCGGGTTTTCTTGCTGCGTTCGTTGATAGCCGTCTTAAGGCTTATCTCGGAAACATCATCGCCCCGCTTGGCCTTGTGATATTTCTCCACAAAGCCGATCTGGGTCAAAAGCGACTTGACCGTGTCCGTCGGTTGGGCACCCTGGTCCAGCCACGAAGTAAGCTTGTCCTCGAACACTTTTACTTCCGCCGGCTTGGTAATCGGGTCGTAGGTACCGACAATCTCCAGAAACCGACCGTCGCGGGCGCGACGTGAATCCGTAGCAACTATCCGGTAGAAGGGCCGTTTCTTAGCTCCCATACGCAGAAGTCTCAAATGTACTGCCAAACAAAACCTCCATCACTAAGGATTAAACGGACTTACCCCTTTGGGGAATCCGGGAAACTTCATCTTGCCTATATTTCCAATCATTTTCTGCATGGCATGAAACTGCTTCAATAGCTGGTTGACCGACTGAACCGAGTTACCCGAACCGCGGGCAATACGCTTCTTGCGCGAACCGTCGATTATCGACGGGTTGCGGCGTTCCTCGACCGTCATCGACTTGATGATGGCCACCATGCGCTCCATGTCCCGCTCGTTGATCTGGACGTTTTTGACCGCCTTGCCCATTCCCGGAATCATGCCCAGAAGCGAGTCGAGCGGCCCCATCTTCTTCAGCTGACCCATCTGCTCGAGAAAATCCTCGAAATCGAACTTCGACTTAAGAAGTTTCTCCTGCATCCTGGCCGCCTTTTCCATATCCATCGTCTCTTCGGCCTTTTCCACCAGCGAGACGATGTCCCCCATACCTAAGATACGCGACGCCATCCGGTCGGGATGGAACGGCTCCAGTTCCGAGAGTTTCTCGCCCACCGAGGCCAGCTTGATCGGGCAACCGGCCACCTGCCTTATAGACAGAGCCGCGCCGCCGCGGGCATCGCCGTCGAGTTTCGACAGAGCCACCCCGGTCAGCCCCAGCCGCTCATTGAACTCGCGGGCAATGTTGACCGCATCCTGGCCGGTCATGGCATCGGCCACCAGAAGAATCTCATCCGGCTTGACGGCTGACTTGATCTCTTGAAGCTCCGCCATCAATTCGTCATCAGTATGAAGTCTCCCGGCCGTATCGAGTATCACCAGATCGATAAAATCCTTGCGTGCGTGTTTAACGGCCTCGGCACATATTTTCTGCGGCCCGGCGTCCTCGACATAGAAATGCTCAACCTGAATCGAATCCGCCAGCACTTGAAGCTGCTTCACCGCTGCTGGTCGGTAGATATCGGCCGCCACCATGAGCGACTTTTTGTTCTTACGTTTCGCCTGAAGGGCCAGCTTGCCGACCAGTGTCGTTTTGCCCGAACCCTGCAGTCCGCATACCATGTACACCGTCGGCGACTTGTCGATTGCGGCCAGCGGCTCGGCTTTGCCCCCCAGAAGAGCCACCAGCTCGTCGTGCACAATCTTGACAACCTGCTGTCCGGGTTCAATCGACTTGAGAACATCGGTGCCGACCGCTTTCTGCTCGACTGACTTCACAAACTGCTTGGCGACCTTGTAATTGACGTCAGCTTCGAGAAGGGCCTGACGCACCTGGCGCATGGCATCCTTGATGTTCTTCTCGGTGAGAATACCGGTGCCGCGAAGCTTCTTAAAGACGCTTTCCAGCTTGTCTGTCAGTTGCCCGAACATAGGCTGAGCCTGTTCCTTTGTCGCTTGCCGCCCGCGGCGGCCTTAAAATAATCAGGGCAGGAAAAAGGCATACTCCTGCTTATGCTAAAACGGCCCCCGGGGCCGAAATAGCCCACAAATATAGTCAAATACCCAAAATTGGCAAGCGATTAATGGCCCCCGGTTCCTCCGCCGGAGCTCCGGCCGTCACCTCACCATAATGTATGGCAACACCTTAAAGTTGGTTCCGGACAGGGCGTGCCGCACCGACGGCTTCAAGTGATGTCCCTGACCAAGCTGCACCGTGAGGTTTGGCGGCGGGTCGGTTACACGCTACCCGGTAATACTGACGACCAGGTCAATCTCGGTGCCGACATCGAGTTCCGTTCCCTCCGCCTCCGATTGCTCCAGGACCGTTTCCGGAAGGTAATTCTCGTCCTGGCGGTGAGTTACTATACCTACCCTTAGGAGTTTGTCTTCCAGACGCTTGCCGGCCTCGTCCAGGGTCAGCCCGATAACTTTCGGCATGTAGGTAAAGTTCGATGCCCTCCCCCGGTTCACCATCAGGTTCACCGGCGAACCGAGCGGTATTTCCGTCCCGGCGGCCGGATATGAAAACACCACCACTTTCTCCGGTAACGTGTCAGAGAAGGCCCAGGCGATTTCGCCCAGCTGCATCTTGGAGGTCTCCAGATCGAGCATCGCCTGTCGCACCGACAGCCCGGCCAGTTCCGGCACCGGAACCATCTTCTGCCCCAGCGAAACGACAAACTTGACGACCCGGCCCGATTTCACCCTCGTGTCGGCGACAGGGAACTGGTTCAGTATGATACCCCGCTCCTGCCCCGGGGAAAATTCCTCGGAGCTCACCTCATATTCCAGATCCAGTTCGCTCAAAAGAAGCTGGGCCTCGACCAGCGTGAGACCGGCAAAATCAGGCAGGGGGAACTCATCGCCGTGGCGCGTAATCATCGGCATGATAATATCGTCCACTATCAGCACGAGCACCAGGATAATCAGCAAAGGCAGGATCACCCGAAAAGCAATTTTGCGCTTGAGGGAACCCGGCGGCAATTTGTCGGACAGAAATCCCGTCTTCCGTTTCTGCTTCTGACTCAACTGTGACGTCTGAATGGGCGACATAGCTATGCTGTACCATCCCCGGCAGGAGGGAACGGTCGAACCTGCCTTGCTCTTTTTACAGCGTTACTTTCCGAAAGTTTTGGATTAAAATCAAGTAGAAATCTGGCGGCGTCCGGCCGTATTGTTAGCCCTTGCGCCTGAGGCGCGCTGCGAAGGCGCCGTCGAGCTTCTCGAAGGAGGGGTAGGTTTTGATGTAGCCTTCCTTGCTCACCACGTCTTCGGGGAATGACCCCTTGGCCGATTCGAAAACGAAATCCTCGTTGTGCGCCAGGAATTCCTCGACCACGCTGTCGTTTTCCGCCCTGATAATGGAACACGTCGAATAGACCAGAACGCCTCCGGGCCGGACCAGCTTCGCGGCTTTCGCCAGCATGGCCGCTTGTATCTTGGAAAGCTTCCTGATATCGTCTTCGGACTTCGCCCAGCGCAGGTCGGAATGCTTGCCGACTGTACCCCAGCCGGTGCACGGTGGATCAAGAAGCACCCGGTCATACGGACCGGCATTGAAATTGAACAGGTCCGACACCACCGCCGTGACATTCTTGATTCCCAAACGCCTGGCGTTATCCGTGAGGACCTTTAGCCGGGGACGTGACTTGTCCACGGCGGTTATTCGACCTTGGTTCTCCATGCGTATGGCTATATAGGTCGTTTTTCCTCCCGGGGCCGCCGCCAGGTCGGCCACCGCTTGGTCGCCCTTGGGATCGAGTAGACGCACCGCCATGCCGGCCGACTCGTCCTGGACGAAAACCTTCCCGGTTTTGATGAGTTCGCTGTCCAGCGGCAGTCCTGATTCCTCGATATGAATAAACTCGGGCAGGTACCGTCCGAACGAGAATTCGACCTCGTTCACCTGGAGCACGTTGGCAACCTCGTCCGGTTTCACCTTCAGCGAGTTCACCCGGTAAGTCACGTGCGGCGGCTGGTTCCCCAGTCTCAGAAGCTGCTCGGTCTGCTCGTAACCGAACTCCTTAAGGGCATACTGCACGAAATAATCCGGGTAGCTGTAATAGTCGCCCAAATATTTGACCGGGTCTTCGGCCTTGCGGGCAAAGGTCACTTTCTGCGGTTCCCGCAGGCTGGCGCGCATCACGGCGTTGACCAGGTTCGCCCGGGAACGCCCCGTCATATAGTGGGCCAGGTTGACCGACTCCGAAACCGCTGCCGCGGCCGGAATCCGGTCGGTGAAACGAAGCTGGTAGAATCCCAGCCTGAGAATGTTCGCTAGCTTCGGCGGCAGCTCCGCCTTGGGCCTCGATAAATAGAAGCGCATCTCGTGGTCCAGACGACGGCGCATCTTGGTGGTACCGTTGACAAGCTGCAATAGGAAGCGCTTGTCGATGGGACGGAAATTCTTCCCCTCCATGACACTGGAAATGGCGCTGTCAGTCTGCTCGCCCTGTTCGATGACAACCAGGGCTTCCAGGGCTGCTGCGCGAACTACGTCGTACTTTTTCCGACGCTGGTTACCGGTTAGCTGATTCATTGTCTGTTAAACATCCATCGCACAAATCGGTTCCCCTTTTTGGTCAACCCTGAACATGCTACACCGGTGAACCGAATACAGCAAATGCTCCTCGAAACGGTCCCCCAGAAGTAACGGCAGGACTTCGGAAAGACGGGCGTAACCCCCCTCGCCGATTCCCAGCGTTGTTTCAAGAGCCCCCTGGTGGACGCAAATCTCGTAGATAGCCGGCCGAATGTCAACAACGGATGTGCGGTTCTTGCCGACTCGGCTTACCTCGAGATGCGGGGACTCCATTACCCCATCTATACTACGTTTCAAGTCAACACTTTGTGGAATATTAGTCGTTGCCACCCGGTATTTTACCCTGTTGAGGACCGCCGACAGCGACTGCACTTTACCCGACACCACCTTGGCCTCATAAATACGGATTCCTTCCGGCAGGGACTGGCGGAGCTTCTCTAACATGTACGGCATCAAATTCGCCTCTAGCGTAATATCCACAAACTCCGACTCCGACGTAAACCCCAGAGGCAGCGGCGGACCGAAAGACAACTTCATGGTCGGGTTAAAACCCTGGCTGAATGCCACCGGCAGGCCCGCTCTTCTGATAGCTCTCTCTATAATACGCATATTATCGAGATGGCTCAGGTACTTGAGCCGGTCATCTTTTCCCCAGCGTATCCTTACCCGATTCTTGGTCGGCGCGCTGGCCAGGCTGCGCGCCGCCGCCTTCTTTTTGCCGCGCCCGTAATTCTGGGCCGGCGGTTCCGGTTCGGCCACGTGATGGCCGGCCGCGACCGGCGTCCCCTTATACTCTACATGCTCCAGCGATGTCCGCTGCCGTTCCCTCAGCAGGTGTTCTTTGTCGGGGCCCTTGCTTACTACCGACCACGGAAGTGCGGCTTCGAAAGCTATCGGCCCCAGGCTGTCCTCCAACGAAATCCCCGCTTCGGAAAAAGCCGCCAGCCAGCTGTCATAATCAAAGTCTTCGCTCCAGCCGTCGAACCGGCACCCCTTAACAAAGGCCCCCTCGATAACCCGACCCATCTCTCGGCCGCCGCGCCCCAGCGCGCCTTGCAGCGCAGAGGTCTCCACCTGCGGGTACTTGAAATGCACCCTGTTGATGTGATTGCGCTTCTTGATGAACTTGATTCTGCTCAGAAGCTCATCAGCGGGCAGCATCCCGTCCCACTGAAAAGGCGTGTGCGCTTTGGGCACAAAGGGCGAGAGCGTGACATTGATGGTTTTCTTACCGGGGTACTTGAAACCGATATCGTAAACGTCCTTGATGGTTCTGACGATGCCCTGCAGGTCGTCTTCGGTTTCCGTGGGCAAACCGACCATGAAATACAGTTTGATGCTGGTCCAGCCGCGCTCGAACGCGATACGGGCGGTGTCGTGTATGGCGGTATCGGGAATGTCTTTGCGTATGAAAAAGCGCAGCCGTTCCGTACCGGCCTCCGGTGAGATGGTGAGTCCCGCTTTCCTGACCCGCATCACTGCGTCCAGAAGTTGCGGGCTGACAGTACCGGGCCTCAGCGACGGCAGCGCGATCGATACCCTTTTCTTCTCGACACGGCGGGCCACCACGTCGGCCAGTTCCTCGATTTGCGGATAGTCCGACGACGACAGTGAAACCAGACTGATCTCTTCCTGACCGGTCCAGGCGAGTTGCGTTTCTACCTGCTCCAGTATTTCCCTTTGAGGCCGGTGTCGTACCGGTCGATAGATTGGCCCCGCCTGGCAATAACGGCAGCCCTGCGGGCAGCCTCGCATGATCTCCACCGCCAGATGATTGTGGGCCGTGTCGACCAGCGGTACCACCGGCTGCCGCGGATAGAACTCGGGTCGCAGTTCTCGCTCGACGCGGGCCGTTACCGTCACCGGCACGAAGTCATATCGCGGCCTCTGGTTGTCATCATACAGGGCCGGAATATACACGGAGTCTACCTGCCGGCATATCGCCGCCAGTTTCTCCTGCCGACTGTCGTCGCGGCACTCATGCAGAACGCGGAGCATCTCCGGCAAGCCTTCTTCGGCGTCGCCGATGAAGAACACGTCCACGAAATCGGCCAGGGGCTGGGGGTTGTATACCGCCGGTCCACCAGCCATGACAAGAGGATGTTGGTCAGTACGCTCTTTCGACTTCAGCGGTATAGCCGCCAGGTCGAGCATCGCCAGCATGTTGGTGTAAACAAGCTCGTAGGGAAGCGTGAATCCGATCGCGTCAAATTCGGACGCCGGGCGACGCGTTTCCAGCGAGAAAAGCGGAATTCCCTCGCGCCGCATCACCTCTTCGGCGTCGCGGTCTACCGCGAAAACCCGCTCGCAGAGAAAACGATCATCCTTGTTGACAATATGGTACAGCGTCTGCAGACCCAGATAGGACTGCCCCAGTTCGTATTTGTCCGGGAAGGCGTGGAGGTAGTTGACACGACCTTCGGGGTTTTTGGCGATCGACCCCGGCTCGCCTCCGGCATATCGCCCCGGTTTGGTGACATAGGGGAAAAACTTCTGCGACAGTAGCTCTTTCATAAACGGTGTGCACCTTTACCCGACGGAAAAATACCAAAATAATAGATTTCCCTTGTCCACGCAAGACCCAAATCCCGGGCTCTGTGCTGAGCCGAACGCAGCGCAAACAATACTCACGCATTTGAAAAGAGAGGCTTCGGCCGGCGTCGCCCCTTCTACAGCCACAGTTTGCGATCGAGCGTTCGATAATGAATGGCTTCGGCGACGTGACCTATCTCGATGTCTTCGCGTTCGGCCAGGTCGGCTATCGTTCGGGCGAGCTTGAGGATGCGGTCATAGGCCCGGGCCGACAAACCCTGTTTGCTGATAGCCATCGCCAGAAGCGACTGCGACTTGTCATCGATTCGGCAGTAGCGTCTGATATCCTTCGGCTCCATGTGGGCGTTGCAGAATATCTTCGCCTCTTTTTGGAACCGGTTTAGTTGAAGCCGGCGGGCGGCGTTGATACGCCTGGCTAGTACCGCCGATTTCTCTCCACAGCTATCCGAAGAGAGTTCTTTGAACTTAACCGATGGTACCGTGATATGAATGTCGATTCGGTCCAGGAGCGGCCCCGAGATGCGCGACATGTAACGCTGAATCTCCGAAGTGGAGCAGGTGCAGTCGTGGTTGGGGTCTCCGTAATAACCGCACGGGCATGGGTTCATCGCCGCGGCCAGCATGAAACCGGCCGGATATGTCAGGGTCGTGGTCGCCCTCGATATGGTGACTTCGTTGTCTTCCATAGGCTGACGCAACATCTCCAGTATGTCTTTCTTGAATTCGGGCAGTTCGTCCAGAAACAGTACCCCGTGGTGCGACAGCGATACTTCACCCGGCTTGGGCACGGCGCCGCCGCCGATAAGACCGGCGTAGGATATCGAATGGTGCGGGGCCCGGAACGGACGCGTCGCGATCAGGGCGGTGTCGGCTGCAAGCATCCCCGCCACCGAGTGAATCTTGGTCGTTTCCAGGGCTTCTTCGACGGACATTTCCGGGAGAATGGTCGGCATGCGCCGGGCCAGCATCGTCTTGCCGGAACCGGGCGGGCCGATCATGATGATATTGTGCCCGCCGGCCGCGGCTACCTCCAGCGCCCGCTTGGCCGACTCCTGGCCCTTCACGTCGGAGAAATCGATGTGATACCGGCGGGCCTCGCTGAACACCGAGGCTATGTCAACAGTAAACTCGCGGATACTCGACTCGTCCTCAAGAAAATGAACGGCCTCCTTCAACGACGATACCGGGAATACCGGCAGGGTGCCGGCCATGGCCGCCTCCTTGGCGTTCTGCTTCGGGACAATTATTCCCTTGAGGCCGTCGCCGGAACCGAAGTGCATGGCCATCGGAAGTACCCGCGGCACCGGCCGCAGCGCCCCATCCAGCGAAAGCTCACCCAGGATGACGAAATCGTCACAGCGGTCCCGAAGGACCTGACCGGTCGCCGCCAGTATGCCGACCGCCATCGGCAGATCAAAAGCCGACCCCTCCTTATTGATATCTGCCGGAGCCAGGTTGATGGTCACACGCTTCGACGGAAAGATGAAATCCGAATTCTTGATTGCCGATGTCACCCGTTCTTTCGATTCACGCACCGCCCCTTCCGGCAGGCCGACCGTGACGAAAGCCGGAAGTTGCTGCTGAATGTCCGACTCCACCTCCACCGCATACGCCTCCACACCCATGGTGGCAGAGGAAATTACTTTGGATAACATGCTCACCCGCCTTATCTGAGGTTGTCCCTCATCGTGACTTCAAAAATCTTCAGGGGCCGCCGTCCGCGGCAGACGGCCCCCGCCTCCCCTCTGCCATAGCATTTGTCTGTGAATGATGCCCGCTCAACCCGCTGTCGCCCTGCTTCAAGTATAAAAGGGGTGAGTGTCAGGGGCTGTCAGTTTGAATCGCCGGGGCCGAGGCGCCCGAGATTGCCCGGGAAACGGTCGTTTGTGCGCGACCCTGAGTGCAATAATAAAAGCGGCAAACCGCTCGTTTGCCGCTTTCATCATCTTCTGAATGTTACCGCTATTCCTCTTGGGCCGGAGTCACCTTGATCTCCTTACAAATGTCTCCCTCGATCTGAACCATTATCAGGCTGTCACCCGGCTGATAAAGCGTGAAAACGCCCGTCGGGTTGTCATCTTCACTGGCGATCGAACCGTAGCAGTTCGCCTCCTTTTCGACAAACTCCACTCCGTCGGCCAATACATAATCACCGCTCGGCTCGCAGAGATCGGTGACAGTATCTTCGTAATTCCGCATCCAGTAATTCAGGTCAGAGAATCTTAAAGCGATCAGGAACTCTTCGGTCCGCGCGTTGCTGGCACCGTAGTTAGTGGTAATATAGTACCGGCCTTCGTATTCGCCGAGAAGTGAGGGGAGAGGATCGAGAACCAGATCCTCGGAACAACCGATCACGATTGCAAAAACAATAATAAACGTGAGCAGCCCGCAGATCAGGGGCGTGGTGATCTTTCTAACCATTGCAACTCCCTGTGTTTTCAAAAATGCTAGCACTAAATATAAAAAACCGCTGCCGCTGGCACAACCGAAAAAGTTACCCGCGGCATATTAAAGACGTCTCACCCCACCGAAAGTCAAATTTTTATCGCTCCGTGTTTCGCACGCTGCCGGTTTCCCCGGATACCCACCGTCCTGCGCCGCGAGGCCGGTAGGGGTACCGCATATCCCGCCGCGGCGAGTTGTACCTTAAGTTATTAGTGTGAAATAGCTTAGGCGCCGGAAGGCGGTGCCGACAGAGCTCGACCGCCGCCATCAGAGGGAGTCGGCCACCGTCTCGTAACCCAGCTCCTGCCACGCCAGCATTCCTCCAGCTACATTGAAAGCACTGTCGTAGCCGACCGACCGCAGGTACTCCACAGCGGTGCCGCTGCGCACCCCGCCGCGGCAAATGCAGTATATGCAGGTCAGTTTGTCTTGCGGTAACAGGTCGAGATTGCCCTCAAGGCTGTCATGCGGGATTCTGAGGTCGATTGACGACAGACGGCCGGCCGCATACTCCTCCTGCCGGCGAACGTCCAGAAGGAAAATATCGCGACCCTCCTCGATCAGCCCGTGGAGCTCTTCCACCGATACCGATGGAACGGCGCGCTTGGAACAACCTCCCGGCGACAACAGGCTGATCGTAACCAACAGATAAATGACCGGTAGCTTTAATCGCCGGGCGGCTCCTGAAGTGTTTTGAAGCTGTAAATCTTCCATTTCTCGTTAGCCATGTGTACGCCGAACTTGGTCAGGTAACCGATCGACTTATCCTTATCGATGAATGTGACCTCTACCGTGGCCGTTTCGCCCGTAACCACCGTGTTGCCGATTATCCGCTGCATCGCGAACCACCGGGTCTTGGTCAGGCCGTTGCCGGTGAGGTCTTCCAGGAGCTGGATGGGACTGGTGAACACCCTCGGACTGTCCAGCTGCAGCGCGTAATCCTCGTTTATCGTTTTCATCAGCTCAGGCAAATCCAGCAGGTGGGCCAGCGCCGCCTTGTCGTCTTTCTCCATGGCACCGAACATCGAGATCACCGCCTGCTTGGGGCTGGACGGCCCTTCTTTGCCGGAACATCCGTATACAAGGGCCACGATAATCAAACAACAGACGACCCCTTTCAGGATGTCTCTTCTTTCCATCTTAGAACCCCCCGGTTAAGGTAATCCTGTGGCTTTCGCCCAGGTCAGCCGAGGGCGAAAAAGCGTAGGACAACTGTAGTTTTCTAACATCGATACCAATACCAACCGAAAATCCGGCCCAGTCGTCGTCGGACTCAGCCGCCCGGAAGTTCGACCCGAAGGTGTTCCAGCCCAGCCGCACGTGAAGCGGCTTCAGCGCGAAATATTCGCTCCCCAGCGCAATGATCGGATCGTTGTCTACCGGCAATATGATGTCCGCGGACAACCTGAAGGGAAGGCCCCGGGGATTGCTGGCGAAACCACCCCGGAACGTCAGCGGCAGCTTGTCTTTCTCTTCTCCTAGGCTCGACAGCTGGAAGCCCAGATTCTGTATCATCAGGCCGCCGCTGTAACGCTGTCGGTTGGAGGTGTATTTTGCCGCCAGGTCAACAGCTATACCGGTGGCCGAAAAGTCCTGGATTTTCTCGTAAATGAACTTGGCCGTAACCCCGAAATTCAAATAGTAACCTTTCTTCATCGCTCCCGAGACAGCCAGCAGGAAATCGCCCCCGCTGAATTCACCGGTGGCGTTTCCGAATTCGTCGGTCTCGATGAATTCCCCGTAGTTGAGGTAGCTGGCGTAGAAACCCAAGGCGCGCCCCGAACCGAGCGCGTGGATATAGCCCGCGAACCCGCTCTGCATATCAACGAAATAATTGTGGTATCCGAGGATGAATCGCTTCTCGTCAATAGATGCGATACCGGCCGGGTTGTAGTAAAGGGCCGATTCGTCGTCGGCCAGGCCGGTGAAGGCGCCGCCAAGCGCCACCGCCCGGGCGCCGACATTTATCTTGAGAAACGAAAAGGCCGATGTCCCGGCGTTGGAATTTATGTCACCGGCCACAGAGTCGCCGCCGCCGAAAAACAGCCCGGCCAACACCAGCGCCGCCACTGCTGTATTCTTGTAGTGTCTCATCCGTTGTCCTCTTCCTGACGATAATAGAAAGACGCCGACCGCATGTCAACAATCCATTGTCGGGGCCGGGATCTACCAGCTTTTCGTCGTCCTGTTAATGATCGCTTCGACCAGAAGCTTTATCGCCTGCTCCTGACCGTCTTCCTCCGTTTCCGTATCTACGTTAAACACACCGATCTGGCTGAAATCCTCTTTCCATATTTCGGAATCATCAGCCGGTTTTATTAGCGTGATCGCAAACTGCATATTCACTGAGTAGGTCTGCACCTGATCGTTTTCATCGTACTGGTACGGCCGACGCTCATAGCGGGTCAGAAGTCCCTCCAGCGCCGCATCGGCATAGTCGCGGGCCACCACCTTGAGAGTGCCGTCGGCGATAAGGGCATCGATTATCTGGTCGGTCATCCGGTCTTCGATACCGTACTCGGCCGTTTCGTTCCTGAAACGGTCTACGGCGATCGACTTAATGTCCGACTTACCCTTGCGGCTGAAAGTGTACACACCGCATCCGGCCGCCATCATCACCGACAGCGCCGCCAGCAAAATCAGCCTGGCCGTGTTCTTGACTGCCTTGTTCACTTCGCGGTCCCTTCTGGCGCTAACACTCGGACACCAGTTTACCCTTCTTGATGACCCGGGAGGCCAGGTTGACGCCGTAATGATAAGGCAACTCGCGGTAATCGGACATATCCCATAACGTGATGTCCGCCTGGTATCCTTCTTTCAACTGCCCCAGCCTTGATTCCCGGCCGATGGCGTAAGCCGCGTTTACCGTGACCGCCGAAATCGCCTCCGCCGCCGTCATCCTCATCTGAACCGCCGCCAGCGAGATAATCATCGGCAGTGATTCGCTATAGCTGGAGCCGGGATTGCAGTCGGTCGACAACGCCACCGCCACACCGGCCTCAATCATCTTCCGCGCCGGTGCATACTGTCTGCCGCCGAGTGAGAATGTGGTCCCCGGGAGCAGCACCGCCGCCGTGCCCGAGGCGGCCATTGCCCTGATGCCTTTGTCGGACGCATACACTAAATGGTCCGCCGAGCGGGCGTTCATCGATGCTGCCAGTTCCGCCCCGCCGGTCGACTTCAATTCATCGGCATGAAACTTCAACTTCAGCCCGGCATCCGCCGCCGCCTGCTGAATCCGCCGGGACTCGTCTATATCGTATACCCCCTCTTCACAGAAAATATCCGAAAATTCGGCTAGGCCGCCTGAAGTCACCGCCGGGATCATCTCGTTTATGATCAGATAAATGTAGTCTTCCCTCTTGCTGCGGTATTCGTCGGGAACCTCGTGGGCCCCCAGAAACGTCGGGACCATCTCGACCGGGTGAAGCGGCCCGAGGTCGCGGATGATTTCAAGCTGCTTCAGCTCCGATTCCGTGGAAAGCCCGTATCCCGATTTGGCCTCGATTGTCGTCACGCCGTGCCGGAGAAAACGGTCGAGGCGTCCGGTGGTCTTCTCCATGAGCACGTTGACCGGTGTGGAGCGCAGGTCCCGCACCGAGGCCCGGATGCCGCCGCCGGACTCTGCGATCTCCATGTAGCTCTTTCCCTCGAGGCGCATCTCGAACTCTTTCTCGCGCGTCATTGAAAAAACCGGATGGGTGTGCGGGTCGATAAATCCCGGCGTCGCCACCCTGCCCCCGGCGTCAATGACTTCGCACCCCTCGGCCAGCGGCGTGTGACCTTCCACCTCGTCCGAACCGCCCACCGCCAGAATCTCGTCCCCGGCGGCCGCGATACCGCCGCCTTCGATCAGAGCGACATCTTTCATGCCGTCGCCGATACGCGGCACCGGCCCGGTCATCGTAACCAAATGACCGATGTTCCTGATCAGCAAGGTGGCTTTCTTCGATATGGGCATGATGAGAATATAGCCGCTAAATTGTGCCGGTCAATTCATTTCCTCAGTGAATAACAGTACATTTCGCCGACTCTCTCATGGCTTTCGTCGAAAAGCAGCCGGAGCGAGTCGGTGTAGCCCGCAATCGGGCCGTCGATAACGAGATACTCCGCACCCTGTTGAATCAACCGCTCGACCTCCGAATAGGTCACCCCGAAGCGAAGCGGCCAACCGTTTCTATTTACCTGGTACAGGCGAATGGCCGTGGTGGTATCTTGTATCATCACCAGGCTACCGCGCGGGATCAGGCGGTCGGCGTCACTTCGCATCTGCTCAAACTCAGCGACATCGGCAATCCGGTGGTAAGTCCGGGCAACGGCACCGAGTGGAACCAAAAGCACCACCGCTGTCAGAAATAACCGGCGCCAGGGAACTCTTTCCACAACGTGATTCAGACCCGTGCCGGTAAGCGCGGCCAGGGGGGGAACAATTATAAGCGTATAGTAATCATGCGTGTGGGAGTGTGATGATACGAGCGCGAAAACAATGTAGCTCGCCAGTATCCACACGAGATAGACCTTGCCGGTGCCGAAACGTATCGCCCGGTACAGACCATACCCAAACACCGGGGTCAGCACCCAGCCTATCCATATTTCGAAAGGCCATTGAAGAAACAGCTTTTTGAAAAAGGCCGGCTTCAGCATGAGATCGATAAAGCGATGAAGGTACTGTCCCATGTAAAAGCCGCCACTGGCGTATACTTCGTTCACGTGCCTGGCGTAAGAAAACCATCCGTAGACCGCACCGAACGTTACACCGATATACGCCGTAAACAGCAATAGCTCTTTCAGGCACCGGCCGGATTTGGTGCGAAATCTCATGTACACAAAGACCAGATAGACCGACAGCCCCAGGGGCTTTATACATGCCGACAGTATCAGGCACAGGGCGGACGCGGCCAGGTAACCGATGTTGTCGGTTGCGCAGTACCTCAGAAACAGGTACACGGCCCCCAGCAGCGACACCAACATCCAGATATCCGGCATTATCTTGAAGCTGTAAAAGAAATAAAGCGGTGAGAATGCCATGGCCCAGACCGCGTACAGCGCTATTTTCCCGCCGGAAATGGTCGTGACGATTCTGCGAAAAAGCCACAGGCCCAGGCAGGCCGCCAGAACGGTCAGGAGTCGGGCCGACGCGTGAGAAGGGCCGCTCAGATGATACAATAGAGCCGAAGCGTAATTGTATACCGGCAGTTCACTGCCGGTGATTCCGGAGGAGGCGCCTCTCTGGTTGATCCGCGGATGGAGGAAGTTCATGTCCTCCTGGTAATAATTGAGAATTACCGCGGCTGTGTCGGATTCCCGCCACTGATGATAGCCGTTCGGCGGAGCCGATAGCTTGTACAGGTGCAGGGCAAAGAAAACGACCAGCGCAGACCAGAACGGAACAGCTGGTCGTTTGAGCCATTTTAGCGGTGACATTGGGTCCGACTCTTGGCTGCTGGCGAAGGTCGTCCGTCAGCTTTTCATCATCGGGATTTTGACTTTGTGCTTTCGGGCAAACGCCCCCGCGTCGCTGTACCCGGCGTCCACATGGCGCATTATACCGGTCCCGGGGTCGTTGGTGAGAACCCGATTCAAACGAGTCTCCATCTCCTTCGTGCCGTCGGCCACCGTTACCATCCCGGCGTGAATCGAGTTTCCGATACCGACCCCGCCGCCGTGGTGGATCGATACCCAGCTGGCGCCCGAAACGGCGTTGAGCAGGCCGTTAAGAAGCGGCCAGTCGGCCACCGCGTCCGAACCGTCCTTCATGCCTTCCGTCTCGCGGTAGGGCGAGGCCACGCTGCCGCAATCGAGATGGTCGCGGCCGATGACTATCGGGGCCGATATCTTGCCCTTGCCCACCAGCTTATTGATGATATCCCCGAAACGCGCTCGCTCACCGTAGCCGAGCCAGCAGATTCGCGACGGCAGCCCCTGGAAGGGAATCTTCTCCCGCGCCATCTTTATCCAGCGAACCAGCATCCGGTTTCGTTTGAAATGCTCCAGAATCAAGTCGTCGGTGACTGCGATGTCCCTGGGGTCGCCCGAAAGCGCCGCCCAACGGAACGGCCCCTTCCCCTCGCAGAACAACGGACGCACATACTCCGGTACGAAACCGGGATAGTTAAAGGCGGTCTTCAGCCCGCCCGTCTTGGCCTGACCGCGAAGATTGTTGCCGTAATCGAACACGACCGAACCGGCCTTCTGAAACTTTATCATCGCCCCGCAATGCTTGACCATCGACTCGTATGAGCGCTGGATATATCCCTTGGGGTCTTTCTTGCGAAGACGGTTCGCCTCGACCACCGTCAGCCCCTCCGGAACATAGCCGTTGAGCTCGTCATGGGCCGAGGTCTGGTCGGTGACGATATCGGGAAGGATGCCCCGACGGAATATCTCCGGGAATACTTCGGCGCAGTTGCCCACCAGACCCACCGAGATGGGGTTGTTCGCCTTGGTATGCTCTTTGATAAGCTTCAGTGCTTTGTCAAGCTCTTTGACTTTGACGTCACAGAAACCCTGTGTGATTCTGCGGTTAATTCGGGCCTCGTCGACCTCGACCACCAGTATCGAGGCTCCCGCCATCGTGCCGGCCAGCGGTTGAGCGCCTCCCATACCGCCCATGCCGCCCGTCAGAATCCACCGGCCCGACAGGTCGCCTTTGAAGTGCTTGACGGCCGCCGCCGCAAAAGTCTCGTAGGTGCCCTGTATGATCCCCTGCGTCCCGATATAGATCCAGCTTCCCGCCGTCATCTGGCCGTACATCATCAGGCCCAGCTTGTCCAGCTGGCGGAACTTCTCCCATGTCGCCCATCTTGGAACCAGGTTGGAATTGGCGATCAGAACCCGCGGAGCATAGTCATGCGTCCGGAATATCCCCACCGGCTTGCCCGACTGAACCAGCAGCGTCTCGTCGTTGCCCAGTTTCTTGAGCGACTTGACGATGGCGTCGTAGGCCTCCCAGTTGCGGGCCGCCTTGCCCGACCCGCCGTAAATGATCAGCTCATCCGGCTTCTCGGCTACTTCCGGGTCGAGATTGTTGTTGAGCATCCGAAGGGCGGCTTCCTGATGCCATCCCTTGCACGTTATCTTCGTACCCCGGGCCGCCCGCACTTTTTTGGGCTTCATACCGTCCTCCTCGATAGTAAGGCGAATATATACAGCCTACCGGGCATAGTCAAATGCTCTCTTTACGCTTGAGATTATCGCCGATCCGGTGTATCATGTCCTCGTTAAGCACCTTAACCTTCCCCTTCTTTGCCGGGGAGCCGCCTTATGAAACTCGAAATCCACGGGACTCGCATCAACCTGAGGCCGCCGAAGAAATCCGATGCCGCCACTATTTATAGCTACGCCAGAGACGCCGCTATCAGCCGCCACACCTTCATGCCCCATCCTTACACCATCAAAGACGCCCATGAGTTCATCCGGCACTCTCAGTCCACCCGGCGCAAGAAGGTGCACTACCATTTCGGCATCGAGGACAGAGAAACCGGCGGGCTTATCGGCATGATTGCCCTGATGGCGGCCAACGACCCGCACCACAAGGCCGAGCTGGGCTACTGGGTGGGACGGAAACACTGGGGGCAGGGGATAGCCACCGAGGCCATAAACCTGA
>CP070777.1:2410840-2416142 GCA_020346225.1 Candidatus Zixiibacteriota bacterium | reverse complement strand
CCTGTTGAAGAGAATGTTGGTGTTGACATCGAGGTCGGCGTGAACCAGCCCGTAAACGTCCGGCCCCGTTCCGAGCCGACCCATAACCTGCTTGACCCTCCGGGTAACGGTATCGAACGCCTCTTTGAAGTCTTTCGGGACAGCTTCCCAAAGCTCGGCGGCCGGGAATTCAAATCCGGCGGCGTCTGAAAACAACCCCTTCCAATTACGATGCGGCCTCACAAAGCCCCGGGGGGGCTTCCAGGCCGCCGAATGTTCGTGCAGGCGGCCGGTCAGCCGACCCCAGGCACGGATTTTTCCCGTTGTAAGGCGCCGGTGAAGGAAACGTCCCTTTACCCACCGAAGCATCGAGCACTTCCTGCGCATGTGATTATCGCCGGGCAGGCTCACTTCGGTCACCAGGTCGCCGCTGACGGTCGGTACCGGTTCAGGGGCCGGGAAATCAAGCTCCTGCCGGAGAGCGGACAGCCACAGCAATTCTGATCTAATAGCCTCGGTGGAATGGTAATCCATGTGAACACGCAGGACATATCGGTTAGGGTGGTGGAGGTTATTTTTGCGGACGGCCGCAATTGGTTTGCTGGTGTCAACGCGGTAGATAGCATTGCCTTCGCAGGCAAGGAAGGTCAGCCCAGGGGCGGACAAACCGTAGGCGTCCAGAGCCTTTTGGGCCAGTTGCCGCAGCCGGCGCATTCTGCCGAGGCGGGTGAGTTTCACCGAGGATGTCACGATTCTACCCCGGCGTCATCATGATACCATTCAGCGACACGTTTGTATTCGGTTCAAGCTAACTTCTTTGTCCGCCAGGCGACCCAATTTACTTTCAGGAGGTCGAAGGTGATCACGGCAAGGTAAGCTATGATTACCGACCAGGCCATTTCCGCCGGATAGTGAATACGCGACCCCTGCCAGAAAGTGAGTCCGAGCAGGATCGAGAAGCTGACATATGTAAGGCCGAGTATCAAAGCGGCCGCTTTCTGCCTCTTTCTTATCATAACCAGCAAACCTGCCAGAGTCAGGACCATAAGAACATAATTAAACCAGTGCATGATGTGATTGAGGCGATCCATGAAGCGCCTCATCTGCGGAACCTGCCAGCCGGGAAAGTAATTCCCAACGATCATATTCTCTTTGGTAAAGTGCAGGTAGCGTTCGACCATAACCCAGGGGTGGTCGCGGAATTCGTTGACTATCCGGTCTTTTGCCTTACCGTAGGCGGCCACGTAATTCTCAGACAGCTCTCCGTCTTCCTGCTCCCATGCCTTGCTGTAATCGGTGACTCGCTTGTTTTCGTTTCTGGTCTTCTCCGCGACACTGGCGGCGAGGCGCGACCTGACGGTCAGCACACCGTGAGTGCCAAAGACGAAGAGATCATGTACGGCGTAGTTTCTGACAGACCAACCCAGCACCATTACCAGCATTATAAGACCGGTAATACCGGCACGCCGGATGAAATGGGGGCGAGACCGGAAGTCTTTCGGCAGAGGAAGTATGAGAGCAAGCAGGACAAACACGGCTACCCAGATCTGACCCGAAGGTCGAAGGTATACGGCGTAACTTGCGACCAAGCCGGCCAGCACATACCATCGCAGTCTGCCCGTGAGATACCCGTGCACGAACGCCACCAGGGCGGCGGCATGGAGGGTGAAAAACGGCTGGTCAGTCAGAATATGGCAGCTCAAGGCGACCGACGTGAGCGAAACGGCACTGAAGCCGCCTGCGAGAAGGGCTACCGGCCGCGATTTGAACAACTCGTAGGCCAGCAGGTACACGAACACCGGGGCCAGGCCGCCCATGAGGATACTGAATAGCATAGGCCAGATCAGGTTTGGACCAAAGAGGAACTTGATTCCGGCCAGAATCAGACCGTAACCGGGGCCAAAGCGCAGCAGCAGGTAGCCGCCCCTGTCATGCGGCGACAGGATGTGGTCGCCTATCCCCCGGTAGCAACTCGTATCGAAAGCACAGGTGGCAAACTGCTCAAAGCCGAGATGGTCCGAGGCCAGCTTCAGGTACAGCAGACGGGCGGCAACAGCCACGATAAACAGCACCGCCAGATGGCAATATGTAACATGTCTACCGGTTATGTCTTCAACCTCCCGGCCATCTCGTAAACAATCTTCACGGAATTCAGAACGTGCTTCCTGACGCGGACAGGTGCTCTGTCAATAAGCATGAAAGCCGGTCTTTCTCGAGACCGGCTCGCCTGCCTGTTACGCTGCATTGAATTAACGGCGGTCGTATTCTCGTGTCAAGGACGGAATGCCGCCGCAGGCGGGTTCAGCCGAACGTCCACAGGTAGTTGGGTCGGACATACGCCTGCGTGAAACCGTAGCGGACCATATTCCTAAAGGAGGGCGCCGGCTTGCCTTCCCTATTCTCGGCGGTTTCAACTATCAGCCATCGGCAACCGGCATTTGCGGCGGCTTCGAGGCGTCGGGCCATAAGGACCGATTGGGCGCCGCGGCCCCGATATGCGGCCAGGGTGGCGGCGAAATCGGCCCAGGCGTAGTCTCCGGCCGTGTACATGGCCGCTGTCGCCACCGGCCTGTCGGCAGCATAGGCCATGAAGTGATGCCAGTTGGGTCGTCCGACGGTCGCAGCCAGCCAGTTCACTGCAATTTCAGGCCACTCGAAGCATTCGGCCACGATCTGGCCGAAGGTGCCTCCTTCATCCGGGCCGATTTGCCTCGTTCCGAGATCACTGCGGATGGGCGGCAGGGGATCGAGCTTCCGGTATAATTTCACCCAGTTATTGTAATGCCGGAAGCCCTTACGCTCAAGGCGGTGCTCTATCTGGTCCTCCAGGGCGGTCGGCGAGGGCTGGACAAAGAAGCGACCGGCACCGGCCGATTTATAAGCTTCGATCCAGCTGTCGATTTCATCGTCGATGGTTCTCCTGCCTTTGAGCAGTCCCATAACACGGTTGAGGGCGAGAACGTCGATCTTTGCGGCGATGGCGCAGCACGCCGAATCGGTCATCCTGGCGGAGATGGCGTACTCCGATGCTATGTTAGTCGGAGCGGCTCGATGGAAATCGGTCCAGGCATGCTGTTCGATTTGTTCGAGCTGCCTCACGGTGTCAAAATTCACGCGCACTGTCTGATGGATAAAAGCCCCCTTTCGCTTGATTCAAGCCGTTCCCATCCCAGCGGCGGTACGCAACCTCCGGAGCGATAGTACCCTTGCTCCGGCGGCTTCAACCGCAATCGTCGCAGATTTCCTTCACGTAGTAATACGTGGCCGAAGGTGCATCTGGTAGAAGTACAATGGCCCGACGTCGGCCGGGCCGGGATTACATATTAAGACTGTAGGTAACGCCCAGCACCGGCAGAGTGCCGAAGGCGGTCTGGGCATCCTCGCTTATATACAGACGGTCGCCGCTGCTTTGGATGTCGTACTCGTAACCGCGGACGTTGCGCTTTCCCAGTACGTTAATCACTTCGAGGAAGGCGGTAAGTCGGCCGCCCCAGATATCGAAGTACCGGTTGACCCGCAAATCCAGGCGGCTGTAGGGGGGATAGTTCCTGGCCAACAGTTCATCCTGGTTGATCCACACAATGTCGTCCCCGGCCTCGTTGGTTCCCGATGCCAGGTACACCCCGGTGTAGGGCCAACCGGAATGGTAATTCCAGGCGAGGTTGAACTGCCAGTTCAGATGCGGGCGGTAGCTTGCATCTATATAGAGAGTGTGGCGCTGGTCACGGGGATTGGGATAGGTGTCGTTGTAGGTGTATTCAAGGCCGTCGGCATACAGAATGTTCGTGTAATGAATCCGGTCAATCTGATCTTCGATTTTGGCAATGGCATAAGTGAGGCACCAGGTGAACTTGCTGCCTTTCTCGCGCTTGAAATAGACCTCCAGACCCTGCGCCGTCGAACCATCGCGGTACACAATCTGCCGGTCGCTATCGGTCTCGGGGAACTCCTGGAGTTCATCGAAGGTATTGCGTGTCTCCGGTCTGAGGTCGGTATACTTCTTGTGGTAGGCCTCGATTCTCATGCGAATACCGGACTCGTAAAGACGTTCCAGTCCGATCGTCTTGTGTTCGGCCCGTTCGGCGGGCCAGAATTCGGTCAGCTTGTCGCCGGGCGAGAGTTCGTCTATTCGCTGGGCCTGGTAGTAGTACCCCCAGCCACCGCGGAGGGTGGTGTTTTCGTCAAGCTGCAGAGCCATATTCAGGCGCGGTGAGAAATGTTCGTCATCAGTGTACGAGTGCCGGTCATACCTTCCTCCCACCTCCAAAGTCAGGGCGGGAGCGACCTGCATGCGGTGCGACAGGTAGGCGCCTATCTGGTTACCTTTCGGTTCCAAAGCGGCCTGGACGGAATCGATTCGCTCCAATTCAATAAGACCGTCAACGGAGTAAACCCAAACGTGGTCGGTGTAGATATAGTCGTAGTCGGCGCGCAGAGCGCGTACGTCAAAGCCGGTTTTGAGCATGTACTTGTCGGACAACTCGTATTCCCAATCGGACTTTGCGCCAAGGACGGTGAAGTTTTCCTTATCGCTGGCCCATCGGTCTTCAAGCTGCTGCGAGGCCCAGTAGCTGAAACCGTAGCGGTCGTGCTTGACGTGGCCGACCGACAGGACGGTCTGGCCCAAGAGCCGGTCATGGAGCTGGGATTTGAGATTGAACCAGGCATATGAATTGTCGTAGCTGGTGACAAGGGTGTCAGCGTCATTGCCGGCGTCCTCGACGACCTTGAACCGGTCACCGGCGTGGAAGACGTGGGTGGACAGGATATGACGGTCGCTGAGTTGATACTGCATCTTCCCCATCACGTCGTAGTAGGTCGGGCGAAAGTTCTCCCCCTCACCGGCGATTTTGAGAAGCACATCCAGATACCCGCGCCGCGCCGAAAGCAGCCACGAACCGCGGTTGTTGGCGAAGGTACCCTCGGTCATCAGCCGGGCGTTCATGAAACTGACGGCCGCCGATACTTTTCTTCGATCGGTGGGCGGCCGGTGGCTGGTTATGTTGAAGACGCCGCTGGCGCGGTCGCCGTACTCGGCGGTAAAGCCGCCGGTAATCAGTTCGATGCTTTCAATGGCGGAACCGTCGATGGCGCTGAACAGGCCACCCTTGAAATCCCTCAGGTGAAACGGTTCGTAGAGGTGAAGGCCGTCCAGCGTGGCCAGAACTTCTTCGTATTCGCCGCCGCGGACGTAGAAGCGCGAGGAGAAGTCTTCCGCCGCCACTCCGGGCAAGCGGCTGACAGCGCGGTAGATATCCTCCCCCACCTGCGGGGCCGTTTCCAGCTCGCGCCGGGTGAGGCTCTGGCGGGCGGTCGGCTGGAT
>CP070777.1:2386188-2410740 GCA_020346225.1 Candidatus Zixiibacteriota bacterium | reverse complement strand
GCTGTAGAAATCGAAGTGGGCGGTTCGCAGTTGAAACGTAATCTCGGGACTACTGTCGGAATCGGCCGGGCTGACAGGGTCATCGGTGCATCCAATGACACCGAAAATTGACATGACGAAGGGTATCGAGAGGCAGAAGATTAACCTGGAGCGCCTGGTGTACCTGACCCTGTTTGACCGTCTTTTCGTTCGTCACCTCCGGGAAGTCGGGTTTCATGTATAAGACGTGAGGAGGAGTGAGAAGTTGCGCTTAAGTGGCAACGTAGATGCCAAAGCTCGAGAGCCTCCACCTGCTTGTGGTTAGTCTTCTTCCGGAATCTCCTCTTTGAGATACTGGGGCTCCCGCCTTCTGTATTCCCAGGTTTGCTTACCTGAACTCTAATCAGCAGAATCAAAGCTGGCGGGAGGGTCTTCGACGATGTCCACTAACGGGTCCGGATCGGACCTTTTGAGGCGCGCCTCATAATTCTCTTTTTCGACCAGCGGAGGAACAAGCAATTTCCTCACGTCTTCAAAATCCGGAAGATTCTTATTCCTCACTTCGCCGTACTGAATGTTTCTAAATCCACGAACAACGGTGCGCAAGCTCCGCGGTCCGCCCAGCAGCTTCAGATCGTAAAAGAACTCCAGAACGTCTTCGCTGATCTTTGAAACGTCGTAGAAGGTCTGCCTGAGCAGCTTCACTCCCCAGTACACTTGCTCCGTTTTTCGTTCGGGGTCATCGGTTTCTCGTTTTGTGCAGTTCAAATGGACGGTTGGCCCGTTGATTCTGCTGACAAAATCGCGCCCCTTTGAGCGGCTTCCTGTTGTTCGAATATGAACGCCAGCGAACATCCAGACGCAGGGGGCCAACCTGAACACGTGGCTGCCTCGACGGTAAGTTCCGTCGGTCATCGGGGAGAGAAACAGTGAATAGGTTTCCTGGCTGGATATTTCAGCGTCTACTTCGTCGAAGAAAACCAGTATCGGCTGCGTTTCCCTTTGATTCTGCAGCGACGAAATCGCATCAAAGCAATCAATTACCTGGTCGAGCGATGTGAGATGGGCCAGGTTAAAAAAGAGAGGTGTCAGCCGCAGAGCCTTGGCCAGTTGCCGCACCAGAAACGTTTTGCCGAAACCCGGATCTCCAAGCAGGAGACAGTTGAGCGAAGAGTCGCCGCGCGATGTGTCCAAAAACCTGCGCACGGCTTGATACAAGTCGTCCAAATTATCCCTCACCCGGTTTCTGATTGCGATATACCCGTCGATGGATGTATATCCTCGCCAAATGTGAAACTGGCCGTTCACTATCCCGTAATCTGCGAAGGCATCGCTCCATTTATTCTGTATCTCTTCAATATCGCCCAAGACGGCAGTGGTAGGAATTGGCGCTTGATCCTGTCGACCCTCTGGCGGCTTGATAGCATTGGCGTGGTCACCTACCAGCCGAGGATACTCACGCGCGGTGCTTCCGTTGCTTTTAACTGAGCCAACATAAGATTTTGACCACAGATGCCCCTGACGACTCGCACGAGAAAGAATCACCTCGTCAGATTTCTCAGAGTAACAATGCAGAAGTGACGCCACACAAGACGCGAAGACTATGCTGGTTCTTCCTACGTTGATGGCCGAGCGTGCAGAGTCATCGACGAGAGCTATGGCATTGATCCTTTTGCTATCGGGGCGCTTGTGGAGCGCCAACATAGAATTATCATCGTGCAACGATATAATCCATCTTTCAGTCCCCTTGGGAACATTGTCAAACCTCCCGAGGTCTAATAATTCAACTATGGCCTTGTTGCTAATCTCCTTACCGTGAAACCACCTCTTCGCTTTCGACCGGTTCGGCACGTAGTCCGCTCCGATCATGCGGAGACGAAGTTTTTCGGCTTCGATCGAGTCTACCCAAGAAACATCCATGTTTTTGGTTCTAATGTACCAGAAGGCATCAGGATACTTTTCCTTTAATCTCGTCGTCAGACAATCAGTTACACACCCGTGGTGGTGGTCGGATACCACTATGTGGTTGATGTCGGGAGGAAGGCTTTTAACAACAGGTTCTATCTCCTCGTCAGTGGGAGTCTCAGGTCGGGAAAGCTCCCAGTCCATTCGGTACTTGAGTCTTGGCTCCATCCCTGCAGACGCATAATACATCCTTATTGCCCGCACCGTGACGCAGGTCTTTCGTGACGTCTCGTCAATAAGGGTCGTAAGGTAGCTGCATTTGTTGTCCCCCTCGTTTGGACACTGGCCCCCTTCGCTCTGGCTCCGACATATCCCCGCACCCATGGGCTTGCCGCAGAGCGAATACCTGGTCGTCTCATCCGACTCTCCAGTAGGGTGGATTCCCGCCAGCGTGAGGGGCGTTTCATTGGCCATGATGTCGTTGGAGAACAGAGACGCGATGAGCTTCGTATCTCCGTAATGCCACAAGCCGAGGCCGTAAACCTGGATTGCTGCTTTTACATGCTCGTTATTCTCTACCTCTTTCTGATGAAGACCGTGTAGCGACCTGGCTACATTCCCGGCCCCACATAGACCGAGAGTCTGGGCTCTCGGAGAATTTATGGCAGACCGGAAATGATCAGTTCCAATGTGTGAACTGGTATCGGATTCAAATCCGGCAATAACCCAATTCTCATCAATCACCCAGTCGCCGACAACCAGTACCTTTTCAGTCGACTTTGTCATTTCTTTATCCTCCACCTTTTTGTCTTGCTGTTTGGCGCTCCCGGGGAATCAGCTAATCGGGGTCGAAGACGGTGATTTGGAACGGCTGATTTACTCCCGGGTACTTATGGCATCGCCGAGCGCAAGATGGGATTGTCAGTCTTTGAGAGCAGGATGTGCCGCAGGCGAGAAGGCAATGCCGACTTGTCTGTATGTGCTTCAACCTATGGACCATAGCTCAAAGCCCTTGTATTCTAAACATTCCCAGGGGGGATTAGTTTAGGAATGTCGCTCGAAAGAAAAATCTCCCCTGTTTATGGCGGAGAGGCAGGGATTCGAACCCTGGACAGGGGTTACCTGTACACACTTTCCAGGCGTGCTCCTTCGGCCAACTCGGACACCTCTCCGATCTTCTGCTCAAGTTGCGGCTATAACCGAAACAGGCCGTAATTTAAGCCAAACGACGGGAAAAAGCAATCGGATTGGCGCAGAGAAAGAGGGCAGGGTCGCAAGGGGCCGGATATGCCAGCACTATGGCAGCGCCGCCGCTGACAAAAAAGGCGGGTTCGAAGACGGACCCGCCCTACATGATTGATTTAATACAGTTGGCTCATTTCCACGGGATGTCAAAGCTGCCAGTGGGTTCGTTAGCCAGGTCCAGTGTGAACGTAAGCGGGGCCAGCCCGAAGGGCCGGTTTACCGTAAACGAGTACTCTTGTTCGAGCAGATTGATTATTTTCATGTTGAGCTTTACAGCGTTAGGATCCATGGGCCACATGCAGTCGGACTGCAAAGTAACATACTCAGTGATGGTAACGGCACTCCAGGCAAAGTCGAAATCAACGGCAGCACTTGCCGCCGGGCACCAAAAGGTGTACTGTATGTGCGTGATAATCAGTTCCTGCTGCGAGACGTCATAATCCCACGTGATGCGGCCCTGACCCCCTTGCAGATAAAAACAGTTTGTCCACCCGAGCAGAGATCCCTCCGGTTCAATAACTCCCCAGGGGTACTGGGTGCGGTCGACCACACAGGTGCCGGAAGCGCCGGTGCCTTTCAGCACGATTTCGCACTCGAGCGGGTCGTCGCCGCCGATCTCAACGGCTTCCTCGAACCGAAGCAGATACTTGCCGGGGGGAAGCCCGGTAATCTGATAATCAACATCCAGCAGACACAGGCAGAGACACTGGCCGGCGTCGCTTTCAACAACGGTTATTACCCTGTCAACGACGGATATTTCGCACGACAAATCCGGGCAGCAGTTGAAGCCGCCGTTGATGTGCCGCAGATCCAGCGTGCCGTTGCCGTCGTATTCCCACTCTACGGTTGTCTCGGTCACGGGAACATAATCCGCCGACGCCGCCTGCAAGAACGATTTGCAGTCGCTGTGGGACACCAGTCCGCCGGATATTTCCGGGTCGGGTCCCCATCCGGCCAGGGTTGTGATATCCGCGGTCGGCTGCGGGCCGGTGCTGTCGTTGCTGCAGCTCAGGGCGAGACTTACCAGCAGGACGATCGCCGCGGCCGCAACGCTTTTCCATGAGATAAGCTTCGTAAACATATCAACCTCCCAAGTTGTGTTGGCGATGACCGTTAAGCGTGAGGGTCGTGCCCGGAGCAGATGCGGGATGCCGGAGCCGGCGGGCGAAATTCAGTCTTTTACGGTATAAACGTAATATCAGCTAAAATCGTGGAATGGCAAGCCCTTTTTTGGAGCGGGACAGGCAGCGAGCCGATCAGACATCGTGCTGGAGTTGGTGGCAGCGGGTAAAGAAGCGGCGGACAGTGAGTTCGACGGCCATGATGGAGGTAATGGTGACGGCGGAAAGGAGCATGTAGGCTACGATGATCTGCAGCAGGACGGCGTCGAGCGGCTCGGCCCCGGCCAGAATCATACCGGTCATGGCGCCGGGCAGTGCCACAATGCCGACGGTTTTCATGAAATTGAGCATGGACATCATCCCGGCGGTGGCCGAGTTGCGGATGAATTTGGCCGAAGCGACACGCCAGCCTTTGCCCAGGGCAAGGGCCGACTCGATGGCCAGACGCTGGCTTCTGAGGTCGGATGAGAGGCGGTCGGCAGTGAGAGCGGAAGCGTTCATGGAGTTGCCGATGATCATACCGCCGAGGGGGATGATGTAACGGGCCTCAAAGGAGATGATCCGGGCCAGCACCATAACACCGATGGTCACGAAAGACCCGACGGCCATGGCCGAGACGGTAATGACAAAGGGTCGCCTGATGCCTTTGACGCGCCCGGAAGCGGCGTGGGCACCGACGACAATCATGATAACGAGCGCCAGGATGATGAGCCAAGGGGACTCGAGATCGAAGATAAATTCGAGAGCGTAACCGACGGCGACGAGCTGGGCGAAAGCACGAACCGAGCCCAGGGCCATGTCTTTTTCGACCGGAATGCGCCAGTAGCGGGCAATAACAATAGCGATAACAACCAGAACGAGCGAAATGGCGACTTCGAGAAAACCCGGGGTGGTCATTTGAGCCGCCTTTCTTTATAGAGGCGCCCCAACTCGGTCTGCGGGTTGTTTATTACCTCCGTAACCTCGCCGTGCTCGATGAGCTTACCATCGACCATAAGCAAGGCTTCCTGGCCGATACGCAGGGCCTGCTGGGGGTTATGAGTGACGACGATGGCGGTGAGGTCCTCACGGTCGACAATCTGTTTTATGAGTTCTTCTATGGCCTCGGTGTAGCTGGGGTCGAGGGCGGAAGTCGGTTCGTCGAGGAGAACGACTTCGGGCCTGGTGGCCAGCAGGCGGGCAATGGCCACCCGCTGCTTTTCACCGACAGAGAAACGGTCGGTGGGGCGGTCGATCAGGGAAGATTTGATCTGAGCCTGCTCCACCAGACTTTTCACCTCGTCGTCGGACAATTCCTTATTGGCATAAAGGAGATTATCGCGGATGGTGCCCTCGAACAAATGAGGGGTTTGAAAGAGATAGCCGATTTTTTGCCTCAACTCGCAGGGCCGGTAGTCGCAGTGCGCCTTGCCGTGGAAGAAGACCTCGCCGGAGGTGGGCTCGTCGAGACGGTTCACCAGGCGCAGCAGGGACGATTTGCCGGCGCCGGAGGGACCAATAATGGTATAGACTCTCTCGCGGTGGAAGTGGTAAGAGATATCGTCGACGACAGCCCTAGGCTGCCCGTCAGACTGTATCACCCGGGACAAATTTTTGAGGTCGAGCACAGGGGGATTCATGGGGCAGGTGTTACTCTTTTTCAGGTTCGTCTTCACCGAAGTACAGGTAGCGGTTGATAAGGCTGACGTAGTCGGACCATCCCCTGCCGTCGTGACGCTCGCGGATGCGTTCGATAGCGCCCATCTTGCTGTCGATTTCGTCGCAGTAGTATACCAGGAAGGCCTCGGGCATTTGCGGCACGACGGGGGTGGCGTATTCAAGCTCGCCCTGATGCGAAAGGATGATGTGCCGGAGTTTGGTGAGGAGTTTGTCCGGGAAGGCATCGATTTTGGCGGCCCGCTCGCAAATCCAGTGGTCGGCGAGACAGATATGGCCCACCAGGCGGCCCTCGTCGGTGTAATCTATGACGGTGCCGGTAGAATACTGGCTCATCTTGCCGGCATCGTGGAAAAGACCGCCGAAGATGAGATAGTCTTTGTTAAGGAAGTCGTACCCCTGGGCGGCGCGGAGGGCAAGCTCGGCGACATTGGCGGAATGCTCGGAAAGGCCGCCGATATAAGCGTGGTGCCACAGTTTTCCGGCGGCGGCCCGGAGATATTCGGTCATGAACGGCTCATCAGTGAAGAAAGATTCAGCCAGCGCTTTGATATAGCTGTTTTCGATCTTCTCGACCAGGGCGAGGATGCGAGCGCGGCGGGTTTCCGGCGGCTGGTCGGAGTGCGGGAGAATCAGCTCGAGGGGGTATTCATTATCTTCGGCCAGACGCATACGGCCGACGGTGATTTGTTTTTTGCCGTTGTACTCGCCAACGACGCCCTGCAGCTTGACGACCATACCCTCGGTCAGATCTTCCAGGCCGAAGCGGTCGGGCTCCCACCATACGGCGCCGATGCGGCCGGTGGCATCGCCAAGCTCAAGGGAAAGAAACTGTCCCTTGGTGTACTCACGGACGTTTCTTTTGCGGACGGCGAAGAAGGAGGTGATCTTATCGTTTATGACGAGGTCCTTGACCGGTTTCGGTTCCATAGTCGGGATTATAATAGAAGGCGCCGGGTGGGGGCAATCACTTCCGCAATGTTTTTAGTGGAAGCGTGGCCGGTCGGGCTGCATATTAGATTGTCGGTGTGTGTATAACTGATATATTGCTTTAAACTTATGAAGATTCTCAGCCGCTACATATTGAAGGAGCACATAGCCCCGTTTCTGTTCGCCTTTTTCACGATAACGTTCCTTCTGATTATCGATTACGTGCCCCGTATCACCGACCACGTGATTGACAAGGACCTGTCGTTGTGGGTGGCGCTGGAGCTTCTGGGTCTGAATCTGGCCTGGATGCTGGCCCTTTCGGTACCGATGTCGGTGCTGGTGGCGACCTTGATGGCTTTCGGGCGGCTTACCTCGGATTTCGAGATTAATGCCATCAAGACTTCGGGCATCAACATGCTGAAAGTGATCTTTCCGCTTCTGGTGGCGGGTCTGATCGGGACCTTTCTGATGATCCAGTTCATGGACAAGGTACTTCCCGATCTGAACAAGAAGGCGCGCGTGCTGTGGGGCGACATTTCGGCAATGCGGCCGACCTTGGTTTTTCGCTCGGGGGTCTTTATCTCGGATATTCCGGGTTACCTGGTTCTAATAGACAAGATCGACCACCGAACGTCGCGGGTGGAGGGGGTGCGAATTACCGAAACGACCGATAACAAGAAACCGCGGATCGTGGTGGCCGAATACGGTTACCTGAAGATGACCGATAACAACAAGAATATGCAGTTCACGCTGTACAACGGGGAGGTTCATTCGCTGGACACGGAGGAGCCGGACAATTACCGCAAGGTCAATTTCGAGCAGCAACTGATCAACGTGGCCGGGACCGGTTCAGAGCTGAGGCGGAGCGACACCGAGTATCGGACCGACCGCGAGATGGCGATCGACGAGATGAAGGAGCGGGTGGCCAGCGCCTCGG
The DNA here is from genome assembly GCA_020346225.1 of Candidatus Zixiibacteriota bacterium. Classification (GTDB taxonomy): domain Bacteria; phylum Zixibacteria; class MSB-5A5; order GN15; family FEB-12. The sequence goes on along the minus strand of CP070777.1, from coordinate 2,402,967 downwards.
GCCAGATCGGTCCGTTCCGGGAGAACATCCAGAGCACCTTCGGAGGCAGGATGGATTACCTGTTTGCGGACAGTTTTGTTTTCGCCCGTTCTGACACGATTTCGGATTCGGCGGCTTTTTACACCGTCCGGACAAACGCCTCCAATATGGCCCGCAACATGGAACGGAGCCGTCAGCAGATTATAGCGCAACAGCGTACCATCGACCGGTACAGTATCGAGATACACAAGAAGTACGTTATCCCGTCGGCGATAATCGCTTTCATACTCATCGGGGCGCCGCTGGGAACGATTTCCCGGCGCAAGGGAATGGGGGTGGCGATAGCCTTTTCGATAATCCTGTTCATAATCTACTGGGCCTTTCTGATCGGGGGCGAGGACCTGGCCGACCGGGGTGTGGTATCTCCGTTCTGGGCGATGTGGAGCGCGAATTTTCTGCTGGGCGGAGTCGGCATCTATTTGCTATATATCGTGGTTTCGGAAAGGCCGATCCTGGGGTATTTCCGCAAAGTGAATTAGGCTCATGATTAAGAAAATCGATCGTTATCTTCTGCGTTTCTTCTTTGCGGCTTTGCTGGTGGCGATAATCGCGGTCGGTCTCACGATTATCGTCATCAATATGATCGGGGAGCTGGGGGATTTCATAGACCACGAAGTTCCCCTCAGCAGCATCCTGGAATACTACGTTTATTTCGGCGGGTGGGTGCTGCGCTCATTTTTCCCGGTGTTTGTGCTCCTGGCGACCCTGTTCTCGATATCGGTGCTGGCGCGGCGGAACGAGGTTCTGGCCATGAAGGCATCGGGGCTGTCGCTTTACCGCATCGCCCTGCCGCTTCTGGTGGTGACGGCGGTCCTGTCGGTCGGTCATTTCTATTACAACGAGTATCTGTTTCCGCCGGCCAACAAGAAGCGCCTGGAAATCAAGGAGTTCACGATCGAGCGGCGGTCGCAGCACCGGTACAAAAGGGTGACCAACATTTACCGACAGATAAAGCCGGGGCATTTCTACACCATCGGTTCCTTCAACGTGGAAAGGAGCGAGGGGGAAGACGTAAAGATCTACAAGACCGAGGGCAACCGCCTGAGCCAGATAGTAACGGCGGCGCGGATAGTTTTTCGCGACCACCGCTGGCAGGCCCTAGACGGGATCGTGCGTTCTTTCGACGACCCGGCGGGTGAGAGCTTCGCATCGTTTTCCGTCATGGAACTGCCGGATATCGCCGAGAAGCCGAGCGACCTGTCCAGGAAGATGGGTAAGCCTGAAGACATGGGATTAGAGGAACTGAGAGGTTATATTGATCTGATGAAGCGGACGGGCGGGCCGTATGTGCGGGAGTCGATCGATCTGAGGTTGAAATACTCCTACCCGCTGACGTCGCTCATCGTGCTCCTGATAAGCATACCCTTTGCCTCCAATCCGCGCCGCGGGGGCATAGCAGTGTCATTCGCGGCGGGAGCGCTGATAGCCCTGGTGTATTTCGTGCTGTTCCGGGTGCTTCAGTCGGCAGGATACAACGAGAAGGTGCCGGCGGAAGTCTCGGTGTGGGGGGTCAACGGGCTATTTTTCCTGGTGGGCCTGGTGTCGATGATGAAGGCACGGAAGTGATGTCGCTCGCGCTAAGTTCCCATTTCCCAGGAGGCGAGGTATTTTTTCTGCTCGGGGGTGAGCCGGTCGATGGCAATGCCCATCGATTTCAGCTTTAGGGCGGCGATTTCGGTATCGATATTGTCGGGCAGGCTATAGACCCGGCGTTCCAACTTATCGTGATTTTTGACGACATATTCCGCGGCCAGGGCCTGGTTGGCGAAGGACATATCCATGACCATGGCGGGATGGCCCTCGGCGGCGGCCAGGTTGACCAGGCGGCCCTCGGCCAAAATGTAAATCCGCTTCTTGCCGATGGTGAATTCTTCAACATGGGGCCGGACGAGACGCCGTTTGGAGGCCGCTTTCGTAATCCCGGGCAGGTCGATTTCGGCGTTGAAGTGGCCGGAGTTGGCGATAATAGCTCCGTCTTTCATCTTCCTGACATGCTCGAGCCTGATGACGTTGACGTCGCCGGTGGCGGTCACGAAGAGGTGACCGAGAGGCGCGGCTTTGGCCGTCGGCATGACCATGAATCCATCCATAGCGGCTTCGAGCGCCTTAACCGGGTCGACTTCGGTGACGATGACATTGGCCCCCATGCCCTTGGCGCGGATGGCAAGGCCCCGCCCGCACCAGCCATAGCCGCCCACGACAACGGTGGCGCCGGCGATGAGCATATTGGTGGCCCGCAGGATACCGTCGATGGTAGATTGACCGGTGCCGTAGCGGTTATCGAAGAAGTGTTTGGTTTTGGAGTCGTTGACGGCGATGACGGGAAAGAGCAGGGCGTTTTTGTCCTGCATGGCCCTCAGGCGGATGACGCCGGTGGTGGTTTCCTCGGTACCGGCCATGACATCTCCGGCCAGGCCGGTACGGTCGGTGTGCAGGGTCGATACCAGGTCGGCGCCGTCGTCCATGGTGATGTGCGGCTCGATATCAAGGGCCTGATGAATGTGGCGGTAGTAAGTCTTGTTGTTCTCGCCGTTGACGGCGTAGACCTTGATACCGAATTCCCTGACCAGGGCGGCGGCGGTATCGTCCTGAGTGGAGAGCGGATTGGAGGCACACAGTGCGGTGTTGGCGCCGCCAGCCTTGAGGGTGCGCATCAGATTGGCGGTTTCGGTGGTCACGTGCAGGCAGCAGGCCATGTTAATCCCCTTGAGGGGTTTTTCCCTGGCGAACCTTTCGCGGATAAGGCGCAGGACGGGCATGGAGCGCTCGGCCCATTCGATTTTCAGTTTTCCCTGACGAGCCAGCTTGATATCGGCGATATGGTGTTTGGATGTCATAATTCAGGCCTCCCTGGCCAGAGTTTTGGCCATGTCGGTTTTCTCCCAGGTGAACGCTTTTTCCTTCCGGCCAAAGTGCCCATAGGCCGAGGTCCGGCCGTAGATCGGCCGCAGCAGGTCAAGTTGTTTGATGATGCCGCGTGGGGTCATATCGAAGTGCTTCTTGATAAGCTGGATGATTCTGGATTCAGGAATCTTCGCGGTCTGGGAGGTGAATACCATAAGCGAGACCGGCTGCTTTACGCCGATGGCGTAGGCCAGCTGGACGTTGCACTTTTCGGCGAGGCCGGAGGCGACGACATTCTTGGCGATGTAGCGGGCCATGTAGCTGGCGGAGCGGTCGACTTTGGTGGGGTCCTTGCCGGAGAAGGCGCCGCCGCCGTGCGAGGCCATGCCGCCGTAGGTATCGACAATGATTTTACGGCCGGTCATGCCGGTGTCGGACTGGGGGCCGCCGATGACGAATTTACCGGTGGGATTGACCAGGAATCGGGTTTTGCGGTCAATCATTCCGGCCGGTATAACGGCAAGGGCCACCTTGTCGATGATCTCCTCGACCGCCCGACGGGTGATTTTCTTGCCGGACTTGTTGAGGATATCCTCGGTGTGCTGCGTGGCGATAACAATACAGTCAACGCGGTGGGGCCGGCCGCCGCGATATTCCAGAGTAACCTGCGACTTGCCGTCGGGTCCCAGATACGGCAGAATTTTCTTTCGGCGCACTTCGGCCAGGCGCCGGGTGAGCCGGTGGGCCAGCATAATCGGCATGGGCATGAGTTCCTTGGTCTCTTTGGTGGCGTACCCGGACATGAGTCCCTGGTCCCCGGCACCCCCGATATTGACGCCCTGGGCGATGTCGGTCGACTGGGAGCCGATAGCGTTGAGGATAGCGCAGGAGTCATACATAAAGCCATAACTGCTCTTGGTGTATCCGATCTGTTTGACGATACGGCGCACCAGCTGGTGGATATCGACGTAGGCGGTGGTGGTGATTTCGCCGCCGACGATAACCAGGCCGGCGGTGACAAAGGTTTCGCAGGCGACCCGTCCCCGTTTGTCCTGCCGTATCACTTCATCGAGGACACCGTCGGAAATCCTGTCACACAGTTTATCGGGGTGACCTTCAGTGACCGATTCGGATGTAAAGAGGAAATTCCCTCCTGGCATAACCAACTCCTTGAACTCAATTTTCGCGATGTCCGGCAATTCATCCGCCGGAGAACTCAAGCATCATTGACCTGATCGTGATCCCCGACGCTGAGGATTGCTTTTTTTCCCTGAAGCACAACATTATCGCCGATGATCGATTCGCCGATGACCACATTCTTCAGCCGGACGTTACGGCCAATGATCGAATCGGAGACGATGGAGTTTTCGATTGTGGTTCCCCCGGCGATCGAGACATGAGGGCCGATAATCGAGTTTATGATCCTGGCCGAGTCGGGAACAAAAACCGGCTGCAAAATGATCGAGCCGTCGACCTCCCTGCCGGTGGCGGCTTTCTCGAGCAGATGGCGATTGGTTGACAGCATGGTTTCCTTTTTTCCGCAATCGAACCATCCGTCAACCTCGAAGGGCTTAAACTCAGCACCATCGTCCAGCATGGCGGCCAGAGCGTCGGTCAGTTGAATCTCGCCGCAAGTGGTCCGGCCCGCGTCCACGAGCCCGCGGAGTTTTTCCTTGAGGAGTCCGGTTTCTTCGAAGTAGTACAGGCCGATCAGGGCCAGATCGCCCCTGGGACGCTGCGGCTTCTCTTCGACGCTCACCACGGATCCGTCGGCGACTTCAGCAACACCGAACCGGGTGGGGTCATCGACCCGGCTCAGGCCGAGAGTGTACTTGCCGGCGGCAGCGAATCGGTTGAGGTCGCCTTCGACAATGGTGTCCCCGAGCAGGACCATGACCGGGCCGCGGTTGACCTCTTTGAGGGCCACATGCAGGGCGTAGCCCAGACCGAGCAGCTTGTCCTGGCGGACGAAAGAGGACTGGAACGAGTAGTTCTTCTCGACATACTGGCGAATCATATCCCCTTTATAGCCGATGACAAAGACGACCTCATCGAGATCAAGGTCGAGGAGCGGGGCGACAAGATAATCGATTATTTTCTTGCCGCCTATGGGCAGCAACGGCTTGGGCACGTTGAGGGTATGCGGCCTCAGTCGGGTTCCTTCGCCAGCGACGGGGATAACTACTTTCATGGCTCTCCTAATACGGGGCAACCGGTATATTAGAAAAACAATCCGAATTTGACAAGGATTTATGTTAGTCAGGTTTTGTCTATTTTACTCTTGCCGGGTTTTGGGGGGAGCCGCAGCGGAATCAGAACATTTGTGAGAAGGAGCCGATCCAGTCTTCAATCAGAAACTGGACCCGGCCGATGAGTAGCGAAACACGGCCCATAACGGTATAGCCGAAATGGGCGCCGAAAGAAATCATGATGAACCAGATGCCGACCCGGGCAGTGACGCCAAGCACCCCGGCGTGCTCTTTCGAAAAATAGAAATAGATGAGCGTGGAGATCACGCCGATGACAACGACGACAGCCAGCAGGGCGGCGGCGAAACCGTCCTCGCCACCCAGGGCCAGCATGGTTGACTGCATCTGGGGCAAAACGAGGCCGTGAAGCTGGGTGAAAAGGAAGATTCCGGCGGTGGTTCCCATGACGAAGGCCAGCGAAACACGGGACAGCCAGGAATATTTGGGAAAGAGACGGGCAAACATAAGAAAGCCCAGGATGCCGGGTATGAACAGCCACCATTTGCCGCCGTAAATCATGGGGTCCCAGAGTTTTTGGATGACAATGGTATCCCAGATAAGGCCAACCTGGTAGCCCGCGGTAAGCCCGGCGAAGATGTGCTCAGCCAGCTTGTAGGCCGGGTTGTCTTTATACAGGAAAGAGAAGAGCGCCAGCGTAAAGAAGGCCATCACCCAGATCTGGAATATCTCAATCCCGCTCACTATACCTTCCTCCGATGACGGCGCCCCGCGAAGTAGCCGATGTTGCCGATGACGACAAAGGCGATTATCAGGAAATGCACCAGTGATTGAATGTCCATGCCGCGGAAGGCCGTTCCCTCCTGCTCAATGAGGATTTCGTACTCGGCGGCTCCTTTCATGCCGCCGAGGAGACCGACAATCTGCCCGGCGCCGACAAAGGCATAGTATTTGGGTGCCATAACGGCAGTGCACCCGACCCCCATTGGCACACCATAGCCGGCGTTGACGATAGAAATCCAGTAGTCGGCGGTAGCGTTATCGGCCACCTCGAAGACGAAGGAAATCTGCTCGTAATTAACGATGGAATCCATCATGGGTATCTCAGACAGCGGCGTGCCGCTATTGTCGGTAGGGAAGATATCCTCGATGGACATACCCATACCTTTTAGAACGGCGGTGTAGCCGTACTTGTAGCCGAGGTTGACATAGTCGGTGCCGTACTCCTTGCCATATTCGGCTGCGACCATTCGGGTGACCGACTCGGCCATGGACGGCGCGCCGTAGGGGATATTGGTCAGCGTTATGATTTTACAGTCTTTGCTGAAGAGGTGGCGGGCGCCCACGATAGCCATAGGCTCGGTTTCGGCCATGGTCGAGGGATAGTAGTCAAAGACGAGCATGACGGTGCAAGAATCGGGCAGGGCCTCGACCGCATCATAGAAGCTGCGGGCCTCGGGGCTGACGCTGACGGGGAATTTCATCGGTATCAAAAAGGGCACGATGACGGCCAGCCCGACCAGCAGGTAGATCCAGCGTCGGTCGATTTTCTCCATGCGATCCCAGAAGCCCATCATTTAGCCCTTCCCCATGTAGGTTCGTTCAATGCCGAGTATAATGCGAAGCGACATCGATGCGGCACCCAGAGCGGCCCCGATGATGATACCGCGCTGGACAGCGAGATTGGCACCGTTCATGATATAGTCATTGATAATGTTGGGGACATCGCCGGGGAACAGGTTGAGGAACGCTTCGCCCATAGGTACCCGCCAGAGCATGACCAGGGTCGCCGTAATGAGCAACAGGGTGGCATCGGCACTTCGCGCCCGGAAAGCGCGATAGGCGGCGGAGGCGATATAGAAGGCCAGGGTGGCAAACATGGTGGCCATCATGGGGGCCTGCAGGTAAACGAAGAGCCAGTCGTATATGGAGCCCTCCGCCCGACCGAAGAGCGGGGACCATGATGGCGGCAAAAGCGACGGGATGGCGGCGGCGAAGATGGCGATGAGCGTGAACAGGCGATAGATCCAGTTTTCTTTTCTTCTTTGAACGGCGGCCCAGTTGACCCGGATTATGGAGACCATGCCCAGGAGGAGCGTGAAACCGCCCACTATGATAACCCAGTTGAGCAGCTCCTGAGACAGCCCGCCAACGACGGTCTTTTCCTCGTTAAAGAAGAAGGAAATTACCAGAATAACTCCGGAGAGGAAGGCGACGGCGACCGGGGCGGCAGTTCTCATGGAAGCGAGTGACCTTTCATAAGGCTAAACGGCCTTAAACCAGCTCAGGAAAGTGTCTCCCAGGTTAAAAGTAACCAGGACGACGCCCAGAATGATGCAGACGACAATCAACAGTTTTATGAAATCCTGGCCCTTGAGGCCGCCGAGCATGAGCGGTTCGTGGGAGAGGTAGGCGGAGGCGGCATAGAGTTCCTCGCCCATCAGGGTATAATCGCAGGCGGCGATAAAAAACGGCAGCTGCTCGGGCTTGGCGGTTCCGGCTATCTGAATGGAACCGGCGGCGTTGCCGGTCTCGGCCAGAAGCAATGACTCGGCAAAAAAGGCACCCATATATATGTTGGTGGCGGGACGCTCCCTCATCATATAACCGTTGACATTGGCGGTGAAAGCGAACTGCTCGCCAGCCACATAGCGGACGATATCCTTGTCATAGGAGTCGCGCTTGCCGACCTCGATGTATGACTGCTCGACCACCTCCTGAGCGGCGGCGTACACCAGCGGATAGCGAACGGGGACCGAGAGAGGCGTATCGTACTGCGCCGTGATTTTGGCGACGCGACCGAGAATGGAAACGCCGGCGATGGTTTCAATCTGGTCGAGCTCGTCGATACCGGGGACAAAAAGCACCGGCCGTCCCATTTCGGTGGCACGGCCGACGGCTTCCTCGACCGCGGCCAGACCGGGAATCTTGCGCAGGAAAAGGGGCCTGCCCTGCCTCGCCCAGCGGGTATACAGGAGAATGGCCGTCGAGAAGACAAGCACAAGTATAAGAGCGTTGACCCGGTCAGTGCGAAAGATGCTGTCAGGAGGTTGGCAGTAAGCAACGCCGGGGGCGAGAACGAGGATCAGGGAAACGATGAGACTGGCTGTTTTGCGCATACGATTCAAAAAGTTACGGGCACGGCAGAATATAGCATATGATCAAGAATTGTCAATTCGTATAAAGACGAATATGGGCGGCGGAGTGTTGAGCGCGCAGGCGGCCGCGCCGGGCCAAATGAAGCACTCGCTCCCGGCGTATAGTCAAATAATGTCGATACGCAGAAAGTCTCCGCGCCGGTCGGACCGAAGCAGAGGTCATCAAACCTGTCCCTTAAAGAAGCTTGGGTGTGTGGGTTTATGTTCGGAGTGCAAAAAACCGGGTGCCTTGAGGAAAGGCACCCGGGGCTTTGCAGCGGTACGGGGGATCGAACCCCGGTTTGATGGCTGAGAACCACCCGTCCTAACCACTAGACGATACCGCCATTCAATGCGCAATGCTAAAAAGCAACGCTGAAAGATAAGTACGGAGCTTTCGGCCTGTCAAGAGATAAGATTTACTTGTGGTTCAACAGCTTACAGGCACACAATTCGTAATATGGTGGCCTCTAAGGGCTTATAAAATTGACAAAAAACGAGGTTTGAGTCGCTTTTTTTGGGTATTTTATGATGCCATTTTGACGCTCCTCATGTCAATTCGGCAAGATAAAATCGGAAAAGAACTTAGAATGTTGTCAGGTTTTGCGGGCCGGCCTGATGTCATCAGGTTCCGTTCAAGCCGAGGCAATATCACCCGCGGAGCCTGCTTTGGCGGGCCATAGTAGACTATGACGGTCAATTTTGGGACGCCGGGCGGGCTGGGGCGGCGTCTGCGGACGGTCGAGGCAGTCTGTTGCGGGGGACGCCGTTGATGAGCACGGTGAGGGAACTTTTTGTTTTTTTGGCAAGGGACAGAGCCTATATTACTCTCCCACTGTAAAGGATATGGAGACATAGATGGCGGTCAGCAAGAAAAACAAACCAAGGAAGTTCAAGGAGCTTCAATTCAAAGACTTAGATTACCGGGTGACTTTTAAGCCGGCTAAGATCAAGACTTCCGATGACGTGGCGCCCTGTTGCGGCATTATCGGTCAGACCAAGGCGATTGGTTCAATCAAGCTGGGCCTGAGTGTGAAGAGTCCCGGTTACAACATTTTCGTTACCGGTCTGTCGGGCACGGGCCGTTCCACGACGATCAAGCTTTTGCTGGAGCAACTTGAGCATGACAAGCCGCAGTTGAACGACATTTGTTATGTTAACAACTTCAAGAATATTGATTGTCCGCAGGTACTGGTTTTCAAGGCGGGCGACGGCACGCGATTTAAAAAGGACATGAATTATCTGATTAGCTCGATTCGGAAGGTGGTTCCGAAGGTCTTCATGTCGGAAGACTACAAGGACCGTCAGAGTCGGATTATCAGGGAGTTCGAGGGGCGTCAGAAGGAAGTTATCAACGCGTTTGAGGACAAGCTTTCGCAGGCCGGGTTCGTGGTGGTGCAGATACAGGCGGGTATGGGGGTTCGCAACGAGATCCAGCCGCTGGTAGACAACGAGCCGAGTTCGCTGGAGAAGCTGGAGCGTCTGGCCAAGGAGGGGAAGTTTTCGCTGTCGCGTCTGGACGAGCTGCGCCGGAGCTGGGACAGTTTACGCCGCGAGTTCGACACGGTCACGGTGGAGTCCAAGAAGCTGACCAACAAGCTGGAGGATGCCCTGGCCAAGCTCGACCTGGCCATTCTGACGCCGCTGGTGGCGGACAAGATCAGCCTGCTCAAGAAGCGTTTCCCCGATGAAAAGCTGCAGCTGTATCTCGAGGAGGTGGAGGAAGCGCTGTTGAGCGATATTGACCGTTTTCGCGAGGCACAGCCCCGTCGCGGCGAGGAGGACGCTCCGCCTTACCGCAAGCGGGAGCCGTTCGAGGAGTTTTCGGTTAATCTGATTCTGGACAACTCGGAGACGGAGAAGGTTCCGATCGTCATCGAGAAGTCGCCTTCATACAAGAACATTTTCGGCTCGCTGGAGCGGGTGGTTGACCGTTTCGGGTACTGGCGCACGGATTTCACGCGCATTCACTCCGGTTCGCTGCTAAGGGCCTCAGGCGGGTTTTTCATCATCAACGCCATGGATCTTCTGACCGAGCCGGGCATGTGGGTGTATCTGCGGCGGGCCCTGCGCAACCGTGAACTCGAGATCAGCGGCTACGATCCGTTTTACATGATGGCCGGGGCCGGCATCAAGCCGGAGCCGATCCCGCTGGCCGTCAAAGTGGTCCTGATCGGCGAGCCGGAGATTTATCATCTCCTGTGGCGCCTGGACGAGGATTTCAAGAAGATTTTCAAGGTGAAAGCCGAATTCGACAATGTTATGAAGCACACCAGGAAGAATCTTCTGCAGTATTTCGAGTTCGTTCGCAAGGTGGTTGATGAGGAGGAGCTGCCGCCGTTCGACATGAGCGGGATGCAGGCGGTGTGCGAGTACGGCATGCGTTTGTCGGGACGACGGAACCGGCTGACGACGCGGTTCACGCCGGTGTCCGACATCGTCAAGGAGAGCGCCTTCTGCTGCCAGGAGCGCCAAGGGAAGTCGGTCAGCCGCGAGGACGTGTATTGCGCCATCAAGAACCGGGTCTCCCGCGTCAATCTGGTCGAGGAGAAGATCCAGGAGATGTTCGATGACAACACCCTCCTGGTATCGACCAAGGGCACGGCGGTGGGTCAGATAAACGGCCTGTCGGTGTACAATATCGGTGAATACGCGTTCGGGCGTCCGACCCGAATCACCGCCAATACTTCGCTCGGCAAAGAGGGCATCATCAATATCGAGCGGGAGGCCGATCTCTCGGGCCCGATCCACAACAAGGGGGTGCTGGTTCTGACCGGTTATTTGCGGCAGACGTTCGCGCAGGACAAGCCGCTGGCCATCTCGGCATCGATTTCGTTCGAGCAGTCTTACAGCGGCGTTGACGGCGATTCGGCGTCGGCCACAGAAATCCTGGCGATCCTGTCGTCCATCAGCGGCATACCCATGAAGCAGAATGTCGCCGTAACGGGTTCCGTCAACCAGAAGGGGGAGATACAGCCGGTGGGCGGGGTGAACGAGAAGATCGAGGGGTTTTTCGACGTATGCGAGAGCCGCCGTCTGACCGGCGACCAGGGCGTGATCATCCCTTATCAGAACGTTTCCGACCTGATGCTTCGTCCCGATGTGATCGACGCCGTCAAGGCCCGCCGCTTCCACGTTTATCCCATCAAGACCCTTGACGAGGGGATAGAGATAATGACCGGTTGGTCGGCGGGCAAGCGCGGTGCCTCGGGCAAGTTCGCCACAGGTTCGGTACTGAGAGTCGTCGATGACAAACTTCACAGCATGGCCATGACCCTGCAGAACTACGGACGCATGCAGGGCAACAACAACACGCCGAGGACGACGAAGAAGAAGCGGTAGTCCGTCGCTGCTTCACGGGTGCCGGCTCGTTGTCATCGCCGCCGTTGACGACGTCAACAGATTCCGTTCGCATCGAAATGACATGCCGCATCGACCCGAAATTTTTTTTATTGCGCGGCAGTTTTTATTAAGTTTTTTCTTGACATGATTTTGTCAAAAAGTGTTTTTTTAGTTTAACAATCCTTTAAATGGAGGACGTTCAATGCGCAAAGCTAAAAAGACAACCAAGAAGAAAGCTGCTAAGAAGAGGAAAGCAGCTCCGAAGAGGAAGGTGACTAAGCGCAAAGTCGCCAAGAAGAAAGTGACCAAGAGGAAAGCCGCGAAGAGGAAACCCGCGAAGAGGAAAGTGGCCAAGAAGAAAAAGAAAGCCACCAAGAAGACTCGCTGCGCGGCCAGGACCAAGGACAAAAAGCAGTGCAAGCGCTTCACTGACGGCAAGAGCAAGTACTGCTCGGTCCACAAGAAGAGATAGGACCTCTTGATTTGAGAAACGCGGTCACCAAGTGACCGCGTTTTTTTATACCTGTCTCCGTCCGGGCGACCCGGTGTCGGGCGCGACCGGTTTTAGAAGTCAGCGCCGAAGGAGAAGTAATAGCTTGGTTTGTCCGAAATGGTTTTCAGGTCGGTCGACCAGGCCAGGTCATATCTCAGCAGGAAGAAGCCGAGATTCATGCGCATGCCGAAACCGAAGCCGACCTTAATATCCTGAAGCCGGCCACCGTCTTCGCTGCTGCCGCCTTTGAAGTCGCTGCCGAACCAAGCGGCTCCAACGTCGGTGAACAGGGCTCCGCCCACGCGACTGATTACAATGGGCAGCGGGAAGCGCATGGCAAAATAGTCGATGAGGGGAAACCTGAACTCGGCGTTGAACAGACCGTAGCGGTCGCCGGACAGGTCATAATAGGGAATGCCCCGCAGCGGTGTGACGACATCGGCAAAATACAAATTCTCCACCTCGAAAACTTCAGCATCGAGGGTGCGGTTACCGATCCAGTTGGTCGTGCCGCCCAGGAAATACTGCTTGGGAGTCTTGCCGAAAGAGGCGCCGCCGGACAGGCGGACCGCGAACGAGAACGACCGTCGCAAATGCCAGTACTTGCGCAAATCCAGTTCGGCGGCGGTAAACTCGATGTCCCTCGAGTCAAACAGATTGACACCGCCGGAGACGGTCAGCTTGGCTCGCCGGCCGTTGACCGGGCCGGTGAATCCCCAGATTATGTTGTCGGTGATGTAAGCGAGTTCGGCGGTGGTCACTTTGGAGCTGCGGTCCTCACGCAGATCGCCAAAGTCATAATACTGGCGATCGATGAAGTACTGCGACAGGTAGGCCTCGATCCGGCTGAAGATGGAGAACGGCCGGGCGGCATACGTCTGAAGGCCATAGAATCTGTCCGAAAACAGGAAGTCGTTGGCGTCGAGATAGAAGTTCTTGGTGTGGAAAACGCCGATGCCGTAGTTGGTACGGTGCCGGTTGTAGAAATAGAAAGCCTGAATATTGGACTGGTCGATGGTATTGACCAGATCGGTGGCCAGGTAGATCTGGTGGTTGCCGAGGTAGTCGGAGAAGACAAAATAGCTCTGTCCCCGGAGCCCGAAGAAAGTATCATATGACAGTCCGCCGCCGACGTAGTCGGGGGTAAACCTGACCTTGTACTGATGGACCTCATAGTTGCCGTCGGGCAGCGGAGCCGGAATGGAGTCAAACGAGGCCGGCTCTTCCATCCTCGTGAAGCCCGTCAGCGATGTTGAGTCGTCGGGGACATCGACCAGCAGGGCGTCGAAGTCGTCGTCAGGCTGATCAGAACTGACGAATACGAACTCGCCGTCGTGGATGCCGGTGGTGGTGATGACGGAGTCCTGTGGGGGTTCGTCCTCAGCGGACGGTTCCGGGCCGGGTTCGGCGGCCACGGAGGAGCTGTCGATCGGCTGCGCGGCAGCAGTATCAGCGGCCGGCTCATCCTCAACCCCGGCCAGCGTTTCCGATTCAACATCGTACGTCTCATAATCCGGGGCATAAGGATCATCTTCGACCGGCGGTTCCTCGCTCGCTTCTTCCGCCTCCGTTGGCGGCGCGACTTCGGCCAGCTGCTCCCTGACCGGCAGCCTTTGCAGGAGGTCGTACTTGCCTTTTATATAGTCGGTGGCGGCGAGAATGCCGTTGTCACCGGACGGGGCAATATCCTTCATGACAAAGATATCGTAGGCACCTTTATGGAAGGCGGAAAAGGCCAACTTCTCGCCATCGGGCGACCAGGACAGTGACCTGACGCCGGTGAGGATGTCGGTAACGGCAAAGTAGCGGACGGAGTCAAGGTAGGCGATGTAGATATTGTCGATGCCGTTTCGGTTGGAGATGAAGGCCGCTTTGCTGCCGTCGGGAGAGACAACCGGGACGCTGTTCTGCCCGGGGCCGAGGTCGAGCGGGGAAATCTCGTTATCGCCAAGGTCGAGGCGGAACAGGTTGTAATAACCGTAAGTGAAGTCGCCCGGCATGTAGGCGCCGGGAGTCGCCACGTATATGTTCGCCTCGGCGTCGCTGATGGGCGTGGCGGGATGCGGCCGATCGGAGGCGAAGATCAGCTCATCGGAGTGGGGCAGCCACGACGGGGAGACATCGTCGAAGCGGTCATCAGTGAGCTGCTGATAGGTATCCGATTCGATGTTGTAGACGAACAGGTCGCGCTTGTAGCCTTTGAGGGCCGAGAAAGCCACTTTCTCGCCGTCGGGCGACCACACCGGCGATACGATATTGCGGAAGTCGAAGCGTTTCTTCTGGTAGATACCCCCTTTCCTGATGTCATAGAACATCAGGGTGGGCTTACCGTCGGACTTGGCCACGAATACCAGGCGCTTACCGTCGGGAGAAAAGGAGGCACCGGAGACATAGGAGTGCAGCGATTCCAGATCACCGGAGCGCTCACCCTTGACCAGACGCTTCACCAGTTGCCCGGTCTGGGCCGAGATCAGGACGAGCTCGGTATAATCGGATTTATCCGTGAAGATGGCGATCTTGTCGCCATCGGGGCTAAAGGCCGGTTTTTCATTGAAATAGGAACCGTCTTTGCGGGCGTAGGTGAGTTGCCTGGCGAAATCGGAGGGTTCTTTGCGGATGGCGATCTCAGGCCAATAGCGTTTCTTCATCTCTTTGGTGAACTCTTCCCAGAACTCCTCCTCGGTCTTGCCGATAGTCTCCTTGAGGGCGCGGTTCATCGTCAAATGGACTTTGCCCTTCCTGAGAATCTTGCCGAGCTGGTCCTCGCCATACTTGTCGGCAATATATTTAACCATGGCCTGGCCCTGGCGGTAAGCGAGATACCCTCCCAGCACCCACGGCGGCGTAAGATACCCGGTAATGGTGCCGTCGCGCATGAACATATCAGAGAAGTAGTCCCAGCCGTGCGCCGAGGAGTACTCGGCGTAGCCTTCGGCAAACCAATCCGGCAAGGCGAACAGGCGCTGCCGCGAGAGCAGCGACGAGAACATGTTGCCGTAGAGCATGTCGTAGATCACGGCATGGGTGACCTCATGATGCAGGACGTGGCGGAACTCCTCATATGATCCCGAGAAGGGGACCACCACCCGGTTTTTGAAGACCTCGGTGAAACCGCCGATGCCCTCGGAGATGAGGTTGGGGATGATGTTGGTCTGCTGAAAATCGTAGTGGGAGTTGTATATGAAGACCGGAATTCTCCTCTGGATAACGTAATCGAGTTCTCCGGTGACTTCGACATACGCCGACTCCAGAACGGCGGCGGAGAATTTGGCGCTGGGGTAGGCGTCCTCGTAAAAGTAGATATCGAAGTGCCTCGTCTGGATATAGTCCCAATCAAAGTTTTTGTACCGGACCTTGTTTTTGCCGAAATACGTTTCCTGGGCACTGCCGGTGACCGACAGAACAAGAACGGCTATAAGAACGATTGGAAGAGTTTTCCTCATATCAGAATCACATCCTTCAAATGCTGTGGCGGCCGGGCCGCGTCGATTTTCGTCCTGCTATATATGCTCGCAAGTGTCCGGTTTCCGACCTCTGTCAGAACCCGGCACTAGTCATTCCTTCTCTGAATATCGGCTCCCAGAGCCGACAGCTTTTCTTCCAGCCGGTGATACCCGCGGTCGACATGGTATACCCGAAGAACCTCTGATTTTCCCCTAGCGGCCAGACAGGCGAGAACAATACCGGCGCCGGCGCGGATATCGGAGGCCATAACCTCGGCCCCCAGCAGCTCATTGACGCCGTTGACGATGGCCTCGTCGCTGGACACGTTGACATCGGCGCCCAGCCGGCGCAGCTCCATAGTATGCGAAAACCTATCCTTAAAAACAGTTTCGCGTATGTGCGATGTTCCCGTGGATATGCTGGCCGCGGCCATGATGCACGCCTGCAGGTCGGTGGGGAAACCGGGATAGGGAAAAGTGGTTACGGCCACCGGACCGGGGCGTCTGGGGCCTTTGACAGTGACGGAATTCTTACCCTCGGTGATAGTGCAGCCCATCTCGGTCAGCTTGTGGTTGACCAGGGTCAGGTGGGCTGGGTCGAAGCCACTGACGGTAACATCGCCCCCGGTAATAGCAGCGCCGAACATGATGGTACCCGCCACGAGGCGGTCACCGGAGACGGCGTATTCGACCGGTTTGAGTTTGCTGACGGGCTCGATGGTGATATCGGGTGTTCCGGCACCGTGGATTTTCGCCCCGGCCTTGTTGAGAAAGTTGGCGACATCGATGACTTCCGGATCGCAGGCGGCGTTGGTAATATGGGTGGTGCCTTTGGCGGTGACAGCGCCGAACAGCAGGTTCTCGGTCCCGGTATGAGAGGGGCGGTCGAAGTAGATCGATGTTCCCACCAGAGGTTTGCCTTTGGCGATGATATAGCCGCGTCGTTCGGACAGTTTGGCGCCCATCTGCTGGAAGGCCTTGATGTGGAAGTCGACCGGTCGCGCGCCGAGCACGCATCCGCCGGGCAGCGAGATACGGGCTTCGCCCAAACGGGCCAGCACCGGCCCCAGTACGAGGAACGAGGCGCGCATCTGGCGCATGAGATCGTAGGGGGCAGTGTTCTCGGTGAGGTTGGCGGCATTGACTGTCAGTACCTGAGCTTTTTCATCGTAGGTGACTCTGGCGCCGAGATGTTCGATGACCTTGATGATGGTATAGATATCGCGCAGCGGGGGGACGTTTTTGATGACGCTCTCCCCTTTGTCGATGAGCAG
>CP070777.1:2360390-2386088 GCA_020346225.1 Candidatus Zixiibacteriota bacterium | reverse complement strand
CGGACCGGTTCGTGAACTACTTCTGCTACGGGGACTCCAAGGTCATCAACCAGCTCAAGCTGATGCCGTTTATTGAAATCGGGATAATCGTCGCGTTCATGCTGGTAGCCGTGATCGGTTTTCAGAACATCCGCCGCAGCGAAGAGCGGCACATCTGGGTGGGCATGGCCAAGGAGACGGCGCACCAGCTGGGCACACCGATATCATCGCTGATGGGCTGGCTGGAGGTGCTGGAATCGGAGAAAGAATCGGGCGGTTTCAGTCAGGACGAGAGGAAGCTGCTGGAGCAGACACTGGAGAACACCCGGGTCGACGTGGTGCGGCTGCGCAAAGTGGCCAACCGTTTCGGCCAGATAGGTTCGGTGCCGGAGCTTCACCCGTGCGACCTGAATAATGTCGTAGATGAAGCGGTGCAGTATTACATGCGGCGGCTGCCGTTCGAGGGAAAAGGTATCCGTATCGAGTTTTCGCCCTCGGGTCTGCCGCCGGTGCTTCTCAACCCGGAGCTGTTCGGCTGGGCGCTGGAGAACCTGATCAAGAATTCGCTTCAGGCAGTGGACCCGGTAAAGGGTCGGGTGATGCTGCGGACAACCCTGCTCGACAGCAGCCGGGGCGCGGTTATCGAGGTGATCGACAACGGCAAGGGGATATCGGCCTCGGCGGCCAGGAGCGTCTTCAAAGCCGGATTCAGCACCAAGAAAAGAGGCTGGGGGCTGGGCTTGACGCTGGTGAAGCGGATTGTCGAGGAATATCACGGGGGCCGTATAATACTGAAGCGGTCCCGACCGGGGGAGACCGTTTTTGAAATCCAGCTGCCCCTGGGCGGCTAGCGCGGACATTTGTAATGGTTAAGCAAACGGGCGTACAGAAAATCTTATGGGTCGATGACGAGATCGACTCGCTGAAGCCACACATCCTGTTTCTCGAGAAAAAGGGTTACGACGTGGCCACGGCTATGTCGGGCGACGACGGGGTGAGCATGCTCGGGATGGACCGCTACGACCTGGTTCTGCTGGATGAGATGATGCCCGGCAAGGACGGTCTGACGACGCTGGAGGAAATCAAGGACCTGCACCCGCATCTGCCGGTGGTGATGGTGACGAAGTCGGAAGAGGAAACTTTGATGGAGGACGCTATCGGGCAGAAGATCGATGACTACCTGGTCAAGCCGGTGAATCCGTCACAGATACTGCTCGTCATCAAGCGTCTTCTGGATTCGCGCAAGATCATCACCTCGCAGGCGAGCCGCCGCTATATCGCCGAGACGGGAGAGTTCAACCAGCGGCTCTACGGGCAGGTGTCGTGGGAGGACTGGATCGAGGCGGCGCGGATTCTGGCCTCGTGGAGCCTGGAGATGGATGAGAACCTCGACGAGGGGCTGGAAGAGGCGCTCGGCGGAACGCGCGATGAATGGAACAACGAGTTCACCAAGTATATCGAGGCAAACTATATTTCGTGGCTCAGAGGCGAGCAGCGGCCGGTCCTGTCGCCGGATGTGGCCGCCCGCTATATCGTTCCCCAGCTGAAAGAGGGGCGGCCGACCCTGCTGATCGTGGTCGATTGCATGCGGCTGGATCAATGGATGCTCATTGAGCCGCTGCTGGCCGAGTTCTACGATATCCAGAGGGATTATTACTTCTCGATTCTGCCCAGCGCCACCCCCTTTGCGCGCAACGCCCTCTTTGCCGGGCTGTTTCCCGACGAGATTCACCAGCGTTATCCCGACACCTACCGGGCCCAGGACGAAGGTTCTTTGAACCGGTTCGAGGAACAGTTCCTGGCCGATAACCTTAAGCGCCACGGGGCACCGGTCAAGCGCGGCATTCGCTATCTCAAAGTGCACAGCAATAGCGAAGCGGAAACGCTGGCCAGGAAAGCCTCGGACTATTTCGACAGCAGTCTGGTGGCGATCGTTTTCAACTTCCTCGATATTCTGGTGCACGGCCGGTCCAACAACGTCATTCTCAGGGAGATTGCCGGGACCGAGCCGGCGTTTCGCGCCCTGATGAAGAGCTGGTTTACGCACTCTTCGCTTTTTGCGATCCTGAAGTCCTTCGCGGCACGCGGCTTCAGCGTGGTCGTGACCTCGGACCATGGCTCGGTGTTGTGTCAGCGCGGGACGATGGCCCATGGCAAACGGACTACCTCGACCAACCTCAGGTACAAGTATGGTGACAACCTTAACTCCGATCCTAACGATTCGGTGCTGATCAAAAACCCCGGGGAGTGGCGGCTGCCGGCCCTGACGTTAGCGACAACCTTTATTATCGCCAAGGAAGACTTCTATTTCGTATATCCCAACAACTATAACGAGATGGTGCGTTATTTCCAGAACTCTTTCCAGCACGGCGGTATCTCGCTGGAAGAGATGGTCGTTCCTGTGGCGGTCATGACGCCGAAATAAACCTTGAAAAAAGCGCTGAAGATAATCTCGCACAGCGAGGAGGAAACAGTTGCCCTCGCCCGGAAACTGACGGAGTATTTCCGGCCGGGCGACGTGATCGTGCTAACCGGCCTGCTGGGAGCGGGCAAGACGGTATTCGTGAAAGGCCTGGCGGCGGCGCTGGGAATCGACGAGTCGCTGGTCAACTCGCCGTCGTTTACGCTCGTCAACGAGTATTCGGGTGAACGCCCCCTGTATCATCTTGACCTTTACCGCATCCGGGACGAATCGGAGCTGTATGAAATCGGCTGGGACGACTACCTGTTGCGTGACGGTATCGTGGTAGTGGAGTGGGGAGAAAAAGCGGCGGCGCTGCTGCCGCCGCGATACTATCGGGTAGAGTTTACGATCAAAGGCGACTCCGAACGGGAGATCAATATATCGCACGTTCAGACATGACCCGAAAAACCTATAGTAATCTTCTGGCAATCGATACTTCGAGCCGACGGCTGTTGCTCGGCCTCAGTTTCGGGGGCGACCGGTTGGTAAAATCGGACGAGGCGGTAGAACAATCGCACGGGCAGCTCCTTATCAAGAAGATAGCGGCGTTGTTTTCCTCAGCGGGACTGGGGCCGGGTGATCTGGACGGAATAGTCGCGTGCACCGGACCGGGCTCGTTTACGGGACTTCGGATAGGCCTGGCCGCGGCCAAAGGGATGGCGGTGGCAACCGCAATCGATGTGGTGGGAGTAAGTCTTTTTGAAACAGCCGCCCACCGTCTCAGCGACGTCGATGGTACAGTTATTGTGGTTGTCCCACTCAGGCGCGGTGAGTATGCGGTCGGCCAGGTCGGCGGCGGCCGGCATTTGGAAGAAAATTTGCGGGTGGCCTCCGACGGGGAGCTTGAGGAACTTCTCGCCGGCAGCCGGGTGGCGACATATCACATGAGTCTGGAGAGCGGTCTCGCCAAGGCGGTACGCGATGATCTATCCTCGAAAGCCCGGTTCGACGCGGCCGATCTGATAGCTGTCGGCCGGGAGAAACTGCTGCTGGGAAAGGCGGACGAGCTTACGGCGCTGGAGCCGCTTTATATACAGAAATCGCAGGCAGAGATCAAATTTGAACGTCGAAAAAGGAAATGAACTGCCGATTGTCATCCGGCAGATGACCGAATCGGACCTTCGGGCGGTGGTAAAGCTGGAGAGGTTGATTTTCCCCGACCCCTGGTCCGCGGCGGCCTTCAAAGAGCAGCTGGCGACCGACGGCTGGGGGGCTATTGTAGCCGAATATGAAGGCAGGGTAATTGGTTACGCCTGCTATTATGTCGTTCTGGGAGAGTCACATCTGACCAATATAGCGGTCAGGGGAGACTATCGCAGAAAATCGGTTGCCAAGCAACTTCTGGAGAATATCTTACAGGTCGTATTAGGTTATAATTGCGAGTATATTTTTCTTGAAGTAAGGCCCAGCAATCGAGGGGCCGTAGCTTTTTATGAGCGACACGGTTTCGATATCCTGTACCGGCGCCCCAATTACTACCGCAAGCCGGTTGAGGACGCTCTGGTAATGGGGCGATACCTGGGTGTGCACGAAAGAAGCGGATAACGGTGGCCTGGTTTAGAAAAGACAAGACGGGTCTGGCCCGTCAGGAAAAGAAGAATATTCCGGAAGGTCTGTGGACCAAGTGCGATTCCTGCGGCGAGGTGGTCTACAGCCGCAAGATGGAAGAGCTGCTGTGGGTGTGTCCCAGTTGCGACTTCCATTTTCGTATCCCCAGCCAGAAGTATATCGACCTGCTTCTGGACGACGGGGAGCTGGAGGAATTCGACAGCGAGGTAATTTCCAAAGACCCCCTGAAGTTCAAGGATTCCAAGCGTTATCCGGACCGGCTCAAGCAGGCGCAGCAGAAGTCCGGCAGGAAGGAGGGAGTGACGGCCGGAATCGGCAAGATCAACGGCTTTGAGGTTTCCTTTGCCATCATGAGTTTCGAGTTCATCGGCGGTTCGATGGGGTCGGTGGTGGGCGAAAAGGTGGCCAGAGCTATCGAAAGGTCGATAGACCGGGAAATACCTCTGGTGGTCGTTTCGTGCTCAGGGGGCGCCCGCATGCAGGAGGGGATATTGTCTCTCATGCAGATGGCCAAGACCTCGGCGCTGCTGGCCGTACTGGCTGAGAAGAAGATACCTTTTATATCTGTTCTGACCAATCCGACCACCGCCGGTGTGATGGCATCGTACGCTTCTCTCGGCGATGTCATCCTGGCGGAACCGAAGGCGCTTCTGGGCTTTGCCGGGCCCCGGGTGATCCAGCAGACGATAGGGCAGGATCTGCCGGAGGGATTTCAGTCCACCGAGTTTTTCCTGGAAAAGGGATTTATCGACCGGATCGTGCACCGCAAAGAACTCCGCGAGACAGTATCCGGTTTGCTTCGTTTCATGTGGAGGAAGTGATGCCGGACCGTTCTTACGCGGCTGCGGAAAAGTACATCCTCTCCAGGGAGTTCTTCGGCATGAAACTGGGACTGGAGAATATCACCGAATTTCTCCGGTCCATCGGCCAACCGCAGTCAGACTACGCGACCATTCACATCTCCGGCACCAATGGTAAGGGCTCGGTGGCGGCCATGCTGGCGGCCATTCTCCAGGCGCAGGGATACAAAACAGGCCTGTTCACGTCGCCCCATCTGGTCAGTCTCAGGGAACGGGTGCGAGTGGACGGGCGCATGATACCCAAGCAGTCGGTAACATCGTTTGTCAACCGCTATCGCAAAGTTCTTTCGAAGCGGAAGCTTTCGTTTTTCGAACTGGTAACCGCTCTGGCCCTGCAGCATTTCAGCCGGGCCGGGGTCGATATTGCGGTAATCGAGACCGGTCTGGGTGGTCGCCTCGACGCCTCGAACGTGCTGGCGCCGGAGCTGACGATTACGACCGATATCAGTCGCGACCACGTCGAGGTACTCGGTTCCACAATACCCAAAATAGCCGGCGAGAAAGCGGGCATAATCAAGCAATCGGTGCCTCATTTGATCGGAATCATGCCGCCATCGGCGGAGCGAGTGTTCAGGCGGCGGTGCCGGCATCTCGGAGCGCCGTTTCATCGTTTGAACCGTCGCGATTTCAAAACTTACCCCGAGCTCATGAAACTGGATTTCAGCCATAACGGTCTTTCCGTAAGCGGACTGAAACCGGCTCTGCCGGGGACACACCAGTTGAGGAACACGGCCTTGGTTTTGAAAGCGGTGTCGGTACTGAGGGAACGGGGCCGGCGCATCAGCAAGCGGGCCATGGTCGAAGGAATCGCGGCGACGGTGTGGCCGGGACGGTTTCAAATCGTGCGGGACGGACGCGGGCCGATTCACGTACTTGACGTCAGCCACAACGCCGCCGGCGTGGCGTGTTTTGTCGAGACTTTCCGGCTGCTTTACCCAGGCAAGAAGGCCAGGATCATCACCGGTTTCGTCAAGCGCAAAGAACATCAGCGTATGTTCAACGATCTGTCGCGGATCGCCGATTCGTATGCTCTGGTGCCGTTGCGCACGGGTCGCTCGACCGACATTGACGACCTGGCCGCCAGTATCGACTGGCGGGGGATTCAACCGGAGAAATACCGCACTCTCAAGACAGCCCACAAAAAAGTGGTGAACAGGTGCCGCGATGACGATGTTGTTGTAATCATTGGGTCGCATTATCTGGTTGGCGAGTTTATCAGTACATTCGGAACACAATGACCGGCGGAAACAAGAAGAAGACGGAAAACGGCACAGAGTCGCCGGGAGCCCCGGCTCCGGAGCAACTGCAGATCTTTGACGCCAGTGAGCAGGATTCGGAAGCGGTCAGGATTCTCAAGCGGGAGCTTCAGGAGAAGATAACCAGCCTGACCGAGGCCAACCGCCAGCTGAAGCGTAAGATCTTCGATCTGTACACGATTTTCGAGATCAGCCGCAATTTCAGCTCGGTGCTGGACTATCACCAGCTTCTGGATACGTTTATTTATACTTCGATGGCCCAGGTGGGGTCTTCCAAGGCGGCCGTGTACCTCGAACGTCACCCGCGCAACGGCGTGTACGTCATGGCGGAGCACAAGGGCTCGGGCGATTTTCCGGAGGGGAATCTCTCGTTTGCGTCCGGTTCGACACTGCTGGAATATCTCACCAAGCTGAACCGTCCCTGTTCCACCGGCGAGCTCATCAGCGACCTGGCCTCGAGCCGTGAGCGGGAAATACTCTCGAAATTCCATCCGGGTCTGGTGGTTCCGCTGATTTTCCAGAGCCAGCTGGGTGGATTACTTCTTGTCACCGACAAGATGTCGGGTCAGGAGTTTACCATGGACGATATCGAGTTTCTGTCCATTCTGGGCAACAAGATATCGGTGGCGATCGAGAACACGCGTCTTTACGAGGCCGAAAAGAAGGCGAGCCGGCAATTGCGGGAGGCGCAGGAGCAGCTGGTCCACTCGGAGCGTCTGGCCGCGCTCGGCGAGATGTCGGCCAAGGTGGCCCATGAGATAAACAATCCGCTGGGTATAATAAAGAACTACCTGCTCCTGGTGCGAAAAGCTGTCCGGGGCAAGGAGCAAGGGCTGGAGCATGTTAACGTGCTCAGCCAGGAGATCGAGCGGATCGCGCGCATCGTCAAGGAGCTTCTGGACTTCCACCGGCCGCGGGGGTTGGAGTTTCAGAAGGTTAATGCGGCGATGGTGCTCTCGGACGTGCTGCTGTTGATGGAGCGGCAGATGGAAAGCAAGAAAATCGATTTGGTAAAGCGGTTCGATCCCGGCGTTCCCCAGATCGAGGCATCGCCGGAGAGCCTCAAGCAGGTCTTTCTGAATATTATTATTAACGCCTGTGATGTTATGGGTGAGGGCGGCAGGCTCGAAGTCGACCTGACCCGAGAGGATGATCAGGTTTCCATCAAGTTTCAGGACTCCGGTGCGGGTATACCGCCGGAAGTGGTGCCCCGGATATTCGAGCCGTTTTTCACGACCAAACAACCGGGTAAAGGCACCGGACTGGGCCTGTCGGTCTGTTACGGGATAATAAAACAGCACGGGGGGTCGATAACATATAGAAACACCGATCAGGGCGGCTGTTTCGAGATTCGGCTGCCCGTCAAGGCAAAACCGGAGGTCTATGGCGACGGCCAGTGAAAAGATAATTGTGGTCGATGACGAGAAGCGGATGTGCGATTCGCTGCTGGCGTTGCTGGGTGATGAAGGCTACAATGTTGAGGCCTTCCAGAGCCCGACCGAGGCGGCCGAGGCGATTCGTTCCTCCAAAGTAGACCTTGTCATCACCGATATCAAGATGCCTGAGGTCGACGGCCTGGAGCTTCTGCGGATTGTCAAGCAGGTCGACCAGGATATCCCCGTGATACTGATGACCGGATATGCGTCGCTCGATTCGGCGGTGGAGGCGATCTCGCGGGGAGCCTATGACTACCTCATGAAGCCGGTGGAGTTCACGCACCTGGACCTGGCGGTGAGGCGGGCACTGGATAAGCGTCGCTCCGACCTGGCCCGTATGCGGGTCATGGAAGAACTGAAGATATCGAATCTTATTTTACACCGGCGCATAAGCGAACTGAACGCCCTCTATGAGGCGGGCAAGTCGATCGGTTCGACCGCCAATCTTCAGGAACTGCTCCGGCAGATTGTGGCTCTGGCCTCGAACGTCACGGAGGCTCAGGTGGGGTCAATCATGTTGCTGGACGAGCAGCGAGAGTATCTCACTATAGAGGCGGCTATAGGCCTGGAAGTGAGCATCGTCGAGGCTACGCGTTTGCCGATCGGTGCCTCGATTGCCGGCTGGGTGGCCCAGAAGGGCGAGCCGCTAATCGTGGAAAACGTCGAGGACGATAATCGCTTTCAGCGCATAAACAAGGAACGTTACGGTGCGGCATCGCTTCTGTGCTGTCCCCTCAAAATAAAAAACAAGGTGATTGGCGTTATCAATATGGCCAACAAGCAGGGGGGCCAGATATTCAGCAAAAACGACCTCAGGCTTCTCAGCACGTTTGCTTCGCAGGCGGCGGTGGCCGTGGATGATGCCAACCAGTTCGAGAAGAACCGCCGGCGCCTGACGGAATTTCAGATACTGCACGAAATAACCACCGAATTGCCGGAGCTTGAATCGATGGCCGAGTTCCGGGACCGCCTGATCGACAAGCTCGGCCGGGTTTTCCCTATCGATTATTCGGTATGGTTTACGTGGGACGAGTCCAAGAAAGCGCTGATTGCCGACGGCGTTTCGGGGATGGAGGATATTCCCCTGACGCGAAGCGGCCGAATCGACCTGAGGAAGATTGACAGGCGGAGCGTTGTTTTCAACGCCTTCGACGAGGGCGAGGTGAACTTCACGGAAGTGCGCTCAGTGACGGAGGCCGTCGCGAAGAGACTGGCCGACGGCGAACTCTTCCCGAAGCCGGACCACGCTCACATGGCCATCCCCATCTTCAAATACGGCGAGCTGGCTTACGCTTTCTACCTGGGAACGGACCAGCTGGCGGCGTACAGCGAGGATGACATCGCCCTGGCCCGTCTGGTTATCTCTCAGGCCGCCCTTCTCTTCGAGAAAGAGAGGTCGGTGCTCAACGCCACCCGGCTTTTGACCATGGGGAACATGATATCCGAAATCTCGCACGATCTGAGACGCCCGCTGACGTCAATAAAAGGCGGCCTGCAGATTCTGAACCAGAGGTGCGCCAAAGAAACGGCGGAGTCGGACATTTTCAAGGATGTTCAGGGTGAAGTACACCGCATGAACGAGCTGGTCAGGGAGCTTGTCGATTTCTCCAACCCGAACAAGTACCAGACGGAGAAGGTCGACCTGAGGCAGGTGGTCGAGAGGGCGGCGGAGCTGGTTGAGGCCGACATGCGCAAGTATAAGATTGATTTCGTGTCGCACTTTGAGGACGCCGACTGGAATGTAATCGTCAGCAAGAACCAGGTCCTGGAGGCTTTCCTGAACCTGTTTATCAATGCTGTAGACGCCATGCCCGACGGCGGCCGGCTTTCGGTCTACGGCCTGATCGAGAAACCGCAGCATAAGAAGGTGGAATATCTGGCTGTGCGCGTGTCGGATACGGGTGTGGGCATCAAGAAAGAGAACCTCTCGAGGGTTTTTGACCGCTATTTCACTACGAAAGAAAAGGGAACCGGCCTCGGCCTGGCGGTGGTCGAGCGGGTTGTTTCCGCCCACAGCGGGACCCTTACGGTCGATTCGAAAGAGGGCAAAGGGTCGACCTTCACTGTCTACTTCCCCTACGGGTTGAGCACCTGAGTTGCATTTTTTTGCTCAAAATACGAAAATGGATGTAAATTTGGCTTGATTGTCGCGCCCAAGTGACGATATATAGGAAAAAGCAACATTCTATGGCCAAAAGTAAGCTGAAAATACTCGTCATTGACGACGATCCGAAAATCTCCTGGCTGCTCACGGAGGGTCTGGGCGGCAAGTACGAGTTTGCCTCTGCCCGCGACGGGATCGAGGGGCTGCAGATGGTTTCCACCGAAAAGCCCGATTTGATTCTTCTGGATATCAAGATGCCGGGGATGAACGGTCTGGAAGTTCTCGAGAAGCTGAACAAGCTCGATGGTAGGCCGGATGTGATTATGGTTTCCGGGCACGGGGAGACGCACAACGTGGTCGACTCCATCAAGCTGGGCGCAGCCGAGTTCATCAATAAGCCGTTCGACGTTGACGAGGTCGAGATTCACATCAACGGTGTGCTGGAGCGCTCGCGTCTTCAGAAAGAAAACCGTGATCTGAAAAAGCAACTGGAGGCCCGTCACGATTATAACAGTTTCGTGGGCGACTCGGCGGCCATGCATAAAGTGCGCTCGATCGTGGAACAGGTAGCTGACTCGGAGCTGACGGTGCTGATTCGGGGTGAATCGGGCACCGGCAAGGAGATCGTGGCACGCCTGTGTCATCAGATGTCGGGTCGTAAGAACGGACCGTTTGTAAAGCTTAATTGCGCCGCCATCCCCCGGGATTTGCTTGAGGCTGAGCTTTTCGGCTACGAAAAGGGTGCTTTTACGGGCGCCCACAAGACCAAGCAGGGACGTTTCGAGCTGGCCGACAAGGGCACGATATTTCTCGACGAAATCGGCGATATGCCCATGGAGCTGCAGTCCAAGCTGCTTCAGGTGTTGGAGCAGCAGGAGTTTGTCAGGGTCGGCGGGATCCAGAATATTCATGTCGATGTTCGGATTATCTGCGCGACCAACCGGAATCTCGAAGTCGCCATCAAGGAACATGGATTTCGCGACGATCTTTTTTATCGGCTGAACGAGATAACGGTGTTCCTGCCGCCTTTAAGGGAGAGGCCGGAAGACATCCCGCTGTTGGCGGAGCATTTCATTAAGAGGTACAACGAGCAATACGGGAAGGATTTCAAGCGTCTCTCGCCGGCCACCACCGAGAGACTGGTGGGTTTCGCCTGGCCCGGGAATGTCCGCCAGCTGGAGAACATGATCAAGCAGGTGGTGGTGAGAGGTGACGAGTCGGTAATCGCCGAGCTGATCGCCTCGGCCGAGGCACAACCCATGCCATCGGCAGTGACCGGCAGCGACGCCCAGACCACGCCGGCGGCGAGTGAATCAGCGGAGCCGAGAACATATTCGCTGAAGGACCGGGTGGGGAAGACGGTGGCTGAAGAGGAGAAGCAGCTGATCGCGGAAGTTCTCAACAAGACCAACTGGAATCGCCGCAGGGCGGCCGAATTGCTTGATATCAGTTACCGCAGCCTTCTTTATAAGATCAAAGACTACAAGCTCAACGTGACCAAGTAGTGGTGGGGCGCTCGCCGACGTGCGGTGGAGTCTGTCTGGCTTGCACTAAGTGTGCATCTGTCTTCACACAGGGGAATAACAGGTCAATAACTGGCGGTTTTGCGCCGACCTGCCAAGCACCGATAACATCTTGTAAGTCAATTTCTTACCCAAAAGATAATTTATTGAACGTCGGCCCGGCGGAAATCTTTTCTTATTTTTAGACCCCGTTTTGAAGCGGGAACGTCAGTTGCTGTATGAGGTTTGAACACAAGCATCTGCGAACAGACTAATACCGGGAATGGGCAACTTGATAAATAGAGAGACACCAGCCAGAGTGTTTATAGAGAGAGTCAGCACGGAGCTCAAGAGAGCCGAGCGCTACCGCATTTTTGTCTCCCTCATCATACTCGATGTCAGCTTTCTTCAGACGCTTTTCCCCAATCACGGTTCGTCGCTAAGAAGCGAACTGGCCGAGTTGGTTGGCAAGCATATCAGGTCCATTGATGATATATCGATTCTTGGTTCGGGGAAACTGGGTTTACTGTTTCCCGAAACCACCCGCCAGGGGGCGGAGATAGCCTCGCGAAGAATAACCGAACTTATTCACGGCAGGTTGTCGGAGATGAATGCCGGCCAGGTGGAGCATGTGATTCCACTTGAGATGGCCTCCTATCCGGACGCGGCGGGGGCAATGAGTATTACCGATTTTTTGAGGGACTATTCGCAGGAAAGCTTGAATTAGAGAACCCTGTTTTATTACCTCCCATTCCCAAAGGAAGATCGCCTGAAGTCTTCGGGCGGTCTTCTTATTTTTTATTCGAGCCTGGCTTCGCCTGCCTTGAAAAGGATATAGCGAATGACGGGCGGGCCCACCGTTTCATAAATTATCACGGTAGCGAGAATGATAGGAGCGACAATCTCGCCGAGTTCGCGGTCGGCGGCGTTGACGACGTTGACCAGTCCGATGGCCACGCCGGCCTGCACCAGCATGCCCATACCCAGATATTTTCCGACCACGGCCGGTAGATTCTGCCACCGGCTGACAGCCCAGATACTGACGATTTTGCCGACCACCCGGGTTGTCAAATAGGTGACTCCGGCCAGACCCAGAGCCGGCAGAAGCTCCAGATGAAGGGAAGCGCCGGCAAGGACGAAGAAAGCGATGTAGAGAGGTTGTTCGACCTGACGAAGCTCGATGTAAGCCAGGCGGTGCATCAGGGAGAGGTTAGTGGTGACGGCACCCATAATCAGGGCGGCGAAGAGCGGCTGCAGGTTGAGAGTCAGGGCCAGGCCGGTGACCAGCATGACACCGGCAACAATGATCATGAGCAGTTCAGCCTGGTCTTCGACGCGCTGTTCCCATTTCGAGATAATGTAGCCGACGGCGAAGCCGATTACGAGGGAGCCGCCCAGCTCATATAACGGGCTGAGAAAAGCATAGAGTACACTCACCCCGGAGCCTATTTCGCCCAGCGAGAAGACCAGTTCGAACCCGAGAATGCAGACTATGTTCGAGGTGGCAACAATGGTGATGAGGGTATCGGTGAAATCACCGCGCGCCTCGAACTCGCGGATCACCAAAAGAGTGGCGGCGGGCGCAGTGGCTATCCCGATGGTTCCGAGCAGGACGGCCGGGAACCAGTCCAGGCCGACAATTATCAGGCCGGCGGTGGTCAGCACGGCGGCTCCGAGAGACTGACCTATCGTTAGCCAGATGGTCTTCTTGCCCACCGAACGGATATGATGGATCTCGAAGACGCCGCCAATGGCGAACATGATGAGTCCAAGGGCGATATCGTTGATAAGCGACAGGTTTTCGACGACGGTAGTTGAGATGAGGTTGAATACCGAAGGGCCGATGATTATGCCCGTGAGCAGGTAGCCGGTCACTTTCGGGAGCCTGACCCGGCGGGCGATTTTGCCGCCGAGAAGGCCCAGCAGCATGACCGCCCCGGCCGGGGCCAGATAGTGCAGAGTGATGTCGAAAATATCGGTTGAGCTGTCCATGTCCGTCATCAAGGCATGTTGATTTCGGGGGTAACATAGGGTTATCGGTTACCCAAGTCTATAAATTTTATGCGTCAGTAACGGGGGTTGAGGCGGCGCTGAAGTCGGCGATGGGCCGCCGCGATGACAGGTCAGACCATGGGCGGCGCAGTTACCAGTCGAGAATCTGTTCCAGATTCTTGTTGAGCTTTTCGATTCTCTCCTGGAAGTCGTCTTTCTTGGCTTTTTCCTTGTTGATGACGTCTTCGGGCGCGTTGGCCAGGAAATCGGGATTGGCCAGTTTTTTCGAGATTTTCTCGAGGAGCTTCTTAAGGTTATCGAGCTCTTTCTCGAGGCGACGTTTCTCGACGTCGATATCGATGAGGCCGGCCAGCGGCACGAAAATCTCGGCGCCTGAAATGACGGTGGAAGCCGATACGGGCGGCTTCTTGATGTCGGCGGCGGCGTGCAGGTTTTCCACCTTGGCCAGCGAACGGAAGTAATCGATGTGCTTTTTCAGCAGATCGGCGAAAGCGGGGTCGGCCACCCGAACGTAAAGGTCGGATTTCTTTGATGGGTGGACATTGAGTTCGGCGCGGACGGCGCGCACAGCCGTCACCACGGCCTGAATCTGCTCCAGGCTCTGCTCGAGTTCATCATTTATGTGACGGCCGTCGGACGTCGGCCATGGTCCGAACATGATGGTGTCATCGGCACCGCCCACTTTCTGTTGCAGCTCGGTGTAGATATTCTCGGTGACGAAGGGAGCGAAGGGATGCAGCAACCGGAGTATCTGGCCCAGGACGTAACAGGCGACGTTCAGCGAGCCTTCGCGAATGGGGGTTCCGGGCGTGTCGGGTTTTATCAGTTCGACGTACCAGGAGCAGTAGTCGTTCCAGATGAAATTGTAGAGCGTCTTGGCGGCGGTGGATAGCCGAAATTCCGCGATTGACTTGTCGACGGCCGCAATGGTGCGCTCGAGACGGGACAGAATCCAGCGGTCGAAGATAACCAGGTCGCTGTCGTCGACCTTACCGAGATCGGGCTTATGGTCGCCCAGGCGCATCATGACAAAGCGCGACACCTGATGCAGTTTATTCACGAAGTTGCGTCCCAGCTCGAAGGTGTTGCGGCTGATCCACGGGTCCTGGCCATCGGGGGTGGCCAGCACCAGAGAAACGCGGAGAGCGTCGGCGCCATACTTGTCGATGATTTCCAGCGGGTCGATCCCGTTGCCGAGCGACTTGGACATCCGCACGCCGTTGGCATCGCGCACGGTGCCATGGATGTATACGTCGGTGAACGGCGCCTCACCCATGAACTCGTATCCGGCCATCACCATGCGGGCGACCCAGAGAAAAATGATCCCGGGATCGGTGGTGAGCACCTTGGTCGGGTAGAGCACCTCAAGCTCGCGGGTCTTCTTGGGCCAGCCCAAAGTGGAAAAGGGCCACAGCCAGGATGAGAACCAGGTATCGAGGACGTCCTCGTCCTGAACCAGGGCCTTGGGGTCGTAACCGGGACAGCCTTCGGGCTTGGGCCGGTCGACGGAAAGGAACATGGTCCCATCATCAGCATACCAGATAGGTATGCGATGGCCCCACCAGAGCTGCCGGGAGATACACCAGTCACGGATATTCTCGAGCCAGTGGAGATAGGTCTTGGACCAGTAGTCGGGATGGAACTTGATGCGGCCGCTTTTCACGGCTTTGATAGCGGGCTTGGCCATCTCTTCCATCTTTACGAACCACTGGTCGGAAACATATGGTTCAATAACATTGTGGCAGCGGTAGCAGGTACCGGCCGACAGATCGTACTTTTCTGTTTTCTCCAGGTATCCCTTTTTCTCAAGCTCCGCGACCAGCTGTTTTCTGCCCTCGTAGCGGTCGAGGCCCTTGAATTTGCCGGCGTTTTCGTTAAGGGTGCCGTCGGTGTTGAGAATGTTAATTTCCGCAAGGTCGTGGCGGCGACCGATCTCAAAGTCGTTGGGGTCGTGGGCGGGAGTGACCTTAACGACGCCGGTGCCGAATTCCGGATCGACGAAAGCGTCTGCGACGATCGGAATCTCCCGTTCCAGGATAGGCAGGATGATAGTCTTGCCCACGTATTTCTTATAGCGACTGTCTTTGGGGGCGACGGCCAGGGCGGTATCGCCGAGCATGGTTTCCGGCCTGGTGGTGGCTACCGTTAAGAACTCGTCCGACCCCTTCAGCTTATACCTGATATACCAGAGATGGCTGTCCATTTCTTTGTGCTCGACCTCGTCGTCGGAGAGCGAGGTCTGGCAGGAGGGGCACCAGTTGACGATTCGGTGTCCTTTATATATCCAGCCCTTGCTGTAAAGATGGGCAAAGACTTCCGCCACGGCTCGGGACAGGCCGACATCGAGTGTGAAACGGGTGCGGTCCCAGTCGCAACTACATCCCATTTTCTTGAGCTGGCTGAGGATGATGTCCTTGTGGTGCTCGGCCCACTGGGAGGTCCGTTTAAGGAATTTCTGGCGGCCTATTTCGCGCCGGGTGAGACCCTCTCTGGCAAGCTGTTTTTCCACGATGACCTGGGTAGCGATGCCGGCGTGATCGGCCCCGGGAATCCAGGCCGCTTCGTGGCCGCTCATGCGGAAGCGGCGAATAAGAATGTCCTGGATAGTATTGTTCAGGGCGTGCCCTAGGTGAAGCACGTTGGTGACGTTGGGCGGCGGGATGACGATGCTGTAGGGGGGCCTTTTGGAGTCCACGTCAGCATGAAAATAACCAGCCTCGAGCCAGCGCTGATATATACGGTCCTCCACCTCGGCCGGTGAGTAGGCCTTGCCCTTTTTTGAGTTGTTTTCGTTTTCCTTGCTCATCGTAACCTGTTGCGTTATATTCGCTGGTCGCCCGCCGGAGGCGCCTAGACCATAAAGTTTAATCGCGTCCTGCCTCCATGTCAAGACGCGAATCATTAGTACTCCAGAGCGGGCTCTATTACCTAATATTATCGTCTGTCATGCCAGATTTCAAGAGGAAAGTTTTTGACAGAGAGACTCCGCCGTTTGAGCGTCTGGTGGCCATAATGGCGGTACTTCGCTCCGATGACGGCTGTGCCTGGGACCGCAAGCAAACCCACAAGAGCCTTTTGCCCTACCTGATAGAGGAGGCCTACGAGGTGGTCGAAGCGGTGGAAAGCGGGGATGATGAGATGCTCCGGGAGGAACTGGGAGACCTGGCCTGTCAAATTGCCTTTCACGCTCAAATGGCTCGGGAGAAGGGCGCCTTTGACATCAATGATGCCCTGGAGAGCATCAACGAAAAGCTGATCAAGAGGCATCCACACATATTCGGCTCAAAGCGGGACTTGAGCCCCAAACAGGTGAGGGACCAGTGGGAGAAAATCAAGGTGGAATCGGGCGAAAAGGAGTCCGTTCTGGCCGGAGTGCCCCGTTCGATGCCGGCCCTGCTCATGGCTTATCGGATAGGCGAGAAAGCCGGAGGAGTCGGATTCGACTGGAAGAACGCCGAGGAGGTGTTCGATAAGGTCGATGAGGAACTGAAAGAGATGCGCTCGGAGCTCAAATCCGGCGACCGGGAGAAACTGGAGGAAGAACTGGGGGATCTGCTTTTCGCTCTGGCGTCTCTGGCAAGAAAGCTGGAGATAGACCCGGAACAGTCGCTGAAGAAAGCCCTTGAGAAGTTTCGCAGTCGCTTTTCCGTCCTGGAGGAGACCGTTGCCGGCTCCGGGCGCAAATTTGAAGATTACACCCTGGATGAGCTGGAAGAAATCTGGCAGAAGAGCAAGAGCAGGTCCCGATAAGCGCCAAAAGAGCAGCCCGCACAGGCACCTTAAGCGACCATTCTTATCCGGTATGGCCGTTTTTTTTTGTTGATTGGGCGCAGCCGGATTTTAACTTTTTCTCGATTTGAAATGAGAAGCGTAAGCGACGTAAGTTTCAAATAGATCAAGGGGATAGCTCTCGAAAGTAAGAGAAGATGGGGCAAAACCCGGTATCTTTGATGGAGGCATGCCTATGGAATGACTGTGGTTAGCCTTTTTTCTGAAAAGAGTTAGGGGAGGATTCTGAAGCGGAAAATTAACTTTTTGTCATAAAGGATATAAAAATGAAACGATTAATTATCATTGGCGTTGTTCTTCTCTTGTTTGCGGCCGGCGTATCGGCGACGGACACCCGTGTGATGACGATGGGAGACAACAACCTGATCATGCTCGATGATGCCAACATCTGGCTCTTCCCATCAAGGATTTTCGAATACCCGAACCTGGCCGTGGGCGAGTTCGGCAACCTCTACGGTTACAACACAGATGATTTTGCCCAGTTTGGTATCCACTGGAAGTTCGGTACGGACAATCCGATTGTCCTGGGCACGTATTTCACCAAGCTGCCGGCAGCCGTGCCGGACGATTTTCTGGGCGCGGCGCTGGTCCCGTTTGATTTCGGTCTTCTGGACAATCGGCGGCTGACTCTTATCTATGGCAACGCGCTGGGCAACTTCAACCTGGGAACGAAATTCGACTTCTACCACAGTAGCTGGGAGGATAACGAGACACTTCCGGCCGTTGACCAGTCCAAAGAAGCCTTCAATTATTATGATTTCAATTTCGGGGCGACATCGCAGTCAGGCGACTGGGACGTCTCTCTGGACATCGCGTTCGGCAGCTGGACCGACGAGGATGCGGCCGGGCAAACGGAGACAGAACCGGATGGATTCATGGATTTTTCGGTGACGGGCCGCTGGTTTATGCCGAGTCCCGACTATACTTTCGTGCCGCATCTCGGCTTCGTTTACGGCAAGCGCGGGATCAAGGACAACGTTGTCAACGACGGTGATCCGGCCAGCCTCGACCTGACCGACAAGTACACCCTGACCGGCTTCGACGTCGGCATTGGCGTCAACTACACGCCGTCGGCCAGCGTGCTGGCGGTGCTGGATTTCGGATTCACTTACCTCAAGTGGAAAGATGAGCTCGACGTGCAAATCCCGGCGCCCCCGGCCACGAGCGAACTCACTCTTACCAACACCGTTCTGCCGTATTTCAAGATCGGTCTTGACGCCGACGTGTTCAAGTGGATGGATATCCGGATGGGGGCGACTTCGTACTGGAACCGCGAGAAGTTCGAAGACAAGGGTCTAAACAACGAGAACAGCTTTAACTGGGCTGAAAACGAGACCTATCTGGGCTTCGGTTTCCACTGGAAGAGGCTTCACGTGGACACCTACACGGATCCGGAGTTGTTCCTTCAGGGCTTCGACTTCATCAGCGGCAACGGCGATGTCGACATGAATTTCCGCATTTCTGCGGTATATGAGATGATGTAGACCTCCGCGGGAAGACAACCAGATAACCCGGTCCGGAAGGGCCGGGTTTTTTTATATCGATTGGTGCCGATTTCGGCGGGGTCACCGCGGGACGGCTAAAGCCTGAAAAAGTTGTCGAGAAGCCGGAAGTGAAGGGTTCGGGCGGTTTCGGCCGTCACGGCCCAGGCGGTCGTCAGGTCTTTGGCTGTCAGGTTCGTCGAGGCCAGCTCGTCCGGATAGCTGCGGCACCAGACCGGGATTTCGTCGGTCATGACTTCCAGGTGAAACTGCAGGGCCGCGGCCCGACCGTATCGGAAGGCCTGGTTGGGGCAGTCATCGCCCTCGACCAGTCGATAAGCGCCAACGGGAATGCCGAAAGTGTCGTTGTGCCAGTGAAAGACCTTGAAGGCGGGCGGGAAGCCGTCCAGCAGCGGGTCGGTGGTGCCGGCTTCGGTCAGCCGGACCCGGTAGGTCCCTATTTCACGCTTGTGGTTGGGGGCAACGTCAGCTCCAAGGACGAGCGCCAGGATCTGTCCGCCGAAACAAATGCCGAGATAGGGGAGTTCGAGTTTGACGGTCTTCTCGACCAGTTGATGAAGGTTCCTCAGCCAGCCTGCTTCGTGATAGCGGTTGGCCGGATGAGGACAGCCCAGGCTGATTACGGCCCGGAAGGAATCCGGGTCAGGCCAGGGGCGGTCACGGTAAGTGTGAAAGACTGTGGCCGGCAACCGCCGGTGCCGTAAGTACTCGAGTGTCGTACCCGGCGATTCCGCGGGGCAGTTTTGAAGAACGAGGGCGGGCTTCATGGGCCAGGGTGGTGTGCGGACCGGTCTGCCTAAAACAGATCTTTCACGAACTGCGGCAGGGCGAAGGCGGCCCGGTGGACCTCGTCGTTGTAGTAACGGGTTTTCAGCTGGAGCTTGTCGTAGCGTTTCTGGTCGAAATCGGCCAGGGGGTCATACTTCTTGGAGCAGAAGGCGAAGGACCAGAGCCCCGACGGATAGATCGGCATGAAGCACAGGTACATCTTGACAATGGGAAAGATCTCTCTGAGGTTAGCGTACAGGGCCTTAACGGTGGTCCTGTTGTAGAAGGGAGATTCGGTCTGAGCGATGAGGATGCCGTCGTCGTTAAGCTGGTCGAACACCTGCTGATGGAACTTCTTCTGGAACAGGTCGGCGGCCGGGCCGACCGGGTCGGAGAGGTCCAGTATCACGATATCGTAAGCGCCGCCGCCGCGTCCGATGTATTCTTTCCCGTCCTCGAAGATAACCTTGGCCCTGGGGTCGGTGAGTCCGGCGGTCAGTCGGGGGAAGTGTTTTTCGGAGGTTTCCACGACCTTTTTGTCGATTTCGCACATGGTGCATTTTTTCACGCCGGGGTGTTTCAAAACCTCGGTCAGGGCGCCGCAGTCGCCGCCACCGACAATGAGGACCTGTTTTGGGGTGGCATGAACGAAGAGGGGGACGTGGGAAATCATCTCGTTGTAGGAGTTGTTGTCGTTGTCGGCGACCATGAGCGAGCCGTAGAGGACCAGCAGTTTGCCGAAGTCTTTGTTGTCGATTACCTCGATTCGCTGGAACTTCGAACTCGTTGACTCATGGAAGCGGTCGATCTTCAAAGTGAGTCCGGAGACGCCGTCGTGCAGTTCGCTGTACCAGACATTCCAGAGGTTGTCCATCCCCTCTTCGGTTATGTAAGTCTCGTTGATGCTCTTTTTTCTGTCTTTGGTCATATAAAAATCCCCGCCTCTATTCCATTACGAGATATTCCGCTTTTCGCAACGCGTTGAAACCGGTTGCCGAAACGGCGCAGTAGGCGCCGGTGGACGTAAACATGATCTTGTCGCCGACGTTGTGCTCCGGTATCATCAGGCCGTCGTACATGACGTCAAAGGAATCGCAGGTCGGGCCGGCGAGCACGGATAGTTTATGGGGTCCGTCCTTGTCGGTGACAACCGGGTACTGACACTGGTCATAGACGATACCGGAAAAGGTCGAGTACAGACCGTCATCGAGGTAATACCAGATTTTGCCGTCGCGGACGGCCTTACCGATAATTGATGATATGAGAGTTACGGGGCTGGCAGCGATATAGCGTCCGGGTTCACTTATAACCTTTATTCCGGGGCGGATGTGCCGGTCGAGGGCGCGGCCGACAGGGCGGCAGAATTCGGTAATGTCGGGCACGGGTTCGGCGTATTCCGTGGGGAAGCCGCCGCCGATGTCGAGCAGGCGGGTGTTGAAACCGGCCATATCCAGTCTCTGGATAAGGCGGTGGGCCGCCGTTATGGCCCTGACATAATTCTGGGCGTAGATGCACTGGGAACCGATATGGAAGCAAAGTCCGTAGAACTCGTGGCCGCTTTCTTCGATTCGGCGGGCCAGTTCGAGCACCTCCGATTCCCGGCATCCGAACTTGTACTGCAGGTTAACGACCGCCCGGGTGTTGGTATTGATACGGAAGCGGACGAGAATGCGGAGCTTTTCAGTGTACCGTGACAGCTTCTTGATTTCCTCGTAATTGTCCACCACGAAGAGCCGTACGCCTTTGGCGACGGCATGGTCGAATTCGCGGCTCGACTTGACAGGGTGGGAGTGAACCAGCGAGTCCGGGTCGATTCCGGTCGTGAGAACGGAATCGATTTCGCCGGCGGAGCAAACGTCGAAGCTGCCGCCGCGGCGGTAGACTTCGCGGATGACCGTCTCGTGATTGTTAGGCTTGACGGCGTAGTGGATTTTTACGCGAGGCAAGGCCCGCTGAAGAGCGTCATAGTTCTGACCAACCTGTCGCGGTGACAGGAGCAGCAGCGGCGTGACGAGGTCCTTTTTGGTAAACAGTTCTTTTACGGCCGAAGTATCGATGCCGCGCTGGCGGGCACTTTGTTCGACCGTACTGAAAGCCACTGAATGAGTCATCTGCCCCCCCCTTATCTCGTCGCCGACGGGGCGACGAAAGGATGCTCTGTGGTTTTGTGGACGATGATCTCATCGACAGCGGAGGGTATACCGCGCTTGATTTCCACCATGTGAACCGACTTTGCCTTGAGGCTCTCTTTCAGGTATTCGAAAGCCCGGAGCGGATCGACGGATTCACCGCAGGTGAAGAAGTCGGCGGCGGCATATCCGTATTCGGGCCAGGTAT
Source organism: Candidatus Zixiibacteriota bacterium (assembly GCA_020346225.1). GTDB lineage: Bacteria > Zixibacteria > MSB-5A5 > GN15 > FEB-12. Next base: position 2,364,509 of record CP070777.1, on the reverse strand, counting down.
GGACGGAGATATGCGATTCGGCAATAACCACAACTCCTGACACACCTTGGGGATTATACCGGTGGAACACCGACTTTACAATGGTTGCCCCAGAACGTCGTACCGACTCGTTAAGATAAGACTCCAGAAGTACGGGGTCGTCGAGTACCTTCGGATCACAGTCCGCGAGCTCAACAACCAGATGGCGTCCGAGGATTTTCATTTGTAATCCCTCCTTTCGTCAGGTTGGGGTTATTAAGTCCAGCTTCGTCCACTTACATCTGCGGCGGCGAGGTTACCCATAGAAGGGAGGCTTCGACCTCATCACCGTTCAATATCTGGTGCGGCTGATTCGATTTGAAGTAAAAGCAACTGTTGCGCGTCAGCCGGTATTTCTTCTTGCTCAGGACAAGCGTCACGGTGCCTTTCAGGATGTAGCCGAACTGTTCGCCGGGATGCGGGTCACGTTTCTCGAGAGCCTCGCCGGGTTTGAGACGGACCAATATGGGGTCCATCAGGTTATTCGTCGAGCCGGGAACGAGCAATTCGAAGCTGCTGGCCCCGGTTCCCTCAACGGGAACCCGCTGCGACGGCTTGAAGACAACCTTGGCCTCATCGGAATCGTCGAAAAACTCTGAAAGCTTGACACCCAAAGCGTCGAGGATATCGGTCAGGGATTCCAGGGAGATAGATGTCTGGAACTTCCGGTTTTCCAGTTGGGAAATGAATCCCTTGGTGAGCCTGGCCCGGTTGGCCAGTTCTTCCTGTGTCAAATCCGAGGCCAGCCGCAGGGCTTTTATCTTGGCGCCGATATTCAATTCCGTTTTCCGAGGTCTTCCGGTCGGGCCGCTCAGGCCCGACAATCGAGTTTAATAAAAATGCCTATTTTGTTTAATAAAAGCGACCAATAATAACAGATATTGGCCGGATGTCAAGGCCTTTTTTAGTGCAACCGCCTTTTTTCTTTCTTTTTTGAGGTCGCCGGAGCGTATAATTTGTCAAAGAACCCGGTCGCAGGGCCAGCGGCCGTCCGGTGAGCGCTGTGCCGCCGGGAACGTGGGGTACTTTCGAGGACTATCCCCTGGTTATGTCAACAAGCTGTCACAAAGGAGGGTCAGTGAGGAAAGTGATAACGTTAACAGTCGCGATGCTGCTGTTATACTCGTCGGCAGCAGCGGTCGGTCCCCGCCTGGGTGCGGGAGTTTATGGAGGCCTTGATATCCCGATTATCCAGGACGACCAGGCCCAGGGAACGATATTCGGTATCAGGGGCAAGATAAAGGCTCTTCCGATAGTCACCGTGGAGCCGCGCATCTCTTTCACGTCCTTCGGTGGGCCTGACTACGAGGACTTCGATCTGGATATGGAAGGCTCCAAGGTTACGTCTTACGGAGTCGATGCCGCGTTCGGGGCGCCGTTCGGAGCCACCGGCTTTAATCTGTTCGGGGTCCTTGGTGCAGGTTTCTACAAGGTCAAGCGCGACCAGACGAACCAGGATGAAACCAATCTGGGCTGGTCAGCCGGTCTGGGTTTGGCGATCGGGCTGGCGCCGATGGTGTCGGTGGAGGCGCGAGGCATGCTGCACGTGATTCCTTACGACGAGGGCGGCTCGGCAAAATCGGTATCGGCTACGGCCGGTCTAAACTACTATTTCGGAATGTAGGAGGTGATGGCTATGCTCAAGACCAGTATGCGCTTAGTTGCTGCCAGCCTGGCCGTCGCCGCACTGCTGTTCGGCTGCGGGCTGCTTTCGATCATGATCCTTATCAACGAGGAGATCGATACCACAACCGTGCCGGGTGATCTCTTCTATTACGGTGTTGATGTTACCGACGATGAAGACTGGGAAGAACATCAGGACAACATAGAATTCGTCAACTATGTAGCCTTTGACCTGTATTTGAACAACCCCGGCGGTTCGGATATAACTTTTAACGGGTATATCGATGACGCCGCCAACCCGGTGTGTGGCACGTCGGCGTGCGCCGCTGCCACGACCCGGGTGCTCAAGGACATCACGATACCGGCTGGGTCGACCAGACATATAACCGCCGGACAGTCGTTCCAGTTCATAGAGAATATGTCGGTAATGAAGACCCTGGCCAGGGAAGGGGCGTTCCATTTGTACGGTGTTTCGACTGGCGGAAGCTTCGTGATTGACTCGGGCCGGGTCATCGTTGCGATTGTTATCAGTGCCCCATAAAGGGGACTATTCGTCCGAATTAGAGCCGACCCGGTTTTTTCAGGGTCGGCTTTTTTGTGGTAAAGCCTCTTGCCCGAAAACGGGAATCGGCGTAATTTAACGCAACCAATCGACAATTAGTGAGTAAGGGAGATCTGCCATAGAAGACTATAACATTGTAATCATAGGCGGCGGTCCCGGCGGCTATACCGCCGGTATAAGGGCCGCTCTGAAGGGTGCCAAAGTAGCGGTGGTCGAGGTGGACAAGCTCGGGGGGGTCTGTCTTAACCGGGGGTGCATTCCATCCAAAGCGCTTATCGCATCGGCCGAGCAGTATCGGCGGATGAAGAGGGCGGCGGATTTTGGCATCAATCTCGCCTCGCCGCCTGTTTACGACTGGGCGGCCATGAAAGCCCGCAAGGACAAGATCGTGGGCACACTGGTTGGCGGCATTGGTCAGCTTTTCAAATCCCACGGGGTTGACTACTTTCCCGGCTACGGCCGAATCTCGGGTCAGAATTCGGTCGTTGTCACCGACGAAAACGACAGCGAGACACGTCTCAAGGCTGACAATATAATTATAGGCACGGGTTCACGTTCGGCCAATATCCCGGCTTTTCCGGTGGACAGCCAGCGCATACTCAACTCCGATCACCTGTTGGAGTTGGCGAATCTGCCCGGCTCGATATTGATCATTGGTGCCGGGGTAATCGGCTGCGAATGGGCCTGCATGCTGTCGCTGCTCGATGTTCAGGTGACCGTGGTCGAGATGCTCGACAACGCTCTCCCGATGGAAGATCCGGATACCTCCAGGCTGATGGAGCGAGAACTCAAGAAGCTGAAAGTACAGCTTCATACGAAAACGATGGTAGAATCGATAGAGCCGGGTGGGGAGGGCGTCACGGCAAAGCTTTCCAGCGGCAGGACGGTGTCGGCGAACCAGGTGCTGGTGGCGGTGGGGCGGGCTTTCAACACCGAGAATCTGGGTCTTGAGGAAATCGGGGTCACGCTGGACAAGAACGGGTCGATAAAGACTACCGATGACATGCGCACCAACGTAAAGAACGTCTTTGCCATAGGTGACGTGCGGGGCCAGGTCCTTCTGGCCTACACCGCCGTGCACGACGGTGCGGTGGCGGTCGACAATGCCCTGGGCGGCAATGCCACCCGCAATTACCTTGGGGTGCCGTCGGTGATTTTCACGCATCCGGAGGTGGCTTCGGTGGGAATGCGCGAGGCTGAGGCCGCCGAGAAACATGAGATGGCAGTGGGTCGGTTCCCCCTCAGAGCGCTCGGAAAGGCTCATGCCGAAAACGAGATTGCCGGTGAGGTGAAAGTGATCGGCGACAAGAAGACCGACCGGGTTCTGGGTGTTCATATTGTTGGAGCCCATGCCACCGAAATCATCCATACGGCGGCCCTGGCCATTAATCAGGGGCTGACCGTGACGCAGTTAGGGTCGCTGATTTTCGGTCACCCGGTGATTTCGGAGTCGATCATGGAGGCGGCCCATGACCTTCACCGTATGTCGGTCCATCTTGCGAAGAAGAAGTAGTTAGCGCAAGACTTGGCGTCTGTACGATAATGCGCAGAATGGCGATATATAGTCGTCCACATTAGATGTGGCCGGCTATTGTTTTGGCGGCCAAGGGGATAAAATCTGCGACATCGACCGATTAACGATTTTTGATGGCGCAATGTTTGCGCCGGAGAGTTCCGGGTCCGATCCGCGCGTCGGTGTGGATAAGTTAGCGTCTTGACTATCAAGTACTTAAGTCGGTTAAGTGGCAATCGGTTTCGTTTGGCACAGTAATTGTTTAACATTGTCGCGAAGTTAGTTGCTCTTAAATATAGTATGGCGGTGAAGGGTATTTAAGAGGTGGGGAGAAAGGAGTTCCTAGTGAGGGGGAACTCCTTTTTCATTGCAGTTTTTCTGCTTGTGCGGCGGGTAGTGTTCG
>CP070777.1:2353363-2360290 GCA_020346225.1 Candidatus Zixiibacteriota bacterium | reverse complement strand
TTCTTCGAAGAACCCCAGCATCTCAACAGCTTCTACATCCGAAAGGAAGACACTACCCGCCAGTTCTGGACTCAGGCCCAGGTCCAGGGGCCGAGGATGAGCGACGCTGATCTCTATGTGCTGACCAGTGAGCGCACCTTCTCGGCGGCCGAGGAATTTACCTACAACCTCAAGAATATGGAGCGGGCCACAATAGTGGGCGAAACCACCGGCGGCGGGGCCCATCCCGTCGACGGCCGGCTATTCGCCAATCTGAATGTGGGCATGTCACTTCCCTTTGGCCGCGCCATAAATCCGATCTCAGGGACCAACTGGGAAGGGACCGGCATTGAACCACACCTTCAGGTGCCGCAGGATCAGGCGCTTGAAGTTGCGCATCTTGAGGCTTTGAAGAAGCTGCGGGAAAAAGCCACCAGCGAAGATATCAAGCAGCAGCTCACCTGGGACATCGACACCAAACAGGCCTTGGCCAACCCGGCTACCGTCGATGCCGCCATCCTGCAGAGTTACGTCGGCACCTATGGCCCGCGCGTCCTGATCTTTGAAAATGGCGAACTGTATTACCAGCGGGAGGGTCGGCCGAAATTCAAGATGATTCCCATGGCTGACGACCTCTTCTGCTTTGAGGAACTCGACTACTTCAGAATCAAGGTGAGTGTTGACGACAGCGGCAATCCGGTCGAACTGGTTGGTACTTATTCCGGTGGGTTCACCGATGTGTCCCCCCGCGACCCCGATCAGTAAGCGACTGTCAAAGTCTACCGGATAAACAAAAGCGGACGCTTGGCACGTCCGCTTTCTCATAATTCAATGTCAATGACCGGCCGATTCCAACTACAACGTGAAGGCGATGAAAAAGGTGTTCTCGTTGCGATGGACCCGAAGCAACACCGTCTGTCCCCGTTCGGCGGCCTCCAGCAGACCGTAAAACCGCTCGGCACTGTCGACCTGCCGGCGATTCACCGAGCGAATGAGGTCACCCTGCCTGAGGTCGGCCCGGTAGGCCGAGCTGGCCGGGTCGATCGACGTCACGACGGCTCCGGACAGGTTCGGGTTGATGCTGTACTGTCGCGCAAGGTCCGGCGTAAGAGATCTGACACTGAAACCGAGGAGATCTTCGAGGCCGGTCTCGGCGCCGCCTGCCGTTACTTCCGACGGCAGTTCACCGAGGACTGCGCTGAGCCGGCGCGAGCCGGCGTCGCGATATACTTCGAATGTGACCTCAGTGCCGGGTGCTGTCGCCGCGACGTTGTTGCGAAGCTGGGCCGAACTGGTTATTTTCCTGTCGTTCATCTGCGTGATAACGTCGCCCGGTTCGAAACCGGCGCGGTCAGCCGGACTGTCAGGGACGACATCGCCAACCAGCGCACCGCCCTGACTGCTCAGCTTGAGGGCGGCCGACAGATCTTCGTCGATATCCTGTATCAGCACACCCAGCCATCCGCGCACAACCTTTCCGCTGCTTAGCAGCGAGTTCATTATGCCGATGGCCATATTCGACGGCACGGCGAAACCGATTCCCTGGAAACCACCGGTGCGGCTGACAATGGCACTGTTGATCCCTATCAGTTCGCCGTCGAGGTTGACCAGCGGTCCGCCCGAGTTGCCGGGGTTGATGGCGGCATCCGTCTGGATGAAATCCTCGTAGTCAGCCAGGCCGATATTCGAGCGCCCCTTGGCGCTGACAATCCCCTGGGTGACGGTGTGAGCCAGGTTCTCGCTCATGGGACTGCCCACCGCCAGAACCAGTTCGCCCACCTGCAGGTCATCGCTGTTGCCGATCTTGACGATCGGAAGGTCAGTGGCATCGATCTTCAGAACAGCTATGTCTGTCTTCGAGTCCGAGCCTATTACGTCGGCCGGATACCGGCGGCCTTCCAGCGTCCGTACATAGATGCTGTCGGCGTCGGCGATCACATGATGGTTGGTGAGAATATTGCCGTCGGGACTGACGATCACGCCGGAGCCAAGACCCTGCTGACGGAACTCGCGTTCCTCGGGTTCCCGGCGACGGTCAGGTCCATAGAAGAAATCGAGAAACGGGTCGGGAAAAAGCGGGTTTTGTCGGAGGCGGAGTGTTTTCTCGGTCGACACCGTCACAACGGCCGGCGTTACGTCGCCGGCAATTTCCGTAAACGCCCGGTTGAGATCGCGGAGTGTCGTAATGGGGCGGTCCTGCGGTGACGGTTTTAGCTCGGCCGCCGAGGTCACATACCCCTGATTACCATCGGCCACAAAATTCGGAGCCACCGACAGTATCACGGCTATCACGGCCAGAACAATGATTGCCTGCGTTGGCTTTGAGCGGTACATTTTTAAGATCCTCCGTGTTTACCTCAAAACATATGTCCGTTTCCTTTGTTTCCGATGTTGTACACCCGTTTGCCCGACAAGGTTCCCGCCTCGGGCCCCCCGGGGCTTGAATGATTGACTTGGCCGATGTATATTGAGCGGGTCAAGTGGAACATCCCGTTTGGAGAATCCGTGATTATGGACGTAACCAGCCACAAAATCACCTTTCCCTCGTCGGCCGGTGAAATGCTGGCCGCCAGCCTCGAACGGCCCGAGTCCGAACCGAGAGCCTATGCCATTTTCGCCCACTGTTTTACGTGTTCCAAGGACTACTTCGCCTCCAGCTGGATTTCCAGGTCGCTCGCGCGTCAGGGACTGGCTGTCCTGCGGTTCGATTTCACCGGCCTGGGTGGCAGTGGCGGTGATTTCGCCAACACCAACTTCTCGTCCAATGTCGATGACCTCATGGCGGCCGCCGCCTTCCTTGGCGACAGTTACGGGCCGCCGCAGATTCTGGTCGGCCATTCGCTGGGCGGCACGGCTGCCATAGTAGCCGCCTCGCGGCTGCCTTCGGTTCGCGCTGTCGCCACCGTCAACTCGCCCTACAGCCCGGCGCATCTCAAGCGGGTTTTCCATTCTACCGAGCAGGAAATACGGGCCACCGGCGAGGCCGTCGTCAGCATCTCCGGACGTCCTTTCAGAATCAAAAAGCAGTTTCTGGATGATATTACCGGCCACCGTATGGACCGAATCCTGGCCGGCCTCGACCGACCGCTTCTGGTCTTTCACTCCCCGGTGGATAACATCGTCGACATCGACAACGCCGTGAAGATATTCCAGGCCGCCCGCCACCCCAAAAGCTTCATATCGCTGGACAATGCCGACCACCTGCTGGGCCGAAAGGCCGACGCAGAATTCGTTGGCCAGACCCTGGCGGCGTGGGTGTCGCGCTACATTAACACTGAATAGGACTGAGTTAAACGACTCGGGGCGGTTCAGTCGCCGGTGGTATTACCGCCGCCACTGCCGGAGACCAGTCTTATCTTGAGGGCGATAAGCGCTGCGATAATCTCGCTTACCATATTCCACAGCCGGCAGGCGACCGCCACCCCGGCCGCCACCGGTCCCAGGTAAGCTGTGAGAACGCTGGTCAAGACCAGCTCGCGCACGCCGAGACCGCCCGGTGAAAAGATAGTCAGGTACCCGATTTGATAAGCGATAACGAAAGCGCCCGCCGCCGCAATGACGGGAACGAACATATCACCGGATATGGACAGAAGAAACAGCCAGAAAGAAAAACCGAACAGGGCCCAGCAGACAAAGTAGCCGAGATAGATTTTTACAGCCACCGCCGGGCTCAGGCGAAAACTGATTTCAGGGCGGCCGAGCATCCTGAGCAAACAGTTGAAAAGATAAAGCATCTTGGCGGGAGCGACTATCATCACCAGCGAAAGAACAAAAACCACCGCCCCGGCGACGTAAATTCCTACGCTCAGCGCCCGGCTGACCTCCGATGAAAGAAGCTGCGGGTTGATGACAACGGCAATCAGGCAGACCAGAAACGAGGCCGGTATGGCAAACATCTGGGCCAGCCCCCAGGATGTTACTGCCGCTTCCTCACTCACCTCGATCTTACGGGCCAGGTAGACCATCCCGAACACCGGCCAGATTTTGCCGGGGATATAGCGGCCGAGGTTGGCGATGTAGCTTATTTTGAAGGCGTGAGGCAGACTCACCCGGTACCCGAATCCCGATATCAGAAAGCACCAGACCTTCGAAAGGAGAAGAAAAGTCACCAGGTGTCCGGCCACCGACAGGAGCAGAAAAAGAGGGTTGAGGCGCCACTGGTAGGCGGCTACCTCGGTCCAGTTGTCGACCAGCTTCTTTCCGGCGAAATAGACAACAACCGCTATCAGCAGATACTTGAGTATCTGTACCAGAACCGAGCGGGCTTTAAGCGAGAACTTCGGGCCAATCATAGTCAATTTGACGAACCGTCCGTGAACTTTCCGGCCGAGCTTCTTGTTAATAGAACGATGTAAGAAGCACGACCAAGTTAGACAAATACTTGGCAGAAATTCAATTGTTTTTTTGGATATGCACAGCTACTTTGCGGGCGAAATGACAGTCAACCGCCCGCGGGCTTGACCCTTCTCTAACGCAGTTCACTCTCTGAGGGGATATTCAGTTATGTCGAAAATCAAGATTGTTCTCGTGGTAGGTGCCCGACCCAATTTCATGAAATCCGCCCCGCTTATGCGCGCCCTTCGAGCTCGCTCCGAGCGGTTCGAAACCGTCCTGATTCATACCGGTCAGCACTACGACCACAAGTTGTCGCAGCTTTTCTTCGACGAACTCAAAATGCCCAAGCCGAACATATACCTGGGCGTCGGTTCGGGCAGCCACGCCGAACAAACCGCCCGTATCATGACCAGCCTCGAAAGCGAGCTGATCGAGCTAAAACCCGATCTGGTCGTCGTTTTCGGCGATGTCAACTCCACCCTCGCCACCGCCGTGGTAACCTCGAAGCTGTGGATCAAGCTGGCTCATGTCGAGGCGGGACTGCGAAGTTTCGACAACACCATGCCCGAAGAAATCAACCGTATCGTTACTGACCGCCTCTCCGATTACCTGTTCGTCTCCGAACCGTCGGGTCTGAAGAACCTCAAGAGTGAAGGCGTTCCCGATGATAAAGTCTTCTTCGTCGGCAACATTATGATCGACTCGCTCGTGTATAACCTCGATGTCGCCCGCAAGTCCGATATCCTGACCCGCCTGTCATTGAAGCCGCGCGAATACATCGCCATGACCATGCACCGTCCGTCCAACGTCGATAATCCCGACACTCTGAAAAGCATCATGGAGGTCGTCCGGAAGATAGGACAGCGCATGCCGGTGATCTTTCCCTGTCACCCGCGCACGCAGAACCGGCTGAACGAATTCGGGCTGGACGGCGGTGACGGCCTGCGCATTATTGAGCCACTCGGTTACTTGGATTTCCTTAAACTCCAGGCCGAGTCGCGTTTTGTGCTCACCGATTCCGGCGGCATACAGGAAGAAACAACCTATCTTAAAATACCGTGCATCACCATGAGAGAGAGTACCGAACGGCCGATCACATCCGATATCGGTACCAATGTGATTACCGGCACTAACCCGGATAAGATTGCCGCGGCCGCGTTTGATGTGCTCGACGGGAAGGGCAGGCAGGGGAAGATTCCCGATCTGTGGGACGGCCGGACGGCTGAAAGAATCGTCGAACTGCTGGCGAAGCATTTCAAATAGACATCGCTCCCGCTACTGGGATACCCTGCCGCTTATTATCTTATTTAGCCGCATTCGGTTGCCGCCGAAAATTCGCCCCCGTCTCCGGGGGCATTTTTTTTCCTTTCGGCCAGAATTTTTTTCCGAAAATAGGGGCCGCTCAGCTTCGCCAGCCGAATATTATGTTGTTTTACAGCAAGAGCTTATGCGGCCGCCAAGGCCATGGCATGCTTTTTGACTACTTAATGAGCACATCCGAAGCGAAGGATCGCGAAGAAAAGGCTAATGTAAGCAAAGGAGTGCTAAAGTGGCCAAGGTCAAGTATCCGAAAGGTGGCGGCAATAAAAAGTCGCCGTTTTTTGCGCTCGTTAAGGGGGCCGATTCTCTTATCCCGTCATTCTGCAATCCCCGAACCGTTATTAACGGTCTCAGAAAAAACTCCCGAAACCGGAACAAAGTTTTCACGGTGAATTCCAACTGAGGCCTGCGGGGATTAGTATGACCGGCAGTAGATTGATATCCGACGACTTCCCGACAAAACCGAGCCAGACCACCGATCTCCGGTCCGTCATGCGCCTGGGTCTGCAAAGCTGGCGGTTCATTGCGGTCTTTGCCCTGGCCTGTGCCCTTGGAACGGCGGTCGTATCTCTTTTCGTGCCTGACCGCTACACCGCCACCGCCACCACCCTGCCGGCGTCGAGCGATGTCGCCGCCGGTGGTCTGCTGTCGATGGCCGAAGCTATGTCCGGCTTGGAAATGATCGGTCTCGGCGGCCCGAACAAGTCTCCGGCTGTCCTGTACCCGGAGATACTTCGCAGCCGCCGGCTGGGCGAAAGGGTTTTGTCGAAGCGGTATCTGATCGCGAATGCGACCGGTCCGCAAAACCTCTACGAGTATTTCGACCAGCATAATCCCGACCTTGCTCTCGGCAAGCTTCGCGAGATAACGGCCGTGACATACGACAAGAAGACCGGCGTGGTCAGCGTCGCGGTTACGACCACCAAGCCGCAACTTTCAGCCGACATCGCCAATACCTGTGTCGGTCTGCTGGACGAATTCAGCAAGAGCGAAAGAAAAACCCGCGCCGGGTTAACCCGGCAGTTCATCGAAGAACGTATGGTCGAGGTCAGTCGCGACCTGGCCACAGCCGAGGAAAACCTGCGCGACTTTCGTGACAATAACCTCAATTACTACAACTCCACGTCACCCGATTTGCTCATGGAGCACGCCCGGTTAGGACGCGAGGTCGAAGTCAAAACTCAGGTGTATCAAACACTGGCTCAGGAGCGTGAGCTGGCTGCTATAAACGAAAAGAAAGAAACGCCGGCCATCCAGATTCTGGATACGGCCAGAGCCCCCAGCATCAAGAGC
>CP070777.1:2350280-2353263 GCA_020346225.1 Candidatus Zixiibacteriota bacterium | reverse complement strand
GCGTCTCGACGCGCACCTCGATCTGGGTCGGGCCCGGGCCGGAGAGCACCTGCTGCTTCACCGCGGGGGCGGCGACCAGGCGGAAAGTAGGGTCTTCTTCCCGCAGCTTGGCGAACCCGTTGGAGATTTTTTCCTCGTCCCCTTTGGATTTCGCCTTGACGGCAACATCCATGACGGGATTGGTGAAACCGACGGGCGGGATGGTGACGGAGAGTGACGGTGCGGAGAGCGTTTCGCCGGTGTGAGTGTCCTTCAGCTTGACAAAGACGCCAAAGTCACCGGCAGTCACCGAGGCAGCGTCGGCGCGGTTTTTGCCCTGAAAGACATATATCTGATTGATTCTTTCGGATGCTCCGCGCTGCTGATTTTTCAGTTCGGTGCCGGGTTTTATAGTGCCGCTGTAGCACTTGACGAAGGCCATCTCGCCCAGGTGGCCCTCGGACATCGTCTTGAACACAAAGCCCACCGGCGGGCCGCTGCTGTCGGGAGCGATTTCCGTCTTGTTGTCAGACCCGGTCTTGATTCCGGCCGGCGCCGGCAGAGCGTCGGGAGAGGGCAAAAACTCGGCCATGAAATCCAGAAGTAGTTGAACACCGCCGCTGTTATAAGCAGAGCCGACCAGGATGGGGTAGAGCTTGGAGGAAGCTATGCCGGCTTTCAACCCTTTGACGACATCGGCGGCATCCAGCGTCCCCTGGTCGAAGAATTTCTCCAGCAGGGCGTCATCGGCCTCGGCCGCTATTTCCACCAGGCTTTCCCGCTCGGTTTCGGCCTGTTGCTTGAGGTCATCGGGTATGTCCGAGGCGGTCTGCTTGCCGTCGGCCGCAAAGGTGTACGCTTTCATGTGCAGGAGGTCGACGACGCCCTTGAACGACTGGGCTTCGCCGATGGGTATCTGCACCGGGACGGCGTGTTTGCCAAAAGCTTCCTGTATGGAGCCGAGGACGGTTTGCCACGTGACGTTTTCGGCTTCGATCTTGTTGACGAAGAAGAATCTCGGATTGCCGCTTTTTTCGATTTCCTTCCAGTGAAGCTGGGTGCCGATTTCGACGCCGGCAGTGGCGTTGATCAGGATGCCGACATTTTCGGCTACTTTCAGGCAGCCCTGCAGCTCGCCCACAAAATCGGTGTGACCGGGGCAGTCGAGAAGATTGATCTTGTTCTTATTCCATTCACAGGACAGGAGCTTGGAGGAAATGGTCGTTTTGCGGGAGATTTCGTCTTCCTGGTAATCGAGAATCGAACTGCCGTCATCGACGCGGCCGACCCTGTTATTGATTCCGGCGGCAAAGGCGATGGCGTCGCCGAGACTGGTTTTGCCGCAGCCGCGCTGACCGGCCAGACAGACATTATGGATTTTATCGGTGGTATATTCCTTCACCGGGTAGCCTCCAGGTTTTCTGGATTCAAAAACAGGCCTTCGGAAGCTCCGAAGGCGGAAATTCACAGGCGCTAATGATAGTAAAAAGGGGCTGGAAAGTCAATCCGTAAGGCGCGGCCGGGGGGCAAAAAAGGGTCGCCGGGGGTACTTAGCAGGGCCAAAGCAGCACCGGAGCATCTTTGAGTCGATTGACAGCGGAGCGCCGCCACCTTACCTTAGCCGGACAACCATCAAAACCGAGGAGAGAGACCATGCCCCAGCGCCTGCGGCTCAAGACCCTGCTTCTCACCCTGCTGGCGACCGCTCTGGCCGTATCCTGTATCCAGCAGCGCGTGCCGGACCCGCCAACCGCCGCCGTTCAGCCCAAGACGAATTCGCTTCACGGAATCTCCTGGACCGACGACTACTACTGGCTCAGAGAACGCGAAGATCCGGAAGTGATACGGTATCTCGGGGCCGAGAACGAGTATACCGAGGCGGTGATGAAACACACTCGGAGGCTCCAGGAGAAGCTCTACAACGAATATGTCAGCCGTATCAAGCAAACCGATCGGTCGGTGCCGGAGAAGAAAGGGAATTACTATTATTACGAACGCTTTGAGGAGGGCAAGCAGTACTCGATCAAGTGCCGTAAGAAAGGCAGCCTGGACAGCCCGGAGGAAATAATGCTCGACGAGAACCTTCTGGCTGAGGGTCATGGTTATTTTTATGTCGCCAGGTGGGATGTCAGCACCGATGAGAACCTGCTGGCTTATTCGGTCGACACCAGCGGCTCGGAACTGTACACGATATATGTAAAGGACCTGACCACCGGTGAGCTTCTTCCCGACCGGATTGCCGATGTCTACGCTTCTTTTGCATGGGCCAATGACAGCCGCACCCTGATGTACATCGCTCAGGATGACGCCCGGCGTCCTTATAAGCTGTTCCGCCATCGGCTGGGCTCGGAGGCGTCGGATGATAAGCTGCTCTACCACGAGAAGGACGAAGCTTTTGAGCTGTACCTTTCGAAGAGCAAGAGCAAAAAATACATTTTCATGCGCCTGGAGAGCGCGACGACCTCGGAGATTCACTTTCTGGATGCCGACCAGCCGGACGGCACCTTCAGGGTTATCGAACCGCGCCGGCACATGATGGAATACAGTGTTTATCATCAGGGAGACAACTTCTACATCAGGACGAACGATAACGCACTCAATTTCAAGCTGATGGTGGCGCCCGTAGCCAGGCCGGGCCGCCAGAACTGGAAAGAGTACATCGCCCACAGCGATTCGGTCAAGATCGACGGTGTCGACGCCTTCAAGGATTACCTGGTGGTTTACGAGCGACGGGGAGGCCTGAAGCGCATAAAAGTGATTGATGTCCATTCGCAGGAGGCTCATTACATTGAGTTTCCGGAGACGGTGTGGACCTACTGGCCCTGGGGTAACCCGGAGTTCGACTCGGGGCTGCTGCGCTTTATGTACACTTCACTGATAACGCCCAGGACAATATATGATTATGATATGTCGGCCAGAACGAGCGAGGTCAAGAAGGAGCAGGAAATCCCCTGCGGCTATGACAAGCAGCAGTTCGTCACGGAGAGAATCTTTGCGACGGCCT
>CP070777.1:2344946-2350180 GCA_020346225.1 Candidatus Zixiibacteriota bacterium | reverse complement strand
TACACAGGGCGGCGTCGGCCGGCGTGGCAATACCGCCAGCGGCAAAATTAGGCACCGGCAGTTTGCCGGTTTTGGCCACCATGCGGACCAGCTCGATGGGCACACGGTGTTCTTTGGCCGCGCCGTAAAGCTCCTCGTCGCTCATGACGGTAAGCTGCTTCATGGCCAGGCCGATTTCACGAAGGTGCTTGACGGCCTCGGAAACGTCACCGGTGCCGGCTTCACCCTTGGTGCGAATCATGGCGGCACCCTCGGAAATACGCCGGAGAGCCTCGCCCAGGTTGCGGCAACCACACACGAAGGGGACCTTGAAGGGCCACTTGTTGATATGGTACTTGTTGTCGGCGGGCGTGAGCACCTCGGACTCATCGATAAAATCGACTTCCAGCGCCTCGAGCACCTGTGCCTCGGCAAAGTGACCGATACGACATTTGGCCATGACGGGGATGGTGACGGCGCGTTTGATGGCCTCGATGATCTCGGGGTCGGCCATGCGGGCCACACCGCCCTCGGCCCGGATATCTGAGGGCACGCGCTCGAGTGCCATGACAGCGGCGGCCCCGGCTTCCTCGGCGATTTTGGCGTGCTCGGCGTTGGTAACATCCATTATCACGCCGCCCTTGAGCATCTCGGCCAGACCGACTTTGACTTTATGTTGTTTATCGTTGAAATCTATCACTTTAGGGCTCCTTTATAACTACACCATCCATATTAACGGTCGCTGCCGGGGCAGGTTTCGAACAATCGCACCGCTTAACGACCGTTACCTGACGGTTGCACCTCAGCAGAAAAATATAATAAAAAATGGGGCTTAAAGACAAGCCCCAAAATGCCACCACCCGGGTCGGCAAACAATGCGGACAACGATGCGGGCCTATGTTGCAGTGGGACCATTGCCCGATGCCGTCCCCGGTGGCGCGGCTAAGTGCCTGTAGGCAGTTATTTTCTTTTTACGCGTCGGTACTTGGCGAAGTGTTCCTTGCCCAGGGCCTTCTTGAAGGTCTTTTCCTGGGCCATCCAGAATTCTTTCATCTGGCACTTGTTGTACTGTTCACAGCGACAGTTCGGAGACTCGGTACACAGGTTGAGATGAATGGGGCCGTCGATGGCTTCGATAACGTCCAGAAAAGTAACATCTTTCGGCATGCGAGACAGTCTGTAACCGCCCGTGACTCCCTGGTAGGAAACCAGAATACCGCTTCGAGTGAGGTCCTTCAATATCTTGGCCAGAAACTCTCTGGGGATGTTTTCAGCTTCGCTGACGGAGTTGATAGAGCCCAGCTTCCCTTTCGGCAACGAGGAAATGTGGCGAACGGCTCTGAGGGCGTAGTCTGACTTGCGTGACAATCTCATGTTGCGTTACCTACCTTTAACTTTATTGGTCCTATTATTTCCTTACCTGTCCACACTCTCCCCTGACAACAATACGAAAAAAGATTCGCATAGTCCACAAAAAATTGACCGGTCGGTAATTTTTTGAGCCCCCCCGGCCGTCACCCTGGCCTTCGGGTGCGGATGATAGTCAAAAACAGTCCTCGAAATAAAGTAAATGGCCCTGGAAAAGTCAAAAGGTTTCTGGGCGGCCGGAACGGGGCAGTGCCGGAGATGCTGACAGACAATAATACCGGATCTTTCGCCCAAAGAGCGGGAGAAAACGGCGGTCTTATCACGGTGTGACAGCGGGGTAAATGAACTTGATATCACCCGATGAACAGTCTATCTTGGCTGGCGAACGCTATCGTTAAGGCGAGGACGGAACGGTGCCCAAAGTCAGATTTCTGCCGGCCGAGGAGGAAGTCGAGGTCGAGCCCGGCAAAATTCTTCTCGACGCGGCTCTCGACAACAATATCAAGATCGATCACAACTGCGGCGGCAACTGCGCCTGCGCCACCTGTCATGTGATCATCGAATCGGGGTATGAGACCCTCAACGAGATGTCCGAGGATGAAGCGGATATGCTCGACGAGGCTGAAAACGTTGCCGAAACCTCGCGCCTGGCCTGCCAGTGCAAGGTGACGGCGGATCTGGTGGTACGTATTCCCGCAAAACCGGCCGGTCTCGACGACACTGTTTGACGTCAGGCCACCCCTCCCGGGCTTTTGCGACCCCGCCCGCAGCCGGTTCCGGTCGAGTCTTGTCCCAAGCTAACCCCTTATAAATTAAAGCAGTTAAGCCCTGCGAGCCGCTTAAGGGAGTAACTCATTCTGCCGATAATCAGATGTAACGGGAAAATCTGGAGCAGAATGATTCTCGCAAGACAAAGAGCGGTGAGTGGTTACTCCCTTTTCGAGCTTCTGGCCGTCATAATCATCGTCGGTGTCGTGGCGGCGGTGGCCATGCGCTCGCTTCGGGGCACGGTTGATCTCTCCCGCACCGAAGAGACCAAGCAAGAGATGGACCACCTGGCCTGGGCGATCGCCGGCAACCCGAATCTCGTTTCGGGCGGGGTCAGGACCGATTTCGGGTATGTCGGGGACATTGGCGCGGTGCCGCTGAATCTGGACGGGCTGGTCACCAACCCGGGGTATGCCAACTGGGACGGGCCGTACATCCACGACGCCTACTACGCCGCGAGCGGCGGCTCGGAAAGCGAGTTCAAGTATGATGGCTGGGGCAAGGAGTACGCTTACACCGGCGACAGCATCATATCGACCGGCGGCGGCACGACCATCTGCCGACGGGTGGCATATTCAATCGGCGATTTGACTTCAAACGAAGTGCAGGTGCTGGTAATAGACCTCAACAACACGCCGCCGGGGAGCGACGCCAATTCGGTGGAGCTGAAACTCAGTTACCCCAACGGGACCGGTTCCGACACGACCGTGACCAGAAACCCGCAGGGTAACGGTTTCGTGGCTTTCAGTTCAGTGCCGGTGGGGCATCACTCGCTGCTGGTTATTTACACGGATGACCCGACCTATGACACGCTTTACCGCAAGGCAGTGGTCTATCCGGGAGAGTCATTCTACACAGAGATAACTTTTGGTGCTGATTACTGGTAGGAGGAGTTGGTCGAAAGCTGGGGCTAGCATAAAAATCTGACAGCGGGGCTAGACGCCGAAAAGGTGATGAGTCAGAGAAGATTGCTTAGGGCTAGAAGCAATCGGGGAATCAGTCTGATCGAGGTAACAGTGATAATCGTTGCCGTGGCGATTTTGATGGCGGCGGCGATGCAGTCGATGACCCGAAGCATGAAAGAGAGCCGAAAGCGAAGAACGGAGCGGGAGATGGAAACGCTCCAGCGCGCCATAGCCGGCGACCCGAATATCATGTCGGTGGCGGGGGGAATCCGGTCGGATTTCGGGTACGTGGGTGATGTGGGTGCTTTTCCGCCCGACCTGAACGCCCTCTGGACCAATCCGGGCGGTTATGCCACCTGGGACGGACCGTATGTTTCGCCCGGGTTCGCGGGCGATACGGCCGATTGGAACAGGGACGAATGGGGCGAGCCGTATACCTACAACGGAGGCCTGGAAATAGTCTCGAACGGTTCGGGGAAAACCATGCGCAGAGGCAGCAGCACAGACATCAGTGATTACCTGGACAATACGGTTTACGGCCGTGTCAGGGACATCAATGATTCCGTGCCGGGGGCGGACTATGTCGACTCGGTCGCAATCGAGATTGTCATTCCCGACGGAACCGGCGGCACGGCGACAAAGGCCTATCAGAGCGACTGGCAGGGGGAATTCGTGATGGATTCCATCTCCGTGGGCCGGCACCTGGTGCGGGCCATATATACGCCGGACGCGGATACGCTGATCCGCTACGTCGCGGTTATGCCGCGACACAGCAGCGAGCAGACTGTCAGGTTCAATTTTGTGTCGAACTATTTCTCGGCCGGGGTGGGAACGGACAGCATGCTGACACTGGTGGCCGGCAGCCAATCCGTATACGGCCAGGGGAGCGACTGTAACAACGTGAGTTTCGATGTCCGCAACAACACCGGCCAGGACGTTGAATTGACGAGCATCAAGCTGACGTGGCCGTCTCCGACCGCCTACTACCCGTTCGTTTACTGGAATATAACAAAAGTCTGGGACAACTCCTCTCCGCGCAACGGCAGCGGCGATGTGGCCGTTTTTGACAGCCCGCAGACACTGACGAACGGGTCAACGGTGACGATCAAAATCGAGGGGTTCAGGTCCACCCCGACCGGCAGCGGCGGCAAGGTGGATATGTCATTAACCGAGTTCGAGGTTTTGTTCTCGGACAGTTCAATCTTCAACGTAGCCATGGGGAGCTGCTACTAAGATGAAACAGTCGATGGTTTACATGGGGGTTAGGTATGGGGGCTCAAGGGGCGTTAGGTCGTATAGGCGACAGCCGAGGCATTAGCCTCGTCGAAGTTACGATGATCGTCGTCATCGTGGCCATTCTGGCGGCGATGGCGATGAAGTCGATGACACCAGGGATTGAGAACGCACGTAAGCGAAAGACCGAACGCGAAATGAAGATGCTGGTTGAGGCCATAGTGGGCGACCCGTCCGTTATGTCGGTAGCGGGAGGGGTACGCTCCGATTTCGGCTATGTCGGCGACGTGGGCGCTTTTCCGCCTGATCTCGACGCCCTGTTGAGCAATCCGGGCGGCTATGCCACCTGGAACGGGCCGTATATCCCGCCCGAGTACGCCCTTGACAGCGTCGGTTTCAAGACGGACGAATGGGGTGAAACTTACGAGTACAACGGCGGCACCGATATCCGTTCGCACGGCTCCGGCACCACGATGAGAAACCGGGCCGGCAGTGACTCGCTGGACTACCTGCGCAACGCCGTTTCCGGTCTGATCAGAGATGCCGATGGTGCCGCGCCCGGCAATGATTACATCGATTCGGTGGAGGTCGAAATCACCATACCGGACGGCGCGGGAAGCACCGCTACCAAGAGCTACCAGCCGGACTCGGCAGGCAGTGTCACGCTGGACTCCATACCGGTGGGGCGGCACCTGGTGGAAGCCATCTATTTGCCCGAAGTCGACACCTTGCGACGTTACGTGACGGTGCTGCCGAGGCACAGCAGTGCGGAACTGGTGAGGTTCGATTTCGGGACGGCTCATTTCTCGGCCTCGGGCGGCCCGGATACCATGTTGACGCTGGTGGAAGGCAGCGAATCGGCGTACGGTGTGGACTGTCACACGGTCCGTTTTGACATCGCCAACAATACGGCCGCCGACGCAACCATCACCAGCATTACCCTGACCTGGACCGAACCCACGGCCTATTACCAGACCGTGG
>CP070777.1:2337728-2344846 GCA_020346225.1 Candidatus Zixiibacteriota bacterium | reverse complement strand
TAACAGCCACGTGCAGTTCGGTGACGGCATTACCGGCTCCCGGCTGCCTTCGGGTAAAGGCAATGTCATCGCAAAGTACCGTAGCGGATCCGGAGCATACGGCGAACTTCGGGCTGGCTCGTCCCCATCGGCGGGAGAGCGGGTCGACAATCTCGACAAAGTACTGCTACCCGGACTTGTCTCGAGTGGCACCGCACCGGAATCGGGAGACTCAGCCCGGTATGCCGCTCCTCAGAGAGTCCAGAGTCTCGGACGTCTGGTAAGCCTGTCCGATTACGAGGCGGAGGTTCTCGCGTTATCAGGTGTGGTACGTGTTGCAGCCCGTTGGGATATGCATGAGGGTGTGCCCTCGGTCATGGTGCGCGTTCTGCTCGAAGAGGGACGGGAGGGAGAGTTTACAGACATTCGGCAGCAGATCGAGAAGGCCCGGCGGTGCCGCGGACCCAGCGGCTATCCGGTTATTGTCGAGCAGGCCAACTTCCGCTATGTCTACCTCGACGTCGAGTATGCGTATCATGCTTCGCGGGTGGAAAGCGATGTGATAGCGGCGATGAAAGCCGCGCTTGGTTTGAACGATGACATGGAGACAGCCCGCACCGGCCTTTTCGGATTATACAACCGTGATCTCGGCGAGGCTGAGTACGC
The DNA here is from genome assembly GCA_020346225.1 of Candidatus Zixiibacteriota bacterium. GTDB lineage: Bacteria > Zixibacteria > MSB-5A5 > GN15 > FEB-12. The sequence continues at coordinate 2,344,201 of CP070777.1, read as the reverse complement.
CAGCCGGATAGCGGGCAGGTTGCAGCAAGTCGAGGGTGTACTGTGGAGCCGAGTTACCGCCTTGAAACCTTTTGAAGCCGGCATCGATCCCGATAGCACCGCTCTGCCGGCCATGCGCGGCTATCAAAGTAAGGTAAGCTGTTCTGTTGCCGAGTTGTTGCAGCTACACCCGAGTCACTTAACGCTCACCTCGGTAGCGGCGCCGGCGGAGGAATGCTCATGAGCAAGCGGGTCGCGCTTTATGAACGATTACCCGAGATCTATCGGATTAAGGACGAAGAACAATTCCCTCCGGGTCAGTTGAAAGCCTACCTTGAAGCTATGGAGAAGGTTTTTGAGGCTATCCATGCAAATATCGAAAGCCTCTATCACGACTTCTTCATCGACACCTGCGACGACTGGGTGATTCCTTATATCGCCGACCTTGTCGGTACGAGCCATCTGAGTGGAGAATCGAGCACGCTCCGAGCCGATGTTGCCGACACGATCTTCCTGAGACGACGCAAAGGAACGCTGAGCGCGATCGAGCGCCTGGCAGCAAATCTGACCGGTTGGGCGGCGCGAAGTGTCGAGTTGCGAGAGAATCTCGGCTGGCGGCAGCACCTGAATCATCTGCGTCCGGATATAGGAGGGGAGGCGCCCTACTCCCATCCGTCCACAACGAGGTTCACTATCCGGCGAGGCGGAACCCTGCCTATACGCGATCCCGCCCAGTTAAGTCTGCTTGGCACGCCCTTTGACCGTGCGGCTTATACTCCGGTGGTGCGTCCGCCCACGGGGAAGGCGATTCACTACAATCTGCCTAATCTGGCAATCTTCCTGTGGAGGCTTGAGGCCTACCGTCTGCGGGCTGTCCGGCCGCTGGCGAAGGGTTATGACACCTTATCACCTTCACCCGGAGAGGCGAAGTACGTGGTCAAGTTTGATCTCCATCAATTGGATCGTTCCGCGCGGTTATTCAACACTTATCGCAATGATCCCAATGCCGACCCTCCCCGACTTACGGCTCCTGACGAGGTCCCGGGTCCGATTCCCGCTGCCAGGCTGACCAGCGGATCGGAGGACGCCAATCCGTTCGATTACATCGGCATCGATGAATTTGACCCCGGCTCCCTGCTCGGAGGCGATCTGAACATCAGTGAAAGCGGTCTTCAGTTGTTTTTGCCGGAGAATCCCTTCGCCGGAGTCAAGTGGACGTTTCGTGGGGCCAATCTGTGCGCGTGGAGTTCTGGACTGAAGAGACCGGTGGCCCTTCACGAAATTGTCATCGACCCAATTCTCGGCCGGGTGGCGATAGGTGTCGATACAGCGACCAAACGGAATGCGCTTACCCCAAAACTCGGGGACTTCGCGAGGAATGTTCTGGCTGGTTTCACGTACGGTGCTCCGGGGAACGTGGGCGCACATCCCGTTTCACGCGATTCCGCACCGGTCGAGTTTGGCGGTGAGGCTACCACTAAACGGACCGTCAATACTCTGACAGCCAACCAGACGCTGGTTGCTGCCCTGGAAGGTCTTACCTCAAGTGGCCCGCCAGTGGTGGTCGAAATCGAAGACAGTCTTGTGCACGATCTTGACATCTCCGGTATTCTCAATAGCTCAACTTTGGAGGATGTGGCGCCCGCCCTGAAGCTGAGCAGGTCGTTGATTATCAGGGCCGCCAGCGGTCATCGTCCGATTGTCCGCCTCGCTCAGCCGCTCCGATTCAGACCCGCAAGCCCGGAGGGTGCGGACAGACTGACAGTTCGTCTGGAGGGACTGTATCTTACTCAGGGATGGTCGAGTGCAACTGACGACCCACTTGTGGCACGGGCTGCGCTCGACAAACTGGAGATACTTAACTGCACCCTCGACCCTGGCGGATACCGGCTCCGGGACGGTGCGCGGGCGCCGATACGACCGGCGATTCAACTGGAAGGGTCGTACGGTTTTGTGGTTCAAGCGGAGGAAGATCTTTTCGAGCAGACACCTCAGATTCTTATTCAGCGATCGATATGCGGTCCCCTCCTGATTGATGCGGAATACTACACTTTGAGTATCGAGCACTCCGTAGTGGATGCCGGCAAGGGGGTCTCAGACAAGGCTGACGACACCTTTGCGATCACTGACTCTACCAATTCCGCCACCCTCTGGGGGCCAGATCTGGTTGCGATTAACGTGACGTTCTTTGGCCGAGTTCGTGTCGTCAGCGCTTCCGGGTCCGGGACCATATGGAGTCACCGGCTGGAAGTTCACAACAATCAAACGGGATGTATCAAGAACAGCTCTTTCCGTGGCGACCAGGACCGGCTTCCCCATAATTATGCCTGCGTCTCCGGCGCAGAGGTGAGATTCGGCAGTGAATGGTTCGAACAACCGGACTACGGACATTTGTCGTGTTCTTCTGACACGGCAATACTGACCCTTGGTCCGGGCGACGACAGAATGGGAGCCTTTGGGGCTGTAAACAAAGAGGCGCACAAGTGGGCAAACCTCAGGATACGGATACGCGAATTCATGCCTCTGGGTGTGCGGCCAATATTAATAGCTGTTACCTGAGTTTCGAAGAGAGGTCAAAACCATGTTAGGCGATTTTTCAAACTGGCGGTTCCGGAAGTTTGACAATTTCAACGGCGTCCTGCACCAACAGGGGCGAGTGCTGACCGATGTCGACTATACTGATGCTGAACGTATCTGCCTGCACTGGCAAGGCGAGGCGGCTCGAGATATTATCGGCGCGCGTGTAGCGGCCGTGCCGGCAGCGGATCCCGATGGTTTCCGCATTGAGGGCGCCCGTGTGGAGAGTGTGGGCGGGAAAGAAAAGGTCGAACTGTCGGTGACGCCCGGGAGAGTCTGGGCCGATGGTCTGCTGACTTATCTGGCCGGCGATCCGGATTCATCGAAGACACCCGTTGATCGTCGTGCCACTTATTATGGTCCCCCGGTTCAATCCCCTGGGTACGACACGACGTCCATAGGCGACGATGTTCGGGATGCGGTTATTCTGGAGCTTTCTCATGAAGAAATGAACGCGTTCCAGTGGCCCGAGAGACTTCTGGAGCCAGCCCTTGGTGACCTCGATACGACCGAACGTATTCATACGGCTTTTGCGTTTCGGCTATACCGACTCGGCGCAGGAGAGACCTGTCGCTCGATCATTTCGCAAATTCAGGACACGGACGACTGGAAGGGGCATCTTACGGTAACTCTACCACCTCAGACGACTGTCGGTGGCGACTGTCCCGTGGAGCAGGGCGGAGGATATACAGGCTTCGAACATCATTTGTATCGGATAGAGATAGCCCACGTTAACGAAGGTACCGAGCCCCACTTCAAATGGTCGCAGTTTAACGGCGGTCTCGTTGGGCGCGGTAAATTCATAGCTTCGGATCACACCTGTGAGATCACCGGTAACCGCCCCGCCATCCTCAATTCCGGCCTGACCAACTTCTATCTGGAAGCTGTCGAACTGGACCAGAGCACTGGCCGATGGAATGTGTCCTTCGGTACCGATGCCACTCTCAATGCACAGAACGTACTGGTGCTGACCGATCCGCCTACGTGCGGGCAATTTCCTGCCGGTGACAAGAGTATCTTCATCCGCCTATGGAACGGCATTGCGCCGATATCGAGTTTCACCGCGGCTGGAGGTACGGTGCTGCGCGACAGCATCCATCTGGAATTCGACGCTCCCGACGGGGTGAACTACCGACCCGGGGATTACTGGACCTTCACTGTGCGCGCCGGAGAAAGCTCCGGACCTACACTGGTTGATGATGAGCCTCCCCAGGGCATCTTCCATCACCGCGTTTCCCTCGGTGAGATACACTGGACAAACGACAAGGACACTTCCGTCAGTGGATCCATCTCGGACTGCCGCCGTCGCTTCAGGCCTCTCACCAGACAGACCGTGTGCTGCACCCTATTGATAGGGGACGGCATCTGTAGCTTCGGAGATTTCAACTCGCTGGAAGAAGCTGCCGAGCACCTGCCCATGACGGGCGGACAATTGTGCCTTCTGCCGGGCGTCCATTATGCGAATCTTTCACTGGCGGATCGCCAGAAGATAACCATTGCCGGCTGTCCAAAGCGCACCATGGTATATCCACGCATTTCAAAAAAGGAATTGCCCATACTGACTCTCACTGATTGCAGTGAAATTACGATATCCGGATTGGACATGGTCAACGTCGATGGGACTGTGATTCACGCTCGGAGCACGACAGAGAACCCGGTGAAGCTTCGCGATCTGATAGTCAGGGACTGTCGTATTCTCGGGGCGGTCGCCAACGCTATCCGCATCGATGGCGCCGACGGAGTAGAAATATCGCGGAATACGGTCTCGCTCCGGGATACCACCGCGGCAAGTGCTGCGATCTCCTTCAAGGCAGATCGAATTCGCATCGAAGACAACATGATTACCGTTGTGCCCGATGAGTCCCTTCCAGAATCGCCGGAGCCGGATGAGGAGGGCGGAACGACACCCGACCCCGCTGATCTTTGCACCGAGACCGACGAGCTCTACACTCGCCCTCGCGTGCTTGTTGTATTCGCGGAGCATATTTGGAATTACGGAGCTTCTGAAGTTCCGATCAACCCCTTCAAGGCGTGGGGTGGCATTCACGTGCGCTCCGGTTCCGAAGAGACCAGAATTCAGGGTAATCGGATCATCGGTGGGGCAGGTAATGGCGTCACTCTGGGGGGCGAGTTGTTGGACGATGACCACCCTGATGCCCAGTCAGAAGGGGAAATCCAGCGAGTGCCCATCCTGGTCAGGGGCGAGGAATTTGGTGCCACGGTGGTTGATGCGAATGACAACCCGGTAGCGGATCTCGAGTTCGCGTTGACCAATGTAGTTACCGGGCATGCCAATGTTGAACGGACAGACGGTGCCGGGGAACTGATTATGGCCGTCCGCCCGCCCTATCCTCATTTCGAGCTTTCGACGGTACCCGGCATACGCATAACGCGGGTCGAGCAACTGAAAGAGGGGGAGTATTACAGATTGGTCGTGGAGGAGGTTGACGCCGACCCGGTCGAGACCTCTCGTCTGGCCCGCATCTTCAGCGTAACGGTCGCCGACAACGAAATCACTCAGATGGGATTGTCCGGAATTGGTTTCGGAACGCATGCCGAAGTATCCCTACCCAAGGAAGATCTCAACCTGTCTGATTCCAACCTTATCAATGAACTGCTTTTCCAATTTACCGCCAAGGACCTGGCTGCGACGTCCAATGCTGTCTCCCACCTAAGTATTGTGGGGAACCGAATTCACCAAAACGTTCGGAACCCTTTCACGGATGAAATGCTGAGAAAGGCCGGGAGAATTGCTCTCGCCGGGATTTCTTTGGGGATGGTTTCCAACGCGACCATCTCCAAGAACAGAATCCGTGATAATGGAGGCCTCGCTAAGGATCCCTTATGCGGCATCTTTGTGGGATATGCCGAGAATCTTGAAATCGGCGACAACGTCATAGCCAACAACGGCGGGACCGGCGTGGATTATGAGGACTTACCGGACGCCATTCGAGGCGGCATCTTCGTGAGGTTTGCCAGCGTAGGTGGCATCGACGCCGAAACCGCTCGCGCTCCGGCAATATGTGTTCGAGACAACAACGTCGATCAGCCGGTAGGGCGGGCCCTGACAGCGCTTTGTTTTGGACCTGCGGTGTGCACCGACAACTACTTCAATTGCGAGTATACGGGTCGGTGGCAGCGGTATGCTGATCTGATATTCGGCGGCGTACTGATAATCAATGTGGGCGGCCTTCATCACAGTATGAGCCGGCAACTGGACGAGGCGTCTGAGAAACTGGCCGAGTTGGTTTTGCCGGGTGGTGACACCATGGTCGCCAACAACCAGGTGCGGTTGGGTCCCGAAAACCGTAGCATTACTTCGGTCGTGCTGGGCAGCCTCGATGATCTGGGTTACCACGGCAACCAAAGCAGCATCTTCCAGAATCATCTGATTCTCTCAAATGTTGTTATCCTGGCACGCACTCTGCGGGCTACGAGTTCTCGGTTCATCGAGCGATACGACAGAATCACATGGTCCCTTTGTAGCCTGGCGTCGGAATCGAACATAACCGCAACCAACATCTGTGATCACTGTCTCGTAACCAACCTTCCCGATTCCAATCACAAGATCTCGGAAAATGTCGTGCTTTACCCTTCCGGATGTGGCAGGTTCGAGAAATACGAAGGGCAAGTCCGCTATTTGATCCAGGTCCTGGCGCAGGCCCTGTCCGGAGTCAGTATCCCATCAGAAGATGACTTCGCATTAGCCGTTAGACCGCAAATGGTAAGCGAGGCTGCCGGAGTGTCATATATGGTTTGGGATCGCGGGCTGACAGCCAAGCGCTTCATTTTGGTGTCGGAAACCAACAGGCTGGCCGCGAAGTATGGTCCTGATTCCTTGCGCGTTAAGGAGCTTGATGCCCAGATCGCACGCAGCTACAGGCTTACTGATACCGCCAGAAATGTATGGGAAGCCT
>CP070777.1:2331736-2337628 GCA_020346225.1 Candidatus Zixiibacteriota bacterium | reverse complement strand
TGAACTTCAGTCGCAGCTGTTCTTTGACAATTTCGAGCTGCCCAACAACGAGCAGTGGTACTCGGTGGTCCGCAACCGGGTGCATTTCATTATTCTTCATTCCTGTGTGGACATAGGCGAAACGTCGGAGCAGTACCAGTGGCTGGTCGACGATCTATCCTCGGTGGGAGACTCAGTCTGGTTTACGGCGGTGGTCTTTCATCACCCGCCGTACAGCACCGGGGCGCATGTCGAGGATGAGCTGGGCCTGCGAGCGATACTGGTGCCGCTGTTCGAGCAGTACGGCGTGGATATCGTATTCAACGGTCATGACCACGATTACGAGCGGTCATGTTGCGGCGACATTTTCTATATTGTCACCGGCGGCGGCGGCGCTCCGCTTCGCGACCAGGCCAGAGACCACGCCTGCAGCCAGCTTTTTCTGATGGAATATCACTTCTGCAAGTTGTCGATCTTGCCGGAGGGGATCTTCATCACCGTCATTAACGATATCGGTCAAGTCATAGACCAGTACGAGCTGCCACCTTAGCCCGGTCAGGCTATTTTCCTGCCACCTACAGCGTGTCTCCCGGGGCGGCGGTATCGGTGACAGGGGGTTCTGCCGGCAACAAATGGTAGAATGTCTGGTAGCCGCGCTGAAGGGTGGCCTGTATGTCGGCCGTCAGTTCTGGAACGTTCTCGAGCGAGTCCAGCTCTTCTTCCAGGTCATGGTGAGCAACGGTGTCTCCGGGGTTCTGGTCGGCAAGCTGAATCAACCGCTCCACCCTTGTTCTGGGCGTGTTGAAAAGCGTGTTAAGCTCTTTTGTCTGAACGTTCTGGGAATCGACTCTGAGCGCCTTATGTACCGACTCCAGTGCCTCTACGGTATCTCCCAGTACGGCGTCGGCTCGCGCCACCGCGTTGAGGGTTTGAGCACTCGAGGGAGAGCGCTCCTTGACCCTGGCCACGATTTCGGTTAGTTTCTGCTGAGCCTCGGCGTCGCCGGGGTTGGCCTCAACCGCCCGGGCCATCTGCTCCAGCTCCACTACCAGGCCCGCGAAAGAGAACTTCTGCACGCTCGGGTATCCGATCATCACGATCGAGATGCCTATCAGGACGCACAACCACTTGATCGCCTGTTGCCGCATGACGTAGATGATCAAAAAGATGAGCGCCACCACAAACAGCAGTATGCCGAAGATGAGGAAGATCTGCTCGTGAAACAGAAGACCTTCGAAGCCACTCTTAATATCCATTTTATACACCCCTTGGCTCAAGCGCCGCCTAGGCGCTGCTTATCAACACACCGCGGTAGACCGATTCGGTCCGCCGCACCTACGGGATCGATGTTGATCATGGAGTCAGTTCTTCTGCTGAATACCGGTTCTGGAGTTGCTGGGTCCCCGCCGCCCAATTAACCGCAAGTTAGCCGCGTACCGACCCGCCGTCAAGCGAAAACGATTCCGGGACGATAGACGGTCAACCCGGGTAATGCTCTGCGCGGGAAAGGGCATTATGGAAGGTACCGGCGCCGGACTCAAGAGCTTACAGGATCGGGCTGTTGACTGCAGGGGCAGTCCCCACAGGCCGTACAAGGCAATAACCAACCCTGGCTGTCCGTGCGCCGCCAGAGGTTTTAGGCTTGACAGGCTGCCAGCCAGTTGTTGTATTGCTTATGACAGTTTCAATTGTCTCCCAGCAATTCCAAAGCAAGACATAACCGTGGGAGGGTGCCACGACAGGGGCAAGTTGAGGGACGCTAAGGACCAATCGCTCGTCGTAAGGGGCGGCAGGTATACGCTCCAAGTTAAGGTCCGGCCAAATCGTGTTGGAAATTGCCAAAGCACAGGCCTGCTTTATGATGGGACCAGGGTCTGTTGCCACAAAAGGTCCATAGGGTTTTGATGTTAATGTAATAGGCAGTGGCAGGCGCTGGGACAGACTGCCAACGGAGGGGAGGAGCTTCGCACACCGCCGGTCACGGGGTAATTTAACCAAACAAGAGAGGGGACTCAGTATGTCACGAAAGCTTGTGCTGCTTGTGTTGCTGTTGTTGTCGCTCGCCATGACATACCACCTGGGGTGCGTTTGCGTGTGTGAGCCACCTGCCACGGTGTCGCTGGCCGTGACCATTCATCCGCAGGAAACCGCCTACTGGTGCTGGGCGGCCAGCGGCCAGATGGTTATGGATTACCTGGGGCATGACGTTTCGCAATGCACCCAGGTCAATGACATGTTGGGCCGCACCGACTGCTGCACATCGCCCGTTCCGGGAGGCTGCCTGACCGGCGGCTGGCCGGATTTTGCCAGATACGGCTTCACCTTTGACAGAACATCAGATGCCGCCCTGAGCTGGGCCGAGGTCCAGGAGCAAATCTCCACCAGCAGCTACTGCAAAAAGAAACCTTTCTGCTTCACCTGGCACTGGGACGGCGGCGGCGGACATATGATGGTGGCGATGGGTTACACAACAATCGACACCACCAATTGGGTGGAGATGATAGATCCGTGGCCGCCCAATGTGGGCGATCAGAGGTTTATAACGTATAATGCATACGTAAGCGGTTCACATTATACGCACTGGGACGACTTTTACAATATCACATACACAGGAGGTAGTTAATGCGCCTCTTAAGTATGATAACAGCGGCGCTGCTCATAGCGAGCGTCAGCGCCAACTCGCAGGACAAACCGCTGCCGGTTGACACGGTCCGGAATGTAGCGAGGTCGGCTCTTCCGACCTTGAGCCAACTGGTGACCGCCGAGAACTTAGAGGCGATGGGTTTCGCATCACTCGAAGACGTGAAGAAGGTGGCGCTGGATGATTCCGAACCGCCGCTGCAGGTGTTCATGGTCCGCCTGGACCAACTCAAGGAATACGAACCCGGCACCGACCCGACCGGGATTTTCAGCGGCGGAGAGATGGCCTACTACCCGGTTACGGTGGGCGGAAAAGTGCGGGTTGCGGTGGGAGTCGAGAGAATCGAGGAGAAGTGGCAGGCCAGCTCGTTCGGCGACGCCAGCTTAATCCAGATGCTCACGGCCATTCGCCGCCAGAGCAGCGATTCGACCAAAGTTCCGGCGAGATCGTATTCGGTGGTAAAAGTTCCGGCTTTGAATCTGCACTTTCTGGCTTATCGCACTGATACGGATCTGATGCTCGTGCCCGTGCAGGACGACGCCCAGTACAAGTTCAAGGCGGGTGTCGCCATGCCGGCCGGACGCGCTTTTGAGAACATTCTTCCCGCGGCTCAGGCGCACGATGGTTCACCGAGGTAAGTACTATCCCTCACTGGAAGCAGGTTGAGACCCGTTCAGGGAGTACAATTCGCGGGCAGGAGTCAGCGACTTCTGCCCGCAACAGCTTGATGTATCCTGGAAATTAGAAGCGTTTCTGGTAGATGTGGCAGTAGGGTTCTTTGCCGGTCTTGTCGTAGTAGTCCTGGTGATAGTCTTCCGCCGTCCAGAAGGTATCGGCCATCACCAGTTCGGTTGCGACATCGTAGCCCCTGTCTCTTAGAATCCTGATGAGCTTCTCGGCAAGCTGTTTTTGCATCTCATCTGTGTAGAAAATTGCCGAGCGGTATTGCTCGCCGACATCCGGGCCCTGGCGGTCTTTCTGGGTGGGGTCGTGAATCTCGAAGAAAAGACGGGCCAGCTTTTCGTAGCTCGTTTTCGAAGGATCGTAGACAACCTCGACCGCCTCGGCATGACCGGTTCTCTTGTACGAAACATCGTCGTATGTGGGATTGGAAGTATGCCCGCCCATGTAGCCAACACTGGTGGAGATCACACCCTCTTCCTGCTTGAGCAAGTGTTCCACACCCCAGAAGCAGCCGCCGGCGAAGTAGGCTCTCTCGGCTGCCGCCTCTGAGGTCGCCGGTACGAAACTGAGCGAGATGGAGTTGACACAGTGCCGCGTGTCCTTGGATGTGAACTGTTCACCCTCGAAAACATGCCCGAGATGCGCTTCGCAACTGGCGCAGGTGATTTCCATGCGAACACCGTCAGCATCAATCGAACGCCGGACGGCGCCGGGAATCTCGTCATCGAAGCTGGGCCAGCCGCATCCCGACTCGAACTTGTCGGTCGACCGAAACAAGGGGGCGTCGCACCGCTTGCAGGTGTAAGTGCCTTCCGCCTTGTTGTCCAGATACTCCCCGGTAAATGGCTGTTCAGTACCCTTGTGAACAATCACCCGCTCTTCTTCGGGCGTCAGCTTATTTAAGGTCATGTTATTCTCCGCTTTATCTTCTGTTGGTATGACGGTCGTGGACACGAAGCCGATAATGACAGCCGCGGCCAAGCCGCCCCAGAGCAGCCTGCGTACTATCAGCATGGTTTGACTATGCACCTGGCAATATCCTTATTGGGCTCATTATTGACTTTTCGACCGGCTTCGCAATCGGCGCTCACCAATTAAGACAAAATTCGCCCGTAATTAGTTCCAGCTATATGCTCCGCGGATGGCAACTCCGGAGTCTAAGCTATTATAATTTAGTTAATTAGACTGGTTTTGGCATTCCCTTGGACGCTTGAGTGACCGAACCTTGCCGCCCGCTTCGCTATTAATTTTATTTATCGTCGTATTAACTTTCTTGATTTATTTGCAACTCTGATGCAACTTTCATTAGTACACACGTATATTATATTGAATTAATTAATAAGGATGTGCGATGAGCCGAGATTGGGCATATTTAACCAAGCTGACCGGCGACAAGTCGGTCACGGTGGAGAGGGTGGCGATAGACGGGGAAGAGATGGCCATTGAAGGTCGTTTTGAATTGCCGCCCCTGGCCAGGCTTACGGCCGAAGACCAGGTGTTCGTGGCGGTTTTTGTCAAATCGCACGGGTCCATCAAGCAGATGGAGAAACACTTCGGAGTGAGTTACCCCACGATCAAGGGCCGCCTCAACCGCATCGCCGGGCAGCTGGATTTTGTCGAGGTGGAGGCCACGACTGACAGCAGCGACGCGCTTGACCGTCTCGAGCGCGGTGAGCTTAGCGTAGACGAGGCAATTGACGAACTGAGAAAAGGAGATAGTCATGAGTGAGCAAAGAAGAAAGATTCTGCAGATGCTGGCCGAGGGCAAGATTGATGCCGACGAGGCCGAGCGGCTTCTGGCGGCCCTTGGCAGCGGTACCGCAACGGAGGACGCGGGGGCTAGTTCCGATATCGTCCGCAAGCCCAAGTTCCTGCATATACTGGTTCAGGACGGACGAGATAACGTCGATATCAAAGTCCCGATTATGCTTGTCAAGGCCGGGATGAAGCTTGGAACCCTGGTGCCGGAGAAGGCCCGCGCCAAGCTTACCGGGCGCCTGGGCATGCACGGTCTCGATCTGGACCTTAACCAACTGGACTCGGAAAAGATTGATATTCTTCTCAAGGCGCTGGCCGAAAGCTCAATAGATATCGACAGCAACAACGAGAAAGTCCGCATCTACTGCGCCTGATTTCGATTAAAGGACTTTCGCCGCGGCCGCCGGCGACATATATTGGGTTGGAGGGTTGGTTGTGGCAGCAAGTTCTTTTCGCACAGCGGCGGCCGTCATCCTTTCGATTCTTCTCCTTGCCGGTCGGAGTCTCGCGATCAAAAAGGTTGAGCCTGTCGTCGACGAGGCGCTGCTCACGTACCAGTTTCGAACTCAACGTACAATCCCGCTCCTATCTGCCAAGGCCGCTTTCGTTCCCATTCGATACGCGGACCAGTCGGCGTCCGGCGCTTACGAGATCTGCAGTCACTGGCGCGGGGACACCCTGAGTTTCGTCATCTTTCGGCCGGACCTGCAGACAACCGGTGCTATCAGACAGGCGAACAGGTATATCTGGCAATTCATGCATCATGGCGCCGCCGACCTTGACGGCGACGGTAACAGCGACATTGTAGTAGCTTATACAGATGGCCCGGA
>CP070777.1:2327824-2331636 GCA_020346225.1 Candidatus Zixiibacteriota bacterium | reverse complement strand
TCCTGCCCTGTCTGTCGTCGATTCAAGTGTGACGCCTATACGCCCAGCTTCTTGAGCGTTTCGGGGATATCCAGGAAAGTCTTGCAAGCATGGGCGCCGGCCTCGGCGAGCATATCCAGCTTCTCTTTGGCCGTACCCATCTTACCCTCGACAATCGCCCCGGCGTGCCCCATGCGCTTGCCGGGGGGCGCAAATATTCCGCCCACCATGGCGAGCACCGGGGTTTTCATCTTGCGGATGGTATCGGTGGCGCGTTCTTCGTAGACACCGCCGATTTCGCCGGTCATGACAACGGCCTTGGTCTTGTCGTCCTGTTCGAACTTCCAGAGGATTTCGTCGAAAGTCGAACCCAGCACCGGGTCACCACCGAGGCCGACACAGGTGGACTCGCCGTAGCCGCTGCGGGTGAGAGTATCGGCGACATAGTAGGTGATCGAACCAGAGCGAGACACCGTGCCCACCCGCCCGGGCGCGAAGGCGATATCGGGCATAATCCCCAGATTGGCCTCGCCGGGCGTCATGACGCCGGCGGTGTTGCCGCCGATGACGGTGGCGCCGGCGCGGACGGCTTCCTCGCGGACATAAAGCATATCGTGAATGGGGATGTGCTCGGGTATAACCACGATGAACTTGACGCCAGCCCGAACCGCCTCGATAGCGGCTTCCTTGACGAACCTGGCGGGCAGGAAGATGACGGAAACATCGGCGCCGGTCTGCTCCACACACTCGTAAACGGTATCGAAAACCGGCTTGTCGCATACTGTCTGGCCGCCTTTGCCGGGCGAGGTGCCACCGACGATATTGGTGCCGTAGGTGACCATGCGTTCGGTGTGGAATTTACCGGCCCCGCCGGTGATTCCCTGCACCATAACCTTGCTGTTCTTGTCACACAGTATAGCCATCACTTACCCCCTTCCATCCGGGCCAGCTCAACCGCCCGTTTGGAGATTTCCTCGATGGGGGTTTCGATGCCGTGAAATTCAATATGCTCGAACAATTCCGGATCTTCCTGTTTGGCTTCTTCGAAAATCCGGACGCCCTCCTGCCACATGTTGCCGGTCATGCGCATGACCAGCGGCTTGGACAGGCCGTGGTCCTTGAGAAACATGATGACACCCTTGGCGAAATCGTCGCAACGGCTGATGCCGCCGAAGCGGGCGCCGAAGATGGCCCTGACATCGGGGTTTTCGTCGAGCAAAACGAGCATCTTGGCGATGCGCTCCGGCGACGGGCCGCCGCCGGAATCCATAAAGTTGGCCGGTTTGCCGCCGTAGTACTCGATGAAGTCGTTACCCATGATGCCGAAACCGGCGCCGCCGGGGAACATGCCGATGTTGCCGTCGAGGTCCAGATAGGGTATCCCCCACTCCTGAGCCTGGCGTTCACGCGGCGTCATCTCCCCTTCCTCGTGACGGTGCTCGATTCCCATCTCCTGCAGTTCGGGGTGGCGGAAGACGGCGTCATCATCAAGAGAAATGCGGGCGTCGGCGGCAATGAGCTTGCCGTCGGCCGTCAGCACGAGCGGGTTGATTTCCACGAGCTTGGCGTCGTATTTCTTGAACAGGCGGTAGAGATTTATGATGATGGCCGCGCCGTCCTTGATGAGCTCGTGCGGTATGCCGATCTTCTTGGCGATCAGGAGGGCATCAAAGTTATAGAATTCCTCCTCGATGGAGAGAGATTTTTTCACGATCTTCTCGGGCTGGGTGGCGGCGATTTCTTCGATATCGACACCGCCCTCGCCGGAAGCGATAACGACAAGTCTGTAATTGGCCCGGTCGATGGTAACGCCGATATAATACTCCTTCTGAACTTCGAGTTTCGGTTCAAGGAGAACGGCCTCCACCGGGAAGCCTTTAATGGTGAGCTTGAACAGTTCGTTGGCGTTGGTGCGAGCCTCATTGGCGCCATCGGCGAACTTGATCCCGCCGGCTTTCCCCCGTCCTCCGGTGAGGACCTGGGACTTAAGCACCACGGGGACATGGAGCTGGCCGAAGGCGTCGAAAACCTCCTGCGGGTTTCGGGCCAGGCGGCTATCCAGCACCGGGATTTTGAACTTCTTAAAGAGCTCCTTTCCCTCGTACTCGTACAGTCGCATGTGTCATTTCCTATCTGAAAGGTTCACAATTACTTAAATTGGCTCGATCTGTAAAGCCACAATTTATGCTTTTGGGGTCGCTTGTCAACCGTAATCGGATTATCTAATAGTTTGCGCGGCAGCGACTTAACTTTCCGCAGAAATTAAGGGGATATTAAGTGTTAAAACTTTACAGCCGATTGGGCGTATTTTATATAGAGGTGTAAGATGAGGAACCGCCTATGGCGAGAGTGCTAACTACCTTTTTCCTGACATTGCTATCGTTTTCCGTGGTCGGCGCCGAGCCGTACGAGGTGGTCTATTCGGAGCGGCTGGATGGCGCGGGGAACTTTGGGCATTTCGATCCTCTGCTGGACAGGGACAACCAGCTCAGCGGCTTTATCTACTGTGACCGTCAGGCAATGTCGGTGATAATCGACGAGTTCGCTCGCGACAGCATGATAGCCGTGCCGGTCAGCGGAATTCCCATCAAGACAATTCACTATTACGGGCAGGGTCGTGACGAGCTGCATGTTTATGTGCTGCTCAACAGCCAGGGTCAGGCTCCCCAGATAGGGCTCATAAGTCTATCCGACGGCGGTTTGTCGACGACGGTGCTTGCCGCCGAGTGCTTCGCCGGCGAGGGACGCCTGGAAGGCGTCGAATATCAGGACATGTTCTTCGCTCATGACTCGCTGGGTTTCGTTTCGGGTGTCTGGCTGGAAACGTCGCTGCGATACAACAACTACACCCCCATGATGGGCGGAGGCTCGGAAATCGTATCGACGAGCCTTCTGTACTCCATCAACCTGAAAACCGAGTTGCTTCGCAACAACGTGACCGGGGTGCGGGTGGGCAACATGAGCGGTGACAGCAATCCTGAGTTCGCGGCCTACAAGAACTATATCTATCGATACAATTTCAGCGATCTCGGTGCGGAGCCGGTGGACGGCCGGGTGGAATGGACGGCTTACAGCGTACAGGACTCGACCTCGCGGAATCTCGCTAAGCAGACGTCGGAGGGCGGATTTACCTACGCCCTGTTCGTCGGGGATTTCGACCCGACCTCGAGCTACGACGAGATGATTTACTACGGCGACGCCTGGGACTTCACGCAGAGCCGCTCCGAGCGCGTGCCGCACATGGCCTGCTACAGTCTGGAGGGCGAGGCCGTAACCGAACTATGGTACCGGGAAATTGCCGGGATCAGTTTCGAGCATGTTTACGCCGACAAGCAGGTTATCGTCGGGCGCCAGGGTCTCGATCGGGTCGTTTTTCTGGATTATCGACAGGGCGAAGTGGTCGACACGGTTTATCTCGACCGCGAGTTGCGGGATGTCACGTTCTTCGAAACCTATGCCTTCCCGACCACGCTCAATCTCGTGGGCCGGGCGGTCGACAGTGTCTTCGTTTACAGGTTCGACGTTTCGACGAGCATCACCGGTGCGACGGGAGCATCGCAGGACGCCGAACTTCCCGAAACTTTCACCCTCTTTCAGAACCACCCCAATCCGTTTAACGCCGAAACGCGCCTGTCTTTCGAGAACACCGTGAGCCAGCAACTGTCGCTCAAGGTGTATAATATTCTCGGCCAGGAAGTGGCCACCCTGATGGAGCGGACGTTTTCACCGGGGACGTATTACGCCTACTGGAACGGACTTGACGATCGGGGGGTGGCGCAGTCGAGCGGCATATATTTCGCCAAGCTGCAGGGCGACAACACTTCCCAGATAAT
>CP070777.1:2243384-2327724 GCA_020346225.1 Candidatus Zixiibacteriota bacterium | reverse complement strand
GCCATACCGACGTGCCTGCTCTCCACAACCGTCCAGTGCAGACCGACACATACCCGTTTGACCGGGCAATCCAGATCGCAGACACTTGCGAGCAGATCATCAATCAACTCCATCATCTGCCCATGAGATGGTATTGCCGGGAACTGACCGCGCCCGAGAACGGACCGATTAAACGAAACACTAATGACACGCGGCGATTATCTATTCGACAAAGTGCTTATCGACCAGTCGCGACCATTCTGAGGTGAATTCCGGTTTCTCCACATCCTGCAGCCCGCCGATGACGACTTTCCTGCAGTCGCGCTTTTCTTCCTCGGAGAGCTTTTCGAAGCGGGACCTGGCGATAGAGTTCTGCTTGAACCACAGAAGATAGTCTTTTCCCTGCTTGAGCTTGTTCCTGCGACCGTAGCCGACCGGACAGGGAGTTAGAATCTCGATGAAAGCGAAACCCTTCTTCTCTATACCCTTCTTTATCGCCATCATCGTTTCATGCGGATAGATGGTGGTCCACCGGGCCACGTAGGGCGCGCCGGCGCCGATGGCCAGGGCCGACAGGTCGAAGGGAGACTCGATATTCCCGTAGGGCGAAGTGGTGGCGATGCCGCCGACCGGAGTGGTGGGTGAAAGCTGCGAGCCGGTCATGCCGTAGTTGTAGTTGTTCACGCAGATAACGGTCATATCGATGTTGCGCCTGGCGGCGTGAATGAAATGATTGCCGCCGATCCCGGCCAGATCGCCGTCGCCGGTGAAAACGATTATATCGAGCTCCGGGTTGGCCAGCTTGACGCCGGTGGCAAAGGTGATGGCTCGCCCGTGGGTGGTATGCAGCCCGTCGGCATCGATGTAGCCGGGCAGCCTCGATGAGCAGCCGATCCCCGAAACAAACACCGTCTTATCCAGGTCAAGGCCCACTTTGTCGATAGCGCGAAGAGCACAACTCAGGACCGTGCCGATACCGCAGGCCTGGCAAAAAATCGAGGGCCACATGTTCTCCTCGAGATACTTTTCCCTTATGTGCTTGGCCTTCCTGAACACTTTCAACCGTTTCCTTTCACGACCCGGATGATTTCATCGGGCGTATGCATCTCCCCGCCGGTCTTCCACATCGGGACTATATCGCACTGGCCGGCCGCCGCCTCCCGAACGGAGTGATAAACCTGTCCCAGGTTGAGCTCCGGGATAACGATTCGTCCGGCCCGTCCGGCCAGCTCGGCCACTTCCTTCTCGGGGAACGGCCAGTTCGTAATAATCCTGAGATGATCGATATTGAGGCCTTCCCGGCGCAAAAGTTTCACCGCGCTGTTGACCGAACGTGAGGTGACACCGTAGCTGACAATTCCAATCGTATTCTCTTCGGCGCCGTCCTGGTAATCCTTCTGCACTTTTATAATCTTGTCCCGGTTGTCCCGTATCTTGGCGCAGAGGCGGCTGACCAGACGGTGGTGTTCGGGCTGACTGTCGGTAGCGGGATAGCCGGTATCGCTGTGAGTCAGCCCGGTGATATAGGTGTGGTAACCGGTTCCGAACGTCGCCGTCTCCGGTATTTTCGAGCCGTCGTCAAAAAACGGCTGGAACTCGTCTTTTGGCCTGGTGGGCGCTTTGCGCCAGACCAGCTCGACCTCCTCAAACTCGGGAAGAACGACTTTCTCCCGCATGTGCCCGATTATACCATCGGTTAGTAATATGACGGGGACGCTGTATATTTCGGACAGGTTGAAAGCGTCAATGGTCAGGTCCAGGCACTCTTGTACCGTGCTCGGCGACAGGGCGATAAGTTCATAGTCGCCGTGGCTGCCCCACTTGGCCTGCATAATGTCGCCCTGGGCGCCTTCGGTAGGCTGACCGGTCGACGGACCGGAACGCTGGACATCGACAATCACGCAGGGCGTCTCCGTCATGGCGGCATAGCCGATGTTCTCCTGCATGAGCGAAAAACCCGGGCCGCTGGTGGCCGTCATCGATTTGGCCCCCGCGCGCGAGGCGCCGATGATGGCACCGACCGAGGCGATTTCGTCCTCCATCTGGATACACACGCCGCCCACCCGGGGCAATAACTGCGAGAGGATTTCGCTGGTCTCAGTGGCGGGGGTTATCGGATAACCGGCAAAAAAACGACAGCCGGCCAGCAGGGCCCCGTAACTCACGGCGGCGTCGCCCTGAACGAACAAAACCTTCTGACCGAGCACGCGTCTTACCCGGCTGAATTCTTCTTCGGTGAAAGGTCGCACCGGTTGATACTTCGATGCCGCTGCCGGCTTTGTCCGCGGCTTTCTCACTTTGCCTCGGCCTCCCTCCGTTTCAGAGCTTCCTGACCCAGGCTATAACCTTCTTCGAAAGCCCTCAGGTTGAGTTCGAGGTATTTTCCCGGCACGTTGGATTTGACCGCCGCGGCCAGCTTTTCCTTGCTGACCGCGCCCGTTATCGCACACACACTGCCCAGCACGACAACATTCGTTACAATGCGATTGCCCAGCTTGTCAGCGGTCTTGGCGAAAGGCAAATGGTAAAAACTGCCGGACCGCGGGGGCTGGTCGATTTCAACCAGGTCCCGGTCAACAAGTATAGTGCCATCGGGCTTCACTTCACCCACGTACCGGTCGTAGCCGGGCTGTGACAGGGCCACCAGACAGTCGGCCTCAACGACCATGGGGTAATCGATGTCTTCGTCAGAGATGATCACTTCCGACTTTGCCGCGCCCCCTCTCGATTCCGGGCCGTACGACTGACTCTGCACGGCGTTGATGCCGTCGGCAATGGCGGCCTCGCCCATCATGACACCGGCCAGGACGATTCCCTGACCGCCGAATGCGACAAATCTCATCTCGGTTTTCACTTCTGATTTTCCTGTCTTATGCCTTCTGCCTGCTACTTCGCCTCACCGGCCAGCCGCATACCTTCGTGCATGGCGTCCAGATTCATCTTTTCGGTGCCCTTCGGGACGGTTTCGCTGATTGCTCTTTCGAGAGACTCCTGCGACACCGGGTGCAGCAGCGCATTCATGTAGCCGAGGATAATCATGTTGGCCACGATCTTGCGACCGAATTTCTTGAAGGCTATGTCGGTCGCGGCAAGAGCGTGCCTTTTTATCCGTTTAGGTTCCAGTTTCTTGTCGGCGACAACCAGGTCCTTGTCCAGGATCAGGGTTCCGCCCGGTTTCAACAGCGGTATGAAGGTCTCGTAGGCCGGCTGCGTCAGGGCGACAAGAACATCGTATGAGGTCGGTTCCAGTTCGTAAATCTCTTCGTCGGCGATGACCACATCGCCGCGTGATTCGCCTCCCCGCGATTCACTCCCGTAGGCCTGGTTCTGAATCGCTCTCTTGCCGTCATAGACAGCCGACTTGACGACAATGTAGCTGGCCACGACTATGCCCTGCCCCCCGAATCCGGCAAACCGTATAATCACCCCGCCGCCTCCTTGCTGGCTTTAAGGCCGGCCACCTGCTCGGCCGTCAGTTTGTGCATTTCATCGGCGAACTCCGGTCGGTCCCGGTCGCACAGCCGGCCGATTATGATTCTGTCCTTAAGCTCTTCCTCGGACATGTCGCGAGTCTTCTCGATGCGGATAGCCTTCTCCTTGAACATTTTCAGAAAATCGATAGCCCTGCGCAAGCCGATCCTGCGACCGTAATTCTCCGGACACTGCGAGATGATCTCGATAAAGCTAAAGCCTTTGCGGGTCATCGCGTTCTGCATCGACTCCATCAGCGGGAAAGCGTGGTAGGTGGTCCAGCGGGCGACATATCCGGCTCCGGCCGCCACCACCAGGTCGGCCACCCGGAAGGGCGGCTCAACATTGCGATGCGGCGTGGTCGTGGTCTTGACACCGGCCGGTGTGGTCGGAGCGACCTGGCCGCCGGTCATGCCATAGATCATATTATTCACCATAAAAACCGAAAGGTCGATATTGCGCCGGGCGGCATGGATAAGGTGATTGCCGCCGATACCGGCAACGTCACCGTCGCCGGCTATGACCACCACCGTCAGGTCGGGTCGCATCATCTTGACCCCGGTAGCGAAGGCGATCGGTCGCCCGTGGGTGGTATGCAGCGTGTCCGATTTGAAATAGGGGCTGGGAATCCACGACGAGCAGCCGATACCGGACACACACACCATCCTGCCGGGGTCGAGGTCGATCCCCTCAACAGCGTTGGTGAAGGCATTGAGGACGGTACCGCAGCCGCATCCGGAGCAGAAGCGATGCGGCATGATTTCCTCCCGCACGTAGCCCATGAGACGGTGCCGCGGTTCGCTCATCGGACTACCTCCATGACAGCGTCGTAAATCTCATCGACGGTATGCGGTATGCCGCCGATTCGCGGCACCGAAACGACTTCGCCGCTGACAAATCTTTCGACTTCGCGTGACAACTGACCCAGGTTCATCTCCGGCACCAGGATGATATCGAGGTCTTTGGCGAAATCAGCTACCTGCGTTCTGGCAAACGGCCAGATCGTTACCAGCCGAAGGAAATCGACACTCTTGCCTTTGGCGCGGGCCGCCCTGACGGCGCCGCGGGCGGGACGGGCCGAAGCACCATAGGAAATCACACCGACGCGAGCTTTCTTCTTGTCGTCGAGGTCCGTCTCGACCCGGACTATCTTCTCTCTATTCTTGTCAATCTTGTCATAGATTCTCTTGATGAGAACATCGTGCACATGAGGCGTGGTGACGTCCCTCATGCCGTTGGCCAGGTGGGTGGAGCCGGTGACATGAACGTTCTGACCCTGGCCGTAGTGAATCATTCCGGGAACAAGCTCCTCGCCGCCGAAAACCTCGGCGCTGCGCGCGGCTATCTTCCGCGAAGCATGTTCGATTGACGACACCTGCGGCATCACGACGCTTTCCCTGATATGCCCGACCTCGCCGTCCATCAGCAGAATCACCGGAGTGCGGTATATGTCGGCCAGATCAAAGCACTCCAGGACCAGATCGAAACACTCCTGCACCGAGTTGGGCGCCAGGGCGATGATATTGTGGTCGCCGTGAGTGCCCCACCGGGCCTGGAGAACGTCACCCTGGGCCGGTTTGGTGGCCTGTCCCGTCGACGGGCCGGAGCGCTGGACATCGACGACAACGCACGGACTTTCGGTCATTATGGCGTAGCCGATATTCTCCTGCATGAGCGAAAACCCCGGGCCGCTGGTGGCCGTCATGGTGCGCGCGCCCGTCCACGAAGCGCCTACTATGGCGGCCATGCTGGCCAGCTCGTCTTCCATCTGGATACTGATCCCGCCGGCTTTGGGTAGCTCGGAGGCGATCAATTCGGCGATCTCGCTGGCCGGCGTGATCGGGTAACCGGCGAAAAAATCAAGACCGGCAAAAAGAGCGCCGTAGGCGCAGGCTTCGTCGCCGAGAATGAAATAGGTCTTCCCTTCAAGACGGCTCAGGTATTGTCTCTTGTTATCGTCAAGAGCCATGCTTTTATCCGCTTTCCGGCGTATCCCTTTCTACTCGTTGGTGATAACGATGGCAAACTCGGGGCAGAGGAGCTCGCACAGCCGACATCCGACACAAAGGTCTTCGTCGGTGACGATGGGGAGGTAGTACCCTTTCCGGTTGAGTTTGTCGGATTTCTCGAACACCTTCAGCGGGCAGAATTCGATGCAGATTTCGCAGCCCTTACACAGATTCTCGGTAATCTCTATCAGTTTGCTACCTCTCCGATGTCGTTCGAGCAATCCTGTATACACATCGCACCCTCTACCGTATCTTCAGTTGTTCGGGATTCGACTGCCGACGCCGGGCTTTGCAGATTGTTTTCCCGTGTATCTCAACGATGCTCAGAACCATGCCTTATTTATTTGCCGTGAATCCCAGGCGGGATGGCCGGGCGAGCCGATCATTCGAGCCTGAAGTACACCTATCTTCCGTTTATTCAACGGCGTAAGTATAAGGAATCGCCGTGGAATATCAAGCGACTTTTTTCACAATCGGTCGGACGGTTCTGTCGACGGAGAGATAGGAATTGACATTCGGCGGCAGCCTTAGTATGCTTTCGTCCTGAGCGTTTACCTCGTGGGGCGCTCGATACTGTCAATGATATCATCTTCAGGAGGCGATATGGCCGATAATATAGAAAAGAGACAGCAAGAGATTCGCGCCCGGGTGAAGGCGTTCGCGGAAAAGGAAGTGCTTCCGATCTGCCGCGACCTTGACCGCGGCGAGGAATCATTTCCCCTTGACCTTTACCGCAAGCTGTGCCGGGCCGGATTCGGCGGCTATTCCATGCCCGGCGAGTACGGCGGGGGCGGCTTCAGTAACCTCGAATTCATCACCGTTATCGAAGAGTTGACCTATTATGACCCCCCCACCGGCCTGATGTGTGCCATTCCGGAGCTGGCCACCTACCCGCTCTTCACCTTCGGTAACGAAGAGCAGAAGAAAAAATACGTGCCCAAAATCGTCGCCGGCGAGATAATCCCGTCGTTCGTGCTTACCGAACGCAACGCCGGTTCGGACGCCGCCAACCAGCAGACAACGGCCTTGATTCAGGGCGACCATTTCGTCATCAACGGCGAAAAAATCTTTATCATGCACGGCGACGCCTGCGATTTGGCCGTGCTCTTTTGCCGTATCGCCCAGGAGGGCGAAACCCGCACCAAAGTATCGTGTATTCTGGTCGAGGCGGATACACCCGGCTTCAGCGCGCGCACCCTCCAGCACAAAATGGGCATGCGCCTGGCCACCACCGGGATGATAACTCTCAAAGACGTCAAGGTGCCCCTCGAAAACCAGCTGGGCGTGGCCGGCAAAGGCTTCAAAATGGCCATGAAAACTCTCGACGGCGCCCGTATCGGCGTCGGGGCGCAGGCCACGGGAATCTCCCGGCGGGCCCTGGATGAATCGGTCAAGTTCTACCGCCGGCGGGCGGCGGCGGGCGCTCCGGCCGAGAAGCTCTATGAGATGAAAAGAATCATCGGCGAAATGGCCACCCAGACCGAGGCCGCCCGGCTGATCACGTACAAGGCGGCCATGCGGCAGGATGCCGGCGAACCCTACACGCTGGAGGCGGCCCAGGCGAAGATGTTCGCGACCGAGGCGGCCAATTTCTGCGTCGACCGGGCGCTCGAAATACAGTCCGGGTGGGGTCTGATGGGCGAGTTCTCGGTGGTCGAGCAGCTTTATCGCGACCAGCGGATTACGGAAATCTACGAAGGCACCAACGAAGTCCAGCGACTGGTCATCGCCAACAGCTACCTGCGCTAGCGTCACAACATCTGAATAATCAGGTGCCTGCGGCCAAACTGTCAGGTACATCAGCCCAAGTATGCCAGGAGTCGGGGATTTGAGGTCAAGGCTCGTTTTGAGCCAGCGCGTCGAACAAGTCGTTTTCTGAAACGAAGAACTGTTTGCATCTCCAACACAGTCGAAATGTCCATTCCACCGTTACCGTCATCCTTTCTCCATTGTAAAGGGGAGGCCTTATTGTGGAGCGGTCCAACATTTCCGTAACAGCGTACTGAAATCCGGCATCGTCATATAGTACCTTGTATTCTTTTGGCCTGAGTTTGCTCTTGGGAATAGTAACTAACAGCGTTACCGTGCCGGTGGTGGTGGTATCCATATACCTCGGCCAGATGAAAGGCGCCAGGGCAACGATGCCTTTGCTGATCTCTGTTGTGCCGCTTGAGCCATGACCGGACATTCTTGTGGCGGGGAGAAAAGGCTGACCGGCCGCAAGGCCGTCGTCGTAATCGCTCAAGTCATAGACGTGGAAACCGCCGTCCAGATCAGGACTGTTACCGTTTCCGAGCTCAGTTATGGCCCAATCCGTACTCGCCACAGGCCGGTGCTGATCGATATGATCAACTGAAGGTGTTTGGATGTTCAGCGAGGCATGATCCCTGACGACCACCATGTCGGGCATATACCCGCTTCTTTTGAGATTATTGGGTATGAATATCCATGGGGTGTCGTGAGCAGTGTTACTGCCCAAACTTTGCTCCGATGAAGTCTTCTCGGTGTTGCCGCTCAGACCGAGACCTGTCGGGCCATTCTCGATATCAAACCAGACCGAAGAGACTTCAGGCTCATGCGCTTGCCATGCAAAGTATGCCGCCAGAGCCGATAGCACGAGACCGCACACCATTAACATGCTATAAGACATGTTCCTGTAATAGGCTTGCTTGTGCTCTAGTCCCAGATATCTCCAGTGTCGTGAAGTGTGGTCAGGCGCCGAAGGCAGCTTGGTAGGCTCACCGGAAGACATCACTCATCGCCTTCTTGCGGCATTATTAGCGCCCGGGCCTTGAATGTATCGACCTGATGTCTGCTCTCGAGAAGAAATCTGCTACTTAAATTCCCCATGACCTACCTGTACTATAATAGACGTTTGACCCCCTGTTTAGTCAAACTATTTCAGCCGGGGCTGACCGGCTCAGCATTGAATGTCCTTCCAGAGACAATCGAATGAACCGGTTCCCGGACAGTTGACGAGCTTATCGCACGTCGGCTCCGGTGCCGATGCGGCCACAACGGACGTTATCAAGACAGTTGCGCCGAGCTGGAATCATATCCTGACACAACGGCAAACAATGTCTTCGTCTTTTGACAGGCTTTGAAAGGTGGGCGGATCGGCTAATCGCCGGGAGTGAGCAGGAGATATCCCAGAGAGAGCAGCCCGAAAGCAAGCCCCCGGCCGAACCACAGAAAAGCATTCATCCCCTTAAGGCGCGCCACGACCGCACAGACAACGGCTATGGCGATCCAGATGAGACCGGCAACGGCAAGACCTGACATGGCATATTCCCTTCAACCGCACTTTCGTTTCATCAGTCCAATCCGACCAGTATATAACTGCGGGCAGGCAGTGCCCGAGTTCCAACTGTAAGCGGCAATATTAACGGCAAACCGGGTGCCGGGCGAACAGCCCTGAAAGACCGCACTATCATCAAGTAAGACGGGAGATTCGCCCCGAAAGAGAGGTCGTGAGCAACCGGGTGCATGGGAACCACCCCATAGTTGTTGGAACCGCTAAAGACATCATCCCCCCGCGCCTGATTGGCGGAAGGCCCGGCGTGACCTCAGGGCGGCTGGGCGGCGTGATTCTACCCGCGAGCTAAACGGTTCGGCCATAACCGACGATAATCAACATTAATATGAGAGGAAGTTCATCAATGGTGCTTTGCATCTGATCCGAAAGGCTATTGATATGTCTCGATGGTTCAAAATTGTTTTGGTACTGATGGTGCTCTTTGTACTGCGCCTGGCGCTTAAGCTCAATCTTTCCCGGTCCGATCAGCCTGACGAGGCTATCCGGGCGTCGGTGCTTTATGAAGCATTCCAGACCGATTTCGAAGCCGCTATGGATACCTACGCCGGCGAGCGGGTCACCGTCGAAGGCGAGATCTGTGATATCGTCGACCAGGAATCGGGATTTGTCATCTACCTTTCCGACGGCGGTTATGGCCGGCAACAGGCATTGATCGAGTGCTATCCGACCGTACTGCGTCACTACCCGCGCAACCGTTTCTACGAGGGCCAGTTCGCCTCGATATACGGCAAGGTAAAAAAAGAGCAGGACACCGGCTGGGTGACGCTGGTGAACTGCCAGATATTCGGAACGTAAAAGCAGTGGCGGGTTCGGTCAACGGACCCGCCTTTTCATAGCCTATCTAATTATAACACAGTACATTAAAACGCCTCCAAGAAATCCTTGCTCAAGGTGAAACTCCAGGTTGTAATTGACGTAGACAAGTTTGTGACGCAAACCTGTAAATCGTCTACATTATGACTCGACGGAGGCTTCAATGTCGCAAGAGATTGATTTAAAACAAATTGAGCGCAGAACCTATCTGACCTTGCAGCAAGACGGTATCTGGGACCTGTTCGTAGGACTGGCTCTGGTCGGAGTGTCCATTGGCCTGCTGACCAAAACACCGGGAACCACTGCCATCCTGCCGATACTGGCCATCATCCTGGCGCCAATCGTAAAGAGGGCAATGACTCTCCCCCGCCTCGGGTATGTGAAATTCTCGCCGGAGCGCCAGTCAAAACAAAAGCGCAACCTGAACGCCATGACGGTGCTTTTCACGCTAACGGCACTTCTGGGGTTGGTTGTGTTTTACGCCTACTTGGGTGACGCGGGATGGCAGAAGTGGATCAGGGGTCTGGGACTGATACCGTTAGGATTCGTGCTCGCCCTGGCCGCCCTGGTGCTGGGACTCTTGTACGGAGTGAGGCGGTGCCTCTACTATGCCGCCCTGGCCATGGCCGCGTTCATCGCCAGCCATCTTCTTGATATGCACCCGTCTGTCAAGTTCATGGTTATCGGCGGCGTGTTGAGCGTGACAGGAGCCATTCTGCTCACCCGCTTTGTAAGAAAATACCCTCGGCCTTCCCGGGAGCAAAGCGATGTGCGCTGAGGCTGGGTCGCCGGACTGCTCTCAGCCGACCCCGGAAATCGACCGGATAATACACGAGCCGGCTCGGCTCATGATCGTGGCTCATCTTTACGTTGTGGCTGAAGCCGACTTTGTTTTTCTCCAGCGCCAGACGTCGCTGACGCGCGGGAATCTGTCCTCGCACCTGGGCAAACTGGAAGAAGCAGGCTATATGGAGATAAGCAAGGAATTCATCGAAAAGACACCCCACACGGTTCTCCGTCTGACCGAACGCGGACGGCAGGCTTTCGACCGTTACCGGAAGAACATGAGAGATTTCCTTTCGGGCGGACCGGGTAAAGCGTAAGTGCCCGGCCCGGCACTTTTCAGCTTGAATGTATGGGTCAAAGGACCTAACTTGGGCTGACACATAAGGACAGCACGTGAACGACAGAGAACCGCACATGCATTTTGTATGTACTCCCGATGAAGCCGGGGAGCTTGTTAAGAACCATCATGAATACTGGGTGTGTAACTGCGGCTGCCGCGAGGAGCGCGGCCGGTGTGCGCGTTCGCGCATGGATGTCTGCTTGACCTTCTTCGAGGGCGGGACCGTCACCGGGTCGGGAAGAAGACAAATCACGGCCGGGGAAGTAGCGGCGATACTTCACGAGGCCAAAGAGAAATATCTGGTCGCCCGCCCTTTCCGCGACGAAGAAACGCACACGACCGTTCAGGGGATTTGTTTCTGCTGCGACGACTGCTGCGGGTATTTTCTGAACCCGGAGGAAGTTTGCGAAAAGGGGCGGTATATCGAGCGGACCGACATGGACGGCTGTACTCATTGCGGCGACTGCCGGCCGGTCTGCTATTTCAAGGCCAGGACGATGCACGATGACAGGCTGGCCGTCGATAGCGAAAACTGCTACGGCTGCGGGCTGTGTGCGGCGATCTGCCCGACCGATTGTATCCAAATGGTCGAGCGCGGATGAGCGCGGCAACGGACTAAGAGGAGCGCGGCAGGGGCTGTTCGCTTCCCCGGCACCACAGTTCGAAACTCCCGATCTTGATAATCTCCGGCGTGTAATTGGCGCGGCCGGAGAAGTGGTCGCGCATCATCGTCGTCAGGGCACGGCGGTCATAGTAAGGCCGGTCGAGCGTCCGCGGGTCGAGAATCAGGCCCTGAACGAAGTCTTTCAGCTCGCGCATAAACCAGACGCGGTGATGTATCCACTCGTTTCTCCCGACGAACAGCCTGCTGATGCGCGTTATATCACCCAGCCGGCACACCGGGAGGGCCAGGCGGGGGAGTTTTTCCCAGTTGTAGACCGAGTCGATAAAATTCAGCGTCCGGTAGTAGTACCTGGTCGGGCTGAAGGCGCTCTGGGACCGGATCAGCTCACCGCGGTTGGTGGGAATATCGGACAGATGGGGTGCGTTCCGGGAGATTATGTGCTTCTGCAGCAGCGAGGTGTCCTCGATATCGGGCGCCCGCAGCACGATATCGATCAGCCGGTTGTCCATGTACGGGGTGCGGACCGTCAGGGCTGTCATCTCCAGCGTATGCCGGGCGCCTTCGAGCTGCGGAAGTTCCTGCTCGAGCAGGGCGGCTCGGCCGGTGGCGCCTGATTCGGTCTTCGTGGCGATGTAAGTCCGTCGGAAATCATCGCTGAATATTCTAAGGTCCGGTGAGCGGTCCTTGAGCATCGTTACGCCCCTGATAACCTGCGAGCCGTACTTTCCGGTGAGCCGGATCTTGCCGAACTCCCGCGCCGCGAGGTTGAGGTAATACTCGTGGCACGTGTTTAGACGCGCGATGCCATCGGAAATCCACGCCGCCCGGGCCGCCCAGCTCGGGAAATCGTCGAGAAATTCTTTGCCCAGGCGGATAATGCCCCAGCGGTTGTCGCCGCGACCGGCCAGTTTACGGGCAATCTTGATATCGTGACTGTCTTTGAAAACGCCGCCGAAAGTGAAAAGAGGCGGGGTGTGGCCGCGGTGGGAAAGAACACTCAGGATGGCACGCGTGTCCAGCCCTCCCGTAAACGACAGCGCCGTCGAGCCGGGAGTGTAATACTCCTCGGTGATTGCCTCGAATACTTCCGCGGTCTGGTCGATAAACTCACGCTGCGAGAGTCGCACTTCGTCCGGGGACGGATGAGGCGTCCAGTACCGGCTCGAAGTCCAGCGGCCGCTGCGGCACCGAAACACGGTGGCCACCGGGAATCTTCGCACCTCGTTATAGAACGAGGCATTATTCAGAATGCAGTCATGGCGGAACGAGTGAACCACGGCCGCCGTGTCAACCGTCAGCTCGAGCTCCGGCATAAGGCGAAAGCATTTCACCTCGGGCGCGAACATCATACCGCCGTCCGGAAGCCGGGCGAAGTAGAAACGCTGCATGCCGAAACGGTCGTTGGCCACGAGGACGGTCTTTTTGTGCTCATCAAATACCAGCAGGCTGAAGTAGCCGTTGAGCCGGCTGATAACGTTGCCGCGCTCCTTCGCGTACAGGTTTGCCATTATTTGGCTGCAGTTTTGAGAAGCGTCAGGGCAGTCGCAGCCTGCCTTAAGAGTTTTCAAATCGACTATTTCGCCGCTCAGGAGGCACTGGATGGAGCCGTCACTGCTTTTTCCCGGCGCGCCCGCGGCAGGCTCGTGGTCAAGGTACACCTGGGCGGCACAGAGTCCCAGCTCATGAGACTCCAAAAATCGGCTTTCGTAAAACGGTTCGTGCGAGATGAGCGCCGCCATCTCGCGCACGAGAGCGCGGTTGCGCTCGAAGAGCGCCGGGTTGTTCTGAACGATTATAATCAGACCGGGCACGATCGCCCCTCCTGCCGCCTGAGTCGGATGGACACCGATGGCATGCTGGCCCCTGTTTCTCTAAGTTATCTGGAGTGGGAGACGGTGGCAACAGATTTATGACGCGGATTTTCAGGCGGAGACGAGGCGATGGATGGTTATCTCCGACGGCGCGCCGATCCTGATCTGCGGACCCCAGTAACCTGTCCCCCGGCTGACATAAATCAGGGTGCTATCGTGACGGTGCAGGCCCGATATGTAGGGCTGGGCCATACTCGCGAGAACATGGTACGGGAAATACTGACCGCCGTGGGTGTGCCCGGAGATGACGTAATCATAGCCGGCTCTGGCTGCTTCGAAGATGCTTTTGGGCTGATGGGCCAGCAGGATCGAGGCGTCGCAATCGGAAGCACCGGCCCGGGCCTTGTGCGGGTCGGACACATGGTCAGTTGAAAACTGGCCGCCGGAATAATCGGTGACGCCGGCCACGAGCAGGCGAGCCTCTCCCCGCTGGATAATCCGGTGCTCGTTCAAAAGAACGGTAAACCCGAGGCGCGCCGTTTCATCGAGCCACGGCTGCACTCCCGAATAGTACTCGTGGTTACCGGTAATGAAAAAGCAGCCGTGAGGAGCTTTCAGGTCGGCCAGCGGGGCGACATCGTCGCGCAACTGCCGCACGGAACCATCGACCAGGTCGCCGGTCAGGGCCACCAGGTCCGGCTTGAGTTCATTGACCATTTCGACGACCGTCTGTACAAACGGCCGCTTGACGGTGTGGCTCACGTGAATATCGGAGATCTGCACGATTCTGAACCCGACCAGGTCGCCGGGCAGGTCCCGGACGGGTACGGTAATCTCAACTACTCTGGGACGACGCAGGGCCTCGAACATACCGTAGCCCATGAGACCGCCGGTGAGTCCGAGAATGCCGACATTGATGGAATTCATCACGAAAAGGCGGCGCTGCGCGTCGGCGATGTCGGTTCCGTCGGCGCCGGAGGCCAGATGAATCAGTTTACCGATACCGTCAACAAGAAGAACGGCCACGTCTCTTGTCAGTACCAGGGCAAATAACAAGGTGAAGAAACCGAAACTGAGATAGCCGGCCCAGGCCGTGATGTCAACCGCGGAGCCTTCGACAGCGTTGAAGCGCATGATCACGGGAATGAACGGCAGTACCAGAAGAATCACCAGAAGGCCCCACAGAAGGAGATTGACAGGCATGCTGAAGGCGGCCGGCACAATCAGCCGCCAGCCCACGTAGCCGTACATGAGTGCGAGAACCACGATAACAACAAGGAAGAACATCTCAGTTGCCTCGCTAACGTAAACCGGTCTATCCGGCCTTAAGTTCCATACGGAAGATGAGCCTCACTCGAACCATCGTATCATATGAGCAGGTCGGCAGGGAGGCAACAATATTCGGCGGCCCGAGCCTGCGGGGAAAAAAGGCTCTCAGATCATCGGTTCGAGCACAAGAACAACATTTATCAGGCTGTCCTGCCGATTGATGGCCAGCTCGATTTCACCGCCCGGCTGCATGAACAGTTGGCGCAACTCACAGATGCTGTAGCTTCCGGCAGGCACACCGTTCACTGTGGTCATGAGGTCACCGGCCTGAATCCCGACCCGTTCAGCCGCGGAGCCTGGTGTAACGGCCAGGACCCTTTTGGCGCCGAAATCGGGAGGGTCGGCGATAGGGAAAACGCCGCTCATGTCATACTCGACCCTGTCCGCCAGAGCGGCATTGGCGTCCAGGATGAGCCGCCTGCGGTTATAGTCGAAGGTGGCTTTGAAACGCCTGAAAAACTCACCGCCGATAGTACCGGCATCACCGCCCCGGGTCAGGTCCACCGAGTACCCCACCACGGGACTGTAGATCGTAAAACTGCCCGCCCTGAAGGCGGCCAGGCGCGTAACCCAGTTGTCGGTGTGGCCGCCGACAGCCGTGCCCAGAGCAGGAACGCGAGCCTGCGAATCCGCTACCAGACCGATTGCCTGAACATAGGATCCGTTAAAGCCGATGAAATCGGCGCTGCCGGTATCCAGCTTCAGCTTGGCCTTCCTGAAATTGCCGTCGGGGTGACGAACTTCCGCTGTGATGAACGGTTCATTGTTCTCGATCAGCACCGGGATTATATCGCCGTTGCCACGGTAGTCGAACTCAGCCGGCTCGGTGACAGTCAGCACCTGATTAGCGTAGTCTACGGTAACGACGAAGCGCTCGAAGAACTCATGGCCGATAATACCATCGATTCGCCGTCCGGCCACCGGCTCCAGTCCGCCGAGCGGTATCGCCCGGATGGAGTCGGCGGCAATTTCCAGGCCCCGCAGGGCAAACGCGATATCATAAACCGTGGTCACTTCGACCTCGCCACCGGGCTGCTTCTCGACGCGCGTGGGTGCATTTGCGATTTGTGCGGAATCGAGGCGATCCCGATTGAGAAGCGAGTACTCGAAACCGGTATCGAGGATAAACCAGGCCGAGTCACCGCCGCCGGTCGAGCCGGGGATAAAAACAATGTTGAAACAGACGTCAAATGGTACTTGTGCATGCTTCGCGCCGCCCGCAAAGACCATCCTGAGCGGATAATCAGCGGATCGACCGCAGCCCGCAGGCAGCACAGACACAACCAGCAGGCACAGAAACAACCATGCGAGTCCTGACTGACAGGCTGATTTCGGCATCTTGGTCCCCCGGGACAATTCGACGGTTATCCAGTGATCGTGAGTCAGGTCGAATATAGCCGCAGCGGATTGGTCAAGTCAAGCGCTCGGGTGAGGGCGAGCGGTGATACTTTTGATTGTTGTTGGCTGGCTTTGTGACTATGTTTATCAATCAGGACCAAAAGCGCTCATAAGCATTTTCCCGAAGACACTCTATGCCGAACGCAAAAGATAAGATAATCCTCAAGGTTCAAAGCGAAATAGCCCGGCACGACCGGCCGGAAAACCGTCTCAATTACCAGCGTTTTTTCAAAGAGAAGCTGAAGGACCCGGAAGGTATCAGGACGGCCGTCCTGCGAAGTATATCCAATCAGTGCTTCAAGGATGTCCGCGATTTGCCGGTTGATGATATCCTGGCCATATGCGACCGTATGCTGGCGTCCCAAGTGCGATATATGCGCTTTTTCGCCTTCGAGTGGGCCTTGAAACTCAGAAGCAAATACACCAGAGCCCATTTCAGGAGATTCGAGGGCTGGCTCAAAAGGTATGTCAACAACTGGGGGACCTGTGACCACCTGTGCGCCGGCGCTTTGGGACATCTCATTCTACAGTATCCTGACCTGGTCGGCCGTACCAGAGCATGGGCAAAATCGCGAAATCTCTGGGTAAGGCGAGGGGCGGCGGTAAGTCTGATTGTCCCGGTCAGAAAGGGAATACTGCTTGACGAGGTCTTCAAAACGGCCGACCGCCTGCTTGTCGACAAGGAGGATCTGGTTCGGAAGGGTTATGGATGGATGCTGAAAGAGGCCGGCAATACTTTTGAAAAAGAAGTCTTCGCGTATGTAATGCAAAACAAGGATCGCATGCCGAGAACGGCCTTGCGTTACGCTATCGAGAAGATGCCTCCGGGCAGGCGCAGGAAGGCCATGGCGACACGACAATCGAGCAAGGGAGCATAACATGGGACACACCGTTGCCAAAGATGTCTATCGCAAGCTGGGTAGGAAGATTGACGGCCAGTCAGTGCGAGCACCGTGGAACGAAGCCTTACATGCCATCCTCAAGGAACTCTACACCACCGAGGAGGCCGACCTAGTGGTGCAGATGCCGTACGGTCTGGCCGATTTCGACAAGGTTCAAAAGGTCACCGGATACAAGCCGGACAAACTGAGAAAGCTGCTGGACAGCCTGTGCTCAAAGGGCCTGGTCATGGATATCTGGCTGATGGGCGGTTATCGGTACGTGATATCACCGCTCGTCATCGGCATTTTCGAATTCACCATGATGCGGACCCGGGGAGAACTGAATCTCAAGGAGTGGGCCGGGCTTTTCCATACCTACATGCAGGACCCGGAAACGTTCCATGCGGCCAATTTTAAACGCGGGGAAAAGGTTTCGCCGTTGAGAGCCCTGCCCTATGAAGAAACCATCGATGATAGCGATTTCGTTGAAGTCCTCGATTATGAGAAAGCCTCGGCCATTGTCGACATGCACAAGAAATATGCCATCGGTCTCTGCTCCTGTCGCCACGAGAAGCTGCACGCGGGTGTCAAAAAGTGCGACGTTCCGCTTGAAACCTGCTCCACGATGGGGCCCTCGACCGATTATCTGCTCAGGCACGGCATGGCCAAGGAGGTTTCCAAAACGCAGATGCAGGAAAACCTGGCCCGTTCGAAGGAGCTGGGCCTGGTGCTATGTGCCGACAATTGCCGCAAGAATGTCTCGTTCATCTGCCACTGTTGCGGCTGCTGCTGCAATGTTCTTCAGGGGATAAGCCGGTTCGGGTATGCCGGGCCGGTGGTGACATCGACCTTCATCGTCAGCCGCGACGAGGAAAACTGTACCGAATGCGGCATGTGCGTCGAGGCCTGTCCTATCAATGCAATCGGAACGGGGAATGACGGTGCTCCCGAGATCGACGAGTCAATCTGCCTGGGTTGCGGGGTCTGCGCTCTGCATTGCGCCGGCCAGGCCTTGAAGCTGCTCAAGCGTCGCCAGCGGGTGTTTCATCCCGAGGATACCTTCGAACGAATCATCCTGCAGTGCCTGGAGAGAGGCACCCTCCAGAATCTCTTCTTTGACAACCCCCGGAGTATTTCCCACAAGTTCATGCGTGGGGTCGTCGGGGGATTTCTCAAATTGCCCCCGGTGCAGAAGGCACTCATGAGCGACGGCTTGCGGTCGCGCTTTCTGGCGACAATGAGAAAGTGAATATTGTAATCGCCGCAACTCTTCCGGCTGCTGCGCTGAGACTTTTTGTTGACGGGCGCCACCCGGCAGAGGCTAAATGGTATATCGGAATGCCGTTCTCGATTTCGCGGCCTTGAACCATCTGGCTACCCGGTATTCACAAGTCAATCAGAAACCTTTACTTCGTCAGGAGGCAGTCTTATGGAAAACCAGAGTCCGGGTCAGGATTATACCGGCCCCGGCGAGGTGCCGGCAAAGCGGGAGTCGGGTCACAGGTTGGGAACAGTCGGCTGGGGACTGTTCTTCATCTGGATCGGCGTGGCTTTTCTCGCCGAATTATCCCTTGGGGTAGTGCTGATGGGGGTGGGGGTAATTACCCTTTTCATGCAGGTTCTGCGAAGCGCCTACAAGCTGAAACTGGAATGGTTCTGGGTCGCTATCGGTGTGCTTTTCCTAGTGGGCGGAATCTGGGAACTGTGGGAACCGGAACTGCCGCTGATACCGGTGTTGCTGATAGTGGCCGGTCTTCTCCTGTTCTTGTCGGCTGCCTGTAAGCAGCGCAAGAACTGAGACTGACTAAAACCCGTCATCGTTCGACCCGAGGCGATTCTTCCATGAGCTTGAATCCCCGGGAGCACAGCTGCGTAATGGTCTGGTATATGACTTCGCTGAGGACTTATGGCTGTCAGGGTGAAAGATAACCGCATCTGGAATCGTCCCGCCTTTGCCTTGGTGGTGCTCCCCGCGCTGGCCTTTCTGCTCAACGTGGCGTATCTCCGGGGCGGCTTCTTCCTGGATGACTTTTACTTTCTTAATATCCTCGCCGACCATCCCCGGGACTTCGACTGGTGGCGGGGCCTGTGGTCTGTCAAGAGCTTCACCGGATTCGAATACCTGTGGTGGAAGGACCCCAACTGGTCCGGCTACTTCTGGCGACCGATCCCCAGCATGGTCATCGTGGCTTCGCTACGTTTGTTTGGCCATAACCCCTTCCCCCTGCACCTTGTCTCTCTTCTTCTCCATGCCGGCGTCACCGCCAGCCTCTACCTGTTGGTGCAGAAGCTCAGTGGCCGTCACTGGCTGGCCTTTCTGACCGGCCTGTTCTTCGCGACGTGCGAAGACCATGCCATGTGGCTGGGCTGGATTTCCACGCTGACCGAACCGATGTGCGTTCAGTTCATACTTCTTGCCCTGCTGAGCCACACATACTGGCTCAAGCGGCGAAAACCTGCCGCCCTGGCCGGCTCGCTGGCCGCCATGATACTGGCCCTGGGGTGTAAGGAAACGGCGGTGGTCGCACCGGTAGCTGTTATCCTCCTCTCTCTGCTCATGCCGACCGGCACCGACGATGAAGGCCTCAGCTTGACCGAGGGCCGAAAACGAATCACCCGACTCGTCAAAGACCCGCTCTGCTGGGTGCCGGCCGCCCTGCTTCTGGCGGGTTATATCACATTCTATAAGCTCACGGCCACCGGTAATATGAACACGTTCCTGTATATTGATCCCCTCACTCAACCCGGAGCCTATCTGACTCACCTGGTGGCCTACTCTCCGATAATGTGGCTGGGGACATTCTCTCCGGCACCTCCCGTCATGCCGATCTTCTTTCCTCAACTTGTGACGCCATATATCGTCGCGGGAGTGGCCGTCTTCTTGCTGTGGTTGCTCGCCCTCTGGGCATACCGGCGTCGGTCGCTGGCCTGGTGGGCCTTCATCATCTACTTCGTGGCCCTGATGCCGCAGTTATGCACCGACGCGAGTGAAAGAAACATGTACTTTCCGCTCGTAGTCGCATGCATGCTGATAGCTATGGTTGCTGGTTCCATAGGCCCCATAGCCCGCCGCCTGAAGCCTGAGTCTCCCCTGCGACCGCGCTGGACACGCTTTATCGGCTGGATCGCAGTGATAATCGTGCTAATTCCCGGAACGCTTCTTTCAACCGTCAGACCCTGGCTCATGGTGCCGTCTTTCGGTCGGAACGAAGCGGAACTGCTGACAGCTCTGCCCCACATAGAGCGAGAGCGACCCGAGCACACCCTGATCCTCAATACTTCGAGCTCGATGCTTTGTCTTTACACCTGGGACATTCTGAACTATCACCTGGACAGCCCCGAGCACATCTGGTTGCTGTCGGCGGCCAGCGGCGTTTTCAGTCTCGAGCGCACCGGCGATTCGTCATTCGTGATTCGCACCGACCGGCACGGCTGGCTGGACAGCTGGTTCGCGCGGGTCATGCGTACTGAAAAGAACCTGCATGCCGGTCAACAGTACCACACAGCGGCTTTCACCGCCACCTTGTTAGAAATGACCGGCGACGGCAGCGATGTCCTCACGGCGCGCTTCGACCTCGTTTCGGCCCTCAATGACGAGCGCTGGCTGTTTCTGTACTGGAACGGACAAGCCTTTGAACCGCTTGATATTGCCCAATTCAAGGTCGGCCAGGCAATGGAACTTGCTGACACTTCGGATTTGTTCAAGACGATGATGCAGGCGACTCAATCTTCCCGTTAAGCTACAATCCAACAACGACTTAACTCGTCCGGACGATGTCCCCTCTCTGTAGTAGAAGGTCTGCGATGAGGCCAACGATATTATATTTCACTTAATATATTTTATGTAACACATAAAGTATTTATTGCCGCTTTTGAATTTTCTGCGTATACAGAAGTATGCCAATTCAGATAAACTTAGATATGATGTTGGTCAAGCGGAAGATGTCGCTGACAGAGCTTTCAAACCGGATGGGCATTTCGATGACAAACCTCTCGCTGCTCAAGACCGGCAAAGTGAAAGGCATGCGGTTTGTAACGCTCGAAGCAATCTGCAAAGAGCTGGACTGCCAGCCAGGCGATATACTGGAATATATTCCCGAGTTTGTTTGACCGTGTAATAACCGGCGGGCCCTGGTGCCCCCATACTCAAGGAGTCGAAAGAATGAGTAGCAGCCGATACGCTCTGGCCGGGTGGCTGGCCATAACCCACGCCGTTCTCTTCCCCCTGGCCTTTGTCGTCGCCATCATCCAGAATATCATAGGCATCCGGGTGTTTCATGTCCGGGGACCTGTATTCGGGCCGTCCGACATCATTTTCATCGTCTCGACGGCACTGATAATCTACGTTCTGGTCATGTTTCGCAACCTGCTGAACGAGCGCTACAATTGCCGCGACATCGACACGCTCATTTCGCTCTCCATCCTGTGGGCTGTCGTATTTCAGATCGCTTCAGTGGTCCTCAAGACGACACTCATCGGCCTGTGGCCGGACAACGAGGTTCTGGCAATCATAATCAACGTCTCCTTCGTTGCCGTAGCCATGGTAACGATAGGCGTTATCGACCTGATGATCGCGTTGCGTCTGCTCCGTATAAAAGAGAAGCTGAACGATCTGATAGTGGCCCTGGCTTATATCAGCATGGTGGCGGGAGCCCTGGAGGTCAGTGTGGTACTGTCGCCCTTGTCCCTTATTCTGGTGCCGATATCATCGGTCGTTATCGGCATGATTCTCCTTCGGGAAAAAGAAGAGGTTGAGTTTGTATAAGTGAAGCTCCGGCGCGCGGCCCGGCCTTCACTTCAGATGGAGAGATAAGATGCCGCACAAGTTCATCAATAAATTCTGGCTGGCCGTAACGGCGCTGATCGGGCTGGGACTTTTTGTCTGCCTTTTTCCGCTGTTGCTGGACAAGTACGGGCTCATGCGGGCGATTCTCTGGTCGCTGCTCATACCGGTGGCCATGGCCCTGGCCTACATCCGGGGCTACTGGGTCTCCACCTGGTTATCCGGCAAGGACAAAAAGTGAGGAATCGTTCCGGAGGCATTGCCCCAAAACGATCAGCGGCCGCGCGAATTGCCGAAGTCTATCCAGAACTCGGTCAGACCCTTCTCATTTGACTCGAGATTGAAATCGAAGCCGTGGTTGACGAGTATCTCGCGAACCAGCGTGAGTCCAATTCCCTGGCCGTCCCGCTTGGTGCTGTAAAACGGAGTGAATAGCCGCAGCTGTGCCTCGGGCGCCAGGCCCCGGCCGTCGTCCATGATCCGCAGCATTCTCGACTCGCCGTCCGTCGTCTTGACGGTCACACTTCCGCCGTCCTCCACCGCCTCGATGGCGTTCTTGACGACATTGACGAGGGCCTGCTCAATCTGCTGGACATCGATATTGACCACAAAGGGACCCGGCACCAGCTCGGACTTCCAGCTGATGTTCCGCCGGGTGCATTCGGCGCCCATGAGAACTTCGACCGATTTCAGCACGGTATGAAGATCGTACCGCTCCCTGTTGGGGGCCGGGAGACGCACGACATCGGCGAAATTGGCCATGAACTCGTTCAACCCGTTGTTGCGGTCAACGGCCACCTGAATGGCGTTTTTGTAGTCGGCGCTTTCCTCGGGAGGAAAGCGTCCCAGAAGGTCCAGGGCCGAGTGAAGGATAGAATTCACCGCACCGACCGAGTTGTTCACCTCGTGCGACATCATACGAATCACTTTGGCGTAGGCTCGCTTCTGCGTGCCTATTATCTCCCGGGTAAGTTCTTCTATCAGCACGAAATGGCGGTGAAAACCCCGATCAAGGAAATGCGACTTGCGGCATTTGTAGGTCTGTACGCCGCTTACTTTGATTATCCTCGTCTCGCCGGCCGTCATCCCGGCCAGCTCTATCCCCGGCACGTTCTTGAGGCGGTCCAGGGGACAGCCGATGGCCTGGTCGGATTCGACGCCCAGGATGGCCCTGGCCGCGGGATTCAGCATGGTGACCTTATCATCCAGATCGAGAATGATAATGCCGATCGGGGTCGCCTCGATCAGACGCTGCAGAAAATAGTGCTGTTCCCTCTGCTTGATGCGTTCGCGGCGGAGCTGTTCGATCATACCGTTGTAGATATCGATGAGACTGTCCAGTTCTTCCTGACCGGTCTTGATAAAGGTGGTGCTGAAATCCTGATCCTTGATAGATTCAACGCCGGAGGCAATGAGGTCGAGCGGCTTGAGAAAAGAGCGGTACAGATGAATGGTAATAACCAGGCTGACGACAACCAGAAGCTCGGCGCCGAGAAAAAGATAACGGTTCTGCCAGAAAACGATCACCGACAGAACGACCAGGATCAGGTGAATGATGACGGCAAAGGTGATAAAGCGGCGGCGAAGTTTCATATCGTTATGCCGTACTTTTCCAGCCGCCGGTAGAGGGCCCCGCGGCTCAAACCGAGGGAATCGGCGACCTTGGTGATGTTGCTGCCGTGAAACTCGAGCGCCTTGCGAATCATCGACTCTTCCAACTGTTCCAGGGTGACGGTCCCCACGGCCGGAAGGTCTA
Organism: Candidatus Zixiibacteriota bacterium; assembly: GCA_020346225.1. Taxonomy (GTDB): domain Bacteria; phylum Zixibacteria; class MSB-5A5; order GN15; family FEB-12. Next base: position 2,304,427 of record CP070777.1, on the reverse strand, counting down.
TCACCGAGCCTTCTCTGGGAGCCCGATCCAGCTGACTTTTGAAGTCTTCAACATCGAGAAGGTCGTGAGTGCTCACGAGGACGGTTCTTTCGACAACGTTCTTGAGCTCGCGCACATTACCCGGCCAGGGCAGACCGGCCAGCCACTCCAGGGCCGGCGGCGACAGAGAAAGGTCGTGACGCCCGTAAATGGTCTTGAGATTGTCGACGAACCGGGTGGCCAGCAGAGGAATATCATCGCGGCGCTCGCGCATCGGCGGCAGTTTTAGCGTGATAAGGTTTATGCGGTAAAAGAGATCTTCGCGAAACCGACCGTCCACCACCATCGCCTCCAAATCCCGATTGGTAGCCGTGATCAGCCGGAAATCAACCGTTTTGGTGCGGCTGGTGCCGAGCACTTCGAAACTGCGGTCCTGAAGCACGCGGAGAAGCTTCACCTGGCTCTTGGAATCGAGGTCGCCGATCTCGTCGAGAAAAATAGTGCCGGTGTCGGCCATTTCAAAGCGGCCGATGCGGTCCGCAACGGCATCGGTGAAAGCGCCTTTCTTATGCCCGAACATTTCACTCTCAAAGAGAGTGGTGGGAATACCGCCCAGATTGACTTTAACGAACGGCCCGCGCTGGCGCTCGCTGTTCCGGTGGATGGCCTCAGCGATCAGCTCCTTGCCGGTGCCGCTTTCCCCCATTATCATCACCGGAGCATCGGTGGCGCTGACGCGTCCCGCCGTCTGAAGAACAGCCAGCAGATTGGGATTGCCACCTACGATACCGGTGAAATCGAATTGCTTTTCCAGTTCGGCGCGGTCTTTCGGCAGGGGACGGGCGTCGGTGGCCTGACGCGACAGGCTCAGAGCCGTCCGAAGCGACTGCAGAAACCGGTCATTGTTCCACGGTTTGGTTATGAAATCAGCGGCGCCGGCCTTCATGCCCTCGACCGCGAGCGGAATCGAACCCCAGGCGGTGATGAGAATCACCGGGCGGTCGGGATAAGCACTTTTTAATCTGCGCAGCAGCTCCAGGCCTTCTTCCCCGGAGGTCGAGCGCGAGAAGTTCATGTCCAAAACGAACAGCTCGGGCCGGAGTTCGGCGGCAAGCTTGAGCGCCTGCCTGGGATCCTCGGCGGTGGCTACCTCGTAGCCGTTATTCTTCAGAAGAAGTCCCAGCGAGGACCTGACCGCCTTATCGTCATCGATAACCAGAATCATCAGCGATACCGCTCCTGCTTCTACCCCGTTCCCGCCCGCTATTCGTCGTGGAGCGCTTCAGCCGGCTGAACCCGGGCCGCCAGACGGCTGGGATACAGGGCACACACCGTCACGATAAGATATATCATCAGGGCCGAATATGCCATTGCAATCACATAGACCGGAACACCGATGGTATCATCAATTCCAATAATCGGCGCCTGTGCGGCAACGAATATGCCGGCGATTATCCCGAAAGTTGCCAACACCAGGGCCTCGAATAGCACCTGTGTCGAGATCTTTCCCATGGTGGCTCCGATAGCCCGGCGCAGACCGATCTCACCGCGCCGCCGGTTTATGGAGTACCACAGTATGCCGAATAAACCAAGCGCCACATTCAACACTAGGAATCCGGCCACCAGGCCCACCGTGGCGATGCCCCACATGTAATCTTTAAGCATCTCCGCCCTCTTGTCAGCGAGCGACTCGATCCTAACCGGCCACCCATGTGTCATCGACGTCAGCCTCTTTAGCAACTGAGCCTCGAATTGATAACCGGCATCCGGCCGCACCTTGAACAGAATCAAGTCCGGCAGATAATCAGTGGTGTCGGGAAAGACTCGCCGCTGAAAGAAGCCGTACCGGTATTCCATCAGTTCCCCCCGGTAGAGGTACTTGTCAATGACCCCGACGATGACGCGGTCGTACTTCTCGCCGGTGATGACCGTGCCGACCACCGGCTCGTCACCGAACACCTCATCTTTCAGTTTCCGACTTATGACCACTGGGCGCATTGAGGAACCGTCATCCTCACGGCTGAACCAGCGCCCTTCGGCCAGCGGTATGTTGAGAACCGAGGCAAACTCGTCGTCGGCATAGGTGAAGTCGAGCGAAACATCTTGGCCCTCGTAGTTGAAGGTTGTCCCGAACCGGGCATTTCTGAACGGGATATTGCCGTCGGCACAGCTGATCAACTCGACCTCCGGACAGCAACTCAGCTCACGCGCCACCTGTGACAGAATACTCTTCATCTCGTCGGGAGACATCGTATCCTGCACCGCATGCCATCCCGGATACAGCACGCGAACGTTCTCGTATTCGAAACCGAGCGGTTGCCTGAACTTGTTTAGGTCGGAGATGACTTTGGCGCCGACCGCAAACAGCACCATGAACGAGAAGAAGATCTCTATTATAAGAAGGCTATTCCGCCGTTTGCGATTCCAGATCATCTTAAAAGCATGGCGTATCATACGTCGGCTCCTTTCAGGGCTTCAACCGGATGAAGCCGCGACATCTTGTAGGCCGGCAGAACACCGGACACTATTCCGAAAACAAAGCATAAGAGCAGCCCATAGAAGAGAATGGAGAGATTGAGCCTGAGGGTACCGAAAGGCAGCATCCCGGAATCGGTAATTATTTCCAGGGCGACGGCAGCCATGACGACCGCAACGATACCGCCGATCAGAGTGAGAACGAGGTTCTCCACGAGGAACTGAACGACGAGAGTCCAGGACGACGCGCCGAAAGCCTTGCGGACACCTATCTCCGAGGAACGCTCGATGATCCGACTGACATTCATGTTGACGAGATTGATGGCCGGAAAGAGCATGAAGAGAACCATGAGGCCGATAATCCCCGCCAGCATCAGGCTAGGGTCGGTCTCGTTGGCCCCGCCCCAGGCTTGGTTGGCGATCAGGTGACTCGATGTCTGCAGCGGACATTCAATGGTATCCCACTCCCCTTCGTAATCTCGGTGAGCCTGATCAAGACGCTGCTGGTGCTCCACGCGGACAGCGTCGAAACCGGATTTGTCGGCCGCCAGAATAAAGGCGGAGCAGTTTGTAAAAAGCGAAGTCCTTGTCATGGCCGACTGCGAGGTCGTAATAGGCGCGTAAATGCCGGCGTTGATCATGGCGTTGGCGATCTCTTCGCGCGGTATGACACCGATAACGCGGTAAACCCCGCTGCCGGTTTCAACGTGCTCGCCCAAGGCGCTGCCGGCGCCGAACAGTTCGCGGCGCGTGCGGTCATCGATGACCGCTACGTAGTCGGCGTTCTCGACCATGCCGCTGTCGAACGGTCGACCTTCCAGAAAAGTGAATCCGACCATGTCCCAGAAGGCGGCATCGGTGTACTTCAAACGCAGCGTGAGCTTGCGGTTGCCGATATACGTGATGACATCGCTCGCTGAAGTGTAGATGGAAACCGCCTCGGGCGTCCGCATTGCACGAACGTAGCGATCAAGAAAGTAGTAACTCGGGTAACTCCACACCTCGGTGTTTTCACCCTTCAGCTTGATCTGGTTGGCAAAGAGACACCGATCGAGCTTGGAGCCGGGCCTGAACGGCTTGAACATCTGGTCGACAAAGGCCGACACGATCAGAAGAACCAGCAGAGTGAAGCTTATACCGAACAGGCTGACGAAGGTGAAGAACTTACGGCGAAGTAGAACTTTCCAGGCAATCTTCAGATAGTTTCTCAACATGGCGCCCCCCTCAATCCACCTGGCCACCGTCGTAGAGACGGATAACCCGTTCGGTCCGGTTGGCCAGCTCCTGATTGTGAGTGACCATCACGACGGTGGTCTGCTCCTCCTTGTTGAAAGTGGCCAGAATGTCCACTATTTCGGCGCTCATGACCGAATCGAGGTTGCCGGTCGGCTCATCGGCGAGGATTATATCGGGTTCACCCACAATGGCCCGGGCGACCGCAACCCGCTGACACTGACCACCCGAAAGCTGGGTGGGGAAGTGCCGCGTGCGCGCTGTCAGACCGACTTTCTCCAGAGCGGCCAGCGCCTTCTTCCGCCGTTCCGACGAGGACAGGCGCCGGTAAAGAAGCGGTAACTCGACGTTGTCGACGACCGAAAGGTCATTGACAAGGTGGTAGCTCTGGAAAACGAAACCGATCTTGCTGTTGCGAAGACCGGCCAGCGAGCGGTCGTTCATGTTGACAACCGGTCTTCCGGCCAGTTCCACGCTGCCCTTGGTGGGAGCGTCGAGAAGTCCCATGATGTTCAGCAGCGTGCTCTTGCCCGAACCCGAGGGACCCATGACGGAGAGAAAGGCGCCCTTGGGAATCTCCACATTAATGTCTTTCAAAGCCAGCGTTTCAATAGTACTGGTTCGATAGACCTTCTCAATGTTCCTTAAGTGTATCATAACACTCTCGCTTCTTGGTATTTGAATCATCTCTGTCTTTCCCCTATTCGATTTCAACTTCATCCATGTGACGATAGTCGCGCATATCGGAGATGATGACCTCGTCCCCCGGGACGATATCACCGTCGATTTCGACCCAATCGAAGTTGGAGGCGCCGATGTTGACGATTCTGCGGACAGCGTGGTCGCCTCTCACGACGAACACCTCCTGGTCGACCGTACCCGTATAAAAGGGGCCGTTCTCAACACGCACGACGCTATCGCGACAGGATGTTATTACGTAGACGTCGGTGCGCAGGTTGGGACGGAGAGCCGGGTCGGACTTCTGGTCCAGCTGCACCAGAAATGAAATAACCCCCTCCTGAACTGATGGCTGCACGGAACTGATGTGGCCGCGGAAATCGCCGTTGCCTATCCGGACCTTGACCGGTCCGCCGACAACGAGCTTGGCGGCGTGAGCATCCGATATGCGGGCTTCGATTCGGAAACTGCCCAGGTCGGCCACACGGGCGAGAGCATCCCCGGGGGCGACGGTCTGGCCGATGTTATCGTTGACCCAGGTAACCACCCCATCCAGCCCGGCTCGGGTTTCGGCCAGCTGCAGCTGACGCTCCACTTCACCGACCCGGTTGGCCTGTATGCTTATCTCGAGGTCAAGCCCCTTCAGGTCGGCTCGCAGCGAGGCCTGCTGATTATCGATCTGTTTGGCCAGTTGCTGCAGCTCGCTCCGGGCGATTTGTACGTTGAGAGCGGCCCGGTCGAGATCCTCCTCGGTAGCGCCGCCGATGTCGTACAAATGCTTGACGCGGTCATACTGCGACTGAACGAACTTGGTCTGGAGGTCCTTGATTTCGTAGGCGGACTTCAGCTCGATCTCGGTCCGCTCGAGCTTCAGGGTCAACTGTTCCTTCTTGTTCTTCTGGATTTCCAGTTCGTCCTGAAGCTTCTTGAGCGAAATATCTAAAAGCTCCTTGTTGAGCCGGAGAATCTGTTCCCCGGTTTTGACCGTGTCACCGGGCCTGATGAAGACCTGCTCAATCGTCGAGCTGACGGGCGAGGTTATAAGTTGCTCGAACTCGGGGACAACCACCCCGGAAGCGGAGACGGTGGCTTCGACCGAGCCCAACTCGGCGATTGAAGTACTGATTCTGGAGCCATCCACAGTGGGAGTGATTATGCTTCGCAAAGCACAGGTGCCAAAAAGCAGCACCAAAATCACGGCAGCTATTCCGGCCACTCTTTTGGCCCGGGCTTTTCTAGTTACTGAGGCTGGCAGGGCTCGATCCATCTGTTTATCACTCGTCGGATTTGAGGTTTTGATCTGAGCTGTAACAATTTCCGTGCCCGAACATACCGTGTTGGCAATCAGTAGGTTAGCTCGGCGCTGTCGGCCACCGGCCGTCCGGAAACGGACAGTGCGACCACAAGCGGATAGAATCGGCGGTCTTGAGCCTGCCACAGCCGGTATCGAGGAGGGCGCATTGGGGATAGTCATGCCGGCCCCCGAAACCCGGCTCGTCGCCCAATCTGCGCCAGGCCGCGGCGCAACAAATGCGACTGTCTAATCGTCTTGAGACAGTAGAACACGGATCATTCGACTAACCTTAAGTCTCAGGGTGACAAGTATGAGACGTATTTTGCTCCTCACCGGGACAGCCTTTTTGGCTGTGAGCGTTGTGTGGGCTGGCCAGATTCACAACGCCGCCGAACAGGGGAATCTGGAGACCGTCCGGACGCTGCTGGAAAGCGATGCCTCCCTTCTTAATTCTCGGCTCGAAAACGGCCAAACACCGCTGCACCGGGCCGCTTATACCGGGCAGACGGAAGTTGCCGGATTCCTCCTGGCAAAGGGGGCTGACGTAAACGCCAGAACTAACTCGGGCAGTACGCCGCTCCACGGGGCCGCCTATTACGGCCACCCGGAAGCCGCACAACTCCTTATCGAAGCGGGAGTGGACATTAATGCCGCCAACAACTACGGATACGTAGCCCTGCTGAGCGCTGCAGCAGGAGGCCGCGCCGACATTGTCGAATTGCTGCTTTCAAAAGGAGCTGATGTTCATCCACCGACATATCTGGGGGCCAATGCTGTCCTGTCGGCGGCCGCGGCCGGCTGTAAAGAGACTTTCGATGTGGTCGTGGCGGCCGGGGCGGATATTAATGCCGTGGACAACAACGGCGAAAATCTCCTTCACTATGCCGCCGCGGGCGGCAATCTCGCCATCATCGAAACCGCCCTGAACCGCGGAATAGATGTCAACGCACCCGATTCTCAGAAAAACACGCCCATCTTCAACGCCGTCGAAAACAGCCACCCTGAAGCTCTCGGCCTTCTCATCGACCGGGGTGCCGAAGTCAATATGCGCAATGCGTCCTCCCTCACCCCTCTCCATCACGCCGCCTTGGCCAGTCATGTCGAGGGAATGGACTCGGTCGCCTTCGAGATGAGCCGTGTGCTCATCGAAAAGGGAGCCGATGTCAACATCAGGGATCAGTGGGGAACGACACCTTTTGACCGCGTTATCGCCACCAACAATGCCGCTCTTTTCCGGCTGCTTGTTGACTATGTCGACGACGTGAATGCCCCGGATATCAATGGCGTGACTCCTCTGCTCAGGGCGGTCACCCAGTCCAGGCCGGAGTTTGTCCGGGCCCTTCTGCAGAGTGAGGCAAGGACCGATCTGTGCGATAACAACGAGAAAGCCACCGTGCTGCACGTCGCTGTGGCCAAGGGCAATAGTGAGATTGTCGAGCTCCTCTTGCCACACGTCGAGAATCTCGACGCGGCTGACCGTTTGGGCAACACCCCGCTCTATTACGCCATGAACCACGGACACCGGCAGATCGCTCAGATGCTGACTTCGGCCGGAGCAAAGGCGCCGAACATAAAGGGTCACTACAGCCCGTCGCCGCTTCTCGACGAACCGCTAGGCAAGGGCGAGGCGGTCCTGTGGTACACGGGCCACTGCGGCTGGGCCGTCAAGACGCAAAATCACTTCCTGCTGTTCGATTACTGGGAGCGGGACACGCCGACCGAACCGTGCCTGGCCAACGGCCACGTGTCACCGGACGAACTGGCCGGCCAGAATCTCGAAGTGTTTGTTTCGCACGAGCACGGTGATCACTTCGACCCGGCCACATTTACCTGGCAGGACAAGATACCGAACATGACCTGCTATTTCGGCTTCCGGCCGGAAGAGCTGCCCGAAGAAAACCGGCAGGGATACGACGGCCAGGAGTATGTCTATGTCGGGCCGCGCCAGCAGATGACGTCCGACGGCATGGCCATTCAGACCATCCGGGCCAACGATGCCGGGGTCGGGTTCGTTGTCGATGTGGATGGGCTGTCGCTTTATTTCGCCGGCGACCACGCCGGATGGCGCGAGGGCCAGCGCGACGGGTTTATGGCGGAAATCGACTACCTGGCCGAGCGCGTCGACAATATCGATTTCGCCTTCGTCAACGTAACGGGCTGTCACGCCGGCGACACCCTGGCCCTGGCCGAGGCGACCTTCTATACACTGGAGAAGCTGGCGCCGAAAATCATGGTGCCCACCCACGGTATCGATCGCGAGTACGTGTACAGGCAATTCGCCTCCAAAGTGGCCGCGCAGGGTTTCGACCTCCCGGTGCTGTGCGCCCGCGTAAGAGGCGACAGGTTCGTTTTCAAGGAAGACAGGATACTGTAAGAGAAGAATGTTTCATGTCAATTCCCCTCATCTTATGGAGAGCGGGCAGGTCACCGGGCCTGCTCGCTTTTCTGTCTTGGTAAAATCGTGGCGCTTTTGCTCCGGGTCAGAAATAGACCCGGAAGGAGGCGAAATAAGAGTCCGGGTAAGCGCCGAATTCAGTGTCCAGCTTCAGCCTTAAGGGGACCAGCTGATCGGTAACCAGATACGGACCGGAGCCGACGCCAACATAGGCTCCGCCGGACAGGTATATATCCTCGGCAATGTTATATTCCAGCCGGGGCAACGTGAAGAACGACCCGTCATTCAAATTCACGAGAACCTCGGCGCTGAGAATCAATAGCGGTGTTATCTGGTAGACAACCCCCGGGGTCAGATAGTGCCTGCCCAGCAGGTAGACGGCTCCCTCGCGATAAGCGATTGACGCCAGGGCATCGACATAATCATCAGCGTCACCGCTGCCGGCATCGTTGAAATGATACTCGGCAAAAAGATAGGTGCCGTCCCTCAGGCTGTAATCCATGCCGACACTGGCGCGAAGATAGTCCTGATCGGCATCACGCCGGTCGGAATCAAAAGCGTCGGTGAAGACATACCCCGCCTCCAGCCAGAACCCCGCGCCGCCGATAGCGCGGGTGAGGTCAATACCGGTCATGAGGTTCTCTCTGAACGCCACCGCCATTAGCGCCACATCATTGCGCCGCCAGTAGAATTTGCTCCGCAGAAACAGGGCGCTGTTTTCAAACTCGAAATCATCCCCGAATGCCCACCCGGCGTCAATTTCGCCCATAAAGCCCATCGGCACCCTCATCCGCACGGCATCGACACCGATACGGTCCTCAATGTCGAGCTCGTTAAACATGAACGGGGCCAGAACGTCGGTGGGGTTGATCACTCTGGCCGAACCCCAGGCAATCGCCTGGCGGCCCACATAGAAATCCGCGGGGCCGGTTTCGATCGCCGCGTAGGCGCGGTCGAGATTCTGAAAGATGGCAAAACTGCCCACCGGCTCATCCTCATCAGGGTAAAGGCGTCGGTCGATGTCGACCGCACGGTAGACCGAAGATCCGATACCGAGATCAAGGTCGGACTCCGTAAACAAAACTTGATCCTGAACGCGGGGCGAGAAATCGTAGGACAGATTCAGGGTCAGCCGGGGATGCGGCCGTCCAACCAGGTTGAACCTTACGCGGTTGGATACGGCGCCGACCGTCGTCTCATCAGGCAGGAAGTCATTTCTCATATCGGGACGGTCGATGGCCGTCGAGTAATTCTTGTAGTAGCCGGAGATGTCGGTGCCCCCGGAGGCCGGACTCCCCGGAGCAACGAGCATGGTTATCAAAAGAGCCGCCAGCCGCGATCGTTTCATTTCGGGAGCTTTCCCCTTTCAGTTATCTCTCGCCGCGGGTGACATCGGAGTCGATCCGTCCGTCTTTCAGGGTAACAAGGCGCCTGGCCCGCTCCATAATCTGCCTGTCATGCGTTGAGAATAGAAAAGTGATACCGCTCTTTTCGTTCAAATGACGCATCATATCGAGCAGCTCCGCACCCGTGGCCGAATCAAGATTGGCGGTGGGCTCATCGGCCAGGATGAGAGAGGGCCGGCTGACCATGGCACGGGCTACCGCCACGCGCTGCTGCTGGCCGCCGGAAAGCTTGGTGGGCAGTCGCCCGGCGAAGCCCTCCAGGCCGATATCGGCCAGAATCCTCGCAACACGTTCGTGCCGCTCGCCCGCGGGAACGCCCTGAAGCAGCATTATGTACTCGATATTCTCTTCCACCGTCAGCACCGGAATCAGATTATAGGCCTGAAAGATGAAGCCGATGTGGTCGCGGCGGAAGTCCGACAGCTCTTTGCCGCTCATGGCCGAAAGTTTCTTGCCCGCCAGCCACACCTCGCCGTCAGAGGGCATATCCAAACCCGATATCACATTCAGGAAAGTCGTTTTCCCCGACCCTGAAGGTCCCACGACCGCGGTGAACTCGCCCCTCTTTATGGTGAGGTCAATGCCGCGAACCGCCTCGACGGGAACGCCGTTATCCTGATAGACCTTTCTGACTCCGCGGGTGACTATCAATTCATCGCTGTTTACTTTCAACATATCGGACTCCTTTTATAGAGTTCGTCGCATGGCTTTGGCGGGTGACATTCGTGCCGCGAAGGTGGCCGGGTACAGCCCCACCAGTACGGTAAAGACGAAGACGGACAAAGGATATATTACAAACTGAGCTATTTTCAGTTCGGGGTAGAGGAGCTCGCGGAATGTGACCCCGGAGAATTCGATGCCGGTGTAGTCGATGCCCAGCTGGGCGGTGGCGAAAGTGATGGCGAAACCGAGAAGCGAACCGAAGACAATGCTCAGCACCGAAAGGGCGGCGGCTTCGAGCAGAATCAGACGGGCCATACCGAAGGCCCGGGTGCCCACCGCCCGGAGGACGCCGAATTCGAACATGCGCTCGTGCAGCGACATGAACAGAGTATTAATGATTCCCAGCGCCACCACACCGAACAGGATCAGCCCGACAAAGAAAGTGGTAAACTGACTGTACTCGAAGGCGAGCTCGAGCTCGGGCAACAGCACCGCCCAGCCCACCGCCTCGTTGCCGTCCTGTGAATAACGCTGCCAGAAAGGGTCGGTCTTGTCACGACCGAGTTCGTGGTTACGGAAACTCAGGGCTATTTCGTGAAAATCGTCACCCAGTCCCAGCATCTTCTGAGCCACGTTGAGCCGCACGAATGCCATGCCCCGATCCATTTCCTGGGCGTTAAAGTGATATATCCCGGATACGCGGAACATCTCCTGTGAGAGATCCCCGCTGTGCGCCTGGGCCACGGTCAGAACAATGCGGTCGCCCATATCGACCTCGAGAATCTCCGCCAGCTTGCTGCCGATGATGACATCGCGCACATTATCGCCGCCGAAATACTCGCCGTCGATGATGGCTTCATCGATCTGCGAAAGGTGCCTTTCCGACGTCGGGTCGATGCCGACCATGGTGACGGAACTGACATTGGCCGGCGAGGAAATCATCGCAAAGGACACGGCCCGTGGCGAGAAATGAGCCACCACCTCCTCTTCGGCCAGCCGCCGGACAAGCTCGGCCGAATTAACGATCGTCTTCTCTACGGCGAACGACTGCCGAAAACTCTCCTGGTGTATCTGACCGTCACCGAGAAACGATTCCGTCGCGGAAGCGAGCATGTTGGTCTCCATGCCTATTATCAGGGCGTCGGTCCAGATAAGGGCCGCCAGACCGATTCCGATGGCGCTTCCTGCAATGAAAGTCCTCCGCTTGTTTCGGAAAATGTTTCGAACAGCCAGTTTCACATACATTCGCACGGCACGTCTCCTTCAGTGCATCCGCATGGCCTGCGCCGGGGCCGTTCGAGCCGCCTTGGCGGCCGGGAAAATGCCGACCAGAAGAGCCGACAGCAGAACCGTAATCCCCGGGATATACAGACACCGGGCGTTTACCTCGGAGTAGTAGTGGGTAAACTCCATCCCGCCGTAAGTGAAGCTCTGCGGCATGGGAATGCCGTGATGCGACATCCAGTAATTGAGAACCAGGCTGAGACCGACTCCGATAACAACACCGATCAGTGCCATAAAGGTAACTTCCCAGAGCACCAGACGGAAGATCTGCTTCGGCCGCGTGCCCAGCGCCCGCAAGAGACCGTATTCCCTGGTCCGCTCCAGCACCGTCATCAGGACGGTATTGAGCACGCCGATGGCGACTATAAGAATTATGATGGCGAGCATTATCCAGGCGCCCTGCTTATCCGCTTGCATGGCAACGTAGAAAGACCGGGCGAACTCCTGCCACGGGGATACATCGAGCCCCGGTTGATTTAGAGTGGTGCGGATCTGTTCAGTCACGTCGGCCACACTGCCCAGGTCGGAGGCGACCACGGCGATCTCGTGAACGGCACTGCCCAGCACCAGCAGTTCCTGCGCATCCTCAAGATGCAGATAGAAACTGACCTGGTCGCCGATAGGGTCGCCGCTATCGAGAATTCCGACGATAGTGTAAAGATCGTTGGCAATGGACCCGTCGGCGCCCTGCGAAACCACCACAATCTCGTCACCGACGCTGGCCTCGAGTGTTCGCGCCAGGCCCTTGCCCAGCGCGGCCTGGTGCGACGCTGCCGGGGATAACGTGGTGCCTTCGATTATCTTCTTCTCGAATCGGGTGGCCTGCGACTCCCGCTCCGGGTCGATGCCGATTATACGCGCCCCGGCCGTCTTGTCGCCGACCGAGACCAGTCCGGCCGAGTAAAGACGCGGCGACCAGGACAGGACACCTTCGATGGATGAAACAGCCCCACCGACCTGCCGGTAATCCTGGATGCGCTTGTATAGCGACGGCCGGTCCAGATAGTCAGCCGCGTGGATTTGAATGTGGCCCAGCCGGTTGCGCGTGAACATGTTGATGATGCGGTTGTACGTGCCGTCCGCCCAGCCGATCGAAATCGCCGAGAGCGTGAAACCGCCGAACATGGTCAGCACCGTGAGAATCGTCCGCCTCTTCTGACGGAATATGTTGCGCCAGGCTACCGTTACGTTCGACATACGCGGAACACCTCAATCGCCGGAGCGAAGGTTTCTGAGCGAAAATACTTCGTCGCCGACACCAACATCGAATTCGAGTTTCGTGTATCTGATGACTGTTTTGTGTCCTTCTTTCGTCTGAGGTAGCATCTCCATGGCGGCCGGAATGGCGCGACCCCCGAATTGTCTGACATCGCTGTACACCCAGACCCTCATCAGCTGGCCTTCTTCGTCATAGAATTTCTGCCAGACCGGGATATAATCCTTCTCCTGAGCGGCTATGACAATATTGCCCCAGACCACCGGCAGATCTTCGCGCGGTATACAATTGACATATACCAGGTCATCACGGTCGCCTTCCATCTCGATCAGCTCGTAGCTGTAGTCCTCGAAAAGCGAGAATTCCTTGACAAGATCGTCGTTGGTGAAGTCCGAACCCATCCAGGAACTCATCATCATCGACGGCGGAATTTTGATGACCTTGTTGGTCTTGGGCAGGTAATTCCACATTTCGTTTTCAATACGCAGGGTGGCGACGCCTTTGTCCTTCTTGGGCGATTCGATGCGGATAAAGGTCTTGTCCATACCCTGAGACCAGGCTTTCATGACCAGCGTGCGCTGCCAGTGGGGAGTGACGATTTCCATCTCGAACTCGGAATAGCTCGTCTCCGACCGGTAAAGTTCATCGATCGTCTGGATAATCTCCCTCACGTCCGCATCGCTCATGTCCGTAACCTGTGCGCCCGGACCCGCCGCTGTCAGAAGCAATACCGTTATGAAGATTGGGATCGTTCTCATAATCTAAATGCCTTTATGCATGAACCTCTAAAATAGTTACTGACTCGTAATGTCAAAATTCAGCCTAATCTCGCCATCAGCCACACCCAGTATCCTGGCCGCGGACAATTCTAACGTCCGACGGGCTTTTTCAATCGTTTCCGCACTTGTCAGAACCTGCCGATCGTGGAACATGGACCCGACCGAGAGCAGAAGAAGTCGGGCTGTTTCCGCAGGGTAGTCTACACTGAAGACCCCCTGTCGGCGGCCCTCATCAAGAACTCGCTCCAGAAGCGGCACCAACTTCGACATGGTAATCTGAGAAAGCTTGTGATGCAACACCAGATTCGATTCCTGGTGAAGCACCGAGGTCAGCGGCTGCCTGGAGTAGCTGTAACGAATCATTACCTCATAGAAAGAGTTGAGCTTGGCCAGGGGGTCGGCCGGGCTGTCAACCATAACGGCTACTTCCTCGGCAAGAGAGAATATCCATTTCTTCGCCACTTCTTCCAGCACGTCCAGCTTCGACCGGAAGTGGTAATAAAAGGTCCCCTGAGCAACGTTGGTTTCGCGGACAATGTCGCTCACGGCAGTGTGTTCGTAACCCTTGGCGATGAATAGACGCCGGGCCGCCTCGATCAACTCTTCTTTTCGCTCTTCGGGCTTCTTCGATACTCGCGCCATGATTGATTCCAACATTCTGACTGACAGTCAGTCATATTTCATCTATTTCTACGAAGTCGGGCCAGGATTGTTTCGCACCAGAGGTATATTATAATGTAGCCGACAAGAAACGCGGCGACCCACCGTAAGATGTTGTTTGCGAACAGCTTATGAAGGCCCTGCCGTGCTTGCCGGCTTCACCCTGAAAGGTTGCACCTTCCAGTAAGTCAGGGTGCGCCAAAGCCATTCGGCCGGGCCGAAGCGGAATTTCCTCAGCCAGAGCGGGCTTATATACAGCTGCAGAATCCAGAAGGCGATGATAAACCCCCAGAGCGCAAACCGGTTGACGTGGTTGAACAGGCCGAACCCGAAGCCATAAAATATGGTCGTCCCAATCAGTGTTTGCAGCAGGTAGTTGGAAAGGGCCATCCGGCCCGCCCCGGCCAGGCGGTCGGTGAGCCATGTCAACAGGCCGGCCCGGAAAACCAGGACGATTATGCTCACGTTGGCCATGGCGACCAGAATGCTACCCGCGTAATTGTAATGGCCGCCGATTATGAGGTAGTGGATAAAATCAAAGTTCCTGTCCAGAAGTGACTTTATTCCCCATCCGCACAGGGGCAGACCCGCACCGTAGCCGATTATGGCCCAGCTGACGTAGAACCGCCGGGAGCGTTCGCCGGTCAGAAAGCCGCTTTTCATAAGCCCCATTCCGATCAGCATGAGTCCCATTGCGCGCCACAAAACCATGAATATCAGCGCCTGTGTTTGCATCATGAGCGTCATGGGAACCCGGGATTCCAGATTGGCTCGGTAGCCGCCGCGATAGGCGGCAATCTCCGAACTCATAGTCTCCGATCCGGGGGTGAAATGCTGCTTGACCTCCTGCCAGGTATCGTACATTTCGCGTTGCTGAGGAGTAACCGAGCCGCCGGCATCGAGAATGGCCCCGACGCCTTCCGCCTGTGCCCGCAACAGGCCGTTGGCGAAGCCGCCGCCGGTCTTGATGAGCGCGCCGAAGACCAGGACGAAGCAACCGACGATTATCAGCGTCCGGGCGGAACGCTTGCGAAACAGAAACAGGATCAGCCCGGCTATGGCATATGAAAACAGGATGTCGCCATACCATAGCAGGTAGCCGTGAATGGCCCCGATAACCAGCAGCCAGAGAATACGCCGGTAATATACGCCGCCGAGTTTCTTCCCGGCGGCGGTGGCCCGGTCATACATCAGAACCAGACCGGCACCGAACAGCATCGAGAACAAGGCCATCATCTTCTCGAGAAAGAACAGGGAATTGAACTTCCAGGTGAGGCCGTCAAGCCCGGTAAAACCGCCGGCGATGCGGGGGTCGAAAATCACCGCCGCCGGGAAGGCAAAATAGTCCATGTTGACAACCAGAATCCCCAGCAGGGCGAAACCCCGAAGAATATCGACGACCTTGATCCGTTCAGCCGGCTTGACCGGGCCGAACTCCCCTGCGGTCGCTGTGCCGGCGATGCCCGGCGATGTATCGTCGGTCATGTGCTGCGCTCTCCGGTTTGGCGTGATGTTAATGCCGCAGCATAATTTTTAGCCGACCCCGAAGCAAGCTGAAACTTCAGCGACAGGACCGGCTGCACATCGCGCCGCGCAGTTCGCAACCGGTGCCGGCTGATTCAAAACGACTGCGTCACGCGCAGAATGGCCAGCCGCCCCATTTCAGGAGCACCGACGAATTCTGCGTGTCTGTTGTCGAAGAGATTCTGCACGGTCAGGGCAACGCGGGTGCTGGAGGTGAGGTCATAGGCGATATTCAGATCGAACACGGCGTAACGCTTTACCTCGCCGATATACACCCCCGAATTCATGGGAAATCCGTCCACCCAGCGAAAATTAAGGCGCGTATCCAGACCGAGCCGGGAACTGAGGTACTGTACGCAGCCTCCGAACTTGTGCCGCGGCGCATTGACGGCCAGGTCGGTGACACCATCAAGGTCGCGGAACATGTTCTTGCTGATGTAGGAGTAATTGCCGGAGATGTTCCAGTGCTCGTTAAAATGATAGGTCAGAGAAAGATCCACCCCGAACAGGTCGACTTCGCCGAAGTTGCGGTAGGTCATGACCACGTCGGTGGGATTCTGCAGCTCCTCGGGAGACACAAGGCCGATGGGAAGCTCCCGAAACTCGTCGTAGATGGAGCCGGCCACGGCCTCGGCGGTGGCGCTGTCCAGAGCACCGCCGCTGGTGGCCACGATATCATCGGTGAGAACATCGACAAAGGCGGCGGAATCGATGAAGACGTGGGGCGTTTCCACCATCAAAGGTCCGATAAAGTTGTGCATGCGCGTGTAGTAAACATCGATACCGGCGGCCAGCCTGCCGAAGAGCAACCCCTTGTAGCCCACCTCCAGGTTGGTCGTGCGCCGTTCCGTGAGGCGGCCCACGTCGGTGACACTCGACGGGTCGACCGGTCGGTGCATCCCGGCCACCGGGTCGAGCACCGCGAATTGCCCCGGAACCTGCTCGCTGAGCGCGGCCGGCAGAATATTCTCCAGGGCCGGGTCACCGGCCACGGCAAGTTGTCTGATAGCCGGCCAGACCGAATTGACATCGGCGGGAAGATACGCCTCCGGCGCCGAAACCGAGCCCATCTGGGCCAGCATATCGCCGTACAGCGAAACCATCTCCGGCCGGCCGTCTTCGGAATAGCTGAAGGTGAAACCGTCGCCGGCCCCCATCCCGCGCACATTCATGATAGTCGGGCCGATTATGCTTTACAGAACAGGGTCGTCGGTGGGCACGCTGGCCGAGAGAATGTCGAGAAAGAAATTGGGCGTGCCGGGCGTGCTGTAAGCACGGTTGTAGGTAATCCGAAAATTATGCGACGGCGCCGGTTGAAAGGCCAGGGCCGCCCGCGGCGAAAATATGGGCTTTTCGACCAGACTGTGGTCGTCGAGCCGTCCGGCGACCACGAACTTCATCCAGGGCGTCAACCGGGATTCCGACTGAAGATACACGCCGTACTCGTTGATGTTATCCCGGTCTTCGTTCCTTCCGTTGAGCGTGCCTTCCGTGGACGGCCGGGTGAAGTAGGCATCCAGGCCGTATGTAAAGGACTGGCGCCGGCCAAGCCGGAAGGCATGCTGAATCTGCCCCACCCAGAACCTGGAGTTGTCAATAATCATCGCCCCGCTTCGCCGGAGATAGGTATCGCCGGCGTCGCTCATGTTGACGAAGCCCTGTACGAAAAGGTCCTTGTAGGTGAATCGAACCTGGCCGTAGCCGTAGCTCCAGTCCACAGCCTGCGCCGCACCGAGGTCGGTAAGCTCGATATTACTGGCGCGGTTAAATCCGGCATTGGTGATGATCATGGCTTCGTCGCTCACGGCCCAGTCGAGACGGCCGTCGAAGGAGATCTTTTCGGTCTCGAAGTCGCGGGCGTTATCTATTGCCGCGGCCTCATACCGGTTACCGTCGGGAGTCTGGCGAAAGAGAATAACGCTGTCCGGTTCGGCCGGGTCGAATACCTTCCAGTCCTCGGCCTGGTAGTACTGGCCGGAAAGACGGGCGGCCAGATTCTCCGAGATGCGTCCTGAAGTGCGAAACGAGCCGAAGGCAAAGTCGCGTTCGCCGCCGGCCACGGATACGAGCGTGCCTGACGATGCGAACGGCGATTTGGTGACAATGTGCATGACTCCGTCGGTGCAGTTGGGTCCGTACAGGGCCGATCCCGGACCCAGCACCAGTTCGATACGATCCACATCTTCGTTCACGATCGGCACGAACTGATAGGCGTTCACCCGCAGCGAGGGCACATGGGTAAGTCGGTTATCGATCATCGAAAGCAGCGTCGTGGAAAAAACATTGTTGAAACCTCTGACCACGACGCTCGATGAGTTGATGCCGGTGGCCACGGCATCGACCGCGGGCAATGTCTTCAAATGTTCGGCGGTGGAAAGAGTCGTCTTCGACTGGATACAGGTGGAATCGAGCACCGCGACTGAAGCCGGCGCCTCGACCACCTTTTCGGGTCGGCGCGAGGCGGTGACAGAAATGGCGTTGACATTGATAACAGCCGGAACCAGTTCAGCAACAAGAGCGCCGGAAATGGCCGTGCCTGACACCCGGCATGAATCAACCACCTTGGTCACGAAGCCCACGTGAGAAAAGACCACGGTGTACTGACCTTCGCCCAGACCGGTCAATTCAAAGTGGCCATCCTGATCCGTAGCCGCCCTTACCCAGTCCGACGACGTCCCGGCGTCCTTGGCGCTGACGGTTACTCCATGGATAGGGGCGCCGCTGGTACTGTCGACGGCGAAACCCAGGATGTTGCCGGCACGCGCTCCCTGATTACCCATCAGGAACGCGACTACCGGAATTATCAGTAGCGACGAGGTGCTTCTGTTCACGGCAAACGTCTCCCTCTCTTGAGACATAATCCCAAATTCTATGTTATATGTCCAGTTTTATTGGCCTTGCCGGACCCGCTCGCTTGTATCCGTACTGTTATCATTTCTGTCTGCAACCGGGGTGCCCGGCGGAACGGACTGCTTCGACAGCACCAGGATTCTTGAAACGCCGGCCTGAAAATTCCGCAGCCGGATATTTGGCGACAATCACTTAGGACTGCAACCTCGCCGGGCACGTTCCACGCTCAGGCGGTCAACCGCGCGGTGACTGCCGCGTGCGGCCGCTGTATGAGGATGGTTAGTAGCTTTGCCCGGAGAGAATTAAGTAACCACCGATCCCGAGATTTACGGCTTGCCGTAAGGGCCGGGGGCCGCTACATTTCAGGTGTCGTCGCAGTGGCTAATTTCAGATAGAGAGAATCTACGATCGTGGCTGATCCTTCCGGAAACCAGATTCACCAGCTCAAACGAGCCGTCACCGAGCTTTCGGTGCTGAATGATATTGCCACCGCCATCAATGTCACCATGTCGGTGGAAGCGGTGTCGCAGATAATCGTCGACCGGTGCGCCCGGCATCTGGAGGCGTCTCAGGGGGCTATTTTCATGCTGGGCAACGAGGAAACGACCTCGCCGGATTTCAAGACATACGTCCGGTCGGCCGGAATATCGAAATCTTCGCTGCCAATCCACCTCGACGAGCAGCTCAAGGGCTGGATGATTCACCATCGCACGGCGCTGGTCTGGCATGCCTCGGACAAGGACAGCCGGTTCGCAGGGCGTGACTTTGTCCAGCGCGGAATCTCATCCATTCTGGCGGTGCCGCTCCTCGAGCGCGGCCGGCTGATCGGCCTTCTGGTCATGTTCAACAGACAGGCTGACCAAGCCTTCAGCCAGGCCGACAGTCGCTTTCTTTCGATTGTCGGGGCACAGGTGGCGGCCGTACTGGAAAAGGCGCGGCTGTTTGAACGGGAGGCGGAATTCGTGAAGCGGCTGCAGAATCGCCGGATGGAGTCGCTGACCCAGCTGGTGGCGGGTATAGCCCACGAGTTCAACAATCCGGTCGGGGCCATTGCCGGCAGCAGCGAACTGCTCACACGGGCAGTGGCCAGAATCAAAACGGCTATGGAGCGAAGCGACGGCCATCCGACACCGAAGGCGCCCGATCTCGAAGAAACCATGAAGGTGCTGGAGGATGCCGCCCGCGTGGTCGAATCGGGCAGCTCCCGCGTGGCCGCAATCGTGAGCCGGCTCAAGAGCTTTGCCCGGCTCGACCAGTCGGAGCTGCAGTCGGTCGAAATACATCCCCTGCTCGAAGACAGCCTGGCCATGCTGGCGACGCGAATTGACAAACGGATCGAGGTCCGCAAAGAATATGCGGAGTTGCCGCCCGTTACATGCTATCCGGCCGCCCTGAACCAGGTCTTCTTCCACGTCCTTCTGAATGCCGTGGAGGCAATCCCCGACGAAGGATACATCTGTATCACCACCTCCAGCGAAGGGGAACTCGTTCGCGTAATCATCAGAGACTCCGGCGCCGGGATCGACGGGTCCCACCTGTCGCGGGTTTTCGATCCGGGCTTCACCACCAAGGGCGTCCGGGTCGGCACCGGCCTGGGACTGCCTATCTGCGATCAGATAATAAGAACGCACCGCGGGTCGATACGCGTCGACAGCACCCGGGGAGAAGGAACCTCGGTGATCCTCGAAATACCCGTGACTCAGCGCGACCCGGAAACGCGGAAGACCTGACGCCATGAGCACAACGAAAAGACCTCTCGATCACGCGTCGGACCATCTCCCTCGGCACCACCGATGAAGTACCACAAGCCCAACATACTGGTGACTGGCTTTCCGGGCGTCGGCAAGACCACGCTGATACAGCGAGTGATCGAAAACCTTTGCTCGCACCGCCCGGTCGGCTTTTATACGGAGGAAATCAGGGAGGGCGGCTCGCGGGTCGGTTTCGGACTGACCACGCTGGACGGCCGCCGGCAGATTCTGTCGCATGTAACGATAAAGGGCAGTCACCGGGTCGGACGGTACGGTGTTGACGTGGCCGGTTTCGAGAAATTGCTGGACACGATGGACCTGACCAAAGCCTCGAACCGGCCGGTGATTGTCGACGAAATAGGCAAGATGGAGTGTCTGTCCGGCAAATTCCAACGCTGGCTGCAGAAGCACCTCGACGCCCAAACGTTGCTGATCGCCACCATCGCGATGAAAGGCGGCGGCCTGATTGAATCTGTTAAGCGGCGCCACGATGTGGAACTGCTTACCCTGACACGCCAAAATCAGGATGCGCTGCTGGAAAAGATCGTGGCGCGGGCCGAGGCTGCCTTGAGCTGAACCGGCGCTAAGCTGTTGAACCGACCTGCCCCGAAAACGTATTAATTAGTCGGAATATGGGAAAACATGTCACGTATAAAGGAACCACCGATGATGTCATGCCTGAGGAATCTCGCCCTGGGACTGGCCGTGCTCGGCCTGTCCTGCGGCAGCCGGAATGAACTCGACGAACCGCCGTCAACCCGGTCCCTGCTGGCGGAATCCTTCAAGTCAGGTGAGCTGCAGAGGGTGTCCGACGCGAGACTGTTCGTCGGCGAATCCCTGTACGAATATATCAATGGCGGCGCCGAACTCTATCACGCTTTCAACTTCGTCGAGGTAGCCACCGCCGATTACAGCCTGGCCGGCTCGGAACTGGTGGCGGACATTTACCTTTTCGATAACGCCGACCATGCTTTCGGTCTCTACTCGCAGGTCAGGCCGGATAACCCCAACCATCTGCCGCTCGGCGTCGAGGGATTCGGCTCCGAGACCAATCTTGTGTTTGTCAAAGGGCGCTACGTCCTGATGCTGACCGGCTTCGAGGCCACCCGGGAAACAGCCGCGGCCCTTCGCGGCACGGCTCAGGAGTTCTCAGCAGTGGTGCCCGGTGAAACCAAATTGCCTGCCATGTTCTCCGTGCTGCCGGGCGAGAACGCCGTGCCGTTCAGCGAGAAGATGTTTGCCGAGTCATTTCTGGGCATCGGCGAACTGACCGAGGTCTATTCGCGCCGCTACGCCATAGGCGCCGACACCCTGACGCTCTTCGTCGCGCCTGATTCGGGCGAGAAGCTGGCGGCCTGGCGGGCGCAGGCGGGCGCCGATGAAACCACGACCGTCGATCTGGGTCTTTCGGCGCAGGCGCACAGAGCCATGCTGGCTGTCACCAACAGTTATTATGGACAGATTATCGCCCTGAACAAAGACGGCTACCTGGCCGGTGCCGTCGGCTACACCGATGGCTGCCGGGAATTTGCGGCAACCTGGCTGAACACTGTCGGCAGCGCGCGCTGAATTCACGCGTACAGCGTTTTTAGCTCATCAAGACGCCGGGCTATATCAACGGTGTGGGCACACTTCGCCCGGCACGTGGAGCAGCTCCGGCAAACCCCAAGCCCGGCTTTATCGCCAATCGCATCAAGAGTGGCGCGCGCCTGGTACAGGTCGCCGTACTGGGCGGCGTACATATGGGCCCGCATCAGATCGGGGATGTCGACACCTTCGGGACAGGCGGCCCGACACCGGTGGCACTGGCGACAGAAACCCATGCTCAGCCGGACGTTGTTATCCGACAGAAATTTCTTCTCTTCCGCCGTGTACTCCAGATCGTAAGCCACCGAGAAGTTCTGCTCCATGTGCTCGTAGTTGGTGTAGCCGGAGACGCAGGTGGCGATGTTCTCGTTCCGCATCACCCACTTCAGGGCCGCGCCGGCAATCGTGGCGGCGGTGTACTCTCTTCGCGTTTGCGGATTGGGCCAGCGTGACCCCCCCGCCTGACTTTTCATGGCCACCACCGCGATTCCTTTTTCGGCGGCGTTCTGCACGGCCGTAAGAAGGCCGGCATCATCGGCCATAGTGAAATTAAAGGCCGTCTCAATCACATCGTAAAAACCGACCCGCGTCACTTCGTTTATCACTTCGGCCATGCGGGCATGGGTCGAGATGCCGATATATCGAATTTTCCCCTGCTGCTTGAGCAGCCGCATCCCTTCCACTATGGTCTCGGGGTGGACCCCCCCGGCGTTGCTGACATCGTGATAATAGAGTATATCGATGTAGTCCGTGCCCAGGCGGCGAAGGCTGGCCTCGCAGCCGCTCATAAGTACCTTCCGGGCTTCGGTCGGAGTAACATCATCCCGCCCGGACAGGAACCCCGTTCCTGTGGCTATTATAACTTTCTCTCTTACTTTGAGACGGTTGATGACACTGCCTACCATTATCTCGCGGCCGCCGAGCGGGTACGGCGAGGTATCGATTAGGCGAATGCCGATTTCATAGGAAGTCTGGACCAGCCTGGGGTCGACACCGCCCAGGATACCCATGCTTACAATGGGAAGTGCGAGGTCGTGCCCCCCGAATTTACGGTAAATTATCTCGGGGGCAGGCTTGTCGGCCTTTTTATCGGCTGGCTGAGCCAGTGCCCCTGTCGGGGCCAGTTTCATTAGTCCCGCTGACGCCAGTCCAACGGCGCTGGCCGACAGAAAGCGCCGCCGGGTTAAGCCGGAATCACCCTTGCCCATGAATCCTCCTCTCTTGAACCCCCCGGCAGGTATGATGGCCGCCGGAGTCGGGCCTGTCAACAATACAATGTCTTGAGCTCGTCGATGCGGCCGGCGATGTCGACCGAGTGAGCACATCGGGCAACACACGTCGAGCAGTCAATGCACTTCTTCAGCCCGCGCTCCGCCGGAAGCGCATCCAGCGTGGCGCGCGCCTCGAAAAGGTTGCCGTATTGTGCGGCATACATATGGGTCCTCATCAGGCCGGGTATGTCCACTTTGTCGGGACAGGCGGCCAGACAGGAGCGACACTGACGGCAGAAGCCCATGCCGAGCCTGATGGAATTGTCGGAAAGGAAGCTTCGTTCCTCGTCGGTGTATTCCAGGTCGTAGGCGACCGAGAAATCTTCCCTCATGTGCTCGTAATTGGTGTAGCCGGGTATCGATGTCGACACGCCCTCTGTCCGCAGCACCCACTTGAGAGCCGCCGTGGTGATCGTGCTGCTGGTATAGTCTTGCCGTGAGGCCGGGTTGGGCCAGCGGGCGCCGCCGGCCAGCGTCTTCATGGCCACGATCCCGACGCCCTTCTCCCCCGCATTCCTCACGGCCGCCAGAAGGTTGGCGTCATCGGCCATGGTGAAATTGATGGCGGTCAGCACCACGTCGAAAAAACCGCCGGCCACCACCCCGTTGATGACATCGGCCATCGCCGCGTGAGTGGCAACCCCGGTAGAGCGCACCTTCCCCTGCTTCTTGAGCTCCGTCAAACCGTCGATGATGCCTGGGTCGTTCAAAGGGGCGCTGTCGCGAACATCGTGGATATAGAGTATATCGACGTGCTCCATTTTCAGGCGGCCAAGGCTGGCCTCACAGGAACTGATGGTTTTAGCTTTCAGGGCCTCGTACGACAGCCCGGTCCTCTGTTGCGGGGTCAGGATTTTGGTGCCTATGATCGTTTCGTTCCTCGCTCCCAGCCTGCCGATGACGCTGCCCACCATCTGTTCGTTGCGCCCGAATTGATAGTAAGCGGCGGTGTCGAAGTGGCGCACGCCGAGCTCGAAGGAGGCCTGCACCACCTCCGGGTTGCCGGCGTTCATAACGCCCATACTCACCACGGGCAGATTAATACCGGTCCTGCCCAGAGTTCGGTGAACGATCCGGCCGGAGGCAGTCGACGATTCTTCTTTTGACGTCTGCGCCGCAGCCGCGCCCGGCGAGAGACTGAGGACGCCGGCGGAAACCAGGCCGGTCGCGGCAGTCGCCAGGAACTTTCGCCGTGTGTATTCTGAGTCGCTCGGGGTCATCATATTCTCCTTACGTATTCTCTCGTTCGAGTCACCGGTTACTGCCTGAGCCTTTCGAGGCCCTGAGTGGCGTTGTTCTGCAGTATTTCTCTTATGCCCGGACCTACCGCCGAGTCACCCGGCAATACCTCCAGTACCCGTTCGTAGCAGGTGATTGCGGCCTGGGTGTCGCCACTCGCGATACAGGCGTCGGCGTAGCTGTCCCAGACATTAGCCGAATTCGGGTAAGCCTCGGTATTGAGTTTGAAGATTATGGCGGCCTCGCGAAGTCGGTTGGCCGTCAGCAAATTGTAGCCGAGGGCATTCAGGGTCGCTTCCTGAAAGATCACCAGATCCGGGTCGGACTTTTTGAGCTGGTAGAAAATATCCACCGCTTTCTCGATGCGATCGGCTTCAATCAGACGGCTGAACTGCGCCTCGGTGGGCGGCGGTGTGCTCGCCGGCAAAACCGAGGCGACGATATCTCCGGCACCCATGGCCGGGGAATTCAGCGATTCAAGGCTGCTGCTGTCGTCGAGCAGGTAAGCTTTCATGAAATCGAGTGTGTGACGGCAAAAGGCTTCATAGCTCGGCGAGCTGATATCGGCGGCCCCGGTGGTATCGAGGCCGATCGCCGCGACAATGCCGTAGGAAGAGAGGTTCTGACGTCGCGCCATGGGAAAGCCGAAAAAGCAGCGATCGGAATAAGGCAGGTCCTCTACCAGCGACTTATCGAACATCTCGTCGACGCCGCTCGGGTAGGCGATCATCAGGGGAACCTGCATCCTGGTGGCGTCATAAAACGGGCTGCCGGCGGCGAATTCCAGCAGCGGACGGTAGGTGAAGAGCGGGTCGACGGCCGCCACCGCGTCAACATCGCTGTTGCGCATCTGCATAATCAGGGCACCCAGCCCGCCGTAGCCGCGTCCGATAAGACCAACCCGGTCGGGATTCACGTTGGAATAGTCACGCATGTGACCGAGTACCAACTCGCGGTCCCTGACGGTGGCCTCCACATCAAGCGGCAGCATATCCGGCGTCAGACCGACCGCGCCCAGCGAGTGGCTGGTGGCCACGATAAAACCGTGGCTGGCCAGATACTCGCACAGGACGGCGTCCTCCGATATGCCGGTCTGCGAGTTCGCGAAATAGACAACCAGCGGAAAGGTGCCGGCCAAACGCGGCGCCTCACTCACGGCGCTGACCGGCAGGTTAATCATATCCTGCACCAGAGCGCGGTTGTTTCCGAGCAGGCCGAACAGACTGCCCAATTCTCTGGCCTGAAGTTGAGAAAGGATATCGAAAAAGCGGCTGTCCTCCGGCAGAGGAAAGAGATACTCGCTTAAAACCAGCGGCGTGGCATCGTCCCGCGGGGATGCTGGATACCAGACACAAATCTGGATCGGCCGCGCCCTTTCGCCGTCATACGGCACTCCGTCATAATAGTATTTCTCCCGAAAGGTGCGTGAGTAATCGTACTTCTCGACGGCCTCGAAACCGACTAGGTGAGGCCCCGGCGACAGACCGCCCCAGAACACGGAGGCTTCGCAGCGGGCCGTACGGGAGCCCGGCCCGAGGAACACCACCAGGAGCACAGCCACCGTCGCCAGAAGGCGGTGGTTATCTTGCAACATTGAATTCCCTTTGAGAATTGCTGTTTTCACCCCACAAGTCTTTTGACCCGAAAGGTATTATTTTGAGAGCGGCACGGTCAACCGCCAGGCGAAGGCCGTGCCGCACAGTTAAGACGTACGAACGCAAAACGTGTTGGTTGCCTTGCAAAGAAGCACAGACGCTACAGTCGCCTGAAAAAAGGGCTTGTCGGAGGAATAACTTTATGTTACATTATAAGTTGCGTGGCCTCGGAGATAATTTTCGTATCCGGGGCCGGGTAAAGGTGCACGGTAAAAGTATACCTCGAAACGAGTCGGGCTGATTTTGCCGCAGCCACGAGTCTGAGAATCCCCGCACGTTGTGCCTGCACTGGCGCAAGCGGAGTGTCGAGCATCAGGGCATCTTCACCAATGAATGCCCGATTCGCAGGGTGATTGAGCCATGGTGGCCAGAAAGACGAAAAACCAGGGCCGCTCGGACAATCCGGGCAGGGCCGGTCCCACAGATACCTCTCATGAAGCGCTGTTCCGAACAGCGCTCTCCTCGCTGCCTCACTCGTTCTACCTGATCGATGCCAACGATTACACCGTGCTGCTGGACAATTCCCGTCCAGATCCTTTGCAGCCGGCGCCCCGTGTCAAGTGTTTTCAAGTATCTCACCGGCGGGATCACCCGTGCAGTCGGGAGGGGGAGTCGTGCCCGCTGGAACTTATCAGGGAAACCGGCCGCTCGGTGACGGTCGAGCACCTACATTACGACAAGAACGGTGACGAACGGCATTTTGAAATTCACGGCCACCCGGTGTTCGATGATGACGGCCGCGTAACATCAATCATCGAGTATTCTCTGGATATCACCAACCGCAAGAAGACCCACGAGTGGCAGCAGCTGGCCACTCGCGTCCTCGATACCCTGAACCAGCCATCCCATGAGATCGACGCCATTCGTACTATCCTCGGTCTCGTTAAGGAATCCACCGGCTTTGAAGCCGTAGGCATTCGTCTGAAGAAGGGCGATGACTATCCCTATTACGTGAGCGCCGGCTTCCCGGCCGAGTTCATGGAGGCTGAGAACTATTTGTGCGCCACCAACGAGAAGGGTGAGCCGATACGTGATGCGGACGGCCGACCGGTCCTGGAGTGCATGTGCGGCAACGTAATCCAGGGACGTACCGATCCCTCCAAACCCTTCTTTACCGAAGGCGGCAGCTTCTGGTCGAACAACACCACCCAACTTCTGGCCACAACCACCGAGAAGGACCGCCAGTCCCGAACGCGCAACCGATGCAATGCGGAAGGTTACGAATCGGTGGCCCTGATACCCCTTCGCTCCGAGGGCCGGAGTGTCGGATTGCTTCAGCTTAACGACAGCCGACCCAACCGCTTTACGGAGGAGATGATCTTGTTCTTCGAGGGCCTGGGAGCCAGCGTGGGCGCGGCCCTGGGGCGCAAAAGAGCCGAGGAAGCGCTGCGCCAGGCACACGCCCTGCTGGAGCAGCGCGTGGCCGAAAGAACTGCGGAACTGGCCCAGACCAACGAGCAGCTGCGCGAAGAGATTGAGTTTCGCAAGAAGGTCGAGGAAGCTTACCTGAAAACCTCGCGGGCCCTCAAGGTGCTGAGCGAAAGCAACAAGGCGCTGGTACGCTCGCGATCCGAATCGGAGCTTCTGGCGCACGTTTGCCGCATTCTCATCGGCACCGGCAAGTACCGTCTGGCCTGGGTGGGTTATGCCGAGCATGACGAAGGCAAACGGGTAAATCCGGTGGCTCAGGCCGGCTTCGAAGAAGGGTACCTGGAGACACTCAACATAACCTGGACCGACACCGATCGTGGTCGAGGCCCGACCGGAACGGCTATCAGAAGCGGCAAGCCGCGAATCGCCCGGAATATACCGACCGACCCCATGTTCTCACCGTGGCGCGAGCAGGCCACCAGGCGCGGCTATGCCTCGTCAATAGCCCTGCCCCTCAAAGTTGAAAAGCAGGTGATCGGGGCGCTGAACATCTACGCCTCAGAACCCGATGCCTTCGACGCCGACGAAGTGAGTCTTCTTGAGGAACTCGCCAACGACCTGGCTTTTGGAATTGGCGCCCTGCGTACACAGCAGGAGCGCAAACGAGCCGGGCAGTTCCTGCGCTATCGACTTCGCTTCGAAGAGCTGGTGGCCAATCTTAGCACACGTTTTATCAACCTCGAGGCGGACGAAATCGGGTCGGGAATCGATAACGCCCTGAAAGCCATCGGTGAATTCGCCGAAGTTGACCGAAGCTACATATTCGAGTTTTCCGACGACGGCAAGATCATGGACAACACCCACGAGTGGTGCCGTGACGGCATTTCCAGCGAGATGGACAACCTCAAAGGCCTCAAAACGGGCGATTATGCCTGGACGATAACCAGGTTCAAGAGGCACGAGACAGTACACATCCCGAGCGTCGCCGAGTTGCCCCGTCAAGCGAACGCGGAGAAGAAAGTGCTGCAGGCCCAGGCAATCAAGTCGCTGGTCATGGTACCGATGATCTACGGAGGTTCTCCCATCGGATTCGTCGGCTTCGATGCCGTCCGTAAATCGCGAAGCTGGGACGACGATGCCATTGCCCTGCTCAAGATCGCCAGCGATATGTTCGTAAGTGCCATCGTTCGCAGCCGCGCCGAAAAAGACCTGCACGCCGCTAACGAGCAACTCCTCGATGAAAGAAAGGCCCTTCAGGAGAAAAATATCGCCATGAGAGAGGTCCTGGCGCGCGTTGAGGAAGAAAAGCAAGCCACCCGACGACAGATTACACTCAATGTCGAGGAGGCGCTGTTGCCTCTCATGGCCCGCATCAAACAACAGGCCCCCAAAGACCAGTTGCGTATCATCGGACTTCTGGAAAAATACCTCAAGGACATCGCGTCGCCTTTTCTGGATACCGTCAAAAGTGATTTCTCCAGACTAACACCGCGGGAACTGGAAATCTGCCACATGATAAAAGCGGGGCAATCTTCGAAAGACATAGCCGCCATCCTGAACGTTTCCGTGCTGACCATCCACAAACATCGAGAGCAAATCCGAAAGAAGCTGGGACTGAAGAACTCCACCCGCAATCTCAACAGCTACCTTCAGACCATGTAACCGGCGGGGGTGTGCAGCTCTATGGTATAGGTAAAAAGGGGTCCGGGGTGAATTCGTAGTGTCGATCATCCCAGGTTGCCTGATGGCAACCTAACACGCTATCGTAAAATGACGTACTCGGATTGAAAGCAGGGCTTCGAGGGACCAAACCTGACACTTAGTCTCTCGTATTGCGTATTTTATATACGTAATTTACCCCGTAACCAACCCGCATTGACACATCCCCGGTTTATCGTTAGAATAGGCATACAAAAGGCCAAAAAAGTAGGAGCCGCAGATTTTAATTCCGAGGAGAGGGATTCGCAGTGCTGAAAAGAGAGAAAAGAGTGGGGTTTGAGGCGGAAGCGCTTGTCCATATGGACTCGCTCTATCGCTCCGCCATGCAGTTGACCAAAAACTCGAGCGATGCTGAAGACCTGGTGCAGGAAACTTACATCAAGGCTTACCGGTTCTGGGATAAATTCCAGCCCGGTTCGAACTGCAAGGCCTGGCTGTTTCGCATTATGACCAACGCCTTCATCAATGAATACCGCGCAAAGTCCCGCAGCCCGGTGGCGGCCAGCGTCGACACAATTGATGACCGTTTCCTGTACAGCCAGCAGGTCGCTTCGAGTCAGCTCAGCAACCCGGAACACATGCTGTATTCGCGCCTGCTCCGCGATGAAGTAACCCGGGCCATCGAGAGCCTCCCGGACGAATTCCGGCTGGTGGTCATTCTCGCCTTTGTGGAAAAGTTCTCGTACAGGCAGATAGCCGACATCACCGGATTGCATCTGGGAACTGTAAAGTCGAGGATCCATCGCGGGCGCAAATTATGCCAGAAGCTGCTTGCGGATTACGCCGTGGCCAACGGCTTCGCCAGCGCTGTGGCAAGTTGATTGGGGGCTAGGAAATTAGCCCGTTTGCTCGGGCCGTACACCGTAGCGACAGACGAAGGCAAGGAGATTGCCGACTAGGGATGGCAGGGAGCCTTGGGGGGCGCGCGTAACTGCAACGTAGGAGGGCGGCTCAGCCGCCCTCCCGCTTTAAACTCTAAACGAAATTCTTAAGGCATGCGTCTCTGCAGCACCTGTTACTGATCCGAAAGACTTACCATGTTTCTGTGGAAACTCGATACGCCCAAAAACAGACTGAATGACCTTGGGGCTATCCTCATCGAGCAGCTGCTCTGGTATGTTGTGCTGGCCCTCGGTCTGCCTTATTTCCTGATTCATATCCTGGTCGCGGTCGTATAAGGGCACCCGAGCCGGCTGCTTGCCGGCCAGGACCGGCCAAAATCCCCCGCGTGCCGGCTTCACCGGCTATGACCTCTATGCGATTGCCGTCGCCGCGGCGGCCATGAGCTTTCCCCGACCATCGCTGTATAAAAAAGTTGCCATGGCAAGGCCATGAACCGTACTTTTTGCTGACCGGCTGTGGCGGCCAGAACTACCGTTGGCGCGGGAGGCCGGTAACCAGACATTTTTTTTAACCGAAGACCGGAACATCGATTTTTCAACAAAGGAGTCATGATGAAAAAGCTGTTGGTTTTTGCTCTGCTGGCCGTTTTGCCCCTGGGATGCGGCGGCGGCAAGACGGTGACGCGCCTGGACACCGACACCGTCACCGATTTAAGCGGTCAATGGAACGACACTGATTCGCGGCTGGTCGCCGAGGAGATGATCACCGACTGCCTGTCACGACCCTGGCTGACCGATTTCGCCGCGGCCAATGGAGCCAAACCGGTGGTAACGGTCGGCACCATCCGCAACAAGTCCAGCGAGCACATCGAGATGGAAACGTTTATCTCGGACTTCGAGAGGGAACTGATCAATTCCACCTCGGTACGCTTCGTGGCCAGCAAGGAGGCGAGGGCCGAGATTCGCGAAGAACGGTTCGAGCAACAGGAGTTCGCATCGAGGGAAACCGCCAAGCGGCTTCGCGAAGAAACCGGCGCCGATTTTATGCTTCAGGGAGCCATCAAAACCATCACCGACCAGGAGGAGGGCAAACGGGTGGTTTTCTACCAGACCTACCTGGAACTGGTCAACATCGAAAGCATGGAAAAGGTCTGGATCGGCACCAAAAAAATCAAGAAGGGGATCGCTCAGGGCGACACCAAGTGGTAATCAGACGTGGCGCGCCGCTTCCGCACAATTCTACTGCTGATTTCGGCGGCCCTGGTGGGCGGGTGCAGCTCGGTTGCGACACGCCGGGGCTTCTACGAGCCAATTACCGCTGAACTGCGCTCGGGACGGCCGGATACGTCGCTGGCCATGCTGGAAGCCGCGAGAGAGAACAACAAGTATGCCGAGAAAGACCGTCTGATCTATTTCATCGACGCCGGCATGCTCAGCCACTACGCCGGTCAATACCGCCTCAGCAACGACAAACTGCATCTGGCCGAGGCTGCCGCCGAGGAGCTGTTCACCAGAAGCGTCTCGCGGGCGGCCGCCTCGCTCCTGCTCAACGACAACGTGCTGGAGTACGCCGGCGACGATTATGAAGTCGTCTACACCAATCTGATCAAAGCCCTCAATTACCTGCAGCTGGGCGCGTTCGACGACGCCTTCGTCGAAATCCGGCGCGCCAATCTCAAACTCGACCTGCTGCAGCAGAAGTACGGCGACGCCGCGGCCCAATACCGGCAGGGACTTAAACGCGACAGCGCCGGGGTCAGCTTCGACTTCGAGGTTGACAAAGTGCGCTTTCAAAACGACGCCTTCGCCCGGTATCTGAGCATGCACATGTATGCCGCCGACGGCAGGATGGACGATGCGCGCATCGACTACGACTACCTGACGGCGGCTTTTGCCACCCAGCCGCACGTCTACGATTTTCCCATGCCCGAAGTAAAATATCGGCCGGAAAACGGTGTGATTCTGAGCGTGGTCGGCCTCGCCGGGCTGGCGCCGATTAAAGAACCCCTCCGGCTGCGCATCCGCACCGACAAGGACCTCGACCTGGTGCAGGTTCTGTACGATGGCCCCGAAAAGGAAGACGTCGAGTACGGCCACCTTCCGGTAGAAGTTGAGGAAGACTACTATTTCAAATTCGCCATTCCGGTACTGGTGCCGAGGCCGTCAAACGTGGGCAGTATCCGCGTTCTGGCCGATGACGACGTGATCGGTGAACTTCAATTGCTGGAGGATGTCTCCAAAGTTGCCCTCGAAACGTTCAACGCCAAAAAGTCGCTCATCTATATCCGCTCGGTGGCGCGGGCCGTGGCCAAAGGGCTGGCCACCCACCGGTGGAAAAAGAAGGTCGATACCGGCGGACTGGCCGGCTGGCTCAAAAAAGCCGCCATCGACGTGGCCTCCGACGTGAGCGAAGACGCCGACCTGCGCTCCAGCCGGTTCCTGCCCGGCAGAATTTACGTGGGTGATTTCGAGATAGAGCCAGGGGTGTACGATATCACCATCGAGTTCTATGACGCCCGGGGAGATTTTATCGAGGCTACCCGCTACCAGGGATACCAGGTGTCGCCCCGGGGTCTCAACCTGCTAAGAGCCTACTCGATAAACTGAGGCGCAGAGGGGAAATTCAGGGGACGATTTCAACACCGTTCCAGAAGGCAACGTGATCTTTCAACTGTCGCGCGGCCGGCTTCGGTTGCGGATAATGCCAGGCCGCGTCGCGGTTCTCTTCTCCCCCGACAATGATCGTGCTGTAATTGGCCAGGCCCTTCCACGGGCAGATAGACTGGGTATCACTGGTTTTGAGGTACTCTCTCCTTACCGAGTCCGGCGGAAAATAATGGTTGCCTTCGACAGTGATTGTATTGTCCGATTCTGCCAGGACAACGCCTTTCCAGACAGCTTTCATACGCTACCTCTTCTCCCGTATCGGAACTCAACAGTTCATACGTTGCCAGTCCAACAGGTATTGCAGGCCGGATGTTCCACCGCCAAAAGAATTAAAAGACCCGCGAGGCCGGTGAGCCTCGCGGGCACGTATACAACTGGAAAGTCTCTGCCGGATGGTCACTTCACCAGCAGCATCTTGCGCGATTCGGTGAAATCGCCCGCATAAAGCCTGTAAAAATAGACGCCCGTGGCAACGAGACTGCCACCGTCCGTCCGGCCGTCCCAGATCACCGAGTGCTCCCCGGCCGGTTTGGCGCCCTCGTCAAACTCCTTCACCCGCTGACCGAGAAGGTTATAAACTGTTATCCGCACATCCGCCCGGGCCGGCAGGCTATACCTTATGGTGGTCCTCGGGTTGAAAGGGTTGGGATAGTTTTGCTGTAATACAAACCGCTTCGGCAGCACCTGGTTGGCTGACCCCGGACCGTCCACGTCGGTCAGGATGATATACCGGTTGAGCATAACCGAAATATTGTCGTGATTGTAATTGGATACGGCCACATCGGGGTAACCGTCGTTGTCAAAATCGGCCACCGCCAGACCCTCGGAATCATCGCTGACAATCCCATAGTGGCCGCCGACGCTGAAATTCCCGGCGCCGTCACCAAACAGGACCGTGAAGCTGTAAGACTCCGTATTCAGCACAACGATATCGATGTTCCCGTCGCTATCGAAGTCCGAGGTGCGAACCTCATACTGTTCCTCACCGGCGTGGTAAAAACTGGGAGCAGCGAATCCGGAGCCACTGCTCAAAATGACCGCTACCTCCGTGGTATCGTAGCTGCCGACGATAATATCGGCGTAGCCGTTTCCGTCCAGGTCGTCCACGCACACCTGATAAGGATCATAGAGCAGACCGGAGGCAACGTCGACAGAGCCACCGAAGCCCCCGGAACCGTCGTTCCAGTAGACCCGGACACAGTTACTGCCCGGGTTGGGCGTTACCAGGTCTATACTCAGGTCGTTGTTAAAGTCGCCGCCGTCGATAGCACTATGGTTGGGCAGGCTGCCGGCCGCGTAATAAGAAACCACCCCGTTAAAGACACCGAGACCCTGATTGATAAGGACCGCTATGTTCCCGGCGGTGTAGTTCGCGGTGGCAATGTCAGGCAGTCCGGCATTATTAAGCTCTCCCACGAAAATGCCCATAGGTTTCAAGCCGGCGGGATATGTAGCGGGAAGATTGAAGTTCCCTCCGCCAACACTGAGCAAAACGCTGATGTTGGCCGCGGAAGCATCGCCGTGACCGATTATCAGGTCCGCGCCAGGCTGCCCATCGACATCCGCGGCCACGATCTCACAGGGGGCGTTGGCCACCGGCCAGCGGAAGCAGCTGGTAAAGTGTCCGGCACCGTCACCTAAATAGACAAGAACGCTGTCGTTCACCCAGTCGAGCGTCGCCACATCAGGATAGGCGTCGCCATCGAAAAAAGCCCGGCTCAGCGATACCGGGTCGTTCCGGCCGGTTCCCCCCGTAAGGCTCTGGTGGGGATACATGAACTGCCCGGTGCCGTTCGGGTTCAGCAGAACAGCCACGTAGTCTCCCCCGTCGTGGGAGCTGCCGGTCCGACCCACAACCGCCAGATCGGGGTTACCGTCATTGTCAAGGTCGCCGATAGCCAGTCCCTCGCTGTACTCGCCGACCCAGTACCTGCTCGTGGAGGTCAAAGCCCCGCTTCCGTTGTTTTAGTAAACATAGGTCGTGTCGTCGGTCAGGGCTACGTCGGGGCCGTTGGAACCGTCAAAATCGGCGGCGCTAAGGCAGTAGCCGTCGTCCAGCGTGCCCAGCGAACTGAATACGCTGAAATTACCGTTGCCGTCGTTTGAATACACCGTCAGACTCTGATAACGGGAAATGGCTATCTCGATATCCGCGCCGCCGTCAAAGTTAGCGGCACACATGCCGCGGGGGGTGGAGGCCAGGGGGTAAGTCGCGTGAACGCTATAGCCGCCCGAACCGTCATTGAGCAGAACGCTGTAGTCGGGCGTCGTCGTGCCCACGACGACATCAGGACCGTTGATACCGTCAAAATCGCCCACTGCCATTGCCGTCTGGTAAGTACCCACGGTGTACTGGTTGTCAAACGTGAAGTTGCCGGAGCCGTCGTTGTCCCAGACCGACAGATCGGTATACACATTGTCGTAATGGGCCACAATCAGGTCCAGATTAGCGTCACCGTCGACAAGCGCCAGTCTTATTGTCCGGGGATTATTGGCCAGGCCCGATATCTGGACCGCCGCGGCAAAGGTACCATCACCATTGTTGTCGAGCGTGTAGACATTGCTTGACGTGGCCACGACGAGTTCAATAGCCGCATCGCCGTCGATGTTGGCTGCCTGGATGTCGGTTTGCCAGGAACCTATCGTGTAGAACACCGCCGGCTGGAAGTCACCGTCTCCATTACCGATCATAACGGCAATACTGTCACCGGTATAATGGGCGCAGGCCATGTCATTAATCCCGTCATTGTTGAAATCGGCGACGCTGACCCGGTACGGTTCAGGCGCGACCTTATTCTGGATACTGCTTTCAAACAGCGGCCCATTGATGGCCGCCACAGCGGAAGATGCCAAAAGGACGCAGACCGCCACGGCCGCTACCGTTGCTCTCATAGCTCCTCCTATCACCTATGAACAATGGATAAAAGAGTTCGTCATCCTGGTGAAGTAGACTCAAAAGTTGAAGCCCCAACCATTTTGATCGTTACGGCCTTAATCTGCTGATGCGGCCGGCCATTGTCAACCGTAAACATCCTCTTTTCTGCCGGTTGGCGGCAAATCGCATTGTCGGGCCAGATTTCATTTGCTTTCCTTCGTATTTTCATTAACTTACGGCCATAGTTGCATTGGTTCCTGGTAAGCATACCCAAAAGAGCCACAGTAGCAGATAACCAAATATTTACTCGTCACATGAGTACTTCTCAAGGGAGGTGATACGGCAAGTTTCCAAAGCAGCGTATTGCATCAGTGTACTTCACTAAACCGCAGAACATTCAACAGTATGCTCAGGAGGAAAAATGAGAAAACTCGCTCTAATTCTCCTGGCGGTATTACTAGCATCTGGTAGCCTCACTACCGCCGAGAACGTCCACCAGCTTTACCGCATCGAGGACGACCCCTCTTTCGAGGGATATATGCCCAACATGATCGTTGTCCAGCTTGACGAAAGTTTCATACCAACCCTTAACCAGAATGCCTTTAAATCGGCCAACGCCCTTGCCGGCGTGGTCGAATTCGACGCCGTGGCCCGGCGATTCGGCATCACCCGCATCGACAAGAAGTTCCCGGGGGTGCTTTACGACGCGGCCAACTCCCCGCAGAGGCAGGCCCTGACCAGGTTTTTCCGGGTGCACGTCGACGACGCCGATCTTGACG
This sequence comes from Candidatus Zixiibacteriota bacterium, assembly GCA_020346225.1. Taxonomy (GTDB): domain Bacteria; phylum Zixibacteria; class MSB-5A5; order GN15; family FEB-12. The sequence goes on along the minus strand of CP070777.1, from coordinate 2,268,235 downwards.
AGGTCATTGCGGCCTACGAGCGGCTGCCCATGGTTACCCGGGCTTACAAGATCCCCGTTCACAGTATGGACGCCACCCCCAACGATCCCTCCTTTTCGACTCAATGGAATTACTGGGACACCTATGGCGTCGACGCCGACCTGGCCTGGGATATGCAGACCGGTGATGCCACCGTCGTGGTCGGCATCCTCGATTCCGGCGTCAAATACGATCACGGCGACCTGGGCGGAAGCGATCCCCCGGGCCCCAGCGACAACGTTACCAACGGCAATATTTGGGTCAACGACCAGGAGATTCCGGGGAACGGCTATGACGACGACGCCAACGGCTACGATGATGACGTCATCGGCTGGGACTTCGTGGAAGCCGCTATGCGCTGCAACGAAGAGGACTGCACGGTGGCCGACAACGACCCGAGCGACGCAGTCGGTCACGGCACCCATGTCTCGGGCACGGCCGCAGCTATCAACAACAACGGCTACCGAGTTTGCGGTGTGGCCGGTGGCTATAACGACGGTACCCAGAGCAGCACCGCCAACGGCGTGAAAATTCTGCCGTGCCGGATCGGCTGGGCCAGGGGCTCCAGCGGCAGCGTTTCGATGGAGTATGCCGCCGAGGCCATGGTTTATGTCGGCGACCTCAAGGCACGCGGTGTTAATGTCGCCGCCATCAACTGCTCATGGGGCTCGTCGGAAACGGCCGACCTGGCTGCCGCCGTGGCTTACCTGGTGAGTGAAGATGTCCTGATAGTGGTATCCGCGGGTAACAGCAATTCGCCCACCCCCGCTTACCTCCCCTCCCTGCCGGAGTGCTTGAGCGTCGGAGCTACCGACATCAGCGGAAATCCGTCAACTTTCTCTAACTACGGCTCTTGGGTGGAGGTAGCCGCTCCCGGTACCACCATACTCAGCAGCTGGAACGGCGACGGCGATCAGACGCGGACAATGTCGGGCACCTCCATGTCGGCACCTCACGTGGTCGGCGTGGCGGCTCTGCTGGAATCGACCGACCCCTCGCTGTCGAGACAGGACAAATGGGACATCATTTGCGACCCCGATAATGTCAAACCCTACAACATGACCAAGTACGTGGGTGTCGGAATCGTCAGTGCCAAGAAGTGTCTTGATGCCATAGAAGAGCCGTGCACCGACCCGCCCGTGGCCGATTTCAGCGGCGACCCGACCAGTGGCGACTATCCGCTGACCGTCGACTTTACCGATCTCTCGACCAACAATCCAACCTCATGGGAGTGGGATTTTGGCGACGGCAGCGAGCACGTGTACACCCAGCACCCGTCCCATCAGTACACCTACGCCGACAACTTTACCGTTACACTGACCGCCACCAACGACTGCGGCTACGACGTCGAACAGAAGGTCGCCTATATCAGTGTAACCGAACCCACTGACCCGCCGGTAGCGGCCTTCTCGGCCGACCCGCTTACCGGCCCGATAGAGCTCCAGGTCACCTTCGACGATCAGTCGACCAACGGCCCGACTTCGTGGACATGGGACTTCGGCGACGGCAGCCCCGTATCCCACGACCAGGATCCCGTTCACACCTACACTTACGTGGATACCTTCACCGTCACCCTGATAGTCAGTAATGCTTTCGGCGCCGACACCCTCACCAAGGATGATTACATCAGCACCTACGAGGCCCCGGACAACTCCCTGCACGTGGATTCGATATACGCCTATCGGGGCACCGTGGGACGCAACTGCAACGGACGTGTTGGCATCTGGATTAAAGATCAGGACCATCAGCCCGTGGCGGGTGCCGATGTCTACGTCACGGCGACCGGCCCGGTCGGCGGAACCGGCAACGCTCTGACAGACGACACGGGTTATGTCGCCTTCCAGACGAGCTACACCAAAAGCTGCACCGGCGAGTGGTGCTTCGAGGTCACCGATGTCATTCTCGCGGGTTACACCTACGACCAGAATGACAATGATATGACCAAAGTCTGTGAAAGTGGTATTGTCTTCAAGAGCGACCCGATCGCCGGCGGGGACGTCCTGGCGCCGACCGAGTACGGATTGAGCCAGAACTATCCCAACCCGTTCAACCCGACCACCGACATATCCTTCTCTCTCCCCGCGCCGGGTCATGTTTCGCTCGAAATATACAATATCCGGGGTCAGAAAGTGACCACCCTCGTCGATGGTTTCCGCAGCGCCGGGATTCACACGGTGCGGTGGGATGCTTCGAGGCTTGCCTCCGGCATTTACCTGTACCGCATGAAATCGGGCGACTACGTTGAGCAGAGAAAAATGACCCTGCTCAAGTAGCTTCGGATATGATAACAATCAAGGGGACAGTCCAATCGGGCTGTCCCCTTTCTTATGAAGTGGGCCTTCAATTAAGCCCCTCAAATTGTACGTCCGCCGTCAAAAAAGATTGAACTGAATGTCAGCGATTCGTAATTTTGGCTCTGAAGAGTGATGGGCTTTTTAGCCTGCAGAAAAACGTGCCAGCCGGTGAGGTTAAACAGTGCGGGCCATGATCCTGGAAAAGCCGGGCAAACCCCTCAGGCTTGTCGACTTGCCTGAGCCAACAGCGACCGAAGGCCGGTTACTTTTGCGGGTAAATGCCTGCGGCGTCTGCCGCACTGACCTTCATGTTGTCGACGGTGACCTCACCCAGCCGAAGTTGCCGGTCATTCCGGGCCATCAGATTGTCGGCTCGGTCGCGGCCGTTGGCGAGGGAGCCGAAGCTTTTGCCGTCGGCGACAGGGTGGGCGTGCCCTGGTTGGGCGGAAGCTGCGGAAAATGCCACTACTGCCGATCGGAACAGGAAAACCTGTGCGACCAATCAAGATACACCGGCTACCAGATCGACGGCGGTTTTGCCGAGATGTGCACGGCCGACGCACGATTCTGTTTTCCCATCCCGCCCGGTTATTCCCATCTGCAGGCCGCACCGCTGCTTTGCGCCGGATTGAGCGGGTACCGCGCGCTTCGCCTCGCCGGCGAGGGAAAGCGACTCGGTTTCTATGGGTTCGGGGCGGCCGCGCATATACTCACCCAGGTGGCCCGGCACCAGGGAAGAGAAGTATTTGCCTTTACCCGTCGGGAAGATGCAGAGAGTCAGCACTTTGCCCTGCGGCTGGGGGCCGTGTGGGCGGGCGACTCGGATACCGCTCCGCCTGAGCCGCTCGATGCTGCGATTATATTCGCGCCGGTCGGTGCCCTGGTCCCGACCGCTCTGAGGGCGGTGAGGAAAGGCGGCGTGGTCGTTTGTGCCGGTATCCACATGAGTGATATCCCGGCTTTCCCCTATTCAATCCTGTGGGGTGAAAGGGTCGTCCGATCGGTGGCCAATTTGACCCGCCGCGACGGGGAGGAATTTCTGGCTCTGGCTCCCGAGATACCGGTGGCAACCGAGGTGCACCGTTACCCGCTGGAGAAGGCCAACGAGGCCCTCGACGATCTGCGGCAGGGACGGTTTACCGGCGCGGCGGTGATTGTCGTTGGCGCCGAAGACCGACCGCCGGCAACGGCTACTGAATCTTAGGCACCCGCAAGGAACTGTTCCCACCCAGAATCACCATGTCTTTCGAATCGAAAGTCAATCGTATGTTCCGCGCCGCGCTGATGTTATAAGTGAAGAACCGACCCTCCCCGGAATGACGAAACACCAGGCCACCCAGGCTCGGAGGCATGGTCGGGGCAATGCCGATCATCCGGCCGTCCTTCCAGATCATCCGGTAGAAAAAACCGCTTCTCTCGCCCGTGATTTCCACCAGAGTCTCGACGGCGCCCTTTTGGAAACCGGACGGCAGGGAGTATCGGGCGACCGCCCCGGTAAGCGGTCCGGTCATTTCCGCGTACCGCTCCACTCTCATGTTCCACAGTTGCCTGATGCGCTCCAGGCGGCCGTCATCGTTGATAAGGGCTCGAAAAGGTTCAAAATCGCCCTTGGCGGCGGCTGAGAGGACCCCCTCCGAGCGGGCCTGGTTGCTGTCTATTTGCGCGAGTTGACTGGTGTCCGGGAAATACAGAGCGGCCACGGCCCCGGCCCCGAAGGGAGTAACCACCAGCGCGTTCGACACGTTAGTCACGTTGAAGGCGGCGTCTTCGTCCAACAGGTACGAACCCGCATAGGCCGACGCATCGATCGGGTCGTCGGAAACATCCAGGGGCAACTCGATGCTGACACCGAAAACAAGATCGGTCACCCTGTCGCGCACCCCTTTCTCCATGAGGATATCAGGACCGGAGTAGTTGGAAAAGAGCATTATGACGATACCGGAGTCGATGAAGCGCTTGAAATCGGCGGCACAGCCCAGCGAACTGCCGCCGTCGTGTTGGATTAAAACGCCGCGCTCCGTTTCAAGCACGTCCCAGCCGTAAGCGTAGTCGTTGAGAAAGGGCGTATAAAGCTTCTGTTTGGCCGCCGCTGAGAGAATCTCTTCCCCCAACAGCGCCCGGTGCCAGCGAAACATATCACCGGTTGTCGATAGTATGCCGCCGTTACCGATATAGTTCCAGTAAGGGTAATCCTTTTCAAGGGGGGTCCCGTTGTCGGCTTCGCCGGTGTACCACCGCGCGACCGTCCTGCGGCTCCAGTCCGGTCGGCGGTAACCGGTGAAGTGCATGCCGGCCGGTTCGAAAAGATTCTCGGCGAGAAACTGCTCATAGGGCTGCGCGGAGGCAATCTCCACCACCGCCGCCAGCATGGAGTAACCGCAGTTAGAGTATCCGAACTGCCTGCCCGGCGGAAACTCGAGAGGGGCATTGAGGATTCTCCGCATCATTTCATCTCGCCCCACCACCTCAAAATCGCGACCCAGGGAACCGGGCAGACCGGCCGTGTGGGTTAACAGGTGGTGCAGCGTGATGACCTGCTTGTCGGGAGGAACATTGTCGAAATACTTCGTTATCCGATCACTTACCGCGAGCTTACCGGTCATTTCCAGCTTCATAATAGCCGCCGCCGTGAACTGTTTGGTGATGGAACCGACACTGAAAACCGTCTGGGCCGTATTGGGGATACTGTCGGCCGCGACAGCAAGGCTGTAGCCCTTGTTCAGAAGAATCTCGTCGCCCCGGGCGACCAGCGCCGCCCCGGAAAAACCGAACGAGGTAATGCCGGCCAGGTAGGCGTCCACCCGCTCGGCCACGTCTCCGGCGACCACGGTTTCACCGGTCTTCTGCCCCTGCCACGTTGAACAGGATGCTGAAAAGAGAAGACAAAACAGCGCGACTGACGATAGCTGTACTTTGATGAGCTTCATTTTAGCGTTCTCCCAACCATAAGTTCGCGGTGCGATGAGCCACCGGGATAACCCGACATCACCTGTCTAACCCTCGTCGGCCCCGGCCTGCTGCCTGAGTTGCTGTCGTTGTTTTTTATACCAGTCGAGATATTCTTTGATCCTTTTTTCCCGACCAGTCTCGGTGGGCCGGTAGTATTCGGTCCCCTCGAGTTGCTCCGGGAAATTCTTCTGACCGGTAAGGGCATCCCTGAAATCGTGGGCATACTTGTAACCCTTGCCGTATCCGAAGGCTTTCATCAAAGAGGTGGGCGCGTTTCGCAAATGCAGCGGCACCGGCAACGAGCCTTTCTCCCTGGCGTCAGTCTGGGCTTTTCCGAAGGCGACATACGACGCGTTGGACTTGGGCGCGCAGGCGAGATAGATGACAGCCTGGGCGATAGCCAGCTCCCCCTCAGGAGAACCCAAAAAGTGGTAGGCCTCTCTGGCGTTGATCGCCACGGTCAGGGCATAGGGGTCGGCCAGGCCGACATCCTCCGAGGCGAATCTTATCAACCGCCGCACGATGTACAGCGGCTCCTCGCCGCCATCGAGCATCCGCGCCAGCCAGTACAGAGCGGCATCGGGGTCGCCGTCGCGAATGGTCTTGTGAAGCGCCGAGATCAAGTTGTAGTGCTCCTCGGCGGCCTTATCATACAGGGCGGCGCCTCGCTGATGCACCTGTTTCAGATCATCAACGGTGACCTCGGCCTTCTCGCCGAGAAACGCCGCCGTGTTCTCCAGAAGCACCAGGGCCCGCCGCGCGTCGCCGTCGGCGGCGGCGGCGATGAACTGCAGCGCCTCGGGCCCGACTTTCAAATTCATGCCGGCCAGCCCGTCGGTGGCATCGGACACGGCTCGTTCGGTTATCTTCACCAGAGCCGATTCGGAAAGTCTCTCCAGCAGATAGACCCGCATGCGCGACAGCAGGGCCGAGTTTACCTCAAACGACGGATTCTCGGTGGTCGCGCCGATGAGAATAATCTCGCCGGATTCAACGTAAGGCAGGAAGGCGTCCTGCTGGGCCTTGTTGAAACGGTGAATTTCATCGATAAAAACGTAGGTCCTCCGCCCCGATGTCTTGAAGAAATTGCCGGCCCTCGAAATGACCGCCTTGACTTCTTTGATGCCCGAGGTGGCCGCCGAGAAGGGAACGAACTGCCCCTGCGTCGACTCGGCGATCAGGTAAGCGAGGGTGGTTTTCCCCGACCCCGGCGGTCCCCAGAAGATTAGCGAGCCGACACCGTCCGACTCGATGGCTTTTCGCAGGGGTGTGCCGGGACCGACTATTTTGTCCTGACCGTAAAACTCGTCGAGCGTGCGAGGACGCATGCGGTCGGCGAGAGGCTTCAAATCACGGGACGCGCCGCCCCCGGTACCTGTCTTATCCTCCTTGAAGAGGTCCATTGACCCAATATAACCGCCGGAAGGTGCAACCACAATCACAACTTCGCCTTAGGACTTCCGCCCGGCCGCACATCCGGCAACGCCTGGTCCGCCCTGTCGTCAACCGCAAAAAGGCGTTGCTAATACAGCACGGCTGTGGTATTATATGTGCTCGCAGGAAATCAGGTATTTTCCTCGTGCTAAGAACAAGAGTCAAAAAGGTTTGCTAATGAAGCAGAGAATGAATCCTCGCGATCAAAGAAAAAGACAAAGAGATGAAGCTCCTTCCGGTCCATCACAGACGCAGCTTCTGGCTATTTTGATCAGTATTGTGCTCGGTGCTCTGGCCGGCTATTATGTGCCCGGCTTTGCCGATGCTATCAGCTTTATCGGCCGGCTATTCGTAAGTGCTCTTCGGATTCTCATTGTCCCCTTGATATTGGCCGCGGTTGTGGTGGGCGCCGCTGCGCTGGGCGACGTTCGTAAGATGAGCCGCTCGGTCGGCAAGGCGCTGCTCTATTTTGTCGGCACAGCGGTGGCGGGCGTGCTGCTGGGCGGCGTGCTCGCCTATCTGCTCAAACCGGGGACCTATGCCGCTTCCCCCTCAGCCGGCATCGCAACAGCTCCCCCTGCCATGGAGGGCTATCCCCTCACCGAACTGCTGAGTAGAATCCTCCCGGGTGACCTCCTGGCGGCCACATCACTTGAACAGTATCTCGGTTTTGTGGTATTCGCCATTTTCTTTGGAGTGGCCATCGCCGCCTCCGGTCAAAGGGGCAAGGTGGTTGTCGACTTCTTTCAGGCCGTTCTGGAAGCCGTCAAGAGACTGATCCGAATGCTGGTCTGGGTATCACCGCTGGGAATCTTCTCGCTGGTAGCCAGCGCCTTTGCCGGCGGCGCCGTCTCGCTGGGAAGCTCGGTTACGTCACTGGGCATGCTGTCTCTCACACTCGTTATAGGTTTGCTTCTTCACGGTCTGGTGCTCCTGCCCATTCTGCTGAAGTCATTGGGACGGCGTCCTTTTCTGAGCTATCTCGAAAATACCGTTCCGGCTCTCGCTACCGCCCTGGCCACGGCCTCTCCGGCGGCGTCACTTCCCGTCACCTACGAGTGCACCGCGGAGCAAAACCGCGTGAGCAACCGGGCCTGCTCACTGGTACTTCCTCTCGGCAGTATGATCAACATGAATGGCACCGCGATATATCTTGTGATCGCGGCCCTGTTTTGCGCTCAGATGTTCGGTATTGACCTCTCCCTCGTACAGGTGCTGATGATGCTGGGCGCGGCGCTGCTTGTATCCCTGCTAGCCTCGCTGATTCCGAATGTCTCGTTGCTCCTGCTCGCAACGGTGATGTTCTGGGCCGATTTCCCGCAGGCGGCTTTTGCCGGAATAGGCGTCATCCTCGCGGTTGACTGGCTCTACGACAGGGTTAGAGCCGCTGTCAATGTCTGGGGTGACGCTGTCGGCGCCGCGGTGATTGGTGAAACGTTCGATTTCAAAACGGCGCGGAGTACACCGGCCGAGAGACCGGGGCTTGCCAGATTTCCAAAACCGCCATCAAGGCGAACCGGGGAGCGACGTACCGGGGCGGACCGCCAGCCGCCTCGCAGGCACGGCGGCACTCGAAAAGAACAGCCCGACCAGAGAGCAGGAAAATCGAGAGAGAAACCGGCGACACGCCGCCAGCAGTCTCGCGGCGGCCGGAAGAGAGGTGAATCCTCCGGGCGAGAGCGTCGTGGCTCGGCTCCATCAGCCTCACGACCGGCGGAGGACAAGAAGATGACAGGACCGCCTATTCCGCCGCCGCCTTTTCATGTCCTGGAACAGGAACTGCGTCCCAGGAAGGACAAGCCGGACGAGCCGGTCACCACGTCGGAACCCGACACCGAGGCATCCTCGACGGGAACTGAAATCACATCCCCGGAGGCTGGCGCAACGCAACCGATCGAAAACGAGCCGCGGGAAAAAGTAACGCCGCAGGCGGAACGGTCGCCGGCGGATGCCGAGAGTCGGGATGAACCGGCTCCCGTGGAAGCGCCGACGGTAGCATACGGAAGGGGCAAAACCCGAAGATTCGTTCCGACGAAAAGCGACTCCGAGGAGAAGAAACCGGATGAGAAGAAAGTCGACCACGACCAGCCGGAGTTTCCGTCGGAGAACATATCATTTGGCCGTAGCCGTCGCAAGAAGTAGGGTTGGCACATCCCACAGTAGTCGCGAGGTTTCCGCTCATTCTCTATCCGCGTCACGGCAACCCGGCGCCGCTGCGGCTCGCCGGGGGAACTTTTTCGCACCCGCCGCGCTATATTTGATAAGCGAAAATAGTTGACGCTTGCGGCGAACCTTGTGTAGATTTGAAAAAGGGAAGCGATTGATATGAATGGACTTAAAGTTGCCCTGCTGATGATAGGGCTGATGGCCCTGTTTATGTGGGTGGGTTATCTGTTGGGCGGCCGAAACGGGATGATTCTCGCCTTCGCTCTGGCCACCGTCATGAACTTCGTCAGCTACTGGTTCTCGGACAGGATCGTCCTGGGCATGTACCGGGCGCGCCGGATATCCGAGACCGACCATCCGCGTCTGTATCGCATCGTCAGGGAAGTGGCGACCGTGCATGCGCTGATGCCGATGCCCGCGGTGTACGTGGTGCCGAGCAAGGCTCCCAACGCCTTTGCCACCGGCCGCAACGCCGAGCATTCCGCGGTGGCGGCGACCGAGGGGCTTCTGGAACTTCTAAATGACGATGAGTTGAAAGGTGTCATCGGCCATGAGATCGCCCACATCCAAAACCGCGATATGCTTATAGGTACGATCGCGGCCACCTTGGCCGGAGCCATAGGGATACTGGCTTCGATTGCCAGGTGGGGTGCTATCTTCGGCGGTTACAGCCGCGACAGCAACCGGGGAGGCGGCATCGGACTTCTGATAGCGGCTATCGTTGCCCCCCTGGCCGCCATGGTGATTCAGATGGCCATCTCACGGCAGCGGGAATATAAGGCTGACGAGCAGTCGGGCCGTCTGACCGGCAAGTATCTGCCGCTCGCTTCGGCCCTGGAAAAGCTGCACAAGGCGCCGGTCAGGTTCAACCTCGATCAGCGCCCGGCGACCGCCCATCTGATGATAGCCAATCCTCTGTCCGGCCGGGGGCTCTCGTCGCTCTTCTCGACTCACCCGCCGGTCAGCAAACGAATCGAACGGCTGCATCGCCTTTCGCAGGACACGGCATATCAGGGTTATGGAGCATAACGACCATTACCAAGAAGATAATTCCGACCGACCTCCGCCCCGATTAAGTGAGGCTGTGAATTAACATGTATGCTTCACTGCCTCTGGAACTTCTGGCCATCCTTATCCTGATTCTGGCCAACAGTTTTTTTGCCCTGGCGGAGTTCTCCATAATCGCCAGCCGAAAGAGCAAACTGAAGAAACAGGCCGCGGAAGGCAAACGCGGAGCCGCAACCGCCGATAAGCTGCACCGCAAACCCGACCGCTTTCTGGCAACGATACAGGTAGGTATCACCCTGGTGGGAACACTGGCCGGCGTCTTCGGCGGCGCTACCATAGTCGAACAACTGGCGCCCGTCATTCAGAAGGTTCCCATTGATTTTGTCGCCCGGGCCGCGACGCCGCTGGCGGTGGCCGTCATAGCCGTGGCGATCACGGTCACGGCGGTCGTGGTGGGAGAACTGGTCCCCAAGTATCTCGCCCTGTCCAACCCGGAACTTTACGCCCGCCACGTGGCCAGGCCCATCAACGTGTTCATACAGGTCACGGCTTTCTTCTCGGCCTTGCTCAGCCGTACCGCGAGACTATTGATAAGCCTTCTGGGGATCCGCCACGACCCGATCCGCACCGCCGTCACCGAGGAGGAAATCAACCTGATGATCTTCGAAGGCCGGCAGAAAGGTATCTTCGATGAAACCGAAGAGAAGCTGGTCAAATCGGTGTTCGCCTTCGCTGACATGACGGTACGACGCTCTATGACGCCGCGCACCGATATGGTCGCCATCGATGTCAACGCCCACCCCAGGGAGATCCTGAACCGCATTATCGAAGACGGTTACAGCCGTTACCCCATTTATGAACGCGACCTGGACAATATCATCGGCATACTGTATACCAAGGATATCATCGTCCACAAGCTGAATCCCGAGCTGATTATCCTCACGGACCTTCTCCGCAAGCCGCTTTTCGTTCCTGACTCGATGCCGCTGTCGCAATTGCTGAAAATATTCCAGCGAAAAAAGCGGCACATCGCGGTAGTACTCGACGAGTTCGGCGGCACGGCGGGAATTATCACGCTCGAGGATATCCTCGAAGAGCTGGTCGGCGAGATACAGGACGAGTATGACACCGAACGGCCCGCCCTGGTCAAACACTCCGACACGGTGGCCTTTGCCGAAGGGGCGGTCTGGCCCGGCGAGATAAACGAGTTGATGGACAGCGATCTGCCGGAGGACAAGGCCGAGACCATCGCCGGGCTGTTTATCGACCAGCTGGGACGCCTTCCGGAGAAAGACGAAACGGTGACCATTGCCGACATGAAAATCTCCGTGCTGGAGCGTGAAGAGAACCGGCTGGTCAGACTGAAGCTGGAAAAAACCACCAACCGTACCGGGCAGGACGGCAAGTGAACGGAATTGACTGATGCTGAAGATTCTAAATGCCCCCCTCCGCTGGTCGCGGTCTCTCTATGACTGGGTCCTCAGCTGGGGCGAGTCCCGCCACGGTCAGACGGGGCTGTTCTTTCTGTCCCTGGCCGAGGCCTCGTTCTTCCCCGTTCCCCCCGACGCCCTGCTGATAGCTCTGTGCATGGGCGCCCACAAACGCTGGTTGCGTTTCGCCGTCATCTGCTCGGCCGGCTCCGTGATCGGGGGTGTGCTGGGGTATGTCATCGGCCAGTTCGCCTTCGACCTCGTAGGCGAGAAACTCCTGGCCGTGACGGCGTCGCTCTCCGGCTCCGACCCGGACTGGCTCCTCGAGCAGGCTCAGTACTGGTTCAATGACAAAGAAGTGTTCGGTCAGAAGGTGGGCGCCTGGGCCGTCGGCATCGCCGGCTTCACGCCCATTCCGTATAAAGTATTCACCATCGCCGCCGGCTTCTTCAAAATGAGTTTCGGTCCGTTTTTGGCGGCATCGGCCATCAGCCGGTCGCTGAGGTTCTTCGTTGTGGCCGGCTTGATAGGCACGCTATACGAGAAATACGGGGAACGCATTCGGCAGTTCATCGACAGGTATTTCAACATCCTGGCCATCGCCTTCGTGGTGCTACTGGTGCTCGGCTTTGCGTCCCTGAAACTGCTGTGAGGATTGTGACGGGCTTTCCCGAACCGTATGGCACACCATAATGCGACGACAACCGTGTCCGGCAAGAAGCTGACCTGGACCATCATCTTCAACGCTGTCATCACCCTGGCGGAGTTCGTCGGGGGGATGCTGACCGGCTACCTGGCCCTGGTCGCCGACGCCGTGCACAACCTCTCCGACGTGGCCGCGCTGGGTCTGGCCTGGCTGGGCCATAAAGGCTCGCAAATGCCGGCCACCAAGAGGTCAACCTACGGCTATAAGCGGGTCGAGGTCATGACAGCCTTCATTTCGGCCGTGGCCCTGGTGGTTATCGCCATTTTCATTCTCATGGAAGCCTACGACCGGCTGATCGACCCGACACCGATAACCATGCCCTGGCTGTTTCTGAGCGTGGCCGCTATCGGCCTGGCCGGCAACATCGTCTCCATACTCCTTCTCCGAACGGAGAAGGGAAAATCCCTCAACATGAAAACGGCCTTTCTGCACATGGCCTACGACGCTCTCTCTTCGGTGGCCGTGCTGGCCGGTGGCGTCGTCATTATGCTCACCGACCTGTATTTGATCGACACCATTCTCTCGTCGATAATCGCCGTGATGATCTTCTGGTCGTCGTATCTGGTGATCAGGGAGGCGGTATTGATATTCATGGAGGTCGCTCCGGCCGCGATTGACTTCGACGATGTTTTCCGGGCCATTAGAAACACACCCAAGGTCGAGGATGTGCACGACCTGCATATTTGGTCGCTGTCGTCGAACGATATCGCGCTCTCCTGTCACATATGCGTCGAGGAAGAACACTTTCAGGACGGACCGGCGGTGGTGATGTCGTTGAATCAGATGCTGCGAGAGACTTTCAAAATTGGCCACAGTACCATCCAGGTCGAGAAGACCGATTTCAGACGACCCGACGCCCTGTGTACCCGGGACGGGCACGGCGAGGATTAGCTTTGGACAAACGCCGCCTGGAAATCGAGATAACCGACCTTGCCTTCAACGGCCGGGCGGTAGGGCATGTCGAGGGTAAAGTGGTCTTCCTCGACGGCGGTCTCCCGGGAGAAAAAGTGCTGGCCGAGATAATCAACAGTCGGCCCCGCTATGACGAAGCCACGGTGCTGGATATCATCAGAAAATCGGACCGGAGAGTGGCCGCGCCGTGTTCGCACTTTGACTATTGCGGCGGCTGTACGTGGCAGGACCTGACTTACCAGGACCAGCTCGGCTTCAAGAAGAAGCAGGTAGTTGACTGTCTCGAGAGAATCGGGGGACTGGAAGATACCAGGGTCCTCGACGTGTTCGGCTCGGTCGAGGTCTTCCGGTACCGTAACAAGATGGAGTTTTCGTTCAACGTCGCCGGCGACGGCGGCTTCACCCTGGGCCTGCACCGCCGCGGCCGTTTTGACGAGATCTTCGACCTGGACAAGTGTCACCTGACCCCGGACATCGCCAGCCACATTGTCGGCTGGGTTCGCGACTACGTTAAACGAACCAATCTCAGCGTCTATGATGTCTCCAATCACTGCGGATACATGCGCTTCGTAATGATCCGCCAGGCCAAGCGAACGGCCGATCTGATGGTCAACCTGGTGACCAATTACGGCGATTTTCCGGAACCGGATAAGCTGGTCCGCAGCATGACGGCAGCCTTTCCCGGCATCTCCACTATTGTCCACAACCAGAACGGCCGGAAAGCGAACATAGCCACCGGGGAAATCGAGAAAGTACTGATCGGCTGCGGGTACATCGAGGAGCGCCTGTTCGAATCGGTTTTTCGGATCCGTGCCAACTCCTTTTTCCAGACCAACAGCATCCAGACCGAAACCCTCTACCGGGCCGGCTTCGACCTGCTTGAGGCCCGGCCCGACAATCGCGTGTTGGACCTTTACTGCGGGACCGGCTCGATCGGCATCTTGCTGGCCGGGTATGTGGATGAAGTCACCGGCGTCGAGCTGGTCGCTGATGCCGTCCAGACCGCCCGCGAAAACGCCCATCTGAACAAAGTCAGGAACGTCAATTTCGTCGAAGGGGATGTCAAAGACTTTCTGCGCGACAGCGTAAAGGCCGACAAGAGTTACGATACCGTCATCGTCGACCCGCCCCGGGCCGGTCTGCATCCAAAGGCGCTCAAGCGGCTGGTGAGGTTGAACCCGCAGAAGATATTATATATTTCCTGCAATCCTTCGACGTTCGCCCGCGACGCCAAAGAGATAGTCACGGCCGGCTACGTGCTGCCGCAGGTGAGACCGGTGGATATGTTCCCGCACACCATGCATATCGAGCTGGCCTCGGTTTTCAAAAGAAAGTGAGTTTGGTTGCGCCCGAAAGACTATTTATTTACTTTTCCTGCCGATACTGAATAAGGAGGTTCTAAAGTGCGGTTGCTAATCTGCTTCGGTCTTTTGACTGTTCTGACAATGTCCCCCCTCAGCCCGGCCTCGGCCAGGACGCAATCTCTGGCGGAAGTCGCCAACGAGATACTGGAGACTCTCCAGTCCTTCTACCCGGTTCTCTCCACCAGGATGGGAATCCACGCTTACGACCACCGCTTCACGGATTATTCAAAGAAGTCGGTCGACCAGGTTCTCGATAAGCTTAGCGGCTACGAGAAGAAACTATACAAGTATAAAGCCGCCGATCTCCCCCTGTACGACCGCATCAATTACAGGCTCTTGAAATCCAATGTCGATATGGCCATACTCGACCTTAAGCGGATAAAATGGCACCGGAAATCGCCGGAGCTTTACGCCCGGGAACTCGTCGACGGCATCTATTTTCTGATGATGTTCAACGATGCCCCTCTGGAGCAGCGCCTGGTTTCCATTATCAACCGGATGGAGTCGGTACCGGCCTATATTGCAACAGCCAGAAAAAATCTAAGAAAACCCCCGCCGGTATACATCGAGGCCGCCGCGCAGACTCTCGAATCCGGCATACTGTTGTACAAAGATGTCGCCGCGGAACTGTCGAACAAGTTCCCCGGCCGGGCCGACGAGCTGTCGCGAGTCTCCACCCGGGCCCGCGAGGCCATGAACGATTTCGCGGCCTTCCTCGGAAACATCGAGCCCGGAAACGAGAAGGACTTTGCCATCGGCAAGGACAATTTCGATTACAGACTCAAACACGAATATTTCCTGGAATATGACAGTGACTCGCTTTTGAAGCTGGGTGAGGCGCTGTTCGCGTCGGCCGACAGCACCTACCGGGAGTACCTCCAGTACGTCGAGGACAACCAGAACGGAACCGACTCCGTATTCGTTCCGGCCAACTTCACCAAACAGGATATCCTCGATTACTACAACTGGGAGGTCGAGCAGCTGAAGATTTTCGTCGAGGAAAACGATATCGTGACTGTCCCGGAGGACATCGCGCCGCTTTTGGTCATCGAAACTCCGCCGTTTCTGAGAACGATGGTTTCCGGCATAGCCTACGAGCCGCCCGGACCCTTCAATGCCGCCCAGCCGGGGTACTTCTATGTCCGCCCGATCCCCGACGACCTCGACCGGCCTCAGCTGGAGGCGCGCTACCGGTACGTTCACCGGCGCGGTTTCAAGGGAGCCGTGGTGCACGAGGCCTATCCCGGCCACCACCTCCAGATGCAACTGGCGGCCGCCCACCGCGACCCGGTCCGCAAGTGGCAGTTGAACCCGATGATAATCGAAGGCTGGGGCCTGTACTGCGAGGAGATGATGTACGAGCAGGGACTGTACGGCCATGAAGACGCCGCCAAATGGCTGGATGTTCTCGACGGGATCAGATTTCGGGCCGCCCGAATAGTCGCCGACGTCAAGCTGCACACCGGCCGGTTCACCTACGACGAGTGCGTCCGATGGATGACCGAGGCCCTTGATTTCGTCACGAATTCGGACCTGGAATTCATCAGGGTCGAAGTCAGGCGTTACACCACCACACCCACCTATCAGATGTCGTACCTGATCGGTAAGCTCGAGATCATCCAGCTGCTTGAGGCCGCCTCCGAGCGCGAGGGCCAGGCGTTTGATCTCAGGAGTTTTCATGATATTCTGCTCGCCGAAGGGGCTATCGCCCCCGCGCTCATGTGGGAAATAATGGACCTCTAGACCGGAGCCAAGTCGAGCAGGGCCGACTCCGTGCGAATATTCAGCCATCCCGGTTGCCCGAACCGCTTTTTAGGCGTATAATTTAACAAGCAGGGTCATTCTGACCTGACCGGGTTCATCAAATGCTTTACGTGATTATTGTCATAGCGGCCGTGATTGTTGCCGTCCTCCTGCTTCGCCTGAGACTGCGGCTGCTGCTTTCGGACCGGCAAAAGCTGCTCTTTGTCGGCCTTGGCAGAAGCGGCTCGGAATTTGACTTTTCGGCCGGAACCAGCGCCGTCAAAGTCTTCGGGCTTAAGTTCGGAACCCGGAAATTAGGCCGCAAACCCGGAGCCGAAAGAGAACCCGGGAAAAAGCCGAAGAAGAAAGCCAGGAAGCCGCGCCGGCGGCAAAGACCCGTTGGATATTTTCTTCGCGTAATACCCGGTGTCGTTAAGGCGGTGGGAGCATATTTGACGTCCATGCTCAGGGCGGTCGTCGTCGAATATCTCGATGGAGAGATTGAAGGAGGTTTTGCCTCACCGCATATCACGGGCATGGCCTACGGTTACTACCGGGCGGCCCTGGCCGCGGCCGGTCCCGTGGCCGGTCGACTCCGCTTCAGGCCCGTCTGGGAGGGGCCGTCATTCGACGGTACGCTGCGAGCTTCCTTTGCCGTTCCCCTCTATTCCCTCGCGTGGCGAACGATACTCCTGGTTTTCAGGCTGCCCTTAAGAGACCTAACAAGATTGGCGATAGGAAAAAAGAAAGGAGAAACCGATGACCAATAACGTCGTGGAGCTTCTGAAGGGCGTGGTCGGCGAACTCAGAGAGATATCACGGTCGGAGACGATTATCGGCCAGCCCATTACGGTGGGCCAGAGGACGGTTATCCCGGTCGTAAAGATCTCCGTCGGCTTTGGCGCCGGCGGCGGCCAGGGCGAGGAGGAAAAGAAAGGTTCCGGTTTCGGAGGCGGCGGCGGCGGCGGCGCGAAGATCGAACCGGCCGCCTTCATCATCATGGACGACCGTGGTGTATCACTGCTTCCGGCCGTCAAAGGCAAGTGGGGGGATATCATCGACGCCATTCCGGATTTCGCCCGTAAATTCTCGGAGTGGACCGAGAAATTTAAATCCGAAAAGGACAAAGAGCAGACGGAGTCGTCTGAAGACGAAACCGAAGCTTCAGAAAAGTGAACCGAACGTGTAAGCTTCCGTGCAAAAGAAAGCCGGCCGCCGCCGGCTTTCTTTTTCAGTCCGGTTCGCCCACCGGCCCGATAATCTGGCGCTGCCATACCGACAGAACGTATCAACTGTAAACCCAATACCCGTCAAATACCGAAACGGGAGGAAAGAAAATGAAAGCAAGTCTCACTGCCCTGGTCGCCGTGATGCTTCTGATGCTGGGATCGGCGCCGGCTGCTTATGCCCACTGCGAGATTCCCTGTGGCATCTACGACGACCAGTTGCGCATCTCTCTTTTGAAAGAGAACATCACCACCATCGAAAAGAGCATGGCCGAGATCACCAGACTGGCCGCCGCCGGCGAAAAGAACTACAACCAGCTGATCCGCTGGGTGAACAATAAAGAACAGCATGCCGGCCGATTCATGGAGATAGTGGCGCAGTATTTCATGACACAGCGTCTCAAACCGGCCGACCCGTCGGACGGCGAAGTCTACCTCAAGTATCAGGCCCAACTGAGCCTGCTTCACCGCATGCTTTTTTACGCCATGAAATGCAAGCAGACAACTGCCTCCGAGCACACCACCACCCTGCGGAAACTCGTGGACGAATTCGCCGACCTGTATTTTGAAAGCGGGTCCTGATACGGAAACCCGGTCTGTCTTGTAAGTTACGGTTCGCCAGCTTCTTAGGGTTAGGGAACTCCGCTCGGTGCCGAATGTTTAAGGATTGAATTTAAAACTTGGCAGAAATGGCCCCGGTGCCTATATTGCCGTGCGATTATAGCTTGATATTCAAAAGCTTAGCCCGTATTTAGCCGACCACAGGGAAAAGACGGCTAAGGTTGCGGGCCGGTATTACGATAAATATAAGGAGTTGTGTTTCTTGGATTTCAGTTTACCAATTCTCATGGCCGGAGGTGGTCAGGGGGGCCAGGGGTCCGGCTTCGTCACGCTGGGTTTCTTTGCCATAATCTTCCTGATTATGTATTTGATGCTCATAAGGCCTCAGCGAAAGAAACAGAAGGAGCACGAGCAGCTTCTGGCCAGCCTCAAAAGAGGCGACAAAGTTGTAACCAGCGGCGGCATGTTCGGGACCATTTTCGCGATCGACGATGACAGAAATCGGGTAGTCATAAAAATCGGCGAAAATGTCAAGATGGAATTTCTAAAGTCCTCCATCGCCGCCCGAGTGGATAATTAGATTCAGGGAGTAATCGTGGCTGAGCGACCGATCGTCATCTATGGCGACCCGGTTTTGCGGGAAGTCTCCGAAGAGGTTGATGAGATCAACCAGGAGATCAAAGATTTGGTGTCGGACCTGACCGACACGCTAAAAAAAGCTAAGGGCCTTGGCCTTTCGGCGGTCCAGATCGGCGTTTTGAAGCGGGTCTTCATTATAGACCTGTCCGCCGTTGACATTACTGAGAAGCTCAGAGTTTTCATTAACCCGGAAATCATTGAGACGGGCGACCCGGTTGAATTCGAGGAGGGTTGTCTGTCGTTCCCCGGGATTTATCAAAAAATCGAGCGACCGGCCAGAGTCAAAGTCAGGGCCAAAGATTTAGACGGCGTTACATTCACGTTTGAGGCCAACGGCGTTGCCGCCAGGGCCATTCTTCACGAGAATGATCATCTGAGCGGCAAGCTGTTCATCGATTACCTGTCGCCGATGGCCAGATCCATGCTGAAAGGGCGATTGAGAAAGCTGTCTAAAGCGTCGTAGTCGGGTTGCCCGGCATTATTCCCCGCTCTCGCCGACCTTCCGTATCGCATCGCCACGATAACAACAGTGTATGAAGATCGTTTTCATGGGCACGCCCGCCTTCGCCTGCCCGCCTCTTGAGGCGCTGCACCAGAGCACTCACGAGGTTCTGGCCGTGGTCACCGGCCCCGACAAACCGGCCGGCCGCGGAAAAAAGCTGACGCCCAGCGAGGTCTCGCAGCTGGCCGACCGTCTCGGCTGCGAAACCCTCAAGCCGGTATCGCTTAAAGACGATGCCTTTCAGCGCCGAATCGAGGCCATGCAGCCCGACCTGATCGTGGTGGTCGCCTTTCGCATCCTGCCCAAAAAGCTTTTCAGCCTGCCGAAGCACGGCTCGATAAACATCCACGCTTCGCTCTTGCCCCGCTACCGCGGGGCGGCGCCGATCAACTGGGCCTTGATCAACGGCGAAACCGAAACCGGCCTGACCAGCTTTCGCCTCAAGAGCAAGGTCGATACCGGGGATATTATCCTTCAGGAGAAAGCGGTCATAGACCCCGACGACCGCTACGACACGCTCTACGAGAGACTGTCCCGACTGGCCGGGCCGTTCCTCTTGCGGACCATCGACATCATTGAGAGCGGCCGGCACGCCCCGGCGCCCCAGGACGAATCGCAGGCCAGCGCCGCTCCGAAAATCGGGCCCTTCGATGCCCTGATTGATTTCGGCTTCCCCGCCGAGAAGGTGCGCAATTTCATCCGCGGGCTTTCCAGCAAACCGGGCGCCTATACCTCTTTCAGGGGTAGGAAGCTGAAGATTCTCTCCTGCCGCTTGAGCCCTCAGCAGGGCCCCCCGGGGACAAGACCGGGGAGTATTATCAACACCAAAAAGATTCTGCTGGTACAGTGTGCCGAATCGGCCATCGAACTGACCAGCCTCATTCCGGAAGGAAAAAAACAGATGGACGGAAGTTCTTTCATCAACGGATTTAAACCGCAACCAGGCGAGATACTGGGTAAAAAGGGGAGCTGACAGGACAATGAAAAAAGAAATACTCATAAACTCCACCGAGTACGAAACGCGCGGGGCCATTCTGGAGGATGACAAGCTCGTGGAGCTTCAGGTGGAGCGCTCCGACAACGACCGCATTGTCGGTGACATCTACAAAGGCGTAATAAAAACGGTCCTGCCGGGGATGCAGGCGGCCTTTATCGATATCGGGATGTCCAAAGCCGCCTATCTGCACTCTTCCGATATCGGCACCGATTATGGCCGACGGTTCGACTCCGACGAGTTTGAGGAAGAGGAAGCCCCGGCCGAGATAGTCCGAAAAAAACGCCGCCAGGGAATCGAAACGGTTCTTAAGAAAAATCAGGAAATCCTGGTTCAGATCATCAAAGAACCGATTTCAACCAAGGGACCGCGCATTTCGACAGACGTATCCATCCCCGGACGCCACGTGGTCCTGGTGCCCGACGATGACCACATCCGAATCTCCAAACGGATCTCCAGCTGGCCGGAGAAAAAACGTCTCAGAAAACTGCTCGGGCCGCTGCGGCCGGAAGGGTTCGGGCTGATCGCCCGCACCGAGGCCGAGGGCAAAAGCGAGAGTGACTTTCGATCCGACGTTAAACGACTCCTCCGCCTGTGGGCCAAGCTGAAGAAAAAGGGCGACCAGTCCCGGGCGCCCGCTCTGATCCACAAAGAGGCGGAACTGATCGTGTCCATGATCCGTGACATCTTCACTGAAGATGTCGAGCGGGTGGTGGTCGACGATAAAGCGGACTACAAGAAAGTGATTTCATTCGCCCGGCAGGTGGCCCCGAAACTGAAACAGCGGGTCGAGCTTTACAGGGGCGCTCATCCCCTCTTCGACCTGTACAATCTCGAACCGGAAATCGAGAAGATGCTCGATCGTAAGGTTTGGATCAGGAAGGGGGCCTACCTGGTGATTGACCAGACCGAGGCTATGGTTACGATCGATGTCAACACCGGCCGCTACGTGGGCAGCACCGACCAGGAGTCGACCATCTACCAGACCAATCTGCTGGCGGCCCGTGAGATCGCCCGGCAGATCCGCCTTCGCGATATCGGCGGCCTGATTATCTGTGACTTCATCGATATGTACAACCGGGAGAACCGCCGCCGCCTGTACGAAGAATTCAAAAACTGCTTCCGGCACGACCGCGCCAAGCGGGCCATCAACCCGGTCACCGACTTCGGCATCGTGGAAATGACGCGCGAAAGGGTGCGCCCCTCGCACCTTCATGTGCTCAGTGAACCGTGCCCGTACTGCGGCGGCCTGGGACGGGTTCTCTCCAAAGAGACCATGGCCATGAAGATTGAACGCTGGTTCACGCGCGCCGGGGCCGACAAGAAATTCAAGCGGTTCAACCTGGCCATCAGCCCCCTCCTGGCGGAATCAATGATCGAAAACGGGGCTAACCGGGTTAGCCGAATAATGAAAATCCACCGGTTCCAGATAAATGTCGTGCGGGACACCACCATCCAGCTTCAGGATTTCAAGGTCTTCAACGCCGAGAGCAACGAAGATATAACCGACCGCTACAAAGTGTGAATCCGGCGGGCGGAAGGACTGACGGTCGGGACACGGCCGGCGACTTTGCCGCCCGGCCCCGCGCGGCAAAGCCGGACATTTCTTGTCGGCTCTGGCCGGTACGCTCAGGCAACAGAATTAATTCCTTGTCCGGGGCGGCCTTTCGTTATATAATTTGAAGCATGGGTGATGCCAGCGACATAAACCGGGAAATCGAGGTAAAGCTCGATCTGGGTTCCTTTACCAACTACCTCAAACTGGTGGGATTTCTCGGTCAGATTGAGCAGGAAGAGCGCTACACCAACGCTTTCTTCGACACCGAAGACCGCCGTCTGTCGAAAAAGGGCTGGGCGCTGCGGGTGCGCGCCGAAAACAGCCGCGGCCTGGTCACTGTCAAGAGCATCCCGACCGCCGAGGGCATAGCCGTGGTCAGGCAGGAAATCGAGGCCGAAATACCGCGCGGACAGGCCCTTGATATTATCAGTCTCAGCCGGGATGTCATGTCAGTCGCCACCATGCCCATGGACTTCGTCAAGCAGCAGATCGGTCAGCGCAGCCTCACGCGGCTGGTCATGTTTGAAAACATCCGCCAGAAGAAAGTCTTCAAGATCGCCGACTACAATTACCTTCTGGAGATTGACAAAACGGAGTACAACGACGGTTCGGTCGATTACGAGCTGGAGCTCGAACTGAAGGACACCAAGAACCTTGATGTTATCGAGGATAAGCTTCGCAAGTTGTTTCACTCCCTTGACATTCCTTTCGCGCATCAGGAAGAAAGCAAGTTTCACCGTGCCCTCAGGAAGGCGAACATCTTCTGACTGTCACCGGGCGGCCGTTCTCTCCATGAGAGTACGTAGAACGGGACATGGGCGCATCCGCGGCTCACACGTGCAACTTCCGGGGTTCGTGCCGTAGAATTAGATAGACGCAAAGGAGATCGCGATGGAGATACACTGTTATGCGGCCATGAAAGAGAAGGCTCGCCTCAAGGAATTCACCTACGAACCCATGCCGCTGGCGCCCTTTGACATCGATATCGAGATAACCCACTGCGGTGTCTGCCACAGCGACATACACCTGATTGACAATGACTGGCAGCTGAGCGAGTACCCCCTGGTGCCGGGTCATGAGATTGTCGGAACCGTGACCGACGTCGGTGTCGGTGTCATGGCCTTCGAAAAAGGCGAGCGGGTGGGCGTCGGGTGGCAGAGCGGCGCCTGTTACCATTGCGACTACTGCATGCGGGGCGACCATAACCTGTGCCCCGACATCAAAGCCACCTGCATGGGCAATTACGGCGGGTTCGCCGACATGATCCGAACCGACAGCCGGTTTGCTTTCGCCATCCCCGAACAGATTGAATCCGAGAATGCCGCCCCCCTTCTGTGCGGCGGCATTACCGTATACAACCCCCTGCGAAGTTTCGATGTCGAGCCGCACATGAAAGTAGGCGTCATCGGCATCGGCGGCCTGGGCCATTTGGCCCTTCAGTTCGCCCGCGCTTTCGGATGCAAAGTCACCGCCTTTTCGACGTCACCGGATAAGGAAGACGAAGCCCGAAATCTGGGAGCGCATTACTTCATTCCGCTCACGGAAAAAGGTGCCCTGGAAAAAGCGGCCGGGACGCTGAATTTCATCATCTCGACCGTTCACGTCGATATGGACTGGCCGGCCGTTCTGAACGTGCTTAAACCCAAAGGGAAGCTGTGTCTCGTGGGAGCAGTGGCCAATCCGCTGGTCATTCCGGCCTTCAGCCTCATTCTGCAGCAGAAATCGGTGGTCGGCAGCCCCATCGGCGGGCGCATGGCCATGCGCGAAATGTTCCAGCTGGCCGCGCGCCACGGAATCAAAGCCCAGACTGAGGCCGTGCCGATGACTGATGTCAACACGGCCGTTGACCGAACCCGCCAGGGCAAGGCCCGCTACCGGATGGTGTTGAAAAATTAGGTCACCGGACGGCTACTTCCCCGGCTCCGGCATCTCTTCGTCAATACCCGCCAACCGCCGGGCGATCTCGGCCTTTTCCTCCAGTTTAGCAGCAGCGCGAATGAAAAGTTTGGCGCCGTCGGGCGACCCTCCCCCGTGCATACACCCCGGCACCCCCGAACCGAGCGTGCACCATTCGACCAGACGCGCCGCCCGGGCACGCGCCTCGGCCGAATGATGCGCCTTCATGTATTTCTCGATCAAATGACCGTACTTTTCCGAATCAAAATCCTTCGACGACGGCATGCAGCCGGTTTCACCGATACCGCCGGCAATATCCTGCGCTAGGACCGACGTATTATACGGCAGGGTGGCTACGTGCACTTTGTTGACATTGGACAGCAGAGTATCACAGAGCCAGGCCCCGGACTCATGCCTTTTTCCCCTGACGGCAGCCGCCAGACCGAGGCCGTAGGTGGTTTCGTTATTGATGACCATCTGGACCAGTTTGTCTTTGAAGATCTTCGACGAAAGGCCGTTGGCGCGGGCGGTGAGAATGGCCGAACCGATTTTGATATCCCCCTGACCGGCCACGCAGCCGCCGATAGCCGCCCGGTAGGGATTGACAAAATAGCCCACGGCCTTCCCCGTGTAATCATGCTCGCCGCACATAAAAACCCGCTCGCTTGGCACAAACACATCCTCGAAGAAAAGAAAGGCCTGGGTGATACCTCCCTGGGTGACCGGGTTGTCAAAACCGTCCTCTTCGTCGCGGGAATCGTTGGGATGGCGCGTCTCGACTATGGTAAGACCTTCAATGTCGCGTGGAATCACAAATGACACGCAGTAATCCGCATCCTCTTCATTGTAGGCTGACCCCGGCAGGACGAAAATCTCGTTGGCCGCCGCGACGCCGCAGATCATCAGCTTGGCGCCGCGCACGACTATGCCGTCGTCGCGTCTCTCGACGATATGCAAGAAAGCGTCGGCGTCGTCCTGCTGCGAGGGCGCTTTAGTGCGGTCGCCCTTGGCGTCGGTAAGGGCCCCCGATATGGTGATATCTTCATCCTGGGCGTGAGCCAGCCATATCAGAAAGCGACCGTGGTAATCGGTGCCGAGGTCTTTGTCCATCTCCCAGGTGGTTATGAACATGGCGTTGAGGGCGGCCCAGCCGGCGCAGCGCCCCCCGGTGCAGGTCCCGGTCAGGTGAAACATCAGCCGCTTCATGTCACAGTTGGCGTACATGTCTTCAGGAGACCGGATGACTGACAGGTAGCGGCTGATCGGCTGCTCGGTGAGATGTGAGGTGGTGGTAACTTTGCCCCCGAGCTTTTCGTCATGCGCCGCCCTGAATGTCCAGCCGTGACCGGCCACCGTTCGCTTCGTCGCCGGATGACTGGTCACATCTTCAATAAGCTGATCCCACTTGTATATGTTCGGCCGCAACTTCTTTAAAGACGCGACATACTGCT
>CP070777.1:2237870-2243284 GCA_020346225.1 Candidatus Zixiibacteriota bacterium | reverse complement strand
AATCAGGCTCTGCCTGGCGTCCTTGCCGCCTTTACTTATGCTCACCGGTGTCTGAGACAAATTTTCGCCCGGCGCCGCGGGGTTATCGACCGAGCAACCGGGGCTGAATGTCATCAGGATGAAGATGACGAGTGAGCCTGCTGCTGCTGTTCGCGTGAATCGCCGCATAGAAACCTCCTCTTCCTATATCGCACGCGCGGCAGGCCGTCAAGATGACGCGATATAAAGGTTCGACAGTCTTCCTCGGTGAGGGTCCATAACCTGGCGGGGAGTGACAAAGCTGAAGGAACAAGATGCTGCTCATATATGCATCGGCGTTCGGGTTTTGTCAAGCCGCCACAAAGAAAGCGGGCCGCCCGAAGAGGCGGCCCGCCAAAAGGTCACAGTTGACGGTCATCCGGCGTTATTCGATTTCCTCCATGGCCAGGCAGATGTCCACCTGGTGTCCAAGGTAGAGTGGAACGTCGGGAAAGATGCGTATGGTGGCGTTGGCGTCAAGATCCAGTTCCAGGTAGTAGGTCTGATTGAGGTCCGGGCATTCCCATTCATAAATATCGCCATCGATATTCAGTATCAGAGTGCGGCGGGGAAAATCACGGCTGACCGTGGCCTTGAACTCCAGCTTGTACTTGCCGGCTTCGTTGCCGAATATCCAGATAAGCTCGTTCAGGTTGTAGCGAATAACGCTGCAGATGGTATACGGATCACCGAAGGGAATATATACGGTGTCCCAAATTTCGGTGGTGTCATAGGTCGTGTCATGGGTGGTGTCAAAGGTAGTATCGAAAGTAGTATCGAAGGTAGTGTCGAAGAGAGTCTCACCCGGCAAGTACGTGGTATCAAAGCTGGTGTCAAAGTTGGTGTCGTAGGTGGTATCGTATATGTATTCGGGAGGCTGGGGTACGGCCATCGTGTCGAATACCGTGTCGGGCGGGATGAGCGGTTCCATCGGGTTGGAGCAGTTCACCCACGAAAGCCACGCCATCAGGCATGCCGCCAAAACGGTTAAGAGGGCGATTCTTTTCACCGGGCACCTCCAATTCCCACCTGAGCCGTCAGATAGATCAGGAACTGATCGGTTTCGGAGGTCGAAGAAGGCTCGGTGACGATGCGATGCTTCGACGGATTGTAGGCGACCGTTACGGCCAGGTTCTTAATCGGCGACCCCCTCAGGCCGAGGACAAGGCCTTCCGACAGCTTGGCGTATTCGTAAGGGTCCTGGGCCACTTCTTCGGTGCGCAGCCAGCCGCCCACAAAACCCAGGGGAAGGTCTTCCCATGGATATATGATGGCGTGACCGCCGATCTGACGCCGCCTTGTATCCAGGTCCTGACCCTCGAACGTGAAAGTATTGCTCCACCAGGTGTGGCCGACAATGCCTTCGACGTAGACGATCCGTTTGTAGGTAAAGGCGCTGGTCACGACCGGCATTCCCCCGAAAGGAGAGGAGGAGAGACCGGCCCCGAAGAGAATGCCCAGATCGCTTTCCTTTTCCTCGACCGGCATTTCCCTTACTTCGGTGAAATGCTTCTCGACCGGCGGCCGGGCCTCGAGGCTATCCATTCGGGTCGCCAGTTCGTTCATGCGCAGGTCAAGGTTCGCTTCCTCTTTTCCCAGGTCCGGGTCGAGCCGCAGGCTGACAAAACGGTATTGCGGGCCGATTTCCTTCACCTCTTCGGTTCGAAGCAGAATCTGGGTCGAATCGACCCCGAACTGCTCCATCAGCAGTGACCTGAGAATGTGGGCGCGGCCAAGAGCCAGTGACGGGTTCTTGGCGTCATGGCTTGTCCGATAACGCTGACCGTCGGCGCCCCCGGTGATAATCGCCCTGGCCGCCGGGTCGTTGTTCACGCTATCGGCGATGGCTTTGATCTGGGGAAGATACGGTTCGAATATCTTCTGGTCCACGCTGCCGGCAACGCCCAGCGGGAAGTCGGTGATGACCACCTCCTGGATTGTCGCTGCAGCTGCCACCAGGGCAAAGCAACCGACGAGAATTACGACATACTTTGTCATAAGATCCTCCGGAAATGACAGGCACCGCCTGTTGTGCAAGGCTGGTGCCTTATTACATGTTTGCTCGCTACTGTATTCATGGCTATAAAATCAAGAAACTTAACAATTTTACCCCTCTTTTTGGGCAAAGACAAAAAATCCTTTCTCAATCTATCGAAAGTCAGTTCTCTGGCTTATCCGCCTAGGTTCTGTCTGCTGTTGAGCCTTCGACTAAGTGTCAGGACGATCCGTGTCGGTCAAGAGTTCCTGCGTACTCTCCCCGGGCAGATGCTACGCACACAGGGAACAGGTTTGTCAGTTTCCAATAATATACTAAATAATCACTTTAAGTCAAGGGTAATCCCCCAACCCCAGCCGTCCGCAACCACATGCAACCCGTGTTACCTTCGCTGTTGCCGCGACTGGCCCGGCCTGTGTCGGGAAGCTACTTGATAATCACGAGTTTGCCGATCTGCGTGCCTTCGTCAGATTCGACCACCCAGTAGTACAGACCGCTTTCCGCCGCCTGGGTGTTCCGCGTGATAAGGTTCCAGGTTTCGTGGGTGGCCTCCGGCCCGCCTTCGGGGTAGTTGTGGTCCAGCTGCCTGACAAGGTCACCGTCGAGGGAATAAATGTAAATGGCGCAGACATTGGGCAGGTTGGCAAAATGGATCCGCCGCATGCGGTGACGGGATTCAATACCGTCGCGGTTTTCGAAACCGTCCGCCTGATAGTCGGCATCGGCCCGGTATGGGTTCGGATACACGAAAACTTTCAAGTCCCGCCTTTCGATCTCATCGGCGGATGCCAGGGGATAGGCCACCTGGGCGCCGTTGAGAAGGGATGATTCCAGGGCGCTGAGTCCGATCTGGGGCGAACCGAAATCGAAAGCCGTCACGTTGACGTAATAAGGCACGGTGGGCAACAGGCCGTCGATGACGAGTTCGTACTCAAAGTACTTGAAATAACCATCGTCGGTCAGTTCCTCCGGCGGCGCCAAGGCCGGGTCGAGCGTCGAGGGAAACGCCTGCTCCGGATATACTTTTGTGATGGGGGTGGTCTCGCCAAAGACCGAACGATTGAAATCCTGCCGAACGAAATAGAAGATGGAGTCGGGGAAGTCCGGGTGGACGTAGGGATTGTCCCGGGTGAACAAAGTCGGGTCGAAATCGCTTAGGCCGGCGGGATCACCATACAGAAGCTGCAGCTCGTCAGGGTACATGGGCACGTCGAGCAACCGATACTCGAGACGGTAGTTGTCCCAGACATACTTGTTGTAATTCTCGCGGTCATAAGAAGCTACTATGCTGTAGGCGGCGATGCGGTCGTCCCGTCCGATATAGACGCGATAGCCTTCGAAGTCAGAGATACCCGAGAAGCGGTCTTTAATCGTTTCGGAGGTCAGCCCGTTGAAGCGGACACGGAGCCGGCCGACGGCGGGCTCGACCCATATTCTCGGAGCCGGGGGAGGCGACGCCCCGCAGAAATCGGGGACGCCGTCGCCCTCGTACCACGAGGTATCACAGGAACCGTAAACCGTGCCGGTATCAGTGACGATGGTGTCCCGGCAACAGACACGGAATTTGCCGCTGTCCCCGTCGCCATCGGTGTCGACTCCGGGGTTGTCATATATCCATGAAGCCCACCGGGAGTTGGTGGCCAGTTCGGAAAAATCGAGCTGGTTATAAAACGGGCTCGGGCTGTACGGGTTGAATGACTCAAAGGCGTGGGGGTCGTGGTGAAAGTTCTCGCCCCCCACCCAGGCCAGCGAAAGCGGTAATTCTTCGCCGGGGTCCATATTGAACGGCCCGAACGACAGAACATAGCGAACGTCGTACCCGGTGGCGTAGTCTTCGGCATATTCCGGCGGCGGCAACCAGCCGCGGCCGCTGTCGGAGTGGTCGACAGCCGTGTAGAGCAGGTCATAGTCGAACTCATCGTGCCGCAGGACATAGTACCGGTTGCGGTCGCCCACCGGCGAGCCGAGCCGGATACCGAAATCTCGAAAAGGGTCGTCCTCGGTGCCGCGCTGCCGGGGGCCGAAATCGCGGGTGGGGTCGGAGTAGTTCATGATCCACCAGTTGAAGGAATACTCGAGCGAGTCGAGCGGCGTTCTCACCACCCTTACGCCGACCACCGAGGTGGGCGACTCCTCGTTCCACCGGCCGTCGATGGGATCGCCGTCATTGTCGGCGTGATAGGCGATGTTGATGGTGTCGAGATAACCGCAGCCCTCCCGGGCGGGGTGGGTTCGGTAGAAACCGATGATGTCATCGGTCCAGTATTCGATATCCTGGTTCGACTCATGAAAAACGCAGCCGTCGAGCCACAATCCCATATAAACGTTCTCCAGGCTCCGGTCGCCGATATTTTCTATCTGGTAATCGAAAAGGATGAAATCGTCGGCATAGTCATAGGTCCACGACATGGACCGCTGTTCGACTCTTATATTCAGCGGCATGTGCGCCCGCTCGGCGCCGCTGTTGGGGTCGGTCAGCAACGGGTCGGTGATGGTGTCGGTATACTCGCAGATTATATCCTGCTCGGAGTAGGCCTCTTCGCTGAAATGCGGTTTGGCGGGGTCGATGGATTCGTACCGGATGTCGCCGAAGGGGGACACCTCGGGCCAGAACTCGTAGGTATCGTACATATCCTCGGTGCCGCATGACACCAGCGTATCCCGCCCCACCACGGCACCGATCCACAGGGCCGCCACATAAAGATAGCGCAGGTTGCTGTTCTTGGGATATATGCACGAGGGGAAGTAGTCACCGGTGAGGGGATCGCGGACAACGTCCCACTCGGCGCCGAAAGTGCCGTTGTTTCTGATCACCAGTTGCATCTGGCCCTGCGTATGAACGGCGGCGCCGACCATGGGTCTGGCGGCCGAAAGGGTGGTGGCAACGTTCTTGACGGCGGTCAGTTTTTCCAGCTTGGGATTACGGGCGTCGGTGGATGGTGCACATGTTACCACGGTTGCAGCTGCAAGCAGCAGGATGAAACGGTGAGGAGCCATGAAGTTGTTTCCGCCTGAGCCGGAGCTGCCGAAACTCAGTCGACCCGGCAATCTGCTATCGGTTTTCCAGTTCAACCACTCCGCTGCAAGTATCGGTCACGTTCGCTCTCGCCTGCCCCCGGAGCGGATGCGGTTTGGCGGTCCGGCATGACCGCCTTTGCCACAATATACACTATTGCGGGTGCAAAGCAAGAAGGCGAGGGGTATTCCCGGTCGGCGACGACGAGAAACCTTACAGCGGCCGATGATTCTCCCCGCCGCGGCACCGTCCATCGTGGCGATCGGGAAAGCCACATCCAACTGTATGGTCTGGAGTTAACCGACGTCTTCGGCGACATCCAGGACGTAATGAGGCCGGAAAGAGAGCGCTCCGCGATTGAAGTTCCGTCTTGCCTTTCATGTT
>CP070777.1:2225518-2237770 GCA_020346225.1 Candidatus Zixiibacteriota bacterium | reverse complement strand
GAAATGGTCGTTTCATGTATAATCACCTCTAAAAACCAAGGGAGGCAATATAATAAATATGCCCCCATCGTCAAGACCATTAATTGGGTTAGGGCACTTGATACCAAACACCCGCCCTGCTGCTGTAGTTTCTGCCGAACCCGGCCGGATGTTATTTTTTCAGGGCAGGCGATGCAGATTCTCACCCGAGAGCATACTTTCGCCGTAGACAATACTGGTATATACTAAGGCAGTTATCGGTTAAGCGCCAAAAACGAGGTAAGTATGGTCACCAGAACGAAATGGATCGACAGAAAGTTCAATTTCGATTTCCCGGTCGGGCTGTTTCCGTGTATTCTCGGCCGCCTTCAAGGGACAGCCGCCCGGCTCGAGGAGATAATCAGGTCACTTCCCCCTGATATCCTCACCAGACAGCCCGAGCATGGCTGGTCGATACAGGAAAACGTGGGTCATCTGATAAAGGTCGAGGAGCTTCACACCGGCCGCCTGGATGATTACGATGCCGGGGCAGAGGTTCTGCGGCCGGCCGACATGAAAAACACGCGCACTTCTGATGCCGATTACAACTCACAGGATATCAATTCCGTTTTAGCCCAGTTTCGCGCTGTCCGCCAGGATCTGCTGAGCCGGCTGGAAAATATGGACGAAGCCGAGGCTTCGCGCGTCGCGCAGCACCCCCGACTCGATATTCCCATGCGGGTGGTGGACATGGCCTATTTCGTCGCCGAGCATGATGATTTTCACGTCGCGGTCATAACGGAACTGGCCGGGACGTTTGAAGCCGAATGATGTGTCTCACGGCTCGTCAACGATGAACACAAGAGCATCGGTGTCTTTAACGGCGACATCGTCGATCATTCCCTGAACCGATAACACCAACTCGTTAAGACCCGCCTCAAGGGGAACATTCACCACCTCGCTACCCTCCGCCACAGGTTTGAACAGGTCTGAGACCTCGGTGTCGTTAAGTGTGGCCGTGAATGTTTCCGGCAGCACCGCTCGGTTATAAACGATCACCAGAGAGAAGGCTGATGTCCCGGCCGGAAAAGCACCGCTGTCGGACGCGATTGAGGCGTAGGTGAGAAGCCTGTCGGCGTTGGGACTCTCATCGCCGCCGCCTTCAAAGGCGCCCCGGGCACAAGATTTCGAGGCCGATAGCCGGTCGATGGTGAGCATATAATTGTGAACGCCACCGACTGTTATCGGTGCGCGGTCGAAATCGAAAACTGCAATGGAATCGCAGATATCATAAAAGTGGCAGCCAAGGCTGTAGTCGCCGTCGGCAGTACCGGTCACGGTGAGTTTGTAATCCCCGCTCAGAGGACGGCGGGCGTGAAAGCCTCTGGCTTCCATCATGGCGGTCCCATCGGGATCGCCAATAGAGTCGTCATAGTAGCTGGCCCGGGGGATCTCTTCGAATGACCGGCCGGTCAGCGGATCAAGCCCGGTGCGTCGTCCGGCCGGATCTGTTACGAGCAACTCTCCGGGTGGGGCGATGCCCATCATGATCGATGACCGGTCATCGGTTACTGTCTCACGCGGCACGGCACCCGGCCGGATAAACTGCTGATACCGCCTACCGGCAGGGGGCAGTTCGCCGACAAAGGTGGCCCAGGTCGACTGTTCCGAATCCAGACACTCACCGAGGCGGCCATCAGAAGTCACCAGTCCCGTTAGGAGGAAAGCCTCGCGTGGTGCAGATTTCGACCCTGACCGGGTCACCCTCGGATAACCGTGAAGCCAGGTCAACCATAAAGCTGCCGGCTGGCCGCGGCCGGTCTGCCGGAGAATATAAACCGCTTCAAGCCTGATGCATTTGGTCATCTCAACGCAGCTATGCTGCATGACATCCAGAAACGGCGCCGGGGGAAAGTCGGGAAGTCCGGCAAAACCCCACTGGGCCAACAATGGCTCTTTTTCGCCTATCTTGGGGCCGATTGGAAAGACTCCGAATATGACGGTGTCGCCGGTAGCTGAAATCATCTTTTTGGGACCGCTGCTGTCCGGTGGGTCTACCCCGGGGACCATGAAACTGGAGTCAGCAAAACGGGAACAGATTTTCAGCAGGTTGCCCTTTTGGGAATCGAGGTATACGTCGAAGGTGGACGCGGTGGTTCGGCCGCCGGGGCGGCCGATGGCTGGGAGGGGGACATCGGGCAGGGTGACAAGCCATATCTCGTTGCCGCTTATCAGCTTGCCGACATACGGCGTGCTGTCGGCGGCGATGGTGACCCGTAGAGCGCTGGTTCGCGCAGCTCCCGGATAGCCTTCCAACCGGTCAAACCCGGTATACTCAAACGCTTTGGCTATCGCAGCTTCGGCGCTGTCTATCTGTTCATCGTTTTGAGCATCCTGAGCCAGCGCAATCGTGCCGAGCGCAAGAACGGTAATCCCAATCATGAATCGGTAAGACCACCCCATTGCCAGACTCCTCTCCCTAATTAAGTTGCGGTCGGTATGTGAATCGGTCGAGACAGCCATCGGCTGTGGTACCTCCCGATTATTCTAACGACGGAGACAACGGCAGTGGATGTCAACTTTTTTTGCTGGGCCGGTTCGGCGCCAGCTACATCGGAGCACCGGCTACGACCTATATATCGATTTCGAAAAAATAGATCAGACAGTAGTAAAGACCAACAACGATGAATATCCCGCCGGTCAGGCGGCGGGCCCAGAGCTCGAATTTCGCCAAGCGGCCCAGAAAGCTGCCGATATAATTCGCCCCCGAGGCTATCAGAATAGCCACTACTACCACCGGCAGTCCGGTACCCAGCCCATACACGAGAGGAAAGAAGAATTTGGAGTTGTGCGTAACGGATAACGGCACGAGGCTCCCGAAAAAAAGCGCCGCCGACACCGGACAAAATGAGAGCGCGAAGACGATTCCGCACAACCCGGCCCCCCATGCGCCGTAGCCGGCCAGACGCTTCTGCGATCTATCACTCAGGGCGAAGCCGCTGAAACTAATCGGCAAAAAGCCGAGAAGGAATATCCCCACCACCACCAGAATCGGCCCAAGAACGGTATTAATGTGCTTTTGAAGGGCGTGTGACAGATCGGGGATGGACAGAAGGCTGGCCACCAGGATCACGCCCAGCACCAGATAGGCCAGCATCCGCCCCGTCACGTAGGCCAGTCCCGATGCAAACACCAGCCGGGGGCTGGCCACCTGTTTGGAGAGGTATGAAACAGCCGCGATATTGGTGGCTAGCGGGCAGGGGCTGATGGAGGTCAGGATACCCAGCCAGACGGCCGATGCGGCGCCGACAAGAAATGAATCCATCAACCCTCACCGAGCGCAGCCGTCACTTCGTCCTGGATATATTGTAGATACACCGCTTTATCGCCGCGCACCAGTTGCCAGATCTGATCGAGATTCTTCCATTTGACTTCTTCGCCGTCCTTTCGCTCCGATAGAATGACCGACTTGGTGTAAAGCTGGTAGTCCTTGCGAAAATGCTCATTGTCTGACTCATCGATGTTGACGGCCAGAAACGACAGCACACCCGATTTCAGCTGCTCGGCAAACCCGGTCTCGATAGCCTCCCGGGTGTAAGCTTCCAGCTTCTTGCAGGTGGCGCACCGCCGCGTGGTGTGAAAATAGTAAGCAATCAGCCTAGGCGGTGCCGCCGCAGGCTCGTCTATACGTGTCGAGTCCTGGTCAGCAGTCTTCGATTCTACCGCAGTGCTGTCGGTCTGCTCTTTCTTGACATCCTCCGCCGCCCATGGGCTGACTGCCGCAAGCGCAAGAACAATTGCGCCGATGATTGTCACTCTGATTTTCATTTTGGTTATCCTCTTGAGTGGTTTTTTTGCTAACTGCTGTCCTGCCCTCACCGCTCGGAGAGCATCTTCTTCAGTTCATCGAGCGACGGCACCTTGCCGGAAAATTTGACCTCGCCGTCTATTACCAAGGCAGGCGTCATCATCACTCCGAATTTCATGATATCCCGCATGTCGCTCACCTTTTCGAAGGTATACTTGATATCGAGCTCCATCGCGGCTTTCACCACTTCTTCGGCCAGCCTGTTACATTTAGGACATCCGGGACCCAGTACCTGAATTTTCTTCACGTTATCACCTCAATCTAAAAAAGCGCTCCATACACAAGACCACTTATGGTAGCCATTATTACTACCAGTGTCACAAACACGATAGTCTTTTTCGTTCCCATGACGCTGCGTATCACCAGCATGTTGGGAAGCGACAGCGCCGGTCCGGCCAGAAGCAGCGCCAGCGCCGGACCCTTGCCCATGCCGTTGCCGATAAGGCCCTGCAGAATGGGGACCTCGGTCAGGGTCGCGAAATACATAAAGGCTCCGGCCACCGACGCGAAGAGGTTGGCGCCGACCGAGTTACCGCCGACCGCGCCGCTGACCCAATGTGACGGGACGAGTCCCTCGCTGCCGGGACGCCCCAGCAAAAGACCGGCTATCAGCACACCGATGAATAGCAGCGGCATAATCTGCCGGGCGAATCCCCAGGTCTCCGTCACCCAGCTTCTCGCTTCCCCTTTGCCCGTCCCGGCGCTGAGCGAAAGTCCAACGACGGCAACACCGAAGGGCACCAGGGGCTGGTGGGAAAAGACCAGCGCGAACACCGTCGTGGCCAGGCCGGTCAGCGCCACTTTCCACAAACACAGCCCCAGCCAGCATACCAGCAGCACGCCGAAAACAACTGCGACGGCCGCCGTGATCAGCCACTTCACCGAGTAAACGGCATGCCAGAGGCCCGATGATTGTTCCGGGCTGCTCCAGGTGGCGAACACCAGGATCGCGATCATTGACGCGAAGTAGGCGATATTCTTCCACAGCGGACGGGTGACCTGCTCCTGAGGCATTACCGCCTGAGCCTGAACCTTCTGCTTTTCCTCTTTGCGGAAAATGAGTTGCATTAGCAGTCCAATCACAATGCTGAACACAATGGCTCCCACTGCCCGCGCGATGCCCAGTTCCAGCCCGAGGATTCGGGCTGTCAGTATTATAGCCAGTACGTTTACGGCCGGCCCGGCATACAGAAAGGCCGAAGCCGGCCCCAGTCCGGCGCCCATACCGTAGATGCCGGCGAACAGCGGCAGGATGGTGCAGGAGCAGACGGCCAGAATGGCGCCCGAAACCGAGGCCACGCCGTAGGACATCACTTTGTTGGCTTTCGCGCCAAGATACTTCATTACCGAAGCCTGGCCGAGAAAGACCGCAATCGCACCGGCAATGAAGAACGCCGGGACCAGGCAGAGGATAACGTGCTCGCGCGCGTACCACTGGGTGAGTCGGAGTGCTTCTCCGACCGGGTTATCCAGAGTTGGACTTTCCAGCGGCACAAAGAAGAAAATCAAAAATACTGCCAGAATTGACAGCAGCGATATCAGATCTTTTCTGGAACTCACTTTAGTACCTTCAGGCAATCAGCCCCGGTTGACAAGAGCCCGGCTCTCGTCGGCCGCCGTTTTCAGCACCGTCTCCACGCAGCCAAAGAAGTTCAATATGCACGGCGTTTTGAGGCTGTAGAACACCTGGGTCCCCTTCTTTTCGTCTTTGACGAGTCCGGCGTTCTTGAGAATCGAAAGGTGCTTTGAAACGGTCGAGGTATCGGAACCGACCAACCCGGTCAGTTCGTTAACGCACCGAGCCTGGCGCGAAAGCTCGTCAACAATGAAGAGCCGGGTCGGGTGGGCCATGGCCTTGATGATTCTGGCCCGGGCCTCGAACAGCTCCTTCTGCGCTTGGTCCATTTGATTCTCCCAACATCATTATCGAAAGATTGGCAATATAACCAAATAGCCAAAAATAGCAACAAGAATACCCTTTCCGCCAGGTTTTTTGCTCTTCGTAACATCCTAACTAACTTAGACTTAAGGAAAAAGGCGACCTTTGCGAGGAGTCGCCCATGCGGATTTAGCAGTCTCGGTGTTTACTCGTCCAGCCAGATTGCCACGTTGTCGAAACCGAGTTCCCACTGCTGAAACATGAAGAACATCTCTGGGTTACCGTAGAAAAAGGTTATCTGAGATACATCGGTAATGGCCTTGTTCCAGTCGGCATCATCATCGCCGGTACTATAACCGGACATGATCCCCCAGCCTTTGGGAAGGGTTGTGCTCTGCGAGGGTATCTCGATTACAAACTCCTTGAACTGACCGCTTTCGTGGGGAATGTTCTTGTTTCCGATCCAGTAGGCGACCACGTCGTCGGTCCAGTCGGTGGGAGTGCCGTTGTCGTTTCGCAGAAGCAGGCTCAACGGCCGTCCCTCGGTGGTAACCAGTTCCGGCCCGAAAGTAACCAGGTCGACCCCGACCATGGCCACCTTCCTGGCGCGGTAGTCGCCGGTGAAGATCGACGATACACCAACCTGGGTGCGCAATTGCGGAGCATAGGTATCCAGACAGCTCCAACCGTCGCAGGTGGCGTGAATAAACGCGCCGGGATTGCCGTCGTGCGGCTCATAAACCTCGATACGATTGTCGGGGTTTCCGAAGAAGCTCCAGCCCCCGACGTTGCTGTGCTTGTCGAATGTCTCGACGAAGGTCGGTTCTTCGAGGTTGGTGCTGGACTTATCCATGATGACCGATGGGGTATCCGTGCCGGAGCACACACCGTCGGCCTGACTTACCGGGTTGTCACCCGAACAGCCCAGCCCAATCAGCAGAATGGACAGCGCTGTTAAAACCACCATGGTTGTCGTGCCCAAGATTTTTCTCATCATCAATCTCCTAGCCGTAGTTTTTGTTGCGAGTATGATAGGTTCTGCTTTCGCATGTATGTTCAAACCTGTTAACATCGCCCATTCAGCGCCGGTTATTCGAAGGTACACTCGCCGTAGGGGGCCAGGTAATCATTCAAATGCCCGGTCGAAACGTCATCTGCAGTCTACTGCCAGCTGATCCGGGGGTTGTCCAGACCCAGGTCGAAAGTCTGAAGAACGTAATACAGGGTGGGATCACCGTAACAGAACTGAATGTACGAGACATTCTGCATCAGCGCCACCCAGGAGCCGCCGGGTTGCTGACCGCTGCCACTCCACCATCGAATGAAATTCCAGCCTTCAGGAAGCCGGTCTTCCTGGAGCGGGTTTTCCTGCGACGGGATATTGAAGTCATATGACACCCAGCCAGGTTCATTTTCCATGGTACTGGTCAGCCACGCCACGTACTTCGACGGAAGCGTAATATCACCGATAAAGTACGCTCCCCAGTCGTCCTCGAGATCCAGCGGGGTGCCGTTGTCGTTCATTATGATGAGAGTCAGGTAGCGCGTGGTTATGTCCCACTCGTAGTCAATACACCGCAGGTCAATGCCGACAGAAGTGACCTTCCTTTCCCGGTAATTGCCGGTGAAAATCGATTCCTCGCCCAGTTCCGTCCCGGGAGAGGGAGCAAATGTAATCACGCTGGGGTCGTGCAGGTACCCGCCTGTGTTCCCGCCGAGATCCTCGATCACGGGTCGGTGAGTAGTGCCGAAGGACCATCCCCCCACGTTGCGGTGGCTGTCGAATGTTTCCACAAAGGTCGTTGGAGTTACCGGCTTGGAAGTCTCTACGGTAGCGGCGCCTGTTGCCACCGGGTCCACCGGGCTTTCATGTGAACATCCCGGGCCGATCAGCAGGGCGGCGCCAAAGATCATCAGAAACAGGATTGCGGTGAGCAAAGTTCGCTTCACAACTTTCTCCTTACGCTTGGTGTCCGGCCGCCCGGGTCGCGGCGTGCCGATGTGCCGGCCGCCAGCCAGGGCAAGCCAATGGTGTGAAAAATCGCTTTCTATCTCTTCTTTCGAACCTCACCGTATCGACGATGCGGGAGGAAATGTGTGCAGTAATTTGATAACTTGCTGCTACAGAGTTATATATACAACATTATCATCTTTTGTCAAGCCATTACGATCGGTCTCGGCAGCACGGCCTTCCGCCGGCCAGAGGAAGACATGTCGGTGACATAGTCCCCAGGTTATGCCCTATAGCTCAATGTGCCGTATGACTTTGTCGTGGAGGGCGGCGCGGTAATGAAGTCCTCCGATGGGTTGCCGGCGCATGATCCTGCCGAAACCTTCAAACTCGCTCAAGTCAGCCAGCCTTACCTCCTTGATTTCCCGCTTGTCGGTGAAATCAAAATCGCCGCTTATATACCTGGCGCGGAAAACGTAGGAAACCCAGTCGATAACCCGGCCGTCTCGGGGCACAAGCTCAAAGGACACCTCGCTTATCAGGAGGAATTTCTCCAATTCTATCTCACAGCCCGTTTCTTCGCGCGCCTCGCGCCTGGCCCCCTCGATAAAGTCCTCCCCCCGGCCGATGCCTCCCGACGGGGCCCGGTACATGCCGGGCGGATAGAAGTGTTTGGCAATTACGACAATCCGGCCGTCCTTGACGATATACAGGGTTACGTCGTGATTACGCCCGCCCTTCTGTGAACTCTTGATTCGCTCGTACTCCTTAAGGTCGACGGGGATGCGAAACCGGGCCGTTTCCGGCTCGCCGAAATCCAAGCGCAGCCTGTCGATGATCTCTGAAGTGATATGCATCTCTAGAGCAGCGACGTTATTCCGGTCTGAAGCGGCAGGGTTGTTATCTCGGCTCCATCGCGGCCGATAAGGACATTGATCTCGGTGCGAAAGCCGCAGTCGTCCAGATAGACTCCCGGTTCAATGCTGAACAGATGTCCCCTTTGCAGTCTGCGTTTATCCTCTGTTTCCAGGTTGTCGATGTTGGGACCGGGACCGTGTCCCTCCGACGTGATCGAGTGACCGGTACGATGGGTGAACTTCTCGCCGTAACCGGCATCCGCGATGACCTTACGGCAGACATCATCGACATCGGCGCCATAGACCGGCCGACTGTCGATATTCGCCCGTATAAACTCGACGGCGGCATCACGGGCCTCAACGACGACGGCAAACAGGCTCCGGTATTGAGCCGGGATATCGGCGGCCCGTCCCGCGTACGCCATCCAGGTGACATCGGCATAGACACCGTGCGGGTGCTTCATCTTTCCCCACAGGTCCACCAGGATAAGGCTCCCTTTTTCGATAGCCTTCGATGTTTCTTCCGACGGCTCGTAGTGCGGGTCGCCGGCGTTGCCGTTGACGCCGCAAATCGGATTGTCGTGTGTCTCCATATCGTAGCGGTCGAACTGCTCGAGGATGTACCGGGCGACATCGTACTCGCCCAGCGGCCGCCCGTCTTTGAGAGCGCCGGCGATGAATTCGAACGTGCGGTCCTTGATCTCGATGATGTTACGGGCGGCGATACGGTGCGCCGCAATCTGCTCCGCCGACAGCCTTGCCTGAAAATTCGCCACAAGGTCGGCCGATGAAACGACCTCGACACCCAGACCCTTCACCAGTTCGACCGTCCCGGCATCGACCAGCCCGATATACGGCAGCCGCCCTTTGGGCGAATATTCCATGGCAACGCGGTTGCACCCTGACAGGACGGCTTTTATCTGCTTTTCCAGCGCCTCGTATCCGGCATAAGCCGTTATTTTGCCCGGGAGATGGGCGAATTTGCTCTTTTCGATGATATTCACGATGCCACTCGGCTCGCCCATGGCCGGGATAAAGTAAAACGACCGGCGGGTGACGATGCCTGAAAGGCCGAGCATTTCCACGGCCACGTTGTTGCGCGCATGAAAGTCGGCCATCAACCAGCCATCGAGCTTTTGCTCGGCAAGATACTGTTGTATTTTTGCTAAATCCACTTCTGCCTTTCGGGTTTTCCTGTGCAGTCTCTTCCCGGGAAGATAATTGATCTCGTGTTCGCTGTCACACCTTTAATGATCTTCGGCGGACGCCGCCTGATTGGAGACCGGAAAGCCCGAGGAAGGTGATTCTGGAGCTCTCATCGCTCGCGGGCAGAACGGCGGAAGCGACACGGGAACATGCGAAGATAGCTGTTTCAGCTACCGACAGAACCTACCCCAGATATGTTTCCATACGATAGCGATATTGAGGACGGCATCATGTAATATCGCCGCATCGAACTCTTTTAGCCGGATCTCGCCGTTGTCACCCGGAAACAGCTCTTTTAGCGACTTGTGCTCGGCGCCCCCGCGGGGAGAATCGTTGGGGGGAACGATCAGATTGGCCACGGCATAGGAGCAGCGGCAAACGAAGAGCACTTCGGACCAGACATCACGCGAATACAGATCGGGAACAACCGCGTCAAAATCGACTTGCAGCCGGTCACTTATTTCCCTGGATTCTCTCAGGATAGCACTCGACGTCGGCTTGTTCTCGGCCAATTTGTCCTTGTCAAAGTAGGTCCCGATACGTCGGGACCACCGGCGCTCCAATTCCTTATGAATCTTTCCATCGCTATACGAGGAGAGGGCCCTGGCATCGGTATGACAGGGCATGCAGGCGTCGGCGATGAAATGGCTCAGCATGAAAAAGTAGGTGGCCACCTGCTGCCTGCGGGTCAAAGCCTTCCTATCCAAGTCCTCAACAAAGTCGATCTGGCCAGGCACCAGCCTGTCCAGTTGTTTATCGCCGAGCAAAAGCAGGTCAATTATCGCCTCCGAAAATGCCATGGCGCGGTTAGCCAGATGTTTGCCCGGGTCGGGATCCGCCTTGAAAGGTGTCCCCCACCACTCGTCATCGAGAACATGATTATCGCTTTGCAGCAGCTCTGTTGCCATGCGTCGCTCGCGTCCCAGCAGTTTCAATAGCTTGTCCTTCTTGATGACGAATCGTTCTTTAAGAGGACCTTCAAAAACCTCCATTTTCAGCACATGATTGTCGATCTTCCCGAAGCCCTTTTTCGAATCATTAAGGTCGGGAAGCCAGGTCCCGATGAAGGTCGATTTTACATGGGGTGACAAAAGTTTAACTAAACCTTCTGCTTCACCGGTATCCTCCAAAAGGGCAACGGCGCGCACAGCCAGCCAGGCATGGACTCTCTGGTTCATACATCACCTCTCTCTTTCAAACAAAATCACCTGTCGACGGGAAAACGACTTCGTCGACGGTTCGTTCGGGATTGTTTCTCCCCACTGATTTACAGCTACTTACCGGCACTCTTCTCCAGAATTTCGGTCTCGGCATTGAGGGCGACAACCAATTCATCCGGAAAAGGCTGGGTGTGAAACCGCCGGTCATAGCCAGATGAACTGAAAACATGATGATCGGTCGTGACGCTCTCCCAGAGGTCTTCCCAAAGCTGGGCATGATGCTTGAACTTCATACAGGCCTCACGCAATTCCTTCGAGAGGACTCTACCGATGTTATCATCTATCATCTTCACCAGCAATCGATTGCCATCCATCAATCTCTCCACCCGAGCTTTCCACATGAGTTTTTCGTAGCTGTCGTCGGGTTGCTGTTCAAACACTTCACGCAGCCTGCGGGGATCATATTCCATTATCCCGCCCAGCCTAGGATCCTGAGTAAGCTCTGTGTGGATAACCCGGTTATACTCGAGTTGGGCCTGCATTAAATAATAGAAACCCTCAAGCTTGAGTGCGCAGTTCTCCTGCTTCGCCAGGGCCAGCTCCCGGTGTGACTTATACCAGCCGCCCCCGCCGACTACCGAGGTCAGAGCCAACACCAAAGAGGCCACCTTAAAAAAGAGGTCTACTTCGGCCATAACATCATCTCCTTGATTTAAGCGTCGTTTTTGAGCAAATCGCCGGCGATACCTTCAGGGTGGGTGGATGACAACTCCAACCCGGCGTCCTGAGTCGCGCCCTTATACTCAACCCTTGAACCGATGGTGGTAATCCCTCCGCCTTGCGACGTGTTGTACTAACAATTAGCGAAACTTATCCGGTGACGGCAAGTCATATTCGATTCAGTCGACAGACCGCCGGGGAAGTACCCGCGCCGCCCTCCCAGGGTTGGGAGCAATAAGGCGGACGCCTCTCGGGCCGATGGCAGCTGAAGGGGGTCTCAGACCGACGACAACGGGGCGAGGCGCGTCCGATGGAAATGGCGCCACGAAAACCTCCAGGCCCGTCATCCGAGTCGCTTTTTGACGGCCGAATTCCGAATTTGTGCCGTAAGCTCAACTCGTTTAAGCAGAAACAGCAGAAGGCTGCCGCTGTGACCGTCAGCGGACCGACCGGCAATGCAGCTTGATGCTATCGCCTGTTTTTGCTAACTTCATCTTCTGTATGTCCCCGAGAATTGTCATAACCGGCGCCCCGGCATCGGGCAAGTCCGAGCTGATCGAGCGGCTGAAAGAAGAGCCGTCGCTCGGTGAATTTGTCTTTCTCGAAGAGATAGCCCGGCAGCTTCTCAAGGAGGACCCGAGCTATCGCGGCCG
>CP070777.1:2222837-2225418 GCA_020346225.1 Candidatus Zixiibacteriota bacterium | reverse complement strand
TATCCGAGGTGGAGGCGTCGGGCCTCCGAGGGCGCGGGGGTGCGGGCTTTCCGACGGGCAAGAAGTGGCGCTTCGCGCGCGAAGCCCCCGGCGATGACAAGTACGTCATATGCAACGCCGACGAGGGTGACCCGGGCGCCTTCATGGACCGCTCCATTCTCGAGGGCGACCCCAGCGCCGTTCTCGAGGGGATGATTATCGCGGGTTACGCCGCCGGCGCCGACGAGGCCTACATCTATGTCCGCGCCGAGTACCCCAAAGCGATAGCGCGGCTCAGGCAGGCCATCGCTCAGGCCCGGAAAAAAGGCTTCCTCGGCGAGAACATCTTCGACAGCGGTTATGCCTTCAACATCAAGATCAAAGAGGGCGCGGGTGCCTTCGTCTGCGGCGAGGAGACGGCCCTGATCGCTTCGATAGAAGGCAAACGCGGCATGC
Organism: Candidatus Zixiibacteriota bacterium; assembly: GCA_020346225.1. GTDB lineage: Bacteria > Zixibacteria > MSB-5A5 > GN15 > FEB-12. The sequence continues at coordinate 2,224,983 of CP070777.1, read as the reverse complement.
CGCGTTTCCGGCCGCCCTTCCCCGCCCAGGCCGGGCTGTGGGGCAAACCCACCAACATCAACAACGTCGAGACCTACGCCAACGTGCCGTGGATCATCCTCAACGGCGGCGACGCCTACGCGTCCTACGGCACCGACGACAGCAAGGGCACGAAAGTATTCGCCATGGCCGGCAAGGTCAAGCGCACCGGCCTGGTCGAGGTGCCCATGGGCGTTACCATTAACGAGATTATTTTCGATGTCTGCGGCGGTATTATCGACGACAAGCAGTTCAAGGCCGTCCAGATGGGCGGGCCTTCCGGCGGCTGCATCCCGGCCGGCATGTGCGACATCCGCATAGACTACCAGCAGATCAACAAGACGGGCGCCATCATGGGCTCCGGCGGGCTGGTCGTCATGGATGAAACGACGTGCATGGTCGATGTGGCCAAGTTCTTTCTGACGTTCACCCAGGCGGAATCGTGCGGCAAGTGCACCTTCTGCCGCATCGGCACCAAGCGGATGCTGGAGATTCTCGAACGCATCACGGCGGGCGAGGGTACCATACAGGACCTGGACAATCTCGACGAGCTCAGCGGGCAAATCAAAGCGGCCTCGCTCTGCGGTCTGGGCACCTCGGCCCCCAACCCGGTACTGACCACGCTGAAGCACTTCCGGGAAGAGTACGTCGCCCACATCGAGGAGAAGAAGTGCCCGGCGCACGTGTGCTCGGCCCTGCTGACTTACACCATCAACGAGAAGTGCACCGGCTGCACCGTCTGCGCCACCGCCTGCCCCACCGAGGCCATCCTCGGCGAGCGAAAGAAAATCCACATGGTGGACCAGAACAAGTGCATCAAGTGCGGCAAATGCTTCACCGTGTGCCGCTTCGATGCGGTGGTCAAGGATTGAGGTGAATGATGGTTAAACTGACCATAAACGGCAAAGCAGTCACGGCCTCACCCGATCGGACCATCCTTCAGGTTTGTCGCGAGCAGAATATCGACAACATTCCCACCCTGTGTTATGACGACAAGCTCCCGCCATTCGGGTCGTGTTTCCTGTGCGTGGTCGAGATGGAAGGACAAAGCCGCCTCTTCCCCGCCTGCTCGACGAAGGTCGCCGAGGGGATGAATATACAGACCCGCTCGGAAAAGGTTATCCGGGCACGCCGCACCTGTCTGGAGCTGCTCGTTTCCGACCACTACGCCGACTGTTTCGGCCCCTGCCGGCTTAATTGTCCGGCCGATGTCGATATACAGGGCTACATGTCGCTTATAAACCTGGGCAAATTCACCGAAGCCGTGGCGCTGATCAAAGAGAAAAACCCGCTGCCGTCGGTATGCGGCCGCGTGTGCACCCGCAAGTGTGAGATAAACTGCCGGCGCTCGCTGGTCGATGCCCCGGTGGGTATCGATTTTCTCAAGCGCTACGCCGCCGACCAGGACATGATCGACCAGATGTGGCGCCCGGAAACGAAGCCCGACAACGGTATCCCTGTCGCCATCATTGGCGGCGGACCGGCCGGCCTTACCGCGGCGTATTATCTGATCATTGAAGGCTACCGTCCGACGATTTTCGAGTCGCTGCCTGAGCTGGGCGGGATGCTTCGCTACGGCATTCCCGAATACCGTCTGCCCAAGGCGGTCCTGGCTAAGGAAGTCGACTGGATTACGTCGCTTGGCGCTGACGTTCACACGGGCAAGACTCTCGGCAAGGACTTCTCGATAGACGACCTTTTCAATCAGGGCTACAAAGCCGTTTTCGTCGGCCTTGGGGCGCAGGTCGGCAAACCCATGCGCGTCGATAACGAAGAGGCGGAAGGGGTTCTTTCCGGTGTCAGGTTCCTGCAGCAGGTCGAACTGAAGACCAACCCCGACATCAAGGGCCGGATAGTGGTGGTCGGCGGCGGCAACACGGCTATCGACGCCGCCCGCACTTCGCTCCGGCTCGGCGCCGACGAGGTGATTTTGCTTTATCGCCGTACCCGCAAGGAGATGCCGGCCAACGAAATGGAAATCGTCGCCGCCGAAGAAGAAGGCGTCAAGATAGAATTCCTGGCCGCCCCCGTGAAAGTCAATGTCGAAGACGGCCGCATGAAATCCATCGACTGCATCCGCATGGAACTGGGCGCCCCCGACGAGTCCGGGCGCCGGCGACCGGTGACC
>CP070777.1:2186405-2222737 GCA_020346225.1 Candidatus Zixiibacteriota bacterium | reverse complement strand
GCACGCGCAGGAGCTTGGCCTGGAGGGAAATATCCATGTCGCCGATTTCGTCCAGGAATATGGTGCCGGAGTGGGCAATCTCGAATTTGCCCATCTTGCGGGTGTGGGCCCCGGTGAAGGCGCCCTTTTCGGAACCGAACAACTCGTTTTCCAGCAGCTCGCGCGGAATGGCCGCGCAGTTGATGGCGATATACGGTTTGTCCTTGCGCAGCGACAGAGTGTGGATGGCGCGCGCGAACAGTTCCTTGCCGGTACCGGATTCCCCTTGCAGCAGCACCGAGGCATCGGACGCCGCCACTTTCTCGATGAGGCGGCAAATCTCGATCATCTTTTCGTTTTTGCCGATAATACTGCCCAGCCCCGTGTTGGCGAAAAGCTCCTCGCGCAACAGGGTATTTTCGGCGATCAGCCGACGATTCTCAAGGGCGCGATTGACCAGAACGCAAAGGTGCTCCGTATCGAAGGGCTTGGTGACAAAATCAAAGGCCCCCATCTTCATGGCCGTCACTGCGTCTTCAATCGTGCCGAAAGCAGTCATAAGGATCACTGCTGTCTCGGAGTCAACTCCCTTCACTTCCGAGAGAACCTGCAGTCCATCCACATCAGGCATCTTTAGATCGGTCAGGACCAGGTCGTATGACTTGTTGCGCACCAGGTCCATCGCTTTCTTCCCGGTAGAGGCCGAGTCTACTCGATAGCCCTCTTCGAGCAGCGTCTCGGTAAGCATATTACGCATGGAGTCTTTGTCGTCAACGACAAGGATGTTTGGCATGTTTAATCCTCCGGGGCTGGGCTTTACCTTCCTAACGGTCCAACACGAAGAACACCCCGAATTCGGGGTATTTACGTATATATCGATTATCGGCGCCACGGGACCGGATTGAAGGCGGTTGCCTGCGCAATTATTAGACAATCTGTGCTGGTGTAACTTACTTGGGGCTAACCTGTTCCACGACCTCGAAGCCGCAGTATTCGGTCCGCAGATAGAACGTCCCGGTCCGGGAAAGAGAAGGGTCCAGACGACCGGTATTAATGGTAACCTTGTAGAAACCCACTCCCAAGTTTCTGGCGACCAGCGGCCGCACCAGGCCGCCCCGGTCGTCCGCCAGGTCGACCTGGACGAAACACCCCGGCGGAGGCACTCTAAACTCGATAGCGGGAGCCAGCGCCTGTTCGGGATCGGGGGGATTCTCCACGTAGAAAGAGTCTATCCGGTCGGCGACGATAAGTGTAAACAGGCTGTCGGTGAGCAGTATTCTGGGATCGATCCAGGCCTTCTCGTAGTAACCGGTGTCCGGAATCCGGGGTTGGTCGTAGATGACCGTCTGCCTCTTGCCGCAGTTGCACGCGGACAATATCACGCAGGCCGCCAGCCACCCCAACAGAGAACCAGTCTTTACCTTTCGCACCGTCACATCTCTTTCTCTCTCACGGCTTACAATTTCGGCACGGCGACAGACCCTCGTACAGGGCCTCTTGGCGCGTCGGAACGGTCCGGTAGCTGCCGGGCTTGAGTCTGACCACGCTCCGACACCCCGGCCGGTGAAACCGAAATGACCCGGATGTCGCCACGTAATGATCCTCCGGCGCCCTGGCCACCGACCATATGCCTCGCCCTGACCTCAGGGCATCTCGCTGCGCAGCCAGCAGCTGACCGGTTTCGCTGCGGCCGACATCGGAATCCTCAAACAGGTACAGATTGCCCAGCCCGTTTTCCAGAATAGCCAGGTTGACAAAGACGGAATCTATATAGAGATATCCCAGAAGGCGGCCGTAACGGTCGCGACGGACCCGGGCGTACTCGATGCGCGCGGTCTTGCCCAGGGCGATATCGGCCAGGAACCGACAGGCCTCATCATAGTATGGTTCGCCGTCTTCCGGGGTGTCGATCGAAAGCAGTCTGAGGCGGTCGCCGCCGAGCAGTTCCACGGTGTCTCCGTCAATCACAGCTTTTACAGTGAAACGGTCGGATGGTTTCCGCTCAAACCCGATCTCCTCAACCAGCCTGACGGTCAGTATGAGGACAACCAGCAGGGCCACGAAGGCCCACCGGTAGACCGGTTTCCGCCGGCTTTTACGCGGACGAGCCATTCACCCTCACCTCCGACCAGCCCGAACCGGTCGGCAAGACTTCCACAATCTCTTCCACTCCGTCTTTCACGTCATCCACGTGAGTAATCAAAAGTATCTGGGGAAACCGGACTTTGAGCCGGCCCATAGCCTGGAGAATCAGGTCTTTGCGCTGGCTGTCCTGGGAGCCGAAAACTTCATCGAGGATGACAAAAGAGCGGTCAAGCCCGGCCGATTCGGTCAGGGCCAGAGAGATGGCCAGTCTCAGACAGAGGTTGGCCAGGTCCTTTTCCCCGCCGCTGAAGCGGTCCACCCCGTAGAAGACGCCGCCGTCCATGACGCGCAGGTCGTATTGGTCATCGAGCTCGACCAGATTGTAGCGATCATCGGTCATTTCCGCCAGAAGGCGCGAAGAGAGATCGGCCAGCGAAGGTCGAATAGAAGCAATTAGCTGTTTGCGGAATTCGGCGAACAGGCGTCCCAGCTTCTCACCCAGAAACTGCGCGCCGCGCGCCCGCTCCAGTTCGTTGGCGGTCCGGTCAAACTCGCTCAGCCGTTCGCGCTTGGCCTGAAGCTCGCGTTCGTTAAGCTCCTTTTCCTTGGACGACGCGAGATACTCTTTGGTCACTGTTTGCAGCTTCTCCTGGGCCCGATTGAAGGCAACACCGGTCTGCTCAAACTCCTCTTCGGTTATGCCCAGGCTCGACACTTCGGCAGAATAACGTCTGAGGTTGTGCTGCACGGTTTCGTACTTGCCGGAAACATCAGCTATCGCTGTCTCCACGTTGGGCGTCCGTGAGACAAGTCCCTTCAGGCGGTTGCATTCCTGCTGCAACTTTTCGAACTCTTCCACTCGGGCCTCGGCGGCGTCAAACCGGGCCGGGTCGAACACGACCGACTCGTATTTCTGCAGCTGGGCCGAAACCTGACGAAAGTCCCTGACCGTTTCTTCTCGGTGCGCACTCAAAGTGTCCCTGTCCCTTTCGGCGCTCTCGAGGTCGACGCGCCCCTGATAGTGCTGTTTCTGCTGCTTGTCAGCGTCGGTTACCTTCTGCTTGAGCAATTCACCCTTGTCCCGACTGGCCTGGAGCTCTCTTTCCTTGGCGGCCGCGGCGGTTTCTAACTGATTCAGCTCCCGACCGAGATGCTCCTTGATGCGACCGTAATCCTCGCCAAAAGGTCGCCCGCAACGTTCGCATTCGGATTGCGGGCCGAGTTCGGTGATAGAGTCCAGCTGCTGCTTCAGCCTGCCAATTTCCGCCTGAGTCGCTTTCAAATCGGCGTTTATGCGTGTGTAGGAGTCCCGCTCCTCTTCCAGCCGAGCTCGAGCGTCGGCGGCAAGCCGGTCGAGGCTCTCCGGAAAGGCACCCAGGCGCGCCTGCAGCTCGTCGAGACGGCGGCTGATGTCTTCGAGACGCATTTTATGTTCAGCGGCCTTCTTTTCAAGATCGGACTTGCGGGCACTCAGCTCATCTTTCAGAGCGACCTGGCTCTTAAGCTCCCTGAGCCGGTCAAGTTCGGCTTTGGCCGACGGCAGCAGTTTAAGCCGGCGGGACAGGTCTTCGACTTGCACCTGACCGGCACGAAGTTCGGCCAACTCTTCTTTCAGTCCTTTAAGCTGGTCAGTCAGATTCCGGCCGGTTCGCTCTTCAGCCTCGACGCGTGCCTTCAGGTTCAGCAACTGATCCCTCTGACGCTGCGACTCTTCGAACTTCTTCTTGACATCTTTCAGGGCCGCCTCGGCTACCTGCTGTTCCGCATACAGTTTGGCGGTCGGCTGCTCCAGATCGCCGATCATGGCGACCAACTCTTCAATCCGCTTTTCGACCTGGCCCTTTTCAGCCAGCTGAGTCTGAAGGAAATGACCCTTTTCCTGATTGAGCCGCGTGTCTTCTTTGACTTTCTGTATGGCTTTGTCGAGTCGCTCGATGCCGAGCATGCCGGCGATGTGATCGCGACGTTTCGACGGCTGAAGGTCCGACAGGGCGTTGAGCTCCTGCTGGCGCGCCAGAAAAGAAGTCAGAAAGCCGCGCCAGTCCAGACCGAGAAGCTGGCCGACATACGCTTTGGTTTCATTGACACCGACCGATTCCGCCGCCTCGCCGCGATACAGTTCTACTTCGGCCCGCTCCGTTTTCCCTACCAGCCGTCGGACCACCCGGTATTGCTCCTCGTTCACCGAGAAGTCAAGGGTAACCTGGCAGTTTTCGCCGGAAGAGGCGAAAGCCGACTTGATTTCGTCTTTGCCGGTTCGCGCCGCCTGGTTGCCGTAAAGCGCCCACGCTATAGCTTCGATGAGCGATGACTTGCCGGCACCGTTGGGGCCGATGATACCGATGACCTTATCGGGAAAGTCGAGCCTGACCCCTTTGATGACACGAAAGTTTGAGATTTCCAGTGAGATAAGCCGCATCGGATTCAGAAAAATCAGATTACCCTGTAATGTCAAGGACTTCTTGGACAGTGCCTGTCACATATCAGACCGTGAACCGCCGACCGATTTTCTATGTTCAAACAACCGATAACATGATATAATGACATATGGCCAGTCCCGCCGAAAGGAACACCGACACCGTCAGCCGGCTGCTGGAGGACCTCTTCGAAATAGGCGTCGTTTACCAGCAGAAGGACAGCCTGGTTATCAGTCTGCAAAGCCGGTACGAAAAGGAGCGCTCGATCAAACTCGTCTCCGACCGACTGCGCCTGGCCGGGTATAGTTTCTCGTTCCATGAAGCCAACGGGCAACTGCTCATTCGAATCAATCCGACTCCCCGTTTCCGGATTCCAACCATCAACCTGGTGCTGTTCGCTCTTACTCTCGTCACCGTTTACCTGGTACCGGTGTTCTATAAATCGCAGGCGGTGGTGCTTCAGAGACTGGCCGAGGCCGATCCGGCCATACTGGAGGCGCTGCAATCGGGATGGCAGCAGATCAAGATTTCCATAGCGGCCATGCCGGAGATCATGCGGGCGACCCTATCAGCTCTCGGACAGGGTGTCGGAATCGAGTTCACCCTGGCGCTCATGTCGATTCTGCTCGTTCACGAGATGGGACACTTTCTGGCCAGCCGCCGCCGCAACATCGTCACCTCGTGGCCCTATTTCATCCCGGCGCCCAATATAATCGGTACATTCGGAGCCATCATAAAATCGAAATCTCCTTTCTGGAATCGCCGTGACCTGATCGAGGTCGGGGCGGCCGGCCCGATCGCCGGATGGATAGTAGCCATAGGCTGGTTGTGGTACGGTCTCTCACAATCGGCAGCGGTGCCGGCGGACTCATTTCCGGTCGGGGAGTTGATGTTTTCGCTCGACGGCGAGTCGATCTTGATGAAGCTGTCGACACTGAGCCTGCTGGGACCGGTCAAGGACGGTTTTGTTTACCATCTGACAGAGGCCGCTTTTGCCGGGTGGGTGGGAATGCTGGTGACGGCCATCAATCTTTTGCCTATCGGTCAACTTGACGGCGGCCACATTCTCTACGGCCTGGGGCGAAGGCGCCAGCACCTTTTCGGCTTCGTGGCTCTGGGAGCTTTGCTGCTTCTGGGCATGCAATCGCCGATATGGTGGTTCTTCGCAATCTTCGGTATCGTTTTCGGCGTCAAGCACCCACCGACGATTTACGATCACAAAAAGCCCGGTAGCATAGCCACCGGGCTGGGAATTGTAGCTCTGATAATCCTGATTATTTCGTTTACGCCGATACCATTTCGCTTTCCAGGAGCCGGTCAATGACGGCCAGGTCCTCGTCGTGGCCGTACATCTCCTTGAGGTTCACCTTCTTCTGTTTGACCGCCTTGATGAAAGCATCCACAATCTGCGGATCGAACTGAGTGCCGCGGTATTTGATCAGTTCGGACATGGCGGTTCTGAAGCTGCGGCCCTTGCGATACGGTCGGTCGGACATGATGGCATCAAAAGTGTCGGCCACTGACAGCAGGCGTCCTTCAACGGGGATATCTTCCTGTTTCAGTCCACCGGGGTAACCGTCGCCGTTGTACCACTCGTGGTGAGCCATGATATACGGGATGGCCGGCCGGAACAGTTCAATCTCGCTGATAATCTTCAGGCCCACCTCCGGATGACGCATCATCTTTTCCCGCTCCTCGGGCGTAAGCGAACCGGGCTTATTGAGGATACGATCGGGCACGCCGATTTTGCCGATATCGTGCAGGGTGCAGCCCATCATCAGGTTGGTCAGCCGCTCCCTATCCCAGCCCAACTCAGCGGCGATGACCTCGGCCAGACGGCTGACGCGGTCGGTGTGACCGGCCGTGTATTCATCACGCGCCTCAATGGCATTGGCCAGTCCGCGGATCGCCTCCAGGTAGGAGCGTTTCAGATTCTTGTAGAGACGGTGGTTGGCGATAGCCGAGGCGGCCGAGTTGGCCAGGATCGAGAGGACATCGAGTTGACCCCGCGTGAGCTCATCGAAGCGACGCATCACGAGCACGTTGATGGCTCCATGGAGCTTTCCACGAACCAGAATCGGCTGCGAAATGAGCGTCTTGGTCGCCGGCACGCCGCCGCGCTCAATCTCCTCTTTTCTGATAACCACGCCGCCCTCATTCTTCAGCCGGGCAATCAGTTCGCGCGCTTCACTCACCAGTATTTTGAGACACTCATCTTTTTCGGCATCATAAGCTTCTTCGATCACTTCACCGGTATCGGGATCGAGTTCGGTCACGCAGACAGCGCAGGCCGACAGTTCCTTCTTGCATGAATCGACGACCAGCGTCAGGAAACTGGGGATATCCACCTCGGCGGCACCGGCGTTGGCGACCTTGAGAAACTCCACCTGACCTTTCAGGCTGACTACGTCGCGGAGGACCTGCTGGTGCCCCAGGCCGCGCTCAATAGCCGCCTTTAGAATGTCGAGCTTGAACGGCTTAACCAGAAAGTCATAGGCGCCTTTCTTCAGCACCGATATGGCCGTCTGCACCGTCGGGTGGGCGGTCATCAGAATGACTATAGCGTCTTTATGATTGGCCTGAGTGGTATCGAGGATTTGTATGCCCGTACAGTCTCCCATGACCAGATCCGTTAGAACCAGATCGACAGGGTTGTTCTTTATATAATCCAGGGCCCGCTGCGGGTCACAGAAGAATTCCACGTTATACGGTTCTGCGGAAAGGGCTTCATCGATGATATGACAGATGTATTTCTCGTCGTCTACGACGACAATCTGGGTCGGTCGATTGCCTGCCATCGCTGTCCTTTCTTGCTTTTAATCTCTGAAATTATCGGACAGCGCGGCGGCTTTGTTACCGCCGGGACGACTTCTGTTTAAATATTGAGCTTAGCTCATTGGCGGGATATAGAGTCTAAAGCAGATCCGCTTTGTATGAAGACCGGACCAGCGGAGCCGAGTGCACTTTCTTCATCCCGGCGGCCAGGGCCGCCTTTTTCAACCCGGCGAATTCATCCGGATGATAATACCGCTGCACGGGGAAATGGTCTTTCGACGGGGCCAGGTATTGACCAATGGTTAGGATTGAAACGCCACTGTCGGCGAGATCCGTGAATACCTGCGTGAGTTCATCGAAGCTCTCCCCCAAACCGACCATGAGGCCCGACTTGGTGACTATATCCGAGTGCTCGGCCACATACGCGAGCAGATTAAGGGAACAGTGATAGTCAGCCTGCGGCCTTACCGCCGGGTAGAGCCGGGGAACCGTTTCGACGTTATGGTTGAAAACGTCGGGAGCGCAATTGAGAATGGTTTCTCTGGCTTCGGGACTGCTTTTGAAATCGGGGGTAAGAATCTCGACAGTGGCATCTTTCAGGTATTGCCTGATAAGCCGCACCACTTCGGCGAACTGCGCGGCACCGCCGTCGGGAAGATCATCCCGGGTCACCGAGGTAACCACGACGTGCCTCAGGTCCAGTTCGCGGGCGACCTCGGCCACGCGCCGGGGTTCGTCGGGATCGGGCGGCGCTGGCTGCCCGGGCTTGACATCGCAGAAAGTACAACGGCGAGTACACTGCGGTCCCAGAATCAAAAAGGTAGCCGTTCCGCGGTTAAAGCATTCTCCACGATTGGGGCAGTTGGCCGCCTGACACACGGTGTTGAGGTCGTGCTGTCTTAAAAGCCGGCTGACGCGGTCGAAGCGGTCGCCTGAAAACGCTCGCACGCGAAGCCATTCGGGTTTTCTGCCCGGCCGTCCCGTGTTTTCTCTCGTCATCGCGTTCTTCCCGGACAATGTCCGCCAAAATTCTCCTTTCGCATCAAGTAAATGAGAAATCGCTCGATAATCAAGATAAAGAGCCCGATTCAAAGCTACCCGCGGAGCAACCATGTCGTGTTCCTGTAAATGCTTCTTCGTCCTGCTTCTAACGCTGCTGACGCCGCATCTAATCAACGCCACGGAAAAATACATCAGTACCGAGAAGGTCGATCCGTCCGTCGTTAACGCCGGGACCGAACTCAGGGTTAAGGAAGCACCACGGCCGGACGGCGTGACCATCATCAATCCGGCCGGCTCGCCCGCCTACCGTATCGACGGCTTCGTCGTCGGACAGGAGCTGTACAAGAACTACATCGATCCGTCCCTAACCTGTCCCGACCCGTATCCGTTCACCGTTACCGAAGTGGGCATATCGATGTACTTCTCCCGGCCGATCATGATTTTTGCATCGGTGGATATCGAGGATGTCATTTACGGTCCGGAACACTGCCCCTTTCCGGACTCGCCTCTGGCCATTTCCACGGATTACCAGGTTTATATCAAAGAAGCCGGATATTATGACATCTGGGTGCCGCTTGACGAACCGGTGACGGTCTATGGCCCGTTCTTCGCCGGGCTGTTCATCGGCAATCCCCTGGATACGACCAGCGGCGTGTCTCTGTTGACCGACAGCGACGGCGGAGCCACCTGCCGGTGCTACAACATCTGGGATGAACGGATCGGCTTTGTCGACCCGGTCGGCAATGAGTCGGTGTCTTTTCCCGGAAGACTTCTCATCTACGCCGCCGGTTGCCCGGCGTCGGCCAAACCGCCGCAACCCGGACCTGAAATATCCGTCCTGTCGCCGCGGCCGGGCGAGATCATCCTGGGCAAGACGACGATCTGGGCCTTTGAATCATCGGGCTCCGATGCCATAGACTACATGTCATTCGAGTATTCCTCAGGCGGACCATTCCGGGAATTCGGCCGCGATTACACGGCCCTGATGAAAGCCGGTGATTCACCACCTTGCCCCGGGGGCCGCGGATCGCGATGCTTCTGGGATTGTTCCGGGCTAAAGGAGGGAACCTATACTATCAGAGTCACTGTCTGCGATTCTCTCGGTCGGTCGGTATCGGATGAAGTTTCTGTATATGTCGAGCCAACACCGCCCGTGCCGGAGTTAGTATCGCCCAACAATTTTGAGGACGTCTGCTCCGAGGTTGATTTCCTTATGTCCTGCCGCGACGAAGACGTGAGCGAGATTACTCTGTACTGCTGTGCCCTCCAGAGCACTTATTCGGCCGGGTTGACTCCGCTGTGTCAGTCTGACTACGGCGAGTTCGGCGAGCGGTACGGCGGCCCGGTAGCCGCTGCCTGTGCCATCAGGCGGTGGGCCGGACGCGGCCACGACTATCTGAACCGATTTTCCGACAGCGTCCTGGTGGAGTTGTTGGCGGAAAAGTGCCGCAGCAGGGTTAACCGAGGTACCAGCGTAGAGTCACTCTACCGGGGACTCGGTGAATTCATCGGGGAGCACGCCGGCGAACTGACCCTGGAGCACCGGTTCGATCCGGATTACCGGACGATTCGCTGCCTGGCCCAGGCGGAAGGGAAATCGGTTCTGCTGGCGATTGGCCCCTCACCGCCGACCTGGCTTACCGTCGATGGCGTCTCCCGGAAGGAAGGGGTCATCACTATCTCGGTCATGAATCCGCTGACGGGAACTATCGAGAGGCTGCCTTGGCGCGCTGACGATACAAAGGCCGAAATCTGCTTTGAGAAACAGTGGCGACCGGTCGAGATGCTCCTGGCCGTGGGAGCCGAAAGCCGGTCAACCGACGGCCATGTGCTCGGGTCGGACCGGAACCCCGCCGACGGCTGGCAGCTGTCATGGACGGCGCCGGAGGAAAGCTCACCCTCAGAGTACTTCATTAAGGCTGTTGCCACCGATGACAGCGGCATCAGCGGGGCATCGACCATATGGGTCAGGCACGATTGCTCCGGGTTCTATGAAGCCGGAGACTACAATCGAGACGGTAGCGCCGATATCGTCGATCTCACCTATCTGATCGCCTTTGTTACGGGAAACGGGCCGCCGCCGACGGGAGGTTCTCAGCGCGCCGACGCCAACGGTGACAATCACGTGAACCTTACCGATGTTGTTTACTACATGAACTATCTCTACGGGTCATCATCACCACCCCGCCACTGACCCAATCTGACGCTTACCACGTCAACTGCCAGTCAACGTCATCCGGCACGATCAGCCGTTGTCTTAGGATAGTGCCGTCGGCCCTGGTGATACAGAACTCATAGGCCGTGTTTTCCGGTTGCAGCAACGCCGATGGTATCAGGTCAAGATAGAAGTATCCCGAAGCATCGACCGTGATCGATACCGTAGCCGGCGATATAACGGCATTCTGATATCGCACCACACCGGACGGCAATCCGGCTGTGACCGTCGCCCCCTGTTCGGCCTGGCCGCTGATGTCGTAAAGGTGCCCGTAGACGCGACAGAGGTCGGGCGAGGGCGGCGCCCCGGGATCGAACTGCTCGCCGAAGACGGTGTCCGTGGCGGTCCCGGAAACGACGATGGTATCCCGGCTGTTGAACAGGTAACCGCTGGCGGACGCGACGGCCAGGTAGTTGCCGGCATCCAGATTGAAATTGACCTCACCGCCGGCGTCGGTGCCACCCACTGCCAGCACCGCTGTCTGGTCGAGGTTGCGGATGACCACGCGAGCTTTCGGAATGACCTGCTGAACGGTCGAGTCGAGGGTCATCAGAGAAAACGAATAAAGACCGCTGCCGCTGCCGATCCCGGAAATCTCGCTATCGAGGTACTTGCCGAAAGTACCGTCAGAAGTGTGGTTGACCTGGGGCGTGTTCCAGACCCAGGCGGCGATCGAGGCCGAGTCAACGGCGGCAGTGGCGGCGCCGGAATCGGACCGGACGGCGATCTTATGCCAGTAGCCCTCGGCGAACAGCAGCGAATCTCTTCCATACACGGTATCGGCAAACTCGGCAAACTCGGTTTCCTGCAGACGCACCGCTTGAGAGGCCGGATCATATGACGATACCCAATCGTCGTGCTTTTGCAGACTGTCAAGGACTGCGTAGAGGCTGTCGACGATTTCCGCCTGTGTTATCAAAGAATCGTACAACACCGACGCCATTGCCGCCGAATCGCCGAGATCGTCCAGTTCCCATCCCACGACCTGAAACGTGAAATGCGAACAGTTGAAAAGACCCAGACCGCTGTTTTTGGCCAGCAGCGCCCCGGCGTACATTCCCGGCGAACCGGTGCCGTCAATCTCGCCGGCGAGCCGATGATAGTAGTACGCGGTACTCCCGGCGATGGTGACGGTATCCAGACCGACCATACCGGTCGTGCCGGAATCTCTAAAAGCAACCTCGTCGGTGCCCGATTTGACCACCATGACCCAGAAGCTGTCGGCGGCGATCGGCGCCAGGCCGGCCGAGTCCCAGTTTATGACCGAAACGACGACCGAGTCTTCGGGCGATGTTCCGACGTTATTGACAACGGCGCCCCGGCCGAGTCCGCAGACAAGCACCGCCGCCAGCGCGGTCAGGGTTGCCCTTATACTCCGTTCTATTGCTCTTTCTGCCATCTGAAATCCTTCAGAAAATTGCCGTTCAACGTTCAGTCAACATTCGGCGGCGCGCCGAGGCTACGCTCGGCCCCTCCTGCTCCGTGTAAGTGGCATACATCGAGAAGTTAAAGCTCGTCTCAGTCTCCTGCGTCCAGCCTGTCGAGCCGAGAGTGCAGTTGGTCCTGTCGGTTGCGGTTGAGTAAGCAACATCATTATAATAGACAGTACCGCCTGAACGCGGGGCGCACCCGACCGCCACGCCGTATTCTTCCTGCGCCCTCAGCGAGTGACTCACCGAACCGCTGTGAAACCAGCCCGGCGTGCCGCCGGCGACGGTGATCGTGACGGGCTGGTCGACCCTCGCCTCTGGAAAGCCGCCCGACATTGCAAACGCCGCCATCTGAATATCAATGTCGCCGGCGCCGGTCTCGGAACCGTAAACCGAATACCGGGTAACGGTAGCAGTTTTCCCTGCCGGTACGGTATAGGTGTTTGTCCCGGTTAGATAGTGGCAGTAGGCGTAAAGCTGATTCCAGTTCATGCTCGAGGCGCCGATCGCCGTATTGCCGAAAGTGGGGTCGATCGTCACCGGAAAGCGAGCGCTTCTGAGCCAATTGGCATCGAGCGCCACCGACAGAATTCCATCCCTCATATCCAGCCGCAGGTCGCACCAGACGGTATCGCCGTCATACCAGGCGCGAGGACGATAAATAACGAACGCCTGCCCCGTACCGTAGCTGTGTCGGGTGGTGTCACCTCGGTGGATCACCAGGCGGTCGTGTGCTTTGCCGGCATGGTAGGCCACATAGGCGCCGATGACAGAGTCCGGCCGTACCGCCCCAAGGGAATCGCGGGCAAACGTTGAAAGCGTGTCCTGATAGAAAAAGACGAGCCCGTCGGTTTGGATGTCGAAGTCGATGAGATTGCTGCCGGGATGGTCCAGAAGAGTCATTTCCCATTCCATTCCACCCGGGGTTTTGAATAAGCGATGTTGCACCTTGCGGCCGGGTATCAACACGGTGTCGTCCGTCACCTGGAAACCGGTTATCGAAGATGGGCCCTCCGATGGCGCCTGGTCGCGCCGGAGATCAACGACGAACCGACACTCTCCCTGCCAGAGTGAGATTTCAAACGAGGCGGATTCGGTTGCATCGGAAGCGGTGCTTATGACGGCCGTCATATCACGCGAACCGGCGTCGGGCAAGGAACGTTCCCCGTCAAGCCTGAAGGTTTTCGAGGCCGGTTGAGCCGGAGCGGCAACAGCGACGGCGGCCGTCACGGCCACGATCAAAACTACCGTGAAAAACCGCACCACCGTTCTCCTAAGCATCTTTGCTGTCCTGTTTCCTGGCGGCCCGCTGATTCTTGCCCAGCGTTTCCCGCCGAATCCTGCTGAGCATTTGAAGGAATTTCTTCTGCTCGGCATCGACCGGAGCCAGTTTGCGTTTCAGTTCGATCATTTTCAAGAAATCTCCCGGTTTGAAGTCCTTCTTGTCTCTGCCGGACAACTCTTGGTAGTACTCCCGGATCAGGTTATCCAGCATCGTTATTTCGTCAACGCTTTGCGTCGCGGCTTTCCTACCGGCCATATCAGTCACCCATCTCGACTATCAGAAGATCCACCGTTACGGGCCCCGTGGCGTCAGCCTGGCGCGCGATGTGGAATCCGGTGGGGAACTCGTCGCCGACGATGTGTGCCGTGTAGTCGCTTTTCTGTCGGACGAGCACGCGCGGGTTAAGGATCGTCGATGGCAGGGTGTTACCGCGAAAGTCCGTCAGGTCCTCGAATTTCACCGGCTGCGAGTCGTCTCCGAGAGCAGCCCGGCCGAAGAGTACACCGTTGACGGAATCGACCGTCTCGACGACAAGGTAATCGATATCTTCCGATCCGGGCGTACCCCAGACGTTGAACTTCGGCACAAACCACACTCGGTGCGCCTTTATATGTGACAGGGCAGACAACATAATTCCTCCTCAACTCAACGCCGGTGAAGCAGGTCCGGCCAGGGGCGGTCGAAAACCGCTGAGCAGCTCATCACTTCGCCGGTGATAATGCTCGCCGAGCGTCATCCAGACCTGGGCCGCTTTGCTGTCGCCGCGCAGACCGGATAGTTCGCGGGCCGCCGAAGCCCGGCAGATTATTTCCAGGGCCCGGTAGGTGGCCGCCATCTGGAGGCGGCGGTCGGCGCCGAACTGTCGATCGGGATCCACCGCCAGCTCGACGGCGCCGTTGGCCTCGGCCACCGCCTGGGCCACGATTTCCTCCCGGTGGCTGACGAAGGTGGGGTTGTAGTCGAGGTACACCGTCTGTCCGTCGACGAGATCCCCGGTCGCCACGCGTTTAATCGCTCCCCGGGAATGGTCGATCAGGTAATCGCTTCCGGACTGGTACAACGTATAAGGCAAGAACCATACAATCACCGTCTGACCGACCGATATGGCGCCGCCTGTCTTGATACTGATGGTAGCGGCGGCATAATCAACGGCGTAATCCACACCCGCGACGAAGACAGTCCCCAGCGAGCTGTCGGAAGCGACCACTACCGTGCCGTTTACCGCCGGAACGCTGGAGAAAGCCGTGATGGCGCCGGACAGATACACGTTGACCCGCGCGAGTCCCCCGCCGGCCGGTGCCTTGACCGTTACCGACGTCGGCTCGACGGCGCCGCCGAAGAAGGTGATATAGTCGTCGCCACTGAGCACCATTGACTGGTCATGAACACGACTTTGGACCGGGAAGGGGTTGTCGAGATAATGCCTGACCATCTCCGAAGTTGTGTAAGACATACTACCTCCTTACCACCATGGCGGTGAGCGCCGATACGGCATTAAGTTGAGAGCCTACCGGCCCGACGGCGAAGGCGGCGGTGACGTCGATCCGGAGCCAGTACATGGTGGCGCCGTCCACCATCGTCTGCTGCCAGTCAGCCGGGATGGAAAGAAAGTCGTTCCACAAGAGCAGTTGCTTTTCGCTCAGGTCGTAGTTATACGTCCCCCCTGCAGGCGTGAAGGACTTCCAGTTGGCCCCGTCCCAGTAAGCATAGGCGACGGCGCCACCGGCACCGGGTGTAGAAAGGAGGCATGTCGCCAGCCGGAACGGCTCCGCCATACCGAGATAGATGCGATCGCCGAGGTTCTTTATCATAGTGCCTGTGGACGGATGCACGATGTCACCCGTTTCGCTCCCGGCGGCCGCTTCCGTCACGTCGGCGTAGCTGCCCGACTGACTGTCAAAGAGCATGACGCGGTCAAACGAACCGGCTCGCACTTCCACGGCCTCAGGGGACGAGAAACTGCCGCCGGCCCGATGCACATACTTCATGACAGTCTGCGATGGCGTCGGATCCGACAAATAGCAGACCACAGGAACGCCGCCGCTGAAATATATTTGCGGGTGCCTGCATTCGCTCTCATCCAGGGTCGTTATAGCACTCCAGTTGACCCCGTCATATTGCCGGTAGCGCAGTTCTCCGCAGTCCAGCACAATCCCCAGGAGGCCGTCAGACGATACGCCGGCATCGAACTGCTCATCGATCCCGGCCGCCGAGGCGACCGTGAACTCGTCTTCCCAGGTTCCGCCGGAAAGCGGCTTATGGCGAACGAACAGATCGTTCCCCGTTCCCGAGTAGACAACGTAAACCCGTCCTCCGGACGCTATCAGCTTCGGACAGGCCGCCGCCATCCCGGTCTTGAGGGTATCGCCGATGTCATCCGGTCCACTGCCCCAGGTAGCCCCGGCGTCAGCCGAGCCTTTAACCTGGATATCGTAGTATCCGGCCGACAGGCGGCCCCAACTGACCCAGAGGGTGCCGCCGGAATCGATTGACAGCGAGGGCGCCAGTCCGATACCGCCATTATAAATGTAGACTTTGTCACCGGGCGACCACGTACCCCCTGCATAGGAAAGTTTCCGCGTGACCAGATGACTGGTGGCCTGCTCGACGTAGACCACGTGCACGTTACCGACCGGGTCCATGACGGCATCACACCCCAGGCAACTGGCGTCGTCAGCCAGGGTTTCGAGTGCGCTCCAGGAGACGTAAGGCCGGTCGGCATAGGCGTAACATATTTCATCGGCGCTTACCGGGATCACAGCCAGAAGTCGGCCGGCGTGTTCCCCCGATTCGACCCGAAGCAGCTTCTTCGACTGCGGGTTACCGAGGCCGCTGGCGGGAGATATCTCTGTGATTTTCTTCAGCATAGGGTTTCAGAAACCGGGCCCGGAAAACCGGGCCCGCTTTGTTTAGAAGTTCGTATTGAGAATAACCGACGCTTCCTTGATAATCTTGGCAAACGTCACCGACTCGGAGATGACGGCTTCTTCGAAACGCTGGTCGATAACCTTGTCGTACTCGATCATCAACGGCTGCGTCACGACCTCTTCGACGGCGAAACGATTGTCCAGGCCGACGACATAATCGGCCGAGACCTCGTCACACCGGATCATGCCGGCGCCAAGCGGACTGAAGAGCTGCCCCGAACTCTGGAAGCGGTATCCCGCCATGGGGTCCTTGAACTCCTCCAGCGTCAAGATGGTCTTCAGCTTGTCGATATGACAGACGATGGTGTTCATCTCGAAGGGCGAAAAACTGGCCCAGAGCGACACCAGGTCGTCGTAGGTGAGCGTTCCGCTGACGGCCGAATTGACCACGGCGGCCGGGTTATCGTTGCCGTCACCGCTGATAATGGTGTCCATCAGCATGGCGATCTTGTCCGTTTGAATCCGAAAACCGATGTACCACAGAAGAACGCGGAATTGCGATGTGGTTCGGTAACGAAGGGCCTTGTAGCTGGTCTTGAGGGCCAGGCCGTAGTCAGCCACATTGACGGAATGGTTCTGTTCCGTTACCAGCAACTTGGGTATCTCGGAGCCTTCGCCGATAGGACGAAGCGAGAAGCGCGTGTTACTGTCCGTGTCGATGTGAAAAGGCGTGTAGTTGTTGCTGGCGATGGTTGTCGAACTGGCGACAAGTTTGCCCAGTTCCGGCCGCATGGCCTGACCTCTTTTGATTTCGCGCAGCATAAACTCCGGCAGCAGCGCCGGCGCCTGCTGGTAGAATTGCTCGACGGTTGTGGGTGCTTTGCCGCCCAGGCGAATGCCGGCCAGCACCAGTTGCCGTCCGAAAGCGTCAAGAGAACTGCCCGGAAGTGACGGGTCGTACTCGTCGCATTCGAGCAGCTCGGATAGAGACATACCTCTGGCGTCCGCCTCCAGGTACAGGTCCCTGTCGACCTCGATGGTTCCCGCCCGGCTGAGGTCGACGGGGCCGGTCACATCGTCCTTGTCGCTCTGACGCTGAAGATGCGCGCAGGCGGCGGTATGCAAAAATTGACTGAAATCCATTGTGGCTCCTTTCTAATTGAGAAGGATAACGCAGTCGATGGTTCCGTTTACGTCCAGCACCGTACCGCGCGCTATATTGCCGCCGTCCGGGTCCGAGGCGACCGCCGGAGCCTGCTTGACAGTGCCGCTGCCGCCGCCCACGATACGATTACCCACCAGCGGCACCGGCGCCGAGACCGGCAAGCGGCAGATACCGCCAATCTGCACCGTGGCGACCCGCTGCCCGTCATCGCCATCTGTCAGCGTCAGGCTGATGAGCTTACCAAGCAACTGTTCGTCGGCGCCCAAGGGCCCGACCTCGCCGTTGTCGCTCAACTTCACCGGCGCTCCGATATCAGCGTCCTTGAGGTCGTCGACACCGGCCGTCTGACTTACCTGGAAGCTTGCCAGGACCGGCGATATGGTTTCCAGATTCTGTGGTCGAATAGTCATAGTTCTCCCCTTGTTTATGTATTCACCGGGATTGACCGGGAGTAGCTCCCGCGGGCCGGGATGAAAATCCCACAGCTTTCAATTTCCTCAGTTCAGCCGACTCCTGCTGTGGCTCCGGGAGCGGCCGGCCGGCAGACCAAAACTGGCCGGGAAAGTATCTTGAAACCGGGCTTGAGCCTTGCGGTAGCATTCGACGAGAGCGGCGGCCGTAAGAGTCGCCAGACCCTCGATACGTTCGAGGGCATCTTTGACGCCCGAGCGACCGCGTCCGGCCACGGCCATGGCCTTCTCCATTCCGGAAATGCGTCGAATATAGTCTTCGCGGAGCGTGTTCAGCTCGCCCTCTTGCTCCTGATGCCTGGCCATCATCGCCTTGAAATCGACCAGCGTTGCCTTGAGCCGGTCAAAATCGAGACTGGTCAAGCTCTCGGCCTCCATCTGACGGACGACCTCAGCGATGTAAGCAGCAATCTGCTCAGCGTTTTCCACTTTTTTCTCCCATTTGTTCTTTGAGGTAGAATTCAATGCGGGTCAATCGCGCCTCGACATCTTTCGAGAACTGATAAAACTGCTCTCTACTGACCACGCCCTCGCGCAACATCACCTCAAAGTTTGTAAGTCTTTTGTCCAGAGTCTCTACAACGGCCCCCTCGGCCTTGGCCGCCAGCTCCACCTTCAGCGACTGAATCGTCAGGAAATAGGCGGCCGCCAGGCTGACGATGATGCCCACAACTTTCAAAAACGATACACTCGACTTCAGTGCGCCGTCCAACACATTGTTCCTGGCCGTAACGTTCACTGCTCCGACTCTCCTGACTCAATAGGCACGAACTCATCACCGACGCGATAGATGAGGAACTTGTCACACCGGTTGATTCGGATCGGCTGGATAACATAACTACCGCTCAGGCCCCCGGTTGTTTGCAGCAGAAGGCCCTCTTCTTTCGCGATAAGAGACGTCACCCGGCCGCTGGCAACGTGGCGGAGCAACCCGGACGGCGCCCTGCCGCCCTCCAGCCGCCGGGCCAGAAACCGCCCGCCTTTGGTCAGGCGCAGTAAGCTGAACTGACTTATGTCGTAGCAAATCACGTTGCCGTCATGGCAAATCGACATAACAGCTGAAGATTTATGCGTCGACTGATATATCCCCCATCGGCCGGCAAAGGTGTCAGATCCGTTTTCGGGACAGTACACATAACCGGCGTGCGCGGGCGGCGGACCATCTTCGGCCCACACGCGTACCCCGCATTTGGTCATCAGTCTGGCGGCCGCCTCCTCCAGACCGGCCACGTCAGTGAGGGCGTAACGCATTGCCCTGACCCTGAGTTTCTTTTCGCTGAAATCCACGGCGTCGCCATCCGAATTGTTCTGCGCAGTGAGTTTGAGTTCGATGCGTGTTACCGGCCCGGCTTTTCCGCTCAGGAATTTCACGAGCGAGGCGACCGGGCACCGCTCCTTTCCGCGATACGCCACCAGCACGCCGAACGCACGGTTCATTTCGGGCAGGGCCGACGCATCCAGGTCAGCGGTGAGCCTCTCGCCGACAGCGTGGCCGCGCATGTCGAATAATGCCATCCTGCCCTCGCGACAGTCCACGAGGACCTCCAGAGAATCATAATGGGGAACGATCAGGTACCTCTGCCCCGGCGGAAGCTGCATTGGGTCCGCGATCTTATCAGGACGCCATTCCGTCGGGTTCGCCGCCTGGTCCGTTACCTTGAGATCTTTCGATACCATCGTGTCGGGTATCGCGCCGCGGTAGACCAGCGACGTCTCGAGGACCCGTTCTATACGCCGGTAGTTGAAATGGCAGCGCTGTCTCCTTCCGTGGGCCGAATAGGTTTCGAAGGGCTGGTGACGGCAGGTGCGGATATCGCCACCGCATACGGAGCATTCCGGAAGCTGGTAAGTAAAGCCTATCGAACATTCCTTGTAAATACCGCCGTCGATGTTCTCCTTCAAATCCTCGGCATGGTCGGCCGAGCGAAGCCAGTAGAAGTACGACTTGACCCAGTCGCGCCCGTTGCGTTTGACGATCTCGGCGTGAAAGGTTCGAGCCACCGGTAACTTGTCTTTGCGATGACCAACCAGCACCGGTGAATCGACCAGAAGCTCGACCAGGCTGGCCAGTTCCTCCGGCGGAAAACGTCCGCCGAAACTGTTGACCTCGTCCGAAACCACATACATGGCACGGATATGCACATCCGCCCGGCTGACCGCGGTCGGCGGGTTGATGTTCTTATTAATGAGCGTCACCAGCGACTCGATTCGGTCCGCCGCCGGTTCCGCCAGTTCGGCCTTGACTCTGCCCAGAGTGGTGTCCATGTCACCTCCGCAATTGGCTTTTGCACCCCGGCACCGGGGAATTTTCACCAGCAGAGTCCCACGTATTTTGCGCAAAAAGCTGCTGACTTTTGTAGGCCCGGTCGGTCGCGTTCAATAGTTGCACATCGGACCTAAGGCTCTGAGAGCGGCCATGTTAGGGCAGACCGGGGAGCCTCACCGAGGGGCGGCACAACCTTTGCACTCAGAGGTGGTGGAGTTGCCACAAGAATAGGATGGTTGATTATGACTATTTATCGGAAGAAACTGACGCGCGGCCTGAAGTGGGTTATCGCTATTGTCGTCTTCATTCTTACGATGACTATCACATTCTCGGACGTTTACGGCGCCGGCTTTTGAGGTGACTTACGTCTCCGCTCAGGCGGAACTTGAAATACCCTCGGGTGTCCAGCGGTGTTTGAGATCAATGCGACACCCACTATCAATCCTTATCGTCTTCCTTGAGAATCCGCCCCTCGAGATTCCTCCCCTCGAGGGGCGTCTGATATTTTGGTCGAAACGACCTGGCTGCTACTTACTGATTTCAACCGTGAAATTGGCTTCTTTGGCCACGCTGGTCGAATCCCACGGCCGCAGGTACTGCAGCGCGATTGCGGTCGAGCCTTCATCCAGCGCTTCAAAGAGCCAGTGCTCATGACCGCCTCGCCCGAGCAGCTTATCGGGGTTGGGAAGCGGAACATAGTCGTGCTCCACGAGCCTGAGCGCCGTTGAATCCAGGGTAGTGGCAAACTGCCAGCTGAAACCGGTAGTGATGTTTGATTCCAGAACGATCTTGAACTGGTCCCCAGCCGTAACGCGGACTGTATCGGTCAATCCGGTGTAAATCGGGGGATCAGCGTTCTCACTACTACAGGCAATGCAGGCCACCGCAAAAACCAGAAGCAATAGAGTAGATATATTCCTGCTATTCACCGGGCCATCCCTCCACGAGTAGAGTTCTTAAGGCGGGTTTCGCTCAGTGCGATTCCTCTGAAAAAAATCTAAGCTCCCGGACCCGGGGATACAAGCTTTTTTCCCGGTGGAGCAACGCGCCTAAAAACTGCCCAGACGGGGCTCGATGGCAACCTTCCGCGACTGGTGCAGCGGCCAGAGGGCCAGGGCCAGCGCCATGAGGGCGTCGCAATCGTTGTTGTCGTCCCACCTGGCCCGGCGCAGTTCGTCTTCGAGCGACCACACCCGTCCGGGGCCGTCGGCCACTTCCCATCGCTCATAGGCAACCCGTCCCCTGGCGTGAAAGAGTTCCAGGTTGGTCAGAAGTTCGGCCTTCGTCTTTTCAGTGAAAATCACCGAGATCGGGTGATGCGATGCCAGCTGTTCGACGATGACATCGCCCAGGCCGGTGGCATCGACAATCAGTTGTCCGGGGTATTTGAACTGACGTTGCTTGATCTTTTCGATAACGACATTCCAGTCGAAGCGCCGGAAGCGCTGCAGGTCAACAACGCGCACTTTATCACCGGCGACTTCAACAGTTACACCCACCGTGGCTGTCTTCTTGCGGGCCAGGTCCCAGCCGGAGATGAACATGCTCCCGTGTTTGCCGCTGTCCCACGCATCGAAACCGGCCAGGGCCCGGTCCACGTATTCGCCGCGCAGGATTTCGCCGCCGCAGTCAACGAACTGTCCCATGATATTTTGTTGGACGCGGCGTTCCGTGAAATTGCGCAGGCGTTCATCCAGAGCCTCGACCGAAATGAAAGTGTTTTCGCGGCTGTCTCCGGTCTGATAGTACCCGTCACGTTTCCCCTCGATTACGTCTCGCGCCCGCAGGTAAAACCAGTTCTTGCCGTTGGGCGTCGAAACCAGATCCAGCATCCCTTCGCGGTCGGCCAGCCGCATCTGGATAACCTCTTCGACCACGTACTCCGGGTCGGTTTCGAAGGCTACCTCATCGAAGACGAACAGATCATAGTCGTTTCCCAGCAGATACTCCCCCCGGTTCTGGGTGGAGCGGGCCTCAATAGTGACACCTCCCAGCAGGGTCATCTTCGGATAGGGCGTACGGATAATCGATACGATTAAGGGTTTCAGGTATATCGATTGGCGGACCAACCTGACGGCCAGGTTGAATACGATGTTGGCCTGGTCCTGGGTAATTGACGCTGTTACAACCCGGTAACGACTGCAACTGTCATACTTGAGCTTGCGAATGCGCCAGAAGGCACGGTAGAGCAGCTTCACCGCGCAAACGAACGATTTCCCCCAGCGATTGCCGGTAACCAGCAGGTTCTGCCGTTTTATCGATTCCCGCAGCCACCGCTTCTGCCCGCCGTGAAGGTCCAGGCCAAGCACGGCACTGGCGAAGTAGACCGGGTCAACCAGAGTCCGCCGCCAGTCAACAGGAAGTTCTTCAGACTTTATATCAGGTCTCCGGCCCTTCGCCGAGCGTCATTGCGGTCAATCAGCCCGGCGTTGTACAGTTTCAGCAAGCTGTCGACCCGACTCGACTGCACCCGGGCATTCTCGGCCGCCTGGTAGGCGAAAGTGTTGTCGAATTCAAAGCGGCAGCGCTGGTTGAGCCCGGCCAGCGCCAACTCGATGTTCCCCAGCCACTGAAGAAAAGCGGCAACCTCCGTCTGAATCGACCGCACCTGTCGCATCACCAGATCGAATTTGAAGGACGACCAGGTCGCGGTGGCTCCGTATGAATATCCCAGCAGGAACGGCGCCAGGCCCGTCCCGGCACAAACCTCCTCGATCATACTGCGATGATTCAGAAACCAGCTGTTGGTCACCGTTCGGACATTGCTGGGACCTATGTGTTCAATAGCCACGTTGTCCCAGGTTACGGGGTTGTCATCGACTTCGCACGATTTGATCATGGTCACCGTGGAGTCAAAATAGCTGTTGATGCGGTCAGTATAGGCGTTGTCGGCTTCCCCGGCCATCCGCTCCGGCGGAGTCACCTTGACGTGCAGCCGGTGAAAGCCGGAGTTATGACTCGTTCGACGCATATCATCGACAAGCTGCTGCTCGATATAAGCTACGAACGGTACCGGCTGGAGAACCGACCTGCCCAGAGGATGATTGATATCGGCGTTGAGGGGAATGTGATAGAAGTCGCTACGGTCAAGGTCAATCGTACGGCTGTCCAGTTCCAGCATCAGATGCCGCTGAGCCCCTCGCCGGCGGCACAGAAGGTCGACAACATCTACGGGTATGAATCTGTCGACGCCGGTGCCGTTCTGCTTAACGGTTATAAAGCCGCCCGCAACCCCGTCGCGGTAGAGACCCCCGAACAGGTCCGACAGAAAAGTGACCATGCTGCCCGCGTTGCCGGCGGTGGGTCGATAGACGCGCTCACATAGGCCCGCCAGTTTCTCCCGGGCCCGTCGGGCGTCGGGACCCGTTTCATTGTCGATCCGAAAGTTCCCGGGAGCGGCGCTAAGCCGCACCCACGTGGAAATGCAGGCATTCACGACGGGAACGTTCTGAGTAAGAAATCGGTACAACTGAATCCGGTATCGTCCGCTCAGGATATCGCCTGAGGCGCAGCTCAGCACCCGACCGAGCCGGGCCTCCGGGCGAAATCCCGACTGTCCCAACGACTTCGCTGTCGTGGCCAGCGCGGGATAGCAGTCGGTCCGGATGGTACCGGCACAAATCTCTTGGCCGCTGGATTTCATGATCAGCTCCTTTTTACGGCCCTCGCGCAGAAACAATCACCATCGATCCTGTAGCTTTTTTGCGTTTTTGAGCTTAGGCTCTACGGTGCCCTTTTCAGCGCCGCGCTTTCGTAGCGGCGGCATCTGAAAAATCAGCTTGAGCCTTGAGATTCCATGACCTATATTCGGGTTTGATTTACAGGGACGATGCGTCGGCCGATTTATCGAGTATGAATTATCTTTGTAACAGATTGATATTGATAGCCTTACTTGGTGCCCTCTCAGCCCTCTCGTGCGGCGACAACACCGCCATCGAGATTCGATATACGGCCGAGAAGAAACTCCATAACGCTGACCGAGAGGTTCGAAAGGCTCGCGAAACCGGAAGGCAGATGACACCCGCCGAGGCTCTGAGGATTTCTCCACTATACCGCGACGTGACCCGCTTTTGCAGCGTCTATCTCGATTCCCTCGATACCGCCAAGAACCCGGTGGAATACAATGAAGTGCGCTATCTGGCCTTTGAATCGTCACTGAAACTCTCGGAGCTGTTCGCCGCGGCCGGGCTTCAAGATAGCTCGGCCAACAACCTGAATCGACTGCTGCAAAGTGTCCCTCTCACCGATAAACAGTCGCTGGCCGTCTACCTGAAGCTCGGCCGGACCTACCAGAGTCGAGGTGCCTGGGACAGCGCCCTGGTGGCATACAGTCGCGTTATTGAGGACTACTACCCGCCGGTTGATGATGCCGGTGAGATAATCACGGGTGCGTTCAAGTTGCCCATCAAGCTCTATCAGACACTGCACCTATTGGGCGATTCGGCGGCCGCATCCAGAGAGTTCTTCCGCGCAGAACAGTATTACCGGAAGATAATCGCCGATAACCCCGACACGCGCCTCGCTGCGGCGGCCCATGCCGGCCTGGCCGACCTCTACGAGGAAGCCGGCCGGTGGGAACAACAGCTCGTCGAACTTCAAATTCTGGCCGACCGCACCCGGCCCGGTTACAGGGAAGTCATGACGCGAATAGCCGACATCTACGCCGGACCGCTGCGCCGGTCTGACACTGCTCTGGGCCTATACCGAAACCTGCTGGATAATCTTGGCGCAGAAGACAGCACCGGCGCGCCGATCCTGCTGGTCAGAATGAGTCTGGCTCAAATGGCCGGTCGGCGGTACGCGGAATGCCGGGAGATGATTCTCCGGCTGAAAACGGAATACCCAAAGTTTTTCGATTCGACGCCTATGCCCCAGTACGCCTTCGCCCGCAGCTACGAGCGCGAAGGAAACTGGACCCGGGCCGAGGCCGAGTACAATCTGCTGATACAGAAGTACCGCGGCTCGGATGAAGCGCTGACGGCGATCCTGAGAGTACTTGACGCCTTGAAGGCTCAAGGGCGCAAGGAAGAGGCTCTCGCCTGGTACCACGAAGCACGCCAATATATCGCGGAAACCATCAGCCTCAGGCCCGGCACCGTGGTAGAAGCCAGGGCGCTCCTCTACGAGGCCGAGCTTCTCAAACGCAATAACCAGCCCGACAGCGCCGCCGCTGTGCTGGTTTCGGTTTTTGATAGATTCCCCGAGACTGAACCCGGACGTAAGGCCGCTCAGGAGGCCGCCCGCCTGCATCGCAGACTAATGGGCAGCCCCGGCGTTGCCGATTCGCTGCTTTTGCATCTGCGCAGGTCCCTGGCCCGGGTCGATCTGAGCCCTCAAACGAAGGATCTTTTGGCCGATTAATGAGTAAAATAGAAGATTGCTGTAAATGGCGGAGGTAAGATGAAGTTACGGATAACTATAACGCTTGTGCTGACATCGCTGGTTGCCGGGGTCGGTCTGGCTTCGGCCCAGTCAGACGGTTTCGGCCAACTTGATACCGTGTATGCCGAAGTTAACAGAATCGACGAGTTAAACTGGACTGTTAACGTATCCTATGTCAACGACGAGAACGTGGTCGGGTTGACCTTACCGCTGAAGCTGGACGCCGGACCGGACAACCGCGTGGTCGCGGATTCGGCCATATTTACCGGCGGCCGGGTTGAGCATTTCACCTACAAGGCGTTTCGCGCCGACACGGCCGACCAGTGCGTAACCATGGGCCTGATAGCGAACTGGGGACCCACCAGCAAGACCCTCAAGCCGGGACGCGGACGGGTCGTAACGGTATTCGTTTCGTCGCTCAATGACAAGCCCATCGAGGCGTTGACGGTCGACACGACCACCACCCACCCGCATAATTCCCTGCAGGTGGTAGCCGATCGCGTCCAGGGCGGCAACGGCGAGCCCCCCGATACGCTCAACCTGTCCAATCAGCGCCTCCGCGAAATTCGCCCCGCCTTCGTTATACGGGCGCAGGATTGACGTATTCCAAAGACACCATGCGAAAAGCCCGGCACTGTCCGGGCTTTTTTTGAACCACAAGTCGGCAGGCGGTCCGGTTAATCCTCGTCGCGCTCCTCTTCCGTATCCTGTTCGGGCTTACCGACAACGCGAATTTGTTCCGCTTCCGAAACGAACTTGCCCAACTCCTCCAGTTGCTCCGGGGGCAGGCTCTTCTTGGTATAGACGTTGCTCATCAGGCCCCTTCCGTCAAGGGTAAAGTACTCGTCCAGCCTCATCCGGCGGCACAGTGCCGTGAGCTCCGCGAACGCCCGGGCATCCTCCGATTTGGTGACGAACTTTTCTTTCTTTCTTATGCTAACCGTCACTTTACCCGTGTCACCATCAAAGCGCGAGACATCGCAGCGTTTTGCCAGCTGAACCAGTTGCTCCTTAAGGCTGTCCAGTTCGGCACCCACCCGGCGGCTCTGAATAAGTTTGGCCAGAAACCGGTCGGCCAATTCGCGGGCCTCCTCCGGAGCGAGGTCCCGATCCTCCTCAGACTCTTCCTCTTCGAGCAGGCGACGATGTACTTTGGCGGGACACCGGTCCTGATAGTTGCAGTAAACACAATGGGTGCCCTCCTGTGCTGGAAAGTCGCCGAGTCGGGCTGCCTCGATGGTGTTGACGACAGCCTGCCTCAAACTCTCGGCCAACTCGTCCAGCTCATCCGGCCGGAGGCGACGCCTTATCACCATGTCCTTGCGCAGCAGATACTGGGCCAGCTCGATGTCGTCGAGCCCGGGGTATTTCGCTTGAACGGCCAGCTGGTAAAGCCCCATCTGCGCCAGGAAACGCGGATCATCGGCGGTCATCAAAGCCTGACCCGTCTTGTAGTCGCATATCTCGACGGTATCGTCGTCCCTTTTCCACAGGCGGTCAATATAGCTGCGGAATCTGAAGGGCGTATTGGGCAGAACGAAGTCCAGGTAAAGCTCCGCGCCCAGCAGGGTACCCTGGTTGAACGGCTGATAGCGTTCATAATGGCGCCCGAGTATTTCCTCACCGATGCGGATGTAATCATCGACGGTATAGTAATCCGAAGTTACGGAAACCTGTCTGGTATCCAGCTTATCCCACTCGGCCCGGTAGGCCGACATGGCTTCATCCTGTGCCAGCAGAACGCCGTCCGCGCCCAGGGTATACAGGTTCTTGAGAACGCGGTGGACGGCCGTGCCGAGATAGGTGTCGGCGGTAACCACCCGAACCACCGGTACCTTGTCGATGTAAGCATAGCGAAACTTGCGCGGACAGATACGAAAGGTGTCGAGCGAACTGTGGCTGTAACTTGTCAACACGACTGTCTTCAGTCCCTCAGTCCTGATCCGATTGGGGCTTGGTTCTGAACTTCTCCAGCATCGCCCTGAGAAATCCCAGTCCCAGCCCGAAGTGAATGGCCGGGAATATCACCGGCCCGTAAAGCAAACAGGCCAGGCGTCGCTCCTTCATATACAGCCAGAGCGAGAAGCCAACAATCGCCAAAACATACAGAGCCACCAGGTTCTTCAGCACGACGTAAAACGGCTGCGATACCAGGGCCAGCAGGATCAGAAAACCGAAGGCCAGCACGCCGCCTCCGGCCAGCCACTGGATGGGCGAAAAGATCTGGTGCTTCTGCGTAAACTTGAATCGGCCGGCGCCCAGTCGCCTCATGTGCCGCCACAGGGCCTGAATGGTCGAACGGGGATACAGGAAAACCCGGAGTTTCGGGGAAATATAAGATTTGAGCCCGGCCGCCTTCACACGGTAGTTGAAATCAACATCACTGCAGGTGTCAAACTCCTCGTCGAATAAGCCCACCCGGTCAAATACTTCACGGCGATAGATCGACCCCGCCGAGGTTGGGTCGATAAAACCCTCATAGTCGCTGTACGCTTCGGAACCCGGGTTATGCCCCAGAGCCGAGCCACGACACAACGCCACGGCCATCTCGAACTCATTGATATCCGGGGGAGTCAGGGGGCGCGGCCGGCACAGGCAATCAGCCCCGCTCCCCTCGAAAATTTCGATGATGTCCTTCACAAGATTCTTGCTTGGAATAAACGTGCGCGCGTGCAGGATAAACACGAAGGGCGCCGTGGAATTCTTTATTCCGATATTTATGCCCGCCGACGTCAGTTGCCGGGGATTGTCGAGCAATTTGAGCGCCCCGAAACGGCTTTTGAAAGCCTCGGCCACGTGACGCGACCGGTCGGTGGAGCCGCCGTCGACCACTACCACCTCCAGCCGGTCCATGGGGTAGTCCTGGAGGTAAATCTGGTCCAGTGTCTGGCCCAGGAATTTCTCCTCGTTTCGGACCGGAATAATTATCGTCAGATGATACCTGTGGTCGCGTTTTTCCATTACCTGCAGCACGCTTCAGGTCGTTTTTGGCCCCCGTCGTAGGAACCGGTGGTCTTGCAGGAAAAATACCAGCTGGCGGCACGAGAGTACAACAAAAAACGGACAGGAGAATACCGTCGGCTATCAGTCGGCAGTCAGGCTCCGATACAAGTCACGACACTGCAGTGGTGCCATTTGCCGCTCCAGAAGCTGCGCCGTTTCCCTTGCCCTTCGAGATAGCGACTGCACCAGGCCGGGTTCTTCAACCAGTTCGATAATTCGATCGGCCAGGGCACCGTGGTTGTTATAGGAAAAACTGATGATGTTGTCATGGTCGCGAAAAGCGGTCAGGTCACTGCCCAGCGGAGTTGTCAAAACCGGCAGGCCGTGCGCCATCGCCTCCAGAGTGGCACCGGTAAGACAGTCAACCGTGCTGCAGTTTACATAGAGGTCGCAGGCGGCGAACCAGCGATGTCGCTCCGGCCGGTCACCGCGTGAAACGAACGTAACGCCGGAACGCGTATCGGCCCCGAGCAGGCGTTCCAGGCCGGTCCGTTGCGAACCGGAGCCTATGACGGCCAGCTCCGTCCGGGGATATTTCTGCTTCACCAGTTTATAGGCTCTAATGAGACAGGCGATGTTGTTTTCCTCTTCCAGATCGGCCACTACCAGCAGCTTCGGTTGAACCCGGTCGATTGTGCGAGGGCTGATCCGGCCGCACACTGCAGGATGATGCACGCAACTTGCTCGACCGCCCAGCATGTTGACCAGTTGCTGCTGATATCGCGAAGGCACCAGCACGCGGTCGGAAAGATGCCAGAACTTCTGCACCAGAAGGCTTTTCCCTCGCAGACGACTGAGCGTAAGCGGCCCCGGATAATCAAGAACGACTTTCAGACCGAAGAACTTCCCCGCCAGAACCATCAGAAGCGGCCAGGCAAGTGGCGATATCCCCACCGGATAGACTACATGAAGGACGCGGAACCGAGGCAGTCTGCGAATCAGAATACGGAAGTACACAGTTGAAACCAGGCAGCGATACAGTATACCATGGTTACGCCGGCGAGCTGCAAACGACGGAAGATTTACGGTGTCGAATGACAAAATTTCGCGGGCCCACTCACCCTCTCCATTGTCAGCAGGCAAGTTCTCGAACCTTTCGTATTCAGGTCGGGATGAAAGATGGTCCGGTAAAGCAAGCAGCACGCTGTCTGCGAAATCGCAGGCACTTGCGCCCGCATGCGGAGCCGACCATGAAAGCTGATGTGGCTTGCCGCGAACGATGACATTCTCCTTTACAGTACCTATATCGCCTCGACTCTATCTTTCTACATTTCCGCCGATGAAAAGTTGAAAAATGTTGACCATAGAGACATCGGCCAAGAAGTACCCATTTTTACCAGATAGCCGGCCGACCCCGGTCGCCATAAGCGGCCATTTATAAGCACTATACAGGATGGCGCCTCTGGCCATTTTGTGAATTTTTTCTCAAAATCCGCTTGACATTCATGGCAAGATGTGGCTAAATTACCTATGGAGCCTTTCACGAGAGGTTGGCTATGGTCGCAAGGGCGCGGGTCCCCAACTTATTGAGAGATACTCCGAAACCGGTTAGGTGCTCACGATGTCGGTTTCAGGGGGGTGATAGTGACTAACAAGGCACGCCGCAGTCTCCACGAACCGGCCGTTATCAGCACGGCTCAACTGGCGCAGTTCTTTGCCGGCCTGAGCGAATCAGGGTACCGCATAATAGGACCGACCGTCCGCGACGACGTTATAATCCTTGACGAAATTGCCGGCCCGACCGACCTGCCGGTCGGCTGGACCGACCGACAGGACGCAGCCGCCTATCACCTCGAAAGGATGCCGAATAGCGCTCTTTTCGGGTACGTGGTCGGCCCACAGTCGTGGAAGAAATATCTCTATCCTCCCCGGCTCGAGTTGTGGCAAGCTGCTCGAAATAAGCGGGCCTTTGAACTAAAGCAGAAACAGCCCGAGCCGCCGAAGCTGGCATTTGTGGGCGTCCGTCCCTGCGAACTGGCGGCCATTGAGATTCTGGACCGGGTGCTGACCGGCGGTGAATTCTCCGACGAATACTACCGGCGTCAGCGAGAAAACACATTCATTATAGCCGTTAACTGCACCGAGCCGGGAGGCACCTGTTTTTGTGCCTCGATGGGCACAGGACCGCGCGCCCGCCACGGCTATGATATTGTATTGACCGAGGTAGTCGACGATAGCGGGCACCGGCTGCTCGTCGATACCGGCAGTGAAGCCGGCCTCAGCGCAATGTCGAAACTGACGGCTGAAAGGGCTTCGAACGAAATCCAGAGTCGAGCCGATGAATTGTTGAGCCGTGCCGCCGGCAGAATGGGTCGGTCTCTCGACACCGCTGACCTGCGGGAGCTCCTGTACCGGAACATAGAAAACGTCTACTGGGACCGCGTCGGTAAACGCTGTCTCACCTGCGCCAACTGCACCCTGGTGTGCCCCACCTGCTTCTGCTTCGCCACCGAGGATACCACGGATCTAGAAGCTCACAGGGCCAGGCGGGAGCGGCGCTGGGATTCATGTTTCACCATGGACTTCTCGTACATCCACGGAGGCTCCGTCCGGCCCTCAGCCAAATCACGTTACCGGCAGTGGTTGACACACAAGCTGGCCGCCTGGCACGACCAGTTCGGCAGTTCCGGCTGCGTCGGCTGCGGCCGCTGCATCACCTGGTGCCCGGTAGGCATCGATATAACCGAAGAAGTATGCGCAATTCGCGAACACGATCCGGCACAAGCCACAGTCACGGAGGAGAGTAATATATGAGTATGCAGACGTTAAAACCATACCTAGCCGAACATCCCTTCCTTCAGGGCATGGCCGAAAGACACATTGAATTGCTGGTCGGGTGTGCCTCCAACGTGCGCTTCGATGAAGGGCAGTACATCTTCAGGGAAGGCGATGAAGCGAACGAGTTTTATTTTATCCGTCACGGCAAGCTGGCGCTGGAAGTCTTTCGGCCGCACAAAGGCGGTATCGTAGTGCAGACGCTCAAGGCGGGCGACGTGGTGGGATGGTCGTGGCTCATCCCTCCGTATTTCCGGCACTTCGACTGCCGGGCGGTGGAACTCACCAGGGCCATCGTTCTCGACGGAACCTGCATGAGGGAGAAGTGCAACGAAGACTACCAACTGGGATACGAAATAATGAAGCGCTTCGCTCACGTTATGGAAGATGAGCTGCTGGCCCTGAGGCTGCAACTTCTGGACATTTATGGCGGGACTACCTGAAAAAGATCTGGTGGACACCGGCGGAATTTCCGGAATGATCGCTCCCCGGCCGTTTGTCATCAGGCGAATCGAACGGGACACCGCCGACACCTTCACGCTCAGGCTGAAATCCGGGAGCGACCGGAATGGTCTGCACTTTGAACCCGGTCAGTTCAATATGCTCTATGTCTTCGGGGTCGGCGAGGTTCCCCTGTCCATTAGCGGTGATCCGGCCAAACCTCAGTTTCTGGTGCACACAACCCGGGTGGTAGGGCCGGTCACCGGCGCGCTTCACCGGTTAAAAACAGGAGATATGGTGGGCATACGGGGGCCTTTCGGAAAAGGCTGGCCGGTGGACGAGGCCGAGGGGAATGATATCGTTGTCATAGCCGGCGGCATCGGGCTGGCACCGCTCCGGCCGGCTCTATATCACCTGCTGGCTCACCGCAAGAAGTACGGCAGGATTGTGCTGCTCTACGGTGCCCGCACGCCGGCCGACATCCTCTACCGTCGTGAGCTGGAGAAGTGGCGGGCTCGTTTCGACCTTGAGGTCGAAGTAACCGTCGACCGGGGCGATGAATCCTGGTGGGGAAATGTCGGCGTGGTCACAACTCTGGTGCCGCGTTCCCCTTTTGACCCGCTCAACGCCGTAGCCCTGATCTGCGGACCGGAGGTCATGATGCGCTTTGCGGTCATGGCGCTGAGGAAGAAAGGCATGAACATCGACGATATCTACGTTTCCATGGAACGAAATATGAAATGCGGAGTGGGCCTGTGCGGTCATTGCCAGTTCGGGCCCAAGTTCGTATGCAAAAACGGTCCCGTGTTCAGCTACGAAACTCTGAAGAACCTGTTCAACAAGCGGGAGATCTGAAATGCCGGGAGAAAAGAAAGCAAAACTGGCGGTGTGGAAATTCGCTTCTTGCGACGGCTGCCAGTTGAGTCTTCTTGACTGCGAGGATGAGTTGCTGGCGGTCGCGGATGCGGTTCAGATTGCCAGTTTCCCGGAAGTATCCCGGGCCGTCGTCAAGGGGCCTTACCGGATTTCTCTGGTCGAGGGTTCCATCACGACACCGCACGACGCCGAGCGCATCCACAAGATCCGCCGCAACTCCAGGTACCTGGTCAGTATCGGTGCCTGCGCTACGGCTGGGGGTATACAGGCCCTGCGCAATTTCGCCGACACGAGACAATTTGTATCGGCGATTTATGCCAACCCGAAATACATCAGCACCCTGCAGAATTCGACGCCCATCAGTGACCACGTTCCGGTCGACTTTGAACTGCGGGGCTGCCCGGTAAATAAGCGCCAGCTGCTGGAGGTCATCAGCGCCTTTTTGAACCGTCGCAAACCTCTCATATCATCTCACAGTGTATGTATAGAGTGCAAGTTGCGCGGTGTGGCCTGCGTCATGGTCGCCCGGGGATTGCCGTGCCTCGGTCCGGTCACGCACGCCGGGTGCGGGGCCATCTGCCCTGCCTTCCACCGTGCCTGCTACAGTTGCTACGGGCCGATGGAAACCCCAAACACCGAGGCCCTGGCCCAGCGGCTTAAACAGATGGGTATAACCGGCGATGAGCTGGTGCGCGCCTTCCGCAGCTATAATGCAGAGGCGGACGAATACCGCCGAGAGAGCACGATACATGAAAGAGAAGAATAAAACGATAAACGTCGATTACCTGACCCGGGTGGAAGGCGAAGGCGGCCTGCTGGTCAAGGTCAGGAACGGAAAACTGAGCGACGTTAAGTTCAATATTTTCGAGCCGCCGCGCTTCTTTGAGGCTTTCCTTCGCGGCCGCCATTTCACCGAGGCTCCGGACATTACCGCCCGCATTTGCGGCATTTGCCCGGTCGCCTACCAGATGAGCGCCGTCTATGCCATGGAAGACGCTTGCGGTGTCGAGGTGGGCGGTCCACTGAGGGATTTGCGCCGTCTCATCTACTGCGGCGAGTGGATCGAAAGCCATGTCCTGCATATCTGTCTTCTGCATGCCCCTGATTTTCTCGGTTACGACGACGCTATCCAGATGGCGCGCGAGTACCCTGAGGTTGTCAGGACGGGGCTGCAGCTGAAGAAAATCGGCAATGCGCTGGTCAGCCTTATCGGCGGCCGCGAGATTCATCCGATCAACGTCAAAGTGGGCGGCTTTTACAGGGTCCCGACGGCTGCTGATTTGCTCGGGTTCGTCGAAAAGCTGCAGTGGGCTCTGGATGCCGCCCGGGATTTGATTGAATTCGCCGCCTCCCTCGATTTTCCCGATTTCGAACAGGATTACAATTTCGTTTCTCTGCGTCATCCCACCGAGTACCCGCTGTGCGGAGGCAGATTGGTGTCGAGCAGCGGACTGGATATCGCGGTCGGGGAATACGAACAGCACTTTGGGGAAGAACAGGTCAAGCATGCTACCTCGCTTCATTCGGTGATGGCCGGCGGCGGCATTTACCTGACCGGGCCTCTGGCCCGCTACAATCTGAATTTCGACAAGCTGTCGCCTGTCGCCCGGCAGGCCGCCGGCGGCGCCGGTCTGGAAAGAACCTGCCGGAATCCCTTCAAAAGCATCATCGTCCGGGGTGTCGAAACGCTTCATGCCGTTCACGAAGCGCTCGCCATCATCGAGAAGTACGAACCACCGCGACGGCTCTGCCTTCAGGTCGCGCCCGGCGCCGGTCGCGGATGTGCGTGTACCGAAGCGCCGCGGGGCAGCCTGTACCACCGGTACGAAATTGACGGCGCCGGTATCATCACCGATGCCAAGATCGTCCCGCCAACATCGCAGAATCAAAAAATGATCGAAAACGACCTGCGGCAATTCGTGACGGGACATCTGAACCTGCCGCAGGACGAGTTGACAGTGAAGTGTGAGCAGATAATACGCAACTATGACCCCTGCATTTCCTGCTCCTGCCATTTCCTTAATTTGACAGTCGAGCACGAATGATGAATGTTGTCCGCAAATGTTGCCTCATAATCGGGATAGGGAACGAGTTCCGCAGCGATGACGGCGCGGGACTTTACGTGGCCAGGCAACTGCTGAAGCTCAAGCTACCCGATGTCGTCGTGAAAGAGGGTTCCGGCGAAGGAACCTACCTGCTTCATTGCTGGCAGGGTTACGAGAGAGTCATCGTTGTGGACGCGGCGAAGTCTTCTTCCGCCCCGGGGCTGATCCACCGAATAGATACGGCCCGGGACGAACTGCCGACCGGTTGGAGTCGTCACTCGTCGCATACCTTGGGACTGCCCGAAGCTATCCGGCTGGCTGAAACTCAGGGCTCCGGGCCGAAGTCGCTGATAGTCTACGGCATCGAGGGCGGCAATTTCCAACACGGCGTCACCCTGAGCCCCGAAGTCAAGGCAGCCGCTCACCGGCTCGTAGAGTTGATAGTAGAAGAACTTCAGTCGCTCCGGGACGCTATGGCGAAGATGCCGCCAGACTAGCTGCTCTTGCTCCGCGCTCAGAAAGCAACCAGCGTGTTAAGGTACATGAACTTCGCCGAGTCCCTGTCATCCGCCTGAAAACTCGTGCTGCGCCAGTTTAACGATGCTTTGAAGCCGCTGACCGGCACACACTCCACACCTGCGACTACTGTCGTCTCACCGTCATCATCAGCATAAGCATCGGGATCATACATGTCCACGCGCCCGAAAAAGTTGAGCGTTCTCAGCGGCGAATCAGCGGCCACAAGATCACTAAGATACAGCGTCAGGAAGAATGAGTGGCCGGTCTGCTTCAAATCGTCGGCGCCGGGGCCCTGACCCTCGCGGTAAAAGTTCACATCGACCCCTATATCCAGAGTACGTCGGTAGGCCAGAAGTCCGCCTATGGAAAACAGGCTGTGGTCGTAGTCGGAGATTTCCTCACCTTCTCCGGGGGCGACATTCAGCGCTCCAACGTAAACCTGACCCTGGATGGCCGAACGCTCGAGGTCCGGGCGACCTCTGAGCGGGGCAAAACGGGCGAAGACGCTCAGGTCTTTCCGCCGGTTGCGCTCCTCGATATCCGTGTACGATGTCCCGTTCCAGATGTTGAGAGCCACGTGACCGGCCCGCCCTTTCTCACCGAGATCCAGCATGGCTCCGACTCCCAGGTCCGACGTTGTGAGAAACCCGCGAAGGTCGCCAACAGTCTTCATAAGATACCGCCGTCCCCACAGCTTGTTCATCTCGTCGATATAAAGAGTCGGTTGCAGGCCAAAGCGGAACCTGTAAACGCCTTTGCCGAAACCCGGCTTCCAGTCAAGGTAGCCGTACTTGAGAACGATTGAATAGCCGTCGAAACCGTCGGCCTCTCGCAAATCAGCCGTGATTCTAGCCGAAGTACGCTCGGACAGCTTTGATTTGACGGTAACGTAAGCACGGCTCAGGCCGAACTCGCTCGCACCGGCTGCTTCGGTCAAGTCCATCTTCCAGTGGGCAAACAGGGTACCACCCACTGTGGTCTCGCCGGCTTCGCCAACGACGGCGCCTGTCAGAAGAACCATCATTGCCGCTATTACCGTCTTCCTTGATATAGTCATAGGATGCTCCCTTTCATCAACTGGATTTCCATAGGGTTTTGCCTGTCTCTGGTGCTCGTCCGCCTTGCGGTAGCGCGCGCAACACAGGCCAATTACGCGCGCTCCGGCGACAAAATCCACTAAAATCGCGGTCGGTTTCAGCTCGGGGTAGGACGAGCAGCGATTCCGCAGCCGGTATCCATGGCACCGATCAACTCACCACAGCTGTTGTTGGCGCCAACGCAGGGAGAGTCGCCCTGAAGGCCGAAGTCACCCGCGTCCGGGTCGCAAAACATGGG
>CP070777.1:2182066-2186305 GCA_020346225.1 Candidatus Zixiibacteriota bacterium | reverse complement strand
CGCCGGTATGCATCACCAGGTCTGCATCGCTCTCATGGGGATGCCTTTCAAGTCCGACAAGGTCCACACTCCGGAATTCTACATAAACATCGGCAAGCGTCTCCTCGACAGCGGCATGCATATCGACAGCATCTGCCTCAAAGACGCCAGCGGCACCACCGACCCCAAGACAATCTATGACAGCGCCCTGGGGCTCAGGAAGATCATGCCCCCCGAGATGATCCTGTGGCTGCACACTCATGACACCGCCAGTACCGCCGTCTCATGTTACATGGCCGGTATCGCCGCCGGCGTGGACGGGGTCGATCTGTCTCTCCGTCCCATGGCCAGCGGAACGGTTCAGCCCGATGTTCGTTCCCTCGCTCACGGGCTGAAGGGCACCGGTTACTCGCTCGATATCGATGTCGCCAAGATGGGCGAACTCGAAAAAATGCTCGACGAGGCCCTTAAAGATTACGCTTTCAATCCTACCACCACCACCGCCGACGCCCGGGTGCTGGGTTTCCCCATGCCGGGAGGAGCCATCGGACCCAATGTCCACATGATGGTCAAAGCCGGTATTCTCGATAAGTATAGCGATGTCCTCGCGGAGTTCCCGGTGGTTGTCGAAGCCGGCGGCGCCTGGACCAGTGTCACCCCCGGCAGCCAGCAATACTGGCTGCAGGCCTTCAACAACGTTCTGTACGGACGCTGGAAAAAGATCGACGCCGGTTACGGCAAGGCGGTGCTGGGATATTTCGGCAAGACTCCGCTGCCGCCCGATCCCGATGTCGTCAAAGCCGCCTCTGAGCAATTAGAGTTGCCGGTATTCGATGGTGACCCGCTGGAGGCCGCCCCCAAGAATATCGAGCCGGCCCGGAAGGCTCTGGAGGAAAGGGGCCTGCCGGTCACCGAGAGTAACATCTTCCTCGTTATGGCCGCTATGGTCCCCGGCAAGAAAATGGAACTCAACGAGGGAATCCGCCTGCTCACCGGTAACGGTAAGATAGACGTTCCTCTAAAGAAGAAAGAGGAACCCGTGCCGGCCGCACCGGCCGCCACGGCCCCCGGTATAACCGGCCCGGTTACCACCCGGTGCACCGTGGACGAAAACGGTGTACAGCGTACCTTTGTAATAACGCTGGAGCCGGCCGCGACGGCGGCTGCCCCTGCTCCGGCCGGCCCGGCCGCAGTTCCCGCCGTACCGGCCTCCTCCAACGGTACCCCGGTATACTCCACTTTCGCCGGGTTCGTCGAGGTTGTTGATATCCTCGTCAAGAAGGGTGAATCTGTCAGCAAGGGTCACGTGATCGCGGCGGTGGAAGCTATGAAGGCAAAGCACGATATCAAGGCTCCGTGCAGCGGGACTATAGCCGATATCCATGTCAGAATAGGCGACGAAATAGACTCCACCAAACCGATTCTCACTATCGCTTAAGGGGCCGGCTTTATGGAAGCATTCCTTGAACTGGCTCGAGAGTCCGGCTTTGCCAACCTTAGCTGGAGTAACTGGGTGATGTTTGCGGTGGGGGGCGTCCTGATCTACCTGGCTATTGCCAGGTTCTACGAACCACTCCTCTTGATTCCCATCGGTTTCGGGACCATTCTGGCCAACCTGCCGCTGGCGCATATGGGCTCTTACGGTGAAGGTATCATCGCCCTGATTTACGACAGCGGCATCAAGACGGAACTGTTGCCCCCGATTATCTTTCTCGGCATCGGTGTTCTGATAGATTTCCGTCCTCTTCTGGCGCGGCCTCTTACGTTCCTTTTGGGGGCGGCGGCGCAACTGGGAATTTTCGTGGCTGCCGTCGGGGCAGCCTATTTGCTGGGCTTCAATCCCAGAGAAGCCGCCTGTATCGGGATTATCGGCGGCGCCGACGGACCGACCTCGATTTTCCTTACCAGCCAGCTTGCGCCTCATCTGCTCGGTCCGGTGGCCGTGGCGGCGTATAGCTATATGTCGCTGGTGCCCATAATACAGCCGCCTATCCTCAGGATGCTGACATCGCACAAAGAACGCTCGATTGATATGCCGCAGGCCCTGCCGGTTTCCAAGACGGCCGCTATTCTGTTTCCCATCATCACTGGTATTCTCGGGTCACTGGCCATCCCTTCGGCGGCACCGCTCATAGGG
This sequence comes from Candidatus Zixiibacteriota bacterium, assembly GCA_020346225.1. Taxonomy (GTDB): domain Bacteria; phylum Zixibacteria; class MSB-5A5; order GN15; family FEB-12. The sequence continues at coordinate 2,184,189 of CP070777.1, read as the reverse complement.
ATGCTGATGTTCGGCAATCTGCTGCGTGAATGCGGTGTGACCGAGCGGCTGCGCAAAACGGCCGGGGGCGCTCTTGTCGACATCGTGACCCTCTTTCTGGGATTGGTGGTTGGAGCTACGATGGATGGTGCTCACTTTCTGACCTACCGCACCATCCTGATCCTGATCCTGGGTGCCCTGGCTTTTGCTTTCAGCACGGCCGGAGGAATCATCTTCGCTAAGCTTCTGAATCTGGTCATGCCTCCCGGCAAGAGGATTAACCCCTGCATCGGTGCCGCCGGTGTGTCGGCCGTTCCCATGGCGGCCCGCGTCGTTCAGAGGTTCGTCTCCGACTCCACCGATGGCCAAGTCAATCCGCTCATGCCCGCCATGGGCCCCAATGTCGCCGGGGTTATCGGCTCTGCGGTTGCGGCCGGAGTGTTTCTGACCCTGCTTACGTGACCGGGGTATCGGGATCCGAGGGCGCTGCGCCGACAGGCCGCCAGATTTTTATTGCTCTTTTGCCAATTTCACGGTAAACTATTGCCGATTTGTATCGATAAGAGAAATAACAGCTTAACCGACTCCGTCAAAAGGATCAGCCATAAAGGGATTTAAGCTTGGGAGTCTTCGACGCACTTTCCAATGACATCGGTATTGACCTCGGCACCGCCAATACGCTCGTATACGTTCGCGGTCAGGGAATCGTTCTCAACGAACCTTCGGTAGTCGCCGTTGAAAAATCCACCGGCAAAGTCCTCGCCATCGGTTCTGCCGCCAAGGAGATGACCGGTCGTACCCCCGGCGGCATCGCCGCCATTCGCCCCCTCAAAGACGGCGTCATCGCCGACTTTGATATTTCCGAACGTCTCATCGCGGACTTCATCCGCCGCGTGGTCAGACACAAGTTTCTTATGAAACCGCGCGTGATTGTCTCCGTTCCCTCCGGCATTACCGAAGTGGAAAAGCGAGCCGTTCGCGATTCCGCCGAGAACGCCGGGGCCCGGGAGGTCTATCTGGTTCAGGAACCGATGGCCGCTGCGATCGGCGTTGGCCTGCCGGTAGAACAGCCTTCCGGCAGCATGATAATTGATGTCGGCGGCGGTACTTCGGAAATCGCGGTCATTGCCCTTAACGGCATCGTCAATGATACCTCCATCAGGGTGGCTGGCGACGAGATGAATGAAGCCATCATCATGTACCTGAAAAAGAACTATAACCTTCTCATCGGTGAGTTGACCGCTGAAGAGATAAAGATCAAAATCGGCTCCGCTTACCCTCTTGACAAAGAACTATCGATGGAGATCAAGGGGCGCGACCTTGTCGCCGGCGTTCCCAAGAACCTCAAGCTGTCGTCGGTTCAGGTCAGGGAAGCCCTGTCGGAGACAATCGATATTATCGTCGAGGCCGTGCGCCAGGCGCTTGAGCGAACACCGCCCGAACTTGCCTCGGATATTTTGGAACGCGGCATCATTCTCACCGGCGGCGGCGCCCTTCTAAGGAGCATGGACAGGCGACTGCGCCAGGAAACCAACCTGCCCGTGAACGTAGCCGAAGATCCCCTCACCTGCGTGGTCCGCGGCGCCGGCAAGATCCTCTCCGACTTTGCCGCTTACGCCAAGGTGGTCGAAAAAAGCCGTAAAGACTAGGTGCAGCAATAGGTTAGACGTTTGGAAAGCCGGCCCCGCCCGGCTTTTTTGCTTGTCAAATGCAGCCATTAATCCTTTTCTGCCTCCAACTGTCTTAAGCCCAGATAAGAAAGCGATGAGATCAGTCAACACCAATCGCATAGCCGGACTATTGGCGGGGGCTCGCCTCGGTGACCGCGACGCTTTCTCGGAAATAGTGAGAATTATGATGAATCCAATTATAGCCCTGACATACAAGATGACTCAGGACAGAGACAGTGCCCTTGACCTGGCCCAGGATACCTTTGTGGCGGCCTGGGAGAACCTGTCGGAATTCAAGGATGAGGCTAAGCTTGAAAGCTGGCTGTATCGCATCGCCGCAAATAAGGCCATCAACCACCTCAAACGGGAAAGCCGAAATGTCGGCGACCGGGGAATCGACCGCCGGTTGGCCCCGGCCGACCCCGAGCGGGATTTTGAGAAGAAGGAGCTCAGATATCGGGTACTCTCGTTCAT
>CP070777.1:2174139-2181966 GCA_020346225.1 Candidatus Zixiibacteriota bacterium | reverse complement strand
GGCCGGAGGCTGTTTTATGTCTGTCGTAACCGTTTACGGGACAACAAAAAACGGGCAGAAGGGGGTGTCTGGGCGGTCTTCGATGGGTGTGCATGGAGGGGGTCGATTAGGCAGGCGGTTGCACACTTTTAGGGGCACAAAAAAAGGCCCGCCCTTGGGGGGGCGGACCTTATGTGAGGGAGTGCTAATCGGAAAGTGTTAGATATCTACGGCGTCAACATCGGTTGACGGCTTGGTCAGATGGTCTTTGGTTTCGGTGATATGGTCGGGCCGTTTTTCTTTGAGCTTACCTTTGTACTTTTTCAGCTGCCCTTTGACCTTGTCGACCGCCTGAGCTATCGAGTTGTAGATGTCGTCGGTGTCGCCGGTTCCCGTAATGACACTGTTGTACACCTTGACTTTCAGCTCGGCTTTTCGGCGGTGACGCTCGGTATCGAGGACGAGTTCGGCGGAGATTATGTTGTCGAAAAATCGCTTCAGACCGTCCATCTCGGATTCCGCCACGGCTCTCATTTCGTCCGTCAGGTCAAAGTGGCGAGCGGATATTTTTTTCAGCATGGGGATTCTCCTTTCCATGCAAAGTTGGTATTACGGTTAAGCCCTAAAGCGGTCGTTTCAAATCTTGAGAATGTTGATATCCGGGTCATAAGCAGGATAAAAATGGCTATCTCTCCCTAAATAAGTTACGTATGTGCCTCCCCGAGTATTGAATGGGAATCGGTGGCCGTATTGGATATGTGGCGCCCAAATGGGCCGGGTAATTCCCCGCAGGTACGAGATCTGTTGTAGCCCCCAGAGTAAAACACCATCCGATGGTTCCTTACAGCCGTGTCTTGGGTTGGCTTTTCGTCCTAAGCCTCCGTTATACTCTTTTTCTGAGCCGGGCGGGCTGAATTTTCAGTTCTTCGCGATACTTGGTAACAGTTCGCCGGGCCAGTTTGATTCCCTCGTTGTTGAGAATTCGATAGATCTCCTGGTCCGACAGTGGTTTCTCAAGCGCTTCGGCCTTGATGATTTCGGCGATGCGCTGTTTGACCGAGCGCTTCGACATATCCTCGCCGTCCTCCATGGATATGCCGGAATTGAAGAAGTACTTGATTTCGTATACCCCGAAGGGGGTCTGGACATATTTGCCGTTGGAAACGCGGCTAATGGTGGCCACGTTCATACTGACCTTCTGGGCTATCTGTTCCATGATCATGGGCTTGAGGAAGGCGGGTCCGTTTTCGAAGAATTCCCGCTGTTCTTCGATGATGGCCTGCATGACATTGATCATGGTGGTGCGGCGCTGGTTAATGGAGTTCAAAAGCCACCGGGCCTGTTCGAGCTTCTGCTTGATATAGTCTTTGGTGTCTTTGGAGGAGTTGCTGCCTCTCCTGATGAGTTCCTTGTAGCTGGAATTTATACGCAGGCGCGGCATATAGCTGTCGTTGTGGAATACGATGTAGTCATCGCCGTAGCGCTCTATCATAAGGTCGGGGATGACGGGCATGGCGCCGCTGTCGAAGCGGCCCTGGGCGGGGGTGGGAGAGAGGCCCTTGATCACGGTCATAGCCTGCTGGGCTTTTTCCACCGGGACATTCATCAGTTTGGCGATTTGAAGGATGGACTTGCGGTCCAGCTCATGGATGTGCTCTTCGACAATGCGGTAGGCGAGACTGTTTTCCAGCCCTTTTTCGGTGAGCTGCATCAGGAGGGATTCTCTCAGGTCGCGGGCGCCGACACCGGTGGGGTCGAAGCGCTGAATCTTCTTGAGCACCTTCTCGATCTTGTCGGCGTCGATCTCCAGTTCGGCGGCCATCTCGGGGACACTGATGGTCAGGTACCCGTCGGGTGAGATATTGCCGATGATGTACTCGCCGATGAGGTGTTCTTCATCGGACAGTTTCAGGAGCGACAGTTGCTCGGTCAGATGGGTGTAAAGGTTGGTGCGCTGTCCGGCCAGACCCTCGAAATGGTCGGGTCTTTCTTCACGCTGTTCCCTGACCTTGTAGCCTTCGTCGTCGTCGAACAGGTAATCCTCCCACTCGAGGCTGTCGCCGGAGTCTTCATCTTTCTCTTTTTCAGCGACATCGAGTTCCGCCTCGGCTTCGTCCGTCTTCTCCTGATCCTGCTCCACCTCTTCGACTTCTTCAAGCAGCGGGTTGGTGGCCAATTCGTGTCGGATAGTCTGCTCCAGCTTGAGAATAGGCATCTGGAGCATCTTCAAAGATTGGATCAGTTGTGGAGCCAGAGTCTGTTTGAGCCTAAGTTGTAATCCAAGCTTCATCGCTCAACTCGCAAAATATCGCTAAATGGCTGAGGTTTCTTAAGAAAACCCCGTTCTTACAATAAATATCGGACTTAATTTAGGCAGATTTATCCTCGGTGCTAAGTTCGTTCATATATTAAACAACGCCTTGTTTCAGTTAAGGCGAAACTTCTCGCCCAGATATATTTTTCGTGCCTCCGGGTCGTCGGCCAGAAACTGTGAGGTGCCCGATTTAAGTATCTTCCCGTCGCACATGATATAGGCCCGGTCACAGATGGAGAGTGTTTCGCGCACGTTGTGGTCGGTTATAAGAATACCGAGACCGCGACTGACCAGTCGGCCGATAATCTTCTGGATGTCCTCCACGGCGATGGGGTCGATGCCCGCGAACGGCTCATCAAGCAGCATGAACTTGGGATTGCTAACCATGGCTCTGGTGATCTCGACGCGCCGGCGTTCGCCCCCCGAGAGGGTATAGGCTTTGCTCTTGCGAAGGTGGGAGATATCCAGTTCAGCGAGAAGCCCTTCCAGCCGCTTTCTTCGCTCCTTCCGGCTCATCTTCCTGAACTGGAGGATGGACATGATGTTCTCCTCAACAGTCATTTTGCGGAAGACCGATGCTTCCTGGGCCAGATAGCCTATTCCCATACTGGCTCTGCGATACATCGGGAGCCGACTCAGATTCCGCTCGCCCAAAAAGACATCACCCCCGTCCGGGTGGATGAAGCCTATTATCATGTAAAAAGTTGTTGTCTTGCCGGCCCCGTTGGGCCCCAGCAAACCGACCACTTCGCCAGGTTTGACGACAATCGAAACCTGGTCAACAACGGCCCTCCTCCGATAGAATTTTTGTAGATTCCGCGACTCCAGGGTGGTCATATGTATATTATACGCCCGTGGCGGTGCCTGAACAATCTTTTTCCTCCAATTAGCACCGTTTTTGCTGGCTTTCAACAAATATTTTCTTGATAATAGCCTGTCTTGTCGGCTAAATGTTAAGACCTTCCCTCAGAAGCCGTGGGACCTGAGTGGCCGCCAAAGCCGGGGGGGAAAGGGTCGGCTACCGGAAAGGGTATACCGTTATGTCTCAAGCGAGCCAAAAAGTCCTGGTCACCGGGGGCGCCGGCTATATCGGTTCGGTCCTTGTCGGTACTCTCCTGACCGGGGGATACCAGGTCAGAACTATCGACAACCTGTCTTTCGGGGGGGAGTCGCTTCTGCCGCATCTGGGCAACCCTCATTTTGAGCTGGTAAAAGGAGACATAACCGATTCAGAAGCCGTGAGAGGAGCCCTCGAGGGTATGGATGCGGTGGTTCACCTGGCGGCCGTGGTGGGTGATCCGGCCTGCGCCAAACAACCGGAACTGGCGGTGAGGGTTAACAAAGATGCTTCGGAGTTGCTGTGCCAGGCGGCCGTTGAGAAGAGGGTCAAGCGGTTTATCTTTGCCTCCACATGCAGCAACTACGGCAAGATGCCCGACCATAACGGCTATGTGGACGAAACCAGTCTCCTCAGGCCCGTTTCGCTCTACGCCGAACTCAAGGTCGGTTTTGAGAACTTTCTCATGGCGGTGAGGCGGGAGGGTTTTTCTCCGGTATGCCTTCGTTTTGCCACGGCCCATGGGATGTCGCCCCGGCCGCGCTTTGATCTGACCGTCAACGAGTTTACCCGCGACCTGGTCACGGGCCGCAAGCTGGAGGTGTACGGCGAGCAGTTCTGGCGTCCCTACTGTCACACCGTTGACCTGTCCCGGGCCTGTCTCATGGCGCTTGAAGCGGAGGCCGACCGGGTGGCCCACCGGGCTTTCAATGTCGGCGACACCGGTGAGAACTATCAGAAGAAAACACTGGTCGAGATGATCCTGGCGGAATTGCCGCGGGTCCGTAACAACGTCAATTATATCCACCGTGAGGAAGACCCGCGGGATTACCGTGTGAACTTTCACAAGATCGAATCGGCCCTGGGTTTTAAAAGCACGCGTAAGGTGATTGACGGTATAAGGGAATACATCTTTGCGATAGCTTCGGGAGTTATCGCGGACCCGCACGACCGCAGGTACTCGAACCTGTAGCCGTAGCGGGTGTCCGCGCTTTAGAGAATTGATTTCGTATGCAGGCAGTTATACTGGCCGGCGGGAAAGGCACCCGCCTTCAACCACACACGACCGAGATTCCCAAGCCACTGGTCCCTCTCGGCGGTAAACCGATAATCGAAATTCTTATCGGTCGGCTCAAGCGCCACGGGTTCTCGGATATTTCTATCTGTGTCAATCATCTGGCCCACCTGATCAGCGCCGTGCTGGATGACGGCCGACGGTTCGGCGTCAACATAAGTTACTCGCTGGAAGACACCCCGCTTTCGACGGTAGCGCCGCTCAAATTGCTGGGCAATCTGGCTGACCGGTTTCTCGTGGCCAACGGCGATATTCTCACCGATCTGGACCTCGCCGCCCTGTACGAGTACCATGTCAAGACGGGCGCGAAGTTGACCGTGGCCACACACCGACGTCTCAACAAGATCGACTACGGGGTGATCGGGACCGACAGTTCCGGCAGGGTTACGTCGTTCGACGAGAAGCCGGTTTTCGACCTGACCGTGTCCATGGGGATTTATGTCTTCTCAAAGGCGATTCTGGAGGTCGTGCCGGACGGCAAGCCGTTCGGGTTTGACGACCTGATGCTGCGGCTGCTGGAGTTGAACGAACCGATCGCCACGTATCCTTTCGACGGTTACTGGATGGACATCGGCCGCCCTGACGATTACGTGCAGGCCAAAGAGGATATCAAGACAAACAAGGACCTTCTGATGTAAGCTCAGGGGCCGAGCGGAGCATCTTCGGTCCGGTCGGGGACCAGCGAAAGGGTGCTGACGGCCTTTTCTTTAACTTTCTCATAGTGAAACGGCACCGTCCAGCGCTCGCCTGATTTCCACATCTCGAAAAAGTCCATAAAATGGTCCGTCATGGGGTTGCCCGAATTTCCGGCGGGGAGAACCATGGTGGCGGCATCGATATCGGCGAAATCCATCACGAAACGCCAGCTCGGTCCGGCCACGGATTCGAATTTGCCTTCGCCGACTTCCCGGGAAAACGATGCGTTCAGCGTACCGGCATCGCCGCCCCACGGATACGGTCCCAGTTTCAGATTCAGAAGGGAGCCCAGAAGGGGGAACATCGAAAGCGGATGCTCCATCGTAAGAGATTGCATCTCGCCCCAGGTCTTGTCGTTCACGGCACCGAGAGTTTCTTCGACGGCGTTGATAGCGATATCCTCGTAGGTTTCGACCTCATCTTCAGTGCTGACATCGTCGAACCAGCCGGCGCTGTCGACCCGTCCGATCTGTTCGATCCACTTCGAAGGCACCTGGACGGCCATACGGCCCAGCTCGTCTTCGAAAGTGGCCGTCTTCAGTTCCGCGAGAAAGACATTCATGAGAGCCGCCGGACGCGAATCCACCCCGCAGGAACCGTCCCAGCCGCGCATAAGCGCAGCCGCCTCGGTTTCCCCCAAAAAGTCCAGAAGTCGCGCCAGTTCGCCCGCGAAGCGCAGCAGGTAACGGTCGGTCCGGTCCATCTGGAACCGGGCAAAGTCTTCGGGGGTAAACCTGTCTTTTGACCGGAGGAGATTATCGATACTGACAATCCGGTTGGCGAAGAAGTGTCCCCGGACAAAGTCGCTGCGCTGCGGAAGGTTGTTGCAGCTGGCAAGCCAGCCGTCGGCGGGGTTTCCGGCGTGCGGGGTGTTTTCGATGTCACGGTAGCCGGCCCACCGGGAGGTTGTTGCCGCCGGTAGCGCCGCCGAGCCGTACTCGGGCGGCCGCACCGGCAGCGGTGTGGTCAACTGGTAGCCGATATCGCCGTGCACGTCGGCATAGAACATGTTGGCGTCGAGCGCGCCGAACGATGTAACAAGCATGCGAAAGCGTTCGAAGCTGTCAACCCCGTGGAGCTCCAGCGCGCTGGCCACGGCCAGGTTCAGGTCGGTATCGTATCCCACCCAGCGGACGGCATAAGCCTGGTTTTCCTCGGGGCCGGATGATACGATCGGACCGTTCGGAGACGCGCGGAAGGTCAGGTGCAACAGGCTGTCCTCGCCGGCTACTTTCATTGAGTCTTCTACGAGCTCAAAATCCCGCCAGCCGTCGGGTGTGAGATACCGGTTGGAGTCATCGGGGTTGACCTGTACAAGATAGTAGTCGTTCACATCGATTCCCCCGGCCGTGAAGGCCCAGGCGGCCTTGCCGTTGTGACCCATGATGAAAAACGGCAGGCCGGGCGTACTGATACCGAGGACACCCGAGGAATCCTGCTTTACGTGCAGTCCGGCGGCGTACCAGAACTGGGGAAGGCGGGTAAGCTCCAGATGCGGGTCAGCGGCCAGCATGGCGCTACCGCTCATGCTCTTTTGAGGGGATACGACCCAGGCGTTGGAGCTGTGTGACATGAGAAAGCCGCCGGTGCCGGCCTTCAGCAGACGACGCGCCAGAGCGTCGCGGAATGTTTCCGAAGGGTAACGGGCGGGGTCCTGTTCGGAAGTGAGACGCGCCCGGGGAACGGTGCCGGCACGGCCGAGGGCCGATCGGGGCAGGGGGCGGGAAGTCTCCTCGGCACGCTCGCCGCTGCCGACAGTGGCCGGGGCCCAGTCGGGATATGGAAACAAAAGCGAGAGGGCTTTCTCGCGGCCGACTTTCTCGGCCAGCCGGACATAGAATTCGTCCTGGTTCATCAGGGCGTTGGAAAACCACGTTTGAAAACTGAGCAGGGCAAGGCAATCCTCGACGGTCCACGGCTCGAAACTTATGGGGAGAAAGCGGTACTCAAACGGCAGGGCGCGGCAGTGGTCGGCATAGGCGTTGACGCCATCGACATACGCCTGCAAGATAAGCCGGTTGTGCTCGGAGAGGGTCGCTGTCGCTCGCCGGGCCATGCGAGCGTGTCCGATGCGGCGCTGCTCGATATCGATATCGCGGGTGACGGCGCCCAGCATTTCCGACAGGCGTCCCGAGGCCACCCGGCGGGACAGGTCCATCTGGAAGATGCGGTCGGCGGCATGCTGGTAGCCGAGGGCGTAGTAGGCGTCGGCTTCGCTTTGCGCCCAGATCTGGGGTATGCCCATTTGGTCAAAGGTAATTTCGACGGTGGATTCGAGCCCGGGAAGCTGGATTTCTCCGTCGGTCACCGGAACGGAGAGTCGGAGCAGGCCATAAAAGGAAACCGCCACCCCGACCACGAGGCCGATCAGCGCGACAAGGATAAACGTGAGGACTTTTTTGGCTTTTGGGCTCATGCTTCTGGTTTATGGTGCGTTTCTCCGCCGGGCGAGGTCAGCAAGCTGAAAATAACCACCGCTGCAAAGGCCAGGATGAAGGCGGGGACGAGTTCATATACGATCGCTTTGAGCGCCGCCACGTTCCTCCAGATGATAGTGACTATGGCGCCGGTGAGCATACCGGCGACGGCACCCGCCTTGTTGGTTCTCTTCCACAACAGTCCCAGGATGACCACCGGGCCGAAGGCGGCTCCCAGGGCCGACCAGGCGTAGAGCACGAACTCGAAAATGACGCGATTTTCGGTCAG
>CP070777.1:2170547-2174039 GCA_020346225.1 Candidatus Zixiibacteriota bacterium | reverse complement strand
GCGACTTTCTGTCCCATGATATTATAAACCGTCAATCTGACGTGCCCCGGTTCCGCGAGCGCAAACCGGATTGCGGTTTTAGGGTTGAACGGGTTCGGCCGGTTGGCGTAGAGTTCCGCGCTCTGAGGCAAACCGTCCTCGGCGGCGTCCTTTTTAACCCGGCCCTGAAGCCGGAAGGACCAGACGTCGGACCACGGCCAACCTGTCTCGTCTGCTTTGACGCGCCAGTAGTATTCGCCGGGCATAAGGGCCGGATTTATGTAGTACAGGCAGGTTCCGTTGGTGCACACGGCTGAGTAGCCGGTCTGCTCGGGCGATGAGAAGTCCGGGTTGTTGTCTATTTCAATGTTGTACCCGGCGACGCCCTCTATGCGATACCACTCCAGCGGGATATTGACGTCGTTCTTGATCTTGGCAGCGTCGGCCGGGCTGTATAGTACTGGTGCCTGGACCTGAATGCCCACGAAGATGCTTCTGACGACAGACCAGGAGCCGTAACCGATATCATCACCGCCGCGCACCCTCCAGAAGTAAATGTCCTCAGCGAGAGAAGGTGTTTGCCACTGCGACGGGGTGACGTTCGTATTTTCGGCCTCCGGGGAGCTGAAATCGGCATTATTGTCCACCTGGACGTGGTAGTACTGCGACAGGGGCTCGTCTTCCCAGTCGAGGTCAACCACGGCGGGAGCATCGAAGTAGGCGCCGTCATCCGGCGACACGAGCACCGGTGGACCGGGCCTCGGCTCACCCTCGTAAATCAGGCCGAGCGACGGGTCACCCAGCCACAGGTACATCCGGGCGTTGGTGATGCCGTAGGTACCCCAGAGATCGATCACTCTGACCGATGCTATGTTGGAGGCATCGCCGACGGCGTTGATGCCTTCGTGGAAAATGGCGGAGTACAGCTGTTTGTCGTAGTCGTGGTTCGGGGTGGTGTAGGACGGGTCGGAAGCGCCCAGGTAAGCCACGGCGGCGTCATCGCCCCGGGTGAAGGCTTCGCCGATAGTGGTCTGGGAATACGACAGGTTGTTGTTCAGGCAGGCAATACTGAACACGACCGGGGTCAAGTCGCCGTTGTCAATGGCATCCACGTCGCTGATGCGGAAATACTCGCCACTGGTGTTCCAGTACTGCCAGGTTGTTTCGCTGCCGTGGCCGCGGTAGTTGACCAGCCGCTGGCCGGCGTCTATGTATGCGATTACGTCGGCATTGGTGGCTTCGTCACCGCCGTTGGCATAGGAGGCGCCGTAGGCGGTGGTGAAGTCAGGATAAAGGACGGAGTAGTAGTTGCCGGGAATCTCGGCAGCGGTGCGAATTTGTTCTTTGCACTCCTGATACTTGGCCGGGGCCAGCTCCCAGTTGGCGACCAGCAGCGATTTTTCGAGCCAGTCACCGGGCGGCGGGCTGCCCTCGAAGGTTATGGTCTTGTTAACCATATTGTCGACATGGGCGGAATTGCCGACGGAGAACCGGCCGATGGCGATATCGGCATCATCATCACTGCCGGCCAGCAGACTGTAGTAGTAATCGCTGAAGAAACCGTAGCCGGTGTACGCGGGGATGTCGCTCTCGTTGCCTACCAGGAGCACGTAGCTGATGCCGTTAGTATTATATTCGTTCTGAATGTAATTCTTGATAGCCGTGTAGTTGGTGCCGACAGCCGATATGGGCACGACGGTGGTGGCCAGGCCCATCGCGTTCTTGTGAGCGGCCAGGGGGGCAACGTTGCTCAGATAGGCGTCCGCGGCTATTATCAGCATGTCGTAAGCAGCATCGATCTGCTCAGCCTCACTCTCAAGAGTCATCTCGAGGTAGTCGTAATTCAGCACCGATTTACGGTACATGGCGTCGTAGTTGGCCGGCACCGGCCGCCGGAACTGCTGAACATTGACATCGCTGGTTCCGGTGTACGCCAGCTTCACGGTCATCTCAGTGCATGCTTTAAGTTCGCCCGTCACCGGGTTGAAAGTGATGGGGTTGAACTGCAGAACAACGATGCGCAGATCGCGCCACAGCCGCGGCTGGCTGACCTGCGCCTGAACTTCCGGATAAAAGGCGTTCTGCGAGTAAAGTCCCCGGTCGATGTCGAAGGTGACCCGCTGTTCGCTTTCACGCAGCGGCGTCTGGAACGGGTGGACGTTGTATCCGGGCAGGGTGACCTCGACCGCGTCGACAACGCTGACACTCACATTGGCGCTGCCGGGAATGCCGACTCGTTCCGAAATTACCGGCACGGCCGGTTTGCCGATCTCAAGAGCGGTGCCGTAGCCGGGGAAGTTGAGGGCCTGGAAGATCTGGCCGTCCTCGGCGATTTCCGTAGCCCAGAATCCATGAGCGGTCACTCTTATCACCGTCTCAGTTTCGGTCGAACTCAGTACCGCCACGGTCGGTTTTTGCGGTGTTGACGAGCCATTCAAAGACACCCAGTTGGCATCGCCAAATGCTGTTGCCGCAATCCCGAGTACAAGGAAAACTGACAGAATCAAGGCAGACAGAAAAGTGCGATTCATGCCTCCTCCTAATTTTACGATTTAGTCGTGAGATACTGCTGAATCAGAGGCCACATGACATGTGGCGACCCCCCAAAAACCATCGCTTAAGAAACAGTTCTCCGTGTCAGTTCACAGGCCGATGGAGCTAGGCGGGTACGAACGGGTCGTAGTTATACCACCTCCCTTCCTTTCGCTCTCCTCCCGGACCGCGTTTCGAGCAAGACATGAGTATTACTGAAGTGAGCGCCGTTAAATATTAAAGTGAGGTACTGTATTCAATAAAGCAGAATATAAAACGGTGTCAACTTCTAATTGGCCCGCCGCGTGACGACAGCCTTCAAGATTTTAAAGGTCGTTTTTCTTTGCTTATCCAGCTTTTGATGTGCGCCTCGAGCACGTCCAGCGGCATCGGCCCGTGGGTGAGTACCTCGTCGTGAAATGACCTCACGTTGAATTTATCCTTTAATTCCTTTTCAGCGAGCCGTCGCAATTCTTTTATTTTCAGTTCGCCGATTTTGTAAGCCAGGGCCTGACCCGGCCAAACGATATAGCGGTCGATTTCAACGGTAACATCATGCCCGGTCTTGCCGCTGTTTTGCATCATGAATTCAATCGCGGCATCCCGTGTCCAGTCTTTGAAGTGCATGCCGACATCGACCACGAGCCTTATGGCCCGCCACATTTCGTATGTCAGCTGACCGAACTTGCTGTATGGCGATGTGTAGAATCCCATTTCTTCGCCCAGGCTCTCCGCGTACAGTGCCCAGCCTTCGCCGTACGATGTGATCCAGTTCTTGCGACGGAACAGAGGCAGATCCTGAAGTTCCTGGGCTATGGCTATCTGCAAATGATGGCCCGGCACCGCCTCGTGAAGGGTCAGCGGCTCCATTTCCCAGCGCGGGCGTGATTTCAAGTCGTAGGTGTTTACGTAGAAGTATCCCGGACGACCGGTCTCCGGCGCGCCCGGCTGGTAGTAAGCGGTTGTCTGCGACATGGCGGC
>CP070777.1:2164398-2170447 GCA_020346225.1 Candidatus Zixiibacteriota bacterium | reverse complement strand
CATGAAGAAGCTGGAGCAGGTGACCGCCGAGGACGTCAAACGCGTGGCCGAGAAATACTTTACCGATGATCAGAAAAACGTGCTGATCATCAACACCAAGGCCGGCGCTGAAGAAGAAGGCGGGGGCGCCGAAGACGCGCAGTTTGCCCAGATGGTTCAGATGGTCAATTCGATGACCGACGCCGCCAAGCTCGAACAAATGATCGGTATGGTGTCGATGCAGCTCGGTCAGGTGGAGGACCCAAAGCAGCGGGAATCCATCGAGAAACTGCTGGGCGTCGCTAACAAAAAGCTCGAAGAACTCAAAGCCGCCGAGGGTAACTGAAACCCCCGCCAGAGGAGATACAGACATGAAAAAATCATATACTCTCTCATCAATCCGGCTGGCGGCGTTGGCGATAATCCCGGCGCTGGCCGTTTTGCTTCTTTTCGTCTCGACCGCCGGGGCGGATAAAATCGTGGATCATCCCGATAAGCTGAAATTCGACAAACTGAAATACACCCCGCCCAAACCGCAGGATTATCGGCACGTGCTCGACTGCGGCGCCACAGCCTACATCGTCGAGAATCCGGAAATTCCGACATTCGACCTGACCATTCTGGTTCGTACCGGATCGATATATGACCCCGCGGAAAAGGCCGGGCTTTCCAACATGGCCGCCTACCTGATGCGTAACGGCGGTGTCGAGGGGATGACCGCCGGTGAGCTTGACGAGCGCCTGGCCTACCTTGCGGCCGACGTTTCGGTGGGAATATACGGTACGGTCGGTGTGGTCAGCATTTTCTGCCTGTCCAAAGATATGGACGAAGGGCTCAACCTGCTTTCGAAAGTGATTCGCCAGCCGGTTTTCGACCAGAGCGTCCTCGACAGGTATCGCACCGATGTTCTCTCGGAACTGGAGCAGCGCAACGCCTCGACCTCCAGCATCGAAAGGCGCGAGTGGGCCTTTTTGATGTACGGCGACTATCCGGCCGCGACACCGCAGCGGCGCACGGAACAGTCCGTTAATTCTATCACCAGAGACGACCTGATAGCATTCCACAACAGGTATTTCTTCCCCGGGAACTTCATTTTTGCCGCCTCCGGTGATTTCAAGACCGAAGATATCCTGGCAAAACTGAACGCGATGCTCGATGGATGGCCGAATAAGGACCTGGACCTTCCGGCCGTGGCCGACCAGGTTCCGGACCCCAAACCGGGCGTCTATATGATCAAGAAAGAGGATGTCAACCAGTCACGTATCTGTGTCGGGCACATCGGCGTCAAGCGGGACATCCCGGATGAATCCGCCCTGGTCGTGATGAACGATATCCTTGGCGGCGGCGGCTTCACCTCGCGCATCCTGCGACGCGTGCGTTCCGATGAAGGCCTGGCCTATAACGCCGGAAGTCGGTTCGAACGGCCGGTGGAGTACCCGGGTACCTTTCAGGCCTGGTTTCAGACAAAACACGAGACGGGGGCGTTTGGCACCCGCCTGATTGTCGATGAAATCAATCGCATTCGTACCGAGAAATGCGAAGAGGAAATCGTGGAGAACTCCAAGGCCGGTTTTATCAGCAATCTCGTCAATCCGTTTAACAGCAAGACCCAGATTGTCGGGACTTTCGCCGAGGACCACTACACCGGCCGGCCGGATGACTACTGGCAGAACTATGAAAGGAATATGGCATCCGTGACGCCGGACGACGTTCTGGCGGCGGCGCAGAAGTACCTGCACCCGGACAAACTGGTCTTCCTGGTTGTCGGCGACCCGGAGGCCGTGCAGAAGGGCTCGGATAAACACGAGGAGAGGTTCGGTGATTTCGGCGAAATCACCATCCTACCGCTGCGCGACCCGATGACGCTGGAGATGAAATAGACCGGATATTCACAGGGCAGGAGCCGGTCGGCTCCCGCCCTTCAATTGTAATTGCGCCATATCGGTGTTATCTGGCGGGTCTCATGGCGCCGGTTTCCTCTCCGGATAACGGATCAAAATACACGGTGATTGTGGTCAGTTGCTCCACTGGAATATGGTCGGCGCCAGGGCCGAAGGCGGGCATTGGGGGAATCCCCCTCAGAGACACCTCCCACCTCGTGTCCGTTCGTTCTCCCCACGACTTCGTTATATACAGCGCGCAGAGTTCCGTGGCCAGATAGGGGGAGGGGGCACAGTTTCTCAGTACTTCAGCCAGCGGCACGGGCATGGCCTCCGGAAGAGCCAGTGAGGTTATGCCCAACCGTTTCCAGGCATTTTCCCTCTGTTCGGCGGTGCCGGGGTCAGGGTACGGCCATTTCCCGGAAGGAACTGCCGATGTCACTTTGAGCAGTCGTTCAGACATCGGCTCTATGAATACACTGTAGTCGCGCGCGTGGCTGTGCGTGCTGTCGATCATAAGCTTGTCACGTGTAATAACGACATTTTTAAAGGTGACTTTCCATACCTGTTGGTCAGCAAAGTAGCGATGCAAAAAGGCCGTGTTGTCAACCGTATCTATTACCAGCCGTGGCCCCTCAACGGCTTCCTCGGAGAAGCCTTCGAGGCCGTCGAAACCGGTATACTCCAGCGCCCTTTGAAGAATCCTGCGCTCGACCTCGGCAAGAGTGTCGGGTTCCTGTGCTGCAGCCGTGGTTGAGCAGGTTATCGCCAGAAGACAGCAAAACACCGATAAGATACGATTCTTCATTATGAACCTCCCGCTTGGCTAGCCCTCACATTAATGACGGTCGCTGGTGGGGGATTGTCAAGAATCCCGGCCCCTTCTTTTTTATTGATTGGGGCCTGTGGCCCTTTTACTTTTTTAGCGTGGGATATGGATATGTGAGCAGCAACCTGGTTGACCTCCTGACCAAGCCCGAATTCCTCGCCGAACGGGCCAGCCAGCTTTTGTTTGGTCAACCGGTCAAAACCGGCCGCGCTTTGCGTGGCTATCTGAAAGTCACCCTGCCGGACGGCTACTTAGGGTGGGCCGACGCGCGGTTTTTGTCGCCCATGACGGCGCAGGAATTCGCCCGGTACGCGGCAAATCTAAACAGCTTTGTCAAGGCCTCGACAGCGGCCGTTTACAACGCCCGCTCGCGCCGTCCGACCGCGCCGTTTTTCGTCTACTACGGCACGCGGCTGTTTACAAAAAGAGCAAAAGAGGGGTATGCCCGGGTGATTCTGCCGGGCGCGCGCAGTTTTCTGATTAAGAGGGGTAACATAGTGCCGATAAAGAGAGAAAGCGTGCGCACAGTTACCGGCAAAATGCTGGTTGCCGAGGCAACCAGATTCCTTGGAGTACCTTACCTGTGGGGGGGCGTCACCACCGCCGGCTTTGATTGCAGTGGCCTTGTACAGACCGTCCTGGCGCGATACGGTATAAACATACCTCGCGACACGAAAGACCAGATCAGGGTCGGCGAAAAGGTAGAGCGCGAATGTATAAAGACAGGAGACTTGCTCTTTTTTAAACGGCATGTAGGGTTTGCCATCGGCAAAGGCCGCATCATCCACTCGTCGGCGGGCGGGGGAGGGGTGCGAATCAACTCCCTGACGCCGGACAAACCCGATTACCGCGAAGACCTTGACAGAGACTTCAACCAGGCGAGGAGAGTGTTATGTTGCAGCTAGATTCGGTCAGAGTATCGCTTCCCCTCAAACAG
The DNA here is from genome assembly GCA_020346225.1 of Candidatus Zixiibacteriota bacterium. Taxonomy (GTDB): domain Bacteria; phylum Zixibacteria; class MSB-5A5; order GN15; family FEB-12. Next base: position 2,166,822 of record CP070777.1, on the reverse strand, counting down.
AAATTCGTGGTCTCCAAAGGTGAGGCTGAGGTCAAGACGAACGTTCTCACCGTTCTCAATAACCGCTACAGCGGCGAAGCTTCCGGTTCTGTCCACTACGGCCCCCCGGTAAACGAAATCGAGAAGGATATCCAGAAGGGACTCAAGAAACTCAGCAAACTGAAAAAGATCGAACTTGATACCCTGGCGGAAATCAGCTCCTACAAAATACACCCCATCGCCCGCTCGGCGCTGGTAGCGATGGTCCTGAACTACCTGTCCGGCGAGACCCGCCGCTACCCCTGGGAGGTTCTTTCGCTCGGTTCGCCGGTAGGCATAAGAAGCTCGTTCACCATAAGCATCGACCGTCCCCTCGAGATGATCGACGCCCTCTCGAAAAGCGAGTATCCCATTGTCAAGGTCAAGATGGGTAACGAAGAAGATATCATGATCCTCGACGCCCTCGATAATATCAAGGACAAGGAGATCCGGGTCGATGTCAACGGCGCCTGGTCCTGCGCCAAGGCCGAGGAGATGATCTGTCACCTGTCGCGCAAGGGTGTGACCGTAATCGAACAGCCGACCGATATCGAGTATATCCGGGAATGGCCGCACCTGAAAGGCAAATGCTCCGAGGTGACGCTTGTCGCCGACGAGGGGGTCAATTCGCTTGACGATTATCGCCAGAACTCGGAATATATGGACGGTGTTAACATAAAGATGGAAAAATGCGGCGGCATACTGGAAGGCGTCAAGATCGCCGACCAGGCCCACGAGGACGACAAGAAGGTCATGCTGGGATGTATGGTGGAGTCCTCGATCGGGATCGCCCAGTCCGTTTACATGTCCTCCAAGGCCGATCTTTATGATCTCGACGGCCCGCTTCTGTTGGAGGACGATATCGCTGATGGAATTCGATATGACAGGGAGTCAATTGAGGTCGACCGTGAAATAATCGGCGGCCCCAAGCTGAAACGCGATGTTATGGAAAGATACGCAGCCGAGTAGCCGCCCGGCTCTCTCGGCCATTCTGTTTCTGCTGCTTGCGGCGCCCTTCAATGCACCACCGGCGGCGGCCCGGAGCGGCGCCGGTATCACGATTATTCACCCTAAAGAAGACGAGCCCGTCGCGGCGGTTGACTCGACCTTCATTCTGGGAAGCGTCCCGCCGGACACGAAGAAGCACGCCTACAAGCTCTTCATCAACGACCGCTTCGTACCCGTTCATCCCGGGGGAGGGTTTATCGCCTTTCTGCCGATCACCAGCGGCGACTTTGAGTTCGAGCTGGAGGCCCTGCTTGTCGAAAAAGACCGCTACCGCCACCTGACCGCCGCAAGCAAAAAGAGCGATATCCTCTCGCTTCACATTCTCCGCCGGCTCAGCAAAACGCACCGGGTCAAGGTACCCCTGCAGCCGGCAACCCTGCCCTATGATTCCCTCGCTTTCGCCCGCGAGTACGACCTGCCCCTCGGGGCTCTCACCGTCGCCGCACCCGGTCGCCTCAGTGTGAGTTTCCAGGCCACTCCGGGCCGGTCGGCGTGGTTTTCCGTGCCGGGCGTTGTCGACTCGGTACCGATGGTGGAACTGGCCCCCCGAGAGCAACCGCTCTGGGGGGAATCGGTCTTCGGCGCCGGACAGGTGCCGGATTCGGTAAAAGTGGGCGGCATTTATTCCGGCTTCTACGATATTCAACCGGCCGACCGGTGCGACACGGCCCGCATCATATATCACGTCGGGCGGCTGACCACGGCCGAACTGCTTCAGCGATACTGGACGCCGCCGTACGTTCACGATGATTCGCTGCTACTGCGGTATCTTACCGTGCATGATACGACCCGGCTCGATACGACCGGCTCGTATACGGTCACGCTCAACAGCCCGGAGTATCCCTTCACGGTCCGCTTTACCGACTCGGTGCAGATTGTCAGGCACGCCCCTCTGAAAGGCTATTTCTCGATTTTTCAGCCGGAAGGAGTCCAGGCTCTGGTGGTCGGTTCCGAGGGCGATTGGCACAAAATACAACTGTCCCGCTCGCAGTTCGGATGGGTCCAGAAAAGTTCGGTGCAGAGACTCCCGGGACGGGCGGCGCCGATCAGGTCATATCCGTCATCGGTGCGATTTATCGATCAGCCGGACAAATTAATCGTCGAAATCCCGCTTTCGGGGAAACATCCGTTCCGGGTAATAGAAGATGACGCCCGCACGATGCGCCTTCAGCTTTTCGGCGTGACCTCCAACACCGACTGGATTCGCTACAACTCGTCAACGTCGCCCGTTGACCTGGCTACCTGGTCGCAGCCCGAAGAAGACCTTTACGAACTGAAGCTCAGCTTCAATAAGGAGCTCTGGGGGTTCGATACTTATTACAAAGGGAACACGTTCTACCTGCAGATAAACAAGCCGCCCGCCGCGCTGGACAAGCTCAAGAACAAGATAATCGTGAT
>CP070777.1:2134058-2164298 GCA_020346225.1 Candidatus Zixiibacteriota bacterium | reverse complement strand
GCTGCAGGTGGCCGCCTGAGCTACCTTCGCGGCCTGCTGGGGAAGTTGTAGGGGGTCAAAATGGGTGGCATCTACTCAATCTTGTTGCTCTTGGCGATATTGTGTCTGGCGCACAATATGCGTACGTTATCGGCTGTTATGCTTGATCCTCCCTTTGAATAAGGTATGTCATGATCGAAATGTAGCTCGTCCTCTGCACCGCATATCACGCATCTTCCAGCATCTCTCTTCCACACCTGTTTCTTAATTTCAGTCGGGATAACGCGCGTACGATCCTTTAGCGCTTGGCAGTCTCCCATGTCTTGATCGTCAGCAAGCTTTAGTTGGTACTTGAAGACTTGTCTACCACTCTGTAAAATATATTCGTAGTCAATTAACTCAAACGTTCCCCGAAATGACCAGACACCGTTAAATAGCTTCTCATATGCGCGCACCTTCTCAGGCAGACCTCCGGCGCGATGTCGCTTGACCGCTTCCGCAAACTTGCCGTTCTGTGTGAGCTTTCCTGTCTTGGAATATAGTGCTTGATCATGCTTCTTCGGATCACTAACATCGCCTGTTTTCGGGATATCATGGCCTTCGTATAGAATGGTGAGTCCATCAGCGAGAATAGTATCGTTGTAAGGGGCGTTGCGTCGCTGAGACATGAGAATAACCGAGTAAGCTGGATTCAGGCGGAAGTTCATGCCTCGTTGCAGCGTCTGGACCTGCTCGCGGTCACACATCTCGCGGTATGTGAGTATGTCATCCTTCATCCGGCTGTTTCCACGCGTCAGGTTCGGATATCGCAACTTGCTGCGTACATACTCTCGTCCATGATAAGGACTCTCTATCCCTAGATTCATAAGATAAGTCTATCTCTGCCACGCCGTAACTTAAAATTAGGAGGCACTGCAACAAAAAGGCACCCGCGGGTGGCGGGTGCCGGTATATTCTGTCAAGGTCTCGAAGTCGCGGCTACCGGTCCACATCCTCCTCCTCCAGCATCTGCCAGATATCAACCTGTTCGCGGCGGCGTTCGCGGCCGGGCTTGCTGTCGTTGCCAAACGCCATCTCGTCGGCGTCGCTGTACCGAAAATCCCCTTTCCGCTTGTTTTTGCCTTTTTTCTGTTTGTGTCGTTTGCCGCCCTGGCGCCACTGCTTGCGCATGATCTTCCTCCGGACCTTTGGTCCTCACTCAAAGATAGAATAACAGTCTGGCTGGATATATTACGATGGCAGGAACTTCAACTATGGTTTCGTCTTTTCCCGTTTAGAAATTGCACAGTATTCTGACATTAATAACTAATCGCCAGATTGCGGGGCCGCTTTACATAAATCACCGCGATTATAAAAAGTGTGCATCGTCTTTCGCTCTTTGGCTGCGGCCCGAATAGCCGCTGCTGTGCCATTCTGCTCTCGTATCTCGTTGTCATATAGTAAGATAATTATTGAGGCCGGTGCTTTGGCACGGCCTCCCGGGCGGTGGCACAGGCGATGCTCTAAGACCTGTTGGAAAGAGTCAACTGAGGAGACAATATGCTAGAGGGAAGATACCAACGAGGCTTTTCTGATGAGCGGCTGGCCGCCAGCTCCGACCCCCGCGTCAAGACGGATGATAAAGGCTACTATATAATGTCGCTGTCGGAAAACACCAAAGTGTATTTCGAAGACTTCTATCGTTTTCTGGAGCTGACCTATAACAAGGCTTCCGCCGAGCGTCAGGCGATCCAGGCCAAGATGGCCGAGACACATTCCAGCCATCAGGAAACCATGGCTTATTACCGCGCCAGGACGGTTATCATCGACCTGCTGACGAGAACGGCCCGCCGGTTCTATTGTGACGGCAGCAACTTCGGCGTGGTCATGACGCCCTGGTGCTTTGGGACGGTGGTGCTGGAGAAAATAGAGGTGTACAAGGAAAGGCTCAGCCGCGGCGAGATCTCCGACCCCAACATACCCGAGTACCCGTACTACGTTGTCCGATATATCGAGGAGATCTACAAGACCGCCCTGCTGGAACTCTTTGACTTCCCCGAGAACGCCTTCCACATGCGCTGGCAGTATTCCGAACTTCTCAAGAGGTATTCCAAGATTCTGACCAACATCACCGGTTCCCTGCAATCGGTTCTCAACACGGTAAAGAACTACGGCTCCTAACGGGGCGGTTAGTGTTGCTTTTTCTTCCCTCCTACAGGGCCCTTCGGGCGAAAGCCCGGAGGGCTTTTTTTTGAATTTGCGGCCCGTTTCTGCCGATAATACAGACGAAAGTGCTGATTTACACAGGCAGCTGGCCGGGGCGGCTGTCAGCGGAAAATTATGTCTGCCATAGTCGAAAAACCGACCGTCGAACTGGAACACATCGCCATCTACCTCGATTCGCTGCGCGTGGATTCCGTTCTCGATTTCGACCTCTTTATCCAGGTCAAAGACAAATTCGTGCTGTATCGCTCGGCCGACCTGCCCTTTACCGAAACCACGCGCCAGAAGCTGATCGAAAACCATGTCGAGCGGCTCTTTATCACCGGCGACTGCAAGATCAAATACCAGAGGTATATCGAGCAGAACCTGGGCACGATTCTCGATGACCCCAAGGTCAAAGAGGACAAGAAGGCCAACATCCTGTATGAGACCTCGACCTCGCTGGTCAAGGACGTTCTCTCCAACCCCACCTACGGCGAAAATATCCGCCGCTCCAAGGACCTCGTATCCAACACCGTCAACTATATCCTGAGCGGCCGCGAGGCTTTCCACAATCTGCTGAAGATCACGTCATACGATTATTACACCTACACCCATTCGGTCAACGTATCCACCTTTTCGGTGGCCCTGGCGCAACAGATGGGGTATACCGACAAGAAGTTTCTCTATGAGCTGGGTATCGGGGCGCTGCTTCACGATATCGGCAAGTCGAAACTGCCCGACCGCATTCTCAACAAGCGCTCGGCGCTCAACTCGGTCGAGTTCGAGATCATGAAGAAACATCCTAAATGGGGTATAGAGATACTCACCGACACCGACGAAATCCCTGCCGCTTCATACTATCCCATCCTTCAGCATCACGAGCGCGGCGACGGCAGCGGTTATCCCAGCGGTCTGTCGCTGGCCGAGATGCATATCTATTCGCGGATTGTGGCGATTGCCGATTCGTTCGATGCCATGACCACCGAGCGCGTGTATCAGAAGGCGATGGACACCTATCCGTCGCTGAAGGTCATGTTCTCGCTGGAAGGTGCCTACGACGAGGAAGCCCTGCGCGCCTTCGTGCACTTGATGGGCCCCGAAGGCGTCAAGACCGACTGAAGACGTGGGCGAAGGATTACCTCTCCTGAACCCTGCCGGGAATTGAATCACAACGACACAAAAAACTATTCCCCTTAGCCACCATTGTTCGTAAATTTACGGCATTGACCGCCAACGTCAATCAAGGGAGCCAGCGTGAGAGAAGTTATCAAGACCGATAAAGCCCCGGCCGCAGTCGGGCCGTATTCGCAGGCCATCAAGGTACCGTGCGGGACAGTCGTCTTTCTGTCCGGCGTCATTGCCCTCGACCCCGAAACGATGAAGATCGTCGGCGAAACCGCCGCCGAGCAGTGCGCCCAGATTATGAAGAACATGGGCGAGGTGCTGAAGGCTTCCGGGGTCGATTTTTCCAATGTCGTCAAGACCACTATCTTCCTGGCCGACATGGATGATTTTGCCTCGGTCAACGAAGTGTATGCTGCCCATTTCGAATCCGACCCGCCGGCCCGCTCGACTGTCCAGGTGGCGCGGCTGCCGCTCGATGTGCGGGTTGAAATCGAAGCGGTGGCGTTCCTGTAAAAGATTCGTTACGTGGCGCAAAATAGGTCAGCATTTTGTCACCTTTCCGATTGACTTCACCGCATTGACCTGTTAAAATAGGACTAAATTGTTCTACCTTCTGGAGGCTGTTTGGCAAGCGAAAAGCCTACTCGCCGGGGGTTTTTAGAGATTATTCTGGGCGGTGGCACGCTGGCGACGCTGGGGGCGATCTTCTACCCGATTATCAGGTACATAATTCCCCCGGCCGGTGGTGAAGCGAAGCTTTCCCAGTTGAAACTGCAATTCACCCGGGCCGATATCGAGGCCGAACCGAAAAAGGCCAAATACTTCAAGTACGGTCGCGAACTCGGCATCATCTATCTCACCGAGCAGGGCGAACTGATGGCCCTTGCGGCCACCTGCACTCATCTTGACTGCACCGTGCAGCACCGGCCCGATCTGGGCATCATCTGGTGCTCCTGTCACAACGGAAGATACGACATGACCGGCAAGAACATTTCCGGGCCGCCGCCGCGTCCGCTGGAGCCGTTCATCGTCAAGCAGGACGGTGATGTGATCTTCGTCAGCAGGGAAGAGGCCTGATGGAAACGGAAACTAAAGACAGGCAGCCCACTCTCTCTGACAGGACGTATGGCTGGGTTAACGAGCGCTTCAAGCTCGACGCCCTGGTTGAGTACATGAGCGGTAAGGTCGTGCCGGTGCACGGCCACTCCGCTTTCTATTATATGGGCGGCATCTCTCTCTTTCTGTTCATCGTACAGGTCATTACCGGCATTCTCCTTCTGATGTACTACCGCCCCGGCGCCGACTCGGCCTATGAGTCGGTGCGATTCATCGTGTCCGAAGTCGAGTTCGGCTGGCTGATTCGCTCGATTCACTCGTGGTCGGCCAATTTGATGATACTGGCGGTGTTTCTTCACATGTTCACCGTGTACTTCACCTACGCCTATCGCAAGCCGCGCGAACTCACGTGGCTTACCGGTATCGGCCTTCTGGGATTAGCGCTTCTGTTCGGGTTCTCCGGGTATCTTTTGCCGTGGAACGAGCTGGCCTTCTTCGCCACCCGGGTGGGCACGGGCATGGCCGGAGCGATACCCGTTTTCGGCAAGGACATTCTGATTGTAATGCGGGGCGGGGAAGAGGTAACGGGTGCGACTATCGGACGTTTCTTCGGGCTTCACGTGGCCATTCTTCCCGGCCTGTTCACGGTATTGCTGGCGGCGCATCTGATATTCATCCAGAGACAGGGTATCAGCGAGCCGCTTGACTGGCACGCTTTGCCCGAAAGCGACAAGAAACATCAGAAATTCTTCCCCAGCTTCTTACTTCGGGATTTGCTGGTATGGCTGATAGTCCTCAATGTGATCGCCGTTCTGGCCGTGCTTTTTCCCGACGGCATCGGCGTGGTGCACTGGCCCCTGGGCGTTAAGGCCGATCCGTTCGCACCACCTCCCGCGGTGATTCGACCGGAGTGGTATTTCATGTTCGCTTTTCAGGCGCTCAAGATGCTGCCGGCCCATATTCTGTTTATCGAAGGCGAGCTTTTCGGTATTCTGGTTTTCACGGTGGGCGGTGTCGTCTGGACGCTGGTGCCGTTTCTGGATCGCGGGCGCGCCGGTGACAGGTCACGTTATTTCATGGCGTTCGGCTGGCTGGTGCTGGCCTTCATAATCGTGATGACGGTGGTGGGTTATGTGGTTGAATGAGGTGAAAGGCGCGTTCATGCGGTCGGCCCTCGCCGTGCTGGTGCTGACCGTTCCCGCCGGAACCGCTCTGGCGCAGGCGGATAACTGCCGCGATTGCCACATGGCGATAGAGGATGAAGACGGTCCGGCGCACAAGAGCGTCCGCGACATTCATATCCAGAAGGGCCTGGGATGTGTCGAGTGCCACGGCGGCGATGTCTCATTGGAGGACATGGATGAGGTTCGGGCGGCCGCCGGTTACCGCGGTGTCCCCACGCACCGGCAGGTTCCTCAGTTTTGCGCCCGCTGCCACAGCGATGCCGCCTATATGCGCGGCCACAACCCCGCCCTTCCCACCGACCAGCTCGATAAATACAGGACATCGGTGCACGGGATACGACTGTTCGAGCATCGTGACGCGAAGGTAGCCAATTGCATCTCGTGTCACTCCGTTCATGAAATCGGTGATGCCAAGATGCCGCACTCGAGTACACATCCGGCCAACCTCGCGCAAATGTGCGGCAAGTGTCATTCGGACGCCGACTATATGGCCGAATACGGTATTCCGACCACCCAGGTGGAAGATTACACCGGGTCGGTGCACGGTATAGCGCTGCTGGAGCGCGGTGACCTCGGCGCACCCGCCTGCAACGACTGTCACGGCAACCACGGCGCGGCGCCCCCCGGGGTCAGTTCGTTATCGGCTGTCTGCGGCAACTGCCACGCTGTCGAATCAGACTACTTTGACGGTTCGCCTCACAAAGCGCCTTTTGAGGAGCTTGGCTTTCCCATGTGCGAAACCTGCCACTCCAATCATGCCATCGTCAGGCCGCTCGATGAAATGGTCGGAACATCGGAACCGGCCGTGTGTCTGCAGTGTCATACCGCCGATGACGGCACCGTTGCCTTTGCGACGGCCGATACCATTTCTCGCGCCCTGGGGCAGCTCGTCGCGGCCCATGGCGGGGCCGATTCGCTGTTGAGCGAGGCCATCGAAAAGGGTATGATGACCACCGACGAGGAATTCCGCCTGAAAGAAGTCAGGCAGGCTCTCATCCAGGCCCGGACACTGGTTCATTCTTTCGACGCCGACTCGGTTCTGCCCAGGGTAGAACTGGGTCTCGAAAAGGCCGATATCGTCAAAACCAACGCCGCCGCTTTGATAGATGAATACTATTTTCGTCGCAAAGGTCTGGGCTTTGCCACCCTTTTTATCACGGTGCTCGTGATCGCGCTGTACATAAAAGTTCGGCGCGTGGACCGACGTCTCCGTAGCTGAAAGAGCGCTTCCGGCCGAACCGCCTATGGCCAAGCGCCTCATCCGATTATCATATTGCATGAGTCCACCTGATCCTGCCCGGCGGTAGCTGCCGGCGGTCGCCGCCGATACGCAGCAAAAAACAGAAAATTTCCTTGACAACGGCCGAAAAGAAAGTTTCTTGACCAAATATTGATTGTGAATTCGGTCACATGGTTGCTTGAAGAGAGCCCCCGCAGAAATATACGATGACTGAGTATTTGGCAGTTTTAATTTTCATCTTTGCCGGAATAGGAATCGTACTTTTCACCTTTCTGTTCTCCCGCATTTTCAGACCCAGAAATCCGTATCGCGAGAAAAACATCAACTACGAATGCGCCGAAAATCCCATCGGCACCTCGTGGATACAGTTCAACAACCGTTTCTACATCTTCGCTCTGATTTTCGTGATCTTCGATGTCGAGGTCGTCTTCCTCTTCCCCTGGGCCGTGGCATTCGGACAACTGGGGCTGTTTGCGCTCGTGGAAATGGTGGTTTTCATCCTGATTCTGTTCTTCGGCATCTTCTATGCCTGGCGGAGAGGCGCGCTCAAATGGGTCTGATCAAGAAACTCCCGGTATATTCGGAAAAGATCCCCGGCGGTGCCATCGTCACCACCAGCCTGGAGTCGGTTTTGCACTTCGCGCAGGCCAAATCACTCTGGTATCTGCTCTTTGGCACGGCCTGCTGCGCTATTGAACTCATGTGCACCGGCGCCTCGCGCTACGATTTCGACCGCCTGGGCATGATGTTTCGGGCCTCGCCGCGCCAGTCCGACCTGATTATCGCAGCCGGCACTATCACCAAGAAGATGGCGCCGCGACTTCGCAGGCTCTACGATCAGATGGCCGAACCGCGCTATGTCATCGCTATGGGCGGATGCACCATCAAGGGCGGCCCCTTCTACTACGACAGCTATGCTGTCGAGAAGGGAATCGACCATATTGTCCCCGTGGACATTTACATTCCGGGATGTCCTCCCCGGCCTGAGTCGCTGATGGAAGGGTGTTTGCACCTTTCGGAGAAGATACGCCGGCAGAAACTGCTCGACTGGCAGGAAAAGTAGCATGACCACGGAGCAACTTAAAGACTACATCGCCAGCCGCTTCCCGGTCATGATGACGCTTCTGGAGACCGGGCGCCGCGAACCCATGTACGAGGTAAAGGCGGGACAGTTGCTCGAGGTATGCCGGGCCCTGCGCGACGACGAGACTCTCAAATTCAACTACCTTTGCAACATCGGAGCGGTGGATACGCAGGAACGACTGGAAATCGTTTACTCCATTGCTTCCGTTCCGAATCGGCTGCGTCTTGATTTCAAAGTCGTTCTGCCTCGTGAGGGCGCCTCGATAGAGTCGGTCCAGGAAATCTGGCCGGCCGCCAACTGGTATGAGCGGGAAATGTGGGAACTGTACGGCGTCGACGTGAAAGCCCACGACAACCTGAAACGGTTCCTGCTTCCCGATGACTGGGACAAGGGTCATCCGATGCGCAAGGACTGGGATGACCCCGACTTCGTACGCTTTCCGGAGATTGAATGATGGGCGAGATTCGGACCCAGGAGTTCATTGTCAATATGGGTCCGCACCACCCCTCGACCCACGGGGTGTGCCGGCTCATGCTGACCATGGATGGCGAGAAGGTCATGAAGGTCGAACCCTACATCGGCTATCTTCATCGCGCCCTGGAGAAGATCTGCGAGAATCGTACGTATCATCAGTGTATTCCCATTCTTGACCGGTTCGAGTATGTCACGGCCATGTCGTGCAACTACACTTTTGCACTGGCCGCGGAGAAGCTGGCACAGATAGAGGTGCCCGAGCGGGCCGAATACCTGCGCGTGATTATGCTGGAGCTCAATCGCATCGCTTCGCACCTGATATTTTTCGGCACCACCGCCATGGACCTGGGGGCGCTGACGCCGTTTCTGTACGCGCTGCGCGAGCGCGAATACATCATGGATCTTTTCGAAATGACCTGCGGTCAGCGTCTTACCTACAACTATATCCGCATCGGCGGCGTGGCCAAGGATATCCCGGCCGAGTTCGTGCCCCAGTGCCGCGAGGCCATCAAAATCATCGGAAAGAAGGTTCCGGAGTACGAGGGGCTCCTCAACGAGAACCCCATCTGGAAGGCGCGAACTATCGGGGTGGGCGTGCTTCCACCCGAGCTGGCCGTGGCCTACGCGGCGTCGGGCCCCATCCTGAGAGCCTCCGGTGTGAAATACGATCTTCGAAGGGACGATCCGTATTCCATCTACGATAAATTCGAGTTTGACATCCCCACCCGCCCTAACGGCGACGTGTTCGACCGGTATATACTGCGGCTCGAGGAAATCAAGCAGTCGATAAGGATAATCGGCCAGGCGCTTGAAGGTTTGCCGGAGGGGGATATCAAGGCCAAAGTGCCGCTCAAGTTCAAACCGCCGGCGGGAGAGGTATACAGCCGCATCGAAAACAGCCGCGGCGAACTGGGCGTATATATTCTTTCCGACGGCACCGACAAGCCGGTGCGTGTCAAAACCAGGGGCGGCTCCTATAATCATCTCCAGCTTATTCCCGAAATAGGCACCGACTGTCTTATAGCCGATCTGGTGGCCATCTTCGCGTCGTTTGATGTTATCATGCCGGAGGTGGATCGATGAATTTCGCGCCCGTCATAGCCGTTGGAGAACTGCAGCCGGTCTTTGCCTGGCTTTACGGTCTTCTCCAGAGTATCGGCCTCGAGGGCACCTTACTGACGGTGGTTATGTATGCCGGTCTCGGCGGCACCGTTTTCGGAGTGCTCTGTGTGCTGGCGCTGTTTCTGGTCTGGTGGGAACGCAAGATCGCCGGTCACATTCAGCAACGCTTCGGCCCCATGCGCAACGGCTGGCACGGCTGGTATCAGACTCTTGCCGACGCCGTCAAGCTGCTTCAAAAAGAGGATGTCCTGGTGGACACCCGCGACCGGCCGGTCTTCTTCTGGGCGCCGGTTATCGGTTTCGTGGCGGCTTTCGCGGCCTATGTGGTCATGCCATTCGGCAAAGGGTTGATCGTGGCCGATCTCAATATCGGTATCCTTTATATAATGGCCGTTACTACCTTCACGGTCATCTCGCTTCTGATGGCCGGCTGGGGCTCCAATAACAAGTACGCCCTGCTGGGCGGGATGCGCTCGGCGGCCCAGGTGGTTAGCTATGAAGTGCCCATGGTCGTTTCGATATTGACGGTTATCCTCTACACCGGCTCGCTCTCGATGGTTGATATAGTCGAGTCGCAGTCGGGCCTGTTTTTCAACTGGTTCATCTTTCGCATTCCTTTCGGCCCCATCGCTTTTATCACCTACATCACGGCGGCCACCGCGGAAGCCAACCGGACGCCTTTCGATATTCCCGAAGCCGAACAGGAACTGGTGGCCGGGTTTAACGTCGAATACTCCGGCATGAAATTCGCCATGTTCTTTCTGGCGGAGTTTATCAATATGTTCACGGTCTCGGCTATTGCCGTCACGCTCTTTTTGGGCGGCTGGCAGGGTCTTTCGTTTTTGCCCTCGTGGCTGTGGTTTCTGGGCAAGACCTTGATGGTGGTGCTGCTCCTTATGCTGTTCAGGTGGACCTACCCCCGCCTGCGAGTCGACCAGCTCATGGAATTCGCCTGGAAAATCCTGGTGCCGATAACTTTCGCCAACCTGATTATTGCCGGTTGGTTCAAATGGGCCGGGTGGTACTGGTAAAGTAAGGTCTGATATGCTGAGTATCGTCAAAGGACTGAGAGAACTGATTCGCGGGATGGGTATTACGGGCAAGCATCTCGGCAGACATGCCGTCACGCTCCAGTACCCGGAGGAGAAGTGGCCCATGCCGGAGCGTTCCCGCGGTATTGTCGTCCTGCTCTCCGACAAGGAGACCGGCGAGCTCAACTGCACCGCCTGCATGCTGTGTATGCGCGCCTGCCCGACGGCGGCCATTTTCATCGATGCCCCCCGCGGCGAGGACAAGAAGCGACGTTTGAAGGTGTTCAATGTCGACCATGGCATCTGCTGTTTCTGCGGGTTGTGCGAGGAGGCCTGTAATTTCACGGCCATCAAGATGGCCGGCAAATATGAGTTCTCCACGGAAAACAAAGAAGACTTGCTGTGGGATATGCACAAGCTGCAGGAGGTCGGTCGTGACGTTCCGTATGAGCCGAAGCCCAAGAAGAAACCGGCCCCCAAGCCGCCGCCGGCACCGAATACAGGCGAAGGCTCCCCGGCCGGGTCCGCCGGCGAGGCCAAGGCGGCCGTGAATCCCAATTCGAAAACCGCCGGAGCCGGAGCCGAGAAGGAAGGCGATGATCAAGCTAACGATAAGAAAGAGGGGGGAAGCGACTGATGGCTGTTGGTGACGTAGGGATTGTTTTCTGGATACTCTCGGTGGCCATTATCGTGTCGGCGTGCATGGTGGTCAGCCTCAGAAACATATTCCACTGTGCTCTGGCCCTGATTCTGTGCCTTTTCGCCGTGGCCGGCATTTTCATTCTTCTGGGCGCCGAATTCCTGGCCGCCGCCCAGGTGCTGATTTACGTCGGCGCCGTGGCCATCCTGATGATCTTCGCGATCATGCTCACCTCCAACCTGGCCGCCAAGAAAATAACTCAGACTAACGAGAATGCCCTGGTCGGTCTTCTGGTGTGCGTCTTCTTCACCCTTGTCGGCTGGGTTCTGCTCAAGAAGACCTATGAAGGTATCTGGAGCCATCTGGAGCTGGCCAGACCTCTGCCGAGCGACAACATTCTCACTCTCGGCAAATACCTGATGACACAATATGCCTTGCCCTTTGAGGTAGTTTCGATACTACTGCTGGCGGCCATGATCGGGGCCATCGTGCTGGCCCGAAAGGAGAACGCCTGATGCTTGCCTACCTTGTTCTGGCCCTGGTGCTGTTCTCCATCGGCCTGTTCGGTGTCCTGACCCGCCGCAACACGATCGGTATCCTGATGTCGCTGGAGTTGATGTTCAACGCCGTTAATATCAATTTTGTGGTTTTCAATAAATTCGTGGCCACCAGTGCCCTCGTCGGACAGATGTTCGCCATCTTTATCGTCGTGGTGGCGGCCGCCGAGGCGGTGGCCGGGCTGGCCATTGTCCTTTTGCTCTATCGTAACTGGCAGGGCATCGACACCGACAACGATAGCGTGATGAAGTGGTAGGACCGTAAGTGATTACCAAATTCGCATTCCTCATTCCGCTGTTGCCGCTGTTCGGTTTCGTCATGATTGTCTTCTTCCTGCGCTGGAAGGAGAGACTCTCGGCGGTCTTCTCGATCATGACGATTCTGGCCGCCTGGGTCATGTCGGTGATCGTCCTGATCGAAACGCTGGCCCGCCACGGTGAGGCTTACGAAGCCTTTTACAAATTCGTCGACCTGCCCCGGTTTATTCTCGAAATCGGCATCCTGATCGATCCGCTGACGGCTGTCATGCTCATTGTCGTGACGACCGTCGGCGCCTGTGTCGAGATCTATTCGGTCGGCTATATGCACAACGACCCGCGCTTCAGCCGCTTTTTCGCCTATCTTTCGCTCTTTTTATTCTCGATGCTGGGTCTGGTGGTAGCCAACAACTTCTTTATGATCTTTATTTTCTGGGAGCTGGTCGGTCTGACGTCGTATCTTTTAATCGGTTTCTGGTTCGAGAAGAAATCCGCCGCCGACGCCTGCAAGAAAGCCTTCATAACCACCCGTATGGGGGACCTGGGCTTTCTGGTCGGCCTGTTCATGATTGCCTTTTACTTCGGCACATTCAACTACGGCGGCGTATTCGCCAAAGTGGGTGAAGGCGTAATTCCGGCCGGAATCATCACGGCCGCCTCGATATTCGTATTCTGCGGCGCGGTCGGTAAATCGGCGCAGTGGCCGCTGCATGTGTGGCTGCCGGACGCCATGGAAGGCCCCACCCCGGTTTCGGCGTTGATTCAC
Source organism: Candidatus Zixiibacteriota bacterium (assembly GCA_020346225.1). GTDB lineage: Bacteria > Zixibacteria > MSB-5A5 > GN15 > FEB-12. The sequence continues at coordinate 2,151,598 of CP070777.1, read as the reverse complement.
GCCGCCACAATGGTAGCCGCCGGCGTTTATCTGGTGGCCCGGTCGATGAGTCTCTTTGTCGGTTCGGCGGAAGCCTCTTTGGTGGTGGCCATCATCGGCCTGATAACGTCGTTTATGGCGGCCTCAATAGGCCTGGTTCAGAATGATATTAAGCGCGTTCTGGCATATTCGACCGTCAGCCAGCTCGGATACATGATAATGGCCCTGGGTCTTTACGGTTACGACACCGCTCAGCACGGCCACTCGCCCGGTTTTTATGCCGGAACGTTTCATCTTTACACTCACGCCTTCTTCAAGGGACTGCTGTTCCTCGGCGCGGGTTCGGTCATTCACGCCGTGCACACCAACGATATCCAGGAGATGGGCGGCCTGGTTCGCAAGATGAAGACCACCGCCATTACGTTTATGATCGCGTCGCTTTCAATCGCGGGAATTTTCCCGCTGGCCGGTTTCTGGTCCAAGGACGAGATCGTGGCGGCGGCGTCGCACCATCCCATCTTCCTCGTCGGCACGCTGGGTATCGCGTTCATGACCGCTTTTTATATGTGGCGTCTGTGCTTTTTGACCTTCTGGGGCGAGCCGCGCGACCAGCATCGCTATGACCACGCCCACGAGTCACCGAAAAACATGACCTACCCGCTGGTCTTTCTGGCGGTTATGTCGGTTATTGCCGGATGGGTCGGTCTCCCGTGGCTGCATCAGGGTTTCGCGTCATTCGTTTATCACGGCGAGGCCTACCATCCGCACGCCAATTACCTGCTTATGGGCATTTCATTAATTGTGGGCCTCAGCGGTATCTACCTGGCCTACCTGATGTATTACAAGAAATCGATTTCGGCCGAGGCCATGGCCGAGCGGTTCCGGCCCATCTACAAGTTGCTCTACAACAAATATTATTTCGACGAGATATACCACGCCGTGCTCATCAGGCCGGTTCTGGCCGTCGCTGATTTCATGTGGACGTTCGACGCCAGGGTGGTCGATGGCCTGGTGAACGGCACCGGCTGGCTGACGATAAAATGGTCCGACATCAAGCTGTGGTTCGATACCTGGATAGTCGACGGCGCCGTCAACGGTTCCGGCTGGCTGGTGCGGCAGGGTGCCAACATCCTGCGGTTTTTGCAGACCGGCTCGATGCAGTTCTATGCCCTGTTTATACTGGTGGTGCTGATTGTTTTCGGAGTGTTCAAGCTGGAGGCCACGGCCGTGCTGGTCGGCTGGCCCTTTGTTTCCATCATCTTTGTGCTGGGCGTGACCCTGCTGTGGCTGTTCACCCGCAGCGCTTTCGTGCGCGGAAGAAACGGCGGGCAGACCAAGAGTGAAGAGTAGTTATTGACGTTGGAGGATAGATAATAATGCTAAGTTCCTTAGTTTTTGTGCCCCTCGCGGGGATGATATTGGTGATGCTGATCCCGAAGGACAAAATCCAGGCCATAAGGTGGACCTCCGTAATTGTCAGCCTGGTGCCGATGCTGGTCTCCTTCTGGATCACCTGGGACTACTTCTTCAACCACTCCGGCACTTCGGCCATGGCATATGTCGAGGGACCCTACAGCTGGATCCCGTCGCTCAACATTCAGTACTATCTCGGTGTGGACGGAATTTCGGTACCGATGCTCTTTCTGACCGGTCTTTTGAGCACCGTTTCGCTGCTGGCCTCGTTTAACATCACCAACCGGGTAAAAGAGTACTTCGCCTTCTTTTTGCTGTTGGAGGCGGGGATGATGGGGGTATTCGTGGCCCTGGACTTCTTCCTCTTCTACGTGTTCTGGGAGATCATGCTCGTTCCGATGTATTTTCTCATCGGTGTCTGGGGCGGGCCGCGTAAGGAGTACGCCGCCATCAAGTTTTTCCTCTACACCCTGTTCGGCTCCATCTTCATGCTGGTTTCGATACTGATTCTGTACTTCACCTCGGAGCCGCATACGCTTAACATGATGGCGCTGCTCGACCACGGCCCGACCATGGGTCACACCCTGCAGATGATATGTTTTATCTTTTTCTTCATCGCCTTCGCCATCAAGGTTCCCGTCTGGCCGTTCCATACCTGGCTCCCCGACGCTCACGTCGAGGCACCCACGGCCGTGTCGGTAATCCTTGCCGGCGTGCTGCTTAAGATGGGGACCTACGCCATGCTGCGCATCAACTGGCCCATGTTCCCGCAGGTACTCCGGGAGCTTTCCTTCTGGATAGCCCTGCTCGGCGTGATCGCCATCATCTACGGCGCGCTGGTGTCGATGGCGCAGAAGGACCTGAAGAAGCTGGTGGCCTACTCGTCGGTGTCGCACATGGGTTACTGTATGATGGCCCTCGGGGCCTTCACCTCGGTCGGCGCCATCGCCGGCTGCATGTTCCAGATGGTGTCCCACGGTCTTATCACGGGCGCCTTGTTCCTTTTGGTGGGCGTCATCTATGATCGCGCCCACACCCGTGAAATTGCCGCCTTCGGCGGCCTGGGCGCCAAGATTCCCGTTTACACCGGGATTATGGTGCTGTTTTCCATGGCCGCTCTCGGCCTGCCGGGTATGTCCGGTTTTGTGGCTGAGTTCATGATTTTCGTGGGCGCCTTCAGCGGTCTCAATAAGATAATGGTCGGTATCTCGGTGCTGGGCGTGGTGCTCGGCGCCACCTATATGCTGCGCATGGTGCAGCGGGTGTTCCTGGGAGAATTCAATATGGCCAAGTGGGGCGGGCTGACGGATATAAACGCCCGCGAGATCATCGCGGTGGCCCCGCTGGCCGTTCTGACTATAGCCATTGGCGTTTATCCCAAGCCGCTGGCCGACCTGATGCAGGCCACGCTGGAACACCTGGTCAACCTGATGGCAAGGTAGTAAGATGGAATTCAAGCTCCCCGAAAACGACCTGACACTGATGCTCCCGGAGATTTTCCTTTTCATCTGGGCGCTCTGGGTATTCACCTTCGACCTGCTCACCCGTCGCAAGAAGGAAAGCGCCGTGGGCTATATGGCTATGGCGGGCCTTCTGATAACGGGTGGGATTCTCGCGGTGACGGGGGGCGGCTGCGGTTTCGGCACCATGTTCTTCAACGATGCCACGGCCATCTTCTTCAAGATGATCTTTCTCGGGGCGGCTTTCATGGCCATCGGCAGCTCTTTCGGTATCACCAAGCAGAAGATCGTCAACCACCGCGGGGAGTTCTTCGGTCTCATGCTCCTGTCCACGGTGGGTATGATGTTTCTGTCGTCCTCCAACGAGCTGCTGTCGCTCTATATTGGCCTGGAGTTGACCACCATCCCGCTGTTCATCCTGGCGGCTTTTTTCAAGGATGACAAGCTGTCGGTTGAGGCCGGTATAAAGTACTTCGTCATCGGGGCCTTCTCGTCGGCGCTGCTGCTTTACGGCCTGTCTTTCCTTTATGGTCTTTCCGGCAGCACCGAACTGGTGCAGCTGAAAATCAACATGGCCGTAATCAATCTACATCTCGAGCAGATCGGCCTGATTCTCGTGCTGGCGATAGTCCTGGTGGTGGCCGGCATCGGCTTCAAGCTCGCCCTGCCGCCCTTCCACCAGTGGGCGCCCGATGTTTACGAGGGTTCGCCCACCCCGGTTGCGGCTTTCCTGTCGGTCGGCTCCAAGGCGGCCGGGCTGGTGGCTTTCGCCAAGATATTCGTCAACGGCCTGTTCGTCTTCTACGGGCCGGAGGCGGCGCCCGCCGACTGGGGCAAGCTGGTCGGCTTCGTGGCCGTGCTGGCTATGGTTATCGGAAACGTGGTGGCAATCCGGCAGAGCAACATCAAGCGCATGCTGGCCTATTCGTCCATTGCCCAGGCCGGCTACATCATGATCGGCATGGTGTCGATGAACGAGCACGGCATGGCCTCGGTGGCCTACTATATTTTCGCTTATATGTTCGCCAATATGGGAGCTTTTGCGGCCGTGGCCATATTCGAGGACAAGACCGGTTCCTGCCAGATTGAAAGCTACCGCGGCCTGTCACGAACCTCGCCGCTGCTGGCTATCTCGCTGGCTTTGTTTCTGCTCTCGCTGGCCGGCATACCGCCCCTAGCCGGATTTCTGGCCAAGTACAAAGTTTTCGCGGCCGCCATCGCCATGGCCACCCAGAATCCGTCCTATAACTGGCTGTATTGGCTGGTCGGGGTCGGCCTGCTGACAGCGGTCTTCTCGCTCTTTTACTACGCCAATGTTATCAAGCAGATGTTCTTCTGGAGCGAGGATTCACCCTACCGGATCAGGTTCTCGCCGCCGGCCCTGGCCGTCATCCTGATCGGCGTGGTCGGCATACTGCTGTTCGGCATCGTCCCCGAGCCGATCCTGAAATTCGCGGCCGAGGTGTATGCCAGCTTCGGCATTGTTCCCTTCTGATTCCGCAAAATTATTGACATCAGCTTTGGCTGCGGATATAATCCCTGTGGAGCCGTAAACCGGCCGAGGTGGTGGTGCTATGTCGCTGGCGGGTAGAATAACTTCAATACTCAAGGTTTACTTCTTATCCGGCGTTCTCGTCGTCGTCCCGCTTATTCTCACCTACATCGTCCTGAAGTTCCTCTTCGAAACGGTCGACGGCATTTTGCAGCCGCTCCTGTTGCGCCTCTTCGGCTACTCGGTCATCGGCATGGGAGTTCTGGTCACCATTCTGCTGATATTTCTGGCCGGTGTGCTGACGCGCAATTTCATCGGGGCGCGTCTCTATCGCGTGGGTGACCGTGTGCTGGTGCGCATGCCCATCATCAGGCCCATCTACTCGGCCGCCAAGCAGCTGCTCGAGGCCGTGGCCGTACCGTCGATGAAATCATTCAAGGAGGTCGTCCTGGTCGAATACCCCAGGAAGGGCGTTTACGCCCTGGGCTTCATATCGAATAGAATCGAAAGCGACCCCGGCGGGGAACTGAGAAAGTACGTTACCGTATTTGTTCCCTCCACGCCTACGCCGGTCTCCGGCATGGTCATATTGCTGCGCCGGGAGGATGTCTATCCGGTCGACATGTCAATCGAGGAAGGTGTCAAGTTTCTGGTTTCGGGAGGCGTCGCTTCCCCGGAACTTGTCCGGGCCAAAGGTACGCTTAACGGCGATAACAATAGAGAGGTTATAGGTGAAACTGGCTAATCTGCTGATGGAACGTCGAGTCAATATCGACCTCAAGGCCACCAATAAAGAGGAAGCCGTCTCGGAACTCCTCGAGATGATAAAAGCCGAGGGTGTCAGGATGAATTACGAGGCGGTGCTGTCGTCGATTCGCGAGCGCGAAGAGATCGAGAACACTTCCTACGGCCACGGTTTCGCGTTTCCCCATGCCCGCACCGACGCCGTCCGCGAGCTGTACATCCTGATCGGCGTGTCGCGAACGGGCCTGGCCGAAAAAACCCCGGACAATATCCCGGTGCGCGTCGTCTGCCTGCTGCTGACGCCCGCCACCATTGCCAAGCTGTACCTGCAGACGCTGTCGGGTCTGGCGGCCTTCGGGCGTATCCCCGGCAATCTGGAGAAGATACTGGCCATCGCCCACAAGAGCGATCTGATTAAGCTCATTGCCGACGCCAATATCTCCGTGGACAAGGACCTCATGGTCAAGGATGTCATGCGCCACAATGTCGCCACCGTCAATCCCGACCATACCCTCAAGGATGTGGCCAACCTGATGTTTCGCGACCGGCTGTCGGCCCTGGCCGTGGTCGACGCGGGCAACAAACTGGTCGGTGTCATCGGTGACCGCGACCTGATCAAGGCGGCTCTGCCCGATTACAAATCGCTCATCTCCAACCTGAACTACTCGATGGAGGTGGAGCCGTTCGAGGAACTGCTGAAACAGGAAGACAAGATCAAGGTTTCTCAGCTCTACCGGACCGATTTCGAGGTCACCACGCCGGATACGCGTATCGTCGAGGTGGCCGCTATGATGATCTTCAAGGACATCCGGCGTGTGTTCGTCATATCCCGGGACAACGACCTGGTCGGCGTCCTGCTGCGGAAAGACATCGTCAACATGATTATTCGCGGGTAGGGGAAGGCTGCCCGGTAATGGTAGTTCTTTCAGCTGATGACCGCCAACCACAAGAAGTACGAAGTTGACCCCTATCATTACGTCATTCTGGCGCTGATGTTTATCGCCGCCGCGCCCGGCGCCATCTGCGGTATGCTCGGTGTCCATCTGCAGCCGCTGGTGGGAAGCATCCTTTTCGGAATCGCCATCTTCGCGGGGGCGTTCATTCTCTCATGGGCCGCCGAAGCGGTCCAGATCGATATTTCCGAATCGCTGGCCGTGGCCATTCTGGCCCTGCTGGCCGTTCTGCCGGAATACGCCGTGGATTTTGTCTTCACCTGGAAAAGCGCGCACGACCCGAGCCAGGCCCATTACGCCATCGCCAACATGACCGGCGCCAATCGCCTGCTGGTCGGCCTCGGCTGGCCGCTGATTCTGTTTCTGTACATCTTGGTGAAGAGAAGAAAAGAGATTGTCCTCGAAGAAAACCAGCGGGTCGAGATATTCTATCTGGCCATGGCCACCATATATTCGTTCACCATCCCGCTCAAGGGCCAGCTCAACCTGATCGACACCGTCATCTTGGTCACCCTCTTCGGCCTGTACACGCGCCGCGCGGCGAAATTGCCCACGGTCGAGCCGGAACTGGTCGGCCCGGTGAAGATCGTGGCCAGCCTGAACAATGCTCCCCGGCGAATGGTTACCGTCTTCCTGTTTCTCTTTTCGGGGACGGTAATATTTTTCGTGGCCGAGCCTTTTGCGGAGTCGCTGGTGGCATCGGGGGCCCATCTGGGTATCGACGAATTTCTTCTGGTGCAGTGGCTGGCCCCGATTGCCTCGGAATCGCCCGAGTTCATTATCGCCGCCACCTGGACCATTCGTGGAGCGGCCGGCTCGGCGCTCAAGGCGCTGATATCTTCCAAGGTGAATCAGTGGACCCTGCTGGTCGGTACCATCCCGCTTGTTTTTGCCATTTCCGGCGGCGCCATCAGGCCGTTTATGCTCGATGACATGCAGCAGCACGAACTTGTTCTTACCGCCGCCCAGTCACTGTTTGCCGTGGCCGTCTTGGTCAATCTGAAGTTCCGGCGAGGCGAAAGTTTGCTGCTTCTGGTTCTCTTTCTGGCCCAGCTTATCGTGGCGGAAATACGGCTCGAAGTTACCGCGATCTATCTGGTGCTGGCCGTGATCGCGCATATCCTCCATCGCAAGGACCTCATTCCCGCCTTGAGAATCGGCCTCAACCTAAAAAAATAGGCCCCCGCCGCGACGGGAGCCTGTCGAATCGGGCGCGAAAGTCTCACTTGTTGTTCTTTTTCTTCTCCCTGAAGCCGATTCGCGGGAAAGGATTAACAATGGCGCTGGCGATGTTCGTCAGGTGAGCGTTGATGCGCTTCAGAAACCGGGCGTACATGGCCAGGCAGACCGCTTCCGAACAGGTCATGGACTTGTTCTCCTCGGTTATCAGAGCCTTGACAATGCCCTCCGCCTTCTTGCCGACTTCATCTTCCACCCTGAGCACGGTCCGGGCTGCGTTCTTGTCCTGTGTCTTCAGCACCTCGAGGGTCTTGGCAAAGTGCTCTTCAATAACCTGTTCGATTTCCTGCAGTGTCTCTTCGTGCCTGCCGCCCGGCAGTCGCTTTTCATGGAGATTGGCCAGCCCGGCGATGTTTTTAGTGTAATCGCCTATCCTCTCGACATCGATGACTATCGACACCAGCACCAGCCCCGGCACGAGATTCTGTGTTCCGGCAATCGTCAGGTGAGTGAGCACTTTGCGCCTGACCTCGCGCTCGTACTTGTTGATCTTCCGATCCATGCTCTTGATGTCGAACGGAAGATCGGCCGTGTCCGAGGCGCGGAGCGTTTGGCGCGAGGCCTGCCACATCTGGCGGTCATAGTCGAGCATCGTGAGAGTCGTTTGGTAAGCCGTGTCCAGAAGATTCTCGGAGCTGAAGAGTTCTTTGAATTTATTAAACATTGGCGCACCTCATATCTAATTAAAGAAATATATGACCATCCCTGGTATTATAAAAAACGCTATGAGAATATACAATATCGGATATAGACGGGATTTCAGCGTGATCTTGCTCAGGGTGACGGCCATCCAGATGGGAACTTGTCTGAGCGGCCAGAAGATTGCCATCCCGAAGACGTTGAACAAGAGATGCCCGAAAGCGACGGCCACTGCCTCGTGAGAGCCGGTGACAAACGAGGCCAGAAAGGCCGTGATGGTGGTGCCGACATTCGCCCCCAGCAGATAGGGGTATATCTGGGTCAGAGAGATAACGCCTGCGCCCACCAGCGGGACCACCATCGAAGTCGTGATCGACGAAGATTGCACAAGTGCCGTGAGAATCGTCCCCAGCAGAAGACTCAGGACGGGCGTTCTGAAGATATAGCGCTGGAAGAACTTCTCCACGCGGGCCAGCACCATCGACTTGAGAACTTTGACAATATACCGAAGGGCAGCGAAAAGCAGCACAAACGATATCGCCGCCGTCAGCCAGCCGGAATCCCCGGTTAGAGCGACTACCTGGCCTGCGACCGGTTTGGTTATGGCTTTTAACGGTGAGCTGAACTGCAGACCGCCGAAACCGGCGAAAACGGACTCCAGATAGCGCGCCGAGCGGCCAATCACGTTGAATTTTACCTGGAGCGGCAAAAGAGTTATCACCGAGCATACGTTGAAGAAATCGTGGAGCATCGCCCCGGCAAAGGCCCGCTTGAACTCCTCGCCGCGCGAGATATGTCCCAGGGAAACAATGGTGTTTGTAACCGATGTACCTATATTGGCTCCCATCACCATGGCGATCGAGGATTCGAACGATAACGACTGCGTCGCCACCAGACCGACTATAAGTGACGTCGTTGTCGACGAGGACTGGATAACGGCGGTGGCGAGAATGCCGATCATAAGGCCCACGAGCGGATTCGAGGTTGCCTGGAAAATGGTGTCAGCGAAGTCTTTGCCGAAAAGCTTGAAGGCGCTGCCCAGCAGAGATATTGAGAGGATGAATAGATAGACGAGAAAGAGAAGAAGCGCCAGTCTGACGACCACGCTGCCCCTGCGTCTTGCCGAGGCATAGAATGTCTGTCGATAGTTGGCTTTTTCAGCCATCAACGGATAACACCCTCGGTATTTCCTCGCTGAAAATTGTGAGGAATATATCAGACGTCTGCTGCGCAGTCAAGACAGAAAGCGCGATTAATACCAGCTTTGTATCGGCGAAGGATTAACCCTCAGGGCAGCTTTCCCGCCGTCGCTAGCACGCAGGCGTCGGTCCGGAAATACTGGGCTGCCACCCGGCGCACCGAATCGAAGGTTACCTCCGAGAGGGCCTTGAGAAACTCACCGTCGTAACCCAACGGCCGACCCAGATATTCATCCACGCCCAGATAATAGGCCTGATTCACGCTCGAGAGCTTGGCTCTCATCAGGCTGCCCCACAACTGGTTTCTGGCCCTGGTCAGTTCCTCCCCGGTCGGGCCGTCATAGCGGAGTTTCTCGATTTCCAGGATGATTCCGTCAAGAGCCGTCCGATAATTGGTCGAAGCCGTACCGATAGTCGAGTAGAACCATCCGAAGCGGCGGTCAAAGACGGCGTTAGAGCCAACCGAATAGGCCAGACCCTGCTTCTCGCGCAGGTTCAGCGCCAGGCGATTAGACAGAATCGCCGTGGCCACCTTTATCGCGGCCACATCGGGATTGTCCGCGCCCGGCAGGGCATTGCCTATGTATATACTTACCTGCTCTTTGTCCAGGTCGGTATGATTCACTTTGGTTTCGAAGATGGGCTCCGGCGGCTCCGCGGCGGTCGGCTCGAGCGGCGGATAGCTCAACCGTCCGAAACGAATCCCCACCCACTCGCGCACGCGCTCGACCGGCTGATTGCTGGTTATAGTCAGTATCATGTTGGCCGGACTGTAGAATGCGGCGTGATGCGTCTTCAGGTCCTCCGCAGAGATCATGGCCAGGGTCTGCGGCGAGCCCATTATCGGGCTGGCGTAAGCTTTGCCCTCAAACAGCGTGGCAAAAAAGGCGTCCCGGGCGACGTTCCCGGGGGACGCGCTCTGGCGACCGAGGGTTCCCATCATGGAGCGGCGGACATTTTCCACCTCGGCGGAATCAAACGACGGGTACAGGATCATGTCGCTGAAAAGGTGAAAACCCTTCTCGGCATATTCGTCGATAGTCTCGAATTTCATAAAGGAGAAGCGACGGGTGGTGTAGCGGTCATCGTATGGAATCCACGGGTTGTCGCAGAGCGTGACATTGGCCCCGATCCTGGCTAGGTCGCGAGCCAACTCCGAGGCGTCGCGGGTGACAGTGCCCTTGTCAAGACACCGGTTGACGAAATCGGTGATGCCGGCCTTGCCGGCGGCTTCGCCGGCGCTGCGATTCTTGCCGATGATATTCATCCCGAATACCCGCGTATCCGGGTTGGATTTGATAATCACGGTCAGGCCGTTGTCCAGAATCTCCCGGCTGTACTGCGCCCTGTCTTCGTAAGCGAGAATCACGGAATCGGTCGACGGAAACGTGAGAGGACGGCCTTTTTCGAGGTCGTAGGCGGCGAACTGAACGGAGTCAAAGTGTGCCGCGACCTCCTCCGCCGGCATCTCATAAGGCGCATAAGGTGTCTTTCCCGATTCACCGACCGGTCTTACGATGGTGGCAACGTAGTCCGGTGACCGAAGCCGCCGTTCGGCGGCCCGCCGACAATCGGACCACTGCACTCTGCCCAGATCATCCGGATAGGACGCGACTGATTCCCAACCCGAAGTCATCAGCCGCGGGCCGATCATGAACGCCAGGAAATAGAGTTTCTCGGAGGTGTAGATGTCATTGGTCTTGACCGAGGTCTTAATGCCCTCGAGGGTTTCAATGTCGGCCGAGTGCTGCGCTATCGCGCCTACCTGATCTAAAACCGTGGCGACGATGGTGTCGGCGTTGTCGGGGTTTTCGGTGATGACGGATATTTCGAGACGGGAGAATTCCGGCCGCGTATTCAGGGAGACCGAAGCCTCGGTCGCCAGCGGCTCAGCGCCGCCTTTGAGAGCTATAATCAGAGGGGAAATGTCATCCATGTCGAGGTACTGAGCCAGCAGGTCCATGGCGAGGTAATCCTCTGTGTCATGACGCGGTGCGGCAAAGGAAAAGTCGATGTAGGTCGAGGTGACGCTGGCGACGGTGTCATATACTTCGGCAGTCTCGTATAGCTCCCTCGTCAGTCCTGACTTCTGTGCTCGAACCGCGCGTTCGCCACCCCCGAAAATCTTTTGTACCGATTGGCGCATTTGCCCGCTATCAAAATCGCCGACGATAAGGGCGGTCATGTTCGACGGGATGTAATAGTGTTTCCAGTAGTCGATGATGGCCTCGCGGGGGATGTTGTCGATAAAGCCCTGATAGCCCAGCACCGGGCGGTCATAGTTGGTGTGCGCATACGCCTTTTCGATAAAGAAGGCCCTGGCCGCGGCGCCGGGGCTGTCCTTGTCGCGCCTGATCTCCTCGATCACCACTTTGCGCTCCTTGGCCAGTTCAGCCTCCGGGATCACCGAGTTAAAAAGCATATCGGCCAGAACGTTCAGGCCGTAGTCGTTGTACTGTTTGGGCAGAAGCGTAAAATAGCAGGTCATATCTTTGCGGGTGAAAGCGTTAACCATGCCGCCCAGGTCGCGGATGGAAGCGTCGATTTGTTCGCGCGTCATGTGAACGGTACCGTCGAAAAGCAGATGCTCCAGAAAATGGGTGATGCCATTTTCGTAAGCAGACTCGTACCGGCTGCCCGATCTCACGAAGATCATCGAGGCAATCATGGGTGAACTGTGGTTCTCTTTTAGAATCACTTCAATGCCGTTGTCCAGTTGAAAGACGGCCTCGTCGGCCGAGTGGACCGCTGCCGCCGGGCCCCATAAAGCCAGCCCGACAGCCAGCATTGGCGTATTTATTATTCTTTTTATATTGGACATGTGAGCCTCCCTGACCTTCCCGGTTTAGGCCTTTCGGTGGGCATATTTATATGTTTGACAATGACTTATATTATTGCCTCCGATGGCGGATGTCAAGACCGGAAAATTTGAATTGACTAAATCAGGCTTTGGGCTATATTCGTCGCACCTGTCATGAAGAGGATTTTCAGGAAAGCCCTGTCAGCGGCGCGGTTAGCTCTGGTTGCCTTTGCCCTGTTGGTTCTGGCGCTCAACGGTGCTGCTTCCGCCCATCGGCTGTTCACCGGTTACCAGCCGGAGCCTCCCGATCGGCTGTCGTCCGACCCCGCTCGTATCGTTCCCGGACCACCCGGTCCCGACGATACCGCAGTCAATATGACGCCAACCGGAAGGCCCAACGCCGAACCGGCGGCTTTTCTTACCAGCGCCCCCATGGTCGGGCCGGACAGCAATCCCGCCCGGGACAAGCTGACGCCCCACCTGGTCAATTTTGACGGCCTGACAGCCGGTACTTCGCGGCACCGAGCCGCGGTGGTGTCAACGCCGTCGCTGGTCTCTTCACAGATGGCCCTTCAGTTTACCCTAGTCGGCGCCAAGCCTTCGGGAACCAGTTAACGACGTTCCCTTCCCGAGTCTGCTGACAGTTACGATAGAACGTAATCTCATCACATCAAAAATCCGAAAGGGAGATAAATGTCCAAACAGAACTGGCGTATAATACTTACTGCGGCGCTGGTCATTCTCGCCGTCGTCGCCTTCTTCAACACCTTCAAGTTGTGGACGATGAGCGATGAGGAGAAAGAGACCATGTCCGAAAGAAGCCCGGGGGAGCTGCTGCAGCTGCAGCAGAAGGCGATTCGGCTGGGCCTGGATCTGCAGGGGGGTATCCACGTCGTCCTCAAGGTTAAGACGGAGGAAATCGACGAAGATACCCGGAAGGACGCCGTTGATCGCGCCATTCAGATTATCCGCAACCGTATCGACGGTCTCGGTGTCGCTGAACCGGTCATAGTCAAGCAGGGTACTGACCGTATCATCGTTGATCTGCCCGGGTATACCGACGCCGAACGAGCCGAAGACCTGATCGGTCAGACGGCGCTTTTGCAGTTCAAGCTCATGGCCAGCTTCGAGGATGCCAGCCAGATTCTCGCCCGGATGGATTCCGTCATCTACGACTACGAGAAGGCGCTGGAGGGTGATACCGCTTGGGCCGAGTCGGCGGGTGAGCCGGCGGCCGACAGTGCGGCTGGCCTGGATTCCAGTGACGTGGATATCATGGCCGAGCTGATGGGAGATACCGTCGTTGATACCGCCGCCATGTTCGACTTTGACGAGTCCGAACTCGTCCTGAGCGAGCGCCCGCTGTCCAGCCGTATTCAGGCTGCCCCCGAGCTTTACTCGCGCGAGACCGCGGCCAGCTGGCCCGGCTTCATCGTGGCCAGGAAGGACCGCGAGCTGGTTGAAAACTGGCTGCAGCTGCCCCAGGTCGCGGCGCTGATCCCGATTGATGTTCAGTTCGCCTGGTCGACCCGCTCTGAAGTCAAAGACGAGCGCAATGTATACATGCTTTACGTTCTCAAGCGGAAGGTCGAATTTCTCGGCAAGTTTCTCGACAATATCGCCATGGGTACCGGCCGGTACGGCGGTCAGGTCGTGAACTTCAAGGTATCGGGCGACGGCCTGGCCCGGTTCGCCCAGTTGACCGGCGCCAACATCAACAAGCCGCTGGCCATCGTCCTGGACGACAAGGTCGAATCGGCTCCGTTTATCAGCTCCAAGATTCGCGGGCCGGGACAGATCACCATGGGCGGCGGGGCCACCATGCAGGACGCCCGCAATATGGAAATCGTTCTGAAGGCCGGTGCCCTGCCGGCGCCGGTAGAGATCATCGAGAAGAACGTCGTCGGCGCCACTCTCGGGGCGGACTCCATCAGAAAGGGCTTCTACTCTTCGCTCATCGGGCTCTTGCTGGTGCTTCTGTATATCGGTGTTTACTACCGTGTGTCGGGGGTCATTGCCGACGTCGGTCTTTTGTTCAACCTGTTCTTCCTTCTGGCGGTAATGGCCGGGCTGGGGGCCACCCTGACCATGCCCGGTATTGCCGGTATTATTCTGACCATCGGTATCTCGGTCGATGCCAACATCCTTATCTTCGAGAGAATCCGCGAGGAGCTGCGCACCGGCAAGACGGTTCGGGCGTCAATCGACGCCGGTTACAGTCGTGCCTTCGTGGCGATTTTCGACTCCCACGTGACAACGCTGATTACGGCCGGCGCCCTGTTCCTTCTGGGGTCGGGACCGATCCGCGGGTTCGCCGTGACGTTGTTCTGGGGTGTTACCATTTCCCTGTATACCGCTTACGTCATAACCAAGCAGATCTTCGATTTCCGCAAGGGTTATCGAACGCTGAGCATTTAACCGGAGGGAGATAAAGAACATGTTTAGAATCATACCAGACACCAATTTCAACTTCATCGGCCTTCGGAAAATAGCCTTCGTCTTGTCCCTGGGCCTCATCGCTCTGGGCATTTTCGCGTTCGTCATGATCGCCACCGGCAAGGCCAACCTCGGGATTGACTTCGCCGGCGGCGTCATGCTCACCGGTTACTTCGAAAAACCGGTCAGCGTAGGCGAGGTCCGTTCGGCGCTGTCGGCGGACTTCCCCGATGCCGCCATTACCCGGATGACCGATTTTGAAAAAGAGAATGCTTTTATTGTAAAGACCAAGCGACCGGAATCCGAAGCGGAAAGCCGTCAGCGCCTAGCTGCTCTAAAAGAACTCATCGCGGCCAGCTTCCAGAACAACAACTTCACCATGGTGTCCGAGCACACGATCGGCCCGGCGGTGGGGGAGACCCTGCGCGGCGACGCCCGCAAAGCTATTCTGCTGTCGCTTTTCGGAATTATCGTCTACATCTGGATTCGCTTCGACTTCCGCAGCGGTATCGCGGCGACCATCGCGACCTTCCACGATGTCCTCGCCGTGATGGGCGTTTTTTACCTGCTCAATCTGGAGTTCGACCTGCTTATCGTGACGGCGCTGCTCACCCTGGCCGGATACTCGCTGACCGACACGGTAGTCGTGTACGATCGTATCCGCGAGAATCTCAAGAAATTCCGCACCAAGGGTGAATTCACCAGCTGTGTCAACATGTCCATCAACGAGGTGCTGTCGCGGACGTTCAATACTTCACTTACCGTTATTTTCGTGGTCGGGACTTTGTTCTTCTTCGGCGGCGAGGTTCTTCGTAACTTCGCCCTGGCCCTGATAATGGGAGTTGTCGTGGGAACTTACAGCTCCATCTTCGTGGCCAGCCCTATCGTGGTCGAGTGGGAAGCCCGCTCCCCGAAACGGTTCAAATAGTTGGCAACAGGTTTCCTGAAAAGAGCCTGCCCCGTTTGGCCGGGGCAGGCTCTTTCTTTTGCGGCGGCGCGGGCGCGCCGGTGACTACTCGCTAAAGGCGACACAAATAACGCCCCCTGCGGTTTTTTTCATCAGGAGCCGCGATAATGCTGTATATTTAGTATATGAACCTGTTTCACGGCACCTTCCTCTACGGCGTTCTTCTGGCTCTGTTAGTCCCCGGGGCTGAACTGGTTGCCCAGGATGTTCCCTCTCCTCGGCGGCCGGAAGTAACTCGCTTCGCTCGCCCCCGGGCGTCCGGTATCAACCCTTCCGCTGTAAGCGTGGCGCGCCTGCATTACTCGGGCGGCGGTGACTGGTACTGGGGCCGCTCGGCCCTGCCCAACTTTCTTCGTTTTGTCAGGGACAACACCGACTTCCCGGTTGACACCAGCGAGTACGAGATCACCGTCATGGACCCGGAACTGTTCAAGTATCCTTTCCTGTTCGCCACCGGCCATGGTGTCATCAGTTTCTCGGATGAGGAGCGCGAGCGCTTGAGGGAATATCTCGAAGGCGGCGGCTTTCTGTTCGTGAATGATTCTTACGGCATGGATCCGGGCTTCCGCGCGGAGATGGCCCGGCTCTTGCCGGAACGGGAGGTTGTGGAACTGCCCTTCAGCCATCCCCTGTACCACTGCTTTTACGATTTTCCCAACGGCCCCCCCAAAATTCACGAACATGACAACAAACCGCCCCGGGGTCACGCCGTCATTCTGAACGGCCGCGTGGTCGTCTATTTCCTCGTTGAATCCGATATCGGCGACGGCTGGGAGGATGCCCAGGTTCATAACGATCCAGAAGAAAAACGCGAGGAGGCCTTCCGTATGGGCCTGAACATACTTACCTACGCCCTTCTTTATTAGGAGTCGCGTGTTAATGGGAAACGGCCATGGCTAATGAACGCACCCAGCTCGGTTTGCTCACGTCCCTGAAGCGGACCCTCCTGAAGAAGCGACTTGTTCTCTTTGTCGCCGGCTCGCTGGTCACGGTCGCGGTCGTACTGGCCGTGGCGGTTGTCCTGTCGGTCGCGGCCAACCTTGCCGTTCTCCCCGTGGCCGTAAAGGTTCCGCTGCTGGTGCTGGTCCTGGCCGCGACACTGGTTTATTTCAGTATGTTCTCACTGGGCCGGCTGCTCACCGGTTCGACCGATGGTATCGCCGTCGACCTGGAAAATACCTATCCGGCTTTGAAGGGCCGCCTTATCGCAGCCGTGCAGTTCGCCCGCATGAAGAGCACGCCCGGCTACTCGCGCCAGCTTATGGATATCACCCGGGACCAGGCGGTCGAGTCGGCCGCCGGCCTCGATTTCGACCGCATCGTCAGCCTGCGTCCGGTTTGGAAAGCTGTCAGGTTGCTGGCGCCGGTGGCGATACTGGCCGCCGCTTTGCTGCTCGTGGCGCCGGGATTCTTTGGCCATTCATGGAGGGTTTACTCCAACCCGACCACGGTCGTGGCGCCGCCCCTGGGTTACCGGGTGGCGACCTTCCCCGGCTCGGTGGAGTGGGTCAAGTACCGTGATATCGATATTGGCGGCGTCGTTTTCGGCGATAATATCCCCGACCGGGCCGAGATGTACCATCGCTTTGCGGGCGGAAACTGGCAGCAGACCGACTTTGACCTGTCGGATCAGAAATCGTTCAGGCTCACCGGCAGCGACTCGGCGGCTTTCTCGCTCACCCTGCGGCAGGTGGGCAGGTCGTTCGACTACTATGTCCGGGCCGGGAGGGTGACGACCGAAGTTCAGCACGTCGAAGTGGTCGACCGTCCGCGCGTCACCGGCATCACCCTGTCGCTGTTCTACCCGGAATATACCGGCCTTTCGCCGGTGGTTATCGATGAGAACAACGGCTCGGTGTCGGCCGTCGTCGGCACCCGCGTCAACATGAAGCTGACCGCCAATCTTCCCGTCGAGACCGCCGAACTGGTCGTCGGCGACTCCAGCCGTCGCGCCCTGACCGTTGACGGGCGGCGGATGGCTGCGTCCGTGACGATCGACAAGTCGTATTCGTACCACATTGAGTTGAGGGATCACCTGGGCGAAAAGAATCCCGACCCCATCGAATACTATGTCACGGCCATACCCGACGAATACCCGTCGGTTGATGTCGTCCGTCCCGGTTTTGACGTCAATCTGGGCGACGACATGGTCCTGCCGCTTAAGGTCCATATCTTCGATGATTACGGCTTTTCGTCGCTTGTTCTCAAATATACCGTCT
>CP070777.1:2106035-2133958 GCA_020346225.1 Candidatus Zixiibacteriota bacterium | reverse complement strand
GTCGATACGGGTCAGCTGGTGCGGGTGGTGCTGGACGCTTTTCCGAACAAGGTCTATGATGGACGGGTGACCAAGAAGGGGACACTGGCGCGGCGTAAGGATTACAACTCCAAGATAAACGTTTTTGACATCGAGGTCAGCATTCTCGAGCAGGATGACAACCTCAAACCCGGCATGTCGGCATCCGTTGAAATAATCGTTGACGAGATCCCCGAACTTGTTTACGTGCCGCTGGAAGCGGTCTTCGAGAAGGAAGGCAAAACGGTTGTGTATATGTCCGACAGGGATGAGCGCGAAGTAACCGTGGGACGGCGCAACGACATGTCGATTGAGATTGTCGAAGGGCTCGAAGGCGGCGAGGAGATATGCCTGGTCGATCCCACTCTGGATGAGCAGGGCTTGCCCGGCGACAAGGCCGTGGAACCCGAGTTGAACAAGGGGAAGAGTCCGCCGGCGCAGAGACCGCCACGCGGGGGCCGCAGAAGGTAGGGTGCCTCCGCATGCTGGAACGAAAAGTCTTTCAAATCTCATTTGATGCCCTCGTGGCCCACAAGCTGCGCACCTTTCTGACCATGCTGGGCGTCATCTTCGGGGTCGGGGCGGTCATCTCCATGCTGTCTATCGGCGAAGGGGCCAAGCAGGAGGCGCTCCAACAGATCTCCATTCTCGGCATCAACAATGTAATCGTCAACGCCAAGGTGCCCACCGAGGGCTTATCGTCCGACCGCGGCCTGGCCCGGTCACCCGGGTTGTCTCTTGACGACGCCGAAAATATAGCCAGCTTTTCGGAAATGATTCTTCGAGTTGTGCCGCAGAGATTCGAGGCGGTATCGACCATATTTCATGGCTCTGAAGAAGCGGCGGTCCGTGTCGTCGCCACTATGCCCACCTACATATACTCTTCTTCCATTGAAGTCGAACGCGGCCGCTTTATTGACCCCTCCGATGACCGGAGCTGTGCCGAGGTCTGTGTACTGGGTTCCAAGGCGAAACGCAGGCTTTTTGCCTTCGAGGACGCCATTGGCAAGGTTGTCAAAATAGGCGACCAGAGTTTCTCGGTCGTCGGCGTTATGGCCGACAAGTACATCGGTCGCGGCAAAGTCGAGGGGTTTGCACTGAAGAATCTGAATGAAGATGTCTATATTCCCTTCAACACCGCCATGAAGAAATTCGACCGCGTCCCGGCGGCCCAGGAACGGCATTTCATCATCGGCGACAGCGAGGACGAGCAGAAGTACAACACTCCCGAGATCGACCAGCTGACCGTTACCGTCACCGACCTCAAGTATGTCCCGGCCGTGACCAGGCTGGTCGAGCGGATTTTATTGCGACGGCATTTTGGGGTCGACGATTACGAGATTGTTGTACCCGAATCGCTCCTGCGGCAGTCGCAGAAGACACAGCAGATATTCAATATCGTCATGGGTACTATCGCCGGCATTTCTCTTCTCGTCGGCGGCATCGGCATCATGAATATCATGCTGGCTACCGTCCTGGAACGTACCCGGGAGATCGGTGTCCGCCGCGCTGTCGGGGCCACCCGCCGGGACATTCTCCGCCAGTTTTTGGTGGAGGCAGTGGTTATCTGCCTGGTGGGGTGCGCTCTCGGTATCACCCTCGGCCTGGTGCTGGCCAAGGCCATTTCGTTTTACGCCGACTGGCCCACCATTGTCTCCGTTTACTCAATTGTCCTTGCCGTGGGAGTATCCACCGGTGTCGGTTTGGTGTTCGGCATTTATCCTGCCAGCAAGGCCGCCAAGCTTGATGTTATCGATGCTTTGAGATATGAATAATCCGAACAGCAGATAGAAACCCACAGGGGTAGGTATGTTCCATAGGTCTTCGAATCGTGGCATGAGTCGAATTTTCACGACTATAGTATTTCTGGCCGTCTGGCCCGCGGCGGCTGACGGCCAGGTTCGCGAGCTTTCCCTTCAGGAAGCTATCGACATTGCCGTCAATCGCTCCAGCCGGGGGGAGATAATCAGGGGTGATCTCGAGGTGGCCCAGCAAAACTACGAGGCCGAGCGAATAAATTTCTACATCCCGGAAATTTCCGTTAACGGTCAGGCTCCGGTATTCAATGTCACCGAGTCTTTCCGTTTCTTCGGCGGCCTTGACCAGAAGGAGCTTATTCGCACCACCGATCGTGATTTCCGAACCTTTATCCAGCTTACCCAGAGTCTCATGACCGGGGGACAGCTTACGGCGACCGGAAATCTCTGGAACCGCCGATCAGAATACCCGATTGGCGACAGCGACGTCACCGAGGTAAGCAATCAGGGGATCTTCGAGTTCAACTTCGAGCAACCGTTGCTCAAGCCGTCGGAGTCGAAAAACAAGCTCCACAACCGCCGGGATGACCTCGAGATCGCCCGACTGATGCGCGTTGAGGAGTTGGCCAAGCTGAAAACCGAGGTGGCCGAGGCTTACTTCGGGGCGCTCCAGAGTCAGCTGGAACTGGAGATAACCAGGGACAGGGCCGAGTCGGCCCGGCTCAAGTCCGAAATCGACTCGGTTAAGTTGTCCGACGGCGTTGTTTCCGAGGAGGCGTGGCTGGAAAGCAAATCGTCCCGTCTCGACGCGGAACTGGAAACTTACGACAAAGAGAATCAACTCTCCGAAAAGAACCGTGAACTGGCCTTGCTTCTGGATTTCGAGATCGGGCAGATCGTGAATACCTCTACGCCGCAGGTCGCCGAGCACTTGAGTGAGAGGGCCAGAGAAGGCCTGGTCGCGGCCTGGGAGGAATCGGTGCCGATAAAAAAAGCCTGGTATGAATACTCCAAGGCGAAGCGGCAGGCTGATTACACCGCCTCGTCCCACGGCCTGACCGGCAGCCTCGAGGCCAACTACTCGCTGGGGCGTGGCGATGTCGATGTGGATGGCACGGTGACGGATAATAATACCGACAGCTGGGGTGTTTCGCTCAATTTCACCCTGCCGCTCTGGGACGGCGGCTCGACCGGGGCCGCCATAAAGGCCGCCCGCATCACCGCTCAAAAGTCGCAGCTCGAATACGAGCGGCTCAGGAAGTCCGCGCGGGCCGAAATTGTCGCCCTGCTGCACCGGCTCGATGTGAGCTTCCGTAAGCTGGACGTCATGCAGAAGCAAATAGATCTCGCTCATGACAAGCTCGAGATAGCCCGGTTTCGCTATGACGACGGGCAGATCTCAAGAATCGATTTTCTCGACAGTAAAGTGTTTTACCTCGAGGCGCAAACCAAGTATCTTGAGGAACTGAAAAAGTACCTCATTACCAAGACCGAGGTCGAAGGCAAATATAGCGGTTGATGTCACAGAGAGTCCTCATACGTACTCCCAATCACCTGGGCGATTGCATCATGGCACTGCCCATGATAAACGAGGCCCGGGAAGCCTATCCCGGGGCCGCCGTCACGCTGCTGGTTCCGGAAAACCTTTACGATCTGTTCCATTCCAATCCGGCCGTTGACGAGATCATCACCATACCGCAACAGCATATTCACGGGTTGATTGCGGTCATGAAGATAAAGGACCTCATTGCCGACCGCGGCTTCGATACAGGCTATATCCTGCCGCCGTCGTTCGGGGCCGCCGCCGGCTTCAAGCTGGCCGGAATCAAGGAGCGCATCGGCTACATTGCCGACGGACGAAGGCTGCTTTTGACCCGGCCGCTGGCCTTGCCGTCGCCGCTTAACGCCACCCATCGCAGTGAGCTGTATTTCAACCTGCTGCGCCGCGGCGCCGGAGCGGATTTTGAATATGTCAAGCCGAAATTGTTCCTTAACGACGAGGACTCGCAGCGCGCCGCGGAATTTCTGAAGGGCTGCGGTATCGGCGAGCGTGTTGAGTACGCGGCGATCGCTTTCCGCGCGGTGGCCCAATCGAGACGATGGGGAACATCGAATTACACGGAGCTTATCAAGGACATTGTGGCGCGTCACGGTCTCGCCGTGGTGCTGACCGGCAGCGCCGAAGACCTTAAAGTAGGCGACGAGATAGCCGCCGCTGCCGGCACAAAGAACGTCGTCAATCTGGCCGGCAAGACTACGATTCGGGAGGTGGCCGCCATTTTCTCGCGAGCCCGATTCTTTGTCGGCAATGACTCCGGGCCGGCCCACCTTGCCGCCGCCGTCGGCATCCCGGTCGTTGTCCTGTCCGGGGCCGATGATCCCCGCGCCACCTCGCCCATGGCTGCCCGTAAAAAATTGCTGTACCTGGATAATCTCGACTGCATAAGTTGCGTCAAGAACCGCTGTCCCCTCAAAGGCGATGAAAACATGCAGTGTATGAGGGGTATAACCGTGGCCATGGTGGGGGCGGAAGTAGACACCCTTATGGCTGCGACCGCCTGATGGCGCAAGTTTTGTTTGACGTCCTCGCTTCGGTCCCCTTGTTTGCGCATAATCGATAACATCCCAACATAAAGGCGTCAATCTCTCGTATTCTATCTGGAATGGGCGAGATAAGCTTTCCGGTAGTTGCCGTAGCCAGTTCAGATTTTGCCGACCCTCGAAAGCTTGAACAAGGACTGGAGAAGACCCTCGGCGGTCTGGGCGGCTTGGAAGCCTTCGTAGATAGAGGGCAGACGGTGCTTCTCAAGCCGGACCTCATGTGGGACTATCCCGGCGGGACCGGCCCCGTAAGCGATCTCGAATTTGTGGCGGCAGTCGGGCGTCTGGCCGCCCGAAGAGGGGCGCGCGTTCTGGTAGGAGATTCTCCGTTTGTGCTCCGTGACACCATTGAGGACTTCTGGTATCAGACCGGGGTGGCCGGTGTCGCTCGCCGGGAAGGCTTCGAGCTAGTAAACTTCGAAAAAGCCGGCAGCACCGCCATGCCGGTCGAAACGGCGGTTTACTATATTTCCCGGGCCGTGAAAGCGGCCGATGTTGTCATCAACATTCCGCGGCTCAAGGCGGACCTCTGGACCGGCTTTGC
Source organism: Candidatus Zixiibacteriota bacterium (assembly GCA_020346225.1). Lineage (GTDB taxonomy): Bacteria > Zixibacteria > MSB-5A5 > GN15 > FEB-12. Next base: position 2,129,038 of record CP070777.1, on the reverse strand, counting down.
CGGGGGCCTGCGTAATGTGCTGGGTGTTCTTCCCGGTTTCCAGAAGGGACGCCTTTACAAGCGCGGTTTCAGCCCCCGAAGCCTGGCCAGAACACTGGTCGATGTCTTTTCACTTGTGCGTCCGCACCTGACCATTCTCGAAGCTCCCGCCGAAAACGGTCTCAGCCGGGCAGGCGGCGATTCGCCCGGTTTTATCCTCGCCTCGCGCGATACCGTCGCCCTGGATACGGTGGTGTCTGTGGTTCTCGGTTTTGACCTGAACAAGATGCATGCCATTCGCTATGCTGCCGATGCCGGTCTGGGGATCGGCTGGCCGGAGGGAATCGTTGTCGCGGGCGAAAAGCTCGAAAAAGTCACCAGAGCCATCCGCAGGAGCGTTACGCGTCGTACCCTCGGGTTCGTGCCCGGCATGGCCCTTCATCTCGTGGAACCGATGCTGTGGATGAGATCGGTGGTGAACGAGGATATTTGTGACGGGTGCGGTGCCTGTATCGAGTTTTGTCCCACGAAAGCTCTGCGCGTGCGTGACGGTTCTCGAATACCTTCTATTGACTACACTCTTTGCATAAACTGCTGGGCCGGACTCTCGAATTGCCCGGCCAGGGCTATCAATCTCAGGCAATCACGGTTTACTCGTCGGGTCTTCGCCGTCTGATTTCTTTGGAACGGGGCCCGAATCTCCTTGACAAAACGTAGATGTTTCGTACCATGATAGTAGGGAGACGAGCAATCATTTCAAGTTACCGAGGGCGGTCGTAAAGCAGGGCGAATTCCAGTAACACTAATCGCGTAGCATCTTTTATGTTGCTGCGGGGGGGTACCACGATGAGGAGCGTAAAAGGCTCGATTTTAATTGTCCTGACGCTGATGGCGGTGTTCTGCCCGTTCGCAGCACCGGTGGCGGCGGACGAACGACAGGCTAGCGGTCCGCAGAATTCAGCTGCGGCTCAGGTAGACGGAAAGCATGGCAGCTCGGGTCAGAATCCCGGCCGGGGTGTGCCGCCCCACGGGGAGTGGAGTCGCGAGGATCATCCCAACCCCGGTGCCTGGGGCCGTGGGGGCCAGCCTCAAAAGCAGGGTCCCGGTTCTGTCGAGGTTGTCCTCGACCTGTTGCCGCGGTTGATAGCGGTTCTCTGAAAGCAGGATCAGGATTGTTCGGGGAGAGTCCGTTCGGGGCGGGTCGAGATGACCCGCCCCGTTGGGATCTTGATTGCACGCGCGGCGGCGCAGGAATTGGCATGTTCGCCGGGCAGGGGAGAGAACCTGCGCAGTAAACGCGGCGCAGATAATATCACTTGACTTTCAGCCCCGGTGTTTGTAAACTTAAAGTGAGTAATTATACTCGACTCTAAAGCAGGACCTTTCTGGTGGAGTTTTAAACACTCGCGTAGAAAATACGTTAAGATTATATAAGGGAGTCATTGAGGTATGAAAAGGTTGAAGAAAACAGCAGGTGTTCTCCTGCTACTCTTAATTAGCCTTTGCTTTATCTCTATGCCGGTATTCGCTGACCATACCTGGACTGATGATCCGCCCTTCGACAGCAACAGTAACGGTCACAACCCGCCTGGTCCAAAAGGTGGACCGGAAGAACCGTCTCCGGGCCCCATGCGGGACGCTGGTTCGGCAATCTACGCTGAATTAATGCTCGACGTTTCTTTTTGGCTGGTTGAGTTGCTGGGCGCGGATGATTTGTCTCCTCTGATCGGTAACGGAGGGCCGGCAACCCCGACGGAAGAGTTATATAAGGCAAAGGTGGATTAGGCTAGCGAGAAATATGAGATAATAAAAGTTTGCGAAGCTAAACCTTGAAATAATGGATCTCTCTTCGCCAAAACTGTCCATAGACAACCGCCTTCTGGCAGTTGAAGAGTTCCTTCGCCAGCGCCTGTATCGGGAAGCGATACCGGAGTTGTCGAAACTGAACGAATCCGAGTTCGCGGCCAGGGACCACGAACTGGGTTTCTTCCTGACTCTACGCGCGGATTGTCACCTTTTCGACGGCAACTATCGTTCCGCCATAGAGGACGCACTGCGTGCGGCCAGACTTCTGGCTAACACCCCTCTTAATCTTCGATATGGTCAGGCTCAGATAGTACTGTGCAAGGCCTATATTACCATCGGTGAGACGAAGAACGCCGAGATTCGTGGCCGAGACGCGCTGGCGGCTTTCCGGCGTGTGAACAATTCTGCCGGCCAGGTTGACGCCCTCAACTGTCTCGCTCGAATTGCCTACATGCGGTCCCGGTACCGGGAAGCTCGCGATTTTTTGGAAGACGCCCTTGTTCTGGTGGAAGACAATCAGCGGCAGAGAGCGTTTCTAACGGGCAATCTGGGGCGGATTCGCATGCATACCGGGGAATGGGAAATGGCGGAGAAGGAGCTCTCTGAAACGCTCGACTACTGGTCCAGCGAGAAAGTTGAGGTCCACCAGGCCGCCAACCTTCTGGCGCTCGGCTTCCTTAAGATGAGACAACGCAAGTTTATTTTGGCGTCGCGGGATTTTGACCAGGCCCTGGAAATCATCGGTCGCCTGGGACTGAGACGCGAGAAGGTTATATACCTCGAATACGCCGGTGAGTTGGCTCTTTCAAAAGGCGACACTTATAAGGCCAAGGCACTGATGAGCGATGCTTATGAGAAAGGCATGCTTTTGGCCCCGGAATCGGCGATGGTGGCGCAGTCGGCGCGGCTTCTGGCCGAAGTTGAACTCAGGCTCGACAATATCGATGAGGCTATGAAATACGGTCAGAAAGCACTCGACGTCGCCTCCAAAATAGGGGAGAAGGTCGAGGTCGGGCTTGCATACCGGGTTATTGCTCAGGCGTTCGCCTCTAAGAATGACTTCGACGACGCCTTCGACACCATTAATCAGGCGCTGCAGATTGTCAGTGAAGTTGGTGACCCTCTGGAAACGGCTCGCACTCTGCAGGTCATGGCCGAGATAAAGGTTCGGGGCGGCTCTAGTAAGATCGAAAAAATAAGAGATACTTTCGAAAAATCGCGTCGTCTCTTCAGGGAACTCGGTCTTGAATACTGGGTGGCTGAAGTGGACTATCGTTCCGGCGCATTCGCCTGTCAGTCCGGCGACTTTGGCGACGGATTCGTACAGCTCGGTCGGGCCGAGAAAATGTTTGAAGAACTAAACGAGAAGTCCCGGCTGAGGGCGGTGCATAAGTACCTGCGCAGTCTCTCCGAACAGGCCGTGACCGCAGCCATGTCTCCGGATAACGAGTTCCGGCTCTTCGGCAATCTGGTGTCACCGGCCGAAATTTCCGACATTAGCAGCGGCGACATAGACGAAATGCTGGACATTCTGATGCGGCGAACGGGCAGCGACCGGGCTGTCGTGTACACACCGGACGCGGTGCCTTCGACCGTCTGGGCCAGTTTTACCCTGACCCCGAACCAGGTCAAGAAGTTCAGACAGAACTTCGAAAATCTCTTGGGTGAGGAAATCTCCAAAACCAGGCCCACTCTGGTTCTCGACAGCCGTCGTGACCCCTTCATCAACGGCCTCTTCGCGGAAACCGTCGATACGGTGTCCAGTATGCTTGTCGTCCCGTTCAAGATGGACGCAAAGACTCCCGGCTACCTGTATCTGGACAGGCTGACCGCCGACAATTCCATCAATGCGTTCAGCCAGACCGACCTTAACTTCGCCGTCGGATTCTCCAGCATAATTGCATTCAAGTGGGCGGAGATCCAGAAGAGTCGCCTCATGGAGGATAACCTTCGGCTCAAGGACCAGCTCCGCCAGAAGGCGGCCTTCCCCAACATAATCACGCAGAACGCCGAAATGCTGGATATTCTGGCTCAGGTTCGCCAGGTCGTCAATTCGAATATCTCCATCACTGTTGAAGGGGAGACCGGATCAGGAAAGGACCTTGTTGTCAGGGCCATCCATTATAATTCGGACCGTCGCGACAAGCGATTCATCTCCGTCAACTGCGCCGCTTTGCCGGAAACGCTGCTGGAGTCCGAGCTGTTCGGTTACAAGCGAGGGGCCTTCACCGGTGCCGATCGTGACAAGGCCGGCCTGTTTGAAGAGGCGGACGGCGGGACCTTCTTCCTCGACGAAATCGGCGACATGCCTCTGAATATTCAGGCCAAGGTTCTCCGGGTACTGGAGGAAAAAGAGTTAGTCCGCCTGGGCGAGACGGTTCCTTGCAAGGTCGATGTCCGGATCATTTCGGCCACCAACAAGGATCTCAAGGAACTGATGTCATCAGGCCAGTTCCGGCAGGACCTTTATTATCGCCTTTCGGCGCTGACCTTCCGGCTGCCGTCCCTGAGAGAACGCCGTGACGACATCCCGCTGCTGGTGAATCACTTCCTGGCCGACAGCGGCAAGCAGGTGTCACCTCAGGTCATGAAGCTTCTGGTCTGCTATGACTGGCCCGGGAATGTCAGAGAGCTTGAAAACGAGGTCAAGAAACTGGTGCTACTGGCCGGGACCGGCCCGGAGGTCACTCCCGATCTGGTGTCGGCCCGAATCGCCTCGGCCGTCCGTCCGGACCCATTCGTCAAAGCCAGGCAGGTCGAAGACGCCGATGATATCGTGTTTGATGACAAGTACTCTCTGTATGATTATCTGGCCTATCACGAGAAGCGTTTCATCATTAAGGCGCTGAAAGAGAAGAACGGCGTCAAGAAGCATGCCGCCGAGTTGCTGAACATCCCCGAGTCCACGCTCCGGCTGAAAATCAAACAGTACAGCATCAACCTGAAGAACCCCGATTCGTCCCTCTAAGCCGGCCCGGCAGCACCTGCGGGGCATTTCCCTTCCCATCTGAACCGTCACGCGACCTGTTTACAAAACCGGCCCTTCTGCCTAAATTCAGATATGGCTGAGCCGTATTTCTTTGCGCACTTTGCTGGCGACCCGTTTTTCAATATGGCGTTTGACGAGTGGATGTTCGCCCGGGCGTTGGGCACGCCCGGATCGATTCTGCTGAGACTGTATAGCTGGGATCGGGGCGCCGTGACCTTCGGTTATCACCAGAACCTCGAATCGGCCGTGCGGTCATCGCGGCTGGGCGACACGCCGATAATAAGGCGAATAACCGGGGGACGCGCTCTGTATCATGAGCCGTCCGAGGTGACCTACTCCATCGCTGTCAATATGGCCGGTCCTGACTGTTCGCGGTTGGCCGGTTCGATCCCGCAGGTATCCCGCGCTATCGCCGGTGTTCTGACCGCATATCTGGCCGACCTGGGCATTTCCTCCGAGGTTGTCCGGGGACGTTCGTCCGGTACGGTGCCCGCCGGGAGGCGGCACAAGGCACCGTGTTTCGCCTCGTATGCCCGGCATGAGATCGTCTCCGAAGGACAAAAGGTGGTGGCCTCGGCCCAGCGCCGTAAGGAGGCTACGATTTTCCAGCACGGCTCGATAAAGATAAATGGTGCGGCGCCACATCCGGCGCTGCCTCTCGGGGCCGGGAGTAAGCCCGTTGTCGCCGATAGAGTTCGACCGCTGAGCAGGGCTTCGTTTGAACGCCATGCGGGGTTGTTTCGGCGCAGCTTCGGGGACTTTCTGGGGGTTCGCGTGCGACCGGGCGAGTTGGGCGAGAGTGAGAAACAAGAGGTTGAAAAGCGGGTTGAAATGGTGCGAAGAAATTTTGCCGTGAAGCGTGATATTTTTTGAACAGAAAGGATTTACGGAAGTCTATTGCAGTGACGGGAAGCCGCGTGCTGGCAAAAAATCGCTTGACTTTGCACGCGGTTTTGGAGAAATTTTGTTTTTGGCAAAGAATATTGGTGGCGAAGTAACTGATTGGCTGATAAGTTAAAACTGTGTGAGGTTGGGAACACACGAATTTTAGCGCTCCTCACCGCATTACCTAAGCCGTTGATATGTGACAGATTGGTAAGTTTTCTGCCTCGCCGCGGGACCAACCGCTGACCGAGGCTTTCGGCAGAGAATAAGAATTTTACAATAGGCCCAGGAGGATCAAGGATGCAATTCAGTCGTAAGCAGCGCTTGCTGTTGTGTTTATTGCTAATGGGGCTCACGCCCCTCGCAGCGACTAACGTCGATGCTGCCGCGACCGGTAAAATCATTGGACAACTTCTAGATGCTCAGACCAAGGAACCAGTGGTTGGTGCCTCGGTCATGGTGGTCGGTACCCGGCGGGGTGCGATGACTGATCTCGACGGCCGGTACGAAATCTTCCAGATGGAACCGGGCACGTACGAACTGAGAATCACGCACCTGGACTATGTCGTGACCACGATCACCGAAGTGACCGTCAAATCGGATATCACCACCGAGATGTCTCAGGATTTGAAGAGGAAGGATGCCACCGAGCTGGATATCGAGATCACCGTTAAAGGCGAGCAGGATATCCTCAAGATTTACGAGGTATCCAACGAGGTGACCATCTCCAAGGAGGCGATTGAGCAGCAGCCGGTGAGCACGGTCGATGACCTGTTGACTCAGGTCACCGGTGTTGTCACCAATCAGCAGGGCGAGGTGTTCATCCGCGGCGGCCGCGCTTTCGAGGTGGCCTATGTTGTTGACGGTGTCCCGCTGGGCGATCCGCTGGGGGGTCTGGGTCAGGCCGGCGCCAACCTGTCGCTGGTTTCCGGTTCGATCCAGGAATTTACCGTTATTAAAGACGGTTTTGACCCGGAATACGGTGATGCCCTGTCAGGCATTGTGAAAATCACGACGCAGACCGGACAGAAGGACGTCACGCGCATGAACTTCAAGTACAGCACCGACGATTTCGGTAACAGGGACCTCAACAAATATTCCCGAAACTCCGATTTCATGCGTTTCTCGATCAGCGGACCGGACCCGATTCTGCGGTCCAAAATCCTGCCGGCCCTGGGACTGAATTTCCTGGAGGACAAGGAGCTGACCTATTATTTCTATGCCGAAATGGACAAGGACGACGGTTACTGGCAATACAGCCGGTACGACACGCCGATTACTCAGCGTAGTATCTCATCGTTCAATATGCTCGGCTTCCCGGTCCCGGAGCGCGACTACAACAAGTATTACTGGATGGCCAACATCAAGTTCCGTCCGACTCAGAACCTTAAGCTGTTGTTCTCCTATAAGGACCGGGTGATCAAATCGTACTATTTTGACTGGACTTTCCGCTACACTTCGGCCACGGCCCCGGTTCGCGAAACCACCTGGCGCTCGGCCTCTCTCGAGGTTTCTCAGTCGATTTCCAAGGACATGAACTACGAGGTGGTCCTTTCTTATGCCGAGAACGGCCTGACACAGAAGCCGGGTGACCCCAACAATCCCGGTGAGGGCCTTGATCCCGACCAGTTCAACTTCGACTATGAGTGGGAGAGTTTCCTTGACAGGAACGGCAACGGCGTCTACGATCCCCCGGAACCTATCGTCAATCTTTTCCCTGACACGACCGATTATGGCACCGATTTCTTCGGTCCGGACTACACTTACGGGGAACAGGACCTGATGGACATCAACGTTCAGGGAGCGACGACGGACACCTCCGATTTCCGTTTTAACGACAACTACTACCTGGACAACATAGAAGGGGAGCCCTTCGTTGACCTTAACGGGAACGGTGTGTGGGACGAAGGTGACTACCTGTACGACAAGAACGGCAACGGTGTTCTCGACGAGGAGCTTCTCCGGAACGTCGATCAATCGACTGTTGAGCCCTATATCGACGGTGATTCGGTGCTTGGTGAGCCATTCATCGATGTCAACGCCAACAACGTCTATGACGCGGGGGTTGATATCTTCGTGATGGGCGTGGGCGAAGACAACATGGACCTGAACCACGACGGTCGCTACAACGGCCCGGCCGAGCCGTGGGAACCGGGCATACCCTATATCGACCGCAACGGGAACGGCCTGTACGATGCGCCCAACCACGGGTATGACACCGGCGAGCCGTTTACCGATGTCAACGGCAACGGCGTCTGGGACGGCGGCGGGGCCAGCACTTTCTTTGACCCGGTCACGTTCAGTGACACGGCCGTCTGGCATCATCGCAACACCGATACTTACCGCGGCGAAGTGAAGCTCTTCTGGCAGCTCGGCAACCACGAGCTCAAAGGCGGTTTCGCCATCAAGCAGGAAGATTTCATCTACCAGGAAATACACCGCCCCTACATGCGCTACACCGGTCGACCTGACGGCGGGCCCTATCCCGATCGCGGCGCCTTCCGCGACATGTTCAGCTATGACCCGTGGAGCGGGACGTTTTACTTCCGTGACAAACTTGAGTATGGTTCCATGATTGCCTCGCTCGGGTTCCGCTGGGACTTCTTCCTTCAGGACAAGGACGATCTGGTCGATGTTGCCCGTAACGACGACCTGGGCTCAGGCATCATTCTCGGCGATCGACAGAAGCTGTCGCCGCGCATCGGCTTCTCTTACCCGATTTCCGACAAGGCCAAGGTGCACTTCAACTATGGCCACTTCTTCCAGCGCCCCAGCCTGCTCTACATGTATAAGAGGAACACCACCTCGGTTACCATGAACACCGCTATCGGTAACTACAACCTTGATTACCAGAAGACCATTCAGTACTCGTTCGGCGTCAAGTACGCCATGAGTGAGAACTACTCGATCGATCTATCGGGCTACTTCAAGGATGAGTTTGACAAGATCAACGCGGCCTCGGTCCGCGTGGGCGGCCTGAGGCGGACGCAGTTCCGCAACAGCGATTACGGGCGCAGCCGCGGGTTCGAGTTTACGGTCGAAAAGCGAGGCGGCGGTTATGTTAACGGTCTGGTCAGCTACGTGTATTCCTTCGCCTTCGGAAAAGCTTCCCAGACCAACGAGAACTACATGACCGACTTTGAAAACTCGCGGGTGCCGCTTGACGAAGCGCCGCTCATGAACGACGTTCGTCACAATCTCAAGGCCAGCGTTCAGATTTTCGTGCCCACCACGGCCAAGCCGCGGCTGTTCGGGTTGCCCATTGCCAACGGCTGGACTCTGGCCGTCCAGTCGCTTGTGGAGAGCGGGCGGCCGTTCACGCCCGACCGGAACTACCCCAACATCAATACCGACCTGGGCGAAAGCATTCAGCGCAACTCCATGAGAAAGCCGTGGCTGATATATTTCGACGTTCGTTTCACCAAAGACTTCAACCTCTTCGGACTTGACAACAAGTTCATCCTTGAGGTCGAGAATGTCTTTGACAACAAGAACATCGTGTGGGTGTTTCCCAACACCGGCCGGCCGGATACGGGTCAGAATGACGGGACCTATGTGCACGGTGGTACGGCCTTTGACAACGACCCGCGTAACTACGACTACGGTCGCCAGATAACGATGGGCGTGGAAGTGACTCTGTAGACAGTTAAAAGGAATGTTCCTATAGCGATAATGTTAGTATCAGAAATAGACGAGGACAGTATGATTTTGGCAAGAAGTAGCTCACAGGTCCGGAGGTCAACGTCGTCAGGGGTGTTGCTGGGTGTCGCCGTCGTCCTGTGCCTGCTGGTTCTGTTGTTTCCAGACAGGGCCCACGCTCAGGCGAAAGTAGGCACCACCGGCTGCCAGTTCCTCGAACTGGGCGTTTCGGCTCGCGCCATGGGCATGGCCGAGGCTTTTACGGCGGTGACCGATGACATCTCGGCGGTTTATTACAACCCGGCCGGTTTGGTTTACATGTACGGGCGCGAAGCCCAGTTCACGTACATCAGTATGCCGGCCGACATCAACTACTACTTTGGCTCGTTCGGTCTGCCCCTGGAGTCGATTGGGGGTGTCCTGGGCTTCGGCCTCTATACCCTGACTTCAGGCGATATGGTTGAAACCAGTTACTACACCGACGACCCGCAGGTGGGCACCGGGCGGACCTTTTCTTACGACGATTTCGCCTTTTCGGTGAGCTACGGGCGGTATTTGACCGACCGTTTCTCGATCGGGCTGTCGTTTAAGTACCTCGGCGAGTTCACTCACGACTATTCCGCCTCGGGATGGTCGGCCGATGTCGGCACCAACTACGATACCGGCTTTCGGGGGTTTTGTATCGCCATGATGATTACCAACTTCGGCCCGGATATGAGAATGATCGCCGATGACTACCCGCTGCCGATCAACTTCAAGTTCGGCGGATGCATCAATGTTATAGAGAGGGATGATCACTTGCTCACCTTCGCCGCCGAAGGCTCTCATCCCTCGGATAACCTGGAGAAGTACAACGCCGGCATCGAGTACACCTTCAAGGAGATATTCGTGCTGCGCGGAGGCGGCCGCTTCAACTATGACGCCGACGGTCTCACGGCCGGCGGCGGTCTCAGGGTGCCTTTTGGCCAGGAGAGCGAGCTGCGGTTTGATTACGCCTTTCAGGATTTCGGCATCCTGACGGAGGTCCACCGTTTCTCGATGACCATAGCCTTCTAAAACAGTGTCAGGGAATTTGAGATATGAACAACAGATGTAACAGGTATAAGATACTGGGATGGTTGAGTTTCTTCGCCGTGTCTCTTGTCGCGCTGGCCGCCGTAATACTGTCGGGCTGTGCAGATACGCTCGAAGGTGATATCAACGAGAACCTTAACCCGGTCGTGTATTTTGTCAACATTCCGCCGGAGGATTTCAGCTTTTCGCACAATCCCGAAGTCTACTGGTTTGGATCCGACCCCGACGGCCAGATCGATTATTACCGATATCTGGTAGCTACGGCCGAAACCGTTCAGAGCGACCAGTCTGATGCCGCCCTGGCCTATGCTGCTACTCAGGACGATTCGGCCTGGACGTACGTTGATGTTGACCCGCTTCAGTCCGACCCGCAGACCGCCCACGTGATTCCATTGACGGCAGATATGCTCGATCCGGTTCGCACCTATGTGACTCAGTTCATATTCGTGCAGGCCTTTGATAACGAGGGTGCCGGTTCTAACATCGCCTGCCGGCGATTCAGCCGCAACGATCACCCGCCGGCCACCAGAATCTGGAACGTGGCCAACGACACACCCTTCGTTAATTCCGCGGTGCCCGGCGGCATTATTACGGGCGTTAATATCCGCTGGGAAGGTTCGGACGAAAGGGATTACGACGAGCAGGGACTGGTCGCGCCGCCTTTTGAGTACGAGTGGCGTCTCTACGGCCCGTATACCGACGATTCGCTGCAATACATATACGACAACTTTGTCGAGACGGTTTTCGTGACCCCCGAAGCCGTCATCTATCATTTTGGGGACACTCTCATAGTCTGCGACAGTGTTCTGATTGACACTGTCGAGGAACCGTACTGGGAAAAGACGTGCGACACGATTGAGTTCGGGCCGGACGATGCGTCCAGCTCCACCGTTCATTACCGGGTCGACACCCTGCTTGATATCAACAACGATTACTTCGCCAGGAATCTGGTGACGCGTTCCGACGACGGCATCGATGAATGGGTCTTCGACACTCAGGATACCATTTATAATGTCTTTGCAGGCTATGAGGACGAAGGTTTGACCATACAGAGAAAGTTCATTTTCTGGTGTCGGTGTCGCGATGATGCCCTGGTCGCCGACCCGACACCCGCTTTCACCTGGTTCCCGACCATCAATCCGCGTCATGAACGCGACGTCCTGGTGTTCGATATGAGTTCGGGACAGATCCCGATCGGGGCAGTCAGGCTGGACCTTGCGAATCTGCATGTGAGGAAGGGGTACTTCAAGGACATGCTGGAAACATGGAACCCCTCCATAACCTTCGATACAGCCGGATACTGGGGTGACTACCTGCAGAGGGCCGACTATGACCTGATGCCTCAGGTCGGGCGCAGTCGACTGCGAAAGCTCCTGTCGTACAAGGTCCTGGTTATTTACGAGGACGCCATGTATGGCTCCGGCTTTAACTCCGGCTCCAATATCGGCGCCAATTACGTCGATGTCCTGACCGCCATTGATGCCGGCATCAATTGCTGGATTACCGCCCGCGGCTTCCTTTTCGGCAATTACGCTGACTGGGAACGTTATCCACCGGTCCCGCCGGAGATGGGTTATTACTTTGGTGTCGACGGAGTGTTCTTCGCCGGCTGGGGAGCCTACATGCGTATAGGTGCCGGTCCCGTTCCCAGCGTTACCGTAAGGATCGAGGACTTCATCGGAGCTTACAGTATCGATCCCGAAGTCTGGCCGGATCTGGCGGTGGATACGGCTCTTCTGCACGCGAGATATCAGCTGGATACTCTGTTTACGGCGAACTTCGTTTGCTACTGGATCGATTCGATCGCTTCTCTGCCGGAAGTCGACTGGTGCGAGAGGCGCTACGGAACCGAGGTCATGTACCTCTACAAGTCGCTGTATGGACCCAACCACTTCCTGGGGTGGCCGTACGCCATTGAGGGCACTCCGGTGGCTCACCGGTACGAAACCAACCTCTTCCGGACTGCCTGGTTCATGTTCACGCCGCTGGCCATCGAAGCCGGCCCGATGCAGGAACTGGCCAACGAAGTGATGGATTGGCTCTATGATCCTACTCTCGGAGCCGCCAAACCGACGGTCGTCGAGGAGCGCTACCCCGGCGCCGCGGTGAAAATCAGCGTCGATGAAGCCAGGGAGAATTACGACCAGCGGCTCTCGGAACGCTGATTGCCACTGGCTTCATGAAAAAAGACAATGCCTGATCGAAGGGCCGACATATTGTCGGCCCTTTTTTCTGGCTACTTGAGGTTGGCTTCGAGCTGGCGCAGGTAATCGTTGTTCGGGAACCTGCCCAGCGCTGCATTCAGGGCCTCGCGCGCCTTCTCCGGGCGGCCGGTAGACAGGTAGGCGCTGATAAGATTAATGTGCGCTGCCACCAGACCCGAATCGCATTCAATGGCACGTCGGCTATACTCAACTGCCTGTTCGAAACGGCCGCTCAGGCCGCTGATATAACCAAGCTGATGAAAGGCCCGCCCCTTTTCGCCTCTCCAGATACGTAGACTGTCGGCAAAGAGCCGGTCAAAAGCTCCGTCGCTCGTCTCTATCGCGGGCGGCCCGGTTGCGGTCGCTTCCAGAAGCAGGGCCTGGGCCGCCTCGTATTGACTCTGCTCGCTGAGAATCGCGGCTGCTTCATTCACCAGGTAGAGGCTATAGTGAGTGTTGCGGGCTGCTTTGCGCGCCGCGGCGGTGAGCTGGGCTGGCGACAAGCTGGAATCCGCGCGCAGGATACGCAGGTACAGCATGTTTGTGACCACATCGAACGGAATGCCTTCCAGCGCCCGCTCGATCTCCTCCCGGGCCCGCACATAATCGCCCTGCAGCAGATATACCGACGCCAGGTTCGTGTAGGTTTTGCTGCGCTGCGGATTGGCCGTCTTCTCCTGCTCGAAATAGTACAGAGCGGAATCCATCCGCCCCAGACGGAGGAAAGCGGCCCCGAGATTCAGGTTGGTTTCGGGGAACGTCGCATCCAGCCGGCGTGCCCCTCTGAAGGCTTCGAGCGCAGCGGTATAGTCCTGGTTGGCCATATGGTATATACCGGCCGAAATCCGGTGCTGTGACGGGCTTCCCGGCGGCAGGCTCACGGCTGGGTAGTACGAGATGAACCCGACCGCAACCGCCAGCAGCAGGGGCGGTATGGCCGAGCCGGGTCGCTCCATAAGTCTCCCGCTCAACCAGACCAGGGTGGCTGCTGCCAACACTATGTACATTGGTAGTAAAGGCAGCCGGAAGCGGCTGCTGAAGAAGAACAATGCTGAAACGATAACATAAGTTAGAATTATTACCGCCATGAAACCGGCCCGCTGATTATGCCTATACGCGAAAAGCAGCCCCGTGAGCGAGAGAGCCAAAAGCACGCCCAAGGATAATGGGTTATATCTTAACAGCGGAATCTTGTGAAAGAAAACTCCCAGGTCGCGATTGTTGGAAATCTCCCTGTTTGCGAAGTTGTGATACAGCTTGGTGGCATAAAGCTTCAAAAAGTCACCCGGGTTGCGCAGCATCCAGTCCAGCGACGCCTTCAGCCAGAAAGACGAAACCTCGCCGGGCTTGAGTTTTCGTCCGGCTTCGGTTTCGGCGATATGGGTTATCTGCGAGATGCGCCAGTTGAAACCGAGAGGCTCTGTCATGACCGCCGAGAAGCCGTCGGCAGCGTCATTATTTCCGATGTAAAGATTGATACCTCCCTGGGATGAAATCAGAACCGGGTCCCTGGCTACCACGTAGTTTCTCAGTGTAATCGGCAGCACCAAAAGAGCGACTCCCAGCACCATTGGAATCGACTGCTTGAACCACGCGCCCTTGACGCGGGCGGTGGCGATGACAATGAGCACCAGCAGCGGCACGAAGATCAGAGCCGTCGGTCGTGTGATCGCCGCCATGCCCAGAAACACTCCGGTCAGGAAGCTTTGCCCGATGCCACCGGTGTCCCACCAGACCAGAAAGCGGTGAATGGTCAGCTGCAAGAGCAGCATGAAGAGCGGGTCAAGCAACAGCTCCAGTTCAAAGTAAATCGATACCGGGTACAGCGCCTGAATGGTGGCGGCCACCAGCCCGGTCCGGTGGTCGAAAACTCGACGGGCGATAAGGTACGTCATGAGTATCGACGCCAGTCCGATCACCAGGCCGAAGATGCGACCGACCCAGAGTGAAATTCCGAAGAGGTGGTACAGCAGGGCCAGACAGTAAACGTAAAAGGGGGCCCGGAAATATGTGGTATCGCCCAGGATGTTGCCTCCCGCGATCGATATAGCCCAGTTGTGATGGTAGTAGTTGTCGACTGTCAGCTGGTTCCAGTCCGGCAGTGCCTGGTACAGAAGCAGGTAAACGAGTCTGAACAGCAGCGCCGCTAGTATCACCGCCAGCAGGCCGGAGTTGTTTCTGAGGAAGTTGCGTGTTCCGGCAGCCATGGAGTCCAATATAGACAAACCAACGACCGAGTGCCGCTAATATTTTGAACAGTCCCGCAACGCCGATTAGTTGCTACCGTTTGCACTATCTGCAATCCCCTGCCGCCTGATAATCATCCGTTACTTTTCGGGTGAACAATCTAACTTATTATGTAACAGCGAGATAGCACGACGACCAGCTGACAGTGACCGGCTGGCCGGATCGAATTGGCAGCGGCATTTTGGTTGCTCAAAGGGTATCTGGAGCCACCTCTACGGGGCAACGATGCTTTACCGCTTTAAACATACCGTGGTTGCCGGATTGGCAGCCGTACTGATATTCATATCAGGAGCCCAGGCGCAACAGCTGTCGCCCGGTTTGACCGATCTCGCCCGGCGGGTCGCCGGGGGCAATACCGCGGACAGCCTGGTGGAAGTGGTCGTCTTTCTTGACGACTTCGAGGCCAAACAGGCAGTGTTCAGGATTTCCGAGTCCCGCGCCATGAGCCGCGCTGAGCGTATCCGGTCAGTTATTCATGACCTCAAGGCCTATCGACCTCCTAATCGAAAAGGAGTTATCGCGTATATCAAGGCCCACGCCGTTGCGAATGTCACCGAGCACTGGCTGGCGCCCGCCTTTACGGCGACTCTTCCCGTTTCGAGCCTGGCAGTTCTGTCCGAGATGGAAGGAGTGAAACTGGTTGTGGAAAACGTCGCCCTGGTGTACGAAGAACCGGTGAAGATATCGCCGACCCTCAGCACCTCTTCGCTCGGCATCTCCGCCGAATTAGGTCTTCTCAAAGTTACGGAGCTGTGGAAGCGCGGGCTGAAGGGCAAAGGACGGTTGGTATGTTCATTCGACACCGGCGTGGAGCAGAGCCATCCGGCCCTGTCATCCAAATGGCGCGGCAACCACACATCGCTTTCGACGGCGTGGTTTTCCAAGATCGCTCCCGATGTTTTGCCTTATGACCTTCTGGGCCACGGTACTCATACCATGGGGGTCATGGTTGGCGCCGCAGAGGCAGACAGCTTCGGGGTCGCCCCCGAGGCGGAGTGGATCACGGCCGGGGTGATCGATCAGGGGCGCACCCTGAGCATGACCATCAGCGATATTCTTGAGGCCTTCCAGTGGGCTCTCAACCCGGACTACGACGAGAATACCGTCGATGACGTGCCCGACGTCATCTTGAACAGCTGGGGTTTTCCCAAGGATTTGTTCAGCCCGTGCGACGACACTTTCTGGGGAATCATCGATTATGTCGAGGCGGCCGGTATTGTAACGGTGTTCTCGGCGGGTAACGAGGGTCCGTCGCCGATGACCATGCGCAGCCCGGCCGACCGCGCCACCTCGCCGATCAATTCCTTTGCTGTCGGAGCCGTCGACAACAGCAAGCTGATCACCTCATTCTCCAGCCGGGGCCCGTCTTCCTGTGACACCACTCAGATCAAACCGGAAGTGGTCGCCCCCGGCGTCAACATTCGCTCTTCCTTCAAGGATGCCAGCTATGCCCTGATGTCGGGAACGTCGATGGCCGCCCCCTATATCGCCGGTCTGGTGGCTCTCATCAGACAATACAATCCCGACGCCACCGTCGAAGAAATCAAGTACGCTCTGATAAGCGCTTGTGAAGACCTGGGTCCCGGCGGCAACGATAATGCCTACGGCCATGGCTTTGTCGATGCCTCCCGTGTGCTCGACTACATCCCGGCGCCGTCGGTCGAGGGTATGGATATAGTCGGCTATCGCATATCCGGCGACGGCCTGGCCATGCCCGGCGAATCCTTCGGGCTGCAGCTCGTTTTGAACCCGTCCGATGATAGTGTGGATCATCTTGTCGGCACGATCGAAACCGGTATGGGGGGCGTGCTAATAACGGCCGGCACTGCCGATTTCTACTACACGTCGGGTGTATCCACCGCCCTGAACGAGACACCTTTCGAGATAACCTTCGATTCCGCTATGTATCACGGTCAATCGATCGAATTCGATCTATTGGTTTCGTTCGAAGGCACCCAGTTTTTCGACACCCTGGCCTTTACACTGACAGTTGGTATCGCCCCGCCCGGCAAAACGGATAGTCATGAGAACGAACGAGTAACGTTCACTGTGTCCGACTTCGGCCAGTTCGGCTTCGCTCCCGGCTCCATCTACAACACGATGGGGGAGGGCTTCCGCTTTGACGGCAGCGACAATTTGATTTATGAAGCCGGCCTTGTGGCTGCCTGTGATTCCACGCACCTGGCCAGGTCGATTCGCGACCAATCCGGCCTGCTGAGGCCTTCGGACTTCTATCCGGCAGCATCGCTGACCGGAACCTGGACTGGAATCGACGGCGGCATTCATCGTACGGCGGCCTACAACGACGGCACGGGGCAGGTGCCACTCACCATCGGTCAGGAAACCATCCACTACGACGGCTTTGACGACGCCGGCTTTATTCTGATCAGGTTTACCCTGAACAACAGTTCGTCGGAGAGACTTTCCGGCCTGTGCTTCGGCCTTTTTGCAGACTTTGACCTTTCGCTGTCAGATAAGGTCGTATATGACGACCTTGAGAACGTCATCTATCAGCAAGGTCAGGGCGGCCCGCTGGTGGGTCTGACCGGTCTGGAGAATATCTCTGTCTACTATGCGACCGCCAATGGTGACTGTAAACGGGGTTTGGCCGCGGACGAGCTTTACAGCATCATATCGGCGCCGCAGACGACTGTGCCCGACGAAGCGACGGGTGATATGATGCTGATGGTGTCGTCGCCGCGGCTGATAATCGACCCGCTCCGGGCGGTTAAGGTATCCTACGCTCTCGTGGCAGGGAACAGCGTTGAGGAATTGATGGAGAACGTCAGGCGTGCCCGCGAACGGTTCAGCGAAGTCGTGAGGGCCGACGTCGGCGGACCGCAGGCGCGGGAAGCTCTGCGGCTCTTTCAGAATTTCCCCAATCCCTTCAACCCGGTCACCAACATCAGTTTCTCGCTTGCCGAGGGCGCGGACGTGTCCCTGGATGTCTTCAATATTCTGGGGCGGCGGGTAAGACGCCTGCACTCGGGCTTTCTTCCGGCAGGACATCACCAGTTTCTGTGGAACGCCGCCGATGAGCAGGGAAATAGAGTGGCCAATGGCGTCTATTTCTACCGCCTCAGCAACGGTGATTCTTCCGTGAGCAAGAAGATGATCCTTCTCAAGTAGCCTGTCTTCAGCCACCACTTCCAGGCCGCACAACCTGTTTCCTTTATATCAATTATTCGTTGCGGTACAATGCCTTATGAATATACAGGCGGTGGCTTCAGTTTTCGCTTGACTTTTTGACAACAGATGAGGACATTTGAAAATGAAAATCGTTTTCATTTAGGGGGCAAGTACCGAATGAAAGAGTTTCTGAAGACCAAGGGCTTCAAAATGACGCCGCAGCGAGAGTTGATCTTTCGCTCCTTTTTTGAAATGGGCGAGCACGTTTCTGTCGACGAGCTGTACGACCGGGTTCGTCGGGAAGACAACTCCGTCGGCTATGCTACCGTCTGGCGCAACCTCAAGCTGATCTGCCGGGTGGGACTGGCCGAGGAAGTCAACATCGGTGACGGCATTACCCGCTATGACCGGGTCACCAAGGTGCCGCATGGTCACCTGTTCTGCACGGAGTGCAAGAGTGTCATTGAGTTCAATGTCGAGCAGTTGGTTGGTGTTCTGGCGCAGAAGGCAGGTGAGCGAGGTTTTACCCCTGACAGCTTCAAGATTGAAGTGCAGGGTGTGTGCGAGGGCTGTCGCGCGCTGAAGGCGTCCGGCTCCAATGGTCATAGCGAAGAGACCGGTTTGCCTTGATAAGGGGGGTTGAGCGTAAGACATCATGACACCGCTGAGTAGAATGATACCGGGACAGAAAGGAACCGTGATCGGGTTTACGGTCGATTCCCGGATATCGCGTCGCCTTTTGGAGATGGGAGTGGTCCCGGGACGTTCAGTCGTATATCTCCGAAATGCTCCTCTGCGCGACCCGCTGGAAGTGCAGGTGGGGTCCTGTTGTCTCTCACTGAGGCGCGCCGAAGCCTCCCTCATAACCGTAAGAATAGAAGAATGATGGCCCCGGTACGTTTCCATGACGGTCGCTTATGAAAAGAGTGTGGTCGGTACCGGGTTGATAGCCCTCTGCGGCAATCCCAACAGCGGCAAGACGACTATCTTCAACGCCCTTACCGGCCTGAGTCAGCAGGTTGCCAACTACCCCGGTGTTACTGTCGAAAAAGTATCGGGCAAACTCGACCTTTCCAGCGAAGCCGGCCGATCATTCACCCTCGTTGATGTTCCCGGCGCCTATTCGCTGTCGGCCTTCTCGCCCGACGAGTACATCGCCGCTCTGGTGCTTTTTGGCGGAATAAAGGGTCAGCCGCGGCCCGAGGCGGTGTTGTGCGTCATTGATGCCACCCAGCTCGAGCGCGGCCTGTATTTGCTGCTGCAAATTCTTCAGATCGGCTGCCCGGCTGTTGTCGCGCTTAACATGGTCGATCTGGCCCGCAGAAGCGGCCTGAGAATCATCCATCATCGATTGTCGAAAATGCTCGGCGGCGTGCCGGTGGTGCCGGTTGTGGGCAACCGTCGCCGCGGCCTTGATAAGCTCAGGCAGCAGATAGCCGGCGTTCTGTCAACGCCTCGCTCCGGCACCGCCCTGCGTTTTGACGAGATCACGGAAGCGGCCCTTGATGGGATGGTCGGGGCGGACGCTGATCCAGTCTATAGCCGGGCTCGCTGCCTACGGGTCCTTTACGATGAAGAGGGACCGGCCGAGACAGAGTTCGTCCGCGAACGGGGTGAGACGGCCATGGAACCGGTGCAACGGGCACGGGAGCGAATCAGAAGCAGGTATGGATCTCTTGCGTCCGGCGAAACAAGGACCCTCACCGACAGGGCATCGGAAATCTTCGAGAGCGTAGTTCGATCGAAGAACGGCCCCGGAAGGACCCGTTCGGAAAAGGTCGATCGTTTTCTTTTACACCCGGTCCTGGGACCGCTGGTGCTGGCGCTACTGATGATACTGGTCTTCCAATCGATCTTTAGCTGGGCGGCACCGTTTATGGAAATGATTGACGGTGTTTTCGCTTCTCTGGCCGCTGTGGTGGAAAAGGGAATGCCGCCCGGCCCGCTTCGGTCGCTGGTGACCGACGGCATCATCGGCGGGGTCGGCTCGGTCCTGATCTTCGTGCCGCAGATAGCCATCCTGTTCATCTTTATCGCTCTCCTGGAGGACTCCGGCTATATGCCCCGGGCGGCTTTTCTGGTGGACCGCCTGTTCCGGTGGTGCGGTCTGTCGGGAAAGTCGTTTATCCCCATGCTCTCATCTTTTGCCTGTGCCATACCGGGGATAATGGCCACCCGGACTATCGAGGACCGCAAGCTGCGCTTCATTACCATCATGGTGGCTCCGCTCATGACCTGCTCGGCCCGCCTTCCGGTCTACGCTATCATGATTGCCGCTTTCATCCCCTACAAAACCTATCTGGGTCTGTTCAACCTTCAGGGCATTGTCCTGACCATGTTGTATCTGCTGGGCATGGTCGTGGCGGTAATCGTTTCATATGTTCTCAAGAAACTCATCTTTCGAACCGAGCAGGGGACGTTCATGATGGAAATGCCCTCGTATAAACTGCCTACCCTGCGCTCTATTTCCGTACGGGTGGTAAACCGGATCAAGTCTTTTGTTGTCCGCGCGGGAACCGTGATTCTGGCCATCACCGTCATCATCTGGGCGCTGAGCTACTACCCGCGACCGGTCGTACTTGCGCCATCAGCCGAGTCGCCGCAGGCCGCAACAGTGGAAACGGTCAACGAGCAGGCCGGACAGCAGATTCGCGGCTCTTATCTGGGAATGGTCGGCCGCAAGATCGAGCCCGTCTTCGCGCCGCTGGGGTGGGATTGGAAAATAACCGTGGCGGTGCTGGCCGCTTTCCCGGCGCGGGAGGTGGTGATAGCCACCCTGGGCACGATCTACAACCTGGGTACCGATGTCGAGGAGCAGTCGAGTTCTCTCGTTGAAAAAATGCGCAAAGCCAGATGGGAGGAGGGGTCGAGTGCGGGCAAACCCGTTTTCTCACCAGCCGTGGCTCTTTCCATTATGGTCTTTTTCGCTCTGTGCTGCCAGTGCGGGGCCACCCTGGTGACCATCAGGCAGGAAACGACCAAGTGGATTTACGCGGTGGCGACTTTCGCCTACATGACGGTCGTCGCCTACGCGGGTGCCGCCGCGGTCTATCAGGTCTTCAGCCGGTGGGGTCTGTGATGAGTATGTTCTGGCAACAGGTCATTATCTACGGCGCCCTCGGCCTGGCTGTAACCTATCTGGTTATTCACTATGTTCGCCGTCGGCGCATCAAAGCGGGTTGCAGGTCCTGCCCGGCGGTGAAAACTTTTGAAAACTCCGGCGACGGGGAAAACCGCTCGTCAGCCACTATTTGACACCGGCCTTTGAGCCGTCTATATTAGTTCCGCGAACTTTTAGCATATGTTTCAAAGTACACCGATATTGCTGGGGCAGTACCGTCCCCTCGACTCGTTTCTTCATCGGCTCGACGCCCGGGCCAAGCTCCTCCCGGTTATGCTGGTGCTGGTGCTGGCCCTGCTGACCGACTCGCTGCTGTTTTACGCGGCTGTTCTGCTCGCGCTGGCGGGGGCCCTGCTGCTTTCCGGCGTCGGTCACCGGACGCTGCTTAGCAACTTCAAGCCCATTGTCGTCCTGGTTGTTATTACCGGCCTTTATCATCTGATTTTCTCGCAGCGGGACTCTTCGGTTCTACTTGACCTTTTCGGTTTCAAGCTCACCAGCGGCGGAGTGCGCATGGCGGTCTTCTACTCACTGCGTCTGGTAATCTTCATCTCCATGGCCTTTCTGATTACGCTCACCAATTCCCCTTCGGAACTGGCCGACGCCATGACAAAACTGCTCAGACCGCTCCGAAAGCTGCGTTTTCCGGTGTACGATCTGGCCCTGATCATATTCATTGCGCTCAGGTTCATTCCCATTCTTTACGAGGAGTTCACGGCCATCAGGAACGCTCAGATGATCCGCGGCGTGCGGTTCACCGGCCCGCTGCTCGCGCGGCTGCGGAAAACCACCAGTATCATCGTTCCGGTTTTCGTAGCCGCCATACAGCGCGCGGACGAACTGGCCCTGGCCATTGAGGCCAGGGGTTACCGCAGCGGGCGCGAAAGAACGTTCTATTCGCGCAGCAGGTTCGGCTGGCGGGAGTTGGGATTTGCCGTCCTGTCGTCGGCTTTTGTCTGTTTGCTGTTCTGGCTGGCCCCGTAAGCTATGTCAGAAAAGAATATCAGGCTGGTCATCGAGTATAAGGGAACGGGCTATTGCGGCTGGCAGTCTCAGGCCGAAGGGGAAACGATCCAGGACACACTCCTCGAGGCCATTTTCCAGGTTACTCAGGCGCGGGTCAAGCTGACCGGTGCCGGGCGTACCGATGCCGGCGTGCACGCTCTGGCGCAGGTGGCCAATTTCAGAATCGACCACCGCCTGTTGCCCTCTAAATACAAAGACGCCCTGAATCATTACCTCCCCGATGACATTCGCGTCAGGAGCAGCGAAGAGGTGCCGCCGGGTTTCGATGCCCGCCGCGACGCCGTTTTCAAGCGTTACCGGTACCTGGTGGGCGACGAAAGATCCGCCCTTTACGCGGACTATCGGTGGGATTACCCGCATCCGGTTGACCTTTCCCTGCTTCGGAAGGCGGCCGAGGTGATCAAGGGCGAGCACGACTTTGCGCCTTTCTGCGTGGCCTCATCGAGAAAGCCGAGTAATGTCTGCCATATCCACCATACTGCCTGGTGGAAAGTGGGACCGCTGCTGGTGTTCGAGATTCGCGGCAACCGATTCCTGCACAGCATGATTCGCTCACTGGTGGGAGCCATGGTCAATCTGGCCACGATGAATCAGGATAAGAATAAGCTAAACTTGACTTTAGAGAGGTTTACCGATATTATAAAAACTTCAACCACCGAAAGGTCTGTTTTTACCGCCCCGGCGCAGGGCCTGTACCTGGTGTCGGTTGGCTATGATAAAGGGATAATCGGATGAGATTCTTCATTGATACCGCCAATGTAGAAGAAATCAAACAGGCAGCCGCTATGGGCGTGCTTGACGGCGTCACCACCAATCCGTCGCTGGCCGCAAAGGAATCCGCCCCGTACCGGGACATTCTCAAGGACATCTGCAAAATCGTTTCCGGCCCTGTTTCGGCTGAGGT
>CP070777.1:2095103-2105935 GCA_020346225.1 Candidatus Zixiibacteriota bacterium | reverse complement strand
CACCGGGCACCGAGGCCAGCTCGTATTTCAGATACCAGTCCTGAACTGAGCGCAACTGCGACAGATCATGACGGTTGGTGGTGTCGACCAGAGCATATTGATACACCCAGCCGATACCGGTGGCGTCGGGCCCCAGTTGCGGGGCGACGCCGCGCGGCAGGCGACCGGTCATCTGCGACAGATACTCCAGCACCCGGCTTCGCGCCCAGTAAATATCGGTGCCGTCCTCGAAAATCACGTACACGAAGGACAGCCCGAAATAAGAAAACCCCCTGACATGTTTGGCCCCCGGCACCGATAACATGGCCGTCGACAGGGGATAAGTCACCTGGTCTTCCACCACCTGCGGCGGTTGACCGGTGTACTCGGTCTGAATTATGACCTGCGTGTCGGACAGGTCAGGGATGGCATCCACCGTAATCCGGCCGGCCGCCCAGAACCCGAGCGCGAGAATGGCCACCGCCAGCCAGAGAACCAGCCAGCGATGCTTGATGGAAAGCTCAATCGTCCTATTCAGCATCGTTCGCTCCCGGTTGGTACCTGATGAGATTCATGTTGCAGTGCGGGCACTGCGCCGAATCGGGCTGAGCCACCTGGCACTGCGGCATGGGGCAAACGAAAACGTCCTTGTTGTCGGTCTCTGATACCGGCACCAGCGTCATGCCGCACTCCGGGCAATCTCCGGGTCCGTAGTTCAGGACGTGGTAGTGCTGCGGCATGGGACAGGTGTGAATGTCATAGGGGTCAGACCCGGCGGTGGCATGATCGCTGTGGTCGTGAACCTGGGTCATTGACGTATCCATGTTCTCCATCGAATCGCCATGCTCATGCTGCTTTTCCTCAGGGCTTTCTTCCGTCGTGGCGCCGCCTCCGTGATTATGGCCGGCCATTATGCCGGTTGCCTCGCCGAGCCGGGACTCGCTGTCCAGCAGGAACTGTCCTGACGTCACGACCCGTTCTTGCGGGGCCAGACCGTCGAGAATCTCGATCATGTCGTTGTCGTCCACCGCTCCGGTTGTCACCATCCTCGGTTCAAAGGTGTCGTCGGTCGATGCTATGTAGACGACCTGTTTCGTTCCGGAATTGATGACGGCCGAACGCGGGATGGCCAGCCGCTCGTGGAGCGCCCGATGTTTGACCTCGACCTCGGCGTACATTTCCGGCTTCAGGGCGAAATCCGGGTTGTCCAGAGCCAGGCGAATCTCAGTCTGGCCTTTGGCGTCGAGCGTCGGCGAGATGTAAACGACCCGCGAGGCGAAGATTCGTCCCGGCAAACCGGGTGTTCTGACGGTCGCTCTCTGGTTGAGCGCGATATAGGGCAGGTCCTGTTCGTAAACGTAAGCCGTCACCCATACGGTGGAGAGGTCACCAATCTCGTACAACATTGCGTTGTGAGCCACCTGATCGCCGACATTAACGTTCTTCCTGAGGACGTAGCCGTCAGCGGGGGTGCGAATAAGCATGGTGCGCGATATTTCGCCGCCTTCCTTCAGCCGGGTAAGCTGATCTTCGGGGACATCCCAGTTCCTGAGACGGTTTTCGGCCTGCCGGATGAATCGCCGCAGGTTATCGTTGGAACCGGCGCTGCCGACAGCGACCAGATATTCGCGCTGCGCCGTCACCAGTTCCGGCGAGTATATCTCCAGCAGCGGCTGACCCTTGAAGACCCGCTGGCCGTTTTCGCTTACGAAGAGTTTCTCCACCCAGCCGCCGATCTTCAGGTTGACGCTGTACACATTCGGCTCGGCCACCGTCACTTTTCCGAAAGTCCTCACGGTTCTTGACAGTGATCCGTAGGTGGGAAGGGTCGTGACCAGACCCATGTTCTGACGGGCGGCCGGGTCGACGGTGATCGTACTCGAGCTGCGGTTCTCCGTCTTTTTGGGAGTAAGATTCATGTTGCAGATGGGGCAGACGCCCGGCTCTGAAGATACCACTTCAGGATGCATGCCGCAGGTGTACAACTCTGCGTCGCCGTGGGAGGCCGATTCACTTACAGCCTCAGCGTCACCGAACCAGAAGTAGGCCGACGCAAAACCTACCACCAGAAATACTATGGCGATTATGACTAATCTCATGACATTACCTCTCATAATTTTGTCCGGCCAACTCGGCCAGTTGTGCCCGGGTTTGATTGATCCGGTTTAACAGTTCGAGCCGCTCCAGCTGAACATCGAGCAACTCCATTTCAGCGGAAAGGAGGGCGTTGAAATCTATCCTGCCCACTTCATAGGCGATCTCGGCTGCTTCAAAACCCGCCCTGGCCTGCGGCAGAATGGCCCTGTCATACTTTTCGAGACTCTCTGCAAGCACACCGAGGTTTAGCCGGTTATCTTTGAGTTGTTGATCAAGCCGGTCGCGCACGGCCTGCTCGTTCTCCCGCCGGGCCAATAGCATCTGCTGCGAAGCGCGAACCTCGTTTTTCTGTTTGCTGAAAAACCACAGCGGCAGGCTGATACCGACCTTGAAAGAAAGGAAGTCTTCACCGGCCAGCGGGTCGCCGGGGGAGGCCTCACGCAGACGGTAATCCACCCCAACGGTAAAATCGGGCCAGTAACCGGACCGGGCCAGGTGGCGTTGCGCCTCAGCCTGTTTGACCGAGGCCTCCGCCCTGTGCACCAGCGGGTTGCCGGCGATCGTGGGGAGCCCGCGCTGGTCGCTCTGGAACTCGGGCAGGTAAGCGGGGAGGTGGGAGATTAACGATGAATCCTTGACCGTTCTCCAGAGCTGCAGAAGTGCCGACTCCTGCTCCTGGGCGGCTTTGAGCCGTCGTATCTGGAGCCGGGAGAGCGTGGTCTGCGCACGGAGAACATCGTGAGCGGAGGCCTTCCCCTGAGCGTATCGCTCTTCCGTAACGCGCGTGGTGGCATCGATTAAAGCGATATTCTCGTCAATAGTGCGACCGGCCAGGAGCCAGTAGGAATAGTCGAAGTATGCGCCGGTGACCTCACGTATTAGCCGGTTTCTGACCGCCTGCGCGGTCGCCTCGTCCTGCTGCTGCTGAAAGCGCCCGGCGTGAGACCTGGCTTTGAGTTTTCCCGGCCAGGGAATCGTCTGGGACAGTCCCAGCGAGAGCCCCGACATGGGTGTTTCATCCAGGGCCAGAGAGGAATGCGGCAGATTGCTCGGACTCACCGAAAAAACGGGATCGGGCAGTGCTGCCGATGCATAGGCTCTGTATTCGGAAGCCCTGGCTCGAAAATCAGCCGAACTCAACTCCGGGTTGTTGGCCAGCGCCGCTGCTATGAGCGAATCGAGGGTTTCCTGTCCGGCCTGAATTTTACCGGCGGTGATTATCGAGGCCAGCAGCACCAACGCTGTAAGCCACGGTCTGAACATGATTAAGCCTCTCCTTCGTTAACGTTATTGAATTTTGACAGACTGACAGATGCACCCTGAAAAGACAGGGTGATATCGAAGGAGAATCAAATCAGAAGAGCGCAGGAGAAAATATATAGTGGCGGAAATTTGCCCGAATGAAGGGCAGAAGAACCACGGTCGTAGTTGCCGCTGTCAGCCGGAACCGGCAGCAATCCCAAAGGCGAAGCATATTCAGCGGATTTGTCTGCGGTTGTTCGCTTATCTCCGATGGTAGCGGGTATATCAACTGGCTCCGTCGAAGACGAAAGACGGCACCGGCAGTTATCAGCAGTCGGCTCCGTCGTCAACTCAACATCGTCCATGCCGCAACAGCAACACGGCATATCGTGACAACGATCAGCCTCGGAAGGCACCCCCGGTTCCGAGAGCACCTCTGCCTGGAGCATCGGGCCAAGTATCAAGACCAGCCCGACCAGAACCGCAATGCTTTTCTTCAAGCTTCGCATAAATTTGACCAAACTTCCTGTTGGCGATTATAACAAGCCCGCCATAAAAAGGTTCCGATACAACATTATACGAGCCTGCCGCCGCTGTCAGCTAAAATGTTGGCTTGTAACTCATTAAAGGTGCCGGAAGAGGGTCCCGGTGAGGTTCGCCCCGACTGGTCACGGGGCGATTGATCTACGGGTGTACTGCGGGGTTGTCTTTGGGCAGCTTT
Organism: Candidatus Zixiibacteriota bacterium; assembly: GCA_020346225.1. GTDB lineage: Bacteria > Zixibacteria > MSB-5A5 > GN15 > FEB-12. The sequence goes on along the minus strand of CP070777.1, from coordinate 2,101,896 downwards.
TTCCACATCCGCTCGAAATAGATTATCCCCGCCGCGAGAAGTACAAACAGTGCGGTGGTGATGTCGGTACGCGGGAGCGTGTTGCCGAACGTGTTCATGGCCGGGTGGCACAGTGCCGGTGCCAGAAGGCTGCCCCTGGTACGATTGTAAACCCACGCAAAGAGAACGGCCCAGATGAAGTTGAAGACAACCCGATTCACCAAGAGACTCTGCAACGGGGTACCGTTGCCGATGTCATACGGAATGTGCCAGAGCGCCCAGAAAAACCATACAACGACAATGGCGCCGATAACCGGATACCTCGACTGCAGCCTCGGAAGGACAAACCCGCGCCAGCCGGTTTCCTCATTGATACCCCCGGCTACCAGGAAGCCCTGAAAGAAAGTCAGCGCAAGAATAGCGAAGGTGCCGCCGGCGCCTGTGCCGGGGAGGTCAAAACCGATCTCGCCGCCGGCCAGCGCGGTCAGGCCGGCTCCGATGAGCTGGACGGCCGGAACGGCCCCCAGAGCCACCAGGTACCAGAGGAAGTGCCCTCGCGGTTTCAAGAGCGTTTTAAACAGTTGTCTCACTCCGGGACGGCGGGAGAGGGCACAGGAAAACAACCAGCCGGGTAGTATGGCCACCATTCCTGCAGGAATGATGACCTGCAGCGTTGGTTCCATGCCGCGGATCTGCCACGTATGCAGCGAAATGACCGCCCAAGAGAAGAGCCAGGCGCCCAGGAATACGAACCATCGCGACGCTTTCCTGTCTTCTTTCGGCGATGAGTTGGCGATGGTGCTGATAATCATGGCCGCCAGTACCGGGCAGAAGGTCGCTATCAGCCCGAACGGTGCCTGGATGCCACTGTTGGGGGGAAGCCGGAAAAAGAGTATCATGGCCGGCCACGAGATACCGAAAACCAACAGGTAGAACGCTGTTACCTGGTGCTGCCTGACCCAGACCGTGAGTTTGCTCATGTTGTCCTCCCGACGGAGACGCCCTGCGGGCGCGTCTTCCCGGTTATGGCTTGCGCAATAAGTCTGCTTTCCGTTGAGTGGTGCAGGAAACTTACGCTGAAAAGCTACCGGACTGCCCCGGCGCATACAAGGAATAAATATCGAAGTCGGCTCAATAGTCCGATGATCGCGCCGCCGCCGCCCGACCGGTGAGAAACAAGCAGGCGCTGCCGGCCGTATTGAGGTAAGGCTGGCAGGCAGGCGTGAAGCGGACATCGACAAAAAACGCGTTCGCATACCTGCTAATGGACAATCGGCCTTGAGAAACGTATTACAGATAGAGACCGTTTCGACGGGATACGGACCGGTTTCTTTACACCTTTCGATATGAAGAAAGCACTTGCGGTATATCTGCTGGCTGCGGTCGCCCTCGTGGGGTGCAGCAAAGGAACGGATTCGACCGGCGGGCCGGATAGCTTCGTGCTGGTCAACTGCACCCTTATCGACGGGACCGGCAGTGACCCGATTCCCGATGCATGCGTGGTTATCGAGCAAGGCCGCATTGCGGCTGTCGGCCGGCGAGATGCGACACCCGTTCCTCAGGACATTGCGGTCTACGACCTCGGCGGGGCAACTGTTCTTCCGGGTTTCATCAACGCCCATGTTCATAACGGTTTCGACAGCCACAATCTGCGAGCCTGGGCCTTAACCGGCGTGACGACCGTGCGTGACCTGTGCGGCCCGTCAAGTTTCGATCTGCGCGACAGACTGTCGGCGGATCCGTCGTACGCCCGTCTGGTGGCGGCCGGACCGATGCTCAGCGTGCCGGGAGGGTACCCCCTCGTGCCCTGGGGAAGCGGATGTATGCTGGCGGTCACTTCCGCCGAGGATGCCCGGGCGAAGGTGATTCAGCTACTGGAAGACGGCGCTGATATCATCAAGCTGGCCGTCGAAAGCGGAGAGAGCTTCCGGATGACCATTCCCACTCTTTCCCACGAGGAAGCCTCGGCCATTATCCAGACCGCCCACGAAAACGGCACGGTGGCCTCGGTCCACGTCCTCGTTTCCAGCGACCTGGCCCGCGCCCTCGAGGCAGGTGCCGACGACATCGCCCATATGGTCACCGACGAACTCCCGGTAAATCTGATCGCGCGCATGATAAGCGATAATGTTAACTGGGTGCCGACACTGGAATTGTGGTATCACGTGGGCTATGGACAGGTGGACGCGGCCGTACGCAACCTGCGCGAGTTCGTCCGGGCCGGGGGGATGGTCGCGCTGGGCACCGATTATGACGGCTACAGGGCAGAGTTTCAACTCGGCATGCCCATAGATGAAATGGGCTGGATGCGTCAGGCGGGCATGTCCAACATGGAGATTATCGTGGCCGCCACCAGAAACGCCGCGCATGTGTGTAATCTGGAGAACGATCTGGGGACTGTCGAAGCCGGCAAAATCGCCGACCTTCTCGTGGTGAACGGCGACCCGCTTGATAATATTGGCTCCCTGACCAACGTGCGGATGGTCATTCACGACGGCGTGGTCATTCGCGCCGAGACGTCCCGGTAGATACCGTTTGCATCCACTCGCGCAGGGAGCGAATCGTGCCGATCAGCGTCAGGACGGCGAGGCCGTTTCACACTTACCGGCTGCGATACGGCGACAGGATGGGCGGCCGGTGGTTCTCCTGCCAGGAATCCGGCGAAAAGCTACGCGAGACGGCGGTGTACCTGCTGTTTCACCGGGCATCCAAGCAGCTTGGCTTCACGGTGTACTCGCATTTGTTGAGACACATCGTTGCGACGCGGTGTCTGGTGGTCGGCATGAGCGGACACTATTTGCGTCGCTTGCCTGGCCTGACATCGGCGCGGGTCTTGTCGGATCACTGCATCCACGTTGACAAGGAAACACTGCGGCGCGTACACGAAGAATTTTCTCCCCTTACATCGTCTTACTGAGACGCCCACAAAAAGCCCCGGCGGTGAACCGGGGCTCTGTGCGGTGGGGCCGCGCCAATTACCGCGTGTCAGATTCAAATAGGTCCGACATCTCCGCAAAGTATGGGTCGCCCGACATCTCAGACAGAGTGTTCAGTAAGCGACAATGAAAGTCATGATACCTGGGCCAGGCCACGACCTTGTGTCCAAGGCAATAATAGCTGGTCCGGCCCGGTCTGCGAAATTCTGGCAAGTAGTGCTTGAGCGTGGTCAGGCAGGCATCCCAAATTCGCTTGCCCTGACGACTGTTCGTCATTGTCACATAATCATAAAGACCCACGACAGCGGCCATGAAACAGTTGAGCGTCATACACGGATGTTCGTCGTGCGGGAAGGCTTCAATCCAGAAATAGCCAAGACTATCAATCCGTGATACCCATATGTCACTGTTGGGTCGCAACCGGGCAATGCTGCGAAAAACCAGGTGCGAAAAGTCCTTGTATTCCTCCTTCCCCGTTAGCTCATACATTCGACACAATACGCCGAGAAACTCTCCCTGCGCCATACCGGAATACCACGGCGCGGTCCGCATATTGGCCGGGTCGTAGTGTACGGCGTAGTCATAATCATACGGCAAATAGGCCGCGTTGTTTATCATATGACTGCGCGAGATCAGTTTCTGCGTGCTCTTCTCGGCACGTTCAAGGTACTTGGTTGCGCCCGTGTGGTAATAGGCTCCCAAGAACCAGTTAATCCGGTGACACAAGTAAACGGGGTGATAGTACGGTTTGTCCTGAAACACATACATTTCAATACTGTCGGCATCGATCGGTTGGTAAAAGGTGTCGGCCTCAATGGGGTCGTAATCGGTGTTCGGCAAGTCGCAGTATTCCAGCTCAACAAGTCCCTGCTCGTCGTGGATTGCTTTTTCGAGAGCCGGGGGTTCGACTTCTGGCGCCGTCACCGGCCCGGTGTTGCATCCGATCCAAATAAGGGCCAACGCGAGGATAATAAGTATGGTTTTCATGAGTCCTCCCGATTATGAGTCGTATCGTTTGCTTTTGCAGGCACGTTTCGCATCCAAGTACTTGTCGTCAGCGTGTCCACATCAAAGACCAGCCAAAAAGAGCGTTGGCATTGGCCGTCCAATCGAACGGGTAGCCGGCGGCAAAAGCCTCCTTGGCCAGCTCGGCCACCGCCCGCACATCGGATGTTTGCATGGCTCGCAGAATCATATTCACCTCTTAACACCCTACTTGCCGCTCACAAATTTCGCGACCTTATCATGCCTTAAAGAGAGCCATGGCCAGCCCGAAAGACCCAGCCGGGAGCCGAGTCAACGATTTGTCGCAGAATCAGGTTCAACTGTGCGGCGTGATGCTGCACGTGACGCATATTGTAAAGCAGCAACTCGGCAAAACTAAGATCGACCCGTCCGAACTTGATAGCCCTTTGGGCTTTTTCTTCGGTCATGGTGCCAACAGCCGTGCGACACTTTTCGCGGCCGTATTTCAGATAGGCGCGGAGTTCGTCTTTTGTGTAGGGTCGCTCCGGTAATATGCCCGCCGAGTCCAGCTCCTCGAGCTTGAACGGAGCCGGGGGAGCGAACCGTTCAAAATCATCGGTCAGGTAGTAATCCAGCCAGAAGAGGGCATGGTAGGCGACGTACCAGAATTCCGGTTTCCGGCTGCGATCGTCCCACAGCTCGCCCGGACAGGCCTCGATGGCGGCCCCGAGCGCGTCGATAGCCGCCCCGAACTGCTGCCAGATAATCTCTCTGTATCTGTCGACCATATGAAACTCCTCGCCGCGCCCGCGGTGTTTCACGGCCAGGCTTGTTCTAAACAAGATGCCTCAAAATTACGAGACCTGTCCCCACTATCATGGCAATATTCCAGAGCAGTGGCCTGGTTATTATTCGCCTTTTGGCTTTTGCTCTTACGGTTTCATAAACGGTAAAGATATATCCGGGGACGGCATCTTCCAGAATAGTTATTTTCTGATGCAGTATTTTCTTGAAAACCAAAGCGAGGATGATGATACATGCCCCGCTCACGATGGACGCCTGGATGTGGTCGTTTTTCAAAAGCTCGATGACTTTACGCACTTGCTACTCATTCCTGTTATGGAAGGATATCTGGTGTATAAAGCATTTCTCCGGCGATATTGCAACAATAATCAGGTCGAAATATACAGGCTACTCTGCTGCGGTCGACTTGTCCTTCACACACCTGACCGAAAACCCGCTGGCCTTGTGGCCGGGGTTACGTCGGACGCGGGCTTTATCGTAAGACAGGCCATAGTGCCACGCGAAAAGCGAATCATATGAGGTAGATGACCACCAGGTGGCATAGCCACCCATGTCACCGCAGCCGGTGATTTGACCGCGACCGCCGGCGGGAAGCCCCCGGAAACCGTACTGATCGGTAGCTCCGGTGTTAGGCTCGATCCAGTGAGCGGCTCCGGTTGCCTTGAGCTTGCCACCAGCTACATCCTGCCCGCCCAGATATGCTTCCAGCGCCAACCATTCGCCCCACGTTGGAATATGCCAACCGGCCGGAGCCAGCCCGCGGCTGTCGACCACGGCATAGAAGTTATAGAAGGCGCCGTAGGTCCCATTGTACGCGAGCGAGTCATCCTCGTACCAGCAGTAGGCTCCCCAGTTGGTCAAGCTCCACGCCGTATCATCCGAGATATACTCGATGGGGCTTCCGTCGCGGTAGCGGGTGACTTTCAGGTTCTCGACCATCCATACTTGGTCGCCAATCCTTACGCAGTGATAGATGTTGCCGTCGATATCGGCTACAGTACTATCAGTCGATGAGCCGGTGGTATTGTCTTTGCTGTCACCCGCCGTGACCGGATGGATAATCAGCAGTGACAGTAATGCTATTATCCTGGGTACGAAGAGTAAAGGTGGTCGAAACCGCGTCGCCGTTCTGAAGAGAAACACTTTCTATTTACCCTGTGTTGCGAATTACCACTCTGGTTCCGGCAATCCGGTCACCGAAGCGGGCTTTTTGGGGTGATGACAGAATCAGAACCACACCCAGGATATTGAATGCTGGAAGACCATCCACCAGACGCAGCAGATTTCTCACCAGGGCTCGCGCTACTCCGGGATTACTGCCGTTATCACCTACGACTCGAAGTCTTAAGACCAGCTTTCCCACCGTAGCTCCGAGAAAACCTTCCATCATCACAAAGTAAATGAAGATGGCTACGAGGAAAGCGATGCAGAGCGGATCAGTTATCAGCCATCCGTATCCCCACAGGTGATCGGTGCTGCTCATTATCCAGACGCCTTTGACGATTCTGGTGAGGGGGAAGAAAACCATGCTCAGAATGACCAAATCTATAGCCAGAGCCAGGAATCTTAATCCCAGGCCGGCGTACTGCGGTTTCCGCGTTCGCGGTGCTGTCGGGGTGCTCATTTCGGCCTAATATATCGGTTAAATGGGCGAAAATCAACTCACGGGCGGCTGTCGCGGCATCAGGGCTGACGCCCCAGCCTTTCTTCAACTCTTCCCTGTCAGTGTTAACCTTGCGGTGCTTTCATCGTCTAACCATATTAGAAACAGTCAACCGACTATCGTGATGAAAGGACCCAAAAGTGCAGTACCTTGAAAGCGATACCCTCATAGCCGTTTCAATCGTCATCCTGGTGGGATGGATCTTCTGGCTTCATTTCAGAAAGCGGCAGCAGCAGGTGGAGCTGAAGCGGATGCAGATGCATCTGTCGACCAGTGCCTTACAGAAATTTGGGGCTGCCAATGAATTCGTGGCGTTTATGCAGAGCAAGGAGGGTCAGGCCCTGCTCAGCAACGCCGAGCCGCCTGAAAGGACCCGAAGCCGGACCAGTATCCGTTTTGTGCAGATTGGCATCCTGATGTTGTTCGCCGGAATCGGTATCTTTCT
>CP070777.1:2037631-2095003 GCA_020346225.1 Candidatus Zixiibacteriota bacterium | reverse complement strand
GGTGCCGAAGGGGGGACTCGAACCCCCACGAGGTTGCCCTCACTGCGCCCTGAACGCAGCGCGTCTACCAGTTTCACCACTTCGGCACTCTGGAGGGCATACGCCCATCGGCAAAGATAGGCCCGCCTCCGAAAAAAATCAATTTAAATCTGAGCGCGGCCTGCAGACCACAATCGGGACTCTGGCTACCGGTCGGCCGGCTCGTAAAGAAGTTTGAAGGGCTTACCCAGTCTGGCCTCGCCGGAGAAGAGTCCGGTGGTCACCCGGAACGCCTGATTCGGATCGGGAATGGTTCTGACACAGATTTCGATCGCTCCCCGTCGCCATGTATGGGTACGCGTCGCGGGGACGAAATCATAATTATGGAAGGTGCCGTCGATTTCGGTAATCACGTGGAAAAACACACGGTAATCCTCGGTTATATCACGCTCGGCACGGTAGGCAAAAAGGAACCGGAGGGAATCGGCATCGGGCACGGCGTAGACGGCCAGCATGGTGACGGCGTCGTCATATGACCAGCCGGTAGGCGCCAGATTCATCTCCGGCTGCAGCACGACGTCGGCCGGGGCGGCCTCCTGCAGTAATTCACGGGCCATCTCAGCAGCTCGCCGGTCAATCAGACGAAAGTGACTTAAGGAGTAAGTACCGTCTCCCCCGCGGCCGGTTATTACCAGGCGGTCAAAACCGTCGCGAACGACTTTATCCGGCACCGGCAGCACGTCGACCCGCACGCCACCGCCGGTCACCCAGCGCGACGCGACAATCTGGTTGGCCACAAGAACACCGCTTCGGTAATACTCAAGCAAGTAGTCGTCATTATTGTCGAGACCGATCTCGAAGTAGGATTCGGACTGAGCGGAGTCGAACTCTATCTGTATGCCGGAAGCCGGCAGGACAGTACACGAGTTATGCAGAGCGGGAGTATTCTCGGGAACCGGGTCGTTTATCTGAGCATAGTCGACCGTAATCATAGGTCGAGACGTATAGGCATCGACCAGATCGTCGTAGAAACCGAGGTTCATCTTGACGATATCTTTGAAGCGCCGGACGCTGAACAGGTCGCCCCGGGTAATCAGCGCCAGACGCTCATAGAAAACGGCCAGATCGCGGTCGGCAATGAGGTTCTCCCCTCCTTCAAGAGTCTCGAGGTACCCTTCGGGGATCAAACGTGTGAAATGCCCGGGGCGCCATCGCTTGGGTGTCAGTACCGGCAGCCGGGCCAGGAGAGGGTCGCTGAGCGCATGTTTGTCGAGGATGAAGACGTGCGGGCCGGCGTAATAGCCGTAGATTCCGATGCCGGCGCGGACTACCACGGTATCCTCGGCCAGGCGGGCCATGCTCCCCTCGATAGCCCAGGGGTGTTCGGAGATGGGGGTGCCATCGGGGCCGTTCAGAAGTCCCGTATGCCGAAAAGCGGCGGCACGTTCGTCGCCGATGCCGCGGTTCCAGTATTTCGCCGCCTCGCCGGTGCCGATATCGGAGCCCGAGAAGAGCGGGCTGAACGGCCAGGCCGCTCCCAGGACCAGCAGGAAACCGGCCACGACTTTGTGCAGGCCCGCCGTTCTGACTTGAGAAAGAATGATTACGGATACGAAGAACGGGGCGACGAGGAACCGACCGGTCATGAAATCACCGCCCACTTTAACCACGTAGGCGGCATAAAGAAGTATCCCGATACCCGCGGCGATTAACCGCGGAGAGCGCGAAGCGAAGCCTGCCAGGAGAGCCAGGATCATGGTAAGGGGAACCACCGGGCTCTTCTCAAAAGACGAGGCAATATAGAGAACGCCCTGCCGGATCAGGTCCCAGGCGGCTATCGAAGTGTTCAGCTTGGCATAGGCCGTATTGGGGAAAGGAAAACCGTAATAAATAAGGGAAAACATCTCCCACAGGGCGAGCGGAATCAGCCCGAGCAACAGTGCGTAAAGAGTCTTGCGGCTTCGCAATTTCCAGCAGGCGTATATCAAAATTGGCAGGAAGAGCAAAAGTGAGTCGAGCCGCGAGAGAGCACCGAGTGAGGTCAGGAGCGACATCCAGAAAACGCTCCTCGCGGTGAGGGCGGATTTGAGGAACACTATGAAAAACAGCACCAGGACCAAGTTGGTCATGGGGTTTTCGAGGCCAGAAGTGGAGAAATCGATGAACGCCTTGGAAACGATGAGCACCATCACGGCCAGGACGGCTGACCAGGCGGACACCGCCAGCCGATAGGCAAGCAGAAGAGTCGCTATCAGGGACAGCCCTATCGACAGTATGATGGTGGTCAAGTAAGCTTCACGTGTCACCACGTATACGACGGACAGAAGCAGCATCCACAAGGGATGAGTAAACGATTGGACGCGTTCAGCGATGTTCCAGGTCAGTCCGTAACCGCCGATAAAGTTGTCGACGGTGCGAAGCGTGATATAAGCGTCGTCGCATATCCAGGCATTCCTGATTAGCACTATGAGCAACAGCACCGCGGGAAGAGCGATGACGTATTTGTCATACTTGCGCCCAGCTTGCTCGGTCGGCGCAAAGGCCGATTCGGGGAGAAGGCTGCCCAGAACGAGAATCAGAGCCGGAGCATAGAGGAGCAGCCGCGCGAATTCCGAGAAACTCTCAACACAACCGTCCATGAGGGGAATATGGGTAAAGACATTAACGAAAAAGGCCGGAAGGGCAATCAGGGCAAAGAGACTGAGGTCTCCATCCGTCTTCCTGACTCGCGACAGAACCCAGAGAGTGATTATCGCGCCGCAGAGGGTGTAAGACGATATACGAGAGTTGTCCCAGGCAACCAGATGCATGGCCAGCGGGACCAGGCAGGCACCCAGAACGGCCATTGAGAGTCTGGAGAAGGGGCGTATGCTGAAGCCGGTGTGGGTGAAATACAGAAGGGCCAACAGCGAAGGTCCGACTGAAATCACAATTTCGGGCTTGAGTAAATTGTAAAGGGTGGCACCCGATTGATACTCAAGCCAGTCAATAAAACCGGTCGTTTGCCACCGAGCCATGCCGTCACTGCGCGTGCTGACAAAGTCGAAACGGCCGAGGTATTCGGACAATTGCGATCGCAGCAAGTCGGCATCCAGAAACAGCGACTGGTAACCGGCCATGCCTGCAAAAACAACCACGGGTAATATCTGAGGCAACATAGCCCGACGGAAACCGCCGCCGCGTGCTCCTTCACTCACAATCAGGTATGAGGTAAAGAGGACCAGAGGGTAGCCCGTCAGCAGGTAGCTCTCGTGCGTGAGGATAGCCACTATTTGAACCAGGGCCGCCAGGTAGTGTCTTCCCGAGAGGACCAGCAGGATCGCGGCGATTGCCATCAGGTAAAGGATATTGTCGAAATAACCGATCAGATGAGCGCTCATGACGACAAAAGGAGAAGATACAAACAGGAGACTGACAACAACGGCTCCGCCCGACCAGGAGAACTTTTCGAGGAAGCGCCAGATGACCCACAGGAGGGCCACAGAAAAGGCGGCCAGGGCCAGACCGGACAAGAGGGCGATGAGGTCCGGCGAGAGAGAGATGCCGAGGATCTTGCTGATTACCTTACAGACCGAGCCCAGAAAGCCGCGCTTCATAAAACCGAAGCGATAGTCCAGAAGCCAGTGAGCTTCGGCGAAGTCGTTGGGCGTGCGGATCGCCCGCATGAGGGTCACCGCGTAGGTCCAACAGAGGCAGAGAAAAACCGGGAGTCGCCTGGAACTATAACTTTTTACATTCATGTCTACAGTCTCTGGTTACTGCTCAAGCCAGTCTGACGAAGTCAAACTTACCGGTAGATGGCCGCAAAGCGATATCCACCGGAAATCCCCGCACCGTACCTCGGTCGAACGATTCATAGCCAATGATTATACAGTCTTCGCACCGAATGTCAAACAGTAATTAGCTTTTTGCGAATCAACTCCATTTCTGACACGGTGATTTGCCGGTCTGCCGGCCGCCGGCGCTTAACATGGAACCGCCGGGCCTCTTTCACCAGCCGATCCGGCCGGATAGTTGCATGGCCAGAATAGAGCCGATGAGAGAGTGCATCTTGTCGACTATCTTGCCGCCGACGTAGAGCTGCGGTACGAAGAAATTCGCTATCACGACTACGCCGGCCCATGACCGGAAACGGTAGGGATTGTGTCGTAACAGGTGCAACAGTGAGATCACCATGACAGGGAAGCTGAGGGTCAGCATGCGGGAGGAATCGAAAGCGAAAAACATCTGCGCCCAGGCGCACGCCAAGATGAGGGCAATCGAGACCAATTGCCGCCACTGGCGGCACTTGCACATCGATGTCACGGCGACAATGACGAACAACCAGTACAGTTTGAACACGGTGAAGAATCCGAGCAGCTTGTAGCCGGAAGATCTATAGAACCAATACCACGGGTTTTGAGCCATCGGCCGGAAATAGTAGGTGATACTGAACCGGATTTGCTGTTCCCGGGTAATCAATTCGCGGTACAGAAAGTACAAACCCAGAGTAACCGTGAATCCGATCACGGTATCCAGCAGCCAATACAACTTGCGAGGGTAAACCTGGTAACTGATGAAAATGAACCAGGGGATCAAGAAGGCGACGGACTCGTGGTTCGTCATCCCGAGCAGAATCAGCAGATAGAACACGGGGCGATTGGCCCGAAACCACCACGCCAGAAAAATCAGCAGGTATGTAAGGGAATCGCAATAGCCGCCGTAATAGATCGTGGTAAGAGTGACCAGCGAGAACGCAAAAGTCGTGGCGGCCAGGAGAGCATCGGCAGGCCGCGGGGCATTTCTGCGAAAGTAAGCCAATGCCATGGCCAAAAACGCGGTTGCCATCAGCAGATTGGTGACAATTATGAGATCACCTCGCAGGCCGATCAGATAGCTGATAACCGGAGTTAGGAGGCGGAAACCCATCTGGTTGCCTTGGGCAAAGTCGAAGGGGTTCCTCGACAAAAGAGCATAGTTGATGCCATGCACCACCGGTTCAACGGCCGGCCGGACGTAAACGGCGCCGGCGATCATCAAGACAAACGCCACCAGAACAGAGAACAAGGCCCGCCCCGTTCGGCCCTCACCTCTCAGGACCAACGAATCGAAACGGTGGTAGACGCTTCTGTGCTTGTCGGGCGCGGCTGACATTTAAAACATCATAATCCAAACAGCAGGCGCAATCAACCGGATTTACGCCGGGGGCGCACAAAAAAACCGCCCGACAAAAGCCGGGCGGTCAACACTCTTCGAAACTACCGTCAATTGAGATAGGCTCTCAGGGAGCGACTTCGCGAAGCATGACGGAGGCGGCGGATGGCTTTCTCTTTGATTTGCCTGACCCGCTCGCGGGTAAGCGAGAAACGCGCCCCGATTTCTTCGAGGGTGAGCGGCTTTTCGTGGTTCAGGCCGAAATAGAGATTTATCACCTCCGCCTCCCGGGGTGTCAGCGAGTCGAGGGCTTTCTCGATTTCCAGCTTGAGAGAGCCGCTCAGCAAAGCCTCATCCGGAGAGGGCTGGTACTCGTCTTCGAGAACGTCGATCAGCGAGTTGTCTTCCGAAGACGAGAAGGGTGCGTCCAGAGAGAGATGGGAATTGGAGATCTTGAGCGTGTCCGAGACCTCGCCTTCCGACAGCTCCAGCTCGTTGGCTATTTCTTTGGGCGACGGAATCCGTCCCAACCCCTGTTCGAGCTGACTGGACACTTTGCCGATCTTGTGGAGGGTGCCGACGCGGTTGAGCGGCAGGCGCACGATTCGGCTCTGTTCGGCCAAAGCTTGCAGGATGGCCTGCCGTATCCACCACACGGCATAGCTGATAAACTTAAAACCTCGGGTCTCGTCGAATCTCTTGGCCGCCTTGATGAGACCAATGTTACCTTCATTGATCAGGTCGGCCAGCGAGAGGCCCTGATTTTGATACTGTTTGGCGACCGACACCACGAAGCGCAGGTTGGCTTTCGTTAGTTTCTCCAGGGCCTTGCTATCGCCCTGCTTGATTCGCCTGGCCAGGCGCACTTCTTCGTCGGCGCTGATTAAAGGTGTTTCCCCTATCTCGCGCAGATACAGGTCGAGAGACCTGTCCTCGTCACGATATTTCAGGGACTGTTTAGCCACTGTCTACGACTTACTCCTTTTTACGTCAAAAAGGGTTATTGCCGCCAGGGGCGGCACGCCAATAGTATTACGAAAGAAACAGCACTACGGCCTAATGACTTTTCTGGCAACAGTGCCGTCCGGCTCAACAACGATCAAAGGTATGCGGCGCGACGAACCGGATAATTCGCGGCCAATTCTTTCTATATCATCGATAGAGGCGACAATATCCTTGTCTACCTGCAGGATGATCGTACCCCGACTGATGGAGGCCCGGTCGGCGGGGCTGCCCGGCTCGATGCGACGGACATAAACGCCCTTTTCCGACTCCATTCCGAGAGCCAGGGCAACCTCGGCGGAAAAATCCATCAGTTCCATCCCCAACCAGTTTCTAACCTCGAAATCGTCCTGAGAGTTCCTGCCGCCGTCCAAAGCGGTCAGGAAAGCATCGCGGTCGCCCATCACCGGGGTCACCGTCATCCGCTCACCATCACGGACGATCTCAACCGGTATCGGCTGGCCGCGCCTGGACTGAGACACAAGCACCGAGAGCTGGCTGCCGTTTTCGACCGGCTGATCATTTATCGACAAAATGATATCGCCGTTTCTTATCCCCGCTCGGGCCGCCGGCGAGCCGGAGATGACGGAGTCAATCTTGACGCCGCGGACAGCGTCGAGTCCCTGCCGCCGGGCTTCCTGCTCGGTCAACGTGCCCAGCCAGACGCCCAGCCAGCCCCGGCTCACGGTTCCGGTCGCAATCAGGTCGGGCACTACGGCGCGGGCCAGGTTTATGGGTATGGCAAAACCGATCCCGACCGAGCCGCCGGTCGGGCTGGAAATGGCTGCGTTGACGCCGATGCACTCACCCTTTATGTTGAGCAGCGGGCCGCCGGAGTTGCCGACGTTGATGGACGCATCCGTCTGTATATAGTTCTGATATGCGGGCGTTTCACGGCCGAAATTCAGGTTGCTCCGGCCCTTGGCGGAAATGACACCGACCGTTACGGTTCTATCGAGGCCCTGCTGCGGAAAAGGATTGCCAATGGCTATGGCCCAGTCGCCGACCTTGATGGCGTCGGAGTCCCCGAAGGGAATAACGGCCACTTCTTCTTCGGGCTCGATTTTCAGCACGGCCAGGTCGGTCAGGGGATCGGTGCCGACCAGCGTCGCCTCGTAATTGTAACCGGAAGCGGTGGTGACGCGGAGATTCTCGGCATCCTCGACAACATGGTTGTTCGTCAGGAGGTAACCATCCTCCCTGAAGAAGAAACCGGACCCGGCCGAGGTAGAGTAACCGGAGCCATGGTACCACCAGGGAGTATAATCCATCCGGGACTGTGCCGAGACGTGTACGACCGCCGCCTGGGCTGTCTCAACGACCGCGACAAAAGGTGACTGGTACTCGCCGTCGACCTCGACCAGCGGCAAGGACCCGGGAATCACCTGTTTGGCGGCGTCCGAGGCGACCGTCGGGGCGGACAGATCAAGATTGGAAGCGATCAGCAGGCCCACGACAACAAAGATGACCGCAGTCGAAACAACCAGCAGGAGCTGCCGCGTCGAGGTTGGTCTATTTTCAGGGGAGAAAAAGCGTCGGTTCAACTAACTTATTCCTCCAGACACTTAGCCTTGTAAGTTAATTCTTTCCTTCACTGCCGTCAAGAGAAATCTGAGGGCAGTTAACCTATTAGTTTAACGCATCAAACGATTCCCGGATTCAAAAAAAAGACGACAGGGCAGCCTTTCCGGCCACCCTCGCCCTGGTGACCCCCGAATGCAATCCCTGCCCTAACTGCTTGTAATATAAAATCTTGCGTTTTGGCGAACGGCGGAGTAACAGGCGGAGAGGGTATCGGCACGAGGGGTCGGTTGTTGACTTTCCCGTTAATACCGTATACCTTCGGTAGTTATGTCAATTGACGCTGCGATGGCAAAGGCTATTGCAGGCGCCGGAAGGCGACTGTACATCCGCGGCTTTATGGCCGGCCTGGAAGGGAACATATCGGCTCGACTCGATGACGGGACGATCATGGTCACGCCTTCGGGGTTGCCCAAGGGGGACCTCAGGGATGACGATATGGTCGTCGTTGACGCGAGGGGCAAGCACCTTGAAGGGCAGCACGCAGCATCGTCTGAGTTGCCCATGCACCTTCTGGTTTACCGGCGGCGACCGGACGTGAAAGCCTGTATTCACTCGCACGCCCCCTACAGCACGTCATTCGCGGTGGCCGGTATGGGCCTGGCGGACGACATCCTCCCGGAAGGGGCGATGGCCGTGGGGCCGGTACCGTTGGCGGAGTACGCTCCGCCGGGCACCACGTCGGTGCCAAGGTCGCTGGAGCCGTTTATAGATTTACACGAGGCGTTCCTTCTGAGCAATCACGGTCTTCTGACGATCGGCGGCAGCCTGCGTCAGGCGCTCCTTTTGCACGAAACGGTTGAGCACTGTGCCCGAATAGTCCACCTGGCCCGGCAACTGGGCAACGTCAACCGCATTCCCAAAGAGGATTGCGAGCGGCTGCGGCGAATAAGGCGAGACATGGCGACGGACCGTTTCAGCAAAGGCTGATGGATTATGGTTATAAAGAAAGCCGTTATCGATAAAGCCAACCGTCTGTACAAAATGGCCCCGGATATCTTCTCGTTTACACGGGAGAAACCGCGCCCTTCCCCCCTCAAGAAGACCAGGCTGCTCGATCTGGCCCGTTTCAGGTGGCCGGTATCGATGGATAGCGGCAGTGTTCCCGGCGAAAAACAATTCGCCCCGGCCGACCGTGCCAAGCTGGATGAACTGAAGGAGGCGCTGAGCCAGTGGTTTTCCGACCACCGCCAGGTCAAGATTTCGGGCGACCGCGAGATATTCATAGGGGCGGGGATTTCCTCTCTGATACTGAACATCGGGCTGGCCTTTATCGATAACGGAGATATCGTTTTTGTGCCGGAACTGGGGGTGCCGCTTTACAAGAAGGTGACAGCGGCCTGCGGCGGCGAGCCGGTTCATTATTCGGTAACGCCCAAAACCGGTTGGCGTCCGGATTTCGAGCGCATCAATACCCGCCTGGGCCGGGTGGCACGATTGCTGTTTCTCAACAGCCCCCACAACCCCACCGGAGCCGCCTTGAACGAGAAGGAGACGGGAGACCTGGTATGGATGGCGGCCCGCGAGAATACCGTCATCATAAACGATGCCGCCTACCAGTCTGTCGATGCGCGAACGCCCACCTCGCTTCTGGCCGTGGAC
Source organism: Candidatus Zixiibacteriota bacterium (assembly GCA_020346225.1). GTDB lineage: Bacteria > Zixibacteria > MSB-5A5 > GN15 > FEB-12. The sequence continues at coordinate 2,085,706 of CP070777.1, read as the reverse complement.
GGCGGGAAAAAAGTCGGGGCGGAAGTATACTCTTTCTCCTATTTGCTGGGGTTGCCACCGTTGCCGTTTGGCTTCGTAGCCGGGAACCGGGATGTCATCAGCGGGCTGGAAGCGGTGTCCGGTCTCATGCCCGCCTTCATTCCCGAATACTATGTCGATTTAGCTCTTCGGGCGCTACGCATGTATCCCGGCGACGGATTGAAGCTGGCCCGCGACAGAATGCACCGGTGCGAAGCGGAAGTGGCCGGGCTGCTGAATCTTCTCGCGCTGGAAAAATCGGGATACGACACGGTGCCTTTTGTCTGGGCGCAGATAGCCGGTCGCCGGAGCGCCCGAACCCAGGCCGGTATCCTCTACCGGCGCATGCGTGTCCTGGTGGCACCGGGGACCAGCTTCGGTGACAGCGGCGAGGGATTTTTAAGACTTTCGCTGACGGCCGAACCCGAGGACTACCGGGCGGCCTGCGAGAGAATACGGCAGCGAGGAAGAATTCTTAAGGTGGGCGACGAGTCATGAAAGACGTAATTCGCCTGAGCGGCTTATCGTTTTACGGCTATCATGGGGCGACGGCTGCCGAGAAAGAAACCGGGCGCGTTTTTGAGGTCGACTGCGAACTGGAGGTTGACCTGGCCGAGGCCGGTCAAAGCGACCAGTTGGCCGACACCGTTGACTATCGGCAGGCGTATGACGTTATTAGGGAAACCGTAGAGGGTCGGGCATTTTCCCTGCTGGAGGGGCTGGCCGGTCACCTGGCGACAAGAATACTCGAGCGGTTTCCCGTGTACCGGGTAACGCTGCGGGTCAGGAAAATGAACCCGCCGATTCCGGGACAGATAGAATCGATCGAGGTGGAGCTGACCCGGTATCAGAGCGACACCTCAAAACTCATAGGCCGCCAACGGCAGAAAGGGGACGACCGTGCCTGAAACCGCATACATTCTGCTCGGCTCCAACGTGGGCGACCGGGAGAAAAATCTTTTGACGGCCATAGACGGGTTGGCCGCGTTGCCCGGCCTGGAGATCGTGGCGACCTCCGGCATCTACGTATCGGCGGCGCAGGAGATGGAAGGAGAAAACCCGTCTTTCATGAACCAGGCGGTGATGACAGATTACGGATATTCCCCGCACGAACTTCTGGCGGCCCTGGAGCGGTTAGAGAAGGACATGGGTCGGACCGACAAGGGACGTAAAAAACCGAGAGTAATCGATCTGGATATCCTGCTTTTCGGCGACCGCGTGGTGAAAACCGAGAATCTCGAGATTCCTCACCCGCAGTTGCTGAAGCGGGCCTTTGCCATGCTGCCGCTGATTCAGATCACACCGGACCTGACCCACCCGGTCAGCGGCAAACCGATCGCCAGCTATGTCAAGGAAAGTCACAAACGAGAGGTACTTCTGTACAAGGACCATGTCGCCCGAAATATCTGAACCCAAATACATAGCCGTTGAGGGGGTCATCGGCGTCGGCAAAACCACCTTTGCCCGCATGCTGGCCGAGCGCCTCGACTCCGAGCTGATCGCCGAAGAAGTTCTGGAGAATCCTTTCCTTGTGGATTTCTACAAGAACCGCAAGCGGTATGCGTTTTCGTGCCAGTTGTATTTTCTCATTTCCAGGTTCCAGCAGCAACAGCAACTCATGGTCAGGGACCTGTTTGCCCAGAGAATAGTGTCCGACTACCTTTTCGCCAAGGATTCCATTTTCGCGTCGGTCACCCTCACCGACCGGGAGCTTACCCTGTACAACAAGATTGCGCCGGCGCTTTCGCTCGACGTTCCCAAACCGGACCTGACAATATACCTTCAGGCGTCGACACCGGTTCTGCTGCAGCGGATCCGTCATCGCGATTTTTCGTTCGAGAAATCAATCGACTACGATTACATCGAGGTGCTGAACAAAGCTTATGACTATTACTTTTTCAATTATAACGAAACGCCGCTTTTGGTGGTCAAGACCGACGAGATCGATTTCGTGCATAACCCCGAGCATTTCGACGACCTGATCGAGCAGCTCGGCAAACCCGTTTCCGGCAAGAAGTATTATGCTCCGGCCGGCAATCTGGCGAGGGAATAGCCGTCATGTATTCGCCACGAGAGAAAAAGAAGGTCACCGTACAAACGATTATCAAACAAAAGGCCAAGGGGGAGAAGATAACGGTTCTGACCGCCTATGACTATTTCACCGCCAGGCTTCTGGATCAGGCCGGTATCGATTGCATTCTGGTCGGTGATTCGGCCAGCAACGTGATTCACGGCCACGGTTCCACTCTGCCGATCACAATGGACACCATGGTCGCCCACACGGCGGCGGTGGCCAGAGGTACCCACAGGGCACTGGTGGTGGCCGACATGCCCTTTCTTTCTTTCCAGCCATCGGCAGAAACGGCCATTCTCAACGCCGGCCGGTTCCTCAAGGAGGGAGGGGCGACGGCGGTAAAGATAGAGGGAGGGATGGAAATGGCACCGACCGTCAAGCGCGTGATTGAGTGCGGCATTCCGGTCATGGGTCACATCGGCCTGACACCACAGTCGATCCACCGCTTCGGCGGGCCCAAGGTTCAGGGGCGACGTAAGAAATCCCGTGATTACCTGATGGAATCGGCCCTGGCCCTTGAAGAGGCGGGCTGTTTTTCGATGGTTCTGGAGCTGGTCGAAGCCGGCATTGCGGCCGAGATTACCGGGGCCCTGGGTACCGCAGCCACCATCGGAATCGGGGCGGGGGTCGAGTGCGACGGTCAAGTGCTGGTCATCAACGACATGCTGGGTCTGCGAGAGGAGGGCTTCAAGCCCAAGTTCCTGCGTGAATACGCCAACCTCTCCCCTGTCATCCTGGACGCCGTCAGGAACTATATCAAGGACGTCAGAGATAAGAAGTTTCCGTCATCGGACGAGTCGTACTGATTGCGCGGCCCCGCAATTGTGATACGGCCGAGGCAACGGCGGAACCATCGCACCGGGCGGAGCGTTCTTAGCACAATCCGGTAATCACCGGGAGGACATCAAAACCATCGTCGCCGGGAGATATTCGCTTTGTCCGGGCAGCAGGTCAGTAAGCCAGCTATTATGTAATCAATGAGTAGATCGCAGGGTTGTACGCAAATAGACTCAGGTGTAAACCGGCACCAAACGCGCTTAATAAGGGGTTCAAAAGATGGGTGTGATCAAAGAATTCAAGGAGTTCGCCGTCAAGGGCAATGCCTTTGACATGGCTGTGGGTATCATCATCGGCGCCGCCTTCGGCACCATCGTCAAGTCGCTGGTGGCCGATGTTATAATGCCGCCGATCGGGCTGCTTCTGGGAGATGTCGATTTCGCCAACCTTTTCATAGTCCTCAAGGCCGGTGCCGAGGCGGCCGGTCCCTATGCTTCGCTGGCCGACGCCCAGGCGGCCGGGGCGGTAACGCTCAATTACGGTACATTCATCAATACCATAATCAGCTTCTTGATAGTGGCCTTTGCGGTTTTCATGCTCGTCAAGAACATGAACCGTTTCAAACGCCAACAGGAAGCACCGCCGGCAGAGCCGACCACCAGAGATTGCCCGCGTTGCTTCACCGCCATTTCGATCAAGGCAACCAGATGCCCCAACTGCACTACCGAGCTGCAGGCGGGTTGATGTTATAAGTTAGAGGAGGTCGAGATGCTAAAGCACATCGTAGCCGCTTTCTGCCTGGCGCTGCTTATCCTTCCGGCATCGAGCGTTCTGGCCGAAGACGACAGCCTGTATGTCGGCTGGAAGAAATCCCTCATATTCGATTTTACCACTACCCAGACGGCCTATTCGGATTCGTGGGTGGGCGGCGAAGTCGGCTCCGTGAACTGGGTAAGCAACCTGAACGGATCGGCCAGCAAATACCTTAAAGAGTGGCTTGAGCTTCGCAGCAGCCTGCGCCTGTCCTTCGGCCAGACCAAGACCCAGGATGAGGAAACCAGGGAATGGAGCGACTGGAAAAAGTCAACCGATCTAATCGATTTCGAAAATGTCGGTCTGTTCGACATGCACGCGTACGTTGACCCTTACGCGGCCTTCCGGCTGGAGAGCCAGGTGTACGATGGCAGAAATCCGAGGAAGAAGTTGTACCTGTCGCCGATGAAGCTGACGGAGTCGGCTGGTGTCGCCCGAAAGCTCTATGCAAAGGATGACGACCTGGTTATCAGCCGCCTGGGCCTGGCCCTTCGCCAGATAATGAGGACGGCCATCACCGATACCATCAGTCTGGCCACGACCCGGTCCACCGAGACGGACGGCGGCCTGGAATCCGTTACCGATGCTTCGCTTACCCTGCACGAGGACGTGAAGCTCACCAGCAAGCTCTCGCTGTACAAGGCCTTCTTCTTCTCGGAAAGCGATAAGGTCGAGGGTACCGAGTTCGAAGATTACTGGAAGGCAATCGATGTAAACTGGGAAAATATTGTCAATGTCTCGGTCACCAAGATACTGACAGTCAGCCTTTACACCCAGCTTCTGTACGATAAAGAGCTGTCAAAGAGGGGACGGGTCAAGGAGACAGTGGCTATCGGTGTAACCTTCAAGCTGATCTGATCGCCATTCTGGTTCAGTTTCCGACTGACTCTTTGAACGGGTCGGGCCGCCGCAGCCTGACCCGTTTGTATACGATTCCGGGCCCCGTTTCTTCCGGCAGAACGTTACTGCATCGACCAGAACGGTAATTTCTGGTTTCCGCGAAAATCCGACTGGTACAGCCGGCCGTCGCCTCCCCGGTACAGGACCATGTCATGATTGACCAGAATGACTTTTGAGCCGCGCGTGCGGGCGACCAGGCTGCTGTCCTCGGAGCCGATCGTGGATGTATAAACGTAGTTGGAATCGGCACCTTCGATTAGGTAGACATAGTGCTGTGAGGACGGGTCAACACTGACCCAACGCACCCTGTCACCGGAAATGATCGTATCGAGAGTGTCGATGTCGGCCTGCGCAGCCTGAGGGATGTCCGAACCGGGCGCATACCTCATTATGCCGAAAGTATCAGTGGATAACTCGGTGAGATAGATGAAGACATCGGGCTGGTAGAAGGTCGGATCGTAACCGTTGCCAATAAAAGCCACGCTGGAGTCGTCCACGTTGATCTCGTACAGTAACTGCCCGACACAACCAATCAGGGTGCTGTCATCGACGAAGATGATCGAAGTATAGTTCCCCGAAACGCCCGAGGAGACGACGCTGCCGTCGGCGAGGTTGAGATAGTTGATGGAGCTTCCGCTGAGAAAGGCCACCCGGGTACCGTCAAAAGACGGCACCGGAGAATGCAGGCCGCTTCCGCCGAGGAGCCCTTCCCGCACGGGGTCGGTTACGCGAGCGCGGTAGAGGCCGGTATTGCCGGGAAAGAGCGTATCAAGGGCGACGAAGTAAGCGTACTCACGGTCATCCGATAGCGAAGGTTCATCTTCGATGGAGTAGACGACGGTGGGAAGGTCGTCACCGGAGTCGGAGGTGTAATCCTTGTTCTCGCAGGACATCAGAAGCACGGCCAGAATACCGATGCACAATAACGATGCTCTCAACGGCTCCCTCCTTTCTCAGCTGCCGTTGCCTGCCCCGCCCCGTCCACATGATAGCATTCGGCAGAGGTCTGGTGAAGGAATTTATTCGAATACGGGCAACGACGCGGTCAGTTTAAAAGCCCCGAAAAGTAAAGCGCCGCCAGAGTGCCCACGACGATACCGGCACCGACCGCCAGATAAGCCCACAGAGGGAACCCTTTCGGCGGCGCCGCCACCGGCTTTTCCTCGAAGCGCGGTTGTGACATTCTCTCCTTGCGACGCTGGGCGAACTCGTCATGCTCGGCCAGGAACTCCTCGCAGGTTTTGTACCTGCGGGTGACCCTGATAGCCAGCAGGCGAGACAACATCGTCTGAACATCTTCGGGAAGGTGCAGCTTGACGTCATCCAGCAAAAGATTGCCGCCCGAATCGTAGCTGGGGTTGCGCCCGGCAATCATCTGGTGGGCGATAACGCCCAGGCTGTAGATATCGCCCTGCCTGGTCTTTTTCAACTCCGGCGGACTGTACCAGTTTCTTTTTCTCGGATTATCGTAATGAGCGGGCAGGCCGAAATCGGTGATCCTGACCACTTCGTCAGCATCGAACAGGATATTGGATGGCCGAAGGTTGCCGTGGATGATGTTGTTCTTGTGGGCGTGGTCGAGACCGGAAGCAACAGCGAGAATGATATCGAGAGCCTTCTCCCAGTCGTAGCGCCGAACCATGCGGTCGGCCAGCGACCCGCCCTGGGCGTACTCGGTGATAATAACGGTCGAACGATTATCGCCGCCCGAGCCATATATGTTAATGATGTTCTTGTGCTTGAGCGTGGCGAGAATCTTGGCTTCCTTGCGGCCGACATCGCCCTTGTTGTGCTTTTTGATGACGTACAGATTCTTGTTGACGCGGTTCTCGACCAGTATGGTCGAACCATAGCGGGTTTCCTTGATGGTATCGAGATAGCGGCATTTGCCCAGGAAGGAATCGGCTCCCCGCAGTGAGAAGACGTCGGTCCGGGAGTCGGCGTCGTCATGGTTCATGGCGTTGAGGATGTCATCCTTGAGCTCGACGGCCCGCTGGTAGCGGTCCTTGGCCTCCTGGGCCAGGCACTTGAGGACGATCCGGTCGAACTCCTTGCTCACGATGCGGTTGAGTTCCGAAGGCAGTTTGAACCTTCCCATCGGCTTTCTGCCGGCCAGTATCTCGTAGAGCATGATCCCCACGGCGTACATGTCGGTGGTCTGATCAACTTTGGTCGAGCTTATGCGCTGCTCCGGTGACATGTAGGAAAGCGTCCCCATAACGACGTCGGAGGCGGTGACATCGGCATCGGTCGCGCTCATCATCTGGGCGATGCCGAAATCACTGACCAGCGCGTTGCCCTGACGGTCAATGAGAACGTTGGTGGGTTTGATGTCCCGATGGATAACTCCGTTCTTATGGGCGTAGTCGAGAGCTTTGCAGACCTGAACGAGCATCTCAAGTTTGGTCTTCAGGGGTATCTTCTAGCTGTCGATAACGGCCCGCAGCGAGGTACCGTCAATGTACTCCATGACGAAGTAGTACCGGCCGCCGGCCTTGCCCTTGTCGATGACATGGACGATGTTGGGATGATTGAGGCGGGCAATAACGAGAGACTCTCTCTCGAAGCGCCGGACCATGTCGGGGTCGCGCATCATCTGCGCCGACAGAATCTTAATGGCGACGTCCCGGTCAAGCGATTCCTGACGGGCCCGATATATTTCGGCCACACCGCCCTGGCCAATCTTACCGGTGATCAGATAATCACCGATTTTGACCTGACGTGACGCCTGAGCTGTCTGCACCGTTTGAGTCATATGTCCGCACTAAGCTTGGAGATAGCACGAAATCCGGCTATCTGTAATATCATCGGCAAAAACTGAGAAATGTTTTATTTGGGAGGTGCCGCTTTTTGGGGAGCGCCGTATGGCACGAACGGGGCGGCGCTGTCGAGACCGGGCCGGTCGGATGCCGTAACCGGCTCAAAATGGCCGGGTCGCGCCGAAAACCGGTCGGGGCGGCGGGCGGCGAACGGTCGACCGGGCTATCTCCAGTCGGTTTTTACGTTTACAAAGAGGGTCTTTTTGTCGCGCCAGACAAAGAAGATTACCTCCGGCGGTTGCTGCTGCTCGAACTCATCCATGATGGGGCGCACGTCTTCGATCGAATAGACCGGCTCGTCGTCAATTCGCTGGATTATATCGCCGATTTCCAGCCCCTCCAGGTCAGCCAGACCGCCCTGCTTGAGCTCGGAGACGACCACGCCGTGAAAGGTCTCGGAATCGAGGTTGTAAAACACAAAATCGCCGAAAACGAGGTCGCGGACCTTAAACTCAAGAGCCCTGTTTTCATACTCCGGAGCATCGGTCGCGGCCAAGGGGGCTGTTTGCAGCGTGGCCAGCAGCGTCAGGGTATCCACACCCGATTCCGTGAGCCTGATAACGGAAAACTCGACCGGGACGTCGGGACCCATCTCGGCAATAAGACGCCTGAAAACCGGCGTTTTCTCGTCCTTGTCGACATCGACCTGCTGACCGTTGACCTCGTAAATGATGTCGCCGATGGCAAGGCCGGACCGGTCGGCCGGAGAATTTCGGATAACATCGTTTACGATGATGCCACCCGGTATGCCGAGCTGCCAGAACTCAGCCATATCCGTGGTGAGAGCCTGCAGGTTTATCCCCAGCCAACCACGATCGACACTTCCCTTCTGCGGGGGGTCGGCGATCAGTCTGGCCAGTCGATCGGCCGTGATGATACCCAGAAGCGGTGCGTACTGGCCATATGAATCCATCATACCGCCGGCGTCGGCGGGGGACATCGTGGGGTCACTCATCATGCCCAGAACGCCCACCGGTTCGAGAGCTTCGGTAAACAAAACCGAGGTTATCTGCAGTCCATTGAAGCCGACGGTCAGGGGAAAGTATTCCGGCGACTCGATTATCGAGGATATCATGCCCACATCGGCCGCCAGCGGGGGGCTTATGAATTCCGGCAAGAGCATATAGAGAGCGACCCAGCTGCCGACCTTATAGCTGCGGGCTTGCGAGAAAGTAATCGGCACCAGCTTCTCGGGTCGCTCGAGTATTATTCTCAAAAAGGCGATACGTGTAAACCGGTCGACGCCGATGTATTCGCCCCGGTATTTTCTTCCGTCGAGGGTAGTCACCTGGATATCCACCGGTGTCGTTTTGATAGCAAAGCCGGTGTACGAAGACATAAGGTTATCGCTGGCCAGGGCGGCGCCGTTGAACATGACCAGTCCGTCCTCGGTAACAACAGTGCCGACATAGCGCTCCTCATGGTCGTTGACCTGGATGCCGTAGGAAACCTGCAGCTTCATATCGATTATGACACTGTATTCTTGTATGGTCCTCTGCAGTCGGTCAAAGTCAAAATTCTGCGCTTGCGTCCGACCGCTGAAACCCAGCAGGGCCGCGGCCGCGACGACGATTACCCCCAGGTGATAGACCCGGTCCACACGCCTATTGCTCATCGACTGACTCCCTTTCTATTCCGTCGACCTTCAGGAGCACGAAACGGGTGGTGCCCCCGCGTTTGACCGTCAGCAGAATCTTGCTGGAGGTCCGGTTGGTCAAATCGTTGTAAATCGCAACGAAGTCGGCCAGGCCGGCCACCGGTTCCCTGTCAACCGTCTGGATAACATCACCGCGACGCAGGCCGCCCTGGTCGGCGGCACCGACGGGCTTGACCCCGCTAACCATGACGCCCAGCGTATCGTCCAACTGATTTTCGATTTGCATTTGTTTCGTAATGGCCTTGACAGTGAATCCCCAGCCCTTGACCTCGAAATCCTCGCCCAACAGGTCGCCCAGGAGCTTGGTGGCGAGCTTGAAATTGTACTGTTGGTCTCCCCGCAGCAGCTTGAGGGTGATCTCGGAACCGGGCGGCTGCTCGGCGATAAGCCGGTAAAAGGCCGGTAGTTCCTCGACAAAACGCGCCGACACCGGCTGACCGTTTACCTCCAGGATAATGTCGCCCGCCCGGAGGAAGGCTTTCTCCGCCGGCGACCCGGGGTCGATTGACGAAATGAGGACGCCGACGTTGCGGCTGGTGCCAAAATAATCTTCCAGCTCCTGCAGGGCCTGACAGTGAAGGCCGATCCAGCTGCGGGTGACCCGGCCCTCGGTAAGAATGGCGTCGGTGACCCGCTTGACCACATTTATGGGAATGGCAAAACCGATGTTGTTGGCAAACCAGGTAGCCCGGGAATTGATGCCGATCACGCGACCTTCCAGGTCGACCAGGGGGCCGCCGGAGTTGCCCGGGTTGATGGCGGCGTCGGTTTGAATCCAGAGGTTGTACCGGCCGGTGCGCTCACCGCTGGGCAACCTGACATCGGCGCTGAAGTACCTGTCCTTGGTGGAAATGACACCCACCGAAACCGACCGCGACAGTGCCAGCGGCGACCCCATGGCCATTACGTACTGACCGGCCTGCACGGAATCGGAATCGCCGAACTCGGCGACACGAATGTCACCGTGGTACTTTTCAAGATCCAGTTTAATGACGGCAATATCGGTGAGGGGATCTCCGCCGACGAAGGTGGCGGGCACGATTTCTTTATCGGCCAAAGTGCAGAGAATCCTCTCCGCCTTGCCGGCCACGTGATAGTTGGTGACGACATAGCCGTCATGGTGGAAGACAATGCCGGACCCGATCACGGCCTGTTTTTCCAGCTCACCGGTGTTGTAATTCTTGATGACCGGTTGAATGTGGACCAGGGCGGGCATGACTTTGTCGCGGGCATGAAAGATATCCTGTTGAACGGTCACATCCGGGGCAGCGGTGGATGCACCAGTCATAAGGATAAGCGCAATCGTGACATATCTGAGCATACAAACTCCGGTTTGGGGAACGCCGCTGTTCTTAAACACTATTACCGTTTAATTGTTCAAAAGTAAACAAAAAAACCGCCCTGCGCCGGCGCTCCCCGGGGGAGTACGGCCGGCGAAAGGCAGCCTTGCCACGTAGTCACAACGTGGACGGGCGCATCAGCCGGACAGGGCGCGGCCGACCCGCCGCGATGTCATTTTCACTTACAATAAATATCGACCGATCCAAGACCGACCGACAGTTTAATGGTCATACGCGTAGTAGCCCGCTCGAAATCTTCCGACTCGTAAACGTCGTCATCCACGCGGTCGAGATCGTCGTTATGAAGATCGACCGATGACAGCCAGTTGGTGCCGTCGGTCTCGATTCTAACAGGTAGATCGCTCGGGAGAATAATATCGACCGACCCGAGCCCGATGTCGATGGACACTTCCGATTCGCCATCGTACTCGCCGCGAAAATCGAGGTCGAAGGAACCCACCCCGCCGTCAAAATTGAAGTAGTCAAAATTAGCGTTGCCCAACAGTTCCGTCTCGAGTGAGGAGGCCCCGGCATCGATATCGATTTCACTCGCCCTGATCGGATTGGGTTTGGAGAACGTCAGTTTTCCCGAAGCCGCCCCGATATCCAGCGCCAGCTCCTTAAGACGCAGACCGCCCAGTTCAAACTCGGCGTCACAGGCACCCATATCCATTTCGAGCGAAACGGGATACCTGGTGGACAGGGCAACGTCCCAGACGTTGTCCTCGGTGTCAATATCGTGGGAACGGCGATGTTCGCTTTCGAGCTCTACGTAGCAGCGATCCCGGCGCACTTCGGAATTGACATGGTATTCGATGCGATCAGGATCATAGGAGATATCTATGACGGCCGCTTCGGCCATATCGCGCGGCACAATCGAGAACTCGCCGGCCCCCAGATCGCAACGGACAACTACTTCGCTGGCTCCCTGAATGTCCACCGTTTCCTTAACATCCTCCATCCCCCGGGCCAATGCCGCGCCGCTTATCAGCAGCACCAGCAGCGCACCCGGAACAATCAGCTTCTTCATACTATGTCTCCTGGCAATATCGAGATTTCTTCTCTCTTATTAGGAAATTACGTTATCTGGGAGGCGAAGTTTCGTCGGAGTCGGAAGGGTAGGGTTTCGGGCCCGGCTCAGGCGGGGCGCTGGGTATGGGGGGAGGCGCCGGAGTGGGGGCGGGCGGGCGACCATCGCCGCGCTGACGGTCCCGCCAGCTGACATAGGGCTTAAAGCCAAACCTGGTAAGGACGGCGGCGCCGACGCCGGTGAAGACCGGATAGGTGCTGATCACGATCGCCACCACAAGCAGGAAGGTGCCAAAGCCGCTGGAGACGGTGCCGCCCATACCGAGCAGAAAGGCGGCGGCGAACCACAACACCATCAGCGTAAGGATTCCGATCAGCGATTGAAAGATGGCGCTTCGCGACCCGCCGGCAAGGCGGGCGGTAATGAAGCTGCCGATTCTATCGCCAAAAGCGACCATGCCCAGGACGGCCCCAAAGAGATAAACGAGCGGAACGAATATGGTCAGGACACTGCCGATAATAGTCACCACCAGAAGCAGAACGATTACCGGGGTAAGCAGAATAAAGAAGAAGCCCACGGCGTAGGTCTTGGCCTGATTCTCGCTTATGCAGCGATTGATAATCTTCATCTGGTTAGGCATCAAGGCGACCACCAGAAATCCGAAGAAGACGAAGATGGCGGCGAAGACCACCACCACGACCATACCGACGGCCGAAAAGGTTTCGGTAATATCGGGAATGTAGGTGACAATCTGCTCGCCCATGACCATGCCGCCTTCTTTCACGATAATTTCCGGCGCAATAACATCGCCGTCAACCCGTCCGGTAGAAGTAACCAGCACGCGCTTCCCGAAGGAGGTCACGTCGCCCTTCACCCAACCCTTCACAGTGACACGGCCGAGGGCGACAATACTGCCTTCGACATATTCATCAGGGCCGACCAGGAGGGAGTGAACGGTTGACGGGACCTTCTTTTCAACGGTGCATCGCTCTTCCACCGGCTGGTAATCGGAAACACGGGCAACTCCCTCGCGGCCGTCATCCGGCGGTACCTCAGGCGGAATTCCCACCACGAATATGTTCTGCTGGAAATCGAAGTACCAGTCGTAACCGGCGGAATCGAGAGCCCGGATCCCATCCGGGCCGAGCCAGATCTCCACGAAGACGGTGTCAGCAGGCCGATAATCCTGGTCGGCTTCAGACTGAGCGAATATATCAGTGGTGACAGTCGAGAGAAGAAGTGCTGAGAAGAATGTCAGGTACGTGGCAACTGAATATGGGCGCTTTCTCATGTTTACATCCTATGTAAACAGCGGTCTCAATACAGGTTTACATCAACATCTCCTGTTACCGACGACAGTGAGACAACCGGTCCGCCGTTACCGAACTCCCCAACAAGACGTTTACGGGAAACGGAGCGGATAGTTACGGGCAGTTGTGTTCTTATCTCTCCCGAATCGGTTTCAATGTCAAGAACACCGGACGAGCGACCGGGCACGGAGAAAGTAATCGAGCCGGAGGTCGTCTGGACAAAATAATCTTTGGGGCTGTCCAGCTCGGTCCGCACGAAGACGGTACCGGCCGAGGTGGACAGGTCAATGGCACCCTTGACCTGGATTATGGAAATCTCGCTGGAGGTTGACTTGAGCCTGATGTCGCCTTCAATCCACTGCAGGTCGATATCGCCGGTCGACTGGATAACGGTAACAGGGCCGAAGAGGTATTCTCCCCGGATAGAGCCGGTCGTGTTTTCGATCAGCGTCTCTCCTTCAATAGAAGAAACCGTGACCTCAGCTTCCGTGCTGAGAATAGAAACCGAAGTCCGGGTCGGCACGGTAATGCGGTAATGCACCGAGCCGAAGGAATTCGATCCGCCGGTACCAAGCAGCTTGCTCCAGAAGGACCGGCTGCGATTTACCATACGCAGGTAATTGGTTTCGACGACAACTTCGTGGTCGGAATGCCGCACCTTGATTTCAATGTGGTCGGCGACCTCCTGCGCCTCGTCATGATTAGAGGCCCTGACCGTCTTCACAGCCTCGATGACGACGCGGTCATCGTCGCCCCCCGTAACAGTGATATTGCCCTTGGCGGCCGTGAGCTTCAAAACGACCGGCTCGGAAACGTCGATTGTTCTCTGGAAGTCGAACGTATACTCGGTGCCGGCGGCGGGCGGCGCCGAAAATACAGCAAGCCCCAAAGTCAAAAGCAGGCCGAAAAGTAACCGTTTCATAATCACCGATCTCACCGTCACCTGTTAAATGACCGATTTCAGGCGCTTCTTGAGAAGCTCCCTGGCCCGGAAAATACGCGCTTTCACGGTACCCACCGGTATATCCAATAAATCGGCTATTTCTTCATACGATTTATCGTCTTTGTGCCGGTATATTATTACCTCCCGGTACTTATCCGGCAGTGATTCAATGGCTTCCTCGATGCTGAAGCGCTGTTCTTTGCGCTCCAGTTCCCGGTCGGGGCTGAAAGAATAGTCGGCCACCTCAATACCGACCGAGCCGTCCCGCGTGGGAATCTCCTGATCCAGCGACAGCGCGTTGATTCTCTTCTTTCTCAAGTAGTCAATCGAGCAGTTCGCCGCAATCTTGTAAAGCCAGGTTGAAAATCGGTATTCCGAGCGGTAGCTGCTGAGAGAGGCAAAGGCTTTCATGAACGTTTCCTGGACCAGGTCGTGGGCCATCTCGGCATCGCGAACGATCTTATAAATAATATGGTAGATGGCCTGTCGGTGTCTTTCGGTCAGACTCTCATAAGCCTTCTGACTGCCCTTTAAAGCCTCGGAGATAACTTTCGCTTCGTTGTCGTGCAAGGAAATCCTTCTGCCAGCCTGTGTTAATTCATTAAACCCTTGTCGGTTAGCCGCCATATAATAAGAAACGACGGGGCGGTGTACAAGCTAAAACTGGCCTTCAAATGCCCAGCCCCCGGAGGGGCCGGCAATTATCCCCTTTCAGCGCTTCACATAGGTGGCGGTGGCCGAAGTCCAGAACGTCTGGCCGCCGTCGGCGGAATGTTCCATCGTCCAGTCAAAACCGATCTCAGACGTCTTTATACTGGTTATCCGCGTTGTCAATTTTTCACCCATATAGATGTCTTCTCCGGTCAGGACCAGCCGCTGGCCGTCATCGTGGCCGGTGTAGATGCTCAACCGGGATGACATGTTATCGACCCAGGTCGCCTGCCACTGCTGCAGTTCGCGGTCGAAGGCCTGAAGCATCATTCCCTTGAAGGGCATGCCCATCATTTCGCTCTGGTAGGTTACCTTCAGCACCGCTCCGTCGAGTATGAATTCATAAACGGCGGTGCCGACCGCGTCGGTCCAGATATCAATGGTGTCGCTCATCCGCGATTTCATGGCGACATCCCAGGTGCCCTCAAGCCATCTGAGATTCACCATTTCGTCCGGGGGGCCCATGGGGGGCATTTCCATATCGCCGGCCGGCCGGGTGGTATCACCGGCAAGGCAAACACCGGCGACAAGCATCAGCGCCGACACGGCAATCAGGGTACGCTTGAATGGCATGTGACCTCCTACAGTGTTCGAAAATTTCTCCGGGGAACGACATGGATTCAGATGCCGGCAAAATAATGGATTGGCCTTTATGCGCAAGCATCTTTTCAGGGGACGTGGGGCCAGCGAGGAGGATTCACCGACCGGGAGAACCGGTAACGGCGATGAAATTCTCGGGGTCGGTGTCGCCCTCGGTATTGAAAAGGAGAATGACCGACCTGTCATCGATACTGAGCCGGCGCCGCGCCTCAGCCAGGGAGTCTTCGGACGACAGGGCGAGAAGGGCCCCGAGGCCGGCCGCACCAGACTCACCGGAGATGATTCGGGGGTCCTCACCGTGCGGGTAGTAGTATTGCCTCATGGCGGCTTTGCTGTAGTCATCCGGCATGGAAAGAAACATCGCAAAGCGGTCGCGAATGAGCGGCCAACCGATAAGCGACGGGGTGCGGCAATTGAGTCCGGCCATGATCGAACCCAGGTCCCCGCGGCTGGGACGGAGATCTCCCCCGCCTTCCAGAGCGGATTCCAACAGGCAATCGGCCCGGGTGGGCTCGACTGAAATCAGCTTTGCTCCCGAAGCATCCCGGTGACGGTAGTAGTACCAGGCTCCGGCCGCGGCGAAACTGCCGACCCCGGACTGGAAGATGATATGGGTCGGATAAGGCAGCTTCGAGGACCGCAAGACATCATCTATCTCTCTAAACATAGTAGTGTAACCGGCCATGACATATCCGGTGGTCTCGGTATGCCCGGGCCATGACATATCCGAGATTATGTGCCAGCCGTTTCGCTCGGCGTCGGCCGCCATGGTGCCGACGGCCTCATCGTACTCGCCATCGATGACCTCCACAACAGCGCCTTCGGACCTGATGTTTCCCACTCTCGCCCGGGCCGAGCCGGCCGGCATATATACAACGGCCTTACAGCCCAGAAGCCGGGAGAACCAGGCCACGGCCCGTCCGTGATTGCCGTCGGTGGCGGCGCAGAAAGTGGGCCGATCCATCTGGCCCAATAGCTCGGGTTGATACAGGTTATCGATTTCGAACTCGACCCCGAATTTCCTCTCCCAACCGCTTTTGATAAAGCGATAGATGGCATAGGAAGCCCCCATCACCTTGAACGCCTTGAGGTCGAAGCGGCGGGACTCATCCTTAACGAAAATCGAACTGACACCCGTTTTTTCCGCCAGAACGGGCAGCGACAACAGCGGTGTCGCAGAGTATCCGGGGATTGAACGGTGGAACCGGAGAATGTCACTGCTTTCGAAAGCAGCGTATTCGGGACGGGTCCATGACGGGGTGTCAGTCACATGCGGGTTGAGACAGAAGCGGCACATGGTATGAAAGTAAGCATGCCGATTCCGCCGCACAACCGCTTTTGGAAACCTCCAGAAGCAACGGCGTATGTCTGAGTCGAGCGAATGAAAACAGGGGCGAGGCGAGATCGCCTGCCCCCGGCTACTGCCTCAGTTCAATCTGTGGACTATGGCTCAGTAATTGATGATTCGCGGCAGATTGCGCGCGTGCTCCACCCAGTTGGCGATAGTCGTCTGGGAAGGTACCTGGCGTACAAGCTTCTTATTCTGGTTGATGGTCACCAGGGTTTCGTGGAGGTTTTGAGGGTTGCGATTGGCCATTTCCGGAACGCTGTCGATCCCGGCCGCCTCGAGAAGATCGGAGTATTCTTCTCCCACCCCCTTAATTCGAAACAGGTCGGACAGGTTGACCCACCGGAGAATCTGCTTCTCGCCGATCCCGGTGGTCTGGCAGAGTTCCTGACGGCCTTGCGGCGTTGCCCCTTTCTCCAGAAGCGCTTCGGTGGTGGTGATCCCCACCGTTTTCAGTTTTTTGATTTGAGTGCTTCCGATGCCCTCGATTCTCATTAGCTTAGCCATGGTCTGCCTCCTTTTGACACTACAAGGTTGAGTGACGGCGCTCGCCGGCAGCAGAGTCCACCGCAGCGTCCCGGCCCCCGGCGCGAACGCTCGATTGATGTGACATATATACGCAGCGGACGGGTAAATATGGTGATAGAAGGGCGCGTTCGGTAATCGCCGGTCTCTTACAGGGGAAACCCTAAGTCATTAGCGGTCGGAATCGGCAAGCCTGGCCTTGACCCACTCTTCGCCGAGAATCATCATTCCCACAGTATCGGCCTCAGCGGAGTATTCATCGGGTACGAGCAGCAAATAGCGGCCCCCGATGGGGTTATGGGAAGAGACACCCATCTGGCCGGTCTGACCGAAATGTCCCGTGCCGGAATGTATGACCGCCGGAATATCTCTTTCGTTGAGGGCCCCGATTATCATCTCGGCGTATTCGCGCGATGCCATCCGGGCCAGCGGGATCCAGTCACCAATATCGTCCTCGGCAGTCGGATCCTCACTCGGTTCGGGAATTCTCGACACCAGCGGCTCATCACAATCCGGACAGGTGGTGACTTCCGGCCGGTACTCATAGCGGCATTTGGGGCAAAACATCAGGTCCATCCTTCATAAATAAATACTCACACCCGGGCGAAAAATTCGAGTTTTCACGTGTCCGGGGCGGCTTACCCCTCGGGAGTGCCGACGGGCCAGATCTGCCCGAGGACTTTGACAAGCTCGGCATTGAACGCCTCCGGCTCTTCCATGTGGGGGAAATGACCGGTACTCGGGATGATGATCACTTCGAAGGTCTCGGCTACCTTCCGGTTATTCTCAACATCGACTGGCCACTTATCGCCGTTGATGGCCCAGACCGGTTTGCGCATCTCCGCCAGGGCCGCAACAGCGTCATAGCCGAACAGTTCTTCGAAGAGGGCGACGGCGACCTCGGGATCGGTGTCGCTCATATCGACCACCACCCATTCGACGAGCGCCGAGTCGGCACCGACTCCGAAGATGTTGCGAACCATTTCCGCGGTGCGTTCGGGGAAATCTTCCCTGAAGGGCGCCACGAACGCCTCGATTTCCTCGGGCGTGCTGCCGCTGTCGAAACGCTGATAAGTGTCGACGCCGACCAGCGCCACCACCCTGTCACCTAAAACGCGGGCCGCTTCGATGATCACCGTGCCGCCCATGGAATGCCCGACGAGGATGACTTCCTCCAGCCGCAGCTTGTTCACTACCGTGGCCACGTCCTCACCGTACTGCTGCAGAGTCCACTGCTGGCGATTTGCTCCCGACTCCCCGTGCCCCGGCAGATCAAGGGTAACCACGCGATAATCTTCCTTTAACGCCTCGACCTGGGTGCTCCAGTAGGAGCGGTCACAACTCCAGCAGTGTACGAGCACGAGAGCTTTCTCGCCCGCACCCTGAACCTCGTACTGAATCATGACGCCATCCGTGGCTGCCACCGAGTCCACACCGACGAACGGCCCCTGGGCGACCTTGTCTTGGCCGCAGCCGGTTAAAGCGGCGAATATCGCCGCTGTCACAAACACCGTCAGAACCTTTTTCATATGAACATGTCTCCCTTCCCTGTTAGTGATCGGAATACCACGCATCGGATAAGATAGCACGATGTCACACGCGGCGACAAGTCGTCGTAATTAAGCGGAGGAGGTAGGATTCGAACCCACGGTACCATTCGGTACAACGGTTTTCAAGACCGCCGCTTTCGACCACTCAGCCACTCCTCCGATCATGTCGTCAGCTACAATTTGGACCGACCGCCAAACCGTGTCAAGACAATAATGCCGTCGACAATCGTACCATCAGACAGACGGCAGCAAAAGGAGGAAGACCGCCGGGCCTTCCTCCTGAATTCACGCCTGATACAGCGGCTCACGCCTCAACGGTTGCGCCTGAAATCGGCCAGCAGTTTGGCTATCGATGAGGTGACACCACCCGTCGTCGGACAGGTCTCGGTGGTTGCCCAGCGGGTCGTGCTGTTCTCGACAACTATGTCATAGGAGTCAGCATGGAAAGTCTGGGTGATGACCCAGGTATCGCTGAAGCTGACAGTGTTATCACCGGTGCATTCGATGGCGATGGTGCCGTTGTGGGTGAGCACTCCGGAGTTCGGACAGCCGCCGGCGTCGATCACCGTCAGGTTCATGCCGACGTCATTGGCGGTGCCGGTGATGTCGATGTCTATGGAGCAATTGTTGGCCTGGTCGGTGACGTTGAAGTCATAACTTCGCGTGCCGTTAAGGACCACATCGCCACGGTCGACTATTTCGCCCGGGGCACCGACGACATTGACATTCTGGGCCGCCGTCATGCTGCCGACGCCGGTCATGGTATTCACGGTCAGCAAAACGCCGTTGTTGATGCGGGTCAAGAGGCTGGAGTCGGGCCACTGCACGGCGGCGGTGCCGTGGACAAACTGGACGGAATCATGAAGCACAAAGGTGACGATTTCCTGGACCGCCTGCTGCTGACCGAAGGTGGTGTCGATGTGCCTGATGTAGAGATACCAGTACTGGGTGTTGGCGTGGTAAGCCAGGCTAACGGAATCGGCGGCGGCCACGGCCGGCGGGTATTTGCCGGAGGCCAGGTTGGCCGAATCGGTGAATACGGTATCCATGAGGCCTTCCAGCCAGGCCCAGAGTTCGTCAGCCACGGCCTCGGATTCGGTAAAGGCTCCCTCGACCACCACGTAAGTGGGGTCGCTCAGGTCACCCGTGTCTTTGGTGGAAGTAGTCGGGGTTTCGTCATCATCGCCGCACCCGACCACGAAAGCTGCCATCAGCCCCAGCGCGAGGCCGATTAGAATCACGCGTCTCATCAGAAACCCTCCTTGGAGATTTGCAGAGCCTACTCAGGATATTCATTCGGACGAGAGTGAAGCAACATTTAACTTTTTCTGAAAATGCGGTTGGCGCGGCGCCGGCTGAGGGTCAGCTTACCGGCGAGGAGCCTGCGGTCCGCCGTAAAGGCCGATGTGCGACACGGTTCCGTCGCGATTGAAAATGGCAGTGTCACCGGCGTTGAGAGCCGGGGAATTATCGAGCACATGAAAATCGCCGTCGCCCGCAAACAGGGGGTCCTCGCTCAGGTTGCCCTTCATTCCGGTCTGGTCGAAAATGTCAAGGTAGTCGCCTTCCTGGTTACCCCAGACAATATTGTGGCCGAAGTCCCACTTGGCCCAATCGCCGTAGTTGACGACACCGACGCAGGGGCAGACCCATTCCTCACGCCAGCCGTTTTCCGTCACAATATTGTTCACGATCCTCCCCCGACTCTCGGTGGACCAGGGAGCGATTCCGCAATTGCCGTTGTGGTGAACTACGTTGTTGGTGATATCCATGTAGGCGTCTCCGTAGGCGATAACACCCCAGCCGAGATTTTCGTGAATCAGATTGTTGCGGGCTATGACCCAGGCGCTGCC
This sequence comes from Candidatus Zixiibacteriota bacterium, assembly GCA_020346225.1. Taxonomy (GTDB): domain Bacteria; phylum Zixibacteria; class MSB-5A5; order GN15; family FEB-12. Next base: position 2,065,438 of record CP070777.1, on the reverse strand, counting down.
GAAGCCGCCGAGGCCTTTCCAGTAACCGGTAATCTCATTGCGGTAGGCCACGCACGAGGCATCCCAGGTGACACCGATGCCGGCACCGCGCCCGTTCTTTATCAGGCAGTCGGTGACGCTGGCATGTGCGCCGCGGTAGAGAGCGACACCGTCCCAGCCGTTATTCTCGATGCGGCACTGGCGCACCGTGATTTCGGCTCCTTCCCGGCCGAACACGCCGCCGATGCCGACCACCACGGTATCGAGCAGGTGATTGTTGTTGATTATATCGACCTCAGCGACGGTAACGCGGGAGTTCCTTACGACGACAGCAGCGTCGGTGGCGTTGCCGTCGGCATCCCTCTTGCCGCCGGTGATGGTCAGGTTCCTGAGCTGGGAACCGTAGGAATTCTCGAAGTAGACACCGTACCCGGCGTTGGTCACCAGCCTGCTTTGCCTGCGGTCTTTGCCTGCGATGACCAGCGCCTTATCTTCTATTACAAAACCGCGTGTGGCGTTGACTTCGGTCCGATGGGTCTGGCAGTTACCGCAGAGGGGTTCGACGAACGGAGCCGGCGCGGCCTCAAATACCTTGGCCCCGAGCAGAATGGTATCGCCGTCAGCAGCGAAATCGATCACCGACTGCAGGTCCGAACCCCTCTCCACCGTCAGGGTGGCGGCATGAACACCCAGAGCCGACGGAAGCAGGGAACAGGCGATGATAAGACACAGACGCAACGGCATGTGCAAATGAAACCGTTTTCAAACCAAGTGCGCAATAGTCTTTTTTATTGACTCGCCCCGGCAAAAACCACCTTCTTATCTTCATCGACGTACGTTAAACGCATTAAGGGGCGGATTGATGTCGATATTCGCGATGGGGCTTCTGGCGAGCGCGCTGGCCGGCCTGGGGACCGGCCTGGGAGCGCTTCCGTCACTGTTTTTCAAGAACGTACCGGACAAGATACTCAACACCATGCTGGGTGGCGCGGCCGGAGTCATGCTCGCGGCAACATCGTTCTCGCTGATCGTGCCGGGAATAGAGCACGGCAACAGATTGTGGCCGGGGAGCGGGGCGTATATCGTCGTCGCCGGGATGCTCCTGGGAGCCCTGGTGCTGGACCGCGTGGATAAATGGTTACCTCACGAGCACTTCTTTATCGGCCGGGAAGGCCCGGACAGCAAGCTAAAGAAGATATGGTTGTTCGTTATTGCCATCACCATTCATAATTTTCCCGAGGGCCTGGCCGTGGGGGTCGGTTTCGGGGGCGGTGACATCGGTGCGGGCACCAGCCTGGCTATCGGCATCGGTCTTCAGAACCTGCCTGAGGGGTTGGCGGTGGCCCTGCCCCTTATCACGCTCGGCTACAACCGCTGGGCGGCCATCGGGGTGGCGGCTGTCACGGGTCTGGTGGAGCCGGTGGGCGGCCTGCTCGGAGTGGGTGCGGTGACAGTCTTTGAGCCCGTTTTGCCGGTGGGACTGGCTTTTGCCGCCGGCGCCATGCTGTTCGTGATAAGCGACGAGATCATACCCGAAACACATTCCAAGGGCAAAGCCCGTCACGCCACCTTCGGGGTGATGATAGGATTCGTGATCATGATGGCTATGGATAACGTGTTAGGATAAATAGCCCCGGGGAGGGTTCACATGCGGACGGCAGCGGTGCTGCTTTCCCGCCAGGCCCTGCGGCCCTGCGGCCGTGATGAATGGGTCAGGAAATCCGCAGAAGCAATCAACTGGGTAAAGGATCGCGGTCTGAGATTATGTTCCTCGTGCGGGATGCAAACATGGGATCTTCTAACGAGCCTGGGCTCCATCGGCAAGGTTCGGCAGTTGATAGTCGTTCCGGCGGCCGGCAACAAAGACTTCCAGCAGCGCATCAAGGGAGCGCTCGAGCAGTTTGAGCTGGCATGGGAGCGGACCGAATTCCTCGATCTGCAGCTTACGACGGAAATGGCCAAGGATCGCAGAATATGGCCGTTTCGGGACAGAGTGGTGGTGGGTGAGGCCGACCTTCTGGTTCCCGTTTCGATCCGCGGCGGCGGGAGTATGGAGACACTGATCGAACAGGAACGATTGCAGGGCAAGCAGCTGATCGACGATTTCAGGATCGCGTATCGCGGTCGGAGCGCACCACTGGCCTATCACATTAAGCCGGGCCGGCTCAATCCCTGTCTGGACGAAGTCGGTGCCGGTTTTTTAATTCACTGGACCCGAACATTCAATTCGGCCTGGCCCGGCGAAAGACTCATCGAATACTATCGGGCCGTAGTGTCCTCGGACAGGTATCCCAGAACGGCCTTTGACAGCCTGCTGAATATCGCCACGGAGAAAACGATTCGAGCCTCATCGAGACACATGCCCTCGGGCACGCCCACCGTTTCCTTCTCGGGCCGCAAGCCATGCGAAATGGCGGCACTGATGAAGTGGCGGGCGAGGTACCGGGAAATGTCCTTCGAACCGTACGGTATCGGCATCGAGAAGCGGTCGGCTCTGGCCCTCGGAGTAAGGCCGGTAAATTACCGGCAAAACCGGTCGAAGGCACCGTCAGAAAAGGGTCAGCCGAGCCCCGCGTGGCTCACCCAGTCGGGCGGTGTGAAGGCTGATTGGACACGGGAGGACGAGTATCGATTCAAGGGTGACCTGGACCTGTCCCGGCTGGACGTGAACAAGGTCGCGCTCTTTTGCCACAAAGTCGAAGAGGCAAGGCATCTGGAGCGGGTGACGGGAATCAGGGCGCTGTCGTTCGAAGCGCCTTGACAGGGTTACTTCAGAAGCAACATTTTTCGCGACTCGGTAAAATCCCCTGCCTTTAGCCTGTAAAGATAAATCCCGGAGGCAAGCGATTCTCCGCCAAAATTGATAGTCACCTGACCGGGGCCGTCGCGCCCGGCAAACTCGCGCACCTTTCGGCCAACGATGTTGTAGATACTCAGGGTATAGTCCGTGGTGCTTTCGAGACAGAAGGGAATAGCGGTGCTTTCATTGAAGGGGTTCGGATAGTTCTGGTAGAGCGCGAATATTTCCGGCACCGGCGGCGGCGGTGTGACCCCATCGTTCACATACTCTATGTACGCTTCGAGCGATTGCCCGGCGGCCTCTTCTATCTCCGCGAAGGTTTGGCCGGCCAGCAGAGCGAAGGCGACGGTATCGATGTCGCCGGGCGTGAGATGGGCCTTCACGGCGACCACCTGAAAGAGGTCCCGGAAGCCCTGGCGCAACTCGTCGGGAGCGTCAATACCCCGGCTGAGAGCGGCGAATTTCTCGGCATCGGTGTACCCGTCCTCCCCCAGCGGCGGAGCATAGATGACGCGACCGGAGTCGATGTATGCCGTGACAAAGAGACCATGCAGGGCGCGGGCACCCCGATACTGCGTTATCCCGCTGCCGGTATTTTGCGCAATCCAGGCAAACTGACCCGTTGACTCATATCCGCCCACATTGCTGAAGGCACTGCCGACGTCCCAGTCAAGATGCAGGCCCAGGTACAGGTCGGTCAGAACCGTAGTACCTGTGTTCTTCACCACATAGCGCAGGATTATGAAGTTGCGGTTCGGACTGATATCGAAAGCAAAGCTGCTTTGCTGAATTTCCAGGCCGATCGAACCCTCTCCCCTGCTGTCCGAGAAACGTGCCAAGGTCTGCTGGCCGACACTATCGTGCCCCGGCGCCACGAAGGCGATGTTGCCTCCGGGAAGAACGGCGAAATCGCCGTCAGGTTCACCCGAAGCCACCATAACGCCGTTGGGGACGTGACCACCATCGATGCCTACCATCAGGCCGCCATCATAGAGGTCGTTCTCGCCGCTGCGGAATCGAAAGCCGAGACCTCCGGCCGGGAAAGAGGAGTTGTCTCCCAGCCCGTAGGTGCCGTAATTCGTCAGGCTGAACTGGATATTGCCGACGCTGTGGGTGACGAACGACCGGGCGGTGCGCGGCTCGATGACAAAGAAGAGCCTGGCTACGGTGGTGTAGCCGACCGCAGTGATACGAAGGTCGAGCGAAAGAATGGCGCCCTCGGTGACGGTGTCGGCCACGGCGACCCGGAAGGGGGTGTCGGCTCGGACGGTGTCTCCCTGGGCGATATTTCCGAATGAGGCGGAACCGGCCAGGACATCCAGCGCCGGATTACTGTCCAGAAGGCTGACCGAAACGCCGCTGGCGGAAGCTCCCAAATTCTTGAGGACAAGGGTGCCGGTGACTTCATCTCCGGCGCTGATAGCGTCATGGTCGAAAGAATAAACGCGCAGGTTCGGTTGAGCGCTCCCCGGCGGCAGCGCGTTCAGCGCCGCCAGGCAGTCTATCACGCCCCAGCCGTAATCGTTGTCGGGCAGGCTCAGACCGAGATTATCAGTAGTTGCCAGAACCGCGCTTTTGATTTGATCGACGGTGGCGTTGGGGTTTTTCTGTCGCAGCAGGGCGACCAGGCCGGAAACGTGCGGCGCCGCGAAAGAAGTACCGCTGGGACTGCTGTAAAATCCGCCCGGCACCGACGTTCTGATACCGACCGCGGGCGCGACCACGTTCGGTTTCGTGGCACCATCGTTGCATTCAGAAGGACCCCGTGACGATGAAACCCAGACCTGGCCCGTGTTGTGGTCGATACCGCCGGCGGCGAAGCAGTCCAGCGAGTTGTTGGCCCGGTCGGCCGGGTTGCGAATAGTGAACGAAGCCGGCCCTTCGTTTCCGGCGGCGAAGATATTGACGATGCCCATAGCTTCGATGTTATCGATCATATCGAAGAAAATGTTCTGGCAACCGATATCGGGAACACCCCAGCTGTGGTTTATCACATCGGGGACATCGTCGAGACTGTTGGGATCGCCGTCCGGGTCGGCCGCCCACTCGAAGGCATCGATTATGGAGGCTCCGGCAACATCGATAACGGCGGCTGATATCCATTTGGCGTCGGGGGCCACGCCGATGGTGTCGCCGGCGGCGTTGTCGCGTCCAACCGCTATCCCGGTGGTCTGCGTGCCGTGAGCGGGACGGCAGATGGGAAGCCCGCACAGGGAAATGGTGTGCGGGAAAGACTGGTTATCGACCGGGTCAAACCAGGCGGCAGCGGAGTCACCGTCGTGCCCCTTCCAGTTGTCGTACAGAGCCGGATGAAGGCCGTCAACACCGGTATCGAAAGTGCAGATGATTCGCCCCTGTCCCGTGTAGCCAACGGCCCAGGCGGCCGGAGCGTTGATGTAGGTGAGGTTGCCTTCAACGCCGACAGCCGCCGACGGCGAACTTTCGAGTTTATCCGGATTGATGGTCACGACTTCAGGCACCGAGTAAACGATAGTGATATCGTCGCGAGCGGCGAGTTCGGCCAGCCGTCCGACGACAATCTCGGCCTCCACGACATTGACAATCCAGTGCGGTTTGACCGCACCGGCCTGGCCGCGGGCTCTCAGACGATCGAGATGAACGAGCAGATTCTCCTGGGCGGAGGCGTGAATGTCTTTGAGGCGACCCATGACCAGCGAATGACGTTCGGCCCGGAATGGCCGTCGTGTGCCGGCTTTGAGCTGCGCCGGGTCCTCGACTCGAGGCAGTTCGATCCATACGCGGATCACGCCGTTCGGGTTCAGACGGGAGGCGACCCGCTCCAGGTCTTCCGACAGCCGCCCGGCCGAGAGAGGCGCGGCCGCAACCAGCAGCGCACAGAAAATACAGAGGAACCGGACGGTATTTGCTTTGAGCTTGTTCAGCATCAGCGCTTTCCTGAGCGGCGGCTCAACAGATTCGACCAAGGTGCGGTTCACTATAGTATAACGGACTTAATATCATTCCGGTTTGTTCCGATAGCGATTGACCGCTCAATTTAAATGACGTAGAATAATAGTCCGGCGCCAAAGTTTTGTAAAGAAATTGTTGGTGCCGGCCGAGGCCGCAACAGGTATAGAGGACAAGCATTATGGTCAACACGGGGGATTTGAAGCGAGAGACGCTCGAGGGAATGCTTCTGGATTTCGCCAAGAACTGGCTGGCGCACGACGGCCTGTGGTTTCAGGCGGTAGAGAAGAAGTACGGTCTTCAGGCGGCCATCGAACTTGACCGGGAAGCCTGGGAGAAGTTCACCGTCATCGAGGCCAGGAGAATTATGGCCCGCCACGGAATACCCGAAAGAGGTGGTCTCGGGGCGCTGAAGAAAGCCCTCGGTTTTCGGCTGTACGCACACCTCAACAGGCAAATAATCCGCAACGAAACCGGAAATTCATTCGAGTTTTATATGGTCGAGTGTCGGGTACAACAGGCGCGCAAGCGCAAGAATTTGCCCCTTTTTCCGTGCAAGCAGGTGGGCATCGTCGAGTATGACAACTTCGCCAAAACCGTTGACCCCGCCATCAGGACGGAATGTATTTGCTGTCCCCCGGATCCCGGGGCCGGCGACGAGCATTACTGCGGCTGGCGATTCTCAATATAGAAAGGCAGGGCCGGCAAACCCCGCCTGCTGATCTCGAAAACTCAGTCTGTCGGCCTGCCGGCAAACTCATTTCCTGAAGAAGGCGACCGTTCTCTTGAGACCCTCGGTGAAGTCCACCTCGGGCTTGTAGCCGAATTTGACGAGCTTATCGATGGCGGCGTAAGAGTGTTTGATATCCCCTTCCCGGGGCGGGTCATACTTCGCCTGAATATCGGTGCCGATAATCTCGCGCAGGATATCAAGCATCTGGTTGAGCGTAAACTGTGCTCCGCAGGCAACATTGAAGTTGTCCCCGACGAGCGACTCATTGGTGGCCGCCAGGATATTGGCCCGGACGCAATTGTCGATGTAGGTAAAATCGCGCGACTGTTCACCGTCGCCGAAAACCGTCGGCTGCCGGCCGGCCAGAAGGTCGGTTATAAAGCGCGGAACCACCGCGGCGTACTGACTCTGCGGGTCCTGGCGCGGACCGAAAATATTAAAGTAGCGCAGTGAGACGGTCGGAAAGGCGTACAAGTCCCAATAGACTTTCAGATAATACTCGTTGGTCAACTTGGTCACGGCGTAAGGCGAGAGCGGACTGGGAGGCATCTGTTCGTGCTTGGGCAGTTCCTCGGACTCGCCGTAAACCGACGACGATGAGGCCATCACGAACTTCTTCACCCCGGCCTTTTTCGAGGCCTCCAGAAGGTTGAGAGTCCCGTCAACGTTGACGGCATTGGACGTCAACGGGTCCTTAACGGAACGGGGCACCGAGGGCAGAGCCGCCTGGTGCAGCACGTAGTCCATGCCGCTGACGGCTTTCTCGACAGCGGCCATGTCCCTGATGTCGCCCTCTATCATCTCCACCTTTCCCTCGAGGTCCGCGACATTTTCCCTGCGGCCGGTGGAGAAATCATCCAGAATCCGGACCTGCTCGCCTTTCTCGACGAGGGTGCTTGCGATGTTGGACCCGATAAATCCTGCTCCGCCTGTAACCAGATATTTCATAATCAGAAATCCTCAAATATTCTGCTTCAGCAATTAACTCACAGCACTGACTTGCCATTATCAAACAGCATCAGGCGGTAGATGTTCCCCATTGGGGCAATATTGCTTCTCGCGTCACCCGGCGCAAGCCATCACGTCAAACTAACAAGCCACCCACCATTTATCAATGTTTGATTGGACGGTCGTGTCAAAAGAAGAACCTGAAGATTACTCGCCGATCTTGTCGAACCGGCTGAACGGGGACATGCGGTTGCGGAACGGTTTGTGGAGGCCGCGGGCCTTCTCATCCATGTATTTCTTGGTAACCGCGACTACGGCTCCGGACAGGACAATCAAGGCAATCAGGTTGGGGACGGCCATGAGGCCGTTGGCGGTGTCAGCATAGGCCCAGACAGCCTGAAGGTCGAAGCGGGCACCGAGCAGGGTGAAGACCACATAAACCCACTTGTAGGGCAGTTTGGCCCGTTTGCCGGCCACGTACTCAATGCCCTTCTCGCCGTAGTACGACCAGGCGATAACCGTCGAAAAAGCAAACAGCAAGACACCCACGACCACCATCCAGGTCCCGTAGAACGGCAGGGCGAAATCGAACGACTTCATGGTCAGAACGGCGCCGGTTTCGCCGCATGCCCACTGATTGGTCGTTATGATAACGAGAGCGGTCATGGTGCATATCACCAGGGTGTCAATGAACGGGCCGAGCATGGCGACCAGGCCTTCCCGGACCGGTTCCTCGACTTTGGCGGCAGAGTGGGCCATGGCAGCCGAGCCCTGACCGGCTTCGTTGGAGAACAAGCCGCGACGAAGTCCCCAGGTGAAGGTCATCCACACGGTTGCTCCCCCGGCGGAACCGCCGACCACCGCCGTTGGATTGAAAGCGTGGTAGAAGATCAGCTTGAAAGCGGGAACGATCTGGTCGTAGTTAATCAGGATTATTATCATGGCGCTGGTCACGTAGACAACGGACATGAACGGCACGAGATAAGAGGCCACGTGACCGATACGCCTGATCCCGCCGATTATCACCAGTCCCACGAAAGACGCGATCCCGATACCGATGATCCAGCGAACGGTAGCCTCATCGGCACCGGAGACATGGAAAGCATCCAGAAGCGAGTGAGCGATGGTGTTGGATTGAACCATATTGCCGGCCCCGAAGGCGGCCACCGCGGTACAAAAAGCGAACATGAAAGCCAGCGGCTTGAAGAACCGGCCCATACCCATCTCGATGTAGTACATAGGACCGCCGCGAATGTTGCCGTCGGGTTCGACCTTGCGAAATTGAATGGCCAGGGTACACTCGGCATACTTGATAGCCATACCGAAGACGGCGGTAACCCACATCCAGAAGATGGCCCCGGGGCCGCCCCAGTACAGGGCGATAGCCACACCGGCAATATTGCCGATGCCGATGGTGGCCGAGAGGGCCGCCGATAAGGCCTGGAAGTGGGTCAACTGACCCTGGTAGGCGGGATCATCGTACTTGCCGCTGGCGATACCGACGCCATGCGCAAAACCGCGAACCTGAACAAAAAGGGTGCGGAGAGTAAGGATTAAACCGGCGCCGAGAAGAATCAGCGCCATGGGCCAGCCCCAAACGAAGTTCGAGATAACCGAGAGGATATTGTTAATCTGGTCCATTATTGTCCGGTAGATAACAAACCCGGATATCTTTAGCAAGTAAAAAAGGACCGGCTAAAGCCGGTCCCGGAGCCAGTTCTTTTCGAATCCACTGACCCTGTTTCTCCTCTGTCCGCCGTCTTATACATCAAATAGCGTGCCCGAGATTACCCCTTGGGAAACATCAGGCATCACGATTTCAAGCACGCAAAGTGATGGCACCAGCCAACAGGATATCGGCGGAGCACGACAGGAGCCATCAAGTTTAATCTTGCTCGCGTGCCGCGGGCTGTATAATTTGCCAGAAATCCGAAAGGAACATCGACGAGGAAGGTAAATACAATGTCAGATTTTCTCTATATTCACGCGCGACAGATTCTCGACAGCCGGGGTACACCGACAGTGGAAGTTGATGTTTGTCTATCCGACGGAACCCTGGGGCGGGCGGCCGTTCCTTCCGGAGCTTCCACCGGCGCCCACGAGGCGGTGGAACTCCGCGACGGCGACGCTGCGGCATTCTTCGGCAAGGGTGTCACCAGGGCCGTAAAGAACGTCAACAAGATCATCGGCCCGGCCCTTATCAAAGATGATATCGACCCCTACGACCAGGTATCTCTGGACAATTATCTTATCAAGCTTGACGGCACCGAGAACAAGTCGAAACTGGGCGCCAACGCTATCCTGGGTGTATCACTGGCGGCGGCCAAGGCAGCGGCGGAATCGCGCGGCCGATTCCTGTATGAATATATCGGGGGGAGCAACTGCAAGACTCTGCCGGTGCCGATGATGAACATTCTCAACGGCGGCAAGCACGCCGACAACAATGTCGACCTGCAGGAATTCATGATCATGCCGGTGGGAGCCAGGAACATTCGTCAGGCCCTGCAGATGGGAGCGGAAATCTTCGGACATCTGAAGAAAGTACTGAAGAAGAAGGGCTACAACACGGCGGTCGGCGACGAGGGTGGTTTTGCTCCGGACTTGAAATCGAACGAGGAAGCTCTCGAAGTTATCATGGAGGCGATTGGCAAATCCGCCTACAAGCCGAAAAAAGATATCCTCATAGCTCTCGATCCGGCCTCGACCGAGTTTTACAGCGCCAGGACGAAAAAGTATCATCTCGCGGCGGAAGGCAAAAAGCTGAGCTCCACGCAGATGGTCGATTTTTACGAAAAGCTCTGCAAGAGATATCCCATAATTTCCATCGAGGACGGTCTGGCCGAGGACGACTGGTCGGGCTGGAAAGAAATGACGCGGCGTTTGGGCGGGAAGATTCAGATTGTCGGCGATGATCTTTTCGTGACCAATCCGAAGCGGCTGGCCCGGGGCATTAGAGAAAAAGCGGCCAACTCCATTCTCATCAAGCTCAACCAGATCGGCACCCTGACCGAGACTCTGGATGCCATCGAGATGGCCCAGAAGGCGGGGTTCACCGCGGTTGTCTCGCATCGCTCCGGCGAAACCGAGGACGCTACCATTGCCGATGTCGTGGTGGCCACCGGCGCCGGGCAGATTAAAACCGGTTCGATGTGTCGTTCGGACCGCATCGCCAAATACAACCAGCTGATCCGTATCGAGGAAACGATCGGGCGAGAGGCCGTGTATCCGGGCAGGGAGGCGTTTTACAACCTCGCTTGAACCCGAAGAGGCGACATTCTACTTTCCACCGCCGTTCCCGGAACTTCACAACTGAAAAAACATAGAAAGAGACAGAGACAGTGTCCGCGAGTCTGCATGCGGTCGCAGCACCGCTAAGATGCAAACACTGAAAACCGACTGCGCGTGTTTTTGAGGAAGGTATCACCGATATGCTCAATACCAACAAAATCAGTATCGCCGTAGCGTCCATATTGGGCGCCGCGCTGATTGTGTCCAGTTTGATTGTCAGCCGGACCGTCCTCAAGATTAAGGGGTATAATCAGACAATTACCGTCACGGGAGCGGCATACCAACCGATCAAGTCCGATTTCGCTGTCTGGGAAGGTATAATCTCGACCTCATCAGCGGACCTCGAGCAAGCCTATGCGACGGTCAAGAAGCATCTCGGCTTCGTGACGCAGTTCCTCGCGCAGCAGGGCTACCGGGAAAACGAGTACACGCTGGGTACCGTTGAGCTTTCCAGGAGTTACAACCGCGAGCGGATTCTGACAGGTTACACACTCAAGCAGAAAGTCAAGGTTGAATCTACTGATGTGGATCGTATTACCCGGCTTGCCAAGGACGCCTCGAGCCTGATCGAAAAGGGGGTTGAGTTTGAATCCCGCCCCCCGCGCTATCTATTCACGAAGCTCGATGCCATGAAGCTGGAGATGATCGAGAGGGCTACCAGCAATGCCAGGTTTCGAGCCGAAAGGCTGGCCGAATCGACCGGTCGCAACGTGGGAGTGCCAAGATCAGCCCGGATCGGCGTATTCCAGATACGTCCGCTTCACTCACAGCAAGTGTCGGATTACGGCGTAAATGATGTAACTTCCATCGACAAAGAAATAGCCAGCACCGTACATGTGAGCTTCTCGTTCGAATGACGCTGCCGCTACTATCTCAGCCGCAAACAACCGCGCGACTACCGGGCCTTTTCTTATTGACATTCACGCTCGTGTTTAGTAACATCCTGTCAAGCAGTCAGAGAATCAGAACAGTACCTATTTTCGTTCTATCATGCCCGCAACGGGGAAGCCAGCCATGGTATGACACCTGGGAGGAGGTGATAATACAAGCAACAAGCAGCATCCGATCCAACAAACCGTTAACTTTTCAACGTAGTGGAGTAAATGTGATGCAGAAGCATTTGTACACCTTCGTTACCATCCTGATGATCGGCGCCCTTCTCATGACCGGCGGCTGCTCCCAGGACCGGTCGACAGCGCCCGATACTTCACCCACCGTCCTGACCCAAAAAATCGCAACCCCAACCGGCAATAAAGACGTTTTTGTAGGCTTCTCGAACAGCCGTCCCGATGCCGCCCTGAGCGCGGCCGGCGCGGCTGTCAAGCGGGAATACAAGCACCTTCCCATAGTCTTTGCCAGCGTTCCGGAACAGGCTATCGGACAACTGAAAAACAATCCCAATGTTCTCTTTGTCGAGGAGCCGGTCCAGCGTGAGTATCATGCCCAGACGCTCGACTGGGGAGTGGATCGCATCGATGCCGAATACGTCCATGCCACCTCCGGCAACCGGGGCGCCGGTGTAAATGTCGCCGTGCTGGATACCGGCGGCGATATGGATCATCCGGATATTACCTGGGCCGGCGGGTATTCGGTCGTATATAACAGCTACACCAACTGGGACGACAAGAACGGCCACGGCACACACTGCTCCGGGATTGTCTCAGCCGACGACAATGACATCGGTGTCGTAGGTGTCGCCCCCGAATGCAACATGTGGATGGTCCAGATCTCGACCCGCAAGTTCCTGGCCATGGACGACATCATCGCGGGTATTGACTTCTGTTACGGGACGCATTTCGACGGCGACCCGAATAACGATATTCAGGTCATGTCAATGAGCTTTGGCGGACCGGGGTCGTCGTCAGAAGAACTGGCCCTGCAGGCCTGCTACGATATCGGTATTCTTCTGATCTCGTCGGCGGGCAACACCGGCGGCGCCGTAACCTCGCCGGCCGACTACGATTGCGTTATGGCCATCTCAGCTATCGACCAATATGATGCGTTCTATACATATTCCGCCTACGGACCGGAAATCGAGGTAACCGCCCCGGGAGTCAGAATCTACTCGACCTACAAGATGGGACGTTACCGCACCCTCACCGGTACCTCCATGGCCGGCCCGATGGTAGCTGGTGCCGCCGCCCTGATATGGTCGGACAACCCGGGCTGGACCCATGAGCAAGTCCGTGCCCGTCTTCACGCAACTGCCGAGGATATCGGCCTGAACGTTTACCAGCAGGGTTACGGTCTGGTTGACTGCGAAAACGCCGTGCTGGGCACCACCAACGGTGACAACTGAGCCGAATACAACTGTATTTCGAAACCGCCCCGACCAGCGGGGCGGTTTTTTTGTGCTTTTCGCGGCCGGACCGATCCACTAACCCACTTATTAACAATGGCTTGGGTCAATCCGGGCGGTTGCTGCCCCTTTCTCCAGAAGATTCAAGACCCATTTTTTGAGGAAACCTCTTGACAGCAGGAGCGTTTAAACTGTATGTTTGTTAGCACTCGTCAATAATGAGTGCTAACAAAGGGCCATAAATACAAGTAAAATAAACATTTAAGTCTAAGAATCCAGTCTTAGGAGGAAAGCAGATGAATGTAAAACCATTGGCCGACCGTGTTGTCGTCAAGCCCTTCGAGGAACAGGACATGAAAAAGGGCGGCATTATCATTCCCGACACGGCAAAAGAGAAGCCCATGGAGGGCCAGGTAGTGGAAATCGGCCCGGGTCGCATCAATGACGAAGGCAAGCGAATCGACCTGGAGGTCAAGAAAGGGGACCGCGTCCTGTACGGTAAGTATTCCGGCACCGAGGTATCCATCGACGGCGAAGAGTACCTCATCATGCGCGAGTCCGACATCTACGCTATCATCAATCGTTAACCTGTTCACTGAATCTGGAGGATTAGCTAATGGCTAAGCTCATAAATTACGATACGACGGCACGCGACAAACTCAAAAAAGGCGTTGATCAACTGGCCGACGCGGTCAAGGTTACGCTGGGCCCCAAGGGGCGAAATGTGGTGCTCGACAAGAAGTTCGGCTCCCCCACGATAACCAAAGACGGCGTTACCGTGGCCAAGGAGATCGAACTGGAAGATCATTTCGAGAACATCGGCGCTCAAATGGTCAAGGAAGTAGCTTCCAAGACCTCTGATGACGCCGGTGACGGGACGACTACGGCCACCGTGATCGCTCAGGCGATTTATCGCGAGGGTCTGAAGAACGTGACCGCCGGTCACAACCCCATGGCCATCAAACGCGGTATCGAGAAGGCCGTCCAGGCTGTTTCAGAAGAGATCAAGAAGATGTCCAAGCCGGTCAGCGGCAAGGAAGAGATCTCCCAGGTCGGCACCATTTCGGCCAACAATGACAAGCAGATCGGCGACCTGATTGCCGAGGCTATGGAGAAAGTCGGTAAAGACGGTGTTATCACGGTTGAAGAGGCCAAGACCGCCGAGACCACCCTTGACGTGGTTGAGGGTATGCAGTTCGATCGTGGCTATGTCTCACCGTATTTCGTCACCGATCCCGACAATATGGAAGCGGTGCTGGAAGACCCGATGATTCTCATCCACGACAAGAAGATCTCCAACATGAAGGACCTTCTCCCGATTCTCGAGAAAGTGGCCCAGCAGGGCAAACCGCTTATGATCATTGCCGAGGATATCGAGGGCGAAGCCCTGGCCACCCTGGTGGTCAACAAGCTCCGCGGCACCATCAAAGTGGCTTCCGTCAAGGCGCCCGGCTTCGGCGACCGTCGGAAAGCCATGCTGGAGGATATCGGCGTTCTCACCGGCGGCAAGGTGATTTCGGAAGAACTCGGCTTCAAGCTCGAGAACGCGGTCATGAGCGACCTGGGTACGGCCAAGAAGATCACCATCGACAAAGATAACACGACCATCGTCGAAGGCGCCGGTGATAAAGAGGCCATCAAGGGTCGCATCGCCCAGATTCGCAAGCATATCGACGACACCACGTCCGACTACGATCGCGAGAAGCTCCAGGAACGTTTGGCCAAGCTGGCCGGCGGCGTAGCCGTGATCAACGTAGGCGCGGCCACCGAAACCGAGATGAAAGAGAAGAAAGCTCGTGTTGAGGATGCCCTTCACGCCACCCGCGCGGCGGTCGAGGAAGGCATCGTGCCGGGCGGCGGCGTGGCCCTGCTTCGCACCATGGAATCGCTCGCGAATCTCAAGGTCGGTGACGACGAGATGGTCGGCGTCAAGATCGTGCGCAAAGCGCTCGAAGAGCCGATCCGTCAGATCGCCGAGAACGCCGGGACCGAGGGTTCGGTAGTGGTCAATCACGTCCTGGCCGAGAAAGGCTCGGTTGGTTTCAACGCCGAGACCGGCAGCTTTGAAGACCTCATCAAGGCGGGCGTTATCGACCCCACCAAGGTCACGCGCACGGCGCTCGAGAATGCTGCCTCGATCGCGGGCCTGCTTCTGACAACCGAAGCGGTCGTGGTCGACAAGCCGGAAGATAAGAAGGCTGCTCCGCCCGATATGGGTGCCGGCATGCCCGGCGGCATGGGCGGCATGTATTAAGTCGCATATACTGCCTGCGCATATACCAAAAAGCCCGGCTGTTCTGGCCGGGCTTTTTTGTGCGCTTTTCGCAGCTTGTCAAAACAGGTTTTACCGCAGCAGGCCCTCATACGTCTTCCTGATCTGCTCGTAACCGGCCCGGTCTTTGCCGTGCTCAAGATACTCGAGGTAATAATGCCTGGCGTCGCCGGGCCGGCTGCGGCCGAGAGAAACGACGATCATGATCAGATGACCGCCGGGCGAATCGGGATCGAGCGAGAACATGCCGGCAGCGACCTTCGCGGCGTCATCCAGCCGGTTTTGATTTATGTACACCAGGCCCAGGCTTTCGGATATGGAAGAGTTCTCAGGCGCCAGAGCAGAGGCGTTTTCCAGCAGACGCGATGCCTCGTCGAGCTTGTTGAACTTCATGAGAAGGTTGGCGGCCTCTTCCATCAGTTCCGGGTCGTAGGGCTTGAGAAGGACAGCATCACGAAACAACTCTTCAGCTCTTCTCGATTGGCCGGAGCGGACGCAGAGACCGGCCAGAAAACGGAGATAGTCGGGATCATAGGGATCGTTTCGTACCAGCTGCTCGGCCGCCTTGAAAACCCCGTCAAACTCCCCCTTCTCCACACGACTTGCAAGTGACTTAAACAGGATATAATCGGGAAACCGCTCATGAACTTGCTTTGTGATTTCATCGCGTCGCGTCAGCTCACCCTTGCGGCGGAAGTACTGCCCGAAGAGCATCCAGGCATTTCGGTTGCGGTCGGATAGAAGGGTGAAGTATCTATCCTCGGCCGGTTTTGTTTGTATGGAAACGGCAATGAACGAGCAAGTCATGAAGACCACCACGATCGAATATGTCAGCAGCACTCTCGGTCCCGGCAGAACGGTCCGCCGGCCGATATGGTAAAGCATCAGAAGGCATGGGGGCAAAAGACCGAGGGACATGATGTCCCAATCGCGCCCCATGGTGATGGCTGCCCCGAACAAGAACACAAAGGCCACCGAACCCAGCGAGAGAAAAGCCAGATAAAGCGAAATGCCGTCTTTGAGAGCTTTCTTTCTCGTCGAAATGAACAGAGCCAGGAGCACCAGACCGCCCGGAAACACCAGCAGTACGAGATTGAACAGGTCAAGGAAATGTCGACCGCTGAAAAGGGTATAGTCTGGCGCCACAGGCCGTCCCTCGAAAAGCGGCAGCAGCAGCACCTCGACGTCAATACGGCTATGGCTCAGCCAGACCAGCACCGCCGCACCGGCGACAATAGCGGTCGCCAGCAGCACGTATGCGGTTTTTTTCGCCACCGGCGAGGGAATTCTGCCGGCGAACAGGTACAGCAGGGCCGGTAGAAAACAAAGCACCTGCACATGCATGGCCAGCGCCGGCAAGTATGAAAGCGCAACGGCCCACCAGGGTGTCTCACCGTTGATAAACCGGAGCGACAGGTTGAGAAACAACATCGAGGTCGCCCAGGTCACGGGATAGAACTCGACATACCCGAAAAACAGCAGCAGCGAGCCGGAAAAAACCAGAGTTACGAGGCCGAGAAGACGAGTGTAGCTGCCGGCGACCAGCGTCCCGACAACGGAGATGGCGTTGTAAACGAAAACCGCTCCGGACAGGATTGAAAGAAGCTGGAAGGCCATGCGAGCGTCTTCGGAGGAATAGCCGCCGAGAAGCTGTTGAAGCCATCTGATCAAATATGTCGAGCCGGGCTCGGTCCACTTGTGAATATAGCCTCTCCCCTGGCCGAAAATGTCGAGCCACGCATAACCGTCCCCGAGCAGGTGAACCTGTGAGCGAAAGACATAGAACGCGACCATAAAGACCACCGCGACCACTGCCTTCGGCCAGCGCCGCCCGCCCCAGAGCAGAGAGTCCAGCGCATCAGCGACTCTATCCATCGGCCGCCGGGGCACCGGGCCGGCGGCGGCATATACTGCAGCCGCGGCCAGAATGACGTACAGGTAGACCAGCCCGTCAGACAGGAAACTGAGATGGCTAACACCGAAGAGCGAGGTGACCGGGTAAAAAGAGGCCACGCCGAAAAGTCCCAGCGTCAAAAGCGACGGTATGCTATGTAGAAGGCTCTGGTTGAATTTCACGCGACAACTGCCTCACAACGATGAGCACTCCATGTAATATTACCTGCCGCGACAGATAATGACAACATTAAATAGCGGAGCCGGACGCGGCCTTCGCCCGGAAAATGTCCGTTGACTTTGGTCTGTCCCGACGGTACTTTTGTCCAAAGTGTGTCGCCGTGACACGCTGCCGCGTTTTCTCCTCGGGGGAACGGGTCGATATACAGAGCCTCGACCGACAGAATATCGCGCCGCCGCTTCTCTTCTGTCCTCGTGGCCTCTCGCAATAGTTCCGCAAAGCCGGCAAAAAGCGGACTTCGTTCGATGGATGAACTGACCAAAGCAGAGAAATTGATCAGGGAACTGAGGCACTCCGACGCCCTGGCTCTTTTGAAGAGCATGTCAACCGACGGCCTCTCGGCTACCGAACGGGCTTATTGCAGTGTGCTGCTTTCGGAGGCCGCCATCATTATCGGCGAGCCTTCTCTGGTGCATGGTCTCGATGAAGCAATTGAGGTTTTCCGGTTCAGCCCCGACACCGCCAGGCTCGCTCGGGCGAAATACGCCAAAGGCCTGTGGTACTCGTTTGAAGGCACTTTCGGGCAAGCCCAGGAGATCTTGCTGGAGGCATACACCAGTTTTCTGCGGTGCGAGGATCTGTGGGCTGCAGCAAGGGTGCTGAACCGACTTGCCTACGTCGAATTACAGCAGGGCGACGTCGATTCGGCGCAGGATAGTCTGGAGAAAGCTATTGAAATGTATCAAAGTGTTGGCGATAAGAACGGGGCAGTTAGAATCTCCGGCAACCTGGCCCAACTGTTCACTCTTACCGGTAGGCTCAAGCAGTCGGTTGCGACCTTTAAACGAATAGAGTCTCATATGGGGACCTTCTCCGAGCAAGCGATTGCTCTACACTACGTTTTATTCGCAATTCCACTGGCTCTTCGCGGTGAAATCGACACGGCCTTGGCAACAATTCAACGAAGTATGCCTGTCGTTGAGAAATTCCCTCGCCAGGTCGTCTATTACTGGCAACACCTGGGGTGGATACACCTCCTGGCCGGAGAGATCGATGCGGCGGAGAGCTCCCTCCGCAAAGGGCTTGAGTACGCCGGCAACAATCTGCCGGCCTTCAGGGCAATCTCCCTGAGAAACCTGCTTGCGGACGTGCTTTGTGTACGGGGAAAGTTTACTGATGCCGAGCACCAGGCCCGGCTGGCCCTGAGCGGCGCCGCAGAGATGAACGATCGATCCGAGCTGGGCGCCTGCTACCGTGTGCTGGGCCGGGTCGAACATAACGCCGGCAATGACAACCTCGCACGAATCTGGTTTCACAAGGCCGTTGACCTGTTCGCTCTGATGAAGTACCGCTATGATCTGGCGGTCACGTTGTATGAAGCAGCGATGGCCGATTTGTATCCGGAGAAGGAGAAGGCGAGAATGCTCATGCAGGCCCTGGACTACTTCGAATCGGAGGAAGTCAAACCGTACATCGGCCGCGTCAGGCAAGAACTGGAGAAACTTTCCGCTGATACAGTAGCGCGCGCCAGGGCATCCTCTGACTCCCGCACCTCCCGGGACGCCTGGTATAGCGAAAGCCCGAACGTGGTTGCTGCAAGTCCGCAGATGCGTCGGGCGCTCTTTCTCGCGGAGCGCGCCGCCCCCGCTGACATGACCGTCCTGTTGACCGGCGAAACCGGCACCGGTAAGGACGTGCTGGCCCGATACATTCACTTCCACAGCGGCCGAGAGGGCAAACTGGTTTCCATCAATGCCGCCGCCGTGCCGGATGCGATGGTGGAATCGGAGCTGTTCGGTCACGTCCGAGGCGCCTTCACCGGAGCGGATACGGATAAGCCCGGGCTTTTCGAAGTTGCCGATGGCGGCACTTTCTATCTCAACGAAATCGCCGACGCCTCTGGGTCGTTTCAGGCAAAGCTTCTGGAAGTGATAGAAACCAGAAAAATACGCCGACTGGGTGAAAACAAGGAACGGACAATAGATTTCCGGCTGATCGCCGCCACCAACCACAACATTGATGAGCGTATCGCCGCCGGCCAGTTCCGGGCCGACCTGTACCACCGTCTGAACGAGGTCCCGATACACTTGCCGCCGCTGCGCGAGCGGCCGGAAGATATGCTTCCCCTGGTGGAGCTTTTCCTCCGCTCTTCCGGTTTCCATCCTGAACAGGACGGCAATCCCGAACACGTCGGGGAGTTTTCCAGGATTCTCACGGGTCGTGATTGGCCCGGCAACATCCGGCAGCTTCGAGCGGAGATAGACCGCCTTTTGCTGCTCTCCAGTCGCGATCTTCGTCGCATGATCAAACTGGCCCGCACATACGGGGACAAGTCAGCCGAACATCAGAGGCTTCTTGATGCCTTAAGCAAAGCGGGCGGGAACAAGAGTCTCGCCGCCCGCCGACTGGGCATACCCGAGAGCACTTTTCGTTACCGTTTGAAGAAATACCAATCGAGACGTTAGCCCGACGGCTGAACTACATTGATCTTGCCCCTCTGGCGAACCTGGAGTGTTCCGGTATTGATTGCGAATTTGCGAATCGATATCGCATCCGCTGCGAGTTGAGACGATGTTCAACAACGAGTTACGGCGTCGTCAGGATCGGTCGTAAGAAATCTCGCAACCATAACTTCAACTGTTGGTTCACGCCGCCCCGGGGCGTCTCGAGACGATTCGTATCCCATTATATTACTGTAGGTTGCAAAGGATCCCGATATACAAGGCGCATCCGGCACGAGGCTTGTTTACACCGTCTGTCGAAGCAGTTTACGGTGGCGAGTACTGTGGGGAAAGGCATACCCAGCCGGGCCGACCGATTATGGAGGGCGAGTTTTTTCATCGGCCTGGTTGGGTATCCTCATTTTGAAAGTATCGATTCGCCGGCCAAACCGCTCTCCCGATCCGTTCATCCGCCTTTTGTGCAAAAACCCGATCTCGATTATAGAAAGTAATCATCCCGGGGGCACCGCATCAGGAACGCGCTTGTCGCGGTTGACAGAGGGTCGGGTTCTGCGGTATCTTTCGTCCGAGATGAGCTTAGACCGGTTCTTGACGATAATCAAGTCAGAGTTCCCCGACGACCGGCTGACTTACCAGAAGGCGGTACCCACTTTTCATCCGGAGTCGGCCGAGGATGCGGCGAAGCTTTTCAAGCTGGCCAATCGCGCGAAGCAGCCGCTGTTCATTACCGGCTTCGGCAACAACATCGATCCGCAGGGCGAGCCGTTTACCGGCATGGTGTCGGTTCGCACCGACCGACTTAACCGATTGATCGCGGTTGTCCCCGACGACTTCTACGTAACCGCCGGGAGCGGGTATCCCCTGCGCGAGATAAACTACCACCTCAAGGAGCACAACCTGTGGCTGCCGCACGCGTCACTGCCGTACGTAGGCTCGGTTGGCGGGGCCATCGCGGTCGGCCTGAGCTCAATCTTTGACAAGCACGATTTCCCGCTCAAGAAGTACTTCCTCCAGGCGGAAATCGTGACTCCCGATGGGGAGATAATCCGTCCCGGCTCGGTTTGCTTCAAGTCGGTTTCCGGTTACGACATTGTCAGGATCTTCTCGGGAAGCTGGGGTCTTCTGGGGCTGATAATATCGGCCAGTTTTCGGGTCATGCCGCTTGCGGCGCAAGCGGAATACGCAAAGATGAAGATAGAGGAGGTCAGTCGCCAACGGCTCCTGGCCAGCCTGAGAGAAGATAACCCCGACACCAACGCTGTTTACTCGCGCAAGGTCAAAGCCAGGTTCGACACCGGCAACATTCTTCCCGTCGTTTAGACAGAAGTGCGGCGCCTGTCCCTAAAGTGATGGACAGCGTTACGAAATTCGGTTAGAATTGCGTATTATGGAAACAGCTTACCCTTTAACCATAATCA
Source organism: Candidatus Zixiibacteriota bacterium (assembly GCA_020346225.1). Lineage (GTDB taxonomy): Bacteria > Zixibacteria > MSB-5A5 > GN15 > FEB-12. Next base: position 2,044,237 of record CP070777.1, on the reverse strand, counting down.
GAAAAGGAGGGGCTTATGACCAAACGACCTCCCAAATCAGAGGGCATGGCCTGGCTCAATCCTTACATGATCGTGCGCGATGTAAGAAGAAGCCTCGAGTTCTACGAGCAGGCCTTTGGTTTCACGACGCGGATGACGATGCCCGACAAAGACGGCAGCATCATGCATGCCGAAATGGCCTACCGCGACAACGTGTTGATGATCGGGACAGAATCCCAGCAGCAGCAGCACTTGTCGGCGCAGACGATGAAGGGCAGTCCGGTTTCATTCTATCTCTATGTTGACAACGTCGATGATTTCTTCCGGAAGGCGAGTCAGGCGGCCGCCGAAGTTATCGCGGAACCCAAAGACCAGTTCTGGGGCGACCGCACCTGCACCCTGAAGTGCCCGGAAGGCTATCAATGGACCTTCGCCCAGAACGTCGCCGATTTCGACCCCAACAACATTCCCGGTTAGCTTCCCGGTCGGTGACGCCCGCCAATCTGAAAAGCGGTGTCCATGACACCGCTTTTTCCATGAACTCCCGGCGGCTCTTGTTGTTGATTACAATGATTCAAACGCGGTGATTAGAAAAGCAAGAACCGTATCAGACGAAGAAGGAGACGTGATGACAAAGGCTCCGGCGGCGTCCCGGACGGCGGTCCTGGGTGCTTCACCGAAAGAGGACCGCTACTCGTTCAAGGCGCTCCGCATGCTCAGGGAACACGGTTATCAACCCATCCCGGTGCATCCCGCCGGCCACGTGGTGGACGGAATCCAGGCGGTCAGGTCGCTCGACGATATCGACGGACCCGTCGACACCGTCAGCGTCTATGTCAGCTCCAAAATATCGGACGGGGAATTCGAGCGCATTGTCAGATTGAAGCCGCGTCGCGTGATATTCAATCCCGGCGCCGAGAACCCCGGGCTGGCCCGTCGCCTGCAAGCGGCCGGCCTGGAAGTTGTCCAGGCGTGTACGCTGGTGTTGCTGAGAACCGAGCAGTACTGATGGGACTAAAGATAGGTCAGTTTATCGAACTTGGCCCTGACGGCTGCCGCGACCACCCCCAGCGTCTCCTCAACATCCAGATACCGGGCATTGATGACCAGGTCGTAATGATGCGGGTCGTCGATATCGGCCCCGAAAATCTTCCTGACAAATTCCCGACGTGACGAATCCGACTTTTCGATCAGCCGGGCGGCTTCGTCCTCGGTCACTTTTCGATAAGCAACGAGGTTTCCAATACGTTGCTTTTTGGGGGCCACAAAGCGGAGATGAAAGCCGCGTTTGGCGCCGAGAATGAAATTTCCGCCGCGCCCCATCAAAATGACTCCGCCCAGCTGGGACATGGATAGAACCATTTGACACAGGTGCTTGAAGTAATCGGTATGGTCGATCGTCTGGCCGGTGAAAACGGATTCCACCAGCAATTCCAGCTCACCGCGGAAGCGATTGTCGATCGACTCCACAATCCTCTTGCGATAGCCGGTCGTTTCACAAATAGTATCGATGATTTCCCGGTGTAGAAGCTGGTAACCCATTTCCTCGGCCAGCCGCGCCGCGAAGTAGGAGCCGCGACTTCCCGTCTGGCGGCTCACAGTGACAATCGGGGGTGGTTTTGGCCGCGGCGCGGGCTGTCCCTCGGCCTGCCGGCGCTGCAACTCCCACTTGAGCAGTTGACGATTAATAATCGAGTCGATCGAACTCATAACGCCCTCTCTCCACATAAACTACGCATGGATCGACTGATTCGACAAGCCCCAAAAAGCGTGTGCCTGAACGGCTCCGGGATTTCAGCGACGCCGGGCGGCGCTCTTGATAATGTCGGCGTACCGCCCGGCAAGCTTCCGGGACGCGTAGTTTTCGGCCGCGAAAGCGTGCCCGGCGCGGGCCAGGCGCTCGTTCAGCGCGGGGTCGGTCAGAAGCCGAAGCAGGGCCTCTGACAGGTGCTCGATGTTATTCGGCGCCACCAGCAGTCCCCTCTTTTCGTTCTCGATAATGTCGGTGATACCGCCGGAGTCGGCGCCCACCACGGCCGTACCGCACAACATAGCTTCGGAAAGAGCCAGCCCGAAACCCTCGTTCACCGAATTGAGCACGACCACGGAGGCCCGGTTGTAGACCTCCCTTAGTTTCTCCTGCGAGACCGGGCCGTGTATCGATACGGCTTGCCGGAGACCCAGCTTTGCGATCAGCTGTTCGATTTCCGCCTGCATGGGTCCGCTGCCGTACAGTTCGAGGCGGGCGTTTGGCCTCTTCTCGCCCAGCAGGGCCATCGCCCTGACAAGCTCGCGGACCTTCTTCTGCTCGGTAAAGCGGGTCACCGCCACGACCAGATCGGGATCGGGCACCACGCTGTCGTCCTTGAAGAAGACCTGTTCGTCGTGAGGCACCGGGAGCACTTCGACAATTCCCTCCAGCCGCGGGTCCAAAGAGACAATCTCCTCGCGAAGGAAGCTGGAGACAACGGCCCAATGACGCAGGCCGAGGCAGAAGTCCGCCAGGTAGCGGTAGCCGACTCCGAAGTATTTCCGCGTGAGGTGAACGTCGGTACCGTGGGAATACATGAGCACCGGCAGGCGGAGCCTGCGGTTAACGGTTTTCAGGACCATCCCCGACGGTATGAGCCAGTGACCGGAAAGGACGTTTATACGCTCATCTTCGATCACGCGCCCGGCCGCGTGGCGGAAGCAGTCAAGGAAAGTCTTGAACCGAAAAACACCGGTGGCCGATCCGAGAACAAGTTTGTGCATGGTACCGCGATAAGCCAGGTTCTCGTTCTTTTCGTCCTTTGCATAGCGAAACCGGTAGACCTTTACACCATGCATTTGTTCATACTCGGCCAGACCGGGAGCATGGGGCGCTACAACGACCGGTTCTATGTCATGATCTTTCAGGCGCTTGGCCAAAAGAGAAACGAAGACACCGGCGAAGTCCCCGGCGAAACGGGGATAATTGTGGGTGGCCATCAAAAGCTTGATCGGTTCAGCCATAACTGCTTAATAGTAAAAAAAATACGCTCAGCGACAAATATAAATTTTCCGGTCGGCGCTCGACAAGTATATTGGCCTATCATATGGAACACAGCGATTCCAAATATCTTGATTTCGCCCGGAAACCCGACTTCAAGCAGATATTAACCAACCCCATATTGGATATTGCCGCCAGATTCTGGGAAAACGACCGCTACGAGGCGTTCAAAGTCTGCTACCGCTCAATGCGGGTCATCGACGATCTGGTCGACGAGCGAAAAGCCTCGGGGGTCAAAATCAGCGACCGCGACCGAGAGTTGATGTCGCAGACTATTCGGAATTGGGTAGAGAGTTTCATTGAAGGAAAGCCGTCCGATGTCTTTCAAGCACAACTCCTTGATACAGCCAGGAAATTTCTTATCCCTCCGTGGCCGTGGCAACGCCTGGCCCGGGCTATGATATATGACCTCAACCATGACGGCTTCGCCACGTTCATGACGTTTCTCCGGTATGCCGAGGGAGCAGCCGTCGCTCCCGCCTCAGTATTTATGCACCTGTGCGGGGTGAATGATGGCGGGGACGGGTCACTGCGAGGCCCCCGGTTCGATGTGCGAAGAGCGGCCCGGCCTCTGGCGCTCTTTTCATACCTGGTTCACATAATGAGAGATTTTGAGAAAGACCAGAAGGCCGGACTTAACTACTTTGCGGATGACCTCATGACGCGCAGCCGGCTGAGCCACGATGGTCTTCGCCGGGAGGCTCAGGCCGCCAGTACCTCGCCTGAACTGCGAATCCTGATGCGGCAGTACCACCGCGCGGCGCGTTACTATCGGGGCAAAGCCAGAGACACGCTGGATTCGGTTATTCCCGAACTGGCGCCGGCCTGTCAACTGAGCCTGGAGATTATATACAGCCTCTACTCTCAGATTTTCCACCGGATTGAGCCAGAAAATGGCGAGTTTACCGCCAGGGCGCTGAACCCTACCGTCGATGAGGTGCAAGAGCAAATATATCAAACGGTTACGTCATTCAGGCCGACATAAATGAGCTGGCCCGGGGAAGATTCTCCGGCGCCGGGTGTAGGATGCATGGAGACATCCCATAGAGCCTGCCGGGGTCGCGGCAGCAACGAAACTGTATAAGAGATGAGGTAGCCAAATGAGAGTTCTTTTGTCCTTTGTCTTGCTGGTGCTTTTGCCGACAGCCCTTACTGCCGGTGACATAGCCGTAACGGTTTATAACAGCAACCTTGGCGTGGTCAGCGAAACGCGGTCGCTGGAATTTGCCCGCGGCATCAATCGTCTGGCGTTCGCCGACGTGCCGTCCCAGATCGACCCGGCTTCGGTCAGGTTCGAGCTCGTGGGAACGGGCCATAACGTAACCATCCTTGAGCAGAATTACGCCTATGATCTGATCAGTCCGGATCAGATGTATGTCAAGTACATAGACAAGCAGATCGAACTGGTGGACAAAGAAGGCCAGTTGTATTCGGGTACCCTGCTGACCCAGGCCGGCGGCGCGATTGTGCTGCGCGAAAGCTCCGGCCGAATCAAGATTATCCAGATGTCACAAATAACCGAGGTCAATTTCCCCAGCCTTCCCGAAGGTTTGATTACCCGGCCTACCCTGTTTTGGGTTTACAACTCCGACCACGAAGGTCGGCTTGACGGGAGAGTCGGCTACCAGACCGCCGGTATGAACTGGGCCGCTGAATATGTGGGCGTTTTGAACCAGGATGAAACAAAGCTGGACCTGTCCGGCTGGGCGTCGATCAACAACTCTTCCGGCAAAACCTATGTTGACGCAAAACTCCGGCTCGTGGCCGGAGATATTCACCGCGCCCGGCCGGAGGCGGCCAGAAGGGCCGGTCGGGGCATGGCCCTGGCCGAAGACAAGCTTTATGCCGGTTTCGAAGAGAAGGCCTTTTTCGAATACCATCTTTATACGCTTCCGCGCAAAGCCACGCTGGCCAACCGGGAAATCAAACAGATAGCGCTGTTCGAGCCGGCCCGGGCCGCCGTTGAAAAAGTATTCATCTACAGGCCGGAGCGGAATCCCAGCAAGGTCGAGGTGGCCGTCAAGTTCACCAACGACGCCGCCAGCGGTCTCGGCCTGCCCCTTCCGGCCGGTCGGACGAGATTGTTCAAGGCCGACGAGGACGGCTCGCTGATACTGCTGGGCGAGGACAATATAGACCACACACCCAAGAACGAGGAAGTCAAGGTTACGGTCGGGTACGCTTTTGATATCGCCGCCGAAGAGCGAGTCATGGAACAGAGAAAAGTGTCCCAGAGAGTGATAGACAAGGATATTGAAATCGAGCTTCGTAATCGCAAGGACGATCCGGTCACGGTGGAGGTTGAAAAGAAGCTCTACGGATTCTGGGATATTCAGCAATCGAATCTGGAGTTCGAGAAGAAGGATGCCACCACCGTCATCTTCAAGGTCCCGATAAAGCCGGACGAGACGGTGACGGTCAGGTTTACGGTGCGCAACTATCTACAGTAAACGGAATCTAAGTTGACAAGTCTATTTGAGTGATATAAATTGGCTGCCTGTAAACGGCCTGCCGATACGGATGAAAGATTGGAGGATGGTTTGAGAATATCAGCGAAACTGGCGGTAGCAGCAATGATTGTCCTGGCCCTGAGCGCGACCGCACTCGGGGGCAAGAAAGACCGTAAACTATCGGTTGGAGCCTATCTCAGCTCGGCCAAGATCGAAATCATTTCCGGTGACATTGAGCGGTATGAAACGGCCATTACGTACCTGGACTCTCTCTTTCTCAACTACGGGCCGCACGCCGAGGGTCTCCACCTGATGGGCCAGATTATGGTCGACTATCTGAGCCGTACCTCGGACCCGGACAAGAAGCTGGAATATGTGGAGAGGCTGGTGGCTTACAATGATTCGCTGCATCTTTGCTGTAACAACAAAGAGATCAAGAAGAAACACCGCAAGGACTGCGATAAGTTCACGGCTCTTTCAGACTCGACTTTGGAGCTGCACTGGCGGGAGAGTTATAACTCGGGAATTGAGCAGTTGAATCGGATTGGAGAAATCCAGCGACAACTCGCCAGCGAAACGGATTCGTCGATGAAAGCCATGCTCCAGTCGGACCTCCAGGCGAATGCTGATTCCTGTGTCACCTTCATGCGTATGGCTGTGCTACTGAAAGCCTCCGATTCCCGCGGCTATGTCGGCGTCGGCTCCGCCTACGAGAAGACCGGCGAGAGCGAGAAAGCGATAGAGTGGCTCCAGAAAGGCCTGAGCGTGGTCAGCGACAGCTCCACCGTCCTGTTCTCGATCGCATACAACTACATTCAGCTTGACCGGTTCTGTGACGCTATCCCCTTCTTCAAGAAGTATACGGAGTTGAATCCCGACGACACCATCACCCTTTACAACCTGGCTGCTTGCTACAACAACTGCCGGTTTCTCGATTCCGCCGCGTTGGTCAACCGCCAGATTCTGCAGTACGCTCCGCAGAACCGCAACGCCCTTAATTCGATCGGGCAGTATTTCGGCCAGGTGGCCCGCGACGCCTCGGACTCGGTGCGCAGTTACCAGGATGCCGGGAACGAAGAGCAGAAAGTTCTCTGGACGGGTAAGCGGAACGAGGCTTTCGATTCGTCTGCCGTGTATTACAAGCGG
>CP070777.1:2007256-2037531 GCA_020346225.1 Candidatus Zixiibacteriota bacterium | reverse complement strand
GCTGACAGGGGTATCACCCTTTCCAGCATCGGCTTCGGCATGGGCAACTACAACGACATCCTGCTTGAGAAACTGGGCAACAAGGGCAACGGTCACTATGCTTACGTGGACGATATCGGCGAGGCCCGCCGGGTGTTCGTTGACAACCTGACCGGCAACCTGCAGGTGATTGCCCGCGATGTCAAAATCCAGGTCGATTTCAATCCCGAACTGGTCCGCTCCTATCGCCTGCTCGGTTATGAAAACCGCGACGTGGACGACGACAAGTTCCGCGACGACAAAGAAGACGGCGGCGAGATCGGCTCCGGCCACGAGGTCACGGCCCTCTACGAAGTCAAGTTCCGCAAAAACGTGTCCGCCGATCGGGTGGGAACGATCTTCATCCGGTATAAAGACCCGGACGATATGGCCAAGGTGACCGAAATCAGCGAGAAAATCAGCCGCGAGGTTTTCCGTCGCGATTTCGAGAGCTCCTCGCGGGAGTTCAAGCTGGCCGCTTGTGCCGCCGAGTTTGGCGAAATTCTCCGGAAATCGTACTGGGCCAAGGGTTCGAAGCTGAGCGAGGTGCTGTTGCTGGCCAAGGACCTGGTTTACACAGGCGAGTCGGAGGAACTCATCGAGCTGATGGGCCTGATTTCCAAGGCGCAGAAATTCGAGCAGGAGCTTGCTCAGAAATAGATGCTTTCGTGGCCGGAGGGGGCGAAAAAACGGCGGAGAGCGCGGCCGGCGCTCCCCGCCGTATTATTTCAAGTCCGGTTTTGCACAAAACAGATATCTGGCCGTCTATTTATATAGAAATCCCCTTAAGACAAAAGCATCAGCAGCGCCACTGTTCGGAGGGAAGTTGTGCGTAAAACGCGCGCCGCGCTGGGTATCATTATCGGCCTGATGCTTCTGTATTCCCTGCCCGATGTTAACTCCGGATCGGAGGACAGTTGCCGTGCAGCTAATTCAACACGGGTGAAAGCGCCATCATATTTCGACCAGGTGCGGAGTCAGGCGGACAGCATGGAAGTAGTCGGCGATACTATCATATACAGGCTTAACGGGCAGATGGTCGCTGTTATGTACCGCGCCTGGGACGAAAAGATACCGCAGGCGCTGGTAGAATTGAAAGGGCGGTTCGAGTCCGATTCGCTAAGGGCCAAAGGTTACGTGCTCAAGGAGGAATACCAACCTATCAGGAATACGAAGGGTGAGGTGTTCCTCGCGATAGGGTACAACGTGGCCTACATTGTCGACACCAGCGCGGTGTTGGGGATAGATGACAGTGATACCATGAAGGTCGAAACGGTGAGAAATCGAGCTGGAGAGGTGTTCATAAGAGGTGGGAGGCAGTTTGAGGTTGTCTATGTTCTGGATGGGGCTTCAATTACTGGGCCGACCGCCGGTCTTGACCAGGCTGGGGCGAACCTGACACTCTTTGAAGGGAAGCGAAGAGGGCGCATTGCGGGCAGAATAACGGATGCTGAGACGGGTGAGCCGAAAGTCGGTACGCGAGTTACCGACGCAGGGAGCGGACTCGGTGTAGTTACGGATACTAGTGGCAAGTACCAACTTTCCCTGCCGGAGCCCGGAACGTATACGGTCCAGATAGAGCATCCCGACTACCAGACGGTGACGGTTAGGAACGTACTGGTTAAAGCTGATATAATCACAGAATGCTCTCAAGATGTAAAAAAGAGGAGGCCCAATAGGGATACTGCAGTTATAATACAATACGAGTCTGACAAACTCATCCCTCATAGGTTGCCTGACGGGGTCAATATAGACGCCAACACCCTACGCAGCGGCCCGGGGCCTTCTGCAGGAGAAATGCTTGCTGTGACTAGAGGACGAATAGTGGGTAAGATTACCGATGCGTCATCAGGCGAGGCGATCAGAAACGTGTCGGTGATAGTCGTCGGCACTGTCTTCCGGACATTAACTGACTCAAAGGGCCACTTCCAACTGGAAGATATCCCCAATGGTTCCTACGAGATTATCTTTTCGTGCAAAGGCTACAGGACGATCAAGGTCCATAACGCGCACGTAGATCTGGGATATACAAAGATGGTAACGCGGCAACTTCAGAGAAAAGAGCAGGAGGAATAGCCTTATAGATTTGCGGTGATGTGGGTTGTGGGCAATGCCGACAGCCTGGAGCGGCATCTGGCGGAGGGTGGCCTTAGCTCCAGAGCTGGGAGGGGCAGAGAAAACGGAGCGCGAGGGATTCGCGCTCCGTTGCTTTTTCGTCTTGAAGCCGCGGCTATAACCAGCGCTTGAACAGTTTCAATATCCCCTGGTCCCAGCCAACACGATGAGTCACGCCGGCTTTCTGGGTTACCAGCTCCTCCTTGTGTTCCAGGTACCATTTGTGGGACGCAATCAAGGCATCCTGGTTGGAGTAATTCGATTTCCACCCCAGCTTGTTCTCGATCTTGTCCGTGGAAACATACGAGTCCTTATCAGCCGTGCCGTAGACCCACTTGTAGAGCGGGGAAATCTTCATAAACTCAAACACGGCCAGGGCGCCCTTGACCAGTTTGGCCGGGGTCGGCATCACCTTCGAGCCGCTGCCGGCGAAATCACACAGCGCCCCGACATCGAGCTTGACCTTGTCATACATCTGAGCGCCGACATTGAAAGTGTCGTTGACAACTTCGCGTGGCGCCTCGGCGGCCAGCACGATGGCGTCGATAAGATCGGATACTTCCAGAAGCTGGTATAGATTCTCCCCCTTGCCTATAATGGGAATGCGCTTGCCGCAATCGACCCAGTCATAGAGTATCTGAAAAACACCCAGGCGCGCCGTGCCGATGAAGGTCTTGGGTCGAATCACCGGGACGCACATCCCCTTCTCTCTGAATTCCTCGCAGATGCCCTCGCCGGCGATCTTGCTCTCGCCGTAGGCACCCACCCCGATCAGGGGATCGTCTTCCACCAGGGGATGTTTCTCGGGCACGCCGTAGACGGCGGTGGAACTGATGAAAATCACCCGCTCGACGTTGCATTTTTGGGCCTGCTCGAGAGTATTGCGGACACCTTCGATATTGGTGCTGTATATCTCCGGTTTGGGCCACAGCGGCAGCGCGGCCGCGCAGTGTATGATTAGGTCGATCCGGTTGTCGTGGATCAGGCGATACATGCCTTCCGGGTCGCGCACGTCCTGGTTGACCAGCAGCATATCGTCGGTATACTCGGCCTCGAGAAAAGGGGCGATATCGTTCATGGCGAGGAAAGCCACGCCGCGACGGGGAAGATTCATGGCCAGGTGATAGCCCAGAAAGCCGGCACCGCCGGTAACAAGAACTCGTTTACCTTTCATTAATATCCATCCTAAAAGTTTGATAAAAAACCACGTAATAAAACCGCCACGATCACGTGACGGTTCCAACTTTAATATAACACTCCTCCGGCAAATTGCAAGGTCATTAAATGACCCCGGCAACAACCGTCAAGCGGAAATTCTCCGCCCCACGACCGGGCGACTCGAGCCTACTTCTCGTCATACGGCCCTTCGAACCAGCTGCCCATTCCCGGTCCGTAGAGGACGGCGTTAACGAACATCTTGCGGGTGCCGTGGAAATACGCCCGCGTATTGGGATGCCCGGCGAACAATATTATCTGCCCCCTGCCCATGCGCTCGCGGGTGGCGTACGCGGTTCCGACCCAGCGCTGCCGTGCTTCGGGCCACAGAAGACCGGAAAGGCGGAGCTTGTTTTCGTCGGTGCACAGGCGTGCCACGGTGCCGACATGCTCACCCGACATGAAAGCATAATCGGTGTAGAGCACCACCGGGACGGTTTTCTTCATGCCGAAAGCCAGCCAGTCTTCGGTATCGATATCGGCGCGCATAATGACTCCCCGCGGGAAGAAGCGACGCTGCCACTCGTCCAGATCTTTGGCCTCTTCCTTGCCTGCCGGCGGCGCTTTCTCTTCTTCTTCCTTTTTGGCGGTCACCTTTTCCGGGTGCCACAGGGCCATGGTATCGACCTCGGGTGCTTCGGCCTGGACTTCGCGCTCCAGTTGTTTGGCGTATTTGTCGAGTTTATCGAGCACCTGTCTTTTGAGACGGACACCGCTCAATCCCGTGGAGGAATCAGCGGCCCATACGGCGGAATTGCCCACGCACACCAGGGTGCCGCCGTTCTGAACCCATTTCTTGAGTTTTTCAGAGCCGTGTTTTCCGAGCACCTCGCCCAGCGAACCGCCCCAGGACGACGGAAAGACGATCACATTGTAGCGCGAAATGTCGGTAAAGGGAAGCGACAGGATGCGAATCAGTGAGTGGGGCAGTTCGAGTTCTTTGTCGATGGTGTACCACAGTGCGCCGAACGACGACCCGCTTAACGGTTCGCCGGTGACGACGGCTATCTCGGGACGGGTCAAAAGACGAAACGTGCCGGCTCCCAGATAGGACCCCTCGCTGGACATGCCGGTGTTGACACCGTACACGTTTATACCGACTTCGCCCGCCAGGCTTTCCAGGATCGAGACCATTTCCTCGGAGTTGCCACGCTTGCGCAGCACCAGGGCGCCGGCGTTGAACTTATTACCCTCGAGCGTGAACGGTTTCTCCGAGGCATGAACAACGAGATTATTGGCAAACAGTCGGTTCATCGCCAGGTACGTCTTCTCGCCCTCGAAGTTGATGACAAAGCCGAATTGGGTATCCGGATTGTGAAGTTTCCCGCCGGAAACGTTCACTTCGGTGACCGGATCAGCGGAAACATCGAACAGGGTCGTGGTTTCATAAGCGTCGAGGTCGTAGCCCATCGGCACCGACCAGGCCGAAGTCTCGTACATGCGAGTATCGCCCTCTTTTTCCAGTTCCCTCCGTTCTTCCTTGAGAAATTCCAGCTTAAGGTGGGGGTCGAACTCACATATGGCCTTGACCAGGTTGCCGTGAAGCTGGCCGGTCCTGACAATATAGGTTCCGGCCGGGAATTTCTTCGAAGGGTGTTCCTTTTTGTAGATGTCGGCGGCCGAACGGACGCTGAACTCGCGGGTAGCTCGCTCGACCTGGATACCCTGTTTCAGCAGCGATGTAATAAACCGGTTCATCTTTATCTCATCGCCGTCAGGAACGAACAGATAGGCAAGGCCGGTACGCTTTCCATCGGCTACGATATCCTGACGCGTCCGGTAGTAATCCCGCATGATAGCCCGGCGATTGTTGGCCAGCGAGTGCAGATTGGCCAGCGATGAGGTGAACTGGTGGTTGACGGCTTCATGGTACGTCAGCAGGTAGTTGCTTCTCTGCATGACAGCACTGCCGTCGACACCGGCCTGCTCGTAGAGAATACCGATAACACCGAAAAAGCAAGGCCAGCCGGAGGCGTAGCCGGGGAACCAGTGCTCGTGCCATTCCTTGACATAGTACGGCCAGCCCCGTCTGTCGAAAGCCTCGCCCTGCTCGCGGCTGAAAACCTCCCACCACTTGTGTACGTTCTCGGTGGTGTTGTAGTTGATGGGCTGACGCGGCGGGGAAAACAGGTAGTTGTCGTTGGAACCCATCTCGTGAGCGTCTACGACCAGTTGCGGGTTCCACTCCAGAACGGTCCGCACGCGGCCCTCGGTCTCCTGCTGCGTCATCAATATCCAGTCGCGGTTCATATCAAACAGGTAGTGGTTACCGCGTCCCCAGGGCCAGACCCCGCCGTGCTGCTGGGCGAAGCGGTCGTAGTTGGGAACGTTGCTCTTATACGTCTCCAGCATCGACATGTATCGTTCGCGGCCGTCCGGGTTCTGGCTGGGGTCTATGATGATGAGAAGGTTCTCCAGCAGATGGAGGGTGGCCGAGTCGGTACCGGCGGCCAGCTGGTAGGCCAGCTGGGCGGCGGCGTCGACACCGGATACCTCGTCGCCGTGGATGCTGTAGCCGAGCCAGGCGGTGGCCGGCAGGGTCCCGATGAAGCCATCCAGCTCCGAGTCGGACCCGAAGGCGCCGTGCGACGCCAGCCGCGCCGACCGGGCCTTGATATCTTCCAGGTTCCGGATCGTCTCCGGCAAACCGACGACTATGTTGTTCTGGTCACGGCCCTCATAGGTCAGGCCGTGCTTTTCTACGACGACTCGCTCCGAGCTTGCCGCCAGAGCTTCCAGATAGCGCTCCAGTTCGTGGTAGCGCAGCGGCCACTGGCCGATGGGGTGGGCAAGATAGTCGTTGGGTTTGGCCACCGTTTCGTCGTAGGTGCCGTTCGGATAGAACGGAACCGTGTCGACGGGCAGATCGGACGAGTATGACGGGTGCACCGACGCTGCCGTTGCGGTAGCCAGTATCACCGGCAGAAAAGAGGCCAGTGTCACAAGTAGAATGGTCCTGCGGGACATGAAAGACTCCTCTGTGCTGAGCGGAAATTTAGTCTGATTGTCACAATTAAGCCGAACAGTGCGTCTGTGTAAAGTGCAAAATGGGGATGCTGCCGCGACCGGTTATAACTCCAGTTCCTGAGTCAAATCGGTCTCCGTTTCCGGGTGCAGCTTGAACTCGAAAATCTTCAGCAGCGTCAGAAATACCGCCGCGATCAGGGGGCCCAGCACGATGCCGAGCAGGCCGAAGATATAAACGCCGCCGAGGATGGTGAAGAAGAGAATGAGGGGATGCATCGAAGTCCTGCCGCTGATGAGGAAGGGCCTGATGACGTTATCGATCTGGCTTATGACGATCGACCCGAACGCGATGATAATGAGCCCCTTGACATAGGAGCCGCTGATTATCAGGATTATGCCGGCCGGTATGTATATGATGAAAGCCCCCAGAAAGGGTATGATTGACAGAAAGGCCATGATGGCGCCCCAGAATACCGGCGAGGGAATGCCCATGACCGCGAACATGATACCTCCAAGCAGCCCCTGGATGAGGGCCACCACGACGCCGCCGTACATGGTGGCCTGAACGACCTCTTTGAGCTGGGTGAAGGTGACGTTTATCTGGTTGGCGGTGAGCGGCATCAGCCTCTTGAGCTTGTGGATGATAAGCTCCCCGTCCTTGAAGAAATAGTACATGGTGAAAACCATCAGAATGAAATAGAACACGAGGCGCGTGGTGTTGGTGATCAGCCAGCTGGTCTGGTTGAGCAGCACACCGCTGATGCTTTCAATCGACTGTTTTATGATCTGGTCAAGGTTGATTTTGGATAGATCATAGTAGTCGGACAGCTTTTGCTTGACGATCTCGAACCAGGGCAGCTCTATCGAAAGCATCTCCTGCAGCTCGCCGCTCTTTATCATGGCGTTGACCTTTTGAACGGCGCTGGCCGCCTCACTGACCAGCGAACCGAACAGGTATGTGACCGGGCCGATTATCAGAATAATGATGAATATGCACACGATCAGGGACGCCAGCCCTTTTGACTTCACTCGCTCCAGAAGTCGCTCGTAAACGGGAAAGAAGATGATGGCGAATACGGCGGCCCAGCATATCGGCGCGAAAAAGGGAATTATGAGCTGATAGAACAGGTAGAAAATAGCGGCGGCGATAAGAAAGAATAAAGATACCAGGATGTATTCACGTTTCATTGCGGCGTCCTGTTCAGTCGAATCCAATCTATTCAAATAATCCATTTCGGGCAACTTATAAACGTCCGGCTTCGAACCTGCAGGCAGGTTGGCCGCAACTTGCAGGGTACGCCATTTCTCTGTCAGGGTCGATTAGTCCGCAACAGAACACCCGGAACGTAGTCAACGGCGACCTTTCCGCTCGACTTAATCTATTGTAGCGGAATACGTTACGTGTGAGCGGCCGGCGCCACCCCCGTTTGAGTCGTCTCATGCCCCGGCGCTGAGAACATACGGACGGACAGTTCACAGGGCGGTGTACGGGGAGACATCGACATCGTGCGGCCAATCAGCACTAAATCGGTCGCCTTTGTTTAACTCCAAAAATATAAGCGCTTGATATAAAGTATTTTAAGAATACGACGATTATAAAACTATGACAATTTTGAAATGCGCGCGCCGGTGTGGCCATTACCGGCATGCGTGATCTTTAACAAAAGAAACAAGGAGTGAAGTATGGCTACGCGTAGAACCAGAACCAGTCGCAAGTCAGTGCGTCGCAGCCGTAAGGCCTGCCGCCCGTGGTCTCGTGAAGAGATCGCTTTCATGCGCAGATGGTACCGCAGGTACGAGACTTCCTGGGTCGCCCGTCAGTTGAGACGGTCCGTCTATTCGGTCCGCTACAAAGCAGTGGATCTGAATATCCGGAAGGCCAAGCCCTCCGTCTGGAAGGGACAGAAGGGCCCCAAGAACGCTTTCTGCAAGCCCTCCAGCTGGTCCAGAAAGCGCAAACCGGCTGCCCGCAGAAGCACCTACAGACGTAAAGCTTCTCGCAGTCGCTCCTGGCGTGCTACCTCGCGTCGTCGCACGACTCGCAGAGCCAGACCGCGTCGCAGACGGTAGTACGATATTCGTCAGAATATTACGCGTATATAAAGACCCGCTTCGGCTCGGAGCGGGTCTTTTTTTGTTCACGCCGACCTTGCAGCCGGCTATATTGGTGGAAAGTCGGAAGGAGGCAAGATGCCGGTTATTTCGTACGATGATATAGAATTGGCCGATGTCAAGATGGAAGGTGCCGACAAAGTCCTCAAGGCGATCGTCATCAGCGAGAGAGAGGGATGGGACGACTATGTGCTGCGAGTGGTTCGTCTCGGTGCCGGCGGGTTCTCCCCTGAGCACAGTCACGACTGGGAGCACGTCAACTATGTCATAAGCGGTCGGGGGAAACTCCACTTGGGTGACAGCACCTATGAGCTGGCCGAACGCGATTTCGCCTTTGTGCCCCCCGAACAGCCGCACCAGTTCGAGAATCCTTACGAGGAAGACCTGGAATTCATCTGCATCGTTCCCAGCCGCGGCGAAGTCTGATCCCGGCGGGATAAAAAAATCGCCCCCGACCTGAGCGATCGAGGGCGAAGCGGATATTTTCAGCAGAGTGCATTAGACCGCGGCCGGTGACTTGCGCGCCGCCAGATAAAGCTCGTTCACCTTTTTCCAGTTGATAACGTTGAAGAAAGCCTTGATATATTCCGGCCGGCGGTTCCGGTACTTCAGGTAGTAGGCATGCTCCCACACGTCGATTCCTAGCACGGGCCGTTTGCCCTGAGTGAGCGGAGAGTCCTGGTTCGGGGTGGACATGATTTCCAGCTCGCCGCCGCTAAGCACCAGCCAGCCCCATCCGCTGCCGAACTGTCCCGCGGCTACCTGTGAAAATTGCTCCTGAAAGGCCTCGAAGCTTCCCCAGGTGCCGTTGATAGCGTCGACCACCTCGCCTTCGGCCGGGACATCTTTGCCGAGGATGTTCCAGAAAAAGGCGTGGTTTACGTGGCCCCCGCCGTTGTTGCGCACCGCGGTGCGGACGTCCTGGGGGACCTGGTCGAGCCGGGCGATCAATTCTTCGGCCGACTTCTCCTGCCACCGGTCATGATTCTCAAGGGCGGCATTGAGCTTGTCCACATAGGCTTGATGGTGTTTCGTGTGGTGGATAGTCATGGTTTCTTTATCGAGCCACGGCTCGAGAGCATCGTAGCCGTAGGGCAATTTCGGTAAAGTGTGAGCCATTGTCGTCTCCTTGTTGGCGTTGCATGTTGAATCGATTACCAGGCAGAACAAACCGCTGCAGGCAGAGTTCCCTGAAAGGAAAGGCAAAATAACTTGCCTATTGGCGCGGCCCTGGTTATTATTGGCGGTGAAGGCAGTTCGCCCCTGGCGAACGAACAATATACAGCCTGTGCGCCATTAGCTCAGTTGGTAGAGCAGCTGACTCTTAATCAGCGGGTCCGGGGTTCGAGACCCTGATGGCGCACTTTTCTTATGGACTTATTGGCCGCGAGGCCGTTTTTTTCAGGTTGTTGGCCGCTCACCGAAATATCACGACAAACGTGGGAAGGGGTGGAGTATGCTTAGGGCAGTTTTCTACTTCTTAATGGCGACCGCCGTGTTTTCCCAAAGCTCGTTCTCCGCGGATATCGTAGATCGGAAAAAACAGGAGGTCCTCGCCGGGCTTAAGAACGGTAATCTCGTTCGCATTATCTGTGATGAGCACGACGCTATTGGCGGCAAGTTTATTGCGGGCGACGCGGATTCTCTTTATCTGGGTGCTGATGACCGGGCGGTCTCGGCGAAGAAGCCCAGCCGCCGGGTGATGCGCAAGGGCAGGACGTTGAAGTCCGCGCCCGAGTTTGGACCGCTGGAGAGGGATACCCGGGTTGCCGTCGCCTCAATCAGGGAAATCCACGTTCGTGGACGCGCCACTCTCACCGGCACTCTTGTCGGCGGTGCCATCGGAGGACTGGGCGGTCTGGTACTGGGAGCAATAGCCAATGCAATGGATGACCGGGCAACCGGCACCCCGTCGTCCGAGATTGCTGGTATTGCGGGTGTTAGTGTGCTCGGCGGCAGCATGGTCGGGACCGTCGTCGGTTCGATGTTTCATCGATGGAAACTGAAATTCAGAGAGCCGGGATTTCGAGGAGGTGTCGGCGTCAATCCGGTGCTGTCGGTCAGACCGGACAGGCAACTGTCAAACTCAGCGGTGCTGTATGCCGGTATAAACCTGACCTGGTGATTTACCGGCCTGCGATCAGTAAGCCAGATAATGCACCGACACTGAAAACCAGGATATACTGTGATCGGCTTCGAGAGCGTCCCTCAGAACATCGAGCGATCTACCGAAACAGAACTCGGCAGCGAAGTTCTTCGACCACTCGTATCCGACGCCGACATACGGGCCGGCTCCTCCGACACCGTAGGCGCTGCCGGTGCCCACGCTTTCGATGCTGAGACCAAGCATCATGCCGACGCCCGCCATGAGAATCAGCGAGGGAGCCTCCGGTTTCCTGAAATAGCTCACCCCGAAAGCGGGGAACCCCAGATACCAGCCATCGTTCTCGAAGGCAAACTGTTGTCTCCCGGCGTAGTGGATCACGACCCGGTTGGACATCCCCCAGCCTAGGGTCAGGTCGGTGTAAATGCCGTACAGGTTATCAGTGCGGGTTTGATACCAGGCGATTCTCTCAATATTGGCGGCGCCCGCGCCGACGCCGAAACCCAGAACAAACCCTTCGCGTTCTCCGTCGAATGCCCAAACACACGGCGGCACCATGACTATGATGCACCCACAGAGAAAGATGTTCTTGAGCATAATATCACCGGTCTATCGTTCAAAAATCGTGAGAGTGCTTGGTCAGAGATCGCCGGGAAGAAGCGAAGCTCAGTCCGGTCTGTCAAGATAATTTTCGTTTTCGCTCCAGGGTGTAATTCCACGCGACGCTGAAGGCAAAGAGCAGAGCCATGATATATCCACCCTGACCCCATGTCCACGCCCTCATATAGAAAATCGTCACGCAGAATACGAAGATGGCCATAAAGTTCGCGGCCGACATCTGAAGTTCCGGCGCTGACACACTGCGTTTGAGTGAACGGAAGGCGATTCTCAGATTGACCCCGGCCAGCGCAACAACGCTCAGGGTGCCCAGGATGCCCGTCTCAGCCATGTAGTGAAGGATGACATTGTGAGCGGACATGCCGCTGATGTAGTACCACACCGGGGAGAACTTCATCTCCGCGACGACCTGTCCGACTATCTTGAAATTGCCGATACCCACACCGGTTATGGGGTTGGCGGCGAAAGCCTTCAGCGCCGCTGTCCACAGCACCATCCGCAAGTAAACCGTTTCCTGTGGATGCTTGAGAGCTTCAATGAAGCTTTCCACCCTTACGAATAATCCCTGCAAAAGCGTTTCCCTGAGCAGGATGGCAATAATGAGCATAATGGTTGTGGGGATGGCGGCTTTCCGCAGGACGCTCAGAAACGATGTTCGTTTGCCGGCGGAAGTCTTCCAGTATGCGGCCGCCAGAAGGACGGGAACGGCGATCAGCACCGCCAGCAAGGGTGCCCGCGACTGGGTAGCCAGAAGGGCCAGGCCGATGGTCAGGCCGATGGCACCGTACTTGATTTTCTCTGCCGGCCTTTCCGCCCAGAGAAGAAAGGCCAGCGCCATTGGCAAAGCCGTCATGGAATATGTCTCAAAGGCCAGCCAGGCGGGTCCGAAAATTCGCACCTGGCCACCGGACTTTAGAAACAGAGCCAGGTTTATAAGGGACAGGACAAAGACATGGTAAATGTAGAAACTCACGAGCCTGCGCGGGCCCAGCTCAAGAGCAAACCCGTAAACGATGCGAAATGCGATGAAGACCACGACTATTCTCGCGCAGGGCACTATGGAATAGCTGACATCGAAGGCGAAAACCGCCGATAGGACAGTGGCGGCGATCAGGAGACGGAAATATCGGTCAATCGGGGTCACGACAATATGGCTCTGTCCCCTCAGCAGAAAGCCGAGGCACAGCGACGCCGCCAGAATGAAGAAGCATATGTCGAACGGATGTATTCCTGCACGGCCGATGTAGTAAGGCATAAAAACTGATACCGACAGCAAGAACAGGTACAGACAGACTCTCGGGAAGGCAATCAGAATAGAGGCTACCACCGAGGCGGCATAATACCATATGATATACTCCCGGCCGAGCGCGAGAGCCGCGGCCACCGGTATCAGGAGAATAATTCCGAGCGCATAGATCATTCGCTCGAAGAAGGCGGGGTTGTACCGCTCTGTCAGTGTAGTCACCCGATAGCTCCTGAGTTCAAAAAGGCATTATACATCGGCGGCGCTCTTTTGGCAACTGCAGGATCGGCTTGTCGTGGCTGCAGTAATCGGCTCAAGTATCAAATTCAGCGGCTCTAAAAGCCGGTGAAAGCCAAATCCACATCAAATCGCTTGGTGTCGTAGACCGACATCTGCCACACGAAGCTTACGCCCAAGCCCAGCGGCAGCAGCCTGCCCACCGAGAAACCGATTTCGCCGTAAGGGGTCGGAGCCGTGCGGATCAGTTCATCGTCGGGATTGGCGGTGTTGTGTTTGAAATCGGTCCAGAACACGCCGCCGAATAACTGCAGGGTGAAAGGAATCCTGTCGACCAGAGGTATGCCGCTTTTCTGAAACAGCTCCCGACCCAGATCATGGTAGGTGTAAACTGCCAGGACGCGGCTTCCTCCGAAGTTTGTCTGGCCAAGGCTGTGAAAATAAAGACGGGATGCTACCAGGCCGGCGTCAAAATCTACGGTAAAGTACTTTTGGGGCGGGAGGTTTCCGTCAGACGCGCCGGCATAAACGTAGGCTGAGCTGATGATCCACCCGAAGAGGCGTTGTGACCGGCGTAACGCGACGTAGTATCGGGTGAATTCAAAATCGCCGCCGGTCAAATCCCGCGAACTGTGCTCCGCCCCGACCCTGAGCCTCGTCAGAGGGAACGCGAACCCTCTGATGTCGCGAGCCTTTACACGCATTAGCGGGCGCGAGTCATAGACCAGCGCTGCCTCAAGCGAACGCAGCCGGCCGTCAACAATGGCGGGATTGGGCCGGTGCCGTTTGCTTTCTCTCAGCATGCTGTATTCCGTGCTGTTCTCCAACGATTGCTGGTCGAAGATATTATACCCTAGGGTCAGTCCGAAGTGACCCGACAGCTTGGCCCGCGCCGCAAAGGCAAGTCCTGTCTCGAGGTAGTAGTCGTAGGCGTCGGTTTTGTCCACAATGGCCATCAGGGTGGCGTTGCCGTTTGACGGGGCAAAAACGGTCGGACGGGTGGTGACCTGGTCGTGATATTCCAGGTCAAACGATATTGTCTGCCCCGCTGTCGCGATGTAATTCAACCCCAGACGGTACTGCCAGAGTTTTGCATCGAAGGCATACCCGGCTCGAGTACGTACATCGAACCTCTCCGTTACTCTTTCGAAATTACGGCCGGCGCCCAGGTAGGCACCCTCGACCCGGTTGAAATGGAACAGGTCCTTGTTTCCGATAATCACGAAACCGAGCGCTCTGCCGGCCAGCCCCCGCAGTCTTCTGCCGAGTGACACATTGTTCTTCAGTGAATCAATGCGAAAGTATCCGTATCTTTCCAGTTCCGTAAGGGGCATGACCTGGCCGGCGTTCCACGTCGCGGAATCAACGTCGTCGGCACCCCGGTCGACCTCCAGAACGTACTCGTCGAATCGCTCGCTCATCCGGGTGGTGTCGAAGCTGTATCCGTGGACCGAGGCCTGGAAGTCGAAGCCATAAACCGGGAACGGCGCCAGATGGGCCAGTCCGGTGACCTGCTCAAGGCTCGGCATCCACAGATCGTCCTGAACGTGCGAATAAACGAGCAGGTAACGCACCTGCTTGAATAGCGGCATGTCGAAGCTTTCGTTCAAAGTGACATCGACACCCGCCACAGCGTAACTCGAATCCAGAATCTTTATGGTTCCCCTGAACAAAGCCTCGGCATCGCTCCTGGGCTCGATTTCGAGCAGGAAGATATTCTGACCGTCGACCACAAGCGTGTCCAGCAGCAGGTAGTTGTAGTGATCGAGGGCATCGGTCGCAGTCGGGGATACAACCGCATACCGACCGAAGTCGATCCGGTTCTTGTTGAAGTTGAGCAGTTCTCCCACTGAAACCAGATTCTGGTCCGCCTCGATATTGGATGACTGCTTGCGGGCTACAATTATCTGTTTGTGCTTGTTCGGGTATTTCCAGTAGGCTTTGACCTGAGTCTCGGTTATAAGGGCTATCTCGGCCGAGTCCGCCTTGGCGGTATCCCGCACTACCAGTTTGGTGTAGGCCTCGAAACTGTACATCTTGAGCCGGGAAAGGATATCCTCTTTTCGCTTGATGGCCTCGACAATGATTCTCTGGGCGGCGCTGTACCGCTGGTCGTAGACGGTGATATCGGAAACTTCGATCAGGGTCGGTTGCAGGTAGATGTCGCAGTGTGCCGTGCTGTCGGTTAGATGGACGACGGCGGTATCGGAATAGTGGGCGATGTGCGAGACTCTGAGAACATAGTCACCGCGAGAAAGCACCAGGCGGAAAGCACCGTCGTGGTTGGCCGATGTTGACGCGCTCGAGCCGACGACCCTGACGCTGGCGAAAGCAATCGGCTCTTCGGTTCGCGCGTCGCGAACGACACCGGTGATAACGCTGCCGGAAACATACGCGGCCCCGAAAGATACGACGAGGAAAAAAAGTACTGTCTTTTTCAAACTGCCCTCCCGGATGACTTCGGATAAAAGTTGATCGGGACAGGCCGATTATAATAGCTTTCCGGTAAGCTGGCAAGGTTTTCGTGACCCGGATTTGTCGGACGGTCGGCGCGTCAAAACGGGACGGCCGACCGGAACAATTCAACGGCAACAATGTTCGAAAGTGAAAACCACCCGGACGCCGGGAGAGTGATGTGAACTCGCCTGTCAAGTCACTGTCGTCATACATGGAGCTTACCAAGCCGACTATTATGCTGCTGGTCCTGTTCACCGGGGCCGTTTCGCTAATCGTGGAAGGCAGCCTGCTGGCCCGGCCCGGCCGGTTTGCTCTGGTTCTTTTGGGTCTCTACCTGACCGGAGGCAGCGCCAACGCCCTCAATCAGTATTTCGAGCGCGATCTTGATGCCCGGATGAAGAGAACTTCCGGTCGGAGGCCGCTGCCCACCGGACGAATAGGGCCGGCGAAGGCCCTTGCTTTTTCGGCGGCAATGGGTGTCATTGGCGTGGGCGTATTTGCCGTATTCTTCAACTGGCTGACAGCACTTTTGTCGGTTTTGACCATTCTGTTCTATTCACTGTTCTATACCCTTTTTCTCAAGCCGCGCACGGCACAGAATATCGTCATCGGAGGTATTGCCGGAGCCATGGCTCCGGTGGGCGCCTGGACGGCGGCCACCGGGTCGTTCGATATTATCCCCTGGATTCTTTTTGCCATAGTCTTTTTCTGGACGCCGCCGCACTTCTGGGCGCTGGCTCTGTTTTGCAGGGACGATTATGTGCGCACCGGCCAGCCCATGTTGCCCGTTACGAGCGGGAACGCCGCTACCCTTAGGCAAATATTGAATTACACCCTGGTTCTCTTCGCCGTCAGTTTGTCTATTATGATTTTCGGCGGCGGCTGGTTCTACCTGGTGGTGGCACTGGCCCTGGGCGGGCTGTTCGTCAAGAGGGTGTTGGATGCCATGCGGCTGCCGCAGGAAAACGTGCTGCGCCGCCTTTTCGGTTATTCGATAACGTATTTGTTCGGCATTTTTGCCGCCCTTGCTTTTGACCGGCTGTTTTCCTGATGCTGCCGGTCCGGGAGGTCGGCGGGAACTATCGGTCTGTCTGCGCGTTTTTATCGGGAAGTCTCAACAGGTCCGCAGGCTGTTGCCTGGCATAACCTTGTTTATCGGTGCCTGTCTTGAATATTGACAGCTTTTACGGCCGTGCTTATGTTTCGAAGACAGGCAGGGTGTGTGCTCCCACTTCATCGGGATCACCGGATTCCTGAAACCGTAAGAAACTGGCAATCGCAATCGGGTGTGAAATTTGGCACAGATTTTCCCCCAGTGGACAAACAAACTCCCGGTAATAATAGCTGCGGCTGCTTTGATAGCCGTAATGGCGGTGGTGGGTTTCTTCTGGTACTTTGGCTCGCCCAAATACACCGATGTGGGCTATCGCCCGGTGCAGCCGATTCCTTACAGTCACAAGCTCCACGCCGGTGATCTTGGTATTGATTGCCGCTACTGTCACTATTCCGTCGAATACTCCGCCTCGGCCAACGTGCCGCCGACTTCCGTGTGCATGAACTGCCATCAGCTGATCCTTCCCCAGAGCGAAAAACTCCTGCCGGTGCGCGAGAGCTGGGCCACCGGCCGGCCGATCGAGTGGATACGCGTTCACAAGATCGGTGAGTACGCTTATTTCAACCACAGCATTCACCTCGATCGGGGCGTCGGATGCAACAGCTGTCACGGCAACGTGGCGCAGATGGAAATTGTCGGGCAGAAACGGCCGCTCAGTATGGGCTGGTGCCTCGACTGTCACCGGAATCCGGCTCCGCATCTCAGGCCCGCTCAGGAAGTGACCAACACGAGTTGGGTGCCGCCCGATGATCACGGGGAGTATGCCGCGCGCATAATAGAAGAGAAAGGAATACTGCCGCCGGAGGTTTGCTCGGCTTGTCACCGATGAAGAGTAAAGATAATAAAGGAAAAGCGTATTGGCGCAGTCTCGATGAGCTGGCCGGCAGTCCCGAATTCAGGAAATGGCTTCACCGGGAATTCCCCCAGGGGGGGTCCGAGCTGAACAACGACTGGAGTCGGCGCAATTTCCTGACGCTGATGGGCGCCTCGCTGGCCCTGGCCGGGCTGGCCGGCTGCCGCCGTCCCGAGCAGAAAATTGTCCCCTATGTAAAACCTCCCGAGGAGGTCATCCCCGGCATCCCCCAGTACTACGCCACGACCATGCCGATGGGCACCAGCGCCTACGGTATTATTGTCGAGAGTCACGAGGGCCGCCCGACGAAGATAGAGGGCAATCCGAAGCATCCTTCTACCCTGGGCGCCTCGAATGCTTGGATACAGGCGTCTATACTGGGTCTTTATGATCCCGATCGTTCGAAACGCGTGATGCGAGGCGGCCAGCAAAGCAGCTGGGACGACTTTGTCGCTTTCTGGCGCGAGCATTCGGCAAAGTACGACGGTAACGGGGGAGAGGGTCTGGCGGTGCTGTCGGAGCCGTTCAGCTCACCCACACTGGCCAGGCTCAAAAGGGAGTTTGAGAAAAAGTACCCGCGCGCTAAGTGGGTGACCTATGATCCGGTTAGTGATGAGAACATATACGAAGGGATGAGGATTGCGACCGGTGAAGTGCTGCAGCCTGTGTATGATTTGAGCCAGGCGGATGTAATCGTGTCCATCGATTGCGACTTTCTCGGGACCGAGAGCGAGAATATTGCGCTCACGCGCGGGTTCGCCGAAGGCAGACGGCTGGGCAGTGAAAGCGATTCGATGAACCGGTTGTATGTGCTCGAAGAAGGATACTCGATCACCGGTGCGGCGGCGGATCACCGGTACGCGTACTCAAAGGACGACTGGGCCTGGGTCCCCGTCACCGTATCGCTTTTCAGACTCGCGGCTGAACTCATGGACAAAGGCCTGCGCCTGCCGGGATTCAACTTCGGGGATCCATACCCGTCCGGGTTTGACCCGGACGAATGGTACCCGCAGGTGCTGCATATGATTCGTGCCGCTGCCGCCGATCTGTTGACAGCCAAGAGCCGAGCCGTGGTGGTGGCGGGGCGGTCACAGCCACCCGCAGTGCATGCCCTGGCGCTCGCTCTCAACGATGCGCTGGGATCGCTTGGAACGTGTGTCAAACTATATCGGCCGGGATTTGATTCTGTCTCCAGCATGAAGGATCTCGTCGACCTGACCGGTGAGATGCGCTCCGGGCGAATATCCACCCTGATTACAGTAAGCGGTGATCCGGCTTATAACACCCCGGCCGACGCGGAATTCACGGATGCCTTCAATAGCGTCGAACACAGCATCCACCTGAGCGATTACGTCAATGAAACATCGCGGCAATCGACCTGGCACATTCCGAAGGCGCATTACCTGGAATCATGGGGAGATGCTCAGGCCGCCGGTGGAACGGCGAGTGTTATCCAGCCGTTGATTGCACCACTGTATGGTGGCGTTTCGCCGGCCGAATGTCTCAACACTCTGGCTACCGGCGAGAATACTCCCGGTTATGACATCGTTCGAAAAACATGGCGATCCATGGTAAGGTCCGGGGACTTTGAAAGGCAGTGGCGACGGATTCTCCACGACGGGTCGTATGAAAAGTCCCTCAGTTCGGAAGTGAAGCCAAAGATTGACCTGGCGTCTGTCGCTCTGTCGGTAAGTGAGACGCGGCTTCCTTTCGGTGACGGCCATCACCTCAGTCTGGCGCTACAATTTCGCGCCTCACCATCGGTATTCGATGGCCGCTTTGCCAACAACGGCTGGCTTCAGGAACTGCCGCACCCTATCACCAGGCTCACCTGGGATAACGCCGCGCTGATCAGTCCCAGAACAGCCGAGGTTCACAATCTCAGGAATGAAGATGTAGTCAAATTGACCTATCGCGAACGCGAGATTGAGCTGCCGGTCTGGATAGTCCCCGGTATGGCCGATAATACCGTTCTTCTGGAACTGGGTTACGGACAGAAGAATCTCGGACGGGTGGCCAACGCAGCTGGCTTCAACGCTTATGCTCTTCGTGATTCCAGGTGGCCGGATTTCGATACCCAGCTCAGCATGACGAAGCTGGATAGAAAATACCCGCTGGCCTCAACTCAGGATCAAGGGAGCATGGAAGGCCGCCCGCTTGTCCGCGAAGCGACCCTTGAGGAGTACCGCAAGCACCCTAATTTTGCGCCCGAGGCGGTTCATCACCCGCCGCTTGTCTCGATGTGGGAGGACCACAAGTATGACAAGGGCTATCAGTTGGGAATGGCGATTGACTTAACGGCATGCACCGGATGCAACGCGTGCACAATAGCCTGTCAGAGCGAAAACAACATTCCTATCGTGGGCAAAGAGCAGGTGCGTAAAGGGCGCGAGATGCACTGGATTCGGGTCGATAGGTACTTCATCGGTGATATAAACCGGCCTGCGGCCGTTTATCAGCCGGTGGCCTGTCAGCATTGCGAAATGGCCCCGTGCGAGCAGGTGTGTCCGGTGGCGGCGACGATGCACGACGATGAAGGGCTTAACGCCATGGTGTATAACCGCTGTATCGGAACCCGTTACTGCTCCAACAACTGTCCGTACAAAGTCCGCCGCTTCAACTTTTTCAACTTCACCAAAGACACACCCGAAGTGACCAAGATGGTCAATAACCCGGATGTCACGGTACGTTCGCGCGGCGTCATGGAGAAGTGCACGTATTGTGTGCAGCGCATCAACCGGGTGAGAATCGAGGCCAAGAAAAATGACCGTCAGATTGGCGACGGGGAGATTCAGACCGCCTGCCAGCAGGCCTGCCCGACCGAAGCCATCGTGTTCGGCAATGTCAACGACCCGGGGAGCCGGGTGGCTAAGGTCAAAAAGCGCAACCGCAATTATGACCTGTTGGGTGAGTTGAATATCAGACCGAGAACG
This sequence comes from Candidatus Zixiibacteriota bacterium, assembly GCA_020346225.1. Taxonomy (GTDB): domain Bacteria; phylum Zixibacteria; class MSB-5A5; order GN15; family FEB-12. The sequence goes on along the minus strand of CP070777.1, from coordinate 2,017,545 downwards.
TCGTATCTGGCGAAAATCCGAAACCCCAACCCTGAGGTGCCGGAGACATAGTTGAGTTCTGATGTAGAAGACATATCGGATCTTGAGGTGCAGCAGGAAATACTGGTCGCCGGTAATCCGACTTTTGAGAAGATTACCGATGTGGTCAGTCGCATCGTGGAGGGCAAGCCCACCCGCTGGTGGTATGGCCTGTTCACGGTGTCGGTGCTTTTAACGATCATGCTGGCGGCCAACCTGGTCTACCTGTTCTGGGAAGGGACCGGTATCTGGGGCCTGAACAATCCGGTCGGCTGGGGCTGGGCCATTGTCAATTTCGTGTTCTGGGTGGGTATCGGTCATGCCGGCACGCTCATCTCCGCCATTCTGTTTTTGCTTCGTCAGCGCTGGCGGACTTCGATAAACAGGTTCGCCGAGGCCATGACCATCTTTGCGGTCATTTGCGCTCTGCTGTTTCCGGCGATCCATGTCGGCCGGGTCTGGGTACTGTACTGGGTGTTCCCTCTTCCCAATCAAATGTCCATGTGGCCGAACTGGCGCAGTCCCCTCTTGTGGGATACCTTTGCGGTAAGTACCTATTTCACCTGCTCGCTTTTGTTCTGGTATGTCGGCCTGGTGCCCGACCTGGCCACCCTGCGTGATCGCGCCCGGTCAAGGCTGCGCAAGATCTTCTACGGGATATTCTCCCTCGGCTGGCGCGGCGGCAACCGCCAGTGGCGGCACTATGAACTGGCCTATCTGGTCCTGGCCGGTGTCTCGACACCACTGGTTCTTTCCGTTCACAGTATCGTGAGCACCGACTTCGCCACTTCGCTTCTACCCGGATGGCACACCACAATTTTCCCGCCGTATTTCGTGGCCGGAGCCATCTTCTCCGGGTTCGCCATGGTGCTGACACTAAGCCTTATTGCCCGAAAGGTGTTCGGCCTCGAAGATATCATCACGCCAAGAACGCTGGAGCGGATGAACAAGATTATCCTGGTAACAGGTATGATGGTCGGCTACGCCTACGCCATGGAGTTCTTCATCGCCTGGTACAGCGGCAACGGATACGAGAAATTCGCTTTCGTCAACCGGGCTTTCGGTCCATATGCATGGGCTTACTGGATTATGGTTTCGTGCAACGTAATCGTGCCGCAGCTGTTCTGGTCGAAGAAACTCAGGAATTCGATACCGGTGATGTTTGTGGCCTCGATTCTTATAAATGTCGGTATGTGGTTCGAGCGTTTTGTGATCGTGGTGACCCTGTCGCGTGACTTCCTGCCTTCGAGCTGGGATTACTACAGCCCCACGGCTTACGATGTCATGCTGCTGATAGGTTCGTTCGGTTTGTTCTTCACGATGTTTCTGCTCTTTCTGCGGTTCTTGCCGATGGTGGCCATGTCCGAGGTCAAGGGAGTACTGCCTCAGGCCGATCCGCACTATCACCCGCCGGGAGGTGGTTCATGAAATCGAGTTTCAAGCCGCTGCCCGAGATAACACTGGCCGAGTTCGCCTCGCCGGAACAGCTTCTGACGGCGGCCGAAAAGATGCGCGAGTCCGGCTACACCCGGTTCGACTGTCACTCGCCGTTTCCTATTCACGGTATGGATGATGCCATGGGGCTGGGGCGCTCGCCGCTGGGATACATCGTCGGTGTCATGGGTTCGGTGGGTCTGCTGGGTATGCTGCTTCTTACCTGGTGGACGAGCGCCGTCGACTATCCTTTCGTAATCTCCGGCAAGCCGTATTTCAGCTGGCAGGCATACATCCCGGTCGTATTCGCTATCACCGTTCTCTTCTCGGCTTTCGGCGCCTTTTTCGGCATGCTGTCGTTGAACCAGTTGCCGCGGCTTTTCCATCCGGTTTTCGGCTCAGAACGCTTCGGCCGGGTAACCGACGGCGGGTTCTTTGTCAGCGTTCAGGCCGATGACGCGCTGTACGAGAGAGAAAAAGTGGCCGCTTTCCTCGAATCAATCGGCGGCAAGAATGTTGAGGTGGTTACAGGCGATGAAGACTAAGATTCGCATAGTTGTGCTGCTGTTTGCGGTGTTGGCGGTTGCGGGTTGCTACCAGGAAAGACCGTCGGAAAACCCGCCGATTCACGTCAATCCCGATATGGATAACCAACCCAGGTACCGCCCGCAGTCGGAAAGCAAGTTCTTCGCCGACGACGCCACCATGCGAACGCCCGTACCGGGTACGGTCGCTCTCGGCGAGCTTGACGACGATATCGAGTTCTTCACGGGCAAAGACGAGCGCGGTGAGTTCATCGAGGGTTTGCCGGATACGGTGAAGCTCGATATGCCGCTTATGTTGCGCGGACAGGAAAGATTCAATATTTAATGTTCCCCCTGCCACGGCCGGGTCGGCGACGGTAAGGGGATAATGGTCAATCGCGGCTATGTCCCGCCGCCGACATTTCACTCGCAGCGGATGAGAGAAATGCCTGATGGTTACCTGTTTGACGTTATTACCAACGGTGTGAGAAACATGCCGGCTTACCGGTACCAGGTCCCGGTCCGTGACCGCTGGACCATTGTCGCGTATTTGCGGGCGCTGCAGCGAAGCCAGAACGCCGCGCTGGAGGATATACCGCAGCCGTTGAGGGATGAAGTGAGGTAAAGTGGCCTTATGAAGTTGGACGGCACCACATACCGGCTTACCGATACCGGCAATTTAGGCAGGATCGCTCTGATAACGGGCCTTGTTTTCCTGGCGGTCAGCGCGATCGGCTACGCGCAGAATCCGGGCAGGTTCTTCCCCGCTTACCTTACCGCCTATGTTTACTGGCTGACCATTGCCCTGGGAGGTCTGTTCTTCACTATGCTCCACCATCTGACCGGCGCCCGGTGGAGCACGGTTCTCAGGCGTTTGTCGGAAAGCATCGCCGGCACCCTTCCCTTGATGCTTGTCTTGTTCATCCCGGTTATCCTGGGCCTCCACGATCTGTTTCACTGGAGCCATAGCGAGATATACGACCCCTCGTCGCCGGCTTTCGATGAGTTGCTGAGTAAGAAAGAGCCTTACCTGAATACAACTTTCTTTTACATCCGCGCGGCGATCTACTTCGCCGTCTGGATCGTGCTTTCAGGCGTGCTCGGCCGAACCTCACTCAGACAGGATCAGCGGCACAGCGCCGGTCAGATGCAGAACCTTCGCAGGGTCAGCGCACCCGGCATGGTGGCTTTCGGGCTGACCCTTACGTTCGCCTCCTTCGACTGGCTGATGTCTCTGGATGCTCACTGGTATTCCACCATTTTCGGCGTTTACATTTTTTCGGGAGCCTTTCTGGCCATTCTGTCGTTTATGGTTCTGATGGGCGCTTATATGAGAAAAAGCGGGGTGCTTGCGGACGTCATTACCGTTGAGCACTACCACGATATCGGCAAGCTGGCCTTCGCGTTCATAATCTTCTGGGCCTACATGGCTTTCTCGCAGTACTTCCTGATCTGGTACGCCAACATCCCGGAAGAGAACTACTGGTACCTCTATCGCTGGGACAGTTCGTGGAAGAGCGTAAGTCTGATTATTGTCTTCGGCCATTTCGTTATTCCTTTCCTGGGGCTTCTCACGCGGGCGGCCAAACGGAGTGTCGGCTTTCTGACAAGCATGGCCGTCTGGATTCTCATCATGCACTGGGTCGATCTTTACTGGCTGGTAATGCCGACTCATCACCAGAGCGGAGCGCATTTCTCCTGGATGGATGTAACCACCCTGCTCGGTGTGGGAGGGCTCTTCTTCTGGTATTTCTGGAAACGCTACACGGCGCGCGCTCTGGTGCCGGTGAATGACCCCAATCTGGCGGCCTCAATCCGGTTTATCAACGCGTAGGAGACCGTTTGTGACTGATGCTCCGTCCACAAAGAGTCAATCCGATGCCGGTTACGAGAGAAGCGACGTCAATCTGAAGAAGACAATCGTTATTGCCATAGCGGTCGTGGTGGTGGTGGTCATCTCGGTGGTTGTTCTCAGCGAATACTATCTGTCGGTTCGCGAAGACTATGTTTACGAGATGACGCTGAAACCCGAATCAGCCGTTCTTCGCGACCTGCGGGCGCGCGAAGACGAGATTCTGTTTTCCTACCGGCTCGTTGATTCCACGCAGGGCGTTTACCGCATTCCCGTAAGCAGAGCCATGGAACGGCTTGTCGAGGAAGCCTACCGCACCGGGCAGGGGAGATAATGGCCCGCAGCGTGCTTTAAATGAATAGAGCCATCAAAAAAGTGACAATTATCTCGGCGGCCGGTGTTCTGGTCCTGCTGTCGGCGACTAACGGCGACGCCCAGGCTGTGCGTGATTCGGTGGCCGAGCTGGATAGTATCGGCGTTGACGAAAAGCTCGGTGGACTTGTCCCTTTCGATCTGGTGTTCACCGACGACGGCGGGCAGCAGGTCAATCTTGGTGACTATTTCGCCGAAGGCAGGCCGGTTATCCTGGTGCTGGCCTATTACGAGTGCCCGATGCTGTGCAACCTGATCCTTAACGGCCTGACATCAGGAGTGAAAGAGCTTGATTGGAAGGCGGGCGCGGAGTACCGGGTTGTCGTTGTCAGCATAAACCCGCGCGAAACCTATGAACTGGCCGCGGCCAAGAAGAAGAACTATATCGAGTCGCTCGGTACGCCGTCGGCTGAAAAGGGCTGGAGCTTTCTGGTGGGCGAGGAAAGTCAATCGCGGGCCCTGGCGGATGCAGTCGGCTTCAAGTACTACTGGGTGCAGGAGCGTCAGGAATATGCCCATCCCGCCGTTATATACCTTCTGTCCGGCGAGGGCAGGGTCACCCGGTATCTTTACGGCATCGAGTTTGCCAGGAGCGACCTGCGGCTGGGTTTGCTGGAGGCGTCCGAGGGCAAGATAGGCAACACCATCGACCGGTTGATACTTTACTGTTATCACTATGACCCCGATGCACGCAGCTATGTGATTTTTGCCGGCAACGTGATGCGCCTGGGCGGAGCCGTGACGGTCGTTTTGCTGGGTATTGTCCTGGGTGTGCTCTGGTATCGAGAACGTCGCCGCCGGAGAGCCCGACCGGGTTCTGTCGGCCGGGACTCACGGGCCGGGAGGCAAATTCCATGATGGATACGACCGGTTCCACATTTCTTCCGCCGGGCCAGTCGACCATCGCCGGCGAGGTTGATGCCCTGTTCAACTTCATCCTCTATGCCTCGACGGTTCTCTTCGCGGTAGTCATAGCCCTGACCATATACTTCGTGATTCGTTACCGTCGGCGCGGGGCTGTCGCCGCGACTTCCGGTAAGGATCACAATATCAAGCTGGAGATAGCCTGGACCGTCATTCCCACCATTCTCATCATCATCGTTTTCATCTGGGGCTTCAAGACGTATCTCAAAATGAGCATCGTGCCCAGGGACGCCATCGAGATCAAGGTGACCGGACAGAAGTGGTTCTGGGCCTTCGATTACCCGGAGGGCGTCAATACCGTCAACGAACTGGTCGTTCCGGTGGACAAACCGGTCAAACTGCTGATGTCGTCCAAGGATGTCATCCACAGCTTCTTTGTCCCGAACTTTCGGATAAAGATGGATGTTCTGCCTAACAGGTATTCGGTGACCTGGTTCGAGGCGACCGCCACCGGCGAGTATAACCTGTTCTGTACCGAGTTTTGCGGAACGGGACATTCGGAGATGATTGGCAAGGTCAGGGTTGTATCGGAGAGGGAATATGCCGACTGGCTCGAGGCCGGGGCCGTCTCCGGCGAAGGCCTGAGTCTTGAGGAGTTCGGGGCCGGATTGTATACCTCTAAGGCGTGTGTCACCTGTCACTCGGTCGATGGTTCGCCGGGAACCGGCCCGACCTTCAAAAACAAGTACGGCATCAGGCAGGTGATGCAGGGTGGCTCCAGTGTGCCGGTTGACGAGAACTACCTGCGCGAATCGATTCTCAATCCGAATGCCAGAGTCGTGGCGGGGTACGCGCCCGTGATGCCGACCTACCAGGGAGTATTGAAGGACCGGGAAATCGACGCTTTGATTGCGTTCATCAAATCGCTTCAAGATTCGACGGGGAACAGCGGTGAATAATCTTCCTTCGAGCAGCTACCTGAACCGGCCGCAGGGCATCAAGTCCTGGCTCCTCACGCTGGACCACAAGCGCATCGGTCTGCTGTATTTGTTTTCGGTTATGACGGCCTTCGCGCTGGGCGGCGTTTTTGCCATGCTGATCCTGCTCGAGCTGCTGTCGCCGGGCAGAGAAATAATCGACGCCGATACCTACCACCAGTTCTTTACGCTCCACGGCGCCATCATGATTTTCCTTTTCATCATCCCGTCGATCCCGGCCATCCTCGGCAATTTCGTGCTGCCGCTGATGATCGGGGCCAGGGATGTTGCTTTCCCGCGCCTTAACCTGGCCAGCTGGTATGTCTATATACTGGGTTCGTTGTTCGCGCTTTACTCGATCATCGCCGGCGCCGTCGATACCGGCTGGACATTCTATACGCCGTACAGCGTGGAAACGACGACATCGGTTATTTCGATGACGCTGGGGGCCTTTATACTCGGTTTCTCGTCGATATTCACGGGCCTCAATTTCATCGTAACGATTCACAAGCTGCGGGCTCCCGGCATGAGTTGGTTCAAGATGCCGCTCTTTGTCTGGGGGCTGTACGCCACCGCCATCATCCAGGTGCTGGCCACCCCGGTCCTCGGCATTACCCTGCTGCTTCTGATAATAGAGCGGGTCGCCGGCATCGGTATTTTTGACCCGGCCATGGGCGGGGACCCGGTGCTCTACCAGCACTTCTTCTGGTTTTATTCGCACCCGGCCGTGTACATCATGATTCTGCCCGGCATGGGCATCATCAGTGAGCTGATATCCGTCTTCAGCCATAAGAAGATCTTTGGCTATAAGGCTATCGCCTTCTCGTCGCTCGGCATCGCCTTTGTCAGCTTTCTCGTCTGGGGCCATCACATGTTCGTCAGCGGACAGTCGGAGCTGGCCGCCATGATATTCTCGTTTCTGACCTTCTTTGTGGGCATCCCGTCGGGCATCAAGGTGTTCAACTGGGTGACGACGATGTACAAAGGTTCGATCTCCCTCGAAGCCCCCATGCTGTATGCTTTGTCGTTTCTGTTTTTGTTCACGATCGGAGGTCTGACCGGCATATTCCTCGGGGCGCTTTCGGTGGATGTGCATTTGCACGATACCTATTTCATTGTGGCACACTTTCATTATGTCATGATGGGCGGTACCGTCATGGCTTTCCTCGGAGGGCTCCATTACTGGTGGCCGAAGATATGGGGCCGGATGTACAGCGAAAAATGGGCCCGCGTGGCGGTGGCGCTGATTTTCGTGGGATTCAACGTGACGTTCTTCAGCCAGTTTATCCTCGGTTCGCAGGGCATGCCGCGCCGCTATTACAATTACCTCGACCAGTACCAGCCGCTTCACGCTTTCTCAACATTCGGTTCCTGGATTCTGGGTCTGGGCTTCATTGTCATGGCCATTTACCTGATTCACTCGCTGTTTAAAGGCCGGCCGGGCGGCGCCAACCCGTGGGGGGCACTGACGTTCGAATGGACGACGTCGTCACCCCCGCCCCACGAGAATTTCGCCGAAATTCCGAGAGTCGAACACGGCCCTTACGACTTTGACAGAGTTACCGCCAAAAGTACGCTCGGAGAAACGATTTAGATGAGCCAGACCGCCGGGCATCCCAGTTTTCTGCAACACCATTTCTCCGATGCTGAGCAGCAGCGCGAATCGGCCAAGCTGGGCATGTGGATCTTTCTGCTGACCGAAATCCTGCTCTTTGGCGGTCTGTTCTGTGCCTACGCTATTTACCGCTCGTGGAACCCGGAAATCTTCCACAACGCTCACGTTCATCTGAACGTGTATTTGGGCACGCTAAACACGGTGGTCCTTATAACCAGTTCGGTGACGATGGCGCTGGCGATACGCTCGATGCAGCTTGGCCGAAGGACGGCGACGCTGCGGTTTCTGGCCGTCACACTGGCCCTGGCGGCGGTCTTTCTCGTGATAAAGTATTTCGAATACAGTCACAAGATTCACCTGGGGCAGCTCCCCGGTAAGTTCTACACCTATGACGGCATCGCCGGCACCAATCCGCACATCTTCTTCTCCGTGTATTTCCTCATGACGGGGCTTCACGGCATCCATGTTTTGGCCGGCATGGCGACTATCGCGTGGCTGGTGGTGCGGACCTCGCGCAACGTATTTTCGTCTGAATATTACACCCCGATCGAGATGACCGGTCTTTACTGGCACCTGGTCGACTTGATCTGGATTTTCCTTTTTCCGCTGTTTTATCTGGTAGGCTGAGTGTATGGGCAATAGAACCACCGCAGTAGGGCATCACATCCTGCCGCTGAAAGTATATCTCGGCGTGGGCGCGGCCCTGATAGTTCTGACCGCTATCACCGTTACCGTCTCGTTTTTCAACTTCGGGCCGTACAATCTGTTGGTGGCTATGGTCGTAGCGGCTATCAAGGCGTCGCTGGTGGCTCTCTTTTTCATGCATCTGAAGTATGACAGCAAGCTGTACATGATAATATTTGTCGCCGCCATCCTGTTTCTGGCCGTCTTCATAATCTTCACCCTCTTTGACACCCTTTTACGCGGCGACGTTGAGCCGATCACGGCTTAGCCGATCAGGAAGGAGGCTGTAATCTACGATAGCCTTAGCAGCCAGCCCGCCGCTACGGACAGCTCCGGTGTCACCACGGACTCGATCGGGCAGATGAGCGATGATCATTAAAAGCTTGTCAAGCATGGCGTAAACCCGGAGATTGACCACCGGGGCCGGGGAGAGGAAAGGGGACGAGGACAATGAAAAGCTTCCGCCGCTTCGCTTTTGTCGCAACTATCGCAACTTATCTGCTGATCTTTACCGGCGGTCTGGTGCGGGTATCGGGCGCCGGCCTGGGCTGTCCCGACTGGCCGCGCTGCTTCGGCCGGTGGCTTCCGCCCACGAGTGTCGAGCAGTTGCCGCCCGACATCGACCCGGCTCAATTCAATTTCGTGCTGGCGTGGATAGAATACGGCAACCGTCTGCTGGGTATGCTGGTCGGCCTTCTGATTCTGATTACGGCGATCTGGGCGCTGAATAACTTCCGCCGCAACCCGCACATTGTGATCCCGGCCGTGGCGGCCGCCGTTCTGACCGCGATCGAGGGCTGGCAGGGGAGTGTCGTCATCGCCTCGCATCTCCAGCCGCTGGTGGTCAGTGTGCACACGGTGCTGGCTCTCGTTATCGCCGGTCTTATGGTTTACCTGACCGCCGAGGCGTACCGCCAGGAAAAGAAACCGGCCGTTGAGGTGCCGCCCGGCACCAGCAGGTGGCTGGCTATCCTGTGGCTGGTGGCCGTTGTTCAGGTTGTTCTGGGGACCCAGATGCGCCAGACGCTCGAGGTGTTGCGCGAGCAGTATCCCCTCATGGCCGCAGGCGGCTGGGTCACCCGCATGGGGGTGCTGAACCATGCCCATATGACACTGGGAGTGCTGCTGGCGGCGTTCTCGTTGACGGTGGCCCTGTCGCTATGGAAGTTCCGAGACCGGTTTCCGCCGCTTTTGATACAGTCCGTCGCCTGGTTTGTCGTCCTGGCGTTGGCGCAGTTGCTCTCGGGTCTTCTCTTTGTTTTCTTTGAGATAACACCGCTCATTCAGGTCTTTCACCTGTGGTTGGCCGGCCTCTTCGTGGGTGTGTGTCTGATGTTGTATGCCATGACGAAACAAAGGCAGGTGGCAAAATGACCTCCGCTGCCAGCATTGTGTTCAGGGCCCTGATAATTGCTGTTGTCGTGATTGTACTCGGCATCGGAGCCTACGTTATTTTGAAACAGGCCGAGCTTTCGCGCTCCGAGTTGCCCGTGCTTGGCGCCGTTCCCGATTTTCAGTTCGTTTCGCAGGAGGGCCGGCCGTTCGGGCACGACGATCTCGAAGGGAGAATAAGCGTCGTCGATTTCATATTCACCCGGTGCCAGGGGCCGTGTCCCATTATGAGCGGTCACATGGTGGAACTGTACAAGCTGTACGAAGAAACCGATGATATCCGTTTCGTCTCGATCACCGTTGACCCGGATTATGATTCCTTATCTGTTCTGAAGGCGTATGCCGAGGATAAGGGAGTCGATGACCCCCGGTGGGTGTTTTTGTGGGCGCCGCTGGACTCGGTGGTGCACCTGAGTGAAACCGGCTTCATGCTGGCGGCCGAGAATCTACCCATGGGGCATACCACCAAGTGGGCGCTGGTGGACCGCGATGCCAACATTCGCGGTTATTACAGCGGCACCGACCCGGTGAGTATCGAGGTCCTGAAAACGCATATT
>CP070777.1:1995368-2007156 GCA_020346225.1 Candidatus Zixiibacteriota bacterium | reverse complement strand
ACAGCTCCTCGAAATACCTCAAAAGGAACGCCTCGCGATACTTAAGTGGCAGACTACCAATAACTTCATCCATTATTTTTCTCAACTCCTCGCTCTCCAGCTGCTGATGCGGGTCTTTCCAGTCAAACAAACGATGTTTCTCCCCGATGTGAAAATCATCAGCCGAGCGGGTCGGCAGGTAAGCTTCAATCGGCCTGAGGTCAGCCTGTTTCTGCCTGGCCAGATGCGCCCGGGCCTGGTTGAGGGCTATCGCGTACAGCCAGGTGCCGAATGACGACTCGCCGCGAAACTGCTCTATATTGTCAATGGCCTTCAAAAGCGTCTCTTGCACTATGTCTTCCGCGTCCTGCTCGTTGCCGGTCATTTTGAGTGCCAGAGCGTAGACCCTGCTCTGGTTCGCCTTCACGAGTGCGGTAAAGGCCTCAAAATCACCTGCCTGGGCGCGTGCGATCAATTCCTTCTCATTCATGGGACTGAAATATAGCCAAAAACGATTCAAAAAAGTACTGCTAAGGGCTCGCGGAGCCGTCAACGCAATAAGGCCTAACTCGGTCGAATAAATCGTCGAAAAACTACGAGCCAAGGTAAATTTTGTCTTGATTTTAAAAAAACAGGCATTAATTTAACGTGGTTAGTGAACCCAAACTACTGTTTGGGTGTTTTCAGGCTTTTGAAAAGTAAGGCGTCCGGATCATCGAGCACGTGATCTGACAACAGTGACGTCTTAACACGCCCCGTGCCGTTCCCCTCCCCCGGTGCGGGGCTTTTTTATGCCTGCCGTTGACAGATCGGCATTCTCTCGCAATACTAAGCAGCGCACAGCGGCCGCCGGGGAGAATGGCCCCGCTGCAATGAGACATGTTTACCCACGCAATTCGTTCCCGTGTCATTTTGACCGAGAGGAGAAACCCATAAGGTAAATCACACCCGATGATTCCCAGCTCTGCTCGAAATGGCCTTGAATTCCCGCGCAGAATCCCGTGCCCCTGCCTTTTTCTGCTTCGTGCCGCCCCGTTGTTTCCAGGTCACCCCTGCGGAAGCAGGGGCCCATCCTGCCCTCGATTCTTGTAGGTCGAAACCCCTGTGTTTTAGACGAGTTCCTGATTCTCACTGGAGACCGTTGTCGCCTCGAAAAGAGCACCCGACAATTTCTCTACACAATCAATGGTGATACTTCGCGGCGCACATCATAAGGAAGGCGTGCGCCTGGATGTGACCCGGTGAATCCAAACATTCACCGGGCACAACGCTTGGTAAAAACCGAAAAACGATGAAACGAATTGAAATGGATAAACTCAATAAGCACATAGTCTTGGTTACAGTTAACACACTGAATAATAATCGCAATGACCGGGAGGAGACTCACCAAAACCAAAAAATGAGCAATCGAACCCAGATTGGGGTAAAGACATTGGCGGGAATGGCGTTACGGGGAAATTCCGGCGGGTCCGAAGGTGATCCCGCCCTGCGCAACCCTGAAAGGCACACAGTGCCTAAAACTTCGCCCAGCCGGGAACGCGCGGGAAGGTGGCCACGTCGCGGATATTGGCCATGCCGGTGATGTACATCAAAACCCGTTCAAAGCCCAGGCCGAAACCGGCGTGGGGTCGGGTCCCGTAGCGGCGAAGATCGAGATACCAGGAGTAGCTTTCCATGTGGTCCGGGTTCATCTTCCTGATGCGCTCCTCGAGCACATCCAGACGGTGCTCGCGCTGGCTGCCGCCGATAATCTCGCCGACTCGCGGCACCAGGACGTCCATCGCCCGCACCGTCTTGCCGTCGTCGTTGAGATACATGTAAAAGGCTTTGATCGCTTCGGGGTAGTCGTACACGATAGCCGGCTTCTTCAGCGCTTTCTCGGTAATGTACCGTTCGTGCTCCGACTGCAAGTTGCAGCCCCACTCGACGGGATACTCGAATTTCTCACCGGAGGCCTCGAGAATCTTGATCGCCTCGGTATAGGAGATGCGCTCGAAATCGGCCTTGATCACCGACTCCAGCGTCTGCCGCGCTTCCTTGTCAATCCACTGACCGAAGAAGTCCATCTCGTCTTTGCATTCTTCCAGCGCATACGTGAACAGAAATTTCAAAAACTCCTCGGCTAGATCCCAGTTGTCTTCCTGCTCCGCCCAGGCCATCTCCGGCTCGATCATCCAGAACTCGGAGGCGTGACGGCTGGTGTTGGAATTCTCCGCCCGGAAAGTCGGGCCGAAAGTGTAAATATCACCCAGCGCGATCGCCAGCGCTTCTCCCTCGAGTTGGCCGGACACGGCCAGGTAAGCCTGGTCGTTGAAGAAGTCCGAAGTCCAGTCGATCTCGCCGTCCTTCATGGGAAGATTCTTGACGTCAAGAGTCGTTACCCGGAACAGGTCGCCGGCCCCTTCGGCATCCGAGGTCGTGATAAGCGGGGTGTGGATGTAATAGAAGCCTCGCTCCTGGTAGAACTTGTGGATGGCGTAAGACAGCTTGGAGCGGATGCGGTTGACCGCCCCGAAGGTGTTGGTGCGCGGCCTCAGGTGGGCTATCTCGCGCAGAAACTCGAAACTGTGGCGCTTCTTCTGCAGCGGATAGCTGGCATCGGTTTCGCCCACGAGGTCGATCGAGTCAGCCGCCAGCTCATATTCTTGGCCCTTGCCCTGCGAACGCACCAGCTTGCCCCGCACCCTGACAGCCGCCCCGGTTAGAATCTTTTCGAGGACCGGGAAGTTCTCCGGAGGGGCGAACACCGCCTGAAGGTTACCGAAACAGGAACCGTCGTTGACATCAACGAAGGCGACTCCCTTGCTGCGGCGGACCGTTCTGGCCAGCCCGAGAACAGTGACGTCCGAATCGACCGCAACCGCGTCGTCAACGAGAATCCTGGCAATCCTGGTTCTTGTCTTGTAGTCCATAGCTCACTCCGGGCCTGTGATCACGTCAGGCCGCCTTCCGGGCCTCACCTTTTCAATTAAGCATCAACGCGACCCTTTGGCAACATATTAACATTCCGCGTCCGGCGGCGATAATTTGCGATTTTTTTTCCAAACTATTTCGGCCAAATGGCAGTATAAATAATGAATTTGCACCTTGCAGCTTCAAAATATGTGTTCCCAACCTATCACATGAGCTTCCGGCTTCGAGAGTGGCCGGGAGTTTTTTTACTGCAGTAAATTCGCCAAAAAAATGAGGGTGGATGGGATCGAACCATCGACACCCTGCTTAAAAGGCAGGTGCTCTACCACTGAGCTACACCCCCATCGGCTCTAACAGCCGGTGATGTGCGAGGCTAAAATACCAGCTTGGCCCTGATTGTCAAACCTTTTTTGGCTGCCGGGGGCGACCCGGCAACAGTGGAGAACTCGGGCGGCAACACGCTGTGATCGATTTCAATGAAAAAATGACATAGTCATGACACAGGGTCCGAAGCCATGCTTATTTTGCTGCAGAAAGTAAAACGCCTTCATACCTCTTTGTAGTTAAAACAAAAGGCACCCCACAGGGGTGCCTTTTGCTATCAATCTCATTCCAGCTGCAATTATTTGGCTTTCAGAAATTCGATTTTGAATATGAGATTCTTGTCTTTGGGAATGCCGCTTCCGGGAGGAGGCGAATTGCCGTAGCCCAGTTCCGGGGGAATGATAAGCATCCGGGTTCCGCCTTCTTTCATGCCCAGCATACCTTCGTTCCATCCTTTGATCAGCGGGCCGCCGACTTTGAATTCGAAAGTGCGTCCCATGTCTTTTGAGCTCTGGAGCTTCTGGCCTGGCTCGTCGTTTTCGTCGGCGATCCAGAGGGTATAGTGGCACTCCACCTGCATACCGTTGACAGCCTCTTTGCCTTCTCCGACCACCAGATCGGCATACTTGAGTCCGGATTCGGTGGTTATGAACTCCGGCTTCTTGACCTTTTTAGCGGAATCGGGGGCAGCTTCGGTCTTCTCGGCAGGCTCGGCCTTGGTTTCCGTCTTGGTGGAATCGCCGCCGAGCACGAGCCCGGCCGAAACTAATAGGATTCCAAGCAACAGTCCGGTGATTCTTATCATGGTAGTCTCTCCATGGGTTATGTGAGTATGGTTATTGTTTCCTTGCGTTTGGCCCCCGTCGATACCAGGCGGATTTTCACGCCCAGGTCGTCCGCAATGAAATTGAGATAATCCTGGGCCTTCTGCGGCAGGGCGCCGAAGTCGGTCGTGCCGGTGGTGTCGCTGAGCCATCCCGGAAGTTCCGTGTAGACGGGCTTGACGTGCCCCAGTTCGGCCAGGTCCAGGGGCACCTGCGACAGTTGCCGGTCGCCCAGCTTATATCCCGTACATACCTTAATGGCCGGCAAATCATCAAGCACGTCAAGCTTGGTGATGGCGATGGAATCCACCCCGTTGATGCGCACGACGTGTCTGAGAAACACCAGGTCCAACCAGCCGCATCGGCGTGGCCGTCCGGTGGTGGCCCCGTACTCGTCGCCCTGGCGGCGGAGTTCCTCGCCGAGATCATCGACCAGTTCCGTCGGAAACGGTCCGGCGCCGACGCGGGTGGTGTAGGCTTTGACCACGCCCACCACTTCGTCGATCATCCGGACACCTATTCCCAGCCCCGTCAGAGCGCCGCCGGTGGTGGTGTTGGACGAGGTGGCGAAAGGATAGGTACCCAGATCGATATCAAGCATGGCTCCCTGGGCCCCTTCGAAAAGGATCGTCTTGCCCTCCTTGAAGGCTTTATGAAGAGCCAGCGACACGTCGGTCACCATCGTCCGGAACAGGTCGGTCAGTTTGATCAGCTCATGATATGTCCTCTCCAGGTCGGCCCTTTCGTCGTCGGAGCCGGTCAGATACTTGTCTTTGATCACCCGCTGGTACTCGAGCCTTCTCTTGAGCCGGTCGGGTGCGAAGATATCCACCACGCGGATGCCCTGCCGGGCCACTTTATCGACATAGGCCGGACCGATACCTCTCATGGTCGTGTCGAGGTTGGCCGTCTCCCGGCTTTTCTCCTCCACGGCCTCGATCAGCTTGTGATATGGCAGGACCAGGTTCGTGGCCGGCGAGACCCACAGCCGGTCGGTGTAATCGATTCCCCTCTCGACCAGAAGGTCCAGCTCCTCCTTGAAAGCGAAAGGGTCCAGGACCACGCCGTTGCCGATGGCACATATCTTGCCCGAATGGATTATGCCAGAGGGTATCAAATGCAGGATATACTTGGTGTCATCGACGACAATTGTGTGGCCGGCGTTGGCCCCGCCCTGAAACCGGGCGGTTATGTCCGCTTCCGCCGCGAGCAGGTCGACTATCTTACCCTTGCCCTCGTCCCCCCATTGACAGCCAACCACCAATCTGTTTTTGCCCATTAAAAGTCTCTCACTTGTGTTAATTGATTTGTCTCACCAGATCAAAGATAGCGCCCTGTATCTGATTCTTGCCGGCTCCCGTCAGGGCGGAAAAGGGGACCGCCGGAAGACCGAAGTCGGATTCTATCTCTTTCACTTTTCGATTTATCTTATCGCGGTTGAGCTTGTCCGCCTTGGTAACGATAGCGATTCCCGGAAGTTCCTTGTGCCCCATCCACTCCAGAAGCTCGCGGTCACGCTCGTTTATCTCGCGCCGGCCATCCAGAAGTACGATCAGTCCGATGAGCCTGTTGGCGCTCTCCAGGTATTGCTCGAGCAGCCGGCCCCACCGGGCCCGCTCCGTCCTGGAGACCCGGGCATAACCGTAACCGGGCAGGTCCACAAAGTAAAACTCGTCGTTGACGCTATAGAAGTTGATGGAGCGTGTCTTTCCCGGCGTGCTCGAAACTTTGGCCAGCCGTTTATGGCCGGTCAGTTTGTTCAAAAGGGTCGATTTGCCGACATTGGAGCGGCCGGCAAAAGCTATCTGGGGCAGGGTGTCGTTCGGCAGCTGGTCATACCGGTAGAAAGAGCCCACAAAACGGCAATTCATCTGTCTCACTTTTTAGCGCTCATGTTCCGAGATTACAGGCCTAACCGCGACCTCTCAACCGGACGCCATAATCAGGCTGCCGATTCGACTTTACCCTTACAAACGGGGTCTCGATCATGGTCAGGTTGAGGACGTCCTTTACAGTGCGCACAAAGTGGAGTTTGAGGCCCTCGAGCAGTTCCGGCTGAAGTTCGGTGATGTCCTTGCGATTCTTGTCGGGCAGAATGATTTCGGTTATGCCCAGTCGCTTGGCCGCCAGAAGCTTCTCGTTGAGACCGCCCACCGAAAGGACGTCTCCGATCAGCGTGATTTCACCCGTCATGGCTATGTCGGTGCGGACGGCTATGCGGGTCAGCGATGACAGCAGGGCCGTGAGAAGGGTTATGCCGGCCGATGGCCCGTCCTTGGGGACCGCCCCCTCGGGGATATGAACGTGCACTTCCAGGTTGTCGAAGAAGTCTTCCTCGAGGCCGAACCGGAAGGCGTTCTTGCGGATGTACGACAGCGCCGCCACCGCCGATTCCTGCATAATGTCCCCCAGCGATCCCGTCAGCGTCAGCTTGGCCTTGCCCTTCATCGGCACCACCTCGACCGGCAGGACATCACCCCCCAGCTCCGTCCAGGCCAGACCCACCGCGTAGCCGATAGTCGGGCTCGACTTGACATTGGTGTCGAGATACTTGGGTACCCCCAAAAGCTTGCGCACGCGGCTCCTGGTGAAGGTAACCTTCCGGACACGCTTGCCGGAGGCGATGTCAACGGCGATTTTGCGGAGCATGGTGCTCAATTGCCGTTCCAGCTCGCGTACCCCGGCCTCGCGTGTATAGCTGTTGATGATCTCGAGGAGGGCCTTCTCCCTGATCTCCATGACTACATTCTCCAGGCCCAGCTCCTTCACCAGCTTGGGGATGAGGAAGTCGGTCGCGATTGCCACCTTCTCGAAATCGAGATAGCCCGGCAGGCGGATTATCTCCATCCGGTCGCGAAGCGCCGGCGGCACCGTTGACACGGCGTTGGCCGTGGTCACAAAAAGAGTGTCCGAAAGATCATACTCCACCTCGAGATAGTTGTCGGTGAAGCTGTTATTCTGCTCCGGATCGAGCACCTCCAGCAGGGCCGCGGCCGGGTCGCCCCGAAAATCCTTGCCCACTTTGTCGATCTCGTCGAGCAGAAACACCGGATTCGACGAACCGGCCTTCTTGATTGATTGTATTATCCGGCCGGGCAGGGCGCCGATGTATGTCCGACGGTGCCCCCGTATCTCCGCCTCGTCGTGGATCCCCCCGAGCGACATCCGCACGAACTTCCTCCCCAGTGCCCGCGCTATGGAACGTCCCACCGATGTTTTCCCGACTCCGGGAGGTCCCACCAGGCACAGGATCGGCCCCTTTACCTTACCCGCCAGCCGGATGACGGCCAGATGCTCCAGGATGCGGCCTTTCGGTTTCTCCAGCCCGTAATGGTCGCCGTCCAGAATCGACTTGACCTTCTTGAAATCGGTTTTGTCCCGGGTCGGCCGGTTCCACGGCAGCGCCAGCAGCCACTCCAGATAAGCCCGGACCACTCCGGACTCAGCCGAATACGGGTGCATCTTTGACAGTTTTCGAATTTCGTCTTCCGCTTTGGCTTTGACGGCGGAAGGGTAGTCGAAACTCTCCAGCTTGGCGTACAGGTCGTCGACCTCCGCCGAGGGTTCGTCGAATTGCCCCAGTTCGTCCTTGATCGCCTTCAGCTGCTGCTGCAGATAGAACTCCCGCTGGCTGCGCGACATCGAGTCCCGTACCGTCCCGTCAATCTCGCGCTCGATCTTCTGTATCTCGATCTCTTCTTTGAGGATTCTGGCCAGAAGACGGAAACGCTCACCCACTGAAAACGCCTCCAGAATCTGTTGCTTGGCCTCGATCTTTACCAGCAGGTGCGCCGCGATGCTGTCCGCCTTCTGACTGTAACCTTTAATGGACGCCAGCGAGACGAGGATCTCATCCGGTATGCGCCGGTTAAGCCGGACATACTCGGCAAATTGCTCCGAAACGCTTCGCGACAGGGCCTCGGTCTCGCGGCCCGCCTTGACCTGCTCGGGGGTGACGATCTCCAGCGATGCCTGCAGGTAACCGCTCACCTTCTTGAGCGATTTGAGCCGGGCCCTCACCAGACCTTCCACCAGAACCTTGAAGGTACCGTTGGGCATCTTCATCACCTGCAGAACTCTGGCTACGATTCCGGTCCGGTACAGATCGCCGCTCTCGGGCGCGTCGATTTCGGACTGCTTCTGCGCGATCAGCAGAACCTGCTTTTCTCTGTTCAGCGCCTGCTGCAGAGCGTTAATGGTGAAACTGCGTCCGATCAGTAGCGGGTAAATCATGTGCGGGAACACCACTACGTCTCGAAGCGGTATCACCGGCAGACTCGTCTGGACTTCAATGTCTTCCGAATTGTGCTTGAGCTTTATTGCCATAAAGGCCGCCTGTCTGCGATTTTCGCCAAAAACATCAAAACATCTAAAAATACCCCCCCTTTTCGATTTTGCAAACAGAATTTTCCGGGGTGCTTTCCGGTTCTGTATATGCCTTCGGCGCCGGCCGTCGGTCAGTGCTTCATGGTGGTGACAACGTACCAGAGTACGATCAGAAGAACAAAAAGAATCGACAGGCTCAGATACTGCCGGGGGCTGTGCTTGCCCCCTGTCGACGCCTGGGGCCTTTCATGGTCTTCGTGAAAGGATGCTATCGCCTTGAGCGTAATCAAAAGCTCCCCGCTGCTGCCCAGACGATCGCCCGGATCCTTGGCCAGAAGCTTTTCCAGAACGAGAATCACATCCCCCTGAATGTCCTTCTTTCTCAACCCCGTGAAATCGGGCGTTTCGCTCAGGATGGAGTCGCACAGGGCGCTCTCATTGATCCCGGAAAAAGGAAGTTCTCCGGAGAGAAACTGGTAAAAAACAGTCCCCGTTGAGAACATATCACTCTCCGGGGAGGATGGTTTGCCCTGGAGTTGCTCCGGCGACAGATAATGGTAGGCCTCATAGGGTGCGACAAAATCCGGATTGTGCTGAAAACCGGTGAATATCGACAGACCGGCATCGAGAAGCTTGACCCCGCCTTCACCGTCTATCATGATGTTGGTTGGTTTGAGATTGCCATGGGCCAGTTTCATGGCGTGGAGAGACTTCAAACCCTCGGCAATCTGACACGCCAGATCGAGAAAATCGTGATTTGACTGCCGCCGGTTGAGGATGACCTCTCGCAACGTGACCCCGTCAATCAGCTCCGACGCAACATACCAGCTGCCGTCGGCTTCACCAACCTGATAGATGCCGACCAGATTGGGATGGGTCTGGTGTACCAGCGCCTTGGCCGCCGTCAGTCGGTTTTGCAGTGACTCTCGGCTTGATGATTCCCTGAGAATCTTAACGGCAGCCGGTTTCTGCTGGGCGTTGTCCCACGCCTTGTAGACGACGCCGCTGACCCCCTCGCCGATCTTTTCGAAAAGGTTATAGTGTGAAACCTGGCGTATCTCCATATATCTATTAACGGCAGAGACGCAGTCTCTCTTTATGCCGCTGTGCAAGTGCTGTATGTGGTTGGGTAAAAACCGATTAGAGGCATCTATTGTCTGCGGCCTGAAGGCCTGCTGCCCGGGTGATTATTGGCGTAAGCCCCTGAAAAGCGGCCATTCTCGGTGGCTAAACAGGGATTCAGGATACCGCTTTCGATTGACACGAAAATGGTCATGATAATATATTAAGTTAACGTCTCGCATTTACTCCACGACAGTTTCAGCAGTTACTCTTAGGGCCACGCGGCCGGGGTAGGGCGCAGCGTTTTGCTTATATTTAGGCTCAAAGAACCAATCTGAATCCAGAGGGCTTTCAGCCGGCAATGCTCTGCCGCGCTGTCATAGCCTGTGTGTAAACGAAGTTGCTTAAGGAGGGATGTGATGAACAAGGTCATTGTTCTCGCAACTATGCTGTCAACAGCTCTGGCAGTCAGCGTGCTGCCATCCGAGCTGGAGATCAGTGTCACCAAGAACCTCACTTCCATGCCCCTGGCGTTCACGGAGAACCAGGGCCAGTGGGACGAGAAGGTTCTGTTCCGCGCCGATGCCGGCGGCGCCACCATGTGGTTTACGTCTGACGGCGCCTATTACCAGTTCACCCGCAGAATCCCCGGAGACGAATCTCGGGGTGCCCAACCGCTTGCGGTGGGATCAGATCGCTTTGATCGCGAAGGGGACAAGTTTGAAACAATGACGATCAAAGCCTCGTTCGTAGGGGCGAACCTCCGTCCCGCCATGCGTGGTGAGAGTCTGCTGGATTACAGGTGCAACTACTTCATCGGCAACGATCCTGCGCATTGGCGCACCGATGTCCCTAATTACAATGCCGTTGTCTATGATGAAATCTACCCTGGCATCGATCTGAAGTACTACGGCAACGGTAAGGAGATGGAATACGATTTCATCGTCTCGCCGGGCGCCGATCCGTCGCGGATAAAGATTCAGTATGAAGGGGCAGAGTCGATTTCCGTCAATGAACTTGGCGAGTTGGTGGTTGCCACGAAATGGGGAGAAGTGATTGAACGCCGGCCGGTGGTCTATCAGCTGCAAAATGGCGCGCGCGTGGCAGTTGAAGGCCAGTATGAACTCACTTCGGCCAACTCTTTTAGTTTCTCTCTTAACGATGACTATGATCAGTCCCTGGCACTGGTCATTGACCCGGAGTTGTGCTACAGTACTTATCTGGGCGGGAGTAACAACGACTGGGGCACTGCCATCGCAGTAGACGCTTCGAACTGCGCTTACGTTACGGGGACCACCAAATCACCTAATTTCCCGACCGAGAATCCATATCAGACCGATCAGGACGGCGATGACGTTTTCGTGACCAAGCTGAACAGTTCAGGGAATGGCCTTGTTTACAGCACTTACCTGGGTGGCAGTAGCGGTCAGGCAGGCTTCGGTATTGCGGTTGATGGTTCGAACTGCGCTTATGTTACGGGTTGTACTGGTTCATCTGACTTCCCAATCAAGAATGCATATCAGACTACCTATCAAGGCGAAGGCGATGAAGGTTTCGTGACCAAGCTGAACAGTTCAGGAAATGATCTTGTTTACAGCACTTACCTCGGCTCGAGTACCGTAGACTTTTGTTTTGCCATCGCGGTCGACGGTTCGAACTGCGCTTATGTTACGGGATTTACTACTGGAGATGATTTTCCGACCGAGAATCCATATCAGACCAATCAAGGCTCCGATGACGTTTTCGTGACCAAGCTGAACAGTTCAGGAGATGACCTTGTTTACAGCACTTACCTGGGCGGCAACGGCTCAGACGAAGGGTGGGCGATCGCTGTTGACGGTTCGGGTTGCGCTTATGTTACGGGCCGCACGGCCTCGGATGATTTCCCGACCGAGGACCCGTATCAGACCGATCCGAGCTACTGGGAATGGGATGTTTTTGTGACCAAGCTGAACAGTTCAGGAAATGGTCTTGTATACAGCACTTACCTGGGCGGCAGCGGCTCAGACGGAGGGTATGCGATCGCTGTTGACGGTTCGGGTTGCGCTTATGTGACGGGCCATACTCTATCTACTAACTTCCCGACCGAGAATCCATATCAGACCAATCACGGCTCCGGGGATGTTTTCGTAACCAAGCTGAACAGTTCAGGAAATGGTCTTGTTTACAGCACTTACCTGGGCGGGAGCCTCGCTGAGGGAGGTGGAGGTATCGCGCTTGACGCTGCGGACTGCGCCTACGTTACGGGCTTCACTAATTCACCCGACTTCCCAACGCAATACCCGTATCAGGACCATCAGGGCAACAATGATGTCTTCGTGACCAAGTTGAACTCCCCAGGGAATGGCCTTGTTTACAGC
>CP070777.1:1962958-1995268 GCA_020346225.1 Candidatus Zixiibacteriota bacterium | reverse complement strand
TCGGTATCGAAGAATTCCCTGCCGGCTACTGCGGGGAAAGTGTGCAACCGACAGAAGACCATTACCGGCAGAGAGTAAACCGCCCTTTCGAGATCGATCCTGCCTCGACCTTCTGGACGTTCACACACTTCAGATACACGGTTGAACAGACCTACGCCCACCACGCCGCGAACGTGCGTCAGGCTCTGGACGCGATCGAATTGGAGGCTCTGTCGAAACAGGCGACGGTCGAGAATCAGGCGGCGGCGCTTCTTGAGAATGACCGCGAAGCCGCGATCAAGCTGCTGACCGGCTATTCACAGGGTGTTATTGGTGCCGCTATGGATACACTGGCGAAGCTGCGGCCGCGCCGGTGACCTGGTTTCCGTTTTTGGCTTTCCGCGAGCAGGACAGCTGGACTGCCGATTGCCGCGACCAGGCTGTAGTTGCTGTCATAGGGTCTCCTGCTGTTCCTTTTTGCCCTTCGCAACCTATTCCGGCCCGATCCGTATTGCAAGGAAGTGTCCCGCATTAACCAACGCAACAGCGAGAGGATCAGCATCATGCATCAGTTGTTTAGCCTTATGGCTACTGTAGTCCTGACCGTGGCTGTCACGGCGGGATGCAAAGACAAGCCGACCAATCCCACCCCTGAGCCGCTAACACTTGATGAGTTGCTGCAGGCCCTGCCGGGCTGCACTGTGGAGGAAATCGAGGCGCCCGCCGGGGCACACTATGCCCGGGCTTTTCAGATAAGCGTAACCCAGCCGGTTGACCACGACAATCCCGGGGGGCAGAGCTTTACTCAGCGCGTCTTTCTGTCTCATGTTGACGTATCGGCACCGATGGTGCTGGTGACGTGGGGCTACGACGTGACCCGCAACCGCTCTCACGAACTGCCGGAGATACTCGGTGCCAACCAGCTTCTGGTGTCTCATCGCTACGGCGGCGATAACCGCCCCGACCCCGTCGACTGGACGTATCTAACCATTGAACAAGCGGCGGCCGATCATCACAGGATCGTGGAACTGTTTAAAGACATCTATACTGGCCCCTGGGTCAACTACGGTCTCAGCAAGGGAGGCAAGGCGGCGGCTTTTCACCGTCGGTTCTACCCCGACGACGTGCAGGCCACGGTTTCCGGGGTAGCCCCTTGCTTCAATTCGGTGCATGATCTCAGAGTGGATGATTTCCTCACCAATACTGTCGGGACAGGGGAGTGTCGCGAAAAAATAAGACAGCTTCAGCGCTTAATGTTGAGCCGGCGGGAAAGTTTACTGCCCCTTTACGAGGAGTACGCCCGGACCGAAGGCTATACCTTCACCAGAATTGGCGGCCTCGAAGCTGCCTTTGAAATCACTGTGCTGGAGTATGGCTATGTCTTCTGGCAGTACTACGGCGCCGTCGAGTGCGACCAGATACCTGACGCCACTGTATCCTCCGAGCAGTTATTTGAATATATGCAGCGCATAAACCCTATGAACTGGCTTCATGACGCTATATGCCAGACTCTCGAACCGTATTTCTATCAGTTCTATACCCAGACCGGGTACTACGGTTATGTCACCGAGCACCTCAGCGACCTGCTGGAGGTGGTCGGCGACGATCCAACGTTTACTTTTATGCTCCCGCCGGGAGTTGACGCCGTTTTTCACCCTGATGTCGCGGAGAGCGCCCGTGAGTGGCTGGAAAATGAGGGAATGAATATCATTCACTTTTACGGTGAGTACGACCCTTGCACGGCGGCGGCTGTCGCCCCAAGTGCGAGCACCAACTCCATCCGTATCATCCAGCCCGGCGGCACGCATTTTCAGAACATAAGTGACCTTGACCAGCGCCAGGTGGTTTATGACTCGCTCAGTGCTTGGCTGGGTGTGTCGATCAACGACGGCGGTTGAGGAGCCCCGGTGGGCTCGCTCTTAATCCCGGCGGTGGCCCGTCAGGTCGCCGCCGCATCGAGGGTTGCTTCGCGACATCAAGTGTGTCATTTTTAGTGAGTGTTACACCGGTGCCGGTTAGTGCGCCGGTGACGCGATAGGAGGAGGTGCACAATATGACTCACCTGACCTTGGACAAGCTGCCGCGCAGCGTCCTTGCCAAGATTGATATTCAAACGGCTTTCACGGCGTCGCAATGCGTGCTTGCCGCGGAAAGAGTTGAACTGTTCCGAAAACTCTCTGGCAAAAAACTCACAGCCGCCGCCATCGGTCGCAAAACGGGCATCCGTTCCTGGCGCCTGGCCCCGTACCTAAGCGCCCTGGTTTCGCTGGGACTGCTCAAAAGAGAAGGCAAGCTCTATAAGAACTCGGCCCTGGCCGAGAAGTACTACGTGCGCGACAGATCTATCCACTGGACCAGAATTTACTCAAAGGAATGCCAGAGAGAGTATCAAGCCTTCTCGGTTCTGGAGCAAATGCTCATAACCGGCCGCGATTTCGAGAGCATTCTGGGTATCAAAAGAGAGGGCTATGTGGAGCTGATGAAGAAGGATCCCCGGTGGGCGCATGATTTCACCCATATGCTTTACTACGATCATCTGCCCGTGGCGCGGGCGCTGGCAAAAGCCCTTGACCTGACAGAGCATCACCGGGTGCTGGACGTCGGCGGTGGCTCCGGTGTGGTGTCAATAGCGCTGGTGCGACGGTATAAACATATCAAAGCCTGCGTGCTCGACATAGAGGCGGTAATTAAGGTAACCAAAAAACTTATCCGCCGCGAACGTCTGGCGCGAAGGATTGATACCTGCGTCGGCGACATGACAAAGAACATCCCTTCCGGTTATGACGTCATCCTGTTCTGCGACGCTGAGTCTCCCCTCGACGTACTCGGCATGACCCATGACTCCCTGCCGCCGGACGGCATGGTAGCGATTGCCGAGGATTTCTCCACCGAGGACCTGACCGAGCCGTTCTACCGGCTCATGTGGCAACTCCGGTCGAAAAGGATGTGGCTTCCCACGGTCGGCCGGGCAAAGGAGAGACTTCGGGCCAGCGGCTTCAGGTCAATCAAGCCCCGCCGGATATATGGTGACTTCTGGCTCATAACCGGGCGTAAGGGCCGCTGACCTTTCCTGATTCGCCAAACCGCGAACCTCTTTGCCCGGAACAATATCGGCGGGGCGCCCTGGAGGGCACAATTTCGACTGCCGCGGCGTTGTATATCTGCACAGGGGCAATTCAAAACGATGACGATTCTGGTTTTAGGCGCTACGGGTTACGTGGGCGGGCGACTGGTCCCAGGCTTGCTGGAGCGAGGCCATCGGGTGCGGTGCCTGACCCGCGACCCGCTTAAAGTGTCGGCTCGGCCCTGGTCGGATCGAGTCGAAATCGTACCGGGTGATGTGCTATCTATCGACTCGCTCCGGCCGGCTATGGACGGCGTGGATGTCGTCTACTATCTCGTTCACTCCATGGCGGCCGGCCTGGCGCACTTTGAGTCTCTTGACCGGGTCGCCGCGGAAAACGCGGCCGCCGTGGCCGCTCAATCCAACGTCAAGCGCATCATTTATCTGGGTGGGCTGGGTCGCAGCCACGAGGAACTATCGCCGCATCTGCGCAGCCGGCACGAAGTGGGGGCTATTCTCAGAAGGGGTTCGGTGCCGGTCACCGAATTCCGGGCCGCCGTTATAGTCGGTTCGGGAAGCCTCTCGTTCGAAATGATTCATCATCTGGTCAACCGGCTCCCGGTCATGATTTGTCCCCGCTGGGTGTACACCCGAACCCAGCCGATCGGCATCGAGGATGTCCTGACGTATCTGGCGCAGGCGCTCGACAGACCGGAGACAACCGGGCAGATCCTCGACATCGGCGGGCCGGATATCATGAGCTACGGGGAGATGATGATGAGCGTGGCCCGTTTGCTGGGATTGAAACGGAAGCTGATATCCGTGCCCCTTCTCACCCCCCGGCTGTCGTCGTACTGGATCAACCTGGTGACGCCGCTGCAAACCGTCACCGCCCGCGCTCTCATCGACAGCCTCCGCCACGAGACAGTCTGCAGTGACCGTTGCGCCAGGAGTATTTTTGATTTCGAGCCGACAGGCTTCGAGCAGGCCGCCCTGGCGGCCCTGGGTCGCCTCGATGACGGCGATATCGAAACGACCTGGATCGATGCCTCCTCGGTGGTTCGATTCACCGCCGTCGACCAGTCGCATATCCGCATAGATGAACGCGATCTCGACGTGACGGCGCCGCCCCGGGTTGTCTTCGACACGGTGTCATCGATAGGTGGCAATAACGGCTGGTACTATGCCGACTGGCTCTGGAAAGTCAGGGGCTTTGTCGACAAGCAGCTGGGCGGCGTCGGCCTTCGGCGCGGTCGCCGCCATCCGCGACATCTTAGGGTCGGCGACGCCCTCGACTTCTGGCGTGTCGCCGAGTTGGAGAGTGGCCGAAGGCTCCTGCTCCGCGCCGAGATGAAAGTATGGGGCGAGGCTTGGCTGGAGTTTAAGGTCGAAGCCAACGGCGACAGCGGCTCCAGGCTGCGCCAGACCGCCCGCTATTACCCGCAAGGTCTATGGGGACACCTGTACTGGTACCTTGTATATCCGGTCCACATATCCGTTTTCAGGGGATTGATCCGAGCCATCGCCCGGCGAGCTGAAGCCGCCGCTCAGGCGCCGCGTACTTGATCGAAGATCGGCATCTCAAAAGACCGACGATTCCGGTCCGGTCGCCCCGCGCATTACCGACGCAATCAGTTCGAGACCGCGCCGCAGTGCCTCCATGTCGGTATGTCCGCCCAGGCAAACCCGCACCGCCTTCTCGACGCTGGCCGGGTCAACCGCAAATATGTCGGAGGGGGCCACGATAACACCCCGCCGGTGAGCCTCCGAGAAAAAGTCACCGGTTGCCCACCGTTCGGTCAGCTTGAGCCAGATGAAGTAGCTCGTGGGAAAACTCGTGAAGCTCAGATTCTTGAGAACCTCTGCCGCTACGCGGTTTCTCTTTTCCGCTTCGGCCCGTTTGTGGGCGATAACCCTTTCGGTGGTTCCGTCATTGATCCAGATCGTGGCCAGCTCGGCCAGCAGCGGTGAAACCATAAGCGTGGTGCCGCGAAGGGCCTGGTATAAGCGATCGTGATACCCAGGCGGTGCCGACAGATAGCAGATCCGCAGCCCCCCGGCGACAACCTTGGCCAGTGATGCCGCCAAAAATGACCTCTCTGGTACGAACGATGAAATCGGCAGCGCCGGATTCGAAAGCAGCCGGCAATTTATTTCATCCTCGATAATCTTTACGTCGTACTTTTCGGCAACCTCCGCCAGAGAGCGCCGCCGTGCCTCGCCGAGGGTGACATTGGTGGGATTATGAAGCGTGGGAATACAATACAGGAACCTGACCTGTTGCTTGCTGCAGATTGCTTCGAAGGCATCCGGAAGTAACCCCTCTCCATCACTTGCCACCCCGACCAGCCTTAGTCCGAGCAGTTCGGCCGCCCATTTAAGGCCGGGATACGTGTGGGTCGCTGTGGCTATTATGTCGCCTCTCTCGCCCAGCGCGGCCAGTATCATAATGATAGCGTGCTGCGCCCCGGCGGTGATTATCACGGCGCTCTCATCAACGTCCATCCCAACCGTGGCCAGCCATCTGGCCCCGGCCTCGCGATGCCGGGCGTAGCCTCTGGGGCCGGTATACTGCACCAGATACCGGGTATCCCGGCCGGCCAGTTGAGAGAGGGCGTGCGACAGGTCGGGATTGGTTACCGTCGGGGTGTAATAAGGGCTGAGGTCTATTATACCCGGCTCCGGTCGGGAATCTGTCAGGAGCGTCTCCCGGTGCCGCGGAAATCCCCTGACAAAAGTCCCTCGTCGGCCGTTGCCCTGGATAAGACCCCGCCGCTCGGCTTCCCGATAAGCTTTGGTGACAGTGCCCACCGCCAGACCCATGCGGTCGGCCAACTCTCGGTGGGTGGGAAGGCGGTCGCCCGCACGCAGGTCACCTGATACAATATCGTTTTCAAGAGCCTGCGTTATGGCGACATAGACGGGTTGATCGCCACCCGCAATCTTTGGCACCCATGACTTGGACATGGCTCTAATATAAAGACTTAACAAAGCTGTAGCAAGACAATTCGAAAAGAAAACCAACGCAATATGCGATTTGCCGATTATATTGTGATAGTACAATCTTTTCCCTTGACGGGTTAGGAAACAAAGTATATACTACTATCGTAGCAGTACAAAGGAGGGAACGCTTTACGGGCAACCCCTCTCCGGATGAAAGGAGGATATTTGTATGAACACCTCTGAACATCTCCAATACGGAAAGGTGGCATTTCGCGCCACCGGCCCGGCCGACCTCGATTTCGTCTTGGCTGTGGAGCAGCACCCCGAGAATTTGCCGTTCATACGCCAGTGGTCGACCCAGCAGCACCGGGCGGCGATTGAAGACCCCAATGTCGCTCACTTTGTAATCGAGAATGCTTTTGACTATCGGCCGGTGGGCTTTGTCATTTTGGTCGGTGTGAACGACCCCGATCTCAGCCTCGAACTCAAGCGTATTGTTGTCTCCGACAAAAGATTTGGCTTTGGACGCGATGCCGTCCGCCTGGTGCAGTTTTACGCCTTCGAGAAGCTGGCCTGCCACCGCCTCTGGCTCGACGTTATGAAGAACAACAAAAGGGCTTATAAGCTCTACAAATCGGAAGGCTTTAGAAATGAAGGGGTGCACCGCGAGGCGGTCAGAAAAGGTGATCGGTTTGTTACCGTAAAGGTGATGTCGATCCTCCGATGTGAGTATATGACCTGCCACATCCTGCGGCACACCCGGCTTCGAACCGATGTGCCCGGCTGCGAGGAGCTCGCAGCGGTGCGCCTCGGATAAACAGACAGGAGATCTATCATGATAGTTTCGACGAAAGCAAACGGTCGCGCGGCTCAGGCTACCGGTGCCTCGGTTTCCGAGGACAGGCTGGCCTCGCGCACGCGGCGCATGAGCGCCAGCGCCATTAGCGAAATCCTCAAGGTGGCCTCCCGGCCGGGAGTAATCTCCCTGGCCGGCGGCCTGCCAGCTCCCGAAAGCTTTCCCGTGGCCTATGCCCACGAGCTGATTGAGGGCGCCCTGAAAAAACACGGTCCGTCGATTTTCCAGTACGGGCCAACCGAAGGATTCCTGCCCCTCAGGGAGGCCATCGCGGGTTACCTGGCGGAGCGCGATGTCGTCGCTGCTGCCGACGAGGTTGTCATCACCACCGGATCGCAGCAAACTCTGGATGCCCTTGGCAAAGTGCTCATATCGCCGGGGGACAAGATCGCCGTGGAATCGCCCACCTACCTTGGCGCCATCTGCGGCTTTAATCCCTACCAGCCGGACTACGTCGCCCTGGAGTCCGATGACGACGGCGTCATACCTGAGGCTCTGGAGCAGGCCCTTGAGGACCATGTAATTAAGTTCGTGTATCTTATCCCCAATTTCCAGAACCCCTCCGGGAGAACCCTTTCGCTCGCGCGGAGAAAGGCAATCGCGGCCATGGCGCGAAAGCACGGAGCGCTCATTATTGAGGACGATCCCTATCGCTCGCTCCGCTACGAAGGCGAACATCTGCCCACCCTGTGGTCGCTGGCGCCGGAGCTTGTGGTCTACGCCGGGACGCTCTCGAAAGTGCTGTCGCCGGGTATGCGTATCGGTTTCTGCGTCGCTCCGCCTCTCATCAGGCGCTGGATTGTTCTGGCTAAACAGGGTATGGACCTGCATACCAGTTCGCTCGACCAGGCCATCGCCGCCGAGTATATCAGCGGGGGTTATCTGAAGAGCCATCTGCCCGATATCATCGCTCTCTATCGCCCGCGGCTTGGGGCTATGCTCGACTCTCTGGAAGAGTCGCTGCCGAAGAATTACTCGTGGTCCCACCCGGAGGGCGGCATGTTCCTATGGTTGTCCGGCCCGGCGGGATTGGACACGGAGAAGCTTTACCCGCTTGCGGTCGAACGCAATGTCGCCTATGTGCCCGGCCGGTACTTCTTCACCACGCCCGGTGAAGGAAACAACACCGCGCGTTTGAATTTCTCCAATGTCGACGAAGCGGCCATAAGAACCGGCATCGAAAAGCTCGCTTCGCTGATGCTCGAGACCACGGGCCGATGACCCCATCGGGCGAGGGCTAGCAGTGGAATACACATTCGACACCATGGAAGCGGCCGACCGCAAGCCGGTGATCGACATTTTCAACTACTTTATCGAGAACGGGTTTGCGGCGTACCGCGAGAAGAAAGTCGGCTACGACATGTTCGACCGCTTTCTGGCCATGATCGGAGACTTCCCCGCCATCACGATCAAGTCCGAATCCGGCGAGATCGTCGGCTTTGCCTTTTTTCGCCCCTATCATCCGGCTGAGACTTTTCGAAGTACCGCCGAGGTGAGCTACTTCATTCTGCCCGAACATACCGGCCAGGGACTGGGCAGCCTCGTCCTCGGCTATTTCGAAACCGAGGCCAGGGCGCGTGGCATCACTGTGCTCCTGGCGTCTATCTCGTCACTCAATGCACAGAGTATCGCTTTTCACAGAAAGCATGGCTTTGTCGAGTGTGGTCGATTCAGAGACATAGGTATGAAAAGAAGCCGCACTTTTGACATGGTATGGATGCAGAAGAAGCTGTGAGTGGCCAGGCCGATGCGCAGTCGATGCAGGCCAGGATGTCCCAATTCCGGCATGCGGGAAATGTGATGGACTTGCTTAACCGCAATCGCCATATTGGAGAGCAGGCCAAGCAATCTTTTAAAAGGAATCTGCCGATGTCAGAAACCAAATTCCCGCATGGCACGTTCTGCTGGAACGAGCTCATGACCCGCGATGTGCCCGCCGCTGCGAAATTCTATTCGGAACTGCTCGGATGGGAAGCCGCCGATAGCGGCATGCCCGGCATGAAATACACCGTTTTTAAGATCGCCGGCAAGGATGCCGGTGGCTTGATGGAAATGCCGGCCGAAATTCCCAAAGAGGTGCCGGACCACTGGATGACTTACATTGCCGTTGCCGACATCGACGCCGTGGTTAAAAAGACTCTGGAACTCGGCGGGACAGTGCTTCACGGTCCGCAGGAAGTTCCCGGCGTGGGACGTTTCGCCGTCATCCAGGACCCGACCGGTGCAGTGGTGTCGCTTATTCAGTAGTACCGGCGTCTAAAAATTCCAGACGAAACCGACTAACGGTATGCCGGGGAAAACGGCGTCATCACCGAGAATGTTGAACAGGGCCAGGTCGACGGCTATTTTCTCACCGAAAAAGCGCACGCCATATGAAATGAGCGGTTCGTCCACCTCCGGAAAGATGAAGTTTTCTGACACGAAGCTCGCGCGACGTGCGAATCTCCATTCGCCACCGACTATTACAGCCGGCTTGTCGGCGATGTCGTCCTCGACATAGCCGAATCCAAGACCGCAGGTCAGGCTGATATCATCGGTTCCTATGGTAGACATGCCGTAAATGGCCCCCACGATCTTTTCATCGTCGTCCTCATCGTCGAAATCCGATACCCTGATAATTATCGCGCTTCCGGCGATGGCCACATTCTCAGCCACGTTGACACCTATCTTGGGCGTGATGTAAAACAACTGGTCTTCGAAATCAACTCCCGGGAAGATTGACATGCCCCCGCTGATCGAGATGTTGTCGGTTATGCCGAAAGCGACCGATGGGAAAAACAGGAGCAGAGAACTAAAGTACCCTTCTCCTGCCCGCAACGATCGGCCGGTCGGCGCCAGATACAGCCGGGTCCGATTGGGATTCGGAAACCAGTACTTGCCTTCCCGAAAAGATGCTGCCGTGACCTCCTTGATTTCCTTGATGCGGCTAATCTCCAGGGTGAACTCACCCATCTCGGTCATGAATTTGACGGTGGTATCACTGATCTCGATAATTCGGCCTACCAGTGTCGAGCCATCATTCAGCGTGACAATCTGGGTTACATCCGAATCGGGAATTCGCAGCGACTCAGAAACATCTTTTGCACTTGCGGCCGCCACTGGCAGACATACGATTGCGGCCAGGGCCAGCAACAGGAATGACCTGCGGCGTGAACTTGTTTGGCACCTCATAAAGGAGCTCCCTTTGTCAAAATGGTGCATTTGTCTACGGGCGATAATCAAACCTAGTCCTGCCGGCCGCGATAGGTCAAGCTGAAAAATACCGAACTTTCCGGCCCCGCATCCGTCCAATAGCGTAGAGGTCGATTAAGGCAATGTTCGGAGAACCTTGCAGATGTGTCAGTGTTCTTTCCTTTCTCAAAAACAGTTCCCGCAGATAGCGCGAACATTCGATGAAGCCTTTGCCGACTATTATCTCAAGTCAACCCGAAAGGCCGATCAGTGGCTGTACAACCGTGGCGTCAAGAACGCCGTTCAGTATGACTGCAGTGTCGGTGCCTTTGACGGCGACAGGATGGTGGGTTTTACGCTTGTCGGCATTGATGACTGGCAGGGCCGGCCGGCCGCCTTCGACGCCGGCACCGGTATAGTCCCGGACTACCGGGGCTAGGGGCTGGCCAGACGGATGTTCGACTTCGCAGTGCCGAAGCTGCGTGAGCGCGGCGTCAAAAAGTTCCTTCTGGAGGTCCTTCAGGTTAACGAACCGGCCATAAAGGTCTATGAGAAGTCAGGCTTTTGCATCACGCGTGAATTCGATTGCCTTGGCCTGGATCGCAGTACTTTCAGTCTCGACGGTCCCCCGAAAGTCTCGATAGAAGTCCGTCCCGTCCCGCAGAATCAGGTGACACCCTTCGGTGAATTCGCCGACTGGCAGCCGTCCTGGGAGAACAGCTTCGCCGCCATCGCGAGAATACCCGACGAGGTTATCATAAACGGCGCTTTCGCGGACGGGCGGCCGATCGGCTTGCTTGCTTATTACCCGCTCCTGAACTGGATCATGAGCCTGGTGGTCAAGAAAGAATATCGTCGGAAAGGCATCGCCACGGCGCTTCTGTCGGATTTCGTCGCCAATTTCGACGGCGATGTCTCCCAGATCAATCTGGTCAATGTTGAACGCACCGACACCGCCATGCTGGCCTTTCTGGAAAGGATGGGTTTCAAGCTGTACACAAGCCAGTACGAGATGGCCCTGGATTTGTAAGCCGCAGCCGGATCAGACTGTGACCACGTTCACGTCGGTGGGTGCCAGCCCGTTCGGAGCACGATGCCGCGCAACAGCCGCCCCAGGATGTCGGCACCGGTGATGACGCGCCGGCGTTTTCCCCAGACCAGGATTATATCCCTGTCGACCACATCGTCTTCATCCGTCTGCGGCTCAACCGTCATATGGTGTAAGACGTCGCCGAGGACAACCGACTCGTCCGTCACCAATACCGGACGGTGACAGTATTGCAGCGGGTTGCATTCACCCGTTTGAAAGAGAGCTTTCCTCAGAAATCCATCGGCATCCATCACCATAAGCGGTTTTTCGGCCTCATCCGTAAGTACAATCCACTTCTTGCCGGAACTCTCGACTTTGGTTAAGAACGGGTCGGTTGTGGAACGCTCGAAAGCCGGGAATTCCGGGATACCCCGGCGTGTGGCCAGGGGAATGATGCTGGTCGGATGAAGCGGTTCCCCTTCCTGCAAGATCGGCAGGTCGTCCAGCGCCAGAAAATTGAGCGCCCCCAGACCTTCAAGGCGGTCGACATCGGCCTCGTCGGCCTCGATATGTTTTTGTATAACTTCTCTGAGCTGATGTTCGCGAAAATAACCGATCCCTTCCTTGCCCAGCCAGCGGTCAAGGAGCAGTGCCGAGGGACGGGCCAGCGGATACAGCACCGTCTGGTAGAATTTGATCACCGGGGTTAAGAAGGCGCCCATGCGCAGCGCGTGCCTCGAGAAGTAGGCCTGTGGTACAATCTCTCCGAAGAAGGTGATGAAGAAGGTCGAAAACAGGAAAGCATAGACTCCCGCCAGCACGGAATTCGACAGAAGGGCCAGCAACGTATTGAACGCGACATTCCCCCAGAGAATAGTCGTCAGCAGGAAGTGCGAATCTCTCCGCAGGTTAAGGATGCGGCTGGCGTGCGGGTTACCGGCCGTCACCTCCACCTCCAGCCGCAGCCGTGTCAGGCCGAAAAGCGCCAGATTAAGCCCCGAAAAGGTCGCCGAATGGGCCAGACACAAGCCCATACCGATCCAGGTAATTATTTCCATCGTATTTACTCCATGTGGTTTGTGGTAAGAATATATGTTCGCACTCCGCAGCAGCAAAATGAATTTGCTGAGGGCTCGGCGCCGAATTCTTGTTGCTGACGGCAAGCTTATGGCCTACAATCCACATAGACCGAAGCTCAAACGAAACATCGTTATGCGCAGAATAATCCGTCTTACCGTGATCTTCGCGCTCGTAGCTTATGCCGCCGGGCGGGGAAATCCGCTCAACACGGCCGGCGATTCCCTGCGGCCGGCAGGTTACTTCGACGATGGCCCTCACGTCGTCTGGCAAAACGACTC
This sequence comes from Candidatus Zixiibacteriota bacterium, assembly GCA_020346225.1. Taxonomy (GTDB): domain Bacteria; phylum Zixibacteria; class MSB-5A5; order GN15; family FEB-12. The sequence continues at coordinate 1,982,867 of CP070777.1, read as the reverse complement.
GACCGCCACTGTATTGTACTTCTGTTCGGGTGAAGTCAACCGGCGCCCTCTCACCGTGGCCGACAGCGTTGTCTTCCGTGGTTTCTGCGGCGATTCATCGACGTCATACACGATATTTGTCGGGGCAATCACCCCCCTGCCGCATATTCATACCGGCGTCTCGAAGATCTTCGCCATCAGCGATATTCACGGTGAATACGAGTATTTCGTCGACATACTCAAAAACACGGGTGTTATCGACGCCGGCGGCGACTGGAGCTGGGGAATCGGACATCTGGTTATTGTTGGTGACGTTTTCGACCGCGGTGACCGGGTCACCGAATGCCTGTGGCTGATTCGCCGTCTGGAATCGCAGGCACGAAAGGCCGGCGGCGGGGTGCATTTTGTTCTGGGCAATCATGAGCTGATGGTGATGCGGGGCGATAACCGGTACGTTAACGAGAAGTACCTGGAAGGCATCTGCAAGAAGACCAGAATCCGGCACGAAGACCTCTACGGCCCGGACACGGAACTGGGTCGGTGGTTGCGCACCAAAAATACCGTCGTCAAGCTTAACGATATGATCTTTGTTCACGGGGGGATAGGTTCTTTTGTGGCCGGCGAAGGCTGGACGCCGGATGCTATCAATGACCTCGTGCGCCGCAAGATCGACCTGCGCTCTTCGCAGCTTGCCTTCGACGATACCGCCCGGTTTCTCTTCGGGAGCCGCGGACCTTTCTGGTACCGGGGATATCACTATGGGATGGAAGGCCGGTATGAAAAGGCCTGCTCAACTTCGGTTGACAGCGTGCTCTCCCGCTACGACGCTGCTACCATTGTGATCGGCCATACCGAGTGTGCCGAGATACACCGCATCTTTGGTGCGCGCATTATTGCTATTGACGTCCCGGTCGAAGATCTTCTCCAGTTCCACGGCCTGTTGTGGCAGGACAATCGTTTCTTTAAGGTTATGGGGGACGGTCAGTTGGTCCCCATTGAGTAGCTTTCAGGTCTGCCTCAGCCCTACGCTAATGCGGCCAGCGACTTATTATGGCAGCGAATTTTCTTCCGGCCGGTGTCTACCGGACAGCCTTTTCAGGTGTCTTACGGGTAAAACACTTAACAGGGAGAGTAGGATGTTAAAGACAGCCCTCCGCCGCACATATCTCGCCATCGGTCTCATGATGCCCCTGCTTTGCGTATCCTGCTTTGACCGACACGAGACCATTACTGTTGACAAGGATGGAACTACAACGATTGTCGCTGAATTCAGCGGTAAAGCCAGCGCTTTTCCGTACCCGGTGGCCCTGCCATCGGAACCGGAATGGACCATACTGGAAGACAGGCGTGATACTCTCGCAAGCGGGGAAGAGGAAATTCGACTCAAGGCACAGATAATTGTGCCCTATGGCGAGTTCCTCCCGGAGATGTTCGCCGGGCCGGATACACCCTACCGCGAGGTAAATCTGCAGTTTCCCGCCGAGGTGAAGCTGTACCGGGAAGGCAACCGGACTTATTACGAATTCAAAAGAACCTACGTGGGGCGCCGCCACCGCTGCTATGATGTTTCCGAGAGCTTCCTGTGGGACCATGAACTGGAGAACCGCGTCCTGGAAGCGGGCATCTTCGAGGTTTCCGAGGAGGACCGCACCGGCTACCTAGAACAGTTTGCCGGGGCCTTTGCCTACAAACAATGGCGGGTGCTCTGGGAGGCGCTGGGACGCATGTTTCTCAGTGGTGATCTTTCTTTAGACGCCAAGAACAATATCGAATCGACCGCCTGGCAGCACCTGGAGAATACGGTAACTCCCGTGAGGCTGCTCGGCATGCTTGGCAACGATGAGGATTCCCTGGCGGTCCGCTTCGGTGAACTGGAGGACGAAGTGCGCCGCGCCTTCACCAGTATCTTTTCATCCGAGTTGGGTCCCGATCAACCGGAACTCCTGCAGAAGTTTCATCGACGGCTCGATATGGTAAACAAGGCCAGTGATGTTACCGGCGCTCTCGACGGCCACAATTTCGTCGTTGAATTGAATCTGCCGGGCGTCGTGGTTGACGCCAGCGGCTACATCGATCCCGATAGTCCGGGCAAAGTGGAATGGCACTTTGACGGCAAGGCCCTCCACGACGGCGATCTGTCCCTGTATGCGGTATCGGTGGTCGAGAACTGAGACTTGTGTCAGGGTGCGACATGGCTTACGAAGTACACGAAATCATTCCCGAAGTCCTTGATACCGCCTTCAGACTGATTGTCCGGATTGTTGGCGACCGTGACGAGGCGCGCGATTTGACACAGGAAGCAATTCTAAAAGTTATGACCGGCCACGGACGGCTGCGGGATAAATCGCGGATGAAAGCCTATATTTATCGGACCGCCGTTAATCTGGCCCTGAATGCCAGAAGAAACCGCACCCGGCGGCGAACCAAGTTACTGGCTGCCTCGCAGGCTCCCGGCGGCGCCACCGCCCGAAGACCGGACGTGGAGTTCGAATCAGCCGAACAATCGCTTCTGCTGGCGGAGGCTGTTTCGACGCTGGCCCGCAAGCAAAGGGAGGTTGTCCTCTTGCGCTTCTACGGGCAGGCAACCTTCTCCGAGATTTCCGGCGTTCTGAAAATTTCCGAGGGTTCGGCCAAGGTGCATCTCGTCCGGGCCCTGAGGAACTTGAAGAAACGTCTTGTGCCTTTACTAAAAGAGGAATACCGATGAACTGTAAGCAGTGTAAAGACAAAATCGCCCTGTTCGTTATCGGTGAACTTGCCGATGATGAGGCCGCCCGGTTAAAAGAACATCTCGAGGGTTGCCCCGAATGCCGTGGCGAGTACGATGAACTCGTCGCCGTTGTGCGGGCTTTTGAGCATTTCCGTACACAGGACCTCACTGATAGTGAAAAGCTGAAGCTCGAGAGCAATATTTACCGCCATATGGCGGCGGCCGGACAGGAAGCCGCATACCGGATGCCCAAGCCGATAAGCCTGCTGCTGAGGGTCGCTGCGGCGGTCCTGATTTTCGTTGCCGGCTACAGCACCAAGACATTACTTGTCGATCCTTCCGGCGGCCGCCCTTCCACATCAGAAATCGCGGAATTACCCGCGGACATAACCCGGTACGAACTGGCGTCCATAGCCGGACACCGGTTTTCGGCTGAAGGGTTGAAGGTTATCGCCAGGGGTAAGGCAGCGCTGCCTCAGGGGTCCATTTCGATAGACCGGTGACAGGTCAACTCTCGCCGACGCTTAGCACATAAAATTGAAACCTGCTCGCGGTATGATGTGTCTTAAAGGTGAGCATGGACAATGAACTCTTCTGGAAGCTTCTGAAACCGGTTCATCCGATGGCGGCCGCTTTCTGCCGGAAACTGACCGGAGACAGCGATGACGGTGACGACCTCTACCAGGAGGCGTTAATGGTTGCCCTGCGCCGGCTGGGCTCGCTGAAAGACCATACCGCCTTTCGGCCCTGGCTGATCCGCATAATCATAAGCCGCTTCAAGAATCGCCTGCGGAGTCTCTGGCACCGACGGCGCGTATCGCTGACACCGGCCATGCTCGAAACGGCGACCGGTTTTGATCCACAGGAAGAGTTTGCCGCCCGTCGGCTGCTCGATGAGCTGCTGGGCGTGCTTTCGCCCGAAGACCGAGCCATCATTGTCCTGCACGAAATCGATGGCTGGTCGGTAGCTGACATAGCCGGAACTCTCGGCAAGCCGCGAGGCACTGTCAAGACCCGGTTGTTTCGGGCCAGAGCGAAGATGCGAGAGCGTCTGGAAAGACACCTGGCCAGATGCCGGACCGGTCAGAACGACGGAGGAATTGCTTATGCGCTGCGAAGATGCAAGACAGTGGATGGCTGATAACCCCGGCAAACACGACCGCCGGGTGGCCGAACACGTTTCGGCCTGTCCCTCCTGCGCTCGCTTTGCGGAAGCCGACCGTCTGGTCGGGCGGATGTTCAGGCTGGCTGCCTCTGAAGAAGCGGTGCCGTCGTTCGAGCAAACACGGAGTTTGATCAACGCCCGGATTTCGGGTCAAACCATTTGGGAGAAAATCATGTTGCCGATAAAGGATCAATATCTCGCCAGACCGCGGTTCACCGCCGGGCTATGCCTGGCTGTGATCACGGTTCTGTTTATTACCCTGGTTCCCTTCTCCGTTACGCGCACGGTGGCCTACCAGGTATCGCTGTCCAATGTCGATGCCCGGGCTGTCGCGTCATCGGAGTTGGTGACGACCGCTCTATTGACCGCCGGACTCGAAGATCTTCGCATAACCTCGGCTTATGACGAAGTCAACGGGGAATACGAAATCTCCGGCATCCCGTCCGAGATCGAGGCGCGTGAGATTGCGGAAGCCGTAAGAGTTGTTGTTTCGCCGAAGGTGCGTATCGCCGTCAAGCCGGTAGTCAGGAGCGTTTCGGCTACTATCTACGCGCAGGTTGCCGACAAGGTCAAACCCCGCGAGGTCGCGCCCGTAAGAGTGCGCTTTGAGGACGGGCAGCTTGTCATAGGCAAGACCAGTCTCACCGCCCTGCTCAGGGCTACCGGCTTGACCGACGAAGAAGTCCAGGCCGAAATCGAGAAGCTTTTTGCCGGGATGGCCATCTCGCATGAGGTGAAAGTTCAAAGCGCGATTCTATATGACGGCAGCGCCACCCGGTCGCTGGTGCTGCGCATGAAAGCCGATAGTCTCAGCGGCGATATTGAACCGGAAATCGAAGTATTCTCAGATGATGACGTCGTCGGCCTCAGGTACGGTATGGACTCCTCACGCGTTCCCGTCAACGCCATTATTCAATTCGAGGTGGTCGGTGACATCGACGGTAAGGAAGTCAGAGCCAACGACGTTATTCTCAGACTGAAACTCAAGAAAGATCAGTAATTTACTTGCCTTAAGCAGGCTGGCTTCTTTGAAAAGAGGTGCCGACCGGGGCGCCTCTTTTCATTTCATCAAACAGACCACGCCCGGCTTCGTCCTTTTGTCAGCCGGACTCAAGAGGGCCGTTGTCTCCCGGTTAGAAATTGACATGAGTCTGCCTTTTGACGAACTTTGACTGGCGAGTAAAGCCTGAACGGCCGCTGACCGTCGCGGCCATTAACGGAGCAGGAACATGAAGATTCGCGTTTTACTGGTTACCCTGACGATGCTGACTACGGCGGGGCATGCTGCCGGCGATGACCAGACCGCCCAGCCGGCCGGCGCCTACCTGGGACAAACACCGCCCGGCCTGATACCCAAGCTATTCGCGCCCGGGGTTATTTCCACCTCTGACCACCGCGAGCGCGATGTTACCTTCTCGAGCGGCCTTGATGAATTCTATTTTACGAGAGATGCTACCATCATGGTCATGAAGCTGAAAGATGGCCAGTGGACCACCGCCAGGCCCGCTTCATTCTCCGCCGATTATTATGAGTTCGAGGCCTGCCTCTCACCCGACGGCCGTCGGCTGTACTACATTTCCAACCGTTCGTTATCGGGGCAGGGCGAACCGGAACGTTACCAGATGTGGATGGTGGCGCGCCAGGGCACCGCCTGGGGGGAGCCGCAAAGGCTCACCGACCGGGGAGACTTCTACGCCTCTATTACCAGAAAAGGCAGGATGTACTTCACCTCCGCCGAAAACGATTTGTATCGAACGAAACTCGTTGACGGCGTCATGTCGGTGCGGGAAAAACTCGGCGACTCAGTTAACACCGCCTCGGACGAATATAACTGCTGTATCGCTCCCGATGAAAGTTACCTGGTATTTACGTCGCTCGGCTGGGGGGAAGGTTTTGGCGGCGGCGATCTCTGGATATGCTTCCGCAAGCCCGATGGCTCCTGGAGCCGCCCGAAAAACATGGGTGGCGGGATAAACTCCGGGGCCCACGAGTACTGCCCGGCCGTTTCGCCCGACGGAAAGTACCTGTTCTTTGCCAGCAACATCAACGGCGCCGATGATATCTTCTGGGTCGATGCCGCCATCGTTGAGCGCCTGAAAAGCGAAGACCTCGACCTTGCCGATATGTTGTTCGACGCAGTCGTAGGTGACGGCATTCAGGCCGGTCTTGAGAAGTACGCCGGCCTGAAGGCCCGGTACGCGGATCTGTGCATCTTTGACGGTCGGCTCCTTTCTTCGGTGGCTGACCGGCTTATCCGTTCTGACGAACCGGCCCCGGCCTCAACTTTGATCATGCAGAGCTTCAGGCTTTATCCGCAGACGATGACCCTGGAGCAGACACTTAAGCTGGCCGTGATTTCGGGGGATTCCGCGTCGTTTGGGAAGATAAGCGATGAGCTCAGGCAGGCCGGTTCCACCTTCACTACCGAAGATGAGGCTGTCATCAACCGGCTCGGGTACCGATTCCTGGCCTGGGGCAGGGTTGACGACGCTGTCCGGATTCTTGAGCTAAACGTGGCGCTCTTTCCGAACTCGGCCAATACATATGACAGCTACGGCGAGGCGCTGCTGGGAAAGGGGGATACCGTGGGCGCCGTCGAGAACTATAAGAAATCGCTCGAGTTGAACCCCGAGAACACCAACGCGGTTCGGGTTCTGAAGAACCTCGGTATTGAATAACGCGGGGAGATTTTCTGCTCCGGAGGTTGCAACCACACCGGGGCATCGGTGGTGGCGACGTTCCGCGAAACCGAGATGAAAAAAGGGCACGCTGGTGGCGTGCCCCGGATTATTCCGCTTTATTCAGTCTTTTCGATCTTCTGTCATGTGATCGGGCCGGTCCCGCTACTTGGCGGCTTCACTTCCGACATTGTCGTCTCCATTTTTCTCTCCTGCGGCGTAGCTGGAAAAGTGCTTGAGCTCCAGACAGACGACACCTTCGCTATCGACCTCGCTTACCTGCTCAGGTTCCCATTCGTGCGTCGCCTCGTTCAGCCAGTATAGAGTGACTGACGACGTGGACGTTCCGAACAGCTCCGCGGCGTTCAGGCGCACGATAGTCGGACGGCTGAACTGAAGGCCGTCGGGCTTGAAATCCCATATCACCGGCGTCTCACCGGCCGTCGTCGCCAGGCTGGTGATTTCGACGCTGATCAGCGTGTCCTGTGAAACGGAGCCCGGCAGAAATACAAGAGCTGCGACGTTGGCATCGTCGCCCAGTACCAGCATGCCGCCCTCGTCAGCCCGAACATAGGCCTGGGCTGAGTCGAACTGGATATCGCTGATATCGCTTCGTTTGGCCAGGGCGCCGGGGTCATAGGGCTGGTCGAAGAAACTCGGATCGTCGCCGGTCGAATCCGGCACATCCGAAAGCATCCCGTCGTTGCTACAGCCCGACAGAACCAGCACGGCCCCGACAAAGACCACCAGGGCCGATAGAGTTATCAGTATGCTCCACTTGCTCGGTATCTTCCGCGTAAGTAACTTCCTCATCGCGTCCTCCTCTTCCGTATCTGAGACAGAAACCCTTTCCCGTAATTTCAGAGAGGGCGGGAAATATCCACAACGCCGTCGTCTTGTGGTGCAAGGGGTAGGCCTATGAGTGAATTATCCACAGGCGCAGGCGGCCGGTCGACCTAGTGTTAAAGGGCTCAATAGATTACAGTGATGTGCAAGATTTGACGACAGCCGTGCAGGGGTTTCACGGGTCGCTGAAATCAAGAGAAATATTGACCGCGTCCTATAGAGTGGTGACTGCGGCCAACCCCGGGATCCAAAAGAAAGCCCCGGAGCCTGACGGCCCCGGGGGAATATGGTTTGTAGATTCAATGAACTGGTATTGCTTCTGGTCAATCAACACCCCATCGCGAGAAGTGCCAGAAGGGCAAATAGACGAAACCTGCAGCGTCCGGATAGTAGTCGCCCTGGGATTCCCACTGATTGGTCACCGGGTTCAACCAGTACATGTGGGCGCAGGTAGCTTTCTTGCCCAGAGTCTTCACCAGGTCCAGCTTCAGAATGGCTGGCTGCGTGAATACCAATCCGTCGGGCAAACATTCGTAGATTAACGTTACGTCGCGACTCTTCTTGCTCTCCAGCCTCAAAAGCTCAATCGAGATGGTAACGTCATACGGAAGAGTATTCTCCGGAACCAGCAGCTCCTGTGTGGCGCTGGTGCCGACGGAAACCAGTGTGATGAGACCTCCATCCGCGGCGATTATATCCTGCTCGCCGAGAGCGACAGTTACCAATGTCGTGGGATCCGCGACTTTCTTGGCCAGCTCCACCTCATCGAATGGCAGGTCGAAGAAGCTCGTCTCCCCCGATTCGGTGACATCTGAAGAGCCGGCCGGGTTATCGCTGCACCCCGGCAGATACAGGCCGGAGAACAAAGCGAAGGCCGCCAGCATCGACGCCAGCAAGCCCCACTTGGCAGCCCTTGATTGAATGCGCCTGGCAAACATAGCGCCTTCCTTTCTCAATTATGTCTTTCCGTCTACTTTCACAATTCGTCAGCCGGCCCGCAGCAGTCCGGCTTTCTCCGTTTCAAATTGAAGCAAGCTGTGGGCCGCTGAGCGAAAAACCCACACCGCCTCCGGCATCGCGCCGTCTTGTCACCGTGAGACAACGGCTTACAGCAGTGCGCAATAACTGACAGGCTATCCGATTATAGGCCAGCCACCCTGATATTCACTCGAATGTGTGGGGAGATACCAGCAGTCTATTGGAGCCACGCCGCTTGCGCTTCAGTGTCTAAGCCAAGATGCCTTCGCCTCACGGCCCCTTAATAAAGAAAGCAAAAAAAGGACAGGCGCTCTGCCTGCCCTCTTCTATAACTCTTTGCGTGTATTCTACGTGCCGGTCGGTTTGGTACCGCCTCCGCCGCTGCCGCTGCCGTCATCAGGGCCGGACGGCTCATTGGTACTCGAGCCTCCGTCGTCCGTGCCCCACTTGGAGAAGTGGTCGAGGCAGTCGAAATAGGCCATTCCGGTTTCCGGGTCGACCTGGGTCTCCGCCTGGAGCTCCCACTCGCTGGTAACTTCGTTTAACCAGAACAACCTGACCTTGGTGGCCTTATGACCGAAATCTGCCCAGGCGTTCACTCTCAGTATAGCCGGCTTCGAGAACTGAAGGCCGTCGGGCTGAAATTCGTATATAATCGGTGATTCGCCGTCAATGGTAACAATCTTGATGACCTCGACAACAAAAGTTGTGTCAGCCACGAAAGACTCGGCCTGAATTACAAGCGCCTCCGCGGTCGACAAATCTTCAGCACCGTCCATAAGAAGCACGCCTCCTTCGGCAGCCTCCAGATATTCTACGACTACATATGACGTGTCGATGTCAGAATAGGACGGTTTGGCCAGTGCATCGGCGTCGAAGGGCCGTTCAAAGAAACTTGTCCCATCGCCGTAAGAATCATCCGCTTCCGGCATGAGCGAAGTATCTCCGCAGCCGGAAATGAACAGTGCACCCACCAACATCGGGACTATAAGAAACGATACTATCATGCCCCCATTTAGTGCCCTCGATCGTGTATCTGCTTTTCTCATGGCTTGCCCTCCTAACGTAATGCCATCGTGCCTCTCAAAACCTGCTCCCGCCAGTGGAACCTGGTTTCATGTATGTTCATGGTATCGTTTCAGCAAGAACCAGACCGGTGGGGGAGAATTCAACACGGGGCAGCCAAAGTGCGACGTATCCTTTTGCCGATAAGGTTGTTGCGGCCCTGTGCAAGTTTTGAAAGTTTGCGTTCAGAAACGAAACGCCGGGTTATTCGGCTCTCTTATATGGGATTTACCCCACAGATTGTGGGGCGGGTGGGCGGTGCCTCCGACCCCGCGATCGGGGCCGAAGGAAGGCCAAAAGAAAACCCGGGGCCGCCTGGCCCCGGGGTCTTGAAAGTTAGCTGGTTTCAGTGTGACTCTGATGATTGTCAAATTGTATGACCGGTTGTTTCCTCCTCTTTAGTCAGTTCCCCACCGGGAAAAGTGTTCCATTTGGATTCTGATCTTGCCGTCCTTCTCCGCATGGAAGGAGCCCTGATACATCCACCGGCCTCTATCGAGGTAGTACCAGTCGACCGAATCGGATCCTTCACCGGTAACAGCCTCGGCCTCCAGCGTCAGGATAGCCGGCTCTGAGAAGACCAGGCCATCGGGGCCAAACTCGTATATTATCGTGGTCTGCTCCGGTGTGTCTTCAACGACGTAAACCACGAGGGTAATCAACATGTCGTCCGAAATTGAGTTGGGCATAACTTCGAACGTAAACGTTGCCCCTCGATGGGTTACCGTCAGCAAGCCCCCTTCGTCAGCCTTGATGTAGTCATCGGCGTAGTAGATGCCGTCGTACGTCTTTCCACCTTTGGTGAATTCGACTTCGTCAAAGGGGAGGTCGAAGAAGCTGGTTTCACTTTCGGTGGTGTTCACCTCCAGCGGTCCGTTGCTGCACCCCGATAGCCAGAATGTGGCTCCCAGCAACAAGGCTATCAGAACGGGCGTTATCAAACGCCACCCAACAAGCCCCCGGTTGCAGCTTAGGTCTCTCATGGTGCGCTCCTTTCGTGCCTACCTATTCTAATTATGTGTCTTCTACTCTCGTCCCTGGCTACTGAGTCAGCCTTTCGATTTGTTTCACAGTGAAGCAACCGTGAGGCCATTGAATGAAAAATCCACACGAAAGGTGGGCGAAGAAGGACAGTCTGCTGGGCGGCAGCAGCTTAGCCGGGTGTGCAAGTTTTGAATGTCCGACCGGAGAGTTTGAACAATCGGGACGAAACGACTAAAAGTGAGGGGAATGACCTACACGGTCTCGGCCTCGGTCCACTGTTTTCGGGGCAGGAGTTCCTTGAGCGTTTTGGAGAAGTATGAAAAGTAAGGCGCGCCAACGAACTGCTCCCAGCTGGTAACACTGTTGTCGGCGATGAAATCGTCCCGACCGCTCCTTATAATAGTGGCGGCTTCTTCCAGATGCGTCGGGCTGGTTTCGTACAATCGAGCCGCCGCCTTCAGGACCAATTCGAAGAGGTTTTGTTCCCGGCCGTAGGCCAGGGCCTTCAGGTAGCAATCGGCGGCGAGGGAGTTGTCCTTCTGTATGCGATGATGCTCCCCGGTGAGAAACTGGGCCTCATGCTCGGCCAGCACCAGGTTATGGGCACGGGCGGCGGCTGAGAGCTTTTCTATCATTTCAATGGCCCGGCCGTGGTCCCGTTCGCCAATCAGCAGACGGGCCAGACCGATGCTGCCTCGGGCCAGATACTCCACGGCACCGATTTCCTCGGCGATGCTGACGGCTTTGCGGTACCTGCTTTCCGCCTCGGTGATATCACCCGAAAAGAAGGCCAGCTCGCCGAAGCGAACCTCGCACTCCGAAATCAATTCCCTGTCGTCCACCTCGCGGGCGAACTCCGCCACTTCGGAAAACCGGCTTTCGGCCCGTGTCATCTTGCCCAGCATGAGATCCAGGTCGCCCAGGTTACCGACGATGTACATGTGGGAATGCCGATCACCGATCCGCTCGAATATCAGATCAGCCTGCCGCAGAAGTTCTTTGGCCTGCGTAAGTTTACCGAATATGCGGCACAGGTTGGATAGGTTTCCCGACGAGTAAGCTTCATTGCGTCGGTCGCCGACGCTCCTGAAAGTGTCGAGAGCCTGGGTGAAAAGACGCTCCGCCGCAACAAAATGCCCCCGATCCTGCTCAATCAGTGCCAGGTTATTTTGCATCAGGGCCAGCTGAAGACGATTGTCCTCGGCCGCGGCAATAGCCTTTTGATAACTCTCCGCGGCTTTGTCGAATTTGCCCCCACTCCAGTATGCCAGTCCGAGCCGGTTTCGCGCCTCCACTATTATGTCAACATCACCGATATTCTCGGCTATCTCGACGGCCTTTTTTCCATTCGCCTGAGCCCCTGCCGAGTCGCCGGTGCGACGGTCAACCTGTACGCTCAGCGAATAGGCTCTGGCCAGCACCTTCTGGTCGCCGTGCTGGGCGGCCGCCTTCAGAACCGCCTGCAGCACTTGGCGGCTCCGCGCGTACCTGGACTGACGAAACATCAGCAGAGCCGTCGTGACCGCCGCCATCAGACAGTCGCGCGTGCGCTTGTCGGCCCTGCCCGCACGCCGCCAGCAACGGGCCGCCCGGTAAGCTTCCGCGTACTTCCCTTCATGAACCAGAAACTCAGAGAAACGGTTGAAGAATTCCAGCTTGTCGGCTACGGCCACTTCGGAATCGCGGCCGCTGTCGATAATCTCGGCACACTGTCCGAAATACCCGGCGCTCTCTGTCAGGGCACGGTTGTCGAACGACTGCACCGCCGCCTTCAGGGAATACTTGAAACCCTTACGCCAGTGGCCGGCCCGGTAAAAATGATAAGCCAGCAAGTTGGCGTGATCGCCGGTCCCCTTGTTTTCGGCTACCCCGGCGTAGTGAAGGTGCAGGCTTCTCACTTGTGATTTCGGGATGCACTCGTATACGGCCTGGCGCATCGAGGTGTGGGTGAAACTGAATCGCTTCTTCTGAGATTCGTGTTGCAGCAGATCCGCCTCGGTCAGTTTGTGAAGGCAGTCATCGATCTCGTCCTGCGGCAGTTCTGTCACTACGTTGCCGATCAGTTTAGCCGAGAAGTTACCAACTGATACCGCCGCCGCCTTGAGAATGGTTCGCTGAATTTCGGGGAGACCGTCGAACAACGACAGGTGAAGCGACGCCAGGTTGCTCGGTACCGATACCTGAATCCCGGAGTCGGCCAGTTCCCATCTCCCCGTCACGGCATTCTTCACCATCTGGCTGGACTGGCGGCAGTTGTCCAGAAACTGCATGATGAAATGGGGATTGCCTTTGGACGCATCCAGGATTCGTTCAAAGAGTTCCCTCTCGCGTTTGCCCGGTTCGAACTGTTCGTCAAAGAAACGCCACCACTCCTCTTCAGAAGGTTCTTCAACCCGAAGCTTGACAAACCCTCCGACATGATCACCGTCCGATAGCGGACCCGCGGCTTCCCGCGCCACCAGTACCAGCATCAGCGGCAAATCACCGGGTATCTCGTCCAAAGACATCACCAGGGCGCGGAAGGACTCGTCCGCCAGGTCAAAGTCGTCGATGACCACCACCTGTGGTCCGCCGACGGCGGCCGTGACCAGGTCGCGAAAAAGTTCCGCTGTCTTGGCAGTCCGTAATTCCGGCGTGAGGCCGGTCGTCCAGGCGTTTTCTGCGGCCCTTGACCGGAGCACGTCCGCAAACAGCGGCAGCCAGTTTTCACCGACGCCGGCCGCTACAAAATCCTCCACCGATTCTGTTTGGTGCCGGGCGTTGTTCCGCAGCAGTCCCTCCAGAAGTTTGCGCGTGAGCCAGCCGCGCGCGAAAAGCAGTGAGTTCTTGCACTCCAGATTGAAACCACCATCACCGGCGACTTGAGCCACGAAGTTGTCGACGAGGGTAGACTTTCCCACGCCGGTGACGCCCGTAACCATCACCAACCGCTTGGCCCCACCGAGCGTCTCCTTCCAGATGGCGGCCAACCCATCCGCCTGCGTCTGCTGCCCGATCGTGGTAAAACCGGCCTGGCGTCTCCGTGACTTCTCGGAGATCCCGACAAAGCGATGACAGACCGCTGCTTCCCCGATGCCCTTGAGCGACAGCGTCACCCGTTCCGTGATCACTTCCTCCGGCAGCCGGGAGCGCAAAGTGTCTCCGACCAGAATCTCCTTCCAGGACGTCTTTGACATCAACCGTGCCGCCAGGTTGATGCCCTCTCCCATCACCGTGTACTCCCGCCGACTGGTCGCCCCGACATCGCCGCAGAAAAGGGTACCGATGGCCAGACCGATGCGGATGCGGAAGGAATCATCGGCAAGATTGATCAGCCCGGTGGCGCACATAAGGGCGTTGATTTCGTCATTCTCGCGTTTCGTTGGTGCCCCGAACAGAACCAGCAGCTTATGCCCCCGACCGTAAGGATCGATACGGGCAATGCTGCCGTGGTACCGGCGGATAATCTCGAAGGCCGTTTTCAGTTTGTGGTTCAGGGCGGTGATTGCCTCGCCCGGATCATCCCCGCGACGACCGAAGTTGTTCGCGAAGTTGGCGAACAGGACGACCACCTGACGATGTTCTCCCTGCACCGACATCGAGGGCGCCGAAGTTCTTATTTTGCGGAGAACATCCTGGGCGATGTAAGGCGTTAGAAAATCCAGATCATCGGGTTGGGCCGACTCACCGTCCGGTGCGCCCTCGCCCGTGAACGGACCGCTTCCCTCGCGGTTGGGCAGCACCAGGCTGAAATTGTTGTCGGTCGGGGTCAGCAGGTGGCTGCCTTCGTGTCGGCCGGTCAAAGCCGGCCCGACCGCAAACTCGTTGTCGCCGGCGGTATCGCACGCCCGATACACCACGCCCAGAATGTTACCGACCGGCTCGGCTTCTAGGCGCACATCGGCGTCGCCCATCGAAGCGAGATAGAATCCGCCGGTTTCGGCGCCGACATGAATCTTGAGCGGGGCACCTCCGGCCAGCAGGTCGCAGGAATTTACCGAATCAAGGGCCACCAATAACGAACCGAAAAAGTCGGCCAGCCTCAAATTGTCCGGCATGAAGGCCCACAGGGCGTCGCCGGCGAATTTCAATACATCGCCCCCGTAGCGGAAGATTACGCCGGAAATCGCTTCAAAAAACCGGTTAAGGACACCGGTCAAAATCTCCGGGCCTTCTTTACCCCGGCTCGACAGGCGGCGGGTCAGAACCGTGAATCCCGAGGCATCGATACAGACGATTATCCCCTCGTGCCGGCTGAGCACGTGTTTTTCTCCGGCCGGAGAGGTCCGGTACCAGTCCGCTATGGTGCGCGGAATATACGGTAGCAGATTGCTGTGGTAGGTCTCACGCTTGCCCATTGTATATCAGGATCCTAACAGCAAACAAGATGAGGATATGCACCGCCTGGTCGAGGTAAAAGGCCTGCTTGGTGCCGTTGAACCTGAAGGCTTTGAGGTAATCCTGGATCCAATGTGCGAGGAAGATGAATGTCAGAACCAAAAGCGTTGCCAGCCGGAAGAAACCGTCGCTGCCGTTCAGCGCCAGACCGGCGAAAAGGAAGAGAGCCACGGTCAGTGTATATAGGAACACGTGATAGGTAAGGGTGGCTTTGGATCGGCCTTTCTCGGCCGCGACGCGGTCGCTCTGAAGGCCGAAGTCCCCGAAAAGGTGCCCCAGTATCAAAAAGAACAGAAGATCAATCATGGGCTCGCTCTTTTCTGATCGGCAACGTGAAAGCGAACGTCGTCCCCCGGCCCACCTCCGAGTCAACCTGTATCGTTCCGCCGTGAGCCTGGATGATCTTGGCGACCGACATCAAGCCGATGCCGTGACCGGCGCTTTTGGTTGTGAAACGCTCTTTGAAGAGTTTGGGGATGTGCTCCTCGTCGATGCCCGGACCGTTATCGGATACCGTCATGATCACCGTATCACCGCCGCTGGCCACGTCCAGTCTCACCGTCACCTGCTTGTCCTGGATGTCAGCGGAGTGCGACAGAGCTTCGGCCGCGTTGACCAGAAGATTTATGATGACCCTTCTGATCTGATCTTCCTTCAAAAGGGCCGGGACGGGAAAATCGGGCGCTGCCTGGAAATCGAATTTGATGGTCTGAAAGGCCGCCTGCGAACGACAGAAGCGTATCAGGGCGTTTATCACCGCCGGCAGGTTAACGGGACGAAAGTCACTCTTATCGTCGCGGTAGATCATCATGTTCTCTACAAACTGGACGATCTGTTTGGAGGCGTCCGATATCGACTGAAATGAACCCTTCACCTGGCTTTTCTGCTCCGGGGTAAGGCGGCTCAGGGCCAGCTCGACGTTTCCGATCAGCACCCCCATATAGTTCTTGAGATCGTGCGCCAGTTCGGCCGCGGTTTCCTGGGCGCTTTCGTACTTCTCGACGTCAACGATCGTTTCGTTGAGCAGCTTGAGTTCCGAAATGTCCTGACAGATAACCAGACGCAGCAGGCTGTCGGCATGTCCGGACAGGGACGTCACCGACAGGTACACCGGGAACCGCTCTCCGTTACGAAGGCCGGTAGCCTCGCCGTGCCAGGAATCGAGCTCGTCCTCGAGCAGATCGTCCAGCCGGAAGTCGGCGAAAAGAGTACTTATATTGAGATCATCTTCAGGCGTGGGAATCTCGAACATTCTGGTCGTGGCCTTGTTCATGCGGAAGATATCGCCCATGCGTGTCGCCAGAAGAATGGAGCTGGGCGATTGGTCAATCACGCAGTCGAGAAACGAATTCAGCCGCACCAATTCTTCGTTGGTGGTCGTCAGAAGACGGTTGTTTTCCTCGAGTTCGGCCAGCCGGGAAGAATCCGACTCGCGCAGCTTGCTGCTCAGGCTCCGCAGCACCCGCGTTGCCAGAGCCGGCTGCTCGCTGATCACCTTCTCGAAATTCTCTCGAGAAAACTCCAGAACCTCGCATTCGGTACCGGCTACGAGCGTCGCAAACCGCGGGGACTCTTCCACCAGCGCCATCTCGCCAATGAAATCGCCCGGACCGCGCATCGCGATCAGACGTGGCGCGACCTTGTCGCTGCCCTGCTTCAGCACGCGCACCGTACCATGAATTATCAGGAGCATGGTGCTCCCCGGTTCTCCTTCCGTGAAAATGGTCTCGCCGGGCTGGTATCGTTTCGATAACGAATATTCTTCCGCCAGGCGGATGAGAACCAGATCTAATGCGGGGTTGGTCGAACTCAAGTTGTTTATCCGCATACTCTTTTGTATCGGTATTCACCGTACAATCCTTTATGATCCGGACTTATACTTGTTGGTGCGGATGACCCTGCGCCGGCTCGAAGGAACCCTGCCGACATGGTTCATTTTGAAACAGTTGAAGGGGTATGGCCCACAGTCCGGTTCGGCCGCGTGAATTCCGGTGACAGCCGGGCCTCCGCGGCGGAGCGCCGGGGCGTTATTTGGCGGCAATCACCATGACTTCCATCTCATCCAGATCAAGGGGCCTTCGACCCCATTGCCCCGCCGTGCCGCCGCCGATATGGTCCACCCTGAACCCGGCTGCCTGGAACATGAGCAGAAGTTCCGACGGAGCAAAACCGCGTTCTGCCACGCGAAAGGATCTTTTGTCCCCGGCCGTTTCAAGATCGTACTCGTACCTTTCAACCAGATGAATCGGGTCAAGGCGCCCGCTACCCACGTCATCGTTGCCGTACATGCGGACTAACCTGAAACCGTTAAGGGCGGTAAGCAAGAACCTGCCGCCCGGACGCAGAGCGCGATGAATGTTGCGGAGTATGGCCAGGTCATGCTGGGCCGGGTCATCGCCTGAGCCGAGCAGACCGAAGGCGCCCTCGCAGACACAGATGGACGCGTCGAACTGCCTTTCGAGATTGAAGTCGGAGGCGTCGGCCTGAATCCATTCGACCTCCACGCCGGCTCTCTTGGCAGCCTTCTTCGCCTCCTGAAGCATACCGGAGGACAGGTCGAGGCCGGTCACCCTGCATCCTCGCTTGGCCAGGAGGGCTGAATGCCGACCGGTACCGCAGCCGACATCAAGAACACTCATACCGCTTTCGAGCTTCAGCTCCTTGATGATGAAATCAACTTCGGCCACAGTGTTCTTCGTGAACACATTGTCCATGTAATCCGGCGCATGCGCATCGAAAAAATCCCGCCACACGTTGTCGTCTTTCGACATCAGCTTGCCTCCGTTACCGTATCGCGTTTACGTCGGGCTGGTATTTTCTCAGCCAGCCGAATCCGAATTCTTCCATGATCTCCAGAAATTCCTCATTGCCCTGCGGCAAATCGTCGGCCCGGTAATGCAGGCCGAAATAGTTCTGAGCCGCGCTGATATAGCCTTGACTCTTGATCCGGGCAATACACTCGCGGGCAAACGCCTCCCCATAAGTCCGCCGACACACTACTTCGATCGTGGCCAGGCGGTCTTCAGTGATCTCGAACTTCGACTGCGGATATTTCTTGTCATATGCTGCGACAAGCGCATGGTCTTCGATTTCGTTGTATTTCTCGCTGTGGACGATTACGCCGAGTCCCAGCTTCTTGCGCGGCTCAGGCCGAACCTTCGGGTATCCCATTGAAAGCAGCACCACCGGAAAGACCCCCGCCGGCAACTCGAATATGGTCCGCACCTCGCGCAGACACTCCAGAACCGTGCCGATATAAACTGACCCCAGGCCCATGGCATCGGCGGCCGTGCATATATTCTGGGCCGCAATCACGGTGTCCTGAAACGATATCCAGAAATGGCGAAACGAACATGTCGCCGTAAACGGCGCTGTCTCAAGTTTTGCCCACCTCTCCAGCCGATGGTAATCGATGCAAAACAGCAGATTAGCCGCTGCCTCCGCTATCCACGGCTGCCCGCCGCAAAGCTCGGCCAGTCTTTCGGCTGTTTGCCGTTTTTCCGTTCTAATAATCGAGAACGGCTGAAGATTTCCGCCGCTGGCCGCCGCCGCCCCCGCCCTGAGCACGAGGTCCATGACCTCCGGCTCGATCTGCTTCGGTGCGAAACTCCGACAACTGGCTCGCTCTATCACCAGTCTCATCGTTTCATTGGGGTAACTGCCCCTCGATCCGTCAGGATCGCCGTGGTGATCCAACTGGTTATTCTTCGCCATTATTGTCGCTGACCGGCGGAGATGGGAGACAGACGAAGATCGTCCCCAAAGTAACCGGTCTGTGGACGTTAACCTTGCAGCTCTTCCGTCGTCTGACTAAATTAGAGACAACTGGCCGATTCGAACAGTCCTTTGCATGCTTGCGGTTGTAACCGAATCGGTATTTTGAGGTAAATCTAGTCAGACTCCGTGGATACGCAACTTTTAATATTATGACGGGAGGTCCGAGATGCACGGGTATCTTGCGACCGAATCCCGACGGTTTCGAATGGACTACAACAACCATCATAAAGGGAGTAAACGCAATGTTCTCACGCTATGTCCGTGTTCGGGCGTTCGGGTACCAGCGCCTGCAGGTAGCTTGGCTGTCCGCCCTTCTCGTCGTCGTCGCCTGCATTCTTTTCCTTCTGGCCGTCCCGGCGGCCGGGCAGGTGTTGCTACCGGGCGGCGTCGACGCATCCCCCAAAATCGACGGCAAGATTCAGGCACAGATAATTGACTCCGTTGCCGCCGCGCTTGACGAAGTGTATGTTTTTCCCGATGTCGCCCTCGAGATGGGAAAGCATCTTCGAAAACAGCACAAAGACGGCGCCTACAAAGGTATTGTCTCTACCGCCGAATTCGCACTGAGACTTTCCGAGGACCTGCGGTCGATAAGCAACGACAGGCACCTGCGTGTGTTCTACGTCCCCACCGAAGACTTCCAGCACTATCAGCAGGATTCGCTCAGCGACGAGGAAGCCAAGTTGCTGGAAGAAGAACATCTCAGACAAATGCGGCATGAAAATTTCGGCTTCGTCAGGGCCGAGCGCCTGACCGGAAACGTCGGCTATCTCAGGCTCGACGGCTTCAACGACGCTCGTTACGGTGGCGCTACCGCTGTCGCGGCACTCAACTTTCTGGCTTATTGCGATGCTCTCATCATCGACCTGCGCTTCAACGGCGGGGGCCACCCCAGTATGATTCAACTCATCACCAGCTATTTCTTCGAAGAACCCCAGCATCTCAACAGCTTCTACATCCGAAAGGAAGACACTACCCGCCAGTTCTGGACTCAGGCCCAGGTCCAGGGGCCGCGGATGAGCGACGCTGATCTCTATGTGCTGACCAGTGAGCGCACCTTCTCGGCCGCCGAGGAGTTTACTTACAACCTCAAGAATATGGAGCGGGCCACCATAATTGGTGAAACCACCGGCGGCGGGGCGCATCCGGTCGACGGCCGGCTCTTTGCCAACCTTAACGTCGGTATGTCACTCCCCTTTGGCCGGGCCATAAATCCGATCACAGGGACCAACTGGGAAGGGACCGGCATTGAACCACACCTTCAGGTGCCGCAGGATCAGGCGCTTGAAGTTGCGCATCTTGAGGCTTTGAAGAAGCTGCGGGAAAAAGCCACCAGCGAAGATATCAAGC
>CP070777.1:1933986-1962858 GCA_020346225.1 Candidatus Zixiibacteriota bacterium | reverse complement strand
CAGAAAACCGAGATAATTCTGAAGACGGTGCTGTGTCAAGGGCGCGTATATCATCTGGAGTCAGTCCCGCATATCGGGCGGCAACCTCGATAAAGAGTCCAGCAAAGGCGGTATCGCTCATCGGAGCGTCACCAGTCGCGCCAAATGCCGCTGCCACTCCCAGCATGCTGGTTAACAAGACCGAGGACGTGCAAATCAAAAATGTACGCATAGTACTCATTATTCTATCTCCCAACCCGGTAACCCACTGCTTGCGGTGGGGTCCTGTCGGAAAAGCTATTCCCTCCGCGCTTAAGAAACGTCCTGGCAATAATAAAAGCGGGGTTCATTAGACGACTTTCGCAACTTCTTGATGTATGACAAGGCCACTCTCGCAGCTCAGTGGTGAGCGGCCCCAATATCACTCTCCCCACACCTCTGTGAGCCCTGAGTCCAATGCGAAGCAGCACCATGCTACAATTTGTGACGATCTCGCGTGAATCGGCCTACTTCAACAGAAGCATCTTCTTGGTCTCAACAACGTCGTCAGCCTGCAGGCGATACAAATAAATCCCACTGGCCATCTTATTGCCATCCCACATCACGGTGTGGGACCCTGCTTCCATATGTCCATCAATGAGAGTCGTTACTTCCTGACCAAGGATGTTGAAAACCTGCAGCTTGACTCTTGTAGCCTCAGGCAGGGCAAAACTGATTTTCGTGCCGGAGTTGAACGGGTTGGGATAGTTGCCCTGCAAAGTCGTCTCGGAGGCACTGTTCTTGGCGCTGGATCCCGGTATGCCGCGCAGATCAATTCGGTCGGTGCCCTCGATCGGCGTGCCGTCGTAGAGTGCGCCGGTCAATTTGAGAAAGACCTGTCCCTGGTCCGCCTGGTCGGCAATTGCGTTTACGATATCAGCCTTGAGGAACCTCAGTGTCAGATCCGGATAGCCATCAGTTCCTTCGCTGGTGCAGGAATAGCGGCACTGATAAGCATTGATAATAGGGTCCTGGTTGCCGTCATGCCCGTTGCCAGTGCCGGCGCAGTCGCCGGTGACGGGATCAGGCGGGGTGCTGACATCTTTGATACTTGAGCTCAGTGGCTCTACATGCTCCAATCTCACGGTCGACGGGTCAATCGTACTAACATCGAAGTCCGGGGTTCCGAGAACGGCCACCGGCAGTAGCGGTTTGCCTTCCTCGGGAATATTGATGCTGAACGGATTGGGGCAGGAGCCTGGTTTTATGTCAAGGTAAACCATTAATTTGTTTTGTTTGATGATTGCTTCAATCAACCCAGGGCCGGGGTAATCCATCATGATGACGCCACAGCGCCCCGGATTGTCAGGCAGAAAACTCTTAAGATAATTGTACGTTCGCTGATTCATCCCCTGCATAAGCTCGGCACACCCATTGGCGACGTCAATAGGGTCCACGTGGGTACTACCGCTGGTGAAGTTGATATAAAGAGTCCCACGCGCACCCTGTCTGGCTTCATCGATTTTGGATTTTATGCTATTCCATTTACTGTTGAAGCTCCCAGACAAACACCACATTTCATAATTGTCTTGTATGCTGAACTTGCTCCAGGGCAGGCCATACTGAGCACTGAAGAACTTCCCCTTTCCATTACCATCAAAGATTTCAATGCAACGTTCTGATTTACCGGTCGTTATCAGGTCCAAATGGCCGTCGTTATCCAGATCAGCGGTCCACATCCCCTCTGGATCGTTGGCAGCATAGTAATCCTCGTAGGGCAGGAAATGACTGTTTCCACAACCTTCGTTGAGAAACACTGCCATGTAATTGTGATACGGTGGATCATCATTTTGGTACTTGGCTATCGCAAAGTCAGGCCAGCCATCTTCGTTGAAGTCACCAACGGCGGCATCTCTCGGTCCCTTACCACAATCGTGCCACTCAAAGTCATAATTGGCGCCATTACCGGTACAAGTCGCCACTTTCAACTTGCCGTACCTTGTGCCGGTTGCGAGCAGATCGGGACACCCGTCATCATTAAAATCTCCGGTGGCAATCGCATTGGTGTAGTTCGGGGCATTGTTAGTTATGTCCGAATAGTCAAAAAAACCACCACTGGAATTCTTATTGTTGATCAAAATTGCCATGTAGTCGTGACCCGGGTCGTTAAACTTGACATAGCCGATATCGTTCCATCCGTCCACATTAAGGTCGGTAATGCAAACGTCTCGAGGTCCACCGCCGGATTTATAATGCACTGTCCTGAATTTGCCGGGTATTTCGTTATAGCCGTTGTACATGACCGCGATTTTCTTGCTACCCTGACAGGCAACAGCCACGTCCGGCAAATTATCATTGTTGAGGTCTCCCGCTGCTATTCCCATAGGCTTATCTTCAACATTGTATGAGCTCGGGTTGTGAAAATTGCCCTGACCATCTCCCTTGTTTGCAAATATCTCTACCTCATGGTCCCAGTTGGATGCCGCCAGGTCAAGCCAACCGTCGTTGTTGAAGTCAGCGGCGCAGACCTCTCGCGGCATATCACCTGTCGAAAGGTATTTCTTGTTAGTAATAAAACCATGCTCACTATTCATTTGAATGCAGAGTTTATCGTCATCCGTAACTACCGTAATGATGTCTTCATAGCCATCTTTATCAAGGTCGGCCGCAATTACGTGGTAGGGGGCATTTCCGACCCGGTACCTGTTCGCGAAGTCCTGTAAAATGACAATCTTTCCCCGGACCTCGTCAACGGTCGGATATTCATCCGTAGCATAATCGCTGGTGGTCCAGATAAAATCTTTGTATTGGATAGCTGAGTCCCCATTGGGAGTTGCGATGTTGCATCCGTCCTCGTCTCGATACCACTCGAAAGTCTCTGCGAAGCTACGGTTGCAGTGGCCCTCTGTGTGTGTTTGTTTGATGCGCATAAGAATAAACTCTGTGGGATTATCATATAGAAATTGCACACACATTTGCATAACATTTTTATCCCCTTCATTCGTCACATATGGTTCGCCAAACCAGGCTGCTTGGTAATAAGCTGCGTGGTGGATTGCGAATCTGTTCTGGGCATGGCGACAACGGATATCAAGTGCCCGGATTCCCGCATCCAGTTGTAGTCTGAGATCTTGTACGCTTTGACAATAAATCGGTCGACCTCCTGATTCCGATGCCATGGTTTCATGCGTTCCCGGAATGGAGATTTCCGATATAAGCAGCGATCCATCGAGACGAGCCATCCAGCCAGGATGATTGCAGCCTATTTCCTGTTCGTTGCATATCCAGGGTTCGTCCTCCCAACAGTCGGGCGCGCTTGACTGCGGGAAGGCAACCACGCACACTGCGAGCAGTGTGATAGAACTGACAATCCACCGCCGACCTATGCTTCGGCCAGTAGACTGTCTCCTCGTAGGCTGAGAGGGTCTCATACTAAGTCCTCCTTCGACTGTAAACTGCAGCTATCGGGGTAGGCTTGTCGGTTGCGCCGTAGTATTAATTGATACTGGGTAGGTGCGGTTGTCACTAATAAAATGGATAGGACAAACCATCAATTTACAATACAGCAGGATATCGGATCTGTCAAGACAAATAACACCCGGTACCCCACAGCTTGCCGTGGGATCCTCTCGTGTTGGCAAATCCCTCCACGCTTTTGACAAAACGTGCTGCAATAACAAAGCGGAGAGGCAGGGATTCGAACCCTGGATAGAGCTATTCGCCCTATAACGGATTAGCAATCCGCCGCCTTCAGCCTGCTCGGCCACCTCTCCGTTTCAAGACTTGGCTGACCTGAATATACCCCGGCCGGGCAGAATATCAAGGCTTTTTGCGTCCCTCCCCGGTAGTCAATCGAACTCGAGAAAGTCCTAATCGGCCGGCAGCTCGGCCTTGCTATTGGATGACAGGAGGCGCCAGTAAGCCCGTTCGACCACCATGGTGATCTCGTAACTCTTGAACGGCTTGGTGACATACTCATCGGCGCCCAGAAGGAGAGCGTCTTTGACGGTATAAGTGTCGCCGTAGGCGGTCATGATTATGACGCCCACGTTGGGATGTTTTTCCTTGACGCGCCGGAGCAGCTCGAACCCGTCCATCTTGGGCATCTTCATGTCCGAGATGACCAGATTGACCTCCTCTTTCCGAAGAATCTTCATGGCCTCCCGGCCGTCCCCGGCCGTGAGGATCCGGTAACCTTCCCGGGCCAGAATCTTCTCCAGAAGATTGCGCATCATCTCCTGATCGTCCACCACCAGAATCGAAATGGTACGTTTCATGGTTTCCATATCCTGTGTCACCCTTTCCAAGTGGAGTCGATCTCCCCCTTTTTCGGCAGGCAACCCCTCAGCGCGAGAGGGTCGCCATCAACTCCGATATAAAGTTCTCCAGCATAAGCGGTTTGTAGAGCACGCTGCAGGCACCCAGAAGTCCCGCCTGGTTGACAATTTTCTCGGTGGCGTTGCCGGTTACAATCATCACCGGCACGTGCGGGGTTATTTCCTTGATGGTCGCCAGAACATCGAGCCCCGATATTTCCGGCATGATCAAATCGAGGGTTATCAGGTCGTAGCGGTTAGACGAGACCTTCCGAATAGCCTCTTCGCCGGTATCGGCAATATCCACGTCGAAGGCCTCCGTCAGCTCGAAGAAGTCCCGAAAGATATCCTGCACCCACTTCTCGTCATCGACCACCAGAACTCTAAACGGGTTGCCGCGCGCCGCCGCCATATGGTTGAGTTTGTCTATATTTGCTAAAGGCATATTTTTTCACCTTTCCGCTTGCCTTTCTTGAACCGCCCGGTCTCTTGCCTGCTGTTCCTTATCGAGCCCTGTCAGAATTATCGACATCAACCGGCCTCGACTTCAACCCGATTCCCCTTATTCGGCGGCGCCGTCAGGGTGTTGTCCCGCAACCGCTTCCGGGCGCGCCTAAATCGTTATATCGGTTCGCCTGGACAGTGTTCTTACTATTTCGTCGCACTGCTCAAGAATCGACCGAAGTTTTATCTCCAGGTGGCTGGCCCGCGTGTCCCCGGCGGGAACGTCAAACACCACCGTTTCCCGGTTACGCGCCGCATCGATTATCAGCGCCAGTTCCTGTACCACTTTGACCGAGCCGTTGATGAGCCTTATGAATTCAGGCTCCAGACGGCTCAATTCTTCACTGCTCGATTTGACTTTGGCCAGGTAAAGCGCCAGGTTCAAGGCCAGCGCCTTGACCTCCTCGTTCAGGTTATCCACCTGTTCGAGCAGCTGCAGGTCGGTGCTGCGTTCATTTTCTGACGGTTTCATGTTCAGTCACCACTTTCCGTATCTTGTCTTTCAGCACCTGCAAATCGGACGACTTAACGACGTAGCCATCAGCCATCCATGATTTGAAATCAGCCTTATAAACGGCATAAGCCGAGTTGAGTATCAGAGCCGTCTGCGGCGATTCTTTGCGAAGTTTTCCCAGCAGCTCCAGACCCGAAATATCGGGCATCTCGATATCGACCAGCGCCACCGCGTAGCTTCCGTCTGAAAAGATCTTCAGAGCCTCTTTACCCGACCCGACGCAGTCGACCCGGTAGCCTTCGCTCTCCAATTCGCTTTTGTAGAGAAGCCTCAGGGCCTGATCGTCATCTATCACCAGTATTCTGAACGACATTTACACTCTCCTTCATAAGCGGGAGTTCGACGTAGATCGACGGCACCCGGTTATCGCCCGTCATCACCCCGAAGTCGCCGCCATGGTACTTTATCGTCTCCGCCGCCACCAGGATGGTGAGGCGGTGCGATGTCTTGTTTTCGGCCAGCACCTGCTTGAGAGCTTTAATCGTTTGCTGGCGCTGTGACTCGTCAACATCGATCTTTATCCGCATAATCGCCCTGTCATCCTTGCGCTCGGTGCGTATCTCGGCGCGTCCCGGCGGTATCACGTCCTCGGCCACCAGCTTGAAAAACTGGTAGAAGGCATGCGACAACTGGTCGTGGTTGCCGAAAACCTTCATCTCCTGTTCGGCCAGCGACAGGGATATGCCGAGGTCACCGCGTCGCAGTCGGCTGTGCAATGTCTGCAGATTCTTCTGAACCATCTGCCCAAAATCTATTTCGGCGTGGTCGCTGCGGCTGGCTTTGGAAAAATCGAGCACATGGTCGAGCACCGATTCACTCCGCTTCGTCTCGCCGGCAATGATCTGAAGATACTCGCGCTGCTCATCGGTTACCGGCGACTTCAGCATGAGGTTGGCAAAACCGCCGATAACCGTAAGCGGATTGCGCAGCTCGTGGGCAATGGCCGCCGTCAACTCGCCGATTATGGACATTTTTTCGATCTTGATCAGGTGTTCCTGCGATTCGCCCAGAAGCACGTTCAGTTGCTGAAGCTGCTCGGCCCTCTCGATCTGTTCCTCGTACAGCCCGGCCCGCTCCATGGCCACGGCCGCCTGGTTGGCCAGTATCTGAAGCAACTCCACGGACTCGTCCGAGATGGGCCGTCCGGTGATAGCGCAGTCGGCCGCCAGCAGACCCATCAGGGTGTCTTTGCTCACCATCGGCACCAGCGCCATGTTCCGCGTGCCCAGCCGGTCCAGAAACGAGCCGGTCCGGACATCGATATCTTCAACCTTTTCAAGGTTGACCCAGGCGCCGTTGCGACAGGCCCGGCCGATGACGGAGTCTTCGCTCAGGTCGAACTCCATCCCGCGCACCATTGCCGCGATACTATCGGTCTCAATCGCCTCCGACTTCTCGGCGTCAAGCAGCTCATCCAGCGACTTACGCTCCTCTTCGAGCCGCTGCCAGATGCGCCCGGCTTCCTCCGGTGATGACGGCCCCACCGCCAGGTGGCCGTGAAGTCGATCGGCCTGCTTATCGTACAGAAAGAGAAAAGCGCGGTTGAACCCCAGGCCCTGCGAAGCCGTGGCGCCGGTCAGAATCGCGTTGAGTATCTCCGGCAGGGCGCACGACGAAGACAGCGCCGCCGCCACCGCCGAAAGTATATGCATATCCTGAGTGTAATTATCTTTCTCGCACGAAATCTCGCGTCGGCTGTTCGAATCCTGGATTACCCCCATCACCAGGGGCGGTTCCCCGTCGGGAGAACTTACCGGGCGGCAGGACACATCCAGCACCAGATACCGGCCCTGGGTATTGGTGCAGCAAATGTTGCGGCGGCTGAATTCGGCCGATCCGGCCGCTATATCATAAACCCTCTCGGCCAGGCCGGTCGAGAGGATCGCGTCCAGGCTCGATATGTGGAGCTGCCCGAAATCGTTTTCGCTGTCGATACCTAATATTCGCTCGGCCGTGCTGTTATAGCGGACCAGATAACCCTCCCGGTTCAGCAAAAACAGGCCCACTTCCGCCCGGTCAAGCCCCTCAAAGAGGGCCGCTTCATTGAGCGACCGCTCCTGTCTGCTTTCAACCATTGCCAAAATTTATCACCGCCTCTGCTGCTTTATCCACGTCGGGCATCGCGCTCCGGCGACGCTTCCTGTTTAACCCGGATGTATACGGGAACACACCGGCGATCTGCGGGTCGTCTTAACGCCTGCCGACCAGGTGACCGACTTTCTCGGCCAGGCGCCGACACAGGCCCGTTTCGAGCTCGTCGAAAAAGACGACTTTTCGAGACGCTGTCAGGTGAAGATCGGGGTCGTTGATATCATCATCCATCGTTCCCTGAAATATCCTTGGCCCATTCCGTTCCATTTGAAAGGGCTCGGCCGTCAGCACCCGACCGCGGGTCAAATCCAGGAGCCGGAACTCGCCCTCGATGATACCCACCGTCTGGTACTTGTGAAAAACCAGCGGCACGTGAAACGATTTTCGTCGCTCCAGGCGCTCCGCCGTTACATCCACCAGCATCAGGTAGCGACCGCCCACTTCCCGTCCCCAGTTCATGAGGCTGTCAATGTTGTACCGATCCGCCGGAAATGCCGGCCGGCCGGAATCATCTTCACCGGCCAGGCTGACCGACAGGTTGCCGTCGCGGCTCAAGTAGCGCTGCAGCTTCGCCGCCACCCGGGAGTCGCCCCAAGCCAGCGGCACCGCATCCACGCTGACAATGATTTCCCGGTCGGTCGATGCGGCCGCGGCAGTCGCCAGCACCAGCACCGTCGTCAGTATAAAGGCCGAGAACTTCATGTCGATCATTCACCCTTTCCGCTGGGAGAATCCTCGTAGAGATACCGGCTTAAGACTTCGTGAACTTTCTCTTCGAAGCCGTCGATGTTCTCATTGAGCAACTCGATCTCCGATTCGGACAGCATATCCTTCAGGTTCTCTCTCGATACGAACTCGATGCCGACCAGATAGCCGTGATCATCTTTCTCGACCCGCTTGACCACGCCGAGTACATTATCCACGGTCTCTACCTCCTGAAGGATGAGGCGCATCAGAACAACGTCGCTCTCGCCGATCGGCTGGTCCAGATCGACCAGCAGGCCGCCGGCTGAGATGTTGAGGATTATACCGTCGTAGGTGAACTCGCTTCCCTCCGGGCTGAAATTGCCCAGGCCGTCCTTGACCGATTTCAGCGACACGGGCGCCGAGATTTCCAGCCGCACAAAGCGCCGCCGCTCATCCCGTTCCACCCGGAAGGGTTTCTTGGCCTGAAGATGCTCTTGCGGCATCTCCACTTCTGAGACAAACTTCACTTTCTCAGCGTTCTTCATTTCACTGCTCCTGTATTAAGATTCCTTCATTTTCGAAGCCAGTTCCCGGTCCAACTCAAAACGACGCGACGCCGTGTAGTCGAACACTACCGGCGGCAGGCTCTTGATCAGCGGCTTCGCGAAGTGTTTCTCCTTCACGTCGTTGACGATGAACTCGCTGCCGATGCGATGACGAAAGCGGTCGATCGGATAGCTGTAGCGCACCTGTCCTATAACGAGCGGAGGAAACTTGAAATCCTTGACGCCCAGGTTCAGAAGCAGATAGGCATCTTTGGAAAGGTGCTTCGGCAAACATATCAGAACGCCGCCGCTTGAGAAATTTATCGACTCCGTTTCGATCCAGCGTAATTTTGAGATCCTCCTGGCATCGATGTGCCCCGGCGGCAGGACGGCGCAGCGGACCTGCGTAACCAGCTCGTAACGCCGGAAACGCCGGCGCACCAGGGGTACCACCTTCTCGCCAAGCAGCAGGCTGCACTTACCGCCGCTGGTCCGCTTGAGAACAACGCCGACGGAAATGCGCTGACCCTTGTGTTCAAACTGAATGATCGCGCGCTGGTTGTTGATAAGGCAGTCGATCATGCCCCCGCCGCCCCCGCGATCCACCGTGATCATATTTCCGGCGACCATCACCACCTTGGTCTGCAGCGCCTTTCCCTGAAACTGGTCGGTATAGATGGTTACCTCGCGACCCACCAGTGATGACAGGTCTACTTCGCTGGCATCGATGCTGGCTATCTGGTTCCGCATCGTTTTCAGTGACGACGGCATTTTTATAAGAATCCCTTCTTGCGCAGCTCAATCTGTTGCTGGAACACGAAGGTCACCAGACGGTTTTGAGCCACATGGTCGAACCGCCGGATGCTCTGGGGCAGGCGGTCGAGTTCGTCGCTATAGAAATAGTGCGACAGATTATCGTTGGTAATAAACTCCACGCCGCTGTGATGCCGGTTCTCCAGCCAGAAGGATCTGCGGCAGATGGCGGCCACCGGCTGTTCGAATCCCAGGCGGTCGAGAATTTCTGTCTTCAGCAACAGCAGGTTCGGCGGCGCCAGATTTTCCTCGCTTCTTATCAGCATGCCGCCGCCGCTGAGGTTCAGGGCGACGGTATCGTGCCATTCGAAGTCATTTTCAAGATTCTTCGATCCCAGATTAGCGTAACTGATCTGGTTGAAGAGGTCCACCCGGACATACTGGCGCCTCTGAACACGCTGGATATTATCGGGTAGCGTGAGCAGGTAGAGGGGTCTTTCGGACGCCTCGATGCGGCTGAGCCGCGAATAAAACTGATAGACGGCGTCCTCCTTGATGACCAGGACAGCCACCTCACAGTTTTCTCTCAAAAGAGTGTTACCGGTGCGAAACTCGGGCGTGCTTACCACTATCCCGTCGTCGACGAAATCCTCGATACGGGCCAGGTAGAGGCCCTTGGAGTCGCCGTCGCCGACGACAATTTCGATTTTCTCCCACAGTTTGAGCGGCTCCGAGATCTGTGGTACGGTAAGTTGCATCTTTAATCCTTCGAGGCCTGGCTGCTTTTGAGCGCCTCCATATTGGCCCTGCCCTGTTCGATAGCCAGCTCTAATATCTTTCGTGCCAGTGCCGTCCGGGACGGGTCCTTGCGGTTCTGGTAAATGAATTCCTGGCCGTGCTTGATGGTGCTGTTGAAATATTGCCGGGCGTCGTCATGCTCGCCGATCCGCCGCGAAAGCTCCGCAATCAGGTAAGACGCCTGTATCTGCTGGTTGCCCGGCGAGATATCGCGCCCGCTCGAGAACGCCCGCTTGTAGTAATGGATTGCCTTTTCCAGGGCCTCGCGCTCGTTGGTCACGATTCCCTCCCATCCGCGCTTGAGCGACATCAGAAACTCCCCGAACGAACTCCATTGTCCGTACGCAGCTGCTTCGCCGCCGACTTCGTCCCCCATCGCCACCGCCTTGTACTCCTCCATCAGTTCCACCAGGGTCTGAAGGCGCTGAGACGATCCATCCGCTTCACCGGCCAGCGACTGCACCTGCTCCATGAGCTTGTCCTTGAACGGCCCCATCCGTGCTTTGACCTCCGAGGACAACTCGTTGCTCTCGAAATGCGAGCTCAGGTGCCTGGCAAAAGCGGCCAGTTCCTGCCGCGCCGACTCGAAGCGCTCACGAAATGTCTGAAACCGGTTATCGACTTCAAGCATAAGGCCCCGCAAAAAACGCAGGCCGGGATTCTCACCCTTCTCCTGGTCGCGGAAAATCCACGCCAGCCGCAGATAGAAACGGCCCAGGTCGAGATCGCTGGGGTGCTCGCACAGAAGCTCGTCGAATATGGCAAGATTCAGCTTTATGATGGCCGATTCGTTCGGGTGACGCGAAACGTCGATAGACTCTCCCATTTTCTTGACGATGGAATCGGCGACGGCCAGCTGGTCGAGGTGTTTTTCCTTGACGGACTTGAGACGGTAGGTGCGGAAGTTATTGTCGCTTTTCCATTCTTTGAAGCTCTTGGTGAATTCCCGCGTGTAATAGCAATTGCCACAGGTCGCCGTGAAAAACACCAGCGGATTGTACCCGTCGTAACGGGGATAGCGCCACCTGATGCTCGTCGGACAGAAATCAGTGTCGCGACCGTCCTCGTAGTAGGCACCGACCCGCACCGTCTCGAATTCATTGACAGTCTTGCATATCGGGCATTCTATCTTCGAAAGAAAGAAGGGGCTTTCACTTGACATGTTTATCTCCGTATATATTAAGTCCGGCTCGCCTCCAGAAGCGACAGCTCCGCCTCCGAAACCGGAAGGACCTTTCTGATCTTGTCATGCGAGGCGCCGGCCGTCAGCATACTCCCGGCTATCCGCATGATTGCGGCGCGGTCGCGACGTTCTCCGTTGCCGTCGGACCCGTCCGCCGTCGCCGCCTTGTTTTCCGACCGCGACGCCCCGGCCGATTCGCCCAGTTTGATGAATTCGACGCGCCGCTTTTCGCTCTGCTCCGCGGACTCCTTTATGCTCGCGCCGTCCCCTGCGGTCGCTTTCTTCGTGGCGGCGGACACCCGCCCCCTGCGCGAAAACAGCGAGTAGACGACCACCGCCAGGACACCGGCCAGCAGATAGCCTCCCATGTTCAGGCCGAGGTCAATCATGAAATCCTGTGAAAAATCCATTTTCACCTGTCCCCTTGCTTAAGCTTTCAAGTCTATGTGGTCCGCCGACAGGTCTTCATCGTCGACGGCCTCCTTCTCTTCACGGTTTTCCTCTTGCGACGGCTTCTCACCGGTATCTTCGTCATCCGACCTTTCCTCTTCGGTGTCTTTCCCGTCCTCATGAAGAATAACCTGATCCTTTCCCAGAGCGCGTTCCTTGAGCTTCTCTTTCATCTTTTCCTTAAGCGCGTTGGAGAAGCCGTTGTCTTTCTTATCCGGGTTGGATCGTCCCGCCGGGTTGATCCGGTCCGGGTCGTGCGGCTCGGGCGTCCGGCCCACTGTATCCAACGATTCATCCATTCTCGCGCTCCCTGGATTGCATCCTCGCTCTCTACCCGGTCAGAGCGAACTTCTCTCTGACCATGCCTCGTAATTTCGTTACGGCGCGCGTGTGAATCTGCGACACCCGCGACTCCGAGATCGACATGACCTCGCCGATTTCCTTCAGGGTCAGCTCCTCGTAGTAGTATAGCGCGATGACCAGCTTCTCCTGCCTGGTCAGCCGGTCCATGGCCACGCCCAGAAACGACTTCAGCTCCTTTCGTTCGATCTCGCCCAGCACGCTGAGCTTCTCACGATCGATGACAGTCTCTATGCGCGGCACCTGGCGATTATCGTCCTCCCGATAAATCACTTCGTCAAGCGAAAGCATGCCCGTCCCCGAAACGTCCTCCAGCGCATCGTGAAGTTCCCGCAACGAGAGATCCATGTGACGGGCCAGCTCTGTCTTCTCCGGGGGACGTCCCAGGTCATTTTCGAGCACGCAGTAGGCGCGCTCAATCTCCCGGGACTTTGCCCTGGTCGAACGCGGCACCCAATCGAGCGCCCGCAACTCATCGAGAATGGCGCCCCGGATGCGCGGCACGGCGTAGGTTTCAAACTTCACTCCGCGCCCCGGATCGAAGTTGCTGAACGCTTCGATAAGCCCTATCACACCGGTGCTCACCAGATCCGAGAGTTCCACCGACCGAGGAAAACCCATGGCCATGCGGGTCGCCACATTACGAACCAGAGGGATATACTTGCTCAGAAGGTGCTTGCGTACTTTGTCCGTGCCCAGTTTGCGATACCGCGTCCAGTCACGCTCGGTTACGTCCCACTTCTTTATCCGTCTGGGCCTGCTGGCTGCGGCGCTCTTTTCTAAAACCTCGGGTTTTTTCTTTTTACCGGTCCTCTTCGAATCGCGTGTGATTACGGTAACCATATGACTGTTATTCCCTTATATCGGCCATGGCCGGGGTTTTATTTATCGTGATTCCGCTATTCTCTGCATCGCCGGCTCCCTTTGAGACCGCCCCTCCGAAGACACCCAGCAGGTGCCGGGCTATCGAAGTAACCTCCTCAACCGCAAAAGATTGCTCCTCCAGGCGAGCCAGCACCGTCTGGCTGGCCACCGCCCGGCGAAAGAGGCTGTCTTCGCCCACCTTCCCGGCATACCCGGGAACATGCCCCAGGAAACGCTGGCACACCGCCAGGAACTTGGTTTCTATGAATTCCGCCTCGTCGCCCGACAGAACCCGATTGACCACCAGTCGGCAGTCGATGTTTGAGTCGATTTGCTGAAGATGTTTGTAGAGACCGTAGCCGTCTGAGATCGATGTAATCTCCGGGACCAGCACCAGCAGGTTGACATCCGAAGCATGTGCCATAACGATGGCCGCCTCGCTGACACCGGAAGAATGATCCACGAGCACCAGGTCATAGCGTTCGGCTTCTCGTCGCAGCCTCTCCATCGCCCGTGCCACCGCGGTCACGTCAGGTTCGGTCGGCTCGGTTTCGCCGCCGGCAACCACGTCAAAGCCGTGTCGTGTGGCGGTGACGACCCGTTCCAGCGGCACACCGCTCCGCACATACTCACCGAAGCCCGCGCCTGTCTCGACGTTGGCCAGGATAGCTATACTGCCAAAATGCAGGTCCGCGTCCACGAGCAGCACTCTGGCGCCCAGCGCGGTGAGGCGTTCGGCCAGATTAAGAGCGAAGACCGATTTGCCCACGCCGCCCTTGCCGGACAGAATGGAAACAACCTTCACGCCGGCGGCTCCGGCCGGACGGCGCGTTATGCGGCCTCTCCCTTCATTCATGACAGCTAACCTCGATGCCCAGTAACTTGCGCGCCAGCCGGTCCGGGTCGGGCGTCTTGAGACTTCCCATCCCTCCGGGCGAATCGGAGACGAAGGCCACTTTCAAGCCCAGCGCTCGCGCCGCCGTGATGACGGTGCCATGGCATACCGCCAGGTCCTGCATCGTGACGATCAAATGCGTCGGCTTAAGCTCTTTGAGCCGCTTGCTGATCTCGAAAACATCACGTGACCTTATCAGACTGGAAAAAACGGCGAAGCGGTAGGTGGCGTCGACATAGTCGATCTTGGCGCTCAGGGGGAAAATCTTGTCGTCGTCGGCCGGAAGGGCCGGCGTATCTACGAGAGTAACGGCACCGCTGACCTTATCGAGTTGTTCTCTGGAGCTCTTGGAATCGAGCACTTCGACCCCGAGAATCTCGGCGTAGCTGCAGATCTCGTCGAACGCCGCCATCTTGAAATCGTCGAGCGAAAGCAGCTTGACCTTGCGCTTCTGTCGGGCCACCAGGTCCGCTGCCAGTTTGCCCATGGCCGATGACTTCCCGCTGCCGGCCGGTCCCACAAACATCAGCTTGTCGCCGTCTTTGAAGCTCATCGCCGGCAGCATCATCTCGCTGAGTTCCGCCACCAGCTTTTGCCGGGCCATGTCAACGATTTCACCCGGCCCGTCGCACGTGTCCATCAGTGACTGCACGAAGGATTCGATATAGTCATCGGGAAGATCCGCTTCCTTGAGACGCCGGTACACCACCTGGAACTTTTCCAGACGGGATATGCCGTCGGGCTGAATACCCAGACTCACCAGTTGGTCCAGCTTGCGATCGATAGAGCGAACGGCCTGATACAACTCCCCGTCCTCCAAGGCGGGCCTTTCCCTCGCAACTTCATCGCCTTGCCCGTGATCCCCGGCATCGGCCCCTGTTCTCGGCCGCGGGGCTTCACCAACGTCCGCCTCGTCTTCTTTTCCCGGCGCCTGCGTCACATCGGCAAGGATCTTCGAACTCCGTTCCACCGTCGCCCTCTCCAGACAGGCGGTTACCTCGAAAAGCGGCTTATTTCCCGGTGCCGCGATCTGCCGGGTCTTCAACACCACCGCCTCGCCACCCATCTCCTGGCGAACCTTTTTCAGCGCCGCCGCGGACGATTCTTCAGTGTACGTCTTGATTATCATCACTTATCCCCACCATGCCCGTGGAGACCAGCTCGACATCGGGCAGGATTTCGTTGTATGACACCACCGCCAGATGGGGATATACCGCCTCCACCAGCCGACGCAGTGCGAGTCTTATGTTAGGCGAGCAGATGCACACCGGCGCATAACCCGCCGCCTGCATCAGTTCCACCTGTTTTCCGATCTTCTTCAGCAGGGTTTCCGTCAGTGACGGATCCAGAACCAGCATCAATCCCTGCTTTGTGTTTTGCACCCCTTCCGACAGCTGCTGCTCCACGGACGGGTCTATCGTGAACAGATTTATCTTGCCTTCCCTGTCCCGGTACAGCTCGGTTATCTGCCTCTTCAAGGCCATGCGGACGTACTCCGTCAGCACGTCGGTTTCCTTGGTCGCCCCGATATAATCGGCCAGCGTTTCCAGCACCGTGGCCATGTCGCGCACCGGCACTTTTTCCTTAAGCAGCGAGACCAGCACTTTCTGCAGTGTTCCCAGCGAGACCACTTCCGGGATTATCGATTCCACCAGCGCCGGGTAGTCTTCTTTCAGGGTGTCCATCAGGTGCTGCACGTCCTGACGCGTAATGATCTCCGAGGCGGCATTGCGGATCACCTCGGTCAGGTGGGTGGCCATCACGGCCGACGGCTCCACCACCGTGAAACCTTTCGCCTCGGCGATGTCTTTCAGATTGGGAATGATCCAACTCGAGGCGAGTCCGAAGGCCGGGTCCTGCGTTTCGAAACCTTCCAGCTTGTCCTCGACGTAGCCGGGATTGATGGCCAGCAGATGGTCGACCATGACTTCGAAGCCAGCCACCTTGATGCCTTTGATTTTGACCTGATACTCGTTGGGCCTCAGCTGCACGTTGTCGCGGATACGCACCGGCGGCACGACTATGCCCATCTCGCTCGCCAGCTGGCGGCGCAGGGCCGAAATGCGGTTCAAGAGATCACCGCCCTGCCGCGTGTCCACCATCGGGATTAAACCGTAGCCGATCTCCAGACCCAGCGCATCCACCTTCAACAGGTCTTCGGTGCGTTCCACCGGCTGCTGCGACTGCTCCTGAGCTTTCCTGGTTTCTTCGTCTTTCGCGATCCGGGCCCGCCTGGTCGCCTGACGCGCCATCAGACCCACGCCGCCGACCGCCGCGCCCAGCACCAGGAAGGTCATCGTGGGCATGCCCGGCAAGAGGCCGAACAAGAGCAGCACTCCCGAAGCGACGAGAATAGCGCGCGGTTTTCGGGTCAGCTGGAAGGTCAGGTCGGTGCCCATATCCGAGGTCGCCGCCGCGCGCGTGACGATAATACCGGAAGCCGTCGACACCAGCAGGGCCGGAATCTGCGTCACCAGGCCGTCACCGATCGACAGCAAACTGTAGGTTCGCAGCGCCTCACTCAGTTTCATGCCGTTGAGCGCGATACCGATGACAAAACCACCGATGATATTGATGAGCGTAATGAGAATGCCGGCGATGGCGTCACCCCGAACGAACTTCGAGGCGCCGTCCATGGCCCCGTAAAAATCGGCCTCTCTGGCGATTTCCGCTCGCCGTTCCCTGGCTTCCTGCTCGGAGATAATGCCGGCGTTGAGATCGGCGTCAATGGCCATTTGTTTGCCCGGCATGGCGTCCAGGGTGAACCGGGCGGCCACCTCCGATATGCGGGTGGCGCCCTTGGTGATCACCACGAACTGGATGATGACGAGAATAACGAAAACGATGAAGCCGACCACGTAATTGCCCTGCACCACGAAGTTACCGAACGAATTGATAACCTCGCCGGCGTAGGCCTGGCCGAGAATCAGCCGGGTCGAGGCTACGTTCAGCGACAGCCGCATCAGCGTCACGATCAGCAACATGCCGGGAAAGACCGACAAATCGAGCGGACGGGTCACGTACAGCGTCGTGAGAAGCACGACCAGGGAGAAGGTGATGTTGAAGGCCAGGGCAAAGTCCAGCAGCCCGGTCGGGATCGGAATCACCAGGATGCCGATCACGGCCACCACGGCGACGGCCAGCAACACGTCCGAGCGCGATGTCACTTTCTCGAACAATCCTGTTTTCACGGCGGCCTGTTCCATATCAGCCGACCACCTTTCCCTTCATCTTGTAGACATAAGCCAGTACCTCGGCAACCGCCTTGTAAAGCGTCGTCGGTACCACCTGGCCTACGTCGCACATGCGAAAGAGCGCCCGGGCCAGCGGCTTGTCCTCGACAACGGGGATTCCGCACTCCCTGGCCAGCTCTTTGATGCGCTGTGCCACCAGACGTTCACCCATGGCCAGCACGTAGGGCGCATCCATCTCTTCCGGATCATACTTCAGCGCCACGGCTATTTCCGTCGGGTTGGTCACCACCACGTCCGCCTTCGGCACATCCTGCATCATGCGGCTGCGGGCCATTTCGCGCTGCATCTGCCGCACCCGCGACTTGAGCTGGGGCGAGCCCTCCGTTTCCTTGTATTCGTCCTTGAGGTCCTGCTTCGACATGCGAATGGATTTTTCGAACTCGTACCGCTGGTACATGTAATCGAGTGCCGCGATAACGAAAATTACCGCCCCCACCTTGAGGGTCAGCTGCAGGGCCAGCTTGCCCATCTGCGACGCAAACTGCGCCACCGACATATCCGGCAGCAGGAAAAACGATTTGAACTCCCCCTGAATGACCTTGTAAGCCACGAAGCCGATGATTAACAGCTTGATGGAATCGCGCACCAGCTGCACCAGCGAGCGAACCGACACCAGACGCTTCAGGCCGTTGGCCATGTTCAGTTTGTCAAACTTCAGTTCCATCGCCTTGGGCGTGATTTTGAATCCGACCTGGGCGACGTTGATGCCGATGGCCACCAGCGTCACCAGCACGAACACCGGCGACAGCACCAGGAAGAACTTGACCATGTAGTCGCCGAAGACGCTGACGAAAGTCGGATCGGCCATCGCGATCTGCGGCGCGTTGGCCAGCGTGTAAGCCATTATCTGCATGGTCTGCCGGGCCAGATGCGGTCCCATCATGTACAGCGACAGAAAGCCCAGACACAGAATCGCCGCCGAGTTCAGTTCCATCGACTTGGCGACCTTACCCTGCTCGCGCGCCTTGCGGCGCCGCCTACTGGTCGGCTTCTCCGTCCGTTCCTGGAAACTCTCTTCCGCCATTTATCTCACGCCTTTGCGATCGTCAAAAGGATTTCCCGCAGTCCGGTATCGAAGTACCCCATGGCCCGCTCCACGACGTAGGTGAAGAGCGGCAGCGACAGGGCCATCACGACCAGCCCGACGCCGATCTTTACGGGGAACCCGACAAAGAACACGTTCATCGTCGGCATCGTCTTCGCGATTACACCCAGCGACACGTCCGTCAGAAAGAGACTGATCATGATGGGCGAGGCCACCTTGAGGGCGATAACGAAGATGTAGGCCGTATACTTGATCACCAGCTCGCCCGCCGAATCGTAAGCGGCCGCGCCGCCCGCCGGAATGACCTGGTAGCTCTCGGCGAAGGCGTTGATGATCAGATGATGGCCGTTGATGGCCAGGAAGAACAGAATCGCCAGCACGTACCAGAAGCGGCCGATGATCGATACCTGGTTGGAAAGGTTGGTGTCGAACATGGTCGCAAACATGAAACCGATCTGATAGCCGATGACCGATCCGGCCGTGAGCACCCCGATGAATATCAGCCGGAAACACAGGCCGATGATGAAGCCCACCAGAAGCTCGTTGAAGGCCAGTCCGGCCAGCTGCCAGACCGACGTAACCTGCGCGAACGATTCCGTCCCCGGCATTGTCGGTATCAGCACCAGCGCCAGCAACATCACCAGCCCGACCTTGATCAACGTCGGGATACCGCGGTCGCCGATGACCGGCGCCATGATAAAAAGTCCCGATGTCCGGATGATGACGAGAAGCAGGAGAATCAGCTTATCAGCGCCGTAATTTATGAAATCAAACAAGGCTGAATTCCTTACAATGCGGGTTAATCGCCATTTGCTAACACAAAACCTGTGCCACAATGAAACGCTTTGTTTCGGCCTTTTAAGCCGTTGTTATTGAGAGGGTTGGCTCAGAGATGAAACAGCCGATCGGGGTTGCGGGCTCAATCTGCGGAAAATTTTACCAGACCTGTTGGAAAAAAGTTCAGCGGCTCCATTTTGATCGCTCCGCTACCCGGCCAGGGCCGGTATCAGTTCGAACATGTGACGGGCAAAATCCGTTGCCATGTTAATCATCCACGGAAGGAAAATCAGAAGCGCCAGTGCCACGGCCAGTATCTTCGGCACGAACGTCAGCGTCATCTCCTGAATCTGCGTCACGGCCTGGAAGATCGATATTATCAACCCGATCACCAGGGCGAAAAGAAGCAGCGGCCCGGATATCATCACCGTCAGCATCAAAGCTTCTCGACCTATCGCTACTACCATCTGCGGCGTCATAATCTCGTTCCTCTATCACAAATGGAAAGATTCTACCAGCGATTTCGTCAGCAAATACCAGCCGTCCACCAGCACGAACAAAAGGATCTTGAACGGCAGCGAGACGATAATCGGCGGCAGCATCATCATACCCATTGACATCAGCACCGAGGCCACCACCATGTCGATCACCAGAAACGGCACGAACAGCACAAAGGCTATCTGAAAGGCCGTTCTCAACTCCGATATCACGTAGCCCGGCACCAGCACGTGAAGCGGCACGTCCTTTTCGTCCTCGGGCGTGTCCAGTTTGGCGATGTCCACGAACAGGGCCAGGTCCTTCTCCCGCGTCTGCGAGAGCATGAACTGCCGGAACGGTTCCACCGCCTTGTCGAAGGCTTCCTCCTTGGTGATCTGCTCGTCGATATACGGTTTGATTCCCTCGGTATAGGCCGTGTTCACGACCGGCGACATCACGAAAAAGGTCAGTATCAGGGCCAGGGCCACGAGGAGCTGGTTCGGCGGCATCTGATGGATGCCCATCGCCTGCCGCAAGAACGACAGGACCACCGTGAACCGGATAAACGATGTCACCATTATCAGGATCGACGGCGCGAGGGCCAGCACCGTCATCAGAATAACGATTTGCAGGGTGGTGGAAAGATCGCCTCCTTCGGTCGTTTCGCCGACCTCCACGGAGACTTTAGGAATCGTTTGCGCGTAGACATCGGCCGTCAGCAACAGTACGCTGCCGGCCGCAAGAGATACCTTGCTCAATAATCTTTTCATGTCCTATATCTTTCTGTCTCTTGCAACGTCCCTGTCGCAAGCGGGAGCTTCTCCCGAACACTCTCTCCGGCCGGCCGTCGCTACCGGCGGCCCGGCGTTTCGAGAGCCGTCTTGTGGTTCCTTTTGAGCGTAAACTCCTTGATCTTCTTGCTTGCCGCTTTGAATACCGTCCGAAAAGCATCCGGCTCCACTTCGACGCTGCTCAGCGAAGCGAGCACCCGTTTCGTTTCTTCGGTGTCGAGTTCCGTCAGCACGGTGATCTGGCTGTCCGACATCCCCACCAAAACCGCTTTATCGGCCACCCGGACCAGTGAAACGCTTTTCTTCGGCGCGATATAGGTCGTCTCGAGAACCTCCAGCAGGTTCAGCTGGCGGTTGCCGGAATACTTCTTGCCCATCATCTTCTTGAGACCATAGACGCCCAGGTATATGGCCGCCACCACTATCACCAGCGCCGAGGCCAGTCTGAGCAGCGACGGCATCACCGAGCTGAAGAAACCCGGCGTCTCTTCGCCGGCGGCGGTCTCCGCCCGCTGCACCCGGTCGGTCGCACCGGCGCTTGCCGTTCTCACGGCGGTAGCGCGGTCGGTGTTGACGACCAGCACTCCGATAAGGGCAATGATGATAATCACCACGGCCGCCAGCTGGGAGCGCCGCCGCTTTCTAATACTCTTCTCCAAGAGATTTCAGCCTTTCTTCCGCCGTCATCAACTGCGTGATGCGAACGCCGAAGTTCTCGTCGATTACCACCACCTCGCCCCGGGCCACCACCTTCTGGTTTACCAAGAGATCGACCGGCTCGCCGGCCAGCTTGTTGAGCTCCACCACCGAGCCCGGTCCCAGGGCCAGGATATCGGCGATCGACATTCTCGTCCGACCCAGCTCGATCGAGATCGGCAGGTTAACGTCCATCAGCAGTTCGATATTCCGGCCGCCGGCCTCACCGGCCGGCTCGGACAACTGCTGAAACTCCGCTTTGGACACCGAGGGCTCGGCGAAGTTAATGTCGTCCACGTCGGCCTGCTGCTGTTCCTCGGGAACATCTTTGAGCATGGCCATGACGTCTTCGGCCGCTTCACTTTCGGCTTCTTCGCTTGCGGGCGTTGCCGCCTCCTCCGGCGGGGACGGGGCCGGCTCGCCGGCGCCTTCCGCCTCCTGCGGCGGGGGTGACGCCTGTTCGGCGGCGCCTTCACCCTCGGGCGGCGTCGCCGCCGCGGCCGCCTCCTGAGCGGGGGCATTTTCCGGCGGTGTCGCCTGCTGATCTACTTCTTCAGCGGCTTCCGATTCCGCTGCGGCCTTGACTTCGTTTTCATCAGCCA
Organism: Candidatus Zixiibacteriota bacterium; assembly: GCA_020346225.1. Lineage (GTDB taxonomy): Bacteria > Zixibacteria > MSB-5A5 > GN15 > FEB-12. Next base: position 1,941,298 of record CP070777.1, on the reverse strand, counting down.
TATTGCGTTAATCCTCCAATTGTTCCTCGTCAAAGAAATCTATCACCTGAACCGCCCGCTTCTTGCCGGACAACCCCGGCCGGGCGACGTACTTTTCTCTTTGATTGACGAACACGCTCACCGGCGCGCTTATGTTGGTATCCGACGGGATGACATCGTCAACCTTCAGCTCCAGGAAATCGCGCATCCTGACGTGCGCGGTCGTCAGGTGGGCCGATACCTCGGCCTGCACGCCGTTGAGATTCTTGAGATTTATCTGGCGGTCACTGTCCAGCGTCTTCTTCTTGGTGGCGTCAATCCAGTTCTGTGCCGACAGCTTGGTGATAATCGGCTCCAGCGACATATAGGGATAGCAGATCGTAAGCAGACCGGTCGACTGGAACAGCTTTATCTGAAACGACACCGCCACCACCGTTTCGCCCGGCGGTACAATCTGAATGAACTGGGGGTTTGTTTCAAAACTTTTCGGTTCCACGGCTATCTTGACAATGTTCTCCCACGACGCTTCCAGATCGCCGTACAACTTGTTGGCCAGGCGCGTCATCACCGAGCGCTCGATCCCCGTCAGTTCCCGCTCCGTTTCCAGTATTTTGCCGTTGCCGCCGAACATGCGGTCGATAAACGAGAAGGTCAGGGTCGGGTTGAAATCGACCAGGCACACCGCTTCCAGCGGTTCGGCCGAAAAGGTGTAGGTGCACGACGGCGTCACCAGCGACATGATAAACTCGGAATAAGTTATCTGGTCGACCGAAACCAAATCGATATCGACGATTGTCCGCATGATGGCCGACAGGGTCGAACCGTAATGACCCGCGAGATTGTCATGCATGTTCTCGAGCGTGCGGATCTGGTCCTTGGACACCCGGTTGGGGTGCTTGAAGTCGTACGGGATGATCGACTTGAGCTTGTCATCCTCGAAGCTGTCGTCTTCAGGCGCACCGTCACCGGAAGAAACCGTCGTCAACAGCGCATCTATTTCGTCCTGTGATAGTATCTTCGCCACGTTGTCCTGTCCCTACTGTAGAACAAAGTCCGTGTAATACACCGCGGCCAGGTCCTGGGTGGCCATCAACTGGGAAACGCGCTTCTTGATCTGATACCGGACAATCTCTTTCTGCTTCGGATCCGTCAGCTGCGCCACCGTCTTGGACGAGAGAATCGTTATCAGGGCGTCCCGGATAATGGGTTCACGCGTTTCGAACTCCCGGCGCAATTCCGGCGAACCGAGGTCGAACCCGAACGACGCCGACAGAAAACGCGATCCCCCGGTCCCGGCCGGGTTGACCACGATGTTGCTTATTTCGTAGATAAGAGCCTCGGAACCGCCGTGGCCTTTCTTGGACGGTTTCTTGCCGTGTTCTTTGTCATCCACCTGCGCCGTCGCATCGGAGCCCGACCCGTCCGAACCGGCCAGCATGGGCTTGATGACGAACAGCGCCAGGGCGATTCCGATGACGACCGCCGCCGCGCTGATACCGATCAGAAGAAACGGGCCTTTTCCCTTCTTCTTCGCCTCGCCGGCCGCGGCCCCGTCCTGGCCCTTTCCGCCATCGACAACCGTCCTGTCGTCTTCAACTACCATCATTAACTCCCTTTCGAAGAGGAGGCGGTATCCGGGACTGGCACCCGGATACCGGCCATCCGCCTGAACTGAGCTACCCTCTCGATTATTTCCTCAGTCGACTCCTTCACCACAATCTTCTTACCGGTGGTAAGCGAAATAATGGTATCGGGCGTCGCTTCCACGAATTCAATCAGGTCGGCGTTTATCACCAATTCCGTATCGTTCAATCGGGTAACTTTAATCATCTATGACCTATCTCTTGATATTCACCAGGTCGTCCAGCATGTTGTCCGAGGTGGTGATAATCCGGGCGTTCGCCTGGAAACCGCGTTGCGCCGTAATCATGCTGGTGAACTCCTGGGCGATGTCGACCGATGACGACTCCAGCGCGCCTGACGACAGCGTCGCGGCGATGGTCGCCCCGGCGATTCCTTCCACCGGCTCACCTGAGTTCGCTGACTCCTGGTACATGGAGCGACCGACCTTTCTCAAACCGGCTTCATTGGAGAAGTCGGCCAGAATTATCTGGGCCAGAACGCGCGTGACGCCGTTGGAGAAAAAGCCGGAGATGTTTCCTGCCTGGTCGATGGAGATCTTCTCCAGAATACCCAGGCCGTAGCCGTCCTGCCCGATGATCGAGGCGGTGTGGCTGGCCGAGGAAAAGCCGGTCAGGCCGTCGTAGCTGTTGACAGTTCCGGCGTCGATCTCGATCGACATTGTCAGGGCGCCGTTGTTGGGATCGATGACGATCGCCTGGGCGCCGCCGTCATAAGCGAAAGTGTTCAGCGAACCGTCGGAATTGAACTGCACATAGCCCGTGGCGCCCGAGCTTATGGATTCGTTGCCCAGGGTCGAGGCTGTCCAATCCCAGCGGTTTATGAGCGCTGATTTGAAGAACTCGATTGACAGGATGTGTTTTTCACCGAGCGAGTCGAACACCGCAATCGACATGGAATGGGTAGTCGGCGCCGTTTCGATAATCAGCTCCTGCCCCGGCGTGGTGGCCATCAGGCCGCCGCTGAAGGTGGTAATTTCCACCCCGCCGCCGCCGAGGTTGTCCAATCCTTCGACCAGCCCGGTCTGATCGTCGATGACCAGATCCAGAGTGGACACAAACGGACCGGTCGAGGCGCCGCTGCCCTGTGACGGTACGAAGGTATCGGTTGCCACAAATGTCGTTGCGGCTCCCCCGCTCGAGACAAAGGTGCTGCCATCCGGGACACCGAAGACACCGGCCACGATATTAACGACTCCGCCGGCATTGACCGACGGTGACGATTCGAAACCGTAAATGGCCGGGTCGCCGGCAATATCTCGCGTGATTACGATCGAGCCGGTCACCGAGTCAAACTCCGCGGTGATACCGGCGATGAGGTTTATGGCTTCGATCAGGTCGACTACATTCGAACTCGTGGTCATACCCGTAATGGGCTCGGTGCGGGTGTTGTCGATCGTAATGGCAAAATTCGTGCAGTCGGTAACGCCCAGGTCTCCCAGCGCATCGGTCAGGTTGAGACCGCCTGGGCTGGTAAACGAGGCCGCCTGGGCCTGGCTGCCGGTAATGGTGATGGTGTGTGTCCCGCCCACGCCGTCATCAGCAGTGCCCGAAACACCATTGACATTGCTGCTGCCCGACTGCAGCAGCGTGGCAATCGAATCGGTGGCCGAGGCATTCAGGTTGTTGGCCAGGGTGATGACCTCGGTCGCCCTGGCCGGGTCCTGTTGACCGAAGGGAATCGTGATCGGCCCCGTGGTCGCCAGCGATGGTATCGTCCCTGTCTCATCAGCCATCTTGCCCAGCACGAAAAGACCGGTCGCCGGGTCCACCAGATTGGTGTTGGCGTCAAAACCGAAAGCCCCCGCCCGGGTGTAGAAACGGTTGTCGTTCAGGTCGCCCAGTACGAAGAAACCCTCACCCTGAATGGCCAGGTCGGTTATCTGACCGGTCGTCTCCAGACCGCCCTGTTGAAACTGGGTGTCGATGGACGAGACCCGCATACCCAGTCCCAGCTGGACCGGGTTGGTGCCGCCGATTACATCCGACGGCCGTCCGGCGCCCTGAAGCGTCTGCACCAGGGCCTCCTGAAAGTTCACGCGACTGGTTTTGAAGCCAATCGTGTTGATGTTGGCAATGTTGTTGCCAATCACGTTCATCTTAACCTGATGATTCTTCAGTCCGGACACACCGGAGAACAATGATGCCATCATGGTTAAAATACCTCCATGCTTGCAACCGAGATCTCTCCATCAACATGGAGTCCAATCCCAGTTTTTCTGTTTATGTTTTTTTTTGTTTCTTTATTTCTCACGGCTATACGATCACGGCCGAATCTATCGACGTGACCACACCCTCTTTGAGATTTTCCCTGTCAAAGGCGGTGATGACCGTCCGGTTCTTCACCGACACCACCAGCGCCACATCTTCGGTAAGCACCAGCGTATCCCGGGAGCCCTTTGTCTCCGCCTTGTCAACGGCGTCGGCCACCCGGTTGAGCGTGTCCTCGTCCAGCCCCAGGCCGCGCGAGAACAACCGCTCGTGGGCGTGCTTAGAGAAATACAGCTGGCGGCTCTCAGCCAGCTCGCGCGAGAACATCTCCCTGAAATCGGCCTTGCCGGACTTCGTCTCCGGGGCCGCCTTGCCCCGGTTGGCGATCTCGATAAGATCTACCGGCCTCTGGTAATTGCTGATTTTCACACCTTGTCCCAGACTCATCTCTTACCTTACCTTTCTCAACTCAGCTTTCCGGCTGATCCGTTTCGCCGGTGTACGTTCCCGGCTCACCGATCGCCGACACGTCACCCAGCGCCACCTCCGTGCCGTTCACCCGCAGATAAGCCGCGCCCTCGCGATACACGATGGCTTCCACCCGGCCGGCCAGTGACAGGCTCGGTTTGATGGTGGCGCCGGAACTGGTCGTGGCGGTCGCCTCCACCAGATAATATCCCTGGTCAACCCGGTTGCCGGCGCTGTCACAGCCTTCCCAGGTGAATGTGTTCACCCCGGCATCGACATTGTCCTGAGTCACCGTGGCCACCGTGTTGCCGCTCATGTCCGTGATAACGAAAGTGACCTCATCGGCCGGCGAGCTCATGGTGTAGGTGATCTGCGGCGCATTGTCCTGATCTACATAGACACCTTCATAAGTCGCCTTGACGTCCTTGCCGATCAGCCCCGAGGCCATGACGTTGTTGATCGACTGCATCTGAAGGAAATCCCACTCGTTGGAACTGGCGATGCCCTCGGCGATGTTGTACATCTGCTCCAGGCTCGAGAACTGGGCCAGCTGGGCGACGAAGTCTTCGTCTTCCATCGGCTTGAGCGGGTCCTGGTTCTGAAGCTTCGTTACCAGAAGCTGCAGAAAATCATCTTTGCCCAGCGACTGCATGCTGCCTGTCGCCCTGGGATTGCCCTGAGCGTCGCTTCCAACCGGTGATATAAAACCCATGACCGGTAACTCCTATGCTAACAGGTTCACGCCGCTGGCGCCGACCCACTGGGGCGGACCGGCCGGCGGCAGAATACCCGCGGTGTTCCTTTCGTCTGCCGACATCCCGTCGAGACTTATCTGTCGGGACACGGCCCGGTGACGCCAGCGCGGCTGTTTGCCGAAATAGAAATGGTCGTTGCGCGCGCTGTCGCCGCTGATTGTGATTTCTATGTGATCGACCTGGATATTCGCTCTTGCCAGCTGCTCCACGAGGCGGTTAAGGTTGCTTTCCAGTACCGCCTTGGCGGCCGGTGATTCCACCGCGATCCGTGCCTTGAGCCGGTCGTTGCTGACCACCAGGCTGAGCCTCGCCGGTCCCAGCGTATCCGGCTCGATCCTGATTGTGACGGCACTGCCGTTCGGCCTCAGGACGGTCTGGATGTTGTCCGGCAGATACAGGCGCATCGTCGGCGCATTGCCCGTTTCGAGGTTGACTTGCCCTTTGGGGGCGGCGGCGTCAAGGCCGAAGAAACCTTGTGTTTTCGGAGCCATCTGGGAATTCTTGCTCGTCTGCCACTTCCAGCCATCGAACAAATCCTTCGCGGTCAGGGGCGTCCGCACTCCCATCTGCGTGTCCGCCCTGGCGTTCCCCGAAAGAGGTGTCTCCTCGCCGGATACAATCTCGGCCAGGTTGGGGTCCCAGGCCGGGGCGGCGCTGCCTTCGCCCCCTGCACGGTGTCTGGGTTTTGGCGTTTCGGCTGTTTGCGTCCGCGTCAGATTCGATATTTCGCTTCGCCGCCTCAGGGCGGGTTCCGGCTTGTCGGCAAATAACCGCATCCGATTTCGGTCCAGTTTGCCTTTGAGAATAACCTCGCCCGCCGTGCCGTCGGCTATAAGCGCCACTTCGATCGGCTCTTCGGCCGTTGCCGCCGTGCTATAGTCTATGGTCTGAACATCTATCTCTTTGAGATTCAACTTCGCTATCAGGTTCTGCAGACGCTTCTGCTCGTATGCGTCCACTCCCAGCCCGACCCTCCGGGCGGCCGAACCGTTGATTAGCTGCAGCGATTCCACGGGCAGATTCAGCCTGAGCCTTTGCGCGCCCGGCTCCCGGCCTTTCAGTTCCAGGTAAATCCGCCCCTCCTTCACGCGTGAGGAGAGTATTTCGTATTTGCCCGGCTCAGGTTCCACCATTTGTGTATCCGCCGTTACCAGCCGGCGCACGTTATCGCCCCAGCAGTTTGCTTGCTGCGGCAGCAGTGCCGGCAAATCCTGCGCTACCTGTGCCGCCAGCGGCTCCGCCGGACTCGCCACTCCGAGCAGCCCGGCCGTCATCAATGGAGTACCGTCAATACCGTTAGTCGCCACCTGAACACCATCGTTATCGCCCAAGTATCTCCTGATGATCTCATCGAAAATACCGGCGCCTTCGCCTTCGATATTGCCTGCCACGCCGGTCCGGTTGGCTCCGGTGGCGTGAACATCCGCAATCAGCAGGTCGAATATGTTAAGCGGCGTCTGTGTCATTTATTTCTCGGCAACTGTTATCATCTGTTTGGAAAGCCTGGCGGCCCGTTGCGCCGGCATCAGCTGAAGTACCGCCGAAGCATTCTTCAGCTTCATGCGCGGCAGGATCGCCACCACCGTTTCGTCGTCAAGATTGGCCAGCAGCTTGGCCACCGCCCGCGGGTCCATGCCGTCGTAAAGCTTGGCCAGACCGGCGATACGGTTCGACTCCACCTGTTCCAGCTTCAGAAGCGACTGGTTGACCTTCTGCTCGAGCTTGTTCAGTTCCCGCTCGCGGGCGTCCAGCTCCTTGGTCCGCCTGGTCAGAGTCGCCTTCTCCTTATCCAGCCAGTTCACCTGCTCGAGCGAGTCTTCCTTTGTCATCCGTCCTTCGTCTTCGGCCAGCTCATCTTCGCTCGGCTCATAATCCAGAAAAGCCAGATTATCCAGAATCTTTTCGATGGCCGAATCGTCGAGCTCTTCCATTCCGGCCTCGTCATCAACCGCCTGGCCGCCGGCTTCGGAGTTGGCCTGGGCATGCCCGGCATCCTTGCCGGCGGTCTTCTTGAGCTCCAGTTTCGGACGCTCCGCCTTCTCGGTGCTGTCGTCGCCGCCCGATGATTTCCCCTTCATGACAAAGGCAACGCCGACAGCGACCACCACCGTCACCACCAGCACTGCCCCGGCGATGGCGATGTATTTGAACATGCCTCCCCTGCCCGCCTTCGGACCGGCTTCCCTGGCTTTCGGCTCGGCCTTGTTATCTTCGCTCTGTTTAACGTCTTCCGGCATTTTCACCTATCCCAAATGCATT
>CP070777.1:1887839-1933886 GCA_020346225.1 Candidatus Zixiibacteriota bacterium | reverse complement strand
AAACTCCTTCAGGACCGCTGGCAGAGAAATGGGACAAGCACCGTTTCGAGATGAAATTGGTGAATCCGGCCAACAAGCGGAAATTTTCGGCGATCGTGGTTGGTTCGGGTCTGGCGGGCGCGTCGGCGGCGGCATCGCTGGCGGAGCTGGGCTATAACGTATCATGTTTCTGCTACCAGGATTCTCCCCGCCGGGCGCACAGTATCGCCGCCCAAGGCGGGATAAACGCCTCGAAGAACTACCAGAATGACGGGGACTCGACCTGGCGTCTTTTCTACGACACGATCAAGGGGGGTGATTTCCGGTCGCGCGAGGCCAATGTTTATCGTCTGGCCCAGGTGGCCAACAATATCATCGACCAGTGTGTGGCGCAGGGCGTCCCCTTCGCGCGCGATTACGGCGGCCTTCTGGATAACCGTTCTTTCGGCGGCGCCCAGGTGTCGCGTACTTTTTACGCTCGCGGTCAGACCGGCCAGCAGCTTCTGCTGGGGGCTTATTCGGCGCTGTCGCGCCAGGTCGGCCGGGGGCAGGTCAAGATGTACCCGCGCACGGAGATGCTGGAGCTGGTGGTGGTGGATAACCGGGCGCGCGGGATAGTCGTGCGCAACATGGTGACCGGCCAGATAAGCTCGCACGCGGCGGACGTGGTTATCCTGGCGACGGGCGGTTACGGCAACGTGTTCTACCTGGCGACTTACGCCAAGGGCAGCAACGCTACGGCGGCGTTCCGCTGCTACCGGAAAGGCGCCTTGCTCGCCAATCCATGTTTCACGCAGATTCACCCGACCTGCATTCCGGTGAGCGGCGACTATCAGTCGAAGCTGACGCTCATGTCGGAATCATTGCGCAACGACGGCCGGATCTGGGTACCCAAGAACGTCGGCGACAAGAGACATCCCGGCGAGATTCCCGAAGAGGAGCGCGACTATTATCTCGAGCGCAAGTATCCGAGTTTCGGCAATCTGGCCCCGCGCGACATCTCGTCGCGGAGCGCCAAGGAGGTCGTAGACGAAGGTCGCGGGGTGGGCGAAACGGGTGTCGGGGTTTATCTGGATTTCGCCGACGCCATCCAGCGCCTGGGCAAGAGCGTCATCGAGGAGCGTTACGGCAACCTCTTCCAGATGTACGAGCGAATCACCGGCGAGGACCCTTACACCGTGCCGATGCGCATCTTCCCGGCCTCCCACTATACGATGGGCGGGCTGTGGGTTGACTACAACCTGGAAAGCACCATACCCGGCCTGTTCGTGGCGGGTGAGGCCAACTTCTCGGACCACGGCGCCAACCGCCTGGGAGCGAGCGCTCTCATGCAGGGCCTGGCGGACGGTTATTTCGTGATACCGTACACTATCGGCGACTACTTCGTCCGCGTGGGAGTCTCCGACATCAAAGCGGACCACGAGGAGTTCAAAAAGACGGAGAGGGAAGTCGAAGACCGCATGAAGAAGCTGCTTTCGATCAACGGCAAGCGTTCGCCCGCGACGTTCCACAGAGCCCTCGGCAAGATCATGTGGGAGAAGTGCGGAATGGGGCGCAATGAAGGCGGCTTGAAGGAGGCCCTCCGGGACATTCCGGCGCTGCGCGAGGAATTCTGGCAGGACCTGAAGGTAACGGGCGACAACGAGGAGCTGAATCAGCAGCTCGAGATGGCCGGCCGCGTCGCCGACTTTCTGGATATCGGCGAGGTGATGTGCCACGACGCGCTCGACCGGGCGGAATCGTGCGGGGCGCATTTCCGCGAAGAGTACCAGACCGAAGAGGGCGAGGCGCTTCGTAATGACAAGGACTACTGCCATGTCTCGGCGTGGGAATATACCGGCGACGGCAGGCCCCCGGCGCTGCATAAAGAACCCCTGGTTTTCGAGAACGTGGAACTGGCAACGAGGAGTTACAAGTAATGAACTTAACACTTTATGTCTGGCGACAGAAGAATGCCGATGATAAGGGTCGTCTCGAGAAGTACGAGGCAAAGGACATCAATCATCACATGTCATTTCTTGAGATGCTCGACGTTGTCAACGAGGACCTTATCGAACAGGGTATCGACCCGATCGCGTTCGACCACGATTGCCGCGAGGGTATCTGCGGCACCTGCTCGCTGATAATCAACGGGCGGGCCCACGGACCGGAACTGGCCACCACCGTCTGCCAACTGCATATGCGTCACTTCAAAGACGGTGACCGGATTTACATCGAGCCGTGGCGGGCGAGGGCTTTCCCGGTTCTGAAGGACCTAGTGGTTGACCGCAGCGCCTTAGATCGCATAATGCAGGCGGGCGGGTTCGTGTCGGTCAATACCGGCGGGGCCCCGGACGCCAACGCCCTGCCAATACCGAAAAAGAACGCGGACACGGCCTTCGATGCGGCGGCGTGCATCGGCTGCGGGGCGTGTGTGGCGTCGTGTCCGAACGCCTCGGCCATGCTGTTTGTCTCGGCCAAAGTATCTCAGTTCGCCTATCTGCCGCAGGGCCAGGTGGAGCGGAAGGCGCGGGTCGACAGGATGGTGAAGCAGATGGACATGGAGGGGTTCGGCAACTGCACCAACCACTACGAATGCGAGGCGGCCTGTCCCAAAGAAATCAAGGTGAAATTTATCGCCAAGATGAACCGCGAATACATGCGCGCGGTAGTGGCCAAATAAGACGACGTCAATTTTCGCGTTGAATCAAAAACCCTGGGCCTTGAAACCAAGGCTCAGGGTTATTATTTTCCACAGACGCAGAGGGGCGCTTACAGTTCCACTTCCATGCCGTCGACAGCCGTGACGAGATTGTCGACGCCGGCCTCGGCGGCCATCCGGTTGATGGCGGCGACCTCGGCGTTGTCTCCCAGATGACTGACGACATACCGGCCGACCTTAAGATCCTGCGCCCGCCTGAAGAAATCATCCAGGTCAATATGAGTCGGTTCGATAATCACGACGTCCTTGCCGCCCAGGTGGGCGGCGACATCGTCGAGAGAAGCGATATCCGAGGTATACAGAAGCGACCGTCCGTCAACTTCGATCACGAATGAATAGCACTGCATTTTGTTGGGCAAACGGTCTTCATCGATGAGAGCGGCATAACCCCGAAGGTGCCTGTTGGCTATGGCGGTGAGCCTGTAATCGGTATCGCAGACGAGACCTTCCCGGTAGCTGTGCAGGTTGAGCTCGAAGGGCAGTTTTCGCTCGATCAGATAAGTGGCCCGGAGATAGGCCCTGAAAGGTTCCACGAATTCAGCCGGCAGGTAGACATCGAAAGGCTCCCGGCGGCCCTCAAGATAAATGAGCTGAATAAAAAGCGGCAGGTCGACAACGTGGTCCGGGTGGCTATGGGTGATGAAGGCGCGGTCAACACCGAGCGGGTCGTAACCCCGCCGGAGCAGCGAGGAAGTGACGCCGCTGCCGCAGTCGAGGAGGGTCAGGCTCTCCCCCACTCGCAGCAGATAGCCCGAACCGGCCCGGTCGGGCTGCGGCCGACCGGAGGAAGAACCCAGGATGGTCAGTGTGTTTCTTGACATGTTCGGCGGTGGCCCTGTCATCACCGGTCAAATTACGGGCTTGGGGGGCGACCGGCAACTATTAAAAGAAGCGGATATAAGACGATAACTATTAACAACAGGCTCTTTGCGGCCAGCCGGCGGAGCCTTCAACGAGGTTAAAGTCAGTGGAGATTCTTACCTGGCATAAATCATATAATATCGGAGCCGCCGATATTGATCGTCAGCACCGCGATATTTTCCGATTGATAAACCGGGTGCACCAGGCCCTTGCCTCGGAAACCACGACGGAAAAGACGGGCGATATTCTAACGCAGTTGATGACCGACGTCCGGGGTCACTTTGCCGATGAGGAGAAGGTTATGGAGCGGGCCGCTTACCCGCTTTTGCCGAAGCATCGACAGAAACACCAGGAGCTGATGGCCACCCTGAAGCCGCTGATGGCCAGATGCGGCGAGAACGGGAATATCGTCGCGACCAGGCTGCTGGCTTTTCTTAAGGACTGGTGGCAGAAGCACATTCTCGAAGACGACGCCAGAATCGGCAGGCACCTGCGCACGAACGGAACCCAGGCCCGCGGCGCCGAGATCAGCCAACGATAGACTCGATTCGACTCAGGGCTTCCTGACAATCCTCCCGCGAAACATCAAGATGAGTTACGAAGCGGATTTTCTCGGACCAGAAAGGCACGGCAAGAAGGCCGGATGCTTTCATCTTTTCAAGCAGGTTTTCCACGGTCCAGCCGGGCCTGATTTTGACAATGACGATATTGGTCTGCACCCGGGCCATATCGACATCGAAGGGAGCCATCTGCGCCAGACCCTCGGCCAAAAGCCGGGCGTTGGCGTGGTCCTCAGCAAGACGCGCTATGTTATTACTGACGGCGTGTAAACCGGCGGCAGCAATGATACCAACCTGACGCATACCGCCCCCAAAGAGCTTGCGCTGCCGATGGCATTTCGAGATGAATTCGGCGGAGCCCATGACCACCGACCCGATGGGTGCCCCGAGACCCTTGGAAAGACACACCGAAACCGAGTCAAATGGTGCGGCCAGTTCGGCCAGGGGAATACCGGTGGCGACGTGGGCGTTCCATATTCGGGCGCCATCGAGATGGAAGATTAAATCGAACTCATCGCAGACCTGCCGAACACGGAGGATTTCGTCGTGCGGCAGGATGGTGCCGCCGTGATGGTTATGAGTGTTTTCCAGGGCGACCATCTTGGTCAGGGGGCAGTGTACGTTTTTGGGGCGGATGCTATGGCGGACAACCTCGGCTGAAATCATGCCATATTCGGTCGTGATCAGGTTTACCAGAAGACCGGAGTGCACGACCGGCCCGGCCACCTCGTAGTTGACAATGTGACACTCGCGGTCGCAGAGAAGCTCCCAGCCGGGTTGTGAGTTGGCCCGAAGGCAGACCTGATTAGCCATAGTACCGGAGGGAACGTAGAGGGCGGCCTCTTTTTCAAAGAGGGCGGCCACATATTCTTCGAGTTTGATGACGGTGGGGTCGTCGCCGAAGACATCATCCCCAACCTCGGCGGTCATCATGACCTGACGCATTTCAGGGGAAGGTCTGGTGACGGTATCGGAGCGGAGGTCGATAGTCTTCATGGAACCCAATATAAGCAAATAATTTCCCCGCGCAAGCCCGGCGACGGGCGGCACCGGAGTCAAAAAAAAGAGCCGCCCCAAAAGGCGGCTCGCGACAAATCTTGCGACAGGTTCAAGCTTTTAACCGGTTGGAGTGACGTTTTTCGCCTGATAGCCTTTCCCTGTTTCGGTCAGTTCGTATAAGACTTCCTGACCTTCCCGGAGTGTTTTGTAACCGTCCATGTTAATGGCGGTGTAGTGAACATAGACGTCCTGATCAGTTTCTTCGCTGGCAATAAAACCCCAACCCTTTGTGTCGTTAAAGTACTTGACCTTGCCTTTAGACATCTAAATTCCTCCGATGGAGATAGTATTGGATTCCCGCGCTCACTGTACTACTTAGATTATACGCACGGACGGCAGATGGAGTCTACAAAAATATTATCGCCTTGTGCAGGAAGGTCATGAAGAGGCCTGAAACGAGCGGAACAGCGATATTGTCATCGACGCCGAACGGATATGCTTCGATGACGGTGGCCACCACGGCGCCGCCGACGGCGACAGTTAAGAGTATGTCCGGCAACAACATGGCGACAATAAGTGTTCCCAGCAGGCAGCCCGCCGTCCCCTCAACGGTCTTGTTGGGTCGGTAGCGGTGTCGTCCGTATCTTCGACCGATGATAGCCGCGAAACTGTCGCCGACGATGATAAAGGCCAAGGCGGCAATCGCTATCGGTTTGTCAAATAAAGCGATGGTCAAGCAGGCGGAGATAAGGATATATGAGGCACCGGTGAAGTCTCCCTGCATTTCGTGGTGGCGGATCAAGGCGCCACCGATTTTGCGGGCGAAGGAGGTCCAGAAGCGCCACCGTCTGAGGCGCGAAATATCGATGAAGATCATGAGCAGGGTAATAGGAATCATTATAGCGAGCGCCCCGGTTTTTTCGAGGCTGAAGACATAGTAGCCGCCCGGAATGACGAGAGCCCCCATATGGGTGGTCTTGCGGACGATTTCGTGAAAGAAACTTATCTGGTTGTCGGAGTTGCTGCTGGTGCCTGGCGTCATCCGGTTTAATTCCGCTGGATGGACGGTTTCAGATGCACCGGGTAGAGCTTACCCACGCGGCGGACATTATACTTGGCATACAGCTCATCCCGGAAACGGGTAAACACTTCGTCCGTGTGGCGTTTTTTCAAAACATCGACGATCTGAGGGCGAGCGCGATCGACAGTAAGAGACGGGCGTTTTTCAAGCACCTTGACGACGTGATAGCCGTACTGTGTCTTCACGGGGTAGGAAGCTTCACCCTCAATGGTCAGCATGGCGGCCCGATAGACAGCCTCGGGGACGTCCTCCTCGCTGATCGGTCCCAAGTCGGCTTTTTCAGCGCGAGTTTTCCTGTCTCCCGGATAGAACTCATCTATCAGATCGGTAAAGTCGACCCCGGACATGGCCTGGCTTCGGATGAAATCGCCCAGCAGCGAATCCTGGACGATAATCTGCTGCACCACCATCGGTTTTTCGACGGTGAACTCATCGACATGCTGCTGATAGTACTCTGCGATCATATCATCGGGCGGGAGCCAGCCGGGGTCCTTGCCGCGGTGACCGACGATGATCTTCGAATATTTGTGCCTCAAGTAGGCTTCTCCACCGGCAATATCGGGGAGAGTGTCAACGCTGATGTTTCTCGCAGCCTGAATAACGGTATATCGGACCGCCAGGCTATGCAGCATTTGCTTTTTCATCTCCGTGGTGGTTTTGGGCACGTCGAAGGCGTTTCTATAGTTTAGCTCGACGCCGCGAGCTTCATAGCAATCGATGGTATCGATTCCGTTGACGACGGCCAGCCATCGTTGCGGCTCGACCGCGTAAACATCGGCATCCATAAGGGAATCATTGTACTCGACGCTGATGTCGCGCACCAGCGAGTCCATGACGGTCCGCCCCAGGGCGTTGGCTTTCACGGTAAGCAGTGCCTCCTCGGCGGACTCGAACATCTCGCCTTCCAGCGGCGGCACGTGTTCGGGCACATAATCATCGACGAATATCAAATGCCAGCCATGAGCATCCTCGAACGGTTCGGAGACCTGTCCCGGTTCCATTGAAAAGGCCACGGAGTCAAAAGGGTCAATATAGACACCGGGAGCAACCCAGCCCAACAGACCGCCGCGGTTGCCGCTGGTAGTATCGTGGGAATACCTTCTGGCGAGGCTTTCGAAATCGGAGACCGAGTTTACCGAGTCTCGGATCTCGTAAATGAGATTTTTGGCGCCCTCTTTGATTTGCTCCCACGGCAGGTCCATGTATTCGAGCGAATCGGGGCCCCTCTTGAGGCCGTAGGCGGAAACAAGAATGTGGTAGGCGTAGACGTACTCATCGGCCGTAAACAGGTCCGGGCGCTCTTCGTAGAACTGCGCGACTTCGTCAGAATCGGCCTCGACCTGGTCGTAGACGGTAACCTGGAGGTATTTTTGATGAAGGGACTCGTTGTAGCGCTGTTTGTAGACGCGGTAATGTTCATAGTAGTCCGCCAGGTTCAGTTCCAGGGCCTCGAAACCGGCGAGGCTGTCGGTAACAAGGCTGTCGAGAAAGCGGGTCACGGTGGCCACGTCGAGTATGCCCCCGTTTGGGGCCAGGGGGCTGCGGTAGAGGTGGTCGTACAGCTGAGGCATGGTGAACTGGTAGTCGCGGTCGGCTTCGATTACGGGATAATTGAACTCAGCGGTATTCTGTTCGGTAATCATTTTAGTTCCAGGGCGACAGCCGGCAAACAGGGTCAGCAGCGCTGTCAGCAGAATCGCATATGGCAGGCTTTTCAAGATGACTTCTCCGGTTACGGGTTATTAGTCTGCTATATTACCAACTGGCTTCAAAAAAACAAGCACAAAATGGGATCAGGGCTTATACAGCTATACTGAAGCGGCGGATGCAGCCGACTTCGTATCCTCGCCGGGTTGATGGTGAAGGCAGGCGGCGAACTCTATAACAAAAGTCGTTCCCTCGCCGACCCGCGACAAGACATCAATCTTGAGCTTCAGGGCGGTACAGATCCGATGGACAATGGAGAGGCCCAGGCCGGTTCCTTCGCGCTTGGTAGAAAAGAACGGTTCATAAATCCGCTTCAGCAGTTCCGGCGATATGCCGGGGCCGTCGTCGCTAACATACAGCACGACCCGGTTGTTTTCGGTCTGCGAAACGATCCGGAAGGTCAGGTTACCCTTGTTTTCATCGAAAGACTCGCAGGTGTTGACGGCGAGATTGAGAAGCAGCTGCTTGATCAGGTTTTCGTCACCCACCACATATGTCACGGAATCGTCGGACCGTATGTTCACCGAAATACGCTCACTGAACGACGGGTGGTGATAGAGAATCTCGACAACGTCGCCGACGAGGTGACACAGTTCCACCTTATTGTAAGCGCCCCGGTCGATACGGGCGTAGGTGAGAAACTCCGTCAGAATCTTGGTGAGGCGGTCCGACTCTTTGACGATGAGATCCATAAGCTGCTCATTTTCGCCGTCAACCTGAATCTCTTGCTTGAGAACCTCGACCGAGCCGGATATGGCGGCCAGAGGATTGCGAATTTCATGAGCTATCGAGGCCGAGAGTTCGCCGACGGCGGCGAGGCGGTCGGCGGTTCTGACCTTGGCCTCAAGTCTCTTGGCGTCGGTAAGGTCCGAGAAAATGGCGATTATACCTCTCATGCGGTGGTCGGGACCGGTCAGAATGGAGGTGGACAGGCCCAGCGGCAGGCGCTCGGCGGCGACGCTCGTGATTTCCACTTCGGTGCGGGGGTGTTCGAGTCGGTCGCGGATGCCATCCATGAGACACTCGGCCAGTCGGGGCATTCTTTCGGCGAAGACTTCCTCGCAGTGCATGCCTTTAACATCTTCCTCCCGGTAGCCGAGAATTCTCTCGGCGGCCCGATTGAAGTAGATAATGGAGCCGGCGGCGTCGACCGTAAGCAGCCCGGAGTTGAGGTGGCGGAGGATGTCGTCGGTTTCCAAGCGGGCCTGTTTCAGGGCGAGCGAGGTGTCAGCCAGCTGGCGGTCACGCTGTTTAAGTCGTTCGGCCAGATATCCCGAGATAAACGCCACCAGATAGAATATCAGGATGTGCAGTAAGATTGAGTAGAAAGCGCGGTCGTCGTTGGAGAAGATGGTTTTCAGCGCCTGGACCGACAGGTTGGGGTTATCAGTCCCGTAGAGGCCCATCCAGATGATGAAGGCGTAGGCGGTTGACACAAGCGAAGCGACAATCAAGGTACCGAGCAGGCGATAGACCAGGGCGGCAGAAACGATGGTCAGGACGAACAGGGCGGAGAAGGGTGAATTGATGCTGCCAGTGGAGAAGATGATGGTGGATTCGATAACGACCTCGAAGAGAAACTGCAACCCAACTACGGCAGCCGTGGCGGCACCCAGTTCATGTCTACGGCCGACGGCGAGAAGGAGGGTAAAAACCAGGGTGCAAATCGAATAGAGGATGAACTGCAGCTGGACGTAGGACGGATAGTTCATCCAGAAGACGACTACGGCGAAGAGGACGACATACTGGGCGAGGCGGAGAGGGAGAAACCAGCCAATCCTGTACAACGACTCTTTGGACATCGCAAAATGAACGGCGCCGGTACGGCGCCGTTATTATCCGGTTGGCAGGTCACAGGACCCGCGTGTTTAAATCTTGCCGATAATGTCGAACATCGGCAGATACATGGCAATCAGAATGCCACCGATGATAACGCCCATGAAGACGATAATGATAGGTTCGATAATGGACGTCAGGGCCGACACGGCTTCATCAACCTCTTCATCGTAGAAATCGGCTATCTTGGTGAGCATCTCATCAAGTCCGCCGGTTTTCTCACCGACCGCAATCATCTGCGTGACCATGGGGGGGAAGACGCCGGTTTCCCTCAGCGGGCTGGTAATCGTATCACCCTCGGCAATAGAGAGCACGGATTTGTTAATAGCGTTGGCGACGACCAGGTTTCCGGCGGTCTTGGCGGTAATTTCCAGCGCCTCGAGGATGGAGACACCGGAGGCCAGCAGGGTACCCAGGGTCCGCGTGAAGCGGGCGATGGCCGATTTCCGCACCAGGTTGCCGAGGACGGGTGAAATCAGCATGAACCTGTCCCAGAGCAAGGCGCCCGCGGGAGTTCGTTTCCACCAGATGAAGACACCGAGGCCGACGATGGAGCCGAAGAAGATATACATGAAGTTGCCCTTGAGGAAGTTGGAGATTCCCAGGACGACCTGAGTCGGCTTCGGCAATTCGGCGCCCAGCCCGCCGAACATCTTGGCGAAGACCGGGACGATAAAGGCCAGCATACCGACGGTAACGGCGGCAGCGACAACGACGATGACGGCCGGATAGACCATGGCGCCCTTCACTTTTCGAACGAGCTGATCGGCCTTTTCGCGATAGAGAGCCAGTCGATTGAGAATGGCGTCGAGAGCGCCGCCCACTTCGCCGGCTTCAACCATGTTGGTGTAGAGCGGGTCAAATATCTTGGGGTGGCGCGCCAGGGCCTCGGAGAGGGTGGCACCTCCCTGCACGCTGTCCTTGACCTGGCCGACAATCCTGGCGAGTTCCTTGTTTTCCATCTGGGAGGACAGGATATCGAGGCATTGGACCATAGGCAGACCGGCACCGATCATGGTGGCGAACTGCCGGGTAAAACGGGAGACCTCAACCTTCTTGACACCGGTACCGATCTTGAGAGAAATCTCGGGTGCTTTTTTGCTGATAGAGCTGACGATGATCCGGTTCTGCCGGAGAACGCGTTCGAGGTCGGCCCGGCTGTTAGCCTTAAGTTCGCCTTTGACGGCGGCGCCTGCGAGGGTCTTACCTTTATATTCAAAAACCGGCACAGCTTAATCCTTTCTTATATCAGCCTTAAGTAAAAGCTGGAGTTTTTTGCTTCGATAACGCTTCACTCAACTCCTGAGGGTTGTGGCTGTAGCTCATGGCTTCGTTGACGGTAATCTTTCCGCCCAGGTACAAGTCGGTCAGCGACTGGTTCATTGTTTTCATGCCATATTTCTGACCGGACTGAATCATCGAATATATCTGATGAACTTTGTCGTCTCTGATAAGGGCCCTAATGGCGGGCGTGACCACGAGTATCTCCATGGCCAGGGCGCGACCGCCGCCGATTTTGGGGATCAGCGTTTGAGACAGAATGGCCTGCAGCGAGAAGGAAAGTGAGATACGAATCTGCTCCTGCTGGTTGGTCGGGAAGGCGTCGATAATACGGTTGATAGACTCGGAGGCGGAGTTGGTGTGCAGGGTGGCGAAAGCCAGGTGACCGGTTTCGGAGATCGACAGGGCGGCCTCGATGGTTTCCAGGTCGCGCATCTCGCCGACCAGAACGACATCCGGGTCCTCGCGGAGGGCATACTTGAGAGCGGCGGCGAAGCTGCTGGTATCGGAATAGACCTCACGCTGGTTGATGAGCGACTGCTGGTGGCGGTGCAGGTACTCGATGGGGTCTTCGACGGTTATTATGTGGACCGGGCGCTCCCGATTGATCTTGTCAATGATGGAGGCCAACGTGGTGGACTTACCGGAACCGGTGGGGCCGGTGACGAGGACCAGACCTCGCGGCAGCTTGGAGAAGTCGGCCACGACCTTAGGCAGCCCGAGTTCCTCGAAGGACAAAATTTTATAAGGTATCTGCCGCAGGGCGACGGCGACATTACCGCGCTGCATGAACATGTTGCAACGGAAGCGACTCATCTGCTCGATACCGAAGGAGAAGTCAAGCTCGGAGTTTTGCTCGAACTTCAGTTTCTGCTTTTCATTGAGCATGGAATAGGAGAGTTTCTTGGTCTGCTCACTGGTGAGAATATCGTATTCGAGGCGCTGTAACTTACCATCGATTCTCACCACCGGCGGCGAACCTACGGTGAGGTGCAGATCGGAGGCACCCATTTTTACCATCTGTTCCAGAAGTTCTCGCAGGGATACCATTTTATATCTCCAAAAAGATGTTTGTACGCGTCATGACGGCCAATGGCCGTTTGGTATTATTATCGGACAATTTCAGGGAATCTTGAAAGATTTTCGGTCAAAATGTGGTGGTAAGCCCTTGCGTGGCAAGGAATTTATCGGCCGGACCTAGCCGGTCGCGGAGGTTACGGAGAAGACCTCATCGATGCTGATAGCGCCCTGTTTCATTTTCTCCACAGCGGCCATACGGAGGCTGTACATCCCTTCGCGGAGGGCAATTTCGCGGATATCTACGTCGCTGGCCCGGGTAAGAATGGCCTGCTCTATTTCCTGGGTAACCGGCATCACTTCGTAAATACCGGTTCTACCTGATAATCCTGTGCCGTTGCAGTCGTCGCAGCCCCGGCCCTTGAAGCCACGGATGTTTCTAAGGAGCTCTTTGGGGACACCCAGGCTCTGGACCTGCTCCTGGGTAAGGTTAACTTCCTCCTTACAGCTCTGGCAGATCTTACGGGTCATACGCTGAGCCATTATGCAAACGGTTGCGGAGGCGACCAGATAATTGGGCACACCCATATCTATGAGGCGGTTGATCGATGACGGGGCATCGTTGGTGTGCAGGGTTGCGAAGACCAAGTGTCCGGTGAGGGCTGCTCGAATGGCAATCTCGGCCGTTTCGCCGTCACGGATCTCACCAACCATGATGATGTCCGGGTCCTGGCGCAGGAAAGATCGGAGGGAGGCGGCGAAGGTGAGCCCGATATCGGATTTGACGGCTACCTGGTTGATGCCGTCAAAGTTGAACTCGACCGGGTCCTCGGCGGTCATGATGTTGACGTCAATGGTATTGATCTGTTTCAACGCGGAATACAGCGTGGTCGTTTTCCCCGAACCGGTTGGGCCGGTAACGAGAATAATTCCGAAGGGCGAGTGTATCTTCTCGTTGAACCGCGCAAGATCCTCTTCCCGGAAGCCAAGCTTGGTCATATCGACCATGAGGGCCATGGGGTCGAGAATACGCATAACGACCTTTTCACCGAAGATGGTCGGCAGGACAGAGACGCGCAGGTCGACGGTTCTTCCGCCAATCTTGATCTTTATACGGCCATCCTGGGGGAGGCGTCGCTCCGAGATATCCAGTTCGGCCATGATCTTGATACGGGACACGATGGCGGCGCGGTACTTGAAAGGCAGCGGCGCCATTTCCCTGAGGTCACCATCCACGCGGTAACGTACGCGGATTCGTTTTTCGTACATTTCAAAGTGGATATCCGAGGCGCCCATGCGGATGGCGTCGGCGATGATGGAGTCGACCAGC
This sequence comes from Candidatus Zixiibacteriota bacterium, assembly GCA_020346225.1. Taxonomy (GTDB): domain Bacteria; phylum Zixibacteria; class MSB-5A5; order GN15; family FEB-12. The sequence goes on along the minus strand of CP070777.1, from coordinate 1,920,534 downwards.
TTGACCAGAGGTTTATCCTGAATCTGGGACAGCAAGTCGGATTCACTGGGGGCTTCCTCGTCGGAGACGACCTCGAGGTCGGTGTCTTCCTCCAGTCCCTTCACCAGCTGGGAGAGGCCGTCGGCATCGGAGTAGTAAGTCTCGATGGCCTTTTCGATGGCCTTTTCGGGTGATATTACCGGCTGGACGGTGCAACCGGTGATGAACTTGATGGCGTCGAGAACATAAATGTTGTTCGGGTCACTGATGGCAACCAGAAGGGTTTTGTTGAGCTTGGAGACGGCGACAACTTTGAACTTGCGCGCGATGTCGAGGGGAATGAGCTTGACTATTTCCGGATTGAGTTCGACGTCACTCAGCCGAAGAGCACCGATCTTGAGATGCTTGCCGATAAATTTGGCAATTTCATCCTCGGATTCCGCGGCCCCGATACGTACCAAGGCGGCCTCGAATTTCTCTTTCTTGTCTTTGGTTAAGGCGAGGGCCTCTTCGGCCTGTTCCGGCGTGATCTTGCCGGCCTTAACCAGCATGGCACTCAGTTCAGCAGACATAACGGTCGCAACTCGGAGTAGGGTTACCAGCGCGTCTGTTCACCTTGCGGTAATTCGCTCAATCCTGGAAAATGTCGTCGAGCTTATCCTCGGCCTGACTGGCAAAATCGTGCGTGATACCGGATTTTGTTTCGTCGGCGGACTGCTCTTTGATCTTCTCGAAGATCTTGGTCAGCTCGATGGATGTTTCCTTGGCGTACAGACGGACCATGCCGATGGTGGTTCGGTCATCGAAAATAACCACGAGAATCGAGCGATCTCCGACCAGCGACATGTGGATGTTGTCCTTTTTGCCCTGGTGGAAGAGCACGGAGAATTCCGGTTCACCGACCAGGCGGGCGATTTCTTTGGTGGAGGCGAAGGAGCCGGCCAGCAAAGCAGCCAGAGCGGTGGTATCGAGTGAGTGGGTGAACCCCTGTCTCGTAATAAGGTGGCCATCCTTGTCGACCAGTAGAGCGCACTTCGCCTCAGCCCCTTTCAGCATCTTGGAAATCAACGCATCGATCTGGTTAATCTCTTCTTCGTAAAATATCAGACTGTCATCAGCCATTTCAGCCTCCTAGATGACTATTTAATCCCAAATAAACGTTTGAAGAAACCTCGCTTCTTGCCGTCAGCACTCTGTCCGCGCCGTTTGAGCGATGGGGACATAATCGGCTGGGTCAGATGCTCTGCCTGATCCATAACGGCGACATCTTCCTTCCCCGCAGTTTGCGGCGCGGCGTCCTCGGACTCTTCCGCGGTCGACGGTTCAAAGCCGGCGACGGAGGGTTTGTTGTCCACGGCGGCAGATTGCTCGCTGCCCGGATACGGCCGGTATCGGGCGGGCTCGGGCGGCGGCCCGGATTCCGCTTCGGCCGTTTCTTCGGTAGCGGTGGCCGCCGGTGCACGGGCGGGCGCGGTGTCAGCAGAGGCGTTCGCGGTCGAAGGCGCCGGCTGAGCCGCAACCGGGTCAGCGGGAGCCGTTACGGCTTCCTCCGGCGGCGCCTCGGTGTCCGGCGGGTCGGGTTCCTCGGAGGGCGAAGCGGCGACAGCAACGGAAGGACGACTCCGTCCGGCGGCGCTGCTTTTGGCCTTGTCGAGGACGAGCTTTATGATAAGCTTGAGGGTGTCAAAGACACCGTTGCCGAGGGTGGCGGAAGCTTCAAAGTGGGGCCAGCCCCGCGTGTTCAGCTTGGCGTTGAGGGATTCAACGGGAAGCACGCCGGGAAGGTCCCGCTTATTATACTGGATAACCATGGGAAGATCATTGATATCGTACCCGTACTCCCTGAGGTTCTCCTCAAGATTTATGAGCGACTCAATGTTTTCGTCCATTTTATCCGGCTGACTGTCGGCCACAAAGACGACGCCATCGACACCGCGCAGGACGAGTTTTCTGGTAGCGTTGTAGTACACCTGCCCAGGAACCGTATAGAGCTGGAACTTGGCCGCAAAGCCGTTTATGGTGCCGATATTGATGGGGAGGAAGTCGAAATAGAGGGTTCTATCGGCTTCAGTGGCCAGCGAGATCATTTTGCCGCGCGTATCGGACGGGACCTTGGAATGCACGTACAGAAGGTTGGTCGTCTTACCAGACAGGCCGGGTCCGTAATAGACGATCTTACAGCAGACTTCCCGTGACGAGTAGTTTATCGAAACCATACCCTTATACCCTGTCACTTATGGTGGTTGTTCTCATCATGCCAGTTTCAACTTGCTTACGGCATTCTTAATTTCCAGGCGAATCAGCCCGATGTTCACGTTTTTGTCGGTCGTGACTACCAGAATACCCAGGCCGGCGTCGGTGAAGAACAGTTTGCCCTGCTCGGCTTCAATAGTAACCTGCTTGAGGGGCGTTGACTCGAGCCGGTCGAGCGATTTCTGGATATTGGTGGTTATCGACGCGGCCAGGGCGCCGATAGCTTCACCCTCAAAGGATTCATCCAGGTCCTGGGCGATGACGATACCGTCATTGCCGACCAGCATGGAACCGGTGATCCCGGACGTCTTATTCAAGTCACCAAGAACTTCATACATAGGTTTTCTCCGCGTTCGCGATAAGCTTCTCGCTATATCGTTCTGCTACGTATTTTCTAATCATTTCGAGCCCCTGATTTATGCGAATATTGAGAACCTCATCCATCGTCCTTTCGGAAACGACCATGAGGGAATATGATTTCTCGCAGGCTACCGCGACTCTCTTATCGGAAAAGAGGAAATCCATTCGCTCCAGATCATGGCAGTCGAGCCGGGGCATCACACTGCGGTTTTCCCCGGCCAGGGCGAGGGCGAAGGGGGCCCAGTCTTCAGCGTCGACATTGCGTCGACTGAACCGGCCCAGGAGCAGACCTTCGTGGTCGACCACAGCTGCCATCAGCACCGAGCCGTCCTCGCCGATGTACTTGGCGGCCCGATTGAAGCCGTCGTTTTCGGCGGAAGCACCCGAGGCGGCCGCTTTCTGTTTGGCCGGTTTCCTGGCGGCCGGTTTGGCCACCGGAGTGGTTTGAACGCCTTTCTCTTTGGAGGCGGCGAAAGTCGTGGTGCCGCTGGAAGCCGCTTCATCCGTCGCGGGAGCGACGGTCCGTCGAACCGGGGCCGGGTACATGCTCTGCACGGCCGGCCGCAGTATGAAGGGGGCGGCGGCTATGTGCAGCAGCACGGCCGGAAGATAGCTGCCCATCCCCGCCAGAACGGCCGCCTTCAGTTGCCACTGGTACATGATGACAATAAGTCCGCCCAGCGCCGCACCCATGATGTAGCGATAGATGAGGCACAGCCCGGCCGAGGCCAGCAGCTGAACGGCCGAGAGGTGACGGTTCATCAGATAGATGACAACGCCGTAGAACACCAGTTCATAGACGATGTAAATCAAGGGTGCCTCGACCAGCTCGGTACCGTACTTCGTGGGGAACAGTAGCATCGAGATAATCAGTACCAGCAACGAGAAAAGCAGCGTCTGTCTTGCTGTGCGTCCGCTTATTTCCATACGAAATCCTTGTCTACTTACCGGTAAGACTCCAGTAAATTATCTACCTTCATTCTCAGCGCCCCCAGATTGGCGGAGGCATTGGCGACAAAAAGAAACAGGCCTTCGGACGCCCGTACCAGATAGAAAGTGTTGCCCAAGGTTTCGATCAGGATGGTAAAGAAGTCGCCGAAGCGGCTCTTGACCAGGTCCTGGCTCAGCCGGTTGCCGACATCACCGAGGGTGGCGCTGCACAATGACGCGTCCATATCCAGATTCCACTCGGAGTCGATCACCAGACCCTCGAAATTAACCAGCAGGGCACCGTCGACACCGTTTATTTTAACGGCGCTTTCAATTATGCCGCGCGCTGTCAGGATGTCATCGGGCGCCGGCTCAGCTACAGGAACCTCGTCGGTCTGACTGGTTTTTTCGTCAGCTGCCTTCGGAGGTGTCTCGGCCAGCGACTCCTGCTCTTCCGGGATCTTCTGGGCAATCTCTAGAAGCTTCTTAATCTGGGCGTTATTAGGGTCAGCCTGATTGAGCTTTCTGAGGAGTTTGACGGCCTGCTTGAAATCACCTTTATAGATATATATCTCGGCCAGGAGCAATTCGATTGTTCGGGTGAGGCCATCGATTTCGGCAGCCTTGTTAGCTTCTATCTCGGCCCAGTCGTAGAGTCCGCGATCGAGGTTTATTTTTGCCATGACGACGTGGGCAGAACCGTACGACGGGTGCACTCTGAGGCCGTTCTGGCAGATCCGAAAGGCCTTCTCCAACTCGCCTTTCTTGCGATAAGCCTCGGCCAGAGCGGCAAAGATCTGGGAATTAGGATCAACATCCAGAATCTTCTGGCACTTGGCAATCCGGTCGTCTATTTCGACAGCATTTATCATTGTCTTGAGAACTTACTTTTGTTCAAAGCGTTAGGCGATCAATAACTTATCCCAACCTATAATTATCTGCAACTTATAGGGTTATGTCAACTTAATTGTTATCTCACTCCAGGGTCCGCTTAGTTTCGAAAATAGCATAAAGAAACAGGCCGGAGGTCAGGACCCACAGAGCCGGCGATACATAGCCCGGCAAGTTGAGGATTTCCATGTCGCCCATAAGCGAAGCTAGCTGGCCGAGCGCCAGAACCAGGAAAGCGAACAGGAAAAGCTGCCAGCTTTTCGACAGCAGTCCCCCTTTGAGGACACCGAGCACCTTAAAAGTGGCGACAACGCATCCCACGGCCACCCCGAACACAACCAGCTTGAGCGTAGTCGGGGGGCTGGTGATAACGGCGATGTTGGCGGCCATGGCGGGATTCGCGCCGAGCAGCACACCGATGAGAGTCAATCCACATATCCTTTTCATTTTTTACCCTCTTACCATTTTGACGACCTTCTCAGCTCTTTTGACGGATTTATAAAAACTGTCATCAATTCCGTACCTCTTGACGAGCTCCCGTCTGACAGCGAGCGGCTCGGCGATTTCCTTCTTTACCTGCAGCACGGTCTCCCGGTAAAGGTTTACACCCAGGAGCTGGAAGACATACTCAAGCTGTTCGGAGAGCATAGCCTCCAACCCGGACACGAGCTTATGGAAACGGGTCTCAGCCGGGATGGTGCGCACGGCGCTGAGGAATTTATCGAAGGACGGACACAATTCCGAGTCCGGTTCCACGCCGGGGAAAAAAGTAAAGACCCCGCTCCGGTACTGTGACACGAAGTCGGGGAAGCGGCCGTTGTTGTCACCCAACACGGACTCAACGAGGCGCCTGATCTTGTAGAAACAATTGTTGTAGAGGTGAAAGAGGATCGAAAGCATAACTTCCTCCTCATCCTCCCTTTCTTCGACGCTGTCCTGGCGACGTCCCACCACCTCGATAAGGTTGCCGATGATGAGCCGATAGATGGCACGGCAGGTGACGAACTCACCCATGGGAGAGATGTTGATCAGATCGGGCAGCGTTCTCTCACCGTTGATGAGGGCCATGATGCGGAACTCTTCCAGCGAGATGGTGATATCTTCCTTGGCCACCTTGGGACTCTTGGCCAGAGCAACGACGACATCGTCAGGAGGCAGGACCTTCTGAATTTCCAGCCATTCGTCGATACGACGCGTCCCCTCCATGATCACGTTCATGGTGCTCAGTTCGATGAGGAACGGCACGTTTTTGGGGGCGGAGCCTTCATGGAACACAAAATCGCCTTCCTGCCACGAGAAGAGGTTGTAAACGATTTCTTCAATCTGCAGCTTAAGGCACTCGGCGATTTCCTCTTTCTGGAAGAGGTTCATGTCTATGAGGGTGGTCCCCAGCTGTCGTCCCGTCTGCTTGTGCAGCGCGATGGCCCGGTCGAGGTCGGACTTGGTGATTCTACCCCTCCGAAGAAGCATATTCCCCAGCAGGTCCTCGGAGGTATTGACCGAGGAAGCATAGATAATATTGCCGCCTTTGAAAGCCACTTCTTTTTGCCGGGTGGAGGTTTTAACTTCCAAAACCCCGGTTTTCTTACCGGTGGCCAGCAGCTGCAGAATATCGGGAAACGAGACGGTTTTTAAGTTACCGGCTAAGCTCATGTTACGTCCTCAGGCCCCCATTACTCGACGGTTTTCCTAATTAGAATATTTCTCTATAATTATCGGGATAAGGGGGCGATTCCTTAATCGCAAAATGGTGGGGGGACGCTTCCGCCGGAAGTATTCACTCACGGGGAATTTTCACGGTGGCCGGACCCAGGAGACTGAGGTCATGTATCGCCGGAGGAACTGCCTGGCCCGACGTTCGCGCGTCGAAATCAGTAGGTTGGGTCGGGTGCGCAAATTTTGAGCAGAAGATTTGGCGGACACCGAGCGATGACAGTGCGGCCAGTTCACCGGGAGGTACCCGCCAGAGGCTGCCGGTAACGACAATATCAGCCGGCACAGACGACACCGCCCGGTCCGGGTCGAGACAGCTGCAAAACAGCAGGTTGGTCCGGTCAAGATGCAGAACCAGTCCGTCCGAACCGGCGGCGTAGTACCACCGAGAAGGCGGGCTGTCGGCGGGTTGCCCGCCAAAAGTCGCCACGGGCAGACCGGCGGTATCCATCCCGGTCTGCGCGATGACGTCACCAAAGCTGCTTTTGAGCCGGTGGTCGATGTACAGATGTCTGGCCGATCGCTCGCGGAACAAACGAAGGAGGTCATCGATGGCGTTAAACTGAGCGGCCAGCACGAAAACGGCATCGAGGTCACCGACACCGAGACCGGTCAGGCAGGGATCGAGCACCCGGCTGTCCACCGGGTACGGCCGCGAGGCGATATCAGTTATGACGAGGTCGGTTCTGTCCCGACCGGGGTGGTGCACCGCCGCCGCCACGCCGCCAGGTATCGGGAAGATGTCAACGCGAGTGCGGTTTTCGCGACTGAGCGTTGTGTAGATTGCAGCAGCGAGAACTATATTGAGCATCACCAGCAGCGAAGCCAGGACGAGTCTTCGCAGCCGCCGGCGGTTGACGGCCACAACGGCGGCAAAGAGAAAGAAGTAGGCTATCAAGGGGATCCACGCCGACAGGTTGGCCATCCGCGCCACCGGGACGTGCTCACCGCCCAGGGTATCAATGAGCACGAGTATCAGGTCGAGGAGCAAATCGAGCCACGAACCGACCAGGGACCCGAGCAGAGGCAGCACGAGATGAGCGGCCAGCATCACCAGTATGCCTACCACGGCCGCCGACACGAGGGGAACGATGATGAGGTTGGCCACCGGCGATATCAGGGGGATACGGCCGAAGTGATAGGCTATCAATCCGGCGGAGCATAATTGAGCGACGAGCGACACCAGCAACGGGAAGACGAGCCATCGATACCACCGTCGGTTTTGAACGGGTCGGAACAGAGCCGCGAGTCGCGGCAGAACGAATATCAGTCCCCAGGCAATGACAAAGGAGAGCTGAAACCCGACGTCGAACAGTTGAGCGGGGTCGACCAGGAGGATGATAACGGCGGCCACGGCGATGATATTGTTAAGGTCATAGCGGCGTTGAACCTGTCCGGCCAGAATAACGAGACCGGCCATGAGCGAGGCCCTCATAACGGAGGGTTCCCCGTATGACAGCATTGCAAACAGGGCCACGGCCGTCATCAACACCAGCGCTCGTTTGCCCGGCGAGAGCGCCAGCGGCCTGAGGATGAAGGCAAGGAAAAGAATGACGAGAGCGACATTGGAGCCGGAGACGGCCAGCAGATGGAGGGTGCCGGAGTCGCGGAAGTGACGGTAAACATTGGTGGGAATGTCCCTGGTTTCGCCTATGAGAAAACCGGCGGCCAGAGCGGCGCCGGCGGGCGAAAGGTCGTCATACATGGCGGTCCGCATGGCCCGGCGCAGCCCATCCACGACCGGGATGACGGCATAGCGGTTGGCGCGGTCGACGCGAACGTCGAGCAGCGTCGGCAGATAGACGATACCGAAGACTCCCTTAAGACTGAGACAACGTTGATAATCGAAGGTCGACGAGAAACCGCGACCTTTCACGGGATAGATGCGTCCGAAGAAGTCGACACCGTCGCCCCTCTGGAGACGGGTGGTGGTGTCGGCCAGGCGCAGGAGAATCGCGCCGTGAACACGTTGTGCCCGATTGGCGATAATCGAGTCAACATCGACTTTGATCTCCGTCCGATCCGGTTTCAGGTCGGGCCAGTCGGAAACATGGCCGAAGATACGGTACCTCAGGGCGGGGTCGGCCACGGCGGCGAGATGGTTCGGGCCGAGGTCATAGCAGCGAAGGCTGAAGTGAAAGGCCGAGAAGAAAAGCAAGGCGCCGCCGAAAAGGGGGACGGCGATCCGGCCGCTGCGGCGGGCCAGCAGATACAGCGCCGCCGCGAAGAGGACAAGCGAAAGCAGCAGGAACGGCCACGAGGCGACCCGGCTCTGGTCGGCCAGGACGATTCCAACGATGATGAAGACCAGTACGAAGACTGACGGGAAGCGTCGAATCATCGGCGCCCGGCAGTTTTTCCGATCAATTTTCTTATCAAGAGATCAACCTCCCCTACGCCCATGAGGACGCACAGCAATATATAGATAAGGCCGGCGACAATCGACGGCAACAGCAGATTTTCGATTCGGGCACTCAGTAACGAGTCTCCGGCATAGAACCGTATCGGCACGAGTCTCCCCACATAAAAGGCCAACAGCGCGGCGGCGCTGACGCGGAACAGACCGAGGCCCAGCCGTCCGAGCGAGAAAGTGACACCGCGCGACGGCAGGTAGTACAGGAGTATGGCAACGTTGAGGAGACCGGCGATGGAAGTGGCGGCGGCCAGACCGGCAAAATTCAGAATTTGAATGAAGGGGTAATACAGGGCCATGTTGACGACAACCGAAGCGACGGAGGCTTTCATGGGCAGTTTGGAATCGTTGAAGGCGTAGAAGAAAGGAACGATGACACGAACGGCGGCGAAACCGACCAGGCCATAGGAATAGTGCAGCAAAGCCAGGCTGGTATTGGCCGAGTCGGCGGCGGAGAATGCACCCCACGTGTAGATGAGGTCGACAACTTCACGACCCATCATAGCCAGGAAGAAGGCCGAGGGCACAACGACGAACAGGTTCAGGCTGATGGCTTCATCGAAGGTTCTTTTCAGGCCGTTCATGTCGTTTCTGGCGACCATCGCCGAAACGGCAGGCAGGGCCACCGTCCCGAGGGCCACGGCAAAAACGCCGAGTGGAAAGTGCATCAGCCGATAAGCATAGCTCAAAAAGGAGATGGAACCCTGCATGAGAAACGAGGCCAGGAGGGTGTTCACCAGTATATTGATGCGTCCGGCGGAGAGCCCGATAATCATCGGGGTGAGCAGGCGCACGACCCGTTTAAGCCCCTCGTCGAGGAAATTGCAGGACAGTTTGAAGCGAAAACCGATCTTCAGCAGCGGCGGCAACTGAATGAGCAGTTGAGCCACTCCCCCCAGCAGCACTCCGAAAGCGAGCGAATAGACGGGGGTGTCGAGATAGCGATGGAGAACGACCACGGTGACAATTATACCCAAGTTGAACAGGGCCGGCGACAGGGCGGGGATGCCGAATTTCCCGAAAGAGTTGAGCATGCCCATCACGAGCGCCGAAAGCGACACCAGGAGCAGATAAACGAACATGACCCGGGTAAGGTCGACGGTGAGATCGAATTTTTCCGGGATAGCCGTAAAGCCATGAGCAGAAATATAGACTATTACCGGCGACGCGATGATCCCGAGCAGGACAATAAAACCGACGACGAGGAGGATGGCGGTGATGACGATGTCGGCGAGCCGAAACGCTTCGGCGTCGGACTCCTTGACCATTTTCTCCTTGAAGACCGGGACGAAGGCCGCCGAGAGGGCACCCTCGGCAAACATGTCGCGCAAAAGGTTGGGGATCCTGAAGGCGGTCAGAAAAGCGTCAGTGGCCAGACCGGCGCCGAAGAAGAAAGCCATAACCTGCTCGCGGACAAGGCCCAGAACGCGGGAAAAAGCGGTGGCGCCGGAGACGACACTGACCGAGCCGACGAGGGAACTTTTATTTTCGTTACTTATTGACAAAATCTATCTGCCACTTATCTTTACGGTCGAAGTTGGACCGAAAATCAGTAAGCTGTTGAAAGGATACCAAGTGCCGTCTCACAAATCGTGCAAAAAGCGAATGAAAACCTCGGCCGAGCGCCGGCTGCGCAATCGGGGATACCTGTCGAACCTGCGCACCAGTGTCCGTGAACTGCGTGCCATGACCAGCCGCGAGGAAGCATCGGCGGCGTATCGCAATGTGGTGTCGCTCCTGGACAGAGCGGCCGGCCGCGGGCTTATTCATAGAAAGAATGCAGACCGGCACAAGGCCCGTCTGGCGCGCTTCGTTCAGCAACTCGGTTAGTCTCCCCGTCTTGCGGGTCAAAGTCTTGAGGTGCCCCGAGCCGATTTTGGGCGGGGCATTTTCGTTTGCCGCAAGCTACGGGCCGGGGGTTTAAGATTCAACTATTATTTCCAGCTACAGCCCGGCGGGAACAAGAAAGGCGGGACGTGATGTCCCGCCAAGCCTTGCGATAGGCGCAGATTCTACCGGGCCCTGCCGGCGGCAGGTGCCGGACCGGTGCCGAACAGATAATCTACAAGATAGACCAGGTCGACAGCGTCGGTGTGAGAGGAACCGTCAACATCACCCGCGGCGGCGCCGACCGGCGGCGGCCCGCCATTCCAGACGAACTCGACCAAGTAAGTAACGTCAAGAGCATCGAGCCGGCCGGATCCATCGACATCACCGCACAGCTGATCAGCCGTCGGCTCCATTACGGCAATGGCTTTGGCGATCAGTGCTTCCGCCGACGCCGGCGTGAGATGATAGAGAGGGAAAGCCAGCAAGACTCTCTTTCCTCCTTCGTGCTCGTAGTAAACACCGCACGGTTGACCCTCGAAGGTTGGGTCATCGGAAAAGGAATCGTAGGTATATATGACGGAAGCGCCGGGGATGACTTCAAGGGCCGGAATGAACGGCAGATTACCTTCCCAAGTGTTGTCCGTATCGGTGGTCAGTGGCGGCCAGCCGTTCTGTCCAGAGGCACCGCACCAGTCGTTGAGTTCGTTCTGCGTGTAGCCTGTGACCCCGAACTGCTCATAGAGAAAGTGGTCGGTGTCGAGCGGCGATTCGCTCCAGCGGGTGATGGTCTGCCACCCCGCAACCATGAGGTTGTTTTCGAATCCCGTGTACCTCCGCAGAGTGTCCTCGTTGTAGCCGATGTCGAAGTAGCCGGCATCGTCATCAACCCAGAATATTGACGAATAAGGACCGGCCTGCTGGCACGTCAGGATATTGGACGGACCCTGTACAATTGCCAGCCCGTACGGCTCGCCGGCAAAGATGCTGTCAAAGAAGGCCTCCTGCGCCTGCTGGTCGGGCAGGACCCAATCGTCAGCGGTTTCATCGACCAGCAGAATGCCCTGGTCGAAGGTATACACGATAGTGCCGACCTGGTTAGAGGGTGCCGACTCGTTGAGATCATGGTCAACAGCAGTAACCTGGTAGGAATACACGGTCGCGGCGGCGAGATCGACATCCAGAAACGACGAGGCAGAGACATTATCGGCGATGAGCGTCATGCCGGACCCGTCATCGCGATAGACCCGGTAATGGGAAAAATCGGCTTCGCCGTTATCCTCCCAGTCCAGGGCAATCTCGTAGACACCCGGTTCAGCCGTGAGGCCGGTCGGAGCCCTCGGGTTCACATAGGCGACCCCGCTCATTTCAATCGAATATACCGGCGGGTAAGCCCCCGCGGTCTCGCCCATGGCCGCGAAGTAATAAGTGACCCCCTCATCAAGGCCGCTGACTGTATGCGATGATTCTCCGTACGGGACGGTTACGGATTGCGAATAGTAACCGGAAGTGGTGCCGTACCAGATGCGATACGTGTAATCGGGGTTGCACGGGGACCAAGTGATTTCCAGTGACTGCCCATCGCCCCGGTCAACGACATCGACTACGGCCGACCCATCGACAGAATTGGCCACCACGCCGACGGCGGCGGCAGCCATGCGAACTATGTCGGTAAAGAATGCGAAGTTGAGAAGATTGGCGCGATCCAGAGCGGTGTGGTAGGCAGAATCGTTGAACAGGCCTTCGTGCGCCCACATGAATTCCCACCCCTGGTAGTAAAAGGACAGATGATCGGAGGCGCGAATGACGGTCTCCACGACGGGATTGAGGCTGGTAAGGCGTCTGGCCGCATCGTAGTTAACTTCGGTGTATTCGATGATGGGACTGGCAAAGAGGTCGACCCTTCGGTAATTATTGGGGTCATACCCGATCATATCGTAATTGAACATTACCTCGACATCGGTGCCCTGCCTGGCCAGTTCTTCGGCAGCATAGAGCGAGCCCACCAACCATGCTTCTTCGGCCGAGAAAGCCATAAACATGACCGTCTTTCGGAGGGGTACATCGGCCAGTATACGGGCCAGTTCCAGGACGGTGGCCGTCCCGGTGGCGTTGTCATCGGCGCCGGGGGCGTGCTTCATAAAGGCGGTACTGGCCCAGGAGTCGTAGTGGCCGCCAATCACGATCACCCTGTCAGGTTCGGCATAGCCGGGCTTTACCGCAATAACATTGTAAACCAATCCGGGGCCATGGGAAGGCACATAGAAGTTGTCCGTTCCTTCGAAAAATAGTTCTTGCGTCGAGACGTCGGTGTAACCCCAATCGGTGAATTTCTCAAAGATCCAGTCACGCGCCGCGTCAATCTCGCGCGTACGCCAGTACCGGGTTTCGTACCCCTCCAGGTACGTTACATACTCGTATAACGAATCCAGGCTGACCATGTCGGCAAGTGTATCGGTCGGATACGCCAGAGCGGCGCCAGGCATACCCGCAACGGTTTCAGGCACATAGGAAAATCGCGCGCCCAGACTCTGAAGAGGTATAACCCGGGAAAATTCGCCCGACTCCACGGCACGGGCCATTAAATCGGGGGAGCGCGACAGCTTGAGGCCCTTCCCCAGCGGAACGGCGTCGGTCATGGCCGAGGCGAGCGGGTCGGGTCCATGCGCCGGGTAGACCAGGAAGGTTCGGGCCGGGTCGGCGGCTTGAAATATTACGTCGAACTCGATACCGGCCTCGGCCAGCAAAGTGGTTTGCCCTTCACTGATCGAAACAACAAACCGATTGTCGACCCGGGCGCAGGCATGGCCGAGGATATTCCGGATCGTTTGACACTGCGCATTGTTTCGGACAGTCACCACACCGATATCTTCAGCGCCGGCCGGTCCAGCCGTCAGCCAGGCGATTACAGCAGTGGCGATGATTCTTCTGGCAGACATAGTTACCTCCCTTCGTGACGGACAGAGGAAGACCTGATGAGCGGCAAAGGGTAAAGAAAGTGCTGCCAACCACCGAAAGTCGACTTTCTACTCTAAGTTAATGTCAGAGATGGGTTCTGTCAAGACCCAATTTGCCATCCCTTTGAAGAGCGTGCCGTATCACATCCCGGATGGGGCCAAAAAAGAAAAGGCGGGACGTGCTGTCCCGCCATCATGTTCAGAGAGAGCGGAGTCTATTCGACGCAGCCGGCCTGGGGGTCGGGACCACTGGCGAAGACATAGTCCACGAGATATACCAGGTCGATGGTGTCGACCTGACACGAACCGTCGACATCGGCGGCGTTCAAATCAGCCGGAGGCGGGCCACCACTCCAGAAGTACTCCACGAGGTAGATAATGTCGAGGGCGTCGACCGCGCCGGAGCTGTCGGCATCGCCAAAGACGTATCCGCTGCCCTCGCCAAAGTAACTGATGACTTTCTGGATAACCGCCTCCGAGGAAGCCGGGGTTAAGAAGAACACCGGGAAGGCCAGAATGACTCTCTTGCCGCCGGCGGTTTCCTGGATAACGCCGCACGGTTGACCCTCGAAGGTGGGATTGTCGGAGAATGAATCATAGGTGTAAATAACGGTGGCACCGGGGAGAACTTCCAGAGCGGGGATATACGGCAGGTTCCCGGACCAGGTGTTATCGGTATCCGTCACCAGCGACGGCCAGCCGTTGTGTCCGACGGCGCCGCAGAAGTCATCAAGGTCGTTTTGCGTGTAGCCTTCCACGCCGAATTGCTCGTAGACGAAGTGGCCGGGGTCGATTGGAGACTCGGCCCAGGCGGTGATAGTCTTCCACCCGGCCATGAACAGGTCGGTGGGGAAGCCGGTATACCAGCGCAGCGTATTTTCGCTGTAATGAGCGTCCTTGTATCCGGTATCGTCATCGAGCCAGATTATCGAGGAATAGGGGCCGGCCTGCTGCTTGGTGAGCGAATCGGAGGTTCCCTGAACCATCTCCATAGCGTACGTCTGACCGGCAAAGATGCTGTCAAAGAAAGCTTCCTGTGCCTGCTGGTTGGGCAGAACCCAGTCGTCGGCGGTTTCGTCCACCAGCAGTATGCCCTGATCGAAGGTGTAGGCCATGGCGGAGACTTCAGGGGAGGCGGTTGACTCGTTAACATCGAAATCAACGGCGGTAATCCGGTAGGTATATTCGGTGACGGCCTCGACGCCGGTGTCATTGAAGGTGGTGTCGGTTACGTTGTCCATATAGAGCACAAAACCGGAGCCGTCGTCGCGATAGACATGGTAGTGAGAGATATCGGCTTCCCGATTGGAGTTCCAGAGCAGGCTGATCTCATAAATCCAGGGCTCTGCCGTGAGACCGACCGGGGTCCGCGGGATAACGAGCGAAACGGCGCTGGCCTCGGTGGTATATGCGGCGGGATAGGCATCCGGAACCTCGCCGACCACGGAGAAGTAATAGGTCTGTCCCTCGGTAAGGCCGTCGATGACATAAGAACATGCGCCCGGCGGAGCCACAAAGGACTCGGGATAAACGCCGGAGATCCAGCCATACCTGACCGTGTAAGTATAACTGGGGTCGCAGGCGGTCCAGAAGACTTCGACCGACTGGCCGTCACCCTGGTCGACGATTTCCTCGACGTCGGTAATATGAGCGGAATTGGCCACGTAAGCCATCGAGGCACAGGCCATCTTGACCACCTCGGTGAAATAGGGGAAGTTGAGGCGGTCGGAGGTATCGAGGTTGGTGTGCCAACCGAGATCGTTAAAATCACGCTCGATGCAATTGGCAATGTTGAAGCCGTGAGTATAGAACGGAAAATGGTCGGAGCTGGAACCCATGGCGACGGTGAATGGGGTCAGGGTGGTGACCCGATTGACCGCATTGTAGCTGATCGTACGGTAGGCTATGTTCTCACCGGACGAGAGGTTGATTTCGAAGAAGTTGTTGGGGTCGTGGGCAACCATGTCATAGTTGTACATGACCTCCAGGTTGGTGCCGGCGTTGTAGAAGTCGCGAGCGGCCGCCCCGGAACCGACCAGGCCGACCTCCTCAGCCGAGAAAGGCATGAAGACGATGGTTTTGCGCAGGGGCACATCGGCCAGAATACGGGCGAGTTCGAGACAGACGGTAGTTCCAGAGGCGTTGTCATCGGCTCCGGGCGCATATTCGTAAGGACCGGGACTCTGGCCGTAAACGATAGAATCATAATGCCCGCCGATAACAATGACTACATCAGGTTCGGCAAATCCCGGTTTGACACACTTGACGTTGTAGTGAGTGCCGCCGCCAAAGGAAAAGGTCGGAGTGGTAACGTCGGTATAGCCCCAGTCGAGGAACTTCTGCACCATCCAGTCACGGGCGGCATCAATATTAGCGGTCCAGATGTAGCGAGTTTCAAAAGCCTCAAGGTGGGTGTCAAAAGCGTAAATCGAATCCAGGCTGATGCGGTCGACGAGGGAATCGGTAGGATAATCCTCCAGAGTGCTTAGGAGAGTTTCGATAACTTTGGGGGCGTAGAAGATGCTCACCTCGAGCTTGTCGAGCGCGGCCACGCGCAGACGCCCTCGACCGCTCAGGCTTTCCTCTATTTCCGGGCTCAGCCTGGAAAGGCGCAACCCCATGCCGATGTCCACAGCGCCGGCCATGCCGAGCTGGGGTCCTCTCT
Organism: Candidatus Zixiibacteriota bacterium; assembly: GCA_020346225.1. Lineage (GTDB taxonomy): Bacteria > Zixibacteria > MSB-5A5 > GN15 > FEB-12. The sequence goes on along the minus strand of CP070777.1, from coordinate 1,904,546 downwards.
GTTGGGGTTGCGGATAGATGAGGTAGGTGGAAGCGGGGTCGGCCTCTGTCAGAACTGGGTCGAACTCAAGGCCGGCTTTTTTCAGAAGCTCGCCCTGAACAGCAGAAATCGAGACCAGAAACCGGCCATCGGCCCGGGTGTGAGCGCTGCCCAGAATGCCGGTGGCGACCTGAGCCTGCATCTTGTTTTTGACGGTCAGCAAGACGATATCGTCAGCGCTCGCGGTCGCAAACACGAAGAGAGTCAGTGCCAAAGTAACGAAGAAGAGCCTGAAGCAAGTCACAAGACCTCCCGAGAATTATAAGTTTGATCCAGCTATCACAACTGAGACTGGTACAAGCAGTTGCGGTTGTAACTAAAGTAACTGTCTCAATTTAACTTACAGCGGATATTTGTCAAGATAAATCCCGTTTCAGGAGACTTTGACGCCCGTTTGAAAGGGTTTAAATTCAACCCGGTTAAGATCGGCCGGGTCGAGATTGAGCTTAACCGTCTGATCGGCGGGCAGGGACGGGTAATGGGCAGGTGAGAGCAGGGCTTTGTTGGCCACCGGTTTGACATATGAAACGGCGATCTTCATGGCCTTGAGATATTGCGAAAGCAGTTGTCGGCGGGCACTGCCGACCGGCATGCTGGCCGAGTTTTTCGAGAAAGAAAAGACAAAGGTCGGATTCGACGAATAAATCTCGACATTTCGTATATTCTCTTCCTTAAGTTTCGATTTGACAAACTCGAGCAACGAGAAGAAGGCACTGAACTCGAGGTCGAGCAGAGAACCTTCGGTACGACACCGGAAAAGAATACCATAATCCGGTATCGCGAAGCAGATCATACCGGCAGAAAGCCCCCTAGCCTCAAGTGAGGGGTCCAGTTTCGGGTTGATGAAAGCGGCTATGTACCCCTTCAAGGGTGACGATTGTGTTTTCACAATTAGATTGGGAGCAAGGACGATGCCATCAGTGGAACGTCATGCTAATTCATTGATTGGCAGCAACATCCGGCAGCAGGGCGGGATTTGTGGAAGTGTCCGGTGACAATCGATTTCAGATAAGGTGAAATCAGACGGCCTCTCCGAGCGGGCCTAATGGCTCAGGAGGAAGGCCATAATTGCCTTCTGGATGTGCAGGCGATTCTCGGCCTCATCAAAAACCACGGACTGGGGGCCGTCCATAACGTCATCGGTAATCTCTCTCCCCCGCTCGGCGGGCAGGCAGTGCATGACGATGGCGTTGGGAGCAGCGGCCTTCATCAGACTGCCATTGACCTGGTACTTGCTAAGCTTAGCGGCCTTTTCTTCGGCCAGGTGCTTCTGGCCCATAGACGCCCAGACATCGGTGTAGACGACATCGGCATCGGCCACGGCCTCAACGGGGTCATCGGTGATAAGGATCCGGCTCTCGGGGTTGGCGTTCGCCCGGGCCACGATTTCGGGGTCCGGCTGAGTGTCGGCCGCCGTTCCGACACGGAAGTCAAGGGGAATAATCGAAGCCAGGTTGAGCCAGCTGTTGGCGACATTATTACCGTCTCCGACATAAGCAACCTTGAACCTGTCCGACGGAGGCAGATGCTCAAGAGCGGTGAAGTAGTCGCCCAGTATCTGGCAGGGGTGAACGAGGTCGGTCAAACCGTTAACGATGGGCACGGAGGCGTAGCGAGCGAGCTCTTCGACATCGGACTGCTTGAAGGTACGAATCATAATCATCCCGACATAACGGGAGAGAACCCGGGCGGCATCGGCTACCGACTCCCTCTCCCCCAGTTTGATCTCTCGGTCGGTTATATAAACCGGGTGTCCGCCCAGCTCGGCTATGCCGACTTCGAACGAAACCCGGGTGCGCAGAGATTCCTTGGTGAAGACGCAGGCGACGGACTTGCCTTCAAGCGGTCGGGGGGCGATTTCCTTCTTCTTCATCCTGGCGCAGAGGTCAAACACTTCGTGTACTTCGTCGGCGCTGAGGTCAGATATCCGGCAAAGGGAGCGGGGCATATATCCTCCTTCGTAGCTTTGAGTCGATGATATCAAAATCCTGAGGAAGTAAAGCTCTTGCCGGGGAGATGTCAAGCGTGAAGGCGGGAACCGACTGAATGATACTCCGGCGCCGGCGCGCCGCTTGTGCATATCACGAACAATAGGGTTGCCAAGGGCAACTATGTTGCCCATATTGCGTAGACTGAGAGAAGTGCATCGTTGAGGACTCTCGTAGAATGAAGCAAAAAGGCAGTATGATACTCGGCTTCACGCTGGTTCTGGTGGGACTGCTCCTGGTGGGCCAGACGACCGACTTATTCGATCTGGAGGACCTGGTATCAGCGGTACTGCCCATCTTCTTCATTGGCTTGGGGTTCTGGCTTCTGATTCGTCGCAAGCGAAAGCCGGACCGCTGGCAGCCTCCGGCGCCACCCAAAGTAGGATATGAAACGGCCGCCGAGCGGGGACCGGAGACGCGACCGGCAGGTCCCCCGGAATCCGGAGCGCCATCGGACCGCGTTTACGAGCAACCGAGAATCTCCCAGAGCCCTGAGTGTTGTGCGACCGGCAAGCTGAAATACAAAAAGACGCTGGGCGACATGTACGTCGATCTGAACGGCATGAGCCTGGCGGACGTGGAAATTGCCGCCGGCGTTGGTGATCTCGAAATAAAGCTGCATGGCGCGACGCTGGACGAGGGTCTCAACCGCATGATAATCTCGAGTTTCATTGGCGACATCAGAATCTACGCCCCGCCGGACATGGCCGTGTTCATTCACTGTTCCAGTTCGGTAGGCGATATCGATGTGATGGGGAGACGCTCCAGCGGATTCGGCAATACGGTCGATTCACAGACGGCCAATTATGAATCGTCTTCCGACAAGCTCTACATTGCGTGCAATAATTTCATCGGCGACATAAGAATTTACGGGCTTTAGCCACCGGGCGGTTTCAGAGGATATAACGGCTGAGGTCCTCGTTTTCGATAATCCTGTCTAGACTCCTGGCCACCATTTTTCCGCTGATAACCACTTTTTTCTTTTTGGCAGGGGGCTCAAAGAGGATGTCTTCCAGCAGGGTCGTAAGGATGGTGTGGAGGCGGCGGGCTCCGATATTTTCCGACGCCTGGTTCACTTTCTCGGCGTAGGCGGCGATCTGCCTGACACCGTCGGGAGAGAATTCCAGGTTGACTCCTTCGGTTTTGAGAAGGGCCTTGTACTGCTTGACGAGAGACGTTTTCGGCTCGGTGAGGATTCTTTCAAAGTCCGCGGCGGCGAGAGAATCCAGCTCGACCCTTATGGGGAAGCGCCCCTGAAGTTCGGGAACGAGATCAGCCGGCTTGGCGGCGTGAAAAGCGCCGGCGGCGATGAAGAGGATATGGTCGGTGCGCACCATGCCGTACTTGGTGGTGACGGCGCAACCCTCAACGATGGGCAAGATATCGCGTTGGACGCCCTCCCGGCTGACGTCGGGACCGGTCTTGGAGGAATCGCCGACGATCTTATCGATTTCATCGACGAATACGATACCGGACTCCTGAACCCGGTCGAGAGCCTCGGAGACGACCTCATCCATGTTGACCAGTTTGCCCAGCTCTTCGTTAAAAATCAGGCGGCGGGCGTCCCTGACTGACATTTTGCGCCGTTTTGTCTTCTGGGGGACGAGACCGGAAAGCATTTCCTGGAAGTTGACGCCGAGTTCCTCCATCCCCATAGGTGAGAAGATCTCGACCACGGGATACGGCGTCTGGGGAGCGTCGAGTTCGACCTCACGTTTGTCCAGATCGCCGTCAAGGAGCTTCTGCCGGAATTTTTCACGGGTGCGGGCGAGCGACGGCTGCTCTGTATCGTCGGCATCCCCTGCCTTTCCCGTCCCGGGGGCCGGTGTCAACAGGAGATCCAGGAGCCGCTCGACGGTGTTCTGCTCGGCCTTTCCGTGCAGGCTGTTTGATTTTTCGGTACGCACCATGTTTACGGCGATGTCGACAAGGTCCCGGATCATGGACTCGACGTCGCGGCCGACATACCCGACCTCGGTGAACTTGGAGGCCTCCACTTTTATAAACGGCGCGCGGGCCATATCGGCGAGACGCCTGGCGATTTCGGTCTTACCGACACCGGTGGGGCCGATCATGATGATATTGTTGGGCATTATTTCCCGACGCATCTCCTCGGGGGCGTTTTGCCGGCGCCAGCGATTGCGAAGGGCAATAGCCACCGATTTTTTGGCGTTGGCCTGGCCAACGATATACCGGTCGAGGTGTTCTACGATCTGGCGAGGCGTGGGGTAGTCATTGTTCATTTAAGTGTTTCCACCTTGATATTCTTGTTCGTGAAGACACAGATGTCGGCGGCGATCTCCAGGGCTTTACGGACGACCTTGTCGGCGGTCATCCCGGGGTTGGCGAAAAGCAGAGCGCGGGCGGCGGCCAGAGCATAGGAACCGCCCGAGCCGATGGCGAGCAGGCCATCATCCGGTTCAATCACTTCACCGTTGCCGCTGATCAGGAAGATGTGCTTGTTGTCGGTGACGGCAATGACGGCCTCGAGTCTCTGGAGAGTGCGGTCGGTGCGCCACTCTTTGGCCAGCTCGACGGCGGCCCTAGGCAGGTTACCGTCGTGCTCCTCGATTTTCTTGTCCAGCAGATCATAGAGGGCCATGGCGTCGGCCACGGCACCGGCGAAACCGGCGAGAATCTTTCCGTCGTAGATCTTTCGAATCTTGACGGCTTTGGTTTTCATGACCGTTTCATCGAAGGTGACCTGACCGTCGCCGGCCATAGCGGCCCGGCCGTTATGAATCAATCCGACAATGGTAGTGGCATGGAATTTCATCGGCGAACCCCTTATTTCTTGGACCCGGAGCGAGGATGAGCCACCCGGTAAGCTTTCTTCATCGATTCGGCGGTGATGTGGGTGTACTTTTGAGTGGTGGACAGAGAAGTATGCCCCAGGATTTCCTTTATCAGCATCAAATCGGCGCCGTTCTCCAGCAAGTGGGTGGCAAACGAATGCCTGAGAGTATGGGGAGTGAGTTCCACGCCGGCCTCGGCGGCGAACTTCTTGACGAGACGATCGACAGAGCGCAAGCTCAGGCGGCCGCCGTTTTTGTTAAGAAACAGATACGGTGATTGGGCCTGTCTCTCATTGAGGAGACCCTGCCGGAGAGGCAGGTAGGTGCGCAGATCATCAAGGGTAACGTCGCCGACGGGGACGACCCTGATCTTGTTGCCCTTGCCGGTGACGGTAATGGTGCCGGCCCGGTCGTCAAGGTCGGCGAGTTTGATACCGGCCAGTTCCTCCCGCCGAATGCCGGTGGCGTAAAGCATGGCGATCATGAGGAAATCACGCCAGTAACGGAAACGCTTGTTGTCCTGCACGGCCCGGTCGTGTTCAAACAGCTTGCCGACATCACTCTGGGGGACGAATTCCGGAATCCTGGCCCGGTATTTCATGGTCGGCAGCCGGAAAATCAGCGGCCGGTGTCCGGAGTCCCGGGCGAGGAACCGCTGAAAACCGGACAGGGCGGAGAGAAACCGTGCCAGCGAGCGATTGGAGACACCGTCCTCGGAGCGCAGCCGCAGGTATAACCGGAGGAAAAGCGGGTCGTTTTTGGCGGCGTCGGGCAGCTCGGCATGTTTCTGCTCGAGGAACCGCAGCCACGGCTGCAGGTCGCGACGGTAGGCATCCACCGTTCGCGGAGCATAACGGCCGTCCGAGCGCAGCTTCCTCAGGTATCTGTCCAGAAGTTTCAGCAACACGGAATTATAATATTGAAAAACAAAATGCAGGTCAAATGATTTGGAGGGGCCACCAAAGAGGAAGCCGGAACCGACTGATCAGTTCCGGCCGCGAAGAGGGATATAGATTTTCTTCAGCCAACCGTTTTCTTTTCGGAAGAGCTTTCCACCATTTCGTGCTTACATTCCGGACAACGATGAAAGTCGCCTTTGGCCTTGGATGTCTTTAGCACCATAAACGGGTGGTGACATACCGGACACTCGGTCTTCACGGGCATATCCCAGCTGGCGAAATCACACTTGGGGTACCGGGAGCAGCCGTAAAAAATACGGCGACCCTTAGTCTGCTTTTCGATGATGTCACCGCCGCAGCCATCCCGCGGGCACTTGATACCCAGGGTAATGGCTTTGGTGTTTTTGCAGTCGGGGTAGGCGGAGCAGGCCATGAAACGCCCGAAGCGACCGCTCTTGATAACCATCGGGGAGCCGCACTTCTCACAGACTTCATCGGTTTTGCTGCGGGCCTCTTCTTCGGGGAGCGGTTTCGTGGACTTGCAGTCAGGGTACGAGGAGCAGGCGAGGAAGCGGCCGTTACGTCCCCACTTGATGACCATCGGTGAGCCGCACTTTTCACATACGACATCGGTCTTTTCTTCCATCGATGCCTTGATTTCCTTTTCCCGTCCCTTAAGCTCGTCCAGGGTCTCCTTGAAGGGGCCGTAGAAATCGGCAACAACCTCGACCCAGTCATCCGATCCTTCCTCCACGGCGTCAAGCTCATGTTCCATTTCGGCCGTAAACCCGACATTGAACAGTTCGGGGAAGTTCTCCACCAGGATTTTTCCCACGGCCATGCCGAGTTCGGTCGGTTTGAGCTTGCGCTGATCCATCTCCACGTACTTGCGCTCCTTCAAAGTCGAAATAATCGTGGCATAGGTGGACGGACGACCGATGCCGTCGGCTTCGAGCTCCTTCACCAGCATGGCCTCCGAAAAGCGCCCCGGGGGCTTTGTGAACGACTGCGACGGGGTCAGTTCGAGCAGTTTGAGCGGGTCCTTGGTCTTCATCGGTGGAAGCGGCGTAAAGCCATTTGCGCCGTTGCCGTTCTCGTCGGGCTCTTTTTCTTCGTGGTAAACCCGCAAGAAACCGTCGAAGGCGACCTTCTGGGAGGCGGCGCGGAACCGGAAGCGGCCGGCGGTGACAATGACGGTCTGCACGTCGAACCTGGCCGGCTGCATTTGCGACGCCACGAACCGGTTGAATATCAGCGAGTAGAGTTTGTACTGCTGGGGGGTGAGGTTCTTCTTTACCTCGTCCGGGGTAAAGTCCATATAGGTAGGCCGGATGGCCTCGTGAGCGTCCTGGGCAGACTTCTTTTTGCCGTAGTGGACCGGTCTGGCCGGCAGATAATCTTTACCGAAAGACGTGGCGATAAATTTCCGCACAGCGGCGATCGCCTCGCCGGAAACCCGCGTGGAATCGGTCCGCATATAGGTAATCAGACCGACCGAGCCCTGCTTGCCGACCTCGATACCTTCGTAGAGCTTCTGGGCAATCGACATGGTTTGCTTGGCGCTGAAACCGTACTTCTTGGCGGCCTCCTGCTGCAGGGTGGAGGTGATGAACGGTGCCGACGGCTTTTTGGAACGCTCGGAATTTTTTATGTCGTCCACGACGAAGGCGGCCTTTTTCAACTCCTTAAGGTACTGTTTGACCTCTTTTTCGGAGCCGATGGTGATGCGGTTATTGCCATTGCCGTTGGGCGTCACGACCGTCTGGTCATCGATCTTGTGAAGGCGGGCGGTGAACTTGCGCTTCTTTTTGGTTTCGAACTCGGCCTCGATGTTCCAGTACTCCTGAGGCTGGAAATTGTTGACGGCCTCTTCCCGCTCGGTTATGAGACGTAAAGCCACCGACTGGACCCGTCCGGCCGAAAGATTCCGGGCCACCGTTTTCCACAAAAAGGGAGAAACGGTGTAGCCGACGATACGGTCGAGCACGCGGCGAGCCTGTTGGGCGTTAACCAGATTCATGTCGATCTCGCGGGGCGACTCGATAGCCTCCACCACGGCCCGCTTGGTGATTTCGTTGAAGGCGACCCGGACGATTTTTGCTTTGGAGGTTTTACCGAGGCTGTGGGCGACGTGCCAGGCGATAGCCTCGCCTTCCCGGTCGGGGTCGGGGGCGAGGTAAATGGTGTCAGCCTCTTTGGAGGCTTTCTTTAGTTCTCTTATAACCTTCTCCTTGCCCTTGATCACCGTGTAGTCGGGGGCAAAGTCGTTGTCGACATCGATACCGAGCTTGGACTTGGGAAGGTCACGAATATGACCGATGGTGGCCATAATGTTAAATCCCTTGCCCAAAAAGCGTGCAAGGGTTTTGGTTTTGGCCGGTGACTCGACGATAAGTAGGTTTTTTGCCATCAGGGTCGCTTTCTCTGCTCCACGGGAGGATAATTACTTATTACATCGAATCTGCCCGCGTAAACTTTACATTTCCGTCCAAAAGGTCTTTGAGGGCAACCATGGTGATTTTACGGGCCTCGATTTCCACGAGGGGGTTTTCTTCCATCTTCTCCAGGCTTCGTAAGCGCCTGTTGTTCAGGCTCCTAGCGTGCTGCGAGGCAACGATCACGGCTTCATATCGATTCAGGCCGAGCTTCTCTATTTGTCCGATGGGCAATTTTTGCACAGAAACCTCCTTTAAAAATCACTCACTTAAACTAACAATTTTCTGATTTGTTCCGCCGGAACATGCTCGGTCCGGCAATGGTGGCTGGTAATTATGCCGAGAACTTCCCTCACGGCGGTGTCCAGGTCATCATTGATGACGCAGTATTCGAACCTTTTGTAGAGGCGAATTTCTTTTCTGGCGTTGTCAAAACGCACCCGGCGCTGCTCGGCGGTCTCGGTCCCGCGCCTTATGAGACGACGCCGGAGAACAGGTATGGACGGGGGCAGAATGAATATGGTAACGGCCTGAGGAAAAGTCTTCTTCAGACGAAAGGCACCCTGAACATCGACATCCAGTATTATCACGCCGCCGGAGCGGATGACTTTTTCGAGGGGTCTGCGAGGGGTGCCATAGCGATACAGGTGGACCTTGAAGTGCTCGGCAAAGAAGTTCTTTGCGGCCAACTTCCTGAATTTATCCTCGGCAACAAAGTAGTACTCGCGGCCGTTTCGCTCCGAGGGTCGTCTGCGGCGCGTCGTATAGGAAATGGAGAAAGTCCAGCCGTTTTGGCGGCGGGCAGGAGTCAACAGGCGACGACAGATCGAAGTCTTGCCGCCGCCGGACGGTGAAGATATGACGACAATTTTGCCCGGTTTTGGTTTCATTGTATCGGGTGCGCTCACGGTCGACTATTCAACGTTCTGCACCAATTCGCGGATTTTCTCAATCTCTTCCTTGACGCCGATGACCAGCGACGAAATTCGGGAATCGGTCGACTTGGAAGCGATGGTGTTAGCTTCCCGGTTGAGTTCCTGAAGGATAAAGTTGAGCTTCTTGCCGACCGGCCTGCCTTCCTTCATGGCTGTCCGGTACTGGTTAATGTGACTCATAAAGCGCGTACACTCTTCGGAGATGTCGGTCTTCTCGGCCATAAGGGCGATCTGTTCCTCGATCTTGACGTAGTCAGGGACGGGAGACTCCAGAAGCTCATCCAACCGCCTGGTGAGCTTTTTGCGATATGCATCAACCGCCACGCCGGCACGACCCTTGATCCGGGCGGCATCGCGGCCGAGAGCCTGGATGCGCCGGGTCATATCCCTGGCCATGGCCAGTCCCTCTTTGCGCCGCATTTTGACCAGTTCGACCAGAGCCTTGCGGGTAGTTCTCTGGAGGTTATTCCAGACAAGCCGCTCATCGAGGTCTTTCTGCTTCGGAGCGGCGACATCGGGCAACAGCAGGAGGTCACGGACGGTGACGGTATCCTTTATCTTAAGCTGTCTGGCGAGCCGGGTCAACTGGCGATGATAGGCCTTGACGGCATCCACATTAATACTATAGGAACCCGAGGCACTGTCGTTTTCGTCGAAGCCGACATACAGACTAACTTTACCCCGACTTATTTTCGATGTTACCAGATCGCGCAGTCTGGGCTCAAAGGCTGTCAATGAACGGGGCAGGCGCTGGGTAATCTCAAGGAAGCGATTGTTGACGCTCGATATTTCGACAGTAAGCTTTCCAAACCTGGTGCTGACTTCGGCTTTACCGAAACCGGTCATAGAATTCATGAAATGCCACCTAACTGATAAAAAACAGGCTAAAGAATACGCCTTTCGTTTGATTTGTCAACCGCAAATCATACTAAAGTGAGTTAGCGGCCGAAGGGATGCTTTGTTAGTTCATACCTGCGACGGGAAGTGGTAACGGTGCCGCCTTCGTTCGGAACCGCTTTGCCCGCAAAGGCTTCAAGAGAGTTTTTGATTTGACGGGCAGCGTTCCGGATATTTCTAATCCTGTTTTGCAGCTCGAAGTCGCGGCGGGCAGGGTTGCGTAGAATTGTATCGGCCGCATCGAGAATGCGGGCGAGGGGAACGTTAATCTCTCGGGAGAAATCTCTGATTATTCGCTGTGCCGATGCGGCCGGGCGGACCTGGGGGGGTGACGCGACCGAGGACTCCCGGACCCGCTTTTGCCGGCGCCGATACAGGCTGTCGATCAGTTGCGGCACGACCCGGTAAAATGAACTGTCTTTGACGAGAAGTTCCTCACAGCCGAGGTCAAAGAGTCGTTTCATGAGGTCTTCGGTGACATTCTCAACCACCGCCGCGATTGCCAGATTCGGGTCGCTGCGGCGAAGCGATTCGACGATAGCCAGACCATCAGGGTTCTTTGCCGGAAAGTCGACGATGGCGACATCAAAGCCGGCCGAGGTCGCGACGGAAGTAAGTTGGTCGAGGCCGGAGCAAATGGTGACGGAGGAGTCGCGGAGTCTCCGGTTGATATGGCTGAGGACAATTTGACTGCAATCCCGGTTTGCTTCGAATATCAAGATTCTCGGTCTGTCCCTATGGCCGTGCGCCATTTATATTCACCCGGTTGGGAATGAGAGTCTTACCGACGTACCCTCCCCATCGGTCGCGGTGACGGTGATGTCGCCACCCATAGATTCTGCTATTTTCTTTGCGAACACCAGCCCGAGGCCCGACCCGGGAGTTTTCTCAACCCGCTTGTCCGGGGCCCGATAGAAAAGGTCGAAAACACGGGGCAGGTGCCGGGCGTCGATCCCGAAGCCGTTATCCGAAACCGTCAGGCGGCATGTGCCGTCGCTCACCTCGGCTGAGACACTGATTTCAATCTTGCCTTTGTCGTTATACTTAAGGCAATTCGAAAGCAGGTTATAAAGCACTTCGGAGAGGAGTCTCTGGTTGGCCTTGACCTTGGGCAGGTCATCATAACGGCAGACCACTTCAGCACCATGGTGAGTCGAGAGCAGGTCATCAAGTCGTTGCCGGACCAGCAGGTTCAAATCGACCAGGCGAGGCTGGCCGGACTTCTTCATGATCCGGGTGAAACGCCTCAGGGCTTTCACGCACTGCATTGCCCGTTTGGTGTCGGCACTGAGTTTGCCCAGAAGGTCGTTGCCTTCATCACCCAGGCCGTTGTAAAAGCGATGCGCCAGAGTATCGGTCTGGGCGATCTGGGTTTTGAGCCAGCGGGCGGCGCCTTCGAGGACGGGCAAAATTGCCACGGAATCATCAGCGTCGGAATCGCGGGCGGGCCGGATGTCGGCTGAGCGTTCCGGAACCAGGACAAAGCAACTGCTGAGGTCCTTTGCCGAATCGCCGAGTCTCATTACGACCAGCCGGGCAATCTCCCCGGCGGGGGTTTTGATTATAAGGCTGAGGTCCTCAGTTGCGGCCACGCCCTGTTGCGTACCGGTGATGTATTCAACGATTCGTTCTTTGGTCCCTGACCGGCTCTGCCGGAGCAGATTGTCCAGCGGCCGAAGGTAGCTTCCCTCCAGGTTGGGTTGGGGAAGGACCTTCAACATGGACGGGTTGTATCCGACGACGTCGCCTTCAGAGTCGATGAGAAAAGCGGCTATGCCGAGTGAGTCGAGAAAGCCGACGGTGAACTTGATGTCGAACACTCCCTCGGCCTCTTCCCCGCCGGATCCACCCCACACGCGGCAAGCGAGGTTCAGGGCCATCCGGGCGTCGGCAACGGAGACGGCGGCCGCCTGATGATCGAAGTCGTCAGAGAAGAACAGGCGCAGGAGATAGCTCTCGCCGGTCTGAAGCTGGATACGGGCGACATATTCGGACGGAGCCGTACCGTCCTCCTCGATCACTTTCTGCACGTTCTTCTGATTGACGAAGGAGTATTCTTCTTCGCCACCGGCGACCCGCTGGTGCAGCCGGCCGGTATCGGGTATCGACCCGAGGGCCAGGGCATCGCCACCTTCGCCCGAAACCGACCACACCGGGTCAAGACCCGATTCGCTTATAAGATAAAGGCAGCCTTTCTCGGCTCGTACGAGCGGACAGAGCATTTCCAGAAATAACTTCAGGTCAGGGTCCTGTCCTCTTTCGAGCAGGTTTGCCACCAGGGAACGAAAGTCGGTGTCGGCGGCACTGCCCGGACGAACTATGCCCGCGGCATCGGGGCAATCGAGGATGAGCTGGAAGTTGACGGGGTTGCCAGCGATGAAATTGAGCGAGACAATGGCCCGTGCGTTGACCGTGGATCCATCGCGATGCACCAGGGCAACCGAAGTGGTGTCGTAGAAAGTCTCGTAATGATTTCGCTGGGCAAGGAGGTCTTCGATCAGTTGTTGGGAGGACCCGTCCACGAACTCCTGCAAGGGTTTGCCGAACAACTCTTCTTTGGAGAAACCGAGGAGGTTTTCGACCTTTTCGTCCAGATAGACAAATCTGCCTTTAAGGTCGATCTTACATACAGCGCACCGAGTAAAGCCAGTGCTGGGACGAGCCTGCTTCGTTACCATACCGTCGTTCGTTATCTATTGACTTTTCAACAACTTAATGCGGTATGTCTGCAGGTCGGTGACGACCAGCAGAATATACGCACCCGGGGCCACAGCCTTTCCCGATTGATTGCGGCCGTACCACCGGATAGTATATTCATCGGCACTTGCGGGTAAATTATTGACTTGCTCCCATATTCTTTCTCCGGCAACGTTGAAAATTGACACCGAAACCGGGTCGCCAGCGGCAGAAGAGACAAATATATCTACGAACTCAGTGAACGGATTGGGACCGGCGGTGACAAACTGGTCCGTGTTCACTTTGGTGATCGTAAAAGTCGCGGTGTCAACGAAATAGCCGACATCGGCGGCCATATAGAAGGAATCGGTCGGCGGTCCGCCGAGAGGGGCGGTAATGCGGAGAACCCCCGTACCATCGCCGTTCTCAAGCAACTCAGCCCAAGGCGGCAGACCGAATGCTTCGAGAGCCGGAATAGAATCGGTGCGCCCGGAAGTTGAAATAGCCAAAGTTTCGGTCAGGCCGATGGTGACCCTGAGATTGAACGGCGGGTCGAACTTGATGATATCAGCCGCAGCCGCAGCATCGAGCAGGCCGTATCCGAAGTCATTGTCGGGAAACTGAGACATGCTCCCGGTGCGGCGGATCAGATCGACGAGTTCGGCGGCGGTCAGGGTGGGGTCATGCTGAAGAGCGAGAGCGGCGCAGCCGGCGGTGAGAGGAGCGGATAAGGAAGTACCGTTGAAAGCACCGTAGCCGCCGAGGTGGAAGGCCGCGACGACACCTGTGCCGAGCGTGGTGATGTCCGGCTTGATGCGGCCGTCAGCGGTGGGACCCGGCGAAGAGAACACGGCCAGCGAGGAATCGGCCGTGGCGGCACCTACCGCGACCACCGAGTCGCCGTCGGCGGGGGCCAGAATGTGGTTCCACAGCGTAGCGCGCTCGTTGCCGGCCGAAGTGACGACGAGTACGTTCTTGGAAGCGGCGACATCGGCGGCCACTGTAATCAGGGCGGTGTTGCCGTCGAGGTCGTCGAAGGTATAACTTCCGTAGTCGGTGAAAAAGGCATAACCCAGCGACGAGTTGATGATGTCGGCCCCGCGAGCTTCGGCGGAATCGGCCGCCGCGATCCAGTTATCTTCCTCGACCTTTATCTCGGTCCCGCCGCAGGTTATTTCGGTTTTGAAGAGTATGAATTCGGCGTCGGGGGCAACGCCGACGAGCGTGTCGGGGCTGTAGCCGCCGATGACGCTCCAGGTGGCGGTGCCGTGAAAACTCTGATGACTGTTGGGTGACTCCTCGGGACACTCGATCTCGTCGACGAAAGCATCACCGTTGATGAAATCGTGGGTGGCGTCGACAGCAGCTGAAGCGAAGGCCGGGTGGGAGGGATCGAAGCCGGTGTCCAGCATGGCAATGAGCACGCCCTGACCGGTCAGGTCGGCCCGATGTAACTTGACGGCGTTGGTGAAGTGATTCTGCAAGGCCGACAGGCCGTAATTGAAATCAACGACCGTCTTGGGCGCCGGCAACGGCTTCAGCGACGCGATATCTTCGTCCACGGGCATGACAAGAGTTTTCACCAGATCGATTTTTCGGACGGACGGCAGTGCGGCGGCGCGGTCAAGGGCGAGCCTGTCGGACCTCACCGAGACGGCGCGGAGCCACTTGCACACGTGACGAACGGTCACACCGGCATTCCTGAGAGCGGTCAGCGCGGAATCAGAGATGGGGTAATCGTGTTCCTCAACAAGGAAGTTGACCGGGTCAACCCTGGCCCGGCGGAGGCGGGCCCGTTCGCTCAACCGGACCTTGCCGGAATCCCAGGCGGTGCTGTCAAGATAAAGCCAGAGCTTAACGGAATCGCTCGGCTGAGCTTCCCGCACGGCAGCCAGAGCGCGCGGTGTCAGTTTGCCGGCGGTCAGGGGTGCCTGTCCGAACGCGGCGTGTAGAGGGACGCACAGAACAGCCAGGAGAACGATGATGGTGCCGGACTTCATTTGACAGGCTCTTACTGATCTCTCAAGATTGACTCACGATAACATGACGCAATCAGCAGGTTCCGTGTTTTGTTATCAACTAAAACGTATTTCCGCCCGTTGTGTTTCAAAGGACCCGCGCCAGAAAGTCTTTGGTGCGCTGGTGGGTGGGATTGGTGAAGAAGTCGCCGGGCGAGGCCTGTTCAACGATTTTCCCTTCATCGAGAAAGATCACGCGGTCGGCGACCTCGCGGGCGAAACCTATCTCGTGCGTGACCACGAGCATGGTCATACCCTCGCGGGCAAGTTGCTTCATAACTTCGAGAACTTCGCCGATCATCTCGGGGTCAAGGGCCGAGGTTACCTCGTCAAAGAGCATGATCTTGGGGTTCATGGCCAGGGCCCGGGCGATGGCGACACGCTGCTTCTGGCCGCCGGAGAGCTGCCCGGGGTAAGCATCCAGCTTGTCCTGCAGTCCGACCTTGGCCAGCAGCTCTTTCGAGACGCGGGCGGCCTCGGCTCTGGACCTCCGGCGCACGACCCGCTGGGCTAGATTGACGTTGTTCAGCACCGACAGATGCGGGAAAAGATTGAAGGCCTGAAAGACCATGCCGACCTCGAGGCGAATCTGATGGATGTGGCGGTGGCTTTTGTCTATGAGGAAACCGTCGATGTTGATTTCGCCGGAGTCTATTTCTTCCAGAGCGTTAAGACAGCGAAGCAAAGTCGATTTGCCCGAACCGGACGGCCCGAGGATGACGACCACCTCGCCCTGGTCGACCGACAGGCTGACGTTGTCAACGGCCGTTATACTGCCGAAGCGGCAGGTGATGTTCCTGACGTCAATGATCATCGCGGCTGGCTCCGTAACCGTGGACGGCGACGCGCTTTTCGAGGTACTTGACCAATCTCGTAAGGGACAGCGTCATAATCAGGTAGATGACACCGACGACGAGCCAGGTGTGGAAGTCGAGGAAATACTGGTTGGCATATTCACGGCCGGCCCTGGTCAATTCTCTCAGGCCGATGATGGAAACCAGCGATGAATCCTTGAGGCAGGCGATGAACTCGTTGGCGCCGGGCGGCACGACGATACGGACCGACTGAGGAAGAATGATATGGCGCAGGGTCTGCCATCGGGTCATACCGAGCGACATGGCCGCCTCGTGCTGGCCGTAGTCGATAGCCTCGATCCCGGAGCGGAAGATTTCCGCCATATAGGCGCCGTAACACACGCCGACTGCGAGAACACCGGCGACAAAGCGGTCGAGATTGATGACCTTACCGAGACCGAAATAGAAAAAGAATATCAAGACCAGAAGAGGCACGCCGCGTAGTGTGTTGATATACGCACCCGCAAAGACTCTTATGATCCGGTTGCGGGAAATGCGGGCGACCCCGAAGACGAGTCCCAGCACCATCGCCAAAACATAGGCGCTGATGGAAATGAGAATCGTCCAGTGAACAACCTGAATGAGGTAGTAGAACACTCTGGAGAGAATCTCGATCTGTTCGAAAAACCACGTCATGGTCATTCACTGCGGAAAGCGGGCGCACGACTTGCAGGTGCTACTTTTTATCCTTCTTCTTGAGCAGGTCCAGCAGATTGCCGGCATCCTGCAGCAGGTTCTCCCCCAGGTTCTTGGCGACAGCCTGGTAATCTATACTTATAGTCGGGTTGTCAATGGTACCGCCCACGGGAAAGGGAAGCTTGACACGGTCGACACTGCGGTCGGTAAGGAGGCCGCCCAGAGTCCCGCCCAGCTGGGAAACGAGCTTCTGCGAGTACTCCTTAGACAGAAGAATGGAACCGTTGCCGCTCAGGTCACCGCTGAAGGAGTAGAACCCGCCGAGCTCGAGTTCACCGATGTTGCCCAGCCGGGTTGTCAACTTGTCGAAGCTGACCTTGCCATCTTCAACGGTGATGTTGGTAAGGAGGTCCTTCAGGGGCTGCTCTTTGTCGAAAGGCTGACCGATGCGGGAGCTGAGATTGCTGAACAGCGTGTATACGGCGCCGGAGGTGACGACCTTGCCCTGTTTCATGGAAGTCGCTGAATTCATGGT
>CP070777.1:1879841-1887739 GCA_020346225.1 Candidatus Zixiibacteriota bacterium | reverse complement strand
AGGCGATGCCGCCAAAGGGTATCATCCGGTATTAGACCTCCTTTCGGGGGATTATCCCGGACTTAGGGGCAGATTATCCACGTGTTACTCACCCGTTCGCCACTTTACTCGTCCAACCGAAGCCGGACTTTCTCGTTCGACTTGCATGTATTAAGCACGCCGCCAGCGTTCGTTCTGAGCCAGGATCAAACTCTCCGTAAATATCTCAATCGTTATTTAACGGATTGTATCCCGGACCGCACATCGGAACGCGTGATCCGGTATTTACTCATTGTCGGTCTCAAGATCCCGAAAGATCTCGGACCCGCGACATAAATTAGAGTATGATTACTCTTGGCTTCAAATGGCTATTCAGTTTTCAAAGAACAAATTTGCGAAAAAAAGTACTGCCTTGTTTATCTGGCAGCCCCAAGTATATACGGCCGGAAATTTAAAGTCAAGCCAAAATTTCGCTATTTATACCTGTATCTCGAACTTCCCGGCTGCTAAATATATGGCCGACTCTCCAGCCGCCTGAGTCAATCGTTGGCTGTCAATAAATCGGCATCCAAATATAATACTTTAATCGCCCGCCGTCAAGGCGCATTGGCGGCGCCAATCTTAAACGCCGTCGGCCGGCCAAAAGTTTCCCCCGGTCGTCATTTCTCCTCTGCTCGCCGGCGCGGCAGGGTCACGCCAAGGAGCCCCAGAAAACACAGCACCAGACCCACCGACAGCTTCCCCCAGACATCCCAGCCGAGGCGCCTCGTGAGCGTCGATCGACCCGTGCTGTCCGGATCATAGTACACCACCACCGGCCCGCCCACCGGGTACTGCGCCGCAAGCTTCTCGGCCACATCATACTTCTTGCGCTTACCGCCAAACATAGGCACGCCCAGATCGGTCACCCCCCGGTAGGTCACACCGTCAACCGCGTATTCGTAAGTGATCTCGGGCCTTATGGCTCTCTCCCCGATCACCCGGGAGCCGACAACACGCCCCGCGACCGATGGCCAGTCGTCAATAAGCTCATGCCCGGCAACAACATAACTCTCCGCGATCGACAGAGAGGCCCCCACTATGGCCGCCCCCAGAGAAACACCGAAAACCAGCCGCGAGCCGGGCGGCAAATCGGCAAACCGGCCCAGAATCAAACGCAGCAGCGCGGCCGCCACAACAACCACCGCCAGCAGACCATAACCGAGCACCGGTCACTACCCTTTCAAAAACTCACCCCCCTGAAGGGCCTCAGGGGGGCGCATTCAAAGCTTGGATATGTACTGTTGTAAGCCCCTGCTTAGGATGCCACAACCCGTGGCGGGAACGACTCTTGACGACTAACTGCGTTCCCCATCAGCGGAGCCTACACAAATATTATACGTCGCCTTTTGCCCGTGTCAAGTGATTTTGTTGGGGTCTCGCCTCGGTCCGGCTTCCTCGCCGCGCCCAAATCGCGCCCCAAGCAGCCCATAAAGATCTTGACCGGCGGCCCCTCCGGCCCTTGATTGAAGCCTGTCCGGCAAATCGTCCGTTCCAACCGCAGCCAAGGAGGCGTCCTGTGGATATAGAGCTCAAGCGTTACTTCATAGAGAGATGGGCAAAGTACTTCCCCCGCGCCGACCTGCCCATAAGCTTCTATTACGCTGATTCCGTCGGCGATATCGAGATGGCCGCGCGAGCCGAGGACCATCGCTGCATAATAGGCGACCTGGCCCGGGTTCGCAAAGGCAGGTCGCTGGCTTTCGACCTCGATACCGTCGGCTGCGGCGGCGGCAGGCGCTATCTCGGCTTCACCCACGAACTCATGCCCGACTTCGAGTACTTTCTTTCCTGCGGCATCGAGGGTAAACTCGAAGGGGAGCGATACAAAAAATCACCCGAACTGGTAAAGCAACATCTGGAGCACTCGCCGCCGTTCGAGGCTCCGGCCAGGTATGCCGTTTTCAAGCGCTTTGATCGGCTCGACGAAGCCGACCAGCCGCTGGTGGCGATCTTCTTCGTCACGCCCGATCAACTGGCTGGATTGTACACGCTGGTGAACTTTGACGAAGGGGAACCCAACGGCGTCATCGCCCCCATGGGAGCCGGTTGCGCCACGATCGTGCAGATGCCCTATCAGGAACTGGCCTCAAGACGGCCAAGGGCGGTGCTGGGTATGTTCGATGTTTCGGCGAGGCCCTACGTGCCGGGCGACCGCCTCACCCTGGCCGTGCCCTGGCCCAAGTTCGCCGCCATGGTGAGCAACATGGATGAAAGTTTCCTGATAACGGAGTCGTGGGCGAAGGTCCGCAACAGGATGGCCTCGACACATGCGGCGACAGACTGATCTCAGGCGATCGCCAGCAATTCGATCTCAAATACGAGGGTCTTGCCGGCCAGGGGATGGTTGGCGTCCAGCTTAACCGTGTCCTCGCCGGTTTCGATTATGGTCACATCGATCACGCCGCCGTCCGACCGCTCCATCTGAAACCGCTGGCCCACCTCGGGCTCGACATTTTCAGGAAAAGCGCCCCGGTTGACTTCGGCTACCAGGTCTTTTCGCCTGGGCCCGTACCCTTCTTCGGGCTCGATGACGACTGTCTTGATGTCGCCCTGCTTCATCCCCATGACTCCGGAATCGAAGCCGGGGATGACGTTTCCCGCTCCAACCGTGAATTCAAACGGTTCGCGTTCACGGGAACTGTCGAACACACTTCCGTCTTCGAGCTTGCCGGTGTAGTGGACTTTTACTGTGTCACCGCTCTTGACCTGGCTCATGGGAACCTCCTATGAAAGTCTATCGAGTTGAAGTTCAGCCCAAGAAAACCGGGACCCGGAGGTTCCGTCACCGTCATCTTGCACCGAAGCTTGCTTATTCCGTAAAGTTCTATAATAATTACTACGTATCTCACCGGCTCAATACAACAAAAACAACCGGCCAAAAAAATACCGCCTGCGCTCTTCCGGACATTTGGATAATTAAAAGGGCGGGACCAGCTTGTAGCCGTTCCCGCCCATTATTTTCAATCCTTGAACAACCGGTGGTTACCAGTCACAGGTGCCGATGAGCTGGCAGACCATTTTGCCCGTGTATCCGGGGCAGACGTACCGACAACAGTTGTAGAGCTCACCCTTTTCGGTATGACATCTCCAGACGCACGTGACAATGCCGTTCCAGCACGGGGGAGGCTCTATATTTTGAGCCGTGGCGCCGGCGACAAATGACAGGGCGAACACAGCCGCCAGGATACAACAAATCACCTTTCTCAACCTGAATCACCTCCTTCTCTCAATTCATCGATTACCGCTTAATTACAGCTATACATTGACCATAATCATGCAAACGTACTGCTTTGTCGGATTCCAGAATCCTGTATATATTGACGATGGTTTTCGCAAAATGTTCGCCGGCAAGTAAATAGGCAAAAAATGCTCTGCACCGGGCAGGCCGCAAATGACAGAGTCTGCCCGGGGTCACCGCGCACGCCGCGGCCTAAGCCCAAAGCCACGATTCTTTAACGCTCGTGCCGCGACCTCCGGCTTCACCGGAGGTCGCTGATCGACTAATTTTAGAATGCTGCCGGCCCTTATGGCCAACGCGTGCAATAGGAGTTTTCCCAGACGGTACATTCCCATTCAAATCCGCCCTCGGGAAGGGGAATCCTGCAGCACTCGACAATCTTGTTGATTCTGTAATCGCACTTGAGACGGCACGGGTAGCTGCCGCCGTCAGTCACGGCTTGGGCCATAACGGCTGTAATCACGAACGAGACAGCCAGCACAGCCACAACCAGAAGACCCAAAAAACGTTTAATCGCTTTTCACCTCCCGTTGAATATCCGCACGCCCAGGAGAATTCGAGCAATCTCGAACCACGCGAGCGGATACTTCCTTATTTGCTTTTCGCTTCCGGGCTTAGAATGCGCACATGTAGCCGAGGTACTCGCAATGGACATAAGCTGGCTGGTTCGGAAGAACATACCGGCAGCACTCATAGACATGCCGGGCTAGGCAATCTTCCCAGCACTTGACTATCTTCGGCGCGATCGCCTGCGTTGACGGAACGAGCACTCCAAACGCGAATGCCATGATCAACACGCTCACCAGAACAATACTCAGACGTTTCTTCATAATACACAGCTCCTTTAATTACTTGATTGCGTTCGAGGTCACTGGTGCTGAATCACCAGGAGCACAGGTATCCGGTGTCGATACATTTTACCCACGATCCCAGACCTGGAACAACGTACTTGCAGCATTCCAGATAGTGCCCGCCCGGGCACTCGTGCCAGCACCTGATTTCCTTCGGATTAACGGCTTGCGTATCTGGAGCTATGGCTCCAAATGCAAAGGCCATAATCAGAACGCCGGCCAGAACGATAGTCAGGCTCTTCTTCATGGACTTTCATCTCCTTCTTGTTTCATCTTAGTTCAAGGAGATTCCATCCTTCCCTTTGATCACCCGATGAGGCCTGCCGGGATGGAACCGTCGGTTTCTGCTGCCGGTTCCAGGACCGATATCGTCAGCACGGCGTCGGCGGGTTCACCAGACGACAGCGCACGATCGTGTAATTGCCCCGGGTGACTTCACAGCATTCCCAGACAAAGCCGTCGATGCAGGCGTCCCAGCAACGCACGACCTTGGCTTCGGCCGGTACGCTCAGCACACTGGCCACGAAACATAGAGCCAGAATAAAAAGCAACGCTGCACATAAGCCTTTTTTCATCAGCCTGTTCCTCCCTTTAGTGATTGGTATGTTTTGTTTCAGCGGCCGGCTCAACCCGGCCGGCTGCCGCTTGCAGTAATCCTGATGTTACTCCAGTAAGCCGTATGCCTCTTTGAGAGTGAAGTTTTCCCGGTAGCCGTGAAGCACGTAGGCCACGGTTCCCTGCGGCGTCACGCCCACCATGGTGGGAAAACTGCGGACATCGTATTGCTGCGGAAACATGAAATAACGGTCGCAGAACAGCGCATAAGGAAAGCCCGTTTCCCGGCGATAACCGGCCACCTCGGCGGTGTCACCGACGCAGATGCCCAGAATCCGAACATCGCCCGGAAGGTCATCCTTTTCGCTTGCCCACAGGCCGACTGCATCCTTGCAGGGTTCGCATCCGGCTGAAAGGAAAAGAACGATAGTCTTCGAATTCGCTATCAGCGCGCCGGTGCTGTCGGGAACACCCTCAGGGCTCACCACCTCTTCGTTGGGAAACGGATCGCCTATTTTGAGCAGGCTCTCGTTTTGAACGAGCCAGTCTTCGGCGGAGGTTTGAGAGCCCTGCGAACGTCGCCATTCGACAAACCAGTTGCCGGCCACGACACCGATGAATGCCACCACCAGTACCAGAATCAGATAGATGAAAATCGTCTTTGGGCTCAATTTCGTATCACCGGCCATGAATATGCATCTCCTTCTTGAAAGACCTGCCGGTATCGGTCCGCAAAGCGATTCGATACGAGCATAATGCGTCACGGTGAGGGTTGCGCGGGAAAGTCATTCCCGTCCCACAAATATATCCGGTTTCCCGCTTAAAGCAAGCACAAAGGCGCCTTCGGTCACCCCGCAAGTGACACCGGCGGACGGCCCGAATGCAAAGGCCGGAGTGCTTCACTCTTTTGTATGCCCGGTGAGCTTCTCGAACTCCGGATCTCCCCTGAGACCTTCGAGATCGTCATCCACCGCCGCCTGCGTGGCCAGTTTCGGGTTGAGCGCGATGGCCCTCTGCAGCGCAGTCATCGCCTCGGCCCTGCGTTTCACCGCCAGACGAATACAGGCCAGGTCATAATGAACTTCGGCATAGTCCGGAGCCAGTTCGGCCGCCCGCTCCATCGGCGCCTCGGCCTCGGCATATCGCCCTTCCGAAAAATGGGTCCAGGCCTCGTTCCAGGCGTAATTCATCTGAGCGATTTTGAGCAATCGCCCCAGCTCTTTGAACGGCTCCGGATGGTCGTCCACTCTGATGTCAACTGCCCGGTCGGTATAGCCGCCGTACCCGGCCCCCTCTTTCACCACCAGAAGGGCCGCCGACTGCTTGCCTCGGGCATCCCCCCCGTTCGCCTCCCCTGCCAGCAGGGCCGCGTAGAGTCGGTCTGCGAGAGTGCCCGTGGTCTCAAGAAAAGCCTTTTCCATGGCCACCACCACCGCCTCACCGGCCAGAATATTCCCCTGCGCGGCGTAGTGCGGCCCGGCTCGACCTCCCGCCCACGCCAGACAATTCTCGCCGGTGTAGGTGGCTGACTTCCCGTCGGCCGCCACTATCCCGAATTGCCGCCTCGCCGGGTCGTCGTCGTTGCGAATCAGCACCTCACGTATTTCCTCCGGGTTCAGCCCTTCCTCGAGCAGGTCAAGCGCCCGCCAGCCGAAGGTGGTATTGGCGTAGGCCTGCGTCGCCACCGCGCCCACATCGGCCTTCGCCCAGGGCACGACATTGCCCACCGTGAAAAATCTCGATGCCACGGCGACACCGAGCTCTCCGGTCGCGGGATCGTGGCCGACAATGGAAAAAGTGGCCACGATGCCTTCCCGCGCCGCTGACGGCGCCGATGCAACCACCGCCGCCAGCACGCCGATCATGACGAGCAGAAGCACTCCTCCGTACCGGCAATATCGAAGTGTACTATGGCTCATTATTTTCCCCCTGTTTACTGGTTGCCGTATTATGATTAAATGGACAAACAATAGCAAGCGCGGAGTATTGCGTCATCAGGGCCCTGCAATAAAGAAGCGGCGAAAGCCGTTTCACGTGACTCCCGCCGCAGACAAATCACCTCGACACAGGTTGTCGAATGTGTCTGCTGATCAATCCTGCGCTAGGCGCAGTACGTACCGGTCCACCAGCAGTTCTGCCCACCCTGCGTCGGATGCGGGAAGTTGCCCGGGCAGCACTGCATCCAGTAGATACCGTCACAGTAGTAGTAGCACTCACCCTTCTTGGCTTGCGCTTCGGTGGCCATCACTCCGACCAGGAAAGAAACCACCAGCACCGAAACCAGAAGGACACTCAGTAGTTTTTTCATCGGATGCCGTCTCCTTGTGTTTAAGGTGTCGACTTTTTCTGGCTACCGCTGCGAAGCGGACGGTGAGGGTTACCAGATAGTCCTTGCTGCTTTACCACAACCCGTTAAGGTCTCTTAAAAATTGCATGCAAAAGGTCAAAAGTCAATACCTAAGATTGATCTCGCACTCACTCTCTATCCCGGATAACACCAGCCGACGTGCTTGCACCGGAAAACAACCTCGTCGCCGTGCTGCGTGTACGGACAACACTCGAATAGCTGATAAGTGGTCCGGTTGCACGCCAGGTAACACACGCCGGGCAGCGGCTTGGCCTCCACCTGCGATACCATGGCGCTCACCGCAAACGAGACCACCAGAACGGCCAGCAGCACGATACTGAGCAGCTTCCTCATCTGAATTCACCTCCTCCCTAAAATGTCTCGTGGGTTCTCTTGAGCCCGCTGCCTTCACACCGCTTGACGCCGGCGGCTCATCCGCGAAAAGCCTCAGAGTGAACCGGCAGTGGGAAAACGAAAGGCCGAATATACGCAACACTGCGCGCATGTCAACACCTTTCCGTCAAGGGCAATCACTACCAAAGTAGTCCGGAATGCCGCCTCTCCCCCGGGCTTTCCCGGCCCGCTTCTGCGTACCACCACGTCCCCGAAACCATTTAAACGGGCCGCCGTAATTATAAACAGCAGCTAGTTGGGTAAATTCAGCCGATACGATAATCAACGCAGTAGGAACTTATGGATCGTCATCTCCGAAACCTCGCCATTTTTCATATGGTCTACGGGGGTATTGTCATCTTGTGGGGCTTCACGTCATTGTGGGCGGTGACTCATCTGGGGTTGCTGATGGACAGAGCTCCCGTCCATATCGGGCAGCTGGATTTCTTGAACTGCGACCTGCGCCTGCTGCCGCTCTGGGCCGCTCTTTCCT
>CP070777.1:1870883-1879741 GCA_020346225.1 Candidatus Zixiibacteriota bacterium | reverse complement strand
AGTTCGATCATGTGCTCGGTGCCCTCGATGGGAACCGGTCGGCGCCTCCCGCTGGCGTCGGTATCGCCCAGTTTGTTGGTGACGCACTCGATGCCTTTAAGACGGCCGTCACCGGCAACGACCCGCACCGGCGTGACGAGGGTCTTGATCTCGATTCCTTCCTGGTCGGCGCCCTCGACCTCCTCGGCAAAGGCCGGCATCTCGTCGCGGGTACGACGGTAAAGGATGGTCACGCTTTCGACGTCTTTCTGGCGCAGGGCCATGCGGGCGGCATCGATAGCGGAGTTGCCGCCGCCGATAACGCCCACCCGCCCCTTGCCGAGCTGTTCACCGCGCAGATTGAAGGCTTTCAGGAATTCGATCGACGGGTAAATGCCGGCTATATTCTCATTGTCCAGCCCCAGCGGCTTGCTCTGGTGGGCTCCCATAGCCAGAAGAACGGCCTGGAAGCCGTCGCCGAACATCTTGTCGATCGTGATGTCGCGACCGAGGGCCGCGTTGCACTTGAGCGTTACGTTCTCATCTATCAGTGAGGCGATTTCCTTTTTGATGACTTCGCGCGGAAGGCGGTAGGACGGGATGGCGCAAAGGAGCATGCCGCCCGGCTCGGCCTCGGCTTCAAACAGGGTCACTTTGTAACCTCTCAGCGACAGACAGTGGGCGGCGGCCAGGCCGGCCGGTCCGGCACCGACAATGGCCACCCGGGGCGGCTCACCGTCGGTCCACGCGGCCCTCTCGGGTTTATAGATGGAGGGATCGGTGCGGTCGGTGACAAAGCGCTTGAGGGCGCGGACGGCCACCGGGTCCCCGCCGCTGGTGCCGGCGCGGCAGCGTGATTCGCAAGGATGGTGACACACCCGGGCGCAGACCGAGGGGAAGGGGTTGACCTCCCTGATAACCCGGTAGGCTTCATCGTAATTACCCTGGGAGATATAGGCGACATAGCGCCAGGCCTCGGTGCCAAGCGGGCAGGCCGACTGACAGGCGGCTCCCACCAGGTCCTTGCAGACAAAGGCGTCACACCTCTTGTCCACTATGTGTCGCACGTATTCGTCACGAAAATAATGCAGTGTGCTCAAAACAGGGTTGGGTGCTGAATGACCGAGACCGCACATAGTTGTGTCTTTGACCGTCAAGGCCAGTTCTTCCAGCAAATCCAGGTGTTCGAGCGTCCCCCGCCCCTTGGTCACATCGTCCAGGATTTCATACATACGCTGGGTGCCTTTGCGGCAGGTGAAGCACTTGCCGCAGGATTCATCTTTGAGAAAGCCCATGAAGTACCTAGCGACATCGACCATGCAGGTGTCTTCGTCCATGACAATCATGCCGCCCGAACCCATGATCGAACCGGCTTTTGCCAGGCTGTCGTAGTCGATGGGGATGTCGAACATTCTTGCGGGGATACATCCGCCCGACGGACCGCCGGTCTGCACGGCTTTGATCTTGGCCGTGCCGGCCGGTCCGCCGCCGATGTCATAGACAACCTCGCCCATTTTCATGCCCAAGGGCACTTCCACCAGCCCGGTATTGCGGATCTTGCCCACCAGGGAGAAAATCTTGGTGCCGGTGTTGCCGGGTACGCCGACCTTGGCGTACTCGTCGGCTCCGCGATCGATGATCACGTGGATGTTGGCCAGGGTTTCGACGTTATTGATGCAGGTGGGGTAGCCGTACAATCCTTTCTCGATGGGGTAGGGCGGGCGCTGGCGCGGTTCGCCCATGGTTCCTTCGATAGACCTGATGAGCGCGGTTTCTTCGCCGCACACGAAAGCACCGGCGCCGCGGACAATGCTGATATCGAAGTCGATGCCGGTGTTGACTATGTTCTGTCCCAGCAGGCCGAGGTCACGCGCCTGACGAAGAGCGATAAGGGTATGCTTTATGGCAAGGGGGTACTCACCGCGGACATATATTACACCCTGCGTAGCGCCGATAGCGATTCCGGCGATTAACATCCCCTCGATAACGGCATGAGGATCGCCCTCCAGAACACCGCGATCCATGTACGCGCCCGGGTCACCTTCGTCAGCATTGCAGATAATATACTTCTGGGTGCTCCCGGTACCGGAGGCCCGGGCCAGGCTCCATTTCTTGCCGGTGGGGAAGCCCGCCCCGCCACGGCCTCTCAGGCCGGATTTGGTGACCTCGCTGATGATCCACTCGGGATCAGGCTTCGACAGCACTTTTTCAATGGCGGCATACCCGCCCTGTTCGATATAGTTGAGGATTCGTATGGGATCCAGTCTCTGGTTGATTCCCAGGATGGTGCGCGTCTGTTTGCTGAAGAAGGGAATCTCGCTCTGGCAATGATAACTTTTTCGTTCGCGTGAATCTTTGTAGATCAGGCCCTCGTCTATGAAGCCCCCCACGGCGGCTTCAATGACCCGCGGAATGTCCTCCATCTTAAGCTTAGGATAGAAGTGACCACCCGGCTCGACGAGAACATACGGGTTCATTTCGCAGAACCCATGACAACCGGTGATCCTCAGGATAATCTTCTCCTGAAGGCTTCTCTCCAGGATGTAACGCTTGGCCACTCTTATGATATCATTGACACCACTGGCCTGCGCTCCGGTGTCGGCGCTAACAACCAGTGTCGGCGTATCTTCACGGGCTTTTCTCTCGCCCATTACGCGCAGGCGAAAACCGTGTAGTTCCTCGACCGTTAAGAGTCGTCTCATGTAGCAACCTCTTCCTACAACAAACCAGCAGCATCCCTCAATCGAGACTGACGCCGCCCAGATCAAGCATGTGGCCTTTACATCCGCGGCGGGAGCATATCTGAACGACACCGCCCCCGCGGACGATCATGGGCACCATGGGGGCATCACATTCGCCGCACTTGGCGCCACCGATCAGCTCGGCATGGCAATGAGGACAGAACATATGAACGATTGTGTCAGGAGGAATCTCATACTCCATGGACACCTCGTGGCTTCCGTAAAGGCTTGACAGCATTAACCACCCGTGCGTACTGCCGAACGAAACGGTTACCTTGATAGGAGGGCGACCATCGATCACGTGCCGTGCGTCCATCAGGCTGTGATTGCACCGGGCACAGCTGACTTCGAGCGGAAACACCCGCTGATCGGATTCGACTTCGATCTTGTCAAGACCTTGGCGGGTTTGCTCAAGAATTCCCTTGACCATGGATGTCTTGACACCGGGGAAGTAGTGTCCGTCCACAACGATTACCGGGCCGATGGCGCAGGCACCCAAGCAATTGACCGTTTCCAGGGTAAATTCCTTGTCGGCCGTGGTTTCTCCCGCTTTGATCTTCAGCTGCTGCTGGATCTCTTGTGCTATCGCGGCGCCGCCGCGAACGTGACAGGCCGTCCCGAGGCAGACCGAAACCAGATGTTTGCCTCGTGGTTCGAGGCTGAACGCCCGGTAAAACGTGGCCACCCCGTAGATGTCAACAAGTGAGCGACCCGTCTCTTTGGCCAACTGGCGCAGGACCGCCTCGGGTAGATAGCTGTATTTGGCCTGAATTTCTTCGAGCCGGGCGATAAGCTCACCCATGCCGCTGCCGTCTTTTTTCACAGACTCCGAAACGTCGTTTCCTGCCATGTCTTCCTCAGGGTTGTCAATCCTACTCGTATTCCTCGCAATGCCACACTCCCGTTTCGGGCTTTGATAGCCTGCACAGATCACGATGTATGCAGTTCAGGCAAAGACCCTTCAAATCGGTGGCTTGCGCGACCGCTTTCACCATGACTACCGCGGAAGCGGCCTCTTTAGCGCCCTCGCCATTGTGTGAAACGTAGTCGTCAAACATCTCACAGTAGATGGCGTCGGCCCCGCGGCGCACTCGGTGCACGCAGGTGTCGGCGTTGTTGCAGGTCAGACACAGACCCGCTCTGAGGTGTTCCGTAGGCATGATGAAGCCTCCCGTTCTATTGTTATCTATGGTACCAATCTGCATTGCTTATGCAGTCCCTTTCGAAAACTGTTTTGCGGCAGGTCGCACACCAGGGTGGTACCCGCAACGTGACGCGGGAGCATACAACGTGCCGGACACCAAGAGTGTTGGATGCTTAGACTGCGGCTGCCCATGACACGCCCAGGCCCGGCACTCTATCTGGTTGCCGTACAGCGATATAAGGCGAACGCAGGATGTCCGTTCGATGGTTGGGGCGGAGCCGGAGACGCTCATCGGATCGTGTTTTCGGAAGGTAAAAGCGGGGAGAATCGTATCGCCGGGGAGAAACGCCCCGGTTGCCGTTGCCCGAGTTCAGCGGGTTTCGTCTTGTTTAAGCTTCTCGCGAAGGGTCTTGCGGTCTATCCCGAGTATCTCGGCGGCTCGTGTCTTGTTGCCGCCGACGCTTTCGAGAACGGCCTGAATGTGAGCCTTTTCGACCTCCGCCAAGGTACGCTTGAGACCCCGCTGGCGGGGTGCCGAGAAGCGCATCAGCGAGGGCAGGTCGGTGGCGTTGACGACCTCGCCGTCAGTCATGACCACCAGGCGCTGGACGACATTCTCCAGTTCCCTGACGTTGCCCGGCCAGTCGTAGTTCTTGAGCGCCCTGAGGGCGCCGTCGGAGAAACGAATCGGCTTTTTATCCATCACCCTTGAGAACTTGTCGGCGAAATGCTGGGCCAGCATCAGAACGTCGTCACCCCGATCGGCCAGCCGCGGCACGGCGATGGTGATAACGCTGAGTCGAAAGAAGAGATCATCGCGAAACTGCCCCTTCTTGACGAGATTGAGCAGGTCCTTGTTGGTGGCGGCGACAATGCGCACGTCGACTTTCCGGGTGCGCGCATCACCGACCATGCACACTTCCTTGTCCTGCAGGACGCGCAGCAGCTTGACCTGCATGGCCAGGCTGGTTTCGCTTATCTCATCGAGGAAGATGGTGCCGCCGTCAGCTGTCTGGAAGAAGCCGGCGCGCGTTTCTACGGCGCCGGTGAAAGCCCCTTTTAAATGTCCGAACAGCTCACTTTCCAGAAGACCCTCCGGGATACTGCCGCAGTTGACCGGCACGAACGGAGCCGACACCCGCGGGCTGCGATAGTGGATGGCGCGCGCGACGAGCTCCTTGCCGGTTCCGCTCTCTCCCGTGATGAGCACGGTAGCGGGCGTGCCGGCGGCCTTGTCGACGAACTCGAAGATTTCCTGGATAGCCCTGGACTCACCGAGGATGCCGTGCGTATCCGATGCCGCGAGAACCGTTCCGAGGCGCGAGATGCGCCGCGTGACCAGCTTTTGCAGAGCATGTTCCACGGCGCCGAACAGCTCTTCATCGGTAAACGGTTTGGCCAGGTAGTCCTCGGCACCGAATTTGACAGCCTCGACCGCCCCGCCAATCGAAGCGTAGCCG
Organism: Candidatus Zixiibacteriota bacterium; assembly: GCA_020346225.1. Lineage (GTDB taxonomy): Bacteria > Zixibacteria > MSB-5A5 > GN15 > FEB-12. The sequence goes on along the minus strand of CP070777.1, from coordinate 1,874,417 downwards.
GTGATCATCATAACCTCGGTATCCTGGTAGTTTTCGCGGACATGTCTGACCAGATCCAGGCCGCTGACACGGGGCATCTTATAATCGGTAATCACCAGGTCGATGGCCTCGCACTCGAGGACTCGCAGGGCGTCATCGACCCCCGGCGCGGTAAAGACCAGGTATCCTTTCGAGGTAAGGTTCCGTCGAAGCACCTCCAGGGTTTCCGGGGCGTCATCGACGACCAAAATCCGCTTCTGCTTGTCAGGCATGCCTGTCCTCTCGTTTGCCGATATCGGTTTTTTCCACCGGGAGCCGAATGGTGAATTTCGCGCCCTTGCCGACGGCGCTTTCGACGTCAACGGTGCCACCGTGGGCGGTGACGATGCCGTGCACCACCGACAGGCCGAGTCCGGTTCCCTGGTCGACATCCTTGGTGGTGAAAAACGGGTTGAAGATGTTCGTCATTATTTCGTCGCTCATGCCGACGCCGGTATCCTCGACCATCAGCCTGACATGGTTATCCACGAAGTCGGTACTGATGGTGAGCACGCCGCCGTCGGGCATGGCCTGCAGCGAGTTGACGGCCAGATTGGTCAGGACCTGAAGCAGCTGTGGCCGGTCAGCGGTTATCTCCGGCAGCCCGGCCGCCAGGTTTCGGACCAGTTCGATTCCCGCCTTCTTGCAGCGCGACTGCAGAAAGTACAGCCCGTCTTCGACAAGACGGTTAATGTTGACCAGGGTTTTTTCGGGAGTCGTTTGTCGGGCGAAGACGAGCAGCTTCGCGATCACTTCACGAGCGTGCAGCGAGGCGGCGACAATCTTCTCCAGGTCCTGCCTGGTCTGGTCCGCCACCGACCGGTCCTTGGCGGCCAACTGTGCAAATCCGAGGATATTGGCCAGCGGTTCATTCAATTCGTGGGCCAGTCCCGCTCCGAGCTGGCCGATTGTCGCCAAGCGGTCGGCGTGGCGCAACTGGTCTTCCAGCTGCGACCTTTCCGCCTCGGCCTGCTTTTGTTCCACGATAATGGATAATTCGTTGGCAACCGTGTCTATTAGATTGCGCTCCTCGGTGAGGAACGGTCCCTCATCGAGGGTCGGTTTCTCCCAGATATAACCCACTTCGACAAAGCCGGCCTCCCGTCCGTCAACCACCAGATCGGCCTTCATGCTCTGCACGGCTTTCCGGTAGTTGCCGGTGGCAAAAGTCCGCTCACCCAGAACTATCCGGGCACAGGCCGAATCGGGGTACAGCCACCCCGGCGGCAGCAATGCCACCGCTTCTTTCAGCAGGCGCTCCATTGAAATCTCCGGTCGAGCGGCCAGCCTGGCGATGCCGTACAGGCAGGTAAGTTCTTTGACCCGCTCCCGAAGGGCCAGCTGCAGGCGCCGGTGAGCCAGGGCCACCCCGAGAGTCTGCGCCAGCTGCTCACATTTCTCAACCTCACTCTCACTGAAACGATCAGCGGTCGCTGACACCAACTGCAACAGGCCGATACGCTCATTACGGGCCTCAATGGGAATCAGAGCAACGGAGGCGCAATCCCGGTCGATTCTTATGCCGAAGCCGCTTTCGTCGTCCGACTTGCGCAGACCGGGAAGCCGAAGCGAGTCTATGTCCCCCGTCCACAGGCTGCCGTGGGCAGTAAACCAGGGCAGCGACGGGTCCGTTTGTTTATCTATAATATCGCAGCACAGTCTTTCGAGAGCCTCTGCCGTCCCCTGGCTCCAGATCGCCGGGGTTTCCTCCTTCCTGTCCGCACCGGAGACAACGTCAAACCGGAACGGCGTCGAGGTGTCACGGGTCAGCTCACAGCGATAGGCTCGTCCCTGGTCGCGAAGCACCAGTCTGGCCACGTCGCAGCCTGTGAACTCGATCATCATCCGGGCCAGCTCCTTAAAGAACTGCGCCCGGGGAATGCCGCTGTCGGCAAACTCGAGAATCCGGCTGGTGAGTATCCGCAGATTAGGCGGCTGGGCACCCCGACCCGACCGTGAGTCGCTTCGCGTATTTTCTCTTTTCATAACCGGTTGCAATATATCGCGGGTGGCCCGGGGTGTCAACACCGCCCTTTTTCAGGTCTCCCCTGCCGACGTGACGTACGGCTCGAAGATAAGAATACCGCCGCCGCCGAGTCGGCTTCTTTTCCACGCCGCAAACCCCCGGCAAGCCGCTGCCCATTGAAACGGGCCAATCCGACTCGGGACGGCGGCCGGGTTGACAATACGGGATTTCTTCGTTTATTGCGGTAGGGTCGCGCCTGATCGGTAAAAGGCGGGACCCGGCACGGGTGGTATAACGAGTTACCGCAGTTCATTCGCCAACCACTCCGGTGGTGCCAAAGGATTTCGAAAAGAGAGCGTGTCGAAACCAAAGCAGGAGGTGAGAATCGATGAAGAAATTATATGTATCGGCTCTGGTTATACTGCTTTCGCTTGCTATCACCCTTGGCGTTGCCGCCAAGAACAAACCGACAGTAATGCAGCAGTGCATTATCACGACCTACATCACCGAAGAGGGATGCTGGTCGGAGTGGTGTTGTCGCAACGTTATCGAACTGGCGAACGGTACTATCAAGTACAGCCAACCGAGGTGCACGATATACCCGTTTGAGTGCCCGTGACATTCGGGACATCGCTCCCGGCTCTGACAGCGAGTATCAGCAGGCCGTCCGCGCGCGGCCGAACGGGGGGCGGTCGACAGCATGGGCGCAGAATAAGAAAGCTCCGGCCTTTACCGGTCGGAGCTTCTCAATTCAATCTTTTTGCCGCCCTGGTCTAAGGACACGCCGTCGGCGCCGCCCCGCCCTCCCAGAAGTAACCAACCAGGTAAGTCAGGTCGAGGGCATCCACCTGGTCGTTGCCGTCCACATCGGCCTCCTCGGCACAACCCGGAGCATTGCCGCCGACCCAGAGCCAGTCCACGAAACAGGTCACATCGAGAACGTCAAGTGTGCCGCTGTGGTTGAAGTCGCCCCGGATGGTGCAGCAGGGGCCGCTCGAGGTGCCGCCGAAGTTGAGAATGACACCTACCTCGTCGATGTTCAAGTTGGAAGTGGCTAAATCAAGGTCGTTGTCGCCATCGAAATCGAAGGTGACGAGCGCACTGGGACCGGCCCCGACACCGTAATTGGTCGCGGGCTCGAAAGTGGCATCGCCGTTATTCAGAAACAGGGAAACATCCCAGGTATCCCGGTTGGCAAGAGCCAGGTCGTTGTCACCATCATCGTCAAAATCGGCCGCGACAATCCAATGCGGTACCCGGGCGGCCGGATAATAAACCGGCGGCAGGAAGGTTGCATCGCCATTGTTAAGCAATACGCAGGCATGGCCGGGATTGGGATGAACGTAACTGGCTGTGATCAGATCCAGATCGTTATCGTTGTCGAGATCGGCGACCGCAATATTTTCATTGCCTCCGGCCGGTATCAAAATGGGGGGCTGGAAAGTCCCGTCACCGTTGTTTAGCAGTATCGAGGCGACATTGAAAGCGCAGCAAACGGCTATATCCTTTGAGCCGTCGCCGTCCAGATCGCCAACCGCCGCATACTTTGG
>CP070777.1:1852957-1870783 GCA_020346225.1 Candidatus Zixiibacteriota bacterium | reverse complement strand
GTTTGCCGTTAGCACCTTTTTTGTCTGCGGCTCACAGACAAATGCACCTTCACTGACGGGAGGAAAGCCCGCCCGTGCATTTAGCCGGGCGGGCTTGTCTTGACATACGGCTTAGTGATCTGCATATTATAAATCGAGTAACTGATCTCAGTTCAATGGTCCTCAGCAAGTTATTGTACCGTCAGATCGTCCGCCCCAGGTGGGCATACTAGTCGGTAGGGGAGTTCCGTAAGCCCAACAGGCAAACCTTAAATTCAACCGGGAGGAACTTATGTTCGCGAAGCAATTCGGCCGACTGGTAGCAGTGGGCCTGGCCGTGGCCGCAACCGGGCTGTTTAGCCCTAATGTCTGGGCAGAGCCGGGTCGCAGCTCGGTCGATGAAATGAGAACCGGCCTTCAGCAGACGTTCGAAGGCTGGAGCGTGACCGAGAACGCCGCCAAACATGTGTCTTTTACCATCACCGGCAAGGACGTAGTCTTTCCCGGTGTAACCGACAACAGTGAGAAGTCGCTTCAGGCGGCCGCGCCGCAGGTGCGGGCGCTTCTGGCAAACACTATCGATTTTGGCCACTACGGCCTCGGTTCGGCCAGGGTTGATGCTGCCGGCCGGCTGGGACTGGTCACGTTTAAGCAGCGCAAGGATGGCTTGCTGGTCGAATCAGGGGGAATCCGCTGTGCTTTCAACCAGCAGGGCATGCTGGTCTTTGTGAAGGTTGATCTCCTGGAATTCCCGGATATCAAACCTTCGGTAAGAACCACTCAGGCGCGAGCCGAAGAAACGGTTCTGGGCAAATACTCATCGACTATTGTTGAAGAGGTAACCTATGGAAACCTGGTTTACGCAGAAGGTGAAGACGGGGTTGTCTACCTGTGTCATCTTTTCAGCGTTATGACGCTACGGCCGACTGCAGCCTGGGGTGTTTATGTTGACGTTGTCGGCGGGGAGATTGTGAAGACCCTGAGCATTTCAGATCAAGTCAGATTCAATGTCTACGGTACGATCACTCATCCAGGAGGTAGCTACTCCGGCGGGCAGTGGGAATTCTGGTACTGCTGTTCCCAAAGTCCGGAAATCGACTGCACTGATGAAGGCTGGGGCGAGTCATTCGCGGATGATGAAGGATACTATTTCCTAGAATCACCTGATTTGGGCAGTTCTTGCGGGAATGCGTGGGTCAAATTCTGTGTCGCTGACTCCGTCACCTTTGCCCAGGTGGACAACAGTGGGGTCGGAGACTTTGAGGAAGTTTGCCAGAACTCGGAAGATATCGTCATAGTCGGCAACCAGCAGATTGTCCGGGATACAGTTGATCATGATTGGACCGAAACCCAGCACTACGAGGATCATAACGAGGAGTTGCTTGATTACTGGAACGTAGCAGGCACGTTTGGGGGCATGTACGAGTGGTATTCCAACTGGCTCCCGGAAATCAGTTACTACGAGCGGGTCGGTGTAAGAGCGGCTGTGGACTGCGGTTGTGGAGCCGGTGGTACTACGGAATACTCGACGCCCGTAATCATTACGATTTGCAACGGATTTGAGAATGACGACCCCGTAAAGTGTCATGAGATGGCTCACGCCGTACACTATTTAAGCGGCATTAGTCATTACCAGTTGAATCCCTGGCCCGCGCCGTTCTGGAGGGAAGCTCAGGCGGAAGAATATGCCGGGAGTTATCTGGGTATTCCCGTGCCGAATCTGACAACATCCCGCGAGTACTATAACCCGGACAAATGCGAGTGCTGGGGACTGAACTACGATACACATATGTGGGGGGCCATCCAGGCCGGGGCATGGTCCGATATGGTTCCGTCGCTGGGATGGGCCTACGTAGACGAATTAGTTTGGGCCTCGGGGCTTTTAGATGCCTCTACCCAAGGCACTGCCATGCGGTCTCTTCTGATCGCAGATGACGACGACGGGGACCTTAGCAACGGTACGCCGAACTTTGATGTTATCGTGGCCGGCTATGAGCAACACTACCTGGGCCCGTTCCTGCCGCTGGTATTCCTTCGCGACGACAGCCTCGCGCTTTGTTGGCACAAAGAGTATCAGATTCCGAATGAGTCGCACTGCTGGGAAATACTGGACACGTACTGCTGGGACAGCCTGGTGTGGGATTTCGGGGACGGTTCCGCCAGGGTGAATGCCTTTGCCGTCGAACGCGCCTATTCGGAATGCGGAGCGTTCGAGATTATCTGCGAGGCTTATCACACGTTCGGGGTAAACGTGGACACATTTGACGTCACGGTGTCATCCGGTGACATATTCCTTTTGAACTCGGTTGAAGGCTCCGACGATTACCGCTTTCAGATCAACCTGTCACTGACCAACGCTTTCGAAGCCGATACACTGATAGTCCCGCTCAGATTTGACGGTGAGGTTGATCTTGGCTTCGACTCGGTCTACGTGGCCGGTACCAGGCTTGACGGCTGGGTGGTTACCCAGCTGGTCAACGAGCCAGACAGTCACTATGTGGTGCTCCAGTTTACCGGTGCGGAACCCCTCGCCACGGGCAGCGGTGTGATCGCCAACCTGTTTTTCACTGCCTATACAGCGCCGCTGCCCAATGACTGGACTCTGGTGAGCGTTGAGCCTTGTGCCGGTTATGCTCCGCATGTGACCCATGGGTGGGAGTTTTTCTGCGGTATCAAGTCCATGTCACCCGGTAAGTACACGCTCATCTACTACAGTGGCGATGTCAACGGAGACGGAGTGGTAACAATGCCGGATTATGAGTATCTGGCTGACTACTTTTGGAACAATGGCCCGGAACCCGTGTATTACTGGTCGGCAGATGTCGATTGCAGCAGCGAGGTGGATCCGCTCGATGCGATCTACCTACTGCACTATATCAATGGCACGGGGCCGGCACCGTGCGGTAACCTGTACGCCGGTCAATACGACGAATAGCGCTTGAGTGTAAGAGCAGTAACAGGCGGGGAGTGCCCAGGCACCCCCCGCTTTTCTTTTTCGGCCGGGCTTGACAATCCGGTTCATTTCTCTAGTTTATAAGCCTCAAGAGCTGTGTTTGCAGCATCCCAGGAGGCGGATATCGTTATCCGAGAAATTCCACATACCAAAATATCCGGGAGAGTTTCAATGCGAAAGGTATACGTTCTAACACTTATCGCGGTGCTGGCGGCGCCGGCGGTGCTGGCCGTACCGGGCGACCAGATACAGTCGTTCGCCACGCCGGGCGACTGCCCGCAGGGGCTTACTTTCGACGGTACGTACCTGTGGAATGTTGACCGCAAGTCGGACATGATCTACAAAATCAACCCGGCCGACGGGTCCGTGGTCGACTCGATAACTTCGCCGGGGTATATCCCGCGCGGGCTGACCTGGGACGGCCGTCTTTTGTGGACGGTCGATGTCGGTGAGGAACGGATATTCGGCATCAACCCGCAGACACAGGTGGTCGAGAAGACCATCTTCTGTCCAGTCTCGAGGCCGTACGGGCTGGCCTGGGACGGCACCTACCTGTGGGTGGCCGATGACGGCGGCGACGAGCTTCACCGCATCAGCCCGGAGGATGGCACGACTATCACCACCATCCCGGCTCCGTCATCGCATCCCGGCGGGCTGGCCTTCGACGGTCAGTATCTCTGGGTGGGTGACCGGTACAAAGACATGATTTACATGCTGACGCCCGACAAAGGTGACGTGATTATCTATTTCAAGTCGCCCGGTCCGCACGTGAGCGGGCTGGCCTGGGACGGCGCGAACCTGTGGGATGTCGATTACCAGACCGACCTGATCTCGAAGCTGGTGGTTGATGACGGAACGATCTTCACCCGCCTCGAGGAGAAACATCAGCAGGTCGAGTATCTGCACCAGACGAGGAATTTCGGGCCGGGCACGGTAGAAACGCTCGATGTTTATCTGGCCGTTCCGGAGAATCTCAACAGCCAGGAGTTGATCGGCGAGGTGACGTTCACGCCCGCCGCAACGGATTACCTGACCGATAAGTGGGGTCAGAAAGTGGCGCACTTTCAGTTTGAAAACCTCGCCCCCGGTGAGTTCACCGACGTGACGATGGAAGCGGAAGCGCGGCTGTACCAGGTTCTGTATTTCGTTCGTCCCGATAAGGTTGGAGCTTTGAGCGAGATACCGAAAGAGATTCGCAACAAGTTTCTGGCCGATGTCACCAAGTTCTCGATGACGGACCCGATCATCCAGAAGGGTCTGAAAGAGGCGGTCGGTGATGAGAAGAATCCTTACTGGATCGGCCGGAAGATTTATGAGTATGTGATACAGCATATCGAATACGAGCTGGCCGGTGGATGGAACCTGGCTCCCACCGTTCTTGATAGAGGCACCGGATCGTGTTCGGAGTACAGTTTCGTGTATATCGCCATGTGCCGGGCGGCGGGCCTGCCGGCGCGGTATGTGGGTTCGGTGGTGATTCGGGGCGACGATGCCTCGTGGGACGATGTCTTCCACCGCTGGGTGGAGATTTACCTGCCGGGTTACGGCTGGATTCCGGTCGATCCATCGCGGGGCGACTCGCCGTGGCCGGGCGACCGGGCCAACAGTTTCGGCTATCTGAACAACCGTTTCCTGATCACGACGGCCGGCGGCGGCGGCTCGGAGTATCTCGAATGGAGCTACAACGCCAACGAACGATGGACCTCGAAGGGCAAAGCGCGGGTCGAGGTCGAGAACTTCGCCGAGTGGACGCCGGTGGACAAGTCGGCCAAGTAATACATAGCCGGTTCTGACTCCGTCATGAACATTTCAAAGACTTATCGGGTGCGTCGCCGCGGGCGGCGCACCTCGCTATTGGCGGTTGTTCTTCTTATCGCCGTGATGCTCGGATGTGCATCGCAGCCGAAGCCGTATGTGGTGTTGTATGCGTTCAGCGAAGAGGGACGGCTCCTGGGCGAGCAGATGACGGCGACTCGTCGCGTAGAACATCTCGGACGGACCGTCACGGTCGGTAACCTGTCCGGAAAGATGGTGGTTCTCGCGGAAGCCGGTATCGGTATGAGCAACGCCGCCATGACCACCCAGAAGATGATAGACGAGTATAACCCGGTGGCTGTCATAATGACCGGCATAGCCGGGGCGATTGACACTTCGGTGAGTATCGGCGATATCGTCGTCTGCCGTGAGTGGATGCAGCACGACTACGGTTATATCGGCGGCGAGGGGTTTGAGCCGGACGACGTACCGGCTTACATGCCGCACGCCGACAGCGTGGTGAAAGTCGATGCTTTCACGGTGGACAGCACCATGTTCGCGGTGGCTCGAAGTCTGGAAACGGCCATGGTGGCACTGGATTCGGTGGGCACGCGACGGCCCCGGGTTATCGTGGGGGGTGTCGGTGTGAGCGGCAACAGCTTCATCGATAGTGAGGAGAAACGTCTCTGGCTGAACGGTGAGTTTGATGCGGTCATAACCGATATGGAGTCGGCGGCGGTGGCCCTGGTATGCGCCGTGAACGGGATTCCGTTTATTGTCTTCAGGTCGGCCTCGGACCTGGCCGGTGGCTCCGGTTCGGAAACGGCCGGGGCGGAACTGGAGGAGTTCTTTCAGATAGCGGCCGATAATTCCTCGAAAGTGGTGGCCGGATACCTGGGTGAGCTTTGAATGCAGAAGCGGCGGGCCTTCCGCAGCAGCCATCTACGACGACAATTTGATGGAGATGCGGCGGTCCGATACGGATATCGCGCCGGTGCGGGCGGCTTTCAACTCGAAATTGGCCCCGCTTATGCGGAGCTGTTTAAAGCGGTATTCGGCATCACCGGATAACTCTCTGGCCACGCCGTCGGCAGTAAGGGACGGAAGCCGGGGGCAGTAGAAGACCAGGACCTTGTCCTTGGTACTCCAATCAGTCGTTTCAGACAACCCCGAGCCCTTCAGTTGAAACATGAATTCGCGACACAGCCGATCGAGCAGCGCCGGGTCCTTCATCCCGGCCGGCACTTCTTCGGGCGTCAGGCTGCGGAGCACGTAGACATCATAGTGGTCCCGCAACTCTCTGGTGCCGTTGTCAACGAGCCATTTCTTTGAGTTCGAATAGCGTGACCGCATCTGGCTGTTGGCGCTAAAGCTTATTTCCACGCGAATGCCCGGCTGTGAGTCGAATGCAGCCATGGCGCTGTCAAAGCCGTCGCGGTAGGTCTTAATCGATTGCCCGGACCTGCGGTAGATAGTCTCGTAATCGTGCGCCTTCTTAGCCTCCGTCACCAACGCCGCCATGCGGGAGCTATCCAGGCTCAGGGCAGTCGTAAGCAGATCAACAAACCTGATGTCCGGTCCGGCCTGCTGAGCGGGAGTTTTCCAGTCAACGCCCAGTTGGTCCAGAAGCAAACCCTGGGCGGCCCCGACCGGGTAGATGCGGTTGCGCGGCATATTTTCGGGGGGTACAACGCCGTCGGTGAGCACCCGATTCAGGCCGTCTATAATACAGCCCGGCAGGGTCAACCCGGCGAGTTCCTGTCTGAGGCGGTCGCCCGTTCTTTCTGAGACTGAGCTGTGCGGCTTTTCAGTTACCAGACAAACCGCTCTTGTCTCGACATACCTGGCCGTACCTTCCCTTATTTCCTGTCCCTGCTCATAACGGTCCACATAGGGGTCGGCCTGTTGCCAGCGCAAGGAGCGAACGGCGGCGAATTGAGCCGCCCGTTGGCGCAGGGAGTCTCGCTCTTCCCGCTGAAGGAATTCCAGGGCGTCCCTTAACAGGTGTATCTCCAGACAGGCGAGGGCGGTGTTGGCGGCATTTTCAATGGGGTAAAGTTCTTCACGTTGCCACTGAATGTCGCCGAACCGGGTTTTCTGAAACTGGTGAAAATTCTCATGAACGACATATTCAAGAAAGCCGCGCGCACTCTGTCCGGTGAAACCGACCGCGGCCAGGGCGGTGGAGTCGATCATAATGTTGAAAGCCAGTTGACCCACCAGGTCTCCGTACCGGCCCTGGTGGTAAAGGGCGGGTGTGGGAAGGGCGGGCCATTGGTCCGGATAACCCAGAAATCCCTCGGCAGAAGGCGGTGCGTTGACGAGCAAGGCCCAGCGGTCGGGGATGTAGACAATCAGGGGCATCCGGGCCAGATCATAGCCGGGCCAGATGGAATCGCGGCACTTTGGTCCCAGCCGGACCACGGTTTCGGCCACGTTCAGGACGGTTAGATCGTCGGCAGTCAGCTCGGGGCTCTCCTGAGCGACAACGGACGGGGGCTCAAATGCAAACACGAATAGAGCGACTGCCAGAAATTTGCGAAAGAGGGAAAACATACTGCTTTATCTCGGCTGACCTTACATATCCGTACGAAGGTGGGGCGGCGGGGTTTCAAAATGTCTGGTCGGTAAGGTTTCGGCAGTCGCGAGCGCTCGAGCGGTTCGGCGGTCAATTATGACTCAACAGGTTATGCCGGACGCGGGCGGCTCGGGGCAAGAAGCTATGGCCCTGAAAGAACGCGGCTTACTGCCGGGGGGCCAGAGCTATTCTTCGTATTCGACCCACCTGTTTTTGCGAGGGGTCAGCCTGTAAATGGCGCCGGTACCGCGCAGAACGATGTAGACGATGGCAATCGCGGCCAGCCCGCCCAGAATGAAGGCCAGCCAGTAATACCACTTGATTTCGCGCACTTTATTCATCTGCGGAGACCTTTCCTTGCTGCCAAAGCCCTGCGTCACACGTTATACGTCGGTCGGACGGTAAATCGCGTCCGGGTTCAAAGCCGGTTTTCCCGCACTAATAATACGGAATCGGGCGATGCGGAGAAACTCTTAATTGATGCCGGTCCGGGACAGCATAAAAAAGCCACCCGCACTCCCCTCCGTGCGGGCGGCACACCAAAGAAGAAAAGAAATCCCAAACAACAGCAGCATATTGGGAGTAAAAATGACATTGATCAGGTATGCAACGGTTGTGCCGCAGCTGCATGAGGTCAGTGGCGCAAGTATTAACTTGTGTGGCAGTAGCGACTTATTCTCGAGTTCGCAGTCCGTTCTCGCGACGCAACAAAAGACGTTTCGTATTTTCGTACGAACCGGGGAGCAAAAAAGGACGGTAAGCATATGAGGCTCCAATGCTTACCGTCAACCAAGGAGTATGATTGCGAATCGTAAAGAGGCACGATGGTAACCCGACTTGTTCTGTCCGGTTTGGTGGTTGGGATGTTGGGCCGGGACAGCTGGAGTCAGGTTTTCACCGGGCCGAATACGTTATTCGTTTATGAATACCTCCCCGTGTCTATGCCGTAGCGTTTCAATTTAGTGCGGACGGTGGCTTCGTGGATGCCGAGCATCCGGGCTACCTCCGATTTATTCCCTCGAGCCGCAAGCAGAGCCTCCATTATGATTTTCCGTTCGAATTCTTCGACGCGGTCGAACAGAGAACTGCTGGTCCGGGGCGCGTCGGAGCTGAACATCGACCGGGCCAGCTCCACCAGGTCACCTTCGGCGACCATCTGAGCCATGACCTCAAGGCGCTTGACCTTGTTGAGCAACTCGCGGGTGTTGCCGGGCCAGTCGTAGGAGACAAACTGGCGCACCAGTTCCGGCGGCAGAGCATTGGCATCGCCGTTGGTCAGGCCGCTGCTTTTCATGAAGTGCTCCAGGAGCAGGGGGATGTCCTCCTTGCGCCTGCGCAGCGGGGGTATTTCGAAGGAAATTCCGCTGAGGCGGTAGTAGAGGTCACGACGGAACGATCCGTCCTCGACCATCTGCTCGAGGTTGCGGTTGGTGGCGGCCACCAGTTTAATATCGAGTATTACCGCCTGGGTAGAGCCGAGCGGAATGACCCGGTGGTTTTCCAGGACGCCGAGTAGTTTGGTCTGAAGGTTGAGCGGCAGGTCGCCGATCTCATCGAGAAACAGGACGCCGCCGTTGGCCGCGACAAACAGACCCTGCTTGTTCTTGTCGGCGCCGGTAAAAGCGCCGCGACTGTAGCCGAACAGTTCGGATTCCAGCAGGCTTTCAGGAAGCGAGGCGCAGTTGATGGCCACAAATGGACTCCGGGGACGCGCCACGTGCTGGAAATAGCGGGCGAGGTGGTCCTTCCCCACGCCGGTTTCGCCGGTGAGGAGAATGGGCAGATCGGAGTTGGCGATCAGAGGGAGCTGACCCTTGAACTGCTTTATTTCCCGACAGCGCGTGTGGTAGTCGACATCGCCGGGAAATTCTTCCGGTTCACCCGCCCGTCCGATTCGCGATGACTTGCCGTAGTCATTCTCGTCTATTAGTCGTTCCACCTGGCGCCGCCTTGTTGACATCCCGTACCGGGTGAAGATTTCCTCGGCCCGGAACAGGTAGGTCAGCCTTTGCCGCGGGGGAAAGAGTTGGGATTGGCCGGCGGCCACCAGGGCCTCGGCTTTCTCGAACCTGACGCCGGACTCACCGAGCAGCTCAATGGCCCTGACATACTGCTTCCTGGCTTCAGAGCCGCGCCGTCGGGCCTCGGCGATAACGGCCTTTATCCGGCACAGGGCACCCAGTTCGACCTTGTCGTCGGCCTTCTCGGTAAGCACCCATGAGCGCGCGCACATGCGCGCGGCGCCGCGGTAGTCCTTCATAAGAACGAATACCTCGGCCAGGTGCCGCGAGGCGCGAGCTTCGAGATCGCCGCCCGGCGCCGTTTCCAGCGAAAGGCCGAGAGCTTTCTCGAGGGTTGCCCGGCCATCGTTGACCCGTCCCGAACGATACAGCAGCTCACCGAGGTAGGTCAGGTAGATGACCTCGTCGCGCTTGCTTTCTGTCTGAACGACCAGCGGGTAAGCCTGGTCGAGCGCCTCTTCGGCCCGGACGAAGTCGGCCTTCTGGAGGTACACATACCCCAGGGACAGATAGGCCCGGGCTTGTTCGAGGGCGTCGCCCAGTTCTCTTGACAACTCGATGTTGAGCCGAAGATTTTTTTCGGCTTCACTTAAATCGCCTGTGAAGGTCTGGAGGCGTCCGACGTTGCCTATCATGTAGGCCAGCTTCTGGCGGTCGTCCAGCGTCCTGGCGATCTCGATAGCATCCATCAGGGCTGCCAGCGAATTGTTATAGTCTGTCTGCCGGAAGAAGAGGCCGGCCAGCTGGTTAAGGGCCCGGCTCTGTCCTTCGGGACAGTCGTTGCGGCGAAAGATTGACTCAGCGTCGCGGTAAGCTTTCTCCGCTTCCTTGAACTCACTCATGTCGCGCAGAATTCCACCAATGGTCAGGAATATCTCGGCCAGAAGCACACTGTCACCTTCTTCTGACACGAGGTGCTGCGCGGTTCGCGCTACCTTCAAAGCATTCGACAAATGAGTGAGGGAAGCGTAGGCCTTGGCCGCGAGATGAATCACTTCACCCGCACCCGGTTCGCCGGCTCGTTCCAGTTCCTTGGCGTGAGCCTCGAAATACTGGACGGCTTCGGCGAATTTCTTGTGGTCAATCAATGAAGTCATGTAATGCCGGATTGATTGACAAATTCCTACGCCATTCATCTTCATCATCCTCATAGTCGATTGCTTACTACTTACAAGGTACCTGTCTTATAGTGATGTCTCTAGCGACCCTGTGTTCGGACGGGTACGCGCGATCAATCTTCTCCTGCTTCGGGAAGATATCGTACAGCCCGATCAAGTAGGTGCTGTTTTTGAGGATGAGGTCAATGGGCAGAATTCCACTGGCGAGGTAGTCAGCGCCGGAACTTGAGTTGCGGTGACGGAACGGATCCTCACCGGACAATTCGCCGCCCCAGGGATGGCCCTCGTCGTCCGGACCTTCACTGCACTCGGCCGGAAACGCTTGCCCCCAGGCGCCAAGAACCAGTATCAGCGCCAGTGCCAATACCATCAAAAGGCGTTTCATGGGATACTCCTTGGTTATAGGTTATTTTCGACGTACACTTCAGCCCAAGTGTATATAGCGTGGCGGAGGGTTTGACAGTTGGGGAACGCGGGAGCTTATACCTTGCATCCCAACCATTAGTATTATAATTGTCAAACAGGACGATGTCAATACATATTTGTGGGGGCAGAAGCTGCGCCGGCAGCGGATTTTGAGGGGAAACGTGACGGGGCCGCCGGTTATCTACCGGAGAGCATCTTTTTCAACGACTCGATGACTTCAACCGGGGTGGGGTCGACTTCATTGAGTACGGCCAGGTAGTATGACACAAAGTCGCCCTTCTGGATCAGACTGAACATCCTGGCCAGCGGTGTGGGCCCGTTGGAGCTGACGTTAACGACTTCGATCCCCTGCGCGTCTATAAGGCTCCGGACGATATCCATTCTCTTGACGATCTGGGGAAGGTCTTCGATGTCGCGGAGTTGAATGACGATCAACCGTTCGCGGTGGGCGGCGACCGTTTCCGACCAGCCGACCAGTTCGTTATGATTGAACTCGGGATAATGGTTGGCGAAGGCCAGGTTTTTGCCGTTCTCACAGATCTGGCCTTTCCATCGCAGGGCGACGGCGTCCGTCAGAGAAGGCCCGGAGTAGATGACGGCTATTTTTCCGTGAATCTTCTCGGCCAGTTGCTTGGCCGGGTTCTTCTTGACGGGAGCGCCTTCAATATACTGCTCGCGCAGCTTCGACAGATGCGCGATGACTTCCTTGATTTCGTCACCGACATTTTTTATCAGCCCGATCTTCTCGAGAAACATCAGGAGCGGCACGAAGGAATAACCGAGAGCGGCGCGAGGCTGCAGGCCCTTGGGCAGAATGGCCACCGGGAAATCGTTCAACCGGGAGACCTCTTCGAGCATGCCGCCCGTGGTCAGGCCGGCCACCATGGCCTTGCGCCCGAGAGCATCGTCCAGCGCCGTCAGGGTTTCCTCGGTGTTGCCGCTGTATGACGAGGCAATAACCAGCGTTTCGTCATCCACGTACTCGGGCAGGACATAGTGGCGGCAGACCTGAAAAGGAACAAGCAGTTTGGAGGTGAGGTAGGTTCGAACCAGGTCGCCGCCGATGGCCGAACCGCCCATGCCGATGACGACGATGTTCTTGATATCGGCGAAGCTGTCGGCATCGATCTTCCAGGACTGCCCGATTTTCAGAGCCTCATCCAGCTGTTCGGGGAGGTCAAAGATGCGGTTATACATGTTTTGCGGGTCGACGGCGCGTATTTTTTCAACATCATCGAGGACAGACAAGGTTCTACTTCCTTTTCCTGAAGGGTTTCTTTTTCTCCAGTTCGGACTTATAGGTCTGGAGCATGTTGATCACCTGCTGCTGCGATTCGCTGGCTTTCACCGAGGCCAGCAGGTGTCGGGCCATGGTGGAATCGATTTTTTTCACGAAACGGCACTGGTCAAAGATTCGGGCCGGATTCATGGAGAGGAGGTCTATTTCCATCCCGATGAATAGAGGCAGGGCCAGAGGGTCGCCGGCCGCTTCGCCGCAGATGGACACCGGCTTGCCGTGCTTTTTGCACGCCTCGACAACGATCAGAATGAGCCTGAGAACGGACGGATGGAAGGCGCTGTAGAGTTTCGAGACCCGGCTGTTCATGCGGTCGGCGGCGAGGGTATACTGGACCAGGTCGTTGGTGCCGATGGAGACGAAATCCACTTTTTTGACCAGCGTTTCGGCGGTCATGGCGGCCGAGGGTACCTCGGCCATAATACCGACCTGGATATCTTCGTCAAAAGGGATCCGCTGTTTGCGCAGCTGGAATTTGGCCTGCGAGATGAGTTTTTTGGCCCGGTCCAGTTCGGATACATCGGAGATCATGGGCAGCAGTATTTTCAAATTCTTACCGGTGGAAGCCCGCAGGATAGCGCGTATTTGCGTTTTGAACTCGTTGGTCATGTCGAGCATGGCGCGCATGCCGCGCCATCCCAGCGCCGGGTTGTCTTCCTGCGGCCAGACGGCGTCGGCGATAAGCTTGTCGTAGCCGAGATCGAAGGCACGCAGCACGACATACGACCGGGCGTACTTTTGGGCGATCTGCCGGTAATAGTCGTACTGCGATTCTTCATCGGGGAAATCATAGTTGGCCAGGTAAAGAAACTCGGTTCGGTAGAGGCCGACGGGAAAACCCTGTTCGGCGAGGATATCGTCGGCCGGGCCGCGGAGGGTGAGATTGGCGCCGATATTGACCGGCCTGCCGTCGGCGGTTGTCGGCGGAACCTCGCTCAACTTGCGGATGCGCGTAATGGCGGCCGGACCCTGGCGCTTGCGGCGCTTCTGATACTCCGTCCAGTCATCGCTGGTCGGGTGAACGATTATCTCGCCGGCGGTACCGTCGATAATCAGACGGGAGTTGTTGGCGATGTCGAAGCAGGAGTCGCGGGAGAGGACAACGGGCAACCGCAGGGCGCGGCTTATCAGGGCCATGTGAGAATTCTGCCCGCCTTCGCTGACGACAAAGCCGACGGCCTTGCGCTGCCGGTATAACAGCACGTCGCCCGGCGTAACCATTTTGCCGACGAGGATGGTGTGCGGGGGAAACTTCAGGTCGGTCTTTTCATGGCCGCTCAGGTGTGACAGCACGCGCTGTGCCACCGCCTCGATGTCGGTGGCCATCTGACGCATATACTCGTCCGGGGAGCTTTTCAGGGGAGCGGTGGTGCTTTTGACCAGGTTGTTGTAGACGAAGGCGGCGTTACGGCGGGTCTGTCTTATTTCAGATTTGACCTGGTTAAGAAACTCGTCATCGTCGGCAATCAGCAGCTGGGCATCGAATATTCTGGCGACGGGGCCGCCGATTTTCTTTCCGGCCGACTCCATCAGTTCGCGGATTTCCTGGATGGTGAGTCCCACGGCCAGCACGAGGGCCTCGATTTCGCCTTCGACCCGCGAGGCCGGGATGGTAATTTCGGCCAGCTCGACATCGCCGGGCAGCACCACGCGCGCGTGCCCCATGGCAATACCGCCCGAGATGGGCGTACCTTTTATCACTGTGCGCCGATTGAACATGATTGCTGTAAGTCCTTTATCAACAAGCAATGTAATCGCGGGGAGAGGCTAAAGGCAAGCCAAATATCATTCGTTTTCGCCGAATCCGGACTCGATGACACTGAGAATCTCTTCGAGGGCCGCCTGCTCATCGACTCCGTCGGCTTCGACGATGATTTCCGCGCCCTGTTCCGCGGCCAGCATCATCACGCCCATAATCGATTTGGCATTGACGCGCAATCCGTCTTTGGTAACGAATACCTGAGATTCATACTTGCTGGCCACCGTCACCAGCATGGCCGAGGGCCGGGCATGCAGGCCGAGTTTGTTAACGATCTTTGCAGCTTTCTTAATCATAGGTATTCGTCGGCGAGTGCGAATCTCTTTCCCGAAAGCTCGCGAATGACGCCTTTCATTTCCAGGGCCAGAAGAAACTCCATGAGTTCCGCGGTGGGCAGTTCCATGTCGCGCGATATCTCGTCGATCTGGCGGGGCCCGGCGGTGACCATGTGCACCAGTTTCTTTTCGATGTCTGTCATATCGGGAAGTCTGGTGAATTTCTTAGTGAGCACGTGTCCCCGCAGAAGCGGCAGCTCTTCGAAAATATCTTCAACCGAGGTCAGCAGGCGGGCGCCCTTCTTTATCAGAGTGTTGGCGCCTTCGCTCATCTTCTGTGACGGCTGTCCCGGTACCGCAAAAAGTTCCCGACCCTGGCCGAGGGCATGCTCGGCGGTGATAAGCGCGCCCGATTTGCGTCCCGCCTCGACGACCACCACGCCCTCGGAGAGACCGGATATTATCCGATTTCTTTCCGGGAAGTTGGCCCGTTCGGGGGGTGTCTCCGGCAGGTACTCGGAGAGGATGACACCCTGCGCGGCGATTCTGTCGGCCAGACCTTTGTTGGAGGGCGGGTAGGGAACGTCCAGAGAGCTGCCCCAGACGGCGACGGTGTGTCCGCCGGCGTCGAGAGCGCCCTTATGGGCGGCGGCATCGATGCCCTCGGCCATGCCGGAAACGACGGCGATGCCGGCCTGGGTCAGTGACGCCGCCAGGTTGTAGGCGAACATCCGACCCTGTTCGGTGGGGTGCCGGGTGCCGACGATAGCGACCATTTTCGTGTCTTCGTCGCACGGCCCGCTGGCGAAAAGGACCGGAGGGATGTCGGTGTCGGCGATGTTTACGAGGGCCCCGGGAAAGCCCGGCCGGTCGGGGAACAGAACCGTCCAGCCGAGCTGCACTATTCTGGCGGCGGCCTGGCGGGCCTCGTCCGGATTCCGTTTGTCCCTTATATCCTCGGCGATTGAGCGCGAGATTCCGGTGACGGCCTCCAGCTCGGCCGTTGAGGCATGGAGGACATTCGCCGCACTGCCCAGCGATTTGACGAGCCGATTGAATCGCGCCCGGCCCACCCCTGGAATGTTCAACAGACAAATCGTGTCAACTAATCGTTCTTTAAGCTCTTTGTTGGTCAAGTTTGCTCTCAATTGCTTCAAGAAAATCGTTGGCACCCTGCCGGGTGACGGCTGACAGGTAAATATAGTCTCCGGGCAACTTCTTAGAAACAGCTTTTAAATCACTTTCGCCGACAGTATCCACCTTGGTGATCACGACCAGCGACGGGCGCTCGGCCAGGGCGGCGTCAAAGCCGGCCAACTCGCTTTCCAGGATTTCTTTTGCGCCGGCGATATCCGGCTCGTTGACATCGATAACGTAGACAATCAGGGCGGTGCGCTGGATATGCCGGAGAAACTGGTGGCCCAGCCCTTTGCCTTCGGAGGCGCCTTCGATGAGTCCGGGAATATCAGCCATGACGAATGATTTGTAGTCGCGCAGTTTGACGATACCCAGGTTCGGGGTGAGTGTCGTGAAGGGGTAGTCGGCAATCTTGGGACGGGCTGCCGAAAACGAAGAGAGAATGGTGGATTTGCCGGCGTTGGGCTGGCCGACCAGGCCGACATCGGCCAGAAGCTTAAGTTCGAGAGAGACGCGCCGGCTCTCTCCGGGGAAACCGTCCTGGGCCTTGCGCGGCGCCTGATTGGTGGGGGACTTGTAGTAAGCGTTGCCGTGTCCGCCCCGGCCGCCCCGGGCGATGATGAATTCGGCTTCGGCACGGTCGAGGTCGTAAAGGACCTCACCGGTTTCCAGGTCTTTGATGAGTGTCCCCACCGGCAGGCGCAGCACGGTGTTCTTGCCGGACTTCCCGGTTTTAAGGCCGCCGCTGCCGGGCTGGCCGTTCTCGGCCTTGTATTTGCGCCGGTAGCGGAAATCCAAAAGGGTGGTGAGCTGGGCGTCGGCCACCGCCACGACATTGCCGCCATGGCCGCCGTCGCCGCCGTCCGGCCCGCCCTTGGGAATGAATTTCTCGGTGTGAAAGGCGATACAGCCGTGGCCACCGTTGCCGGCGGAGACCTCTATCTCCACGTAGTCGATAAACATTGCTGTCAATATTTTGCCAAACGGGGCAAATGTCAATCGGCGAATGAGGGCTCAATAAGGCGAAATCCCGCAGCCGGTTCGGGTCCGCTTACAATGTCTATTCTCACCGTTGACGGCCACCGTAAAAGACTCTATATTCTATCCAACTTTGAAGTTGAGGGAAAAGCGGCTCTTGCCCGGAATAAACCAGCGTAAAAGGCAACTTTACGAAAGTTCGTCGCTCTTTCTGGGGCGCGCCTGCGTGAAAATCGGCCTCAAGCCGAATTTCATTACCGGGGTGTCGTTTATCTGCTCCATCGTATCCGGGATATTCTTCTGGAAAGGGGAGATGATCTGGGGCGTGGTCTGGATGCTTCTCACGTCGTTCACGGACATGCTCGACGGTTCCACGGCGCGGGCCGGCAATATGGGAACCCTCTTCGGCGGTATCCTCGACCACGTGGCCGACCGCTACGGCGAGTTCTTCATTTTGGCCGGTATTACCATGTCGGGCGCGGTGCATCCGGGGTGGGGGCTGTTTGCCCTGTTCGGCATGCTCATCGCCAGCTATACCCGGGCGACGGCGGAATCGATCGGCAAGATCGAAAACTGCGCGGTCGGCATCATGGGGCGGCTGGAGAAGTTTCTGCTGATCATCATCGGCTCGGTGCTGGAGCACTTTTTACCGATGGGCACCTGGCCGCGCGGCGGCTGGCTGGAATTTGCGCTGATCGTGGTCGGCGTGACCTCGCTTATCACCGCCGTGCAGCGTCTGGTCTATGCCAAGAAGTTGCTCGGGGGCAAGAAAGAAGTATAAAGGCATACCCTTGATCACCGCTATCGGCAACCCCGTTTACGACTACATCAAGACGCAAAAAGTCAATACCGAAACCAGAGTTCTCTCCGGGTGCTCCACCAACGCCGCCCTGGCTTTGGCCAAAATGGGTGAGAACGTGCGGCTGGTCGGTTCGGTCGGGGACGACTACAAAGAGCAGTTTGTCGGCGATTTGAAACGCTTCAATATCGACTACAAGATCACGCCATCGGCCGAGACGGGCGGGTTCTCGCTGATATACTACGATGATTTCGGCAACCGCACGCTCGATTTGCTGGGTCGCGCGGATCCTATTAACGAAATCTATGACAGCTGGTACCGTGATTCGCGGGCGGTGCTGGTCGGGCCGATACTGGGCGAGATTTCGTTCGAGCAGATACAGGCCATCCGGGAAAACTACAACGGTCTTTTCTTCTGCGACCCGCAGGGGCTTCTGCGCGGGGCCGACAGCGACGGCCGCATATACCATGAGAAGGTCGAGGGAATAGAAGGAGCCTTAGGCTCCTTTGATATTGTGAAGCCGAATGAGCTGGAGGGGATGGTGCTGACCGGCATCAATTGCCGCGAGGACCCGTACGAGGCGGCGCGTGTTATAAAATCATGGGGGCCGAAGATCGTGATAGTGACCTTGGCCGAGCTGGGCTCGATTATCTATGACGGCAGCGAGTTTATCGATATCCCCCCGTATGAAGTCGATTTAATCGATGCCACTGGCGCGGGGGATACATATATGGGCGGGTTCGTGTTCGAG
>CP070777.1:1849981-1852857 GCA_020346225.1 Candidatus Zixiibacteriota bacterium | reverse complement strand
GGAGATAGGCTACCGTCAGGGCGAAGCGAGCGACCTGGGCAATATTGGTCTGATCTATAAGACTAAGGGTGAGGCTGACGAAGCGCTGGAATATCTCGAGCAGTCTCTTGAGATTGACAGAGAGGTAGGCTATCGCCAGGGTGAAGCGAACGGACTGGGCAACATTGGTCTTGTATACGAACAGAAGAACGAGCTTGAAACTGCCCTGAAGTATTTGACGGAAGCGTTGGCCGTTCTCGACACGCACGATTTGGTGTACGGTCGTGATGTAATCGAGCGAGGTATTGCGCGTATAAAGAAGAAAATGGGTGGTGATTCACAATGAAATGCCCCGCTTGCGGACATGAGGAAGATAAGGTCGTCGATAGCCGGCCGTCGCAGGATGGGCGCGCTGTGCGCCGTCGCCGCGAGTGCCTGGGATGCCACGAGCGGTACACGACCTATGAGTATGTCGAGCAAGGGACACTGACGGTTATCAAGTCCGACGGGCGGCGGGAACCTTACGACCGCTACAAGCTTCTCCATGGCATGAAACTGGCCTGCAACAAGAGGCCGGTGACGGGCAAGGAACTCGAGGCCATGGTCGATGACCTCGAAAACCAAATAAAAGGGCGGGGTAAGAACGAGGTGACCAGCCAGGAGATCGGCGAACTGGTCATGGAGAAGCTCCGCCAGACCGACGAGATCGCCTATGTGCGGTTCGCCTCGGTCTACCGCAAGTTCAAAGACAAGGCCGAATTCCTCGAAGAAATGAAAAAGCTCCTCGAATAGGGACGTTGTCCCTTTCACAAATGAATTTGTCGGAGCAGTGCCGGTTACGACCAGTCTAACCCCAAAATAATAGAGTTTGACAGGACTGCCCATTTTCGGCAAATTCTTATTCTATGACAGACAACTCCGAGCAAAACAAAGAGAGCGAAATCTCCTCCATGCCTTTCCTGCAGCATCTGGAGGAACTTCGCTGGCGGCTTCTCAAGTCGATAATCGCCGTCATCGTCATGTCGATGGTGGCCTTCTATTTCGCCGGCGATCTCATCAAATTCATCAAGATTCCCTTCGGCGACACGCCGCTTTACAATATCCAGGTGACGGGGACCTTTTATGCCTACCTGAAAATAGCCCTGTTCACCGGCGTTGTCGGGTCGCTGCCTATCATCTTCTATCAGCTCTGGGCCTTTATTTCGCCCGGTCTGTACCGGCAGGAGAAGGCGTGGATACTGCCGATGGTGGCCATTTCGACCCTCCTGTTTCTGGTCGGCGCCGGTTTCTGCTTTCTGGTGGTTCTGCCCATTTCGTTCAAGTTCCTGATGGGTTTTGCCGGGGAGATGATCCAGAATACGATTACTATCGGCAGCTATATCAATTTCGTGGGGCTTTTGATGCTGGCTTTCGGTTTCGGTTTCCAGATGCCGATTGTGGCCTATTTCCTGGGCAAAATCGGCCTGATCACGCCGAGGTTTATGTCCAAAGGCCGCCGGTACGCCATTCCGATCCTGCTGATTGTGGGGGCCGTTATCACGCCGCCCGACGTTTTCACGCAGGTCCTTCTGGCCGCGCCGCTTTATTTGCTGTACGAGATTTCGATAATCATTGTCCGCATAACCCAGCGCTCCAGGGCGGCCGAAGAACCGGCCGAAACCGGCTCTGAAGTGTCCGCCGAATAGCCCGGCAAAGCCCGTTGACAACCCCTCGTGTCGGCTGTAAATTTACTCAGAGTTAAGCGGGCGTAATTCAGTGGTAGAATGCAAGCTTCCCAAGCTTGACGTCGTGGGTTCGAGCCCCATCGCCCGCTCTTTTTTGTGGGTAAAATCATGCGAGTCAAAGCCGTCGACCCCCAATCGCCCCTGTTCGGCTATGTTCGCCCCGGCTATACCGTCAAAGCGATAAACGGCAAGCCGGTGCTGGACAGTATCGACTTTCGCTTCAAAACCGACGGCGAGCAGGCGCGGATTACTTTCGTCGACCCGAATGGCAGGACGGTGCACTTTGACATCGACCCGGGCTGTCCGCCGGACCTCGGCCTTACACTTGACGACGACCGCGTGATGGTCTGCGACAACAATTGTATCTTCTGTTTCGTTCACCAGCAGCCGAAGGGGATGAGACGGCCGTTATACGTCAAGGACGAGGATTACCGCCTCTCGTTCACTCATGGCAACTTTGTTACTCTTACTAATGTGACAGAAAAGGATGTCCGTCGTATTATTCGTCAGCGCCTGTCGCCGCTGTATGTCTCGGTGCACACCACCGATGATTCATTGCGGCGTTTCATGCTCCAGAGCGACAAAGCTCCCCCCATTTTGCCGCAGTTGAAACGTCTTGCGAACAACGGTATCACCGTGCATGCTCAGTGCGTTATCTGTCCGGGAATCAACGACGGCGACCATCTGGAAAAGACGATAACCGACCTGGCCGGGCTGTATCCGGGGGTGAACAGCCTGGCAGTTGTGCCGGTCGGCCTGACGCGGTACCGCCAAAATCTACCGCGGCTCCGGCGGCTCAGGCGCGATGAGTCGGAAATCATCATTGACCGTGTCGAGAGACGGCAAGAGGAGTTTTTGAAGACACTGCAAAGTCGCTTTGTGTGGGCGGCCGATGAACTCTATGTCGAGACGGGGCGTGATTTCCCGCTTTATAAGACATACGAAAGCATGCCGCAGTTCGAAAACGGGGTGGGTATGGGGCGCGAGTTTCTGACGACATTCAACCGCCGTCGCTCACGGCTCGGCGGTATCAGGAGCCAGCGCCGGGTTATGCTTTTGACCGGGCGGGCGGCGTATCCGTTTTTCAGCCGGGAGATTCTCCCGTACGTGCGCGACCGGCTCGGTTTGGGGCTCGATATAGGCGCCGTTGACAACAAGTTCTGGGGTGACATG
>CP070777.1:1847350-1849881 GCA_020346225.1 Candidatus Zixiibacteriota bacterium | reverse complement strand
TGTGGTCGGGAAAGGGCTTGCACGTTTAATCGCAAGACCAAGGTCGACGAATACCTCGCCCGGCAAGCCGACCACGGCGACGTCACGGCTCAGGCGAAATACCTGGACCTCAAGAGGAATCGTTTTGCCGCGGCGCATCTCGACTGCCAGGATTTTGTACGCCTCGACCTGTTCGAGGAATGATAGTTCTCTGGTGCCGATTTTCTTTATATTCTCACGGGCCCAGGCGACTTTCTCAGGCCCGTAACTTTGAAGCGGTGCATTAACGATCTCTCTTCGTACATCTAAAGCTGGTTCTGAGACGGTCTTCAGGGAGCCGATTTGTTCTTTTACGGTTTGCCCGAGTGTTTTGCCTATGTAGTCCGTCTTGAGACGTTCTTTCTTTGTAACGTCGATGTGGTTAATATCGCCGCACGTGCCCGTGCCAAAGAGTAGAACAAATTCATCGCCATACTTCTGGTGCAGTGACTGCTCCAAATAGAAAGGATAGTCGGCCGCATATTTCGTTCCGCCGACGGTGTCGAGATGCAGGGCGAAGTTCACTAAGGCCGCAGCGGGGCTTCCGCCGTCTGCCTCGCGGAACAGTACTATCCCGACATCGGGATCGATTGGGCCGGCTGCCCGGACAATGTCTGGATTCAAAACACCCGGATTGAACCGGACACTTCCGTCTTTCATGTGAAACCGTCGGTTAAAAGAAAGACCTTGCTGCTCAGCCACTCCGGCCTCTATGCGGACGGGTTTTGCCGCAGCGTCTGCCTGCGTTATTACCTTGACGAGTTTTGCAACAAGCTCCGAGGAGTAATCAACCTTTTCACGCGGATCGCTGCCGTGCATGGCAACCGCCAGGTCGTGGAAGTGCTTTCTCAGTGCACCAAAGTAGAGCGGCCCTGTGTGGGTATGCGTGGCGGCGAGGAGGATGTTCCCAACCGGAATGCCGGTTTTTTTGGAGGCCCGCGCGCGGGCACGAGACGAGACGTCGGGCGAAATTCCGATGATGTCACAGAAGACAAGAGCTGCGGACTCCTTGCCTTGGCGAAGTACAATCGCCTTGGCCTGGAGCGGATTCAACGTACCTGTGCTCAACCGCTCGCGAAAGTATCCGCTCATGCGATAACCATCCGGCGGCGTGATGTCAATGACCGCAATGCCTGCGACCAAGTTAGTTGTGACCATAGGCGCCTCAGTAACAGTGGAGGATTTCTGTCCGGTGAGTTCCTCTAAGAACCTTCGAGCCTTCCTGGCCTCGGTGAGTGTTTGCTTGAGGTCTCCTCGCTCAAGGCATTCTACGACGAGATCACCGCTATTGAAGCCCCCTTTCTTGAGGCGAGCGAGTACGGCCTGGAAGTTAACCTGGCCCATCCCCGGTGTAACCATGACTTCCTTGGGGTGTTTGTAATCCTTGATGCACATGCCAACTACGAGGCCGTCTACAGTGGCGGCGTCGTCGACCGGGTCAAGTTCGCCGTTCGAGTAATAGAGGATGTTGCCGGGGTCGTACCAGATTCGGAAGTTGTCGTGGCCTACCATCTCGACTGTCTTTCGGCACTGGGAACCGGTGGCATTCAGGCCGCCGTGAGGTTTGACACTAATTCCGATACCTTTATCGGCGGCGTAATCGCAGCATTCGGCTATGGCCTTGTAATACAGCTTGTAGAGCTTTTTATTACCGGTTCCACCCATCATCAGGTTCTTCGCGCCGCAGGCGGCACAGTTGTCGATGAGTTTCCTGAGTCCCTCGATACCGGCGTTGAGTGACTTCTCTACCGGGATACCACCGCCGTATACTGATGGGACCTTCAAACCGCGTTTCTTTACTTCCTCGCCGACCTGCTCAGCCTCTTCGGGTGTGGTCGAGACCGAAATTACGAGGCCCGTCTTGGATTTGGCCGTCATCAGGCCGGCATATTTGAAGCCAGCCTCAGCAATGGCATCAAGTGCCACGCGGTAATCATACTGTCCCCATGGACGTGTGTAGCAACCGATTTGCCAGGGGCCATCACTTTTCTTGGCGAGTGTGGGTGATGTTGCGGCACAGGTTGCCGCAAGGCCTGCTGTTCCGAACCTTACAGTCTTGCCGAGGAATTCCCGGCGAGAGAGCTGATTATGAGAGTTCATTTTCGTATTCTCCTTGTTTTTACACAGAGTTCGCTGCCTTTATCCTTCGCGGATTTCGCGTTTCTCTGGGTCGTAGACCGTTCGGCGGCCGGTATCATAGGATTGCATCGCCATAATGCAGGCGACCGCGTGCTGGTAACCGGCATCAATAGAAGCGTTGGGCGTCTTGCGGTTTCGCAGGCACTGGAGCCAATCGAGGAAATGGTCAGGCATTGGTACTTCTTTCACAGGATTCTTACCTCGTATCTGGCCCATTCTTTTGCCTCCACCTTCTGCTGTCAATATCGGTGCAGTCCAGTTGACCATGTCCAGCACGCCCTGGTCACCGAATATCTTGAAGCTGTTCCCGCTGCCGTTGCCGAAGTTTGTCGAGTAACTGACCATAAAACCTTCAGGATAAATCCACAGGGCCT
>CP070777.1:1840179-1847250 GCA_020346225.1 Candidatus Zixiibacteriota bacterium | reverse complement strand
GCGGTTCTGATTTTGACCCCAAGGGCAAATCCGACAACGAGGTCATGTCATTCTGTCAGTCTTTCATGAGCGAGCTGTTCCGTCACATCGGCCCGAACACGGACGTACCCGCCGGCGATATCGGCGTGGGCGGCCGCGAGATCGGCTTTCTGTACGGCCAGTATAAGAAGCTGCGCAACGCCTTCGAGGGCGTCCTGACGGGCAAAGGCCTGGGCTGGGGCGGCAGCCTTATCCGCCCCGAGGCCACCGGCTACGGGACCGTGTATTTTGCCGAGGAGATGCTCAAGACCCAGGGCAAATCATTCAAAGGTCTCAAGGTGGCGGTTTCCGGTTCAGGCAACGTAGCCCAGTATGCCACCGAGAAAGTTAACGAACTGGGCGGCAAAGTGGTGACGCTGTCGGATTCATCCGGTTTCATCGTCGACGAGGACGGTATCTCCGGCGAGAAGTGGGACTTCGTGATGGACCTGAAAAACGTCCGCCGCGGCCGCATCAAGGAGTACGCCGACAAGTTCAAGAGCGTCAAGTACCACGAGGGTACCGGTGTGTGGAACGTCAAGGTGGATGTGGCCCTGCCCTGCGCCACCCAGAATGAACTGAACGGAAATGACGCCCAGGGGCTGGTCAAGAACGGGTGCTTCTGCGTGGCTGAGGGTGCCAACATGCCCACCACCCCTGACGGTGTCGATGTCTTTTTGAGAAGCAAGGTACTCTTCGGTCCCGGCAAAGCAGCCAACGCCGGCGGCGTGGCCGTGTCCGGACTGGAGATGTCACAGAACAGCCTGCGCCTGTCGTGGACGCGCGAAGAGGTGGACGAGCGCCTGCACAATATCATGATCAATATCCACCAGGCGGCCTCGGAAGCGGCCGGGCAGTTCGGCATGAAAGGTAACTATGTGGCCGGCGCCAATATCGCCGGTTTCCTCAAAGTGGCCAACGCCATGCTCGACCAGGGCGTCGTCTGATTCGCAAACGGAGTTAACACCTTCGCATATTTCGGGCGGGGCACCAGACGTGCTCCGCCTGTTTTTTAGACAGCGGGAATCACTCTCGCCCACGGCCGCGCATAAATACACCGGAGAGAAAAGGCCGACAGGACCCGTTCCGATGACAGCCGACTGACAAAGCCTTCCCCTCCGGACCCCTCAGTGACTTGTTGAGGCAACCGTCGCCCCGGACATTTCGGTCGCCATTCTGGATAGATTGAACTATCTTTTCGACGCCGGCCGTGTCAGCAAAGGTGTCATTGCCGCATAGCAGGTCGTTACACAGGCAATTTCGATGCCGGCCTCTTGCCTGGCCCGTATGCCCTAACACTTTATGCTTGCTAACACGGATAAACATGACTATGTTTTCAACAATGGCGGAGGCGACGGCGCCCCTCGACAAAGAAACCCCTGGGAGGACTCGCTTGGTTAAGGTTGTCGGTGTCAAGCTTAGCGTAGCACTTTTAGTAACCTGCCTAATCTACAGTGCGCCAACGGCTAGGGATTGCATTGAAAATACCGTTGTTCTGTCCAAGCAACTCGATCTCGTCGCTGCCGGAGAGTATTATGAGGCCGCTCAGAATGTCGGCAACTGGGTTCTGGGCATAAGCGCCAATTGCCACCTTGGCACCGGTCCGACCCATGACTACTTCACGGGCGACACCCTGGAGAATGGTGACGAATTTCCCAAGTATTCGATGCTTCGCAACTTCAACGACATAACCTACTGGGTCGGGGGTATCGTAAACGGCGACACGCTGGTATCGGCCGGCTGGTTTTACGATGTCGAGACCGCCGGCGGCAGCGAGTGGACGGCCGTCAGCGGTAAGCCCCTGAGGGCCCGATCCGTTCTGGACCCGTCTCTGGCGGGTTACGAGGACGCCGTCTCAGAGCTTGACCTGGTAGGCGCATGCACCGATACCACGGTCGTATCGGGCATCTACTACCCGGATTACTTTTACGGTTGGCCGCCAAGGCCGCTGGGCATAGAGATAGACCAGCGTTCCTACGCCTGGTCCAACCATGTGGCCGAGAATATCGTCTTTATAGACCTGACCATCAGGAATATCGGCGAAGAAACCATAGAGAGAGTTTATTTCGGAATCCGGTCGCGGCCCATGGTCGGTTTCACCGCCGAGTACGGGTGACTTGACGATTTTGATTATGTTCGTGGCAGCATAACCGGATTTATCGACTCGGTGGTACTGTCGCCGGGTTGCGGCATCGTAAATAACCTGAATATGATGTGGGCGGCCGATAATGACGGCGACCCGGTCGACGGTGAGTACGTCGATGAAATTGTCTACGACCCTGATTGGGAAGAGTGGGTCAAATCGGCAACCCACGGTAACGGGATTCTTTTTCTCGGCTACCCGTCGTTCGGGACCGACGGCCCGGTGACCCTCTCCTACAACTGGTGGGCCATGTTTTACGACCCGGCCTATGATTTCGGCCCTCGCCACCGCGAAGGATTTCGGGACTTTTTGACCGGAGGAACGGGCCGGCCGCTCGGTGACGTTAACAAGTACCACGTCATGGGCAACGGCGAGATCGATTACGACATGGTTTACACGGCCACCATTCCGCTGGATGATCCGGTCTGGATGACACCGCGCGGCGATATAGCCATGATGGCATCAACGCGCGGGCTGTCGCGGCCGCCGAACCTGCTGTCGGTCGGACCCTACGACCTGCCGCCGGGGGCAGAGCTAAAGGTCGCCTTCGCTGTCGTGGGCGGTGAAGATTTGCACACTGACCCGAACAACGCCGACCTCCTCCCCTATAGCGCCCGAACCTTCCTGCGAAAGCTGGACTTCTCCGACCTGGTCGGCAATGCCATGTGGGCCAAGTGGATTTACGACAACCCCGGTGTCGATACCGACGGCGACGGCTACGCCGGTGAGTATCAACTATGCGACCCGGATTCCGTGACAAATGAATCCGGGCAGGTGGTCGTCCGCGGCGACACTGTTTTCTACACCGGCGACGGTATCCCCGACTGGCGCAGCGCCATGCCGCCCCCGGCGCCCGATTTCTGGCTGACCCCGACCGCCAACGGAATTTATGTCCGTTTTAACGGCGCCCGGTGCGAAGCCGAGCGCGACATCTTCACGGGTCAGATCGAGTTCGAGGGTTACCGCATCTACTGCGGTCTGGACCAGCGAGCCGGCAGCATGGCCATGGTAGCTTCATACGACCGCGATGATTATGACAAATATGTATGGACCGGCGACGTGTATGCCATTGAATACCGTCTGCTGGAAACACCCTTCATTCTTGACAGCCTGCGCTGCCTGTACGGCGCGGGCGCCGACCCCTGCCAAGACAGCAGCTTCGACCCGCTCAATTACACGGTCAGCTCGCCGTACATCCTCCCCGGTTTTTCCGATTCCGCGTTCTACTTTGTCCGTCACGATTTCAACGCCTCCCGGTGGGGCATTACCACACCGATCCGCAAGGTCTACCCGGACGAGCCGTACCCGGTCAGCCTCGATCCGGATTCGCTGCCGCCGGAGGCCCTGACGGCCGAAGGCAACCCGAAGTACTTCGAGTACGAATACACTATCGAGAACCTGCTGCCGACTGTACCGCACTGGGTGAGTGTGACGAGCTTTGACTTTGGCGCACCCGCGCTGAAGGTGCCGGGTCAGGAATCGTCGGTGACCCGCAGTGCTCAGAGTGTCTATCCGATGGGTGCTTCCGACACCGCCGCCGGCGGTTCCGGCGAGGTGTATGTGTATCCTAATCCTTATCGCATCGACGCGGACTACCGCGACCTGGGTTTGGAAGGCCGGCTGGAGGAAGACCGTCCCGACTATCGGGTGCGGGCGGTTCATTTCCGCAACCTGCCGGCAAAGTGCACCATATATATCTATTCGCTCGATGGCGACCTGGTCCGGAGGCTGGACCATGACACGGACCCGTTCGATCCGTACTCTTCGCACGCCACCTGGAACCTGATTACGCGCAATACACAGATGGTTGTTTCCGGATTGTACTACTGGGTGGTCGAGGCCGAAGACGGCACGACGCAGATGGGCAAGCTGGTCATAATCATGTAAGCAAGGCGTGGCTTTCCGGGGCCACACACTTTTGTTCTGGCGTAAACTCTTAGAATTACTTATCTTGTTCGGAATCCAGAGAAGACCTGTGGTTTCGGGACGCGCAGCTTGTTGTCTCGCGCGGGAAGGTGTTTGTGCCTCGCTTGCTCCTCATCAGTATTGCTTCCTTCTTGGCCGTGGCTGCATTGGCGCCGAAAACCAGCGCCGCCAGGTTGCCCCTGCTTGCCGATAGCGGCAAACTCACCTCGACATCGCTGGCCGCCGACGAATGGCGATGGGCCTTCGCCCAGCACAATATCGGCAACATGAACCTGGTCGTATCCAATTTCGGCCTGTGGGGGTTCGGCTGGCACGAATGGCGTGATTACTTCACCGGCGAAGCCGTTCGCGAGGGCAGCGAATATCCCAAGAACTCGCTGGTCTATCAGTTGCAGAGCGCTCAGTTCTGGATAGGCGGCCGCCTGGGCCGGGATACGCTCGTTTCGGTTTCTTTCGATTACAATGTCTTTCTCGAGTTCGAACTCAATCCCGCCCCGGCCCCGTTCGGTGAGATGGACACCCGACCGCTGGGCGACCCGTCGACTTCAGGCTATCAGGAAGGTGTCTCCAACCAGGATTACATTGCCCTGTACACGGACACCGTCGTTCTCTACCAGAATGCCATCGACTTTCTCCGCGGGACGCCCCACATTCCGCTCAATGTGCTGGTATCGCAGAAATCCTATGCCTGGTCGAACGCCTTTGCCGACGACTTTGTCCTCTTCGATATGAACATCAAGAACATCGGTGCCGAGACCATCAATGATCTGTATTTCGGCATCCTTTCGCGGCCTTCGGTCGGAGTGGTGGTCGGTGACAACCATACTTTCGACTACGACCACGGCAGTATCGGCGGTTTCATCGAAGGTGTTCCATCGCACCTGGGCTGCGATATAATCGATACGGTCAATATGATGTGGGGGGCCAACAACGACGGCGACCCCATTGACGGCGCTTTCACCGACGAGCTGGTCTATGACCCGAATTACTCCCAGGAATGGATCAAATCGGCGCCCGACGCCCACGCCATCTTCTTTCTTGATTATCCCGGCAAAAGGCAGCATCAGGACAAAAACCTGTCATACAACTGGTGGACGCCGTTTCGGGAGACCAGCCTGGACTATGGCCCCCGGCACCGTGAAGACTATCGCGACTTCATGACCGGCGGAACCGGCTGGCCGCTGGGTGACGCCAACCGCTATCATGTCATGAGCAACGGCGAGATAGACTATGACATCCTTCACTCTATCCGTGTCGGCTACGATGACCCGGTCTGGCTGCCGCCGCCGGCGGAAATCGCCCAGATGGCCTCTACCGAGGGCCTGCCCGGTCCGTTCACTCTGCTTTCGCTCGGCCCCTTCGAGCTTCCGGCAGGTGCCAGCGTGAACCTCCCTCTGGCCTTTGTTTGCGCCGAGGATTTTCACGTCGACCCGGCCAACGGAAACAATCTGCCCGGCGACCTCGACCTGTTCTACGCCAACCTGAATTTCACCAATCTGCTCGAGAACTGCTCGTGGGCGCGGTGGATATACGACAATCCCGGCATCGATTCCGACGGTGACGACTACGCCGGTGAGTTCGTGGTCTGCGACGGCGACACCATCTATTACACCGGTGACGGCATCCCCGACTGGCGCGGTGCCGTGCCGCCGCCGGCGCCGCGAGTCCGGGTGGAGCCGGTCGCCAACGGGCTACGCGTGCGCTTCAACGGCTCCCGTTCGGAAACCGAAAAAGACACCTTCTCCGGTGAAGTGGATTTCGAGGGATACCGCGTTTACTGCGGGCGGGACGAACGCGTCTCCAGCTTTGCCCTCGCCGCCACCTATGATCGCCGGAACTACGACAAGTACGTTCTGAAGGCCACCGATAACGACCTGCAGTGGGTCATATATGACCCGCCGTTCCTGCGCGACAGCCTCAGGTGCCTCTATGGCTCAGGTGCCGATCCCTGTGCCGATGCCGACTTCGACCCGTTGTCGTTCACACCGTCTTCTCCTTATGTCCATGCCGACTTTGTCGACTCGGCCTTCTATTTCAAGAAGCATGATTACAACGCCTCCATTTTCGAAGTGAACACGCCGATTCGCAAAGTCTACCCGGACGAACCCGACCCCGTCATATACCACGCGGATTCGATTCCGCCCGAAGCGATGACCGACGACGGTTACCTGAGATACTACGAGTACGAAGTCGTGATCGGCGATCTTCTGCCCACCGTACCCTACTGGGTGAACGTAACGGCCTTCGATTACGGCGATGCCCGGATCAAGGTCAAACCGCTTGAATCGGCCGTTTCCGTGGGCGCGGTGAGCGCTTACCCGCTGGGGACGTCCGATATGGCCGCCGACGGCGACGGGAACGTCTATGTTTATCCGAACCCGTATCGCGGCGACGCCGATTACCGCGATAACGGTTTTGAAGGCCGTCTGCAGGAAGATCGTCCCGATTACCGCGTCAGGGAGATTCATTTTCGTAACCTGCCGCCCCGATGCACCATCTACGTCTACTCTCTCGACGGCGATCTGGTGCGTAAGCTGGACCACGATATGGACCCGGCCGACCCCAACTCCTCGCACGACAGCTGGAACATGATCACCCGCAACACCCAGATGGTCGTTTCCGGCTTGTACTACTGGGTGGTGGAAGCCGAGGACGGCTCCACGCAAATGGGCAAGCTGGTCATAATCATGTAGGTGTTGCGGAAGCGACAAAAGGCTTGTGCCGCCAAGCAAGTTTCCATACATTTAGTTTAGATAACCGCCAGTGACTTGCTTCGCGACGCAATTGGAATCCTTCTCGTAAGCGGGATTGGCATGCGCAGACTATACATCCTCGGGCACGTTATCTTCTCTGTCTTCGTCTGCCTCTTAGCGAATCCGTCGACCGACGCCAGAGATCAGATCTTTCCCGAGAACATAAAAGCCGCCCAGCCCCTGTCGACAGCCATCTGGTGCCCCATGACATGGGCGCAACACGATGCCGGT
>CP070777.1:1827143-1840079 GCA_020346225.1 Candidatus Zixiibacteriota bacterium | reverse complement strand
CGCCGATTGAGCCGACACCGGTCTGCGCGGGAATATCGTAAGGTCCGCCCCAGACGCACTCAACACCGATACCGCCGGCGATACCAAAGAGCCAGAAGCCGGCCGTGCCGTAGAAGGAGGAGTCCACCGTGAAATGCGTACCGCCGTTCATGGTGACCGGCCCGACCGTAATAGTCCAGGCCCAGTCATCGAAACCGGTCGGAATACCGTCGCCGAACTGACCGGCCGCGCCACCGAAACCGATGGTATCGGGGTCGATCTTGTCCACCGAAGCTGAATCAAGGACATACATGCCCAGGTCATAAAAGCAGGGGTAGCACCAGTTCAGATCCCAACAATAGGCCGGATTCAGCTCACCCGTGGCGGTGTCCCAGGTCACGCCGTTGTCAGAGGTGATTCGGAATCCGTTTGTCGACGCTCTTAGCGGGTCACCGGTGTTATTAAGGTGCATCCACAGCACCACCACATCGCCGTCGTTAAGCTCGCCCACCTGGCCACCGGCCAAAAAGGTGGCGCTGTCCATCACGATACTGCCCTGCCCGTACGCCAAACCGAACGACACTGCCAGCAGCGACAATGTCAGCGTTAGAAGTTTGATTTTCATCTTGGCTTGAGCCTCCATAAAGACAAAAGTTACTGTTTTTACCAAATACCAAAACACTCGAGAATTCTATTTCTACTTGTACTTAGTTTCCACCTCCCGTGAGGATTTGAAAAGGAAGGCGCGTACTCAAGTAACCTCTCGAGCCAAATCCCTCGCTGTAAGATAATGTCAATAGGCGATTTCGTCAACACCTTTCAGGCCTCCGGCGCAGTATTTGGCATTGCCCTCAGGCCGGTAACGCGGGATTGTTCAAGAAGTTCCTAATATCCTCCTTTCCGGCCCCGGGGGCCGGATGGTCAAGTCAGTCAAGACGATTTGTGCCTGAGCTTATGACAACAAATTCCGTGCCGCGCCCGGAAAGCCGATTTCAGGCTTATTTCGGGCCTCAAAGGCCGTTTTGCCGCCCGCAGGAGGGCAAAAAGCTGCAGGGTCGTGCAGCCGGCAATTAATTGACGATTGAAGGCCGGATTTGAAAAAATCTTTCCTGCGGTGATGCGGCACCAGAGCAGGCGACCGGGGTTAGCTTGCGGTTATGGGGGGGGAAATGGCCACGGGAGGTAAGCCATAATAGAACAGCCATCCCCTTTCGGGGATGGCTGTCTTTATCAGAAGAGAATCGTAAGATTCTATTTCTGTTGCAGCCTGCTTGCGCCGATTACGGGCAGTCAGGCAGCGGATCGTGCAGACCCTGGAAGATGTACTCAGCCAGATAAATCAGGTCGAGGGCATCGCCCTGGTTGTCGGAGTTCACGTCCACTTCCTCGTCGCACGGCGGAACCGGTGAACCCGGGGTCCACAGATAGTCGACGAAGAAGATGACGTCAAGAGCATCAACCTGGCCGTCATGGTTCATGTCACCCATGTTCTGGCAGCAGCCTTCGCATTTGTCCATGGCGCCGTTGGCCTCATCGACATCCGCGAACATACCGATACCGCCGTTGGTGTTGAACCAGGTGACCGCGCGATCATAGGCAGCCTGAAGAGCGGCCAGATTACCGTCTTCAATGGTAGCCATTACAGTGACCACTTCGTAGTAATCATCAACGCCCAAGTCGAGGGCCGGCTCGTAGCACATGGCCGTGGAGAGGTCTTCGACCGAGTCGCTGCCGCGCAGACCGGAGGTATTCAGCTCGGTCCACATGGTCGAGTGAATGAAGCCTTCGCCGCTGGCCCACAGCTCATCGTTCTCACCCACAAAGCCACCGTACGGCACGCTATAGCGCGGCGAGCCGTTCAGGTACGACCCGACGAAGCCGTTGCCGGCGAAACGCGCGTCGTTGTACACGCAGTTGTTCGGATACAGCGTATCGTCGCAGTAGCACTCGAAGCCCTGCTGGTAGAGCATGTTACGACCGGCGTCGATGCCGCCGGTGTTGATCGGGTTGCCGTCACGGTCGGGATCATCCGGGTTGTTGTCGTTCGGAATATCCCAGTCGATCATTTCACCGAGCAGCAGGCCGGTGAGGGCCTCACCCTTACCGGGCTTCACCTTCATGTAGGCAATGATGAATTCACTGTCGTCGGCAGGAGCCACGTAAACGCGCTCGAACGCGACGGCAGTGTCCGGAGTCACATATCTGCCGGTCTCATAGACCTCGGCAGGCATACCCGAGCACGGCTGGTACAGATACGGGCCTTCGTCTCCGGCGACCGGATACAGGCCGAGATCACCGTACCAGGTGGCGCTCCAGATCTGATAGTTCCAGTCAGCGCCGCCGTTCCGAGCGAGAACCGGGGTGCCTTCATACAGCCACACCTGAGCATTGCTGTCGCAGTCCTCGGGGTAGTAATCCATGTTGACGCCACCGTAGCCGGCGCGACCCATGTTACCATTGTTGCTGATAACCAGCGATGTGGCACCGCCTACATCGGTACCGCCACCGGTGTTGACAACCGCCCAAGCGGGTGTGACGAGAGTGTCAGCCACCAGGAGTTCGATTTCGATGTTGTGCGGGCTGCCGGCATCGTCACCGTCAAAAATGACGCGGCCGTAGAGCATCATCGTGGTCGTGACAACACCACCCTGGTTCATATGGACGGTACCGGTCACAGTGTTGTAAAGGCCGGACGGCAGGGTGGTACCGAAACCAGTCTGACCCAGCCAGCCGGACGGACCATTGTCTTCCACAACGGAGACGCTGAAGGTCCAGCTCTGGTTACCCAGGTTCTCGACCGTAAGGTCTCTGTCGAGCTGCGTACCCACCTTGCACCAGGTCGGGAAGAGGACTTCGTGCCAGCTGAAGACCGGCAGCGGAGCCGAGACTTCCTCGATACAAGGCACGCGGAACCACTTCATGTCGTTGTAGGTCCAGCCGCCTTCGGCCTGGACAATACCACCGGCATCCTCGTCGTTCACGTACATAATGTCGAGATAGTAGTCGTAGTGCGGAGACGTACCGCCGGAGGGGTCAACGACCACAGCGCCGGACCAGTCTTCACCGGTCCCGATCTGCTTACCCCAGCGGGAGATGGTTGCCCAGTAGTCACTTTCGCACTCATAGGCAGAATTCGGTCCGCAGTGCGGGGTGTAGGTGTTGGTCAGGTTGCGCTGGGCATCCCAGGTCATACCGCCGTCGGCGGAAATGGACATCCACAGTTCGGAGTTGGCACCGCCATAGTAGACGCCCTGGTCGTATATCCACTGCGCGCAGTCGTCATGGATGCCGTTCGGGACATCGTTGAACTGCGCCCACATGGCATACAGTCTGCCGTTACACTCGGCCAGACCCGGCTTGGCAACGGTGACCGCCCAAGCCGGCGGGCCGCAGCTGTCGGCCGGCACATAGGTGTGGTCGGCAATCGAACGGATGTAAGGAATGTTCTCGGACCAGTGCTGCACGCGGGAAGCGTCCAGATAGAAGTCCTCGACGAAGCAGAAACCGCCTTCGTCGATACAGGTATCGGCAGACCACGGAACGGCGTGCCAGATCAGGTGCAGATATCCGCTCTGGTCGAACAGAATCGAAGCGTCGCAGTAGGCCTTGAATCCGGCCTGTCCGATACCGACGTTCGAGATGTTCTGGCGCGGCTCCCAGGTCACACCCTGGGTGTTGGACACCTGAATGTAGATGTCGTTATCCATCTGACCGATCAGGTAGC
Source organism: Candidatus Zixiibacteriota bacterium (assembly GCA_020346225.1). Classification (GTDB taxonomy): domain Bacteria; phylum Zixibacteria; class MSB-5A5; order GN15; family FEB-12. The sequence goes on along the minus strand of CP070777.1, from coordinate 1,836,376 downwards.
CGTCATAAACGGTCGTACCCGAACAGGTGTCGCAGCTCGGCTCCTGATAGGGCGGGCTGGCGAACCAGGCCAGACAGACACGGTCGCCGGTACGCTGACCGGTGATGTCCTGAGCAATACACTGGACACTGTCAACGATGCGCGGGGGATAATCCCACTCACCGGTGCCTTCGTAGCCAGCGTTGCGGAAATAGAACAGTGACTGCAGAGTCGTGGTGGCCGAAATCTCCGAGAACGCGTGCAGAACGGTGTCGGTACCGAACTGGAAGAAGAATTTCGGCCAGATAGCCTCGGTGCCTGCCTGCGGATCCTGGTCATAGGAAGCCAAACTGTCAGGCACACGGGTGTAGTTGGCGAAGTCGGCGCACCCCTGACACTCATCAAAGTGAATGTGTGTCTGGTAGTTCTGCGGGCCGGTCATGAGGTCGCAGTGACCACCGACCAGGGCCCGGTTGTCCGGAGTAACGTCGACATTAACATAACCGGAATACTGTCTGTCCGGGTCGTGAAGAATGGTCTCGCCCACGAAGCTGTGAGTAGCCGTAATGTAAGCGTTGTACGCATACGAACGGCCTACCATCACGGAGTCGGGGAGACGCATCCATCCGAAGTGGACAATCGACGGTCCGGTTCCTCCAGAGTGCGGTCCGATCTCGACCATTCGGCCCATAGAGCAGTTGTGCTGGTAGTCATACCAAGTACCACCGACAGGCACGCCGGGCGTCTCTGCCGAGGAACTGAATGACGTCACGCCGATAGGAACGCGGTTGGTTTGGATAGACGCGCTCGGCGAACTATGCTGCTCTGGGGCGAATGAATAAGCCAGCGTTCTATCAGCGGCCATCTTGGCGCGCGGATTTATACGCTGAGACTGGCTTTTCGAGTGAGCCGCGAAAGCTGTCATTGCCAGGAAGGCAACTAACAGTAAGGAGACAAACAAGATTGTGGAAGTTCTCCTTATCATTCATCGCTCCTTTCGAGAGTGAATTGGTTCCCAACTTATTTCTTGTCGAAATAAGTGTTTCACGAAACGTCGCAATACGGAAAGCGTAAAACCTTCGGCCTTTCGCAAGGCCACCGGCTTCTCGCGAAGATACCCTTGGACTATGGATCCACCTCCCTTCGAAAACCATACAACGGTTCTTCAGGGGGTACACTTAGGGCTTGGAACGTAAGTTATGACCCTTGAAGTAAGAGTTCGAGAAAACCAATTCGCCAGAATGTTCTCCGTTTACTCGTTAACTAAGGCCAAACTTCGTTAACTCAAACCTCCACTTAGGGAAAAATGCTACTTCACTAAGCGAGTACTAAAACGTTAGAAAATAGTTCTCAGGTATACCTTCATCCACGAAGACAACCGCAAGTTAATCGCTTAGCTCAAAATTGTCAAGCACTTTTCGCCTTTTTCAGGCCGGACATGACGCTATTTCACCCGTCGTATGGGCCCGCCGCTGTTCAGTTCTCAAGCAGCACCGCCCGGTCGGCCGACTCCCATTCACGGTATTCGGACACGGGGCGGGCTGTTCAATGTTCTTTATGCAGATATTTCCAGTCCTCTTTAGCCGGACAACCAGAATCGCGGGTCTGGCAATATTGTCGAATCACTGTTTGTCATCGGACAATCACCCGAAATTCTTAATCAATACCGAACTGGTATAAATTATCTCCGGCCGGCTATGGTCATGGCGGGTGCGCAGCCTAGCCCGACCGGTTTTTCTCATTGACTTAAAAGCTCCATTGGCCATTATTTCCACTTTGAAGAAAGACGCATCTGGAGGTTTCGATGGCGAAATTGTCCCGCCAGGTCAAAGAAATCATCAAAACGATTCTCTTTTTTGGGTTTATAGCGCTGCTGGTATTTGCCTACGTCATTTACCCTCTGACGCGGACCAAGACGCTCATGGCCCGCCAGGACCTTGGCGATCGAGACAAAGACTCCCTTGTGGTCAACGACCCGGCTTCTTTCGCCGAAGCCGGGCTTACGGCTGATACGTTGCGGATAGAGGCCGATGGGCTGACCAAGCTGGCCTGCCTTTATATCTCTCCGGAAGATAGTGCTACGGCTATCCGCGGGACGGCCATCATTCTTCACGATGACGGTGATAACCGGGATAGCCTGGCGGCTCTGGTCGTGGCGTTGAACGACTCCGGTTATGTCGTCATGGCCTACGACCAGCGGGCTTCCGGACGGACCACCGGCATCTACCGGGGGGCCGGTTACTACGAGGCCCGCGACGTCGAGGCGGTAATCAGTTACCTCGAGATCAGAAACATGATTCGGCATCCGCTGTTCGTGGTAGGCTACGGACTGGGAGCGGATGCCGCTTTGCTGGCCGCCCGGGAGGAGCAGCGCATTGACGGCATCGTCATGATAAACCCGTACCTAACCGTTCAGAGATACCAGGACATTCTCAAGCGCGACCATCTGACCTTCTGGTTCCCCTTTCAACGCACCATAATGTTCTGGTGGTATAAGATCCGCTCGGGCTATGCTCCGGTTTACACCAAAGTCGGAGACATCCAGCCGGTCGACCGCCCGGCTCTCATGATCGTCTCCGGCAACAACATGAGTGACGCCGAAGTTCAGAAGTTGCAGGAGGTCTCCTCTCCCGAACTGCTCAAGGTGGCACCTATGCCGGTCGATCCTCCCGCCGTCTATGATGAAATTGTCGCTTTCCTTTCTGCCCAAGAGTCCTCCTGACGCCGGCCCGGGAAACCGGCTGTCATCTCAGGAACAATCAGGGGTATTATCAATTAAGTAATAGTCAGAAGATTTACCGCCAATAACCCGGGAGATAACAAAATGAGTACTGTGAAACTTGCCGAAGGTGTCTATTCGATCGGTGTCAAGGACCCGGACCTGAGGATATTCGATATCATCATGACCACCCAGTACGGAACCACCTACAACGCATATTTGATCCAGGGCGCTTCCGCAACCGCGGTGATAGATACCGTCAAGAAACCGTTTACGGAGGAGTTTCTTGCCAATATCGAAGAAATGACCTCACCCGACAGGATTGACTATTTGATAGTGAACCACAATGAGCCCGATCACAGCGGCGCCATAACGGCCCTGCTGGAACGCAATCCCGCTTTGAAAATTTACTGCTCGTCGGCGGCGGTTCCCTATTTGAAAAACATCATCAACCGCGAGGCTGATATCACAGGGGTCAAGGACAAGCATACGCTGGAGTTAGGGTGCAAGACGCTTACTTTTCGCCTCATGCCCTACATGCACTGGCCGGATACAACGATGGAGTTTCTTGAAGAAGACAATATCCTGTTTTCCAACGATGGGTTTGCCGCCCATGTGGCCTCGGAGTCGGTTTTTGCCGACGAGGTGACCGAGGATCTGCAGTTCGAGTACCGTCACTACTTCGATGCCATAATGCGTCCTTTCACCGGATACATGCGGCGTAATCTACCCAAGCTGGACGAGCACGATATCAGAATGATTGCTCCCTCGCACGGGCCGGTTTTCCGCAGGGATGCGGCCGCGTATATAAGCCGCTACAAAGAGTGGTCAGCCGACAAAAGTGACAGCCGTAATCTCATAACAATTTTCTATGCTACGGCTTACGGCAACACCAAACTCATCGCCGAGAGACTGGCCGACAATTTGAAAAAAGCCGGATACGAGGTAGATTTGACCGATGTCGCCACGGCCGAGGTCGCCGACCTGAAGGACCTAATTGAGTCGAGCAAAGCCGTACTCATTGGCACACCGACATTTAACGGCGATGCCGTGAGGCCGGTCTGGGATTTCGTCAACCTCTTTTCAACCGTGTACAGCATCGGCAAAAAAGCGGCTGTTTTCGGCTCTTACGGCTGGGGAGGTGAGGCCTGCAAGCTGGTGGCCGACCGGCTGTCCGGCTTGAAACTAAAGGTGTTCGAGGAGCATTTTCGGGCCAGGCTGATTCCTTCTGAAGACGAAATCAGGGCCATCGACGAGTATTCCCGGAAGCTGGTGGATTTTGTAGGCAAGTGACCCAGCCGCGCAAACCGGGCCCGCAGCTCGAGCCGGCAGAAATCAGCGAATTTCCTTCTGAGGGTTGACAGCCCGCATCGCGTCGAATATTATTGTTTTCATACAAAGGGGAGGAGTATGTTTCCAGCACATATCTCGCGTGCGGCTGTGCTACTTATAGCAGTGGCTGCAATAACGTCGAAATCAACAGCCTCGGTCGGCGTATCACTGGAGCACCGGTTCACGATACCCGGTTTCTACCGTCCGATCCAGAAGGTAGCTATGGCCGACATCGACGGCGACAGCGCGCCCGAGGCGCTGGCCTCCGACGGCGAGAGTGTCATTCTCTACTCTCCGCAGAGCGATATCACTCTCTTTTCCGGTCAGCTTCGGCCCGGTCATGTCAACTACAGCATCCTTCTGGGCGATGTCAACGGTGACGAGGCGACCGACATCATGATCGGGTACTATTTCGACCTGGGCATCTACGGCCCCGACACCGTGTGCATGCTGGATTGGTATGACGGAAGCTCGGCGTTTGCCACGAGAGACTCGGCTTTCTTTGAAATCGACGCCGGCGGGCTCGAGGCGCTGCATTCCCCGTTTCTGTCTATCACCCTGCAGGCTCTGGATATCGACGAAAATGGAAGCAGCGAGCTGCTTTTCAGCTACGACCGGCACCGGGTGGTTCAGTTCGGCGGATACCGCCTGTTGTCGACCACGGGTTGCAGCCGCCTGTACGATTCATATCCGCGGTCCATGTTATGGGAGCGTCCACACCTGCTGGGCAGCATAAACCTCGTCGCGGAGGCAGACGGCGCTTCTTACCTGGCGGGCACTCGATACGAGAGTTTCAGCACTATACCGGGTGATTCGAGGGCGACCGGGTGGGTCGAGATAATCACCGGCGGCGGCGACTCCATCACTTCAATATCCGAACCACTACAACCGAGCTGTACCGGCGATTCTTCCGACATTTACGGATTCTCCGAGTACCTGTGCACCGGCGACATCCGCGGCGATGACTACGACGAGGTACTGGTTATGCGTCGCTGGGGGCAGACCTGCTATGAGGGGGACGCGGTCAGCGATTCGTACCATTCCTCTGTCCTGCGGCTTTATCGGTTCATTCCGCCAGATATAACCGAAATAGTCTGGTCTGTAACAGAGTCGCCGGGTTATAGTTCGTTCTTTTACCTTCCAAGCCACCCGGGGACCTTTTTCGCAATCCAGGATGATGTTGTCCACAGACTAAGCGGTGAGAACGGCTCGGTGCTGGATCAGAGCGCTGCCCTTGGGGCCGATACGATGTTCTGGAACGAGATTCCCGGCGTCGCTAACGGCGGTCTGGTGGCAGTGGAGAATCAAACGGTGTCGATTTACGATTTGGATGTCGCAACATCGGCGGAACCTGAGCAACCCCTCGGTCTGCCATCATCGTTTGCGCTCGGCAATCCCTACCCCAATCCGTTCAACCCGTGGTGCACGATAGAGTATTCACTGCCCCGGCGGTGCCACGTCCGGCTCGCCGTTTACAATGTGCTGGGGCAGAAGGTGGCCACGCTGGTTGATGGCGTCAAACCGGCGGGAAGGTTTCGTGTTGTGTGGGATGGTACTGATGGGAAAGGGAAACCGGTCGCTTCGGGTACCTATCTCTTCCGCATGGAATCCGGGGAGTTCAAAAGCTCGAAAAAGATATTGCTGCTAAAGTAGGCAATCAATACAGCCTCTCCCGTTTGGCCAGGAAGGCGTACAGGGCCTTGTCGAAGGGCATGGCCGTGTCGACGGGATAGTAATCGATATTGCTCTGGCGGCAGGCGGAAGCTACTTCGTCCGAAAACGTCCGGACCATCCGGGCGTAATCCTTCTTGATCTGATACGGCAACGTGGTCATTTCCTCGCCCGTTTCCATATCCCTGAAGATGGCCTCGCGCGGAAAAGCGAAGTCACGCTCGCGCGGGTCGAGTATGTGAAAGACAATAACCTCGTGCTTGTTGTAGCGAAAGTGTTTCAGGCCGGAGATTATCCGGGGGGCCTCGTCGAGCAGGTCCGACATGACAATCACCAGCCCGCGCCGCTTGATGCGATCGGCCATTTCGTGCAGGGTCGATGAGATATCGGTCGTTTCGGACGGTTTCTGCCCGGCAATCTCGCTGAGGAGCACATGAAGATGTCCCGACTTGGAGCGAGGAGGGACATAGCGCCGTATTTTCTGGTCGAAGGTCACCAGCCCGACGGCATCGCGCTGACGCAGCATCATAAACGACAGCGCTCCGCAGAGCATACCGGCGTAGTCGAGCTTGCTGACCCGGTCGCCACTGCGGTAAGCCATCGAAGCCGAGCAGTCAAGCAGCAGGTAGGCTTTCAGGTTGGTTTCTTCTTCGTACTGCTTGATATAGAACCGGTCGGATTTGGCGTACACTTTCCAGTCGATATCGCGGATGTTGTCACCGGGCATGTACTGCCGGTGCTCGGCGAACTCGACCGAGAAGCCATGATAGGGAGATTTGTGAAGGCCGGCGATGAATCCTTCGACAACCATCCGGGCCCGCATCTCCATTCCCTTCAGGCGGGAGACAATCTCGGGGTCGAGATATTTGCGGTAATCAGCGGTCATATCAGTCCTTGAAAATCGCCACTACCGGTTTCTGGCCGGGGAGCAGATAGCCGCGATACATCCCTGGAGTATTGAAGGGCATAGCGATATTGCCGCCGCGGTCAATCGCAATCAGCCCGCCGGTGCCGCCCAGTTCGGCGAACCTGCCGCCGATGGCGGACTCGGCCGCTTCTTCAACAGACAACCCTTTGTGCTCCATAAGAACCGCGACAGTGTAGGCCACCACGGCCGTTATGAAATACTCACCGTGGCCGGTCCCGGAAACGGCGCAGGTGACATTATTGGCGTAAGTGCCGGCGCCGACTATGAGCGAGTCACCCAGCCGTCCGAATTTCTTGTTGGTCATGCCACCCGATGATGTCGCCGCGGCCAGATCGCCCTTTTTGTCCAGGGCCACCGCCCCCACCGTGCCGTGCTTATCGTCCGAGTGGTCGAGCTGAGAATAATCGGACTGCGTCAGTTTCTCTTTGTATTTGGCCGCCTGAAGCTGCTTCCAGCGATGCTCGGTGTAGAAATAATCCGAATCGACCAGCTCGATTCCGTACAGCTTGCCGAACGCCTCGGCGCCGTCACCGGCCAACAGGATGTGCTCCGACTTATCCATCACCAACCGCGCCAAATCCACAGGATTTTTTACTCGCCTGACACCGGCAACAGCACCAGAATTAAGCGTGCGGCCGCACATAATCGAGGCATCCTGTTCGTTAGTCCCGTCATGCGTAAACACCGCCCCTTTGCCGGCATTGAACAGGGGAGAGTCTTCCATAACCACTACGGCCGCCTGAACGGCATCAAGGGCGGCCCCGCCGCGATCCAGTATTTCATAGCCGACCCGGAGCGACTCGGTCAGCCGCTCGCGGTACTCGGCCTCTTTGTCGGGCGTCATTTTATCTTTGAGGATGGTCCCCGCCCCGCCATGAATAACAATACCAAATTCAGCCGGCATGCTGTCTTTCTGCGGCTCAATTTCAGGAGCCGTCTTTGACGCTGTCCAGCACACGCTTGATGATTTCCATGGTATCGACGCCGTCGGCCTCGGCGTTGAACGACGTCACAATGCGATGCCGCAGCACAGGATAGGCGGCAAGGCGAACATCTTCGGGGCCCGGTGTGGGGCGACCCTCGAGGATAGCCCTGGTTTTGGCGGCGAGGATGAGATACTGAGAAGCCCGCGGCCCGGCGCCCCAGTTGACCCAGTTTTTGACGAAGTCGGGGGCATCCGGCTCGGTGGGACGAGTGGTGCGGACCAGTTCGACGGCGTACTCAATCAGGTGGTCGGATACCGGCACCCGGCGAACCAGCTTTTGGAAACCAATTATGTCGTCCGGGCCCATGACCTTATCAAGGTCGTAATCAAGCGCCGCGGTGGTCGTCTTCACAATCTTTTGCTCTTCGGCATCCGACGGATAATCGACAAAGACATTGAACATGAACCGGTCGAGCTGGGCTTCAGGAAGGGGATAGGTTCCCTCCTGCTCGATAGGGTTCTGGGTGGCCAGCACAAAGAACGGCTCGTCGAGCACGTACGTCTCCCCGGCGGCCGTGACCTCGTGCTCCTGCATGGCCTGAAGAAGGGCCGCCTGAGTTTTGGGGGGAGTGCGGTTTACCTCGTCGGCGAGAATAATATTGGCAAAGACCGGCCCCTTCACAAAGCGAAACTGCCGCTTGCCGATAGAGTGATCTTCTTCAATAATCTCCGTTCCGGTTATATCGGACGGCATCAAGTCTGGCGTAAACTGAATGCGATTGAATTTCAGGTCCAGAACCCTGGCCAGCGTGGAGATTAGAAGGGTTTTGGCCAGGCCCGGCACACCGACCAGAAGGCAGTGCCCGGATGAAAGCAAGGTAATCAGTAGCTGCTCGATTACCCGGTCCTGACCGATTATGACTTTGGCAATCTCTTTTCGGATTCGCTCGTAAGCGGCGTGCAGGTTCTCAACCTCGGCAAGGTCGGAGCCACCGTGCTGCTGGGGCATTCTATCCTCCATATTCAAACCGAACTCAACCCGGGTGTATTAGCAATTATTTATACCACATGTTGGACGTAAGCTACTGTCCCGAAGTGCAAAATCAAACACTTTAGGCGTTGCGCCCCGCCCCGTGCCAGATCATATTATCTGTCGCCTGATCAACGACGTACCGGGCGGCAGAGTTCGAATCGCGACCCGAATTCACACCGGACCCGCTTTAAGTTATACTAGTTCTTAAACTTAATACAGAATAAAATGTGGATAAACGAGTCGAAAAGTCCACTATTGCGGAGCGTTAACCAATTGTGCAACAACGCGCTAGCTCGTTATCCACAAAAGTAGCGTCTTATCCACAAACCAACGGAGTTATCAACAATCAGATGGTCTTTTTCTTTTCCGGCTCGACTTCGGGCTGGGTGTCTTTCTGCGATAAGAATCCGAGGTTTGGCTTGCTGTCCTTCATGTTGCACGCGCCACAGAAGACGGCCCCCTGCTCGATTATCAGCGATTTGGTCTTCAGGTCTCCTTCCATCTCGCACTTGGCCTGAAGTTCAACCTTCTCAGTGGTGGCCACATTGCCCACCATGCGGCCGGCAATGATTGCGGTGTTAGCTTCGATTTCAGCCTCCACAATGCCTGTCGCGCCAACGGTAACACAGTCGGAGCAAATGACCTT
>CP070777.1:1823374-1827043 GCA_020346225.1 Candidatus Zixiibacteriota bacterium | reverse complement strand
CACCGGCCGATGGACATAGAGTGGGCCAAGGATGGCACCACCGGCGAGATGTTTATCGTTCAGGCTCGACCGGAAACGGTTATATCGCGGCGCAACGAACAGGTTCTCGAAAACTACGTTCTTGAAAAGGAAGGGGAGTTGCTCGTCACCGGTCACGCCGTAGGCACAAAAATCGGCGTCGGCCGGGCCAGTGTCATCCGCGATTCCAAGTATATCGCCCAGTTCCAGAAAGGCGATGTTCTGGTGACTCATATGACCGACCCCGACTGGGAACCGATCATGAAGATCGCATCGGCCATCGTTACCAATGAGGGCGGGCGCACTTCCCATGCCGCCATCGTGAGCCGCGAATTGGGCATCCCCGCCGTGGTCGGGGCCGACGGCGCCACCAAGCGAATACCACCGGAGAAGCCGATAACAGTGTGCTGCAGCGAGGGGGATATCGGAAAAGTTTACGCGGGCAAGCTGCCGTTCAAGATAAAGCGCACCAGCCTCGAGAAAATCAGCCGGCCGAAGAAAACACAAATTAAGATGATTTTCGGCACCCCGGAACTGGCCTTCAAAGTGGCCCAGATTCCCAACGACGGTGTCGGCCTGGCCCGCGAAGAATTCATCATTAATTCTTACATCAAGATTCACCCCCTGGCGCTGGTCAACTACCCCAACATCGCTAACAACGGCGCCAGGAAGAAGATCGACCGGCTGACATACGGCTACGATGACAAGAAAAAGTATTACGTCGATAAACTGTCGTACGGAATCGCCACTATCGCGGCGGCCTTCTACCCCCGCGAGGTTATTGTCCGGCTGGTGGATTTTCGCTCCAACGAGTATGCCGAGCTCATCGGCGGCAAGCAGTTCGAGCCGGAAGAGCGCAACCCCATGATCGGCTGGCGGGGAGCCTCGCGCTATATCGATCCCGTCTACCGTCCGGCCTTCGACCTGGAGTGCCAGGCCCTCAAACGCGTACGGGACGAAATGGGACTGACCAACGTCAAGGTAATGATCCCCTTCTGCCGCACCGTGGAAGAAGGCAAGAAGGTCATCAAGATTATGGCCGAGAACGGCCTCAAACGCGGTGTCAACGGGCTTGAATTCTATGTCATGTGTGAGATACCGTCCAATGTCGTCCTGGCCGACAAGTTCGCGGAAATATTCGATGGTTTTTCTATCGGCTCGAACGACCTTACCCAGCTCACCCTGGGCCTCGACCGTGATTCGGGGCGGCTGGCCCATCTGGGAAACGAAAATAACCTGGCCGTCAAGCGTTTGATTGCGGATGTCATCAGGGTCGCCAAGAAACACAACTGCAAGATCGGTATTTGCGGTCAGGGGCCGTCGGATTTTCCTGATTTCGCCGAGTTTCTGGTAAAACGCGGCATCCATTCCATTTCTCTGAATCCGGACGTCCTTCTCGAGACCGGCATGCGCCTGGCCCGGCTGGAGAAAAAATAGCCGCCCCGATTAGTTGAGCCTTCACAAAACAGCGTATATCTGTTAGCGAAATAGCACCAGCCGCTCTCCAAATATCAGCATACATCTTTTGCACAGGCGGGTTGCAGACCTCGATATCTAAATTGCAGAACTCAGGGAAAAGGGGATTCTAATGAAGACAGGGATTTTGCTGACTTTAACATTTATGGCGTTACTGTGGCTACCGGGTTGCCAAAATGACGGGTCACCGGTCGAGTCGACCGCCTCTGACGCTCTGGCACCTTTAACAGCGTCCCAGCTTGACGACGGCGACGGGTGCACGCGGACTATCGGCTTCTGGAAAAACCATGCCGGCCTGGGACCGCAGGACGATTTGATTTCCCAGTACCTGCCGCTCTGGCTCGGGAGAGACGTGAGCGACATGGTCGGCAGTATAGCCGTCAAATCCGCTCCCCTGGCGTCTGCCCTGCTGGGGATGGAAAAATGGGAGGGTCCCTCAAACGGGATCATCAAGTTGTACGCTCAGCTTCTGGCCGCCAAACTCAACATCCTCGAGGGGGCCGACGATAGCGACATAGCGGATGTGATCGACGACGCTGATGATTTTCTGACTTACCACGGTTGGTGGGACTGGGACGGTCTTGGCGCAGAAGACAGGCAAGTGGTTTTAGACTGGCACAGCCAACTTGATATGTACAACAGCGGTGTGATTGGCCCCGGCCACTGCGAAGACAGGGACTAACATTCGACGACAACGCTGGGCAGGCAGTTAATTAAGATGTCCGCCATCCCTTCTGCATGTCGACTGCCAGCTCGGGGGCCTTGGCGCGACCGTTAAGCTGCCGGTCCGATCAGAATCCGGCGGTCTTTTAACAGCAAGGCCACAATGTTAACCGCGGGTACGACGAAGAAGAAGAGACTGTACAGCGACACAAAAAGCCAGCCTACCCCGGTGCCACTGATGAATTCGTAAAGGTTGCCCTCGCGGGCCCTGGTAATAAGCCCAATGCCGGACAGTTCCAGGGCCAGACCTGAAAGAAAGAAGAAAGCGTTGATTTTTATGGCGAACCGCTGCATGAGTGGTCCTCCCACAGCCACGAATTAAAAGATACTGCTCTCTACTGTCAGTATCCCTCCACCTGAATAATATACGAAAAAGTCGGCGTTGGCGCAATCTTGCGGGTGGCAGTCATACGGCGTAGTGAATCTCGACGGGAAAATTTTTCCACCGGCCATTATAGCTGATACAGCATCAGATAAACCAGCACCCCGCTGACCGACACAAACATCCACACCGGCCAGACCCGGCGGGCCAATCGCCTGTGACGGACAAAATCCCCCCTGAGGGCGCGCCAGACCATGACGATAATGAACGGTACCATCACGGCCGCCAATATTACGTGCGGAACGAGAATCGCGAAATACACCGGCCTCGTCCAGTCATGATACGGGTATGGCACCGAGCCGACGCTGTTGTGATAGACGAGATAGCTGATCAGAAACAGGGCCGACGTGCCAAGCGCGCTGAGCATGAACCTTTTGTGCAGACCCGGCCGGTTCTTTTTGATATGAATATAGCCGACCGTCAGCAGACCGACGCTGATCAGGTTCAGCGCCGCGTTGAGGGTGGGCAGGTCGCCAGTGCTCATTGGCCCTCTTTACCCAGCTGCGCAATATGCGTTTTCAGGACCTCGATACTCACCGGGTCGGTGCCGCTGTAATAACCGCGAATGTTGGCATTGCGGTCCACCAGTATCCATTTGGTGGTATGGCCCATGGGGAGGTTCTCGGCCGCCAGCATGAAGCCGGTTTCACTCAGGTGCACCACCGAGTCCAGCGGAGCCCACAAAAACACCCACCGGGGGTCGTTGACCCCTCTATCCTCGGCGTACGCCTTCAGAACAGATAAGGAATCATAATCCGGGTCAACGGTGATGGAGACGAAACGGATATCATCGGTCTCTTCGTACAGCTTGTACAGTTCCACCATGTGACCGCTCATAATGGGGCAGGGCCCCTGGCACCGGGTGAATATGAAATCGACGATGCTTATTCTCTCTTTGAAGTCGTCGCGCCCGAACGGCCGGCCCTCCTGCGAAACGAACTGAAAATCGGGAACGGTACCAAGCACGGGCAACTCGGAGCGCGAAAGCTCGGCCTGTTTCAGGATCACACAGGCTCCGATGCCGAGTACAATTACGACAACAGCAATTATCAGGGCCCTGAACACAATGT
>CP070777.1:1818726-1823274 GCA_020346225.1 Candidatus Zixiibacteriota bacterium | reverse complement strand
TTCATCGTTGTTGCCGCCGTCATATTGTATTTCGCAACCAAATAACGACGGCCGCCGCCGCCGCCGTGTCGATTGAGGGAGCCAAGACGCACACCGGGGAAAATTCCCTTGACTTTTACTCTCAGGGCGCCGTATTTCTACACGGAAAATGCGCCCATAGCTCAATTGGATAGAGCGTCTGACTACGGATCAGAAGGTTGGGGGTTCGACTCCTCCTGGGCGTATTTTTGTATGCCCTTTGAATAGATGACTTCGGCAAAGGTAAGCTCTTCTAAAGAGGTGTTCCAATGTCATCAGCCGGAGCGGCAGCGGCAGTAGCGGCGGCCAGAGCCCGCGAAGCCAGAAGGCGACAGGAGGAAGAAGACATGACTCCGTACAACGATGAAGATCTCAACGGCTGGGAATTCAAGATTGTACGCGCCAACACGCGGAAGTTCCGAAGCTACGACGAGGTCCGAAAGCTGTGTGAAGAGGAAGCCAGGGCGGGCTGGGAGCTGGTCGAGAAATTCGATGACTCGCGCATCAGGTTCAAACGGAAGATAGAGCACCGCGCGCGCGACCGTTATCTTGACATAGACCCGTACCGGGTCGAGGTGGGTATCGGCCAGGGGAAAATAGCGATCCTGGTAGTCGGTCTGACGGCGGTGATTCTGGCCGCGGTTCTGCTATTCGCGTTCCTGTCAAGGCACTGAGCCAGCGGCACCGACGCGGACATGCCCATCCCCCCGCGGCAAGAAGGATTCTTCACCTGTCCACAGTCGAGCACCACTTCATGTCCCCGCCACAGACTGTCCAGAATCCGCACATTTCGGCGAGTAGGGAGCTACAAGCGGCATTGTTTAGCATTGACCAAATCGACAATTGCCATTATATTTGTCTAAAATCTCATACGTACGGAAGTCTGCGATTTTGGTCTCAGGGTGCGGCTTAAGCGCGCCCAAGACAGCGACCGGGTCATATCTACTCAAAGCATGAAATTCCATAGTTCCTGAAAGGAGCCCGACGTGTTAGACTATCACAGTTTCAGCAGCAACAGAATGCTCCGCCCTTGCCTGATCGTCGCCGCGCTGGCGGTGTTTTTTATGACGGCAGGCCCGGTTTTCGGACAGCTCACCCAGCAAGATATCGAGGAGTTGCGGGAGCGAGGCAAGAGAAACGGTTGGACTTTCGAGGTGGGCGAAAGTGAAGCCACGCAGCGCCCGATGAGTGAACTCTGCGGGATGAAGGAACCCCCGGACTGGCGCGAGAATGCCCATTTCGAGCCATTCCTGGCGACCTCGTCGATGTCACTTCCGAGCTATTTCGACTGGCGTGATTCAGCCGGCGTGACCCCGATCAGGAACCAGGGAGGTTGCGGCAGCTGCTGGGCGTTCGCCACGGTCGGGGCACTGGAGTGTAACATCAAAATTGTCGACGGCGTCGAGGAAGACCTCTCGGAACAGTGGCTGGTCAGCTGTAACCACGACGGATACGATTGCGGGGGCGGCTGGTGGGCGCACCACTACCATATGAACGATACCGATCCCTGCGGTGATTCGGGGGCGGTGTACGAAAGTGAGTTTCCCTACCAGGCCGCCGACTTGCCATGCAACTGCCCTTATGGCGAGCACGAGTATTTCATCGACGACTGGGGATTTGTCGGGCAAGAGTGGCAGATTCCGTCAATCGACCAGATGAAGCAGGCCATTCTGACATACGGCCCGATATCGGTGGCTGTCTACGTCAACGACGCCTTCCAGTCTTACCGGAGCGGAGTCTTCAACGATTGCGAAGATCTGTCGATAAACCACGCCGTGGTGCTGGTGGGATGGGACGACAACCAGGGTACCGACGGCGTCTGGTTTTTGCGCAACTCCTGGGGTACCACCTGGGGCGAGGGCGGTTATATGAAAATCGAATACGGCTGTTCGCGAATCGGATACAACGCCAGCTACATCGATTACCGCGGCAGGATCCGCATTTCCGCCGATACGACCTGCGGACCGATGCCCCTGGATGTTCAGTTCTCGGCGGTGACGGGCTTCCCGGTTGACACCTGGACGTGGGATTTCGGCGACGGTGACTCCGCCTTCGTACAGAATCCTCCGCACACCTATGATGAGACCGGCATATACGACGTGACCATCCAGACCGAAGGGGGCGGCGAAATCCGAACCAACACCCGCTACGACTATATAGTGGTCCACGCCGACACCATCCACGGCAGCACGGCCATGGGGAATCCGGACACGCAGGTCGAGGTTACCTTGACGGCCAACAACACCATTCCGATTCACTATCTCAAGATTCCGGTGGAATACCCCAACGGCTTCAATCTGGATTTCGACTCGTTTTCGACAGTCGGATGCCGGACATCCTATTTCGAGACGCAGGAGTACCTGCATTACGACCCGGTATGGGGCCAGCGGATTACCGTCAAACTGATTTCGTCGGAAATCGGCACTTCGCCCGACCTGTCTCCCGGCCAGGGAGCGGTGCTCAAGCTGCACTTCACCATCCCGGCGGGGGCCGCCATCGGGGAAACGGCGCCGATAATTCTGGACGGATACAATGATTATCTGCCCGAATACCAGGCGCCGGTGGCCATCTACGCCATTGAATCAAATCCCGGCCAGGTGGTGGTAAGCGGTGGCTGCTGCGCTCATCGGGGCGACATCAACCATGATGACCAGATCGACATGCTTGATATTCTTTATTTTGTCGAGTGGATGTGGCAGGGCGGTACAGGCATTCCCTGCGAGGAGGAGGGTGACGTTAACAACGACGATCAAACGGACTCGCTGGACCTGACGTTCTTGGTTGATTTCTTCTGGATGGGCGGGGACTCCCCCCCGGCCTGCGACTGAACTCGAGCCAGACGACTTTGCGGCGGCGGCAGCAATGCCGCCGCCTTTCTTCGGGCCGGAAAACTGAGCGGTGCACAGCAGAGGCGGCCTGACCGTCTAAATGATGAGAAGAATCGAACTTAGCAGGAAGACCGAAAGCTTTGAGATTGACAAAAACGGGTATTGAGCTATATTCTGATTGAGTGTAAGTAGAAGTGATTGGCGCGCAGCGGCCAAGATGTCTCGCAAGGCACCTGGTCGGCTGCGGGCACCGTCCCGTGACTTTTCTAATCGGAAGGGAACCGGCTCTACGCAAATCTTCGAAATTTGAGAGGAATAGACGGATGAAAGGGCGAACGGCCACATTAATATTAGTTATAGTGCTTTTTGCCGCCGGCACGGCATTGGGCCAGTTGACGAAGGCGGATATCGACTCGCTCCGCCAGGTGGGTGAGCGAGAGGGCTGGACTTTCCGGGTGGCGGAGAATCCGGCCACGAAACGCCCCATGGAGCAGCTTTGCGGAACGAGGGTTCCGCAAAACCTGCCGGAAACACCGGTATTCGCACCTTCGGCCCCCGCCATGGCGCTGCCATCTTACTTCGATTGGCGCGACCAAGACGGCGTGACGCCCATCAAGAATCAGGGGGGTTGCGGCAGCTGCTGGGCATTTGCCACGGTGGGCGTGCTGGAATGCGCCATTCGTATCAAAGACGATATCACCGTTGACCTGTCCGAGCAGCACCTGGTGAGCTGCAATATGGACGGCTGGAACTGCGCCACCGGCGGCTGGGCGGCGCACGACTACCATTTGATAAACACGAACCCCAGCTACGAGCGTTGCGAATGCGGCTCAATCACTGATTTTGGCCCCGTTTTTGAAGTCGATTACCCCTACACCGGCCATGACGACCCCTGCAGCTGCCCTCACGTGCATCACCACGAGTACTGCATTCAGGCCTGGGGACAGTTGCTGATGGACCCCTATACGCAGCTGCCCAGTGTCGAAGATATGAAGCAGGCTATCATGCAGTATGGCCCGATCTGGGTGTGCGTCCAGGCTGATGCATCGTTCTCGGCATACGATGGCGGTGTTTTCAACAACTGCATGGAAATCGAGCCGGGCGTCATCAACCATGCCGTGGTGCTGGTCGGCTAGGACGACAGCCAGGGAGCCGAAGGCGTCTGGTTCCTTCGCAATTCCTGGGGACCCGGATGGGGCGAGAACGGGTATATGCGTATCCAGTACGGCTGCCTGAATGTAGGCTACAAGACGTCGTGGATCGACTATAACCTGCCGAAGGTTGTTTTCTGGGCCGATTCCATGGCCGGCTGGGTGCCGCACGATGTCAATTTTGAAGCTTTCTCCATGCTCTCTGTCGACACCTGGTCATGGGATTTCGGGAACGGGCACACCGCTTCGGTTCAAACGCCTCCGACGGAAACTTACACCGAAAGAGGCTCTTACGACGTGACTTTGGAGATTACATCCGGTATCGAAACGCACACGGTCACCAGAACGGCGTTCATAACGGCCATTGCGGATACCCTCAAGGCGACCAGTGTCAGCGGCGAGCCGGGTGAAATGGTGGAGGTGGTCGTCTCGGGCTACAATGCCGCGCCCGTTCGCTACATCAAGATCCCGGTGGAGTTCGGCGGCGACCTGGGTCTGCAGTACGAGTACAACGGGTTTTCCACGGCCGGCTGTCGCACCGATTATTTCGA
>CP070777.1:1793749-1818626 GCA_020346225.1 Candidatus Zixiibacteriota bacterium | reverse complement strand
GTCGGTGGGTCCGTTAAATAGCGCCTGGTACGGGTTTTCCAGCGGAAAATCGGGAGAGCCGGTCCACCCCGTCACGTACGCTGATCCATCGGCGCCGACTGCGATGCCGCGGCCATGATCACCAAAGTACCCCCCCAGGTATGTGCTGTATACCAGGCTGCCGCCGTCGCTGCTCAGCTTGGTAACGAAAGCATCCTCTGTGTTTGGCGAGCCAAGGTTGCCCTGAAACGGATTGTGAGTGGGAAAATCGTCGGAGTATGTGTCACCGGTTACATAAACCGCCCCGGTAGCATCCACTGCGATGGAGTAGCCGCATTCTTCGCCACTGCCCCCCAGATAGGTGCTGTAGACCAGGCTGGTTCCGTCGCTGCTCAGTTTAGTAATAAATGCATCCCCCCACCCCTGCATTGTCGCCTGGTAGGGATTGGCGGTCGGGAAATCCGGGGAGCTTGTCCACCCTGTTACGTAGGTTGCGCCGGAGGTATCGACTGCGATGGCGTAGCCGACTTCACCGAAAGCGCCGCCCAGATAGGTGCTGTAGGACAGCACCGGGTCGATGACCAGCGGGAGAGTCGGGTCGTAATCAGCGCCGACCGAGAAGCCGAAGGTGTTGTCTGCGAGCATCTCATAGCGGCCCTCGATCGGCAGACGTACTCCGTTCACGAGCTGATAGACTACCGGCCGCCGTTCGATGACCTCACCCCATTGAGTCGTGACAACCAGTTCGCCGAGTTCGTTAACGGAGAGTGACTGCACGCCCTCATACTGAATCTTTATCTGTGACGGATCGGCACCCGGCGAGAGAATGAAGTCATACTCCATTTCCTTGCCGTTGCCGTAATACTTCAAGTCGGTCCCCGGATAGATTTGCTGGTAGACAACGGCCCGGTAAGTGGGGACATCGATTCGCCACTTGGTCGGGTCATTGCCGACGAAATAGTTGCATCGGTAGTCCAACCGATTTTCACCGGCCATGCGCGGGTCGGGATTGGCCCCCACGAACGAGGAGCGGATTGTCAGCGTCTGGAACCTGTCAGGCCGCGACAGGTCGATATTACGGCCAACACCACCCTGGTGGTCCCCAGGCCTGGTGAACTGATAGCAAGCACCATAAGCTGTGAACCACATCGTGGCACGGCCGGCGTCGGCGACAAACATCACCCGCTCGTCCCACTGGCCCTGGTTCTCGGTGAACGCCAGTGGCAAGGAAGTCAGGTTTCCTTTGGCACTAATATCCAACTCGGATGACACCGCGCCGACCAACGGACTCACGATCAGCAGCACTGCCAGGGTCAATGTTTTTTTCATCGGGCACCTCCTCAAAGAGCTACGTTTAACCGCCAGGTCTTGTTTTTCGAAGGCGGCACAGGCATCTGATCAGCGGACTATGCCGCGAAGGGTGGGGAGATCGAGTTACAGAATCTCAATAGACAGCGATGAAAATTGTGAGGATTGTTGATGATATATCACGGAGGCAGCAGCACAGTTCAATAGTACTATAGCTGTTAGCCCGGTCTCTGTCAAGGTGAAACTGGGCGAGGTCTGCCGGGTGCCTATCGAGATGACAGCTCAGCTCTCTCTGGCGACGCGGGCGACATCGATCACCAAATCGCCCTTCTTGAGTGTAATCAACCGCACCCCCTGGGTGGCCCGGCCGATAACTTTTATGTCCTTGACCGGCTGACGGTTGGCTATGCCCTTTTTGGTTATCAGAATCAGTTCGTCCTGATCCAGCACCTCTTTTATCGCCACCACTTCGCCGTTGCGCTCGGACGTCTTGACATTGATCACGCCCTTACCGCCCCGGTTGGTGACGCGGTAATCGTCGATCGACGTCCGCTTGCCGTAGCCGTTCTCGGTGACCACCAGCAGGGTGCTGTCGCGCTTGACCACCACCATGCCGATACAATAATCCCCTTTGCCGAGATTGATGCCCTTGACGCCGTAGGACGCCCGGCCCATGGCGCGGACCTTGTCCTCGGGGAAGCGGATGGCCATCCCCTTGCGGGTGGCCAGGACGATCTCGTAGCTGCCGTCGGTCAGGGAAGCCTCGATAAGCTCATCATCGCCGGGCAAATTCATGGCGTTGACACCCATCTTGCGCGGGTTGGAGAAAGCGTCGAGACTGGTCTTCTTGATCATTCCCTTGCGGGTGGCCATCACCACATACATATCCGGGCTGAAGTGCCGCACGCGACAGAAAGCGGTAATGGTCTCGCCGCGTTCGATGCCGCACAGGTTGATGATGGGTTTGCCCTTGGCCAGACGTCCGCCGACGGGGATTTCGTGCACCTTGACCCAGTAGCATCGCCCCTTGCTGGAGAAGAAGAGGATATAATCGTGGGTGGAGGCGATGAAGAGATGTTCGGCGAAGTCGTCTTCCTTGGTCTCGATACCGATGATACCCTTGCCGCCGCGCTGCTGGCGACGGTAGGCCGACACCGAAAGCCGCTTGACATAACCCAGATGCGAGATGGTGATGACCATTTCTTCCTCGGCGATGAGGTCCTCGACGGTCATGTCCTCGACGGCGTCCTGAATCTCGGTGCGGCGGTCATCGCCGAAACGTTTGACCAGGTCGGCAGTTTCGTCTTTGATTATCTGCAGGCGCAAAGGCTTTGACTCCAGAATGGCCTTGAGTTCGCTGATCTTCTTGATAAGCTCGTGGTATTCGTCCTCGATTTTCTTGCGTTCCAACCCGGTCAAACGCTGCAGCCGCATCTCGAGGATGGCGGTGGCCTGTTTGTCGGAGAGATTGAATTTTTTCATCAGGCCGGCGTGGGCGGTGGGGGTGTCCTTGGATTTCCTGATGAGGTTGATGACGGCGTCGATGTGGTCCAGGGCGATGCGGTAGCCCTCGAGGATATGGGCGCGGTCCTCGGCTTTCTGCAGGTCGAACTCGGTGCGCCGGACGATGACCTCGTGGCGGTGGTCGACAAAAGACTGGATGAGCTGTTTGAGGGACATCGGTTTGGGGACGCCGTGGTCGAGGCCAAGCAGGTTGACGGAAAAGGTGACCTGCATGGTGGTGTGCTTGTAGAGCTGGTTGAGGATAATCTCGGCCTGAGCGTCGCGTTTCAGTTCGACCACAATGCGCATACCGTCGCGGTCGGATTCATCGCGCAAATCGGAGATGCCCTCGATGCGTTTGTCGCGGACGAGGTCGGCTATTTTTTCCAGCAGGTTGGATTTGTTGACCTGGAAGGGTATTTCGGTGATAACGATGGTTTCCTTGCCGCTTTTCATACGTTCAATAACCGCCTTGGCCCTGAGGGGGATATGGCCCTTGCCGGTGTGATAGGCTTTGAGGATCCCCTCGCGGCCGTTAATGATGCCGCCGGTGGGGAAGTCGGGTCCGGGGACGATTTCGGCGAGGTCGTCGTTGGTGCATTCGGGGTCGTCGATGACCCTGACCACGGCCTCGGCGATTTCGTTCAGGTTGTGCGGGGGGATACTGGTGGCCATGCCGACAGCGATGCCGGTGGTACCGTTGCATAGAAGGTTGGGGAATTTGCCGGGCAGGACGATGGGTTCCTTGAGAGTGCCGTCGTAGTTGGCCATAAAATCGACGGTGCGTTTGTCGATATCGGCGAGCATCTCGACGGCGATCGGCGTCAGGCGCGCTTCGGTGTACCGCATGGCGGCGGCGCCATCACCGTCGATGGAGCCGAAGTTGCCCTGGCCATCGACCAGGGGATACCGCATGTTGAAATCCTGGGCCATGCGCACAAGAGTGGGATAGACGACCTGCTCGCCGTGAGGGTGGTAGTTACCGGAAGTATCGCCGGCGATCTTAGCGCACTTGCGATGGGGGCGTCCCGGGGCGAGGTTGAGGTCGTTCATGGCCACGAGGATACGGCGGTTGGACGGTTTGAGGCCGTCGCGTATATCGGGCAGAGCGCGATTGGTGATGACGGACATGGAATAGTCGAGATAGGAGGATTTCATCTCCTCTTCGAGGAATATCGATTCGATTTTCTGGCGTTCCAGGGCCATTGCGGTGCGGTTCCTTATCTTGAATTTGCGATGTTCTGTCAGTTCTTATACTACGTCAAAAACAGGCTTGAATCAACTAAAAAGGCGGTTTCCTGGTAGCCTTATCCTTTTTATTAGCAACGGGTTGCAATGGCCGGACGGTCGGGTCGGGGGAAGGGTCGTGGCAATGGTAAGGAGGCGAACGGAACGGCAGGTTATTCGGTTTCGAGCAGGTAGGTCCAGTGCCAGGGTTCCCAGGGCATGACGCCGGCGCTGTCTTTCGGGGAGGTTTCGGCGAAGCCAAAATCGGCGGCGTGTTCGGTAAGCCAGGCGTAGGCGGCGGTGCGGGTGAAGCCGTGGTCGCTGGGGATGAGGTCGATGGTCATCCCGGTTTCGTGGAGGGAGTAGCCGGGCGGGGCAACGTAGCGGATTATGTCGTTGAAGCGGTCACCTTCGGCCATGCGCCGGGCGATGATTTTCGCCTGATACCCGGCGGAACGATAACCGGAATCGACAATCAGAAAGACGCTGTCACTGCGGGCCGACTCGGCCATGCGAACAAAGGCATCTCTGGCGGCAAGGTCGATGTAGATCCGGTAATTCTCGAAGCAGTATTCGTCGGGGATGCGGGAAAGCCGTTCGCGTACAGCGAGACGGGTTGAGTCGATGCGCTTGCCGCACCAGCGCTCGCCGACCCTGTATTCGACGGAGTCAATGAGAACGGTTTCTTCACAACGCTCGGCCTTCACCGGCCAAGCGAACGCCGCCAGCAGGGCAATCCCGATCAGGCAACTCTTAATCATCAAACTCGATTCACCCCGCATAGTGAAGGTTGCTGCTGCTGGTAGTCATCACCCGGGCGGTCTCATTATCCAGCGACGCCGCCTTGACGCGGCCGATGAACACGGTGTGGTTGCCGGCCGCTACCGTATCGACCAGCACGCAATCCAAATAACCCAGCGCCCCCGGAATAAGAGGGGTACCGGTAACCGGGGCGTCGACAACGGAGCTCCCTTTGAGCTTCTCGTAACCGGACTCGGCCGGACCGTAATAAGTCTTGGCCACCGCTTCCTGTTCGGCGCCGATGAGGTTCACGGCGAAGGCTTTATGTTCATTGATCAGGCGTGAAGACTGGTGCTTGCCATGCACGGCCAGGGCTATCATGGGCGGATCCGAACTCACCTGCATGACCCAGCTGGCGGTGAAGGCGTTGCCGTCCTGGCCGCGGCCCATGGTCACCACGTAGACGCCATATTCCAATTTCCTGAGCACTTTCTGGATGTCTTTCATAACAAACTTCTTTCCAATACTGCCTTCTGTTGGCTTGAGGATACTAAAGTTGACAATCCGAGTCAACGTTTTTGCGTTCAATTATCAGGTTCAATCCTCGAAGGGATGCTCCTTCATGAAATCCGGTTTATAATGGTGCGGCGAACTCAGTTCCTGCACGAATCCGCGGTGGAAGCCGAGCGCGGTGAACTCGTCGAGCACTTCATGGTATTCCTCAGGGTAGAGTGTTCTTCCCAGCCTGGGATGACCGGCCACGCGCACGGTCGGGTAATACTGGGACATAAGCGATATGTATATATCCGGCGACAGCTTTTCGGCGATGTACCTGAGTACCCGCTTGCTGTTGTCAACGTGTCCCGGAAGCACCAGATGACGGATAATGAGTCCGGAGGTGATATAGCCCTCGTCGTCGAGAGTTATGTCGGCTCCTTTCTGCCGAAACATTTCTCTTACCGATCCGGAAGCGATTTCCGGGTAATCCGGCGTTGCCGAGTATTCGCCGGCGATACGTCCGTCCATGTACTTGAAATCAGGCAAATAGACATCTATCTCTTCGCTCAGCGACGCAATCATGTCGGTGGTGTCGTAGCCATTGGTGTTATAAACGTACGTCGGGTGAAGGCCACGCCGGTGGAGGGTATGCATAATCATCCGCATCTGCGGAACGAAATGAGACGGCGACACAAAGCCGACCCCTTTGGCGCCGAGATCAAGGATACGCTGAATCTGACCGGCTATTTCGTCGAGGGTCATGCTATCGGCGGTCGCATCGAGGCGATTGTCGCTGATCTGGTAGTTCTGGCAGAAGATGCACTGCATGTTGCAGTGGCTGAAGAAGATGTTACACATTCCCCGGGGGCCGGACAGAACCGGTTCCTCACCGTGGTGAGCGCAGATGGATGAGACCCAGAAATCGGCACCGGCCCGGCACCAGCCCGGCTGATGAGAAAAGCGGTCGGCCTTACAGTCGCGGGGGCAGCAATGACAGTTGCCGAGAGTCTCGGCGGCCCAGACGGGAAGATCGTCCGGGGAATCGGTATTTCGGGTATTCTGGTTTATCACGTTTCGAGCGAGCGGCGACCGGGCTTACTTCTCAGCGTCAAGCCTAACAATAGGATAGAACGGGGGTTCGACCGGACTTGTTCCCGTCAACAGGCGGGCGGCGGGCCGCTCAGGAAAAGATAGTCGACCAGGCGAATCAGGTCAAGAGCGTCAACCTGGTCGGAACCGTCAACGTCGGCGGCTTCCATGCTGGGCGGCGGCGGGCCGGTGGAAAAGAGATACTCGGCGAAATATATCAGATCGAGGGCATCGACGCGGCCATTGGTGCCATCGATATCGCCGCAGACATAACTCGTGTCAGGCGTAAGGAAAATGTCGACGTATACGATCCCCCCGTCCGTAACCGTTACGTCCTCCACCGGGTACGGCCAGTATCCTTCGGCGGTGAACTCAAGATCGTAGGTGCCGGGGGCCAGCATGCGGTGATAGTCGCCGACAACAGGGTCAGTGTACACCTGGGAGCTATCGACATCGTGATTCAGCACCGTCAGGGTAGCCGCCACGGGCTGGCCGCTTTGGGAATCGGTGACCACACCCCGGATACCGAAGAGGGACTGCCTGAGGTATTGCAGCAAAGCCACCTTATTGTAGTCCCAGTAATACGGCAGGGAGCTGCCGGAGACCAGCTTGATTCGGGATATCTCGATGGTTACTTCCCGACAACCGTGCCAGTAGGTCATAAAGTCCTGGCGCCCGCCCGAAATGGTGTACCAGTCCCAGCCGTTGGTGATGCCGTTATCGAGGTCATCGAGATACCCGTCAGGGCTGTAGGCCTGGGCGGTATCGGCATAGGTGCGGCAGATACTTTGAAGCCAGGTGTCATCGGCATGACGTCGCGGCCAAGTGTCCCAGGGGTAGTTAAGCACTTCGGCGCCGCCATGGAAATTGGCCGATATCACGAAACGGTGCTGGGCGGCGAAATCCATCATAACGACGGTTTCGGGCTGCCAGGCGTTGCCGTCGGGGTGGTCGCCTTCATCCGGGTCGGGGAAGTTGCGGTTCAGGTCGATGCCGTTGGCGTTGTAGCGGACGGCACCGCTTACCGAGCTGTTACCGGTTATGTAGGTTCCGTCGGGATTGGCCAGCGGATTAATCCATATTTCCAGATTATCCAGCATATAGGTTATCTGCGCGTCTGAACCGTAGCTGCTCAGAAGGGAGTCAATCAGGCGAAGCATGAGAACATAGCCGGTGATCTCATCGCCGTGCATCGAACTGGTGTACATGACTTCCGGCTCGTTTTCCGGAGTGTTGACGTTGGCGGAGATTTTGGCGAAAAGGATTTTCCTCCCCTGGACCGTGTATCCGGCGTTTTCGATGACGCAGAGGTCGGGATAGTTGACCTGGAACTGGTACATCATAGTCTCATACTGCTCGTAACTTGGATAAGTGTCCCAGTCGCCGAGTTGTGACAAGGTGGCGGCCATCTCGGGCTCGATGAGCGTCCCGGGGTGAGGCAGCAGCCGATAAGGGTAGTCGAGTTTTTTGAAGGCAGCCATTTGCCGCTCGCTGGCGTAAGCGTAAACGGTATTTCCGTCAACACGGGATATCGAGATGACGCGCGTGAGCGTTTCAAGTTCGCTGCGGTCCCGGATTTCGAAACGGAAGTAGTGTTCGACGGGCCGGGCGGCGTATGTTTGCGCAGCCAGAAGCAGTATGAGTACCGCCAAGATTCTCCTGAACACAGCAGACATTACTCTCTCCAGAAAAAGGCGCTGTGGCAGCTCCGGTGAAGTGTAAAAGGTCGTAAACGGTACCTGAAATATAGCAATAAGGCCAAATAAGTCAAGTACTTATGGGATACCGGGTGGCTGCCGCCGGTGCAAAAGGAAACGGCCATCCTTGCGGACGGCCGTGGTGTGGGCCTTAATGACATAAAGTCAACAGGCTATTTATCAGGATCACTCACGCGACAGACGGCTCTCGAGCATGAGAAGCTGTCCGGGCTCGGCGGCCATCTTGACCATCTCGAGAAGCTCGGTGGTGGAAGCGACTTCCTCAACCTGCTCGTTGACGAACCACTGCAGGAAGGCGCCGGTGGCGTGGTCGTTTTCGGACTTAGCAAGGTCTACCAGATCATTAATCATCCGGGTAACCTTTATCTCGTGCTCTACGGCACCGGCGACGATTTCTTCGGCTGAAGAATAATCGGTTTTGGGAGCGTCGAGAGCGGTTAGTTTAACCTCGGCGCCCTGGTCAAGAAGGTACTGGGCGATCTTCATGGCATGCCCTTTTTCCTCCTCGGCCTGAGCAAAAAACCACTTGGCGAAACCCTTCAGGTTCATGGTTTCGAAGGAATAGGCCATGGCCAGATATGTCCACTGGGCAAAGAACTCGTGTTTGACCTGCTCATTGAGTTTGTCTGTCATCTTCTTCGAGATCATCATGGTAAGATTCTCCTTCCCTTACAGAAGCAGTTAACAATCATTATCACCTAAACAGTCAATCGAGGCCGAGGTTCCTTACTTAATGCGGCGGGTGGAGAAATTCAAGCCGATTCGTCAGCCATCTGAGCCGAGGACGCCAATTTGCGAACCGCCAAAAGGGCACTGAAACGGTACTGTTTGCCGGGGCGGCTTTACAGGTTTGCGGCCTGGAGAAAGACAGCCGGCGGCGATACGCCGCCGGCTGTTATCACTGGCATGGCTTTTGTTTTGAGCGGGGTTAGCCCTCGTCGAGCAGGCGATCCATCTGGTCGACCAGGTCGCTGAAAAGCTGGATCGTGCGCAGGTAAGGTTCGGGGGTGGTCATATCGATCCCGGCTTTCTTCAAAGCGTCGACCGGGTACTCCGAGGCACCGGTGGAGAGGAATTCCATCAAGGCGTCGGTACCGGCTTTGTCGCCTTCCAGCACCTTCTGCGACAGGGCCTGCGCGGCGGCATAACCGGCGGCGTACTGGTAGACATAGAACGGGCGGTAGAAATGGCTGATTCGCAGACCGGTGATGTCTTCGGCGTCACCGAGGACGAGTTCCGGACCGCGGTGTTTCTGATAGATGTCGCGGTAGGTGTTTCGGAAGTATTCCGCGGACACGGCCCCGCCGTTTTCGATTTGCCGATGAGTGGCGATCTCAAACTCCGAGAACAGGGTCTGGGTAAAGAAGGTGCCGACGATCTGCTGGATGTAATAGTTCAACAGGTACATCTTCTCTTTTTTGTCGGTGGTATGCTCCAGCAGGTATTTCATCATGAGGGCCTCGGCGCATCCGGAGCCGACCTCGGCGGCGAACAACGAGTAACCTTCGTAGATGTAGGGTTCGTTCCGGCTGACGTAGTAAGTTTGCATGGCGTGACCCAACTCATGGGCGAGGGTGAAGACGCCTTCAAGGTTTCCTTCGAAGTTCATCAGGATATAGGGGTGCGAGGTATAGGTTCCCCAGTTGTAGGCGCCCGAGGCTTTGCCCTGATTTTCATAGACGTCGACCCATCCGGAACCGGGCGTGAGCCCATCTTCAGCCACGGCCAGGTAATCCTTACCCATCGGCGTGAGGCCTTCGAGAGTCATGGCCACAGCCTCTTCGTAGGTGTACTCCTTATCGACTTCGGATACGAGGGGGACATAGAGATCCCAGGCGTAGAGGGTATCGACGCCGAGGATTTTCTTCTGCACGGAAGTCCACTTGTGCATGACGTCGATATTCGAGTTGACGGCATCAATAAGGTTGTGGAAGACCGCGGTGGGGATGTTGTTGGCGTCGAGCGACCATTCCAGGCAGCTGTTATACTTGCGCGCCCGGGTATAGAAATAGTCTTTGCGCAGTGACGTTTCGAGGGTGGAGGCGATGGTATTTTGCATTTTCACGTAGGCGCTGCACAGAGCGATACGGGCGTCGCGCCTGACACGCCGGTCGGACGATTCGAGGAAGCGATAGATACGTCCGTAGGACAACTCCACCTCGCTGCCGTTCTCGTCGATGAGAGAGCCGTAGTTCAGATCGGCGTCCTCGAGGCGGGTAAAGATGTTTCTGGGTCCCTGGGAAATAGGTCCCAGCATGGCCAGCAGGGCTTCCTCTTCGGCCGAGAGCACGTGTTTGCTCTGACGGATGAGATCTTCAAGATAAAAGCGGTATAATTCGAGGTCCTTGTTGGCTTCCATCAGGGTCCTGAGTTTCTCCTCGCCGAGGGCAATCAATTCCGGTTCGACAAAGGCGGTCGCCTCGGCCAGCTGTGACCAAAGGGATGCGGCGCGTCCGGTAAGCCCCTGGAATTGACTGACGCGGGTGTCTTCATCGAATTTCAGGCCGGAGAAGACATAGAGATTGTCCCGAACCAGGCCGAGGCTGTCGGCAAGCCGGAGGCACTCGAGAAGGATTTCGGGCGAATCGCCGAGATGACCGCGATACTTTTCGAAACGGGCCAGATTCTGTTCGACGACGGTGAAGTCTTTCTCCCAGTCATCTACGGTGGCGTAGATATCTTCCACCCGCCATCGGTACTTTTCGTCGATATCGGCGCGTTCCGGAATAGCGCCCTCCTCGGCCAGTGCCGGCGTGACCGAGCCGGCGGCAATCAGCAGAGAGAATACGAATATTCCCGGGTAAATAAGTCTTTGCCTCATTTCTTCTCCTGGATTACTTTAGGGTTCTGTGATGCCAAGTTCATAGAGTTAAAGACGAAGAATTTAACACAAAGATTCGCGGTAGTTAAGCACAATCTTCACCGGGACCTTCGAAAATGCACAAATTCGACACAGCCGTCATGCTTCCGGATACCGATGCGGCGGGCATTTTGTTCTACGGCAACTACTTCAGGAAGTCTCACGAGGCATACGAGTTCTTCATGGAGGGCCTGGATTTCGGGCTTGAATTCGTGGTTAACGAATCGGAATGTCTGCTGTTGATCGCCCACGCCGAGGCGGATTTCAGGTCGAGTCTCAAGCTGGGGGAGCGGTACTCGATTCTGACGGAAGTCGAGAAGCTGGGCGGCAAGTCATTTACCCTGAAATATGATTTCGTAAACGCCGCCGGCACCGTCTGTGCGAGTATCAGGACGATTCATGTGGCGGTGGACAAGAAATCCGGCAAGACGACGGCGCTGCCGGAAACGCTGCGAGAGAAACTCGCGCAGCATCGTTAGCCGTCGGTCGACTTTTTCACGGCAAGCTCTTTCAGAAAGCGTCGGTCGGGTTTGAGACCGACCGCGGGGATATTGTCGGGCCAGTCAAATATTCTCACCGGAATCTTGAAGCGCGGCAGGTGTTCGCCGAGAGCAGCGGGCAGGTTTTCTAATTTCATGCCGTTCGACGGGGCCAGCTTCACGAAGGCGACGGGCCTTTGCCCGAACTCGGCGTCGTCGACGGCCACCACCACTACTTCTTCCACCCCGTCCATCAGGCCGATCACCTGTTCGATCTCCTCGGGATGTATGTTCTCGCCGCCGGAGATAAACATGTTATCTTTTCGTCAGAAAACGGTCAGGTAACCGTCGTGGTCAAACGAACCCACATCGCCGGTGCCAAACCAGCCGGCATCGTCGAAGGGATCGGCATCGATGTCGCGGCCGACGTAGCCCCGGAAACGGGTGCGGCCGCGGACGCAGATTTCTCCGTCGCCGGCGATTCGAATCTCGCCATACTTCAGGGGCCGGCCGGATGTCCGGAGTTTTTCGGCGGGGTCGCCGGGGGCGGTGGTGGTGACCTGGGAGGCCATCTCGGTGCAGCCGTAGCTGGTGTGCAGGTTAAAGCCCATTTCAAGGGCCTGTTGCACCAAAGCGAACGGGACAGGGCCGCCGCCGACAAGAACGGCCCTGGGTCGTGTAAAAACATCGGCCGCCTTCTTGTCACCGAGCATACGGCGAAGTTGCGTCGGCACCGCGGAAAGGTGGGTGATGTTGTGAGCCAGGATTGAATCGATTAGAGCTTCATTTTTCCCGGGTATGACCACGGCGGCGCCGGAGAGGAGACAACGAAAGAGGATGCCCAGTCCGCCGACGTGATAGAGGGGAAGGGACAAAAGCCAGCGGTCGCCGGGCGACAGCGGGATGTTGTCGTTGGAACCCCTGGCGTTAAAGTAATGATTGCCGTAGGTAAGAAGCACGCCCTTGGGGCGAGCGGAGGTGCCCGAGGTGAGGACGATTGTGGCGGGGCGGTCGAAGTCGAGCGGCGCGGGCGCGTCTGTTTGGGCCAGCTCCGTATCCGGCCCGGTCATCGCAAGTTTTCGAACGGCCCCGGTATCGGCCGCCCAGTCCGAGTCGATGACTACCGATGTGCATTCAAGGTCGCTCAGTATGTCGAGAAGAGTCCTGGCCGGAAAGCGCGGACTTATCGGACAGGCTACCGCGCCGATATGCACAAGGGCCATAAGGCTCAGGACGTACTCGAGAGAATTGTCAGCGATGAGGCCGACCCTATGGCCGGCGCGAACGCCCTGCCTTGAGAAACCGGCCAGGACAGAATTAACGGCGCGGTGGTACTCAATATAGGTCAGGGTCCGCTCCCTGCTGACCAGTGCGGGATAGCGACCATAGTCTTTCAACTGACGGGAGAAAGAGAGGTCGCGCTCACTCACCGCGTATCTCCTTCAGAAGGTCGGTATTGACGCTGACTGGAGTTTTAATGTGACGCTTTAGGTCGATCAGCCCGCTTTCAAGGCGGACAGGTTCGCGGCACAAATCCTGCGCGAACCAGTCAAGCGTGTCCAGACCACAGGCAACCCCCGACTGGTTCAGGGCTTCGGAC
Source organism: Candidatus Zixiibacteriota bacterium (assembly GCA_020346225.1). Taxonomy (GTDB): domain Bacteria; phylum Zixibacteria; class MSB-5A5; order GN15; family FEB-12. Next base: position 1,805,624 of record CP070777.1, on the reverse strand, counting down.
AAGGCAGCCAGGGTGTAGAGGCCGAGCGAGCTTTCGAACGAGGAACTTATCACGGCGGTGATGCCGTGCTCTCGCGCGGAGCGGGCAAAGCATGCCGCTCTTTCGAGTCCCAGCAGGGTGGGTTTTACAACGACCGCTTTGACAGGATATGGCGACGCCAGGTCTTCAGGGGCAAGCTCGAGCAGACTTTCGTCCAGCGCCACCGGAACCGGAGGGGTAGTTTTGTACAGCAGCTTGCGCAATTGATCGAGATTCCGCGCCGGTTCTTCAATATATTGGATATCGAGCAGGCTCACGCCGACCATGAACGCGTGAGCCTCAACAACGTCCCAAGCGCGGTTAGCGTCGAGACGAAGCGAGGCACTATCGCCGATGGCCCGCCGGACTTTTTCAGTCAACGAGATATCGGCCTGAACAGGCCTTCTCCCCACTTTGAGCTTGAAGGCGTTATAGCCCTTTTGCTTCAGAGCGGAAGCCTGCTGTAAGATTTCATCATCTTCCCCGACGAGCAGACCATTTACGGTTACGGCGGCTCGCTTGCCGCCGCCGAGAAGTTGAGGCAGCGAGACTTTTCGGGCCGAGGCGAGCAAGTTGAGAACAGCCGATTCAAGGCCGAACCTGACCGAAGGCGCCAGCGAGAACCCGGCCAGAGCGAAATCAAACCGGCCATTGAGCTTTTCCAAGTCATCGGTTACGGGCAGGGCGGTAAGCGACGACCCGACGTCCATCAGTTGCCGCGCGGCGATATCGATGTCTTCCCGGCTGAAGGCGGGCAGCGGCGAGGTTTCACCCCATCCGATGTTGCCGCTGTCATCCTCCAATCGCAGGGCAAGACCGGTACGCGAGGTAATCGTTGCAGATTTAAGAGCGAGCGGTCGCTTCAGGGGAAGCTCGAACCGGAAGATTTCGAGACTCGCAAGTTTCACAGCAGCCACCCGACTGAAAATAAAAGGCTGTACAAAAGCAGCAGCTTGCCGGTGGCGGCGAGCACTTCGTTAAGCGCTATTCCGCCGGAAGAGAAGACAACTTTGAAAGAAGGTATGGCCACAATTACCACCACGATGGCGACGGCGATATAAGGGCGGCTGCCCACGGAGAGAACCAGCACCAACGGCATAAGGCAGGCTACGATAATAGAGAGAAGGTACTCGAGCCTGGCGAAGGTGATGCCGAACCGAACGGCCAGGGTCTTCTTGCCGGAGGCGCGGTCGCTATCGACATCGCGCAGGTTGTTTACGGTCAATATGGCGACCGAGAACAGACCGGGAGCGATTCCCGCGACCAGAACCATCCAGTTTATAGCGAGGGTCTGAACGTAGTAGGTGCCGCCCACCGCGACGGGACCGAAGAAGACGAGAACGAAGATGTCACCCAAGCCGAGATAGCCGATGGGGTATTTTCCCGCGGTGTAGAGGATTCCGAAGAGAATCGATGCAATCCCGATAATGAGAATGGGCCAGCCCCCGCGCCAGACGAGATACAGGCCGTCGAGTATGGCGAGAGCGAAGATGGCCATGGTCGCCATTTTCATCGCGGCGGGACTTATCAGTCCGGCCTGGGTGACGCGCGTAGGTCCGAGGCGGCTTTCATCATCGACGCCCTTTTGGTAGTCGAAGTAGTCATTAGCGTAGTTGGTGCCGATCTGGATGAGCAGGGCACCGATGAGCGCGGCAACAGCCGAAGCCAGATGAAAGCCGGCGCTTTCCACGGCCATGACGGTACCGATTATGACGGGAGCCGTCGCCGCCGGGAGAGTTTTGGGCCGAGCGGCCAGTACCAGTGCCTGAAATTTGGTGGTATTCATGGAAATCGTATTCCGGCCCGGGCCGGCGTCCCGCAGGCCTAACCGCGGCGCGGAAACTTCGAGAAATCCGGTTTGCGTTTTTCGACGAAGGCGTTCCGGCCTTCCTGACCTTCCTCGCTCATGTAAAAGAGCATGGTGGCGTTACCGGCGAGTTCCTGAAGTCCGGCCTGACCGTCGCAATCGGCGTTGAGGGCGGCTTTGAGACAGCGGATAGCAACAGGCGAGTTGGCCAGTATCTCCCGGCACCACTTAACGGTTTCTTCTTCGAGTTTTTCCAGCGGCACCACAGTGTTGACCAGTCCCATTTCCAGCGCCTGCCGGGCGTCGTACTGTCGGCACAAAAACCATATCTCGCGGGCTTTCTTCTGCCCCACGACGCGCGCCAGATAGCTGGAGCCGTAACCGCCGTCAAACGAACCCACTTTCGGACCAGTCTGGCCGAATACGGCGTTATCGGCGGCGATGGTGAGATCGCACATCAGGTGCAGGACGTGGCCGCCGCCGATGGCATAGCCGGCTACCATGGCGATAATCGGTTTGGGGCAGGTTCGCATTTGTCTCTGGAATTCCAGGACGTTGAGATGCTCGCCGCCGGATTCGTCTTTGTAGCCGGCCTCGCCCCTTATAGTCTGGTCGCCGCCGGAGCAAAAGGCTTTGTCCCCTTCGCCGGTGAGAACGACCACCCCGATGGATGTATCCGACCGGGCATCGGCCAGAGCCTTGATCATCTCGCCTACGGTCAGGGGACGAAAGGCGTTGCGGACCTGCGGTCGGTTGATAATGATCTTAGCGATACCCTCGGCTTTGTGATACTTGATGTCGGTATACTCGCCGGCCTGTTTCCATTCTATGTCAGCCATATTCATCCTCGCTTTATATTTTCGAAAAAGCGGCGCACCAGCGCCAGGAAAGCTCTCATATTCTCAAAGTGCGCCGTGTGTCCGGCCTTCTCGACCGAAGCGACCCCGGCGGCAGGACACTGCGCGGCCACCTCGGCAGCAATCTGACTAAATTTAGTATCCTGCCGGCCAACTATCAAGAGTATGTCGTTTTGAATCCGCGCGAGTTTATCCCACAGAGGCGGCTGCGCCCCGGTGCCCATCAAGCTCAACGATTTAACCAGACCGCGCGGCTCGTTCAAAAGACGCCGGGCCAGCATCTGTTGATAAGCGGTGGTAGTCTTATCAATAGCCGCAAAGAGCGGCTGAGCGTACCATTTCTCGATGAAATTGATCAGTGGGGATTCCATCAGTTGCCGGGCGAGCGTCTCATCGTGCTTTCGCCGGTCGTTGCGCTCGCGGGCGGTTCTCAACCCGGGGGAAGCCGATTCGATGACCATAGGGCCAAAACTCTCGGCGTGATTGACCGCCAGATAAAAAGCCAAACGACCGCCCATGGAATAACCAACGACACCGGCGCCGGCTATCCCGAGACCGACAGACAACTTCTCCAGATTACGGGCGCAGAATTCCATGGTGAACGACTGATCATCGGCGACTTTCGTCTGTCCATGGCCGGGCAAATCGACCGCCACGCAGTAGAAATCATCGGACAGAGCGGTCATAATGTCGATCCAGTCGAGAGCACTGCCCATAAAACCGTGAAGAAAAAGGATAGGCGGATTGGCCTTATCGCCCGTTTCCAGATAGTTGTAGTCGTTCGGGGTCTTCATAGGTGCTTAAAGGCTGTCGATAGCCAGTTTCATCCTTTGCTCAAGCGACCGGTGATGGTCGAAGTTCTCGCCACGGTCGGTGGTTATTTCGATAATGGACGGGCTAGCGCTCTGCCGGGCGCGCCGGTAACACTCCGAGAGTTCATCCATGGAAGCGGGATGATGATAGGCGAGGTTAAAGGTGGCGGCGATGTTTTCAAAACCAAGACCGTGCGGCGTGCCGAACCAGGGTTCGAATATATCCGTGCATCCCACAACGGGCAGAAACGAGAATATCCCGCCGCCGTTGTTGTTGATGACGACCAACACGACCGGCGCGGACGTCTTTTTCAGCAGAGCCAGTGAATTCAGGTCATGCAGAAAGGCCAGATCGCCGATGACGGCGGTTACAGGCGCGCCGAGGCCTTCGGCGAAACCGGCGGCACCGGCAATACTGCCGTCAATGCCGCTGGCGCCGCGATTGGCGGCAATTTCGACATGGTTACAGTCGGGATCGGCGTAGGTGTCCATATCGCGGATGGGCATGCTGTTTCCCAGGAAAAGCCCCGCGCCGCCGTGGATCTCTCTCGATATGAGCCGGGCCAGTGCGGGCTCGCTGAGATTCTGCAGCCCTTCAAGAAACTGCTTTAGAGCACTGCCGGCAGCGCGGTCGTAGGGTTTTAACTCGTCAAGGAGCGCCGACGGAGGAAGGCGGTCGAGCGTTTCGGCCAGGTGGCGACAGAAAGCGTTGATATCGGCGATGATTTTTTGAGTCAGTTTGTTCTCGGGGTTGTGCTCGAACGGGTGATCGGCCACGTGGATATACCGCTTGATCTCGTTTTCACGGAGATACTGCAGGTAGCGCTTTGAAATGACCATGCTACCGAGGTGGATGATTGTTGACGGCATCATGGCTTGAATCCTGTCGGACAGCAGCAACTGGTTGAAGTGGGCGATGATGTTGTCGCTTTTACGGCCCAGACGGAGGCCCGACCTGATATCGGCGTAGACCGGCCAGCCGAGACGCTCGATAAGAAGGCAGGCAGCCTCACGTTCGCCTGCCGAGTGAAGAGCGCCGATGACGAGAAGGCCGGGTTCGGCCCGGTCTATCACGGCCGCGACCTGACGGGCGGACTTCTGGGCAGCGTCGATTGTGTCGGCGGCGTGCTTCGGTGCGGCGGTTTTGTTTTCGAGACGCTCTTTGACACCGGCCAGGTACGCGGAGAAGTCCTTTTTCTCACCCAGGGGCGCCAGCGGTTCGCGGAAGGGACAGTTTATCTGCACCGGGCCGCACGGCGCGGTCGTCGACCGACGGAGAGCTTCATCGACGGCATCAAGCAGCGATTCCGGGCCGGTATCGTCATCGGGACAGGGCAGGTCAACAAAGTGCCGGGCGTAGTCGCCGTACAGACGGACCTGGTTAATGGTCTGGTTGGCCCCGGTACCGCGCATTTCCGGCGGGCGGTCGGCCGTGAGGAGAATCATCGGCAGCATGTCCATCGATGCCTCGACCACAGCCGGAAAGTAATTGACGGCAGCGGTCCCGGAAGTACAGATGAGAACGGCCGGTTTACCGGTGGCACGAGCACAGCCGAGGGCGAAGTAGGCGGCGCCTCGCTCGTCGAAATGCATGGTCGTGCGGGTGCGGTTGTCAGCGGCCACGGCCGCGGTCAGGGGGGTGCATCGCGAACCGGGAGAAAGCACGAACCGGTCGATGCCGGCGGTGAGGAGGTGCTCGACTATGATTCTCGCCCAGAGATCGTTGAGACTATAAGCGCGGCCGTCGGTCATCGGTTTACCAGCTCCGTGAAGGCAGTAATCTTGCTTTCGAGTTCATCCCATTCGTCGGCGGCTTTGGAGTCGGGCAGAATCCCGGCTCCCGCAAAGATATTCAACTTTTCGCCGGACACCAGCGCCGAGCGAATGGCCACGGCGAACTCGGCCTTGTCGCGGGCAATCCATCCAACCGGCCCGGCATACCAGCCACGATCAAACGGCTCCAAGCGACTGATTACTTCAACGGCCGCCTGCCGGGGATAGCCGCCCACGGCAGCGGTAGGATGGAGGGCAGGGAGAATGGCGTCATCGGCAATACCGGGTTTCAACCCGGTATCGAAATAAGAGACAAGGTGCTGGACACGGGCCAGTTTGAGCAGCTGCACTTCGGTGCCGTCTTCGATGGCGCCGGTGCCAATAACTTTCAGTGATTCGGCAATGCTCCTGACGACGAGCTGCTGTTCGAGCCTGTCTTTTTGGCTATCGAGAAGCTGTTGCCCAAGATGTTCGTCCTCCTGCGGGGTTGTGCCGCGGGGGCGTGTCCCGGCAATAGCGTCCACGGCTAACCGGCCGCCGTCGCGACAATAAAGACGCTCGGGGCTGGTGCCGATAAAGGCCAGATGCGGATCGGGCCGGAAACAGAAATGGAAGGCGTTTACAGCCTTTTGTTTTAACGCGGTCAGCAGCGAAAGCGCCTCAGGCTCGGCGGACATAGTCAGGCCGGTTTTTCGGGCCAGAACGATTTTCTCGAGCTGCCCGGCGGCGAATGCCTGGTGAGCAGAGTTTACGGCGCGGCTCCAATCCTCCCGGTCAGGCAGGTTTGTCCCGGAAACGACTTTCGGTATATCGATGGGTGAAGCTCCGGCGTCGCGGCAAAGCGACGAAAGTTCGGAGAGGATCTGCTTTCGATTCTGTTCATCTTCGTCGGTGAGCAGGTTAACGGCGAAGACAGTCGCATGCGGGGTTCGCACCAGCTCGAAACGGGGCAGGACGAACAGGACTTTGCCGAACGGCTGCCAGTCTCTGTCGGCTGCCGATTCGGGATCGAATCGCAGTCCGCCATAGTACCTGATGCCGCCGTCGGAGCCGGCCAGGCGGGTGCGGACCGCAGCCAGGGTGTCGGCCGGGGTTTGCCGGGCGGAGGCGGCGACGGTCTCGGCCGTACCTACTCCGGCCGTTTCGAATTCTCCCTCGCGGCCGGCCCAGTATACCTGAGGTGTGTCGGTCCGGCGGCGCAGCCAGTCGAGCGGAGAGATATCGGGAAGGTGTACCTCGAGGCGCCTAGCGGCTACCGCTGGGCGGCCCGACTCAGGCGGGGAGGCAAGCAGGGTCTCCATCTTTTCGGCCAGCATAGAAGCAGCCTGACGAAGGTCGGAAGCCTGAAGATTGTCCTGCGAGACCGTCATCGCCGGGCTTCTCCTTTTTCTGAAGGCGGTGTATCCTTCCAGCCTTCGTAGACAGTCGCGATGCCGAAAGTCAGCGGATGCGCGACAACACCGCGGAACCCGGCCTCTTCCATGAGGCGGCAGAACTCCCGGCCATAGGGGAAGGTTTCGACGGTGCGGTTGAGGTAGCGGTAGGCATAGCTGTCGCCCGAAATGAACGCGCCGAGAACAGGCATGACATAGCGAAAGTACATCAGGTAGAGCGCCCTCAAGAGCCGATTGCCGGGCAGGGAGAATTCCAGTATCAGCACCTTACCATTCGTGTTCAAGAGGCGTCGCATTTCCGAAAGGCCGGTCCGAACCGGTTCGACATTACGAATGCCAAAGGCTATGGTGACGGCGTCGAAGCAGCCGTCGCCGAAGGGAATCCGGCGGGCGTCGCCGACAACCAACGCAAGACGTTCCGACAGCCCACGCGAGGTGATTTTGTTTCGGGCCAATTCCAGCATCCGGGCGGCCATATCCATGCCGACACCCATATCGACGCGGCCGGAGTAACGGTGAAGCGCGATCAGCACATCGCCCGTCCCGGTGGCGAGGTCGAGGACCTGTAAAGCTGAGCCGGGCGGAAGATGACGGGCGACTTCCTTTCTCCAGGAAACGTCGCGGCCGAGCGAGAACAACCGGTTGAGCAGGTCGTAGCGCGGGGCAATCCGGTCGAACATCTTCCAGACTTCATGGCGGGACGGAGCCTGATTTTTTTCTGGTTGCGTGTCGCTCAACATAGCTCGCGGTTTTCCGGTCCACCGAACATATGAGCATTCTGCTCGTAGAGTAACCTGTCCGGCAATATAAGCAATTGCCCCCCGTATTGAAACAACTGCCTGATTGCGGCAATGCTCAGTAATTTTCTTAACCGGCTGGCAGTTAGCGTGATAAGCAGTGTTCGAGGACCCGGCGGCGGTGGTTGCAAAATGGACCGGATTTGCTTACCATTTACACAATCGAATATACCAGCGAGGGGTATCAATTATGAACTATCGCAGAGTTGGCCGGGCCGGCCTGAAGGTATCGGAAATAGCCATTGGAGCGTGGCTGACGTACGGCGGAAGTGTCACGGCCAAGCAGACGGAGCCGATCATAAAAGCCGCCCTCGATAACGGCATCAATTTCATCGACCTAGCGGACATCTATACCAGGGGCCAGGCCGAGGAGACAATCGGGAAGATCATTAAGGGTATGAAGCGGTCGGAGCTGGTCATTTCCAGCAAAGTGTTCTGGCCGATGTCCGACGACATAAACGATCGCGGGCTGAGCCGCAAGCATATCATGGAATCAATCGACAAATCGCTGCAGCGGCTCGGTATCGAATACCTCGACCTTTATTTCTGCCATCGGTATGACCCCGAAACGGAGGTGGAGGAAGTGGTACGGGCCATGGACGACCTGGTGCGCCAGGGCAAGATTCTCTACTGGGGAACATCGGTGTGGACGGCGGCCCAGATAGAGCGGGCGGCGGGAATCGCCCGGGACCTTCGCGCGCACGGACCGGTCGTGGAGCAGCCGCGCTACAATATGCTGGACCGGCATATCGAGCTCGATACTATGGCGACCTGTTCGCATCACGGAATCGGCCTGACCGTCTGGTCGCCGCTGGCGCAGGGTTTTCTGTCGGGCAAGTACAACGACGGAATCCCCGAAGACAGCCGCGGCGGGCAGACCGACTGGCTCAAGGGTGATCTGACTGAGGAGAACCTTGTCAAAGTCAGGAAGCTGGTGGAACTGGCCAAGGCTATCGACCTTTCGCTGCCTCAACTGGCGCTGGCCTGGGTGCTGCGTCGCCCTGAAATCAGCTGCGCCATAACGGGCGCGACCAGTGCGGGGCAGGTCGAGAAGAATGTGATGGCGTCGCAGGTGAAACTCTCGGATGATACGCTGAGAGAGATCGAGAACATACTGGATAATCGCCCGCGCAAGTGGGCGTTCTAAGGGAGAACCTATGTTCACAGCGATTGAGCACTTTGAGAAAACGTGGTCCCAGGAGATGAAGTTTTCACAGAATGTCCTGGATGCTCTGACCGATGAGTCGCTTAACCAAGCCGTGGCCGACGATCATCGCACTCTGGGTCAGATGGCCTGGCATATCGTGACGACCATCCCGCAGATGGCGACTATGCTTGACCTCAATCTGGAGGGTCCTGACCACAAAACACCTGTGCCTGGCAGGGCCGCAGAAATAAAACACGCCTATAAATTGGTCTCCGAGAGCCTGCTCGGCACTATTAAGGCTGAATGGGACGATGCCACTCTTCAACATGAGGACGACTTGTGGGGCGAACGCTGGAAGCGGGGCCGTACCCTGCAAATTCTGATTGCCCACGAGATCCACCATCGGGGGCAGATGACGGTGCTCATGCGCCAAGCGGGACTGGTTGTGCCGTCGATCTATGGTCCGGCAAAGGAGGGCTGGGCCGAATACGGCACGGCGCCACCTGAAGTGTAATCGAGTGGCGCCTGATTTCTATCGCTCAGATCAGCGATGCTTTTTTCATCAACTTGGAGCTGAGCTTCACGCCCACGCTGTCGAGCACCAGGGTATTAACCTCGTACTTGACCTCGGACGAGCCTTCTTCCTCAAAGAAGTTGATCATGACGCCGTAGCGCGCGAAGTCCTTGGCATCGGCCACGGTAAGGACCGACTTCCCCTTGATTTTTTTGAGCACCTTGGCCAGCACGTCCAGATCGCCGGTGGCCACAAAGACGATGTCGGCATCTTCGATTTCATCAGCGGATGAAACCACGGTTACTTCGACGCTCTTTCCGTCCTTTGACTCAGCAGCTGCCAGCTCCCGGAGCTTCTCATTCACCGGGCAGTCACCGACCACGTAAATGCTTACCTGGCCAGCGCCGGCAGCGGCATTACTTTCGGTCCATTCAACATTCTCAAGCAGGTCGACGATGAACTCGGCCTTGAAAGCGGTGGCCTTCTCGGAGTTGTCGCCGGCAAAGGCCGAGATACTCAGAAGCGCGGCAACCATCACCCAGAGCAATTTTCGCATGTTGTTACCCCACATAAAAATAAGTGTTACTTGGTGTTATGTGGACAGTTCCAGAAAATTCACGGTTGTCTCGAGCGGCTGATATCAGGCGGCGCTCGTGCAGCAAGCTAAACTGACCCATTCTAATCCATAAAAACCAGTTTTTAAGTCAACGGTTCCTTAGTATTTACGGATGACGGGCTAAAGGGTTGGGCGGAAAAACGGCCAATTCTGGCGGCCAATCAATCGGGGCGCGGCAGGTAAGATTACCTGACGTCAGGCCTCAACCCTGCTGGATGCCGACCGATAAGTGGAATAGTGGCACCATCGTATCCATATTGAGGTGCCGACCCTAGTTTTCAAGCGAGGGAACCCGTCCAAGGAGGATAGAAATGGCCACGGAAATCAAACGCAGCAACTGGTCGCGGTTCTGCAAGAGATTCACGGAGTCCAACCGCTATCGCATTGCCACGGTGAGCGTCAGGCGTAGCGGCCAAGGGGAGCAGAAGATTGACGACCACCATCCTTTCATGGGCATCGCCCTGGCCAAGAAGGGGCGGTTGATTGACGGTATCGAGCTTTTTACGGCTCATCCCGATCCTGAACGGCTCAGCGAGCCGGCGGTTAGCATCACGCAACCGGTAAAGGTATGTGTGGAAGAGGTCCCGGGCGGCGGGAGTCTGCTGTCGGTTCACAGCAAGGACGGAACGGTCGCCAGAATCGAGCTTTCCGGCGAGGCGGACACCGCGCGTCATCGGTCTTTTGTGGAGCAGCTGGCTTACTCGTACTATGAGCGGCGAGGTTTTGCCGGCGGTAACGACGTGGGCGACTGGCTGGCGGCAGAGAGCCGGGTGCGGGCTTTTGAAGCGCAGTTGACGGGCTAGGCGCGTCGGCAGGCGAATCCAGAGGGATTCAGGCGAGATTTTTTTGTTGAACTTACCTTCAACTCGTGCGTTATTTTAAGTACACGGGAAAGGAGGTGGTCCATTTTGAAAATAGACATACGTGAGGTGACTGCTACTTAGTCGCTACCTCGGCTGAAAGACGTTGGGGTCGCGATAAGTAAATCCCAACAGTTTTACCGGCCTGACGGCTCCCGTGGAGTTGTCAGGTTTTTTTATGCGAACAGGGGGCAAGCCGGTGTTTGAGCGACCCGCTCATATATCGCCGGACTTGTCGCGTTTCTCGAGCATATCCATCAGGTAGCGGGTCTCGATTTCCTTATTCCTGACATAGGTCTTGTGGATATCCCGCAGAGAAACGATACCGATCACGTGGTCATCGTCGACGATCGGCACGTGGCGGATGTAGTTTTTTTCCATCACGCCGGCAATATAGTCGAGCTCATCGGTGGGCAGGCCGACGATCAGCTCTTTGGTCATCAGGTCACTGACTTTAAGTGACTGGTACTTTCCCTCGGTTTCGTGGATTTTTCTGAAAATATCGGTGTCGCTTATAATACCGATGATTTTCTCGTTGTCATCAACGACGGGCAGGCAGCCGATTTTGTTTTTTATCAGCATGTCCATGGCTTCGTGGAGGGTGTTCGACGGCCTGGCGGTAATGACGTTCTGGGCTTTGGTTTCCAGTATGCTCTTTACAAGCATGCAGCACCTCTTATATGAAGTTGATATCACACTTACGTACGGGGCCTGCCGCAATATAGCGGGTGGGGCCCGACAAAACAAGAGTTGGCGCCTGTCCCTGATGGGAGAGACGGAGTCCAACGGCTATTTCTTGGCCGCCTTGGCGTCGGGCAGGCGTCGGATGCTGTTGGAGCGGCACTGCGGGCAGCTTCGTTCGGTCACGTTATCGTGGTCGTACATGCCGGCGTACTCGTGGCCGCAGCTCAGGCATTTGAACCGAACCTGTTTGGGCACCATCAGGCACTCACCTCGGCCTTGGCCTTAGCGGCTTTGGCACTTTTTTTCTTTTTCGCTTTCTCGTCCTCTTCCGTCAGCACTTTCTTGGCATGCTCGATTTCTTCCGGGGTGACGGCCTTAACCTTTTCCTCCAGATCGCGCATAACCTTGGCGAACTTCTGGCCCTCGGCGGCCGAGATCCACTCCAGCTGCAGCCGTTCCGGGCGGATACCCAGTTTTTCCAGCTTGTTCCAGAGACGATCCATGCGTTTCTGGGTCCAGTGGACGGCACTGATATAGTGGCAGTCGGCGAAGTGGCAGCCGGACACCAGCACCCTGGGGGCGCCCAGCTTGAAGGC
>CP070777.1:1788928-1793649 GCA_020346225.1 Candidatus Zixiibacteriota bacterium | reverse complement strand
TCGGCGCCCAGCTGGTTCTCCCGGTTTGACACACAGCCCTCGGCCAGGGCCACCGCCAGCCCGCCTTCGGAACAATCATGGGCACTTCGTACCAGGCCGGCCTTGATGGCTTCCAGCAGGGCCTTCTGTAAATCGCGTTCAAAATCCAGGTCAAGCTCCGGTACGCCGCCACGCGTCTGCCTGTAGATCGTGTGAAGGTACTCGGATGCCCCCAGGTGTTCTTTGTTTTCACCCAGCAGGAATATGACGTCACCTTCGTCCTTGAACCATTGTGTGGTGATGTGGGCCACGTCTTCGATCAACCCGATCATCCCGATCACCGGCGACGGGAACACGGCCCGCTCCGGGTCCTCGTTGTAAAACGAGACGTTGCCCCCGGTAACCGGCGTGCCCAGCGCCCGGCAGGCCTCGCCCATACCGGCCACCGCTTCGGCAAAACCGAAAAATATCTCCGGCTTGTAGGGATTGCCGAAGTTCAAGCAATTGGTGATGGCCAGCGGCTTGCCGCCCGAACAGACGATATTCCGGGCCGCCTCGGCCACGGCGCTCTGCGCGCCCCGGCGCGGGTTGATGTAACAGTACCGCCCGTTACAATCCGTGCTCATGGCCAGGGCCTTGGGCGTCTTGCGCAGCCGCATCACGGCCGCATCGCTGCCCGGCCCCACCGCCGTGTTGGTGCGCACCATCGAGTCATACTGGTCGAAAACCCACGCCTTGTGGCAAATGTTCGGGGCCGCCAGCATGGTGAGAAGAGTCTCGTTCCAATCTCTGTTCAGCGGGTATTCATCGAGCTTGATCTTTACTATTTCATCCATGTATTTCGGGCGTTTTGTCTCGCGCCGGTACACCGGCGCGCCGCCGCCCAGGACCAGGGAATCCGAGGGTATTCGTGACACCACCTCGCCGTTCAATCGCACTGTCATCATCTCGTCGCCGGTAACGTGGCCGATTATCGTTGAATCGAGGCCCCACTTGTCGAAAACTTCCTTGACCTGTTCTTCCTTGCCCTTCTTGACGCACACCAGCATCCGCTCCTGCGATTCGGACAGAAGAATCTCGTAGGGTATCATGGCCGATTCGCGCACGGGTACCCTGTCGATATCGATCAAAACGCCGGACTTGCCCTTGGCCGACATCTCCGACGACGAGCAGGTCAGTCCCGCCGCACCCATATCCTGAATACCCACGATAAGGTCCTTGCGAATTATCTCCAGGGTTGCCTCGACCAGCAGCTTTTCCGTGAACGGATCGCCTATTTGCACGGACGGTCGCCGTTCCTCGGAGGCCTCGTTAAGCTCTTCGGAGGCAAAAGTGGCCCCGTGGATGCCATCACGGCCGGTTTTCGAACCGACCATCATGACCGGGTTGCCTACCCCTTTCATGACGGCCGAGGCCATCTGGTCGGTCTTGACTATGCCCACCGCCATGGCGTTGACCAGCGGGTTGCCGGTATAGGATTCATCGAAATAGACTTCGCCGGCTACCGTCGGCACGCCGAACGAGTTGCCGTAATCGCCGATACCCCGCACCACACCGTCGACCAGGTAGCGCACCCGTCCGTTTTCGGGCGAGCCGAACCTGAGTGAATTGAGTGAGGCTATCGGACGGGCTCCCATGGTGAAGATGTCGCGAAGTATCCCGCCCACGCCGGTTGCCGCGCCCTGGTATGGTTCCACCGCCGACGGATGGTTGTGCGATTCGATCTTGAAGACCACCGCCATACCGTCGCCGATATCCACCGCCCCGGCGTTTTCTTCACCAGCTTTAGCCAGCAGCATATCGCCTTCGCGCGGCAGGGTTTTCAGGAGGGCGATTGAGTTCTTGTACGAGCAGTGCTCCGACCACATGACCGAGTATATGCCCAGCTCGGTGTAGTTGGGCTCGCGTCCCAGGAACTCTTTTATCTTTTCGTATTCTTCTTCGCTAAGCCCGTGGCTTTCAACCATTTCGGGGGTGACTTCGGGTTGCTTGTAGGCGGCCGCCATGGTGTCTCCTTTTGGTAAAAGGAGAATATACCCCCCCACAACCCCAAAATCAACAGGCATTGCCTGATTTGTGCTTCGCCCCCAACCGAGTGATTGCGCAACTGTATTGGAGGCAACCCGGTAAGCCACAGCTTGCAGTGGGAAGTCAACGGACAAAAAGTAAGGCAGAAGCCATCTTCGACTCCTGCCTTTCACCCTCAATTACTCTCCCCGCGGCTTCGAAAGATACCTACTTGGCGGCAACCCCCTTCGCCGTGCCGGACGATCTCTTCCTGAGATAGTTCCTGATGTGGTACGCGGCGCTTACCCAGAACAAAAGCAGGAATAGAACCGTCAGCGCAGTCGAGAACGTTAAAGACACTATCATAAGTCCAAACAGAACGAACGGCATCAGGGTCGATTTACCGGCGCTTCTGATCGCGCTCTCATGCTTTCGGACAAGATCAACCGCCGCCTGCACTTTTTCTTTTATCAGGCGCCACGGTTTGCCGAACTTCCTTTTATTGAGCCAGATTATCGCCGCGACCACCAATATCAACATCCATTTCAGAAGACCGACCGCCCAGTAACGGCTGTAGGTAACCTCGAAAGTCAGCGGGTCCCCGGATTTGATAATGGTCCGGGCAAACCGGTAAACCTGCCCGCCGGTGGGAACCTGAATCTGTATCGGCAGCACGCCGGACCCGATCGAGCCCGATCCGCCCCGAACGAATCCTTCCATGCGGCCGCTGAATTGAACCTCGTTCATTACCTGGCTTTGTAGCTGCTCGGCAGGCATGGGAATGTTGCGAAACTCACTCTCATAATCCATGTCGCCGTAAGCTTCTTTAAGCTTATCGGGAGACAGGGCGCCCAGTTCCGAAGCATCCGTACGTGAAAGCTCGCGCATCACTTTCTCATCGTATTTGCGGCCGGCTCCCGAGAATATGTTCACCCCGCGAACCATCTGTTCAATTTCAAGCGAGCTGGAGAAATGATGATAGGTGTAATCGTTGGGCAGATACACCGACCACATAACCTGGCTGATCAAGAGGTCCACCGCCGGGAGTGTGGATTGGCGCTTGCCGAGCCAGTCGAATTTGTTTTCAACCATGCAGTAGATGACTTCAACCGGGAACGCCTCCATGCTGTTTCCGTTCTGGCGTGACCGAATAAGCGGCACCAGCAGTTCGCCGTCGCCGTTAACCGATGACTCCACCGGCTGGTTATCCACCAAAACGCTCCAGACATCGGCATCGGCCGGCATCCTTATCTGAAGAAACTGCTTGGCGCTGTTTTTCACCTGGTAGACCAGGCGGTGTACGATCTTGCCGTCCTCGGTAAACAGGGTCACTACATTGGCGGCGTCTATCGTCGCCACCGGCACGGCCATCTTGTCATGTTTCTTTACATCCAGCACGAGGCTGTACGGATGTTTCAAATACTTGAAACCCATCGTCAGCGGTTTGGTCGATTTATTTGCGATTTGCTGCGGAAGCTTCTGCGCCGGGACAATCTCCAAGCCCATACTTTCCGCCACCGTTACCTCGGCGCTGGTGTTGAGGACGATCCCTATGAAACCGGTCTCGCGCACGACGTCATCCACGCTGATACCGGAGAAAACATTGGCCAGGCCGGTTTCCGTGGACGGTACTTCCGAGGTGACCTGTATCGTGACCACGCCTTTCTTGCCATAGGTGAACGGCACAAGTATCAACGCGCCGTTTTCCCGGGCGGTCTCCTGCCAGTCGCCGATGCCTTCACCCGACACCGACAGGACATTCAGGCTTTCCGGGATGGACAAATGAATACCGTCGATCTCGCTGTGAAGAATCCTGAGATTGATATCGGTGGTGATGACCATGGCGCCGTCTTCGATACTCATGAGGTGGTACAACTCGGCATGCAGCTTGGCGGGGATCTTCTCGGTCGGGGCAATCTTCTTTCGCCAGCGGACGCTGAAATTACGGCCCGAGGCAATGGCCGCCCTGATGGTGGTTATGTTACCCGACGATGTCGTCAGTACCTGCTGAGCCTGTGGAATCTCAACGTCGATATCCTTAAGCGGCATCTTAAGGTTCAGCAGGGTGATAGGCGTCGGTTGAATTGACAGGTCGAGCTTGTTGGGGCCTTTATCAAGCGAGCTCGCCAGTGAAAAGGCTGCCTTAACCGTGTATTCACCTGCTTTCGAGAGTACTATCGTATGAAAGCCGCTCTCGTTGATTACCAGTGCCTGCTTGCCGTCAACCGTGATGTCCTCCAGGGGGACAGCGGTCGGGACAATCGGTATCTTGATATAGCTGCTTTCTTTGAGAACGTGCACTTTGAAGCTTGCCGTAAAGGCGGTGCTGCCGGCGGTCATTTTGCCGTCGTAGATCGCCTTGGTGATCAGGTAATCTACGGGACGATCGGTGGCCCCGTCGATCGGGGCTTTCATCCGGTCGACAAGATTTTCGAACTCGGTTTTGCTGAGGACAATATTGCCCCCTTTGATAGTGTGCGCCGGCGTGTACTTGACGCCGGTTTGCGCCAGCAACTTCTGGAATGTCTCCAGTGAGATGACAACCTTATCGTCATCCAGATTTAGCAGTGTTTTGAACTCATCCCAGGGGACAGTAAGCTCGCCGCTTTTGTCTGTGGTGTTCTCAGAATCGGCCAGAGCCGGCAGGGTCGGACCGAGTAAAAGGATAAAAGCCAGGATATAACTTGCGAGGGGTTTCATGTTGCCTCCACCATTTATGATTGGTATTTGAGTCT
>CP070777.1:1781432-1788828 GCA_020346225.1 Candidatus Zixiibacteriota bacterium | reverse complement strand
GTTCCCAACAGCCCCGGAGCCGACGACAACGGCTCCGGAACGGCGGGCGTGCTGGAGATAGCCCGCGTCCTGAAGGACATCGAGGTACCCATGACTCTTATATTCGCCGCCTTCGACGCAGAAGAGGTTGGGCTTTACGGCTCCCGTGACCTCGCCGCCGACGCCCTGGACCGCGATGCCGACATCGTCTTCATGATGAATATGGATATGATCGGCGATATCGACAACGACTCATACGCCAAGCTGTTTTACGGCATTGAGAACTCTTACGCGCAGCTATGGAGCACCATGGCCCAGATGTACACCGGGATCACCGGCGTCCTGTCGGGAAGCAGCGGCGGTTCCGACCACCTACCCTTCCAGTCGGCCGGCTACGATGTCTGCTTCGCCCATGAATACGAGTTCTCGAGCGTGTATCACTCATCCCTGGACAACACCGATCACATGAACTTCGATTATATGACCGAGATGGTAAAGGCGACGCTGGCCACTGTCTACACGGTTGGTCGATCCCTGCCGCCGATCGAGGTCTACGCCGTCAATCAGGCCGGCGACGGCCAGTCCCTTCAGGTAGTCTGGCAACGGAGCAGTCACGTCGACCTCGACCACTACCGTATCACTTACTATCCCACGTCGCAGCCGTCTCTTATTTTCCGGGTCGACACCCCCCTTCCCGACACGGTAGCGGTGGTGAACGGGCTGACCGAGGGCCTCGAGTACGCTTTCTATGTTCAGGCCGTCACCAGCGATGGGCAGGAGTCGCTGCCGGCGTACCGAATCATGTGCGGCACGCCCCGGGCAGAACCGGAACCGCCCGAAAATGTTCTGGCCATGCCTCTGAAGGAGGCTATCAATCTGACCTGGAGCGGGAACAACACCGAACTCGATTTTGACCATTATGCCATAATTCGCAACGAAGCCGTTATAGATCAGACCTTCGACACGTTCTATGTCGACGATGATCCGGGCCTGGGAACCGACTTTTACGATTACTATGTGAGAGCGGTTGACATCGACGGCATCGCCTCCGACACTTTAGGGGTACAACCGGTCACGATGCGGGCGGCCACCCTGGAGCCCGAACGCATTTTGGCCGTTAACCGGACCAGTTTCCATCCCCTCGATTATGTCGACGAGATCGAAACCGGGGAGTTTTTGCGGCAGGCGCTGGTGGGCTACAATTTCGATTACTACTCCGACACCGCCGCCACCGTGGTGACCTGGGATACCGTGCAGCTGGATCTGGTCGATATGATTGACTACGGATTGGTTATCATCGGAGCCGAAACGGGCCGCTACGATGATATCGGTGTCAGCCCAACCATAAACGGCATCCTCGACACCCTTTCCTACTACATGTCCATCGGGGGTCAGGTTATTGTGTTCGGTCGATGGGGTTACCAGGGGGTGCCCGATACACTGGATTATTCGACCAACTACGCCGCCTACGACGATGCCTACTGCGACCGGTTCCATATCGGCCGGCGTATCTTGACACAGACTTCCAGGAACTACGACACCGTCTTTGCCGACCTGATCGGCGCCAGCAGCCTGGACACGGCCTTCCCGGACCTGTCGTGGGACTCGCTGGCCACCGTGGCCCATTCATCGGCGAACCTGTCTCTTACTATCAATCATGCAACGGCCATCCCCTGTGAATCGTTCGTGGAGCTGGCCTCGCCCGAAGCCGAAGTGCTGTACACCTATGATTCGCGTCACAACGACCCTTTCAGCGAAGGTAATCCCGTGGCCTGGCGTTACCTAGGCGACGACTATCAGTACTATTACTTCGACATCCCCCTCTCGTTTTTCAACCGCTCCAGCGCTATCGCGGTCCTCCGCCAGGCGGTAATTGACCTGACAAACATACAGACCGATCTCGAACCGGAGATCGACGATGACGTTTTGCCCTCTTCGTTTGTGCTCCGGCAGAATTTCCCCAACCCCTTCAACCCGTCGACCTGGATCGCCTACGAACTGCCGCAGGCGGCCGACGTCACGCTGACCCTGTACAACGTCCTCGGACAGAAAGTCCGGGTGCTCGTCGACGAGCGCCAGCCGGCCGGAAGGAGAAGGGTAGAGTGGGATGGCCGGCTCGACTCCGGCCGGCGCGCTGCCAGCGGCCTTTATTTCTATCGCTTGCGGGCCGGCCGCTTCGAGCAGAGCAAGAAGATGGTCCTCCTCAAATGAGAAAAAGTACAGCCGAATTCAATGACCCCCGGAGGCTGCCGACTCCGGGGGTTTTTTCGAGCAAGAGGACGATGCGTGGAAGGTCTTACGGAATGAGACTGAGGATATTGAAATTCAGGCCGTTGTCGGGCGGAACGAGAGTTCTGACGACGTTGCCTGATTTGATGACAATCCCCTCCCCGTCAGTCGCCGCGATGACTTTTCTGCCGCGCCGACAGAGGGCGTTGGCGCGTGTCTCCTCCATGGCCTTCACCGGCATGAAGTCCCCGTTGAAATACGATATGACTCCCTCGTCGGTGGCCAGAAGGATCACCCACTCCGAGGCATCGACCGTGCGCACGTTGTCGGCCGGGAGGCCGTCAAGAGCCGTCAGCGTCTCCCACCGGCCGCCGTCGTAAATGTGAAAGCCGTTGGGCGTGCCCACATACAGGTGCCGGTGCTTGAAATCGAGCGTGTTGACGACATCGAAAATGCACGTGTCGCGCAGCAGGTAACGCTTGCGGAACTCCTCGCCGTCCCAGCGATACAGCCCGTCGCCGTTGGTGCCCACCCACAGGCCGCTCTCGTCGGCGGTCATGGCCGATACCGAGATCTCGTCGAAGAGCAGTTCCCCGCCGAAAAGCCCGGTGGCGTACAGACCGGAGGTGGTCCCCACCATGAGACGATAACCGTAGCTGTACAGCGACATGATGTGTCCGGCGAAATCCATGTCGACCGGCTGAAGGGTGGAATCGCCGACCGTGTAGAACCCGGCCCCTCCGACATAAACCTGCCCCTCGTGAAACGCGATGGCATCCAGCTTCTCGAAGGCCGGTATGACATCGTATGATTCTTTCTCAAAATCATAGACCACCACCCCGCCGTCAAAAACGGCATAGAGCTTCGGTTCGACGATGAGCATCTCCTCGACATCGGCGATGACCTTGAATGAATCCTCTTCCTTCAGAACCTCGCTCGCCGACACCACCTCCGGTGCGGTTGCTGTCACCTGCGTCGCAACCGCCGAGGCTATACTGTCGACGATTTCAGTGGCAAGCGAAGATTTCCGGGGCTTGTCGTCGCTGCCGCAACCGCCCAGCAGCAGGGCCGCAACCGCCGCCAGCCCTACAATTCTGATAGCGCTTCTGAGTAACATGATTAACTCCTTTCGCTTGAGTCCAGTCTGCCGTTATGCTATTCAAAGCCGGTGCCGGCGATTAAATGCGCTGCGGCGCAACAGATTAGGCCTTAGAACAAACTGCGGCATCTCTGCAAAACGTGTCATTTTTGACACACTAATAAGTGATACAAGTACCTAGCGCTTGAAATGACTGACTATATGGTTGTGTCAAAAAATACACAGTGGTGTGTCAAATTTTCCTTGTTTTTCGGACCGGGATTCGGCTTGTTTGTATAAGGAGTTGGAGGACTAGTTTTTTATGACGCCGGGCCGAATTATCTCGATTTTTACTCTCGTGGCGATTCTGGCGGCACCTGTTGATGGGGTGACCGAAACAGTAGAGTGTGAGATTCTGCAGTATAAGCTCGAAAGGCTGTATTTCGGGGCTGGTCAGGAAGAGCTGGTGTTCCCCGGCTGCCGGTTCGCCGTGGTGCGCGGAGCCGATACCGTCTATGAAAGCACCATCGAAGAGTCCTATCAGGGAGTCAGCTTAAGCCGACCGGTCTTCAACTTCAGCGACACGCTCGACCTGGAAACGTGCCGGGCTTTGATTCAGGCGGCAACAATCGACAGCCAGTCGGTCATCCAGCTGGGCTGCTTCGAGCACGACCCGGTGACGCTGATGATCCCCCCGCCGGACGACACCGGCCGGTTCGTCGCCGTCACAGGCGGCGGCAACCGGGTATCCGTAGAGCGTACCGACCAGTTCGCCCTCGTTGCCGGTTATGGCTATCCGAAGCTTGACGGCTATTTGTCAGCATCACCCTTTCCTGAAAGCGTCAGGTACAACCGGGCCGTTTCATCCTCGGCGGCCCCGTACGTTGCCGTGCTTCTGCCCAACCTGTCGTCCAGGGCCTACCGTGACGGCTTTCTATCCACCTCGCTGTATTACCGGTTCGATATTGCCCGGGTCTTTCCGGTGTTGGTGGAGAGTGACGCGCCCCGTCCGACCTACCGCCTTTATACGATCAGCGGGGCGGCGCCGCGCGCCTATCCATTCGACCCCGACCGGGGACGCCAGTTGCTCAAGCGATGGGGAAGTCGCTCTCCCGAAGTCACCATATCGGTCATGAATCGCCTTCTTGAAGACGTCGGCCGGTTTTTTGGGGATGTCCTGGCGCAGGACCGGGTGCCGGTAAGAATAACGTACGATGATCCCGGCGCCGACCTGATGGTGGATTTCGTTCCGGTCGATCATGATAATCCCCTGATCAGCCTCGAATTCATATACGCCCGGCTGGTCGCCGGCAAACCCTCCTCCAAAACCACCAAACAGCACCTGGCGGTCATTCGCGGTTACCTCGATGGGATACGCGAGGCTGCCGATGTCGCCACCCGCTATCACTACTGTCGTCTGGCCGACCGGAGCCTGCAGCAGGACCTGGGCGTATTCCCCCTGTACCGGCCCTCGGTTCACTTCCTGGCCGGGCGCGAACTGAAGGGCGTTCAGTTTGACGCCAGCGGCCGCCTCGACGTCCGGGCACTCACGAAACTGCGTTTCCCACCTGAAGAAGCGGAGACATCGCCATGACCTTCACCGGGCGTGTCCGATGGTTCCTTGTGGCCGTGGCGGTAATACCGTCCGCCCTGATTATGGCCGTCATCTATTTTCATTCATCGCTGCAACTGCAATCATCTGACCGCCAGCGCGCCTACCAGAACCTTCGCAAGTACGCTTCCTTTGCGGGCTCCATGACCGGTGACCTGCTGACCCGCGTCTCGAAGCTGGTCGAATCACCGGGCGCGAGAAAAACGGCGCTGGGGGTCAAGTCCGGCCGCGGCGGCGGCAGCGAACTCAAGCCCCGGTCGTACGGGCTGGACTATGCGGAGATACTCGACTCCGAACTGCTGGTCCTGGCTTCGCACCACCGACCGGGACTGATCGGACAGCGAATTCCCGCTTCCCTCAGACCAAAGGAGATCGACACCGCCGGATGGATCGAAACTCTGGAATACGACATCCGCGGACCGCACCCGGCCTTCACGTGCATCCGGCCCATCGGCCACGACCTGCTTTTGTATACGGGCAAGTATCTCGATGCCGCCACGCTGCTTCAGCTTTCGTTCCTGCTCGACGCCGAGGTCAACATCTCTCTGGCGGGCGACACCACCGAAGTCTACAGCCGGATGGACAGGCAGACCCTGTATGAATCGGGGGAGGACTTTCTGGCGGTGCTGGCCGGGTCCGACAAGGCCGGCTTCTATCTTACCGCCCTGTTCATCGCCGGCACGGACAAGCCCATCTTGCAGAATCTCCTGAGTGTCGCCGCCATAGTAGCTATCGGGGCGGCGCTTCTGGCGATAGTCATGGGTATTTACGTAACCGGACGTACCAAGCGCGAGATCGACAACCTCGTTTCGGCCACGGCGCGCATCGCCGAGGGGGATTTCACCACTCCTGTTATGGCCTACGAAGAAGGCGAGTTTTCCGACCTGGCTGATTCTTTCAGCGACATGATCCGGCGCCTGCGGGAAACCCAGAAGCGGTTGGCCGCCACCGAGCGCATCGCCGCCTGGCAGAGCATGGGACGCAAGATCGCGCACGAGATAAAGAACCCGCTCACGCCGATCGGCATCAGCGCCGATGACCTCCGCCGCTCCCACGCCGAACGCCTGCCCGACTTCGATAAGATCCTCCGCGAGACAACCGGTACTATCCGCAGCGAAGTTGACCGGCTGACCAAGCTGCTTGACGAGTTTGTCGCTTTCGCACGCATGAAACCGCCGGAGATACGCGATGTCGGGGCCGCTCAGTTCATCGACGACCTGCGAGCGCTGTACAAGGCCGACATCGACTCGGGGCGCGTTCACATGGAAGACAAGAGTAGCCGCGCCGCTTTCAGGTTCGACCCCGACGCCATCAAACACGTGCTGATAAATTTGATCAAGAACGGTCTGGAGTCATCGGATGACGCCCGCGTGTCGGTCGTGCTCACTGCCGTGAAAGAAACGCTTGAGATAAGTGTCGAGGATACCGGGCCGGGCTTCAGCGAGCAAAGGCTGCGAAGCAGTTTTGAGCCGGAAGTTTCCACCAAGAAAGGCGGCTCCGGGCTGGGGCTGGTGATATGCCACCGTATCGTCCACGACCACGGCGGCACGATGGAGCTTTACAACCGAAGTGAAGGAGGCGCCGGCGTCCGCATAGCTCTGCCGCGGTAATCATGCCCCGCATTCTGATCATAGACGACGAACCGAGCATCCGCTCGTCGCTCAAGTCCGCCCTGGAACGGCGCGGTCACAGCGTGGTCACGGCGGAGAAGCTGGCCGAGGGCCGCGAGTATGCCGCCGCCGGGTTCGACGTTATCCTGCTGGATATCATCCTTCCCGACGGCAACGGTCTCGACCTGCTGCAACAGCTGCTCGAACGCGACAGCCGCCAGATTGTAGTCATGATCTCCGGCCACGCCGATATCGATACCGCCGTCAAGGCCATCCGCGACGGCGCCTATGATTTCATCGAAAAACCCCTCGCGCTCGACCGCGTGCTTATCACCATCGACAACGCCACCCGCACCGGCAGCCTTATTTCCGAAAAGGAACGCCTCACCGAAACCGTATACGGCAGTTTTATCGGACACAGCGAACCGATTCTGCGCCTCATAAACGAAGTACACAAATCGGCGCCCAAAGCGACGCGCTTTTTGATAACCGGCGAGAACGGCACCGGCAAGGAACTCATCGCCCACATGATCCATCAGCACAGCCGCTTTTCCGACGGCCCGTTTGTCGCCGTCAACTGCGCCGCCCTGCCGTCGGAACTGATCGAGGCCGAGCTATTCGGACACAGTGCCGGGGCCTTCACCGGCGCGATACAGGCTCGAAAGGGCAAATTCATCGAGGCGGGCGGCGGCACGATTTTCCTCGATGAAATAAGCGAGATGCCCCAGGCCGCCCAGGCCAAGATCCTTCGCGTCATCGAAACCCGCCAGGTCACGCCGGTGGGTCAGGACGGGACGATTGCCGTCGAGGGTAACATCATCGCCGCCTCCAATCGGGATTTGATGAAAATGGCTGCCGAAGGTTCTTTCCGCGAGGACCTGTACTACC
>CP070777.1:1681402-1781332 GCA_020346225.1 Candidatus Zixiibacteriota bacterium | reverse complement strand
CCCAGGCTGTAGTCGCTGTGAACATCGACGGTATTGTCAGGCGGCAGCTCAGAGAATTCGGTGTCGTACTGAAGGCGTTCGGAATAGCCGATACCATCGGGCGCCAGGGCCGCTCTGGAGCCGGTAAAGTAGTTCCAGCCGGTGAACTCACGGAAGGTGGAAGCCCACGATTCGACACCGTTTGACACGGAGTCAATAACATGGTCGGCGGCGAAGAGGAACTGCGAGTTCTGCCCCAGTGAGGCGCATAGAAGCCAGATTTCCCGGATGACATCACGGTCGAACCTTTCCGCCAGGAACAACGGATAGAGCATGGAACCGTAGGGGTGGAGGTCGAACGAACTGCGAAACTGCTCAACGGAAGTCCATGGTTCCGAGAAAAAATGGGGCAGGTAGTAATAGTAGTCGTTAATGTCATCGTACTGTTCTTCTTCCATCCAGGTGGCCGTCATCTCCATCCAAAAGCTGCGATAAATGCCGTCGACGCCGCGTTCGCCCTCGGTGAAGTCCATGCCGAAGTGGACGACATGGGAGAATTCGTGGGCGCAAGTCACGCGCACGGCATCGAGGGGCCGGTCGCGGTAAACGGATATCTCCTGGTAGTCGTTGTCAAGAACCATAAAAGCGGTGCCGCGAGTCCCGGTGGCACCATCGATGAAGACCGAGTCCAGATAGGTCAGTCCGTAGGCGCTGCCACCCAGGTCAACCAGGTAGACATCAAAAGCATCATCACCGCCCGACGGGTAGAATCCGTCGGTGGGTGGTTCCGGGTAGCCGAGAGTATCGATGAGATAGGCGTAGACATCATCGAAGATGCGGGCCACGGAGTCGGCATAGCCGGGTGCCGTGTGGATACGGTCGGTGCCGCTGCTGGTATAGTGGATGCGAAAGACTCCGGAGGGAGAATCGACCGAATCAGTCAAATGGGAGTATTCGGAGCGATCATAGACCTGAATGCCCAGCGCCTTGAGAGTAGCCGGATCGAGCCGGTCGCGGTTCATGACGAAATCAAGAACGGCCGGCGTGCCGCACTTGACGGGCACGTCCGGCGGCTCTGGGATTTGGCTTTCGAGCGCGGTGCCCCGGATACGGTGGGCCTGGCCGGTCACGTAAAGGTAGTTGGAGATAATTTCCGCCTGTTTCTCGGAACTGAGTTGGTCAGCGACAGCCAGTGATGAACCGGCCGCGCACAGCAGGATGACAGCACATATCTTCTTCAAAGCTACCTCACTTTTTCAGGGCCTTAAGATTGTCGAGATGGGACAGCGGCACTTTCTGCGAGCCGACCATACCGTAACGGCTTTCCACTCCGTGAAAATCGGAGCCGCCGGTAACGACCAGACGGTACCGCCCGGCCAGATGTTTGAACCGGTCTACGTCCGGTCGGGTATGTGACGGGTGATAAACTTCGATACCGTCGAGTCCGAGGTCAACCAGCATTCCGACAAAACCGCCTTTATCGTCAATACCGGGGTGGGCCAGAACAGCCCGACCGCCGGCCCGGTGAATCAGGTCAATCGCCTTTTTCGGGGTGAAATTTGCCTTGGGAACGTAGGCCGGTCCGTCGAACCCGATATATTTGTGAAAGGCTTGTTCGTAGTAAGCCACCGCTTTCTTTTCATGCATGGCGCGGGCAACGTGGGGACGGCCGATAACGCCCTCTCCGGCAGCCGCCCGAACATCCTCGAAGGTGATGTCGATGCCCAACCGGTTCAGTTTATCAACCATCAGCTTGCCTCGTTCGCTCCGTTTCTTGCTGAATCGCTCCAGTTCGTCCCTGAGTTCGTCGCCGGCGGGGTCAAACAGGTACGCCAGAATGTGCATGTCGCCGTGTTCCACCGAGACCGATAGTTCCACACCGCTGACAAGCTCCGGGTCACCGTCAGCCAGGATTTGCCGAACGGCATGATAGCCGCCCAGGGTGTCATGGTCGGTTATCGAGAAAGCGCTCAGACCGGCGTCTCTGACCAGCTCCAGCAACTCCCCGGGGGAAGTGGTGCCATCCGAAAAGCAGGTGTGGAGATGCAGGTCGATATGCGCCGCCATTTAGAGCTTACTTTCCACCCGCTTCTTGATTCTATCCGCTATTTTTCGTCCCTCATCGATAATAGCGTTGGCCTCGTCGGTCATCTTCTTTACGAAGCTCTTATCGGTTATCGATGTGAGATTGATCTTGACGTTGTAGCCGGCGCCATCGACAGCGGCCATGCCCACCAGTCCGGCGACACCGGCGTCGGTTATGGAATTCTCGTTCCCCTTGTTGACGACGGTTTCGGCCATGGTGAGAACCTCAAGGGCTTTCTTCATAACTGTCAGAGGTACTTCGGCCGCACCCTTGTTAGCCTGCTCGATAACCGCCTCGTCTTTCGTCTTGAACGCTTCCATCACCTTGTTAAAGGCTTCCTTGTCGGTCTCGACGAGATCAACGAGTTCGGTGCGCAGGATGTCACACTCGTCCCGAATATCCGAGAGTTCGTCCTTGACGTCGGCGTACTGCTTCTTACCGACGGTAAGCCGGCAAACCATCGAGGAAAGGGCGGCAGACAGGGCGCCGGCGGCCGCCGCCACCGACCCACCGCCGGGGGCCGGCGATGAAGAGGCCACTTCGTCATAAAACGACTCGGCGGCCTGGCCACCCACGGAACCGGCTTCTTTGAGTTTCTCCTCGAGAATCTGCGCCTTGGAAAAGTTTTCCAGACGGAGATAGAAATCACTGACATCGACGAGGGCGTCGTTGGGCACCAGGCCGACGACCTCCGAAGAGGTCACATTGACCCCGTAGCGGGCGGCTTCGGACTTGATGGTCTCGAACACGCGGAAAATCGGCGTCCTGGTGTAGTTAACCAGGTTCATGGATATCTGCACCTGGTCGCGCTCTTTTATTTCGAAACCGAGGGCCTTGACAAAGCGGTATCCGCCCTTGAGGGAGCGCACGGCGTCGGCAATCCGGTCTGCGATCCACTTTTTGTTGGTATCCAGATAGACGTTGAAAGCAACGAGGGGGAAGCGTACCCCGATAGCGGTGGCGCCGGCTTTGAGGTTCATTTTGGCCGGGCCGTAATCGGGCTTGCGTTTCTTGTCGCTTTCGATGATGTCGCGGATTCCCTCGTACTGTCCCTGGCGAACCTTGGCCAGGTTCTTACGCTTGGCGCTGGTAGCGGCGTCTTCATACAGGTAGACGGGGATCTGCAACTCGTCCCCCACCCGGCGGCCGAGGCGGTTAGCCAGTTCGATAGCGTCCTCAATGGAAACATCGGATATGGGAATAAACGGGCAAACATCGCAGGCGCCCATGCGGGGATGTTCGCCTTTATGCGTGGTCATATCGATCAGCTCGGCGGCTTTCTGGTAACCCCGAAAAGCCGCTTCGACGGCGTCCTTGGGGTGGCAGACGAAAGTCACCACGGCACGATTGTGGTCGCGGTCCATTTCCTTGTCCAGCAGAACGACGCCGTCGACGGAGGTAATTGCATTGCAGATGGCGTCGATGACTTCAGGGCGACGCCCTTCGGAAAAATTAGGAACACACTCGACTAGTTTTGCCATTTTCTTCTCCGAATACGATTAAGACTTTATCTTCTTCTTCAGCCCCCAGGCCAGAAGCGGAATCATGATTTCGTGGTGGCCCACAAAGTTAAAGCCTTTACCAGCCTTGAAGGTTGGACGCTCCACGATGTTCATTCTGGGTCGGTAGTGCTGTATCATGTCAAAGTTGGCGGTGGTCAGACTGTTCTTACCACGGCGAATGTTCCGGGCGACCGTCAAGGCCTTGAGGAAAACCTCCGGCAGGATCACGGCCGAGCCGATATTGGCGGCGACACCGCCCTTGTTGATTTCCGCACAAATGCTGCAGAGGATGCGAAAGTCGACATGCGAGGCGGCACCCATCCGGGCCGCATCGAAGCCCGGCTGCTGGGAGATAATGTCGGTGCCGACGCCGATGTGCACGGTGATGGGCAGGTCGAGGCGATGGGCGGCGGCGAAGACAGAGACTTTTCGATATTTAGCTTTTTGCTTATTGATGAACCGACCGGCGGCACCGCCGAGTCCGACACCGTCGTCCGAAGCCAGTCCGGCAATCGCCGCGATCATATCGCCGGTTTCCGCGACCATGCCGAAAGTACCGTCAACGAGTCCGGCCTGGACATCCTCCGAAGTTCCTCCCCAGAAGGCCAGTTCGAGGTCGTGAATGAGCCCGGCGCAGTTAACGGAAAGGCCGGTAACAATGCCGGCACTCATGAGGTCGATGATCACCGGCGAGAGACCGACTTTGACCACATGGGCACCGAGCAACAGGTGGAACGGCCGGCCCTTCTTTCTGGCCCGGGCAACCAAGTCGATAAACTCAGCGAGATCGGCCGCTTTCAGGAGCCGGGGCAGCGACTCGAAATAATCGGCGCCCCTGATTGTCTTCATGGGGCGCCCCAGGGCGCCGATCTCGGTTTTATTGGCCCGCCGGCGTATGGAGTGGCGCCTGACGGCGTCGAGGTCGATCGGTTTGGCTGTGGATTTCTTGGCCGGCATATTAAAAGATTTCAATATCTCCCAGCTGGTAGTCGGTCAACTCGGCGGCGAAGGAGCCGACCAGAACCTTGGATTTCATCAGCACCGGCATTCTCAATCGGTCGTCGCTGAGCCACACCGTCAGCTTTCCCTCATGCTTGAACACGCCGACCGACTTCAGCAGTGGCTCGACGACAATACAATCAAAGGTCCCGGCGGGGACATCAACCGATTCTTTCCGCAGCACCCTGACCTCCAGTGAGTATTTCTTACCGTCGGTAAAATTCTCCACGAAGATCGATTTGCCGACTTCCAGGGGCTGGGTCCTGACCCAATACAGAATCGACAGAGCGTCCTGAGCATAAGGCGCCACCTCAATGGTATCCCCCTTGTAGAAGACCAGATTCTGCCGCTGGTCGAAGGAGTACTGGCGGTCGGAACGGTACGGCCCTTCCCGGAGGTTTTTTTCAAAGCGCCAGGGGAAAATGCCGAGGGCATCGATGATCGACTCCACCCGGTCATCGACCTTGAAGAAGGTCGAGAAGAAGCTGTTGCTGTAGGCCCTGGTGACGGTCTGATAGCACGGTCTGTTATTGTATTCAATCAGCCGGGCCACTTCCATGGTGGCGCCGCCGGCGTTGATGAAGCCGTAGTTTATGTCATAAGTGAACTTCTCGTTGACGCCGAAGGCGACGTTTTCG
The DNA here is from genome assembly GCA_020346225.1 of Candidatus Zixiibacteriota bacterium. Lineage (GTDB taxonomy): Bacteria > Zixibacteria > MSB-5A5 > GN15 > FEB-12. The sequence goes on along the minus strand of CP070777.1, from coordinate 1,776,128 downwards.
ACATAACGCTCGATGGAACCGGGAGTCGCTACAGTATCGGTCGAATCGTTGGCCTCGGCTCTGGCGATGCCGATTTCGACGGTGGCAAAGTAGAACAGAGGGATCAGTCCGGCCAGAATTACGAACATCAGTATCAGATGGGCTATTTTCGATTTAAGTGTCACTGGTTTTCTCATCTATCCTTTTTACAATTTCATCCAGAAACTTGCCCAGATATTCGCCTATTTCCAAGAAGGTCCTGTTGTAAACTTCGAGCGAGGCGCCGATCGGGTCGGCAACGGACTCGCCGTCGCCGCCAGCATCAGGGAAGTTTTTAAAAAGAAAGGCCTTTGAGCCGGCGTCGGGCCGGATGCGAAGCACTTCCTTCAGGTGCTGCGGGGCCATGGCCAGAATCAGGTCGGCCTCGTCAATGAGCGCTCCCGTCAAGGAGCGAGAAAGATGTCCAGACAGGTCTACATCCCACACCCGGGCCGCCTCAATAGCATACATGGTGGCCGGGAAACCGGTGGCGGCAGCCGTGCCGGCGGAAATCACTTCGAACTTGCCGGCGCGCTCTTTCTCAAGCAGCGACTTCAAAGCACCGGCGGCCATGGGCGAGCGACAGGTATTTCCGGTACACACAAACAGGATTACGAATTTATCTTTCATATAAGCTGGCTTTTCAAAAGGCTGAGGATGCTGTCGGCGGGGATAGCACCCTCTCTCAACACCACCGGGCTATCCGAGCCGGCATCGACCACGGTCGAAACAGGGTTGTCGAGTGTCCCGGAATCCAGGTACAGATCCACCTTGCCTCCGAAGACGCGGGCGATTTCCTCGATAGTGTCGATGTCGTCGCCGCCGGACAGGTTGGCAGAGGTGGCCGTAACGGGAAAGACGACTTCGCCGAGAAGCATGGTGATAAAAGGAGCGGATGACACCCTGACGCCGATCTTGCCGTCGACCACAATAGGCGAACCAAGATCACGTCTGGCCTCCAGCACCAGGGTCAGCGGGCCGGGCAGGAATTTCTCGGCAATTCTGCGAGCGGCCGAAGTAGCCTTGCCGTATGACCACACCGCTTCGATATCAGCAGCGAAGATCGCCGTCGGCATCTCGGCAGGGCGCCCTTTCACGTTGTAGAGGCGGTTAAGCGTTTCGGGTCGATCGGCCCGAGCCATCAGTCCATAGCGTGTCTCGGTCGGCGCCACGACCAGGCGGCCCTCCTCCAGCAGCGACGCGACGCGACTGACCAGAGCCGGATCGGGATTGGTGAAATCGACAACTTCGATGCGAGGACTATTCATCGGACTCAAACTCCTCGTCGGGAAGATTAACCGAGTCGGGCAAGACGGGGACGAACGACTCGTCGTACAGCGACGGTGTCTCTTTGACGCGAACATTGACGGCCACGACCCAGGCGTTGTCGTACCCGGCAGTCTTGGCCCGCATCATGTATTCTTCGGCACCTTCGCGATCGGCAAAACTGCCCACGCGCACCTTAAAATAGGGCACCTCGTAGTCGAGATAAACGGGCCGGTCGAAAATTTCCTCGGCGACATTCACCGCATGCCTGGCCTCACCATATGCTTTACTGGTGAACAGCTGAACACGGAAAGCCTGGTTGCTCAAGGAGTCGACGGCGTCGGGTGGCAGCTGGGCGATGGCCGCGACGGTGTCCGCTTCCATGTCGGCAACCTCGACAAAGGCCGTCTGTCCGCTGATATGCCCGGATCGCGGATGAGCCTCGGGCACGATTTCGCGGTCCTCGGGCAATTCAAGGGGGTCATAACCGCGCGAGTCGGTTTCCGGGGTGGTCGGCGGCGGGGCCTGTTCCTCGGCCGCCGGCGGTCTCTGCTGGCAGCCCAGAGACAGCATCAAGCAGCACAGGCACGCAAAACTACAAATATTTCCGAGTGTCTTCATTTTCTTCCAGCGTCGCCAGTATCTCCCTGACCCGATCGGCTTTGGTTTTATGCACCACCAGGGTGATGTTTCGCGACCGCACGACCACCAGATCGGATACGCCGAGACAGGTGACGATGCCGTCGGCATCATTATAAACGGTGGTTTCGTACGAATCCATGGTAAGGGCCTCACCTATTACGACATTATTATCCGCGTCGGTGTGGCGATACCGCGAGAGCGACGTCCAGCCACCTATGTCATCCCAGATAAGGTCGGCCTTGACGGTCAGAACGTTGGTGGCCTTTTCCAGAACGGCGAAGTCAATCGAGATGGAAACGGCCTCGCGATACAGGGTTTCTCGGGCTTCGTTCTCACGATCGGTTCCGATTTGCTTCGAGTATTGATCCAGCGCCCTTCCCATATCCGGCTGATGCACGGCGATGGCGGCCAGGATGTTGCGGGCCGACCAGACAAACATGCCGCTATTCCACAGGTACTCGTGACTGTAATAATACTCGTGAGCCACGGCGGCTTTGGGTTTTTCGGTGAAGGCGGCGACATGGTAGAAGACCTGGTCGTCCTCGTGCCGGTACATATCGCCTATCTTGATATACCCGTAGGCGGTTTCGGGACGGGTGGGCACAATTCCGATAGTAATCAGACAATCTTCAGCCGCGGCGATAGATGCCCCGGCATTCAAAATGGAAAGAAGTCTCTCGGCCGGTTTGATGAGATGATCGGCAGAGAGTGTGACCAAAACGGCATTCTTGTCAACTTTGATGAGATGCGCCGCGGCCAGTCCGATAGCCAGACAGGTGTTGCGGCCGACGGGTTCGCTAAGGACATACTCACGGTTTACCAGAGGAACTTCTTCTTCGATAAGTGACATCATCCCCTCTCCGGTGACGATGCGAATGTTCTCCAGCGGTATCATTGGAAGAACCCTCTCGATGGTTTCCTCGAGCATGGTTTTGTCGGAGGTCAACTTGAGAAACTGTTTGGGCCGATCAGCCCGCGAGAGAGGCCAGAAACGCTCACCTCTTCCCCCAGCCAAAATGATACCATAAACCAAATCCGTCTCCTTCAATAATCCTCGTAATCTGCTGATAATAATTGAGTTAAAGTTCGGAGTCAAGGAAAGAATGTGCTGATAAGCCGAAAAGGGGTCCAAATTGGCGAGGCCTGCAAGAGAAAAGGTGCAAAAGGTTTAGGGTGATTCCCCCTGAGGAGGTTTTAGCTGGCGGCTATAAGTGTTCCGAGGATGATCGAATTCAGTCGGCTTTGGTCGGGTTCGGTGCGCAGATTCATGACGACCGGTACGGCACCGCCGAAGATGACGCCACCTATATCGGCCTCGCCGTAAAGGCTCATAGCTCTGTAGACGCCGTTGGCTGTCTCGAGGCCGGGGGCGATTACGATGTCGGCACGGCCGGCCACCGGAGAATCCTTGATCCCCTTGGCTCGCGCCGCAAGGTCATCGACGGCGACATCGAAGGAAAACGGACCGTCAACCCAGGCATTCTCGATCTGCCCGCGCTCGGCCATCTTGGCGATAACAGCGGCGTCCGTAGTGACCGGCATTTGCGTGTAGACCATATCGACCGCCGCAATCAGGGCCACCCGCGGCCTGTCCACGCCGATGATACGAGCCACTTCCACGGCATTCTCAATGATTCGAAGTTTACACTCAAGATCGGGCTCAATGTTGACAGCGGCGTCGGTCAGAAAGAACAGTCTGTCATACAGGGCCGGCTTCATAACAGCCACGTGAGAGAGTATCTCGCGCGAAACGAAACCATAGCGCCTGTCCAGCAGCGTTCTGAGCAGGTCCCTCTGTGAAACACGCCCTGACACCAGCAGGTCGAGCTGCCCGCTCGCGGCCATTCCGACGGCCGCCTGCATAGCCATATCCGGCTCACGAAAATCAAGGATTTCGATGTGCCCCGGAGGCTCGTCGAGCCGGGCCAGGTTTTTTCGAGCCAGGGGTTCGTCGCCGATAAGAACCGGTTCGACGAGATTGAGGGACGCCGCCCGGCACACAGTGTTGAGGGCACTGAGGTCGGACGGCAGAATCAGTCCGGCCCTGGGTTTTCTGCCGGCGGCCACGGCGCGAGTGGTACGCTCGACTATGCCGGAAAAGTCCGTGACGAGACGCGACATATTACCCGTTCCCTTCATCCCGGACGTGATGAGTGGTGTAAAAGTCGGACAGCAGACAGGCAAGCGCGAGGGAAGCTTTTTTATGAGCCGCAAGGTCGGAGCGCGAAGCCAGCGATACCGGGACGGTGGCGCCGACAATCACCCCGGCGAAAACGGCCCGGGCAAAGCGAATGAGCGACTTGGCCAGGACGTTGCACTCTTCAAGGGAGTCCACCAGGTAAACATCGGCGTCGCCCGCCACGGAACCGGCAATCTGCTGCCCTGCCGCCGTGGCCCGGCCGGCAGCCAGATCAAAAGGCAACGGGCCCTGGATGGCCACGTCGTCCAGTTTCGCCATTACTTCGGGGATAATAAAGTCAGCGTCGGAATAGCTGTGGGGCAGTTTCTCCGACGGCACCTCGTATGCCCCGGCGAGGGCAATCTTGACCGGTGAGAGTCCCAGAGCGCGACCAACCAGAACGGCGTTTTCGAGAATCTCGAATTTCTGCCGCCGGTCCGGCCTGACCACCACGCCGCCGTCGGTCAGGTTGAGCAACTTATGGTAGCCGGGGATATCGAGGACGGCGCAGTGCGACAGAGTGGCTCTTGCGCACAGCCGGTACTGCTTCTCGAGGATGACTTTGAGCAATGATGAGGTAGGCAAAGAACCCTTCATGACAGCGTGAACGTCACCAGCGGCGGCGAGCGCGACGGCGCGATGAGCGGCCTTCAGCGAATCAGGCTCGTCGATCATCTCCATGCCGGTGATGTCGAGCCCGCATTGTTCGGCGAGCCCGTTGACGGCGGCGGCATCACCGACCAAGACGGCGTCCAGGAATCCGTCCGACTCTGCCGCAGAGACCGCTTCAAGGACGCTCATATCCTGAGCTACAGCCACGGCAACGCGTTTCCGGCGGCCGGCGCGGGCGATCTGAAGGGCCCGCTCGAAAAGCTGTCCGGAGGAATGTATGGGTTGCTCTTTCAATATTCTCTCTGGTTGTCCGAGCCCTTGCGCTGCATCTGTCGGGCGGATTGGCAAACGGTGATGCCGTCACCGGTCAAGCATTGTGACACTTATAACAGGTTAACACGGTTCGAGCAAAGGGTTTTTGGAGGTCGCGGCCGATTTCGGATATTGCTTGTTCCGGCCGGGCCTATGGCCTTTATTGTACGAAACATGAAGATTCACAGTTTCCACGAATGACGGGAGAGCTTTGCCATGAGTTTGAGCAAGGTGCTTTTGACCATATTGATCCTGGTCGCCGCAGTAGTCGTCGCCGCCCTCTGCCGATCGAGTCTGATAAATCTGATGCTGCCCTCGGACAGTCGTCCGGCGGCGGTGCGTTTCGACGTCCAGGCGGTTACAGCCGAGGAGTTTCTGCGAATCTCAGACGAGCTTAAGGCGGAGTTCAACCGAAGCTTCGCCCACGTCAGCCGGTTCAGCGATTCGGGGATAACGAGCTACGAGGGCCCGAAAACCTGCCTGCGTTGTCACGAGACGCTCGAGGTCAGAGACGCCGTGAGCGGACATTTCAAACAAGTGAATCTTATGGACAATCTGACCGGTTCGGCACACTACCGCTTCTTTACGACCGTGCATCCTAATGTTTACGGTTTCAACGGCGAGCTCGCGGACGATTTCCCGATGGGGAAGATTAACCGCCCGTGCCCGAAGCCGGGCTCTTTCGCGATGACAGCATGGGCGGAAATTGTCGTGCTGGAAAGCGGCGACACGTTGTCCGAGGGCTGCGGCCAGTGCCATATCGGCGGGCAGTATCAAGCTCCGCTGGGCGAGATGCTGCCGTATTACCGGACCACCGGGGATGAGAAAGCCGCCATCGATTGCCTTATCTGTCACGCCACGGCCTATGATATGGGTCTGAAGCAGGTCGTCGTGGACGAGAACGGCCGGAAACGCTGGGGGCAGGATCGTTCGATGCGAGCGGCGTTGTCAGCCACGACGCCGACGGCGCAGGCCTGTTTGCGATGCCACCAGCACAATTTCGGCGGTGATATCTACATTGACGCCGTTGATTCATCGTACATGGAGAGCCTGATAAACACCGGTCGGCAGCGCCCGCGGGTGAAACACCCCGGCTCGAAGCGCGGCACGCCTTATTCGCCGAGCTGGGATGTACATGCGGCGGCCGGGGTATCCTGTCTCGGATGCCACATGACCGAGGGGCATTATATCGCCAGAGGAACGCGCACGACCACGCTGATGGCGAATGACTTGCCGGAAGTCGAAGTGGCATGCGAGAAATGCCACACCGATGCTCCGCACAAGGACGACCCCGAGCGGGCGGATTATCTCAACGAGCATACCGCCCTGGTGGCGTGCCAGACCTGCCACATACCGTTTCTTCATGACGATAATGTCACAATGCGAGATTTCGGAAAGACGGTTTTCGAAGACCACCCGGGGATATACGTATACGACGACACCGTTAAACAGGCCGAGCCGGGCAGCGGTATCGTTTATCGCTGGTGGAACGGGGATGCCACTTTTCTGGGAAACCCGATCGGCGACAACCCCAATGGGGCCGACCTTTACCGGTTCTACACAGCCAACCATGTCTGGCCGGAATATGACAGCTATGATTACGAGGGCTGGTACGAGCGGGTGATGCGACCGATCGCAAAAAGCGGGCGGCCCTCCAAGCTGTACGCCATGAAGAAATTCAACGGTCGCCAGCATATCGACCTGGCCAACATGGGGCCGTTCGGCGGTATGTTCGTTCCCTATAACCTGCCGACCTACTACACGACCGGTGATCCCGACCGCGCCGCCTCGGTCGAGATGGACAAGAGCATGATGGAAATGATGTACGGGCTGATGTTCAAGTACTACATGCTGGACAGGTTCATGTCTTTTATGGATATCGACGGCTGGAACAAGGACAGCTTTGAAGACGTGAAACGGATGAAGAACGTCGAGCCGCGCTGGATTCCCAACGATGCGGCGCTGGAGATCAGTCACGCTATTCGCAGGGATGGCGCCCTTACCTGCGGTGACTGCCACAGCCTCGCCGGCGTTCTCGACTGGGCCGAACTGGGATACACGGCAGAGGAGGTAGCAGTCCTGACGGTCAATCCGCTCGAATAAGGAAGGAAACACAATGCCATTCAAGTTCAGCCGGTGCTTCGCCATGGAGCACCCACAACACGAAAAGTTGATTGATTTCTATACCGATGTGATCGGTCTCAAGGCTGTTCAGAGCGGTAGCCCGCAGGTCGAACTGGACACGCCGCCGGTGAGACTCTTTGTCGATAAGGGAGAGCGGCAGGCCCTGATTTTCGAGCTGCTGGTGCCGGACCTGAACATGGCGCGAAAGGAACTCGAGGACAACGGGTGCGAGATCGTTCGCTGGGAAGGCAGGGGCAAGACGTGCTATGTCCGCGATCCATTCGGGTTCCTGTTCAACGTCTGGGAGGACCCGGAGGCTTTCGCCACCGAATGAGCAGCGGCTTTGCGGCATGATTCAATATCGAAAAGCACTGATACTCTTCTTGACGTTCGTTATCCTCTTCGAACTCATGGTAATCGCGGTGGGCACGGCTGCGCGACCGAGTTGGTCACACTGGGGGGACGAATGGCACTTTCAGAACACCATCAAGCGATTCGGCGAAGAAATCAGCCTGTACAACCTGAAGCACTATGAGGAAATGTCGACGCCTCTCCCCTTTCTGGCCTACGCTCTCTGGGGAAGGCTGTTCGGGTTTGAGCTGTTCCCGCTGCGCACCTTCTCACTTCTAGTCGCGCTGATCACGTACCTTCTGTTTCACCGGCTGCTGTTTGTCGCGTCCGGCTCCGCGGCGAGCGCTTTCTGGGGATCGGCCTTGCTGATCGGTCAGCCATACATGATCGGCTTCAGCATTTTCATTTACACCGACATGCTGGCGATACTCTTTCTGATATCGGCTTGCCTAGCGCACATGAAAGGACGAGCCACGTGGATGGGCGTGAGTTTGGCACTGGCTCTTTTGTGCCGGCAGTATATCGGTTTTCTGGTGCTGGCAGTGGCGGTATATCATATCCTGAGATATCTCTCGCTCAGACAAAAGAAGGATCTGCAGATGCTGGCCGGCTGTGTTCAGGCGTGCGTCCCTTACGCAGCGCTGGTGTTCTACTGGGGCGGACTCAGCCCCGACAGCAGCATGCGGACAAGATACCTCGATGAGGGGCTTTATTACCATCCGGCGGTTCTCAGTCTGTATGTAGGTCTTCTGTTCGTATATCTCTGGCCCCTGCTGGCCCTCCGGTGGCGCCTCCTCTTCCGGGACTACAAAGCCTGGCTCATAGCCCTAATCTCATCGGTTTTCTACCTTGTGTTTCCCGTGGCGCCGTCAAAACCTTCAGTCGACGTCGGCATCTTTACGGTCGGTCTGTTTCACCGGGCGCTGAGGTTCGTGTGGAACGACGAGACATTTGTCCAGGTGGTGTTTTACGTGTCATTTGTTCTGGCTTTCCCGGTTCTGGCGTGTGTTGTCCACAGCCTGGTGCAGAAACTCCGGGCACGGCGATTTGACTTTGCCTTGATGCTGGATTTATCAATTGTGTCGTTCTTCATCGTCATGCCATTCTCTTACCTGGGGTGGGAGAAGTATTTCCTGCCGGTGGTACCCCTGGTAATATTGAGATTGGTGCTGAGCGGCACAAGGGCACCGGCGGTGCGATGAGAAGTCTCAGCCAAGAACGGTTTTGACGGCCAAGCCGATCAGGATAAGTCCCCCCACGACCCCGGCGCTCCGGCTGAAGCGCAATCCGAGGGCGCGGCCGAAGACGAGGCCGACGACTGTCATCGAAGCCGCCACGACGCCTATAATCAGAGTAGGATAGAGAATCTGCAGGCCGACCAGCCCCAGGGTAAAACCGGCGGCGAGAGCATCAACCGAAGTCGCAAACATGAGAACGATAAGACTCATCCCCCGGGTGGGATCGCCCTGCCAGTGGCGCGCGTTGGGGGCGAGTTGTTCCCAGATGAGCCGCACGCCGATAACGGCAAGCACCACCGCCGCCAGCCACTGAGCATAAGCACCGACCACGCCGGAGAGGTATTCGCCGAACATCCAGCCGATAATCGGCATACCGAACTGGGCGAAGCCGAAATGCCATGACAGGCGAAATATAACCCAGCGGTCGAGCTTGCCGAGCTTGATGCCAACGGCGACGGCAACGGCAAATGCGTCGAAGGCCAGCGCAAAAGCGAGCAGAAAGATATTTACAAAGTCGATAGCGATGGCTTGTCGGCTCCATCTTATTTATGCACAGCAGCTTATCCCCGGCCCGCGGTCGGCGGTCGACCGGCCGGCAAAATATCTTGAAAAATAACGAATCAGCCTGATTTGACAAGTCCTGCGGGAACGAATTTCGCCACCATATGTTTAAAAAATTAATCTTTACAATTTAGTAAAGTTTTCGTAATGTATAAGGGAACCGTGAGATAGCCTAAGTAATTGGTATCGGAAGTAATATGAGGATCTCGGCACTCGAAGAATATGGCTTGAGATGCCTGCTGTCGCTGGCCCAGGTCGGGTCGGACAGGCAACTCTCCATAGCGGAAATGGCGGAAAAAGAGGGTATTTCTGTCCCCTATGCCTCCAAGCTTCTTTCCACCTTGCGCCAGACGGGGCTGGTGCACGCGGTGCGAGGGCGTGGCGGCGGGTTCTGCTTAGCCCGTCAGCCGAAAGAGATCAACCTGCTCGAGGTCATTACGGCCCTCGGGGGACCGCTGATCGACGACGACCACTGCAACAAGTATTCCGGTCGACTCGAATCGTGTGTGCATACCGACAACTGCTCGGTTCATCACACCCTGATGGGATTATCGAACCTGATCGGTGAATTCCTGGGTAATGTGACGCTGGAGGACGTGCTCGAGGGACGCGCGCTGGCCAGCCTGTCCGGTGTCACCGGGGCATCATCACCGGCGGGAGGTTGTACAACGCCGGCCGGCACCAAAACTGAAAACAAGAATACGTTCGAGATAGAATAAACATCTTCTGGACAAAGGATAAGGAAATCGACGGTCATGTCACATAGAACGACATTGTTTGAGTTGAAGGATATCCACGTTGAGGTGGAGGACAAGGAAGTAGTCAAGGGCGTGTCTTTGAAAGTCAAGGCGGGGGAAGTACATGCCATAATGGGACCAAACGGGTCCGGTAAGTCCTCTCTTTCCAACGCCCTGATGGGCCATCCCGGTTATGAGATTACTTCGGGCGAGGCGTATCTCCAGGGCCACAGCATTCTCGAGATGCCACCGGATGAGCGTTCGCGCGCCGGTCTGTTTCTGGCATTCCAGTACCCCCTGGCCGTACCGGGCGTAACGGTGGCCAATTTTCTCAGGGCCGCTCTCAAAGCGCACCGGGGTCCGGAGGCGGATATGTCCGACTTTCGCCGTCTGTTGAAAAGGGAAATGGCGGCCTTGTCGATCGACCCGTCGTTCGCCACCAGATACCTCAACGACGGTTTTTCCGGCGGCGAGAAGAAGCGGGTCGAGATCCTTCAGATGTCGGTGCTTAATCCGAAAATGGCGCTGCTGGACGAAACCGACTCCGGTCTTGATATCGACGCTTTGAAAACCGTTTCGGGAGGTATCAACCGTTTTCACAACGCCGACAACGGCATTCTGCTGGTGACGCATTATCAGCGCCTGCTGAATTACGTTCAGCCGGATTTCGTGCACGTCATGCTGGGCGGCCGGCTGGTCAAGTCGGGCGGGCCGGAACTGGCCCTGAAGCTCGAAGAGAACGGCTACGACTGGGTTGAACAGGAAACCGGTCTGACGGCGGAGGTGTAATCATGTCCGAAAGCGAAGCCATCAGACAGCAGAATGCCGATCTCAGCCGGCTCAATGAAGACTATGCCACCCGGTACGGCTTCCGCGACCCGGTCGACTATTTCCATAAGGGGGCGCGGGGACTGAGCCACGAAGTCGTGGAAATGATCACCCGGATGAAAAACGAGCCCCGCTGGATGGCCGAGCGCCGGCACGAGGCGCTGGACATATTTTACGCCAAACCGATGCCGAAGTGGGGCAACACCAAGCTGCTGGGCGAAATCGACTTTGACAATATCTATTACTTCATGAAGCCAATCGAAAACCAGCAGGCCAGCTGGGACGACGTGCCCGAGTATATTCGGAAGACTTTCGACAAGCTCGGCATACCGGAGGCGGAGAAGAACTTTTTGGGCGGCGTTTCGGCCCAGTACGAATCCGAAGTGGTTTACCACTCAATGAAAGAGGACCTGAAAAAGCAGGGCGTGATATTTCTTGATATGGACAGCGGCCTGCGCGAGCACGAGGAGATCGTGCGGAAGTACTTCGGAACGGTTATTCCGTCAACCGACAACAAATTCGCCTCGCTGAACACGGCGGTATGGTCGGGCGGGTCATTTATATATGTGCCACCGGGCGTGGACGTGAAAATACCGCTTCAGGCGTACTTCCGCATAAACGCTGAGAACATGGGACAGTTCGAGCGGACACTGATTATCGCCGATAAAGGTTCGCGGGTTCACTACATCGAAGGCTGCACGGCGCCGGTGTATTCGACCGATTCCCTGCACTCGGCGGTGGTGGAGCTTATTGCGCTGGAGGGAGCGTATATCAGGTATACCACCATCCAGAACTGGGCCCGCAACATTTACAACCTGGTCACGAAGCGGGCCACCGCTCATAAGAATGCGACGGTCGAGTGGGTCGATGGCAACCTGGGCTCGCGGCTGACGATGAAATACCCGTGCATCCAGCTGGTAGGTGAAGGCGCCCGGGGTGAAATTCTCTCGGTGGCTTTTGCCGGAGTCGACCAGCACCAGGACGCCGGGGCCAAAGTGATACACGCGGCGCCAAGGACCTCGTCACGGATCACCTCTAAATCCATCTCCAAGGATAACGGCCGGGCGTCATATCGGGGCCTGGTCAAAGTTCACAAGAACGCGGTCAACACGAAGGTATCGGTGGAGTGCGACGCCCTCTTGATCGGCGAGGACGCCCGCAGCGACACCTATCCCACCATGGAGATAGACAACGAGCAGGTACGCGTTGAGCACGAGGCGCGGGTATCGAAAGTGGCCGAAGAGCAGCTCTTTTACTTGACCAGTCGCGGACTGAGCGAGGATGAAGCGCGGCTTTTGATTGTCAACGGCTTCATGGAGCCGTTCACGAAAGAACTGCCGCTGGAGTACGCGGTGGAACTGAACCGCCTGATTGAACTTGAAATGGAAGGGTCGATCGGCTGACGGGCCGGCGGCATTGACAGATATGAGTAAATCGAATACGGATATTCAGATACCGGAGGCTATCCCGGAACTGGAGCGGGGGCCGGTGTGGCTCAGGCAAAGGCGGCAATCGTCACGTCAGTCCTACAACAGCACGCCGATTCCTCAGCGGGGACTGCACCTGTGGCGCTATACTGACCCGCAGCGGTTCGTGGTCGACCGCGGCGACGCCTCTGATACCGTCTATGACGAAAACTATGACCGGATACGACAGGTAGAGCTGAAGCATCTTGAGAGCGGCCATCTGTCGGCGCTGGTGACTGACCTTGGCGGTCGCGAGATCGAGTTTTACGGGATCGAGAAGCTGGGGGAACGCGGGGTGGCAGTGATGCCTGTTTCCGAGGCGGTCGAAAAGCATCACGATTTGGTCGAGCGGTACCTGTACGAGCTGGTGAGCAGCAGTGTAGGGAAGTTCGAGGCCATGAACGGCGCTCTGTGGAACGATGGCATATTCATCTATGTACCCGACGGGGTAACTGTTGACAGACCGATTCACCTTATCAGAGAACTGGGGCGCACCGACTCGGTGCAATTCCCCCGCCTGCTGGTGGTGGTCGGCAAGAACGCGGAACTTACGCTGGTGGACGAGTACGGCGGCGGAGCTTTCGGGACCCAAGCCGGGACCAGTTACAGCAACGGGGCAGTGGAGATTTTCGGACTGGAGGGCAGCCGGACGCGCTACGTCACGCTGCAGCGCCAGTCAGCCGCAACCACCTCTTATTTGACACACCGGGCCGGAATCGAGCGCGGCGCCAGCATGCTGACCCTGGCGCTGGCCTTCGGTGGCGCGGTAACCAAGCAGAACTTCGGGGTAGTGCTAAACGGCCCCGGGGCGGAAAGCAAGATTTATGGACTTCTCTTCGGGGCGGGACATCAGCATTTCGACAACCATACACTGCATCATCACAGCTCCGGTCAGACGAGGTCGGATATCGATTTCAAAGTGGTCCTGCGCGACCGGGCAATATCCGCCTACACCGGCCTGATTCGTATCGACCCACATGCGAAAAGTTGCGAGGCGTATCAGGAGAACCGCAACCTGCTGCTCAACAAGGGTTGCCGGGCGGAGACGATCCCGGAGTTGGAGATATTGAACGAGGATGTCACCTGTACCCACGGCGCGACACTGGGGCCGATTGACCCGCTTATGGTTCATTATCTGCAGTCGCGCGGGATCGAGCACCGCGAGGCGGTGCGCATGATCGTGGCCGGTTTTGTAAGCGATACGCTCCGGCAGGTGCCGGCGGACCTTCGGGACCGAATCAGCGAAGTCGTCAACCAGAGACTGGAGCATTTGTAATGACGGATCGAATAAGCGCCGGCTCGCCAGAGGCGATACCGGTGGGCGGCATTAAAGCACTGGCAGTCAATAATAGACGGGTGCTGGTTTGTCGTCTCGAAGACGGTTTCTATGCGGTGGCGGACGAATGCTCGCATGACTACGCCCCGATCAGCACCGGCCGGCTGAAGGGGGACGAAATAGAATGCCCGCGACACGGCGCCCGCTTCGATATCAGGACGGGTCACGCAAAAGCTCCGCCGGCCGTGGTGGGTATTGAAACTTATAAAGTGACTGTCGAAAACGGCGAGGTTTTCGTCGAGGTAGACTGAACGCAGGGAGTTGGTACCGGTGCATCAGGACATTGAAAACACCAAAGCGGCATCCCGCACGACCGGGGTGGATTCGGAAAAGGTCAGGGCGGACTTTCCGATATTGAACCGAGTCATTAACGGCCATCGACTGGTCTATCTGGACAATGCCGCCAGTTCGCAGAAACCGACGGCGGTGATTGACGCCCTGACGCGGTATTACACGCACACCAACGCCAATATCCACCGGGGCCTGCACACGCTGGCCGAGGAAGCGACGGCCGCCTACGAGAGGACTCGTGAGCACACCGCCCGATTCATCGGCGGCGTAAAGCAAAGCGAAGTGATCTTTACCAACGGCGCGACCGAGGCCATTAATTTGGTGGCCGCCACTTGGGGTGAGGATAATGTCGGGGAAGGCGACGAAATCCTGATTACCGAGATGGAACACCATGCCAACCTGGTACCGTGGGTGCTGCTGGCACAGAGGAAGAAAGCCATACTGCGCAGAATTCCTTTGACGTCAGACGGTTATCTCAACCTGCCGGAAGTCAGCCGACTGATTACCGACAGAACCAGACTGGTCGCGTTCACCCATATGTCAAACGTGCTGGGAACGATCAATCCGGTCAAGCAGCTCACGGAGCAGGCGCATCTGGCGGGCGCTGCGGTCCTAGTAGACGGAGCCCAGGCGGTGCCGCACTTGCCGGTAAATGTGGTTGACGACGGCGTCGATTTCTATGCCTTCTCTTCCCACAAGATGCTGGGACCGACCGGCGTTGGCGTTCTTTACGGGCGGGAGGAACTGCTGGAGAAAATGCGCCCGTACAATACCGGCGGCGAAATGATACGCGAGGTTCGTTTCGACGGGGTGACGTTCAATGATCTACCTCACAAGTTCGAGGCGGGAACGCCAAACATAGCCGGAGTGGTCGCTTTCGACGCAGCCCTGACTTATCTGGAGAACCTGGGCATGGAGAGTGTCCGCCAGCACGAGATCGAGCTGACCGGATACGCCCTCAACAGGCTGACCGAGATCCCGGGACTGGAGGTGCAGGGACCTGTTGATCCGCTGGGACGCGGCGGAGTGATATCTTTCACCGATCCGAAGATACACCCCCATGATATAAGCACTCTCCTGGACTCGCGCGGTATTGCCATCAGGGCCGGGCATCACTGCGCCCAGCCGCTGATGAAAGTGATGGGCAAGGTAGCCACTGCCCGGGCATCGCTGTACGTGTATAACGGCCGCGACGATATCGACGCGCTGATCGAGGCTCTAATGGAAACGAGGAGGTATTTCGGTATATGAATGACCGCCTTGACGATATGTATCGAGAGATAATCTTGGATCATTTCCGCTCACCGCGCGGCAAAAAGCCGATTGCCAAAGTGGACATTTCTTCCGACGGCCAGAATCCTTCCTGTGGTGACGAAATCGAGCTGGAAGCAACGATGGATCACGGCATGCTGAAGGACATTCATGTTGACTGTCGGGGATGCGCTATCTCGGTGGCCTCGGGGTCAATGCTGGCTGAATATCTCAAAGGCAAATCACTCGAAGAAGCCAAAAGGATTGCGGAAGTGGTCCGGCAGCTGCTCAAGGGCGAAGAGGCGGAAATCCCCGAGGAGTACGAAGATCTCGACGCCCTCAAAGGCGTTCGTAATTTCCCGGTCAGGATAAAGTGCGCCCTGTTGGCCTGGGTGACGCTGATCGAAGGGCTCAAGAACTACGAGGACGGTACGGTCGACGGGAAAGTCGTCGTGACCACTGAAGACAAGGAGTAGTCAAGCGATGGCCATACCGACCAGAGAACAGATTTACGAAGCCCTCATGCCGATTCGCGACCCGGAGATACGGATCGGGATTGTCGACCTGGGTCTGGTGTATGATGTTGTCGTGGAAGACGACGGCAACGTTGTGATAAAAATGACCCTGACCACCCCGGCCTGTCCCTACGGGGATATGCTGCTCACCTCGGTTCACAAGGCGGCGGGGCAGATTGAAGGCGTCTCCGGTGTCGAGGTCAAGCTGGTCTGGGACCCGGTCTGGAATCCCCACGAGATGTGCTCCGATGCCGCCAAGGATCGGCTGGGACTCTGGTGAGCAGGCGGCCCGCGGTAACTCACAATATCCTTTACATTTCCCGCTCGGCACAACTATATAGAGGAACCTCCCCCTCCAGCCGGAGTTAATGGTATACGCGTATGAACGAAATGGATAAAAACGACCTGTCATCGCTGAGAATCGACCGCGAGAAGAGACACCGCGACCGCCCCAGAAGCAAGAAGTGGTGGCTGCCGGTCTGGGCGGTGATTATCGCCATCGTCGTGATCGGTTACTTTATCCTGAAGGAGTCGGTCACCCCGGCCGCGGCGGTCAAGGTTGCGACCGTTACTTATGTGACCGGCAGCGAGGCACAGGCCAGCCTGGTGGCCTCGGGCTACGTGGTGGCGCAGCGCAAAGCCGAGGTAGCCTCAAAGGCGACCGGACGACTCAAGTACCTCGGCTTCGAAGAAGGCGACACTGTCAGGGCGGGCGAAATTATCGCCGAGCTGGAGAACGACGACATCAAAGCCAATCTCGAGCTGGCCCGGGCCAACCTGGTCAGGGCCGAGGCGGATTCCCTGAACGCCGGACGCAACTTTCGCCGTCAGGCCGACCTTCGCCAATCGGGGTCAATCACCCAGGCGGAGTACGAACAGGCCGAGACCGCCTACGCGCTGGCGAAAGCGGCCGTGGCGGGAGCACGGGCGGCCCTGAAAGCAGCCGAGGTTGAAGTCGAGAACACTTACATCCGGGCGCCGTTTGCGGGAACAATCCTGACCAAGAACGCCGATGTCGGTGAGATGGTGACGCCGTTCGCATCGGCGGCTTCATCGAAAGGTTCGGTGGTGACACTGGCGGATATGAGCTCACTTGAGGTCGAGGCTGATGTCTCCGAGGCAAGCATTTACAAAGTGTCCGTCGGCCAGAGCTGCGATATCGTACTGGACGCCTACCCGGGGCGGTCGTACCCGGGATATGTAAAGAAGATTGTCCCCACGGCGGACCGCACCCGCGCTACGGTGCTGACCAAGGTAGCCTTCGAACGGCTCGACGGTCGGGTTTTGCCGGAGATGTCGGCGAGAGTCAACTTCTTTCAGGCGGACCGCAGTGAATCGGACGCCGACAAGAAAATGCTGATCGTCGACAGGGACGCCCTGACCACGCGCGACGGCAACAAAGTGGCTTTCAAACTGACGGGCGACCGCATCGAGATGGTGGTCGTCAAAACCGGGCGGGAACTGGGTAAGCGGGTGGAGGTGATCGACGGGTTGAACCCGGGCGATCAGGTCGTCCTCTCCCCTCCCGGCAAGATGGAATCGGGGGAGAAGGTGGAAATTTCGGATTAATTCTCAAGGAGAAGTCATGTCTCGGCCGTTCGTGCAACTGCAAAATGTAAATAAATCATACTGGCGGGACAGCCTGGAGATCCCGGTGCTCAACGATGTCAACCTCGACCTTCCCGAGGGCGAGTTCGTGGCGCTGATGGGGCCGTCAGGCTCGGGAAAGACGACCCTGCTTAACCTGATAGCCGGAATCGACCGGCCTTCGTCCGGTAATGTCATCGTCCGAGGCCAAAATGTATCGCGTCTGTCCGAGGGAGACCTGGCCCGGTGGCGCAGCGATAATATCGGGTTCGTTTTTCAGTTCTACAATTTGATGCCCGTACTCACGGCCTACGAGAACGTCGAGTTGCCATTGCTGCTGACCAAACTCAGTCGCAGCGAGAGACGCCGCCAAGTGGAAACGGCGCTGTCGATAGTCGGTCTGGCGGACCGGATGAAGCACTACCCCAATCAGCTATCCGGCGGCCAGGAGCAGCGGGTAGCCATTGCGCGGGCGGTCGTCACCGATCCGGTCCTGATACTGGCCGACGAGCCGACGGGAGACCTGGACAAAGTGTCGGCGCAGGAAGTAATGGACCTGCTCAGCCGGCTCAATCACGAATTCAACAAGACAATAATCATGGTCACCCATGATCCTCGGGCGGCGGAGAAAGCCCATACCCAGCGTCATCTCGACAAAGGGGTGCTGAATAGCCATGAAAGTCCTCAAGCTGGTTAGCAAGAACACGACCCGTCATCTGCTGCGAACCCTTCTGACCATTCTCGGACTGGCTATTGCGGTGATGGCTTTCGCCATCATCCGCACCAGTGTCGATGCCTGGTATGCCGGGGCGGAAGCGTCCTCGCCGAACCGGCTGGTGGTGACGAACAACATCAGCCTGGTGTTCACCCTGCCGCTGGCCTACAGGGAGAAGATCGCCAAGGTGGACGGCGTGACGGGACTTTCGTGGGCGCATTGGTTCGGCGGAACCTATGTGGACCCCAAGAATTTCTTCGCGCAGTTTGCGGTCGATCACAATACTTATCTTGATCTATATCCGGAATACCTCATCCCGCCGCAGCAACTGGCAACCTTTCTTAGCGAGCGTAATGCCGTAATTGTCGGCCGGCAGCTGGCCGACCGTTTTGGCTGGTCGCTGGGAGACCCGATCACGCTGACAGGCACAATCTATCCCGGGCAGTGGGAATTCGTCATACGCGGGATATACACCGGCGCCGAGGAGACGACCGACGAGTCACAGTGGTTTATGAGGTTCGATTATCTTGATGAACGGATGAGGGCGGAGATGCCACCGCGGGCCGGACAGGTGGGCTCGTTTATCGTTCAGATCGCGGACCCATCGCGCGCCGCCCAGATGTCGGCCACAATCGACAGTCTGTTTGTGAACTCGCTGGCCGAAACCAAAACACAGACCGAGGAGTCGTTCCAGCTCAGTTTCGTGGCCATGGCAAGCTCGATTGTGACGGGACTCAGGATAGTCTCTATCATGGTAATCGGAATTATTCTGCTGGTCCTGGCCAACACGATGGCCATGACGGCGAGAGAGCGAGTTTCGGAGTACGCCCTGATGAAGACGCTCGGCTTCCGGCCGATCCATATTCTTGGGCTGATTTTCGGAGAATCGCTCTTTATCGCAGGCGTGGGCGGCGTACTGGGAATCGGGCTGGCTTTCCCGGTGAAGTGGCTTCTGGAAACGAACGTCGGCGGGTTTTTCCCGGTTTTCACGATCGAGGCGATCACTCTTATGCTCGGCATTGTCGCGTCGCTGGCCGTTGGCTTGGTGGCGGCCGTTTTCCCGGCATTGAAGGCAGTAAAAACACCCATCGTCGATGGATTAAGGATTATCGAGTAGCTGTAACGTCATGCTGCTGGTCAACTACTCATACAAGAACCTGCTGGCCAGGAAACTGACGTCGATACTGACGGTTTTCGGCGTAGCCCTGGTGGTGTTCGTATTCTGCGCCGTACTGATGCTCTCCAACGGTCTCAGGGAAACACTGGTCAGCACCGGTGCAGACAGCAACGCCATAGTTATCCGCAGGGCGTCGCAAACCGAACTTCAGTCGATCATCTTCCGGGATATGGCCAATATCATAAAGGCCGACCCGGCTGTCGCCAGAGACACCGAGGGGCGGCCGCTGGCCACGGGCGAGATACTGGTTCTGATAAGTAAGTACAAACGCGACAGTAACGAGCCCAGCAATGTACCCGTGCGCGGTGTGACTGAGATGTCAATAACGCTCAGACCGCGCTTCGAACTGGTTGAAGGGCGGATGTGGCAACCGGGTACTTCGGAGATTATCGCCGGCAGTAAAGTAGCCGGGTCGTTTCGCGGATGCGGGCTGGGAGAAACGGTCAGATTCGGCATGAGGGAATGGACGGTAGTGGGGATCTTCGAGGCCGGCGGCACCGGGTTCGAGTCGGAACTGTGGGGGGATGTCGACCAGCTCATGGACGCTTTCGGGCGTCCCGTGTTTTCGTCCATCACCGTGAAGCTCGGCTCGCCGTCGGAGTTCGAGACCATGCGGGCGCGTCTCGAAGGCGACCCGAGGCTGGAGGTCGAGGTCAACCGCGAAAAGAAATACTACGAGGACCAGTCCAAGTTCACGACGGTATTCATCAATGCCATGGGGCTGACTATTTCGATAATATTCTCGCTGGGAGCGATCGTGGGAGCGATGATCACCATGTACGCCGCCGTGGCCAATCGAACAGTCGAGATCGGGACACTGCGGGCGCTGGGATTCAGTCGAACGGCGGTGCTATGGGCCTTTCTGGTAGAATCAATGATACTGGCCATCACCGGCGGATTGATCGGAGTAACGGCGGCGGCGTTCCTGAGGCTGGTGGAGGTATCCACGACCAACTGGGACACCTTTGCGGAGCTGGCATTTTCGTTTGAGATGTCCGGTTCAATCGTCGTTTTCGCCATGGTTTTCGCGGTCGCGATGGGACTGGTTGGAGGCTTTCTGCCGGCAGTGAGGGCGGCCCGCTTCAGAATTGTGAACGCGCTGCGAACCAAGTAAGTCTTTACCGAATACCCTCGCATTCCGTGAATTCATACTCTCTGCCGCCGGTGCGCGGATTTGCCTAATCTTAGCCATACCGTTCGCTCATAACTACCACGGCCACGCGGCTGGATAAAGCCAACTGATTGTATCGTAATTACCTCGGTGATAAATGGGTCATCGGGCCCGCGGTTTGCAGGACTATAATTGTCCTAATTGTCGCGGAGGGAGTGAATCTGCAAGCTCAAGGAGTTGGAAGGATGCGCAAGTGCTCGATCATGCTGGTCGCACCGATTTCGTACTTGCTGATGTCTTCCACTGAAGTAGTTGCCCTGACCGCAACGTGTTGTTGCGGTTGACGCGCATATTCGTGGCGGCAAAGACGGCGGTCTGGTGCACGCGCGACAGGCCGCCGTTGAGGGTTGCGCTCTCAGCGATTATCCGAGTTCTTTATCCTTCGGCCAGGAGTTGCTCGAACTGGTCCAGAAGCCGAGTCATTCTCCGGGCCAGAGCCTCGATCAGGTCCGGCGACGTTACATCAATGCCGGTCTTCTTAAGCATATCTATTGCGTATTCCGAGCTGCCCGTCTGCAGGAAACTCAGATAATCCTCGGTAGCCAAATCGCCCTCACTTACAATTCTGGTGACGATCTGCTCGGCGGCGGCGAAGCCTATGGCATAGTGATACATGTAATATCCAGCCATGTGAAAGTGGGGAATGGTCGCCCAGAAATACGATATCTCCTCATCTGCTTCGAAAGCGTCACCCAGATACTTCCGGAACAGGCCGGAGCACATCTTACCAAGGGTATCGGTGGTAAGCGCTCCCCCTCCCTCAATGATGTCATATATGTCGCGTTCGAACTCCGCCATCAGGGCGGTGTAGTACACGACCAATTGTATATTGTTCAGGTATGATTCGAGGCAAGCCAGTTTCTGCTCTCTCGTCTGTGCCTGCTCGACCATGTAGTCATGCAGCAGAACCTCGGCGGTTGTCGAGGCAACTTCAGCCGTGAACTCCGGGTATTGCGAGTATACATAGGGTTGAGCGGTGGCGCTGAAGTAGGCGTGCATGTTATGGCCGAGTTCATGGGCAAGTACAAAGATACCGCCCAGTTGCCCGCTCCAGCTCACAAGCACATACGGATCAGCCCCATAGGTAGGGTTGGTCGAGTAACTTCCGGGATGTTTCCCTTCGGTAGCAAAGGCGTCGATACGGCGATTCTCGAAGGCGCGCTCCAGGCCGTCCACGAAGACACTCCCCAGCGGCATCAGAGCCTCCAGAACAATGGTCCGGGCATCTTCGAAAACGTATTGTTTCTTCTCCGCAGGGAACATGGTGACATACAGGTCGTAGTAGTGCACCTCGTCAATGCCGAGAATCTTACGCTTGAGAGAGATCCATCGCTGGAGGGGCTCAAGATTTGCGTTTATCGAAGTTATGAGATTATCGTACACGGCAACCGGGATGTTCTGAGGGTCAAGGTCGGCCTCCAGCGCCGAATGGTACTTTCGGGCGTTAGCAAGGAATACGTTTTTGCGCAGCGTTCCGCTAAGAAGAGACGTTAGGGTATTCTCATGATCTATGAACGGCTTGAAGTACGCCCTGAAACCGCGCTGGCGATAGGCGCGGTCGGAGGAATTCATTATTGCGGAGAAGAGCGCTCTGGCGAGTTTTATATCGGCGCCTTTATCATTCTTGATTGTCGGAAATTGCAGATCACTGCCGGTGAGAATGGTATAGGTCGTAAAGGGTATCTCGGTTACGGTGGCGGCTTCAGCAAGTAACTGCTCCTGTTCTTTGGGCAGCACATGAGCTTTTGACCTGATCATGTTCTCGAACAGGTGCCCGTAGATCTGGAGCACCGGCTCCTTATCGAGGAAACTCCGCAATCGATCTTCGTTAATGGCGGTAATCTCGGGCGTGATGAAGGCACTCGCGGCCAAAACGCGCGACCGCAATGATATTACCCGGTCCCACATGGCCCGATACTTGTCGCTTCTCAGGTCAACGTCCCTGGATAGCATCGCATAGAGTTCAAGAAGGCCCAACTTGATGCTGACCGCTTCATCGAACTTAAGGCAATCCAGAAGGCTGGATGCAGATTCGTCAAGGCTGCCCTCAAAGCTACCGTATCGGTTAAGGTTCTGCTCGACCCAGGTGTAGTCGGCCTCCCAGAGCTCCTCGGTGGCATAAACGGCGGTAAGATCGAACTTGTACCTGGCATCGATCTGATCTCTGCTGGAAAACTGGGTTCCGGCCTGCTGAGCGCCGACTGAAGTGATCCCTGCCGCCAACGCCAGCATCAAAGCCAAAATGTATCGAGAACTTCTCATGCTTCACAACCTCCGCTATTGTAATCGGATCGGGCCGACCGCTGCCGATGGGTGCGGCCGGTTCTACGGAATATTGAAAACCCTGAACAAACGTTCTGTAACACCAAGTTACATCAGAGAATAGCCGCCGTCAACTACTACAAAGTCGCAATCGGTGCGGCCGACCCCCACCGGCTCTCACCTTGGCCGCATACCTGCTTACGGGACAACGCCTTGGACATTTCGCGCCCGGGAAATTTAAACGATGGGCCGGCAACGGCGTCTATAAACTATACAACGACAAGCCTAAAAACGGGGAGAGTCTCAGATGCGACACGTGTGTGTGACTGCGATGGGAGCAATTCTTGTAACGCTGCTCGTCTTATCCTGTTCAGACAGAGCCGACACCGGGGTGAGCGCCATCATCGCTGATGGCGTTCAGCAGCAGTACCTTGATGGCCGCGGAGTCGACAACAAGAAGCTGCGCGTAACCTTCGCTTATCCGGGAGGCGCGGGTACGATTATGGACCTCTGCGAGGTGCCCTGGGGTACGCATGTAGTAGTAGCGTTTTCCGAACCGGTCGACCCGGCATCGGTTACCTCGGAAACCTTCGTTGCAGGGAATGCCGAGGGTTATATCGAGGTGTGCGGCAACACAATTGTATTCCTGCCGGATTACGCATTCAACGGCGGCTGCTTCATCGAGGTAACGGTGAGCGGACAGATTACGGATACGGCCGGCAACGCCATGGGTGAGGACTATGAATTCGTCTTCGCCACCAAAGTGGACCCGTAAAAGGCAATGAACGCCTGACAACCGGTATCGCCTACATCAGGGAATATCCGCCGTCAACTATTACCGTCTGGCCGGTAATCCAGGTAGCCTTGGGGCCGGCCAGAAAGACCACCACGTCGGCAATTTCCTCTGCTTTCCCGACCCGCTTGAAGGGTGTGCGCTCGGAGACTTCGGCGAGCATCTGCCGGTAGTTGGGGAAGCTTTTCAGGGCATCGGTATCGATAAAACCGCCGGAGACGCAGTTGACGGTGATGTGGCGCGGGGCCAGTTCGATGGCCATGTATTTGACAATATTCTCGATAGCTGCTTTGGAGACACCGATCGAGGCATAGCCGGGAATATAGCGAATCGAGCCGAGCGATGATAGGGTGACAATGCGGCTGTGGTCGGGCATTATCGGCGAGGCCAGCTGCACGCTGTTGAGAAAAGCCCGCGCGTTGGTGTGCATGGAAAGGTCCCAGGCCTTGTCATCGATTTCCAGCATCCGCGTAAACAGGCCCAGGGCGGCATTGGAAATGAGGATGTCGAGCTTGCCGAATCGTTCTTTGATGCCTTCGAAGATAGCCGGCAACTGGTCGTGATTCCCCATGTTGGCCCGGTGGGCGTAGCATTCCACACCGTAGCTTCTGATTTTCTCGACGGTTTCACCGGCCGCCTGACGGGAGCGGAAGTAGTTCACGACTACATGGGCTCCCTGCTGGGCGAGCTTTTCGGCGATGCAGCGCCCGATACCCTTCGTCCCGCCCGATACAAAGGCTATTTTCCCTTTCAGTTCCACGAAATCAGATCCTTGCTTTCATACCGGTTAAATCGTCACCGACTCAGATCACGTTGCCGCCGGCCTGGGACTCGATATCCTCGGCGATTTCTTCGAGTTCTATTCTGCTGAATTCAGTATCAAAGATGTCGGTGTACCGGGCCAGCAGGCTATCGGCAAAACCTCCGAGTTCCACTTCTCCGGCCAGCAGCGCGGCGGCGGAGGTCATCGTTTTCGGGTCGAGGCCACAGGGGCTGATCTGCTCGAAGTCTCGCAGATCGGTGTTGAGGTTGACGGCGGCGCCGTGAAAGGAAATCCAGCCTGTCACGGCCACGCCGATGGAAGCGATCTTCCTGTCGCCGACCCAGACGCCGGTGTGTTCGTCCCCCATTTTCGCATCGATGCCGATCTCCTTGAGAGCGGCGATAATTCCTTCCTGAATGTTTCCCATAAACCTGTGTATATCACGTCCCCGACGTGACAGGTTGAAGATGAAGTAAACCACCAATTGACCGGGACCATGATAGGTCACGTCTCCCCCGCGTTCGATGAATACGGGCCGGCAGCCAAGATCGCGGAAGTTCTCCGGGTGCCCGTCTTTGCCGACGGTTATGACCGGCGGGTGCTCGACGAAGATAATCGTATCGCGGGCCATGCCTTCTTTGCGGAGCTTGACCAGCCCGTGCTGCCAGCCGAGGACGCGTTCGAATTCGACCCGGCCCAGGTCGAGCACCCAGCCCAGGTAGGCTCTTTCGGTGAAGGCAGTCATTGTCAGCGCAGCTGCATGAGCAGTTTCTTGGGCTGGGCCAGATACTCGTGGACGCGGTGGAGAAACTGCACGGCGGTATGGCCGTCGATAAGACGGTGATCAAAAGACAGGCCGAAGTTGGAGATGTCACGAATGACAATCTCGCCGTCGACGACCCAGGGTTTCTTGATTATGGCGTGCACCCCGAGGATGGCCACCTGCGGTTGATTTATTATCGGGGTTGACGAGGCGGCGCCGAACATGCCGGCGTTGGTAATCGAGAAGGTGCCGCCGCTGACGTCATCGGGCATAAGCTGATTGTCACGGGCACGGGTGCCGATGGAGTTCAGCTCGACCGCCAATTCAACGATGGTCTTCTTGTCGGCGTCTCGGATGACCGGCACAATCAGGCCCTCATCGCGTGCCACGGCAACACCGATATTGATGAAATTCTTGAAGATGATTTCCTTTTCGGTCATGGAAGCATTGAGCTTGGGGAATTCCTGCAGCGCGACGGCGGCGGCCTTGATGATGAAAGGCATATAGGTCAGGTTGGCGCCGTAGGTGGCGCGAAAGTTCGCCTTTATCTCGCTGCGATAGGCAACCAGTTCGGTGAAATCGATGTCCTCAAAGGTAGTCACGTGCGGGGAGGTATGGACCGATTTGACCATGTGGTCGGATATCATCTTTCTGATTCCGGCAAGCGGCACGCGGGTTTCGCGCCGGGCGACCGGAAGCGGTTCGAATTTGGGTATCTCCACCTTTATCAGCGGCTCGGCCGCCACCGGCAGAGCCGGAGCCGCTTTGGCTTCCGGAGTCGGTACGGCAGCCAGCATGGGCGGCGGCGGCACAGGGCCGGGAGTAAAGCCGGCGGCCTGGCTGCGCTCCTCGACGGCGCGCATGACATCGTCCACGGTAACCCGGCCTTCTTTGCCGGTGGCGACGATAACGGACGGGTCGAGTGAATACTCACGAATGAGCATACGCACTTTGGGGGACATTTTCCCCTTGCCGGCCTGAGCGGTGACCTTGATTTCCGCCTTTGGAGGCGGCGGGGATGCAGCCGGTGCCGGCTGGACCGGTGCCGCGGGTTCAGTCGCCGCCGGGGGTTGCGCAGCCACTTCAGCAGCGCCTTTGCCGTCGTCGATAATGGCAATGCGGGTACCGACCGGCACGACATCGCCCTCTTTCGCGAACTGATGGGTAAGAACGCCCTCTGCTTCGGCCGGTATCTCAACGTTAACCTTATCGGTCATGAGCTCGACGATGGGCTGGTTGAGTTTGACCGTTTCGCCGATCTTAACTTTCCACTCGAGGATCGTTCCTTCCAGTACCGATTCCCCCATCTGCGGAACGACAACATCTAAGGCCATACCAAGATCCTTCTATTTCCGTCAATTCTGCTGTCAGAGATAACGTGGTCAATATACGCAACGTATATCACTGTAGTCAAGTTTCACTCCCGCCAGGCGCTTCAGTTGACTTCGAGCATCTTCTCAAGCGCCAGCAGCGCCTCGCTCCGGACCGGTTCATTCACCGTAATCGGTTTGATGGTGTGCAGGTTTTCCAGTGTATACGCAAGGTCATTGATGGTGGTACGGTACATGTTGGCACACACCGGGCAGGTCTTACCCGACAGCTCCATTATCGTCTTGTCCGGATTTTCATGGGCCATGCGGTTGATCAGGTTTATTTCGGTGCCTATCGCAATGGTGGCGCCGGACGGGGCCTCCCGGCAGTACTTGACGATGAAGCTGGTGGAACCGGCGGCGTCGGCCAACTCAACCACTTCACGGGGGCATTCCGGATGAACCACTATTCTTACACCGGGATACTGTTCTCTCATTTCTCTCACGTGGTCGGCGGTGAAATTGGTGTGAACATGACAGTGCCCCTTCCAGAGGATTACCCTGGCCTTTTCGATCTGCTCCGGAGTCAATCCGCCGTCATCGCGGGAGAAGTCCCAGATGACCATTTCCTCGGGCTTGAGACCATACCTGATGCCACTATTGTAGCCGAGGTGCTCATCGGGGAAGAAGAACAGCTTTTTCCGGCGCTCAAAGGCCCACTTGTAGGCGGCGTCGGCGTTGGAGGAAGTACAAATCAGGCCGCCGTGACGCCCGGTGAAGGCCTTCAATCCCGCGGCCGTGTTCATGTAGGAAATGGGCATGAAGGTTTTGTCGCCGCCGAAGTCTTCCAGATACTGCCAGGCCTCCATAACATCGGCCATCTCGGCCATATCGGCCATGGGACATCCGGCCAGCGGGTTGGGCAGAAAGACGCGCTTTGACTGATCGGTAAGGATATCCGCCGATTCGGCCATGAAGTGAACGCCGCAGAAAACGATATTCTCGACATCTCTTTGCTGCGAGGCCGTTTTCGAGAGACCGTAGCTGTCGCCAACGTGGTCGCCGAACTCGACGACCTCGAGACGCTGGTAGTGGTGGGTCAGGATGACCAGTTTCTTGCCGAGCCGGGCGCGGGCCTCGATGATTCGCCGGCGCAAGTCCTCCGCACCGGCTTCGCGGTACTCTTTGGGCAGGGAAAAGTACACTTTCTCAGTTATCCTTGCCGTCGGCGGCCTTTCTCTTCTTTCTGGCGATCTTGCGCATGACCGCCTCGTGCCTGTCAGTGGAATGGCCCGGGCTGACTTTGGCCTCAGGGTCTATATAATGCTTGGCGTTGTTGACCGCAACGGCTACTTCACCGCAACCGGTCGAGATCAGTTTGAGTTTACCGTCATAGTCTACAATATCGCCCGCGGCATAGACGCCTTCAATGTTGGTGCGCATGCGGCTATCCACCTTGATAGCGTTCTTTTCAATCTCCAGCCCCCAGTTGGCAATCGGCCCGAGATTGGTCACAAACCCGATATTAAAGATAACAGCGTCAACTTCCAGACGTTCCTGCTCACCGGTGCGAGTCTGCACAATTGTGACATTTCGCACCCGGTCATCCCCCTCGACCCGCATGACCTCCCAGAAAGGAACCAGGAGTCGGACCGAGGAGTTCTTGACGACGCGCACCGAGTCCTCGTGGGCCGAGAAGAAGTCATTGCGGTGGATATGGGTAATGGAGCGCGCCACCGGTTCGAGCATCATAGAGTAGTCGAAAGCGGCGTCTCCCCCACCCACGATGAGGATATTCTTGTCGCGAAAATCTTCAAGGCGACGAACGAAATAGAAGACCCCGGCGCCTTCGAGTTCCCTGACGTTGGGTATTTCGAGCCGCTTGGGTATATAGGCGCCGAGTCCGGCACAGATTACGGCGGTACGGGTAAGATGCTCGGCGCGATCGGTGGTCAGGGTGATGATGCCGCCAGGCTGCCGCTCAAGACCGATTACTCTCTCCTCAAGGCAGTAAGTGGGGGAGTACTGGTCGGCCTGCTGTTTCATAAGGCGCACCAGCTCCTTGGCAAGCACCTTGGGAAAACCGGCGACGTCGTAGATGAATTTTTCCGGGTACAGGGCCGTCAGGCCGCCGCCCACCTCGCCGAGCATATCAATGGCCTTGGTCCGGGCCATCCGCAGTCCGGCATAGTACATGCCATACAGGGCGACCGGTCCGGCCCCTACAAAGGTGACGTCGTAAATGTCGTCGTTCTTACTGACCACGTTCACATCATTTATGGCTCGTTATCCGCGCCAGTATTTCGTCGTAAGCAGCATGCCCGCGCTCGGCAAAGATAACTTTGCCGTCCGGGTCAAGGGCATAAACCGTTCTCAGCACTCCCTTACCGGTCGGCTTTTGGCTCTTATAGGCAGCGAGGATTTTCTCTCCGGGGTCGGACAGGATGGGAAAGTTGAAGCCCTGTTTCGAGGCATAATTCTGATGTGACGCGACCGCAGCCGGGTTAATCGCCAGAACCTGTGTCTTGGCGGCCTCGAACCGAGACCTGTGCGCCTCCAGACCGGCGAGCTGCCGGTTTCAGCCGGGCGTGTTGTTCTTCGGATAGAAGACAATGACGGCGAACTTCCCCTCAAGGTCGCCCAGTGAAAGCCTTCCGCCGGCCGAGCTGGCCAAATCAAAGGCCGGAGCCGCCTTTCCCAGAGGCAGCAACGGGGTTTCGGTATTGTTCATTTCTGATTCGCCTCTCCTTTTTGAGCCTTCTCTATCTTCGCCCACGTGTCCCGCAACGAGACGGTGCGGTTGAATACCGGTTTATCGGGAGTCGTATCGACGGAATCAACACAAAAATAGCCGTGCCTTAGAAACTGAAAACGCTCTCCCGGTTTCACATCTTTCAGGTTCGGCTCCATCTGACATCCGGACACCACTTCCAGCGACTGCGGATTTATGTGCTGTCTGAAATCTTCGCTATCGTCAGGAGACTCAACAGTAAACAGGTTATTATAGATCCTGACCTCGGCGGGAACGGCGTGGTCGCATGAAACCCAGTGCAGGGTGCCCTTGACCTTTCGTCCATCGTGAGCTTCGCCGCTTTTGGTCTGGGGATCATAGGTGCACCGCAGTTCGGTTATCTCACCGGTCTTATCATCTTTAACCACCCGTTCACATTTAATGAAATAGGCATGCTTGAGGCGTACCTCTTTGCCGGGCGAAAGCCTGAAGAACTTCTTAGGTGGATCCTCACGGAAGTCATCACGCTCGATATATATTTCGCGCGAGAACGGAATTGTTCGCACGCCCATTGACTCGTCTTCCGGGTTATTAATAGCGGCCAATTCTTCGACCTGGCCCTCGGGATAATTCTCGATAACCACCTTGAGCGGTTTCAACACGGCCATTACCCGCGGTGCTGCTATATTCAGATCTTCGCGGACGCAATGCTCGAGGAGGGCGATGTCGACTACGCTATCTCTTTTGGCCACGCCCACCTTGTCCAGGAATCGCCGGATCGACTGCGGCAGGTATCCTCTTCGGCGCATACCCGAAAGAGTCGGCATGCGGGGATCGTTCCAAGCGTCAACGTGCCCTTCCTCAACGAGAACTCTCAATTTGCGTTTGCTCATCACCGTATAGTTCATATTCAGGCGGGCGAACTCAATCTGCTGCGGGTGGAAGACACCAAGTTGATCCAGATACCAGTCATACAGGGGACGGTGATCCTCGAACTCAAGCGAACACAGCGAGTGTGTTATTCCCTCAATCGAATCGGACTGCCCGTGAGCCCAGTCATACATGGGATATACACACCACTTGTCACCGGTTCGGTGATGGCTGGCATGCAACACCCGGTACATAACGGGGTCCCGCATGTTGAGATTACCGGCGGCCATATCGATTTTGGCCCTCAGCACCCTGGAGCCGTCGGGGAATTCACCTGCTTTCATGCGTTGAAACAGATCAAGATTCTCCTCAACGGAGCGGTTGCGGTAGGGACTTTCCTTTCCTGGCTCGGTAAGAGTACCGCGATGCTCCCTGATCTGCTCGGCGCTCAGGTCGTCCACATAGGTCTTACCGTCCTTGATCAGTTTGATGGCCCACTCATAAAGCTGGTCAAAGTAATCCGAGGCATAGTACAACCTGTCTTCCCAGTCGAACCCCAGCCAGCGGATGTCTTCCATAATAGAATCCACGTACTCGGTATCTTCTTTGACGGGATTGGTGTCGTCGAAACGAAGATTATACAGCCCTTTGTAATCTTCGGCGATGCCAAAGTTGACGCACATGGATTTGGCGTGGCCGATGTGAAGGTACCCGTTCGGCTCCGGCGGGAAGCGGGTGTGCACCCGACTGTCGTTCTTACCCCGCTCCAAGTCTTTGTCGATGATCTCGCGGATGAAATTGGACGGTTTCGACTCGGCCGAGGAAACGTCGCCTGAAGTCGGTTTTCTTTTGTCAGCATCTGATTCTTCGCTGCGGTTTGCCATGTTCAAAATACCTCTGATATTCGGTCAACACTCTGAGCGCCGGCCACAAAGGCGGCGAGGGCGCAGGGGGCTGTATTCCTTATGACTGTAATTACCAAACAATAACAACCTGCCGATGCAATAGTTCAATCATTCCCCACTGTGACGATATGCTACTTAAGCTCGGCCAACTGCCTGAAGAGGTTTTCATTGTCGGGCGTGCGGGTCAACTCGACCCGCTCGATGTACCTGATGATTCCATTTTTTTCGATGACAAAGACGGCCCGCTCGGCATAGCCGCGGCTCGATAGAACGCCATACACTTTAGCGACGGCGCCATGGGGGTAGTAGTCCGACATGAGAGGAAACGATAGCCCCCCCAGAGCGGCGGCCCAGGCCCGGTGGCAAGGGATGGAGTCCACCGAGATGCACAGCAGCTGGGTATCGTACCGGTCAAAACGGTCTATAACCGTCTGGTATTCGGGAATCTGGGTAGCGCAAACGGGGGTCCAGTCACCGGGGTAGAAGGCGAGAACGACGTTCTTGCGCCCCCGGTACCAGGCCAGGTTGAGCTCACCCTCGCTGTGTGTTGGCAGGGTGAAATCCGGCGCCGGGTCACCGACCTTCAGCCCGTCCTGCTCGTTGTTAACGTGCGGCGTCTCGGGTCGGCTCATTCGTCATAGTCCCCGTAGAGATCATCCTTGAAAGTATCGACGTTATCCTCGACGGTTTCATCGCTGAGGAATTCGGGTTCCTCGTCAGTCCATTCCGTGAACTTGGTTTTGGGAGCTCCACAAACGGGGCACATATCCGGCAATTCATCGCCGTCATGAAGGTAGCCGCAGATTTCGCAGACGTACTCCATTGATAACTCCTTCTGCACCCAGCAACATCTCAATCTTCGAGCGGCGAGGTATCGCCGTACTCGAACCAGTAATAATTACCGGACAAAGCTTCCTTTTCGGCCTGCAGCAGCTCGTAGTGCCGGTGCTCTTCATCGGCGAGCTGCTCGAAGATAGAACGAAAGCCGGGGTCATCGACCGCCTCATGCTGCCGCTGGTAAAACCTGGTGGCCGCCAGCTCCGCCTCGATGGCCAGGTTGATGAATTCCATCTCGGTTTTCCGCCGGTCCAGATTCCCTTCGCTGAAGACTTCGGCCAGCGGCGTGATGCCTTTAGCCGGCAGTTCGCCGATCTCGCCGCCGACATGCTCGGCATACATGCCGGTCAGCGTTTTACGATGGCGCAGCTCATCGTCTCGCAGCCGCAAGAGCTTGCGCCGGGCGTCTTCGTTGGTCGCCTTCTCGGCCAGGAGGCCGTAATATCGGCAGCCGTCTTCTTCACCCTTTATGGCCAGTTTCAGTATCTCGGCTATTTTGTTCTTATGGTCTGTCATAATCCGCTTCACACTTTCAGGACGGTTTCTTCTTGATATATTCTACGGCTTTTATCAATCTTTCAACAATAACTGGACCGGTCAGCAGCTCCATCATTTCGAAAAGGCCGGGGCCTCCGGGCACTCCGGAGACAGCCAGTCGGACGGGATGAATGAGTTTGGCCCTCTTAAGTCCGCGCTCCTCAGCAAGTTCATTGAGGACGGATTCGGCCGCCGGGGCGGTGAAAGCGGCCAGGCCGGCAAAGCGATCGGCCAGGTCAGAGAGAAGCTCGGCCGCCTCGGGCGTGAAGTTCTTCTCGTCAGCGGCCGGATCATAGCTGTAGTCAAAATCGAAAAAGTAAGAACCGAGATTGACGAAGTCAGTTATGCGGCGGACGCGCTGACGGAGGAGCCGGATGACCGAACGCAGGTACTCCCACCTCGTTTCAAGCCAGTACTTGGTGGTGAAGCCGGCCTCGACCAGCAATGGGGCCACCATCACAGCCAACTCGTGATCGGTTTTCTTCGCAATGTGCTCGCGGTTGACTGCCTCGAGCTTTTCCTCGTCGAATATGGCGTTCGACACATTGAAGTTGTCCGGCGTGAATATCTCAACCAGCTCATGGGGAGTGTAAATCTCCCGATTCGTCTTGGGCGACCAGCCGAGCAGCGAGAGGAAATTAAACAGCGCCTCCGGCAGGATGCCTTCCTGCCGGTACTCGCCGACGTCCTTATCGCCCAGCCGCTTGGACACCTTTCGCTTGTCCGGACGCAGCAGCAGCGGTATATGGGCAAAAGCCGGAGCTGTGAAATCAAGGGCGCGATAAATGTGCAGCTGCTTAAAGGTGTTGGTGATATGGTCGTTGCCCCGGATGACGTGAGTTATACCCATATCGTGGTCGTCAACAACCACCGCCAGGTTGTAGGTGGCACTGCCGTCGGAGCGGGCAATCACGAAATCCTCGATTTCATCGTTGGAGCGCTTTAGTTCACCCGACACCATATCCGCAAACGTGGTCACGCCTTCGGGGATTCTTATACGAACAGCATATTCCTCACCCCGAGCCAGCTTCCGGTCGATCTCTTCAGGCGTCAGTTTCAAACAGCGACGATTATAGTGAAGGGGCCGTTTTTGCTCGCGGGCCTCCCGGCGGTCCTTCTCGAGCAGGTCGAGGGAGCAGAAGCAGCGGTAGCCGGCGCCCCGCCGAAGAATCGCTTCGGCATATTCACGGTAAACACCGAGCCGTGCGGACTGATAGACGATATCCTCGTCCCAGGCGACGCCGAGCCAATTGAGGGAATCAAGGATAGGCTGGACCAGGGCCGGGTCGCTGCGGGCCGCATCGGTGTCCTCGATGCGAATAAGAAAGCGGCCTTTGTTGTGGCGCGCAAAGAGGTAATTGGCAATGGCAGTTCTTGCCGTGCCGACATGAAGATAGCCCGAAGGGGACGGGGCTATACGGACTCTCACCATCTGGCTGTCACTCATGGCACCCTTACATCATGCCAGGTCATCACGCACATCACTTCCAGCACCCCCCGGAGCGGTGTCATCGCCAGGAGGTCGATCCACCGGCGGCGGGGGGGGCGGTGAATCAGCGACCGGCGGGGGCGGCGGGGGCGGCCTGTCGACAGGGGCGGATTGGACCGGCGATCGCGAAGCGGCCGCGCCACTCGCGGTCACCGCTGATTCAACCGCGGCCAGATTGAGCTCAAGTCCGCCGAGCAGTCTGGCAATCAAGTTGTAGACAGCCGCGAGGATGACAGTAAAGATGGTTCCGAAAAAAGCGCCCGAGAGAGCCATCACGAAGGGCATCATGATCGCCACGATTCCAAGTGGCGCCACCACGATGCCCAGCTCCTCCGCCTGAAACTCGGGTAGATTCATCAGCGCCGCCATGAAAGGAAAGAGCAACGCCGCATAGAGCAACCCCACCAGGAAGCCGACCACCAGATGAACGAAGAAGGCCACTTTGGTAAGAGGCCAGATGGGAATAGACTTTAACTCGTATCGCATACCATTCTCAGACGATAAATGACGTTAAAATTAGAAGAATGGTAAAACAGAAAAATCGGTAAGGCAACACCAAAAAAGCGATATCGGGGCGGCCGCTTATCGGCCGAGGCAAGGAAAATCAGTATCGGTATAAACACCGGGAGCGCATCCGCCGCGACCATCGGGCGCTCAGAGCACACACTCCTTGATGATGAAGCGGGCGTCAACGGCCTTGCAGAGTCCCCTATCCGGTGAGGCGATAAAGGGGTTTATGTCGATTTCGGCGAAACAGTCAAAATCGCTGACCAGTTGAGAGAGTCGCAACAGGGTTTCCTGCAGCGTACCGAGATCAACGGGCGGCGCCCCCCTGAAACCGGTAAGGAGAGGATAAGAGCGAATCGATTCTATCATTTCCCGCGCGTTGGCATCGGTAAGCGGATTGATCTTGAAGGAAACATCTTTCATGACCTCCACGTAGATGCCCCCCAAACCGAACATGATGAGCGGACCGAAGGACGGATCGATGGTCATGCCCATGACGGTCTCAATACCGCCGGAGATCATGCGCTGCATGGCCACGGAAAACCGGCCGGTCTTCTCGGTGGTTCCCACCCGCTTTTTTAGCTCGGTGAAAGCGTCGCGAACCTCCTTGTCCGTGCGGAGGTCAACCATGACACCGCCGAACTCGGTCTTATGCAGGATAGGCGGGGTGTTGATCTTCATGACCACCGGGTAGCCGATTTTGTTGGCAACGGTGACAGCCTCCTTGGCCGAGAAGGCGTACCTGTAACCGGCCGCCGGGATACCATAGGCGCCCAGGATTTCGATGGCGTCTTCGCCGACGACAGCACGGCGGCCGCTGTCGAGAGCGCTCTTGATGAGTTGGCGAACCAAATCGGAATTGACCTTGAAGTTCTTCAGCTTCCCCCGCGGCCTGGCCAGCCACTTATTATGATTGGATATGGCCGCCAGGGTCTTAGCGATGGCTTCGGGGAAGATATAAACGGGAATGTTGTGGTCTTTGAGAAACTCGATCCCTTCGGAACTCTCGCCGGCACCCATGAAGCAGGCCAGAATGGTCTTGCGGGAATCCTTGACCGATTCGTAAATGTTTCTGGCCACATCAAGCTGATCGATGGTCACCGGCGGAACAAAGATCGGTATGATCGAATCATAACGTTTGTCGTTCTTGAGGGTGTCGAGGGTCAATCGAAACTCGTCGCCTCCCGCCCCGGCCACCAGGTCGAGGGGATTGGAGAAGGAGGCCTCGGAGGAAATAAATCCCTTCAGCTTTGACACCGTTGACGGCGACAGCGCCGGCATTTCCATACCGTTATTGATGAGGGCGTCGGTGGCGAGAATACCGGGCCCACCGGCATTGGTGACCACGGCCACCCGGTTACCTTTCGGAATCGGCTGCATTGACAGAGCCGCGGCGACGTCAAAGAGCTCCTCAACGGTGTCGACGCGCATAACACCGGTTTGCTCGAAGAGAGCGTCGACGCCGACATCGAGTCCGGCCAGAGCGCCGGTATGGGAGGAAGCGGCCTTGGCACCCAGCTTGGTGCGACCCGATTTTACCGCGACAATCGGTTTGTTGCGGGAGACCTCGCGAGCGATGCGGGTGAAATTGAGGGGATTACCGAAGTTCTCGAGATACATCAGTATTATGTCGGTGTCAGGGTCGTCCTTCAGATAGTCAAGGATGTCGTTTGAAGAAATATCGGCCTTGTTGCCTATTGAAGCTACGAAGGAGAAGCCGATACCGGTTTCCTTCGCTTGATTTATGATGGCCTCACCCATCGCTCCGGACTGAGTGATAAAACCGATTCGACCCTGTTTGGCGAAGGTCTTACCGAAGGTGGCGTTGAGACTGACCTCCGGATTGGTGTTCACCACTCCGAAGCAGTTGGGGCCGATCATGCGCATGCCGTATTCGTGGATGACTTCCAGCAGTTTCGTTTCACGACGTTTCCCTTCCGGGCCGACCTCCGAAAAACCGGCGGACATGACAACCAGTCCCTTGACCCCTTTCTCGCCGCACTGCCGGGCCACGTCGATCACGAACTCTTTCGGAATAATGACGATGGCAAGATCGACGGCGTCGGGGACGTCGAGAATAGTCGAGTAAGCCTTGATGGAGTGAATAACGGGCGCCTTGGGATTGACCGGAAACACTTTTCCGTTGAATTCGGCGACCAGGATATTGTGAAGAGTTTCACGACCTATAGTGCCTTTTCGTGTCGACGCGCCAATGACGGCGACCGACTTCGGTCTGAATATGGGGTCCAGCTGATGTCTCATATGTTATTCTTATTTAATAAGTTCCCCCTGGCTTAACGGCCCCGGCCAGAGATGATCGTCTCCTCGCAGTAGTGCTTCCTGCTTTATTTATCGTCACCCTTACCATAGAGAATCAACATAATCTATAATAAAAGTCAAGCCAAAGTTGGCCGTACCGACATGCCTTGACGGTTTACCTCAAGGATGAAAACAGGCCACCCGGCTCAACCGGGTGGCCTGTATGTCTCGTCGGAACTCCAGGTCTTATTTTTTCGGCTTAGATTTCTGAGAAATAGTGGCCCGGGCGGCTGCAAGTCGCGCGATCGGTACCCGAAACGGCGAGCAGGAGACGTAGTCCAGGCCGGTCAGGTCACAGAACTCAATGGAACCGGGATCGCCGCCGTGCTCTCCGCAGATCCCGACCTTGAGATCGGGACGCCTGGCCTTACCTTTATCCTTGCCCATGATGATCAGCTGGCCCACGCCGTCGCGGTCGATACTCACGAACGGGTCGTATGGCAGGATCCCGCTCTTGACGTAAGCCCCCAGAAACTTGCCGGCATCGTCGCGGGAGAAACCCATGGCCATCTGGGTGAGATCATTCGTCCCGAAGCTAAAGAAGTCCGCATACTCGGCAATCTCATCGGCGGTCAAAGCGGCCCGGGGTATTTCTATCATGGTGCCGACCCGGTACTCGAGGGTTTTGACTTTTTTGCGGTGGGTCACTTCCTTGGCAATGCGGTCGATGATCTCCTTCTGGTGCTTGAATTCATTGACGTGGCCGACGAGCGGGACCATGATTTCCGGCTGCACCGGTTTCTTCTCTCTGACCATATCACAGGCGGCTTCGAGAATCGCCCGGGCCTGCATTTCCGTGATTTCAGGATAAATAATGCCGAGGCGACAGCCCCGGTGTCCCAGCATGGGATTCAGTTCGCTCAGTTCGTCAATGCGATTCAGCACTTTCTTCAGCCGCTCGAGGTCTTCCTCGTATTCATCACTCTTACGGTCGAGGTTTTCTATCCTTTCCTCAATCTCGGCCCGGCGGGGCAGGAATTCGTGCAAGGGCGGGTCGAGGGTACGGATGGTCACGGGCAGACCGCCCATGGCCTCGAAAATCTTCTTGAAGTCCTTCTTCTGGAAGGTAAGAAGCCGGTCCAGGGCGGCCTGGCGCTCTTCGGTGGAGTCGGCCAAGATCATTTCCTGTACGATAGCGATGCGCTCCTCGGCGAAGAACATGTGCTCGGTGCGGCACAAACCGATACCCTCGGCGCCGAATTTCCGGCCCTGCTCGGCATCGCGCGGCGTGTCGGCGTTGGTGCGCACACCCAGCCGCCGGATCTCATCGGCCCAACTCATGTACTCACCGAACTCTCCGGAGAGCTCCGGCTCGATAGTCGGCACCTCACCGAGAATCACCTCACCGGTAGAGCCGTTGAGAGTTATGATTTCACCCTCCTTGATGATCAGTTTGCCAACCTGGAAGCGTTTCTTGGCCGGATTGACGCGGATAGCCTCGGCACCGGAGACACAGGATTTGCCCATGCCCCGGGCGACTACAGCGGCGTGGGAGGTCATGCCACCCCGGGCGGTCAGGATACCGACGGCGGCACTCATACCTTCGATATCATCCGGGTTGGTTTCCTCGCGCACCAGGACCACGTTATGATTGGCGCCGTGCCGCACGGCATCGTCGGCCGTGAAATAGACTTTCCCGGAGGCCGCCCCGGGCGAGGCGGGCAACCCGCGGGCAACGACTTCATAGGTCGCAGCCGGGTCGATACTGGGATGCAACATCTGGTCAAGCTGCTTGGGCTCGATGCGCATGAGCGCCTCTTGCTTGGTAATCAGCTTCTCCTTGACCATGTCGACGGCTATCTTCACGGCCGCCTGAACGGTACGCTTCCCGCCGCGGGTCTGGAGCATGAACAATTCGTTTTCCTGAACGGTAAATTCAAAGTCCTGCAAGTCGCGATAGTGCTTTTCCAGACGGGAAGTAATGTTCTTGAGCTCCTTGAACACCTGGGGCATCTCTTCAGCCAGTTGACTGATAGGTTGAGGCGTGCGTATTCCCGCCACGACGTCCTCACCCTGCGCGTTTACCAGGTATTCGCCGTAGAACTCTTTCTCCCCGGTGGAAGGATTCCGCGTGAAGCCTACGCCGGTTCCGGACGAGTTGCCCATGTTACCGTAGACCATGGCCTGGACGTTAACGGCAGTCCCCAGATCGGAGGGGATGTCATTCATGCGGCGGTAGGAAATAGCCCGGGGATTGTTCCAGCTGCGAAAGACGGCATCACGGGCCATGCGCAACTGCTCATAGGGATCGTCGGGGAACGCCTCACCCGATTTACGCCGGATTATCTGCTTGTATTTCTTGACAATGTCTTTGAGATCATTGGCCTGAAGAGAACTGTCCTGCCTTATGCGCCGCTCGGTCTTCTTGCGGGAGATAACACTCTCGAAGAGGTCTTTGTCGATACCCTGAACGACATTGCCGAACATGGCAATGAATCGGCGATAGTTGTCGAGCGCGAAGCGCACATTCCCCGTTTTCTTGCCCAGACCCTCGACCGTCTTTTCGTTGAGACCGAGGTTAAGAATGGTATCCATCATGCCGGGCATGGAGAACTTGGAGCCGGAGCGCACCGAGAACAGCAGGGGGTTTTCCGGGTCGCCGAACTTCTTGCCAGTAACCTTCTCGACCATCCCGACGTATTTCTCGAGCTGGCGGTCGATCGCCCCCGGAACCTTCAGCGAGTTTTCATAATAGATGTTGCACAGTTCGGTGGTGATGGTGAAACCGGGCGGAACAGGGATATCGGCGTTGCACATTTCAGCCAGGTTGGCTCCCTTGCCGCCGAGAAGATCGCGCATGGAGGCGTTTCCCTCGGCTTTGCCAACCGCGAAGAAGTAGTAGTATTTTCCGGAGGTCTTGATGGGGGCCGCAGATTTTGCGGACGGTTTGGCGCCGGTTTTCTTGCGAGTGCTCCTGGCGGCACTTTTGCGCCCGGCCGGCATTTTCCGGGCTTTGGCCCGCGAAGTTGTTGTCTTGCCACGCTTTTTCGGAGCGGTCTTCTTAATGGAAGCTGCTTTTCGGGCGGGCATATTTGTATCTCCCTTGTTTACAAAACCTAAATGGTCCGAATATTGACTGAAGAATGTATCAAAAAAAGACCCACGACGCAATAAAAAAGGCGATTGAGACAGCTAATATTCCCAATCGCCCGAAGCTTGTCCGAAGGCGCGACTACATGGTGAAGAACCGCTCGCCTCTGATGATCTTCTCCAGTATGCGGATAGTTTTTTCCACCGGTGAATGCATGATATCAGTGGTGTTATAGGTCGAACGGACTACTTCCCGGGGAGCAACAAAGCTTGACCTTCCCCGACCCCCTCGAGCCTTTTTCTTGTGGGTAAGGTTGTACTGGCGCTGATACTCCTTGGCTTTCTCTTTGTGCATCTGGTAGTAGCGGCGCTGGTACTCGCGGCGGGCTTCCGCCGTTGAAAGTTTCCCGGTTCTTCTGCCTTTTCTCCCTTCGGATTTTGCTTGAGTGGTAGTGTTGGTGTTGGCTGGAGTGCCCGACTTGGCCCGAGCCATTAACTACCTCACTTTCCCTGTGCTAGAAGTGACTACCCTTTTTTTCCGATAAGTCGATAGTGATTGGTCCCACCACCAAGCGAATTATAAACTGAATTTGTCCTCTGTCAAGGAAAATTTTTCACATTTTCAAAAATATTTCTTGTAACGTTCATGAAAATAAAGAGTTACTTATTGGAGGTTTTTAACCAGTATGCAATCGCCTACTTTTCAGCAGGATAGCATGCATAAACCATAAACATGTAATTCATTGCCCTTCATCCGGTAAACCATTCAGTATGCCAAGACAGACATACAACCTCATTCTTATATGTAAGTTATACGTTTTACTCAAAGCAAAGTTTAAGGTCGGCCGCCCAAAAAAGCATCCCACCGCCGTGAGACGGTGGGACTTATCCGGGTCATGGCGCTTTCAATCAGGTCTTCCTGGACCTGAGGTGTTTGACAATCTCGTAGGCGGCGTATCCGATCACCAGCAGAGCCAGAAGCCAGAAGAACACCTGATACCAAGCGCTGTAATTGGGATTGGGCGTGGTTCCGGAAGCATTGAAGGCCTCCTGGCCCCATCCTCCCAGGAATTGCATACGGTTGATGAAAAGCGAAATACGAGCCATCACCGTAAAGCCGAAGGAGGCTCCGAAGCCAATCATCAGAGTCCATATGCCCACTTTGGCCACCCCGCCGAAAAGGCCGGTATGGGCCTTGGAAAAGAAGAAGTATATCAGGGCCGCTACCACACCTATGACAATCAGCAACTGGGAGAGACCGGAGGTGGTATCGAACATGGCATAGGTCCCCTGGCCGAAGAAGTTGGCCCAGTTCAGATCGGCCATGGTATCGTAGAGCTGCTTGTTCACCCGGTTGGACATTTCAAGCGGCACGGCGATTCCGGCCGAGATGCCGATGTACAGGGCCATCGGCCAGCGCGAAACCCACTGGTACTTCTTGGAAAACCTGGTCCACATCAGCATGCCGAGGATAGCCGGTATGAGATACCACGGCTTTGAAGAATTGAGCCACAGCCACCACCAGTCGCCGTCATCGATGCGCTGGAACCACAGCTTGGGAACGAGGCCGTTATGCCACAGCAAAATGGCAAAGTATCCGGCCGC
Organism: Candidatus Zixiibacteriota bacterium; assembly: GCA_020346225.1. Taxonomy (GTDB): domain Bacteria; phylum Zixibacteria; class MSB-5A5; order GN15; family FEB-12. The sequence continues at coordinate 1,735,030 of CP070777.1, read as the reverse complement.
CACGCCGGTGACGATATGCTCGGCAATCTTGTAAAAGGGATTGTCCTTGTACAGGAACGAATAGGTCGCCAGGGTCAGGAAGGCAGCGAACGTCGTCCATAGAAAAGTCGAAAAGTCCATGCTTACCTCCTCTCCCCTCTTCTGGCCCTGATGCGGCTGACGAAGTAGCCGACATTACCCAGAACAATGAAAGCGATGATCATCATATGAGCCGACCACTGCACTCGCATGCCGTCCTTGGCCAGGCCGGGGTTATCGGCCAGTTGTTCGTACTGGGCCGCGCCCAGCATACCGCCCATGATGCCGAAAATCTGACCGGAACCATAGTAGGGGTAGTACTGGGCGGTGCTGACTCCGGTTACCCCAATAGCCAGCGGGAAACCGTAGCGACCCTGACCATACGAAATCCAGTAATCGGTTGCGTTGGTTCCGGAAATATCAATGACGCAGGCGAGATCGTCGTAATTCTGAATATCTCTCATCATCGGGAGTGAATCCAGCGGCGTCCCGTAGTAATCGAGCGGGAAGGGCAGGCGGAAGTTCTGTCCCATGCTCAGAATGATGATCGCCGGGTACGGTTTGTAACCCAGGAAGCAGTAGTCGACGCCGTTGACTATCTCCCTCGGAGGATAAACGACTCCGTTGTACTCCTTCTCGACCTTGAGCGAATCGGAGATGTCCCGGATGGCCTGATCGGCCATCCCGGGAGCGTTTTGCGAGAGCGCCGAGAAGACTACTTTGAGGTTTTTCCGCCAGCACTGTTCAACGATGGCGTAAGTCATCGGATGCAGCTCCGCGAGAGAACCGGGATCATAATCGATAGGGATCATGACCGCGGCACCGGCCGGCAAGGTGTCCACGAAGTTGAAGATGGCCTCGACCTCCGGTTCCACCAGGACGGGAATTTCGAAATCGGCCGCGTATGTCACCACGCAGACGGCAATCAGGAAGAGGAACACCCAGCGCCGGTCAAGCTTCATCAATTTTTCAAATATATCCATAGCGGCGCTCCTTATCCTTTCCCCATGTATCCGCGTTCGATGCCCAGAATCACCTTCAGGGCCGTCGCCACAATACCGAGACCAACGCCTATAATGATGGCCCTCTGGGCGGCCAGATTGGGCACATTCATCAGCCAGTTGGAGGCTTTCGACATATACGGCGAAAGCGGTCCAAAATAGGGGTTGAATCGGAGCATGACGATCAGCGCCGCCAGCAGCAACAGGGTGGCCATCACGTTGCGCGCCCTGAAGGCACGGTAGGCCGCCGAGGCGATAAAGAAAGCCAGCAGCGAGAACATCGTGGCGAAGATCGGAATCAGGATGTTGTCGAAGAAAGCCCGGAACATGGTACTCTGAAGCCCTTCCGCCGTCTCAAAATGAAAGCCCCAGGTATCATCGAAGATTATGATCACTATGCAGACGGCCAGGCATACTCCGGCTGTGCCGAGGAACAGTCCTCGATGGCCCTTGGTAACTGACGCCTGAATGATCATCACCAAGGTCAAGTTGGCCGCCACCATGAACGGGAAAAACCAGCCCCAGGCCTCACCGTTCTGCGAGGTAAAGCCAAAGAGCATCATGGTGAACAGGCCTACCAGAGTCAGGTAGTTGTAACCCCAGGCAGGCTTGCGTGTCCTTATCTTCTCAACCGAGACGCGATACAGCGACCACAGACCGAGGGCCATGGCGAAGATGCCGATGATTATGGTCCAGTCGAGAAGAAATTCGTAGATCCATTCGGAAGATTCATGAGGAACGAAATACTGGAAGATCATGAACAATCCGAACAATCCCACGAGTACTACTGGAATTTGTCTTTTCATGTTACATATCCTCCTAATCCACTACCCGAAAGAAATCCACGATGGAACTGGCCCAGGACCAGTCATAGGCTACGGCCAGATTGGACAGCGCCAGCCCGGCCACAGCCAGCGCGATTACCCCGGCCTTGGCCCAGTCCTGAGCTTTAAGCGATCCCAGCAGGATCGGTTCGCGTCCCAGATATGCCGAGGCCGCGTACAGTTCTTCACCGATCAGAGTATAGTCGCAGGCGACGATGAAGAAAGGAATCTGAGCTATTTCGTCGGTTCCGGCGATTTGAATTGAACCGGCCACGGCGCCGGTCTCCGCCAGAAGCAGCGATTCGGCGAAGAACTTACCCATGTAGACGTTGGTGGCCGGCAGTTCACGCAGCATCAGGCCGTTCACGGCGGCGACATACGCAAACTGCAGACTCGTTACGAAGAAGACGATATCCTCGTCGTAGTCGTCAGGCCGCCCCGCATCGTAGTACGCCGTTTTCACGACCTCCTGGGCCACCGCCATCACCACCGGTTCATACGCGGGAACTATCAACTTGGTCTGGTATTCGGCCACTCGCCTGGCCACCCGGCCCAGAATGGTGAATGAAGCGATGGTAGCGATCATGTCAGCCGTGCCCAGGCCCAGGACGTACAGTATGGGGCGTCCCATCTCGGTGGCCCGGCCGATAGCGTCGTCGACAGCCTCGATACCGGCCATGGGGCGAACGTACAAATCGGCTCCGCGGCGCGCATGCTGAACGAAGAAGATGGTGAGGAGACCGAAGATCAGCACGAAGACGGAAACGGCAAGCCGCCCCTTGTTGAACCACTGACCATAGCTCTGCACCGGACCGACGATCTCCGACGCGGTTCGGATAGCCGGATCGGCCGTGACAGCATCGACCCGGTAATAGAAATCGCTGTAGTCCGGAAGATAGTCGGGTGTGTCCTTCTCCTTGGTACCGACGTCGGCGGCCGTAGCAGACCCGGCCGGCGCAACAGCCACCTGCTGCCAGTCGCCGTCTTCAGGATAGGCGGCATGAGCGGCCGGCAGATCGCGAATAGCCTGCGATATCGTTTGCTCGAGTGACTCCTTTCGCTCCTCAAGCTGAGCATCGTCAAGGCTCGCGAAGACGTTATGGATTGAGTCGGTTCTGCTGCCCGGCTCCGGCGGACTCCAGCCGTCGCCGGTCCGTAGTTTGAGGTATTCAAGAGTATCGCGAAGGGCGGGGATTCGCGTCATCAGGTCAGGCACCCACCTGAAGACTTCGTACATCGCCACCGATTGTCTCCCCGCTCCGTCATCCGCCGACGGCTGCCACTTGAGCGTTATGGCGTGGCCGTGATCGTTGTCGGTGTCCTTGGCAACGAGACCGGTCACGGCAGCCGGAAGCAGAGCGCTGTCCGGCGGAATGGGGGGTACGGTGAGGGTGTCTTCCTGGGCGAATGCGATACTGAAGCTTAGCAGCACAACAAGGGAAACAACGAATAACTTAAGCTTCATACAAACGCTCCCTCGATATTGAAAGGATTTATTTAAATCAGTTCCAGCCAGGTCCCAAAGAGGAAGGTGATTCGACCCACCAGCAGTGATATACGCCCCATCACGGTGTAACCGAACGAGGCCCCGAAGGTGATCATGAGAATCCAGATGCCGACCCGCGACCCGACCCCAAAGGCGCCTTTGTGCTCTTTGGAGAAGAAGAAATAGATGAGCCCCGTGAAAACGCCAAGGAAAACGACCCAGTTGCTCAGAAGCAGCACCAGCTGACCGGAGGCGGACAGGTCGAGGTTGGACAGAAACGGACCGATGCCCTCCCACTGCGTCCCCAGGAGCGGCACGAAAGTAGAAGAAATCTGCTTGATAAAGTCGGACCGCAGGTAACGGATAAAATTAAGTCCCGCGGTGGTGCCAACGATGAAGGCCAGCGGCCAGCGGGAGATCCATCCCCCGCGCGGAGACAGGCGCATCAGCAGCAGGATACCCAGAATAACGGGGGTGTAGAAAAATAAGTTGAGGCCCTCCGGCCGCTGCGGCACCATGAAGTAGTCGGCCAGGCTGGTTGACAGCCGCGGTATCAGGTTCTGGACTATAGTCGTCCAGAAACCCATACACATCCAGAAAGCCGCCGATACTCCCACGAACAGGTGTTCAGCGAACTTGTAAAACGGGTTGTCCTGATACAGGAAGGACATGACCGCCAGAGTCAGAAAAGCCGCGAAAGTCACCAGAAAGCCCCGGAGAATGTAACTGCCCTGCTCTGGCTGCAGAGCCGAGGCCTTGAGCACCCAGCTCAACAGGAAGAGGACGACGACGACCGCCATGACTATAAGCGTTGATTTCTTCACTGCTTCCTCTCCCGGCGACCCCGGAAATAGATTATGTTACCAATAACGATAAACGACAGGATTACGATATGAGCCAGCGTCTGCGGTCCCATCATGCGCAGACCCGGGGTATCCATATCGGCAAACACGGGATATGCGTCCTTCAGCGCGTACTCATATTCGGCGGCGCCCTTGACACCACCCAGGATACCGATAACCTGGGCCGGGTAATAAGGATACATCTGCGGCGCCACCACGGCAGCGACGCCGACACCAACATCGACATCGCCCGGGTCACCGACAAACAGCACCCATTCTTTGGGTCCGGGCATGCCGCCCCCGATGGACATGATGAAGTCAACGTCCTTGGCCGACGCTATATCATCGAATATCCGGATATCTTTCAGCGGTACGCTGTTGACATCGGTCGGGAACATTTTTTCGAAATTGCTGACAATGACGTTGAGGACGCCTTCATTGCCCGCCTTGTAACCGATATTGACGTAATCGACGCCGTCAACCTTATCGGGAAAGCCGAGCAGGATATAATCGCTGAGTGACTGCGACAGCAACGCCTGTCCGGTGGCCCACAGCGACATGAAAATTACTTTATGACCTTTTTCAAGACAGTGACGGCTGATAGCATTGGCCATCGGCTGGACTTCAGGCGCCATGGCCGGGTCAAAGTCAAACGAAAGCAGCACGGTGGAACCCGACGGAAGATTTTCGATTTTGTCGAAAACCGCCTGAACGACAGCTGTCGGTTTCTCGGTGAACGTAATCGGGAACAGGATGGGAGCGGCGACGGCCACGAGTATAAACAGAAAGATAATTCTTCGTTCCACTTCCTTGGCATACAAAGACCGCAAGAGAAGGGCCACGAGGCCTCCGAACACCAGCAGCAGCGAGAAGACGGTGCCCCACCGCTCTTTGGGGAAGAGCCACAATACGGCGGCAATTATTATCACCGCGACGATGGCGCCCAGCAATATCCAGTGTCTCTTACCCACGGTCCTCTCCCAGATAGCTTCGTTCAATGCCCAGTATCAGCCTGAGCGACATAGAGACCACACCCAGACCGATGCCGATGAGAATGGCCCTCTGCCCGGCCAGGTTCGGCGAGTTCATAATCCAGATGGCCATGTTCGGTATCTGAAGAACCGAGAATGATTCCGGGACCCACCGGGTGAGCTCCATACCGAACGGCGTGCGACCGAGAAGAATTATAAAGGCGGCTAGCAGCAGAAGGGTGGCCTCACGATTCTTGGCCCGGAAAGCGCGGTACGAGGCCGAGGCCACGAAGAACGCCAGCAGGGCATACATGGTCGACTGCAGCGGGTTAATCACATAGTTGAACGTCTCCTGAAACCAGGAACCTTCGGTGGTCGGAGAGGCGGCGATGGCCGCCGGGTCGCCAATTCCCAGCAGGGGGATGTTCCAGACGCCGCCGACACTGCTCACTTTCAGCAGACCGATAGTCAACATGAAAAAGAAGGCCACGAGGGTGACGATTGAGAAACCCCAGTCCTTCTTGCGGCGCCGGAGTTTGCCGAAGTGAATGCGCACCAGATTACCGCCGCCGAGGAAGAAGGCAAAAACGGCAATGATATCGAAAAACAGAGTAAAATCCTCACCCAGATTTTCCATCGGGGGGATAAAGACGGAGACTATCAGCAAGGTGCCGACAAAAGCGAGAATGAAAAGCGGAATCCGTCGTTTAAACATCCGTCAATCACCTGGTGGAAAAGACACCACTCAACCAAGTTACTATATCATGCATGAATTCGACATCCCACGCCTCGCCGATCGTGATGGCCACGGCGCCGACGATAATGGCGATCATGGCGATGGCTTTACCAACATCCTGCCCCTTGAGCGAACCAAGCTGCATGGGTTCGCCGGAGAGATAGGCCGAGGCGGCAAAGAGCTCTTCACCGATCAGGGTGAAATCGCAGGCGGCGATGAAGAAAGGCAGCTGCGCCGGACGGGCCGTACCGCCGATCTGGATAGCCCCGATATAGTTGCCGGTCTCAGCCAGAATAAGCGACTCGGCGAAGAAGGCTCCCAGCAGAAACACGGTGGCCGGTTTTTCACGCACCATTACGCCGTCGACCGCCGCCACATAACCGAACTGCTCGTCGGTGTAGTAGGTCACCATATCATCGCTGTATTTGTCCGGTCGGCCGGCCGCCTGATAAGCGGCCTTGACGGTTTCCCGTCCGGCGGTCATAACCAGGGACCGCGAAGTCGGCATGAAGATGCGGGTATCGTAATCGGCGATAACCCGCGATACCCGTCCCAGAATGGTCAGGGCAGCCAGGGTCTGAACATCATCCATGTCACGGATCCCGGGAACGAACAGGATGGGCCGACCCATCTCGGTCGCCCGGCCGACGGCTTCATCAACCGCCTCGAGACCGGCAATCTTACGCACGAACAGTTTTGTACCGCGACGCGCGGCGGTGATAAACAACAGCACCGAGCCGCCGACTATCAGAGCGATAAGGAACAGCCATTTTCTGTCCAGATTCATCCATTCGCGCTGCGGCGACATGGGCGCGGTGCGCGTCGAGGCGGCTTCATAGTTACTCGAGACCGCTGCGACATAGTAGCTATAAATGGAATCACGGTGCAGGTCCTCATCGGCGTACTGGTACGGACCGACGCCGGTAGCGACATCAGCGACAAGCTGCGGCCCGCCGTCGTTGACTATGCGATATATTCGATAAGCCAGGACCTTGCCCTCGACGAGCTGGTCATCAATTGACGGCACCCAGGTCAGGTCGATTCTTTCGCCCTTGTCGTACTTGTGGTCTACAGCAATAACCGAAGTCGGAGGCGCCACCACGACCACCGCGGTGTCCAGCATATCAACCCCGGCCGGGTCATCCTGGGCGAGGCCCGAGAAAGGCAGCAGCAGCAAGGCTAGAAAGAGCTTTGATGTCATTGATATGAATTTGACTGGCGAGATTGTCCGCGGCCGTAAGAACACTACTTTATCATTCCCAGCCAGTCACCCAAAAGGTAATCGATACGTCCAATCAAAAGCGACATACGACTCATCACGGTATATCCGAACGAGGCGCCGAAGGTGATCATCAGAAAGAACACACCCACCCTGGCCGTGCCGCCGAAGACGCCGGTATGAGCCTTGGAAAAGAAGAAATAAACCAGGCCGCTGAAAGTTCCAAGGAATATGATCAGCGCACCGATGACAGCATCGGCGTTCTGGTCAAACCCGGTTCCGAAGGCCGACGAAAACAGCGGCACCATAGTCGCCTGGGCCTGAACCATTACATTTGAAGCAAAGTAATTTATGAGCCAGAGACCGCCGGTGGAGCCGACAATGAAGGCCAGCGGCCAGCGCGAGATCCAGCCGATTTTCGGCACCAGCCTGAGAAGCATCAAAAGGCCGAGGAAAGCCCCCACCCACAGCATGAAGTCTATGCTGCTGTCGGGTGGCGGGGGCGCCTGAGCCCCCGTCAACTTGGCCACGACCCAGTTAATGCTGTATTCACCTGCGCCAACCCAGAACTTGCCGTGGAAATTGTCCCAGAAGAGCACCACGAACCAGTAGCCGGCCGAGATACCGACGAAAATCGCCTCGGTGAGTTTATACCAGGGATTGTCCTTATAAAGGAAGGAGAAGATTCCCAGGGTCAGGAAGGCGGCCAACCAGAGTCTGAAATGTTCGAAAAATGCTTCCATATCGGTCTCTTCTTTAACCCTTCAGCGCCGATCTCCGTCCCGACATGATGAAGGCGACATTGCCGATAATGACAAAAGCTATAACGACAATATGAGAAACGGACTGCGAGAGCATGTACTTGGTGCCCTTGCCGCGAGCGTCGGCGGCTATTTCAAACTCGGCGGCACCACTCATACCACCGAGAAGCCCGGTAAGCTGCCCGGCGCTGAGATAGGGGTAGACGGTCGGCGCCTGAACGGCGGTGTTGCCGGCGCCGAGTTTGACACCATAGCGGTCAACGGCAATTTGAACCCATTCAACCGTTCCGGGGAATCCGGACGACAGGTTGAAGCAATAATCTATATTGGAAAAGTTTCTGACATTGCGGACCAGCGGCAAATCGTCATAGGGAATGCCGCCGTAGTCGGTGCGGAACATGGATTTGAAGGAACCGCCCATACGCTGGATGACGAACTCGTTTCCGGCCTGAAAACCGAGATTGACGTAGTCTATCCCGTACTCGAGGTTCTTGGCGGCTATCTCGGGTTCGGCAAGGATCTTTTCGAGGGCCAGGTTGGCCTGTTGCGGTCCCTGCGGCCATATACCCATAATGATGATCTTCAGGTCCCGCTGGAAACAGAGTCTGATGAAAGTCTCCGCCATCGGCTGAAGTTCAGGCGCGGTGGGCGGGTCGTAGTCACAGGCGATGAGTACTTTTGAGCCGGGTTGAAGCTCCATAACCGCGTCATAGACCCCCAGCACGGCAAGCGACACAGGCATTTCCTGGCTGAGCTTCATAAACAGTGGCATGGCCACAGCGACGCCCACGTACAGGAAGACAACGCGACGGCCGATAAGCCGTCCCCGGATGGTCAGGGCAAGCATCCACAGCAGTGACGCCAGCAGAAGCACGACGACAACTATAGAGGTTCCCGTAGAGAACTCAGTAGCCTGCCAACCGGAAACCCGGCCGATATAGAAAATCAGGGCGAAGACGAGAATAGCGGCAACGGCGATGAGTTCTTTGGTCCTGGTAGTCATGGCTAGTCTCCAGTCCCAATATGGGCTCTTTCAATGCCGAGTATTACGCGCAGAGAAGTCGATACTACTCCCAAGCCAATTCCGATCATAATAGCCCTCTGACCGGCTGTCTGCGGATAATCCATAATCCAGATGGCCAGATCGGAGAAACGATACCCTTCCGGCATGAAACCGGTAATCACGTCGCCGACCGGCACTCGACCGATCATAACAAAAAAGGCAGCGATCAGGAGCACGGTTGCTTCGTAATTGCGGGCCCGGAAAGCTCGGTATGATGCCGATGCTACAAAGAAGGCCAGGATCGAAAACATGGTCGCCGAAAGCGGGATAAACATGTTCACATAGAGCCAATCGAAGCTGGTACCGGGGTCACGATAGTCGGAACCCTCGGCCAGACCGATGACTGTTATCAGCATAAACGACAGTATGATGACAAGGGCATAACCCCAGCCGGATTTCTGCCCGATTACTTTCAGAGCGGATAGCTTAAGCAGGTTCAGGGCGCCCAGCACGATGGCGCAAGCCTGGACGATGGAGAACCAGTCAGCGAACCAGGCATCCATTCGATTGAACGGAAAGTGCGGTACGAAGTACTTCACGACGAAGGTTATTCCGACGACGGCGGTTATCAGCAGCGGTACTTCTCTACGCATACTCAGTCAATCACCGAAAAGAGGTTTGAAAACTGCCAGATGCCAAAGGTTTCCAGTAACATGCCCACAATCAGAGCTATTAAAATAAGACCTTTGCCGATGTCCTGGCCTTTTAGCGAGCCAAGCAGCTTAGGCTCACGCGAAAGATAAGCCGAAGCCGCAAACAGCTCCTCCCCTATCAGGGTGTAATCGCACGCAGCCACAAAGAAAGGCAGCTGAGCGGGCATAGCCGTTCCGGCTATCTGAATAGCTCCAATGGAGTTGCCTGTTTCCGCCAGAATCAACGATTCGGCGAAGAACTGACCCATATAGAAGATCGTGGCTGGCTTTTCGCGGACAAACATGCCGTCGACGGCGGCGGCGTATCCGAACTGATCATCGGTTAAATAGTGAACCTGGTCGGGTTTAAACGCATCCGGTCGGCCGACCTTGGAGTAGGCCTCTTTGACCACTTCGCGGCCGGTAACCATAACCAGCGAGCGGCAGACAGGCACCGCCAAATGGGTTTCATACTGCGCGGCCAGCTCCGCAACGCGGCCGAGAATCGTCATGGACGCAATGGTCTGCATGTTGTCCATGTCGCCCAGACCCGAGACATAATAGATGCTGCGTCCCATTTCGGTGGCCCGGCCGACGGCTTCATCGACAGCTTCCATACCGGCAATCTTCCGGATATAGAGCTCCTTACCGGCCCTCGCCTGCTGAATGAAATAGATTATGAAGGAGCACAGGAGAATAACACCGACCAGGGCGTTGATACGCCTTGAGTCGAACCACTGGGCGGATGAGGTGACCGGGTCGGTGGCTGGCGACTCGGATGTATATTCCTCAATTTCCCCCGCTTCATTAGTCATCCGGTTGACGGCCATGACCCTATAAAGATACATGATGTCGTCAGTGGTATTACCGTCTTCGTTTTCGTACTCCGCTTTTCCGGACGGAACATCCCCCACTTCCGTAAATTCACCCGGTTGGCCACCGTTGTACTCTGCTCGCAAGATTCTATACAGTTTAACCTTACCGCCGTCAAAGTCATCGGGAGAGGGGCCCCAGGTTATGATTATGGATCCGCCCCCGTCGTTGGGGGTATCCATGGCGACTACATTTTGAGGAGGGGCCGGCGTGTACTGGACCCCCAGCGTGTCAGCGGATGTGATCGTATCCGTTTGGACGAAGGTTTGCTGGGCCAATAAACTGCCGGGGAATATCAGTAAAAGTGCGGCTGCCGCGAGCAGGGATTTGAATTGCCGGCTTGATAGCTCAGGGCGAGTTGGGCAAGTTCTCTTCAAATGCTCTGTCCTTGTCTTTCGGGCCTGGTGGTCAGCCGGAGGCTACAAGTACCATAAACGTTTGAGAATACCGGAATGTCCAATGTCTTTGGGCAGCCTGACAATTATTGCTGCTGACGGCATCCGAATGTGGAACAATTAAGTGCCAATCTACCCGTGGCCTTTTTTCAAGTCAAGCGAAAAATGCCCGCCCATAGCGAGAGCAATGGCCGCGGGGAAAAAGGGTCTTTACAATCCGAGGGCGATATATTATAATGGCGGCTCGGCCGGCGAAGAGCCGCTTATCTCATTATTGTAGTGAGAGATAGTACAAACCGACAAAGGCTAAAGTCTAATATACGGGTAGATTAAATGGCAAGGTTCGAAAATCCTGATGATATCAAGGTAATCGTTGCGACTGACTGTGGATCGACCACAACCAAGGCAATCCTGATCGAATACATCAACGGCGAATTTCGATTGATAGTAAGAGGTGAAGCTCCCACCACCGTCGAGGCTCCTTTTGAGGACGTCACCATGGGTGCGCTTAACGCCGTGGCAGAGGTGGAAGAATTATCCGGGCGCAAGCTGCTGGACGAGAACGGGCGTTTCATTTCTCCCAGCCAGGGGAAGACCGGCACCGACGTTTACATTTCGACTTCATCGGCCGGCGGCGGCCTTCAGATGATGGTGGCGGGGGTGGTGCGCTCGATGACGGCCGAATCGGCCGAGCGGGCGGCGCTGGGCGCCGGAGCGATCGTCATGGACGTGATCGCTTCCAACGATAAGCGTCTCCCCCACCAGCAGATAGAGCGTATCCGGGCCTTGCGGCCGGACATGATTCTGCTGTCCGGCGGAATCGATGGCGGCACCATGACCCACGTGGTTGAGATAGCGGAGCTGATATCCGCGGCTGACCCGAAGCCGCGTCTCGGCTCCAGCTATCAGTTGCCGATCATATACGCCGGCAACAAGGAAGCCGCGACGCTGGTCCACGATACCCTGGCCGACAAAGTTGATCTCAAAACGGTGGCCAATCTCAGGCCGGTTCTGGAGCGAGAGAACCTGGGCCCGGCTCGTGAGGAAATCCACGAGCTGTTCATGGAACACGTTATGGCTCAGGCTCCCGGTTACAGGAAGCTGATGTCGTGGACGGATGCTCCCATCATGCCAACGCCCGCCGCGGTAGGCCTGATTATCCAGACCATTGCCAATAAATACGGTATCGAGGCTGTCGGTGTCGATATCGGCGGGGCGACCACCGATGTCTTTTCAGTCTTCCGCCCGGATAGTGAGACCCCGGTGTTCAACCGCACGGTTTCGGCGAACCTGGGCATGTCGTACTCGATCTCAAACGTGTTCGCGGAAGCGACGCTGCCGATGGTAATGCGCTGGGTGCCGTTCAAGATGGACGAGCGTGACCTGCGGAACCGCGTCAAGAACAAGATGATTCGCCCGACGACCATCCCCCAGTCAATGGAAGAGCTGATATTCGAGCAGGCTATCGCCAAGGAAGCTCTCCGGCTGGCTTTAATCCAGCACAAGAATTTCGCCACCGTTCTCAAAGGGGTGCAGCAGCAGCGAACTATCGCTGATGCTTTCGACCAGTCGGCCTCGGGAGCCACCATCGTTAACATGATGACGCTGGATATGTTGATCGGTTCGGGCGGCGTTTTGTCTCACGCACCACGTCGTCAGCAATCGGCCCTGATGATGATCGATGCCTTCCTTCCCGAAGGCGTGACCCGGCTGGCGGTCGATTCCATCTTCATGATGCCGCAGCTGGGCGTTCTAACCGAGGTGCAGGCGCAGGCGGCCACGGAGGTATTCGAAAAAGACTGCCTCATCCACCTGGGCACGTGCGTGGCGCCGTCCGGCACCACCAAGAAGGCGGGTCCGGTACTCAAATACAGCATCGAGTTGCCGGGCGGACCGGTCTCCGGTACACTGGAGTATCTGGAGATGAAACGTTTCGAACTGGGACTTCAGGAAAACGGCCTTCCGATGACCGCCAGAGCCACTTTGGAGCCGGAGCGGGGCTTCGATGTCGGTGCCGGCAAGGGTAACAAGGTGGTGAAGGAACTGCACGGCGGCGTGGTCGGTATCGTTCTTGACGGCCGGGGACGCCCCTTCGATCTCTCCACCCTGAGCGAAGATGACCGCGTTACATACCTCAAGAAGTGGATGACGGAACTGAACATCTACCCCGCCGATAAATTGTGAACGAAGGTGGTTTATTTATGCAAAAGATCTTAAGACTCATTATTGTTTCAGGTTTGATGGTGCTCATCGGTGCCGCCGGCTCCGCGGCCGGCACATACGTGAGCCTGGCCGGCAAGTTCTACTTAACCTTCCCGGATAACTGGGAGCAGATCGATTACAACACCGCCGACTTGTATCTATATGCGAGCAACGCCCGTCCGGAGATGTACCGATATGACGCCGTGTTTGCCCCGAAAACTTCGGGCCCGTTCCACGAGGGAAACTACCTCTTTCTCACCGTGGACACGGTCGGACAGTTGAACCAGCAGCAGATTGACTCCGTCCTGAGCGAACTGAGCGAGAGCTTCAAAGGCGACATCAGCTACATGGAGACCGGCGGTTTCCTGGCCGACCTCAAATCAAACACCCCCAGCTACGACCGGGCCAACCAAGTGGTGACGGTGCTGAATGAAATATACCAGGGCCAGGAAGCTTACAAGAAGAATCTGGTCATGTGGAAATTTTACGACCGGGGGATTGCCACCTTCTATTTCTACTCGACCGATTCGCTGTTCGAGCAGAGCAAAGCTGTTTTCAGCGATATCGCGGCTTCCTTCAGCACTGAGGACATCAAGAGCAAGATTCCGCGCGAGCAACTCAGGGTAGCCGATATCAAGACAGATGAAGAGGGAAATATTCTGACCGAGCGGTCTTGGACGGTACTTTACCTGAGCATCGCCGTCTTTGTTTTGATCATCTTGATTGTAGCTGTGACGAAATTGAGAAAGTCGAAATAGCAGTCTCAGATAGGGATAATCGAATGGCACATGCATATACACCGGGTCTGAAAGTCACCGAGCAGTTGCTGGTGGTAAAACGCCGGATTCTGCCCCTGAAGGGTGAGGTTATCGTGAAGGTGGGTGACAGAGTCAACCCGGACGATGTGGTGGCGCGGACGCACCTTCCCGGCAACGTGGTCCCCCTCAATGTAGCCAACAAGCTGGGTATACCGCCGGAAGACATGAGTGAGGTGATGCTCAAGAAGGAGGGCGACCCGATCAAAGAGGGAGAAACCATCGCCCTGAAGAAATCGATCATCAAATGGTTTTCCAGCCCCTGCCAGGCCACCATTGACGGGACGCTGGAATCCATATCCAGTGTCACCGGCCAGGTTCTCCAGCGCGGCCACCCTATTCCGGTCGAGGTTAAGGCGTACCTGCGCGGCGAAGTAACCGAAGTGGTGCCCGAGGAGGGAGTGGTCGTTCAGTGTATGGCGGCGTTCGTCCAGGGCATTTTCGGCATCGGCGGTGAAACCTCAGGAACGCTTCAAACGTCGGTTTCCAATAACACTCAGGTTCTAACCGACGACCTCATCGTCGACAGCATGAAGGACAAAGTGATCGTCGGCGGTTCTCTGGTTACGGCCGATGCCATCAAGAAGGCAGCCCGAATCGGCGTTAAGGGGATAGTCGTGGGTGGTTTCGATGACAAAGATCTGAGGGACTTCCTCGGCTACGATATCGGCGTGGCCATTACCGGCTCAGAGGAAATCGGCGTGACCCTGGTGGTAACCGAGGGTTTCGGACAAATCAACATGGCCCGAAAAACCTTTGACCTGCTTGGGGAAAACGAGGGTAAAATGGCCTGCATTAACGGGGCTACCCAGATTCGGGCCGGCGTTATCCGGCCGGAACTGGTGATACCGGTCGAAGACCAGGCTTCGGCTGCCGAAGCCGAAGCGGCCGCTTCAATGCAGGGTCTGGCAATCGGTTCGCCGGTGCGGGTAATTCGGCACCCCTATTTCGGCCGGCTGGGCAAGGTTACCGAGCTTCCCCCCCAGCTTCAGGTGCTGGAATCGGAATCGAAGGCGCGCGTTCTTCAGGTGGAGTTTGAGGATGGCCAGCGGGCGATAGTACCGCGAGCCAACGTCGAAACCATCGAGAGCAGGTAATCACGTCAGAAGCTGACAAAAAAAGCCTCCCGGCGTGTCGGGAGGCTTTTTTATCTGGCACAGGGCCTACATGCTGTCGGCCGGTGCTTCCATGGTGTCCGCGGCAGTGGTGTCCATCGCCGCCGAATCCATCCGCGTGGTGTCCATCTGCTCGGCCTGCTGAACTTCAGCCGGCACCTTGTCGGTTTCCTCCTCCGCCTTCTGGCCACAGCTCGTCAGCAGGGCTACGGCCAGAACCACAACCATTAGAAGTACCAGAAGTTTCTTCATCGGAACTCCTCTCCCTTAAGTTTGGATCGATTTAACGCCGTTAACAAAACCAGTCACAAACTTTCTGTCAAGCATAATGTTTTGGCAATTCCGACTGCAGTTCGGGGAAGTCTATTTTTGTTGACGTAGTACTTATGGGCATGTATTTTTCCAAGCTTATGTGGTGAATTTTCCGCTTTTTCGGCGGTACCGGCTGTAACTTTTATACTGATCGGGTGTAGAAAACGATATGAACGAGTTAACCTTAGCAGGTATTTTCTCAGGATCGCTGTGGAAAATTGTCGGCAGCACGTCGGCTTTCGGCCTGTTCATACTTTGCGTGCTTACCTTTATGTCGATAGTCTCGTGGGTCATCATATTTCACAAATGGCGGCAATATCGAACGGTGGAGGCAGATAACCTGCGATTTGTGCAGAGTTTTGAAAGAGCGCGTTCGATTGCCGACTCCGTTGGCCAGGCCAAGTCGGCCGGCAATTCGCCCGTATCGAAAATCTATCTAGCCGGGTACTCGGAGATGACGGAGTTGTGGGACAAAAAGAACCAGGGCGGTGCCCTGCAGGAGAAAGTTCACCGGCTGGACAACGATGATTTCGAGGTCGTGGAGATGACCATGGAGAAGAGTCTGGCGGAGCAGATGGGTATTCTGGAAAAAAAAGTCATCTTCCTGGCCAGCACCGCGAACTCGGCGCCGTTTATGGGTCTTCTGGGTACCGTCGTCGGCATCATGGAGTCTTTCTGGGCGATCGGAGAGCGCGGCTCGGCCTCGCTGGCGGTGGTTGCTCCGGGCATCGCCGAGGCTTTGCTGGCAACGATCGTCGGCCTGGGGGCGGCCATTCCGGCCGTCATCGCCTTCAACTGGGCCAACAACAAACTGAAGTTCATTAACGATTTCGCCAACAATTTCATCTTAAGCTTCATCGCCAAGGCCAAGAAAGAGGTTCAGTGATGCCGCGAAGGCGTCAGAGAACATACCGGGCGCTGGCCGATATCAACATTGCCAATCTGGTCGACGTGGTCCTGGTCCTCCTTATAATATTCATGATCTCGGCGCCCCTTCTGCAGTCGGGAATCGAGGTGAACCTGCCGCAGACAAGGGCGGCCGCCATCAGCGAGGAGGCCGAAGGGGTGGTGGTCACCATCGACGAAAAGAGCGGTATATATATAAATGACGTTTGGTCGCGGCTGGACAATTTCGAAGACAACCTGGTCAGCGAACTCCGGGCCAAGAATGTTTCCTCGGTTTACCTGCGCGCCGATTCACTGGTGCCCTACGGCACCGCCATCCGGGTAATCGCCCTCATCAAAGAGACCGGCATTGAAGATATCGGTCTGGTGACGGGTCGCGAAGAGGAGGCGGCAAGCGGCCCGAGCCGGAGGTAACCGGTATGAAGCGCGAAATCGTACTGTCGCTGGTTTTACACCTGGTTGTTTTCGGGGTGGCCGTCATGTCGTCCCCCTTTGACACGGCCGGCAAATTCGATTACGGCGAAGTAATCAGGATAAGGGCCGTGGCCATGCCGGGTTTTTCGCCGCCGGCCGCCGAGCCGGTCGCGATTGAGCCGGTACAGATCCCCGAGGCGATTGAGGAAGCTACCCCCGAGATACCCATTGATGACCCGACTACGGTCAAACAGCCGGCCAAGGTCGAAAAACCCAAGCGGGCGAAGACGGACAAGCCGGCCCGATTGGACGCCGGAGCCAAGGTTTCCGGCAACGGCAAAAAGGAGGTCGACGTTTCTTCGCCGGGTGCCGGTTCGCCGTTCGGAAGTGCCACGATCGATAACGCCTCCTTCGACTACCCCTACTGGTTCACTCAGGCCTTCAACAAGATCGCCGGAAATTTCCGCAACACCGTTGTTATCGACGGCCGGGTGGTGTGCGTTGTGTATTTTCAGGTGATTCGCTCCGGGCGCCTGATAGAGCTGAGGGTGGAACAGTCTTCCGGCATACCGGCTTTCGATCGGGTTTGTACGGCGGCGATAGAGCAGTCGGCGCCGTTTCCGCCGCTGCCCCGCGAGTTCCGGGAGGAGATAATCGGTATAACGGTACCTTTCACCAATACATCGAGGTAGATGTCATGTCATTGCGCGTTCGTCTGGCTTTAGTAATCGGCTTCTTTCTTTTTTATTCAACGGCATCCGCCCAGATGGGTGATGAAGTTCGCAACATCTTCTTCGACACCATATCCGGCGAATACCAGGCGACACCCATCGGTGTCGACGACATGAGGTATATCGGCAATCGGTATATCACGCATGACGATTCGGTGCTGATGGACTACGCCACCCGCATCGTCCGGAGCGACCTGGACTTCTACGCCGACTTCGAGTTGATCCCGATAGACAGTTTTTACCTCAAGACCTACGAAATCAACGAACTGACGGTACTGGGCTGGCGGCGCCTGGGGGCGGATATCCTGGTGAGGCTGGAGGCGGAGTTTCCGGGAGATAAGCTGCGGGTGCGGTGGCGTCTTTTCGATACCGTCAGGCAGCAGCAGTTTTCCAAGGGAGTCCTGGAGCGAACCAAGAGCCAGTGGCGGGTGCTGGGACATGAGATCGCCAACGAGATGGTGCACACGCTGACGGGCGAGGAGGGCATCTTCCTCACCAAAGTCGTCTACTGCCGCGAAGTGGGGGGCGGCAAAGAGCTTTTTCTGGCCGACTATGACGGCGCCAACGAGCGGCAGCTGACGAGCACCGGATCCATCAACATATCGCCCTTTTTCTCCCCGGACCGGGATGAGATATACTTTACCAGCTACATGGGGGGGGACCCACAGCTGTACCGAATCAACATCGGCAACCGGGAAATCAAGAAGGTGGCGGCCTACAGCGGCATCGTGGCGGCACCGGCCGTTTCGCCGGACGGCAACAAGATCGCCTGCGTCTTGACTAAGGACGGGAATTCAGAGATCTACGTGCTCGACCTGAGCGGCCGGATTATCAAACGGCTCACCCGTCACCGCTCAATCGATACCGCCCCGACCTGGTCGCCGGATGGAAGGATGATAGCCTTCTCGTCCGACCGCACCGGCTCCCCTCAGATTTACCTGATGGATTCGGACGGCCTCAACGTACGGCGGCTCACCTACCAGGGCGGCTACAACGACTCGCCCATCTGGTCGTCGCGCGGCGAACGGATAACGTTTGTCAGCCGCACCAAGTACGGCCGATTCGACCTAGCGTCAATCGACACCTCCGGGCACGACTACCGCATCCTGACCGAGGTGGGCCACAATGAAAACCCCCACTTTTCTCCCGACGGCAAACACATCGTCTTTTCGTCGACACGACTGGGGCCGAAGGACATTTTCACCATGGACATCACCGGGCGCAACCAGCGGCGGTTGACACGGGTGGGCAAGTGTTCCAACCCCAACTGGGGCCCGATAAGAAAGTGACTTGCCGACCGACTCATTGTTTTCGTTTTTTGAGAAAGAAGGGGCCGGTCGTTCGAACTTTCCTGTCGGGGCGGCTGTAGAACCTGCGAGAGAGCCCGAAACCAAAAAAAGCTCTTTTTTATATTGACCGTAAAATCGTCTTAAGTTAGATTGGCTGAACAATATAGGGACGTATAGCAAAAAACTAATTCTTAACGCCGTTAAGGGAGGCCATAAATCATGAGAAGACTAGCGCTCCTTGCTCTGATTGGTATGCTGGCTGTAGCAGTGATGGCGATTTCCTGTGGTGGTCCCAAGGAAGTGCCCGAAGAAGTTCCCGTTGAAACTGCTCCGCCGGTCGAGGAAGACACGACTCCGGCTGAAGAACCGGCACCACCGCCGCCGGCGCCGAAACTACAGGAAACACAGTTCCAGACTGTTTACTTCGACTTCGACAAGTACAATCTCCGTGATGACGCCAAGGCGTCGCTGGACCACAATTTCGGCCTGCTGCAGGAATTCCCTGACGTCATCGTCAAGATTGAAGGGCACTGCGACGAACGGGGAACGGTTGAGTACAACCTGTCACTCGGTGAGAAAAGGGCCAAGTCATCTATGGACTATCTGGTCAGCCTCGGTATCGATCCCGGCCGTATTTCCATCATAAGTTACGGCAAGGAGAGACCGGTTGATCAGGGGCATAACGAGGAGGCCTGGGCCAAGAACAGACGCTCGGAGTTCAAGATAATCTCGCAATAGTGTCGCAAGGTGTTTACCTATGCTGACTAAAAGGAAAATATACGTGACCGCCATCGTAGCGATGGCGGTTTTGTATATCGGTATCGGCCTAACCGGATGCGCCACCAAACGGCATATCGACGAGGTCAAGGCCGAGGTGCGCGATGTCAAAAGGCAGAACGAGGAGACCCAGGACCTTTTGGCAAGGATGGATTCCACCATTGCCGCCGGGGCCGAGGCGAACGGCCGGCTGCGCGCCGATGTCTCCGTGACGGTGAATAACCTGCAGCAGCAGATCGATATGCTACTGGAGAATTACAACGACCTCCTGGCACAGATCCGGCAGCTTAATCTCCAGCCAACCGTGACGCATGTCGTCCGCAGCTCGCCGGGGTCGCAAGAGCAGACCGCGGTGACAGTCGGACCGGACACGGCCGGTCAGGTTTCAACGCCGGTTCGACCGGCTATCGACTGCGGCCAGGTGTACGATGAGTCCTTTATTCTCGTTCGGCGCGGCGAATACGAAAAGGCCATTGAGGGTTTCCGCCGTTTTCTCGAGCATTGCGAAAAGCATGAATCGGCCGAGAACGCCCACTACTGGATCGGCGAATCATATTACTCGATGGAGAAGTATGCGGACGCCATCACCGAGTTCGAATACCTGATAGAGAACTACAAAGGTTCGGTGAACGCCAGCCGGGCATATTATAAACTGGCCCGGTCGCAGCAGGAGATGGGTCGGACGGACGATGCCCGAAGAACCTTCCAGAAGTTGATAGACGAATACCCGGAAACCCTTGAAGCCAGCCAGGCACGCGAACGGCTCAAGGACCTGTGAACCATCTTGACCACATCAAGCTGAACGTAAGTTCCCCGGCCGAGCCGATCCCGCCCGGTCGGGGTTTCTATCAGTTGGAGGAGGAGGCGCTTTTTGTCCAGGTGGGCGTTTTCAATCGGCAGCGAAGGTTTTACTCATACCTTGAGGCCGATAACCTGCTTCTGGAGTTCGACCGTCGGGGTCGGCTTATCTTCATGGAGGTGAGCGTTCCCCGCCGCCTGTGGCAGACAAAGGCCGAGTTGTCTTCTCCGCCGCGGGTGGAGGCGGCCGATGTCCGCTGGCTCGACTTCCGCAGCCATATAAGGTCGCCGGTAATTCTGACCAACGGCAACAGGAGCGTCGCAAAAGTAGTCCTCGACGATAACAGGACCGATTTACTCAATTATTATTTGGCACAGTCGATAATATTGCAGGTGGACGGTCATAATCGGGCCGCGGCGGTCTGGGTAACTGATATAATTGATGACTCTGCCGGGCAGGAGATAGCTGATTTCCGCAAGGGGTCTCGTCACAGCGAGGCGGCGGAGGTATAGTCGTGGCGGATTCTGAGCCATTCACCTGTCCCTACAAAGGCACGGTCTGTCAACCTGTACCTGAAGGTACATTTTGGGCAAGGGGTTGCAGAGAGCGGCGAGCCATAAGTACTGTCATGGCATACTGTTAAGTCATCCATGGCGGTTTGGCACGTGGTTTGATGAATACATCGAACGTGGGATTACGAAAAAGCGAAAACGAAGAAACTTACGGAGGTAGAACCATGAGAAACTCAAACCGAATGCTGACTCTCCTGGTCGTGCTAGTGGCCGGGCTCTTTCTTTTCGGCACCACTGTATATGCCGGAAATGAAGAACCCACCCGCCAAGGCTTCGTCGATCTGAACGGAGACGGTTTCAACGACAACATGAAAGACAGCGATGCTGACGGAATTCCGAACGCCGTAGACGACGATTTCGCGAAGTCCGGCGAAGGTACCGATAAAGAGGCGAATGCGTACGCTTACCAGAAAGAGAATGCTTACCAGAACGCCTACCAGTATCAGTACCAGACCGCTTCCATGGTCCAGGCTCAGGCCCAGCTCACTTTCAATTATCAGATTGCGGAACAGTTCCAAAATCAGTTGGGCGAGCTCGGTGAGGGCAGCGGAACGGCCCAGATGAACCAGAGCGCTATCAAGGGTTCAGAGAATACCGGCCACAAAGGTGGCTCGGAATAGAGGGTGTACGAAGAAACTTGGGAATGGCGGCTCCGGCCGCCATTCCTCTTTTTTTGCCAAAAACTAAAAATTACCGATACCGTTGATGATACGCGACGAGATTCTGGGGTTGATAGCTTTTGCGGCTTTCCTGCTTGCGGCTACACCGACGCGCGCTGAGACGGTCCCCGAAGTAACTTTTCGCGGAGGTTATACTGACAACCTGTTTAACGACTCGGCTTCCCTGAACGACTCCTACACTGCTATCAGCCCCCGTCTCAATATCTATCCGTCGCCTTCTTCCCAGATCACGCTGGGGGCCGCATACACCGCCTACTTCGAAGAATCAGAACTCAGTAACTTCTCCGGCGATGCCGGGTTCACGATTATCCCCACCGCTATAGACGCGGATCTCAACCTCATGCTGTCGGGCGGCTTGTCCGGCCGCCGCTACGGCAGTCGGTACGACGCCTACAACAACTACGGCCTTAACGGCGGCGGCGCCTTCAACTACCGCCTCCGCCCCGACCTGATACTGCGCGGTGGAGCGTCGGCCGCTCTGTCCGACTATACCAACTCCTTCAGCGGCGACAGCAAAACCTGGAACGTGTTCGGCGGACTCAACATGACCGTTCTCGGCTCAAACAGTGTCAACTTGCAGCTCGGCCTGGACTATAAGCAATTCGAGCACCCGGCGTCATGGCAGGACGACGTCCAGCGCGGCAGGGATCGCAGTGAGAACGCCACGGTCACGAGCGATTTCGGCATTCTCCGGTACTCGATTCGCTATTCCCGCCCGTGGGGAAAGCGGGTCGGCCTGGGTGGATTCCTTACCCTGAGCGAGTTCGTCGAGGAGGCCGACTCGGTCATCTACGGTTTCACCATAGATTATCTGTCGCCCTGGTCCTCGCTGTGGGAAGGTCCCACCCTGGGAGCCTACATCAAGAGCTATCCCGGCAAGGATTTCATTGTCGAAGGCGGGTTCTCGTATATCGACAAGGAATTCGTGAAGAATCTCGAAGTGGTCACTTATGAGGACCCCAACGACAGCACTTTGCTCGTTACCGATTTCGTTCTTCAGCAGCGTTCCGACCAACGCTTTAATCTCTATGTCCGCCTGCAGCGGCCCATTTCCGCCAGTTCGGGGACGCTGATTAAGCCGATGGTCCAACTTGCCTGGGTCGACAACAAATCGAACCAGGGATTGTTCGAGTATTCTTACTTCGACATCAATCTGAGTGTGAACGTCAGGTTCTGAGGTGGCCCCCATCTGACGTACCCACAACAGTACGTTGACATCCATTTTGACAAATGCTTAATTACCGGCATGGCCGCGCCGGACCCAAAAATCGTCGAGGAGTTGCGTCAACTCCGGGACCGAATCAATCATCATAACCGCCTGTACTATGTCGAGGATAATCCGGAGATATCCGACGCCGAGTTTGACCGGCTTTTTGACCGGCTCCTGGAGATAGAAAAGCAACATCCCGAACTGGTTACCCCTGATTCACCCAGCCACCGAGTCGGTTTCGCGCCCTCGGTGAGATTCGAGCCTCTCGCCCATCGCTTGCCGATGCTGTCGCTTCAGAAGGTGACATCCTCGGAGGAGTTCGATGAGTTCGATCGCCGGGTGCGCGAAGGGCTGGAGATCAGCGGTGATGCGGACTATGTCACGGAGCCGAAGCTTGACGGTCTGGCGGTGGAGTTGATATACGAGGACGGGTTTTTCGTCCGGGGGGCGACCCGTGGTGACGGTGCGGTCGGCGAGAACATCACTCCCAACCTCAAGACAATCAAAAATATCCCCTTGCGGCTCTCGGATGATGCCGCCGGGCGTTACCCGCTATTAGAGGTGCGCGGCGAGGTCATTATGCGGCGCACGGCTTTCGCAAAACTCAACGAGTATCTGGTTGAGCAGAATCTGGCACCGCTGGCCAATCCACGCAACGGTGCCGCCGGATCGTTGCGCCAGCTGGATCCGTCAGTCACCGCCAGACGACCGCTGATTTTTTACGCCTACGGTATTTCCGACACGACCCTGCCCGGTCTGGAAAGCCAATCGCAAGCGGCCGAGTTTCTAAAATCGCAGGGTTTTGCCGTCCATCAACTGGTCAATCAGGCAAAAGGAGCAAAGCAGGTAGCGGCGGCTTTTGATAAGCTGGCCGGAGTGCGCGAGCGACTCGATTATGATATCGACGGCATGGTCATCAAAGTCGACCGGTTCTTGGACCAGACCCTGCTGGGTCAAATATCGCGTGCCCCCAGGTGGGCGGTAGCCTGGAAGTTCGCCGCCGAGGAAGCCACAACCGTGCTCGAAGGCGTCGAGTTTTCAGTCGGTCGGACGGGCATCGTCACCCCGGTGGCCAAACTGAAACCAGTCCGGGTGGGCGGCGTAGTCGTTTCCAACGCGTCGCTTCACAACCAGGACGAACTGCGGGCTCTGGACGCGCGAATCGGCGACACGGTAGTGGTGCGCAGGGCCGGTGACGTGATTCCGGAAGTGGTCAGCGTCCTCACGGAAAAGCGCCCGCCGAAGGCCAAAACGGTGCGCTTTCCCGCGGGCTGCCCGTCGTGCGGCACCGAGATTGTGCGGCCCGAAGGCGAGGCGGCGCACCGGTGCCTGAACGCGGCCTGTCCGGCCCAACTGGAAGGCAGGCTGTTTCACTTCGCTTCCAAGGGAGGCCTGGACATCGAAGGGCTGGGCGGGAAGCTGGCGCGGCAGCTGATCGCTCAAGGACTGGTCAAAGATCCGTCGGACCTGTTCTTTATCACCAAAGAGCGTCTCCTGCCCCTTGACCTGATGGCAGAAAAGAGAGCCTCCAATCTTGTGGCGGCAATCGACCGCTCGCGTGGTACGGAACTTCCGAAAATAATCTACGCCCTCGGCATAGTCGGCGTCGGTGAAGCGGCGGCGCGCCTTCTGGCCGAGCATTTTGTCAGTTTCGAACGGCTGGAGAAAGCCGGCCTCGAGGAGTTGACTCAAATCCAGGGAATCGGCCCGGTAATGGCCGAGAACATTCGAGGTTACTTCAGCAACGATGGTAATCGGCAGATGCTGGCCAAGCTCCGCAAGGGCGGTCTCAAATTCGCGGACTACAAAAAGAGTGTCGCCGGCAACCGGCTGAACGGTAAAGCCTTCGTTATCACCGGCAGCCTCTCCAAGCCCCGCAACCATTTCAAAAACATCATCGAACAAAACGGCGGCAGGGTCTCCGGTTCGGTTTCCGCCAAAACCGACTATGTCCTGGCCGGCGCCGACCCGGGGTCCAAACTGACCAAGGCGAGAAAGCTGGGCGTGCCGATTCTCGACGAGAGCCGGTTCGAGCAACTTTTGGGTTGACTCCGACCCGCGCTCACCTTACATTGCGGACAATATAAGTCTATATACTACACTATTAAAGAGAGGGTTGCTAACTGCGGAGAGTACCTATGAATCCCTGGATGAAAAGATTTGTATACGCTTCCCTGATTTATCTGGGCCTGGCGGCCGTTTTCGGTATTCTCGACGGAGCCTTTAATCCCGGCTACTATGCCGCATACGCCCACACCCATTTCAGCCTGCTCGGCTTCATGTCGATGATGGTTTTCGGAATCGGGTATTTCATTCTCCCTCGTTTCAGCGGCTCCGATCTGCGCTTTCCGTCGTGGGTACCGGTTCATTTCTGGGCGGCCAATATCAGCCTGATCGGCATGGTGGTTTTCCGGGGGCTGACGGTAGAAACCGGAAATGATATCTTTCATGTCTTCTTCATAGTCTCGGCGACGCTGCAGGTTATGTCGCTGCTGATGTTCATTGTCAATATCTGGATTTCAATAACGCCGTCGAAAAAGCAGGTTTCCGTAACTGCCACCGCCGCTGCGCCGATCCCGGCGAGACCACCCGGCAGCCGGACAGCCGGCATAACCGTCACCGCCGACAGTAAAGTTGCCGATCTGGTCGATTACCTGCCGTCGCTCAAGGAAACCCTGATCGCCTGCGGACTGCAGCCGCTTGGGATGCCGGGTCATCTGGATCACGTTCGCACCGCCGGGGTGACCCTGGGCAGGGCGGCCATGAATCACGGTCTTGACCTGGACACGGTAATAGAGGAGGTGGAACGGGAACTGGCCCGCAGCGGACAATGGGTGCAAACGGCATCGGCCGAGACCCGGCCCGTAACCGACGGAGGCAGCATTCTGCCGGAGACCCTGATCGGCGAAATTATCAAACGGTATCCGAAGGCAAGACCGGTCTTTCAGAGACATTTCGGCTCGGCCTGCTTTGATTGCCCCGGGCAGGCCTTCGAGTCGGTCGACATGGCCTGCCGCATGCACGGGATTGAGACTGAGTCTCTCCTCAAGGAGATACGCGAAGCTGTTCGTTGATACGGGGCAGCCGCCAGCCGCCCTATTTGTTCATTTGATCCAGCTTCTTCTCCAGGTTTTTCAGGGCTTTGGTCAGCTTGTCAACCTTCGCTTCGAGACTCTTGAGGTCTGACTGCTTGGCCACGTTCAACGACCTGACCAGCTTGCCGATTTCCTCCTGAGTCCGACCGGCTCCGCGCGAGATTTTCTCTTTGAGCTGAACCGTGGATTTTTCGGTCTTCTCCAGCAGTTCCATAACGGCCTTTTTCCGGTCCGACCGGTTTAGCTCGCCTTTCTGAATCAACTCATCGATGATCTTCTCCGCCTTGGCCTTGGTGACCTGGATCGCTCCAATGGACGCCAGGATGGTGTTTTTGAGCACGGACATGGATTTATCACCTCCTAAAGATATTACTTTCCTGAACAGTTCTTTCGACTCCCGGATATCCTCCCAGCGGGAGGCCTCTGAGAGCATGACGCGACCGAGCACGGCCAGGGTGATATCGTTACCGGTGGCGCTGTCAACCACCTTGATATCGCTGCCCGTCCTGACTATCGCGGCCAGTTCCGTCTGCGTGATAGTCCGGCTGGTTGCGGTATCGTAGAGCCGCCGGTTTTTGTGCCTTTTGACTACTCTCATACCTCATTATAGTGCGCTGCACCAAATATGTCAAATAAAAAAGGCGGCCGGGCCGCCGGTGGCTGGTTTCAGTGCTTGCCGGTGGACATGAGGACGATGCTGACAATCTCCAGCAACCTCTCGCAGGAGAAGGGTTTCTTTATGAACATGTCGCCGCCGGCCTTGAAGGAACGTCCCATATCGTCGCTGCGGTCTTTGCCGGTCAGGAAAATCACCGGTACGTTGGCGAAATCCGGGTTGGCCTTCAGTTCCTGGCAGATATCATAGCCGTCGATACCGGGCATCATGATATCCAGGAGGATGACATCGGGCTTGAACTCTCTGGCCCGCTTGACGGCTTTCTCGGGGGAATTTTCGGTCTTGACCTTGAAGCCGTTTTCGGTCAGAAAAGTGTCGACAATCTCGGTGATTTCCGGTTCGTCGTCGACCACCAGTATTTTGGCCGTGTTGATATGAATCTTGTACGACATAAGGCCGCCAGCTTAATTGTTTACGTGCATTAATCCCTGTGCATATTGTCGGAACGAGGTTTGGAAAACTTTACTCACCTTTCACCCCGTCTCGCCCGGCTCGAGCGTAAGTCGGACAAGGTCCCTGATTTGCTGATTGGTGAAGGGCTTAAGCAGATAAGAAGCCCCGCCGCAGGCAAAGGCGCGGCCGGCATCATCGGCCGCACTCCTGCCCGTCAGAAAGACCACCGGTATGTCCTTAAGGCCCGGTAACTTCTTGAGTTGCTCGGTGGTCCGGTAGCCGTCGATAACAGGCATAGTAATGTCCATCAGAATCAGGTCGGGTTGCACTTCCCCGGCCAGTCTTATCCCGGTCAGCCCGTCGTTGGCAATGCAAACACGGTGGCCGTCGATGATCAGGATTTCCCGAATCAGGTCGGTCATCGGGATGTCGTCATCGATGACAAGGATCGTTCTCTTTTTCTCGGTTGTCGCGGAAGTCACGGTATCCTCCCCGGTTCTACTTTGACCCCCAATAGCTCTGCCCTGCGGTCTTTACTATATATTAATCTATTCGGCGGCGAGGCTTATTAGCTTAACACCAGCTGTTTGCCCCGGCCGGGGCCGCCCGACAGCCTTATTTTAATTGCTAAGGCCCGGCAAAGCGGCTATTGTAGCAGGTGATGAAGAAGGCGGAGAACATCAAGGTAATCGCCCGGAATCGCCGGGCCCGCCACGATTACGAAATTCGGGATACCTACGAGGTCGGCATCGAGTTGGTGGGCAGCGAGGTGAAGTCTATCCGGGACGGCAAGATAAACATTTCGGACGCCTATGCCGTGGTCGAGAATGGCCAGGTGTTTCTTCGCAATCTGCACATCTCTCCTTACCGCATGGCCGCCGGCGAGGGGCATGATCCCCTGCGGGTGCGCCGTTTGCTTCTGCACAAGCGTGAGATTCGCAAGCTCTATATCCAGACGGAGCAACGCGGCATGACTCTCGTTCCCCTGACCGTCTATTTCAAGGGCAAAGTGGCCAAAATCGAACTGGCCGTGGCGGTGGGGCGTAAAAAGTATGATAAACGCCAGGCTATCGCCAAGAGTGAGGCCGACCGCAGAATCAAACGGGCCACTCGAAAAGACTACTGATGAAGGACCAGCGTGAGCCACAGAACGCTTAAGACACTGTTGATCATGGCGGCCATAGCGGCCCTGTGCGGCAGGGCAGCCGCTGACAAGGCCCGAGTCGTTATCTCGGGGGCCACCGCGGAAATCCAGGCCTTTGACGAGAGGCAGGTCACCTTCATTTCGTTTTCCGGGCTGGCCGAGGTTATCGGAGGCGTTGCCGACTGGAAGATGGTCGGCCATGAAATCGAGTACGTTAATGACACCAACCGCTTCACCTTCGTGATAGGCTCGCCGTTCTTCAAACGAAACGACAGTGTTTTCAACATGACCTATCTGGCGGAGTTTCACGACGGGCAGCTTTATGTTCCGGCGGCGACGTTCATCCCCTTTTTCAACCAGGTCTTTCCGCAGAAGATCAGCTGGATTAAGGATTCGCGCACTGTGCGCGTGGAATCCGAATACTTCAACGTCACTGACCTGAGCGTATCGGCCAAGGCCAACGGTCTTCTGATCGAAATCTTTTTGACCAGTGCCCTGGCCTATGACATCTTCGTAACGGAAGGCAACTGGATCAACGTGTCCATCAGGGACGGACGGCTGAACACACCGAGGATTCAATCACGCCGGGATTCACGGTACATGTACAACCTGAAGACACACCAGCAAAAGGAAACCGGTCAGGTCTCCATCCGGCTTCGGCGGCGCGTGGAACGCTGGACGCACAAGATCCAGGAGGACCCGCCCAGGATTCAGATTTCCATTCCCGACGTCAATTTCGACCTGGTTCAGGTCGACACCAGCCCGCGGATCGGGCCTGATGACAAAATCGACATTGTTGTCATCGACCCGGGGCACGGCGGTTCGCACTACGGCGCGATCGGACCGAAGGGCAGCCGGGAAAAGGACGTAGCGCTCGATATAGCCAAAGAGCTGGCCAAGCTGATCCGCAAGGACAAGCAGTTCAAGGTCATCATGACGCGCGACCGGGACAAGACAGTGACCCTGCAGGAGCGGGCCGATGCGGCCAACGAGGCCCAGGCCGATCTGTTCGTATCGATCCACGCCAACTCCTCCGTGAAGAGACATGTCCGGGGCTGGAACGTGTTTTTCCTGGCCCCGGCCAAGAACGACTCGGCGCGAGCCGTGGCCCAGTTCGAAAACAGCGCCTTTTTCCGCGATAAGTTTAACGAGAATCCCGAGATGGACGAAGATAACGGCGGAAGTTTCGATGACCCGATTCTGAACATTCTCAATGAGATGATCATGACCGAATTCCAGGCCGAGTCTCACGATTTTGCCATGATGATGGATCGAGAGTTTCGGCGCCACGTGAGGATTCCGGCGCGCGGCGTGGATCAGGCCGGATTCTATGTTCTCAACATGGTTTTCGCGCCATCGGTTCTGGTCGAGGCGGGATTCATATCCAACGTGCAGGAGGAGAAACTTCTCAAGCAGAAGGATTATCGGAAGAAAGTAGCCCAGGCCATCTATAATGCCATCAAACGTTTCAAAAACAAGTACGAAAACCAGTAGGTTCACTTATGGATAACGTCACTGCCGTAGACCGCTCCGCCGCGCTGGGAATTTTTGACTCCGGTGTCGGCGGGCTGACCGTGCTCAAAGAGGTTCTCAAAATACTGCCGTTTGAAAACTGCGTTTATTTCGGAGACGTCGGGCGCACGCCCTACGGCGGTCGCTCCAAGGACATTATCACCCAGTTCACCCGTCAGGATGTGGCCTTTCTGATGGAGCAGAAGGTGAAGTTCATCGTCTGCGCCTGCAACACCGCCTCGTCGGTGGCGCTGGAAGATATCCGCGATGATTACCCGGTCGCAATGGTGGGTGTTATCGAACCGGGCGCGCGGGCGGCGGCACAGCGTACGAAGAAGGGTCGTATTGGCATTATCGGCACCCACGCCACGGTGAACTCCAACGCCTATGCGCGCTACATACACGAAATCGACCCCAAGCTGAAAGTTTTCTCGCTGGCCTGTCCCCTGTTCGTGCCGCTGGCCGAGGAGGGGTATATCGACAAAGAGGCCACCTACCTCATCGCGCGCGATTACCTGCAGACGATGCGGGACGTTGATATCGATACGCTGGTTCTGGGGTGTACGCACTATCCCCTGCTCAAGCACGTCATCGGCGACGTCATGGGCGACGAGGTGCTTCTTATCGACAGCGGCGAAGAAACGGCCCGAGCGGCCCGCGACGTGCTGTCGGAGACGAATATTCTGAATCCGGGAGCGTCGCAGACGCCGTGTCCCGAGGGTGAGCGGCGGTTTTTTGTCAGCGACGTGCCGGAGAAGTTCGGCGGGGTGGCCTCGCGGTTTCTGGGTCAGGAAGTGTCCCGCATTACCCGAGTGGATATAAGCAGGTATTGAGTGTTTTCCTTGACATGATTCATGCAACTCGTCCTCGCCACAAATAACGAAGACAAAATCCGGGAAATCCGCGATCTGCTGGATGACCTGCCGGTTACCATCATGACCCGGGACGATTTTCTTGAGTTTCCCGATGTCGAAGAAACCGGCTCAACCCTTCGCGAAAATGCCATCCTGAAAGCACAGGCCGCAAGCGGCTTCTGCGATTTGCCCGCTCTGGCCGATGACAGCGGCCTGGAAGTCGATGCCCTGGGCGGCGCCCCGGGAGTGCGTTCGTCGCGCTACGCTGGCGAGAACGCCACCTACGCCGACAACAACCGCAAGCTGCTGGCGGAACTTAAAGGTGTCCCCCACGAAAAGCGCACGGCAAGGTTCAGGTGCGTTATCGCGGTATGCTGGGGGGTCGAGGAGGTCGAGACGGTTGAAGGCGTGGCGGAAGGGTATATCGCCGAGGAGTCACTTGGTGGCAGCGGCTTTGGATACGATCCGGTCTTCTACTATCCGCCTTCCGACAAACGCTTCTCAGAAATGACGCTGGAGGAAAAGAACCTCGTTTCGCACCGGGGCAAGGCACTTCAGGAGATCCGCGGCGTCATCATGGAACGCCTCAACAAGCAGCGCGGCTTGGGCTGACTCTCCCCTATTTATCTTCCGACTCAGTCAGGCATTTTTCGAAGTGGGTAGCTCCCTTGACGGGATTGTCGTAGTACGGAACGGTCTTTTCGAATCCGAGTGACTGATACAGCGTCATGGCCTCGATCATCGTATCGATAGTGTCCAGCATCATCTTGCGATAGCCGATCTCCCGGGCGTCGGCGATAACCCGTTCGGCCAGCGCCCGGCCGATCTTTTTGCCCCGAAAAGCAGGTTTTACCCAGAGCCTTTTCAGTTCACAGGTATCCGGGCCGAGTTTTTTCAGGGCGATGCAGCCTGCCACTTTGCCGTCCCACCGGGCTAGGTACAACCTGCCTTCAGGCGGGGCGTATTTCCCCGGCAGTTCGTTGATGTCTCTGTCAAAGCTCTGGAAGTTCAGCTCGAAGTTGAGTGAGTCGGCGTATTCAAGAAAAAGCTCGCGGACGGTGGCGAGCTGTGAGGGAGTATCGGCCGGCACAATTTCCAGCATGGGCCAATCCCCCGGCAGACTACAGGTTCAGCTCCATGTGAATGACGTCGTCGTCGCCGCTCTTGTTGACCGCGGTCTGCTTGAAGCCGAGGATCTGATAGATGGAGATGGCCCGTTCCATGAGCGGGATGGTTTCAAGAATCATCTTTTTGTATCCCATTTTGGCGGCCTGCTTGATGATTTCTTCGGCCAGGTTCCAGCCAACATTCTTGCCGCGGAACTTTTCACGCACCCACAGCCGCCGCATCTCACAGACGCCGTCGGATACTTTCCGCACGGCCACGCAACCGGCCGGCTTATCTTCATAGTAGGCCAGAAGCAGGCAACCGTCGGGGGGGCCATAGTCGCCGGGGAGGCCGTCAACTTCCGCCTGAAATCCCTCGAAGCAGGTGCG
Organism: Candidatus Zixiibacteriota bacterium; assembly: GCA_020346225.1. Classification (GTDB taxonomy): domain Bacteria; phylum Zixibacteria; class MSB-5A5; order GN15; family FEB-12. Next base: position 1,703,217 of record CP070777.1, on the reverse strand, counting down.
GTAATTGAGCCATTTGGCGTATTCCAGAAAAAGCGAACGTACGGTCGTTATCTGGGCTTTGGATTCAGCCTGCTTGAAGTCGATCATCGATTAATACATACGTATCGTGAGACGGTTTGTCCACAATAAAAAGCGGGCCAATCGTGAGATTTGCCCGCCTGATACGAGTAACTCTGAAGAAGGACCGATTACAGCTTCGCTACGACGGCGTTGGCGACATCAAGCGTGCTGCTGGTGCCGCCCATGTCATAGGTGCGGACCTTGGCCTCTTTGATCACCTCAGCAATAGCCCCCTCCAATGATTGAGCCATCGGCCCTTCGCCCAGCCAGTCCAGCATCATTCTGGTGGTCAGCAGCATGGCCATCGGGTTGACCTTGTACTTGCCGGCATACTTGGGGGCGGAGCCGTGGGTCGGCTCGAAGACGGCATATTTGTCGCCGATGTTACCGGACGACGCAAAGCCGAGGCCGCCGACCAGCTGAGCGCACAGGTCGGAGACGATGTCGCCGAACATATTCGAGGTCGCCAGCACTGAATAATCCTGCGGATTTTTGACCAGCCACATACACATGGCGTCGATATTGGTCTCCCACAGCTCGATGCCGGGGTAGTTCTTGGCCACTTCGCGGGCGGTGCGCACCATCAGGCCGGAAGTTTCGCGAATGACGTTGGGTTTTTCCACGACCGTGACCGTCTTACGACCGTGCTTTTTGGCGTACTCGAAAGCATCGGTGACGATATTGCGGCAACCGTTGCGGGTGTTTATGCGCAGCGAGACGGCGATATCATCGCCCGGGGTCGAGTCGAAACGAGCCATCTTCTTGTGGTGCTTCTTTACGGCCGCGCGGACCTCGTCAGGCAGCGGATGGAACTCGATACCCACGTACAGGTCCTCGGTGTTCTCACGGAACACGACGATATCTATATCGTCGCGGTAGTTGAGCGGGTTACCCGCGTAGGCTTTGCACGGACGAAGGTTGGTGCGCAGGTTGAATTCCTGGCGCAGGCGAACGATCGGCGACGAGTAGACCAGTCCCTTGCCCTGAAGCTCGGGAATCAACTCCCGCTCGGCCTCCTCCTTCGGTTTTGACGTGATGGCGCCGAAGAGGGCGCAATCGGTTTTCTTGAGGAGGTCGATGGTGCGGTCAGGCAGCGGGTTGGCCTCGGTGCGCCAGAACTCCCAGCCGATATCACCGTGAATGTATTCCGCATCAAGCGCCAGCTTGTCCAGAACGATTTTGGCCGCTTCCATAACGTCGTTGCCAACACCATCACCGGGCAGCCATGCGATCTTGTACTTTGCCATAGAATTCGACTCCTGCACTGTTACAGTGTGAATGTAAGGTTAAACATATGGGACGTTCCCAGGTCGTTGCTGTATGGTACGAAAGCATAATCAATGGTCAAGTTGCGTTTTGTAAATGACGCTCCCGCCGTGATGTTCTTGCTGTCGTAACCGGTCATAACGCCGGCCCGCAGTTGAAATATCTCGTGCAGCCTGCCCTCGGCACCCAGATGAAGGTGCGCCTGATCGGCCAGATAGACGATATCGGCCGCCGCCAGGATGCGGCCGCGTGTATATGAGCCGCCGACGGTACAGGTGGTGGGCAGCGAGATGTCGCGGGAGCCGACAGAGCCGGGTTTCGAGAGATTGAAGTCGGAACCGAGGCCGGTCACCGAGGCACCGATATTCACGTCGGCCTGAGGCCGGACCGTGACGCCGATGTCCACATTGAAGGCCGAGCCCCGCCAGGCTTCGATCTTCTCAACGAACCAGCCGAGCGACAGCCCGGCGGAAATATTCTCGGAAAAGCGATATGACAGCCCCGATTTGAACGATACATCGTGAACATCAAAATAGCTCTCCGGTTCGGAAGTGGGCAGCACCCGCTGCTCGATCTCATCGACCACGGCAAAGCGGATACCGCCGTGCAGAAAGGTGCGCGATGACAGGTTCATGGCGAAAAACCCGGATTCCAGCCGAACGTTCTCCCAGTAGACGGTATGTCCGAAGGAGGCCGTGAATTTGCTCAGAGCGACAATCGAGGCCGGGTTGTAGGCGACGCCGTTAGGGTCATCGGTTACGGAAACAAAGGCGGCGCCCATGCCGGCGGGCCGGGCTCCGTGTTCGATTTGCAGAAGAGCCAGACCGTTATCGGCAGCGGCACGGCCGCCGAAGATCAGCACCAGAAGAAGAACGGCTGTCAGGTATACCGGGCGCATCGCGGTCATCCTCAAAAGAGCATATCAAAGGAGAATATGTGCTCCGAGCCTTCGTCGACCTTATCCGTCGAGAAGGCATAGTCGATAGCGAGCGTTCGTGCGCCGATTTTGAACACATATCCGGTGCCGGCGGTGAGGTGTTTGTCGGAATATCCCCCCCGCGCGGCGAACTGCGGCGAGATAAAAAACTCGGCGCCGGCATGCGCAACAAAACTCTGATGTTCGTTCTTGAGCAGGTCGGCGGCAATTACCAGCTTGCGCTTGAAGAATCGCGCCGAACCGCCGACGCCGACCTCCAGCGGCACGCGATCTTTCTGGTCGCTGAAGAGGTCGGTGGTCGTGTGGGCGTTAAGATAGTCTTCGTTGTTCCAGCGATAGGTAGCGGCCAGATTTCTCACAACCAGCCCGCCCTGGATGTCCTGCACCGCCATCAGGTCACGTGTTTCTCGCGAGACCAACTGACTGAAGTAGAACATAAGACCGAGGTCGAAGGAAACCGTGAAAGCCGACATCTCGGCAAACCGGGTGTGCAGGTAACTGCCCCGGAACCCGGCCGCAAACCAGTCTTCGAAGCGCTTGGCAAAGATGACCGAGAAGACATGGTTATGTTGATTCAAATCGAACCCGAGTTGGTCGCCGTCGTCGTTACGCGCCGCGACCGAGCCCGACCCGGCATACAGCCAGCTAAAACCCAGGGCCGAATTCCCCCGGGTGGGGAAAGTGAGGGAGGCATAGCCAAGGGTGCGATCCAGATCCATCAGTCGATACGACGTGGAAAACAGCACTTTTCTCAGTCCGGCGACACCGGCCGGATTGAAGAAGGCAGCAGCACCATCGTCGGAGATAGCCAGAAAGGCCCCGCCCATTCCGGAAGGCCGAGCACCCACGGGAATCTGAAGGAACGGGGCAGCGTAGCCACCATCACCGTCTTCAGCCGAAACGACGGCGGCAAGAGCGAGAAGAGCGGCAAGCGGAATGGCAATATATCGAAACATCGTCAGCCTCCTTACGGGATCACGGCCAGTTTGCCCCAGCGGACTTCGCCCGTGGAGTATTCAACTTTAAAATAGTAGACACCTACAGCGACTATATCCCCCCGGCCGTTAAGCCCGTCCCAGGGTCTTCGGACCGGCTGCGTCGTTGACACCCCGGCCGGGAAGAACTCGTTGTCGACCACGCGCCGGACGAGGTTCATGGCGAAATCGTATATCTCGAGTGTGATGTAGGCGTCACTGTGAACCAGAAAGTGAAACTCCAGAAAGCGGTCGAGGCTCTGGCTGAAGGGCACCGGAAAGGCATAGACCTCGTCGGCCGGGTCGATAACCGAGAAGGGTATCTGGCCGGTGAGAGTGGCCAGGTCGGCGCGGACGGTTCGGTCTCCGGTCCCGACCCACAGGAAGTCGCCGACAACCCGGGCGGCATAGGTCGGCGTCCCCGGCAAAAGCAAAGGGTTGCCGCTGTCATCTCGAAGCTCGAGGGTATCCCACTGGCCAAGGAAGATATTATCGCCCCAGGTGTAAATCAGCCCGCTGTCCGTGGCCGCAAACACGGTGTCGCCGTTGAAGGCGAAGTTCCACGCGAACTGGCCATAGACATTATCCCAGTTGTAAATGTATACCGAGTCGACCGTGGTATCATCGGTGACGGTATCGACGACAATCCGTGTGGCAAGGTCGATGCGCCCGACCGAAATGCCCTCGGTGCCTTCATACGTCCTGCGGTTGGAAGCCCAGACCCGGGCCAAAGTGTCCGGCAGGTGCTGTACCTCAAGGGCCGGAATGAAATTCCCGGTCAGGCCGTCCACTTCACGGGTGTACTGAAGGATGCCGTCGGCCTTCAGCGAATCCCGGTTGATGCGCCTTATGTCATAGGTCTCCCCGCGGTCAAGCGAAACCGCAAAGCCGCTGTCGGTACCGATATAAACAGTATCGCCGAGAACCTCCATCACGGTAAGCCGGTCGTTGATAAGCGAGTCAACCGCCGTCTCGCCGACAAAGTCTCTTATATAAACGATCCAGTCGTCCTGCTGCCCGGGATTGCTGCCGTCGGGAGAGAACCGTATACCGGCTTCGCCCACCACAAACGTGGTGTCGCCAAAGAAATTGATATCGTTGGACAGTGTCGCCCGTTGAAGCGACGTGTAAGTAAGGCCGCCGTCGGCAGAGCGACTGACCATATCAATTCCGGCCGGTGTGACGGCGCGGTTAATGGTCCAGATTACATCAGTGCTGGCAAAGCGGTGTGTTTTGACGCGAACGACCCGCGAGCCGCTCGTATCCGATTCGGCATATACAAAAAAGCGAGAGGAGTCGACGACGCCGTTCGGGTCGAGGAAAAGATTGACGAGCCCGGAATCGGTGCCGAGTCTCAGAGTATCGCCCCAGGTGTTCAAGGCGTGAACGACATTGCGCCGGTTGCCGGCAGCAAGGTCGGGTGCATCGACGGCCACCGGGGTCCAGATCTGGCCCGTGTCCCTCGTGACGTACAAACCAGCCTCTTCAACAGCCATGTAAAGCCGGTCGCCCATGGCGGCGAAATCCAGAATCCGCTTGCCCGGGCCGGTTTCAGTAAACGACGGGGAAGCCGCAAAACTCTCACCGAAGTCGACCGACTCGGCCAGGCCGGTAGAACTGCTATCGGACGGGTCGATGGTGCCGGCGAAGATCTTACCGCCGAAATCTATCAGCGACGTGATTGACTGTCCCGGCAAGCCGTCCTCCTCAAACCGGGAAATGAAAGGGCCGCCGGGTTTTATCGACCGCATGAACCCGGCGTCCCCCCCGAAATAGACAAAGTTGCTGTCGTCTGCGCCGCACGTTTCGCAAAAGGCAATCCGGCTGATCTTTTCCGAGTAGGCTTTATCTCCCGGGGCGGCAAAGATGTACTGAAAGAATCCCTCGGCCGTACCGGCCCAGACGAACAGGGAGTCGCCGTGGGAGGTGTCAGCGGCGCACGAAAAATAGCGGTTGCGCAGCGACGGAAACTGCAGGGGGTCGTTGAACTGGATGGAGTCGGTGACCGAGGGGAAGATGCGCCGCCAGCTCATACCGCCGTCGCGCGAAGCCAGAAAGCCGCCGGCGAATGCTGTGAAAAACAGCCAGTTATCGGCAGCGTCGGCGTCATCAAAGTGACCCGTAATATCATAAATGGTCCGGTCGCCGCCCCAGACGAAGGGGATATTCAGTCCGCTCGAGTCAAAAATAATCTGAGTCCACAGATCGCCGCCGTCATCGGAATACGACACGCCATCGGACATGCGGTATATGTCATCACCTATGGTTTCTTCATGGCTGGACGCAATCCAGATGCGGTCGCCGCCGTCGATCGGTATCGAGAGCATGGCCGAGATGCTGCTGCTGACCAGACCGTTGGTTTCGTCATAGGAGAGCCAGGTCTCGCCGTCGTCGAACGAGAAATTCAGCCCCTCGCTGGTAACCAGCCAGACACCGCCGTTGTGTTCGACAATATCGATCACGACATTACTGATGTACCCGGTATCCGGCATATCAAAAGTGGTGGCCACTCCGGCATACGATGGGCCGGAAGCAATCATGGTCAGGAGAGCGGCCGGCATCAGCCGGCAGGCAATAAGTTTCTTCACACTTCACTCCATAAAAAAGCGCCGCACCTGCCTGTCAGCACCCGGCGGCACGGTAGCAACAGATAATTCGTCTTTGAGAATCCCTTTGTTCACAAGCACTCAGGTTGCCGATTAAGGGACGAAAATAGCCAATAATACGGCCAATAGCAAGATAATTAAGCCGGGTCGGGTTCGTCCTCTCGCTGGTTATAAACTCAGAGGCAACAACCAGTTCCAGAAATGTTACGGGGCAAGAGTCTTGGCGAAAGTTATGGCGTTGAGATTGGAGTCGACCATGAAGTAATTCTCGCGGCGGAAGGGGACATACACCATTTGTATGTCCTTGACCTGCAGCGGCCGGTCGGCCGAATCGATTCCGGTCGGGCCGGAGAAATTCTGCCGGTAGATAATTACCTCAGCCAGCGTCAAAGCCTCGTCCAGACTGACGCTGACAGCGGCAAAGCGGTTATCCAGCGATTCCAGTTCGCTCAGAGCCATCTGGGGCATGGCCGCCGAGACACGGCGGCTCAGGTTAGACATGGCCTCGAAATTGGCCATCTTGAAAGCGGGAATGGCGAGGCGGTCGGAGTCGTAGATACCCTTGAACATTCGTTTGATTCGCGGCGCCGTGTCCTCGGGCAACTGAAAGGACCAGAAGGGGCACATGCGGTCGCCGGGCCGGGCTATTTCGCCGGCGAGGAAGATCTCCGAAACGGCGTTGCCGGTATCACCAAGGACCGTAAGCCAGTGGCAGTTCCGGCAGATATATATGAATGACTGCTCCGGGGGAAGGTCAAGGCCGCAATTACTGCAGCGATGATGTTCCACCGTAAGAGCCCCCAGTTCCAGGAGGGCGGCGTCCCCCTTTTGTCCCCGGCTTTCATCGCTCATTTCGGTGACATGGCCCAGCATCCGTCCGGAGACGCCGTCGACCACATAGCGGTTGAAATCGCCTCCGTGATACGATTCAAAGATCAAAAACGGGAAATAAACGAGGGCGGCTTTCGGGTGAAACAGTTTCGTCTGGTTCGGACCGGAGCTTCCTGCATCAATTTCAGCAATCCGGCTTACGTTCAGCAGAAGATCTTTGCGGACGTCGTCCCAGGTAGTCACGACGGGCAGCGAGTCGAAGTCATCATCAATATTCTCAGTCGAATACGGTAGCAGCTTGACATACTCGGTCCGCATACCGAGCGAGACCGGTACGCCGTCAAGACAGTTTCCGGCGGCAGTGGTGGTGGTGTAGGGTGAAAGACTGATCTCCGTACGATTCTTCGACACCTTGACCTCGCTTTGATACTGGTCTCCCTCCACCAGCACCTGCTCGATGACTTTATTGCGAACCCGAAAGAGGATGGCATCAATCTTCCAGTACGGGTAGTAGAGGCACTTGAGATGCATGCCCGAGCCGGTGAGCGGCAGAGAGCGCTTCTTGAGGTAACGGTCGATCTTGAAGCGGGCCTGCCGGCGGTCGACGCGAGCCGGCGTGAGGTATGCCGCCGGGGTCTCGGGCCTGACTACCCGGTGTACCGACCCGCAGTGATTGCACTCGAGAACAAAGAAATCGTCGTCAAGCTCCAGACCGCCGCCGCAACCGGGGCAGGTGATTTCGATATAGAAGCCGCTCTTACGCTTTTTCGTCGCCACCTTCATCGACGGCCTTTCCGCATTCGCCACAGAATTTCGACCCGGCAATGAGCTGCGCCGAGCAGTGCGGGCAGGTCAGTTGGGTATCAAGTCTGAAGCCGCAGTGCAGGCAGTACTTGGCCTCGGTCGGGAGAGCTTCCCGGCACGATGGACAGGTGTTTTGCACGAACATCTGGTGGCCGCAGCGATAGCAGAAACGCGACTGTTCGGGCGTGTCGGTGTGGCACTTGGGACAGGTCACGGTAGGGACCGGCTCCTGCTTGAGTTCCTTCTGGTCCGGAGAGAAGGCCCTGGCCATCATGGTGGGAACCATCAGGCCAACACCGGCGCCGACACCGATTCCGGCCCCCGCGCCGGCGGTGCCGCCGGGCGCCCCGAGGCCTCTGGCCACCTCGAACTTAAGGAACTTGTCGAGGTCGCCGACCGCTTCCATACCGGAACGCTTGTCGATCAGCTTGGCAACCTCTTCAGGAGGAGTGATCGACGAGATGTAGAAATCGACCAGCTCCAGGCCGTACTTGTCAAACTCGACCCGCACGCTCTCTTTGAACTGCGCCGCCAGCTCGGTGTAAATGGCCGGCAGGTCGAGGATGGTTTCCAGATTTTCGCCGAGCATGTCGTTGAGACGTGCGATGATGACATCGCGAAGGTAGTCCTGTATGTCGGCGGTGGTGTAACGCGCCTGGCGCCCGACGATCGAGTTCAGAAACAGTATCGGTTCTGCAATGCGCATGGTGAAAGCACCGTGGCCACGCAGACGGATAAGTCCCAGCTTGCTGTCTTTAAAAGTTACGGGGTGTTTCGTGCCCCACTTCAGATCGGTGAACACCTTCAGGTTCATGAAGTAGACTTCGGCCCTGAACGGCGAGTTGAATCCGAAGGGAAAGGCCAGCAGACGGGTCAGGATCGGCAGGTTCAGGGTGGTGAGGGTGTGCCGGCCGACGCTGAAAGAATCGGCGGCGTGACCGTCTTTGAAGAAAATCGCCATCTGGCTGTCGCGAACGATAAGCTGGGCGCCCAGCTTGAAATCGGCTGACCCCTCCTGCGGAAGACGGTGAATCATCTCATCGCCGGAAGGGTCCATCCATTCGATGACCTCAATCAGTAAAGACATGGTTTCTCTCTGCTTATTGGATTTGACGTTTTCTATTTATTTCGTCAGAATCGTGAATTTCTTAAAGGGCCCCCGGGCGGGCCGACCGGTCCGAGAAAGCACGCCGGGAACGACAAAACCCGAGCCCGGCAAAAATAATTTGACACTTTCGGGGCGCTGGTTTATATAAGCAGTTAAACCATTTCATACTAACCAGAGGAGTCCATGAGCGCGAAAACCAGACGCCTTCTGATACTGACTATCTTTTCAGTCGCACTGGTCCTGGCTTTGCAGACAGGATGCGACGAACTGATTACCGAACAGGTTTTCATTACCGAGGCCGGGCATCCCACGGCCGACTTCAGTCTCGACACCGGCTACAGCAGCGGTGTCGGCTGCGTCCCTTGCACGGTGAAATTCGTGGATGAGTCCAATGGCCCGCACCAGGTCCTCACATGGTCATTTGGTGACGGCGACACCGCCTACGACACTATTCCCGCCGACTCCTCGATAGCGTACGATCCCCCGCTTCACATTTACACCGCGCCGGGCATCTATGACGTTTCCTTGACCGTCAAAGACACTGCACTGGATGGCGTGGATCGTCGCGTGAAACCGCGTTTCGTGTACGTGGGCCTGACATCGGCGGAGTTTTCGGCTGAGCCGAATTCGGGCTGCCCCGGCACCGAGGTCCAGTTCCGGCCGCTGGAGTACAGCAATGTCAAGTCATACTCGTGGCTTTTCGGCGACAACAGCAGTTCCATCGAAGCCAGCCCCCTGCACACCTATGGCGATGTCGGCACCTACATCTGCACCCTGGTGGCCACAGATGATTGCGGTGAGGATACGGCCACGATGCAGATAAACATACGGCAATGCCCGACTGTGGCCATTGCCGCCGACAGCACCAGCGGTTGTGTCGCTGACGGCGCCAGCCTGGAAATACCGTTTCACGATGCCAGTGACGGCAACGGTTCCAATGTAGTTGTTTGGGCCTGGCAATTTCCGGGTGGCAATCCCTTCAACTCGGTCGCTTCCGACCCGGTGGTGACTTACACCCAGGGCGGCCGCCACGACGTGATCCTTACGGTAACAAACGAGGATCAGGGGGTGGCCACCGATACCTTCGTGGACTACATCACGGCCTACACCACTCCTGTCGTGAGCATGCTCCCCAGCGTCACCGAGATCTGCTATTCGCCGTACCGGCAGTTTTTGGTAACGTTTACCGATCAGTCGATGGGTTTGGGCGAACAATGGATATGGGATTTCGGTGACGGTACTTACGACAGCACCGAGCAGAATCCCACCCATGCTTACACACAACCCGGTTTCTACACGGTCGGCCTCAAGGTCATCAACCCCTGCGGCTTTGACAGTCTGGCCTATGATAGTTTGATAATCGTATCCGACCAACTTCTGGTCTCCAACGTCCTTATTCAGATCGACACGGTGGACGGCATCGGCGACGTTTTCAGCACATTCAGGTTCTCTGACGTCTCCACCACCGGTGTGATCACGAGCAGAAACTGGCTGATAAACGGCACCCTGGTAGCCCAGGACGTGCTCCAGTTCGACACTGTTTTCGACGTCGAGGGTGAGAAGATCGTGACTCTTCAGCAATCGAATTCGTGCGGTCTGGTGGAACTGGAAGACACCCTGATAGTGCCTTCTTTGTAAGGATAGTCGCAATCAGTTTAAAACCGGAAGGCTCGCCTGAGGCGAGCCCTCCGCGTATCACACTGTTCGATGCGGCCGCAGTCGCGCGTCAGTCGGCCAGCTCCGCTTTAAATTTGTTGGTGAGAGCAGGAACTATCTCGAAGGCGTCTCCCACGATGCCGTAATTGGCGATATTGAATATCGGTGCGTCTTTGTCGCGGTTGACGGCAACGATGGTTTTCGAGGACTGCATTCCGACCAGATGCTGAATGGCACCGGATATGCCGACCGCAATGTAGAGCTTGGGGTTGACGGTCTTGCCGGTTTGACCCACCTGGTTGGCGTACTCCGTCCAACCGGCATCGACGATAGCCCGAGACGCCCCGAAGGCTCCCTTGAGAACGTCGGCCAGCTCCTTTACCATGGGCAGGTTCTCGGCCCCCTTCAATCCGCGACCGGCCGAGACTATAATGTCGGCTTCAGTAAGATTGACGGCACCGGAGGAGGCGACATTCAGTTCTTTGACTCTCGTCTTGTTTTCAAAGACCGAGTTGTCGACGGTTTCTTCGACGACTTCGCCATTCCCGTCTTTTGACTCCGGGTAGATTTTCATCCGCAACGTGACGAGGAACGGTCCGCCGACATCGTTTCTCGTCACCTCGGCAACAACTGAACCGCCGTAGCTGGGACGGGTGGCGACCAGGCTATCGCCATCCAAGCCTATCGAGGTAATATCCGAAGCCATGGGAGCGCCGACGACGGCGGCCAGGCGCCCGACGAGAGCCTTCCCGTAGAACGAGGCCGGACCGATCACCAGATCGGGACGGTGTTTCTCAATCAGATGAGCCAGGACTTTCGCGTAAACCTCATCGTTGAAGTGCTTCAATTCCGGATGGGAAACTGCCAAAACCCTGCCACCGCCACGTGCAGCGAGTTCTGAAGCAAGCGACGAGGCTTCGTCGGCAAGGATGGCAGTAGAGATTTCCCCATTGAGCGATTTGGCGGCCTCGATAAGTTCATAGGAGGCGGCCAGGAGCCTTCCGTCTTTCTGTAATGCTATCGTAAGTATCTTCATCCCAACACCTTAACCCGAAACTCAAAGTTAAATAATTTAGGCCAAATATAAGAAGGACAGCCGCCCAAGGCAATAGTTTTGACCGCCGCGCCGGGATTTTTTTGCCCGGGCCCGACTTGTCGACAATGCCGGTCCGATCGCTTTACCTGTCGGTTAAGCAATAGTCGTCGAAAATACATCTGATGTCGTCGATCGTGTCGACTTGGAGGAGCCGAGGTCGGAGCTTGCCGGCACCGGGGAAACCTCTGATGTACCAGCCGAGGTACTTGCGCATCCTGACGGTTCCGCGTTCTTCACCGTACTGCTCGGCCATGAGAGCGGCATGACGCAAAGCCATGTCCATTTTATCCCTGGCAGTCGGCTCGGGGAGAAGCGCACCGGTCTGAAGAAAGTGATTTATATGGCCGAATATGAGCGGATTTCTGATGGCGGCCCGGCCAATCATGATGGCGTCACAACCGGTCCGGGCAAACATGCGCCCGGCGTCCGATGCACTGAAGACATCGCCATTGCCGATAACAGGAATACCGAGTGCTTCCTTCAGGTCTTTGATGGCCGACCAATCAGCTTCACCGCCGTATCCTCCGGCCCGGCTTCGGGCGTGCAGAGTCAACGCCTTTACCCCGCTTTTCTCGGCGATCTGACCGACTTCAATGTACACCGGGCTGTTGTCATCCCACCCGGTGCGTATCTTGGCCGTGACAGGCAGAGGCGAGGCGCCATCCACCGCCGCCCCGAGCAGGTCCGCTGTCAGCGCCAAATCCTTGAGTATCGCCGCTCCACCGGATTTTCTGACGACTTTCTTGACCGGACAGCCCAGATTAATATCTATCAAATCAGGATTCAAATTCTCCGCTACGAACCGGGCCGCCCGACACATGACTTCCGGATTGGCGCCGAACAACTGGATGCCGATCGGACGCTCGTCGGAACCAAAGCGCATCAGGTCCAGAGTGCGCCGCTGCCGACGGATAATTCCTTCGGAGGAAACCATTTCCGTGTAAGTCAGGGCCGCTCCCGCCCGACCGGCCAGAAGCCGGAAGGGTCGATCCGACACCCCGGCCAGAGGAGCCAGCAGAACCGGTCGGGACCGGTTTAAGTTTCCTAACCGCATGCCGATAATATAACTAACTGATTTTCAGGCAACAAGACCGCAAGGTGCGGATATACATTTATAGTGTTTTAACTAAGCAAGATAAGAATGAATCTTTAGATTGAAAGGGTGGACCGATGCCCGAGATTATTGTGAAATTCGATGACAAGGTTATCGAGCGCATCGTAACCGAGAAAAAGCGGATCTCGATAGGGCGCACCCGGGACAATGATATCGTCCTGGAAAACAGGGGCGTATCACGGAAGCATGCCATGATCGAGTTCAATGACAGGGCCGCCATCGTTATGGACAACGAGTCCCTCAACGGTACCTTTGTCAACAATCGCAAGATCACCGAGGAAGTCCTCCGGGACGAGGACGTGATCACGATTGGCAAATACCAGCTGATTTACCATACCGAACACAGCCAGGAACACGATACCGGTGCCGACTTCGACGGTACCATGATCCTCAACACCAAACGGCAGAAGAAGCTGCTGGAAAATGACCGGGTTGAGAAGGAGCTGGTAAGCAAGTACGGTGGCTCGGTCCTGCTCGGTGAAGAAAACGCCGAGTTCACGGAATTCAGGCTGGACCGTGAGGTGACCACCATCGGCAAGGCCAAATTCGTACACATCAAGGTTAAGGGATTCTGGATTTCGCCCATCCAGGCCAAGGTCACCAATGAGAACGGTCACCACGTGCTGACCAATCTCGGCAAGAAGGGCAAGACGCTGGTGAACGGTGAGCCGGTAACCATGTGTAATCTCAAAAACGGTGACCTGATTACCGTCGGCAGGACCACCTTTAAGTACGTGGAGGGCTGCAAGTAGATGAGACTTGCCATTATATCAGACATCCATGGTAATCTTGAGGCATTAGTTTCAGTCTTGCGCCATATAGAAAAGCAGAAGGTAGACAAGATCCATTGCCTGGGTGACGTAGTCGGCTACGGTGGTGACCCGGTTGGCTGTCTCGAGCTGATAAGCGAGCATTGCGATATCAAACTGATGGGCAATCACGAACATGCCGCGCTCGGTCTCGACGATACGAGTGATTACAACCCGGCCGCCAAGAAAGCCGCCGAGTGGACGAGGCACCAGCTGACCGACCGGGCGCAGTCGATTGTTAATGAGTTTGAGATGTCACACGTGCTCGACCAGATCCTGATGGTGCACGCGTCACCGTACGAACCGGAACAGTGGCCGTACGTTTTGACTCCAGAAGCGGCTCTGGATGCATTCGTCGAGCTGAAGCAGAAGCTCTGCTTCCTGGGTCACTCGCACGTGCCGCAAATCTATTGTGAGCGCGATGAGGAATTGCCGCGCATGCAGGCCGGCCACGACTTCCTGCCGGACCCGGACAGCCGGTATCTGGTGAACGTTGGCTCGGTCGGGCAGCCGCGCGATAACGACCCCCGCGCCTGCTACGCCGTTTTTGACGATAAGGAATACGAAGTCCTGTACCACCGTGTAGATTACGATATAGACACAGCACAGGAGAAAATGGAGCAGGCCAATCTGCCCCGAATGTTAATCGCCCGCCTGAGCTTCGGCAGATAGAGTGAGGACACCATGCTGCGCTACGCACCATACATTCTGTACATGCTCATCTCGATCCTTGTGGGTCTGCTGTTTCTGAACGGATTCGCGCCGCTGGAGGGCCTTCAGCGCGCTGTTGACGACTTGCTGTGCGGGATGACGGCACCCGAGGGGGCCGGGTCCAACGTGGTCTTCGTGTCAATCGATGCGCGCGCCCAGAACGAGTACGGTCAGTGGCCGTGGGATTATGACCTGATAGCCGACCTGCTGGCAGCCGCGGCAACCGGCGAACCCAAGGCAATCATGCTTGACTTCGTTCTGGCCGAGGACGCCGAGCAGGATTCGGCCGGTTTCACCGACATCCTGGCCGGACAGCTGAGCTGGATTGACAACGTGGTGATGCCCTACGACGTCGCCCTGGCCACGTTCAGAGACAACAAGACTTTCGCCCTCAAGCCCCTCTTTGATTTCTCGGTCTCGGTCGAAAACCGGCTGGGCATCATGGAGGAGGAATCCAGCCTGCAGGTTCGCAAAGTATTCCTGCCGGCCGATAAGGTCCTGGCCAGCGACCCTTATCTGGGCTATGACTATACTATGCCGGATCCTGACCGCGTCTTGCGGCACGAATCCCTGATCATGAACTACGGCGGCTACTACTACCCGTCGCTGGCCCTGTTGGCCGCAGCCGTATACCTTGAAGTTCCGCCCGAAGAGATAAAGGTTGTGGAGAAGACCGAGATCAGTCTCGGCAGCAAGGTGACCATCCCTACCAACGACCGGTCCGAGTTCTTCATAAGGTTCGCTCAGAGAGGCGCTTTTCGCCGTTATTCGGCCGCAGATATCCTAGCGGAAGGTTTTAACCTGAAGCAACTGGCCGGGAAGCTGGTGGTGGTCGATTTCGAGGACTATTCCAGCACGCCGCTCTTCAGGACACCGGTTCATGAGCAGCTCTCCAAGTCCATCGTCAAAGCCACCGTTGCCGAGAATATAATCAATAACAATATTCTCACCGTCAAGAACGACCTGGTTCTGCTCGGCCTGCTGATAATATTCGTGCTGGGCGGCGCCTGTGCCTTCGCCATGCCCCAGGTTTCGTTGACCTACCGACTGGTGATCCTGGGCGGGGCGCTGGTGATTCTGGCTAACGCCAACTACTTCCTGTTCAGCTCATTCGGTGTCATAGTGAACACGGTTTATTTCGGAACGGAACTGGTGCTGTTCATGTTGACGGCACCGCTGCTCGATTCTCAGTTGATCACGGGTGTGGTCGAAGAGAGCAAGAGGACCATGCGCCGCTCCGGTGTGCCGCGTGTCGAATTTGAAGCCGAACCGGCTGGTGACCCGCATGAGGGGGCGGTGAGGGAGTTGAAAGAATCGTCGACCAGCCCCGAAAATCAGGAAACAACGGCTATTTCAGGCAAGCATGAAATGTATCCCGAGGACCACCAGGCGATAGACATCGACAGCGACAGCGGCGCGGTCACGGCCGATGAGCCGGAGTCAGACGAGCCGAAAGCATCCGAGGAAACCCCGGAAGCCGAGTCGGCCGAGACAATAATCGCTTCCGCTGACGAGGGGGCCATAATAAGCCCCGACGAAACGATTGCTCCGACCGATTCAGGTGAGATCGGACAGCCCGGCGACACCGGTGAGGTCACTGCCGGCACCGGCGGCGCAAAGATTACCCACCTGGGCCGGTATCAAATAACCGGCACCCTGGGCAAGGGCGCTATGGGCCATGTGTACAAGGGCATCGACCCGGCCATCAACCGCCCGGTGGCGCTGAAAACGATTCGTCTCGACTTCGTTAACGACCCGGACGAGATGGCCGACCTGAAAGAGCGGCTGTTCCGCGAAGCACAGGCGGCCGGCAAGCTCTCCCATCCCAATATCGTGACCATTTACGACGTCGGTTCGGAGGGCCACCTGCAGTATATCGCCATGGAGTATCTGGAGGGTCAGACTCTTGACGACATGATCAAGAAGAAAACCAAGTTCAACTATAAGATAATCGCCCAGATAATCATCCAGATATGCAACGCCCTCGAGTACGCCCACGAACAGGGCATCGTCCACCGCGACATCAAGCCGGCCAACATCATGGTGCTGAAGGATTATCGCGTCAAGGTCATGGATTACGGCATCGCCCGCATCGACTCCAATTCCATGACAAAGACCGGCATCGCCATGGGTACGCCGAATTATATCTCGCCGGAACAACTCAAGGGACAGCCGGTTGACCAGCGGGCCGATATATTCTCGCTGGGCGTGGTTTTCTATGAGATGCTGCTGGGGCGCCGGCCCTTCAAGGGAGAGAACCTGACCTCGCTGATATATTCGACCATCAACCACGAACCGATGAAACCATCGAACGTCAATCCGCAGATTCCGCTTCTGTTCGACCACATAATCGAGCGCGCTCTCCGCAAGAACCCGGCCGAGCGATACCAGAGAGCCAAGGAGATGATCAGCGATCTGAGCGAGTTCGTGGAATCTTTTGTCAGTTAGACTTGTTACCTGGCCGATGAATCAAAAGCCGTCGCTTTTTCAGGCGATGGCTTTTAAGTTTGGGGCGGAAAATTCTGGCTTGACCGAGCCGCGGCCTATTTCTCGTCTTTGTCCGCGGAGAGAATGTCCTCGGCCAGCGATAGAGCCACTCCCGAGAGCATAACCTCGACCCCGAGTTGGGTAAAATCGGAAGAAATCAGCTCGCGGTTGAGAGCGGCGTACAGCGAGCACGAGGCCCCGCGTTCGATAACCAGACCCGAAAGCCGCTTGCCGGACTCGGAGACAAAGGTAACCTCGCCCAGCTCTTCCGAAAGGACATAGCCGGTGCAGTTATGAAGCTGCAGGTGGGAGTTACCGGTATAGACCAGCACCAGCATGCCGCGGCTCTTGCCGAGGGTGGTTTCCGGGAAAATCTCCAGCGACAGGCTGCGGCGCTCTTCGCGATTGACTATGCGCAGCCGGAAGCGGTCTTTTTCCTCGGTTATTTTCTCGGCTCCAAGCAGGGCGCCGATTTTCTCTGCCTCGGCTGCCGCGAAGCGGCGCTTCTTGTCAGCTTTCTTTTCCATTTGTCTGGCGCTGCAGCGTGCTATTCGTTTTTCTTTTCCTTGTCGTCCGGAGGCGGCGTTTCGTTCATCGAGCCCTTCAGCTCATCGGTGGTGTCTTTCATCGCCTTGCGAAACTCCCTTATACCCTTGCCCAGGCCCTGCGCGATATCGGGCAGCCTCCTGGCTCCAAACAGAAGCAGGATCACGAGAAAGACAATCAACAGTTCCCAGGGACCCATTCCAAACATATCATCACCTCCTGCTAAACAGCCTCATCTAAATATACCACCAGCGGAAATAAATGATAACCAGCAAAACCACCAGCATAGAAACAAAATTTATCTTGAGTTTCAGCCCAAAAGTAAACGAGAGAGCATAAAAATCAACTTTTACCGTGTCGAAGCCGATGACGATAGACTTGGTGAATACCGTCTTGGCCGCTCCGGCCGGCAGGAAGGTACCTATGATATCGCCGATCAGGCCGCCGATGACGGCCCCGAGTATCAGCGCCACGATGATGAAGGTAAGCTCACGTCTTTTCATCTTCAACCTACCGCCGGGGTGCTGGTCACGGATGACCGGAGTGATTCAAACACGCGGAGACCATCAACCGACCCCAGGATCTCTTCCACCGCCCTCTCCGGATGCGGCATCATGCCCAGAACATTGCCCTCAACGTTGACAATACCGGCAATGTTGTTAATCGAGCCGTTGGGATTCGCCTGCCGGGTGACTTTGCCGCCGGCGTCGACATACCTGAAAACAACCTGACCGGCGTCCTCCAGTTTCTTTATCTCTCCCTCAAAGTGGTAGTAACTCCCCTCACCATGAGCAATGGGGATTTTGAGAACGTCGCCCTTCCGGCAGGCCGAGGTATAACTGGTGGCGTCGTTCTCGACCCGCAGGTAAACGTATTTGCATGAGAATCTGAGATGGCTGTTGCGGATGAGCGCACCCGGCAGAAGACCGCATTCCGTAAGAACCTGAAAGCCGTTACAAATGCCGACCACCAGGCCGCCCGATTTGGCGAAAGCAACGACCCGGTCCATTATGGGCGAGAACTTGGCGATGGCACCGGCCCGGAGATAGTCCCCGTAGGAAAAGCCGCCCGGCAGGATGACCACGTCGCATCCGAGCAGATCGTGCGACTTGTGCCAGAGGAACTCAACCTCCTCCCTGAGGATGTGCTTGACCGCAGCATAGGCGTCATAATCACAGTTGGAGCCCGGAAAAGTAACGACGCCGAATTTCATCAGCTTTTCTCCACGGAGTAAGATTCTATGACAGGGTTGGCCAGAAGCCTGGCACAGACCTCGTCAATCTGACGATCGATATCGTCACCATCAGCCCGGACCGTCAGCTCAAAGAACCGACCCGAGCGCACCGACAGGAAGTCTTTATATCCCATCTGCAACAGAGCCTTGTGGATAGTGACTCCCTGGGGGTCAAGGACGCCTTCCTTGAGTCTGACATAAACGACCGCTTTCTTTTCACCGCTCATGGCTGTCTCCTCGGTCTGTCTTTCGCCTGCCGTAAGGCCGGCCGGTCACTCTGCCCACCCCGGCGTGGAACAGGCGGTACACCTCTCGCGCCATCCCGAACAATATATACAAAGCCAACATGGGAAACAACAACAGTCTGGGCTTGAAGATGACAATAATCCCCGCCACTACCAGCACGACCAGTTTGATGCGGTTTTGCACCGTGTCGAAACTCTCCGGAAAACTATCGTACTGAACCTGGGACACCATCAGGAAGGCAAACAGGACAATCATGGTTATGAGCCATTCGGCGTATTCCAGTCCGCCCCACAGGTAATAGCTGAAGATGATAAACGACACGATCGTTACCGAGGCGCTCGGCACCGGCAGGCCGACAAAGTCCTTCTTCTCGTCGGTGTCGGCCAGAAGATTGAACCGCGCCAGCCGGTAGGCGGCCGCCATGATATAGACGATGGGTATGATCCAGGCCCACTTACCCAGGGTGTTAATCTTGATGGCGTAGACCAGCGTGGCCGGGGCCACCCCGAACGAGAGAAAATCGGCCAGGGAATCGAGCTCGACACCGAACTGCGAGGCGCCGCCGCTAAGGCGGGCCACCTTGCCGTCGAGAGCGTCGAGAAACCCGGCCAGTATGATAAACCAGCAGGCAGTGGTGATATTTCCCTCAAAGGCCGAGAGAATGGCCAGAAAACCACAGACCACATTGCCCATGGTGAAAGTGCCGGGAAAGAGTCCCCTATATTTCGACATTGGTCCCCTTGCCTTGTTCTTCGACGTTCCGAGAGACCGGCTGCGATGGGAGGTGGCCCATGACCGTCCGCCCGGCAGTGACATGGTCGCCGGGCTTCACCTGAAGGTCCGACGCAGCCGGGAGGTACAGTTCCAGCCGCGAGCCAAAGCGAATCAGACCGAACTTCTGCCCCGCCGATACGCTGTCTCCCGGGCTGAGCCGACAGACGATTCGCCGCGCCAGAATGCCGGCGATCTGCTTGAAGATGAGCCGATGCCCAGCCGGGCCGGTCATGCCTATTTCGGTCTGCTCGTTAAATTCCGACGCCTTGTCTTTGAAGGCGGGGAAGAACTTGCCGGGGTTGTACCGAACATACTCGATCCGACCAGTAGCCGGGACGCGGTTGATGTGAACGTCGAAAATGGACAGGAATATAGAAATCTTGAGCGCCTCGGCGGCCAGGAAGCTCTCTTCGTACACCTTCTCAACACCTATCACCTTGCCGTCGGCGGGCGCCACCACGACCAGGTCATCGTACCGGGCCCGGCGGTCCGGGTCACGAAAGAAGAAAACGGTGAACAGGGTCAGCACGGCCAAAACCAGACTCATCCCGAAAAGCACCTTGCTGTCCAGCTTGGAGGCCGTCAAGACGAGGGCGAGGGTCACAATCGCCCCGATAGCGATTAGATGAAGTCCCTCGCGAGCAATCATCGCCCGAACACTCGCTTGAATATCTTGTTCACGTTCTTCATATAGTACTTCAGGTCGAAACAGCGATCGATGTCGCTTTCGCTGAGGTATCGACGAATCTCCCGGTCGGCTTTAACCAGGTCGCGGAACATCCCCTTTCCTTCGTAGGCTGCCATGGCATTGCGCTGAACCAGGCGGTAGGCCTTGTCGCGGGAACCGGCCGGTCCGGTGAGCTTGAGAAGCAGCCGCTGCGAAAAAACGACACCCCCGCGGAAGAAGATGTTCTCCAGCATCCTCTTCTCATTTACGACCAGTCCCTTGAGAAGTTCGTTGAACTTCTCCAGACCGTAGTCGGTCACGGTGGTGGCATCGGGTATAATCACCCGCTCGACCGAGGAATGCGCGATATCGCGCTCATGCCAGAGGGGTATGTTCTCCATGGCGGAAACGGCATAGCCGCGCAACAGTCGCGCAATGCCGGTGATGCGCTCGGCGGTGATGGGGTTCTTCTTGTGCGGCATGGCCGAAGAACCCTTTTGCCCCTTGGTGAAACCTTCGGCCATCTCCCCTATCTCGCTGCGCTGCAGATTGCGAACCTCGGTGGCGAACTTTTCCACCGACGAACCCAGCAGCGCCAGAGCCGTGACATAGTGGGCGTGACGGTCGCGCTGAACCACCTGGGTGCTCACCGCGGCGGGCTTGAGCCCCAGCTTGCGGCAAACGGCGGCCTCGATTTTGGGATCGAGGTTGGCAAAATTGCCCACCGCCCCGGACAGCTTGCCGACCGAAACGGCATCGGTGGCGGCGGCGAACCTTTCCCTGGCGCGGGCCAGCTCGGTGTACCAGACGGCGAACTTCAGACCCACGGTGGTCGGTTCAGCGAGCACACCGTGGGTGCGCCCCATGCAGGGTGTCGTCTTGTGGCGCATGGCCAGAGATTTTATCAGCCTTAGGGCGGCGGCGATTTTCTTGTCGATAATCGCCGAGGCACGTTTCATCAGGAGCGAAAGCGAGGTATCAAGCATATCCGACGAGGTCATGCCGTAGTGGAGATACCTGGCGTCTTCGCCCACAAACTCCGAAACCGAGGTCAAGAAGGCGATCACGTCGTGGTTGACCTCTTTCTCGATAGCGTTTATGCGGTCAATATCGAAGCGGGCCTTTTTCTTGATGGTATTGTAGGCTTTAAGCGGGATTATTTTGTTGCGGGCCATAGCGCGGGCGGCTTCCAGCTCAACCTCCAGCCAGGTTCTGAACCGGTTCTCCTCCGACCAGAGCGCCCCCATATCCGGCAGCGTGTAACGTTTTATCATCAGCCCTTATTCGCTTTCTTGAAATCGGCGATGAACTTCTCCAGACCGATATCGGTCAGCGGGTGATTTATCAGGTTCTGAATTACCTTGAACGGCATGGTGCACACGTCGGCACCCATCATGGCGGCCTCGACCAGATGCATGGGGTGGCGCACGGAAGCAACGAGAACCTCGGTGGTGAAGTTGTAGTTGGCGTAGATGGTCACGATCTGGTTTATCAAACCCATCCCGTCGCTCGAGATATCATCCAGCCGCCCGACAAAGGGCGAAACATAGGTGGCACCCGCCTTGGCCACCAGCAGCGCCTGCGAGGGGCTGAACACCAGCGTGGCGTTGGTCATGATACCCTCGCCGCTGAGAGTCTTTATGGCGCTCAGACCCTGGAGAATGGTCGGTATCTTGACAACGATGTTATCGGCGATTTTGGCCAGTTCGCGTGCTTCCCTGACCATACCCTCGGAGTCGGTGGCGATGACCTCAGCCGAAACAGGGCCGGAAACGATTTTGCAGATGTCCTTGAGAATGTCCCGGTACGGGGCGGATTCCTTTGCGGCCAGCGACGGATTGGTGGTGACGCCGTCAAGCACGCCCATAGCGGCTGCCTGTTTGATTTCT
>CP070777.1:1674964-1681302 GCA_020346225.1 Candidatus Zixiibacteriota bacterium | reverse complement strand
GTTGTCGTCGAGGCTTATCCAGTCGTAGCTCGGAGTAAAGGCCAGGTTTACTGGCTGCTGTGGTTTCTGATCGAGGAGGTGGAAGGTCATAGAAACGGCATAGGCGCTGCCGTCGTAATCTTCAAGGCCGGCATAAGTAAAGGCGACATCGACCACACGCCTGGCCGAGTAGCCGATTGTATAGGAGAAGTTGTATGGGACATCGTCTCCCATAGTGCGCCCGACATGCCCACCCAACCCGCTCTCTTTACCCTGCAGGAACTCACCCTGGGGAAAAGCCGACGCGGCTATGATTAAGAGGGCGGCTGAAGTGATAAAGAGTTGCCTGGTGAACATGCGGTCCTCCCGTTCTTGATGCGGTTTTGCGGCTCTGGCTGCTTTCAATATACTGAAGCCGGTGGGCGTGTCAACTCGAGCTTGACGGTCGTATTTACTTTGGAGCGAGCCGCCGGAGGGTCGGCGGCTCGCTCTTTGAGGGTCAGACGGCCAGTCGCCCGTTTGGCAGTTCAAGGACGGGTGACAAGGGCCGCCCGAGTGAAGCACTCAGCCCTCGGAGTCCTCGCCTTTGGCCCCGTACCGATTGTTTTTCAATCGGGTCCCCGCAAGGCACCCTCCCCGGACTGTGCTCACCGTTTCCCTCCCCAATCATCTTTTAGAGAAAGGGCCCGGTGATCTGCGGCCTGCGATTTCAATCATCGCGGGCAGCGTCCTTCAATATCGTCTTGCGAACGGGTGCCACCTTGGTGTTCTCAGCCGGTACGTACGCTTGCGCAGCGCCGGCTGAAAACGAGCAACCGATCATGCACCGTATCATGACGGTTGCCTGTTTTTTCGGGTCCCACCTCCTCTCTCAAGCATGTTGCTTACTTCGGGCGAATATTCGCCCGTACTCTTGCTGCTGTTTTCAGCATTATCACATTTCTGTGATGTCTTTGTCCGAGACGGTGCAGAGCACCTCGAGGTGCGGCTGCATCAACTCATCCGGCGCAATTTCCTGGTGCCTGTCGTCCGATGGCCAGCGCCAAGCCACTGGTGAGGTTGGTAAGTAAATCTGCGTCCTACGGCAGTAATTCGAGCCTTTGCCTACCCTGACATGGCCTCAATCCGCCTGGCCAACCTGCGAGGGCTTCTCGTAATCGAGAATGTCCCCCGGCCGACAATCAAGGGCTTCACAGATGGCCTCGAGTGTCGAGAACCGGACGGCCCGTGAATGTCCCTGCTTGAGCATCGACAGGTTGGCAATAGTTATCCCCACTTTCTCAGATAGTTCCGTAAGTGTCATTTTTCTCTTAACGAGCATCAAATCGAGGTTGATAACAATCGGCATCAGCAACCTCTCTAAACGGTTCGATCAAAATCGGCCTGCAACCGGCTACCCCATTCGAAAACCTGCGCAATAATGAGCAGGATCAGGGCCAGAATTATCAGTTCCGGATGGTAGCTGATAACCGGGGAGTCGATCTCCATCCCTCCTATGACAATTTGATCCGAGTAGACGTGGTACAGCCACAGATTCGACAGGTTGACTGCCACGACATATGCGAAGATGGTGAGGGAGATACTTCTAATGCGCCGCGGGTTTCTCGGTGAAAACGGACTGCCCCGGCGAACCGACCTAACCAGTCGGCGAACCTGATAAACGATCCAAAGGATAAAGCAACCCCAGAAGAGCGCGAAGGAGAACCAGACGGCGAGATTGTCTGGCAAGAGGTGGTCCACGAGGGGATAATTGTACCCCGTTACGTAGGCCATCGAATTTTCGATGCTTATGCGCATCGGCTCTTCCAGCTCGACCCGGATCGGGATCGGAATCCCGCTGTCGAAGGTGGTTTCGGACAGGCCTCTGTTTCCCAGCAGTATGGCGGCCAGCATGACGGCTGCGAACAGGGCAAGGCTGATATACCAGACGGCGTCTATCAGAAAGACCATAATTCTGGTGGCGCGAGAAATCGGTACCGGGCTGGGAACGAGATTCATTGTCCGGCACTGTTCGCACTCCACCTGGTTGCCCGCAGCGGTAGCTCCAACAGGGATGTCATTTCCACAGGATTGACATTCGATACTTCTGGTCATGACCGCTTCCTTGTTACTGTTCTTCCTCTGCTTCCCGGTGTTTTATGTAGGCGAAAATGCTGTCCAGGACCGGGTCAGTGGCGCGGCCGATGTCCTTTGAGGAGCGCTCCACCGGGAAATCGATGTTCAGTATCATTTCGTCACCGTCATACTGCGAATACTTACGACCTTCGTCGCTCTGCATATAGTAGACTTTTACTCCGCAGTTGGGGAGCTGGAACGAGAGCGTTCTGTGGCCTTCGATGGGTTCCGGTCGAGGCTGTTCTCCAAAGAAAAGGATTTCAGTCGATGCCTGGAGTCCTACGGCGCTAATCATAGCCGAGGCTACTGTGTACCTGTCGGCGATGCCAAAGAGACGGCCCGGTTCGTTCAGCCAGGCCCGCTCATTCAATCGATAGAAGAAATCCTGAATTAGTCCGGTCGATCCACCGTTGTTAAGGCGGAAATCGATGACTATCCTTTGCAGCTGATGCTCATCAAACAGTTGAAACATTCGGGAACAGAACTCGGAGAAATCGTTCGGCTCAGGCTCAAGGCATCGGCTGAACTGAAAATACATCAGCTTGTTGTCGGGATATATTTCGTACCAGTAATTTTCCTTGCGCCGCTCCGGCCAACCGGGTTTTAGCTGGCGCCAATCGATCCAGTCTTCCTGCGCCACTTCTTCCGGTTGCAGGTACACGGTGAACTCGTTGGACAGACTGTCTTCCAGTACGAAAGGCGCCCTCTCCATGTCATCAATGATGCCCACGGCGTGCAGAATCTCGGGAATATTCACCATAAAGAAATCAAAAGGGACACTCCCTGCGCCGTGTGGCGTGAGGGGCCGGACCATTTCGCACACCTGCTCGTTGGTAAAATCACCGATGCCTTTGAGGCGCGTTCCGAGAAGATGCTGATGTTGTTTGCCGGCTCCCAGCAGGAAGAGACCGTCCGACAACCGCCAGAAGCGCACCGGGTACTGACGCAACCCCTTGTAATACCAGGGCTGCATTGCGGTGCTATAATCGCCGATGCTCGCTACCAGCATCATCATGCGCGCGAAGATGACGTGGTCTTCGAGCTCGGGGATTTCACGATCAAGCTTCTCTACTTCGCGGAAGAACTCTTCTTCGCTTATTATGGCAAAGGGGTCGGCGTGAAGGCGCGTCAGTTCGCTGACCAGAAACTCCAGGTCCTGCCGCCACTGCTGTGCCGTGTTCAGTGTTTCAGCGGGTTTCAGAGCGGGCAAACGCACGACCATTCCTCCGGTTTCAGGCCAGGTCAGGCCATAGTTGACGACAAACAGAAGGGCAATCGCCGCCATGAGAAGCCGGACTTTGCCGAGCTGTCTTCCGCGCAAGAGTTCCCGGACAATCACCGGCGTGAAAACACCCATTATCACCAGGATGGGAAGCCAGGCCGACCACCAGAACCTGTCCGACAAGATTACCAGTGTCAGCAGGTTCAAGGCGGCCCCGAGCCACATGAGCCAGCGCGTTCGAGAGACGAAGACCCTTAACCGGGGCCGTTCCCACTGCCCGGCGTACGCCAGCAGCACCAACACCGGTGCGATGATGAGCAGTTCTCCAATTTTGTACCATAACGACGGCTCGACAAACGTCAGGAGGAAACCTCTCCAGCCGGCCACCCATAGGGCAACACGCACAAGTTCTTCAACGAGAAAAATTAAAGCGGCTGCCAGCGCAAGGCGTGGCCACAGCACGGATATGTTACGGCGAGGTTCCTCTTGAGGCATTCTCGGTCCTTTCAGCCTCCCAGACTCCTTAACTACTATATCGGCATTTTTTACCGTTTGTCAATAAAAAATTACTGGAAAGCGGTAACTTATTACCGATAAATAGTATAGAAATGTGAGGGAGCCCGACGGGGCCGGCCGGGTCGGCTCTCAGTTGATTTTGGTTTGCGCTCGGGGGTGGGTATGGGTCAGGATGGTTGAATATCTGGCTGTGGCTTACTTGCTTTCTTCTTGCTCCAGGCGGTCGATATAGGCGATGAGACTGTCCATAACCGGGTCGGTCCCGTCCCAGAAGTGCCTGGATGATGGAGCGACAGCGACATGGATGAACGGCGATATTTCGTCGCCACCCGGCTTGCCCTCGCAGTTTTTGACGGCAGTGTAGGCAACGGTCACGCCGCAGTTGGGCAGCTGCAGTTTCCCGACCTGGCAGATGGAGGGGATCGGACCCGGCTTCTCTCCGAAAGTCACGGCGCCGAAATCGGACTGCAGCCACATGGCGCTGTGCAAGGCGCCACCGAGAGTGAACCGGTTCACAATAATGAATAATCGACCTTCTTCCTTGAGCCAGGGTCGTTCGTTAACCTGATTCATAAAATCCGCGAAGGGGACGGACGAGCCGCCGTTATTCCCGCGAAAATCCACGACTATCCTCTGCAGCTTGTGTTCGTCCACCATCAGAAACATTCTCGAACAGAAATCCGAGAAGTCGTTGGGAGCCGTTTCGCGACTGCGCCGGTACCTGAAATACAGCAGGCTGGTATCCGGGAATATTTCGTACCAGTAGTTGTCACCGGGGTGTTGAACCCATAGAGCTTTCCTCTTTGGCCACAAGATCCAGTTTTCTTCACCGACCTGCTCCGGTTTCAGGTGAACGGTGTATTCATTGAGGGAGCTGTCTTCGAGCACGAACGGTGCGTTTTCCATGTCATCGAGAACACCGAGCGCATGAAGGATTTCGGGCACTTGCAGATACGCGTGGCTCCGGGTCAGAAGTTGCGCCTGGTTGTCGTGGGGGATAAGCTCTGCGACCAGTTCGTGTACCCGGTCGATATCCATTTTGCCGATCCGCTTGACGCGCGATCCGAGCAGATACCGTGACGCTTCACTGCTCCTGGCCACAAAGAAACCGTCGGACAACCAGTAGAAACGCACCGGATATTCCCGCAGGTTCGGATTTGTCCACGGTGCCATGCATGTGTACTGATCGCCGATTTTCGCCACCAGCCGCATCATGCGCGTAAATATGACGTGCTCCTCGAGGGATGGGATGGCTCGCCTGAGTTTATCAACTTCACCATAAAACTCATCCTGGCTGATTTTGGTGAAGGGGTCGTCATGCAGGCGCGTTAATTCACTGACCAGAAAATCAAGGTCCTGGCGCCACCTTTCGGTGACGGATGAAGTCTCCGTTGGCTGCGGGGCAGGCAGGCGCACCACCATTCCGCCCGTATCAGGCCAGCTTACGGCGTAGTTGATGACAAGAAGAAGGACGACGGCGGCACCCAGAAGCCGAACCTTGCGAACCTGTCTTCCGCGCGCCAGCTCCCGCAGGATAACCGGTGCGAAAATACCAATGATAACCAGGATGGGAAGCCAGGCCGACCACCACAGCCGCTCCGACAAGAATATCAGTGTCAGGAGGTTGAGGCCCGCCCCCAGCCACATCAGCCAGCGCGCTTTGGAGATGAATCCAGCTGACCGGTTGCGGTCCCATTGTCCAGCAAACGTCAGCAGGACCAACACCGGCGCGATTATCAGCAACTCCCCGATTTTGTACCATATTGACGGTTCGGCAAAAGTGGATGGGAAACTTCGCCAGCCTTCCACCCATATTGCGAAGCGAGCAAGTTCTTCGAGCAGAAAAAGAAGAGCCACAGCCAGCGCGAGGCGCGGCCAGGGTGAGGATTGGTTGCGGCGAAGTTGCTCCTGAGTCATGTCATGTCCTTAAAGCGTGTCGGACTCCACCCTGAGTATACAGTGAAATTCGCCGTTTGTCATCAAAACATACGGCCGGGTGGGAATTTATTGCCGATACTGGAATGACGGTTGGGCGGGGGTGAGAGCTGCCTGGCCGCTATTCCATGGCGCGGAGGGCGCGGATAAGTTCGCCGGGGCTTTCAAGGGACATCAGTTCTTCGCGGAAAGACTCGTACTGAAGCATCTCCGCCAGCGATTTGAACACCTTGAGGTACAGGTTGTCGTCGTAGGGGGGAGCAGCCATGACGAAAAACAGATGCGAGGGGTGGCTGTCGAGCGAGCCGAAATCGTAGCCTTCGGTCGAGCGGGCGAAGGCGATCATGAATTCCTTGGCCTGCATCGAGCGAATATGCGGAAGGGCCACACCGTGGCCGATAGCCGTGCTGGCTTTCTTCTCGCGGTTGATGAAATCCAGAAGGAGCTTGCTGCGGTTGCCGATACGGTTGCCGACCTCAAGAAGTGAGACCAGTTCTTCGAGGATAAGTTCTTTGCTCTGTTGACGCCATCGATCGATGGAGTTGTCTTCGCCGGGCGGCTCGATGACGGT
>CP070777.1:1662841-1674864 GCA_020346225.1 Candidatus Zixiibacteriota bacterium | reverse complement strand
TAATAGGCTTTCCCGGTTTATCAAGCAAGATGAATTTTGGCGCCGAACCGCGGCGCTTTTTGTCCAGCGTCATGGCCTGGCGTGCCGCGGCCACGTCGATTCGCCGATGAGGAACGAGTTGAAGAAAGCGCTCCAGCAACCTCAGGTAACCGGCAAGCCGATTTTGACGCGACGGCTCGAGCGCGGTCGAAAGATAACAGGCCGCCAGCAGGCCGATCGGCAGGGCCTCGCCGTGGCTGAGCGCTCGCGTTGCGGATTCGATAGCGTGCGAGAAAGTGTGGCCAAGATTCAAAAGCATGCGCGGTCCGCCTTCCCTTTCATCTTTCGATACGACCGCCGCTTTATACCTCGCGCAGGGCAGAACAAGCCTGTTCAATGCGACCACATCGTAACAGTTACCGGCGGACAGGTAATCGTCGAGCCGGTCCAAGATTGGTTCAGCGGCCAGTCCCCCGTACTTCACGACTTCGCCGAGACCGGCTGTCACCTCTTTGCGGGCGAGGGTAAGCAAATAATCGGTATCGCTGATGACGAAAGAGGGTTGCCAGAAAGCCCCGATGAGGTTCTTCCCGCCGGGATGGTTGATGGCCGTCTTGCCGCCGATCGAAGCATCGACCATCCCCAGCAAGGTGGTCGACAGGACACCCCATTGAATTCCTCGCATGCTCGTGGCCGCCACGTAGCCGATCAGGTCGCTGGTAACACCGCCGCCGCAAGCCAGAATGAAATCGGCAAGGGAAACCTTCTGGCCGAGCAGATACGAATACAGCCGTTTTACCTGGGTGGCCGACTTGACCCTCTCCCCTCGCGGCAGCACCAGTTCCACAGGCCGCACGACCTGTTTTATGTATCGTGAGACACGCCGGCCATGGAGAGCATAGAACTGGGCATCGTAGAAGACGAAGACGCGGTTCTGGACGACCTTCGCTTTGAGATATTCGGGCAGCTTGTTCGATGCTCCGGCGCCGATGGCGACCGGGTAGCTGCGGCGGCCGAGGTTTACCTTAACTACCGGCATACAGCTTCAGTATCTTTCTTTTCAACTCGCGGGCGGCCTGAGAGGCGGTTCGGGCCGTGGTCGAAAGCGTTACATCAGCTTTATGATAATTGTTCAGTCGCTTTGTCAGCAAGGTCTTAATACGAGTATCCAGCGCCAATGCCGCAGACTTTTTGCCCGCCAGCACCGGCCTATCGGCAGCGTTTCCGATGCGACGGCGCAGCTCGCGCCGCGAGCAGCTCAAATAAACGATGGCGCCATCGTCCGAGGTCATCTTCCTTATGCGGGGATTCTCAAAAGCGCCGCCGCCCAGTGCCACCACCTTCGAGCGCCCGGTCTTTGACACCACACTTCGCACGACCGTTTCTTCGAAAGCGCGGAAATAACGTTCACCGCTTTCCGCGAAAATCGCACCGATAGACCGGCCAGCCCGGCGCGTGATCAGTTGGTCGGTGTCGTAGAATCTCGCCTTCAGCATCGGGGCCAACTGCCGGCCGACGCTTGACTTTCCGCTCCCCGAGAAGCCTATCAAATAGACGCTGACGGTTTTGAGCTTCACCCGCTCATCTCCTGCCGCCGAACACGGCCTCGTACACCGGGTCGAACGGCACTTCCTGTCCGGTCCACAAGAAGACCGAGCGAAGCGCCTGGCCGATAAGCATGATAGACCCGTCGTAGGCGATCATCGAATGATCGGCCGCGCGGGCCACCAGCTTATTACCGGC
Organism: Candidatus Zixiibacteriota bacterium; assembly: GCA_020346225.1. Classification (GTDB taxonomy): domain Bacteria; phylum Zixibacteria; class MSB-5A5; order GN15; family FEB-12. The sequence goes on along the minus strand of CP070777.1, from coordinate 1,673,142 downwards.
GTTGTACGACAGGTCATAATATATTTTTCCCGGCCGCCAGTTGAAACTGCGGGGAAACGGGCTGTCGTCGGGATGATTCCATCCGCCCAGAGGGGTACCGTTAACGACGATATCATAGTCCGTTTCGGCAATGACGTCGAATTCGGAGATTTCCACCGGCCGGATGTCGATAACGTCGAGCCTTTGCCGGACGGTCTCGGTGAAGGTCCGCAGCTTTTGCGGGTTACGACCACAGACGAAGATACAGCGCACCCGGTAATCGGTGTGAAGGCAGTGCACCACGGCCATAGCGGCGCCGCCGGCGCCGAAAACAAGGGCGGTGCCGTTTTCGAGAATTTCACTGTGCGCGGAAAGCGGCACCCCGAAACCATGGCTGTCGGTATTATAACCATAGGCGTTGCCGTCACGGACCGCCACTGAATTGACCGCTCCTACCATCGTGGCCGAGGCGTCGATGTGCGCCAGAAACGGTATGATTCTTTGCTTGTGCGGTATCGTAACCGAGAAACCGTCGATGTCGCTTTTGAGAAGTTGCGGCAGCTTTTCCTTGAAGTCGTCCGGTGATATATCGTGAAGGTTGCAGGAACATTCAATATTCGTGATAGTGGAGATCGCCCGGAAAAGGTCAGGGGATTGCGAATAACCGACGTTGTAGCCGACGACACCGAATTTGTAGGCCTGTTTCATGCCGTTACCCGGCCGAGGATTTCGTAAAACTCCGGGCAGGAAATATTGACGACGGAGGCGTCATCGATACTCGACGGGCCCACCAGAAAGCACGAGGCGACCGAAAAGGCCATGGCGATGCGGTGGTCCCCGAACGATTTGAAATCGGCCCCGGACGGTTCTTTGCCGCCCTCAATAACAAGACCGTCCTCCAGAACGCCGCACTTGATTCCCATCAGACGGAGATTCTCGGCAATCGATTCAAGGCGGTTCGATTCTTTGATTCGCAGCTCGCCGGCGTCGCGAACAACCGTGGTCCCTTCGGCAAAAGCGGCCACCACGGCCAGTGCGGGGATTTCATCGATCAGCCGCGCCGTAATTTCCCCGGAGATTTTTCTGGATTTAAGCGGGCCTTTGTCCCGCGCTACGGTTATCGTTCCCCTGGGTTCGTCGGATTCGGTACGCCGGTCGGTGATGTCGACACGGCAGCCGGCGGCCTTGAGATACTCCAGGAATTCGACGCGAGTGGGGTTCAGTCCGACATTCTCGATGGTAACGGTGCCGTGACCGATGGCCGCCCCGGCCATGAAATACGCAGCAGTCGAAAAGTCACCGGGGATGTCAATCAGGCCGCCGGTCAGTCGCGCACCCGAAGCAAGAGTTATTTCCATTTTGAATGATTCCGGTGAATGCATCCGTTTCTTTCGCGGGTCGACGGGGTCCGGCACCATGACGGGTTTGACTTCGCGCACGGTGATGTCGCCTTTGAGAAATTGAATCATGCGCTCGGTGTGGTCACGCGTTATCACGGGCTCCCGAACGGTGACAGAACAGGACGATGCCAGGCCGGCCAGAAGCAGAGCCGATTTTACCTGCGCCGATGCCACCGGCAGCTGGTACTCCATGGGCATCAGCCTGCGACCGACAATCCTGACGGGCAGGTGACCGTCTTCGGCAAACAACTCGGCCCCCATCGACGTCAGCGGCTCGATTACCCGGTCCATCGGCCTTGGCGACAGGGAATCATCGCCGGTCAGGGTTACTGTAAGGGAGCTGCCGGCGATTATCCCGGACAGGAGCCGGGCGGTGGTGGCCGAGTTGCCGCAGTTGACAGTGCCGTCGTCGGGCAGCCGGAGCTTTTCGGGCGGAGTCAGTTCGAGCTGTTGTCCGGATGAGCCGACCTTCACACCGAGCGCTTCCGCCGCCCCGAGGGAACTGAGGCAGTCCTCGCTCCGCGGATAATTTTTGACCGCGAGGGAGCCGGCCGAAAGAATCGAGAGGAGGGCGGCGCGGTGGGCAATCGATTTATCGCCGGGGACCGTAATTTGACCGCTGAATCGCTTCCGGGGATGAAGTTCTCGTCGCATCAACAGGTCCTGCCCACGACCTTGGCGATAGTCTTGATCTGCTCCATAAGCCCGCTGAACATCTCCAGGGTGAGGGCCTGAGCGCCGTCGGAGAGCGCGTTGGCCGGGTCGTGGTGCACCTCGACCAGGAGGCCGTCGGCGCCCACCGCCACCGACGCCCGCGAGAGAGGAATCACGAAATCCCTGCGACCGGTCCCGTGGCTGGGGTCGGCAATGATGGGCAGGTGGCTGGTCTGCTTGACGAAGGGGATGGCCGACAGATCAAGGGTGGTACGGGCGCTGTCGGCCGAGATTCGCACGCCCCGCTCACACAGGATGACATCGGGGTTCCCCTCGGCCAGAATATACTCGGCCGCCATCAGGAATTCCTCGAGCGTGGCCGACATGCCCCGCTTGAGCAGCACCGGTTTTTTCAGCTTGCCTGCTTTCTTCAGGAGTGAGAAGTTCTGCATATTGCGAGCGCCGATCTGGATGATGTCGGCGTACTCGGCGACCTTATCGAGCGATTCGGTGTCGAGAGCTTCCGTGGCCACCAGCAGTCCGAATTCCTTTCGAATCTCGCCGAGAATTGTGAGGCCTTCCTCGCCCAGACCCTGGAAGCTGTAGGGAGAGGTGCGGGGCTTAAAGGCTCCCCCCCGAAATACCCTGACGCCGGCTTTCGCAACGTGTTCGGCAACGGCCATAGCCTGGTCGCGGCTCTCGACCGCGCAGGGGCCGGCTATGACGACGCAATTTCTGTCGCCTATTCTCAGCCCGCCGATATCGATTACGGTATCCTCGGGCCGGCACTCGCGGCTGACGAGACGGTACGGCGAGGTAACGTGAATTATCTCTTTGACGCCCTCCTGGGCGAGCACTTTGTCGGCATCGATCTTCGACTTGTTACCGGTGACACCTACGACGGTTCTCTGGGCACCGGGAATGGGATGGGCCGTAAGCCCCATCGACTCTATCAGAACACATACCCTGGCCACCATCTGGTCGGTGGCCTTGACTTCCATGACGACTAACATGCCTGTCCTTTTTCGCTTCTCTCCGGCCGCGGGAAGAACGCTGCGGTCAGGCCTACTTTATAGCTGATGGGCGGCCTGCCAGGCAAGGGATTTTTCGTTTGCGTTCCTTCCGGCATTACTACATCTCCTGCGGCGCCTTGAGTCCGAGCAAATCAAGCCCTTCCCCGATTACTATCTGGACCGACCTTACCAGGGCCATGCGAGCAGCTGAAAGAGCGCCGTCTTGCGAGATGATCTTGTCAATCCGCCCCTGTTCGTCCTTGCGCTGATATACCTTGTTGAAGGCCCCGGCCAGCCTGAGAAGATGAGTGGCGATGTGGTTCGGTTCATAGTTTCTGGCCCCGTCTCGAACGGCCTCCGGGAAATCGGCCAGCAGTTCGATTACCCGCCGCTCTTCCTCTCTGTCGAGCTTCGACACCTCGACTTTCGGGGTAACCTTTTCCGGGTAGTTGCGCAGCAGGGAGCACAGCCGGGCGTGCGTATACTGAAGATACGGGCCGGTCTCGCCTTCGAAATTGAGCACCTCATCCCAGACGAAGTTGACATCTTTCTGACGCCGAACGGAAAGCTGCGAGAACAGCACCGCCCCCACTCCGATTATCCGGGCGGTTTCATCAATGCTTTTAAGGTCCGGGTTCTTCTCCCTGATCTTATCGCGGGCCAGTTCGACCGCCTGATTGATTACATCATCCAGAAGGACGACATTGCCGCGACGGGTGGACATGGTCTTCTCGCCGAACTTGACCCATCCGAAATCGATATGTCTGGCCCGCTCGGCCACTCTTTCTTCCGCAGGCACCTGCTCGGACTCTTCCAGCAACTGGACCACTTTGAATACCTGCTTGAAATGGTCGGATTGGGCCGAGGCAACCACATACAGGGCTTCGTGAAAATGGTACCGGTCCCAGCGGTAAAGCAGTCCGGTTATGTCGCGCGTGGCGTACAGTGTGGCGCCATCGGCCTTCCTTAGCAGGCACGGAGGCAACTGCGGGTCCTTCAGGTCGACAATCAGGGCACCCTCGGAAAGGGAAGTCAGCCCGGCTTTCTCGAGACGCTCAATGACGGCTTCCATCTTGTCGTTGAGAAACGCCTCACCGGTTATCCAGTCGAACTCCACGCCCATGAAGTCGTAGACACGCTTGAACTCGGCCAGTGAGATATCCCGGAAGGTTTCCCACAGATCGGTGATTTCAGGGTCGGCGTCCTCCAGACCTTTGAAAGCCTGTCGGGCCCGCTCGTCAAGCGACGGGTCTTCTTCGGCCTCCTGGTGGTATTTCACATACAATTCGACAAGATCGGAAACGGTCTCGCCGGCACCGGACTTTCCTCTCCCCCACTTCTGCCAGGCCACGATCATCTTACCGAATTGCGTGCCCCAGTCACCCAGATAATTTATGCCGACTGATTCATAACCCAGCTTGCGGAAAATCCGCCTTAAAGAATTACCTAAGATAGTAGTGCGTAAGTGGCCGACACCAAAAGGCTTGGCTATATTGGGAGACGAATATTCGACCAGTACGGTCCGACCCTTGCCCTCCTGAGAGGAGCCGTATGTCGACCTGCCGGTGAGCACGGCGTCAAGAGTTTCGCCCGCCTCCATCTCGAAGTTGGTTCTGGCATTGATGAAACCTCCCGCAGCAATGCAGTCTGTCAGAACATCCGGATGCGGCCCGGATGAGCGAGCGTGGGCGGCGGCTTCGCGGGCCACTTTCAAGGCCACGTCGGTCGGTTTATCGCCCAGGAGCTTGCCATATCGAAACACGGGGAAGGCGAATCGACCGTGGGCCGGGTCCCTGGGTTTTTCCAGGTTTTCGTAGATGAAGTCGGCTGAGAATACCTGCTGCCGGCCAAGCTCGGCGTACTTTTCCGGATACACTTTCTGGAAGGCGAAACTTAGTGAACCGGAGAATTGCTCTTTGAATTTGTCTTTTTCCACGAGGCTTCCGGCTAATTATCAGTTTTCGTCACAGGAAGGCTAAAGATAACATTTTCGACGGTCAAGTCCAGAATTAAGAGACAGTTACGGCGCATTTTTACAGCTGCTGCTCTTACGGGGCGTTGTCACGGGTAACTATCCAGCCGGCCGAGGTATCCCCCCTGGTTTCGGCGTTTCTGAAAAAGCCGTAATACGTGGCGGTCGCAATGATATAGAGAACGATGGTAATATTCATGGTCACGGTGTAGCCGTAAGTTTCGATAAGTCTGCCGCCTATGGCCGCCGAGAGCATCCACGATGAGGTCCATGCAACCATCAAAAGGGCGTTGACCAGACCCTGCTCCCTCTTTTCGGAGAGCTCCATACCGAAGTTGGTGATGAGCGGGACGCCCAGATTCATGAGTCCTCCGCGGAAAACAAACGCGACGAAAGCCAACGGCAGGAAGTAGGTGTACGACAGGATAAGCATGAAAGGCATCGATGCGATCTGAGTAATCACCACCGTCCGCACCAGGCCGAATTTCCGCACCAGAATCGGGCCGGAGAGTGACCCGAGCAGCATCGAGAACTGGACCACAAAGTAGTAGAAGCCGATCGTGTCGGGCGACAGGTTGAAACGATCCCTGAAATAAAGGTTCAGAAACGGTATGATCAGGCCGGCCCCGAGGCCGATGATGAAGTTGCATACGGCTATCTTGAAATAGAACCCGCCCCGGCGTTTGAGCTGTTCGGCGGAGATGCTGATTCGGGTTTCTTCCTGTGACGGCCGGGCCGCCCTGATGAGGAAAAACGGAATCAGCGCCAGCAGACCGATCAGGATACCTATATACAGCGTGACCTGATATCCGATGATGATATCGCCGGTCCAGCCGCCGATCAACATGACCATCTTGCCGGAGCCGATCGACCCGACCATCCCCGCGGCCAGCATCATCCCGAAGGAGAACGAGAAAACGTGGGTGCGCTCTTTGCGACTGGTGTTTCTCATATAAAACGGCGCCGCGGCCACGCGGTAGAACGAGAACGACATGCCGGCCAGAATCGAGAAGCCGATCAGCAAAGTCAGCATCTGGAGGCTGGCGATGAAGTAGCTGAATATCGCAAAGAGCAGGCAACTGGCCAGAAGCAGCGGTTTGAGCTTGACCCGGCTCATCAGGACGGCCGCCGGTATGGCGATCAGGGTCATACCCACGGCCCGCGATGAAACGACCAGGCCGATTTCGCCTTCCACGAAACCCAGTTGCTTCAGGTAGAGATTCAGCAGCAATTGAAATACATGGAAATTGATGCCCATCAGAAACGACCCGAGCAGATAAAGACGAGCGTTGCGCGAAAAAAGTCGGACGTGAGCGATATAGTCGGCTATGGCGGTCTTCGCAGATTCAAGCGGAGCGCTCGAAGGTCGGGCTTGGGAAGGGGTCGAGCTTTTGGTGGGTAGGTCGCGGTCGCTCATGTTGCCTTTTTCACCTGTGCGGGCAGCCGTCAGAATTCATATTCGCCGCTGGCGATGAACTGGGCCGGCCCGGTTAACTGTATTACGCCGGGGGACTCCGGCCAGTCGATCATCAGAGAGCCGGTCTCGAAAAGCACTTCGCAGCGGCGGTCGAGAAGCCCCAGCATCACCCCGGCCGCCACGGCCGCGGCGGCCCCGGTACCGGAGGAGCCGGTGGCACCGGCGCCTCGTTCCCAGTCGGCCACCTTCACTTTGCGTCGGTTGACAACCTTGACGAATTCGACATTGGTCCGGTTGGGAAAGGAGCGATGTTTCTCGATTGCGGCTCCGACAGCCTGCCAATCGAACTCGAAATCGTCGACAAACAAAACGGTGTGGGGGTTGCCCACCGAAAGGCACGTGACGGGAAAATCGACGCCGCCCACCCTGATAGGGGCGTTGATCACGAACCGACGGCGGGATTTCACCGGGACCTGTCGGGCTTCGAACGTCGGTCGGCCCAGCTCGGTTTTGACCAGGTAGCTGTCGCCGTCTCGCCTGACAAGCGACACCCGGTCGAGCGATGACGCTGTTTGAAAGAGGAATTTCCTTTTTCGCCTTCGGCCCGAATGCAGATGGCAATGGACGGCAGCGATGCGCAGGCCGTTGCCCGATTTCTCCGCCCAGCTTCCGTCGGAGTTGAAAATATCGATGCGGGCGTCGGCATTGCGGCGCGAAGAAAGGCACACCAGACCGTCGGCGCCCACACCGGTACGCCGGTGACACATTTTCACCGCCAGCGAGCGCAGCCGGGTCCGGGCGACACGTGACTTTCGCAGGTCGACCACGATAAAATCGTTCAGAAGAGCGTGATACTTGTGGAAGGCTACCGGCATAACCTAACGAAAAACATTTTACCTGCCGGATGCAAATAAAAAGCCCGCACCAAGCGGGCTTCAGTTGTTATCAGTGAAACGGCGGGTGTCACAGGCTGTCGGCAAGAAGCCTGGCCAGGCGTTTGATACCCTCGACGATGTTGTCCGGCGTGGCGTTGGAGAAGTTGAGCCTGAGGGTATTGTGGCCCTGACCGTCGGGGAAGAACGGTTCACCGTACACATAGGCGACCTTCATCTCCACCGCTTTGGGCAGAAGGTCTTTGGCCGAGACGTGTTCGGGCAGTTCCACCCACAGGAACAAACCGCCTTCGGGTTCGGTCCACTTGATGCCTTCGGGGAAGTGTTCCCGCATGGTCTGTACCATCAGGTCCCGCTTGGCCCGGTAGTCCTTGATAATCGTCTCGATGTGTTCTCGCAGTTTACCGGAACTGACGTACTCGTAAATGATGTACTGGCACAGGGTGTTAGTGTGAAGGTCAGTGCACTGCTTGACCTTCTCGAAATAGTTCATTATCTGGGTCGGGCCGTTCATCCAGCCGAGTCTGAGACCGGGGGCGATGATCTTGGAGAACGAGCGCAGAGTGATAACCCGGTCGCCGCCGATTTCTTTCAGGCTGGGCACGTCCCGGCCGGCGAAGCGGATATCACCGTAGGGATTGTCGTCGATGATGGGGATGTTGCATTCCGCCGCCAGCTCGACCAGTTCCACCCGGCGTTTCTCCGACATGGTGATGCCGGTCGGGTTCTGGAAATTGGACACCGTGTAAATCAGCTTGGGTTTGTATTCCCGGATCTTCTTCCGGGCCTGCTCGATGATCATGCCCTCGCTGTCCATCTCGACAGTAGCGTAGCGGGCCTGATAGTAGTTGAACGCCTGCAGCGCGCCGACGTAAGTGGGGTACTCGGTGATGATGTAGTCTCCCCGATCGACAAAAGCCCTGGCCACCAGCTCGATGGCCTGCTGGGCGCCGGCCGTGACAAGAATGTTGTCAACGTGGCTGGCGGTGCCCCGGTCGGTGGCCCACTGCGCGAGCAGCTCTCTCAGCGGCGGGACGCCGCGAGAAAAGGAATACTGAAATGCCACGGCGCCGTGCTTCTTGACGACTTCCTCCATGGCCAGCTGTAAATCGTGCATGGGAAACAGCTCAGGAGCCGGCAGCCCCCCCGCGAACGATATTACTCCCGGCTGCGAAGAAATCTTGAGAATTTCGCGAATTATCGACGCTTCCAGTTCCACGACATGGGGAGCTATCTTCCACTGCTCGATCTGAACACCGGTCTTTTCGTCCACGAGCATATCTTTTGAATCCTTTCTGCGTGTATTCACAAAACGTTCTTCCGATATCAAGTTGGTCAGCTTACAACCATGCCAATAATACCAAGGCGACACGGAAAAAACAACGGAAAAAGGCCCCATAATAATTGAAAAACGGATTTGCAGAATCGGCCGCCGTTGACCCGGAGCGCACCGCCGCCGCACGCCGACCGGCACCGCCGAAACCGGGCCGACGACGGACGGCCGCAGAGGATCACAGGCTGAGCGGGAAAGGCTGCCGGGAACCCCGTCACTGACGGGTGCGGAAGTGATACATATAGCCCCCGTACGGCAAGTGGTCGGTTTTCACGCAGGTTCCGCTGGAATCGCATGCGCCTCCTCGGAAAAAGACGACATAGTCCGTTTCCGGCATGAGAAGCGAGTCCGGATCAAAGCGGCAACTGTCACAATCGGGATTCCATTCCATGCGACCGGCACACTCGATACTGTCCAGCCAGTCAATCATACGCTGGTGACCGGCTCCCGGTTCGCCCAGACCGTTTCGATAAGAATGCAACCAATCCTGCATGCTGCCGCCTTCGACCAGGTGAAAATTATCGGACACCGACGCGGTATCCATGGTGTGGTCGAACTTGATGTAATAAGAGATGTTGCGGCTTATGTTCCGGGCTCCGTTCTGCGGAAAGACACTCTGGATGCTCGGGGCGTCGGCCATGTCCGAGTATTCAGTAGTTGTCGGCAGATCGCCGCGACAGGCAAAAAACGCCGTAAGCGCGATGGCCCCCAGAAGCATGACGATGAAGCGAGACGTGGTTCTCATTAGGACACCTCCTGATGCTGTAGCGGCTGCGCACGCTACTATCCCCTAAGTTGTTATGGCCCCGTGTTAGACCGCCGCTTCAAGTATCGCGGACGGAGCGGCACGCCGGGCGCACCTGCTGCAATTAATACGTCAAAATGGGTCGGGATAGTGGTGGGAGAGGCGGCTGCGGCCCCGGCGTCCGTCACCAGCGCCGGCCGCAACAGTTATGCATCGTAGTACATCTGAAATTCGTAAGGAGTGGGGCGTATCCTGATTTCAACGATCTCATTGCGTTTGATCCTGATCCAGTTCTCCAGCAGGTCCTCGGTAAAGACACCGTCGCGCAACAAGTAATCGTGGTCCTCTTCCAGGGCGTTGAGGGCCTTGTTGAGCGAAGTGGGCAGCAGGTGGATTTTGGCCAGCTCGTCCCGGCGCATGGTATCGATGTTCTTATCAAGAGGGATGCCGGGGTCGATCTTGTTTTTGATACCGTCGAGGCCGGCCATGGTGATAGCGGCGTAAGCCAGGTACGGGTTCATGGTGCCGTCCGGGGGGCGGAACTCGAAGCGCATGGCTTTCGGGTCGCGCTGATAGCCCGGAATGCGAATGCAGGCGGTCCGATTGCCGACCGAGTAGGTACCGGCGACCGGCGCCTCGAAGCCGGGCACCAGGCGTTTGAACGAATTGGTGGACGGGTTGGTGAAGGCCAGCAGCGAGTCGACGTGGGCCAGCACGCCGCCGATATAATGCAGCCCCAGCTTGGAAAAGGCGGCCGGGCCGTTTTTGTCATAGAATAATGAGCCCCCGGAGTCGGCCAGATACTGGTGCACGTGCAGTCCCGAACCGGGTTCGTTAAAGAGCGGTTTGGGCATGAACGTGGCCGACATCTGCCTGCGGAAACAATGATTCTTTA
>CP070777.1:1659995-1662741 GCA_020346225.1 Candidatus Zixiibacteriota bacterium | reverse complement strand
CTTTATCTTGGAGTGAATCAAAACGACATCTTCAGATAATGAACTCGATAGTGTGCTTTGACACGGTCTGGGTTTTAAGACTGCGAACAACAGCCGTCGCTGTGTGCCTGCCCGGGGCCGGCTGGGCAACATTACAGAAGTGATAGTAATCCCGATAGGCTCCCCACTGGGCCTTTGGTGCAACCAGCTTCGGTACAACCTTTCGGCCGTCGACAAACAACTCAATCAGTTCGATCCGCGGCGCCTTCGGTAAACCTCGCAGCGTATTATCCCTGCAGCAGCGCACCCGCACGGTCACCCCTCGTTTGGGCCGGGCCGTTTCCCATTGATCGTTCGGCTTCACAGCGACAATCGATACCAGCGGACGCTTGATACGCGGATTGTCCCACCACCTCCACTGCTGCTCCCTGCCTCGCACGAACTCTACTGCCTCCGGTACGCCGCCGTGCATCCACGTCTCATACCCGCTGACAGAATCGTACCGAACGGCGACCACCCAGTTCTCTTCCAGGGCCTTAAGCCAACCGGACCACGTAGGTTCTTTCGCCAAAAACAACGTCCTGAATCCGGTCAGTTGATCACCCCACCACCATGGTTCGTTTCCATGGGCGTCCTGAAGGGCGACAAAGGGAATCTGCTGCCAATAGTGCTTCAAAAATGGTTCGCTGTTGGTGAAATCAGGATTACCGAAGTGAAAGGTGCTGATGGCCGCATACCCGCCGCGTTTGAGTGAATCGTCCAGGTAAAGACGTGTGAGCTCCTCGTTCTCGTTGAACTGCCAGATCAGTCGCCCGCCAGCCTTCTGCAACGGCACCAGTCGTCTCCTGCGAAACTCCTCCCACGAAACCGCTTGCCCACCCGCCGGCGATGGGCCGAACTCCACATTGGCCGGGGCGATAATGTCGCTCGTATGGCTATAGGTTCCTAAGCCCGGCACCCTGACGAACGTACCGTATTCTTCATTGGCAACAAAGAACGTCACCGGCACTTTCCGCCTATCGGCGACAGCTTGGGCCGCAGCAATCCAGCCCGGTGCCGAGTTCTTGGCCCCCCACAGATCAATCCGCAGGGCCCGCGCCAGCTCGACCGCATCGGCCGGGCTTCCTTTGCCATGCGCCTCGATTTGAATTGTAAAAATCCTAAGATCCTTCGGGAGTCTGCGCCGTTGCGCCCGGCGTTTCTGACGTCGACGAGAGCTTGAAAGCAACTCAAAACCGCCGAGGCCCCTGATTATATCCAGGCCACGATAAGTTGCCACCGGATTACTCGGCCAACCCTGTCGGTCACCGAATCCCCCGTCTTCGTTCCGGAGCGATAGGACATACTCAATGCATGCCTTGCGCCGAGCAGGCTGAACACCGTAGATTTCCAGAATTCGAGCCGCGGCCCAGGCATACGTAATATCAGCAATACCGGCAAGTGTCGGCTTCGGTTGGTAGGTAAAGCCGCCGTCGGCCAGTTGACAGCCCTGTACCCACGCGATGGTTTCCTCTCGTTTCTCACCCGACCTGTTGAGCGCAGCCAACGCCTGAAGTCCCCACCACGTATTCATTACGTGCCCGTCACCACCTTCGCCGGCCGGTGTGTTATTAAAGCTGCCGTTTCCCCTCCGCCGAATATCTATGTATTCAATCAACTCCGCTGAAATATCGTCCGTCGAAAGCCCGAGCAGACGCCTACAGAGCAATGCCATCACTTCGAACCTCAGGATCGGATAACCATCCTGTTCGTACTGTCGAGGGTAAACCGATGGCTTTCTCCAGCTTTTAACCTGCTCACGAAACGAACCGGCATCTTCGCCGAGCCAGAGCAGGCTTTGGATCTGTTGAAACTCGAACACCTTCAGATCACGCTCTAATTTCTTGATCCGGAACGGATGATGTGTGCGGACGAACTCTACAAGCGACTTTTTGTTAGGGGGGACGCGCTCGAGTAGATGGTAGCAGCCGATTGCGGCAAAACTTGAAGTCAGGTGCGACCTGGGCTGGTCCGGCCAGGCGTAACCTCCATCCGCTCGCCGCAGGCCCTCCAGGTAGCTTAAGACATTGCTAATCCACAAAGTCGATCGACTGCCGGGTAAGGCCATCGCGTCCTTGCTGATGCTCGCCATCGACATTGCCGCCGCGGCCGCCTTGAGAAAATCTCGGCGCCCAAATTTACCATTTCCTTGTTTTACGCCCCAGAGCATATCGGATATTCCTATTCTTCCTGTCATTATCAACACCCGGCAACAACATTTTATCCGTAAACGGCCGTTTTTCCAATAGAGGAGCACTCACTTTTTGGTACAGTGCAATTCAACAAGCTTCCTTTTTGCACCTCTACTCCTCAAATCACCCAACTATTTAACGCAAATCCGACAAATAGGCCGATAATAAATTTAGTCGTTGCTATTAAGTAATTAGTAAAGCGTAAATAGTGCACAGAGCCACGAATCATGTTTGAAATTCTCCAGGATTTTGAACAGGTGACCACGCGGTTCAGCCCTATTGTTCTAATCGGACCGGGGCTGGCTGCCGTCATAGTCGGACTCTTTATCTGGCTCGGAGGCTTAAAATACACAAGAGTTTTAGTCGCCGTCTTAGGCGCGGTCTGCGGTGGTATTTGCGGATTTTTCATAATTGGCAGAAACATTATGGCCGCCGCCGTCCTGGCGGCAGCGGCTGCGCTCCTGGCGACAATCTTTCATAGGACATTTATCATAATACTGGCAGCCTGTTTAGCTGCGGCTATTGGCCTTGCTGTT
>CP070777.1:1614788-1659895 GCA_020346225.1 Candidatus Zixiibacteriota bacterium | reverse complement strand
GGCTCCAAAATCACGCCTGGTGATTTCCATGAAGACACTCCGCGGCGCGGCCAGCATAGTCAGCATCTCTATAGCGTCTTCAACCAGCCGGACGGTTCTTTGCGGTGGGCGGGGTCCGGCCGGAATGCCCTGGGCCGCCAGGACGGCGTCCGCTGTAGGAACCAGTCCGGCCACCGGTATGTCCAGAACGGTTCGCTTCATGGAAGGTCGGGGAGTTTCTCCATACCGTGCCGCCGGGCCGCGCCCTGCATGAGACGGGTGAGTTCGGACCCGGTCTCTTCCGGGAGCACCGCCGACCGGGCCCCGGCAAGTACTTTCTCCATCTCTCTGCGGGCCCGCCGGGCGAGTGTCAGGCCGCCTTCCTGCTGCCAGCGGGAGCGCTGGGCGCGGTCAATAGCCGGTCCCGGCATGTGCACCTCGCTTTTCAGCCAGCGCCGGGTGTGATCGGCTATCAGGAGATGTTGCTCCTTTATCAGCTCCTCGAACAGGGGCTGCGCCGGGAAATCATCTTTCGGTTCGATACCCTCGATCATGCGATAAGTCATACCGCAGATTTCATTGTCTATTACCAGCTTTTCGAGGCTGAAACAACTTTCGAAGTCGAGCATACCGGGACCGGCGACGCAGTTGATGCCGGACAGAGCGGCCAGGGTGGCCCCCATGGAGCTTTCCAGCCCGGCCTGGGCGTCAAGAAGCTTGGCGTCGCTCAAGCCGATATAGGCCTGCGTGGGCAGGTTCAAGTGTTTGCCGATTTCGTTGTAGGCACAGTCGGTCATCATGGTTCCGATGTCGCCCATCGGCGTGGTTTCGTAACGAATGTCGAATACAGCGGGCGAGCCGCCGTAGACCACCGGCGCGCCCGGTCTGGCCACCTGGCTCAGGACGACACCGCTCAGGGTTTCGGCGGTATGCTGGATAAGCGAACCGACGATAGTAACCGGCGCGATGAAGCCGGACAGCGGCATGGCGATGAACTCGACCGGAATCGAGTATCGGGCACAGTCGATGACGTTCTGCGAAGTGGTTTTGCTCCACCTCAGCGGCGAGGTGGGGCAGCAGGAGAACATCGTGAGCGGTTTATCGGCCAGGTTCTTTTCGGAACCGCGCACAGCCAGCTGCAGGTCTTTCATAATCTCGAAGGCTTCGATGCTGAAGGCCCCGGTAATAATCGGCTTCTCGCAATAAAGCAAGCTCAGGTAAAGGCGGTAGCTGTCGGAGACTTTCTCGGGAACGTCGGTGGCAATCAAGGCTGTCGATTGGGTGGCAATGTGGGTCATACCGTTCATGAGTCTGGCGAAGGCGACATAGTCCGAGGTGTTCGGGCGGCGGGGTTTCCCGGTGGTCTCGTCGAGGATGTTGATGGCGGTCGAGCCGGGGGTGAAATTGACGGTGTAGTTCTCTAATCTGACCGGTGTCTGGCCGGATGAGCTGTAGAGTATAACCGATGGCGGCGCCGATGACAGGGCTTTGTCAATGAGGTCGTCGGTCATCCAGACGTGGCGTGACTTGAGGTCGACCCTGGCGCCGTGGTCACCGAGCAAAGCCAAGGCCTCGTCGTTGGGCAGTTCCACCCCGAGGTTGCCCAGCAGAAGGCGGGCCTCGGTGATGATTTTCTCGATGAGTTCGTCGGTCAAAAACCGAAGAGTGGGGCGCACGATGCGGTCCTCCATTATCGGCGGCGGTCGTTTGTGGTTTACCGTATCGGTAAGCTAAGAGTCGCCTGTTCGGCAGGCAAGCCATTTATAGCCGGCCGACTCAGGGGCGGGGGAGGGGCGGTTTTTTACCATAGAGCAGGTCATCCGCCCATATCGAGAATCGGCGCGCGAAGGAAGAGCGCCGGATGGCGGCTCGCACCGCGTTGTGCACGAAAGTGGGCGGATGACTGTACGGGCAAACCTTCATGCAAAGACCGCAGTCGGTGCCGATAACGCGCCAGTAGTGAAAGCACTGCTCCGGATTCAACGGCCACTTTTCGACACCGCGAACCTCCGTTTTCCCCGCGGCGGGAATCGCGCCGGCCGGGCAGTTGACGGCGCACTTGAGGCACCGGGCACAGAAATTCTGGACACCGAATGACACCGGTTTGTCCGCGACCAGAGGCAGATCGGTGGTAACGGCGCCCAGGCGGATGCGGGGGCCGAATTTCGGTGATATGAGGTAACCGTGGCGGCCGAGTTCTCCCAGGCCGGCATCATGTGCCACCGGCGGCAAAATGATCTGGTAGTTGCTTCCGGAGATATGGGCGCGGGCCGGGTAACCAAGCGCGCGAATGTGATCGGCCAGTTCGATGGAGATCCGGGCGGCGCGCAGGTACCGGTCAGCGGTTTCCTCGGTTATCGGCAGAAGGGGCGCGGCAGACACGGCTGCGTATCGCATCTCCACGGTAAAGGCGACGGCGAACCGGTGATTGTTAATGATCGGTGCGCTCCACTTTTCCGGTCCGCGGCCCACATGGGAGTAGACAAACATGGGGTTGAGCACGGCGATGCCGACCTCGTCGGCTCCGAGGTCGCGTACCATCTGTTTGATGGTGTGGGTCATGGCGACCGCGTCGATCTCCCGGCATTGACCGGAAGTTTCGCCGTCGACCGCCGTTGTCAGCTTTTCTATCTGCCGGAAGACGGCGTCGATGCGACCGGACACTTCGGCGTCGTAAAAACGGCCGCCCGGCTCCAGCAACTCGGGGAGTTTACGCATCCTGTCGTCGATCTCTTTGTACTCCGGCTTCATGGCATAGTAGCGGATGTACTCGGCCGTTTCAGGGAGATACTCTTCGCGGGAAAAGATCACGTCGCGCTCATCAAACCGTTCGGTGATGGACCCGATGCGTATTTCTCTGTTGGAACCGAGAGGGGCGAAGTACAGGACGAAGAAGACCACGGCCAGCACCGAAAACAGAGTCAGGATGGTATCCGGAGGCGAAAGGACGAAGTATCCTCCGAACCATATCAGGGCGAAGAAGATGAACAGCGTGGAGGAGATGGTGGCGGCGCGCAACTGGTCTTCGCGCAGGGAGCTGATCGCCAGAAGCTCCAGGAAGACACAGACCAGGGCGCCGACAACAAGATAGATGGCGTGAAGCACGGTCATAGACAACTCAATTTGATATCTCAAACAAGGTAAGCTATCGGAGCAACGGGGGCAAGGGATAGAAACAGGGCCATCGGCGGCAGTCAGGCTGTTTTTTCTTGTGAACACCGCCGTGATTGCGTAAAATGAGGCCAATCACAGCACAAATAGAGAAAGGTTGGGAAGATGATCAAGCAACGCCGCACTGCATCCATATGCCTTCTTGCAGCCGTTCTATTTTTGGGTGGCCGGATCGACGCCTGCACGAGTCTTCTCGTGACCAAGGGAGCGTCGGCCGACGGTTCCGTTATGATCACGTACACCTGTGATGGCGAGTTTCATCCGCATCTGGAGTACACGCCGGCCGCCGATCACAAGCCGGGTGATTCCGTCGAAATCAAGGACTGGGGGGGCAGTATACGTGGTATGGTCGCCCAGGCGGAGCACACCCATGCGGTGGTTCACCTGATGAACGAGCATCAGCTGGTGGTAGGCGAGACGACCTTTGACGGACGCAAGGAACTGAAAAACCCCGACGGACTTCTGCACTACTGGGACCTTATGACGCTGGCGCTCGAGCGGGCGCGGACGGCGCGCGAGGCGATCCAGGTCATGACGGATCTGGTAGCGGAGTACGGTTATCGGTCGACGGGGGAATCGATCTCGATTGCCGACCCCGATGAGGCATGGATACTGGAGATAATCGGTCCCGGTCCGGGCGGCACGGGCGCCGAGTGGGTGGCGGTGAAAGTGCCGGACGGGTATATCTCGGCGCACGCCAATAAAGCCCGCATCGGCGAGTTTCCTCTCGATGACCCGGACAACTGTCTCTACTCCGACAACGTTATTTCATTCGCTGTTGAAAAGGGCTACTACGACCCCACCTCCGGAGAGCCGTTCCGGTATTGCGACGCCTACTGCCCCGAAACACCGGAGAATCTCAGGTTCTGTGAAGCAAGAGTGTGGAGCCTGTTTCGCCGGGCGGCGCCATCAGAGAATTTCTCGCCCGCCTACCACCGGGCCGTCAAAGGCGCCGAGCCCTACCCGCTCTGGATCAAACCGGATAAGAAACTGTCGCTGTCCGACGTATTCGACCTGATGCGGGACCACTACGAGGGGACCGAGTTCGATCTGACCAAGAACGTGGACGCCGGACCTTACGGCTCGCCTTATCGGTGGCGACCGCTCAAGTGGACGGTTGACAGTGTCCAGTACGGCTGGGAAAGAGCCATATCAACCCAGCAGACAGGTTTTTCATTCGTTTCGCAGTCGCGTTCGTGGCTGCCCGATCCCGTCGGCGGGGTGCTATGGTATGGCGTAGATGATACCTATATGACCTGCTATGTTCCGCTCTATTGCGGCATCGACACGGTACCCAGGCCGTATACGGTCGGCGAACTGGGCGAGTTCTCGTGGGAATCGGCCTGGTGGGTGTTCAATTTCGTTTCCAATTTCGCGAACCTCGCATATTCATTCATGATGCCGGAGATACAGGCGGTGCAGAGCGAACTCGAAGATGTCTGCATTATCGAGCAGCCTGTAATAGACGAGACGGCCCTGAAGTTGTACAAGTCGGACCCGGGCCGCGCCGCTGTGTATCTGACCAATTACTCGGTCGGTCAGGGCGAACGGGTGGTCCGGCGATGGCGGGAGCTGGGGGAACGCCTGATCACCGAGTACAATGACGGATATATGAAGAACGAAGAAGGCCGGCCCAAGGACAAAGGTTACCCTGAGTGCTGGCTGAAGGAAGTAATCAAAGATAACCCGGATAAATACCACCTGCCGCAGGCGGATTCGCTGACGGCGGACTGGAAGCTGATAGATTGAGCCGGGAACGAGGCAAAACAGCGGAGGTCAGGATATGCTCAAGAGGAAGGTGACAATCAGTGTCCTGGTGACAATGCTACTGGCGGCGCCGGCGGCGGCCCAGAGCGACACGGTCAAGTACGTTCCCAAGCCTCTCGACGAGGTAAGCGAGGCTATTCGGGAGCTGCGCAAGGCAAGACAGGAGGCCAGAGACAGCGTAACCGATGCCATCAGGGATCGGCAGGAGGAACAGGATGAGTCCGAGAGAAAGAACCAGCGGTGGATCAAATGTGACCTGACCGGCATAACGATGCCGGAATCGCCCGATGTTTTTCAGTCGCAGTTCCACTTTCCGCCGACGCGCCAGTACTGGACGGGAACGTGCTGGAGTTTCTCGACGACATCGTTTCTCGAATCGGAGGTCGCCCGCCTTCACGGCAGGCAGGTGCGGCTGTCGGAGATGCACACCGTCTATTACGAGTGGCTGGACAAAACGCGGCGTTTTGTGAACGAGCGCGGTAAGTCACGAGTGACGGCCGGCTCGGAAAGTAACGCCGTCTTTCGCGTGATGAAAACCTACGGGGCGGTACCGCTCGATGTATATCCCGGATATATCAGCGATCCGCGTCATGACCACGAGGAGATGGACGACGAGATCAGAGAGTTCCTGCGGTTTGTCTGTGGTGCCGACCAGTGGGACGAAACGCAGGTAATAGAGTCGGTCAAGCTCATTATGAACAAGCATATGGGCCGGCCGCCGTCATCGTTTGAATATGAGGGCAAGACATATTCGCCGAAGACGTTTCTCGACGAGGTTCTGAAATTGGACTTCGATGACTACGTGTGCATCATGTCCACCCTGGAGTTTCCCTTCTACACCCTGGGACCGTTCGATGTGCCCGACAACTGGTGGTTCGACAGCACGTATTACAATGTGCCTCTGGATGCGTGGTACGATGCACTCAAGAACGCCATCAAAGGCGGCTACACGATAGCGTTGGGCGGCGATATTTCCGAGGCGGGTCTCAACGGGCTGATGGATGCCGCGATCGTGCCTGATTTCGATATTCCGCAGGAGTACATCAACCAGAATTCGCGCGAGTACCGGATGTTCGCGGGGAGCACGACCGATGATCACGGGGTGCATCTGGTCGGCTATACCGAGCTTGACGGTCGCGACTGGTTCCTGGTAAAGGAATCATCGAAGCGCGGCCACTGGGGCCGACACATCGGGTACATGTTCTACCGTGACGATTACGTGCGGCTGAAAATGATGGAATTCGCGGTGCACAAGGACGCCGTCGGGGAGCTTTTAACCAGGTTTGTAGCGGCGCAGCCCGCGGACTAAAACGATTTGCCGACCGAGTAGCCTTTGCCGAGGCTTTTGCCGATGCCGTAGTACTTGCGCACGGTCGGGGCGAAGACCATCGGCCGGACCTTGAGCATGTCCGGCAGACCGCCCTTGCCGGTCACGGCGTCGTCGATCTTCACATCCATGATCTGGCCGATAAACTGGGTGTGGAGACCGATTTCGATGGTGTGGAGGAGCTTGCATTCGAGCACCATGGGAAACTCCTCGACATAGGGCGCATCGACCAGTTCACTCTTTACCGGTGTCAACCCCGAGACCGAGAACTTGTCGCTGTTGCGGCCGGAGGCGATCCCGAAGTAATCGGCCTCCCGCACGTGAGCGTCGGAAGGGACGTTGACGGTGAAGGCCTGGCGCTCAACTATACTCCCGTAGCTGTAGGTGGCCTTCCTCAGCGATACACCCACGCAGGGCGGGTCGGAGCAGCAGACGCCTCCCCAGGCGGCGGTCATGACGTTGGGTTTGCCTTCCTTGTCATAAGTGCCGATTACCCAGACCGGGGTGGGGTAGATGAGCGACTTGGCGCCGAGAGACTTCTTCATAGGATTCCTCCCGTACAACTGACCCGCCAGGGTGCGGGCTGATTTGAGAGTCTATGATTGCCGAAGTATAGTCAATTAATGGGGGCCAGACAAGAGTCTTGGCCGGGCCGGCGCCGTTCGCCCACGGAGCCTCCCCGGGATGAGGCTCAAGCAATTGCCACAGAGCCAGTTACGCGAGGCAACGGGGACGTCCGGGCGGCTGTGACAGGAGTAAGGGACAAACGGCTCAGGGGTGGCCGGCGTATCTATGGCAGCTTGAGCCGCGGACGTGCCTTCCCAACCGAAGCGCTCGGCTGCGCTCGGGCCGGAGCAAGCTGCGGGATTTGCGGCGAGACGAGGTGCCTTCATCCCACGCTTTTTTATGCCGCGGCATTGGTACGTCTCGACGGTGCGTCGGGAAGGCCCTCCCGGTATAAGCGGCGTGGCGGTGTTACAGATGACTCGGCGCAGGTCCGCCGCATGCTGTAAAATTCACAGAATTTTAGAGGCCGCAGTTGAATTGGCCCTCTCGGAGAAAGCAGGGGGCCTTTCTCCGTTTTGGGCCTGTCACCTCTTCCTAAGTCTCTCTCCGGTAGGTCATTTCTATCGCGTTTTCAATTTATTGCTTGCCAGTGCAACACAACATGTCTTATATTTTTTCCGCAGTTATCGTGTGGTGCTGCATGCCCGTCGCCGAGAGTGTCAACGCAATCCGCCTCTAATTGCCTCATTGGTCGTGGGGCGTCGGCGTCGCAGGGAGAAAGCCTCGATGGAAGTCGATAAGACGCAGCCGTTTGATGACTCAAGTGGACCGATTAATGCCGACCCGCTGGGGATTATCGGTTGGGAAATCGGAGGCAAATATAAAATCCGCGGCTACATCGGCGGCGGCGGCTTCGGTGAAGTATACGATGCCTATAATCTCAACCTTGTCGAGCAGCGCCTGGTAATAAAGTTCTTCAAGCGTGTCCAGGAAAGAGCCCGGTTCGACCGCGAGGCCCGGATCCTGTGCATGCTGGATCATCCCAATATCTCCCGCGTCATTGACTTTTTGCCCGACGAAGGGGCACTGGTGGTGCAATACATCGACGGCCGTGACGGTTCGACTATTCTTCGGGAGGTGGGGGCGTTGGACGCCGACCTGTTCATCAATGTGGCCCGGTCGGTCACCGATGCCATTTCTTACGCCCACGACAAGAAAATCGCCCACCGGGACATAAAGCCGGCCAACGTCCTGATTGACCGGAACCGGCACGTGTACCTGATTGATTTCGGCATCGCCAAGGAAGTCGGCGGCGACCGAACCAAGACGGGCTACCAGGCACTGACTCCGATGTTTGCGGCTCCCGAGCGGCAAACCGGCGAGAGTTCTTACAATCCTTTTCTCAGCGATGTTTACGAGATGGGCATTACGCTGTTCAATTTTGCCACCAACAGTATGCCTTATCGCAACCCGGTTTCGCCCAGCCTGGAGGAGTGGGGCGGGATTCACTCGCGGCGGCTGTCACCGCAGCTTCGCTATATACTGAAAAAAGCTACTCATCCGGACCCGACCCAGCGGTACCAGACGGCGGGCGAGATGGCCTCCGACCTGCGCGACCTCAAAGAGGTCTTCGTTGAGCCGAAGAAGAAGATCAGCCGTGTCCTGCTGGCCGCGCTGGTGGTTGTGGTGGTGGCGGCCGGGGTCTACCTCGGTCGCGGTTTGGTCGGCAGTTGGCTCGGTTCGGCCGAGTCCACGGAAGCCCAGGGCCCGGCCGACAGCATGGCCGTCGTTCTGGATGAAAGCCAGGCGCAGCCGCTCGAGCAGCCTGAAGAGGCGGCAACATCGACGGAAGAAGCATCGGTGCCGGCTACCGATCAGGCCGAAACGCAGCCGACTGAGCAGGCCCAGACCCAGCCGGAGCAGCCGGTGACGCCGCCGGTGGAACAAGCCCCGACGCGGCCCGAACTGACTATCCGGATAGAGCCGGACGGGGTGAGAAGCCTCTATGTTGACGGCAGGAGACGGACGCCGGGGAACACATTCGAAACGGCGATCGGTTCGCACACGGTGGAGATCGTTCATCCGGAGTACCCCGTGCTGCGGAAGACGCTACGGGTGACAGAGGAGTCGGCCAGGATCACTTACGAATTGAAACGCGAGTTTGTCGGCAGGGACACTCTGAGCATTCAGGTGGCCCTGCTGCCGCCGTCCGAGCAGAACCTCCTGGAAATCAATCTGAACGGGAGGCAGCGTCGGTACACTGAGTTTCCCGTTCTTGACCTTATATGTCTGGCCGGAACATGGAATGTTGATGCGGAGTTGGTCGGCATCAATGTTGAGGGAGAAGCCGTTCCCAAAATAGATTCAATGGTAACTTTCCCATACGGCGGGGGACCCCGCAGTATTCTGAAGAGTGCGCAGGGCACCCTGGAATTTTCGGGAGGTGAAAGCGGCAACATCGTACCTCTGCTCATATACTGGTCGCAGTGAGCCGGGGTCATTAAAACTTAAGGAGGTAACATGTATAAACGAGCCGGTGTACTAAAAGCCGGGGCGATCTTCGTATTGCTTGTGTTTCTGCAGGCTCTGGTACTACCTGAATTCGTACAGGCTCAAACACCCGAATGTCCTTTCGACAAAGACAACCCATCCATTGAGAACGCACGCTACAATTTCAAGATAACCAACTACGACTGCGCCGAAGTTGAGTTGAAGACGCTTCTGGCCGATGAGAACCTGGATTTGCAGATTAAGGCCGATGCTCACGTGCTTCTGGCCGCGGTGTATTATGCGAAAATCCGCGACGACGAGCAGAAGCAGGATCTGGTGATCGAGCAGTTTGTGGCCGCCTTCAAGGCTTTCCGCAACTGGCGCGGCGATCTGGATATCAAGTCGCCGGAATTCGTAGCCATGATGGAGCAGGCCCAGGTCCTGGTGGACAAGCAGGATGATGCCCTGGAAGCCGCCACCGACAAGGTCAAAGAGGAGCTCCCCGACGAGGAGGCCGAAGAGGTCGTCCAGGTGGTTCCGGTATCCGGTGACGGCAAGAAGCCCTGGTACAAACAGTGGTGGGCAATCGGTCTTGGTGTCGGGCTGGTAGCCGGGGCCGTGGTGCTGGCCGCCGGCGGTGGCGGTGACGAGGCCCCACCCGACAACGACCTGCCGGGCTTTCCGCCCACTCCATAGAAACGATAAGCGCGGGGCGCCCGCAGACAGACGGCTCTGCGGCGACCGCAAGGATGTATGGATAATGCCAAGTAATTTCGACAGAAATATTCGAGGAGGATTGACTATGCTCAGGTCAGGTAAAGTTCTGATAATGATAGTGCTGGCGTTCGGATTGCTCGCCGTGTCGGCCCTGGCGCAGTCCCCCCCGACGCTTATGTACCAGGGGAAGCTGACCGACGCCAATATCGACCCGATCACGACGGCCACCGAGGTTACGTTCCGGGTCTGGGATGCGCAGGACGGTAGCGGTGTTGAGCTGTGGGCCGAGGTTCAGTCGGTGACGCCCAACGCTCAGGGTGTTTTCACGGTTGAGCTGGGCGCGGTGACGCCTTTTCCGCCGGGCCTGTTTGACGGCAGCGTGCGGTTTCTGAGTATGACGGTGACCGGCGATGACGAGATGCTGCCTCGCCAGCCGATAACCTCGGTGCCGTATTCACTTAGTGCGCAGGTGCCGGGGTTTGCCAACAGCTTCAAGAACTACTACAACTTGAGCAGCTCTTCTCTTATGGTCCCTGACACGCTTGAGGTGTTGGTCCCCGGTCCCGGTCATCTGATTGTGGAGGCGACGGGCTTCATGTACCAGGGCAAGCAGACGAGCCTGAGTAGCTGGGTGGAGGTGCATATCGATACCATGTCAACAGGCTCCGATTTCTGGGCGTACGCCTACAACTACTTGAGCTCGTCTCTTATTGCCGGCAGTTACTATGACAATTTTGCCATAACCAGGGTTGTCCCGGCTGACACGGCGGGAACGTATACTTTCTATCTGACCACGTACCGGAGCGCCAATGCCAGCTCCGCCTCGGTAAGTCAGCTGAATTTTAAAGCGGTTTATTATCCCTCCCATATCGGCACCGAAGCGCCGATACCCAATCCTCCGAGTGCGACCGGGACGAGAGTATTACCGGAGGGGCTGCCCGAGGAAATGCGTCAACGCATTGAGAGCGAAGGTCAATAAATGAAACTAACGTCACGGATAGCGAGCAGAAATATCCGGCCAACGTGATGAGGTACACGATGCGAGATAAGACGAAGAACAAGGAGGATAAAGGATGTTGAGGTCAGGTAAAGTTCTGATAATGATGGCGCTGGCGTTCGGATTGCTCGGCGCGACGGCACTGGGGCAGGCACCCCCGACGCTTATGTATCAGGGGAAGCTGACCGACGCCAATCTCGACCCGATCACGACCACAACGGCGGTCATATTTACGGTGTGGGATGTTCAGGACGCGGGGACGGGCACGGCCCTGTGGGCCGAAACGACCACGGTTGCGCCCGGGGCCCAGGGTATCTTTACCATCGAGCTCGGGGCGCTAAATCCCATCCCCGACTCCGTGTTTGACGGCAGAGTGCGATTCCTCGGTATGAAGGTCGGCACAGACACGGACGAACTGGATCCCCGTCAGCCGATTACGTCGGTGCCGTATTCGATGAAGGCCGATGCGCCGAGTTTCGCCAATACCTGGTCCTCTTGGTTGGGGATGACGACCACCTTTGAATCCGTGGATACATTGGAAGTTGCGGTACCGGGGCCGGGTTATGTCATGGTTGAAGCCACCGGAGTCGTTTATGCATACAAGACATCGGCATCATACTCCGCAAGCCTGTATGTCAATCTTGACACGCTTGCCAGCACTACGGATTATAAGGCCTATTTTTTCAGATATTGGGCCACAACCATGCCAACATGGGACTACTATAACGGCCTTGCGCTCAGGAGAGTGGCGTATTATAACGGGCCTGTAATTGATACGTTTTTCATCAACACATTAGCAGGGACGTATTTGAGCGCGAGTGTTCAATACACGAACCTGAGCGCAGTGTATTATCCTAATCACATGGGGACAGTCTCGCCGGTACCTGCGGCGTCCGCGGTGTCGGCGCCTCAACAACCTCCCACTGACCCTGAGGAGTCAAAGAAACTGGATGAGTATCTTAGACGAAACGGATACTAAAGCTTCGGGTGCTTGAATTATGTATCTATCAAACGGAGAGAGATAGGTTATGCGAGATATAATGAAAGGCATGGTGCTCCTGCTGGCGTTGGTCCTGTGTTCGTCGACAACCTTCGGGCAGGCGAGCAGCACTAATTTCACGCTCGTCACCGGCACGTTCGTGTCGACCGGCGGCGTGGCGGTATCGACAACGGGAACGACCCTCACCGCCTCGATACCGACCACCATCAGCGGGACGTCATCGAGTCCGACCTATACCGTGGCCAGCGGTGTGATCGGGGTGGCCTATACCACATCGGCGCTGACGGCCGCCTATGCCGGCGGGGCGGTGCAGACGGTGACGCCGTCCGACCAGGTCCTGAAAGTAGGTTACGCGGGTGAGTTGGGTACGGCCATCGGGGTTTTCTACTATCGTCAGGGGGGGGATGTAAGCTACAGCTTCGCCCCGATGTTGCCCGGCGTGGGTGATACCCTGCAGTACACCTGCCAGGCCAGCCTGCTGGGCATACGCGGGCTGGAGTACTACTTCCAGGTCTTCCGCGGGACCTCAATGTACACGGTGGGTTCGCCGACGGCGCCGTACGCGTTCCAGGTGTCGCTGTCCAACGCCGAGTGCCAGAGTTCACCGATGCCGACGCGCAGTTACCGGATGGTGGGACTGCCTATTAACCCGTCGGCCGGCAACGAGGTCGGTGACGTCTTTGAGGACGACCTGGGCGCTTATAACCGGGAAATATGGCGGCTGGGAAGGTTCAACGCGGCCGCAGGAGGTTACCGGGAGTTTCCGAACATCCCGACCGTGGCGCCGGGCCGCGCTTACTGGCTTATCACCCGTGATGCGGAGACATTCGGCTCGGCCGGAACCACGGTGCGCCCGAATCGAACCTATGCGGGTAACGCCTACCTGGCGATACCGCTGGACGAAGGGTGGAACCAGGTGGCCAATCCTTTCCCGTTCGCGGTGGCGTGGAGCGAGATGGCTTTCGATGACAACGGCACGGTCGTTACCGACCCGACCGGTGTGGTCGAGAACGCGCTCTATTCCTACGACGGAAGCGCTTATAATACCGTCACGCAGATCTCGCCCTGGTCGGGCGTGTTTTTGCGGACGGAGAAAGCCGGCGTGGCTCTTCTGGTTCGCTATCATCGGGCCGGAGCGGCCAAACCGGCCGCGGTCGAGCAGGCCGCCATGGTCGGCGCGAGTGATATCTGGCAGCTCGAGCTGCAAATGGAAGCCGGCGGCAAGAAAGACATCGGCAACTTTGCCGGAGTGCACTCCGACGCGAGCGAGGGTGCCGATTACTGCGATCTCTCGGAGCCTCCCGCCGCTCCGGAAGGCGTCATGCTGGCCTTCAAGCTCCCCGACGGCAGCGAGCGGCTGCGGCGTGTGGACTACCGTCCGGAGTTTAACGACGGCGCCAGTTGGGACGTGGTCTTCTCGGAAGACCTGAACCGGTTGGTTCGCGTCCGCGGCGTCAATTCCATCCCGGACGACATGCAGGCCTGGCTCATTCTCGAGCCGGGGGAGATGATCCGTCTGGCAGAGGGGCAGGAAATCAAGCTGCCCGACGACGTCAAATCGGCGCGGCTGGTTGTCGGCAAAGAGTCGTATGTCAACGGCGAAATTGACCAGGCGCTCCCGAAAAGTTTCGCGCTGAATCAGAACTACCCGAATCCCTTCAACCCGTCGACAACCGTCCGCTTCGCCCTGCCACAGGCGTCGCCGGTGGCGCTGAAAGTGTACAACCTTCTCGGCCAGCGAGTAGCCACGGTTGTGGACCGGGAGATGGAAGCGGGGCATCACACGGTTACCTGGGAAGGCTGCGACGACAACGGTAACCGGGTGGCCAGCGGTATATACTTCTATCGTCTCGAAGCGGGCAGCTTCAAGCAGACGAAGAAGATGCTGATGTTGAAGTAAGAATAGTACTCAGCAGCGGCAACGGGGAGATTTCAGGGGCACGAGTGTCTCTCTGTTTCTTCGCTGCCGCTTATTCGACAGACTTGGTGGAGGACAACGTTTCATGGGTAAACCCGCGGCCAGAATGGGTGACCAGACCGCCCACGGGGGTGTTATCACCAAGGGTGAGCCGACCGTCATGATAGGCGGCCAGCCCGCCGCGCGGCAGACCGACATGCATACGTGCCCGCTGGTCAATCCGGGCACGCCGCCGCCGCCGCACGTGGGGGGACCGATCCTGATGGGCAGCCCGACGGTGTTGATAAAAGGTCTGATGGCGGCCCGCGTCGGCGACAGTTGCCAGTGTTCGGGACCGCCCGATTCGATTGTGATGGGGTGCAACACCGTGCTGATCGGTGAAAGCAGCGCCGGGGGTGCCGGTGCCGGCCAGTCCGGCAGCGGCAAAGCGGAGACGGGCACCTCCACGGGCACTGACGAGAAGGAGGAGCACTTCATCGACGCCAAGGTCGTGGACAAGGGGGGCAAGCCGATCACCGGGGCGCAGTACAAGCTGAAGGACCCTGATAACGTCGAGACGATCAGCACCCTGGCCGGGCGGGTCAAGAAGAGCGGCGTCAAGGAGGGACAATACGAGCTCTCGATATCCGGAATCAAGAATGTCAAATGGGAAAAGACCGAGGCCAAAGCGGGTGATACCGTCAAAATGATCGCCGAGACGGTTGGTTTCGGGTCCGATGCCAAGGCAACATTTCAGGTATTCCAGAAGGATTTCAACAGGGCTGATGCTCCCCGCGCCACCGTGGATGGAGTCGAGGTTTCCGGAGACAAGGCCGAAACGGAGTGGACCTTCGAGTATACTGAGGGGGAGGATGAGCCTGAGATTGGCCACGCGACCACCAATCGGTACTCTTATCCGAGATTCTACTTCACGGTTACGATCGATCAGGCGAAGGCCACATCGGGGTTACTCAAGCTGACCGACGATCTGGAGATCGAACTGAAAGATGACGAAGGTAACGCCAAGGCCGACGAGCCTTATAAGGTATATCTGGCGAGTGGGGAGGTTCGCTCGGGCACACTGGATAAAGACGGCAAAGCGACGGAAAAGGGTGTCCCCCCCACCAGAAACCAGGTTGTTTTTCCCAATCAGGCGAAGGCCAAAAGACTTCCGAGGTAGGATTATCGTCAAATGACGCAGAAGCTCAATGCGACTACGGCCGACGTGTTGGTAGCTTTTCAGACCAGAGCCGGGGTTGAAGCAGACAGCATCATAAACGCCGGTGAGGCGACTATCGTAGGCACAACCAAGAAGGTAAAGCCGCAGGGTAATGGCTACTACGGTTTTAAGATGGAGGCGGATACTACGGTGACTGCCTCGGTGATCAAGATTCATTTGCTCGGGACGGAATATTACGTGTGCTATCAGGACAAGGATGAGCTGGAGACAGCCCCTGAGGGCCTTCTGGCGATCACCAACTGGAAGGTTCCGGGCGACGACAAGAAACTACCCGGTGTCCAGCGCCGGCTGCAGACGCTGGGCTACTACAACGGCCAGGTGGACGGTAAGAAGGGAAAGGGCACGGAATTCGCCGTCCTCAACTTTCAGGCGGATAACAAACTTCGCACCGATGGTGAGATCGGCCCCAAGACGCGCAAGAAACTCAAAGATGTCACGGAGGCCAGCAACAAAAGCGGCGACGTATATATTTCTCGCCGGAAACTGATCGGTTTCGAGAGGGCGCCACATCCGAGAAATGTCAAGGCTGTCTACGGCATACCCGTTAGGACGGCCCCGTTTGTCGACGATCGCGGGTACATCAAAGTAAAATCGGCCGGGATCGATCTCCACGGGCCGGTGGTGTGCGTTGAAAGAAAGTCGAAGTTCAGGATACGGGTTGTTCGAGAATTCATCGATGAAAACGCCACCCTGATAGCCACCAGCGACGACGAATCTCTGGTGGAGGTGAAGTCGCCATCGCCGCTGCCCAAAGGGGAGAAGTTCATCCTTCATCTGGAATCCAAGGACCCGGGACGCCGGCGCAAGGCGACCTCGGTTAAAATCAAGTACAAGAAGGGGGATAAGGAGACAGAGGTCGGCTCGCTTCAGGTAATAGTTATGCCGCGGAAGTTCATCAAGTGTCGGATCTACTGGGTCACGATCAAAGACAGCACTGGAGCTTCGCTGACCTGTGCCGGGACACCGGCGGGGTCGACGGACGCCGCGCAGGTCAAGAAGTACACCAAGCTGAAGTCGGAGTTCAACATGATCAACCATCTGGCCCGCAATATTCTCCGCAACTATGGCCTGTATCTGAAGTTTCTTTCCAGTCGCACCAAGACGGTCACTCTTTCCAAGGCCGGTCGTATCAGCAAGGTGGGAGGAGGCAGGAAGAAGGAATTTAACAAGATCATAAACGCCAATCCGGCCTGCCCCAA
Source organism: Candidatus Zixiibacteriota bacterium (assembly GCA_020346225.1). Taxonomy (GTDB): domain Bacteria; phylum Zixibacteria; class MSB-5A5; order GN15; family FEB-12. Next base: position 1,643,604 of record CP070777.1, on the reverse strand, counting down.
GACAGAACTCGCTATTCTGGTGGTAAACGAACTGGAGGGTGCTATGGGGCAGGGGTTCGATGCGGTTGACTATCACTGGCCCAATGGAATCGTGAGTACGAGAGGTACCGGCGACACTGTGGAAGCGGCCAAGACATTGGCTCACGAGATCGGACACTTCTTCAGTTGGGCCAACTGTCTCGATCCGAAGAAGTACATTCATGCCGACGACGATCCTGATGCGAAACATAAAAAAACGGATCTCTGGACGGTCTCGAAGCTGATGTTTGCCTATGAATTTCACAAGAGACCGTATAACCCGGGTTTCGGGTACCGGCGGGTTGGAGGCAAGGTTACCATAAGGAATCTGCCCAGTGACCCCACCGATAATGAAGTCTACACCGGGAACAAATGGGCCAGGAATGCCGAGTTTTACTGCAAGCCGTGAAATAGAAAAGTTAAGATGATACGATGGAGATATTCGATAATCGTATTCGCTTTCGTGGCGCTGCCGCTGGTGCTGGCGGTGGGCAGTTGCGGCGCCAAGTCGGAAGAGAATGCCAACAGGATGACGGATATGGATGTAAAAGAACTTGAGGAGAAGATACAGGCGAAAGATTGGGATGCGCTGGACATTGTCGACACGGCCAAGCAACCGGAGCAGGCCCTGCCGGCTCTGAGCGGGTTTTTGGAAAGCGAGGACCCCGAAATTCGCGAAATAGCGCTCAACTGTGTGGCGCTGGTCAGTGATGCCGGTGTGCCCGGGATTCTGGCCGGGGCGCTAAGTGATGCGGATGACGACATTCGCAGCTTTGCGCTTCAGGCTCTGCAGACGGTGTACAACGAGTCAGTGCTGAATGAACTGGTCGTTAACCTCGAGAACGACGATGCGGACATAAGGGGCGGGGCGGCCCTCTTGATAGGCAACATCGGTCAGACCTCGGCCGTGGAATCCCTCGCCAAGCGGATCGAACTGGAGGAAGACGAAGGAGCTAAACGCAGTATGAAGCTGGCTCTTGCCAAGCTCGGCGACAGCGAGACTCAGGATGAGTTCGCGGCCGGGTTTGATGTTCCCGATTCAAGGGTGCGCCTCAGAGCAATAGAAGACTTGCGCTATATCGCCGACAGCCGGCTGGCGCCGAGGGTCGCGCCCGCCCTCGAAGATCACGGTGAAGGTTATCTGGTAAGCGAAAAAACCGAGCCGGACCCCAAGCGCGGCAGGGTCTGCGATGCGGCCGTGAATCTCGTCGCGGAGCTTTTCGATAACCCGTTCAGCTTTGAGACTGACGAGTTCAAGATATATAGCGACGAGGAGATCGACGAGGCCAGGAAGTTTCTGGAAAGCCTGAATCCGGAAGAAGAGGGGAACTGAAAATGGCGGAGAGAGACAGCAATAACAGGTTCCTGATAGACCTCCCCGAGGGCTGGGCTGACCAGTCGGTTTACCTGTTTAACGGTCCCGAAGAACGGGGGCTGCCGCACAATCTAACGCTAATCGTGGATAACGCGCTGTCTGAGGACGATCTGGATTTGTTCGCGCAGGAGAGGATCGATGCGGCGGTAGGCGCCTCGCCGGGAATGGAGATTCTCAAGCAGGAGAAGAAAATGCTGCCCAACGGCAGGGAGGCGGTCGAAGCGGTGATTAAGTGGATTCCGGCGGAAGGGCAGATCATTTTCCAGAAACGGGTGTACATGGTGATCGGCGGGGCGGGCTATTCGTTTACAGCCAACTTCTCCAAGCAAAGCATCAAGACCATCGGCCTTCAGGTGGACGAGATGATCAACAGTTTTGAGCCGGGCGCTTAAGACCCGGTCGGCCGAGCAGGTATGGCGGAGTTGAAGTTTACAAAGTCGACTGACAGCGAAGAAGAGATCAAGCTGGATTCGACGCTCATCTATGCCGAATGGCGCTCCGGTCAGGTTATGGCCGGGGAGACAGCCTCGCTGGAGGTGGCAACGTCGTTTGTCGGCGACGGCGCCCCGGTCAAGATCAAGGGCAAAAGCCGCAAGGGCAAGAAGCTGGGTAAGCTGAAAGGCAAGATGCGCAGTAACAAGTTTGTCGGCGAGCTGGAGATCCCGGATGATATCGAGGTGGGCGACCGGGTGTATTTCGAGGCGGACCTGCCCGACAATTCTCTCTCCGGTACATCCGATGACATTCCGGTGGTGGCCCGGATCCAGGTGTCCAATATGAAATGGAGCGCCGACGAAGCCCGGCGCGGTGATATTCTGACGTTGACAGCGGACGTGGAGAATGTAAGAGATGAAACCGAGGCAGTGGTGACTATCTACGAACATGACCGCGACGGCGCTCATGACAAGATTTGCGAAATTCCGGCGCTGATTAAGGACGGCAGACTGAAGCTGGAATGGGAGTACGAGTACCACGAAGATACCGACGAGATTGCCACTCAGCAAGAACTCGACCGTTACGGCGGTTCATATAACCCGCCCGAGTATTTCTTCACAGTTGAGATTTATAACCGGGTGTTCGGGAAAAAGCAGGAATCCAAGTTGCTGACATTCAAGGACTGGATCGAGATACAGGGCGAGGATGCGGGCGGAAAGCCACTTGCCAACGGCGATTATGTTGTAAAGCTGCCTGACGGAACTGAAAAGAAGGGTAAGCTTGACCAGAACGGTTTTGCCCGGGTGGACGGGATACCACCGGGAAAAGGTGAGATTGTGATTACTCCCGCAGAATGACGGGATCAGGTAGCTCCAAGGATCAGACAGTGGAACAGAACAATCAATCTATCAGGCTCTTGGTCGACCAGGAAGTTGATTCGCAGTTATCGACCGCACCCTTCTTCTGGAGACAGAAGGCCCTGGCCGAGGCCGAGTCAGAGTGGATCTGGGGTTATGCAACGACTGAGTACGACATGGAGGAGGACGGCTCGGTATCGGTGATTCTCCTTTTTCGCGGGACCGGCGAACCCACGCCGGTAACGACTGTGAAGGGATTCGAGATCTACGAAGGAGAGGCCGTCACCGTGGGGGACTGGAATGGTGACGGGAAAAACGAGCTGATCGCTGTCGATATCGATGGACAGTTGCGCGTCTTCGAGTTCGAGGGACGTCCGGTCGAGGGAATCGTGGCCGCTCCGTCGAGCGCCAAGATTGTGCATCGGAAACCCGTTATTCTTGTAAGGGGAGGCAACGGCGGGCCGCTGCTGGCCTTCCTCAGCGTTGGCGCCTCAATGATTGACGCGGCCAGTACGCTCGCGGCGTATCATGCCCCCGGCCGGCCTTTACCCGGATTTCCGCTGGAGCTCGATCCACCGTCAGTGTCATCGCTGGTGGCGGCCTCGGAGCAATCCGGAAAGAAAAGGCTGGTCTTTGTCCGCGAAAACGGGTCAATCTGTTTTTATGACTGGTCACGGAAGATTCTCCGTCAAATCGCCCGGGTCAAGCCAGACCTGGCGGGTCAGACGGTGTTGACGGCGGCCGATGTCGACTTCGACGGAGAGGAGGAGATCCTGTTCGCCAGCGGCGGTGATACGGTCGTGAGTCTGCATATGACCGAGGGAGGAGCAACCCGGGGCACACCGGTTCAGCGGGCAGGCGGGGCTTTTGTCGCCCTGGTGTCGGGTCGCGGGTCGGACGGCAAGCCGGTGGTGTGCGTGTACGACCAGGCCCAGCGGCAATTCGGTTTCTTCAGCGGCGGCCAACTGTCGTGGGCGAGTCCCTGCGAGATAAACCCCGCTCACACGCTGGTCAGTCTGTCCGAAGGTCCGGTAATCGGCCAAAGAGGCAGTGTCTTTGTGGCGGTTTTTTATAACCCGTCGGGGGTGACGGAAGTGCTGCTGTTTGATTCGAAAGGCGATGCTATCGACGGTACACCTATCCTGTGGAGTGGTCTGTGTCCATTCATTGATGGTGATGAATCGATGGTCCTTGTGCCGGCCGCGCTCCACGAGCCGTCTGAGTCGAGGCTGCTGCTTTTGACCGGGTTGTGCGGGTGCCAGGGCGACGAACCGGCCCGGGTATGTATGCATGAAATCAAAGGCGTCCAGGGAGCTCAAGATGCCTAATGCCCTGACTCACTTATATATCTTTGAGCAGGCAATAAACCGGGCGGTGACGGCTTACAAGGGGAAACCGGATCCTGTGGGAAAGTTCTTCGGTCGTTTGGAAACGGGGATGAGCGATGGGGATCGCAGTCTGAAGAGCTTCATAGGGACAGTGTCTGCCAAGAAATCGGAACTTAACGGACTGGTCAAGACACTGTTCAAGGAAGAGATTGCCGGTTATGCAACTTTAGCGAGTTATGGTTATTTAGGGTCAAATGGCCCGGACATATTCTTTATACCGCCGCGTATGGACCGCAGGAACCTAGAAACTAACAAGCTTTCACGTTTGTGCCATTACAATACGACCGGCGGACCGGTCATCTATGCTTTGACACAGTTAAAAAGTGAGATGACAACGTTTGAGCCTTATTCGCATGAGGAGACGCTGTGGATGTACAGACTGGCCTATTGGCTGGGCCACATAACCCATATCGCGGCGGATATTGTTGTTCATCCTTTCGTGAACAGCCGGGCCGGTGCCCTCAAGCTCCTTGAGAAAGCGTTTTTGAACAATTTTTCCAGGCCGGGGCCAATACCGGGGATCTGGACAACAAAGCCCTGGTCCCTGCACAACATAGTGGAACAGTACCAGGACAGGTACACTCTGACGAATCTTTTTGAAAAGCCGGAGGCAGAGTGGAGGGAAGTGGACTTTCCCTGCATAGCGGCGTATCACCTGCGGCAGAAGAAGGGACATCTTTTCATCGGAAAAACGATTGATGACTACTACGGGCAGGGATACGGCAAGAAACAGTATTTCAAGTGGAACGGAGACAAATACGAGACCTGCCGCGCCTGGTACTGGCTTGATAGCAAGACCAGATCACATTTTTCGTTTAGGAACTACTTTATAAATGTGATGGCCACCGCGAAGCAGTTGAAGGACGCCGAAGAGGAAGTGGTTGGCCCCGGAGATTTCAAGGCGCACATTGACGAGGCGGTTAAGTTGTGCGGGACGATGATCAAGGAGGCCATCGACTTCCTGCTTGGTGATGTCAACGGAGATGGGGCTGCACCCAGAGAAAGGGTGTACTCAGTCAGAGACCAGTTCAAATTGCTGAGTATGCACTGGAACATCGACACCGGACACAGTTTCAAGTTTCACCCCAGTGACTGGACTGTTGGGGTGGGGGAGAACGTTGTAACTGCCTGTCTCATTCCGGTAAGGTTGGAACTCAAAACGGACAGATGCCTTGATCAGGGACCACCTGACCCTCCTTACGGCGGTGCGTCAGTCCCTTATCGGGAACTTTACAGGTCGGGTAAAAGGTTCCTCGCGCGGCCGGGTTACAGGTTCTGGGGTGTGGATGTGGTTACCGAAGGGCTTAAGCGGGCCAGCCGGGCAGTTGATTTCGAGATTTACGCAGCACCTCACGGCGAGTCAGATCCGGAAGAGGTGGGGGAACGCATTCGTGAAAAGGAATATACTGCGTTAGACTTGAAGCAAATGACCAGTGTGGCGAAGCGGGACTTAGGCAGCACCGACAAAATTAAGAGCTCCTCTGTTCTCGCATTGTGCCTGGCGAAAGGGGAAGAATCTACGGACGCGGCCGTGAAAAGCCTGTGTGACAAAATGCTTGTCCCTACCGTGTGCGCATCGGAGGTGTGGATTCGCACGGGATCAGGCAGATTCAAGAAACGGAATGTCAAGAAGTCGACGGACGCCATACCTTCGGAACAGCTGTTTATCAAGTTTTACTTCTTCAGGGAGCTGGGCGACGGTGATTATAAGTGCTGGCCTATAAAAAGCAGGTCGCGACGGTTGCGTAGCGCGAAAGATATCACGCCCAGGACGCCTCAGGATGTGCCGCTTGAGCCGGGGGCGCACAACATCGCGGTGGTCCTTGACACAAAAAATAATCTCAAGGAAGTATACCTGGATCTCCAGAAGGCCTGGGAAGCGGAGGAGAGCGAAGAAGGTTAGAGTGGATGCCGGAGCCGGCCGGCGAGAATAAATGAGAGGCTAAAACCGCTTGACTTTGGAGTGTGAGCTAATTATAAATATTTACCACTTCAGGGCTTAAGATAACCAGCTTTAGGCCAAACATCAGGGTTTTTAGATTGTAGCTAAGGGCTTATTTATGGACATTGCCAGCTATTCGACCGATTCAAGAGCAATAATAAAAATCGCCCGGGAGGTCGCGGCGGAGTTTCGCCATCCCGAAATCGAGGTGGAGCACCTGCTGGTGGCGACCGTCAGGCAGGAGGACTCGCAGGTCGAATCCGTCCTCACGCAGCTGGGCAAAAACCCCGGCGGGGTGGCATCGGTAACCGAAACCTACCTCAAAGAACAATCCAGCCGCGCCAGCGCGCGCGAGAATCTGACCGTCTCCCCGGCGACGCAGGCGGTCCTGACCCAAGCGCTCGACGAGAAAGCCAAGCTCTACGATGCCTTGGTCGAGCCGGAACACATCCTGATAGCTATCTTCGATCCCCGGTCGGCCCTGGCCCCTTATCTGCGCGAGAAGATTGACATCACTAAAGAAGACATTTACCGGGCCATCGCCGAGATGAAATCGGTGGCTGAAATTACCGAGGCGCCGTCCGAGAAGGCCCCCGGTGAAGGTGTGCCGACCGAGGCCAAGAGAGAAGTTGCCGGCACCCTTCGCTATTGTATCGACATGACCAATCAGGCGGCCGCGGGTGAGTTCGACCCGATGATCGGGCGCGAGGATGAGCTGCAGCAGGTAATCCAGATTCTTTTGCGCCGTCGCAAAAACAGTCCGGTATTGGTTGGCGGTGCCGGGGTGGGCAAGTCGGCCATTGTGGAGGGATTCGCCCAGGCCGTGATCGACGGCAGCGTGCCCAAGGCTCTGGGGGGTGTCAAGGTGATGTCGGTCGATATGGGCTCGCTGGTAGCCGGGGCCAAGTACAAAGGGGAGTTTGAAGAGAGGTTCAAGAACCTGGTCGGCGAGGTGGTCAAGTCAGGCGGCAAGATAATTCTGTTCATAGACGAGATTCACACTATTGCCGGAGCCGGAGCCGGCGGCGGCATGGATGCCGGTAATTTGATCAAACCGGCCCTGGCCAGAGGACAGTTGAGACTGGTAGGCGCCACCACCGAAGAGGAGTACACCAAGCACCTCGAAAAAGACAAGGCCCTCGATCGGCGCTTCGAGCGAGTCAAGGTCGAGGAGCCGCACTTCGACGACGCCGTCCGCATCGCCCGCGGGGTCGTGCCCAAGTACCAGGAGCATCACAAGATTGTCTATACCGATGAAGCCATTGTGGCGGCGGTCAAATATTCCCAGCGTTATCTCAGCGAGCGGAACCTGCCCGACATCGCACTGGACATTATCGACGAGGCCGCTTCCGAGTATCATGTCAAGAAGGAGTTCTCTTCGGTGAAGGTGCCGCTTCTGGAAAAGCAGATAGCCGAACTGGAGAAACTGTTCGCACAGATGCAGGGCAAAGGCGATGGAAAGAAGAAGGAGGCCCTGGAGAAACTGGAATCGGCTTACGAGGAGTTCACCCGAAACTACGACCGCATGCACCAGTTCTGGGGGCACCGTCTCGAGGTACAGTCAGGAGCGGAGAAATGAAGACGACCAAATTCGATGCTGAGCTGGCCCGGCAGGACTTTGCCGAGAAGGCGGAGCGGTTCGCGGCGCTCAAGCAGGTAGTTGATTCGCTCCAGGATCAGATCGATGATGCCGAGATCGCCTCGGTGGTGGCCCGCCGGACCGGCATTCCCGTATCCAAGATGCTGACGGCAGAGAAGGACCGCCTGCTGAACATGGAGGCGTATCTCAAGAAGAAGATAGTCGGTCAGGAAAAAGCCATCAGCGCCATCGCCAACGCCATTCGCAAGTCGCGCGCGGGACTCAAGCTGCCGCACCGGCCGGTGGGTTCGTTTCTGTTTTTGGGGCCGACCGGCACGGGCAAAACGCACCTTCCGAAACTTCTGGCCGAGTTTCTCTTCGATGACAAGAACGCCATGGTGCGGCTGGACATGTCGGAGTACATGGAGAAGCACTCGGTGGCCAAAATGATCGGCGCCCCGCCGGGGTATGTCGGATACGAGGAGGGCGGCGTGTTGACCGAGTCGGTCAGACGTAAGCCGTTTTCGATAGTTCTTTTCGACGAGGTGGAGAAGGCCCATCCGGATGTGTTTAATCTCCTGCTTCAGCTTCTTGACGACGGTCGGCTTACCGACGGCCAGAGCCGGACGGTTGATTTTTCGAACACCCTGGTGGTGCTGACATCGAACTACGCCGCCGACAAAATCCTCGACGCCGACCGGGAGGGTCGGGAAGTGAACATGGAGGAGGTGCGCGGTTTCCTCTTCAGCAAATTCCGTCCCGAGTTTCTCAACCGTTTGAATGATATCATCATTTATCATTCGTTCACGCAGGAGCAGGTGGAGGTGATTGCCGGTCTGGAGTTCAACAACCTGTGTGACCTGTTGAAGGACCAGGATATCAAGGCCGAGCTGTCGCCCGAGGCACGCAAGAAGATTGCCCGTGACGGCTATACGATAGAACTCGGCGCCAGGCCCATTCAGCGGATAATCGAGAAAGATATAATAAACAAGCTGTCGGTTGACATCATCACCGGCGCCGTTTCGCCCGGTGATGAGGTCATGATAGATGTCAAAGACGACGCTTACGTGTTTACCCGAAAGAATTCTAGTTAGGTGAAATTTTCAGATACGGAGGACTTAAATGGCCAAATTCATACTGGGTGCAACGGAACGAGTCAAGAAAGACGACTCCGTTCCAGTCGAGTTGCTGCCATCGAACAAGCTCCTGTACGCCGCCAAGTTGAACAGCGACGACGACGCTGACGTGACGCCGGTGAAGTGCACCAACCTCAAGGAGGTGTTCGAAAAATTCCAGCCTTCCTTTGAGGCGGAGCTGGAGGACGTGCAGGGCCAGCAGGTCAATGCGCATTTCGAGGTCAGGTCCATGAATGACTTTACCTCGAAGGAGCTCATCGAGAAGAACGATGCGCTCAGGGAGACGTTTTACAGCAAGGAGATGCTGGCCGATCTTGACAAACAACTCAAGAAGAACAACGCGCTCAAAAAGACCCTGGCGGACAAAGAGAAGAAGGAAGCTCTTCTGAAAGTGGCGCGTTACTACATTGACCTTCTCAGCGAGTAAAAGTGAGGTGATGAATAATGGTTGAAGAAGAAAAAAGAGAACCACAGCCTCAACCGGCCGAAGCGGCTCCGGCCCAGCCGGAGGCGGCGCCCGTTGAGAAGATATCAGAGGAAGAATTTTCGTCACTGCTGGGCGATTCGTTCGGTGATTTCGGCAAGCTGGCCGCTCATCTGCCGTCGTTCAAGACTCCTGACGGGGACCTGGTGCGCGGCGTGGAATGGCTCGACCCTAAGAAGGATTTTCAGCGCAAGGAGTTTCTGACCAAGAAGGACTTCGCCAAGCAGCGTCAGCTTCTGGCCCAGCGCCTGAAACTCTGGACAGAGCATCTGTCCAAGGAAAGCTCGCTGGATGACATTCGCAAAGCCATTAACGAGCAGGCGGCCCAGCTCGAGGCGAATCTGGAGAAGAACATGAAGAAGGTCCACCGGGCCAGCCGGGACCTGGAAACGACTTACCGGGCCGTGGACAAGTTTTTCGCCAACGCCCAGCAGGAGCCGGACGAGAAAGTCAATGCTTTCTTTGCCAATGTCAGTCCCGAGGATCTCACCAACCCCGATGACAAGGAGAAGTTCGAAGAGCTGGCCAAGGCCGTGGCGGACCTTTTCCGCGAGTGGAGCGTCAAGGATGCCTACGCCATGTTTGTGGTGCCCGGCTATCTGGGTAGTGTCGAGAATATCGACACGGTGGCGCGGCAACTGGGCTTGCCCAATAAGGTACACGTGATGACCGACCTGCCGAATTTCGAGAAGTTCGAAGAGGTCATGGACATGCTGGAAGACCCGGCCTATGCCAATCTTCCGGGCATTGACGACTACAAGCAGTACGTGTCGGTTTTCGCCAACTACATCATGGCCCGCGGCGCCAACCAATACGAGGACGACGATATGTGGGTGCCGCCCTCGGCGGCCGTCGCCGGCAAGATGTACCAGGGCGATACCACGGTGGGCATGCAGCAGCCGATGGCCGGATTCAAGTACGGCAAGATAGCCGACGCCAAGTACCTGCGTTTCAAGGCGAACCAGCCCGACGCCAGCAAGATCAACGAGAAGGGCGTCAATCCCATGGTCAGCTTTGAAGGCACGGCTGTGGCCATGGGTGCTTCGACGCTGTTCAGCAAGGAGACCTTCAACGTTTACTCGATCCGGCGCACCTACGACTACGTGTACAAGACGCTTCGCAACTACCTTAACAAGCAGACCTTCTCGGTTATCGATCAACGCTTTATCGACACCATGCGCAAAGATATCGACAAGTTCATGAAGGCGATTTCGGGAGGCGACAACATCCTTCAGGATTACAAAGTTGACATCTTTGCCGACGAGGAAATGCGCAAACGTCAGGAAGTTGACGTAAAGGTCAGTCTTAACCCCAAGTATCCGGCGCGGACGTTCAACATCGAGTTCGTCGCCTGGGGCGAGGGTGATCAAACCAACGTAAAGGATAAATAGAAACCTGTAAGTATGAGATAAGGGCGGGGCAACTGTTCCGCTCCGGGGCTTTATAGGGACAACTGTACTCTTATCAACCTAACGCGAGACAGATGGAGGTAAGGACTTATGGCTCGCAGACCAATTCTTGAGATCGACGGCGTCAAGTACAAGAACGTCTACGAAGTGTCGTATGAGGTTTATACGGCTTCAGACGAAACCGGAAGGCCGTCAGACCGGGCCCATGCCGGTACCATCAAGGTACTCAGAGAATCCGATGAGACCGACGCTATTGCCGGCTGGGCGATGGATACCAGCCAGCCCAACTGGAAAGCCGGTTCGGTGACTTTCAAGAAACCGGATGATTCCGAGATGAAAGTACTGACCTGGGAAGAAGGCTTTATTACCCGGTTCGAAGAGCGGGTTCCGCACATCAAGACGAAACCGGACGATCAAGTCTTTGAGTATTTTGAGATTTCCTGCCGGAAGCTGAATATCGGCGGGGCCAGCATCGACAATCGCTGGGAAGAATAGCTTCGTTTTCGGGGTCGGGCGGGGCGTTGTGTTCCGCCCGGCCGCTTATTTTAAGCAGAAGGGTCAACGGTTCTTATGGCGAAAATCGAAACCCCGTGTATTTGCAGTATCAAGATTGACAACAGGGAAATAAAACACACGGTATCGTCAGTTGAGCTCGACCAGTATGTTTATGACCATCACAGTCTGAAAATACGGGTCAAGCAGGTTGGCAAGGCCTCCAGCGATCAGGATTTCGACGATCCCGGCACCTACACCGCGTTTCTGGGGAAGTCGGTGGCCCTGACGATCACGCCGGCCGGTGGTGTGGTTGATGAAGCCAGGGCGCTGGAATTTATCGGTCTGGTCAGCGAGGTCAGGCTGGAGAACAGCATTGATGGTCTGAATACCGTTCTCATCGTGGGTAAGAGCCCGACCAGGGTGATGGACGGGGCGCCGAAAGTAACGTACTTCGAGGAGCAGGCGGCCAGCGATATAATCGGGTCGATTGTCTCCGGCTACCCGATCACGCGGGGTAACATGGAATCCTCGGGGTCGAGTATCAAGTACAGCGTTCAGTACCAGGAAACCGACTGGCAGTACATAAAGCGTCTGGCCGAGGACGCCGGTTTGTACTCGTATTATGACGGCAAGGAATATGTTCTCCAGAAAGCCAGTGGTTCTTCCTCGGAGGATCTGAACTGGCGCGAGACCCTGGGAACGTTTGCCCTGGGTCTGGGCACCGCCGCCAGCAAGTTTGAATCGAAGTCCTGGGAGTACGGTAAGAAGACCGTTCTGGAATCCCAGATCGACAGCAACGTACTGCGTTCTTCTCCGTCGGATATGGCCAAGGCATCCATTGACGCTTCCAAAAAGATCTTCGAGCAGTCGGGTTATGTCGGCACGGAGATGGCGACGGACCAGTCGAGTGTGGACTCCACTCTGACCAAGGCTGTTGAGAGTCAGATAGGTCGCATGGTCGATTGCACCGGCGAGTCTATCGTGCCGGCCGTCAAAGTCGGCCACTGTGTGAAGATCAACGGCATGAGCAAATTCGACGGCCTGTACTGGGTGAAATCGGTGCGGCACAGCTTTGACGAGAGCGGCAAGTACCACAACGAGTTCGTCTGCAGCCCTCTCGACATATCTTTCCCGGCCAAGACGAGTAAGCGTCCGGCGCTGACCAATCTTCAGAGCGGCGTCGTGACCAGTCTCGATGATCCTGACAGGCTGGGTCGGATACAGGTGAAGATTCCGGCGCTCGGAATCGAAAGCCAGTTTGTCCGCTACCTCGCTCCCCACGCCGGCAGCGGGCATGGCTGGATCAGCCTGCCGGAACTCGACGACGAGGTGCTGGTCGGGTACGAGAACGGCAACCCTGACCTGCCGGTGGCCCTTGGTTCGGTATACAGCGGAACCGACACGCTTCCCGAGACGCCCGATGACAAGAATGAAGTAAAAGTATTTCTCACCAGGAGCGGCAACGAGATCCGGCTGACCGATAAGGACGGCGAGGAAGAGATAAAGATCACCACCAAGAACGGTGACAACCAGATCGTCATGAACATGAAGACGCCGTCGATCAGCATCAAGAGCCAGGGCGATATCAATATCGAGAGCGCCGGAGATCTGAGTATCAAGGGAAACAATATCACCGTCGAAAGCCAGGCGGCCACAGAGGTCAAATCGGGGGCTGATCTAAATCTCGACGCCAAGGCCAACCTGAAAAACAAAGCGGGAGCGAATCTGAACGCCGAGGCCAGCGGGCAGTGTGTTATCAAGGGAGCAGTAATCAACCTGAATTAATGCGGCTATGGATTACCTGGCGTTACCGTTTGTAGTCAGAGATGGATACCTGGACAGGTGCTCTCTTCAGGAATCCATAACCTATTCGGTCGGTTTGCTTCTGAGCACGCGTCGGGGGGGCATGCCTTTTGAGCCGGATTTCGGCTGCGACATCTGGGAAAAAGAGTATTCCGATCTTTACGCCGCCAGCAAGGCGGACATCCGGGCCAGTCTGCGCAACGCCATCAACAAGTACGAGGAACGGCTGTATAACGTATCCGTTTCTTTCGTCAGTGTTGAAGACAACGCGCCGCATTCGCTCGGTCTGGCGGTGAAAGTATCGGGAAGCTACAAGGAGGCCGGCGAGGAAAAGAATTTTGAGGCTAACTACGTTTTGGGATAGACGGGAATCAGCGATATGACACCGGAGAGATCAAGAACCAGGCAACAGATTTTTGCCGACATGCATCGCCAGTTGCGCCGCTGGAATCCGTCCGTTCCGGAGTCGGTCGACCGCCTGGATCCCGTTCTTAAAATCCTGATGGAGCTGTATGCCCATCAGCTGGAGCGGATTGATCGCCGCATCGACCGGACCTGGACGGTAGCGGTCAATTCGCTGGTCCGGTCGCTGGCGCCGGAAAGCCGGCGGTGGCCGGTGCCGGCGCACACCATCATGAAATGCAAGCCGGTCGACCCGGTGGTCGAGGTTGATCCCCACACGCGGTTCTTCTATAAGGAAAAACGCGAGGGAGGCAAGACTTTCTTCTTTTCGTCGCAGCGCCGCGAGAAGATTATCGCGGCGACCGCAAAGTTCTATTTTGTTCGCTTTGGTGACGCGGTGATCAATGTGTCTCCCGGCGTCGCCTTCGAGCAGGCCGAGGGTGATCTGGCCGACGCCCGGCTGCGCGGCCAAGGCCCCGGAGAGGTGTATATCGGCGTCGAATACGGCGGGTTGCCGACCGGTCTGAAGGATGCCAAGCTCTTTCTACAGGGACCGGAAACGGTCCGACGGCAACTCCGCTGGGGTTACTGGTACCCCGGATCCAATTCCGGTGGTTTCTACGACGATGTCGGTTTCTGCCCGGGTGCGACGACCAGCCTCGAAGATATGTTCACCGATGCCGATGAGCCGGTTAACTGGGGCGGCCTGCGCACGACGGCCGACCTGTTCCGACACCTGGAAAACAATTTCGTTGTTCTGCCGGAGAGGTTCACGGCCACCTGGGAACTTGGCCCGATCGAACCCCGGTTGCTTAACCTCATTGACGAGGAAGAGGTGCGTTATACCGTGGAGCAGGAGAACCTTTACTGGATAAAGGTCGAGTTGCCGCCGGGGGGCGACAAGGTCCAGTTCAAAAAGGGCTTTCAGCTTCACTTTGACTGTTTCGTCGCGACCAACAAGAACGGGCTGTCCACCTACAAGTATACCGGCGGCAATCGGCTGGTAGAGGTGGAGGTTCCCGAGCCGCTGGATAGCATCCTTGAAATCGAACAGGTTATCGACTCCGGCAAGAATGAATATCAGCCGGTGTATCGCGTTCAGGAAAGTCCCACGCAGCAGGTTTATTCTCTTGAGGAGCGTAACGGTAAGCTGGTGTTGTGGTTCGACTACTCTTCGCAACTCGATCCGCCGCCGGATTATATTACCGTCTTTTATTCGGTCACCTGCGGTATCGAAGCTAACGGCATCGCCGCCGGTGAGGTCAACGAGCTGTACGAAAAACATCCGGGACTTGATGCCGTCGACAATGTGACGGCGGTGCAGGGAGCCGTGCCGGCCAGGACCGAGGCGCAGATCATAACAGAAGTATCCCAGCGTCTGCGCAACCGCGACCGGGTTTTGAGTTTCGATGAAATCGCATCCTGGGCCACCACTTTCGACCCGCGCATAAAAGAAGCCAGTTGCGAGAACTCGGTCCAGAGGGCGGCGCGGGGCGTGCGGCGGTGTCTTCTGGTGAAGGTGCGAGTGGGGGCCGAGGACTTCTACTCCGATGACGAAACCGCACTGCTGAGAGAGCGGCTTCGTCGCTTTCTCAAGTCCCGGGCGCCTGTAAACACCGCCTTTGAAGTGGAGATTGTCAAGCGATGAGCGCTCCGCCCGAAAAGGTCATGCCGGACTTCTGCAGCCGCAGGCACCCTTTCCATTTTACCACGGCTCTCAACACGCTTGACAAGCTGGGTCTGGACGTCTCGAAAGTAGATATCATTGCCCTCGGAGAGTTCGAGAACTACAAGGGAGAGATTCGCGAGCAGGACCCGAAACCCGGAACGCCGCTGGACAAAAGGACCAAAGTCACTCTGAAGGTCGGCTTTTCCAGCGCCGTCGATCAGATGCCGTACCAATTTTTCTACGGCCTTTTCGGGACGCGAGCGTCGACCGGCGCCTGGGAAGACAGCGCCCGAGCCATGATGGCTCCGTTTGATGCGGCGGTCATCAGGCATATGGCGGTGGCCGAATACCGCGATCTCAAGAGTACCTTCGGACTGGTTGAGTTCGACCATCTCGAAAAGGTGCTCAACCTCTTTGCCTTTGAAGCGGGACGCGAGGGGATGTCGTTCCGGGAGGCGATGATCTGGTCGTCGCTCTTTCCGACCTTTCATTACTGGGCTGGCAACGCCGAGCTGGTCTGCCGGGTGCTCGAGTGTCTGTTCGGGCACCGCTTCAGAATCATCGAAAACGTGGCGGCCGAACACCCCATACCGGAGTCGTGCCGTTATTATCTGGGCAGCACCAGCGACCGGCTGGGAAGCGGTGTTATACTGGGCAAGCGCTTCGCCGATTGCGACACCGCCTACGAGGTGATAGTCGAGGACGTTCGACCGGACGAGATACGCGATTTTCTTCCGGGCGGCTCCACGCGCGTCAAGATTGAGCGTGCCCTGAACGTTTTCATGCCGGGGCATCTGCAGTCACGAGTGACGGTGCGGTCGGTCGGTGAGCTGACGCAGATAGGAGAAGAAAAGCGACGGCACTATCTCGGCTACACTTCGCACATAAGGGCTTGACGCTTATGGGAGGCGCTGATACATTTACCTTGACATTAAAATGGAACGGGTATAGATTCCAAATTGGCCCCATTTAACCGAGGCAAGGCTATGAGTGACTTAAGCTTATATTCAGTGAACTGGCAGGACGGGATGCTCATAACGCAGAAGCATCTCAAAGACCAGGAGAAGTACTTTGAGGACCTGGTTCGCTGGCATTCTTTCAACGTCGGTGATACTTATGGTCTTGTCAAGAAGTCACTTGCGGCCAAGCCTGCACTAAGCCTCGACTTGCTCCTGAGCGGGCGACGACTGGCGATAGTCGTTGATCGCTGTCAGGCTCTCACTCCCGACGGTCACTATATCGAGATCAACGAAGCGGTGGAGGGCAAGGTTAAGGCTGAGGCCGACGTGACGGAAGGTCTGGTGCCGGTCTATCTGGCGGTGGACGCGGTCAAGAAGAACCAGGTTGGAAGCCCCGACCCATCGGAAGAAGTTCCCCGGATTCCGTATCTGCGCAGCGATTATTCGCTGCATATCGGTAAGAAGCCGAACGTGCCCGAAGGTCAACACATACAGATTGCGGAACTGACGGTTTCGGAGGGGGAGGTAGTTCATTCGGAAAGCTACTACCCTCCCTGTGTGTCGTGCAATGCCGATGAGCGTCTCAGCCAGAAGGTGAACGATTACAAGGGGCGTCTGGAAAAGCTGATCCTTCTGTCATCGCAGGCTTACATGGCCCTGGCGGCCGACACGGCCGTCGGTCAGCGAACCAGTCTTCAGGCGGAGTTCAAGGATACCGTTTCGCAGATCGTTCAGCACCTGGCCTCGTCGCACGACCAGTTCACGGCCGGACGGAATGCGGTCCATCCTCTATACCTGATCATCCATTTCAAGCGGCTGTTTCGCGTCTTTTCGACGCTCATCAATTTGCATCCGGAATTGAAAGACTATATTAATGAGAGGTTCTTCGTCAAGCAGACCAGTGCCGATATAGGTCGGTATCTGTCGGAGATTGACGATTTTCTTCTCAGCGAGTACAACCATGGTGACATCGGCAGCCAAATCAACGTGATCGACGGTTTGTTCGCGACCATGCGGGAGATTTTCGGGTTCTTCGCGCAGGTAAAGAAGGAACAACTCGGTCCGCAGGCGATGGCCACCCAGACGCTCACCTACCATGGCAAGACTTATAACCTGGCCGACTACACCAGCTGCCGCCTGGAGAAAGTGGGCGAACTCAATTATCTTTTGATGGAGATAACGAAGCCTGCACCGATGTCCGACATCACCGTACTCATGAGCAAAGACCTTTTCGCCGGCGGTACCTGGTCGAACATGCAGGTTCGTCTGGGTCTGAATGAAGCGCGGGGCCTGGGCGAAACCGACCCGGTCACGGTGGACACGTCCACCTTCGGCAACAAGGTGGCGCTGCATCCCCAAGATATGATGCAGGCTTCCGGGGTGAAACAGGTGACGCTGATATTCCGCGGGGCGGGGGACGCCAAGAAGCTCTCCAATCTGGGCAAGACGGATTTGATAATATATTCACTTTAGGAACCATCTGTCTGAAAGTATCCGTTCAAAATGAAGTCTTATATTGATGACCTGTTCAAATATATTGACACATATGAGACGAGCTACCCGCAATTCGAGACAGAGGCATTCCTGCAGACTTACAACGGTATCGTTACCGTATTTCAGACTCTTCGAGGCGACCGCAACCAAGCGGTTGACATAGATTACTACCTGCTCGACAAAATCAAGCTTCATCCCCTGACCGCGTCCGACCTGAGGCGCCTGACCGTTCAGGTGCTGATCACCCGGTTCGAGGCGGAGGTCGATACCGACGGTCGCTCCAATCAGGCCTATTCCTACTGCCGCAACCAGCGCTCGGTCAAACAGGATGTGCCGTTTTTCGAGAGAACCCTGGCGGCAATGTTGTTCAAGGAAACGGCTCTGAAAGACAACTATCGGCTCAACGCCTTTTTGCTCGGAGAGATTGCCGCCTACATCAATAATTTCGGCAAGAGCGTCAAGGTCGACATGACTCCGGAAGAGTTCGACGGTCTGACCGATCCGTGCAAGGTGCTGGAACTGATGCGCCGCCGTCATGCGCTGGGGTCCCAGTTGATGCGAGACAGGACGACGCTGGAGTTCCACCTTCAGCGGGTCGGCACCCTCAACCGGCTGGGTGACAAGGGCCGGCTGTTCGAAAATTATCTGACCCAGTGGGATTATCTGGCCAGGACGAGCCTGTGGTCGCGTCTGGCCGGCTGGACCAAGGAAATACGAGCCAAGGGCCGCGGAGCCTTCTCGAGCTTCGCATACTTCCGGTTGCTCAGCACGCAGCGCAAGCTGGCCTACCTGACTTACACCCTGGTCATACTGCTGTTTCTGGCGATAGCTTTCGGTGTGCCGGCCTACTGGAATAGTTACGCCGGTGATAAGCTGGAGCAGCTGCAAGAGCGGTCCAACAGCCTGCATGAAAAGGGTCGGCCGTGATCAAACTGTTGAAGAAAGCCGGTAAGCTGTTCCAGAAGGGTGCCAAAGCGGCGGCCAAGGGGAAGGACAAGCCCGGGGGTGCCTTTGACTGGCCGCCCGGCATCAGGGTGGGCGTGTACGGGAGTCGTAATTCCGGCAAGACCGTTTACTTTACGGTTCTCAACGAAGAGTGCAAGATAGCCAGAGACCTGCAGATATCGGTCACTGACAACGCCACCTCGACGGAGTTTCTGGCCAACCGTCGCGCCATCTGGGGCCTGGGAACGACGGCGGACTCCGGGACGATTGTCGACACCAGGGGCGAACAGCGTTTCCCCGATCCGACCGAGCGGGACCGGCTGCTCCTTTTCAACGCCATCCTCGATAGCGATAAGAAAGTATCGGTGGTGACCTATGACTACCCGGGCAAAGCGGTGGCGATAACCGGGGCAACCGAGCTCAAAGACAAGGTTCTTGACTTCATGTCCGGTTGCGACGGTCTCATCTTTTTCTACGACCCCAAAATCATGGGTTCGGAGCTGGAGAGCCAGGCCCATGTGTCGTCATTCGTGAGCATGCTTGAAAAACTCGCGCCGCATCATCGACCCCTGCCTGTTCCGGTGGCGCTGGTGGTGACAAAGGCCGATGTTCTGCCCGGCTTTACCGGTGAAAGCCAGACGGTGCTGATCAGCCCCGACGATGAGCACTTGCTGTCGGAAGATTTCGACCTATTTCTCAATAAGCTCCTGGTGAGCGACCGCGTTTCGGCGGACCCGACCTGGACCGGAACGGTCCGTCAGGTGCTGCTCCGGCTGAGCGACTTTTTGAAAGTGGTGGTCGGGCGGACGCTGAATCTGCAGATATTCTTCGTGTCCAATACCGGGGCGGAGCCGGAAAAGATCGGCTCCGATGTGGGTCGCTCCATTTACAAACCGCCGCCCAAGATTCATCCGGTGGGTATCAAGGAACCGTTCTACTGGCTTCTCAACGGGATTGTGCGCAACCGCAAAATCGCCCGCATCAAGTCGCTGGCCAAGACGGTGGGGTATGTTTGTCTCATCTGGGCGGTACTCTATTCGATTCCTTTTCTGTACCATTTCAAGTATCTCCTGCCGCGGACGCAGCAGGTCGAGACCGAAATTCTGAAGGCTAACGCGGGCAATGTCTTTACGACATCCAACGAGGAACGCCGTCAGGTGCAGACGGCCTACAGCCGCTACGAGAACTCGCGATGGATACGCAACCTCTTTCCCAGTTTCCAGGCGCCCTCGCGCAAAATCCGTCAGTTCTACCGTGATTTCGACATCTCCGAAGCCGTCAAGAAGCTCGACCTCTTGATCGGCAGGTTTGACGGCCTCCTGTCCGATTCGTCGCTCTGGCCCAAACTCAATCCGAGCACCGACTCTCTGCAGCTTTCGCCCGAGTGGGAGAAACTGGTGGCGGAACTCCAGGACTATCATTCGGGAGATGAAACGACCATACTCTATTCCCGCAGCGACCGTATTCTGAGCTACTGGGAACTCTTTTCGAGCTTCATAGCCGCGAGATTCGACACCTCGCTGGCCGCGCGGCTTGTCGAGCAGGTGGCCTTTAACCAGAAAACCCCGGCCAGCGAACTGAGCGCTCCCGAAGAGAAACTCGCCGAAACGTTCATCGAGAAAATGAAAGTGCAGGCGGCCGCCGTTGAAAAGAAAGAAATAGCCCAGAAAGCCAGCATCGAACTGGATGACCTGATAGCGGAGATAAACGGTAACAGCGACGGTGAATACCGTCTGGGTCGGGCGGTGGAACGTCTGCGCCGGCTGCGCGGCGAGCTCAACCCGCAAACCGATGCCGAGGGCATCAATGCCATCGAGCGCTATTTGCGGGAGGCCCGCCGGTGGGAAGAGGCGCAGAGTTTCATTTACCGCATCGAAGCGGTGCCGGAGAACGGTCATCTGCATATAGAGATCACCAGGCGCGGTCAGGATCCGGCCTGGACGGACCAGAATCAGATTTTCGAGGGAGACGAATACACGGTTCAGTGGAAGCTGGGCGACGATGTGCATATTGCTTTTGACGAGCTCAAGCACGCATGCAACTGGGGCAAGAATCCGAGTGACAAGAAAGTTCTCACGGGGCGGTATTCGCTTTTCGAGATGGAGGGCGAGGTTAAATTCGAGAATCTCGGCAAACAGGTGACCATCAGTTTCAAGCCGAGTCTTGCCGAACGCCTGCCCCGATTGGAAAAATAGAGGAACGGACAGGAGCCGACCGGAAGGAGTACAGGATGCGTACACCCATAAATTGCGGACGTGGCCTTAGAGTCATCGCCTTGATCGCGGCCCTGGGGCTGGTGCTGGCGGTATCCGCTCAGGCCGCGAGAGTTCAGATTCCCGAGGGCGCCAAGCTGAGCGTCAAATTCCCGGCCAGCATTAAAATTTCATCCGGTGAACTGGGCGAGGGGATACCGATTCTTTTTGAATTGGCCAGCCCTTTTGAGATAGGAGGCAAGGTGATCGTAGCCAAAGGCGCCCAGGGCACAGCGGTTGTGAAGGAGTCGGTCAAATCCGGCCGCGGCGGCAAGCCGGGAAAGATCACGGTGGAGTTCGTGGAGTTGATGCCCTCGGAAGGTTTTCAGGCGGCGGACGGGTCGCCTATCAAACTGAAGGGGGCGGTTACGGCCGAAGGGAAAGGGCGAAAACTGCTCTCGTATCTGTTCATTTTTGGTCTTTTTATTAAAGGCGGTCAGGGGGAAATTCCCGGCGATCAGGTATACACGGCCACCGTGGCCGAGTCGATCATTCTCGAAGAAAAGTAGGCAAATCGCTTCCTAAACCCGCACGAAGCGCCGGCCAGGTTCAGAGAGAGCCTGGCTTTTTGCTTTGTTTGGCGATGTTCCGGGATGGGGCGGCCCCGGTCAAACCGGGTCGGCGACCGAACCGCAGATGAGTTCCGCGATCAATTCTTCCAGCTGCTCACAGTTCTCCAGGCCGGCCTCGAGAAAGCCGAGCTGGTTGTCGCTTACCGGCTCCTGCGGGTTGTAGCGGATAACGCGCAGGCAGCCGCGAATCTCGGCTACGTGACGTCGGAATTTAGAAATGACGGTTCGGAGGTGATCGGTGTGGACGAATCCATTCAGCCTGAGGGTCGATTGCGAGTAGGCGATAGCCGTCTTAAGATGCCGCGGGTCGGTGTCGTATAGAATCTGCTGCGTCTGTCTTATGGCTTTGTTCTTGGCCAGGGCCTGTTCGACAATCTCGGGAAGGATTTCGCAGAAGAGGGCATCCTTTACGACGTAATCCAGCGCGCCGCGCTTGAAGGCTTCGACGGCTACTCTCTCGCTGCCCTGAGCGGTCATCATCACCACCGTGCAGCTCTCGTCCACCCAGTCGAGCAGGTCCAGTCCGTAGCCGTCGGGAAGACAGTAATCGACCAGGAGTACCTGATATTCGTGGGCCTTCATCATCAAAAAGGCTTCGCCCATGGTGGCGACCACGTCTATCGACCAGCACGGGTTTTTCTCGAGCGCGGTCCTGGCCAGGACGGCGTGATCGGGATTGTCCTCGACCATCAGAATGGTCGTCGGTTCCGATTCTTCGTAGAGATCAGGAGGCCGGGTTCCCTTCTGAGAGCGTCTGGTTGTCATACAAACCTCGTGTCATGGTTGCTGATCGCCGGATGAGAGGCTCGAGTTCTGCTTGCCGCGCGGGAGTTCGGCCGTGACGGACCAGAACATATTGAGCTCAGCAAGCTTTATGACAAAGTCCTGGTGGCCGACCGGCTTGGCGATATAACTGTTGGCGCCGTATTCATAAGCCCTGGCGATCTGCTGGTCGTGAGCGGAAGTGGTCAGTACCACCACCGGGATGCCTTTGGTCTCCGGTCGGTTTCTGATGACTTTCAGAAGTTCCATACCGCTCATGCCGGGCAACATCAGGTCGAGGAGGATCAGGTCGGGCAATGCCGGCGCCGTCCGCTGTGGAGACTGCGGACGCCCGTAGAGATAGTCAAGGCCGGTTTCGGCATCGGCGAACCTGACCACGTTCCCCACGAGGTTGTTGACTTCCAAAGCCGCTGATACGAGCTCGGCGTGGTCGTCGTTGTCCTCCACAAGCATGATTGTCAAAGCCTTGGAACTCATCTTGGCTCTCCTTCTATCTTCCTTTATACGATATCCCCGTCAACCGGGACCTCGCCGGTGCGGCCGGCGGTCATACTACTGTTTTAGTCCTTCGTTGTTTCGCACCGGCAATTCGCTGGTAAGGACCCAGTACATCTTAAGGTCGATTATCTTGGCCCGGAATTCCTCGAATTTGACCGGTTTGACGATATAGCTGTTGGCACCGTATTCATAGCCTTTGGCAATCTCTTCATCCCGTTTGGATGTTGTCAGCATGACGACGGGAATCCGCTTCGTCCGGTCGTGAGTGCGAACTTTGCGCAGCATCTGGAAACCATCCATGCCGGGCAGCTTGATATCGAGAAGGATCATTCCGGGCAGGGGATGGTCCTGCTCGGCGGCCTGGGCCTTTTCGCCATGCAGGTATTCGAGGGCCGATTCGGCGTTGACGAAGCGTACGACGCGATTGGCGACGATGGTGTTATTCAAGGCGTCGCTTATCAATTCGGCGTGGTCGTCGTTGTCTTCCACAAGCATGATTACCACCGGTTCCATCTATCAGCTTCCTCCGTTTCTAAACATTAACGTCGCCAGCTATCGGCCCGGCATGTTTTGCTCGGGCTGAAGTTTTTTATGAGAAGCTCCTCTATGGACGTCTTTCTCAGGCAAGGGGAGAGTGAAGTGGAACGAGGCGCCGCTACCGGCGTCCGATTCGACCCAGATGTGGCAGCCGTGTTTCTCTACGATGCGTTTGGCGATAGTCAGGCCGACACCGCTTCCGTTGGCCTCGCCGTTGACGTTACCGACTCGCTGGAACATGGCGAATATTCTGTGGTGGAACTGCTTGGGAATACCCGCGCCGTTGTCTTTAACGTAGAAGGCGCCATGGCCGCCGGCGGGATTGAGTTTGGAACGGTCAAAGCCGACGCTGACCTCGGCACCGGGCCTGTGGTCAGGCATATACTTGATGGCGTTGTCCACCAGGTTGGTGAGGAGCTGACGGATTCGCTGAGGCCATCCGGTTACCGCCGGCATCGGCGCCGCCCTGTGGAGGTCTATATTCTTCTCCATAGCCGCGACCGAAAGGGATTCGAAAACCTCGTCCACGAGTGATTCGGTATCGACGGTTTCTTCGGCCTCGTCCATGCGGCCGATACGTGAAAGCTCCAGAAGGTCGCCGATAAGATCTTCCATCACCTCGGTGTTCACGCGAACGCGTTCGAGGTAATTCGAGGTCTTGTCGTCAAGTTTGTCACTAAGCCGTTCCCTGATGAGTCCCGCGAATCCGGAGATTGACACGACCGGGGATTTCAGGTCATGGGAAACGGTGTAAATGAACTCCTCGAGTTCAGCCTGCTTGGCTTCGAGTTCCTGATTGGCTTTGAGCAGCTGGTCGGTGTAGCGGGCGACCATTTCCTCGGCGGTCTTCCGCTCCGTGATGTCCTCGACTACGGCGATAACGTACCTGGGTTCGCCTTCGGGGCCCCGGGCCATGGCGCCGGTCACATTTACCCAGACAAAAGGACCGTCCTTCTTGATGTATCTTTTCTCGACGCTGTATGTCGAAATCTCATTGCTCAGCATGCGTTCCATCTGAGGCGGACTGATCCCGAGATCATCAGGATGAGTGACGTCGTTAAAGGTCAGGCGCCTGAGTTCCTTGTTCGTGTAACCGAGAATATCGCAGAATTTCTGATTCCCTCGCAACCATCGCCCATCCGGACTCAAAAGAGCCACGCCGACGGCAGCCTGTTCGTATATGGCCCGAAAACGCTCTTCGGATTCCTGGAGAGCCTTCACGGCCTGTACTCGATCGGTAATGTCAATAGAGACTCCCACGGTGCCGTTCATAATGCCGTTCGAATCGAACAATGGCGAAGTCATAAACAGGGCCGGGAACTGCTCGCCTGACTTGCGCACCAGCGTTCTTTCGCCGCTGAAGCCCTCCTGCCCGTGTCTCATGGCCTCGATTACTGCCGGGAATCTCGCCGTATCCTCCGGCAGATGTAGCATGGAGACCGGTCGGCCAATGACTTCATCCCGTGAGTAACCGAAGATATGTTCGGCCCCGGGGCTGAATTCGAGGATTCTCGATTCCGTGCCGTCAACATCTGTCAAGATGAAAGATACGCTCCGGGCGGCTTCAAAGATTGTGCGTAGCCGCTCTTCGCTGGCGCGCACGGCCTCCTCGGCCAGCTTCCGCTCAACTGCAATCGTAATGTAACTGGAAACGAAGCTGAGCAGTTCCAGGTCATTCAGGTCATAGAGATCGGCGTCGGTATAGCTCTGGACAACCACGACGCCGAGGACACCGCCGGCGGCCTTCAGAGGAACGCCCAGCCACACGGGCGAAGGCCTTCCGACAGTGGTCACCTCGCCCTGCCGTTCGAGCTCTGACTGCACCTCTTTGTTAACCAGTATCGGTTCTCCGGTCCTCCTCACGTAATCGGTGAGGCTTTCCTTGAGCTCTTGAGATGAGAAATCCGTCCCCTCATATTGATCCACGCAATACGGGAACGAATACGCCCCGGTACTGGAATCGTAAAGGGCGACATAGAAGTTGGTAGTGTCTATGAGCGTGCCGAGGGACTTGTGAACGGCTTTAAGAAGGTCGCTGATGTCGCTTGACACGTTGGTGGCTTCGGAAATCTGCAGGAGCGCCGCCTGCAGCAGTTCGCCTCGTTTCCGGGCGGTAATATCGATTAGGGTCACGAAGTCGGCTGGTTGACCTTCGTATGAGATCGTTCGGGAATAGACCTCGATCCACCTTACTCTGGCGCTGCCGGTAACGACGCGAAAGTCGTAATGCTGCTCGACATCGGGATCCCCGTTCTGTTTCTTGGCAAGTTGCGTGAGCACATGCTGGGCGTCCTCGGGATGGATTTTGGGAGCGATTTCCCTCATATCGATAAAGGGGTAATGGACCGGGTCGACCTCAAAGATTTCCCGGGCAGCGGAGTTGGCGTACTTTACGATATCGCTCTGGACGATGGCGATGCCCATCAAAGCCTGCTCGGAAAGCATACGGAACTTCTCTTCGCTTTCCCTCAGGGCCTCTTCGGCCCGTTTGCGTTCGGTGATGTCACGGACAAAGCCGCACTCGTACTCCTGCCCTTTGAAGGCCATGTAGCTGACGTTAACCTCGACCGGGATAAACCGTCCGTCCTTCGTCTGCTGGCGCGTTTCGAGGGTCAGCGAACCACGTTTCTTGGCCTCGTCCCACTGCTTCCGGCATACCTCAGGCGTATTGTCCGGTGTGATGTCACATAACTTCATGGTACAAAGTTCTTCGGCGGAGTATCCAAGGAGCTGGCAGGCGGTGTCGTTGACCCTGATAAAACGGAACTGGGAGTCAATCCAGAACACGGCATCGGCGGCATGGTCGACGGAGAACTGAGTGAGCCTGAGAGCTTCTTCGGCCCGTTTGCGATCGGTTATGTTGTGAGTAAGCCCCATACCGGCGACAACTTCATTGCGTTCGTTGAAGATCGGAACTGTCAGTATCAGGTAAGTGTTGCAGCAGCAGTCAAACTCGTCGGTGGCCGATTCACCGTCGAGAGCGCGGCGGAAAAGCGGCTCCATGACTTTGGCAGCCGGTTCTTCCCACGTTTCAAATAGCGTTCTCCCTTCATAGAACTCGGGGGACAGGTTGTTCTTCTTCATCTCAGCGCCGTCGGCGACGATGAACCGCAAATCGTGGTCGAACAGGTAGATATCACTTTCGGGGATGTTGGCGGCCAGAGTTCGGTAGCGCTCCTCGCTGGAGCGAAGGGCTTTCTCGGCGGCGCTCCGCTTTTCCTCCACCGCTATCAGGTGCAATGAGAGAGCAATATCCTGGGCCAGCTCGGAGAACAGCGACTGCTCTTCGGGATCATAGGCGTAGGCACGTGGGGTCGATACGACCATATATCCGTACAGTGAATTGTCGTGCTTCAGGGCAGTGGCCAGTCCCGAGCGGCCGGTGTACATCTTGGCCAGGGGGCAGCCGGCGCACTCGGCCGGCGGATCTTTGATGATTACCAACTCGTCTCTGTCTTTGACCCATTCACAACAGGGGATCAGTTCCCCTTTCTCAAGAATCCTTTGGGCCGATTCAAATGAATCGTCCAGGCCCGACTCGGCCCAGGCAATGGGACGTCCGGATTCGTCGGTGAGAGTTATCCACGCATTGTGGAAACCACGGTTGGTCACCAGAGACTCGCAGGTCTTTTTGATCAGCTCGCTGCGGTCTCTCTCGCGCGTGATGAGGTGGGTGACGTTTCGAATAGCACGCAGCACCTGGTTGAGGTGATTGATCCTTGCCTGGCTGCGTTTTTGCTCCGTCAGATAACGATATATGACGCCGGCAACCAGAGCAAAGAAACCGATACACACAAAGATCAAAGTTATCTGGACGTGACGGAAGTAGGACAACTCGTTGTTTATCACCAGACGCAGCTGCCGCTCGACGGCAGCAGTCTGATCGAGAAGGTCAGTGAACAGAAGGTCGTGCGAGTGGGTCTGGTCGGGATCAATAAGCAGATCCCGTATAGTCTGCATTTCCTGGTGACCAATTCGCTGCAGACCTCGGATGGTATGCCTGACCTCCTCCACCTGCTCCCGCATGCGCGGATGGGTCAGGGGCGCATAAGTAATGTCGCCGACGGTTCCGCCTTCAAGCATGGCCAGGGCGTACTGGTCAGCTATGTCGAGATAGGCTTGAGCGGTATCCAACCCGGCAAGATCCTCCTCGGTGACAGCCTCCATGAGCCACAGGTGTGCCTGGGTCGCTTCCATGCCGATTTCCATGGTAGCGTCGGCCAGCGGGCCAATCCGACCTATCATCTGAGTCCCTGAGTGCAGAATGAAGAGCATGGCCCCGATAATGGCGCAGGCAGTGACGGCCAAAACGCTGTAAAGGGTTCGCTCACTTGCGGCATATCGCCAGAATGTCATATGTCTGTCTCCCAACCTTCACCCAAGAGATTTCAGCGACTCCGGACATCTGCCGCCATTTAAGCCGGGTGAATAACAGGTGCCTATCTTGCAGTACTCAGAGCTATGACCCCGAAGACGTCTCTGGTGGTCAATGTCGATGCGGCGCGCCCGGGGGTTGTAACGATACCTCCAGGTCACATACGGCCAAGTAGATGCCCGCCTTGGTGTTTGATTACAATTACGGGTGATTTTGTCGCCATTTCAACAAAAACAGTTCAGAAAAAGCGTAAAAGTCCGGCGCTCAGCGTCCGAGCCGCTCGGCTCGCTGTCTGCCGGTAACACCAGAAATGCCTTTGAAAAACGGCTGATTCGACTATAATTTGGTTAGCAGCGTTGCACATCGGCTGTTTGCAGTCGGGGGCTTCGATGTGTGTCACCAGGCGAATAGATTAAGCAACAAAGGGTTACGGTCCTGCATGCGAGTCTTGGTCAGCTGACCTGAGGCGCAGGACTGTCGGCAGCCGGGCCGGGGGATCGCAGGCATGGCCGAGCCTGTGGCGAATCTTGCGGCACACACGTAGAATATGTAAGGAAGACTTATCTTTAAGGGAGGTAGATGATGATGAAGAAACTGTATAAGAGTCTGATATTCGTATGTCTTGCCGTCATGCTCTCCTGCTCCGAGGAAGCGGAGGAGGTGACCGGTGACGACCAGGAGCCGCCGCCGGAAACAGCGATCCATGTTCCGGCGGATCACGCTACCATACAGGCAGCGATTGACGCCGCCGATGATGGCGATAGCGTTGTTGTGGCCGACGGTATCTATAAGGGCGAGGGGAATCGTGATATCCAGTTTCGCGGGAAGTCGATAACGCTGGTCTCGGAAAACGGGCCCGGGGCAACCATTATTGACTGTGAAGGGACTGTCGACGCTTTGCATATTGGCTTCAACTTTTCGTCGACGGATGAATCGGGCACGGTAATCGACGGCTTCACTGTGCGCAACGGCTATTCCGCTCAGGGCAGCGGGGTACTTTTGAAGTCGGCGTCACCGACCATCAAAAACTGTGTTTTCATCAATAATATCGGCACCGTCAGCGGCGGTGCGGTTCGCCTGAAGGCTTCTTCGGCACGGTTCGTGAACTGCACTTTTGTTCGGAGCTCGGCACCGGTGGGTGCGGCGGTTCTGATGATAGCGACGTCGCGGCCGGAGTTCGAGAATTGTATCATAGCATCATCGACGGGCGGCGAGGTCGTGACCTGCTCCGATACGTATAGCGGGGCGACGTTTACCTGCTCCGACCTATTCGGCAACGAGGGCGGCAACTGGGTCGGCTGTCTGACCGATCAGGCGAATGACAACGGAAACATGTCCATGGATCCCATGTTTTGCGACCCGGACGCGGGTGACTTCGGCCTTCAGGGCGACTCTCCCTGCGTTGGCGC
>CP070777.1:1612069-1614688 GCA_020346225.1 Candidatus Zixiibacteriota bacterium | reverse complement strand
TACCCGTACCTGGCATCCGACTATTACCTGACCGATACCGAGCTTTATGTTCGCGTCGAACTGCTGGCCCGGCTTTTCGACCTGCGGCTCACGTTCGATTTTTCCTTGCTCCGGGTATACCTGCCCCTTGACCGGGAGTTTCCGGCCTATCAAAAATTGAAGCGTAAGGCGGCCCGGGAAAAGCTCAAAAAAGAGATCGCGGCCCTGAAAGACGTTGTCAGGGTGCAGCACCGGCGGGATATTTTCAGCGGCGGCACGATTGACTGGTCGCTGTCGACTAATCCGCTGGGCGGGCGCAACAAGCATTATTACAGCCTGGTGACGGGCGGCGTTCTGCTGGGCGGCGATTTTACGGTGACCACCGGCGGCAGCAACGAGCAGCCCTTCAACCCGGATCAATTCGATTACCGCTGGCACTATTATGTTTCCGACAACAGCTACCTGACCCAGGCCGAGCTGGGCAGCGTTCATGCCGGTGGTTCGCTGGGACGCACCCTTACCGGCGGCATGATAACCAACCGTCCCCAGGTGCGGCGCAAGTATTTCCAGACCATCAGCCTGCGCGACTATGTCGGCGAAAACTGGGAGGTCGAGCTCTGGGTCGACAATAAGCTTGTCGATTTCATGGTGACCGGGGACGACGGCTACTACGAGTTCAATACCGACGTTTTCTACGGCGCGTGCAATATCCTGCTGAAGATGTACGGCCCCAACGGGGAGCTCGACACCGACGAAAAGATCATTCGCGTGCCGTACAACCTGATACCCGGGGGTGATTTCGAGTACGCCGTTTCTGGCGGCACCACCAGCATCAACCGAATCCAGAGAAACTATGCTCAGGCCAACGCCTTCTATGGTTTCTTTGACGGCCTTACCATGGGTTTGAATCTCGATTACCCGGTGGCGCCCGATGATGACGAGAAGCCGGTGATTGGCCTCGACGCTACCGCCCAGGTGATGGGTAATCTTACCGTGAACGGCTCCTATGCACGAAACTACGCCGCGCGGGCCGGCTTCAACTACAGCAAACCGGCCCTGGTGAATCTGAACGTGGCTTATACCCGGTTCGAGGATAATCTCATCCGCAACCCGCTGAAACAGCTTTCCAAGCTGAACTTTTCCATTTCGTCACCGCTTAAGATCGGCAAGAAATATTTCGGTCTGCGATATAACGTTTCGAGTGACCGCTACCCGTCGCATCGCTCGATCAACATGAACTACGGTCTTCAGGCCAACGTGCATCCGTTCGGCCTGACCTATATCGGCAAGTACAAGAAGTCCGAATTCAGCACGCGCACGCTCAAGAGCATGTCCAGCCAGTTCCTGTTGAGCATCCGGCTCCTGCGCTTCATCCGGCCCCAGGTGCGACTGGATTATGATCATACCAAGAACGAGATATCCAAGTACGGTGTGTACTTGGCCAGGCGGCTCTTCCGTACCGGCCAGCTGTCCGTTTCGGTGGAGCGCAACCTCTCGTTCGGCTACACTACCATTATGGCCACCTTTAACCTGTTTACCGGTTTCGCCGACTTCACCTCGCGCTTTTTGCAGACGGCCAAAACCTCGACCTACAATCAGCTTCAGCGCGGGTCGGTCCGGTACAATCGTGAAACCCGGTCGATTCAGTTCGACCGCAAGAACGGCGTCGGCACCGGCTCGGCGGTGGTTCGGCCGTTTCTGGATGCCAACTACAACGGCGTGATGGATGAAGGCGAGGAGTACATCCCCGGCCTGCGGGCCCGTATCGACGGCGGCCGGATGAGCCTGAGGGGCGAGGAGCGGCAGTACTATTACGACGGCCTGCGGCCCTATGAAGATTACAATGTCCGCATCGACCAGTACAGCCTGGACAACCCGCTGTACAAGCCGACTCACGAGAACTACCAGGTCAAGGTCAATCCGAATATCGTGACCGCTATCAAGGTGCCCATCGTCACCACCAGCGAGATTAGCGGTCGCATCGAACGCCAGGTGGGCAGCGCCCGTCGCGGCGTGGCGGGAACCAAAATTGTCCTGATCAATCTCTCCAAAGAGACCATCATCGAGCTGACCACCTTCTCAAGCGGCGACTTTTATTATCTCGGTCTCATACCGGGCTCGTACAAAGCCTATGTCGACCCCGACCAGCTCAAACAGTACGGTTACGTGTCTAACCCCAGGTTCATCGAGTTCGAGATTCAGCCGGTCGAGGGGGGCACCGCCGTGGAGAACATCAATTTCGAGCTGCTTCCCGACGAGTCATCGGCGGAAGCCGCCGGTCAGTAATCATTTCAAGCAGAACAAAAACCGCCCGGGCTTTCGCACGGGCGGCGTTGTGAGTAATGGCGGCAGGTGTCCGTTACGGACACGGCGGCAGAGGGTCGTGCATCCCCTGAAAAATATACTCGGCCAGGTAAAGCAGGTCGAGGGCATCGGCCTGACTGTCCTGGTTCACATCCACCTCGTCCATACACGGCGGCTCAGGTGCACCCGGCGTCCACAGCCAGCCGACGAAGAAGATCACGTCAAGGGCGTCAACCTGACCATCATGATTGATGTCACCCATATTCATGCAGCAGTCTTCGCACGCGTCGATCCGGCCGTTGGCCTCGTCAACATCGGCAAACATGGCTATACCGC
>CP070777.1:1608654-1611969 GCA_020346225.1 Candidatus Zixiibacteriota bacterium | reverse complement strand
TATCCCGCCCAGGAGTCGGATCGCCTTCCGATCGGTTCGTACGACCCCGGTTATTTCGAGGTCAACAGCGGCGGTCTCAGGCTGCCCGGTCTGGAGAACCGCGTCCGGTGGCCCGGACGCACCATCTGGGAAAACGTGACTTTCTCTCCGCATTATTCGGACGCCGATATGCCGGTCAAGGACTGGTTCGGCGACGGCTCCTGTGACAACTGCCACAACGTGCACGGCAGCCCGGCCCCCCACGACATGCTTGACACCACCTACGCCGGTATAGGCGGCTCTGAACTTGGCTGGGAGCCGGAGAATTATGCCCTCTGTCTGAAGTGTCACCGGATAGACGGACCGCCCGGTATGGACGATACTTCCCGTTCCATAGCCTACTATTACGATCGCTCGGTCAACCCGGGCAGCACCGGCGGTCACGGAGTTTCGACCGGCGGCGGCTATGTCGCTTCCGGCGCCCGCTTGCCCTGTTACGATTGCCACAACCCGCACGGTTCGGCCGGTTACGGCGGCCTCGGCGGGAACGCTTATCTGCTCAGTGACCAGCGCCCCGGATGGTTCGGCCTTACCGATATCCGTAACGACAGTGTTCAGGTCAGGCGCTTCTGCCTGGGCTGTCATCCCTCGTCTGACGGCGGTGGTGGTGCCGGCCCGGTCGAGGGTTTGACTTTGCCGCCTCTCCCGTCCACCGTTACGGCCCACGCCCTGGCCGCGACAAACCATTGCTATGATTGCCATGGCCGCGATTACTCGACCCCGACCTCCAACAATGTCCACAACCCGTCGCCGGGAGGTGACTGCACCGCCTGCCACGCCTCGCCCAAAGGTCTCAGGCGCGCCGTGGTCGGTGAGTTCGCTTTGAGCGCCCACCATGTTATCGCGGTGGGAGATTCCGGCAGTGTTACCAACAATGACTGCGGTGTTTGCCACATGGAAGGTTCGGCTCTGACCGGCGAAATGAACGGCAGCTACCACGCCAACGGTCTGGTCGAGCTTCGTGATCCCGATAACGGTCAGCCGCTCGGCGGGTTTGTGAGTTTCACCCGTGACCTCAACTCGGCCGTTCTCGAACCCTGGGTGGTCGAGGTGCAAAACTCGTTCTGCCTGAGATGCCACGACGCCGGCGGCGCTTTGTCTGTCGAGGCCAGGGTTCCGGGCGGGACGTCACTGACGCCCTTTTCCGACCAGAACGCTGTCGTCATCGATGTCAACTCTCAGTTTGACCCGCTCAACGCGGTGTACCACCCGGTGCGCGCTCCCGGCGACAATGCCTACACCGTTCCCGGTTCCGTCAACAATTTCACGCCGACCCTGTTGCCCCCGTTCAACCAGACGGCCGCCCACGATCTCATCAGTTGTTTCGATTGCCACGAAACCAGCGGCCACGGCAGCGGCAATAGCGGCATGCTCTATGTCGAAACCTACTTCCGCGAACCGGTGCCGGGGACACTGTTCCCGGACGGTCAGCGGCAGTTCTGCGTTCGCTGCCACAACGAGCAGTATTATGTCATCGACCCGACCGGCGTCTCGCGCTTCGAGAATCATGACCGCCGCGCCCACACCAATCCCGGCGGGTCGGGCCGCAACGGTCAGAGTTGCCGCGGTTGCCACGCCGGTATCTACGACAACGACGAGGTGCCCACCTGCGACAACGGCGCCGGCATCGGCAACATCCACGGCTCCAATTACACCTACACTGCCTGTGCCGCCACCCCCGGCCAGACCCCTCCGGCTTTCCTCTTCGGCGGCTATCTGAAAGGCTGGGAGCAGGTCAGCCCCACCGAAAACCAGTGCTACGCCAACTGCCACCACCCCAACGGGAAGGGCTACTGATGAGAGTTGCTGCCGGCAGGCAAATTGCGGTGGTCGCGATCGCCCTGGTCGCTTCTCTCAGCCCCGACTCTCGGGCCGGCCGGCTTTTCGGCAATGCCAGTATCTCGTATGAACATGTTACCCGCGATGCCGAGGAAACCGCCACCGACGATGTCACGCGGGAAACGGCCATAATCAACTACGAGGACGTTCTCTTCTACAAGAATCGCATTCGCCTCACGGCCAACCTTAGCAGGCGGCAGCTCTCCTTCTCGGACTATCATGAGTTTCAGCCCATCTACCACTTCGACCTGAGCAGCTACGGGTATTCGCTGAACCTGCGGTACTCTCCCTATAAACGGCGCAGCCTGACCTTTACCGGGACCGAGCCTATCGATGTTTACTACCGCGACTGGCGGGTGACCTCGCAGCTTAACTACCCCCGATACCCGACACTGAGTTTTGTATACTCCCGGCTGAAGAACTTCGACCGTGAGGACGAGCGCCGCTTCGATGCATTCAACCGCAACCTGGCGGTGCAGAGTTCTTACAACGTCAATCCCGTGTCGCTGCGTCTGAACTACAGCAACCTGAGGCAGGTGAACAATCTTCCGGGCGGCAGCCGGGCGACCACGGAGACCTACAGCGGGACGGTCGGCTTCAGCCGCAACAACAACCGCCTCGGTTACTTCAACGCCACCTACAATTATTATGATACCAGGCGCCAGGCGCGGGCCGCCCTGAGCCAAAAATCGTACACCCACTCCGTGAACTCGCTTGTCGTTTTCACCCCGCTCAGCCGTCTCACCTTCAATGCCGGGTATTCGGGGCGCTTTCAACAGGCCGAACAGCAGACCCAGCGACTCGAAAACGACAACCAGAACATCTCGGCGCAGGCTGAATTCTCTCCGACCACCTATCTCAGCCTGCACGCCGGCAAGGGCTATCAGCAGTCCAACGTCAGCACCGGCAATGATAATATCACCGAATACATTAATCTCGGGGCCACCGCCACCAGGTACATCCGCAGCGGGGTCGACACCCGCCTGACCTTCACCCGCACCATTTTCCAGCAGTCGATGCGGCTCGTTGCGGTGACCGACACCACCGGTGCCGTCATCGCCACTTTCAACGACGGCGACTACATTCTCGATTCCTATCAGGCATCGCTCGGGTTTTTCCCCCGCAAATACATCAAGGCCTATCTGGACATCACGGCCACCCACGACAGTGATCCGGTGGATCCGCGCAGGCGCTACCAGCTTACCCGCTCGCTCGATATCCGCGCTGACTTTACCCGGCGCCTGGAGGGCCGGTTCCGGCTGACCTCGCAGTATACCGGGGACCGCCTCCGCCTCGATCGCTCCTTTTCGGAGAACTACAACGTGGGGGTGAGCTACAACCCCAGAAACAACCTCAATATGAACTTGACCTACATATACAGCGACTTCAGCGGTACCACCGCCACCAGCTTCAGTTCGGTCACCGGCTATATCAGCT
>CP070777.1:1599405-1608554 GCA_020346225.1 Candidatus Zixiibacteriota bacterium | reverse complement strand
TTCCCCGTCGAGGAGAAGGAGCTTAAGTGGAAAGACTTTACGGCGATGAAGCAGGCGCAGGGCGAGGTGTACTTCAAGCCGAGCATATATCACCTCTATGACAACTACTTTCGCCTCGTCAGTTCGGTCTACGAGCGCTCCGAAGACGGTTTCTTCTGGGTGGACTTCAACCGCTACAACTTCTCATTCGATCCCAACCGGCCCGAGGAGGCCTACATCTCATACGAGTTCGAAGCGGCCGACAAGGCAGCCACCGACGCCGCCTGTTTTCGAAGGAGCGAGGCTGCCGATACCGGTGATATGGCCGGGTCCGACCTGCGCTACGAGACAACTTCGACAGACAAGCGGGCCACCATCGAGATGGGCGGTATGGACGGAGCCAAAATCATGAACGCCCGGGGCGAGATGGACCTGGTGGTCAATGTCGACAGCCTTCGATATTTATCCACCTTTCTCCACTTCAACCTGAAAGAGGACTCCATTTACTGCAACGGCGTCCCGGTCGATTATCACCGCCGCAAAGACTTCAATTACATCGGTATCGTACTTCCCCAATACGCTCATCGGGGGGATACTCTGGCCCTGACGTACTGGTACAAAGGCAAGGACTTCGGCTACGCGATGCCCTGGGTGGAAGACCCCAGTCCGACACCGCATTCGTTCACGTTCATCATCCCCGGCGGCTTCAATTACATCATGCCCGGAATGGGTGAAGTGCGCAAGATCAACGGCCAGGATCAGTTCGAAGTAATCCTCGACCAGCCGTTCAACCGGTTCTATTTCCAGGGTTACGCTTCCGGTTTCGACACCATCGCCGTTGTCTCCGATATGGGCATAACCGTCAATTTCCTGAAGGCCAAACACATCACCAAGCAGCTGGACTGCTTTGTCCCGGACAAGCTCTACCGCGGCACGATTATGGATGCTTTCAATTTCATGTCCGGGCGGGTCGGCAATCCAGCCGGGGCTTTTGAACTTTTTGTGTATCCTGAAAACTACTATAGCATGCCCGGCATGGTGGAAGTTCCGCAGGTTGTCTGCTACACTGCGGGGGGCATGGAAGCGGTGGGCGGATTCAACATATTTGCCGGTTACTCCATGGCCAAACAGTGGTTCGGTTCTTTGCTCAAGCCTGCTTCGCAGCGGGAGGTCTGGCTGCGCGACGCCGCCTCGGACTACCTGTCGCTGTTGTTTATTCAGCACAGCCTGGGCACCAACACCTACTACACCAACCTGCTCAATCGTCGCGACTCGGTCTACACGCTGCATGAACTGCGCCGCGACCGCCCTCTGGCCACCGGTCTGCGGGCCGGCAGCATTTCACGCTGCAACAAGGGGGTCTGGCTGTTTCACATGCTGCGTTTTCTTATGTATGATCTCGAGACCAAAAGCGAAAGCAAGTTCTTCCGCTTCTTCTACGAGTTGGGCACGGCTTGCAACGCCACCCGTTTCACCAATGCGGATGTGATCAGCCTGGCCGAGAAGCACTATGGTCGTCCGCTCGACTGGTTTTTCAAGCAGTGGCTTTGCCAGTTCGGATACCCCGAGTATAAAGTCGAATATACTTTTGAAGAGAAGCCGGACGGTCACTACATCAATGTCGCCGTGAAGACCGAAGGGGTGGACCCGAACTTCAGTATGCCCGTTATGCTCCGGGTGGAGCACGAGAACGGGCAGTCGGAATTTCTTAGAGAGGATATCAGGGGCGCCCGGAGTAGCTTTGCCCTGGGGCCGTACGAGAGCCAGCCGAAGGAGCTTATTTTCAACGAATACTTTTCGGTTTTGTCTAAAGACGGGGTAAAGAAGAAATAGGCAGCCGACCACCCGCGCCCATGCCCCGCGAAGCTGTCTCCCGGCGCCGGTAAAGAGGCCGGACCCGGCGCTGGAATCCGACCCGGCCGGTGAACCGGAATCGAACCGAGGATGAATAGTCCTTGATTTCCCGGTACTCTCGGTCATAGTATTGGTAATTCCCCTATCTTTGATTCGCGACGGTCAGTCGAAATTCTGGAGCCGGGATGCCGGAGGAAAGAGAACAAGCGCTCTTTTACGTGCCACTGTTGATCATACTGCTGGTGTTTGTCGCCGGCAATTGGGGAAACGTGCAGCAATTATGGGGCCTGAACTTTCTCAAGTTTTTCGACCCCACCCTGTTTTTCCTCGCGCTGGCCGTCGTGGTTGTGGCTGCCCTGCCTCCCGTGTATTCGCGCATATCATCAGCTCTAAGCGCCCTGGCCGGATCCGGCGGGGCAGCCAGACTGCTCATACCCGCGCTCGGCACCTCCGTGGCAATTATGGCGGCAGGATTATTTTTCCCGTCGACCGTGTTTCTGCTGGGGGATGCAACTCTTCGGCTGAACCAGATAGCTTTCGGCAAGCTCTTCCTGCCGACCGAGACTCTGGATTACCTGGTTCACGCGATTGCTTACCGCGGGATCATCGGACCTCTGGGCTTCGAGGTCTACCACGCCTACTACATTATCAGTGCCGTATGCGGATTAGTTTTCACGCTGGGAGTCTTTCGGCTGGCGAGGCACCTGAATTCACGGCAGTTGTGGCTGACTTTTCTGCTGATGATGTCCTCGGGAATACTGGCGCTGTTCTTCGGTTACGTGGAGAGCTACTCTATTATCGCAGCCTTGCTGCCACACATGTATCTGACGGGACTAAGGGCAAGTGAAGGCCGGACCCACCGAGCAACCTATGCGATCGTGATTCTGCTCGGAGCATTAGTCCATGTGGTGGCTCTTGTCATCTTTCTGCCAAGCGCGTTTCTGATATACGTGTCGGGCCGCAATGCTCAGCCGAATCGCCGACGAAGGACGTCGATCGTTCTGGCGGTTCTGTTGCTGCTCGTTGTTTTAATAGCCTACCTGATGCGTCATCTCGGGACCTCCGCTATTGAAGGATACCTGATGCCGCTGACTTCCCGGCCCAATTTCGACCACGGAATTCTTACGACTAACCACTTCATCAACATTTTCAACTGGGTGTACCTGGCCGCCCTTCCGGCCCTGTTTCTTGCCCCGTACTTATTACTCCGTCAGCACCGGCAAGGTATCTTCTCAGACCCCAAGAGTGCTTTCGCGCTCTGGATAACCATACCTTCGGTCTGTTTTCTTTTCTTATTCGCTCCGGCTCTCGGAGGTCCGCGTGACTGGGACCTTTTCGCTCTACCGGCATTTGTGTTGATTCCCTCGGTGCTGGTCTTCTTTCTGTCTCCGGC
This sequence comes from Candidatus Zixiibacteriota bacterium, assembly GCA_020346225.1. Classification (GTDB taxonomy): domain Bacteria; phylum Zixibacteria; class MSB-5A5; order GN15; family FEB-12. The sequence continues at coordinate 1,605,328 of CP070777.1, read as the reverse complement.
GCGCCGGAAGTTTCCCTCTCAGACCGTACCAATTATCCTGTTATCGACTGTCCTGACGGTGAGCTTTGTGGGTGTAAACAGTTCCGCCAGTATCTCCGTGGCTCGATTCTCTGAGATCATTGAGGTGGCCAGATTCAAGAATCTTACGAAGGAATACCTTACCCTTGCCGGCGCGGCCAGAGTTCGAACCGGCGCTGAAGATCGCGAGGTCGAGTTCCTCAACAAGGCCTGGGCGGAGCCTCCTTATACAAGATACGATTCTCTGGAGGTGCTCACTTCCCTTGGGCGGCTGTATATCAACAGAGGCGAGCAGCTTCGAGCAAACGATTACGTGGCCCGGGCTCTCGCGCTCGATAGTCTCGATCTGCGTAGTTGTAAGGTATGGTTTGACTATGTTCGCAGGTATGGTGCCGCGGCGGACGTGGTCAGAGTTGCACAGACTATCGAAAAGCGCTTCCCCAATGACGCCGCCGGGCAGGCGACGGCGGGAATTGCATACTGGGAGACCGGCGATACCAAAAACGGTGGAAGATGCTTGAAGCGAGCCTACGAGCTCGATAGCGAGGACTGGTTCATAATGTTATGCTACGCCAGGTATCTTCTCGAGGTGGGGCAATACCAGTCCTGTATACAGGTTGTGAATGGAGTTTTCCGGAAGGAGACAGACAACTTCCAGGCCTATTACATTGCCGCCGTTGCGAGTTTGAAGCTGGGGGACATGGAGAAAGCCCGGAAGTTTGCCGGAAAAGCCGGGAAGTCTCTGAGTTCGGATATGGAGCGCCGCCAGCTAAAGGCACTGGAAAGTCGGCTGCGGTGAGACTCGTCGGGTGAACATCGGCAGTCTATCGCTCGATGAGATGACCCGGACAGACCTAGCCACCCTTGGCACGAAACTTAAGTGATGAAATTGTCAGCTTAGAGTAACGAGTTGAGCAGCTGCTCGATGTCCGACATCAAGAAAGGCTTGGCCAGAAAGCCGTCCGGCTTCGCCCTGGCCTTTTCGACGCCGTCGCCGTCGACCGAGTAACCCGAAATCAGCACCACCGGAAGCTTGGGGTACTTTTCCTTGACTCTTTCCAGCAACTCCAGACCGGTCATATTGGGCATGCGCATGTCCGTAATGACCATCGAGAAATTGCCGTTTTCGAGCTGCTCCAGCGCTTCGCTGCCGTCGGAGGCCCGCACCGAGGCGTAGTTAAACACCTCAAGCATCTCAGACAGCAGGCTTGACATGTTCGGGTTGTCGTCTACTATAAGTATCGCCTTAGCCATAGTTGCCGCCTTAATCTAGTATATCGGCAATAATCGCCGCGATATTATCTAAAAGTGTTTGTGAAAACGGCTTAGGAACCGCTGCGAACCGGCCAGAATTTCCGCCTGAACAGCCGAAATTCCCCGGGCGTGGAGGGCGGATACCAGAAAAGCCCCGTTGCTGTTGCTTTCCGGCGGGTGGAAATCGGCGACGACGTCTATCTTGTTGAAAACCAACAGGTATGGGATATCGTCGGCCCCGATCTCAGAAAGCACCTGGCGGGTATGCTCCATACGTTCCCGGTAGTTCGGGTCGGAACTGTCGACAATCTGCAGGAGAAGATCGGCGGTACTAACCTCCTCCAGTGTCGATTTGAAAGATTCGACCAGTTCATGCGGCAATTTCTTGATAAAGCCGACCGTGTCCGAAAAGACGACGTGGCACGGGTACCCAGCCGACATGACCCGCGTGGTGGAATCGAGGGTGGTGAAAAGCATGTCCTCGGTTCTGACCTTGGCCTTGGTCAGCTGGTTGAAAAGAGTCGATTTTCCGGCGTTGGTATACCCCACCAGGGCCACCTTATAGAGATTCTGTCGCCTTTTGCGCTGAGTGGTGCGTTGTCTGCCGAGCTTCTCCAGGCGCTGTTTGAGATGGGCTATTTTGGTTCTGACCTGCCGGCGGTCTATTTCCAGCTGGGTTTCCCCGGGACCCTTGGCCCCGATACCGCCGTACTGGCGGGAAAAGTGCACCCAAGCGCCGGTCAGGCGGGGGAGGGTGTATTCGAGTTGCGCCAGTTCCACCTGAAGACGGGCGGCGGCCGTGCGCGCCCGGGTGGCAAAAATATCCAGAATCAAGACGGGGCGATCAATAACCTTGACGCCGAGTTCGCTCTCGAGGTTACGCTGTTGCGCCGGCGTGAGGGCGTCATCAAAAATGACACAGTTGCCGCCGAGAAGCGGAAGTTGCTCTTTGAGTTCACCGACCAGACCGCTGCCGATGTAGAAGGCCGGGTTGGGACGTTCTTTGGTCTGAACACGGCGCCCGACCACCCGGGCGTTCGCCGAATACGTCAGTTGGGCCAGTTCATCCAGCGAGGCTTCAACATCATTTCGCTGTCTGGCGTCCCGGGCCAGGCCGACCAGCAGGGCTTTCTCGGTGTCCGTGTTGGCATATTCAATCATTACAATGCTAATATACGCACAAGCTCGGGTTTTTCAAGGGACTTGCACCTTTCGGTCACCTTCACAGAGCCGTCAAAAAAGCGATTGCAATCAACACAAATTTTGTTACCTTAGGGCCATGTATAACGAGACTGTCCTGGACCACTTTCAAAATCCCCGTAATGCCGGTGAAATGACCGATGCCGACGGTGTCGGCAAGGTCGGCAGCCCCGAGTGCGGCGACATCATGATCATGTATATCAAGGTTAAGGACAACCGGTTAGTCGATGTTAAATACAAGACGTTCGGCTGCGCCGCTGCTATTGCCACCGGTTCGATTGCCTCGGAGATGCTGATTGGCAGAACGCTCGAAGAGGCCGAGAAGCTCAGCAGCGGCGAGATTGCCGACGCCCTTTTCGGGCTGCCGGAGAAGAAGCTCCACTGTTCGTTGCTGGCACCCGACGCCATCCGTGCCGCCATCGCGGATTACCGCTCCCGCCAGAAGACCGGCTCTTGATCCATCCTCGCGGCAGTTTTCGTTATCGAATATCTACCGGCACCGCCGGTATTTATTATGGAAAGAAATTAGCTTTACATCCGGAGGACCAGTATGAACGCGCAACGATACGAGTGCCCGAAGTGCTCCAACCCGGCTTATGAAGTCGGCGAGATGCGAGCCGCCGGCGGATTCTGGAGCAAGATATTCGATGTTCAGGGGTCGAAATTCACCCGGATAACCTGTACCCGGTGCAAGTACACTGAGTTTTACATGGCCGACACGAGCATGCTGGGCAATATCTTCGATTTCTTCACGAACTAGACAAGGCGGGGGACTGGGAGGGATTGCCCTGACAGGGGCCAATGACAGTTGCGGGATGTAGCCCATTCGTAACGTAATGTTGCGGGGCTGTCACAGTTGTCACGACAAAGACCTGTACATCCTGTCCGGGTTCTCACCAGAAGACGTATCCGATCCCTCCGCTATATAGACGCATCCACCCTGCTCGCGGAGACCAATTTTGCTTGACTGATCTCATCCATTCTTATAGAATGTGGATTCCGAAGTACACTCATCAGAATGACATGAGAATCTCGGAGCATAGGTGAACCAGGAAACCATCAAGAACATAATGCTGCGCGCAAAGGAGCGCGATACAGGCAATCTTGAACCCAATCATATAAAGACCGCGCTCGTGGTACAGGGTGGCACCCTGAGATCGGTCGCCAGTTGCGGGTCTGCTGCCGCTTTAAATCAACTCGGTCTGACAAACGCCTTCGACACGGTTTATGGCGCATCGTCAGGAGCGGTCAACGCCGCTTACTTCCTGACGGAACAGGCTGCCCTCGGTGTCACGGTTTACACCGAAGACGTCAACAACCGACGCTTTCTGAATTTCCTCAGGCTGAAGAAGATGATGGATTTGGAGTTCTTCTTCGATGAGATAGTCCAAGATCGAAAATTGCACAACTTCAGCGCCCTAAAGAAGCACCCCACGGAGCTGAAAATCATCACCGCTGATTTGGAGACTGCGGAAACGGTCTGGTTGAGTTCAAAAGACGATACAATTAATATCTATGATGCGTTAAAGGCCGGCTGCGCACTCCCCATCGTATACGGCCGGGGGGTTCGCATAGGAAATCATCTCTACGTCGACGGCTTCATGAAGGAGCCTATGCCTATTCTTACACCTATTGAATCGGATTATACAGATATACTGGTACTGATGACGCAGCACATTTCCGTTCGTCGAAGTAATCACGTCAGCCTGTTCTCGCGGCTGCTTGTGGAGCCAATAGTCAAAAAACAGCTGGGCGGTGAGCTGTTCGCTCTGTATCAAAGCAGGTGGGAACGGTACAATCGGGGTCTGGACATTATGCAGGCCGGCGCCTACCAGGGAAAGAACGGCCGCACGGTACGCATAGCGTATATCTGCCCGGATGTTGATTTCCAGGCGGGCAAGTACGAGACCGATGGGGAGCTATTGGCAAGAGCAGCATATTCGGCCTGGAGAAACTGTCTCAAGGCATTTGGTACTATCGACGGTATCGAAAGAGTCGATTTCGATGCCATGCTATCGAAGGCCAAACAGGCCAACAAGAGTCTTCTGTCCTGAAACACCTAACGCGAGGGGAGACACAGATGAATGAAGTAGAGGGGAACAAACCAGATCAATATCATCGCGGTGCGGAGATATCACCGGACCTTGTTGACATAGTAAAGGACTGGTACAAAAACTACGCGTGGCCCCTAACGGTCATCGGAACCGTAACGACATTTTCAACCATTGTTCTCTGGCTTGTTGACGCGTTCAAGATCTTACCTTATTGGCTTCAATTCTGGCTTGCAATAATAGCGTGCTGGTTGTTCTGCCGTCTGCTACACCAGCTTTTGCTCAGCCTGCGAAAGACCGAGATTCCTCCACCTTTTGAAATCAAATTCGATAGGACAGCCGAGTTGAGAAAGCTTCTAGGCTATTTGGCTTCCCCAAAGAACGACAGTAGTATTATCGCCATCACCGGACCTTCAGGTGTAGGGAAGTCCCATCTGGTGGAGCTTCTCGAGAAACTGCCAGGACATAAGGTGATCCGAAAGGAGTTTGGTACGCTCAACATGGGCGCTGAAGACCTCATCAAAGAATTATTGGACCAAGAGGAGCTGTCTGCTTGCAGAGTGAAATCTGCAGAGGAGTCAATTAATTGCAGACAGGATGCTCCAACATTGGTAATTCTTGACCAATTCGAGATATGCATCGATCAGGTGATTGAGATTCTCGGTCGCAATGGGTCGCTAAGACACGTCCGCAAGATGGCCACCGGCAGATCGGCTGTACAGGTTCATGATTCCAGCGGCTATGAGCTGATCACCAACCTAAATAGACTCTTCGATTGGCACAGTAAGTATTCCTGGCTAAGGGTAGCAGTGGTTATTCGAAACGATCGCTACTATGATCTCAGGCTTCTTGGGAATTTAGGGCAAGTGCCGTTCTGCGCCTTTGAAGTAGGCGGTATACCCTGGAGTGTTGAACAGAAGGAGGGAGAGATTCTCACAGAGGAAAGCGAGAGGTTTGTGATTACGCAGGGTGCTGGCAAGACTCTAATGAATGCCTTTAGTGAGTACTTAGCTGAAAAGGACAAAGCCGATATCCTGGAAGATCTGAAGGAAAAAGACGGCACCGTACTTCCGATTAAGGCCATAATAGTCGGCCGAATGCTCAAGGATTTCTGCAGTCCGGATCGGGGCGGTCCGCTTAGGATCTTGAGAGAACTCGTGGCGCCCGCTCACCGACGCAAGTTCCTTGTGAAACCCGATGGCTACAAAGTAACGAAGGGTCAATTCAGGAGATTAGGTGGTGTCGATGGATTAATAGCGGAGTATTTTAATCGCGTAATTGAGTCAGCCTCAGGTAGCCTTATCGGCGCCACAAGGGAACTTCTTTTTGTGTTAGCGATAGAAGGCCGCGTCACCAGACCGTACAAGCTAATGGACATTGCCAGGATGACGCATCGCTCG
>CP070777.1:1581890-1599305 GCA_020346225.1 Candidatus Zixiibacteriota bacterium | reverse complement strand
CGCAATTAGCCATAATTGCGGCTATTTCTTCGACCATAACGAGAAGATAAAGACGCCCCCGGTAAAAGACAAAAGAAATTATGGCGCAGCCGGTTCCGTCGGCAATCCGGCCGTTCGCCAACGGGTTACCCGGAGGGCATGCCGACTCATTTGGCGGCTTTGCTGCCTGATTTGCCGCCCGCCCCGGCCAAATCGACACGCCCGGCGGCCAGACGAAAGCAGAGCCGAACCGGTTCGCGGGAAAGGGTCAGTGAAAAGCGGTTGAGGAACGTGGTCCCCTGGTAGACTTTCTCGAAACCGCCTTCCGATAACGACACCGTGAAGATGGGCAGGTGCCATATGTCACAGGCAGTGTCGCTGCTCAGCGACAGACCGATATCGCGGGCTTCATCAACCATGGTATAGGTGTTCACACCACGGTGCTCGACGGCGGAATCCAGGTAGGACTTCTTGTGGCGGCGGTCATCAATGAGGACGAACCGGGCGTCGTCGTGCCCGGCCTGCAAGTTGAAGTTATTCTCTATGGCAAAATTAACCTCGACCGACTCTTCCCGGCCGGTCGATATCTCGTAGGCGATGTCAACGACGCCGGAATCGGCGTCGAAAGCGAACGTTTTTACCAGGGTGATCGGGACGACACCACCCGGACGCCAGAGGTTGCCGTCGCGCCCGAGAGTGACAATCCCGCGGTCGGGGTCCGTTTCGAAGGTGTAGGGCTCGAGCACGAAATCGCCGTCCTCGCGGAAAACGCCCGAGCGGAAGGTTTCGAAATCGACGTTGCCGTTGAAGAAGTGATCGATAAAACAGCGCTTGAGGTACCAGTCTTCGACGAGCAGCTCTTTCAGTCCCTTTTCCTTGGCCAGCACCAGATCGTGAATGGAAGCGGTTTTGGCAGGCTGACCGGGGGTTACGGCCCGGTCAAGTTTGAGGTGATAGCCTTCCTTGCGCCTTGTGAGCGTATCGGTTATGGAGAAATCACACTTGTTGAGTGACAGCTCCAGCATCACTCCGCCGCGATTGGGCTTGAACACGGCGGACAGATCCGAAGCAGCGACGACCACATCCTCGAAACCGTCGGCATCGTAGTCGGTAGTCTCTATGAGAACGGTCTTCTGGCCGTCAAGTCCGGTGAGAATTCTATCAGCTTCGACCAGCTTGCCGTAGACAGCCTGTCGGATGTGCGGCAGGTAGAGACCTCCAAAGACGCCGTGCCAGTAGGGACAGTTGCACTGTCCGGCGTAAAGACGGTCCCGGGCGAGTTCGAGCCGGTCGGGCGCGAGGGTTTTCTTCTTTTCCGCCCGGTCCAGCTTATCTGATACGACCAGCATTTTCTTGTGCATGAGGTTGGCTTCGTCGTACTTGGCCAGAAAGCCGCGCCAGTGCCCGCCTCGCACGAAACGTCCGAAGCGCTCATACTGACCGTGGGTCTTGAGGTAGCTCTCGAAGTTTTCATACGCCACGAAAGCCTTCGGCGGCAGCGACCAGTGGAGCATTTCGGCGTAGGAGGCCGACGGCAGGTAAGCGCGGCCGACCGGTTGGCTGCGAGCCGCCTCGGCCAGGGTGATGACCTCCAGCCAGTCGGAGTTGCGATCCAGCGCCTCGAAGAACTGCCGCAACCAGCCGTCAATGTAGCAGTGTTCATGGGTCTGCGGCCAACTGCCGAATTTCTCGCCGTCGTCGGCGTATATGACCATCCCTTCCGGGTCCTTCTGAGCCAGAACTTTCAGCTCCTTGACGACCTCGTCCACGGTGCCGAACGGGATCAGGTAACGGAGCCGCTTGGAAATGGGCAGCAGGACGACCTTGAAGTTCTCGTGTTCGGTAATAAAGGGACCGGTAAGTTGACTGTGCTCGAACCCGGCATAGATGAAATGAGTGTCGTCAACAGGCAGGTATTTGGTACCGGACTCGGCGAGCACACGCGGCAGGTGCGGCTCCCAGATGCGCTCGGTGAGCCACAGACCTTCGGGCTCGACCCCGAACTCGCGGCCCAGATAGCGATCCAGCATGGCGATTTGCCCTTTGACGTCCCGCTGCGGAATCGAGGTAAGGATCGGCTCGTAGAAGCCGCCGGTCATCAGCTCGAGGCGGCCGCTGTCGAGGAGCTCTTTTATGTGACGGAAATACTCCGGGTGATGTTTCTTCTGCCAATCCCATAGAATGCCGGACTGGTGAAGCGAGAGGCGTAGCGAGGAACCGGCTAGAACCTCCAGAAACGGCTGGTAGGCCTTGCGGTGAGCGTATTCGAAGACATGGTCGAAGTTTCCCACCGGCTGATGATTGTGAAGGCCAAAAGCCAGCCTGAATCGGGCCATCTATCAGAACAGCTCCACTTTCAGGTTTATATACTTGCGCGGGTTTTCACGGATGTCCTGAATGAGATCGTCGATATTATCCGCGGTACGGCGGAGGTCGTCGTACAGGCGGCGGTCTTCGGTAAGCAGCTGCAGGGTGCCATCGGGGTTGTTCAGGTTGTCGGCGAACTGCCTGAACGAGGTGGAGAGGGTATCGAGTCGAGCGACAAAATCCTCGAGGCGGACGGTCACGCGGTTGAACCTCTGGATCGAGGAGTCGACCCCTTCGGAATTCTGCGACAGCATACGGTTGAGTTCGCGGGAGGCTTTGAAAAAGTTCTCCGAGGTCTGGTCGAGGCGGTCCTCGTTTCGCGCCATGTAGCCGGCCAGCGAAGCCGAAACCGATTCGAGATTCGCCACGGTGTTGTTGAATTTCTCCAGAGAAGAATCCGAGCCGACCGTCTTTTTGAGAGAGCGCACGAGATTTCGCAGCTCGACGATCATCTCCCCCATCAAGCCCATAACCTCGGGCAACCCGGTATCATAAGCGCCCTCGGTGACGACGGTCGTATCGAAAAGGACGGTGTCGATGCCGGGGCCGATGGCGATAAACCTCTCCCCCATCAGGCCCAGGTTCCTGATGGTAATCTCGGCGTCGCGTTTCAGAACGACATCGCGCGACAGCAAAATCTCCACGATAACGCCGCGCTCGGTCAAAGTGAGACCGCTGACCTTGCCTTTGCGCACACCCGAAACAGTCACCTTGTCGCCGACCTCAAGCGTACCGACATCATCGAAGCGGACCCTGATCACCTGGGCATTGCGTTCCAGACGATAGTCACGCAGCCAGTAAAGGGATGCACCCAGGATGACAATACCGATAATGATGATTATCCCGACTCGGAACTCTATGTCTCTGGAAGCCATACTCTATACTTATCGGTAACCTGTTACAGTTTCTTTACTTAACAAGATAGTCATAATGAATCCGCAATAGCAACATAATTGCGGTAGCGAAATCCGTGGATTTTGCCGGCCTCAACGGCCTGTTTGACGGCACAATCGGGCTCGTGTATGTGGCTACAAGGGTTAAAACGACAGCCGGCCGCGTATGGTTCAAAATCCGGATAATAATGCGGTAACTCGTCGCGGCTGACATCCCACAGGCCCATAACTTTCAGGCCGGGGGAATCGACGATATAACCTCCCGAGGGAAGTTCGAAAAGTTCGATAGCCGTGGTGGCGTGTTTCCCCCGATCACTGTACTGTGAGACTTCTTTTGTCTTGAGATTCAGGCCGGGGATGAGCCGATTGAGGATGGATGATTTGCCGACACCGGAATGTCCGGCGAAGAGAGTGCGATGCCCCACCAGGCGAGCTCTGAGATCGTCGAGGCCGACCCCGCTGCGGGCAGAAACGATGAAGACGTCGAAATCCAGAGAGCGGTATGCCCCCGCGATTTCCTCGAGGTCGAGCGGGTGTTTCAGGTCGGATTTATTTATGATTATGAACGGCGACATCTGGCCGACAAAGCCGGCGATAATGACGCGGTCGATGAGCCCGGTTTTCAAAGCCGGTGATTTAGCGGAGGCCACCACGGCGAGCTGGTCGAGGTTGGCGGCGATTATCTGAAGCTGACCATCCATGCCTTTGGCCGGGCGGCCGAAAGCGGTCCGGCGCTCGAGCACTTTTTCGATAGCGCCTCGTCTGTGGCTGCGGCTGAACAGGACATCGTCGCCGACGGCAACGGGTGTGGTGGAATCGGCTTCGGCCTTGACGCTGCCACGGACTTCGCACTTGAGACGGGAGCCGTCTTCGGCGCGGACCTCGAACAGACGTCCCCTGGTCGCGACAACTATACCCGGCTGAAGATCTTCCATGATCACCTGAATCTATAGCCGCAGCCGGGGCTTATCAAGAGGAATATAAGCATCGTGCCACCCCGAAACGGGAAGACCGGAATATGAACTCGATCTCGATGCATATGCCGGCTGACGGCCGCACGGCAGTTTCAAACCGATTATTGCCTTTAATTTTAAAATTTCGTATCCTCTCTGTATTCAGGATGTATAATTGTCTGGATTGGCTATGGCTGGCAATATAATCACCAGGATGTTCGGCACCAAACACGAGCGTGATATCAAGAAGATGATGCCGCTCGTGGACGAGATTAACGAGTTCTACGAGAAGCTCCACGACCTTTCCGACGACGATCTGAAGGCCAGGACGGAAGAGTTCAGAAAGCGCCTGGCCGAGGGCGAGACGCTGGATGATATCATGACCGAGGCCTTTGCCGTCGTCAAGGAAGTCTGTCGCCGGCTGGTCGGGCAGAAATGGGACGTGGTCGCTCAGCCGACCGAGTGGAACATGGTGCCGTTCGACGTTCAGCTGATGGGCGGCATGGCGCTCCACCAGGGGAAAATCGCCGAGATGGCCACCGGCGAGGGCAAGACGCTGGTCGCGACGATGCCGACCTATCTCAACGCCCTCAGCGGCAGGGGCGTTCACATCGTCACCGTCAACGATTACCTGGCCCGACGTGACCGCGAGTGGATGGGCAGAATTTACGAGTTCCTGGGGCTCAAGGTCGGCGTCATTCAGAACCAGATGACCAACGCCCAGCGTCGCGTGGAGTACGAGTACGATAAGACGTTCGGCACGGCCAACGAGGTCGGTTTCGACTACCTGCGCGACAACATGGCCCAGCGGGCCGAAGACCGGTTGCACCGCAATTACAACTACGCCATCATCGACGAAGTCGACTCGATCCTGGTCGACGAAGCCCGGACACCGCTCATTATCTCCGGCCAGGTGGAACACAGCGTTCACGACCGCTACCGCGAGATGCGGCCGACGGTCGAGAAGCTGGTACGCAAACAGACCAACCTTATAAACGATATGCTGGCCAAAGCCGAGCGGCTGCTGAAGGGGGAATCGGCCGAGGACGAGTTCGAGGTGGGCACGTTGCTTCTGGCCGCCAACCGGGGCGCCCCCAAGAACAAGCGCCTGCTCAAGCTCCTCAAAGAGCAGGGCATGAAGAAGCTCATGACCGATGTCGAGTCGGCCTACATGCGCGACAAGAAACTTCACGAGGTTGACGACCGCCTGTATTTCTACATAGACGAACGCGAACATTCTATCGCCCTGACCGACCTGGGCACGGCCCAGCTCGACAAAAAAGAGCAGGAACTGTTTGTGATACCGGATATTTCGACGATGCTCTCCGAGATCGACGGCGACGAGTCGCTGTCGGCGGAAGAACGGCAGAAGCGGACGGATGAAATTTACCGGGTTCACGCCGAGCGGTCGGAGAAGGTTCACGCCATAAACCAGCTGCTGCGGGCTTATTCGCTGTACGAGAAAGACGTGGAGTACGTGATTCAGGACGGCAAGGTGATGATTGTCGATGAGTTCACCGGGCGTATTCTGCCTGGGCGGCGTTATTCCGACGGGCTGCACCAGTCAATCGAGGCCAAGGAGGGCGTCCAGATCGAGGCCGAGTCGCAGACCCTGGCCACGATTACGCTGCAGAATTACTTCCGCATGTACGACAAGCTGGCCGGCATGACGGGCACGGCGGAAACGGAAGCGCAGGAGTTCTTCGATATCTACAAGCTCGATGTCATGGTCATTCCCACCAACGAGAAGGTCATACGCGATGACAGGGATGACCAGATATTCCGAACGCGCCGGGAAAAGTACAACGCCATCATTGAAGAAATCTCCGAGCGTCATCACAACGGCCAGCCGGTGCTGGTCGGTACGGTTTCGGTCGATGTATCCGAGACGCTGTCGCGCATGCTCAAGCGGGTCGGCATCCCGCATAATGTGCTCAACGCCAAGCAGCATCAGCGCGAGGCGGAGATTGTCGCCCGAGCCGGGGAACAGGGCTCGGTGACTATCGCCACCAACATGGCCGGGCGAGGAACCGATATCCGGCTGGGCCAGGGCGTGGTCGAGCGCGGCGGGCTGCATATTGTCGGCACCGAACGGCACGAGTCGCGCCGTATCGACCGGCAGCTGCGCGGCCGGTCGGGCCGTCAGGGCGACCCCGGCTCGTCGCTGTTTTTCCTGTCGCTGGAAGACGACCTGATGCGCCTATTCGGCGGGGATCGCCTGGGCACGGTGATGGACAAGCTGGGCGTGGAAGAAGGCGAGGTCATCACGCACGGCATGGTGACCAAGGCCATCGAGCGGGCCCAGAAGAAGGTCGAGGCACAGAACTTCGCCATCCGCAAGCACACGCTGGAGTACGATGACGTTATGAACGTCCAGCGCAAGTGGATCTATGAACGCCGCCTGGCCGCGCTGGAACGGGAATCGATCAAGGAAGAGGTGGTCGAGCTTATCGAGGAAGTGCTGGTCATGTTTATCAATGACCATTGCCCGGAGAAGCTTCACCCGGAAGAATGGAACATCACCGGCCTCACCGAAGAACTGCGCAAAATCTACCTGTTGAACGTGAAGTTCCGCCAGGAGGACCTGGAGAAGCTGACCCGCGAATCGCTCAAAGAGAACCTGCACAAGGCGATCACCGAGATATACACCCGCAAGGAAACGGCCTACGGCAACGAGATCATGCGCCAGCTGGAACGCTACGCCGTGCTTTCGACTATCGACCGCCACTGGCGCGACCATCTGGCCGAGATGGATGAGCTTCGCACCGGCATAGGCCTTCGCGCTTACCACGGCGGCATGGGCAAACCGATCGACATATACAAACGCGAGGGCTTCCGCATGTTCCAGGAGATGGTCGATACGGTTGACAAGGAAATCATCAATCTGGTGTTCAAGCTGCAGGTGAATGTCCCGGAGAAATCGCGCGAGGAACGTCGCCGCGAAGAACCGGCCATGGTGGCCCGGCACGCCGATACGACCGGCATGGGTTTGGCCTCAGCAGCGGTGCAGGCGCCCGAGGGCGGACCGGTGCAGGCCAGCCCGATGGCGGAGGCCTCGCAGGCGGGCAAGCAGGACCGGACCGTGCGCCGCAGCCAGCCCAAAGTGGGCCGCAACGACCCCTGCCCCTGCGGCTCCGGCAAAAAATACAAAAAATGCCACGGAGCCAACGTGTAGGACGGGGTGGCCCACCCCTCCGAACAAAGCCCCCCCCACTTTCCCCACAAAAACGATGGTGATTATCCGCGGCGCGAGTCATGCGGAAGGAGTGCGCCCGGATGTCACACGATGAATCAGAAGATTCACCGGGCTCAACGCCCGGCAAAAACCTAGAAATGAGCAAACGAATTGAAACAGATAAGCTCAACAACCACATGATATTGTATACGGTTAATTGCTCTGATAATTTCCGCACCCGCTTGGCCAAAACCCGGCAGAAACAAAAAAATAAGCGAACGAAGCCAGATCGGGCTAAAGGCCGTACCCGACATGATGATACACGTAAATTCAGATAGCCCACCTGACACCGTTAAACGCGCCTTTTTTTTGTCGATTTGAGGCCGATAATTATTTAGACTAAACTCAATCACCAACAAACCACGGAGGGCTATCAAGCATGAATAAAATTCTCATCATTCTGGTTGCGCTGGCACTGGCGCTCAGTTTCACGGGCTGCGGGTCAATGAAAAAGCGCGACAAAGGCCTCATTATCGGCGCGGTTGTCGGTGGCGCGGCCGGGGCCGTCATCGGCGACAAGGCTGGTAATACCGCCGCCGGGGCGATTATCGGCGCCGCTATCGGCGGTGCGGCCGGAGCCTATATTGGCAACTACATGGACAAACAGGCCGAGGAGATGGAGCGCGATCTGGAGGGGGCCAGGATCGAGCGGATCGGCGAAGGCATCAAAATTACCTTTGACTCGGGGATACTGTTCGATATCAACAAATCGGCCCTGAGACCGGAGGCCCAGACCAACCTTCAGAAACTGGCGGTGATCCTTAACAAGTATGAGGATACCGAGATTCTGGTGGAAGGTCACACCGATTCGACCGGGCCGGAAGATCATAATATGGATCTTTCCATCAGACGCGGCGAGTCGGTAGCATCGTATCTGGCCACCAACCAGGTGCTGCCCACCCGTTTTACGGTGCTCGGCTATGGCGAGACTCAGCCTATCGCCAGCAACGAGACGCCGTTCGGTCGCCAGCAGAACCGTCGGGTCGAGATTGCCATTTTTGCCAACGACAAGCTCAAGAGCGTGGCCAAGGAGCAGGTGGAGACCACCGGTTAACAGCCGGCATTCAGAGAATCCAAAGCTTGCAGGGACACGCCACGGCGTGTCCCTTCGTTTTTGCGCGGGAAGCGTCTTATTCGAAGGTATCGAAAACTTCGGGGAGGAAGTCAACTATATCGCCGGCGATCAAAGCCCTATCAGTGAGTTCGCAGGCGGCAATATCCCCCGCAAACCCGTGAATATACACCCCGCACAGGGCTGCATCCAGCGGCTCCATCCCCTGCGCCATGAACGAGCCGATCAATCCCGAGAGGACATCGCCCGACCCGCCGGTAGCCATGCCGTTGTTGCCGGTCTGGTTGAGATAGCCGCCGCCGTCCTCGTCGGCGATAACAGTCGGGCTGCCCTTGAGAACGAGGACGACCTTATGTTCGGATGCAAAGTCCCGGGCGATCTTCAGCCGGGCGTGAATATCTTCGGGGGCGCTAATGCCCGTCAGTCGTTTGAACTCACCGGGATGCGGCGTGACGACCACGGGTGCTCTTGCCTCGCTGAGCAGGTCAAGATGTCCGACCAGCGCATTGACACCATCGGCATCGATAATGACCGGTTTCTCGATAGATGTCACCAGCCGCTGGACCAGTTCGAATGTCTCGTGGTGGCGGCCGATCCCGGGGCCGATAATGACGGCGTCGTGCTCTTTGACGGCAAGGCGAACCTCGCCGAGACCGCGCAGGGCGAGGGCGCCTTTCTTGGCGACATCGGGAAGCGGCATAGTTGTCGCTTCAATAACGGATGAGGCGATGATCGGCAGGACGGATCGGGGGCAACCGACCTTGGCCAGACCGCACCCGCCGCGCAGGGCGCTCTTGGCGGCCAGAGCAGCGGCGCCGGTCAATCCGGTTGACCCGGCGAGGATGAACACGGTACCGAAGTCGCCTTTGTGGCCGTCGGGCTTGCGAAACGGCAGCGCTGACTCAACATAGTCGTGCGTGATCAGGGTATCGGTGAGGTTGAATTTATCGATGGCTTCATCGGGAAGGCCGATCGGCACCACCTGGACGAACCCGGCCAGTTCGCGGCCGGGCGACACATAGAGGCCGTACTTGGGCAGGGCGAGAGTATAGGTGTAATCAGCCACAACCACCGCGCCCTCGGCCTGGCCGTTGTCGGCATTGAGGCCGGACGGCATGTCCACGGCGATTACGGGCTGGGGCTGGCTGTTCATATAGCCGATTATATCCTCGGCGACGCCGTGCGGGGCACCCTCGAAACCGGTGCCGAAGACGGCATCCACGATGTAGTTGGCGTCGAGATACTGCGGCAGGTCACCGGCTTTCTTTAGTTCATGCAGGTCGAGGCCGATTTCCTTGGCGCGGTCGTAGTTGAGCTTTGCGTCGGGCGAGAGTTTCCCTGCGGGTCCCATGAGATAAACGGCCACTTTGACGCCGGCTTCATGTAGATGGCGCCCGATAACGTAGCCGTCGCCGCCGTTGTTACCCTTGCCGCAGAATATGGCGATCTTGTGGTCGTCGGAGGTCTGGAGGATATCGGCCATGATCTTCTCGGCGATGCCGCGCCCGGCGTTCTCCATCAGCTCCGGGCCGGGTATACCGAGCTTGTCAATGGCTTCACGGTCGATGAGACGCATCGACTCGGAAGTTACCAGTTTCATGGGAAGGGTCTCCCCCGGCTACCGCTTTTTGCAGCGGGCCTGTGCTGCTTTTCCTTTTCGCCGCTTGGGTTTGTCATTCAGAGCGAATTTAATAGCGGGCAGCACCTCGGAAAAGAATTTTAATTTGACGCTTTTCTTAATCTCCGGGGGCAACTCGACGGTGTCTTTGCGATTCTCGGCGGGGAGGATGACAGTGTCGATGCCGGCCCGGTAAGCGGCGAGCAGCTTTTCCTTGAGGCCGCCGATAGGCAGAAGCTGACCGCGCAGGGTGATCTCGCCGGTCATGGCCAGACAGGGGCGGGTGGGCCGCTGCGTAAAGAGCGAGGCCAGGGCAACCACGATGGTGATGCCGGCCGAGGGGCCGTCCTTGGGCGTCGCCCCCGAAGGGATATGAATATGGATGTCTTTTCCTTCGAAGGCGTCGGCGGGAATCTGCAGCTCGCGACTGTTGGATTTGATGAAGGACAGGGCCGCCTGGGCCGATTCTTTCATGATGTCGCCGAGGTGGCCGGTCAGCGTCAGACCGCTTTTGCCGGGCATATTGGTGGCCTCGATGAAGAGCAGCTCGCCGCCCACGGCGGTATAGGCCAGTCCGGGCACAACCCCGATACTCCCGCGTCGACTCAGCCCCTCGCGGACAAACTTGATCGGCCCCAGCATGCGAGGAATACTCTTGCCGGAGACGGTGATCTTCTTCTTGTAGCCGGAGGCCACGCGGCGGGCCGCCTTGCGGGCGACCGAGGCAATCTCGCGTTCGAGGTTGCGCAGACCGGCCTCGCGCGTGTAGCCGTCGATTATCATCTTTATGGCGCTGTCCTCAAGTCTGAGGCTGTCCGACCCCAGACCGTGATTGTCGAGCTGTTTGGGAATTAGGTGCCTTCGAGCGATGGCCATCTTTTCCAGGTCGGTGTACCCGGGGAGGTTGATGATTTCCATGCGGTCGCGCAGGACGGCCGGAATAGGCTCCATCCAGTTGGCCGTGGTGATAAACATCACCTTCGACAGGTCGAAGGCGACCTCGAGATAATGGTCGGAGAAGGAATCGTTCTGTTCCGGGTCGAGGACCTCCAGCAGAGCGGCGGCGGGGTCGCCGCGGAAATCGGAGCCGACTTTGTCGACCTCGTCGAGCATAATAACCGGGTTGTTGGAACCGCAGCGCTTGATGGACTGGATGACCCGTCCGGGCATGGCGCCGATGTGGGTGCGGCGGTGTCCCCGGATTTCGGCCTCGTCGCGCATACCGCCCAGGGATACGCGCGCAAACTGACGGCCCATAGCGCGCGCGATAGATTTACCGAGGGAGGTTTTGCCCACACCGGGGGGACCGACAAAGCACAGGATCGGACCCTTGATGGTCGATTTCAGCTTACGGACAGCGAGATACTCGAGAATGCGGTCCTTGACTTTCTCGAGATTATAATGGTCCTCGTCGAGAACCTTCTTGGCTTTCTTGAGATCCAGTTTGTCCTGAGTGGAAACACTCCACGGCAGCGATACCAGCCAGTCGAGATAGGTCCGGGTGACGGTGTATTCGGCCGAAGAGGGTGACATATGCGAGAGGCGGTCGAGTTCCTTGAGAGCTACCTGTTCGGTACTCTCGGGCATCTCGGCGGCCTCGATCTTACTTTCGAACTCGTCGATCTCCGACTTGTCGTCGGCGTCACCTAACTCTTTCTTAATCGCCTTGAGCTGTTCCCGCAGGATATAATCACGCTGCGACTTGCCGAGTTCGCTGGCGGCTTTAGCCTGAATGCGCTGTGAGAGTTCCAGTACCTCGGTCTCCTTGGTGATTATCTGAAAGAGCTTATTCATGCGCCGGTACACATTCAGCTCTTCGAGGATCTCCTGTTTCTGCTGAATGGATACGTTCAGGTTGGAGGCGATGAAATCGGCAAGCTTGGAGGGCGTGTCCTGGTTGTGGGCGGAAATATGGAACTCATCGGTCAGGTACGGGGCCAGATCGACCATCTTCTGGATGCTTTCCATAATGCTGCGCTGGAGCGCCTCCGTTTTGACTGGTTCGCCGACGGTTTCCCGGACTTCTTCGACTTCCGCGGAGAGATAGGGGGTGGTAGTCACAATCTTCTTGATGCGAATGCGGGCCAGTCCCTGTATGAGGAAACGAACCGAGCCATCGGGAAAGCGGAGCATTTTCAATATATTGCCCGAGGCGCCGACCTGGTACAGGTCGTCGGGGCGCGGATGATCGATATCGGTATCCTTTTGCAGAAACAGCCCGATGCGCGAGCCGCGCATGAGGGCGTCGTCCACCAGGCGGGTCTGGTCGGCATCCTGTATCATCAGGGGTACAATCAGGTACGGATAGACGATGGTCCCCTTCAAAGGGAGAATCGGAATAACCACTGATTCCGAATTGCCGTATTTCGAACTGCTGTCGGTCGTTTTGTTTTTTACCTGTGTCACCTTTCCCCCGTGAAAACTGTCTTACCTATATTATACGTATATCGGCAGCCTTGCTCAAAGTTTGAACAGCCAGGGTTTCCCATGGGTCCGGGCTATACGTTAAACCGAAAAAGTATCACATCACCGTCCTGGACGATGTAATCCTTGCCTTCGAGGCGGGCCTTTCCGGCGGCCTTGACGGCGGCCGGGGTCTGGTGCTGGATGAAGTCGTCGTATTTGATGACCTCGGCCCGTATAAAGCCCCGCTCCATATCGGAATGGACGACGCCGGCCGCTCTGTGAGCGCTGGTGCCGCTTCTAACGGTCCAGGCGCGCACTTCCGGGCCGGTCACGGTGATGAAAGAAATCAGACCCAGCATAGAGTATGCTTTCTGGATCACCTGCTGGACGGCCGGTTGGGCGATACCCAGTTCATCCATGAAGGGTTTTCTCTCGTCCTCGTCGAGGGCCAGGAGTTCCATCTCGATTTCGCCGCAGAGGGCGGTTATATCGCGTTTGCCTTCAGCCACGTAGTGCGACAGCTCCTCGATCAGCTCGGCGCAACGTCTCAAATCTCCTTCGGCAATATTCATAACAATCAGGAGCGGTTTTTGTGTCAGGAAAGCAAAACCACGGAGTGTCTTCTGTTCGTCCTCGGAAAAATCCAGGTCAATCAGGAGCTTACCTTGCTCCAGCCCGGCGCCGCATTTGTGGAGCAGCTCGATCTCGTGGGCCGCAGACTTATCCCCGGCCAGCTTCATCTTGCGCGCCTTTTTCTCCAGACTGCTCTCGATAACCACCTGGTCGGCCAGAATCATTTCGTCGAGCATGTCGCGGATGTCTTTTTCTACATTGGCAACCGAAGAGAAACAGTCAACGACCAGTATGAGGGCATCCATGGTGTGCAGTTCCGGGGTGATCTCGGGTCCGGCGGATTCTTTGCCCTTGCCGGTGAAGCCGGGAGCATCGAGGAATTCTATTTCGGCGTAGACGGCTCGCTCAGGCTTTATGAGCCGGGCGAGCTCGTCCACGCGTCGGTCGGGGACCCTGATGACAGCCCGGTGGGCGGTGCGGCTGTAATCTCCGACAACTTCGTGATGCTGGCTGGCGACGTTGAAAACGGTGGTCTTGCCACTCTGCGGCTTGCCGATTATGCCGAGTTTCATACGGAATTATTTTAAGGCACCGGGAGGGGATTGGCAAGGGCTATGTTACCGGCGGCAAGACCGGCCGTGCGGATAGAAGAAAAGCAGGTCATACGGGCGACCTGCTTTGTTTATCCGGCAACCGGCAGCGGAGCAAACGCCCCGCTACCCCGGTAATTACTCAGTTGTTTCTTTGTCCTCCGCCTCGTCCTGACCTTCTTGCGGAGAAGACTCATCAGCAGAGGCGACTTCTTCGGAATCGCCGGAGCTTTCAGGCGACGCCGGTTCTCCGGCCGTTTCGCTTTCAGCGCTCTGCTTTTTGAGTTCTTCGGGCATGGCGTCGGCGATGGGCTTGCTGGTGCCGGCGGGATGTCTGGTCAGAAATTCCTCCAGTTCGGCTCTTTCCCGTTTCTTATAGTAGGCGGCGACAGAGAGGACGATCTTGTGGAGGTGGCGGTCGAACTCAATGACCTGCAGGGGGATCTGTTCTCCTTCGCTGAAAACGCCGGTGGGATCGCTGAGTTCTTTGCTGCCCAGTTGAGCGGCGGGGACGAAACCTTCCACGCGGTTGTCGAGATCGACGACAACGCCGCGGTCGAGCACTTTGGTGATGGTGCCGAGACAGTCGGTGCCAACAGCGTATTTCTTGGCGATATCGTTCCACGGGTCTTCAGTGAGCTGCTTGATACCGAGCGAAATGCGCCGGTTCTCATGGTCGATCTTGACGACCTTGACCTCGACGCGATCACCTTTCTTGAGCAGCTCGGAGGGGTGCTGAATACGCCGGGTCCAGGACATATCGGAGATGTGAACCAGGCCGTCGATACCTTCCTCCAGCTCGACAAAGGCGCCGAAGGCGGTCAGGTTACGGACCTTTCCGGCGATGACCTTGCCGATGGGGTATTTCTGGTCGATAGTCTGCCACGGGTCGGGTTCCATCTGCTTGATGCCGAGGGAGATCTTTTCATTCTCCTTGTCCACGGAGAGCACCACTGCCTCGACCGAATCATTGACGTTCATGATCTTGGAGGGGTGCTTGATATGCTGCGACCATGACATCTCGGAGATATGAATCAGGCCCTCGATGCCTTTTTCCAGCTCGACGAAGGCGCCGTAGTCGGTTATGGAAACCACCCGGCCGGTGACTTTCTTGCCAATGGGATACTTGTCTTCGATATTCTCCCAGGGGTAAGGCGTCATCTGCTTCAGGCCGAGCGAGATACGGGAGGTCTTATCATCAATGTCGAGAATCTTGACATCGATCTTGTCGCTGAGGCCGACCATTTCCGAAGGATGACGAATACGTCCCCATGACATATCGGTTATGTGGAGGAGACCGTCGACACCGCCCAGATCGATAAAGACACCGAAGTCGGTGATGTTCTTGACCACACCCTGGCGGACCTGACCGACGGCGATCTCGCCGAGCAGTTTTTCGCGCATGGTGTCGCGTTCTTCTTCGAGAACGACGCGGCGGGAGACAACGATATTGCGACGGGCCTTGTTTACTTTGATGATCTTTAGCCGCAGTTCCTGGTTGATGAGGGCGTCGAAATCAGGGACCTGGCGCAGAGCCACCTGGGAGCCGGGCAGGAAAGCATCGACACCCATAACATCGACCACCAGCCCGCCCTTGATGCGCCGGACAACGGAGCCGGTGACCTCTTCGCCGGAATCATGGATCTCCCGGATTTTGTCCCACACTCTCATGAAGTCCGCTTTTTGTTTGCTCAAAATAAGCTGGCCGTTGGCGTCCTCGATCTGCTCAAGGTAAACATCGATAGCATCGCCGACCTTGACATTGAGCGGAGTGGGGAATTCGCCAATGGGGATTATTCCCTCCGACTTGAACCCAACATCGACAATGACATCATCGCGGGTCACGCCCAGGACGGTGCCATTGACGATTTCGCCCTCTTTGATGTCTTTGATAGTCGAGTCATACATATCCACCATGGACTTGTACTCGGGGTCATCATAGACAACCGAGGAGACGTCGGTGATGCGCATCCGTTCGACTTCGGGCTCGGTTTCGGGCGCAACGGCGACACGGATCTGAGCTTTCTCGGCGACCCGCTTGTGCCGGGCGGTGACGACTCTTTCAGCCCTTTTCTTCTTCTCGACCGGCTTGACAACCTGGGCGATTTTGGCCCTGGTTTTGGTGATTTTGGTTTTGGTTCTTTTGGTTTTTTTCGCCGATGTGGTTTTCCGTTTGGAAACCTTGGCAGGTTTTTTGGCAGCAGTTTTTTTGGCTTCAGCCATTAAAGATTGAGAACCTCCTTAATGTAAGTCCGGCAGTCTTGAATTTTTCCCGTGGGAAAACCGCCGGATGGGTCCGAACCGACCGCAGGCCGTTTCGGGCAGTGTCCATATATAACAAAAAATCGGCTTTTTTCAAGCGTTTTTTGGACTTACGGACAGAGACTATAATCGGCTGAAACGGTCCACAGTTAAGGCCCCACGACCCGTTCTTTGATGGCCTTTATACGATTCATGACGAAGGTGACCAGTTCATTGTAGGATTGCCTGTCTTCACCGAATTCGGCTATCTTGCTGACAGGTATAGGCTTATCAAAATAGATGGCCAGTTTTTGACGCCCCAGGAAACAGTCCATAAGTCGGTTTGAGCCATGAATATAGCCCGGCACCACCGGCACTTTGGCCCGGGTGGCGATCATACCGAGGCCTGGCTTGGGGTCAAGAAACTCCCTGTCGCGGGCTCGGGTACCCTCCGGGAAGACGGTCAACCCGTAACCCCGATCGATGGTTTCGACACAGGAGTCGACGGCTTTGCGGTCGATGGTGCCGCGTTTGACGGGCAGAGCATTGGTGGCGCTGATAAGAGCGCCGAACAGTTTGTTCTGAAACAGTTCCTGTTTGGCCAGGAAGTACACTTCCCGCGGGGCCCAGGTGCCGACCAGCATGGGGTCGAAATACGAGCGGTGATTGGTGGCGACGATGAAGCCGCCCTCTCGGGGTATGTGCTCTCTTCCGACAACTCTTATGCGAAACAGCAGCCGGGAAACGATCCGGGTCAGCATCCAGCCCGTGTAATATGCGATTTTCATGATTATTTGGCGAGCGCGAGGATCAGCGAGAGAATGTACTCGACCTGGCCATCGATGGTCATGTCGGTCGTATCCACGGTGACGGCCCCGACAGCCTTTTTCAGCGGCGAGTGCTTGCGATTGGAGTCGTAGTCGTCGCGCCTCTTTATATCGGCAATCTGTTCCTCCAGGGTGGTGCTGACGCCCATTTTGGTCATATCCAGCAGACGACGACCGGCCCGTTCTTTGACGGATGCGTTCAGGTAGATTTTTATGTCAGCGTCGGTAAAGACCACGGTGGCGGTGTCGCGTCCTTCGGCCACGATAGAGCCGCGCTTCCCCATTTCACGCTGTTTGGCCACCATAGCTTCCCGGACTTCGCGGTGGGCCGAAACCTCGGAAACATGACGGGTGACCTCGGGAGAGCGAATCGCTTCGGTGACATCCTCGCCGTTGATAAAGACCCGGTTAACGTCGGCCTCGGTGCAGAATTCGATAGCCACCTTTGTGGCGACGGCCGCCAGCGCGGTGCCATCACCAAGCGGAACGCCGGTCTTGAGGGCGAGATGTGTCAGGGCACGGTACATGCCCCCGGTATCGATGTAGATATAGCCCAGCCGGGCGGCCAGCATTCGGGCAGTGGTCGATTTCCCCGAGCCGGCCGGTCCGTCGATGGCGATAATTTTGCCCTTGAGCTTGGAGAGGTTCAGTTTGATTTCAT
>CP070777.1:1542287-1581790 GCA_020346225.1 Candidatus Zixiibacteriota bacterium | reverse complement strand
CTGCAGATGGTGTGCCTCAACTCCGGAGGATTGATGACCGGGGCTTCCGACCCGAGAAATCGGGGCGCTTTCGGCGGCTTATAGCCTAACCGGTCCCGGGCCGCGCCGCGTCTGAATCCTGTGGGGCCGCCGGTGGCTGCTCCGAAAATTCCCGGCGGCAGTACTTGATGCCGAGTACGATCGCGCCCGCTCCCACCACCCCGACTATCAAGTAGAGCAAAAGACCCGCGAACGGACTGGACAAAGCCAGGGTCAGACTTACCAGACCGATGAGGAGCTGGAAACGGCTGAGCAGCTCCGCCTGCGGTTTCAGCATCTTGACCAGCAGGTAGCCGATCAGCAACGCCAGGATGACGCGGCCGCTGTAGAAGAGGACTCCGCCGGACACGGTGATGAAGCTGGTAATGGGAACCATCAGAATCGACAGGGCCAGTATTACCACTCCTGCCAGGGCGTCATCACCCTCGATCAAAATGACTCCGACAACAAGCAGAACCAGCGATATCAGCAATATGACCACGCTGACTACAAAGATAACCAGCGACAGTAAGCCGGTGGCGGTCACGACAGCCGGCCGGCTGCGAAGCTGACGGACGGATTCGAGGGCATACTTCTTGAACAGCATCAGCAGAATGACGCCGAACAGAAAGGCCGCAAGCATCTTGGCGAAACCGACTATTATCGAGGCGAACGTGGTGACGTCGTCGTACTCCTCATCCGGGTCCGGTTTCTTCCAGGTCGTTTCGCCAAGAACGGTAACCCCCGAATCGATCTCGATCACGGCTTTGTTCTTCGATTCGTACGTAAGGCTGCCCTTGATAACCGCCGGGGCGACTATATTTATGTTTGTCCCTTTGATCAAGGCGTCGCCGTTGATCATACCGCTCACAAAGACGTTGTTGCCCTTGATTTGTATGTTTTCTTTGACAATGCCGTCGAAGTGAATTGTCTCGCCGATGATGTAGGCTTCTCTTTCGATAACGGCTCGCTTGCCCACCCGCACGTCGCTGCCGGCCAGCAGCGCCGATCGGCCGACATAACCGTCGATATCGCAGAATTTCACGAAGGCCCGCAGGCCGCCGTCCACCTTGCCGGTGTGGCGGAAATTCTCTGCGACAACATTCTCCGAGCCTCGTATGTGGCCGTTGACATTAACCCTCCAGGCGCCGGCGATGAAATCGCCCTCAATCAAACCGTCGATGGTGACGTTCGAGGCCCAGGCGATGAGGTCGTCGTCCATCCGGTGCAGGTTGGAAATATGAACCTGTTTTTCGGATTCGAAACTGATACCGCCGACCGAGGCGGGAACGAGCAGTGCCGTCAGCAGAAGGACCGCTTGAGAAACCAGGCTGTACCGCAAACATCTCATGGTTGGTTCCATGTTAGCTTCACATTAGATTACGGATTCGTGATTTCCGGGTTCCCGTTTTGTCTGCCGCACAGCTCAAAGAAAGTAAAAAGCGCGATTCGGGAAAGTTTTTTTTGCCGACGGCGGCGTGTATTTCGGCTGTTTCACCAAGACGTGATTAATTATCCTTGATAAGGATACCGATTAAGACTTATTTTTATCAGGCAAACCGGATTCTTCCTGGAAGCGCTCCGTGTGAGAGAATGAACGTACTGTTTTACTTCCTGGCCGCTCTCGCCTGCTTTTTGTTGGCTTACCGCTTCTACAGCCGCCTGGTGGCGCGCGCTGTGGGAGAACAGCCGGAGAGACCCACCCCGGCTGCTGAAATCAACGACGGCAAGGACTACGTCCCGACCCGACCGTCGGTGCTGTTCGCTCATCATTACTCGACCATTGCCGGCGCCGGTCCTATCGTGGGACCGACGCTGGGTATTCTGTACGGCGTGGGACCAGCCTGGTTCTGGATAGTCGTGGGAGCCGTTTTCTTCGGTGCCGTCCACGATTTCACCGCCCTTTTCGCCTCGATCAGGGAGAAGGGAAGCTCCATGGCCGAGGTCGCCCGCAAGTCGCTGGGCAAATCCGGATTCACGATGTTTATAGTCTTCACCATCGTGTTGCTGGTCCTGGTGACATCGGCCTTTCTCTCGTTCACGGCCATCTCCCTTACGTCGCTGCACCCGCTGAGCGAGCTGGGGCTGGATTCGGATCAGACGCTGCTGCGGACGACCGTGATTGACGGCCGGACCATGGGTATCGTCGGCGGGATAGCCTCGACTTCGGTGATCGTTATTACGTTTTTGGCGCCGCTGCTGGGATACCTGGTCTTTCGCAAACAGATCCGCACCTGGCTGGCCTTTGCGGTGGCCTTCGGTATATGCCTGCTGTCGGTGTACACAGGATTCAATCATCCCCTCACCCTGGCCCCGCAGTGGTGGATGGTGGTAATCGCCGTGTATACCTTCTTTGCCTGCGAAGCCCCGGTCTGGTTTATTCTCCAGCCGCGCGACTTCGTTAATGTTCAGATACTGTATCTCGGTATGGCGGCAATGATTGCCGGGGTGGTGGTGGCCGGGCTCCAGGGGCTGACGGTGTCGGCGCCGGTTACCAACATAGCGACGGGTACTGCCAAGATGGGGCCGGTGTGGCCGTTTCTTTTCATCACCATCGCCTGCGGGGCGATCAGCGGCTTCCATGCTCTCGTGGCCGGCGGAACTACATCCAAGCAACTGGCCCGCGAAAGCCAGGCGCGTCCGGTCGGCTACGGCGGGATGCTGCTGGAAGGCCTCCTGGCCGTTCTGGTGATCGTGGTAATCGGGTCATCGCTGAAATTCGACCAGTACATGGCCATAGCCTGGCCCGAAGTGGGCAAGGGGAATCCGATTCTGGCTTTTGCGCTTTCGCTGGGACATCTGCTGAACGCTTCGTTCGGTCTGTCCATCGCCCTCGGAACGGTAATAGGTATTCTGATAGTCGAGGGTTTTCTGATCACGACTCTCGATTCGGCCGTCCGGCTTAATCGCTACCTCTTTGAGGAACTCTGGAAGACCCTGCTCGATCGCCCGCCGGCCTTCATGATGCGATTCTGGTTCAACTCCGGCCTGTCGGTGGTTTTGATGCTGGCCATTGCCTTCACCAACGGCTATCAGCACATCTGGCCGCTGTTCGGTTCCACCAACCAGCTGCTGGCCGCCTTAACCTTAATAGCCGTAACGGTTTGGCTGCACCGGAGCAGGCGGCCGACATGGTTTACGATTGTCCCGGCGGTAGTCATGGTGGTAACTACCATGTTCTCACTTGGTTACAAGCTCTTCTCTGAGTATATACCGAATCGGAACGTGCTTCTGGCAGTGATAGATATTCTTCTGCTCGCTCTGGCCGTGGGCGTGGCCCGGCTCTCCATACGCCGTCTGACACAAGCCAAGCCGGTCCCGGATTCCTCGCAGCCCGCTTAGTTCCCCTTTGCCAATCAATTAACCCGCGAATCGGCCGATATAATGGCTATATGGCAGGACTACATCTAAGATGAAGTTTTTTCTGGATCGCCACAAAACGTTGCTGCCCAGGGTGGATGTTATCTACCTCCTGACCAGGACGATAATTCTGCTCTCCCTCGGCTGGTATGTCTTGTCCGGTCGGATACCCGGCGAAGACCACACCTTGTTCTATTTCATCTTGGGCACCTTCGCGGTCCATCTCGCCTTTTTCTTCATCGCCATGAAGGGCAAGTTTGATATCAAACTTGGCTACCTGTCGGCTATCGTATACGATCTGATATTGGTGCCTTTTCTGGTTTCCCAGACAGTGTGCATCGGCGACGCCTATTCGCCTTTCTTCCCGCTGTTTTTCGTCACCGTTTCGGTGGCCGCCTACGTGCTCACTTTCTGGTTTTCTCTGGCCGCGACTATCGCCGTAACACTGAGCTATGCCGTATCCGTTTACTCGGCCGTCACCGTGAATTATCTCTTTGATGTCTTCATGCGGATCGGCTTCATCTGGGTCTATCATTTCGCGATACTGTACGCTTCCGACTACATGCGTCGCTCCGAAGGGCGATTGCTCAAACTGTTTAATACGCTGAACATGCGCACCTCGGAGCTGGAGAAATCGCAGGCGCACTTTGAGATGATTTACGAGAACACGCGTATTCTGGCTTCGATTCTCGAGCCCGACGCCGTGGTCAAAGAGGTCATGCGCATCATGGGCAGCA
Organism: Candidatus Zixiibacteriota bacterium; assembly: GCA_020346225.1. Classification (GTDB taxonomy): domain Bacteria; phylum Zixibacteria; class MSB-5A5; order GN15; family FEB-12. Next base: position 1,577,675 of record CP070777.1, on the reverse strand, counting down.
TTCTTCAGTATCGCGCCTATGCCGTGATATTCAAGGATAAATGGGGCAACTTCTACTATCGGGCCCGGTTCCAGGGCGGCCAGAACAACTTCCATTTGAAGGCCATCGACGTTTCGAGGATGGAACTCATCAAGAAAGTTGCGGATATCGGAGAATCGATTATTGTCAAGGACACGTTGAGCCGTGATGACGTCAGGACGCTGGACGACGGTACCCGTTCGCTGATGATCGTGCCGATGACCTCGCACGCCCACACCAACGGGCTGCTTACCGCCGAATCTGACGAAGTCAATCACTTCAGTGACCGTGACCTTCAGATGCTCTCGGTGGTGGCCCGTTCCGCGGCCCTGGCGCTGGAAAACTCGGAACTTCATAAGAAGACCGAGGAATTGACCATTATCGATGAGCTCACCGAGGCGTATAACTATCGTTACTTCGTCCAGAAACTGCAGGAGGAAAAGCGGAGGGCGAGCCGTTATGACCTGCCGCTTTCGTTGATAATGGTCGATATCGACTGGTTCAAAAAGCTCAACGACACCTACGGTCATGAAGTGGGCAACTTCGTGCTCCGCAAACTGTCCGGGATTATCCAGCGGTGCATCCGCGACGTCGACGTCTTCGCCCGTTACGGTGGTGAGGAGTTCGCCATCATTCTGCCCCAGACGCAGCAGCGCGAGGCGGCGATAATCGCCGAGCGCATCCGGGAAGAGGTCGAGAAGGAAGTGTTCGAGGCCCGTCAGTACGGTAAACTGAAAGTGACGGTGTCGGTCGGAGTGAGCTCCTATCCGGAGAACGGCAAGTCTCAGGAGGAACTGGTGGCCGTGGCCGACCAGGCCCTGTATCAGGCTAAAGGTGAAGGCAAAAACGCCGTTTGCGTAATTTGATTTTTAGGTTTTGATTCAATATTTTTGGATGGAGTGTAGGTTATGTCTGATATTCTGAGAGGAATCGGACAGCTCTTTATCATCGGTTTCCCCGGTCGAAAGCCTTCTTCGTCCTTCTTGAACTTCATCCACGAGGAGAACATCGGGGGGGTAATACTCTTTCGCGCTAATTGCCCGACACACCAGATGATACAGAAGAACATTCAGCTGATAAAGGATCAGATGGCTTCGACCGCGCCGTTCATAGCGGTCGATCAGGAGGGAGGGCGGGTGTGCCGGGTGGCCGGCGCCCCGGCCGAGTTCGCCTCGCCGTCGGCTTACGCCACCCGGTACGGCCTGGACCGTTTCGAGGAAGACTATGGGCGGGCCGCCTTGTGTATGGAGGCGCTCGGCATCAACCTTGTCCTGGGCCCGGTGGCCGACATCTATCTGAATGCCAAAAACGAATGCCTGCGCGATCGCTGTTTCGGCACTGCTCCCGAGCAGGTGGTTCCCTTTGTGAAAAAGGCGGTGACCGTGTCGAAAAGATACGGTCTGCTGTCCTGCCTGAAGCACTTCCCCGGGCTGGGTGCGGCCGAGACGGACCCGCACGTTGAGACACCCACGGCCCCCTTCGACGAGCTCATCTGGCAGCAGCGCGAAAGCCTGCCGTTTGCCGCCGGGATCGAACAGGGCGCCGACCTGGTCATGACAACCCACCTTTGCACACCGGCCATCGACGACCGGATCGCTACCGGCTCCGACAAAATCATCTCGGGCCTGTTGCGACAGCGCCTGGCTTTCGATGGTCCCGTGATCACCGACGACCTGACCATGAAAGGAGCTGAGTGTCTCGGGCATGTCGGTGAGCGAGCCGTGGCGGCATTCAAAGCCGGACACGACCTGCTGCTGTTCGGGCAGGAGGTGGACACCGCCATGGAGGCCTTTGAGTACTTCAAGGATGCCGTCCTGCGGGGCGAAATCTCTGAGGAACTTCTCAACGCTTCGCTGGAACGCGTCGCCGGCATCAAATTCAAGCTGGGCAAGTCAGTTATATTTTAGTACTTTCCGGGTATGTCCCTGAAGCGACTGGTCAGCAAAAGGAAGCTGAACATCCTTGGCCTTAACTCGGGAACATCGGCTGATGGACTCGATATGGCTCTGGTCGCGATATCATCTAGGGGAAACGTCAAAACCATCAAGGTCCTGACCGGCCACACCCGGTCCTACCCCGACGAACTGCGAAAACGACTGCTGCATCTTGCCGACGCCGGCCAGGTCGAACTGGACGAACTGATCTATCTCGACAACGTGCTCGGCTCGTTCTGCGGCAAGGCGGCCTCGCGCTACATCAAGCGGTTGACGGCCCGGGGCCTGACCGTCGATGCCGTCGCCTCGCACGGTCAGACGGTTCGCCACTTGCCCCGCCGCGTCAGACGTCTGGGTGAAACCGTCCGGGGCAGCCTGCAGCTGGGTTCACCCGAATTCGTCGCCACCGCTACCGGCAGGGTTGTGGTAGCTGATTTTCGGCAGGGCGATATCGCTCTGGGTAACGAGGGGGCGCCGATTACGGCGGCCGCCATGGCACGCTTGCTGACGGTTGCCGACGAGTCACGGCTGATTGTGAATATAGGTGGGATGTCGAATTACTTCTACCTGCCGGCCGCCAACTCTCGATTTCGACCGCTGGCGGCCGATTGCGGCCCGGGTAACAGCCTCTGTGACATTCTCTCCTGGTCTCTGTTCCGAGAGAAGTTTGACCGCGACGGTCGGCATGCTTCACGGGGCGACATATCCGGGAGACTTCTGTCTGCCCTGCGCCGGATGTCTCGCGCCGGGGGTTCTACCGTTTCGACCGGGCGGGAAAAATACGGACCGGGGCTGGCCGCAAAGGCGGCGGCACTGGGCCGGGAACAGGGTCTGAGCAAAAACGATCTGATGGCCACCGTCGCGCAGCTGACGGTTTCATCCGTTGTCGCGAAAGTCGCCCCTATCGCCGGCAGGGATAAGCGGTTGACAAAATTATATTTGACCGGCGGCGGTCGTCACAACATCTTCTTCGTAGAGAAGCTGAAGAATTCGTTGCCCGACCTGGCCGTTCGCCCGATAGACGAGCTGGGCCTGAGCGGCGACCATTTAGAAGCAGTCGCCTATGCTGTCATGGGAGAGGCCTGTCTCCGGTCGGAAGCGCTGCCGACGAATTTCACCGGTGACACCGGAAACGCGCTCTGCCCGGTGCCGGGCAGTATCGTTCAGCCTCCCGACAGAGCACAACGAACATGAGGATAGCATCAACGTTGAGCAAGATTGTCAGATACACCGGCCGGTTGGGTACGGCGGTGCTGCTCATGGCCCTGGTATGGAGTTGCGCCACCGTGCCGGGGTTAAAAGAAGAGGCGACGGGCACCTTCATCAGGATTCCTTTTGTACGGGTTTTGCTGGACGAGAGCAGAGCCGAGGTGACCGTGTCGGCCGAAGCTTCGTTTGCCATCGAGTGTCTCCAGAAGGGTGAGCAGACGGTCTTCTATTCCTCGAAGCCGGTGGAAGTGAAAAACCGAAGAGGTCTGCTGGCCGTTGTCGGAGAGGGCGGCAACGAGATAAAGTGGGGGCTCGATGAAGTGAATATTATCCCGCGCGGGAACAGGAATCGGGTTATACTGGACCAGGCGCGCTATCGCGGCATCCTCAAAATGCTGCCCAGCAGTCAGACGGTCCAGCTCGTCAATGTTGTTTACATTGAGGATTACCTGCGCGGCGTCGTCCCGCCGGAGATAGGCGACCGGGCCGAGGATGAGATCGAGGCGGTCAAGGCCCAGGCCGTCGCCGCCCGGACGTATGCCATGGCGCACCTGCAGCAGTACCTCTATGAGGCCTACGACATGAAATCCAGCATTGTCGACCAGGTCTATCAGGGTGTCCGGGTCGAGAACAAACTTGTCAATAAAGCTATCGATGCCACCGCCGGTACCGTGCTGTTTCACGAGGACAAGTATGTGAACGCTTACTACCATTCCACCTGCGGCGGCATGACCGATGACATCGCCGCCGTCTGGGACCGCCAGGAGGTTGCCTACCTCACGGCCGTGGCCGATGACAGTGCCTGTTCCTGGTCGAAGTATTTCCGGTGGCGCGAGAACTTCACCGAGTCGCAGCTTCGCGGAAGGGTGGAGCAGTATCTGTCGAGCGACCGCGGGCGAGACCTGAGAATCGGTCGCATCAGAGATGTGCAGATCTCGGGGCAGACACCCGGGGGCAGGGTGGTCAAGCTGCTGGTTATTACCGAGCACGACGTCTACCGCTTCCATAAGGACCGTATCCGCTGGGTTATCGGTCGGACATCGAATCCCGATTTGATACTGCCGTCGGATCGTTTCCAGGTCATGATTGACCGCGATGGCGAAGGTAACCTGCAGGCAGTCACTTTCAGCGGGAGCGGCTACGGGCACGGCGTGGGCATGTGCCAGTGCGGGGCGATCGGGCTGGCCCGTCAGGGGTGGACTTACGACCAAATCCTGGTGCATTATTACGTTGGTGCCGAACTTAGAAAACTTTACTGACCGGCGAGGGGAGCCGAGTTGAGACAAATCAGAACCGTCTGGCTGCTGTGTTTCATGCTGGCGGCGCCTTCGGCTGGGGCGTTCGACTACAAGTACTTTGCCGGCCTGCGCGGGGGATTCTCCACCGTGGCTGGCGGCGACTCGGCCAAGTTCACCCTTCAGGAGAACTTCGGCGGCAGCCTCGGTTACCGCCTGTCCGACCGGTGGTTTGCCGACCTGGGCTTAAGCGTGCACCGCAACTATAACGATACGACCGCCACCTCCAGTCTCGCCTTTGGCGGCGACGCCGCCAACGCCACCCTCAGGTGGAAGGCCGAGCGGCTCGGCTTTACGGTCAACCGGTATCTTTTCCAGGCCGATAAGCGTCTGAACCTCTTCCTCGGCTTCGGGGGCGGCCTGATGATCTGGAGGTTCGTCGATCCGGCCGCGGATACGGCGGTGGAGGTGCGCGGTGCCCTCAACGAGCGAACCGAATTCGCGGCTTCCGAGATCTTCTTCACCGGCGCCGGGGGCGTTCGCCTGATGCTGTCCTCCAAGCTGTCGCTTGACTGGAATATCGATGCTGATTATCTCAGCGGCGCCGGCGCTGAATTTGACGACGTTGTGAAGTCGTCGCGTGACAAGTGGCAGATCGGGTCTTTCATATCGATTAATTTTCATTTCGGCAGCCACGGGGGCAAGGTGTCCTGGCGCTCGGATCAAAGCTGGCCGGAGCAGACTCCCCGGGAAGGCCAAACGGCGTCGCGGCAGGCCTTTGACGGTGACGGTGACGGTGTGCCCAACGATATCGACAATTGCCTTGATACCCCGGCCGGCGTGGTGGTGGACCGTTTCGGTTGTTCGGTCGATTCCGATGCTGACGGTATCAGCGATGGCCTGGATGACTGTCCGGGCACCGACCGGGCCGCCGCCGGCATGGTCGATATCTATGGTTGCCCGGTTGACTCGGACTTCGACGGCGTCCCCGATTATCTCGATGCCTGTCCCTTCAACCGCGTCGGTGCCCACGTCGATGACCGGGGGTGCCCGCTTGACACCGATGCCGACGGTGTGCCGGACGGTCTTGATGATTGCCCGTACACCCTGTACGGTGTCGACGTTGACCGGTTTGGGTGCATCGATTTGTCATTGTTCTCGAAACCGATGGTTCTGAACATTGACTATCCTTCGGGTTCCTTCGAGATCGATCCCAACAGCCGGGAAAGACTGAAACAGCTGGCCCGAATCCTGAATTTCGTGCCGGCTATCCGCCTCGAGATAAACGGCTACACCGACAACATCGGAACCGAAACGGCCAACCAGAAACTGTCCGAGAAAAGGGCGAGGCGCGTCCACGACTATCTCGTTGCCCAGGGTATCGACAGCGACAGAATCAAGGTCTTTGGCAAGGGCGAGGCAAATTTTGTGGCGACCAATCAAACAGCGGAAGGCCGTGCCAGAAATCGGAGAATCGAAATCATCTTCTACAAGTGACCGGCCGCTGCGGTCGCACCCGACCTATGGATGAGCAGTACACTATCGGAGGAAACTTACGCGAACGGCGCCGCAGCAAATATGCCGTCGTGACTTTCCTGCCGCGGGCTCTGAGTGATGTCGTGGCGCCCTTAAGAGAAAGGTTCGACCCGGCTTATAACCTGGTGGCCCCGCACATCACTCTGGTCTTTCCCTTTGATACGGTTCGACCGCTCGATGAACTGGCCGGACTGATCAAGAGTGAAACAGAAAATGAAAAGTCGATCCAGGTTCAACTGGAATCAATCGGCGACTTCTATCCGAAATCGCCCGTCATTTTCTGGAGTGTTCGCAAGAACCAGCAGTTGACGGAACTGTATTTCAGGCTGCATGTGCGTCTCAACATCCCCATCCCCTACAAGAATTTTGTGCCGCACGTTACCGTGGCCAGCGAGATATCACATCATCGGTTGATCATTGTCAAAGAACAGATAGCATCTTATCTGGCCCGCGAAAAGTTCCATACCGAGTCAATCGACCTGATAACGCCGCTGGTCAGCGGCAAATGGGTTTCGGTTCGGACTTTCCCCCTCAAGGGCTATAGCGATAAACCCTCGGCCTCATAAATAGAGAAAGAGCGGCCGGTCGGCCGCTCTTTTATAGTCGACTATTTGTGTCGCGATTCTGTAGTGGCTTGGCGCCTACTCGCTTGCAGGATGAACCGTCCCTTTTGACTTTTCGAAGTCGAAGGGTTTGAAGTTCGGGTTGCCTTCCTCCTTGTGGCACCCGGTGCAGGTTTCGGCAGTCGGGTAGATCAACCCGGCTTCAATAGCCAACTTCTTGTATGCTTCGGGATCGCCTTTCCACTTCGACTTGCTCATGATCTTGGGCGATTTGTAGTCTTTGCCCGGCCCGTGGCAAGCCTCGCACTGGACTCCCTCAAGCACAGTTCCGTCAGCCAGTTTGCCGGTAATGTGACAGGCGCCGGCACATTCAGGTTTCGCCTTCTCTTCGTCAGACAGCAGGTCAAAGGCCTTGGCATGCTTGGTTGCCAGCCAGGACTCATGAACGGTGGGGTGGCAGGGTCCCAGTTTGCACTTGTCCGCACCAACGAACTCATGAGCCGTGCCTTTGCCCTCTTTTGTGGCTTCCTTTTTGGCTTCTTTCTCGGCCTCCTGGGCCGTAGCCAGCATGGCCGTAAAAGCCAGCAGAGCCAACCCTAAGAGGATAATGACCATTAACTTACGCATCATACTACCTCTCTGAAGTTGTTAGTTACCCCTTATACATTTGTGCTGGAGATGAGATTAATCACCAAAGAAAATATCCACGGCCCATTTTGGAGTCAAGCCTTTAAATCAAAAAAACTTCAAAAAACATGGGGTCGGAAAAAAAAATCTTGCTTAAGCCGCTAAATGTGCGTAGACTTACGCACTGTGGGCCTATGAAGATTCTTATTATCACGCAACATTTCCCTCCGGAGAGGGGGGCGGTAAGACGCCTTTTCGAGTTTTCGCGGCACTTTGTCCGCCAGGGGCATGAGGTCACGGTACTGACAGCTATGCCCAATTATCCGGATGGGATCGTTCCACCCAAGTACCGCGGCAAGTTTTACCATTACGAAGAACTCGAGGGGGTTAAGGTCCACCGCTCATGGGTTCTGCCGGCCTCAAATACCCAGCCCAAAAAGCGGATGGTCGGTTTCTTGACATTCCTGGTGACATCGATCATAAATTCGTTCCGGATTAACGGGAAATTCGATCTGGTCATAGCTTCGTCACCTCCGGTGACAACACCCCTGATTGGATTCATTCTCAGCAAGGTGCGCAAGTGCAAGTTCGTACTTGAGATTCGTGACCTTCAACCCGAATCGAGCGAGGATTTCGGTAATCTGAGCCGCTCGCCGTTCACCCGCAACCTGAAGCGGTTCATGCATTACCTGTACTGCAAGGCCGACGCCATCGTCTCGGTCACCGACGGTATCACCGAGTACTTGGAGACGATAGGCATACCGCAGCAGAAGGTCGTCACGGTCAAGTCCGGTGTCTCCTCCGATTTCATGGACACCCACTCCAACGGGATTCGCAGGAAGTTCGGCTGGGAGGAGAAGTTTCTGGTGCTTTATGCCGGGACGCTCAACTGGGCACACTCGCTGGAGACGATCATTGAGGCCGCTCGTCACCTGACCGACCAACCGGACATCTATTTTGCCTTTATTGGCGACGGCCAGCAGCGCGGAGTACTCGAGGGTATGGTTCGTGACTATGGTTTGAAGAATGTCGGCTTTTTCGGGCTTCAGCCCCTTGACGAAATACCTTATTTTCTCAAGGCGAGCGACGTTCTGGTGGAAAGTCTGAAAGAAGTTCCGGTTACTAAAGGGACCTTCCCGTGCAAGCTGTTCGAGTATATGGCGTCCGGAAAACCGATTGTCTTCGGCTCGGCCCAGGGCGAGGCGGTGAGAGAACTTGAAAAAGCCGGTGGAGCCCTGTCGTTCAGAACCGATGATCCCGAGAAGCTCTCGGAATTGATCTTGAAGTTGAGAAACGGCGAAATCGACGGTGACTTCCTCGGCCGCAGGTATCACGAACATGTGAAACAGAATCACTGTCGGGAAAAGTGGGCCGAGCACTATCTGAGTTTTCTCGACAGGGTCCCCTGTCACTGATCCCCGGCAAAATCATTCGTTGTCGCGAGTCCGCCTCAGTGCCGGGCTTTGCGCTGTCTTTTAAGTGGCTGGCGGCAGTCAATCAAAAAGGGCGTAATCGAACGCGTTCGTTGAAAGGGACCTGTGTCGCGAAAAGTAAAGATCGTGCTGGTGGTCGGGGCGCGCCCCAATTTCATGAAAGCGGCTCCGCTCATGGAGGGGCTTCAAAAGAGCGGCGACCATTTTGAAACGGTCCTGGTTCACACCGGCCAGCACTACGACCATAATCTCTCGCAACTATTTTTCGAGCAGCTGAAGATGCCCCGCCCCGACAGTCACCTGGGGGTGGGTTCAGACACGCACGCCCGCCAGACCGCCCGCATGATGGTCGAGCTGGAGAAGGAGCTGACGGCACTGGAACCGGACCTGGTGGTGGTCTTCGGCGACGTCAATTCCACTCTGGCAGCGGCCATTGTCTGTGCCAAACTGGGCATCAAACTGGCTCATATCGAAGCCGGCCTGCGCAGTTTCGACAATACCATGCCCGAGGAGATAAACCGGATTGTGACCGACCGCCTGTCCGATCTTCTGTTTGTCTCCGAAGATGCCGGGCTGGCTAATCTGCGCCGCGAGGGGGTCGATGAATCGAAAGTATTCTTTACCGGCAACATCATGATCGACACTCTGGCTGGTCATCTCGAAGCGGCCCGGACCTCACAGGTTCTAAAGGAGTTGTCGCTGGAGCCGCGTACCTATGCTGTCTTGACGATGCACCGATCGGCCAATGTCGATGATTCCGGGGTTCTGTCGCGTCTGATGGGATGTCTTGCCGAAGTAAGTGAACGGCTTCCGGTTATCTTCCCCTGCCACCCCGCAGCGGCGAAGCGAATCGAGGAGTTCGGAATTCTCGACCGCCGACACGATGGGAACCTGCGACTCCTTCAGCCCTTGGGATACCTCGACTTTCTGAAACTACAGGCGGAATCCAGGCTCGTGCTGACTGACAGCGGCGGGATTCAGGCAGAAACGACTTACCTGGGTATTCCGTGTATCACCCTGCGCACAACCACGGAATTGGTCGCGACGGTGGAGATTGGCACCAATAGGCTCTGCGGCTCGGATCCGCTGATGATTCGCTCGCAGGTAGACGCTATCCTGAACGGCGGCGGCAAGAGGGGACAGATCCCGCCGCTCTGGGATGGCTGCACGGCTGAGCGCATAGTCGGGGTTTTTAACAAAAGACTGACGTAGTCTGCCGTCCGGAGTGGTGCCCGAAACCACCCGAATCTGTTTACTTTCCCGGATCAATAGTGCATATTGGCGGAAATCGTTTCCATAGCGTGAGGACAAGCAATGACATCACCAACCGACGCAGCCGCCGAACTCGACCATGTCACCCTCAAAGACCTGCCGTCGCTCCTGTTGGGCTCCGACACCACCGTACCGACCCTGCACGGTCCGAAAAAATACATAAATTTCGACAACGCTGCCTCGACACCGACCTTTACCCATATCGCCGGTGCCGTTACCTCGTTTTTGCGCTGGTACTCCAATGTCCATCGCGGTACCGGCTTCAAATCGCAGCTTTCCAGCTGGGCCTTTGAGCAGTCGCGTGACATGGTGGCCGATTTTGTCGGGGCCGATCTTGACCGGCAGGTGGTCATTTTTACCAAAAACTCCACTGAGGCCATCAACAAGCTGGCCAACCGCCTGCCTTTCGGCGACGGGGACATCATCCTGACCACACTTATGGAGCATCATTCCAACGAACTGCCCTGGCGGCGGGTGGGCAGGGTGGAACACATCGGCCTCAACGATGACGGCACCATTTCGGCTGACGATTTTCTGTCCAAGCTGAAACGGTTCGGTAAGCGGGTCAGGCTGGTGGCCATAACGGGTGCGTCGAACGTGACCGGCTATATCAACGATCTTGATTTCTTTGCCCGCGAAACGCATCGCGCCGGCGCCAAAATTCTGGTCGATGCCGCCCAGCTTGCCCCCCACCGACCGATGGACGTCAAGCCGCACGACCGGGAATGCAGAATCGATTACCTGGTGTTTTCGGCTCACAAGGTCTATGCTCCTTTCGGAGTCGGGGTTCTGGTCGGCGAAAAAGAAACCTTCGAGCAGGGTGACCCGGAAGAGGTCGGCGGCGGTGTCGTCGATATCGTCACCCTCGAGGATGCCTACTGGACCGACCTTCCGGAGAAGGAGGAGGCCGGGACGCCTGACATTATCGGGGTGGTCGCCCTGGCCAGGGTTATCCGGATGATTCAGTCAATCGGCTGGGATGAGATCATCCGTCACGAGTCACAACTGACCGCTTACGCGCTGCGCAAACTCAAAGAAATTCCGGAGGTCACGCTTTACGGAAGTACCGACCCGGACAGCGCCGCGCAGCGCCTGGGCGTCATCTCGTTGAACGTCGGCGATGTTCCCCACGCACTGGTGGCCGCCATCCTCAGCTACGAGGGGGCCATCGGCGTGCGCTCCGGTTGTTTCTGCGCCCACCTGTACGTAAAATCGCTGCTTCATGTGACCGAGGAAGACTCGCGCAAGCTCGAACAGGAGATTCTCTCGCGCGACCGGTCTCACCTTCCGGGAACTATCCGGATGTCGTTCGGCATTTACAATACCATCGAAGAAATTGACCGGTTTATCGAGATGATCAAAAAAATCGCCGCCGGTGATTATTACAAGGGCTATGTGATGGACAAGGAAAAGGGGGAGTATATGCCCGAAGGTTTCGATCTGGATTTCCGGCAATACTATTCGCTGTAGTGTGATATCCGAAGATACGAGTAAGGCGCCTGCTGCGGCGCCTTTTTTGTGCCGATGCCTTGAATCGACTGAAGGTCAGTTTGTTTCGCTGATTATTCTCAACCCCTCGAGCGTCAGGGCCGGTTCAATCAGTTTGACATGCCGTGAGTACTTCTCGATGCCGGCGGCCAATCCGCCGGTGGCGATAACCTTCGCGCCCGAAAAACCGGTTTCCTCAATGATCCTGTCGATAAGGTAATCAACCTGACCGACCGTGCCGTAGAACAATCCCGATTTCAGCGCCCCGGCCGTGGACTTGCCGACCACGGAATCAGGCGGCTCGATGCGTACCTCGAAAAGCCGCGCCGCTTTTCGGGCCAGCTCCGTCATCGATGTCTCCGGTCCGGGAAGGATGACGCCGCCGATATAGGCCCCGCCCGGGTCAATGACATCAAAGGTGGTAGCCGTGCCGAAATCGACAATTATGGCGGGGCCGCCGAATTTGGCGAACCCGGCGACGGCATTGGCGATTCGATCGGCACCGACCTGGTCAGGCTGGTCGATTTCAATCGTTATCGGCAGCTTGAGTCGGTGCGAAACGACCGTGGGGAGGCAGCCCAGGTGCCTCCTGGACGTGGTTTCGAAAGCGGTCGTCAGAGGCGGCACCACCGAGCACAGTATGACCGAGTCGATATCTTCGGGCGACAGGCTCATCCGGTCAAGCCAGCCTCCCAGTACCATGCCGGCTTCGTCGGACGTCATGCTGGGCCGGGTGGCGATGCGCAGGTGGTCTTTGAGGGTGGCCTTCCGGTAGAGGCCGACAACTATGTTGGTGTTGCCGATATCAATAGCGATAAGCATGTTCGAATATAGGGGCCGGCGGGCGGTATCGTCAAGTCCGGCCTCGGCGGCGCCGTCAGTTCACCGGCGGACCGCCGGGCTGCCGGGAGTCGTAGGCTATGTCGCGGTTTATCTTTTCGGCCGACTTGTAGGCGTCATACATGCCGTAGATGAACAGGATCGGGGTGGTTATTATCCCGATAGGAAGCAGAATGATCGATGCTATGAACAGCCACGAGATCGTGTAGGCCGCAAGGAACAACACACCTTTGGCGATCTGGCCGTTGTATATCTGCCCCAGGCCCATGTAGAAAAAAGAAAGAACGGCCGCCAGACCGGGATTCTTATAGAATTTTGGCGGGGGTGGTTGATTCATAGATTTCTCCAGCTGTTTTGATTCCAGCCAACAGCAGTCAATAATACCACGCCTCAACCCCATAATTCAACGAATTTTTGAGAATTCACCTGCGAGCCGCCTTTAAAAAGAACTTTCCCATGAGCAGAAAGGCTCAAACTGCCGATAATCGATAGTATGGGCAGACTTGCGCTGAACAGCATCCTTATTATGCTACTGCTTGTGGTCGGCTGGAGCTGCGCCCGAAAGCCGCAGATCATAAGAGTTAAGTATCTGGGATACAGCAGCTTCGACCGGCCAGCCCTGACCCAATTGGCCGAACTGAAGCCTCCGTTGGGCCCTGAAATCAAAGGGTTTTTTGACCGTGCCGTCTGGCACTATCAGCGGCAGGAGTATGATTCCGCCGGGTTTGCCCTGGACGAAGCTCTGGAATTGAGCCCGACCGAGTGGCGTCTTTACTTTATGCGGGGAGTGATTACCGGGAAAATCGACAGCTCTGATATTAGCCACCGATATTTTCTTACGGCGCTGGGCTTCGCTCCCGATGATTCAAAGATCCGTTCTCAAATCTACCTGGCCATAGCAGAGGACATGGAGCGACGACGTGATTTCGGTCGGGCCAAACAGAATTACCTGACAGCGTTGAATCTCGACCCCGCCTGTACCCGTGCCCGCGACGGTATGCAGAGGCTCACACAACTCAGCGCCGCCGAAGAACCGTAAATTTAATATCGCCCGTTGCCGGCCGATGCTTATATTAGCACCATGGACCGCGATCACCCCACGTATCGACTCGGCGAAGATTTCAATCAGAAACTGGAGACTTTTGTCAGGCGCTTTCTGAAGGACGGCTTTGCCCATTTCTCCAAAGAATTCGAGCGTATCGATCAGTTTGTAGAAAGAGCACATAACGATGTGGGACGTGATGACAGTGATTTGCGGCAGAACCCGAAAGAGAAATACCTTCTCGAGCTGGTCGCTTTCAAGATTTACGATAAGCTCAACCGCCATGCTTTTAATCAGTGCAAGAACACCCTTATCGTGATGCCGGATTGTCTGTCGATCCACGACAAGGAATGTGAGAAGGTCGAAAAAAAGTATGGCTTCTTCTGTCGCCGCTGTCAACAGACCTGCCAGGCCTACCAGATCGGGGACCTGGCCGCCGGGTACGGTGTCAAAATAGTGTTTTCGAAGCGAAAGCTGGCGCAGCAGATTGAATACTTCGCCAAGCGTATGGAGGACCTCGGCGTTATCGGCATCGCCTGCATCATGATGCTGGCTTCCGGGATGCGCACGGCTTCCGAAGTAGGTGTGCCCGCGCGGGGGGTGCCGCTGAATTTCACCGGATGCGAACACTGGAATGATACACCGTTTGCCTCCGAGTTCACCATGACCTCGCTGCGGAGCATTCTCGAGGAGAAGTATGGACCACGAGATTAGAAAGCTCACTATCGACGATTACGATGAGATCATCCGCGTCTGGTCCTTTTCGGGACTACCCTTCAAGCCGAAAGGTCGCGACAGTCGGGACATGATGGAGAAAGAGATAGCCAACCCCAACTGCGCCTTCTTCGGTATGTTCGGCGGTGCGAAGATGGTCGGGGTGGTGATCGCGAATTTTGACGGGCGTCGCGGCTGGATAAACCGGCTGGCGCTGGACCCGGACTACCGTGGCAAGGGACACGCCCGGCAATTAATTGGGCGCGCCGAAGAGTTCCTGTATGAGGTCGGAGCCGTGGTGATTTGCGCCCTGATCGAAGATATCAACTATCCTTCGATAGCGTGTTTCCAGGCAGCCGGCTACACTTGCGAGCCGATAATCAAGTACTTCACCAAACGCCCATCGCCGGACGCATGACAATTCAGACAAGATAAGTCTCCCTTGCCGCAAACCGGCAATCAAGCTTGCCCGCTTCAAACGTATTCTGTAAAATACCGAAAAGCATCTCCTCAACAAAGGAACGGAGGGAGAGTGTCGCTATGAATTATCCCTTTTGGGATGTCGGCATTGGCTACGGTTTGCTGATGGCCGGCATTGCCGTCGTCCACGTCTTCGTTTCCCACTTTGCCATCGGCGGGGGCCTGTACCTCGTCGTGGCGGAAACGAGGGCCCGCAAAAGGAACGATAAGCTGATGCTGGAGTTTCTGCGCAAGCTCAGCAAGTTTTTCGTTCTCGTGACAGTGGTCTTCGGGGCCCTGACGGGTGTCGGTATCTGGTTCATAATCGGTCTGTTGAACCCGACCGCCACCGAGGCCCTCATCCACAATTTTGTCTGGGGCTGGGCGACCGAGTGGACCTTCTTCGCGATCGAAATAACGGCCGTTTTGCTGTACTTCTACGGGTGGGACCGGATGACGGCCCGCGCTCATGTTATTGTCGGCTGGATCTACTTCGGCGCCGCCTGGATGTCACTGTTTGTCATCAACGGGATAATCACCTTTATGCTGACACCCGGCGACTGGCTGGTCACGGGCAGTTTCTGGGACGGCTTTTTCAACCCTACTTTCTGGTCGTCGCTGTGGCTCCGCACCGGCGTGTGCATCATGCTGGCCGGGCTTTACGCACTGGTGATAGCCTCCCGCTACAAGGCGGACGATTTCAAGAAAGTTCTCGTTCGCTACAACGCCCGGTGGGCGCTGGCCGGTCTGGTCGTTATGGTGCCGACATTTTACTGGTACTGGAAATCGATCCCGGCCGCGATCACCAGCACCGCTCTGGAAATGATGCCGACACCGATTGCCTCGCTTACCGGCTCGTTCTGGAACGCCGGCCTGATAGCGGTTGCGCTGCTTCTTTTCGGTCTCATCATACCGAAGAAGTACAATATCGTCGTGGCCATAATCGTCATGGGTTTCGGCCTGAGCTGGTTTGCCGAGTACGAGTGGATGCGCGAGTCGATCCGCAAGCCCTATGTCATCTCCGGTCATATGTACGGCAACGCTCTCGAGGTAGCCAGAGCGGATATATATGCCGAAGAAGGTTACTTGAGCTGGATAGTTTTTCGCACCGGCGATGACGGCGCCGATCTCTTTCGGAGAGCCTGTCGGAGCTGTCATACTGTCGGCGGCTATAAAGCCCTCGAGCCTGCTTTCGACGGTACCGACCGGGATTTCATTGCCGCCATTGTCCGGGGCACCGGCGTGATAAAAGGTAACATGCCGCCGTTCATGGGAACCCAAGAGGAAGCAGAGCTTATCGCCGCCCACATTCATGCCCGTCTGGATAACCGGCACCTGGGTGAGATTTACGGTCTTGGCGGAGTCGAGCTTGGCCGGAAAGTATACCGTGTCAGGTGCGGCGGTTGCCACGAAATAGGCGGTTACAACGACAAATGGGAATCCCTGGCGGGTCTGACCGCCGATGACCTGGGCGGCATCCTCGACATGGCCGGGGAATTCGGCGACGAGATGCCTGATTTCACCGGCGACGAAACCGAGCGCCAGGCCTTGGTCGAGTACCTGCTGTCCTTGAACGAAGGGGGGACGCGATGAACTTACCCGATTACAATTTCCTGTCGGCGCCTCTCTGGCTGGTGACGATCCTTCATGTCGTGACGCTGACACTGCACTTCCTGGCCATGAATTTCGTGGTTGGCGGAGTCATAATATTGCTTTTCGGCCGATTCAGCGAGAAATGGAACCACCCGACCGTCGGCGGCATCATCAAGCAACTTCCCAACGCCATGGCCGCCACCATTACGCTGGGCGTGGCGCCGCTATTGTTCGTACAGCTGGTCTACGCCGACCAGGTCTACTCCGCCTCGATCGTCAGCGCCTGGTTCTGGCTGATGATAGCGCTTGCGGCTATAATCGTTTACTATTTCCTGTATGCCTCGTCTTTCGCGGTGGTTTCCGGCGGCCGGCGCTTGGGGACATATCTCACGGTAGCCCTGATCGGGCTTCTCTACATTTCGCTGGTGTACAGTTCGGTCTTTTCGCTGGCGGAGCATCCCGAACTCTATCTCTCGCTGTATGCCGGCAACCAGTCCGGACTGGTACTGAACACCGATTTCGGGTCGTACCTGTTCAGGTGGCTGCACATGCTTCTGGGGGCATTGACGGTGGGCGGTTTCTTCGTCGCCCTGCTGGGCAGAGACGACCAGCAGGCGTACGGCACCGGCAAGACTTTCTATCTCTGGGGCATGGCCGCCGCCATGGTACTGGGCCTGATCTACCTTTTCACTCTGGGCGATTATATCCTGCCGCTGATGCGCAGCCCGGCCGTCTGGGTCCTCGTGGTCGCCATCGTCCTGTCTCTGCTTTCGCTGCACTTTGTCTTCAAGAAGAGATTCGTCTGGTCGGGACTGATGCTGGCCGTGTCGCTTCTGGGCATGGTGTTTGTTCGTCATACGCTCCGGCTGCTGCTACTGGAGGGTAAGTTTGACCCGGCCGCGATTGCCGTGCGCCCGCAGTGGTCGGTGTTTGTGGTGTTCTTGATTTGCTTCTTGCTGGCTATTGCACTGGTGTGGTATATGCTGAAGCTGTTTTTTGGCGGCCGCGGTCAGCCGGTTTGACGGATTCGATGAAATTTCGCATCTACGAAAAAGGGTGAGCCGTACGGCTCACCCTCTGCTTTATCTTAATTTGTACTTCGATGTCAAGGCTGAAGAAGCATCTCGAAGGCCTGTTTGAAGGTTTCATAGTCGCGCGGACCGACAAACCGGCCTTTTTCGTTGCCGCCCCCGTCAACGAAAATGGTGGTCGGAACGCCCGTGATTCCGTAGCGCATGGCCAGGCTGTTATCACCCATCAGCATCACCCAGTTCATCCCGTTCTCGTACGAGAACTTGGCCACACTGCCGGCTTGATCCCGTACCGCCACTCCCAGGATTTCGATGCCCCGCGACTGGTACTCGTTGTAGATCCTCACCAGATCGGGGATTTCCTTGCGGCACGGAGGACACCAGGTCCCCCAGAAATTTATCACCACCGGCTGTTTGCCGACCCACTCGCCGGAGCTTCTCAAGCTTCCGTCGATGTCATAAGCGCTGAAGATAAACTCCGATGATACCGAATCGCTCTGGTGGAGATTTGCATCGGAGGCCGGGTCGGACTGTTCGGCCTTGTTCTCACCACCGCAGCTTGCCAGCAGCATCATTGTGAAAAAAAGGATGATAGTCGCAGTAATCCTGGTCATGGCTGTTCCTTATTCTGAGCTGTTCGGCTCTAAGTAATACAAAACCGCCCTCAGGGCAAGCAAAAACACACCCTGTGCCCGGCCGTACCGAGGCAGGCCCTGCTATTCAGTGTCCTCTGTCGATGTGTCCGTGGAATCGTACCGGTAGTCTTTGACGAACACCAGCGCCTTCAGCATTTCTTCCGCAGGCCGGTAGCCCACGAGGGCGCCGAGCTTGGTCCCATCGGGTTTTAGAAACCAGAAAGTAGGGAAGTTCCTGACGCCGAATTCACCGACAGTCAGGTTCTTTTCCGTGATTTTGTAACCGTCGATATCCAGTTCTCTTTTTGAGTCGCCGTCGACTCTGACCGGGACGAAGTCTTTATTGACCAGCTCGATAACCTGGGGGTCGGTGAAGACTTCTCTGTCCATCTTGCGGCAGTAGTAGCACCACCTGGCCGTGAAGCCGATGAAGACGTGTTTGTTTTCTTCTTTGGCTTCGCTCAGGCCGGCGTCGTAAGCTTGCCACTCGATTACCGCCGTGGAATCTTTCGGCGGACTGTCGGTGCCGGGAAGGCGGTCTTCGGCACCCATTAAATTCAGGGCCACCAGGGCCATAAGCCCCACCGAAAGTGCTGCCAGCTTCGCAAGCGAAGTGAATCTGTCCGAACGGCTATACAAAGTTCTCCTTTCTGCTCAGAGGTCTTAAGAAAACGGCCGACTCGCCGAGCAGTTCCTTGAGTCTGTCCACCAGCACGAAATCCGGCCTCACCAGGTACTTGTCAGAACGTATGTAGACTTCGGATCCGTTCTCCTGTATTGTCAGCAAAACCGGCGCCTCTCCGCGGTTTTCCTCAAGCGCGGCCAGCGCCTGGTCAACCAGATTGTCGGCGCAATCCCGACCTATCTTTATAACAAGCTGGCAATTAAAGCGTTCCGTCAGTTTTTCGAGCGGCAGAACCTCCGCTGCAATTACCTTGGAAGCCTCGCCTTCGCGGGTCGATACCCGACCCGTAAGCCATACCATCGTTTCAGTGACGACGAACGCCTTGCTTTTGTCGTAACAGTCCGAAAAAAGTATCAGTTCCACCGAGCCCGAGAAGTCTTCCAGTGTTGCAAAGGCCATCATGTTGCCCTTCTTGTCGGGCATCTTTTTGACCGCCGTCAGTATGCCGCCTATTTTCACCTCGCGGCCGTCGGCGGCCCGGGCCAGCTCTCCGATTTTGAAGTCGGTGAAATGGGCCAGTTCATCACGATACTTGTCCAGGGGGTGTCCCGAGATGTAAAATCCCAGAATGGCCTTCTCCTGTGCCAGCGTTTCCGAGTTGGACCAGTCGGGAATGTCCGGCAGGGGCGGCGCTACCCTCCTGATGGCCCCGGCCTTGTCGGCAAAAAGGTCGTGGCTGTTCTGGTGGGCAGCCACCCGGTGGGCGAACTCAAGCATGGCTTCCACCGCCGCGTGCTGCTGAGCCCGGTGGCCCCGGAGTGAATCACAGGCGCCACCCGCAATGAGCGATTCGAGGATACGTCGATTGACTGACTTCAACGGCACCCGGCTTACCAGGTCGGCCAGGTCGCTGTAAGGGCCGCTTTCTTCCCTCTCCTGGACGATCGCTCGGGCCGGCCCCTCGCCCACGTTCTTTATGGCCATCAGGCCGAAACGCACCTGACCCTCGACCACTGAGAAGTCTACGCCCGATTCGTTCACATCCGGGGGCAGAACCTTTATCCGCATCCGGCGGCACTCTTCGAGAAGCTGGTAGATGCGGTCGGTGCTGTTGATTTCCGACGACATCAGAGCCGCCATGAACTCGCGCGGATAATGGTGTTTCAACCAGGCCGTCTGGTAGGCGATATAGGCATAGCACGTGGAATGGGCCTTGTTGAAACCGTACCTGGCAAACGTCTCGATCTGGTTAAATATCTCTTCAGCGGTCTGGCGCTCAATTTTGCCGCTCTCGGTTCCTTTGAGAAACTCCCGCTTCTGGGCGGCCATCAGGGAAGCGTCCTTCTTGCCCATTGCCTTGCGCAGCAGATCGGCACTGCCCATGCTGTATCCGGCAAGAGCGTTGGCGATGTGAAGCACCTGCTCCTGAAAGACAATCACGCCGTAGGTGTTGCCCAGAATCTCCTTCATCTTGGGATGCAGGTATTCTACTTTCTTGGCTCCCCGCTTGCGCTCGATGTATTCGGTAATCATGCCGGAGTCGAGTGGGCCGGGACGATACAGAGCGTTCATCACCGTTATATCGGTGAAAGTTTCGGGACACAGCCGGCGCAGATGGTCGCGCATCCCGAGCGACTCGAACTGGAAGATGCCGATGGTATCGCCGTTGGCGAAAATCCTGTACACCTCGGCGTCGTCGAGCGGCACGTTGTCGATATCGATCTCCTGTCCGTGGTTTTCGACAACCATGCGAAGGGTATCGTCGATAACCGTCAGCGTCCTCAGCCCCAGAAAGTCCATCTTCAAAAGGCCGATCTCCTCGACCATCTTCATATCGTACTGGGTCGTGATCTCGTCCTTGGTACCCTTGAAAAGCGGAACGAAGTTGGTCAGCGCCGATGGTGCTATGACGACCCCGGCGGCATGGGTGGAGCAGTGACGGGCCAGACCCTCGAGCGTGATCGAATAATCCAGCAGCTTCTCGACACGCGGGTCGCTCTCCTTCAGCTGGGTCAACTCGGGGACTTCCTTGAGCGCCGTTTCCAGGGTGATGCCTATCCGCTCCGGGACCAGCTTGGCAATGCGGTCAACCTCACCGTAGGGCATGCCAAGCACCCGGCCCACGTCGCGAACCACACCGCGGGCCATCATGGTGCCGAACGTAATTATCTGGCAGACGTTTTCCTTTCCGTACTTGTCGATAACATACTGGATTATCTGGTCGCGCCCGCGGTCCGCGAAATCGATATCGATATCCGGCATGGACACTCGTTCCGGGTTCAGAAAGCGCTCGAAAAGGAGGTCGAATTTTATGGGATCTATGTTGGTTATGCGGAGGGCATACGAAACAAGGGAACCCGCCGCGGACCCGCGACCCGGCCCCACCCGTATCTTCCGGAAGCGGGCATAATCACAGAAGTCCTTGACAATCAAAAAGTATCCGGCATAGCCCATCTGCTTGATCACGCTCAACTCGTAATCCAGCCTCTTATTGATCTCTTCGCCAAGCCGGCTGTAGCGCTCTTTCAGCCCCTGCTCGCAAAGGTGCCGCAGGTAAACATCCGGGTCTACAAACGGTTTGGGTATGGGAAATCGCGGCAGCTTCAGGCTACCCAGCTCCAGCTCCAGGTGGCACGATTCCGCTATATGCACCGTGTTTTCCAGGGCCGCCTTGTAATCACCGAGGGCGGCTTCCATCTCCGACGCCGACTTGAAGTAGATCTGGTCGGAGGCATACCGCAGGCGATCGGTATCGGATACCGTTTTCCCCGTCTGGATACACAGCAGGGCGTCGTGCGCCTCCGAATCCCGCTGGTGCAGGTAGTGGCAATCATTGGTGGCGACAAGGCCGACACCTGTTTCACGGGCTATCGCTTCTACCTTGGGAATCAAAAGGTGCTGCTTCTCCAGTCCGTGATTCTGGATTTCGAGGAAGAAGTTGCCGTCGCCGAAGATGTCGTTCAGCTCTCTGGCGACCGCGACCGCCTCATCGGTACGTCCGTTCAGCAGGTGCCAGTTCACCTCGCCTTTCAGGCAGGCCGAGGTGGCGAGGAGCCCCTGTGAATGCTGCCGCAGGAGTTCTTTGTCCACGCGGGGGCGATGGTAAAAGCCTTCAAGGAAAGCCGCCGTGGTGAGCTTTATGAGATTTCGATAGCCGGTTTCGTTTTTGGCCAGCAAAACCAGATGGAACCCGCCGTCGGGATAATGGCTTGACGGCTTCTTCTCGAACCTGCTCCCCGCTGCGACGTAGGTTTCGCAGCCGATAATGGGTTTGATTCCGGCGCGGGTTGCCTTCTTGTAGAATTCAATCGCCCCGAAGAGATTGCCGTGGTCGGTAATGGCCAGAGCCGGCATCCGGTATTCCTTGGCCAACTCCACCACGCTGTCCAAACGGCAGGCGCCGTCCAGGAGAGAATACTGGCTGTGGGTGTGCAGGTGTACGAAATTGGCGTATTTCATGTTGTTACATCTGCTTCCGTCCCGGCCACAATTGCTGTTGGCTCACGCGACAGCAAGTGCCGAAAGCTGAAAGAGTTGCGTGTAAAGGCGGCTCTGGCTACCTGAGTCCGTTAGCTTGTTAATAAGTACGATTAAACACCGCCGGGGTCAATTACTTTCTGCATCCGGAGAGACGGGGCACCTGCAAAAGGGCGGCCCGTCTCGGCGATGATTTAGACTGACACACCCTGTCACGGCAATAATCTATTTTGCTGGCAGCGAGAATGTGATATATTTTAAAAATAAAACCCGTTACCCTGAGTTCACATGAAAGGCAGGATAGAAATAAAGAAAGGCAAGGCAGATATGGCTTCTACGACTTCTGTGTCGGATCGTAAGAAAGCCCTCGAGGCCGCCCTTGGTCAGATCGAGCGCTCCTTCGGCAAGGGGTCGATCATGCGGCTTGGTGATAATTATGTTCTCGAGATCGAGGTCATTCCCACCGGCTCGCTCGGTCTGGACCATGCGCTCGGCGTCTGGGGTATACCCCGCGGTCGGGTTACCGAGATTTTCGGCCCGGAGTCGTCCGGGAAAACGACCATGGCCCTGCATATTATCGCCGAAGCGCAGAAGGCGGGCGGCGTCGCCGCGTTCATTGACGCGGAGCATGCTCTCGACGCTTCCTACGCCAAGGCTCTCGGTGTCGATACCGAAAACCTGCTGGTATCCCAACCCGACACCGGCGAACAGGCGCTGGAAATCGCCGAAACCCTGGTGCGGTCCAGCGCCGTGGATATCATAGTGGTCGACTCGGTGGCGGCCCTCACACCTAAGTCTGAAATCGAGGGAGATATGGGCGACAGCCACATGGGCCTTCAGGCCAGGCTGATGTCGCAGGCCCTCCGCAAGTTAACCGCTATCATCTCCAAATCAAAGACAGCCGTGGTTTTCATCAATCAGATTCGGATGAAAATCGGGGTCATGTTCGGAAACCCGGAAACGACCACCGGTGGCAACGCCCTGAAATTCTACTCGACCGTGCGGCTGGATATACGGAGGATAGCGGCCATCAAGGACGGCCAGTCCGTAATCGGGTCGCGTACCCGTGTTCGGGTGGTGAAAAATAAGGTCGCCCCGCCGTTTCGGGAGACTGAGTTTGACATAATCTACGGCAAAGGCATATCAAGCAGCGGCGAACTTCTGGATATAGCGGTCGACCACAGTATCATCGACAAATCCGGGGCCTGGTTCAGCTACAACTCGGACCGTCTGGGGCAGGGACGCGAGAATGCCCGCCGCTTCCTCGAAGAAACCCCTGAGGTGACCTCGGAAATCCTGGCCAAGGTTAAAGAAAAGCTGGGCATGGTGCCCGAGGCCGCTCCGGCCGACAGTGCCGAGTAGATCCGGTTACAGTTATTTCGAGGCGCCTCTGGTCCCGCAGGGCGCCTTATTTATTTCTCTGCCGAGCGTTTCCCCTGACGACGGTGGTCAAAAACCGCTTGATTTTTAAACCGCCCGGTGTATTTTGGCGTTAATAAACGTAGACAGTCGGGCTGTCTGATCCAGCAAAAGCTAGCCGCCAACCCGCGGTCTTTAAAAGGGATATAACCGGATGAAGTTCTCCGATAGCCTTGAAGGCGATACCGTTGTCTTCGAGGTTTCCGGCAAAGTGATTGCGCATGAGGAAAGCACCACCCGGTTCCACGGGCGCGTCCGCGAGTATATTAACCTGAACAAGAAGCAGGTGGTAGTGGATCTGGGTAAGGTGGAGACCATGGGCTCGGTCGGGCTGGGAATGCTCATATCGGCTTTCTCCACCGTCACCAACGCCGGCGGACGGATGGTGCTGGCCAACATCACCAGGATCGAAAACCTGATCGCGATGACCCGGCTGAACACTGTCTTTCAGAGTTACGATAGCCTCGACGAAGCGGTAAAGTCATTCAATAACCAATAAGAAGGAAGACTCTATGAAATTTGAGGACCATTTGGACGGGGACATCGTCGTTATTGATGTGTCCGGAAAGATTATGGGCGGCGAAGAAACGACTCTGTTCCACGGAAGGATCCACGAGTACATTCAGCAGGGCAAAAAGGACTTTATCATCGACCTGTCGAAAGTGGACTGGATGAATTCCGTAGGCCTCGGTATGTTGATTTCGGCTCTGACTACTGTAAAGAACTCCGAAGGTCGGCTTATTCTGGCGAACATCACTAAGATCGAATCGATTCTGACGATTACGCGCTTGATTTCGGTTTTCGAGCATCATGATACGCGCGAGGAGGCCATCAAGGCCCTGGCGTGACCGGCCTTTCGACCGTGTGAATATTAGGGCCCCTCCGACCGAGGGGCTTTTTCTTGTCCCGACGCAAATTCCGCATTCGCGTTATCCTGAAACCTTTAACAGCATAATGTCGTAAGCAAGCCGGGGAAACGTCTTCACGCGAGGGAGAGAGGATAATAAAGTCCATGCCGAGAAAGCTCTATCATGTCGACTCATTCACCGGTGTTCCCTTTGCCGGCAACCCGGCGGGCGTATGTATCATGGGTGCCGCTGCGCCCGAGGACTGGATGCAGAACATCGCCGCCGAGATGAATCTTTCCGAAACGGCGTTCTTGTATCCCGCCGAGGACGGCTTTAACCTTCGCTGGTTTACACCCACCGTCGAGGTTGACCTGTGTGGCCATGCCACGCTGGCTTCGGCTCACATTCTCCGGGAAACGGGTCTCGTCGACCCCGCGGCGACTATTATATTTCACACCAAAGGCGGCCTGTTGAAGGCGGAAGACGAGAGAGGCTGGATCAGGCTCGATTTCCCCGCCCTGCCGCCCTACCCGGTCAAGTCCCCGCCGACACTGGTCAAAGCTCTCGGCGCACCGGCTGTCTTTGTCGGAGCCAATGAAACCTCTTACCTGGTCGAGCTGGAATCGGAACAGGCCGTGAAGACTCTGAAGCCGGACATCGCCCTGCTGGCCGGATTTCGAGTGATTGTGACCGCTCGGTCAGGGGACGAGAAATACGACTTCGTCTCCCGGTATTTCGCGCCCGCTATTGGTATCGATGAGGACCCGGTCACTGGGTCGGCGCACTGTTGCCTGGGGCCGTACTGGATGCAGCGTCTGCAGAAAACCGAGCTGATGGCTTATCAGGCGTCTCGGAGGGGCGGAGAAGTGAAGGTACTCGTCCGCGGGGACAGGGTGCACCTCATGGGCCGGGCAGTGACAGTCTTCGAAATGCAGATCTGTTGAGCCGTTTGCCCTGTGCCGAAATCTCCTGCCGGCTGCCGTTCCCGACGCATGTTCTGCAAGAAACAATTGGCCAGCGAGTCCGTAATTATCACTGAACATGGTTAACACCGGGTTAACACCGGGCACGATCACCCGACCTGGGATCTAGCACAATACTTAGCTCAGAGGGAGAATTCAAGCCATGAACAAAACTCGTCGAGCCGCCGCCCTTGCCGCCTTGTGCGTTCCGCTGATGCTGCCTTCTTTCGCCGTTGCATCCAGCCTGGAGGAAGCGTACACACCCGTCTATAGCCCGCAACTGACGGTGGAAACCGTGCGGGGAAAGATAACAATCGATGGTGACCTGGGTGATTCCGGCTGGAGCGGGGCCGCCAGAGCGAACAATTTTGCCGAACATCAGCCGGGCGACCAGACCAGGCCGCCCGTGGACACTGAGGCCCTGATTACTTATGATGCTGACAACCTATATGTCGCCTTCATCTGCCATGATGACCCCAGCGCCGTTCGGGCGTCATTCTGTCAGCGGGACGGGTCGCTTTTCGCCGACGACAATATCTGCCTGCTCATTGACACTTACGGCGATGCCGCCTGGGCCTACGAACTGAACGTCAACCCCTATGGAATCCAGGCTGATGCCCTGTGGTCTAAGCTGGGTGGCGAGGACGGCAGCTATGACCTCATATGGGAATCGGCCGGCAAGATCACCGATTCGGGCTACCAGATCGAGATGGCGGTACCCTTCTCCAGCCTGCGCTTTCCGGATCAGCAGAAACAGGTCTGGAAGATGGATTTCTGGCGAAATCATCCCCGCGATGTACGAGGCCAGTATTCCTGGGCGGCTTACGACCGCGACGAGCCTTGCTGGCCCTGCCAGTGGGGCACGGTCACCGGCATTGAAAATGTCAAGCCCGGACGGGGCATTGAAATCATACCTACTTTCGTGGGCTATCAGTCCGGGATGCTGACCGACTCTAACGACCCTTCGACCTTTGACAACGACGATCCCGACGGTGAGTTTTCCATCAATGGCAAGTACGCGGTCTCTTCCGACGTAACCGCCGAATTGACCTATAATCCCGACTTCAGCCAGGTGGAGGCCGACGCCGCCCAGGTTGACGTAAATACCAACTTTGCCCTCTTTTACAGCGAACGGCGGCCGTTTTTCCAGGAGGGCAGCGACCTGTTCAAGACCATATTCGATGCCGTGTACACGCGCTCTGTCAATGACCCGGATTTTGCCGCCAAGGTAACGGCCCGCAAGGATCGCACCAGTGTCGCTTATATGGTTGCTCATGACGAGAACAGCCCGATAATCCTGCCGGGTGAAGAGAGCAGCGAGATTCTCCTGGCCGGTAAAAGCACCTCTAACATACTCAGGGCGCGACGCACTTTCGGCGAGAATTCAAATGCCGGTATCCTGCTTACCGACCGTCGTTTCGAAGGCGGGGGTTCCGGTACACTGTTGAGCGCAGATGGCGCCGTGTATCTGTCACAGCAATACCGGATTGAGTGGCAGGCGATCGGCACGTATACGGCCGAACCCGAGGATTCGGTGCTGACCTTTGACGAGGACGATCCGTCGTTTCACAACAGCACTTTCGACGACGGCCGGTATACGTCCGGCTTCAACGGCGAGTCCTTCTGGGG
Organism: Candidatus Zixiibacteriota bacterium; assembly: GCA_020346225.1. Taxonomy (GTDB): domain Bacteria; phylum Zixibacteria; class MSB-5A5; order GN15; family FEB-12. The sequence goes on along the minus strand of CP070777.1, from coordinate 1,551,086 downwards.
CAACGCCTATTACTTCGGCGCGAACCGCGAAACACGAAATTCATACATTGATCTCGGCTATCTGGAGCGCAGCCCTACGTACCGCTCCGCCAACGGCTTCCAGCCGATGAACAACCAGCGAAGCGTACAGTTCTATTCGCAGTATGTCTTTCGCTTCGATGACGGGCTGTTCCAGCGCATCATCCCGACAATGACCATCCTGCAGAAATGGAATTTTGCCGGTGAGACTAAGAAGAGGAGTATTGATTTCGGTCTCGAACCGTCGCTCCGCCTGGCTCAAACCTCCATGCATCTCCGGTACGCCAGGAACCTGGAGCGGTGGGCCGGTATCGACTTCGAAAATGTCTGGATCCTTCACGCCTGCTTGCACTCTTACCCCGGCCAGCGGTTTGCGTTTGGGGGTTCCATCAATTACAGCCATCTCGTGGCCCAGAGCGAGGACCCGCCGATCATGGGCAAAGAGACATATCTCTCCGCCTGGTTCGACATCAAGCCGATCGACCGCCTGTACATTGAGAATTGGTACACCTATGTCAAAGGTGACGCCCTGGATGAGGACCGGCGCCTCTATGAAGGGTATATTGCCAGGACTCGCTGGAGTCTGCAGCTTACCCGGGCCCTGGCGGTGCGTCTGGTCGGACAGTATGATGACTTCAGAAAGAGCTATGATCTTGACCCGCTGGTGACTTATCAGATAAGTCCGTTCTCGGTGTTCTACATCGGTTCCACATATGACTACAGCACCTTCAATGACCTCGGTGAAGACGGCCTCAGCAGGGAAACGCACCTTGCCTCGAGGCAATTCTTCATGAAGCTTCAATACCTGTTCCAGATCTGATTTGACGCGGAGGTTTCCGCGCAAAACCCGCCGGGCGTCTGGTCCCGGCGGTTTTTTTTGACGTCTGTTCCCCGCCTTTGTGTCGGTGCGAGCGTGTGCCGATTTTGTCACCGCCGGGGTCGTGTGATACCGAAAATTGCTCGCATCCCATTGCTCGGGAACAACTTAGGAAAGCTATTGCCAAGGCGCCGAAAAGGCGTTATCTATCGGTCATAATTGAAATCCAACTTAGGGAGATTCCAAGATGATCAGTAAAATTGAGCAGCTGCTGGGAACGGACAAGAGCCTGTTGACCCACGATTGTAAGACTATCTCCAAATCACGTCTGCATCTGCCGGGACCGGATTTTGTCGATCGTGTCGTCGCCGGGTCCGATCGGACACCGGCGGTGATGCGCTCACTCAACTGGCTGTTTAACACCGGCCGACTGGCCGGAACCGGTTATGTATCGATACTCCCGGTCGATCAGGGGATCGAACATTCCGGCGGGGCCTCGTTTGCGCCCAATCCCGATTACTTTGACCCCGGTAAGATCGTGGAGCTGGCTATCGAAGGCGGCTGCAACGGCGTGGCCTCGACCTTCGGCGTGCTGGGGGCTATTGCCCGCAAGTATGCGCACAGGATACCCATGATTCTGAAGTTGAATCACAATGAGCTGCTCACTTATCCCAACACCTTTGACCAGGTCATGTTCGCGTCGGTCAAGGACGCTTTCAACCTCGGCGCGGTTGGTGTCGGCGCGACCATTTACTTCGGTTCCGATAACGGTATGCGCCAGTTGCAGGAAGCAACCGAGGCTTTCTCTTATGCTCATGAACTCGGCCTGTTCACGGTATTGTGGTGTTACCTTCGTAATCCGGAATTCAAAAAGGACAAGGATTACCATGTCTCGGCCGACCTGACGGGACAGGCCAATCACATCGGCGTGACTATCGAAGCCGACATCGTCAAGCAAAAGCAGCCGGAAAACAACGGCGGCTACAACGCCCTGAAGTTCGGCAAGACACACAAGAAGGTGTACGACGAGTTGACCTCGGACAACCCCATCGATCTGACCCGTTATCAGGTAGCCAACTGTTATATGGGTCGCGTCGGGCTGATTAATTCCGGCGGCGCCTCGGCCGGCGATACCGACATGGCCCAGGCGGTGAGGACCGCCGTCATCAACAAGCGCGCCGGCGGCACCGGTCTGATATCGGGACGCAAGGCTTTCCAGCGACCCATGAAGGAAGGTGTCGAGTTGCTTAACGCCATTCAGGATGTGTACCTCTGCAAGGAGGTCACTGTCGCCTGAGGCCTCTTCAACACGAACGACAAAGGGCTGTCCCCGAAACAGCCTTTCTTCTTGTCGGTGCGACCTCCTCTGACAGCGCGACAGGCTTCTCGACTTTTACTCGGAGGATGATTCCTTCCGCGCGATTCTGACCCGCCCGGCGGTGATACCCGAACAATCCGGTCATCCCTGCGTACTATAGTAAAGACGCGAATCGTTTGACTATTTTCGTTCAGGGCCCTGTTGGACAAAAATATACCCTTGACAGCCGAGAGTAAAGCGGGGTAATTTGCGTAGATTCCACCACCCGTAACAATGCGTATCCTATGCCAGCTTACAAACATATCCTGACATCACTGCTTCTGCTGACAGTAGCAGCTGCCGTTTGCCTCGATGCCGCGGCGGAGACGACCGATTCCACTCTGGCCGCGCCCTCAACACTTACCGGGGCGGCCGCTGATTCGCTGTCGGCGCCGGCAGCGGAATCCGCCGCCGATGTCGTGTATCCGATGTCGGCGGAAAGGCGCGCCAAACTGATAGCGTATTCGAAACTCAATAATATCTGGCGCTTCGCGGGGTTCTTCATCACTCTCGCAGTGATGTCGCTCATCCTGTTTACCGGCCTTTCGGCCAGGCTGAGAACCTGGGCCCGTGTGGCGCGGCGAAAATTCCTGGTGCTCTGGCTCTTTTTGGCCCTGTTTGTTATAGCCGATTACCTGCTGAATTTCCCCTTTCACGTTTATCGAGGATTTCTTGTCGAAGCAAAATACGGATTCATGAATCAGACTTTCATCGCGTGGCTGGGCGAGGACCTGCTCGGTCTGGCGATTACGATTGTGGTCGGCATCATACCGGTCTGGCTCTTGTATCTGGTCATCGAAAAGACCAGAAGATGGTGGCTCTGGTTCTCGGCGGCGTCGATACCCTTTGCCGTCTTCGTTATTGTACTGGTCCCGGTGGTGATCTCGCCGCTCTTCAACAAGTTCGAACCGCTTCAGGATAAGCAGCTCGAAGCGGAAATTCTGTCCCTGGCCGATGAGGCCGGCATCGAAGGCTCCCACGTATTTCAGGTTAATGCCTCCAAGCAGTCCTCCAAAATCAATGCCTATGTCACGGGCCTGTTCAGCACCAGACGGATTGTCCTGTACGACACCATGATCGACAACTTCACCGGCGATGAAATAAAGTTCGTCATGGGTCACGAGATGGGGCACTACCTGATGCACCATATCTGGAAAGGGCTGGCCGTGGCCATCATCTTCATTGCCGGGGGACTCTGGCTGAGCAGCCGCCTCATACCGCCGGTTATAAGAAGGTTTCAGGGGCGTTTCGGGTTTAACCGCCTGGATGACTTTGCCTCGTTGCCGCTGATAGTGATCTTCCTGGCAATACTGTCGTTTCTGTTCAATCCGATCACGAACGGCTGCAGTCGGCACATGGAGCGACAGGCCGACCGGTTCGCGATGGACATTTCGGGGGTGTCGGGCGAGACGGCGGCGACGGCGTTCGACAAACTCTCCGTGTTCAACCTGTCCGATCCCGATCCGCATCCCGCCATCGAATTCTGGTTCTACAGCCATCCGGCTCTGAACAAACGGATTTCGTTCGTGCGCAATTATCGGCCCTGAGAGCGGCCGTGGTCAATAAAGGAGTGAGATTTGAAAGCAATGATGAAGTATGGCATACCGGCTGTGTTTGTTGCCTGCCTGTTCGGCGCCGCCGCGGGCGCTTCCGACGGCACGGAACTTGTGGCAGCCTACCGGGACATGTACTGGCCCGCCCTTGACACCGCGACCACGCTTGACGTGAGTCAGCTCGAGCTTGAGCACAAGGACCTGAGGATCCGCTTCAACTTCGGCCGATTGGCCTTCTTCAAACCGGTTCGGATCGATTCTGATGACGTTGTCTTCGGCGCCTTCTTCGATGGAGAGGGCAGCTTCCAGTATGCACCACCGGTGAATATCGAAAAGGAACAACTCCGCCGTTTTATGGAAAGCGATTCTCTCAATCGGTCCTTCGAGAAGATGTATCTTCTGTTTTCGCCGGAGTTCTATGAGCAGATTGTCTCCCACGGTAAGGCGGCGACCGAACTGTTTACATCCGGTCAGGACGGGAGCGTCGAGGACCTGCATGAAATGGTCGTGAGCACTTTTGTCTTCCGTGCCCTGCGCGGCGTCACCCATCCGTCGCAGCGCCCCTTCCTCTTCGTGAGTACCGCCCTGGACAAGGGGGGCCGGGTCTTCTATATGTTTGACCCCCATGAACGCGAAGAGGTGAACTTTTTGAAGCGCTTCTGGGAACCCGGGACCGACTTCATGGAAACCGTTTGCCAGTATTCCCAGTACATCGACCCCACTTACGTCAATATCAACGGGCTATGCAAGGAGTGCGTCGAAGTCTACCGGTACAACATCGAAGCTTCAATCAGTTCCGGCGCCGATTTCAATGCCGTGGCCGACGTGTCTCTCGAGGTAAAGGTCGGACCGACACAGCTTTTGCCGATGGAGCTGCACCGGGAGCTGACCGTCGACAGTATCGTTGACTCGGCCGGCCAGAGGGTCGAATTTGTTCGCTATGAAGAGAAAGACCTACCGGAACCTCTCTACCTCTTTTTTGACCGTCCGCTGACGGCCGGTGAAATAACTACGCTGCGCTTCTATTATGGCGGTGACGTGGTGAAAAGAGAAATGGGCGAGTTCTTTGTTCAGGCCAAAGCCCATTGGTATCCGCGCTATGGCTTCCGTCAGCGAGCCCTCTTTAATCTGAAGTTCAAGACTCACAAGGACTTCGCCTTTGTGGCGAGCGGCAACCTGACCGCCGAGGAGATAAGCGGCGACACCCTGATCACTACCTGGAAAGTTGTCCCGCCGGTCCCGAATGCATCCTTCACCATCGGCAACCTGAAGAAGTACACGTTCGAAGAGAAGGATGTCGCTCCGATCGATGTTTATTTCTCCGAAAAGTTGCATGACGAGTACGGCCGCATTCTCGCGGAGGAAGCCATACTCACCGGAAAGGACATGGAGAAGCAGGTGGCCGCTGATATCATCAATGCCATTCGCCTGTTCTCGCACCACTTCGGCCCGTACCCGTACGAACGAATGTCAGTGAGTGAGATTCTAACCTCCCATGGTGAGGCCTTCCCCGGCTTTCTGCATCTCGGTTTCGATACCTGGCAGCGCACCGACACTTGGGGGTATCAACGCTCCTTCCGGGCGCACGAAGTCGCCCATCAGTGGTGGGGTGTCGGCGTCGACCGGGAAACTTACCATGACCAGTGGCTCACCGAAGGCTTTGCCACCTACAGCGCTCTTCTATACCTGCAGGCGGTGGCCGGCAACGACCAGTTCCTCGATCGGCTCAAAGAATACCGCAATGACATCTACTCGGTGCGCCAGTATCTCTTCAGCTCCGGCGAGGAAGCCGGTCCCGTGGCACTGGGGTACCGCACTTCAAGTACCAAGAGCAGGGGAGATTTCGGCCTCGTCATATACAAGAAAGGGGCCTGGATCCTTCACATGCTCAGAAACATGCTGATTGATCTGCGGACTATGAACGAGGATGTCTTCTTCACCATGCTCAAGGAGTGGTACGGGACCAAGCGCGGCGCCAACGTGAGGACCAGTGACTTCAAACGCCTGGTCGAGAAGTATGCCGGCATGGATATGACCTGGTTCTTTGACCAGTGGGTTTATTCCAGCGCTCTGCCCGAATGCGAGTTCACGTACAACATCGATGTTGACGGTAAGGGGGGCTATATCGCGCGGTGCCGGATAGTGACCACCGGCGTCCCGGAAGACTTCGCCATGATCTATCCGCTGGAAATCGAGATCACCGAGGACAGTAAGGCCTACGTTCGCATTACTGTGGAAAGTCTGGACTATGAGTTCACCCTGCCCGACCTGCCCTCGAAGCCCAGGAAACTTCGGCTGAATCCGTTCGAATCGGTTCTGGCAAAAATAAAACAGTAGCGAGTTCGGCGCCCCGGCATTTCGCTTGACTTGACCGCCCGATTGACTTATCGTGCAGTTGACCGAAGTCTGTCCCGACCCCGTCCGTTACCGGCTCCGATACTCGCAGCATCTCCGGACAGACACCGCTTACCCCGTCTTGAATCGAGCGAGCCGATAGGAAGACAAAAACGGGATGCCTCACGATATACTTCGGGTGAGCTCTTCGAGCGTATGAAGGCTGGAGAGTCCGGCGGCACTGAGAAGGTCGTACTGAGAAAAGCAGTACCAGACCGCCAAGGCAAAAGCCCTCCACAGGAGGGCTTTTGCTTTGGCCCTCGGCGTCTTCCTATTTCGACTTCAGATCAACGACCGTGGCGCCCCAGCCCCCGCCGCTGCCGCCCTCGTGGTAGTACCGGGTCACGTCGGGGTGCCCGGCCAAAACAGAATGAACTATCTCTCGTTTAACACCTAGCCCTTTTCCATGTACTATCCGGAGCCTGGTGATGCCTCTGTCCAGGCAGGTCCGGATGTATTCCAGCACCACCTCCCGGGTGTCCTCGGGGGCAAACAGGTGCAGGTCAAGGGTGCCGTCGATAGGGTGCTCAGAAGGACTGTCGTTGGTATCAGGCATAATATTCCGGCCGGATGCAATTTAATTATAAGGCGTGAGCGCCTCTTTCTCAAACCAAATAGTGAGGGGATCGGGCCGGTCACCTTTGCTGTTGACCGTCGCCGTTTCCTGCCCTTTATTGGGGAAAATCCTCCAACATTCACGATGAAGGGTCATCAATGTCGAGCCAGCAATCATCTCCTCCCGGTCAGGCAGAAGTGAGGTTGGGCCTGTTCGGCCAGCTGCTGGGTATGACCAGGCCGTTCTGGATGGTCAATATCATGGAAATGATCGAGCGCCTGGCCTACTACGGCGTTCGCGTCGTCATCCCGATTTACATCGCCCAGGCCGACGAGATCGGCGGGTTGCACTTCACCCAGACCGAGAAAGGGTGGATTTTCCTGTGGTGGGCGCTGTTTCAGTCGCTCACGCCGATGCTGTCCGGCGGCTTCGCCGACCGCTACGGTTACAAGAAAACGATAGCCACCTCCACGGTCATAAAGATTATCGGTTATCTGCTGATGGCCACCCAGCGGGAATTCTACCCGTTCCTTATCGGCTGCTGTACCCTGGCACTGGGCACGGCCATCTTCAAGCCCGGTGTCCAGGCAACCATGGTGCACACCCTGAACAAAAGGAACTCTTCGGTCGGGTGGGGCACCTTTTACATGGTGGTAAATGTCGGCGGCTTTCTCGGCCCTCCCCTGGCGCACTACCTTCACGGCTATTCCTGGCCGGTCGTGTTTTACGGGTGCGCCGCCATCATCTCGCTGAATTTCCTCATGCTCCTGACATACAAGGATATGCCGGCCGGCGGCGAGCAGAAGGGGGACCCCTTTCACGTTTTCTGGATTACCCTCAAGAACATCGTCAATTTGCGCCTGGTCGTCTTCATCCTGATAATGTCCGGCTTCTGGCTCATGTTCATGCAACTTTTTGACATGCTGCCGAATTTCATCGTCGACTGGGTCAACAGTTCAAACGTTGTCCGCGACCTGGGTCTGCCTGACGGCCTCCTGCAGCGAAACTCGACCCGTCACCCGCAGATTTCCCAGGAGTGGCTGATCAACGCCAACGCCGGCCTGATCGTGATAGCCGTGGTCTTCGTCTCCTATCTGGTCTCACGCATGCGAAGGGTCCACTCGATCACTCTGGGCATCACGGTGTCCTCGCTCGGGCTGATTGCAGCCGGTTTTACCACCTCCGGTTACTTCTGCCTCATGGGCATTCTCTGTTTCTCCGTGGGTGAAATGCTCGCTTCCCCCAAGATGAACGAGTACCTGGGGGTAATTGCGCCCGAGGGCAAGAAGGGTCTTTACATGGGATATGCCAATATTCCTCAGGGAATCGGCTGGGGGGTGGGCTCGCTGTTCGCCGGGCATGTTTACGACAACATGGGTGACAAGGCCAATCTGGCCATAGACTATTTATCGAAAAATTACAGCCTCACCGATGTTGCCCGGCCCGATGCCATGAACAAACTGGTCGAGTTGTCCGGCCTCACCCACCAGGAGGTCACCGATCTGCTCTGGTCGGTATACAAACCCTATGAACTCTGGTATCAGTTCGCGGCCATCGGGGTCGCCTCGGCTATAGGCATGGTTCTGTATGCCCGCTGGATGAGGAAATACGAAGCGCCCGATGTCTGACGCTTCCCGCGATTAGAGTACTACGTCACTTGTCCGGGTCGGCCTCAGGTCGGCCCGGCTTGCTTTCAGGCTCCGATTTGCCTATATTGGCCGCCTGTATACGCCTCAATCCTATCTCAGTCAGGAGTGAACAATGACTACCGCAGCTAAAATAGCACCCGCCCCCAGATGGGACCTTGACTCTATCTTCAAGGGAGGGAGCCGGTCTTCCGATTTCCAAAAACATCGCGAGAAGGTGAAAAATTCCCTGGGGGAAATCGAGACTGCGCTCAAGGATTTGCCCGAGCAGATCGACGAAGCCTCTCTCGATAAATGGGTGGAACTGACTCTCGCCCTGCAATCTGTCGCCGAGAACCTGCAACTTATCATCTCATTCTCAGAGGCGCTTGCTTCTCAAGATGTTGAAGATTCACTGGCCGACACCATTGTCGCCGAAAGCAATCTCTACCGTTCGCAGTTTGAAAAACTTCGCACCG
>CP070777.1:1539142-1542187 GCA_020346225.1 Candidatus Zixiibacteriota bacterium | reverse complement strand
TGCTATATTGAAGCTAACGACCGAGCTCACTGGGAGGCGGGGTCGTTCCCGGCGAGCCAGTGAAGCGAATGGTTATGCTCGGTCTTTCTTTATTCTGGTGGACGAGCTTGATCACGCGGTTCGAAACGAAGTAAATGAAAATCGTTGCCTTTCCATTCGTAATACGAGATACCGGATCGTGCATCCTCACTGTTCACTTGACAATATACAATCAATAATCTGCTGTTAAGTTTGAACTGAGGCCCATATGGCTTATGCCACCAGCCTGCCCAGAACACATGATGAAGATTCTGTGCAAAATATACATATCCTGTCTGTGCATCAACAACCGCAATTCCAGCGCAGGATGTACCGCAGCCGATGGTTACGATCGTATAATGCCCTGAAAAATTTGGTCCTGTCTTTGACTGATTTCTCAGAACCGTTCGATATCTCCTTGCCTCTTTGTGAGTCGAAAGATTAGTGAGAAAATCGGGGTCAGGTCTTCATTCTTCACTCTTATTATTTTATTTTGTCAAGAATGAAGACCTGACCCCGATGTTTCTAAGTTCTTCACGATCTCGTGATAGTGGCTTGTGGCCAATTCGGACGGGCGCCCCGCCTTGCAGAAGGATAGGTCGGCAAGCTTGCGGTTCGGACGCTCGACTACTACTCGGCCGCACGCATCGAGCTTGGATTGAAGAAGGCGGAGCGCCTCCAAGTAGCGCTTATCGTCCTTGGCCAGGTCATAGAACGACAGAACATAGACGTAGGAAAAGAGGTTGTACCGAAGAAATGGATACTCGACCTGCATGAAGAGCGTGCCGATTCCGAAGTGACAGGGCCCAATCGGGCGCCTGACCACCCAATGGTCCAGGAGCGATTCCACCGCCCTGTCGAGACATGGATTCTTATTGACGTGCTCCGTGAAGCGAAAGACATCCAGCACAAAGAGCGTGACACCGGGGTTGGAGAACTCCGTTTCCGGTCCTCTTCCGTACGAGAATTTCTTGCAGCGCCAGCCGCCGTCGTCGTGCTGCGTTTCAAGAAGGTGAGCGAGCGTCCGCTCCAGTCTGCGGTCTCTTGCATAGCCGAATCGACACAGCACTCTGGCCGCCGCGGCTGTATGGCATGGGTAGAGCGTTCCACTTGGCGCTAGACGATACCGCCCGTCGTCCCGCCAGGCTCCCAAGATCAGCCGAAGGGCTCCGCGAATCGCCTCGTGATTACGCGCCACCTTCAGTTCGTGGAGGATCAGAAGCGAGGTGAGGGTACTGAATGGGTCGCCGACGCCCAGCCTACCATCGGCACTGGCCCAGTAGTCTGCGCCGTTGTCATGCCGTCTGGCAAGAACGGCGTCGACGTCGGGGATGTATTTCTTGCGCACCATCTCAAACCTCATCCGTTGCGCCCATTGGGCCAATTAATCCGCGTTCTCCGCGATATAGCCATCAGTCGTGTCTCCCTCGAGCGGCTCACATCCAAGAGCCTTGATCGACCGGCCGTACGGAACGGTCTGAAGCCCTGGCGCGGGAAAAGGGCGCTGCCGAACATGTACCAGAGACTCTCTAACTTGTCACCATGGTAATATAGTCGTTTAGGGTCTTTCCGGGCTCGTCATCAAACGTGTCGTCTAGAACATCCACTCGTCGTATTCGATCGAGCCGGAAATTCCGGAAGTTATCCCGCCATTCGCACCATCCCGTGACGATCCATCTCGGCGCGAAAAACGAGAGGCACAACGGTCGGATGACGCGTGTTGAATCATTCGTATTCGCATCGGTATACAGCAGTCTGACTTTCCGCCGTTCTCGAGTTGCTTCTCGCAGTGCTGCCAGGTGCCTCTTTTCAATGTCGGTGTTCTGGAAACTCAACGAGAACAAGGACGTAGAATCGAGGGTGTGTTTCAGTGGATTCGGCAGGACCGCGTCGACCTTTGAGAGAATACTGTCGGCGGCGCCCGCCAGTTCCTTGTCTCCCCAACACGCAACCATGCGGGCCCCGAGCGCCAGTGCTTCGATCTCGACACGGGTAAACATCAACGGCGGAAGATCGTAGCTATCGGCCAGTAAATAACCCACGCCGGCTTCGCCTTCTATCGGGACACCGGCTGAGATCAAATCCTGAATGTCACGGTAAACGGTCCTGACGGACACTTCCAGGTCCCGAACCAACTGTGCCGCCGTCGTCAATCCGGAACGGCGCAGAATCTGTATGAGACTGAAAAGACGGTCGGCCCGCCGCATGTTCTTTCCTAGGGGCTCTTGAAGTACTTCCTGAATTCATCCGACACTTCGATCGGACTGTAAACATACACTGACACGCCGGCCGGGTCAACCGAGATGAAACTCCGGTCACCCCACGGATTGTCCTTCAGCGGGACAACAATCGGTAGGCCAGCCTGAGCCAAGCGCTGGCATTCAGTGTCAACATCATCAACCTGAAAGCACAACGTCACACCATGCCCCGCATAAGGTTGGCTCTCGTTAGATGGTGCACCAAAGGCAATCGCGATCTCCTTGCTCATTTTCGATTCCAGCCCGAGGAAGTTGCCGGGATGCTCAAACGTTACTTTGAAACCGAAGTGGTTCACATAGTACTCTCGGACCTCGTCCAGCTTGTCGGTGGTGATGATTGGCAGTGTCTTTTTGATGTTCATGTCAACCTCCTTTCAGTGGTCGGACATATGCATGCCAGCTGCGGACAATGGTCTGAAAGGCAACTATATCAGAGACCTGCTGACAGCGTGGTGTCAGTAGCCTTGGGATTTCTTGAAGATCCATCGTAGTCATGCACCAGCCGGGGCATGCCAGTCCGCGGTAGATTACGAATGCAGCGAGGGTTACAGGTGTTGCCCAATCCGAAATCTCATGGGATAGTCCCAGCAGCCAGACCACCAGGAGGAAATCATGAGGCCAATCCGCATCGAGAAACACGAGATCGTCGGGTACCGCCAAGAACAGTCCGACGGCCAGGTCAAGATCAGGGGCAAGGGAAGTGGTCCAGCGAATTTGTAGGCCCTTCTTCGCACTGACACCTGAGCTCATACTGTCCCATCACTGCCGG
>CP070777.1:1536176-1539042 GCA_020346225.1 Candidatus Zixiibacteriota bacterium | reverse complement strand
GTTTTCGGCGGACTTTGCCAGAGAGACGCTGGCCGGCAGCGGGATACCGACCGTGATATTCTCCCGGTCCGGTTTTTTCGGCAACATCGGTTTGCCTCTGAATCCGTTTTATCGTCCCGGTCACGCCGCCTTCGAGATTTCGGTGCCGGAGGAGTTCGCCCAGGAAGCTCAGGAGCTGCTTGATATGACGCTGGGCGACAAGTGGCAGAAGAAGGAATAGATTTTGTACTGTCCCAACTGCAAGTTCGATTACGATAAGGGAATTGCGGTGTGCCCTGATTGCGGGGAGCCGCTGGTGGTGAGATTATCGGAGCAGCTGGCGGCGGCCATAAGCCCGGATGACAGCTGGGTCCTTATCGGCAGCGTTGACAGTGAAGCCAAGGCCAAGGTGGCGCGCGGTTCGCTCGATTCCAGCAATATCCCGTCCGTGTTTCTGCCGTCGCGGCTGGAGGCCGGCCGGGCGCCGGAGAGCGTGCCGACGGGCCTCGACCTGAGCGACAGCGCCGACCTTATCCTGGTACCCAAGGAGTTCGGGGAAGAGGCGCGGGTGCTGTTGGAGGCCGTGCTGGGAGAGGAACTGAATCAGCCGAAAACAGACAACCCTTTAATATAATTTTCGTCGTAGGAGTAGCAATGCAGACAATTCGTGTACTTTCGCTGGCTTTGATCGTGGCCCTTATCGCCCTCTCCTGCGGGCAGAAAGGGGACTCGGACCTGCTCGAGGCGCCGTTTTTCACGTCTTACACGGAAGGCCTCGAAGCAGCCGCGAGCGGCAAGTCGGTTCTCGTCGACTTCTTCACCACCTGGTGAAGTTGGTGCAAGAGACTCGACACGGTCGTGTTGAAAGATTCCGCAGTTATCGATTTCTTCTCGAACGAGATGGTTCTGGTCAAGGTTGACGCCGAGGTGGACACCAATTTGGCCAAGAGTTTCCACGTCAGTGGTTACCCCACCCTGGTGATGACGGACAAGGACGGTCAGGAGATCGACCGCATCGTCGGTTACCTGGACCCCGAAGAGTTCATCCAGACGCTGGTGGATTATCAGAACGGTATCGGTACCCTCGACGACTTGCTGAGCCGGGCCGATACTTCACTGGACCGGGAGCTGTTTTACGAGATAGCCAACAAGTATAAGTATCGCGGCGGCGATGCCGAAGCCATCGGGTGGTTCCAGCGTGTGATCGACGAAGGCGAGCCGACCGACTCCATGTCCGGCGAAAGCCGCATGTCGCTGGCCGATATGTACCGTCGGGCCAAGGAGTATGACCGGGCCGCCCAGGCGTTCACGGATATCATGGGTGAGTTCAAAGGCACCACTTTCGCTGAAGGCGCCGAGATATGGCGGGCTATCGTCTACCGGCAGAAGGGTGACACAAGCTCCGCCGTTCAAGCTTTCAAGGATTTCATGGTGCATTACCCCGAGTCCGAGGACAGCAGCTATGCCCGGAGCCAGATTGAGAAACTCACGGGCACGAGCACCAAAACGGAGTAGTTGAAAACCGGCTGTGATGAGACAGTCTAACTTGATTTACGATAAGTCGGCACCGGGCCGCGAGGGATACACTTTGCCCCGGCCGGGCCGTAGCGCCGATGAGGTGCTGGCCGCGATACCGGCCGAGTTTCGTCGTGCTCGTCCGGCGGCGCTGCCGGAAGTGACCGAAAGTGAAGCCATGCGCCATTTCATCGGTCTGTCGGTGAAGAACCATCACATCGACAAAGGCTTCTATCCTCTGGGGTCGTGCACGATGAAATACAATCCGAAGCTCAACGACCGGGCCGCTACCCTCAGGGGTTTTCGCGAACATCACCCGCTGGCACCGTGCAGCTCGGCCCCCGGGATACTTCACCTGATGCGGGACGTGGCCGAGTTTCTCAAGGAAGTTTCGGGTTTCCAGGCGGTTTCTTTGCAGCCGGTGGCCGGCGCTCACGGCGAGTTTGCCGGACTTCTGATTATGCGCGCCTGCCACCTGCATCGCGGCCAGAACCGCCACCGGATCATCATTCCCGATTCGGCCCACGGCACCAACCCGGCATCCGTTACCTCGGTAGGATACACTGCGGTCCAGGTCAAGTCGAACGATAAGGGTGTCATCCCGCCCGAGGCGGTGGCCGAAGTCATGGATGAATCCGTGGCCGGCGTCATGATGACCAACCCCAACACTCTCGGCATCTTCGAAACCCACATCAAGGAAATCGCCGAGATCGTTCACAAGGCCGGCGGCCTGATGTATATGGACGGGGCCAACCTGAACGCCAATATGGGCATTTTTCGGCCCGGTGAAGTCGGTTTCGATATTATGCACTTCAACCTGCACAAGACCTTCTCGACGCCTCACGGCGGCGGCGGGCCGGGCGCCGGTGCTATCGGCGTGACGGCCGAGCTGGAGAAGTTCCTGCCGCTGCCGGTGCTCGAGTGTGACGGGGACGGGAGGCTGTTTTTCAACTATGATCGTCCCGATTCTATCGGTCGCCTGCATTCGTTCTACGGCAACTTTGCCAACGTCGTGCGGGCCTACGCCTACATTCGCACCCTCGGCGGCGAGGGACTGCGAAAGGTGAGCGAGAACGCCGTGCTTAACGCCAACTACCTGAAACAACTGCTGAAGGAAGATTACGAGCTGCCCTACGACGTTCACTGTATGCACGAGTTCGTAATCTCCGGCAATCGTCAGAAGGCACAGGGTGTCAAGACTCTCGACATTTCCAAGCGCCTGCTGGATTTCGGTGTTCATTCGCCCACCAACTACTTTCCGCTTATCGTTCCGGAAGCGATGATGATCGAGCCCACCGAAACGGAAAGCCGCGAAACGCTTGACTACTTCGCCGCCGTCATGAAGCAGATCGCGCGTGAGGCCGCCGAGACG
>CP070777.1:1533546-1536076 GCA_020346225.1 Candidatus Zixiibacteriota bacterium | reverse complement strand
GGATTACGAAGTTCTCTGATATCTTTCTTCCCTCGAGAATCCGTGTTGGTAGGCCGCGATGGATGAACGTAGGACTGGCGCTTTCACCGGTGATTTGTGCTGTTCTTTGGATTTTGTCTGTGAGGTCCATCGACCTCGGCGCAATGACAGATCTGGGTCTGGTTTCGGTGTTTCGTCCTGGCAATTTCGCAGCCCTGGCTATCCTGATTGCCGGTTTCTCTGTGTCGATCAGCCGGCGGGAGCTGAACGAACCGCTACTGGTGTGGCACGCATTTGTACTGTTGGTCCTTATCCACGCGACACCTTTGATGCTTTACGGCACACTTCGCTATTCCTGGGCTTGGAAGCATGTCGGCGTAATAGACTATATTAGCCGACGCGGCGGTGTCGACCGCGGCATCGCCGCACTCAACGCCTACCACAACTGGCCCGGCTTTTTCGCCTTGAATGCCCTTATCACCGACACCACCGGAGTGAGCAGCCCACTTTCCTATGCGCCCTGGGCGCCGGTTTTCTTCAACCTGGCTTTTCTGGCAACGCTGCCGTTCATTTTTAAAACCTTCACCTCTGACCGGCGTTTGATCTGGCTGGCGGTTTGGTTCTTCTTTCTGACAAATTGGGTCGGACAGGATTACTTCGCGCCCCAGGCCATGGGATATTTCCTGTACCTGGTGATCATCGGAGTGAGTCTGCGCTGGTTTGCGGCAACACCGAACCTGCAAGAGCACGGAACAAACGTGTCGGTGCTGAAGCGGATGGTGACATTTTTCCGCAATCGGGCTCTCCACACTCCCCCCTCCGATCTGACCAAGGGCTCTGCGACTCCGTCTCAACGGATCGGTCTTCTGGCTATCGTGGTCGCGTTGATGGCTGCCATCGCCTCCAGTCATCAGCTGACTCCGTTTATGATGGTCTGTTCCCTTACCACACTTGTAGTGTTTCGACGCTGTAGCGTACGAAGTTTGCCGATCATCGCGGTCGTCTTAACCGTAGCCTGGCTTTTTTATTTTGCCACCCCCTTTCTGATGGATAACATAGACAGCATGACTGAAACGATGGGCCAGTTTCTCGACAACGTGGATTCGAACCTGATCGATACTTCCCGGGCCAGTCCCGGGCACCGGACCGTGTCTTTGGTGGGACGTGCCCTGACCGTCTTTCTGTGGGGGATAGCAGTTCTGGGCGGCATCCGGCGGCTCGTTAAAGGTTATTTGGACATGCCCGCTGTACTGCTCGGCCTGTCTCCGTTCCTGATGCTCGCCGGCAACTCTTACGGCGGAGAAATTTTGTTTCGGGTGTACTTTTTTTCCTTACCGTTCATGGGCTACCTGGGGGCGACGCTACTGTATCCGGCCGCTTCCGCCGGTCGATCCTGGCTCACATCCGTCTTTGTAGCCCTGATAAGCGCCTCCCTGCTGGCGGGTCTTATGTTCGCGTACTACGGCAAAGAAAGGCAATACTCCTTCACCCGGGAGGAAATAGCCGCCGCCCGTTACATCTACGAGACAGCACCTCCGGGCTCACTTCTCGTGGAAGGTTCCAGAAACTACCCCTCGCAGTTCATCAACTACGAATACTTCACCTACGTTCCGATTTCCAGGGAACCCGAGAGCTCTCAATCCAACGTCATCAATCGTCCCGTCGAAACCCTATCGCGGTGGATGGCGAATGAAGAGTACGCGGCTACCTACCTTATCATCACCAGAAGCATGAAAGCAGAGGCACAGGCCACCGGACAGATGCCCCCTGCAGCGCTGCAAAAGGTTGAATCCGCCCTGCTGGCATCAACTGAGTTCGAAGTGGTGTTCGAAAACGAGGACGCGAAAGTCTTTGTCCTGTCGGAGAGGGCGGGGCGATGAAAAACACTTTGTGGTGGCCCCTCATAATAGCCGTATCGGCTCTGGCAACAGGTACATTGACTTTTCTCCAGGCGGTTACGCCGCTGCGGGCGGCCGTTGGATTCTGGTTTCTGCTCGTCTGTCCGGGTATGGCCTACGTACGGCTGCTGCGGGTAAAGTCGGTTTTTTTCGAGTGGGTGTTGGCGATCACGCTCAGTATTGCTATCGACACGATCGTTGCCCAGGCTTTGCTCGTTACCGGCAATTGGTCTTCGAGAGTCGCTCTGATAGTCGTGATCGTCGTCAGCTTACCGGGGATACCGATTCAGATTATTTTCGCCAATCCGGGGCAAACGAAGGAATCGTGAACAGGTGGAATCCATGACCGTCGGGTCGCACATATACACCTTTTTTTCGACGATCTTCGGAATGACAAGCGCCGCCGCCCTCGTCGTTATTCTGGTATTGAAAGAAGCATTTCGGTTCCGTAGTGCCCCGAAGGGGGACCCGAGGATTCGTTTATTAACAATAGCTTCGCTTCCGCTCATGGCGGTCTTCATCGCACTCCTGGCCATCCAGATTTGGCTCTTCCTTGAATGAGATATGGATAAATCGAGTTTTCACCAACCGGCGGTAGGCATTCGGCGAGTTCATTAGCAGTTGTTGAGAAGGCACATGGAAGTTGTCGCTTG
>CP070777.1:1519686-1533446 GCA_020346225.1 Candidatus Zixiibacteriota bacterium | reverse complement strand
CAAGCTCATCAGCTTCCCGATCCGGCTTCCCCGGTACCGTGTGCACGGCCAGCGGTTCTTCGGCCTCGACGTCGACAGCGACCGTAGTGTCCGCAACATAGCCACTCAGGTCAGCCTCGTCGGCCGGCTGCTGTCGTTCAGTTGCGGGCGGCGGTTCAGCCTCGGCCGGTCGGGAAGGTGCCATGATGGCAGGGCCGCGTTTCGGCTCGGGGGGTCCGACTTCGTCAGAAATATCGCGCTGGTAGAGGGCGATGAAAGCCAGTATGGCGAACGATGCCGCCACGCCGATCACCTTCCAGCGGAGGCCGCGCCACGACGAAGGTTTGACCCTGATTATCTTCGGCCGAGGTTCTTCGGTGATGGCGCGCTCGATTTTTCGCGCGGCGGACTCCCAGTAATCGCTTTCGCTGAGGCCGGAGTGGCTTTCGACCATCGTATCGAACTTCTCGAGCGCCTCAAGCAGTTGGCGGCACTCGGCGCACTCGGCGAGGTGCTCGGCAATAAGCCGATGCTCTTCGGGCTTGAGCTCGTTGTCATGGTAAGCCGAAAGACGGTCTTTGAAATATGAATGTTCCATATTCGCAAGCCTACGCGTCAATCAAATCCTTCAAGTGCTCCATCAACAGTTGCCGGGCGCGATAGAGGCGCGAGTCGACGGTGCCGGGCGGTATCTTAAGATAACTGGCAATCCCGCTGTAGTCCATCTGTTCAAAATGGCGCAGCACAAAAACGGTTCGGTACGGCAAAGGCAGTGACATGACCGCCCGGTAGAAGCGCCGGTGACCCTCGCTGTTGAGCAGTTTGTCAAGGGGGCCGAGGTCCACGGATTGGGGGTTATAGCCCTTTTCCTTGAGGACATCGAGCGATTCCTTCTTCTCCTCGCGGCGGATCTGGTTGTAAGCCAGATTACGGGCGATGGTAGATAGCCAGGGATAAAACGCGTACTGGGTCCGGAAAGTCCCGATGTTTTCGTAAGCCTTCACAAACGCCTCTTGCACAACATCTTCGGCGGCGTCAAAAGAGCCCAGCAAGCCGTAAACATATCGAAACAGCCGCTTCTGATGCAGGCGGATGAGTTTGCCAAAAGCTCCCTTGTCGCCATTCTGGGTGGCCTCAACCAATTTCCTTTCTGAAACTTCGTCATCCACTCTGATTACTCCGCCAGAGGCGTTTTCTTCCCGAATAATGTCGGCCATCTACGGCGTCTTGTCTCCAGCCAGAGTCAGGGCCAGCATTTCCAGGGTCGTTTCCGGTTCTATCCCCTTGTGACGCAGATTGACATCGGCCTCGGCAATCAGAAGAATAGCCGCTTCGAGTTTCTCGTTGTCATACCTGCCAGCCTGGGTCTTCAGCCGGGGCACCATGAAACCACGGCGACCGACGGGGTTTTTGCCGTTTTTCACCAGATAGAGCGAGGTAAAATGCTGCTGCAGCAACGCCACGAGGGTGGTGGCGGAGTTGCCTTCGGACAGGAGCGAACGGGTCATCTGCAGGACTTTTCTGGTGTTGCCGGCGACAACGTGGTCGGCGAGATCGAATATTCGAAAGACTTCGTACCCGGAGCAGATCCGCTTTATGTCCTCGACGGTGATATTTTCGCCTTCGGCCTTGAAATCAATCAGTTTGGCGAGCTCGGCCTCCAGAGCACCCTTGCTGCCCCCGACCAGTTCGACGAGGAGGCTAAGGGCATCGGGGTCGGCGGTAAGGCCTTCCTTTTTGAGACGCGCCTTTACCTGCCCGGCCGATTCCCCCGGTGTCAGTTTGCGAAACTCGACGGCCTCGGTCGCCCTGGCTACGGCAGAGAAGAAGGTCGAGGTCTTCCGGGGAGTCCTGGACGACGGACTGGAGAAAATAACGATTCGATTCGGGTCGGGGGGCGAAAGGAGTTCCAGCACACCGGTGACCTCGGCCGGTTTGTAGCTCTGGAAATCTCTCACGGCAAAAACCTGTTTTTCGCCGAGCATGGGCAGGTTGGAAAGCTCGGCTATGAGACCGGCGGCGTTGGTGCGTCGGCCATCGATCCGGTAGAAGTTGGTGGTCATCTGGCGGTGCGGCAGGAACTGGTTGGCCACAAACTTCTCGGCCTCACTGATGCGATAATCCTCACTGCCGTAGAAGTAGTAGGCCGGTTTGAAACGGCCGGCCGAGATGTCCTTGAAAAGTGTCGCAGGGGACGGCATACACCAAGTATAAGGCGATGCCGGAAGAAGGGTCAATCAAAAAGCGATTGAAAGACGGGGTTGTCGTCGGGCTTGACCCACTGAAGGGAGAAGCGGTACTTTTTTCGATAGTCGAGCGCTTTCTGCATCAGCGGCGCGAACATGAGCGGCGGTTGTTCGCGCAGATTAACCTGGTTTATGATCTTGTTATTGTTGCCGTAAATCTGGTAAGTGTGCTTGGAGAAGTACTTCTGATTGCTGTCGATGAATTCGAGCAGGGCCAGAAGTGAAGCGAAGTCGGTATGGTCGTGGTCGACACCTTCGAAGGGGGCTTTGAACTTGATGCCGAGTTCAGGGATAGAGAACATGACCACGGCCGATTTGTCCGACTGGCTGTCCTCGGGCAGCTCATATGATCCGAAATAGCGCTCCATACAAGGCATTGGAGCAAGGGTTATGCCAATCCGGACAAGACTGGTTTACTTATTGACTGGCAGCGGGTTAAGTGTTTTTCGGGGGGTGGCTTGGAGCGGCCGGATGCAAGAGGGTTCATATTATCTTAAGGGCAGTTGCCTTTTTTCAGGTGAGCATTAGTTTCACCCCCTCCGTCCTTTACAGTAGCTTGGGTCGTAAACCTCAAGCAACTTAACCCTATCCCCGGGAGGGCCTCATGAGGCAAAGCTCGCTGGCAATTTTCGCGTTCTTTCTAAGTATGGTTTTGGCGGCAGGCTGTGATTCTGATAAGGCGTTTGACCCGATTCAGCCATCGATGACGCTGAAGGAGTTCCCGCACGCCGTGGGCAACTGGTGGCGGTACGAACTGGCGGACGGAGTACCCGAGGTTTCAGCGGAATATGATACGGTGCTGGTGACAATCGTCGACAGCATCGGCCTTATCTGCTGGGAGGATGAAAACCCGGGCGGGGGCGACTGTCGCGACTTCGCCCAATTGTGGGAACTTCGCTCGAGAAGCAATACGGACACGATGATAGTGTACTTTAGCGACAGTTCGATGTACTTCGCCCACGAAGTGGTACCATTCTGGATTTACTTTCCATTTTCTCTTGGGGACAGCTGGGTCGGGGTCACGGTCGGGGACACCGCTGAGGTTATTGATGTCGACAGGGTGAAACTGGAGTCGGGTCAATCGGCTGTCTGCTACATTATCAGCGGAGATTACTGGAGCGGCATTCTCGATGTTGCGTATGATGCCGCCGTGGCCGAGAATATCGGGTTAGTCGAGCTACGATTGTACTGGTCTCCCCTGATTGTTCCGGACGGTCAAAGATGGCGGCTGCTCGACTGGCAGGTAAGGTAGCCGCAGGTCAGGACAGTTCCTCGAACATTTTGATGGCGAAGCGGTCGGTCATGCCGGCTATGTAATCGGCGATGACAATCTCCTTTTCTTCGTCCCGAAGCATCTCCTGAAAGCGGGGCGGCATCAGGGTCGGATCGCACGTCAGGCAGGTAAATATCTTTTCCATGATGCGTCCGGCCCATTCCGCCATACCGGTCAGACGGGGGTGCCGGTACAGGTTGTCGTTAAGAAACTCCTTCAACTGCGAGACGATGCGAGCTGTCGAATCCGAGTAGGCGCAGATTTTTTCCTCCGCTTCGCGGATGCTGTTCAGGTCGGTGATATTGCCGGCGTCGAGGCGACGGTTGGTCTCGGCGGCGACATCGGTAACCATCAAGTCAAGGATTCCCCTTACCAGAGCGTAGCGGCGGCGGTCGTCGAGGCTCAATCGAGCCTTTGCCGCCCCGGCCAGGTCCAGCTCTCGATAAAAAGGCGTCTTGCGGAACTGGTCGAAGGTGATGATTCCGGAAGACAGGCCGTCATCGATATCGTGGGCGTTATAGGCGATTTCATCGGCGATATCGACCAGGGAAGCCTCCAGAGTTGGGTTTTCCTCGGGATGGAACTCCTCGAGTTTAATCTCGACGCTGGTTTCGTGCTTGACGATACCCTCGCGGACCTCGTAGGTCAGATTGAGCCCGGGGTGTTCGTCGTAGCGCTGTTCGAGAATATCAACTACGCGAAGAGACTGGCGGTTGTGGTTGAAGCCGCCGTTGTTTCTTAAAAGCCTGTCGAGGATATCCTCGCCGCAATGACCGAATGGGGTGTGGCCGAGGTCGTGAACCAGAGCGATGGCTTCGGCGAGATCCTCGTTGAGCCTGAGAATACGAGCCAGGGTGCGGCTGATCTGGGCGACCTCGATGGTGTGGGTCAGGCGGGTGCGGAAGTGATCGCGTTCGTGGGGAATGAAGACCTGAGTCTTGTATTCCATGCGCCGGAAGGCGGAGGAATGGACGATACGGTCACGGTCGCGCTGGAAAGCGGTTCGGAGAGGGTGTTCTTCGAGAGGGAAGGCTCTCCCCCGCGACCGGCTGGACAGGGCGGCATAGGGAGCGAGCGCCTGCTTTTCTCTGGCTTCTATCTCCTGGCGAGTAAGGCTCACCGCAAGTTACTCCCGGGCTTTACCGCCGAACGTAAAGGACACCGACAGGGTGTGCGAGAAACCCAGGGTCGGATGACAGGAAGTGGCATAGGTAATTATAGCGCTTTTATACGATAATTCAAGTCCGCCGCCGTAGATAAGGGGCGCCGTGGAGAGGCCATAGAAGAGAGCGCCGAGGGCGGATATGTCGATGTACTGGCCAACGCCGAACTGCGGTTTCTCGCGTTTCTGGACGGTGACCCGACCGGTGACCGAATACGGGCCGGGGCCGACACACTCGGCATAGATTGAGTAGGCGGCTATGACCGGCGGGCCGTTCTTGTCCAGCCGCGGTTCATTGAGGTTTTCGGCCACGAGGGCAGTGAGCATTCGACGGTGGCGATAACCGGCGCAAAGATCAAAAGCCCAGGCGCCGAGGCCGTCATAGCGATCGCCAAAGTCGACCTGCAGGGCGGAAACAGCGGCACCGACACTGAAAGCGCGGCGTTGCCAGGCGGCGGAGAATCGAGCAGTGCGCTCGGCGTAAAGGTCACTGCTGCCGAACTGGGCGAAACCGGCGCCGCAGGTGAAGGAACCGACCGGACCGGCCAGAGCGGCATACCCCTGATCGAACTCCTTGATTTCGAACTTCCGGTTTGCACCAAGCTCGACGGTCCAGACGCCGTTTGCCGGTTCTGCGGATGGCACGGCAAGAACGGTGGACGCTGACGGCTGCGACAAAACAACGGTCCGCCCGGTGCCGTTGCCGCGGCCGGTGAGAAATTCAAAAGCCGAGGCGCTTTCACACACTAACGAGGCAAACACCAGCAGTATCGCGATGACCGGTTTCATGGGGCTTCACCTCGCTATGACAATGGGCGTTTTGGCGGAGGATACACCGCAGGCTTCGACATAGATAATGTAAAGGCCGATCGGCAGGCGACGTCCGGCGTCGGAGAGACCGTTCCATTCGATAGTGGACGGTATCATCGATTCATCCTGATAGATAGTCTTCACGACTCTCCCCTGCCGGTCGTAGATTCTGACAGTGTAGGAATCGGCGAGCGGCGCGGAGATATTAATGACAGCAATGTCCTCGAGACCGTCACCGTCGGGTGAAATGTACGGCGGGTCGGCGCTGACTGATAGCCACGATGCCCGGTGTTCGAGAAGGACTTCATTGGTCGCTCCCGGTGTGCCATCGGGGTCTTCCGAGCGCCCCCATGATTCAGTATCGTTTCGCGACCAGGTATAGTTGTCATCGTAGGCGAAGCTGTAAGAGAAGGAATCGGCCTGAAGACCGTAGCTGTCGACGAGCCGAACGATGTCGCCGTCGTTGTTCAAAGCGGGCCAACCGGCCGGTTCCATACATGGCGCGGCCAAGCCAGCGTAGTAAGCAAGAAAGGCCGGTTCTGTCTGCACGAGAACCAGGTATTTGTCCGGCATCAGGTAGAGAGTATCGGGACTGATCACGATTGAATGGAGGGCGTCGCCGAGCATCCATTGAGCAAGGTTTACGGGCTCGCCTGAACGGTTACTGATTTCCACCCACTCCGAGTTCAGGTCGCCCTGGGGGTTAGCCAGCAATTCCGAGAGAATTACAGGTGGGAAGGCAGTTCCTGGAGCGATAAACTCGAGGGTGTTGTTACGGTCACGGTCATCGTCGGAGAGCGCGGCCGACATAGGGACATAGACGCCGTCAAGCAGATACTCGCGGGATACCTCGAGACTGTCACCGGGCGAAATCTCATCCAGCGATATCACGTCGATCGTGTCACTGCCGAACGCGCGGTCAATGATGAACAGACTGGCAGATCCGACGGGTTGCTGTCCGGTGTTCTTCACCGTGAAAACCAGACCCGTGCTTCCAGCGACAGAGCGGATATCGGCGAGTGCAAGAGCAAGATCGTAGGGCACCGGGGTCAGGGAATTTATGATTCCCGGTGTTGAGCCGGAGGGGTCGACCGACTGACTGATGCGGTCGTCCGAAGGCAAAATTCTCTCCCAGGAGTGGCCGTCGGTGCCGGATTCGGTCCAGACCAGAGCAGAAACCACTTCTCCGTTGAGTGTGAGGGCAACCCGGCCGCTATCGTTTTTCAACGAGAAACCGGTTTCGAACGGTGTTGGAATCGACGACTCGAAGGGCGTATCACCCCATACGCCGGAGCTGTCGCCCCATATGGATTCGAAACCGGGCGATGATTCGGTAGCGAAGAGCCTTCGGCAGATGATATAATATTCGCCATCAAGCAGTTCGATTTCCGGCAGGGGGATCAGGTTATCGCCGATCTGCAGCGTATATCCGTCAAGCGGGATTGGCGAGGCGCTACCGTTGTATAACTCAATCCATTCCAGCGAAGTTGCGCCGCCGGGTTCGTTGGCGAGAACCTCGTTGACAACCACCTGTGCCGCGACCGGTGCTGCCGCCGGAATAAAGTAACACGCGAGCCACAGCAGCCACCAGGCTAAAACGAGTAGTCGAGATCGAAAGAGATTGTCGTTCGATGGCGGTCGGCTGCACCGCGCCGGTAACAATGGCTCAGCTTTATGCCGAGACTCACACCGGCGATAGTGCGAAAACTGTTTTCGATGTAGCCATACCAATAATCGATTCTCCCCCGGCGGTGGTCGAACTGTGAGAGATTCGACCACAACCGCAGTTGGCCGTAAGAGTCGCTTTTGTATCTCAGGCCGACGAAAAAAGCCAGAAAATCTGGCTCCCCCGTCCGGCTGTTGTATCCAATGTATGTGCGAAAGTAAAACTTCTCGCGCCGCCATCTACCAACGAGCCTCGTCTGCCTCTTGATTGTCTTGCGTTTCTCTTCCGATTCGCAGCGCCGTTTGCGACGTGAAAGATGCTCCAGGCCCAGCGTGAAGTCACCCTGCTTTCGGGTCAGTTCGGTGAGCCATTCAAGATTCGTGGTGTCGGCGTTGAGCGAGGCGTAGAGAATCGAACCGGAGAGTTGGATGGAGCGATGAATGGTAACACCGGATTTCAGAAGCCCGCCGTGCTGACCGGCGCGCCTGGTGGAATAGTCAAAGGCGGCCGTATCCAGAGTGTCTTTGCGGTAGATGGCTGCGGTTTTGCTCCCGCCGGTCAGATCTATATACTGGTCAGAGTACAGCCACCCGGCGTACTTGAGATCGGCCCACCTGAAGCGCTGACGGCCTTCGAGAATTCCGGCGCCGAATGAAGACCTCTCTCCGGCCTGCCAACTTGTTTCGAGAGCATCGTAGCCGGACTGACTTTCGCGCTTGAGACTGAGGCCGTACTTGACATCATTTACGATGGTAGCGGTTTGCCGATTGGCGAGTCGGTTGAAACCAACAATGATAGCCGGACTCAAAGCAAGCGCGGTGAGTTGAAACATGACGCCGGTCGAAGTGAGACGGAAATCATCATCGCGATTAAAGGAAGAAAGAACTTGCAGATTCCAGTTTGCTCCGGATAATCGTGCGGCGGCCCCGTTATAGCCGCCGTAGTCGGGGTAGAGAAAGGACTCGCTATCGATACTGTGCGCGTAGCTCAGCAGTTTGCCCCGGTAGCCGTAGATTGTACCCAGACCGAGGCGCATGGAGTAGCTGCCGAAGTAAAGCTGTCGAATGAGGCCTTCTCGACTTCTGTAATTCAGGCTTCGGCTGGTTATGCGCTCGTAGCCGGTGTACTCCCGCCTGACATCAAGCTTCATCTGGAGATTGCGGCCGTAGTTCAGGCGCAGTGAACTGCGGTAGCGGGCGTCACCGCCTTCTTCGAGGTACTGGTAGTACCTGTGCGACAGCGAACCTGACAGATTTCGTGCCAGAGCGGACTGAGGATGCCTCCGCGAGAAGGCGGCTGTCTGTTCCCGTTCGAGTTCTGATGCGAGCGAATCGGGTTCGGGGTAAAAGAAGTTCAGGTTGGGAATCTGATCCAGCAGGTGGGCGTTGGAGGAATCGATACCGGTGGCGAGCAGTTCCTGGAGGATCAGGTATTGCTGGTAGGTAATATCACCGGAGCAGAGGGCCTGGTAGATTTCGTCCTCGGACGGGAATATATCGGTCGAAAGCTCCTGAGCGTGCGGGGCCCCTCCCCCCAGCAGTACTACCAGCACGACGGCTGACAGTGCTACTGTTCTCATTTACGTCAAGTATAGGCAGGCGGGCCAAAGAAAGCAAGGGATTGGTGCGGGTGGGAAGAAACCCCCTCTGGCTCCCGCTTGTCAGGGGGAGAAAAAGAAGGCTTGATGAATCAAGCCCCTAAGGACGGCCGCGGGTCCGAAGACGGACCCGCCCTACGAGAGGATTCCCTCAACTCAAACCATACTTCTTCAGTTTCCGGTACAACGTTCTTTCGCCGATGCCGAGGCGGCGGGCCGCCTCCTTGCGGTTGCCCCGGGTTTCATCGAGCACCTGCTCAATCATCAGCTTCTCCATCTGCTCCATGCTCATGCCTTTGGTGACCTCGGCGGCTTCGGACGGTAACTCCTCCGGTGGCGTCTCCGAGGGCAGGTGCGAGGTGATCAGGTCGCGCAGCATCTTGATTTCACTGCCGAGCGAAAGGATAGCGTGATATATGAGTTCGTGACCGGCCTCTTCGACAGTGCGTCCTGTCTTTACGGGCAAATTGACGGCGACCGTGTGCTGCTCCTCGATGAAGCGCTGGACATCATCGGCTTCCACCATCCCTTCGGGCTTGAGGGCGGCCATGCGGTCGACGAAGTTCTTCAGCTGGCGGACATTGCCCGGCCAGTCATAGCGCGTCAGCAGGTCAACGGCGGAGTCGGAATAAGTGAGTTTTGGGCTCTTGCGCGAGAAGTGCTGAAGCAGCGGCTGGATATCACAGGAGCGTTCGAAAAGGGGCGGCAGGATGATTTTCACCACACCGATGCGGAAATAGAGGTCCTCGCGGAAACTGCGCTCCGAGATGGCTTCGGTCAGGTCGCGGTTGGTGGCGGAGACCACACGGACGTTGGCGCGCTGGGCTACCGACGAACCGACCGGATAATAGGTGCCGTCCTCGAGCACCCGCAAGAGTTTCACCTGCATATCAGGCCGGGTCTCGCCGATCTCGTCGAGGAAAATAGTACCCTCATCGGCCTTGTGGAAAAGGCCGTCGCGCTTGGAGACACTGCCGGTAAAAGCGCCCTTCTCATGGCCGAAAAGCTCCGACTCCAGCACGCCCTCGGCAATGGCACCGCAGTTGATGGCGACAAACGACTTCTGCGCGCGGCTGGAATAGTCGTGGATAGCGCGGGCGACCAGTTCCTTGCCGGAACCGGATGGGCCGACAATCAGCACGGCGACTTCAGTGGGCGCGATGCGGTCAATGGTCTCGGCCACCAGCTTCATCTTGGGGGAACGCCCGATGATGTTGAAGCGGGCGAGCAGCTCTTTGGAACGTAGAATCTGGGCGACCTTTTTCGCCACGCCTTCCTGGCCGAGGTCGGCGGGGATGTGGCCGTCGATGAAATCGTCTTCGGGTTCGGTTTCGTGACGATGGCGCATGACCTTCCATATTTCAGTCAGGCCGTTGTATCGACGCAGTCGGGCCGCGACCGGGTATCGTATCGCTGTGCCGGGGGTGTCGATGATAACCAGGTCAACGACGCTGTCTTTGGCGGCCTGATAAAGACGGCTTACCTCGTGCACGACCATGCCGAGCTCGTGCCAATCGATCTGCTGACCTGCCCCGGCCTCCGGGTCGGTCAGAATGACAACCCTGTTTGTCATAGCATCCGGACTCTATCTCTTCTTGTTTCGTTTCTTTCCTTTTCGTTTCGCGGCTTTCGTGTCTTTGCGGCCGGCTTTTTTGGGCGCGGTTTCCGGCGGCCTGACCAGAAAGAGGTCCATTTCGCCGGCGACAGCGTCGACCCGCAGCACCCCGACCCGCACCGCCCGGCCGAGCTGGTAAACCCGGCCGCTTCGTCGACCGACCATACGGTAGCGTTTCTCATCGAAGTGATAGTAATCGTCGTCGATGGTCGAGACCCGCACCATGCCCTCGACGCCGACATTATCCAGCCGGACAAAGAAGCCATAAGGTGTAACGCCGGAGATGATGCCGTCGAAGTGGTCGCCGACATGGCGCCGCATGTATTGCATCTGTTTGACCTTGACGGCGTCGCGTTCGGCCGACTCGGCGATGCGCTCGGTCTCGGAGCAATGTTTGCCGGCGTGGTCGATTATGGCCGGGGCGCGGCGCGCGAACTTGACGGGATACTTACCCCCCTTGAGCTTGCGCACCAGGCGATGAACCAGAAGATCGGGATAACGGCGAATAGGCGAGGTGAAGTGAGTGTAGTGATTGAACGCCAGGCCGAAATGGCCGATGTTCTGGCGCTGATAGACGGCTTTTTTCATGGAGCGCAGCATTAGCTCGTTTATGAAGTCTTCCTCCGGCACATCCTTGACCTTCTCCAGAAAGCGGGCGAAGGCGATCGGTTTCATATGCGGCGACGCCGGGAAAGAATAGCCCATACGCTCCATGAGCGCCGAAAAAGCGGTGAGCTTTTCCATATCGGGTTTGTCGTGCACGCGATAGATGAATTGCTGGCCGAGACGGAAGACGGTGAGGGCGACGGCCTTGTTGGCGGCCAGCATGAATTCTTCGACGAGGCGGTGCGATTCAAGGCGCACCTTGTGGCCCAGCTCGATGACCTCACCTTTCTTGTTGAGGATTATCTTGGATTCGGGCAGGTCGAAATCAAGCGAACCGTCGGCGAAACGACGCCGGGTAAGCAGCCGGGCGAGCTTGCGCGCGAGCAAAAGGTTATCGGCTACCTTCTTGATTCTGGGAGTGGCTTGGCCGCTGTCAAAGAACTCCTGGACCTCTTCGTAGCTCAGTTTGGCGCGGGATCTTATCAGCGTGTCGGCCAAGTGCCAGCGAAGGGCTTTGCCCTTGCTGTCGAAGTCGATAAACACCGAGTGCGCCAGCCTCCTGCGATTGGGTTTGAGAGAGCAAACGTCGTTGGAAAGGATTTCGGGCAGCATGGGGATAACCATGCCCGGAAGATAAACCGAGTTACCGCGCTGAAGGGCTTCCTTGTCGAGAGCCGCACCCTCTTCGACGAAATGGGAAACATCGGCAATATGCACCGACAGGCGAAAACCTTCATCGGTTTCCTCGACCGATATGGCGTCGTCGTGGTCCTTGGCATCGGACGGGTCGATGGTGTAGACGCACTGACGGGTGAGGTCCCGGCGGCGGCCGATCTCATCGTCGGTAAGCATGGCCGACGCCGTCTCGGCCTGGGAGAGGACCTCGTCGGAGAAGCTCTCGGGCAGGTCGTAGCCTTTGATGATGGTCAGCATGTCAACGCCGGGCTGACCGGGAAAACCGATGCGCTCGGTAATCTTGCCTTCGGGATTCAAATGAGGGTCATCCCAGCGGGTCAGCACCGCCACCACCTTCTCCCCTTCTTTGGCGCCGCGGGTTTCGTCGGCGGCAATGTAGATATCACGGTGAATCTTCTTGTTATCGGGCGTGACAAAGGCGAAGTGGCGGCTTTTGTGAAAGACGCCGACAATGTTGCGCCGGGTGCGTTCCATGATGCGGATAACGGTGCCGGCTTTCCGCCCGTCAACTTCCCCGGCCAGCCTGACCATGACAGTGTCGCCGTCGAGAGCCGTGTGCAAACGGACACCGGGGATAAAAAGATCTTCGTCCTGACCTTCCACTATCAAAAATCCGGTTCCGGCGCGGGTGACGGAGATCTTGCCGACCAGAATGTCCATCTCGGAGGCAACCCCGATACGGCCGCGTTTCAAGCGGACCAGTTCTCCTGAGGCAAGGAGGGACTTGATTGTTTTGCGGAAAGCGGCGTATTCACCGGAAGAGACCGAAAGAGCTTTGGCCAGCTCTTTTATCTTCATGGGGTGAGAGGACTTCTGGCGGATGAAATCGATGATTTGACGTGAATTCTGCTTCATAGGACCGAAATATCGGCGATTTGAGGGGTCTGGTCAAGCAAATTTGGCAGAAATCCGCCAATCTGGCAGGCCACACAATGGCACTTATGTTTATCTAAGCCCACTGCCTTTCGGGTCTTATCGCACCCTGGCTACGTTTTGCCGCCGACAGCGAAAAGCCCGCTGTTGGCGGGCTCTTGAGGATAAATACAAACAGGAGGGAGAATACTAACCTTTGCGGCCGGTCACCGGCCTTTGCCCTCGCGATGCGGCCCGGGGGCCATCTGGCAACCCTGCCGCTTCTTTTTTCGCAGCTCTTTCAGTTTGTCTATCTGCTCGGCGGTGAGGACCTTCTTGACCTCCAGGCGGTGCCGATAGCGCGCTTTCTGCATGTCGGCCTTGAATGCAGACAGCTGATCAATGACCGCCATGACTTCGGCCTCGGCGGCTTCGTCACGCATGAGCGCTTTCAGCTTGATCTGAGCTTTTTCGACCTTTGCTTTGAGATCGACGCGTTCGGTCCGAAAGGCGGTGCTCATTTTCTCGAGCTTGTCGCGCTGCTCGTCGGTAAGACCGATTTCATCGCCATGAGCCAGGATGCCTTTTATGGCCATGCCATGATGCTTCATCTTCGCCCGGTGAAGTTTCCCCTTCGGGCCGAATTGCATGTCACAGCAATCGTGCCAGCCACGCGGGGCGGGCTGGGCCGCGACCAGTGAGGCGGCGGCAAGCGCCAGAAACAGCGTGATTGCGAGTAGCTTCTTCACGGTGGTATCTCCTTTCAGTTATTATTATCCCAATCAGTTTTCGTTTATCGTCGAGTCCGCCGGCGGCTCGGTCAACGATTCACCCAGACGCCGGTGATATTCCTCGCGGCCCTTTCGGAACCTGTCCCGACGGAGGTCGCTCATGCGGTCGAGCACTCTGGCTTCGAACCGGTATTCGAAAACAACCAGCTTGCCGAGCTGCTCCAAGGTAAGAAGCGGTTTGACTTCCTTATGGAAACCGCTCCTCAATCCGTTTTGCCTCACTTCCAAATCATGCAGCCTGTCGACGAGGCGCTGAATATCGTCTTCACCAAGCTTGCCGTTGCGCAGTCCCGAACCAAGGCTGTCAACCGTCGACATATGTTCGCGGGCAATCGCAATGCGCCGGTCACGATACTTCCCCGCTATCTCAATGAAGGTATCTCTTTTCTTACCTTCCAGCTCAAGCAGTTCCAGAAGTTTCTTCATGCGCAGCCGCTCAAACCTTCCCGGCCCCGGGCCGGGTTTGT
>CP070777.1:1499666-1519586 GCA_020346225.1 Candidatus Zixiibacteriota bacterium | reverse complement strand
GGCGCTGGAGCAATCCCAAAATGTCAACCCGAGTTTATATGAGGATGGCTGCAAGATCATCGAACTTTCTAATCGTTTGTTCCCCTTGTACCTGCGCTCGGGGACGAATGATAAGGCCCGAATACTGAGACTGATAGCTTCGAACTACTGGCTAAATGGGCAAACCATAAGTGCCATATACAGTAAGCCTTTCGTTTTTCTGGAGAATTTGCCTGATCGTATAATGAAGCGGGGTTGACGAGACTCGAACTCGCGGCCTCCTGCGTGACAGGCAGGCGTTCTAACCAACTGAACTACAACCCCGATACCAAATCTATATGTCGGGTCGCCATCGGCACGACCGTCTTGTCATCCACCCGAAGGCGGTGCCGAAACCAGAAGCGATTTCGACCTACTCTCTACACGCAGTCTACATGGGCGGTACTGGACTCGAACCAGTGACCCCCTGCGTGTAAGGCAGGTGCTCTAACCAACTGAGCTAACCGCCCGTCACTTCATGCGCGGCGGCGGCCGAGGCCGGTAGATCCGACATCGGTCGAAACCCCGTTTTGCCTTTACCGCTCGTCAGGCGTCCAATTATACGCAAAAAGGCAAAAAAAACAAGTAATATGTGGCGGCCCGGGAAAATAAACAGTCCGGACGGACCGACACAAAACCCGTTGACCCAAGCGTTTAACTGCCCTATTTTCTCTACATATGAGTAAGACACCGGCGCCGGTAGATCCGGCCATCTTCAAAGCCTACGATATCCGGGGAACATACCCCGATCAGGTCAACGGCGAGGTTGCCTACCAGATAGGTCTGGCTCTGGCCGCCTATCTTAGTCCCAACTCTATCGCCATCGGGCGCGATATGCGTCTGTCATCCGGCGAACTTTTCGAGAACATCAGCCGGGGCATTCTCGACTACGGTGTCGACGTTATCGATCTGGGGCTGATCTCCACTGACGGACTGTACTACGCCGTGGGCAAATTCGATTTCGAGGGCGGCGTCATGATTACCGCCAGCCACAACCCCAAACAGTATAACGGCTTCAAAATCTGCCGCAAGAACGCCGCGCCTCTGTCCGGCCAGGACGGCCTTAACGACATTCTTAAAGCCATCCAGAACAACGAACACAAGAAATCGCCGTCGCGAGGCAACATTGTCCGCAAAGACATCGCCGAGGACTACGCCGCGCACTGCCTGTCCTTTATCGAACCGTCAAAGGTAAAACCGTTCAAGGTCGTTATTGATGCCGGCAATGGCATGGCCGGGGCCACCCTGCCGCCGGTGCTGGAAAAGCTGCCCATCGATACCGTGCCGCTGTATTTCGAACTCGACGGCAGCTTTCCCAACCACCCGGCGTCGCCGCTTGAAATCGAGAACCTTAGAGATGTGCAGAAAGCGATCGCCGACAACCAGGCCGATTTCGGGGCCGCGTTCGACGGTGACGCCGACCGCATGTTTCTCGTCGATAAGCGCGGTCATCAGGTCGGCGGCGATATGGTGACGGCCCTGGTGGCTAAGTCTCTTCTGACCAAGCACCCCGGCGAAACGATCCTGTACAATCTCATCTGCTCCCGGGCGGTGCCGGAACTGGTCGAGAAGATGGGTGGTAAGGCTGTCCGCACCCGGGTAGGTCACGCCCTGATCAAGCCGCTGATGAAAAAGTACAACGCCATCTTCGGCGGCGAGCATTCCGGCCATTTCTACTTCCGCGAGAACTGGTTCGCCGATTCCGGCCTGATCGCCTTTCTCGTATGCGTCGAATTGTTGTCCGTCGAAAATCGCCCCCTCCACGAGATGATACAGGAGATCGACCCGTACGTCCGTTCCGGCGAAATAAACAGCCGGGTGAAATCGATTCCGGACAGGATTGAAAGAGTAGCCGAGGCATTTGGCGATGGTCAGCAGGACCGGATGGACGGTCTCACCGTCCGATATGATGACTTCTGGTTTAACCTGCGGCCTTCCAACACCGAACCGCTTTTGCGCCTGAACGCGGAGGCCGTGAATAAGAATGTGCTCGACAGCAAAGTGAAGCAGCTCCTTGATATTATAAGGTCGTAAAAATTGAGTCCCAGTCGCGCCAAGATACTGGTGGTCGATGATGACACCAACCTGTTAGATTTGCTCGTCGATACGCTGGCCGCAATCGGTTACCAGGCCGTCGGCGTGGCCGGCGGGGTCGCGGCGCTCGAACGCCTCGGCTGTGAGACTTTCGATCTCATGATCACCGATATCAAAATGCCCGGTATCGATGGTATTGCCCTTTCCCGCAAGACACGGCGCCTCTACCCGGACCTGCCGATACTGTTCATCACCGGTGTCGCCTCGCCCGAGGTAATCGGCCGGGCCTCGCCCGACGGTTTCCTGGCCAAGCCGTTCAGGATAAACCATATCGAGGAACTCATCGAAAACACCCTGAAGGGCCGCCGCAAAACCGGCGTCAGACAGATTCGCAAAGTGATGGTTGTTGACGATGATAACACCTTTCGGGAGATGCTGGCCGACGCTCTGCGCTATGATGAATACATCCCGCTGGCCGTGTCAAGCGGCGAGGACGCCCTGCGCGAACTGGAACGCGGCGAGGTCGACGCTGTCATTACCGATATCAAGATGCCCGGCATGGACGGGATCACGCTGCTCAAACGTATCAAGGAAGCTAACGCCGAGCTGCCGGTCATTCTAATCACAGCATATATGTCGGAGGATGATATCAAGCGCCAGGCCGTTGATCACATCGCCGACGGTTTCATCAGAAAGCCCTTCCGGGTGGAAAAGATTGTCGAAATCCTAAACGGGATCACACCAGCCCCAACGCCAGGAAAACCCTGAACCTCTCTGACCGGCCGTTGGAACCATGCTTCGCGTAGCTTACGATGTTACCGCCGTGACCGACTCGCCCTTTGGCGGGGTGGCGCAGGTAAGCATCAACACCCTGGATCAGGCCCGTAAGCATCCCGACATCGAACCGGTGGCTTATTACCGCTCCGGGGCTCTGAGCGGTGCGCCCGCGGGACTTGAGGCAGCGCGAAAACACCGGCCCTGGCACCGGTTCTTTAGCGAGCCCTGCGATATTACCCATTCTCTCTGTCATCGGACCCTTGGCATCAGTGCCCGCAAGCACGTCTATACGGTCTATGACACCTGGTCGCTCGTTTCCAACCCGTATCAGCCTCCCGCGTTTCAGGCGAAGGTGGGACGTCGACTCAGGCGCGAGATCACCACGGCGGATGTTGTCGTCGCTATCAGCGGGGCAACCCGCGCCAGTCTCATCGAAATGGGTCTCGTTGACCGTCAGAAATGCCGTGTGGCGCATCTTGGCTACACGCTTCCGGCCGATGTGTCTGCCGGCGGTAGTCCGCGATTGGCCGCCTTAACAAAGAAGAAATACGTCCTGTTTGTGGGGTGTCTGGAGGTCCGCAAAAACCTCGGTCATGTGATCGATGCCGTCAAACCGCTGTCGGGAGTCGAGCTGGTCATAGCCGGTCATCCGGGCTACGGGTACCACGACCGTGTCCGGCCCCGCCTGGCGGAGCTGGACCGGGATCGTCTGCACCTGGTTAACGTGGTTACAAGAGATGAGCTGGCGGTGCTGTATCGCCACGCCGCGGCGACGCTTCTGCCGTCGTGGGAAGAGGGGTTTGGCCTGCCGATTCTGGAGGCTATGGCCAACGGTTGCCCCGTGATAACTTCCAACCGCTCCGCCAACGCCGAAATCGGCGCCCCGGCTGCGATACTGGTCGAGCCGGAAAACCCCGCGCAGAGCCGGGAGGCGATCGAGAAACTAACCGAGGACGCCGCCTATCGCGAGTCGATCGTTGCCCGCGGCCGGGAAAGGGCCGCGGGATTCAGCTGGGAGAAGTACTTCGATCAACTGGTCGGCATTTACCGCGAGACGCTGTCGTAGAGCGGTCGTTGTCCGGGGGACAATTCGCATCTCTCAGAAGCTATAGGTGAGATTCGATGCCAGCAGGTAAATGCGGGAATCGTTGGTGGCGATACTGTGCCATTCCCACTCGGTTGAGAACAGCACGTTCAGGGCGAGTCCCTTAAACAGCGTGGCGTCGGCAATAAGATTCAGTCGTTCGTAGTAGTAATCGGTCAACAGTTCGTTGTTGTCCTCACGGTCGCGGTGCCCCGTTACGGACTCGGCCGACAGAAACAGCCTGCGAAGCTTCATAAAGTCAAAGTCGACCTTGGCCCCCGCCTCGAAGTAGTCTTCGCTGATAGTAAAATCTTCCTTGCCCTCGTGCAGCGCCTCCAGTTCCGGTCCGATTCCGATCGAGTAATCCAGCGCCTCGAATCCAAGCAGGAGCGTCACCTCGACCACGTAGTAATCGACATTTACGGGATCGGTCGGATCGTAGTCGGTCAGCTCGAACTCGACCGCCTGGCTGGTGAACTGCCTCTCCCCGAGACGAATCTTGTTGCGGCCGTCCACCTCGGCCCGCCAGTAGTCGTTACGGCCGCCCGTCTGATTGTAATCTTTGCGTTCGAGGCGTCCGAACACATCCAGCTCACCCTGGTCGTAGATTCCGAAATAGGTTCCCTCCAGACCGTAAGTGATGTAGCTCAATTCGGTCGAGTCCGGGACCTCTCTTGCCAGGAAGGTCAGCCGCACATCCGCAAACGAAAAATCCTCGAACAGCTTCTCCAGGCCGATTTTGGCGCCGCCCCGGAAGTAGTTGACGCTCGTGGTCGTGACCGAGTCAAAACTGACGAACTCACCCTGGACCTGCACTGTCCCGTTAAGCGAGGCGTCGACAGGTACGGTCCACTTGGCGCGTGAGTATCCAAAAACGTAACTGTCACCGAAGCTGGACGGGCCGTCGTGGCGCTGTCGCCAGTCGACTTTGCCGGTAAGGTCGAGCTTCGTCTCGCCCAGTTTCAGGCGGGCGTCGCTCAGGAATTTCAGGCGAAAGAAATCCCTGGTCTGTTCGTACCTAGCCGTCAGCTCGACCCGCCGGTCGGCGAAAGGTGTCACGGTGAGCGACATCAACCCCTTCACATCGTCCAGGTAGTCGGTCCTGAGCGACCACTGTGTCAGAATGGCGTCGGCGCTGTCACGGACTATGGAATCGAGAAAGTATTCCTGTGAAATGAAATCGTAACCCACCCCGGCCTTATAAGAAAAGCCGGCGGCTTCGCTTGTATGAACACCGCCGGCTACAAATACAGTAATGGCTAAAGCAAAAACCCGGGCTGACCGCAACCTTACCTCGTTGCAGGATTGACTATTCTGTAGTAGCATCGAGCAGCTTGATGACCTGTTTGAGGGTCAATTCAGCCGCCTTCAGCGAGGCTGCCGCCGCCTTGGTGTCTCCGTCGTCGATATAATTCCGGGCCAGATCCAGTTGTTCGTAAACCTGGTCTATGAGTTGCCAGGCTTCCTTGTTTTCGGCCGGAGTGGTCTCGCTGAGTTGATCGACTTCGCTTCTAATCCGCTCGTACCTCTCTGCCAGCGTTCCCTCCAAACCGCCGCAGTCCAGCCGGGCCTGAGTCGCCAGTTTCTTGGCTGTCTGAAGGGCATCCACGGCCATGCGCGGCTTGTCTTTTTCAGAGAGATCCATGGCCAGCTCGAAGGAACTCCGGGCCTGCTCCATGAGCTTGACGGCGGTCTCGGAGTCGCACTCGGCCACCTGCCGGCGGGTCGCCTCCAGCGTCTCGCGGACGTTATCGAGATAACGTTCGAAAGTGGCTGTACCCTGCATCTGGCGGTTGGAGACGCTGATGATACGGCGTACCGCATTGTCTACCTGGTTGGCCAGCTTCAGGGCCGGACGGTACTCGCCGTCACGGTAGAATTCCCATGCCGTTCTCAGATTATCCTCGGCCGACTCACAAAGGTCGGTCAGCCGCCGGTTCTGGCTGGGACCGAGTTCTTCCTTGACTCGAGATAACAATTCTTCAGCCCGCTCCAGTCGCCGCTGGACCGCGTCGGGGCCCTGCTGAATGTAGCTGGCACTGACAAGGGCCTTCTTGGCTTGCTCCCGCGCCTGGCGCGTCAGCGTGGCCGCCTGCCGGTAGCCCGCGAGGTTGTCCAGATTGAACTGCTCCCAGGCACTGGTCTGCAGGTTTTCGGCGTTCTCCAAAGCCAACTGGGCTCGAACCGAATTAGAAGCACGGACAGCATCCCTGGCACGTTCGATAAGCTGGTCGGTTCGCTCCAGGTCAGTCCTCAAGTTAGCCGGAGCATTGCCGCTCTGGCTGCTGCCTATCTGCGCTGTCGCCGGTGCGACCAGGGCGATAGTGAGGCCTAAGACCAAGAGATATTTCAAGTTACTTCTTACGCGCACTTATATCACTCTCCTTCAGTGTCTGAGGAAATGATCAACAAATACCGTGCCAAGGAAACCTTGTGACCCTAAGTTATTGTCAATTATGGTTTTATCCACTAATGTTCAGTCTTGGAGCAGTTGTTCATGTACCGTACCGTACTCTCCGGTACAGCTTTCTGCCCCTAATGGCGCATTATGCCTGGATGCCATGGACTTTCATCCGGCTGTACAGGCGTCGCCTCGTTATCTTCAAGAGCCTGGCGGCCTCGGTCTTATTGCCGCCGGTTTTCTCCAGCGCCCGAAGAATCATTTGCTTCTCGGCCGTCTCCAGCCCCCCCGCCGCACTCATCTCGGATGAGGCGGCCTCGACCAGCGGACGGTCATCGACGTCCAGGGAAAAATCTTCCGTCGAAAGCGGCTCTTCGCCGGCCAGAATAACCGCCCGTTCGATGACGTTCTTGAGTTCGCGGATATTTCCGGGCCAGTCATACCGTAGCAGCAGTTCCTTTACCTGGGCGGACAGCTGCCCGTGCCGGTAGTGCTGTTTGCCGAGGAAATGTTCAGCCAGGGGGATGATGTCCTCCTGTCGCTCGACCAGGTTGGGTATCTGGATGGGGAAGACGTTGATGCGAAAATACAAATCCTCGCGGAATTTCCCCTTCTCCATCTCCTCTTTCAGGTTGCGGTTGGTCGCGGCCACCACGCGCACGTCGACCTCAATCAGGTCAACGCCGCCGACCCGTACCAGCTTGCGCTCTTCGAGCACCCTCAGGAGTTTCGACTGCAGGGCCGTCGATGTTTCCGCTATCTCGTCTAGGAAGATGGTTCCCCCGTCGGCCAGCTCGAACCGTCCCCGCTTGTTGGCTACGGCGCCGGTGAAGGCACCTTTCTCGTGTCCGAACAGCTCTGACTCCAGAAGCGTTTCGGTCAGTGCGGCGCAGTTGACGGCGATAAACGGTTTATCCTTTCGCGGCGACAGGTTGTGAAGCATCCGGGCCGCCACCTCTTTGCCGGTGCCGGATTTGCCGGTGAGAAGAACGGTCGCGTCGGAAGGAGCTACCTTTGCGATCAGCTCCTTCACTTTCTTCGAGGCGGTCGAATCACCGATGAAATCAGTATACACTTGGCTGTCGACTACCTCACGGTAGTGACGCGACAGCGAGGCCGTTTTCTGTTTCTCAACCAGTTTTTTGACCACCAGCTGCAGCTCGTCGAGCGGGAAGGGCTTCAGAAGATAATCGGCGGCGCCTTTCTTCATGGCCTCAACCGCCGTCTCGACCGTACCGTAGGCGGTCATCATGACCACCTCGGTGCTTCCCCTCTCCAGGGCGGTTTCCAACACCTTCATGCCCGAAATCTCCGGCATCGACAGGTCGGTTATAACGATATCGAAAGAGTGTTTCTTGATCAACTCCAGCGCCTCGGCCGGTTTGGTGGTCGTGATAACACTGTGGCCGGAGTCTTCGAGATGGCCGCAGATCAGCGACGTCATCTTCGGCTCGTCGTCAACTACCAGTATATTCGCCATAGCTACCTGTCGATCGCTGCGGGAAGATCGATAATTACCTCGGTTCGCTCGTTTTGCCGGCTCTCAATATGAATTTTACCGCCCATTTCTTCAACGATTTTTTTCGTCAGGTACAGTCCCAGGCCGGAGCCGGCCTGCTTGGTGGTGTAGAAGGGCGCGAAGATTTTCTTTATATCCTTTCCGGTCATGCCCGGCCCCTCGTCGATGACCCGGATAATCACCCGGCCGTTCTTCACCGCGGCCGCCACGCCGATCCGAATCGGTTTCGACGCTTCCCGGCAGGCATCGGCGCCGTTTATGAGCAGGTTGAGAATCACCTGGCGCAGCGAGCGGGGGTGAGTCTCAAAAGACAGGGACGAATCAACATCCGCTTCGGTCCACACCAATTCTTCCTCGGGATACTTGCTCTGCAGGTGTTTTCTGATATTGCCTACCAGCTGCGCCAGCTGGACCGTTTCCACCGGGTCATGACCCACCAGTCGTTCCTTGGCGCCGGCAAAATCCAGATATCCGCTGACAATCCGGTTGAGACGGTCGACTTCTTCGACAATGAACCGGCTTTCATCGCCCGGCAGTTTTCCGAGCAACCGCTCGGCCGAGGCCCGGATTATCATCAAGGGATTTCTTATTTCATGCGATACCACGGCCACCATACGGCCGAGATAAGAATGGGTCTGGTTCAGATATAACTGCTGTTCGGCGCGGTTGATTCTTCGCTGGAACACGAGAAATACGAGTCCGATTATCAAACCACCCACCACCGAAAATACCGTTGAATAAACGATATTGACCCTCAGGTCGGTCAGCACGTCGAAATAGTCGACGTCGGCTTCGACGCCCAGAACGGCAACGATGAAACCGTCACTGTCGACCAGGGGCGAAAAGGCCGACTTAAGGTAGACGCTTCCGGTACGATAGGTCGGTGTCGTCACGGTAATGTCCATCAACGAGTAATAAACCGAGTCGATATAGCGCCCGTTGAGTTCCGCCAGGAAATAGGTCGAGTCGGCGTCAAGCGAGGTTGACGCCAGTACCCGGTAGCCTTCATCGACGACAAACACCTCCGAGAGCGAATCGGCGCTGCGGATTTCTTCGATGATGCCGGTTACCTCCAGGTAGGCCTCGATGTCGCCCACAGTGAGACTGTCGATAAGCTCGGGATGCAGGGCCACGCCGCCGCTGCGGGCCACGGCGCTCAGGCGGCGCCCGAGCTGGTATTCCAGAAGTGAGGCGGTGCGCTCGTAATAGAGCCACCAGACGACATTCACCAGCGCTATCACGGCGATGATGAACAGGACCAGTACGAAAAGCCTCTTCGAGCCGG
This sequence comes from Candidatus Zixiibacteriota bacterium, assembly GCA_020346225.1. Taxonomy (GTDB): domain Bacteria; phylum Zixibacteria; class MSB-5A5; order GN15; family FEB-12. Next base: position 1,510,468 of record CP070777.1, on the reverse strand, counting down.
CTAACATGGAGGTATTATCGCGGAGCGGGTCCGATTAGTCAACCTTAATAAAGATGGGATGTTAGCGGCGCCGCTGTTGCGTCAGACGTCCAGTGGCAGCAGGCGTTCCAGTTCGGTCCGGGAAACCTGGGTGTTGCCGGTCACAAGCTGCATCACGCGGGAAGCTTCGGGTGAACTGATTTGAGAGGCGATCTTCTCAAGCCGGCTGAGAGACGTTTTCCGGTTCCCTCCCGGCGGAGGGTAGATGACATTGACATGGTTTTCACCGACAAACCTCACGCCGTCTTCGATGAGGGCGGCTTTTAAACGCGCTCTACCGGCGGCCCCGGTCACCCGGTTGACGACTATGGCCGGTCCGATGTCGTATTTGTCGGTTTTGATGTACTGCGGTTTGTCGGTCGCATTGCCCAGCATAAGTCCGTCGGCGGTTATGTTGTGGGCCCAGATTAGCGTTATCCCCCGCCGCGGGCTGTGCGTAAGCCGGGTGCGGTGCTGGTTCCAGACAACCCGGCCGGTGCGGACTGTAAAGCCCAACTGCCGCAGTGTCTTCTTTCCGCGGAAGGCCCGGCTTAGTTTCTCCGCATCCGATGAGAAGATCGTCAGGCCGCCCCTTGAAAACACATGGTCACCCCGGTTGGGCGTCTTCCGCAGGACCATAATCATGACCATCTGCTGCGCCCGGTGGAACAGCGACGAAGATTTCAGCACCTCGAGATGTTCTATGTTGGCGTGCTCGATGATGTAGCTGCGCAGGCCCGCGAAGTAGGCTCCGTTGTTGAGCGACGGTGGTATCACGTACGCCAGATAGCCGCCCGGCCGCAGAAGGTTCAGACCGAGCTTGACGAACATGCTGAATATGTTGGCCCGGCCGCTGATTACCTCCCGATACCTGTTTCTGACGGCGGGCTCTGGTTTGAATTCGAAGTAAGGCGGATTGCCGATTACGAAATCAAAGCGCTGAAGACAGTCACGCTCCAGCGAGTCGCCCCTGACGATTTCCGCCCGGGGAAGAGCTTTGCGCGACAACCGGACCAGCTTCGGGTCGATTTCCCACCCGTGAAGTTTGCCGCCCGGGAAATATTCTCCGGCTGACAGCAAAAACTCGCCGCTACCGCACGACGGGTCCAGGATGCTCGCACCTTTCTTTCGAGGCAAGCGGGACAGGAGATGAAGCCGGACATCCTTCGGCGTGAAATACTGTCCCAGCGACTTGCGATGAGACAGGTCGGTTTCCTTAAGGTAGCGGGTCGACTCTCGGTTTAGCTGCGACGACAATTCCGGTTCACCTCCGTCGGCGCTCCTTCGGCCGTAATCATTACCCTTGATAGCTTTTGGTATCCATTTTATATTCGTAAATCAACAACAACCGTCGCAGTGGTGCCGTATATGCCCTCGCCCTGGTTTCAAATTCCCAATCTGATCAGCCTGTCAAGGATAGTCCTGATCCCGTTCGTCGGCTACTTCCTGGCTCAGGGTGACGACCGGTCCACCCTGGTCTGTGCCGTTCTTCTTATAGTAGCCGGGGTCACCGATGGCCTCGACGGTTATCTGGCCCGCCGCCTCAATCAGGTGAGCCGTCTGGGGATTGCTCTCGACCCGGTGGCCGACAAGATCTTCGCGGGCGCCCTGGTGGTGCTGCTGATTCTTTATCGGGACTTTCCTCTCTGGCTCGCCGCGGCGATTGTCGGCCGGGATTTGCTGATACTAGTCGCCGGCCTGGTGCTTCTGCGCGGTAAAGAGATGGTCGTTCCGTCCAACATCACCGGCAAATACACCTTTTTTGTCATTGCGCTTTTACTGGGCAGTTACACTATCAACTTCCAGTTTGGAATCTGGTTGACAACACTTTTCACGGTCGTCCTGCTGATTCTCTCAACCGCAATTTATGTCCGCGTCTTCAACCGCGTCAGAGTTGGGAAAGCCGCGCCGGTTTTCAGAGATAAGCCGGTTTACAAATTCATGAGAATTGGTGCGCTCGTCGCAGGGTCTGCTGTCTTTGTCTACAAGCTACTGCTCGACCTTTTCTGGCTCAGATGGTTGTTTTGATGTCGATGGCGTTTCCCCGGTGATAAGTCTGGCGCCTCGATTGCGGGTGAAATAATTCCAGGCCCATTGTATCAGAACCAGCAGCCTGTTTTCGAACTCCGCCAGGTACATGAGGTGCACGAACAGCCATATCAGCCAGGCCGGCAGGCCGCTGAACTTGAGCTTGCCGAAGTAGCCCACGGCTGCGCTACGTCCTATGGTTGCCAAATTGCCAAGGTCGGTGTATCGAAAGGGTGCCAGGTTCTTTCCTTTCAAACGCGCCTTTATCAGCCGCGCCGCGTATTTACCCTGCTGCATAGCCACCGGCGCCAGGCCGGACAACGGTTCGCCTGTTTGGTAACTGAAGTTGGCCAGATCGCCAACAACGAAGATCTCCTTGTGACCGGCAATGTTCAGATGGGAATTGACCACCACCCTGCCGCTACTGTCGAGCAGTTCCGGTTGCCCTTTGGTCAGAGCCTGACTCAGCGACGAGGTTTTCACGCCAGCTGCCCACAGGATAGTTCGGGCGTTGAGAGTTTCGGAACGGCCGTGGCGTGTCATCTCGATTCCGCTGGAATTAATGTCGGTAACTCTCGCATTCAGAATGACCCGAACTCCGAGCTTCTTAAGCTGCTTTTCGGCACTTGACGACAAAGATCCCGGGTATGTTCCCAGAAGTCGCTCGGTGCCTTCGACCAGTGTGATACTGGTTTGCCGGGGGTCGGAGCGGCGGAAATCGTCTTTAACGGTCTGGTAAGCTATTTCGGCTAGCGCACCCGCCAGTTCCACGCCGGTTGGTCCCCCTCCAATGACAACGAAATTAAGCCAGCCGCGTCTCGCCTGCGGATCACTCTCACGTTCGGCAGCCTCAAAGGCAAACAGTATCCGGTGCCGGATATCCAGGGCGTCTTCAATAGTCTTCAGACCGGGAGCATATTGCCTCCAATGGTTGTTGCCGAAGTAATGGTTGTCGGCCCCTGTGGCTACGATCAGGGTGTCGTAAGGTATTCTATCGTTTTCAAAAACGACCTTGCGGCTGACAGTGTCAATATCAGTCACCGCTCCCATCAGGGTTCTGATGTTTTTGTGACGCTTAAGGATTGCTCTCAGTGGCGACGAGATGTCAGCGGGGGAGAGACCGCCGGTAGCCACCTGGTAGAGCAAAGGCTGGAACAGGTGGAAATTGCGTCGGTCAATCAGGGTTACATCGACAGGGGCGCCGTCCAGCAACTTGGCTGCGTATAAACCTCCAAAACCGCCGCCGATAATGACTACCCGGTGCTTTTGGTCTGACCGTCTCATTTCTGCATGAAACAGTACCGGCGATCAAAAGTGCACTATTTACGTCGATTTTGTGGTGGCCGTGACCGGGTGTCAGCCCTCCAAACGCCGGTGGAATTCTTCGAGGAAATTACTGTAGCTGTCGTGAACTGTCCAGCCCAGCGCATGAACCAGCCGCGCCATGGCCTGGTAGTAATCGTATCTGGCCCGGATGGCTGCTATTTCAGCGTCGCGGGCGCTGGATTGAAAATCCAGTAGTTCTATCAAGGTGGCCTTGCCGGCGCTGTACTGGGGAATCACAAAATTCAGAGCCTCGCCCGCCCGCTGCCGCGATTTGCCGGCCGGCGTCATGCGGCTGGCGGCGGCAGTAAGGCGATGGAAATTGGTCTGCACCGCTTGCATCACGTCCAGACTGACCTCATCCTTCAGATATTCCGCCTGGCTCAGCCTGGCTTTGAGCTTGCCGCGCTCCCGGATGCGATCCGAGCCGAGGAAGAACGGGATCTTAACGAAAGCGCCTACCGTCCACGTAGTGTGCTTCTGTTCGAACGAGAGGCGGTCCTCGAGCCAGTCGGAGAAATTGAGCGACGCCCGCAGGCCGAATTGGGGATAATAGCGGGCCGTGCTCTGGGCCAGCAGGCCGCGCTGAATTTTGATCTGAATGTCCCGGCTCCGCACCGACGGGTTGGCGGCCAGGGCCTGGCCCGTGAGCCGGCTGAGAAGCTCTCTCTGACTCGGCAGGCTTCTTATCTGCTTATAGAGCGAACCCTCGGTCTTGAAGAACGAGCTTTCGGAGAAGACAACCGAGTCCAGCACAAAGACATCGTCGCCGGGCATGTTGAAAAGGGCGTTCATGATTACGCGGGCCACGCCGACGTCCGCTCCGGCCTGGATTACATCCAGCGTAGCGCGGTAGCGCTCATCCTCGAGACGAATGATGTCGAGTGTGTCGCCGCCCGTAGTCAACTGTTTGGCGCGAGCCAACTCCAGGTTGTGCTCGATCAGACTGCGATTTCTTACCTGCGCGTCCAGAATTTCTTTGGCCTGCAGGAAATTGAGATAGGCGATGCTGACAGCCATCTCAGTATCGAGCTGCGCCCGGGTCAGGTTGATCTCGGTCTGCCGCTTTTTCTGTGTGGCGACCTTGATCGACCGGATGGCTTCCATCGACAGGGATTCTTCGAAATTTATCGATGCCCGGTATTGTTCGTTGGCAACCAACTCACGGAAGTTGTGGGCGGTGTTGTCGTCAACGTATCGAAGCCCCGCCGAACCGTAGAGATGGGGGAGAAGCTGCGAGTGAGTCTGCCGGGCCGTCTCCTCGGCGGCCTTCAGAGCATCCGCGAACGACAGGTAACCCGGATTCCGGGTGATGCCGCGGTTAACGGCGTCGTTTAGAGTGTAATACGGCGCCCACTCGTCCACCGGGGCCTCGACAACATAAAAGTCGGTCAGGACGTCCAGGGGCAGGTCGATTCCAATTTTAACCGCTGTGGCATTGTTGACCGCCAGGCCCGGGCCGCCTCGGAAATTAACCGGCAGGTCGGCCGGGCGCTCGCCTTGCATGATCCTGACCGCCTTAAAAGCGTGGAAGCGGGCCTCGGAGATCGCCGAGTAGAATGAGTTGGTGGCCAGAGCCCCCTTCTCGAGGATCATCTTGCCTTCGGACGTATAGGCCGGAATCTTCTGGTCACTGACCCGGTTCAGAAAATCGGCCAGGTTGGCCAACTTCAGGCCCCACAGGGGCGGCAGGTAAACGGCATCGATATCCTTGTCGAGAAGATTGAAGGACTTGAAAAAGGCAAAGGTCCCATAGTTATCGTAGCCTTCAGCCGTGACGACCTCGAAACCGAGCTTTTCCCCGATTTGCGAAACCCGTTCGATAACCTGGTCCCTCTCGTCGGCCGAGGGAAAGTACAGGAATCCCAGCCGCTTGACATCGAGCAGCGTTGTCAAGACCATCATGTCATTCAGTAGCTTCCCCGGCTGGATATGGACGGTCAGGTTCTCGGCTATCGGCCGGCCGGTTGAATCCACCAGGCCTTCAAGGGCCGGCTCAAACTGGTGCATGGCGATAATCGGTTTGCTGAAACCGGCGGCCAGAAGGTCGTGAACCACCCACGGCCCCATGGCGATGAGAATGTCAATCTGCTTTGTGGCGGCAAGTTCGGCGGCCATGATTTGGCAGGTGTCTCGCTTCCAGTTGGCCGACCGAAAACCTTGCGGAATGGTGACAAACTCGTACTCATCCGGGATAATCTGTTCGAGCTGCTTATAAAACTCAGCTCGCAAAAGCGAATGAACCGGGTACGGCCCGGCTTCGAAATACCCCAGGTTAAACTTCTGCCTGGCCTCGGCGCCAACCGTGCCCAACAGCACCGCCGCAGCGAGAATCAGCGAGATTGACCATTTCCGGGACCTGCCTGACAGCATGGATGTCTGCTCCCTTGTCCAAAAGTGCTCTGTCAAGAACGACAGGCAGAATTATAGGCAATTTGGCTCACCAGTTAAAGCGATTTTTGCCCCGCCTGCAAACCAGGCGACGGCCCGGACCCCGAAATCGTTTGATTGGCGCCGTAATTCCGGATGCGCCCGCAAGTTGACTTTGGCGCCAATATGTGCTTAACTGAGACGCCAAAAGCGGCCCCCCAAATGCCACAAGGTCAGGAGCAGCCAACGTGAAACTTCGCCTGATACAAAAGGACATACGCGATCTGGACATGGTCCGGCACCTCAGCGAAGCTTCGCACCGCCACCCCGACCTGGTCTGCTTTGGGGAACTGGCCGTATCCGGTTGCCTGTACGCCGGTGGTCAGGGCTACAGTGTACAGGAGATGACGGCCGTGTTATCAGGATACCCCTTCTCGATCTTCGTTGGCTTCCCCTGCCGCCGCCAGGGCGGTCTTTACAACTCGTACATGTATTTCAAGGACGGCAAGTATCAAATCTACGACAAGATTAACCTGTTCGAGCCGATGAACGAGCCGACTGTTTACCTGCCGGGACAGACGCCCGGCCTTTTCGAAACCGATCTCGGACGGTTGGGCGTGGCGACGTGTTATGACCTCCGCTTCCCCGACCTGTTTCGGCAACTCAGGGAGGGGGGAGCGGAGAAGATCTTCGTACCCGCCGCTTTTCCGCTTGCTCGAATCGGTGACTGGAAAGAGCTCATTGCTCAGAGAGCTCGCGAGACCGGTGTCCCGGTGGTCGGCATAAACGCCGTGGGCCGCGACGGTACCAACGAGTTTGGCGGCTGCTCGATGGTGGCGGCCCCGGACGGAGAGATTCTTACTGAGGCCGATGAATCAAGCGAACTTGCACTGGAAATAGACCTTTAGGAGGAGAGTCCCGTTATGAGATTTCATTCGATCATACTTTTCTTGTGCGTGTCAGGGTTGATTATCCAGGGCTGCTGCGAAAAGGTCGATCAGCAGGCGCACCGGCAGCAGTTGCTCCGCCTGAATGAAGAGATGCGGGCGGCCCACTTAAGCGGCGACGCACAGACGATTATCGCGAATCACGCCTATCCGTACACGAAAGTGAACGGCGGCCGGATTACCCATCCCTCCGAGGAGGATATCATCATACGCTTCGAAAACTACATGTCGTCCATGAAGCTGACCGCCTGGGATGACCTGGCCGAGCCGATTGTGATGATCTCCGAGGACGCCACCCTGGCTACGGTCTTCTACCGCAAGCACCTGGCGATGGTGCCGGCCGACCAGCCCGATGCCGAACCGATGGAAGGCATATACGCCTGGCAATCCACTTACAAAATGACGCCGGACGGCTGGAAGCAGGTATCAGACATCCTGACGAGCCTGCCTGAGGAGCAGTTAACGGAAGAACTGGCAACTTTGAACAAATAAGTGTTCCCCGGTGGGTTGCTGCATGCGCGCCGGCCCGGCATGCCGGAATATCTTGACTGGCATTGGAATTAAGTTTATTCTTTGTTCGGGAGAAAAAGGTTTGCCGGCCCGGCACTTGTCCGGAATGCCGGGCCGCAACTTCTCTTTAGTGCTCACATTTCCGTCAGCCCGGACAGCCCTCAACTTGTGGGTATGTCGCGGGCGATCTTGATACCGGATAGCGGGAGATCATCAAAACCAAGCGCGAAGGGAGGCATCGTTATGAAGCGGAAATCAACCGCAGTGTTGTCAACCGTCCTGTTTTTAATCTTCGTGATGTCGATGGTGACCACGATCTATTCAACTTCCTATGCCGGCCATCCGAGGTTCTACGTATGTTGCACCAAGGTATTAGCCAATGGAACCGTTATTGAGGGTGTGAAACTCCTCGGCCAGCCTGACGGCGCCTGTTCGTACCAGACATGCGTGGAGACCGTCGGGCTGCACTTCTGCAACTGTTCGATAACGAGGTAGACCAGCCCAAACTCAGACCATAACCAGATTTCTCCAAACACCGGTATTAAGTCAGAGAGGCCCCTTTCAGGGGCCTTTTTCTTGAAGACACCGAACTTCGCTGAAAAACCAGGCACCTGCGGTTATGACCGTGTTAAACGCAGAATAAGTATGTCCGAGGAGTTTAGGAATTACCGGGTGTATAGTGGGCTTGTGGTGGCAACGAGGGTATCACCCAACCGAATGACCGTTTTGCGATGAACATCTCGCCAAAGCCTAATAAACTCGGGCCCCTGGTCGAAATAATACCATAGAGGTTATGTTTGACTAGAGGGGAAACCGCCTGTTTTTTTCGGGGTTATATAAAGTAAACAGGCTTGACGGTTGGCTGCTTTTGGATTAACTTAAATGACTATGCTTGACTGGGCCCTTAGCTCAGTTGGTTAGAGCAGCTGACTCATAATCAGCGGGTCGCAGGTTCGAGTCCTGCAGGGCCCATGGAGTTTGGAGGTAACGGCACGGGCAATTAGCTCAGTTGGTTAGAGCGTTCGGTTCACATCCGAGAGGTCACTGGTTCGAATCCAGTATTGCCCAGTTTTTGAAATGAGTCGTCTTCTTGAGAAATGTCCCCGGCCTGAGGCTAAAAAAACACCTGTCGGTGCGGCGGGGAAGCTGTGTCAGGCCAGAAGGTTACAACGCATTCGTCCGAACTACGGGCGGATGCGTTTTTAGTTTGGAGATAGCGCGATGGTAAATGCCGGCAAGGAGTCTGTGATGCAAAACCAGTTGGAACTGCTGCTGAAACTTCAGGTGATTGATTACGACCTCGGGGAGCTGGAAAGGTCCAAGGAATACCTTCCGGATATGATGGGCAATCTTAGGCGGGAAATAGAGGAAAGCCAGAACCGGTACGATACTGCCGTTAAGGAACTGGATGAAGCCAGGGTGAAGCAGAATAACCTTGAGATTGATGTCGAGGCCAAAGAAGCCGATCTTCAGAAATTCCAGCAGCAGATGATGTCCATAAAGACCAACAGGGAATATGACGCTCTCGTCTCCGAAATCGACAACGTCAAAGAGACTATCTCCAATAAGGAAACGGAGCTGCTCGAAACGATTGAGCTGGCCACCGAGCTGGAAAAGAACATCGCAGAGTACCAGGAGAAGCTGGAGCAGGTTAAGGAGAATAATAACCGGCAGTTGGCTATTCTGCAGGAAAAAATCGACTCTATCGGCGATAAGACCTCGGGTAAAAAGGACGAGCGTAAGCAACTGACGACCGCTATCCCCAAACCGGTCATGTCGGTTTACGAAAGGGTGCGCAAAGGCAAGGGCGGGGCCGCCGTCGTTTCGGTGAAGCACCGGGCCTGCGGCGCGTGCTATAAGGCGCTCACTCCCAAGAAGATACAGGATATCCGCAAGGCCGACAGAATCCTCACCTGTGATAATTGCGGCCGGTTGCTCTACTGGGATGACAAGGAGTCGCACTGACGAACACACCGTCTGACGAGTTAGGCTATGGATAAGGTGCTGAAAGAACTGTCTCTGACTTTTGATGATGTCCTGCTGCTGCCGGCGCATTCGAAGGTGCTGCCGCGCGACGTTGATGTCTCCACCCGAATCGCGCCGGATATTCAGATGAATCTGCCGCTTATGTCAGCGGCTATGGACACTGTTACCGAGTCGCGTCTGGCCATCGCTCTGGCCCGTCAGGGCGGTATCGGCGTAGTCCACAAGAATATGTCGCCCCATCAGCAGGCGGCGGAAGTCGACAAGGTCAAACGGTCCGAATCGGGCATGATTGTCGACCCCATCACCCTGCCCCCCGACAGGACGATCGGCGATGCCCTGGCCGTGATGAAGAAATTCTCCATCTCCGGGATTCCCATAACCGAGAGCGGTAAGCTGGTGGGTATCCTGACCAACCGTGACCTCCGTTTTCACAAAGACCACAGTCGGCTGATATCCGAGGTCATGACCTCGCAGAACCTCGTCACCGTGAAGGAGGGGACCGACCTGGACACCGCCCAGGAGCTTCTCCACCAGCACCGTATTGAAAAGCTCCTCATAGTTGACGATAATTACATGCTGAAGGGCATGATAACCGTAAAAGATATTATGAAGAAGATCCAGTACCCCCTTGCCTGCAAGGACTCGCGCGGTCGGCTGCGGGTGGCGGCCGCGGTTGGTGTCGGGGATGACCTCGAATCGCGGGCCGGCAAGCTGGCCGAGGCCGGGGTCGATATATTCGTCGTCGACAGTTCCCACGGACACAGCGAAGGGGTACTGAAAGCGGTCGACTTTCTGAAGAAGAAATTTCACTCGGTACCGGTACTGGCGGGCAATGTGGCCACCGCAGATGGCGCCAAAGCCCTGATTGCAGCCGGGGCCGATACCATAAAAGTGGGCGTCGGACCCGGTTCCATCTGTACCACCCGGGTTGTCACCGGTGTCGGCGTGCCTCAGGTCACGGCGATTATGGAGGCCGTACATCAGGCTGATAAAAGTAATGTACCGGTAATCGCCGACGGGGGTATAAGATACTCGGGAGACGTGGTCAAAGCCCTGGCCTGCGGTGCCTGCGCCGCCATGATCGGGTCACTGTTTGCGGGTGTCGAGGAGTCTCCCGGCGAAACGGTTCTTTTCGAAGGCCGGTCGTTTAAGGTTTACCGGGGCATGGGTTCGGTAAGCGCCATGAAGGAAGGCAGCAAGGACCGCTACTTCCAGGAACACCAGGAAGAAGTCTCCAAGTTTGTTCCGGAAGGGATCGAGGGGCGGGTGCCTTTTAAAGGCCCCCTGGCCGATACCGTCAACCAGCTCGTGGGCGGCCTGCGGTCGGGCATGGGCCTGTGCGGAGCGGCCGATCTGGCCGAGTTGAGGGCCAAGAGCAAGTTTATCAGAATCACCGCGGCGGGGGTGATAGAATCTCATCCGCACTCGGTGACCATCACCAAGGAAGCCCCGAACTATCGCCGCATGTATTGATTGGGAAAAGTTTTTGGTTTGTTTGTTTATAAACGAGTGCTTGCGAAAGTAGGAGGAACAGTCGCGCTTTAAATTATGATTTAAAGTGAGGAAAGTCCGAGCTCCGTAGAATCAAGGCGCCCGGTAACACCGGGGCGGAGTGATCCG
>CP070777.1:1470292-1499566 GCA_020346225.1 Candidatus Zixiibacteriota bacterium | reverse complement strand
TCACTGATAACGCCCAGGACAATATATGATTATGATATGTCGGCCAGAACGCGCGAGGTCAAGAAGGAGCAGGAAATCCCCTGCGGCTATGACAAACAGCAGTTCGTCACGGAGAGAATCTTTGCGACGGCCTCGGATGGGACGCACGTGCCCATTTCGCTGGTGTACCGCAAGGACCTGGTCAGAAACGGTCAGAACCCCTGCCTGCTGGTGGGCTACGGCGCCTACGGTTCATCGTCGGAACCGTATTTTTCGAGCAACCGGCTGAGTCTTCTCGAACGGGGATTCGTTTACGGGATCGCCCACGTGAGGGGCGGGGGAGAGATGGGTCGCCACTGGTACGAACAGGGCAAGCTGCTCAATAAGCGCAATACCTTTACGGATTTCATCGCCTGCGCCGAGCATCTCATAGCGGAGGGGTACACGTCACCGGAACATCTGGCCATAGGCGGCGGCAGCGCTGGCGGACTGCTTATCGGAGCCGTGGTCAACATGCGGCCGGACCTCTTCAAGGCCGCCAAAGCCTCGGTCCCGTTCGTTGACCTGATAAACACGATGCTGGCTGCCTCCGTCCCGCTGACGGTGATCGAGTGGGAAGAATGGGGCGACCCGAACGAGAAAACATATTTCGAATACATGATGTCCTATTCGCCCTATGACAATGTCGCGGCGATGGAGTACCCGACCATGCTGATCACGGCGGGTCTCAACGATGCCCGGGTGCAGTACTGGGAGCCGGCCAAGTGGGCGGCCAAACTCCGGGCGACGAAAACCGACAACAACGTGCTTTTGCTCAAGACGGAGATGGGCGCCGGGCATTTCGGGACATCGGGGCGCTACGATGCCCTGAGGGAAGACGCCTTCGAGACGGCCTTCATTCTCGACGCACTGGGGATTGACCGTTAGTCCCGGGTTTCCAGGACAGCAATAAGAAAGCCCCGGCCCGGTTTCGGGCGGGGGCTTTTTCAGATCCGCTATAAGCGCTCCTGAAACGGCAGGTCAACTCTGGTTTTGTCTTATCCGGTCTTTGGCCACGAAGTAGTAGATGAGAAAGGCCACGCCGGCAAACAGGAACATCAGCCCGATGGTGCTTTCGTCGGTAACATAAAACGGGGCGAACTGCTTGACCAGCAGGGCCAGACCCAGACCTACCAGAACCAGTCCCCATTTCACGTTGGTCACCGGCTGGACATTGGCGTATTGAGAGAAAAGGTACTTGACCTTCTCATCGACCAGGTCCTTGTTTATCAGTTTGCTTCTGATGATAGCGTCGGCGATGACTTTGAATACGAGGGCGATTCCGCCGAAAACTGTTACGACAATCAGGGCGTCTTCCATAATGAGGCTCCTTTGCTGAACCGATTTTCTTGTTTTCACTGGATAAGACCGGCCAGGGCCGTCGATGTTGCACCGGTCCAGGCAACCGGGGCTGAAACATCTTTTCCCCCCAACTGTCGTATATAATAGCATGGCCGGCAGCGAGGAGTTCAGGGAACTGGTGGCCCGGATTGTGGCCGGAAATACCGGCGAATTCCGGGAAATAGTAGAAAAACACCAGAAGTTGGTGGCCCACATTGTGTTCAGAATGGTGACTTCGGAGGCTGACCGGGAGGATATTTGCCAGGAGGTTTTTGTGAAGGTATTTCGCAACCTGGCGTCGTTCAAGTTTGACTGTAAGCTGTCGACGTGGATCGCCACCATAGCCTACAATACCAGCCTTAACCACCTCGATAAGAAGAAGTTACCGTTGTATGACGATTTGGCGTTTGAGGATGCCTCGCTCGAAGACAGACCGGCTGATATCGAAATGCCGGATTCAGAGTGTGAAGCAAAGGACATATCAGCGATACTTCGCAAGGAGATAAATGGGTTGCCCCCGCGTTACCGGACGATACTGGCGCTGTATCATCTCGATGAAATGTCGTACCGGGAGATAGGGCAGATCACGAAGCTTTCGGACGGGACCGTGAAGAGCCATCTTTTTCGGGCCAGAAAGCTGCTTAGAGAGAGGTTGACCGCGAAATACCGACAGGAGGATTTATGTCGATAGAGCATTTGTCAGAAGAGCAAATACAGCAGTATCTGGACGATAAAACGCAGCCGGCCGACAGCAGGATTACCCGTCATCTGGAGTCCTGCCGGAGGTGCCGGTACCTGTTAAAGGAATATCAGCAGTTGTACGGCATCTTGGGACGAGAAAGTGAAGAGCTGCTGTCGCCCACGTTTACGGCGTCCACGATGGAGAAAGTCGAGGCGCTGGGGAGACCGGCGGAAGGCTTGAGCCGTCCGTTCGTACTGTGGGTTGCAGCCGGGGTCGTAGCATGTGTAGCAGCAATATGGTACACTGTTGATGTTAAAGCGTTACTTGACGGTCTGGGCTCTTTTCTGTTGGGCTGGAACGTGCTCGATTCGACCGCGGTGTCGTCGCTCCGGACGCTGTCGGCCAGGCTCGGTGACAGTCTGCCGCTGGTCATTTTTGCCGGTTTAATCCTGCTGGCGGTGGCCCTTGCCGATAAATTGCTTCTCAAACAGAGGGTCAGGAGAGTATACTTCCTATCGGTTTAACCGGGGAAGTTACTCATGAATGAAGATGTTACTCGGTTTCTGGGTTCGCACAAGATAGCGGTAGTGGGGGTTTCGTCGTCCAGGCTGAAGTTCGGCAGCATCGCCTTTCGGGCTCTCAAAGGCAAAGGCTATCAGGTCCTTGCGGTAAATTCGCATATGGACAGGTTTGAGGGGCAGCCGTGTTATTCCAGTCTGGCCAGTCTGCCCGAGCCGGTTGATGCCGCCCTGATAACGGTCAAGCCGTCGGCGGCAGCGGCGGTCGTCGACGATGCCTCAGAAGCGGGTGTGCGACGGCTGTGGTTTCAGGACGGGGCGGATTTCTCCAAGGCGGCCGAGAGGGCCGGGAAGGCCGGCCTGGAGACAGTCACGGGGAAGTGTATTCTCCTGTACGCCGAACCGGTGACGGGGATTCACCGCGTTCACCGGTTTTTGGCCAAACTGTTCGGGCGATACTGAAGCCGCTACCAGCAATTCAAGTCGGGGCCGCCCAGAAACATCCACTCGACGAAGTAGAGCAGGTCGAGAGCGTCGGCCTGACCGCTGCCGTCGACATCAGCAACTTCTAAAGCCTCGGGGGGGGTGCCGCCTTTCCACAGCCAGTCGACGAAGTATGAAATATCCAGTGCATCGACCTGCTGGTCGCCATTGAGATCCCCGCATATCAGGCTGCTTTCGGTGAAGTCACAGATAGGCGAGCAGGCGGAGCTGTCGCCGGTCAGGATATCAAATGCTTTGACCCGCCAGTAGGCGTGGCCGAGACTGAAAGTGGTGTCAAGAACAAAGGTGTTGGTATCAACCTGGGCGGTGATGACCGAGCCGGAAAAATCGGGTGTGGTCGATATCTCGATGCGATAACGGTCCCGGTCGTTCTTCCACGAAGTCGCCCAGCGGAATTCGATAGGCTGGGGCGGTACGATGGAGCCGCATTGCGGGTAGAGCAGTCTCGGTTCCAGCATGGGCAGCTGCCAGGTGGCCGTGTAGACTTCGGAATTGCCGTCACGCGAATCGGTCCACACCGCCAGCATTTTGTCCTGGAAGGCGGTAACGCCGATATATTCGCCGATCAGCCCGGCCATGGGTGCCGACGGAGCCGTCGGCAGTTGCCGGGGCTGAAGATTGTCAAAGACCGGCTGCGCCGGCGTCTCGAGGTAAGAATCGAGGCTGTACGGCGAGGAAGAAACACTGGAAATGCGGTGGTTGGCGGTGAACGTTTCGCCGCCGTCGAAGGAGTAAGCAGCCATCAGGTCAAAGAGCAGATAATCCGGGGGGTCATAGCGCTGGTCATAGAAGACGGTGACGAGGATGCCTTCTTCGTTGCAGATGAGCCAGGGATGGAAGGCGTCGATGAGGTCGGAGGCCTCGGCGTCGTTAATCTGCAGTCGCTCGGACCAGGTCACGCCGCCGTCGGTGGACCGGATGAAATCGACATCCGTCCGGGAGCCATCTTCGTCACCCAGATTGGTGAAGGAAAGGTAGATGTTGCCGTCGAACGGTCCGCCGGTAAGGTCGACGTCACCGACCGGCTGCGAGTACGTGTTGATGCCGCCGTTGGCGTAAGTGTAGCCCGATACCGAGAGCACGGTATCCTCGACGCTGAAGGTCTGGCCGCCATCGGTGGAAACCGAGTGTTTGATGGTCATAACGCCGGTGCATTCGAGGCCGGAATCAAGAGCGTAACCCTGCCAGAAGACATGGACATTGCCATCGGATGAAACGATCGGGATGGAAAACTGGCCGGCGTCGTATATGCTTGCGCCGCAGCCGGTGGAACTCTGCGTGGGGCCGACGATGACGGTATCTTCGAAGGACTGGCAACCGTCGATGGAGCGCACGAAAGCGATCCGGTTGGGATTGGGAAAGCGGGTCCAGGAGCAGTAGATGTTGGCGTCGTAAACGCCGCCGGTGCGGTCGGCTGTGAAGAACTGCTTGTCCTCGAAGATTTCGGGATCGACTATTTCGCTCACGTTGGGCACCGGTCCGGTCCAGGATATGCCCTTATCGGTCGACTTGTAGAACGAAATGACGGAGCCGTCCGAGCCGCCGACGCCGTCGTAGTCCAACGCCGACATGTAGAAGTTGCCGAAGCGGTCAACGGTCATGGTGGGGTCGGACTGCCGGGCCTGGGACCCGAAGTACTGCATGTCGACACTGATGAGCGAGTCGGTCCAGGTCTGGCCGCCGTCAATAGAGCGGCCGATCCCGATCTGGCGGTAGCCGAGGCGGAAATCGCGCCAGTTGGCGATGACGACGTTGCTGTCTACGGGGCAAAGAAAGACCTGCTCCTCATTATTGAGTTCCGGGTAGAAGGTTATCCGGATATTTTCCGGCGGGGGAAGGTCACTTGTAGCCGCTGCTGAAGAAACAATAAGCAGACACAGTACGGCGACGCGGGCGATGCGAGAGGCCAATGACATGGTACTTGCTCCTTACGCCAATAATTTGTGGTAATTTCGGTGACAGGTAACTTGAGCCTTATCTGAGAAGATAAGTCATTATCGCGTTTTGTCAACACCCAACAGGGGAGGGGTCGGCGTCAGGATCGGCCGTCGTCGCCGCGACGCGCGATGGAGCCAAAGCTGTCGCGGAGGTCATCGATGGTAGGGCTGAACTGAAAGTGCTTGTTGATCAGTGTCAGGACCGTTTCTTCGAGGGAATGAATATCCTGCGGCACGGCCTCACCGTAGATATCCCGCGAGATTTCGAGGAAAGGGCCGAGCAGGTCGGGGTCGAAACGGGTCCCCTTTTCGTTTCTCATGGTGAGTGCGGCTTTGTCATAAGGCATGGCCTCTTTGTACGGCCTCTCGGAGGTGAGGGCGTCGAAGACGTCGGCGACACTGAATATGCGGGCGATAAGCGGGATGTCTTCGCCGCGCAGACCTTCAGGATAACCGGTGCCGTCCCATTTTTCATGGTGGTGCATGATGATTTCGATGGCATCTTCGAGCCAGCGCACGTTCTGCACTATCTGGCGGCCCAGATAGACGTGCCTCTTGACATCCTGATACTCGCGGTCGGTCAGACCGGTCGGTTTGAGCAGCGTCTTGTCACGGATGCCGATTTTGCCGATATCGTGAAGAAAAGAACCTTTGATGAGCGCCTGAAGCTGCTGTTTTTCGAGGTTCACCTTTTCGCCCAGGCGCACGGCATAGATGGTAACCCTGAAATTGTGCTCGCTGGTCCCGTAGTCTCTTTCGGCGATGGCGCTGCCGAGGGCCTTGACCATCTGAAGGTTACTTTCGAGAAGGTCGTGATGCATGCCGATAAGAAGGCCGTTTATGATAGTCTCGCAGTCGAGTCCGAGTGGCGCCACGGCTTCCGAGCGGCAGGGGGATTCTTCGCCGCTTTCCTCGATAAGCCGGCTCTTGAGTTCTTTCAGGATAATGACAGCCGCGGCCGTGATGTACTCGTCGGTGCGGACACCGGCAGGCTTTTGTGCGAGAAGCTGTGACAGCTCCGCGGCCAGAACGTCTTTCAGGTGAGAATCCTTGATTCTCTCCTGAAGTCTTTCAATCGTTCTTTCCAGCATATCGGGTGGATCCGGTGGTCTGCAGGTGATACGGGACCAGCGGCTAAGTTTTTAACAGGGGGTGGGCGTTTTCCGGGTTCAGCTTTACGGGCGCTTTTCTGAGACCGTGGACCAATTCAATCGAGGGTCTGGCCTGGTCCAGGCCGAAGCCGTTCCCGGCCATAGTTTCCCGGTAAACGATGGTGTGTAGGTCGGTGAATCCCTCGGAGAACTCGACTTCTTCGCCGTCGACGGTTATGGAGCGGAACGTTCTCTGTCCCTTTTCGAGCGCCGCCGGCGGCAGGTCGCGCTTGTCTATCGACAGAAACCAATTAACGCGGGCATTCTTCAGCTCCAGATAGCCGGCTATCCTGAAAGGCGAGGCCGCGTGAACCTCGGAATGTTCCACCTTGCCGTAAAGCCACATAAGGAGGTCGAAAAAGTGAATGCCTATGTTGGTGGCCAGACCGCCCGATCTTTCCATGGAGCCTTTCCATGAAACCTGATACCAGGGTCCGCGCGAGGTTACATAGGTGAGGCATATCTCTTTTTTCGTTTTCGGGGCTTCTTTTCGGATCTTCTCTTTGAGAGCGACCAGGGCCGGGTGGACCCTCAGCTGCAGCACGGTGTAAATCCTCCGGCCGCTTTCCCGCTCGAGTTCGGCCAGGGCGTCGACATTCCAGGGATTCAGCACCAGCGGTTTTTCGCATATAACGTCCGCCTCGACCCTGAGCGCAAACCGGGCGTGGGCATCGTGAAGGTAATTGGGCGAGCATATACTGACGAAATCGACGGCGTTATCCTTATTAAGGCGGCGCAGCTTTTCGATGTGGCGGTCGAAACGCTCGAATTCGGTGAAAAAGACGGCTTCATCGAAGTAGCTGTCGATCTGGCCGGCGGAATCATGGGGGTCGAGGGCCGCCACCAGTCTGTTGCCGGTTTCTTTTATGGCTCTGAGGTGTCGCGGAGCGACATACCCCGAGGCCCCGGTCAGCGCGAAGTTCTTAGCCATAGGTATCTGGTGACCTCTCTCTTTCTCTACAGTAATCCAGGTTATGGCTGCGCAAACTGGCGCCGTCGGCGCAGCTTCGAAGACTAAATCTACTATGTTATACCCCGGCGTCCAGCAAAAAATGACTTTTTTGGCGGGAGAGATTGTGTCGGTCGCGGCGGGCCGACCGGGCGCACAAAAAACTCCGGCCCGGAGGAGCCGGAGTTTTGTGTATGTAATCAAGCGTCCGGGACCAAAACCCGGTCGCTATCGCAGGCGGCTTGATCAGCAGGGCGCGGGAGGATCGCCGGCGTTCCAGAAGTAGTCGACGAGATAGGTCAGGTCGAGGGCATCGGCCTGGTCGTTGCCGTTTACATCGGCTTCCGCCTCACAAGGCGGCGGATCGCCACCTTTCCACAGCCAGTCGACGAAGTATGTGAGGTCGAGGGCGTCGACCTGCGAGTCATGGTTGAGGTCGCCGCGCAACGCGCAGCAGTCGCCCGAGACAGTCACATGACCGTCAATGGATCGTATCTGGTAATTGGCCACATCGCCATAGTAGTACGGCAGCTTGTCGTCGTAGCCGTCAAGATTAATGAGGGCGGTCATGCCGATTTCAGCCGAGCCGGGTATGTCGAACTGCAGTTTCACGATGGGACCGTCGCCCGGCGGCAAATCGGCTTGACTACCGGTCTGCAGTCTGAGGGTGATGCGCTGACCCCAGATGGGGTCGTAGTGCAGATAGTCCTGTACATCGAAGTAGGCCGTCCGGCAACCGCCGGTGGAGAATCCCTTGTATTCAAGGCCCCAGGTGTTGGCAAATTCGACCGGAATCTTGATGTACTGCACGGGAGCCGTGTTGTTGGCCGTCAGCGTTAACGTGACGGTCGAGTTGGGCGAACCGGTAGCGTCCTCGCCGTGGATGGTATCAGCGACCGCTATAATGAATCGCTGTTTGGTCGACGTGCGAATGTCGCCGCCGCCGAGATCGGCTTCGACGGTGACATCATACATGCCGGGTATATCGTAGGTCTGCATGGGTGGCGTCTGAACGAAAGCCGAGTCACCGTCGCCGAAATCCCATGTCCAGGACAGGACGTCGAGCGCCGTGACAGCATCGAAGTTGACATCAAGGGGTACCTCGCCGAGAGTGGCGTCGGCCCAGAAAATGATGCCGGGAAGGTTGTAGTCAATGAAGCTGGCCCGGTAACCGATTCTCGAGCACCCGTAGGTTATGAGCATGTAGCCGTCGATGCCCCAGTCGTCGTCCCAGGAGTTTTTGATGATCCAGACTCCCTGGCCGTTGTAGTCGTCATCCCAGCCGACCAGCGTGACGGCGTGGTTGTAGGGCTCATCCACGCAGGCGTTGAAGACGCCCCCCGCGTACGAGTACCACGGGTCGCTGACGTGGACACCGACATAAAGCGGACCGTATTCCATCAGGGCGTGCTTGAGGGAGTCAATGGGCGAAATTGAGTAGGCGTTAGTGACATAACCCCAGCCGTCGATCCAGTAGTCATGCGGATAAGGACAGCCGCAGGGCAGATCGGCCGCGGCGTAGGGAAAGTACTGCTCGAGTACGGCGCCGCTGTCGCCGCAGGGATCGTCCTTCCACTGATGGTAATCGTGGGCCTCATTACCACCGCTGACACAGTCCCAGCCGTCGCGATTACAGCTAACGAGCCACTGCTCCGAAAGGTCGACAGTAATTCCGTCGCGGATTTTGATGGCCGACTCGAGCGGGCCCACGGTGGCAAAAGCCCAGCAGCTTCCGCAGCCACCCTGATCCTTAACAGGGGTAACGCCATCATAATCACGCCAGTCCCACCTGACGGGCAGCGTCTGCGTCGCACTGGGCGCAAAGACAGTTGTCGGCTGAAGAGCCGGAGCATCTGCTCTCATTCCGCACAACTGCTCGAGAGAGTACTGCGTGTTGGCTTTACACAGACCGACTTCAAAGGTCCAGCCCTCCTGTTTGCCTCTCTCACGCAGGGCGTCAATATCTTTCTGCGTCAGTTGGGCCTGAACCGACGATCCGATAAACAGGATGGCGATGACGATCGCAATTACGACCACCGGCATGCGGCCGAACCTCCCCGAAACTGACCGCCAGTGTGACATGTCCGATTCCTTTCCTGCCGCCGGCCGACAAAACGGCCGAGCCGGGGGCACTTGAGTATGTTTAGTTCGTAATATGTTGC
Source organism: Candidatus Zixiibacteriota bacterium (assembly GCA_020346225.1). Classification (GTDB taxonomy): domain Bacteria; phylum Zixibacteria; class MSB-5A5; order GN15; family FEB-12. Next base: position 1,490,304 of record CP070777.1, on the reverse strand, counting down.
TACGACACAAGGCAACGCGCGGACCTCTTTTGCCGCACGGGGCCTATCGTAAAATATCGTCAGAAAGTTTGATAACGTTTAAGTCGCTTCCTCGGTAGTATTTCGAAGGTGCTGCAATTTCGGGCCAATTTCAGTTGCTCATAGCGTGAGGGTAATGACCGGCCTTCAGAGTGTAACTAATTATGACCGATTCACTAAATCTAATAATTGCGGCCCTGTTTGTCAATGTATATTGACAGGCAGCGGTTCAGTCGACGACCCGGTTTATCGCCGCCGCTTCAGATTTCTTTGGCCAGTTTGACGATCTTTTTGTAGGGAATCGCCATCCAGCTCTCGGCCTGAAGCGCCCCGTTAGCCAGACTGATCATCGATACTTTGGCGGCTGTTTCCGCGTCCGGCGCTTCGTAAATATCGACGAAGTCAAAGGGTCCCAGCAGGCCGTAGTGCGCGAGAAATTTGACATCGGGGCATTTTTCTTTGACTTTCTCCAACCAGGCTCGTCCGATGAACTCGCGGTCCTTCATCTTGGCCGTAACATCGGGCGAAAGCTTGGTCATCAGCATGAAAGTGGCCATGATATTCCTCCTGCAGGAATGATATTAGGCGACTTCGATAGTCCCCATAGAAAAATACGCAGGGCAAAGGGTAATGTCAAAAGCTTATGTTTGCCCGGACGACGGAATGCACAAGGAAAGGCCGGCCCTTGGCGGGGGCCGGGCGCCCGCCGGTAAAGCCGGCCTTTCTTAGCTCAATGCGAGGGTCCGGAAAAGGGCGCTACGGCGCCGCTTCCGGGGCGGCCTCTTCGAAGCGTCCGCCGAGGTGTTTGGCCAGGAACTTTTCGGCGGCCGCATAGAATTCCAGGCGATTTTCCGGCCGCGCGAAACCGTGGCCTTCGTCTTCGAAAAGCAGATACTCGTAATCGACGTTGTTGGCCTTGAGGGCTTCGACAATCTGCTCCGATTCGGCCTGCTTCACGCGCGGGTCGTTGGCACCCTGGGCGATCAGCATGGGAATAGTAATCTGATCCGCCTTGAAGAGCGGGGAACGCTCACGCAGGAATTCCTCGTCTTTTTCCGGGTCACCCAGCCGCCGGTACAAGATATCCAGAAAGGTCGACCAGTAAGGCGGTATCGAATTGATGAAGGTCAGCAGGTTGCTGGGGCCGACCATGTCAATGGCGCAGCGGAAAACGTCGGGTGTGAAGGTGGCCCCGACCAGGGCGGCATAGCCGCCGTAGGAACCGCCGTAGATGGCGACCTTCTCGGGATCGGCGATACCCTGCTCGATGGCCCAGTTGACGCCGTCGATGAGGTCGTCATGCATCTTGCCGCCCCACTCCCGGTCGCCGGCGTTAAGGAACTCTTTGCCGTAACCGGATGAGCCGCGGAAGTTGACCTGCAGGCAGGCGTAGCCGCGGTTGGCCAGCCATTGAGCTTCGGGATTGTAACCCCAGGTGTCGCGATACCACGGCCCGCCGTGGACATTGAGGACCATCGGCAGGTTCTTCCTGGCTTTGCCCGGAGGATAGGTGATGTAGCCGTGGACAGTGAGGCCGTCGCGCGACGTGAACGAAATCGGTTCCATATTCGCCAGAGTGTATTCGTTCAGCGCCGGACGGTGGTTAAACAGGAAGGTGGCCTGTTTCGATTCACGGTCATAAGAGTAGTAAGGTATCGGGCCGTTATCGGCGGTGAAGCCGACCAGCCAGGTAGCATCGGCATCGTCGCGGCTGTTGACAAAGAAATCACCATGGTGGAGTTTCTGGATGGCGGCGATATCGGCCGTGATCGATTCGTCCAGAATAACCACTTCCTGTCGGTCCTTGGTGAAGAAGACGGCCTGTATTTCGTAGGTGTCGGGGTGAATCATGGCGCCGCTGACATCGTACTGCGGGTCCTCGGCCATGACCGTCAACTCGGCTGAGGCGATATCGACCTTGCACAGGCGGCCAGCATTAACATCGCGGGAATCGATGATATATATTCCCTTGCCGTCCTTGGTGAAACCCATGCCACCGCTGGTGAGAGCATCGTCGGAATTCCATGATACCAGCAGCCGCCAATCGGCCTTCTCGGTATCTCTGACCATAAGGTCGAACCCGGCCTCGGCGTTGGCCATCATGGCGCCGCGGACCTTGAAATTGGCGTCGGTGAGCCAGTAGGTCACGTTGCCGGGGTTTTTTGCGGCCAGCTTCAGTTCGCCGGTGGTAAGATTCAGCCGATAGACATCGTGAACCCGCACGTTGTCCTTGTTCATGGCGATAAGCAGCTCATCCGGGAAGTTCTTATCCCGGTTGACGATTTGCACCTGCACATTTTCAAAGGGCGTAAGGTCGCGGATTTCGTCGGTTTCAAGGTTAACCGAATAGAGGCGCCAGTTCTCGTCGCCACCCTTATCCTGGAGATACATGATGAGCTTGCTGTCGGCGGACCAGAAATATCTTCTGATTCCGCGGAGAGTGTCTTTGGTGACCGAACGGACGTCATCGACGCCGATGGTGCCCACCCAGACGTTAAGGACGTCGTCGACGGGTGCCAGGTAGGACATCATCTTGCCGTCCGGGGACAGTTGCGGACCGGCTTTTTCGGGATTGCCGAACAGCACTTCCCGCGGGACCAGTTTGGATTCCTCGACAGTGCCGCAGCTGGTCATGCCCAGGGCCAGAGCAGCTGCTAACAGACATGCCGTGAGCACCACCAGCGGTTTTCGATTCTGCATTTTCATGCTCCTACAATTAGCGTTATTGGATACAAGGATTATCAGCACTTTTGACTTCTTCCGCCGTTGACGGGCGGCCGACCAAATCGTGGTTGCTGCGGATACTGCGGTCTTACCTCCTGAAGGGTTGGGCCGCGAGCTTTGTGCGGCTACGGTCTTCCTAATAAAAAGACAGCCTTAGGCGGTGTCAACGATAAGGTATACTTATTTGACCGGGGAATATTCGATTAATTCTTGTGCCGAGAGGTTCTCCCGCGACTCGACAAAACTACTTGATAATCTGCGAGAAATCCTCGTACGGAACGACCGGCCAGGTTTCGGTTTCCAGAATGCCCCTCAGGTTTATGTCGGCCGCGACTTTGAAGGCCACCGACTGGTCGGGTGCATCGAAGATGGCGAGATAGTCGTAACGCCCCAGAGTGGCATAGAGATTGACCACCTTGACTTTGTTGCGTGTAAACAACTCCAGCGAGTCATTTATCTGATGCGAGAGGTCAGGATGCTCCTTTTTTGCGTTCGGGTTAATGGTCATTGCCATGATAAACGATGCCATGGTTTGCTCCTTCCTGCTCGTTAGCCCGGTTTTACTATAGCAGTTAGCGGCGGTAAAATCAATCGCTAAAAAGGGGCCGGCCGGTCCTTCCGAAGTCCCCGCACCGCCCGGTGTTCGAAGCAACACCGGAACCAGGACGCAATTCGCGCTGTTTACCAAGCACAGGGGCAAGAAGAAAGTCAGGTCCCCGAGCGGGGCCGATCAAAGGAGGCTTCAATCAGCTTCGAAATACGCAAATCACTCATCCTCAAGAAAGGAGTATATAATGGCCAGAGTCGCTCGAGAAATGGTTGAAAAGGCGGGAGTTGATGTGGACAAACTGCTGACCCTGCTGGTCAACAACGCCGCCGCCGAGTTGACAACGTACTATTACTACACTATCCTTCGCGCCAACCTGATCGGTCTGGAAGGCGAGGGAATAAAAGAGATCGCTGAAGCCGCCCGCATCGAAGACCGCAATCACTTCGAGGCGCTGGTGCCGAGAATCTACGAACTGGGGGGAAAGCTGCCGGACGATATGAAGGCTTTCCATGATACGTCCGCCTGCCCGCCCGCGAACCTGCCGGCCGACCCGACCGATATCAAAGCCATGTTGACGGTCCTGGTCGACGCGGAGCGCTGCGCCGTACGCGGGTATACAGCCATATGCAACATGGTGGCCGGCAAGGATCATCGTACCTACGATCTGGCCCTGGCCATTCTCAATGAGGAAATAGAGCACGAATCGTGGTTTTCCGAGTTTCTGGGCGAGGGCCCTTCCGGTCATTTCATGCGCCGCGGTGATACCTCACCCTTCGTGTCCAAGTTCCTCAAGTAACCCGTTCCGGGTTGACAGACTGGATTAGTGGTCCGTGGCCGGCGCCAGGCGACTCAGAGAGTTTACCGAAGCCGAACTGCGGCGGTTTAACGGCAGAGGGGGGGCCCCTGCCTACATCGCCTTCCGTGGAAAAGTCTACGATGTGACCCGCAGTTACCACTGGCAGAGGGGAGAGCACTGGGCCTCGCATTCGGCCGGTGAAGACCTGACGGACGCTCTGGACGGGGCGCCCCACGGCGAAGGGCTCCTCTCGAGATGCCCGCAGATCGGTGTGCTGAGCGACCGGCGGCGCTGAGGCTCCGGGCCCGGAGCCTCCGGCGATTCAGCATCAATCGGCCCAATCAGCAATCAATGAAATCACCGACTCCTTCGTATATGTTCTGCACAAACAACTAGGGTGGCCATTTTTCACCGATTGAAAAACCGTCTTCTGTCCAGCCTGCCGGTATCGGAGTGAACCTGCCTGTTGCCCGGCTGGAAAGTCCCTCTCGTGATAGTGGACCGCAAGATCGTCACCGCAGACATGAGCGTTCGATTCACAGTACTATAGGTTAACATTAACCGATCACAGTCTTTCCGAAGAAGGAGGACCCCATGTATGTCATCACCGGTGCTACCGGCAATATCGGTAGCAAGATTGTCTGGAACCTTCTCAACCTGAACAAGAGGGTTCGCGTGATTGGCAGGGATGCCAGTCGACTGCAGCCGTTTGTCGAAAAGGGGGCCGAAGCCGCCGTGGGACACCTCGAGGATGTCGAGTTCCTGACGCGCGCTTTCCAGGGCGCCACGGCCGTTTTTGCGATTCTGCCCCCCAACCTGAACGCCACGAACATTCGCGAGTATCAGAACACGGTGGGTAAGGCGATCACCACGGCCATCAAGAACGCCGGGGTAAGCCATGTGGTCAATCTCAGCAGCCTGGGCGCCCACCTGACCAGGGATGCGGGCATAGTGCAGGGCCTGCACGACCAGGAGGAGCGGCTCAACAAGATCCGCGGACTCAACGTGGTGCATCTGCGCCCGGCCTACTTCATGGAGAATATCCTCACGGCCGCGGACATGGTGAGAACGCAGAACATGATCGGCTCGCCGCTCGACGGCGCTCTCAGGTTTCCGGCTATCGCCACCAAGGACATCGCCAACGTGGCCACGGATTACCTTGTGAAGTGTGACTTCAGCGGCTATACCATCAGGAATCTCCTCGGCCAGAGGGACGTCAATTACAACGAGATCGTCAAGATCATCGGCAACACCATCGGGAACAAGAACCTCAAGTACGTGCAGCTGCCCTACGAAGAGGTGCGCACGAACATGGTCGAGACAGGCATGTCCGAGAGCGTGGCCGACGCCCTCACCGAGATGATGAGAACGATGAGCGAAGGGCGGTTTCTTTCCGAGGCCCATCGGACGACGGATACGACGACCCCGACGTCCATTGAAGAGTTTGCGAAAAGCGTAGCCCCTCACTTCAGACGGTAAGCGTAGCGGTCTCATGACCGCTGCCGGATATCATCGCAGCCTCGCCGCGGGGCGGCACTCGTCCCGCGGCGGGGTGCCGTATGCCCGGCCGCCGGACCGGCCTGATTTAGATTGCGCCGCGGGAGCGGCCCGCATATAATTGGCGTATGGATTGCTCCCAGCCGGAAGGTTCTAGTTGAACATTAACAAGCGCGTCAGTCTGAACCTCGATGTCAGGGGACTTAACCAGTCGGCGACGCTGGCCATCAACGACCGCTGCCGTCAACTCCAGAGCGAGGGTCGCAACGTTTACCGGCTGGGCCTGGGCCAGTCGCCCTTCCCGGTACCGGTGGTTGTTGTCGACGCCCTCAAACTTCACGCCCACGAGAAGGACTACCTGCCCGCCAAGGGTCACCCGGAACTGCGCCGGGCGGTAGCCGGCTTCCATCGGCGCAAGGACGGGGTAAAGGCGGACCGCGAGAACGTTCTGATCGGGCCGGGCTCCAAGGAGCTGATGTTCATCCTGCAGCTGGTCTATTACGGTGAGCTCCTGGTGCCGACACCCTGCTGGGTATCCTATGTGCCGCAGGCGAAGATCATAGGGCGGAAGGTCAGCCTCCTTCATACCCGCTACGAGGACAAATGGCACATCACGGCCGAGAGCCTTCAGCGTCACTGCGAAAGCCAGGAAGACCGATTCCGTCCCCGCATCCTGGTGCTCAATTATCCCGGCAACCCCGACGGCTGCACCTATACTTCGACCGAGCTAAAAGACCTGGCCGAGGTGGCCCGGAGGTTCGAAGTGGTTCTTCTTTCGGACGAGATTTACGGCCAGCTTCACCACCAGGGGGCCCACGTTTCCGTCGCCAAGTATTACCCGGAGGGTACGATTGTCAGTTCCGGTCTTTCCAAATGGTGCGGGGCGGGCGGCTGGCGGCTGGGTACGTTCACCTTTCCTCCGGACCTGGACTGGCTTCTGGAATCGATGGCGGTGGTAGCGTCGGAGACTTACACCTCGGTCAGTGCCCCCATTCAGTACGCCGCGGTTCGGGCCTTCCAGGGAGGCGTGACAATCGAGCGCTACCTCTGGCACGCGCGAAGAATTCTGGCCGCGCTGGGAAGCCAGGCCGCCGGGGAGCTCAAGAAAACCGGGATCAATGTGCATCTTCCGGAGGGAGCGTTTTATCTCTTTCTGGATTTTTCGCCCTTGCAGGAGAAGTTCTCCGGGCGCGGGATCGACGGCAGCGTCAAGATGTGTGAGAAGCTCATAGAAGATACCGGAGTTGCCATCATACCGGGGGAGGCGTTCGAACGGCCCTCTGATGAATTGACGGCTCGCCTGGCCTACGTGGATTTTGACGGCGCCCGGGCGCTGGCCGCCAGCGAAACGCTGCCCCTTGACCAACGGCTTCCCGAGGATTTTACCAAGCGCTGGTGTCCGAAGGTCCTGGAGGCGGTCCAGCGTCTTTGCGACTGGATCTCGTCGTAAACTACTACTTCATACAATTCGTCTAACCGGCTACTGTACAATGCGATATACTTGTAGTTAAAGCTGCAATTATGCCGGCGGCCCGGCCGCTTTCAGTTCCGGCGGCACCTGGTCTTCGTATTCCGCGAAATTCTCGACGAACCGGCGCGCCAGGTTCTTGGCCTGCTCATCGTAGGCGGCCTTGTCGTCCCAGGTATTTTTCGGCCTGAGCACTTCCTGCGGCACGTTCGGGCAGGAGGTGGGCACGGCGATTCCGAAGACCGGGTCGGTCTCGAACGTCACCTTGGTCAGACTGCCGTCGAGGGCGGCGTTGAGCAAAGCCCGGGTGTATTGGATTCTCATCCGCTTGCCCACGCCGTAAGGTCCGCCCGACCAGCCGGTGTTGACCAACCAGCAGTTGACCTTGTGGCGGCGGATTTTATCGGCGAGCAACTCGGCGTAGCGGGACGGATGCAACACCATGAACGGCGCCCCGAAACAGGCCGAGAAGGTGGCCTGCGGTTCGGTCACGCCTCCCTCGGTGCCGGCCAGCTTGGCGGTGTAGCCGGAGATAAAGTGGTACATGGCCTGCTCGGGCGTGAGGCGGGCGATAGGCGGCATGACGCCAAAGGCGTCGGCGGTGAGCATGATGACATTCTTGGGATGGCCGGCCATGGCCTTGCGTATGGCGTTGGGAATGTGTGACAGGGGATAGGCGCCCCGGGTATTCTCGGTCAGCGATGCGTCGCTCAGGTCCAGCCGCCGGGTGACGTTATCGATGCCGACATTTTCCAGAATGGTGCCGAAGCGACGGGTGGTGGCGTAGATTTCCGGCTCCGACTCGGCGGAAAGGTCGATGACCTTGGCGTAACAGCCACCCTCGAAATTGAAAATCCCGTCCGGGCTCCAGCCGTGTTCGTCGTCACCTATGAGTTTTCTCTTCGGGTCGGCCGAGAGAGTGGTTTTGCCCGTACCCGAGAGGCCGAAGAACAGGGCGACATCGTCGTCGTCGCCGACATTGGCGCTGCAGTGCATCGAGAGGACATTGGTCTGGGGCAGCAGGAAGTTCATTACCGTGAAAATCGACTTCTTGATCTCGCCGGCGTAGCTGGTGCCGCCGATCAGGACCAGCTTGCGCCGGAGATTGACGACGATAAAGGTTTCCGAGTTGGTGCAGTCTATCTCGGGTATGGCCTGAAAGCCGGGCACGTGAAGGATCGTGAATTCGGGGACATGCTCGACCAGCTCGTGATCTTCGGCCTGGATGAACATTATCCGGGCGAACAGGCTGTGCCAGGCGGTTTCGGTTATTACCCGGACGGGCAGGCGGTAGCGGGGGTCGTGCCCGGCGAAGCAGTCCTGAACGTAGATGTCGCGTCCCTGCAGGTATGCCTGCAGCCGTCGGAACAGCATCTTAAAACAGTCCACGGAAAACGGCCGATTGACTTTTCCCCACCAGATCTTGTCGCCGGTTTCAGGTTCCTCGACGATGAATTTGTCTTTGGCCGCCCGGCCGGTGTGCAGGCCGGTTCGCAGGACGACCGGTCCCAGATGAGCGATGATGCCTTCGCCGTTCTTGACAATGTCTTCATAGAGCATGGGTGTGTTATGGTTCCAGTGGACCTTTTTGACGTTGGTCAGCCCGTGGTTATCAAGGCCGTAATTGCTGAAGAGACGTTTCACCAGCATGGGTTATTTCTCCTTTTATTTTGCCCCGCTATCATCAGTATTAAACAGCAGCGGCGCCCGACCGGTTCTCTCCGTCACGGCTGAGGCGAGATGCGCCTGAGGACATAGCCGTTGGTGAGGGCCTCCCAGGCCGGCTCGCTGTTGGAATAGAAGCCCCGGTCCCAGGTGGCCACCCGGTCGGCTTTTACGATCACTTCCGATGTGATATAAGCAGCGCCGCGAACATTGTTTCTGCAGTCGCCCGCGACGGTGTTACCAACGAAGGCGCTGTCACCGTCTATCCTGTAGAACACCGAACAGCCGACCATCTCGGTAAGGGAATCGGCCGTGAGCGGCTCCAGCAGCCTTTCGTCTTTCCACCGGCCGGCAAATCGCAGCGGATTTTCAAAGACATATACGGCGCATTCAAAGGTGCCGTCATTGCTTTGAGCCACGCGGTAGACTCGCTGGCGGTAGGGGCGGTCCGGGTTATCGCCCATGGCCTGCTCGACGTAAATCCAGAAGGCGTCCTGGCGCTCCGGCCAGACCTCGACCAGGTGGGAGCGAACATCCAAAAGGCCGGTATCGGCGGCCGCCTGCTCTTCGTTGCTGAACGACCCCGTCATCCAGCTGACCAGGCGCCTGAGATCATCGCCGGCGTCGGCCGGCCCGGATCTGGCGGTGCCGCCGAGAGTAACGATAAGAACCAGGGTGATCGCGGTTGTGAAGACCAATCGGCTCATCGGCCATCCCCTATATCGTTAAAACGGCCTGGGATTGAAGCATGGTTGCGGCGATTTCCTGCATGTTGCTGACGCGCCCGACGGCAATCTTTTCTTTCACGTCGTAGTAGAGAACACAGGTGCCGCAGGCGACCAGATCAACGCCGGCTTCGGAAAGACCGTCGAGAGCATCCAGAACCGGCGAGCCTTCTACCAGCAGTTTCACGCCGGAATTGTAGAAGAGGATACGCTCGGGTTTGTTGTCCGCCCCCCAGATTTTGCGAAGGAACGAGCCCATCAGTTTCTCGCCCAGTTCTTTGTCATCGGAACCCATCGAAGAGCTGTTGATTATTATTGTCTTTTTCATGGCGGATTCACTCCTGCGCCGGCGCGGTGTTTCGGGTGAATTTCGATATTACGGATAGAAACTAAGGTTTACCGGTCACTCAGGCAAGAGCTTTGTACCGGGCGGCGCGGCGCGGCCTCTGTTAAGCGATTATGGACAGCGCAACGGCGGCGGCGGCGATCAACAGCGAGGGGATGGTCAAGCGGTTGACCAGCCGGCTCAGCGGCACCTGAAAGTACTCACCCGTGACCACCAGGCACGGATGCACCGGCGACATGACGAAGCCGAAGAAGATGGCTACGTAAACGAGGGCGAAAACCGGCGCGGTTATGTGGTCCGATGTGGCCAGATAGACCGGCAGTACAATCGATGCCGGCAGCTGAACGCGGCCGGTTACCAGCCCCAGGAGATAACCGGCGCCCACGGCCAGCGTCAGGGGCGGCAGGGGCAGGGCCGCCATCAAATGTTTGATATCGGAGCTCTGGAACATGTGCAGATACAGGAACATGCCCACGATTATCAGTGAGAAATTCCAGGGCCTCATCGTCTTGAAAACGGCCCTCAGTCTTGCGGGCCCGGTCCCCAGGAGGAGCGACAGGGTCAGGGCGGTGAGCACGGCGAGAAGAGTGGCGGTCGCATCAAGGTCGAAAATTCTCTTGAGGGCGAAATCCAGAGCCGGGGCGCTGAGAATCACGGCCAGCGGGATGATTAACCCCGTACTCGAGAACCGGCTTTCATAACCCATGCGACCGTCAACGCCGGTCAGAAAGAACGCCCAACCCAGAGCCATGGCTACGGCAAAACCCGGAAGAAGCCATACAATACAGCGGTAAATGTCCAGGTCGGCTATCTGTGTCGCTACTATGAGAGCCGAGCTGAGCGGGTAGACCATTATGAACGAGTGACGGAACCAGTTGTTTATGGCCCCCAGCAGGTCGGGCGGCACGCCCTGTCCGCCTTTCTCGAGAATGGGGGCGGAAAGGAGCGCCCCGCCGGGAATCGGCAACAGCCCCATAAGAGCCGGTGACAGGGCCAGCAGGTACCGGCGCGGCAGCCTCAGGTTGCCGACCAGACTGTCGATTTGCCCGTTGTTTTTCATGGTGCCGCCGATTATCGGGATAACGCCGACGGCCAGCGCGAGGATGATAACCGACGGGCTGGTTATGGTGTAGATGGTTTGCTCGACAACTGTCGAAGGAGGAACGGTAAACAGTCCCAGCAGGAGGGCCCCGGCCGTGAGAGCCAGAGCCAGGTTCTTTCTGGAGATAATGAGAATAGCCGCCAGCGATATTGCGAAGCCGAGCCAGGTCATGGGCAGAAGTATAGGAGCCAGTCTATCTGTCTGTCAAGAAATGGTTTGCGGTGCGGGAGCGATGCGGGGTAGTCGGCGCGGTCGCTCAAGAATGTGCGAATTCAGCCGAATTAGTAATACAAAGGGTTCTGCAGCGCCGGACGGTGTCCGGCCATGCGAACGGGGCAACGGGGCAAGACGATTATAGAAAGGGGTTCACATGTCCGGCGAACGACTTCGGCGAATATGCAGCGGTGACCGCGGCGGGGCACTCCTGATTGCTCTGGCGGTCATGATGATGCTTCTTCTGGCGGCGATAGTGGCCGTCGATACAGCTCAGATTGACATGGATCTCAGCTTCAATCAGCTTCACCTCGACCAGGCCTTTTACGTTGCCGAGGCCGGTTTGAAGCAATCGGTTGTAAAACTTAACGAAAACAACACCTGGGACACCGGCTACGCCAATGTGGTTTTTGAGGAGGGTATTTATTCCGTGGCAGTGATTCACAGTGACCCCGATTCACTGCTTATAGATACGGTAACCATTCGCTCCAGCGGTGCGGTTCAGAAGGCCAATGCCACGCTGGAGGGGATGGTCGTGCCGGAGTTGTTGTACCCGTATCAGTACGCCGTATTCGGACAGGACAGCGTCAAGATGGAGAACAATACCTGTACTGACTCGTACAACTCGGATTCCGGCTCGTTCGATGCCACGACGGACGTTCTGGGGGGCGATGTGGCGTCGAACGGCGAGGTAATGATAACCAACTCGGCTATCATCGGCGGCGATGCTTCCAGCGCCCTGGCCGATGGTGTTGATCTGTGCCCCACGTGCTCCGTAAGAGGCGACCTCGCCAACGGCGTGGATCCCTACGTGGTCGACCCCCTGCCTCAGGAAGAATTCGATTATGCTCACAGTGTCAGCGCGGCGCCGGGCGGTCTGTCGGGAAGTTACACGTACGACGGGATAACCCATGAGCTCAACCTGGCCACCAACGACGTAGTCACGCTGAGCGGAGGTGTTTATTACTTCTCCGATATCACTCTCGCGGCCAACTCGCAGGTCCTGGTGGCTCCGGGGGCAAAGGTCATGATATATATGACGGGAGACATTATCCTTCAGAACAACACGAGCATCAATCCCACCCAACCGGCATCGAGTCTTATCATCAACTCGCAGGGTGATATTCACACCATGGGCCAGAGCATCGACATACAGGCGGCCTTCTACTCGCCTGCAGCTGATATCTTCATAGGCGACGGGTGCGATTTTTACGGTTCGATTATCGGAGCCTCGGTTTCGATGGATAACGCCGCCTGCATACACTATGACCGGGCGCTTTCGGAATATCCGGTTAGCGTTACCGGCGCAATGCTCATGATTTCCTGGCGAGAGCTGTAGCAGCAGGGCTTGCTGTAACCGATGCGCTAACCGGCATACGCCAAAATAAAGTCGTTTCCCCGGCGCCATTTAACTCGAATGGCGCCGGTTTTTTGTACCGCGCCGACCCAGCCGGTTCCCGCCACAGTCAGTTTGCACCACAAAGAACTTGTTTGTTCGGTATCGGCCGCTTAAATTGTGGCACGTATTCTTAACAATATGTAGCGTGATTGAGACCCCGGGGGAGGGAAATCCTGAGAAATCGAGGAGAGTTTGTATGCACTTTTTAAGGTCGACTCTGGTAGCCGTTGTTGCCGTGCTTGTTGCCTTTCAAGCGGTCACGGCGGAGGAATCTCGCCTGATGAGATATCCCGATATCTACAAAGACAAAATCGTGTTCAGCTACGGGGGCGACCTGTGGCTGGTTTCGAGCGAGGGCGGGGCGGCCCGCCGGCTGACATCGCATCCGGGTGAGGAGCTTTTCCCCAAGTTTTCTCCCGACGGACAGTTCATCGCATTCACCGGCGACTACGAGGGAGGTAACGATGTGTATGTCGTTCCGGCGGATGGAGGCGAACCGGTCCAGTTGACTTACCATCCGGGAGGTGACATGGTGCTCGACTGGTCTACCGACGGCAGCAAAGTGGTCTTTCGGTCCAGCCGGGAAGCGCATCGGGCGGCCGGCAGAAAACTGTACGAGGTGTCTACCGGCGGCGGCTTGCCGACAGCGCTGAAGATTCCCGAGGCCGGGCTGGCCTCCTTTTCTCCGGACGGGACGAAACTGGCGTACAACCGCAAGCTCAGGGAATTCCGCACCTGGAAACGATACAAAGGCGGGTGGGCGCAGGATATCTGGGTCTATGACCTCAAGGCCGATACGGTGGCCCGGCTGACCGATTGGGAGGGCACCGACCATGCCCCCATGTGGGCCGGCGACAGGATCTATTTCAACTCCGACCGCGAGCACACCCTGAATATTTTCTACTATGACCTCAAGACGGGGAAGATAAGCAAGGTTACCAAGCATGCCGAGTACGATGTGAAGTGGCCCAGCCTCGGCCCGGGAGCCATCGTCTACGAAAACGGGGGGTATCTTTACGTTCTGGACCTGAAAACACTCAAAACCAGCAAAGTTCCGGTTGAAGTGAACACGGACGCGGTCCTGACGCGTCCGGCCTACACCGCCGTAGCTGACCTGGTGGGTGAGTTCAACCTTTCTCCGACGGCGAAGCGGGCTCTTTTCGGGGCGAGGGGCGAGATTTTCACGGTGCCGCTCGAAAAAGGCGCGACGCGCAACATCACCAGGACACCAACCGTTCGAGAGATTTATTCGACCTGGGCGCCCGACGGCAAGTGGGTGGCCTACCTGTCCGACCGAACCGGTGAGTATGAGATATACATAAGGGCCCAGAATGGTAACGGTGAGGAAGAGCAAATCACAAACGACGGCGAATGCTATCGTTTCGAATTGAAGTGGTCGCCGGACAGCAAGAAGATCCTATACGCCGACAAGAAGCTCCGCCTGTACTACGTCGATATCGACGACAAAACCCCGGTGCAGGTCGACCGTTCGGAAATATGGCAGATCGACCGCTATGCGTGGTCACCCGACAGCAAGTGGATTGTCTACTCCAAACCGGACGACAATTACAACAATTCCATCTTCCTGTATTCTCTCGAACAGAGAGAAGTGATAAGCATCACCGACGAATACAATAATGACGATTACCCCGCCTTCGATCCTGACGGAAAGTACCTTTATTTCGTTTCGAATCGCAGTTTCGCGCCGACATTCAGCGACTTTGAAGCGGAGTTCATTTACAGGAACACCAGTAATCTGTATCTGATAACGCTGCAGGCGGACAGCCTGTCGCCGTTCGCCCCGGAGAGTGACGAGGAAGAAATCGAGGAGGAAGGGGAAAGCGGCGACGAGGAGAAGAAAGCGGAAGATGACGGCAAAGACGACGACGAGAAGGATAAAGACATTGTCATCGACCTGGAGAATATCGATCTGCGTACGGTGGGCGTGCCGGTTCCGCCGGGCAATTACTTCGGTTTAAAGGCGCAGAGCGGCAAGCTGTTCTATCTTTCGGCCCCGGCCGTGCGCGCTTCCGACGGGGGTTCGCAGAACGAACTGCATATGTATGATCTGGAAAAGCGCGAAGACCATACCGTGATCAGCGGTATCGACAATTACGATATGTCCCACGACGGCAAGAAGATCATCTACAAGGCGCGGCAGACGTATGGAACGATAGACGCCTCGGCCGGCTCCAACAAAGTGGGCGATGGCGGTATTGACCTGTCGGGGCTCGAGATGAAGGTGGATCCCCGGGGGGAGTGGGAACAGATGTTTTACGAGGCGTGGCGACTGGAGCGAGATTTCTTTTATGATCCCGACATGCACGGCGTGGACTGGGTCCGGATGAAGACCAGGTATGCGCAGTTGCTTCCTTACGTGGCGCATCGCTCCGATCTCACCTACGTTATCGGTGAGATGATCGGTGAGCTGTGCGCTTCTCACGCCTACGTGGGGGGAGGAAAGAGGCCGCCGGTACCGGGATTCGGTATCGGCCTTCTGGGCGCCGACCTCGAGTTGGACCCGGCCAGCAACCGCTATCGTTTCAAGAAGATCTATACCGGTGAGAACTGGCAGAAGAATCGCCGGGCGCCGCTGACCGAACCGGGTGTCATCGTCAATGAAGGCGATTATCTCATGGCCGTCAACGGGCGCGAGGTAACCGGACCGGACAACCCGTACAGTTATTTCGAAAAAACCGCTTCAAAGCGAATCAGCATAACGGTAAGCGATTCTCCATCATTGACGGACGCCCGTGAGTACGCGGTGGTGCCGGTGGCATCGGAAGCGGAAATCAGGTACCTCGACTGGGTGGAGGGGAACCGCCGGGCCGTATCTGAAGCCACCGACGGCCGGGTGGGCTACATTCACGTACCGAATACCAGCATAAGCGGGCTCAACGAATTCAGCCGGGCCTTCTACGCCCAGGCTTACAAAGACGGCCTGGTCGTGGATGTGCGTTACAACGGCGGCGGCATGATTCCCACCATGTTTCTGGAGCGTCTCACGCGGCAGGTGATGAATCAATGGTCGGCCAGGGAGGGCCGGCTGTGGCGGTCCCCCGGTATGGCTCTTAACGGACACATGGTGTGTGTCATGAACGAATTCGCCGGTTCCGGAGGCGATCTGTTCCCGTACTACTTCAGGCAGATGAAGCTGGGACCGCTGGTCGGCAATCGCACCTGGGGCGGGCTGGTCGGTATCGCCCGGGGCATTCCCCTGATGGACGGCGGCTTTGTGACCGTGCCGGAATTTGCCTTCATCAATGAGGCGGGGGAATGGGATGTCGAGAATCACGGTGTCGATCCCGATGTTCCCGTCGATAACCGGCCCGACCTGGTGGTGGCCGGCAAAGACCCGCAACTGGAAAAGAGCGTTGAACTGGTTCTGAAGAAAATAGAGGAAGAACCGCCGAAGCTACCGCCGCGGCCGCGCTACCCCGTGAAGAAATAAAGGCTCCGGAAACAGGGCCGTAAGCAAGGGTGACCCGATGGTCGCCCTTGCTCATTTCGCGCCGCCGCCCGAGGACTCTTAATAGTCCGAAGACCTGTCACGACTGTGCAAGCCGTCCAGGTACATCTTCATGTAGCGGTTTTCGACCTCGGTTGTCTTGACGGTGGTCTTGAGAATGTCGCGCTGCGAAACGAGACCGATGATGTGGTCGCCGTCGACGATCGGCACGTGGCGAATCCAGTTCTTCTTCATGATCCCGGCGATGTAACTCAGATCGTCATCGGGAAGGCCCACAATCAGGTTGGTGCTCATGACATCCTCAACGCGCAGGGCGGCGTACTGCCCCCTGGTTTCATGACACTTCTTGAAAATGTCCTTGTCGCTGAGGATACCGACCAGTTCCCCGGCCTTATTGATGACCGGCAGACACCCGATATTCTTGCGAATCAACAGGTCCATGGCGTCCTCAATCGACACCTCCGGGCCGGTCGTGATTACGTCGCGCGGCTTGCTCTCCAACAAGTTTTTTACGAGCATAGCTCACCCCTTCTATTAGAAATCCATGAAGCTGTCAGGAACGGACTGGCGGCAAGAGCTTAGGTGGTTCGGTGGTTCATCCGCACGGCAATCAAGTGAACGCCTTTGCCAGTCTCCAAACGATTATTCTCACTACCAAAAACAACCAATTCGGGCCGCATTTGTCAAGGAAAATCGTTGATGCAACACCGCCGTTGCCGACACATCATGCCGGGCGGTCATCATCTGCGAACGATTAGCGATGCGGCTGCGAGCCGAGCTACGGACAATCAACCGGCGGCAGACCGCCGCTCCACATATACTCGGCGAGACGGATAAGGTCGAGTGAATCGACTTTACCGTCACCGTCAGCGTCAGCCTCGGCTTCACACGGAAGAGTCGTGGTGCCCGCAAATATGTAGTCGACCAGGTGCACTATGTCGAGAGCATCGAACTGGGAATCGTGGTTGACATCACCGCGCAGCAGGCAGCAGCTTTCAGCCGCGACAATCTCGCCGGCAATCGAGGCGATTTCGTAATCAAGCTCGCTGCCGTAGTAAGTGGGTAGATAGTCATCGTAGCCGTCGAGCATGATGGGCGCGAACTGGCCGGGCAGGGCTTCGGGGTCGATTCGCCAGTAGATCTTGAGGATGGGACCCTCACCGGGTTCCAGCTCCGGGGTCGACGACCCCAGTAATGCCGACTGCAGCCTTATGGTTACACGCTGGCCCCAGAATGGGTCGTAGTGCAGGTAGTCCTGGCGTTCGAAGTACTCGGTGCGGCAGCCGACGGTGGAGAAGGAATCGATCGAAAGAGCCAGGTCACCGCCGAATTCAATGGGTATCTTTATATAGGAGACCGGTACGGTATTGTTGGCGCCGATGACCATCTCGACCACGGCGCCGGCTTCATCCTCCATAAAAGGGGACTTGATGGTATCGGCGAGAACAATGATGTGGTCGAATTTCTTCACGGTCAGGCTATCGGACCCGGAATAGACTCTCATGGCTACATCGAAGTAGCCTCGATCCTCGTAGACATGCGTCGGCGCCTGGACAAAGGCGGAGTCGCCGTCACCGAAATCCCACTTCCAGCTATCCGGTGGAAGGGTGGAGCTGCCGGTGAAATCCACGCTCAAGGGGGCCCAGCCGTACCGGGGATCGGCGCCAAAGTCGGCCAGGATGTCGGCCAGTCCTTTGATGCAGAGGTTGGCGGTGTTGTTATAGTCGTACAGGTCGAGCCAGTCGGGACCGCTGCGATAATAGCTCTCACCCGGATTGGCGGCCGATTCGACAACGGTTCCCATCTTGGCGCCCAGCAGCACCGGGACTTCGGAAGTCCGGTCATAGGCGTGGCCGCCGTTGGAAAGTTCGAGGTACAGGTAGAAATAACCCGGCTCGAGCCGCAGCGGAGAATCGAGGTCGATGGTATGAAAGCCGGGATACTGGATGGTTCCGGTTTGCGACACGAGTTCATCGAGAAGCTCGCCGTTCTCGAAGCGGTCGTAAACTTTGACCGTATAGGACACGTCTTCGCGGGCGGTGACGAAGTTCACCGATTGGAGCAGTCTGGCACCGTCGCTCAGGAAAACGTTGAAAGCACGAGCACAAGACGTAAGGGTATCCCGCCAGCCGTGATAGTCATGGGAGTAGATTATATCCCAACTCATCGGTTCGACATCCTGAAAAGAGACGGCTCCCATTTCCGGGTGCTGACAACAATGCTTGTCATAATAGGAAATCCAGAAATAACCTTCTTCGCCCCAGTCTTCGCTCCAGCTGTTTTTGCACAGCCAGGCGCCGGGCAGCGGGGCCTGCGTGACTTTGCCATCATCCCAGCCGACGATGGCCACGGCGTGGTTGGGGTCGGTCGGGTCCTCGGGAGGCTGGTAGTGGCTGGTGCCCGACCAGAATCCGCCGGACGCCATACACGTGCCAATAGCTCCCTCGGTCATGATGATATTCTTGATGGTGTTGATGTTGCTGAGGTCCTTGCCGGCCGTGAACCATTCAATATCCCGCGGAAAGTACAGGTGGAAGGTCGGCTCGTACCTTGGCGGGGCCGGAGCGTACGAGCCGCCGTCGATCTCCCTTACAGCACCCTCGCCCCGGGTTATGTAAGCGGAAGAGACCCGATAGTCACCGCCCTCATGGACCTGAAGGCCGCCGATTCTCGGGTAGATGTCTTCGTTATAGAAGCGGTTGAAGCCGTTCCACCAGTCGAGATGATACTCGGCCAGGTCGGGTTCGCCCGATTCGCCGGCGGTTGCCCAGACCCCGGTCATGAGCAGGTTGCTTTCCATTGCCGCCATGGTGCCGAACGTCCAGCAGGTGCCGCCTTCCTGCATCTTGACGGACGTGACATAGTTCTGGCCTTCGACGTTTCTGAGGTCAAAAACCGGCGGCGGGTCCTCCATGGTTGCCTGCGACTCGGCGCCAACGGGACTACCGATACACACAATTGCCAGTCCGCAAAGAACGATAGTTGTCTTCATGTTGCTCTCCCGCTTGTAGATTCGTTTCCCCAAAGCATCTATAATTTTTTAGGAGACATCGGGCCGGTGAGGTGTTCCGATTGCCAGCGAACACGGTCGATGTTCTCACCGTGCTGGTTGCTCATGGCGGCAGGGTTCGAGCGGCATCCGCCGCTACCGTAAAATATACTAAAGACGCCATATTTTGTCAAATGAAGTTTGCCTCGGGGTGCGTCCCGCGCAAAAAAGAGACGCCACCCCTGCTATTGCAGGGGTGGCGGGTTCCTGGAGGTCATCCGACTGGGTGTCAGGGGTCTTCTTCTTAAATCAACACCTTCTTAATTGAGGGAAGTCGAACTCCACAAATCCTGACCTGTCCAAACCTCCAAACATCGCCTCGCTATATACACCCCAAAGACGAGCCAGGGGCGGGGGTGTCCAGTGGTTGGGGGGAGGTGCAAATCCTGCGATGGAGCCAAGCGGAGCAATTTTGTCCAATTTAGCGGGTTTATCTGCAACTGCTTCCGGCACAGCGAAAAAGCGGCGGCCGATAGTGTCGGCCGCCGCTTGAATTGCCAGGGTCAAAGAAGAGCTATTTCACCAGCATCATCTTACGCGTAAACATGCTGTTCTCGGTTTCGAGGCGGTACAAATAGATGCCGCTGGCCGCTCTGGTGCCGTCCCATTCATAGTCATGGTAGCCGGCGTTGAGATGGCCGTCAACCAGGGTGGCGACTTTCTGTCCCATGATATTATAAACCGTCAATCTGACGTGCCCCGGTTCCGCGAGCGCAAACCGGATTGCGGTTTTAGGGTTGAACGGGTTCGGCCGGTTGGCGAAGAGTTCCGCGCTCTGAGGCAAACCGTCCTCGGCGGCGTCCTTTTTAACCCGGCCCTGAAGCCGGAAGGACCAAACGTCGGACCACGGCCAACCTGCCTCATCTGCTCTGACGCGCCAGTAGTATTCGCCGGGCATAAGGGCCGGATTTATGTAGTACAGGCAGGTTCCGTTGGTGCACACGGCTGAGTAGCCGGTCTGCTCGGGCGATGAGAAGTCCGGGTTGTTGTC
>CP070777.1:1450538-1470192 GCA_020346225.1 Candidatus Zixiibacteriota bacterium | reverse complement strand
CGGGCTATCTCCAGCACGCCCGCCGTTCCGGAGCCGTTTTCGTCGGCTCCGGGGCTGTTGGGAAAGGCATCGAAATTGCCGCCGATGACAATCTCCTGTTCGGGATAGAGGCCCCCGGGTTTGTAGGCGACGACATTGTAATACGTTTGGAAGTTGGCCTCGAGCGGGTCGACCACGACCGAGTCGTAGCCGAACTCGGTGAACTTGTCGGCGATCCAGTCACGGGCGTCGCGGTTCGAGGGGGACCCGGCCACCCGGTCCGGGAAAGCCTGCAGGGCGGACACGTAGGAGTAAAGGGAATCGATATTAATGCTGTCCACCAGATCGCCAATATCTTCGGAAGGCAGGAAATCGTATTCCAGCGGCGGCTTGGCCGGCCTGTAGACTATTTTCAAATGTTCGTTGATGATAGGGAAGAGACCCTGCCCGGCCTGGTCGAGTCCGAGGCCGCCGGCGCCGACGCGCAGCAGCCGCACGTTATCCTCCTCGTAAACGACCTCGAACCGCTTGGTATTCTTGCGGTCAAGACGGCCATCCATGGCCAGTTCGCCTGCGGTTATACCGGAGCCAACCAGTTCGGCATCGAGCGCGGATTGCCGAATCCGCTGCGAGGCCGAGGCGTCGGCCAGCACCAGATAACCGCCGCCAACCCAGACCAGCGGCTCAACACCTATCGAGTTCAAAAGGTCGGCGTCGGCCTGACGGTGCAGGGTGACTTTGTACAGGTCGTCGGAATGGCCGGCAGGCGGCAATCCCAAGAGCAGTATGAAAACCAGTATCACTTTCTTCATTTACTGTTCCCCTCGCATCATTGCGGCTCCAATCGGCCCTCTAACACATCTACGCTGGATAACGAGGTAAGCACTGGCCCTTGTCGCAGGATATGCTTTCATCAGGTTTCGGTTTCCTACCTCAAGAGAAGCATTTTCTTCGATTGCGAGTGTGAACCCGCTTTCATCCGGTACATGTAAATCCCGCTGGCCACCGGTTGGCCGTCGGAATTGGCGCCGTCCCAGACAACCCGGTGCGTTCCGGCCGGTTTGGTCTCGTCAACGAGAGTCGCCAGTCGCCGGCCCAGAATATTGTATATCGAAATCTCAACGTGCATCTGCTGCGGAATGGAATAGCTGATGATGGTCGACGGGTTGAAAGGATTGGGATAGTTCTGGCTGAGCCGGTATGACTGCGGCAGATCGGTCTGCGGCAGCTTGCGGCCGGCCAGTTCGGGCGAACCCATGACATCATTCACCGCCCGGCGCAGGGCGGAGACAGCCTCGCCGCGCTGGAAAAAGGAAAGCGGAATATCGAACCAGACATAGCGGTAGTCGGCGCCCAGATGGCGCCAGCCGACCGGTTCACCTTCGCTTAAGGGGCTGTCGTCGCGAGAGTCGTAGGTGTATATCACCTCGGATTCGTTTCCCGACAGATCGCAGAAGGAGACGAAAGGAATTCCGCTGATTTCCGTCACCGGACAGATGCCGGCAATGTTGGCATCGGAGTGGGCCAGGGCGATCAGGGAGTCCCAGGGCAGGTCCGGGTACCCGGTCGTCGTGCTTCGGGCGCCGATCAGGTCGGCCTGGATAAGGGGGGTGTAGCACTTCCAGGTGGTCAGTGTCAGAATCCGTTTGTCGATGTGGAAGAAATCATGATAGGCGTCGTCATAGGTATAGCTGTTGGCGAGGTAGTCGAGCGTGTCGCACGAGTTCCTCACTCCCCACCGACCGAAGACGACCAGCCGGCCCCCGATTGACAGATAATAGGCCAGGGTATCGAGAATACCGTTCTTTTCGGGCTCCACCCCTATATCGTCGTAATGTCCCGTTTCGGCACCGACCACGACCACCCCGTAATCCAGCATGTCGGCCAGGTCGATGGCAGTGGTGTCGTCGGGTATGGTGACGGCGACGGTGTCCGAGTAGTAATCGAAGTTGTACCCGCTCAGGGCCTCGCGCATGAAAGCACCGGTCTCGGTTTCATCTACATGATCGACGGTCCGGCCCCACGAGGAACGGTTGACCGCGAGAATTCGGTCGGCCTGAAGGGTGGCGGCGCGCATGACGGCCGGCTGAACACCGATGGTGTCGGAGTGTTCACCCTCGGTATCGAAGGACATGACAATGTACTCGTGGAGATCGCTGCCGAGCGACGGGTCGTCGTCGATATAGAAAGTATCGGTAGTGTGACCGGCGACGGCGCCGTCGCGGACAATCTCACAGCGGTCAAAATCCAGTTCGGGATTCTCATACTGCCAGGCGATTCGGATGGCTTCACGCATGGGCAGGGCGACGACGTTATAAGGCGCCTGCGGGCGGGACTGGGGCGTGCCGAGACCGGGGTGATAGAAGGCGAGGGACTCGCGTCCATCGACGGCGACCGCCTGGACGTAGAAAGCATATTCGCGGCCTTCCGTCAGCCCGCCAACTATGTAGGAAGTGTCAGGGGCAGGAATATCGAACGTCATCTGCTCGGCCGGCTGGTCGGTCGGGAAGCAGGTAAGGCGGTAATGGTCGAGTTCAGGGAAATCGACAGCGTGCCACACCACCTGCACCGACTGGCCGTCGCCCCCCTGTACGACGGCGAGAACAGCCACCGGCGCAAGCATGCCGCCGACGGTGAAGGCGGTGGCCAGGGAGGCCTTCACCATCCTGGTCATGTAATCGAAATCCATATAGGTAGTGCTGTCGGTGCTCTGGTGGTACACGGTCGAAAATATATACTCGTGGGCGAAGCAGACGTCGTAGCCGGCCTGCTGAAAGGGCCAGTGGTCGGATCCC
Organism: Candidatus Zixiibacteriota bacterium; assembly: GCA_020346225.1. GTDB lineage: Bacteria > Zixibacteria > MSB-5A5 > GN15 > FEB-12. Next base: position 1,467,418 of record CP070777.1, on the reverse strand, counting down.
CAGCTGACGCCGCCGAGGACGCCGGTGATACCGCAGTAGGTGCGGGCCACCTCGTCCCAAAGCAGGGAATAGCTTATCTCGGGGCCGTGATAGAGCCAGGCCGAGTCGTTGTTATCCATAAAGCCGATCATATCTAGGTTGAGCATGAAGGTGATATCGGCATTGCGTTCCACGGCCTCGTCAACATAATGATCGGAGCCATACCCCCAGCCCTCTTCGCCGTCAAAAGCGACAAACACAAGGGTACGCGGGACATCCACGTCCTTCAGGACCCTTGCCATCTCCAGCACCGCGGCGGTGCCCGAACCGTTGTCGTCGGCTCCGGGAGAATTGGCCACAGCATCGAAGTGTGCGCCGATGACGATCTCCTGTTCGGGGTAGACCGTGCCCGGCTTCTGGGCAATGACATTGTAAATTGTCCGATAAGCACCATCGAGTTTGTCGATCCTGACGTTGTCATAACCGAAATCCCTGAATTTGCGGGCGATCCAGGTGCGGGCGCGACGGCTTGACGGCGACTCGGTCAGGCGTTCCGGGAAAGCCTGCAGGGCGGAAACGTAGGAAAACAGGGAATCCTGTTCGATGTCGTCAATCAGTTCTTCGAGTCCTGCGGGAGGCACGAATTCATATTCCGGCGGCGGGGCAACCGGATGGTAGATTATCTGCAGATGCTCGTTGATAATCGGGAAGACGCCGTGCCGGGCCTCATCGGGACCGGCGCCGTCGGGGCCGACGCGGAGTATTCGGATGCCCTCTTCCTCGAAGACGACCTCATACCTTCCGGTATTGGCGCGATCGAGCCGGCTATCCATGGCCAACTCGCTCCCGCTTATTCCGGATGCGACGAGCCGTGCATCCAGGCGGGACTGTTGAAGGCGCTGCGACGCCGCGACATCGGCCAGTACCACGTAGGCGCCACCGACCCACACCAGGGGCTCGACATCCATCGAATTGAGAAGGTCGGCGTCGGCTTTATTGTGCAGAGTTACTCTATAGAGGTCGTCGGCCTGGCCGGATTGCAGCAGAGCGAGCAGTAACGCGGCAGCCAGTATAACTTTCTTCATACACCATCCTCTTGCCGGTATTTCAAACCGGGCTGATTGTCTATCTCAACAGCAGCATTTTCTTCGATGCGGTATGGTCACCGGCCTTCATCCGGTAGAGGTAAATCCCGCTGGCCACGGGTTCACCATCGGCGTTAGTACCGTCCCAGACCACCCGGTGCGTCCCGGCCGGCCGGGTTTCGTCCAGTAGCGTCACGATGCGCTGTCCTAGGATGTTGTACAGCGAAATGTTGACATCGCAGCGCGCCGGAAGCGAGAATTTGATGACGGTCGACGGGTTAAAGGGGTTGGGATAATTCTGGCCGAGCCGGTACGCCTCCGGCAGTCCGGCCTGGCGCGGGTCGTCGTCGACCGGCGTCTGCGAACTCATGAGGTCCTCCACCGCCTGTCGCAGCGCGGCGATGGCGCTGGAGCGCTGCATAAAGGAAAGCGGAATGTCGAACCAGACATAGCGATAATCGTTGCCCAGGTAGCGCCAGCCGACCGGCTGACCCTCGGCAATGGGATCATTATGGCGGGAGTCATAAGTGTAGAGTACCTGGGGCCGGGTCGTTACCAGATCACAGAAGGTGGCGAAGGGAATACCGGAGACCTCGGTCACGGGGCAGATGGCGATGTTGGCGTCGGAGTGTGCCAGCGTCAGAAGGGAATCCCAGGGCAGGGCCGGATACGCATCCATCTGGCTGTGGGCGCCGACCAGGTCGGACTGGATTACAGGATTAGAGCAGGTCCAGTCGCTGGGCGTCAGTATCCGCCGCCCGATGTGGAAGTAGTCGTGATAAGCGTCGTCGTAGGCGTACGGGTTGTCGATGTAATCGAGCGTGTCATACAGGCCTTTGTTGCCCCATCGGCCGAACACGACCAGCCGGCCGCCGATTGACAGGTAATAAACCAGGGTATCGAGAATGCCGTTGTTGTATTCAGGGTTGCTGCCGATCTCGTCCAGACGCCCGGCTTCTCCGCCGACGATCACCACGCCGTAATCGAGCATATCCACCAGATCGATGGCGGTGGTGTCATAGGGATTCGTGTACGCGGCGGTGTCGGAGTAGTAGTCGAAGTTGTAGCCGCTGAGGGCCTCGCGCATGAAGGCGCCGGTTTCGGTTTCGTCGACAAAGTCCACCGTCTTGCCCCAGGAGGAGCGATTCACGGCGAGAATGCGGTTGGCTTCAAGCGTGGCGGCGCGCATGACGAAAGGATCCACGCCCACGGTATCGGAGTGTTTGCCCTCGGTATCGAAGGACACTACCATGTATTCGTGAAAATCAGCGCCCAGAGAAGGATCATCATCGATATAGACGGTATCAAGAGTCTCGTGTATGACGGCCTGGTCGCGGATGACGGCGCAGTGGTCGAAGTCCAGTTCGGGGTTGTCGTACTGCCAGGTGACCTTTATGGCTTCGCGCAGGGGCACGGCCAATACGCCAAAAGGCGCCTGGGGACGAGACTGCGGGGTAGCGGTAATCACGCCGTAATCGGGAAGCGACATTCGGCCCTCAGTCAATATTGCCTGTACATAGAAAGCGTACTCGTACCCTTCCGTCAGCTCGCCGACGTTGCCGCAGGTGTCGCCCGGCGGAACATCGATGGTGTAGACATCGGACAGCGGTTCGATTTGCCAGTAGCTGATCCGGTAGCCGGACAGCTCGGGATAGTCGCAGGGATGCCAGGCTAACTGGAGCGTCTCGCCGTCGCCTGCCTGAACCACCGACGCAATCTCTACCGGTCGGGGTGCTCGGTCCGTGGTGTACAGGGTAGCCAGGGTGGCCTTGACCATCCTCGTCATATATTCGAAATCGAGATTGGCCGAGATATCTTCGGTTCCGTTGTAGCAGTGGTAGTTGGTGGAGAAGTTCTTTTCCTGGACGAAGATGACGTCATACCCGGCCTCCTGGAACGGAAGGTGATCGGAGGCGGTGCTGCCGGAAAGGTCGCCGGTAATACCCACATAGGTCTGGGCGAGCTGGCTCCACAGTATAGCATAACCGTTCTCGGCGCCGTAGTAAAGGTCGGCCCGGGTATCATTGTTCCAGTGAGCAATCATATCCGGGTTTATCATAAGGACGATGTCATCCCCGCGAGCCACGGCTTCGTCAACGTAATGATAAGAACCCCATAACCAGGATTCCTCAGAGTCGAACGCGATGAAAACGAATGTCTTGTCGGTTTCGATGTCCTTGAGGATGCGGGCTATCTCGAGCACGCAGGCGGTGCCGGTAGCGTTGTCATCGGCGCCGGGGCAGTCGGGCACGCTGTCAAAGTGCCCGCCGATAACTATCTGCTGCTCCGGATGAAGGGTGCCTTCTTTTCGGGCAATTACGTTGAAGCACTGTACCGGCACGCGGTCCCAGAGTTGCGAGCCAATAAAGGGATCGATTTCGACCGTCTGGTATCCGAACTCCTCAAACTTGTCGGCGATCCAGTCGCGGGAGGCGTAGTTGGAATCGGTTCCGGCCAGCCGATGGGTGTAGGCTTCCAGTCGTCCGACGTAGGCCTCCAGCGAGTCCTGCTCGACCTGCGCAATAAGAGCCGGAATGTCATCGGCGACGGAAACCGGCACCTCGGGTGTTACCGCGGGCGTTGACGGCCGGTAGCGGATTTCGATATGCCGGCGCGGCAGAGGATATACTTCGGCCGGTTCGATTTCCCCGGCCAGTTGTTCGGGGCTGATCAAAAAAAGCCTCAGACCGCCGTCTTCGTAGAGCAGTTCGAAGCGCTCGGCGTTTTTGCGGTCACGGCGACCGTCCATCCAGAGCTGCTCGCGGCTTACCGATGACGCCACCAGGTCGAAATCGAGGCCGGAAGCCTCCAGTCGACGCGACGCCTCGTTGTCGGCCAGCACCAGGTAGCCGCCACGCACCCAGAGGACCGTCTCAACCTCAAGTCCCTTAAGCAGTTCGGCGTCGTTCTGGCTGTGGAGGCTGACTTTGTAAAGCTCCTCGGCAAGGCCATTTGCCGCCAGCCCGATGATGATTGTCAAAACTAAGCAAGTGCTTCGCATAATGTAACCTCCCGTGTCATCATATAGACGACCCAGCCGTCCACATACCCAATATAATTCAGATGTGGATATCTCATAGCACTTTCTGCCGGCGCGCGCCGACGCCCCTGTAGTCGCAAGATTGACAGATGCTTATGACCCCGACCGATCAGCTTTGACCGGTGTCGGGATGACCGATCTCTACCGCAACATTTCAGGCCGCGACCGGTCTGATTGGAATAGGAGCCGCGGCAGCATCCGGGGCTCTACCCGCTTTACCGCAAGCGAAACAGCCGGCCCGACGCGCTGCTGCGGGCATGATGCTGACAAATAAGAGAGACAAAAGGATACGAGCCATGGCTAAGAAGAAACGAATCAAAAAGATGCTGTTGATAGGCGTCCCCGTGGTGGTGGTAATCGCGATCATCGTCATGAGTCTGAGCGGCTCCAACGGCAAGGGGACGACCGTGCAGGCTGAACTTGCCTATGTTGACAGGATCAGCGAAATAGTAACGGCCTCGGGCCGAATCCACCCGCAGACAAAGGTCGACATAACCTCTGAAGTGCCGGCCGAGATAGTGGCCGTGTATGTTTCCGAGGGAGACGGGGTGGCCCGGGGAAAACGCCTCCTGCTCCTGGATACGGTGCAGTACATGTCCGATGTAGCCCAGGCACGGTTCTCGGTTGACGAAATCGAGGCGCGAACGCAGGCGGCGCGATCTCAGTACGAGAAGGACAAGCTCGAGTTCGAGCGGCAATCCCGCCTCTGGGAGCAGAATCTCAGTTCCGAAACGGCCTATACCAATGCCAAATTCGCCTTTGAGAATTCGCAGGCGAACTACCAGGCGATGGTGGCGCAGTCGAAAACGGCGCGGGCCCGGCTGGAGAAAGCCGAGGACAATTTGGGCAAGACTCTAATCAAGTCGCCGATGGACGGCGTGGTCACTTTTCTCAGCGCCGAGGTGGGCGAAATTGCCCAGGCCCAGACCAGCTTCACCCAGGGCAAGACGCTGATGACGGTGGCCGACCTGTCGGTTTACGAGGTTGAGGTGGATGTGGACGAAACGGAGATTGCCTCGCTCAGGTTGGGACATCCGGCTGGCATCAGGGTGGACGCCCTGCGTGACACCACTTTTGAAGGAACCGTGGTGGAGATCGGCAACTCGGCCCTGGTCACGGGCGAAGGCACCGAGAATTTCACAACCAGTTTCAGGGTCAAAGTCCGGTTCAACGAGGCGCATGCCAGCATCAGGCCGGGTATGTCGGCCTCGGTCGATATCACTACCGCCACGGCCGAGGATGCCCTGTTGATTCCGTATGCTTCGCTGGTGACGCGCGAGTTCGACCCGGATTCGCTCAAGACGGATACGACCGGTAAAAGCGAGCCGGACGCCACCCGCGGCGGCGAGGTGCAGGCGGCCGAGGTGGACGACGCCGACGCGCCGGCGGATTCAGCGACGGCCGGCCGGTCGGATGGAAACGGCAAACAGCGCAAAGATAAGGTCAAGAAATCCGGGGTATTTGTCGTCGAGAACGGTAAGGTCAGATTCATCGAGGTTGCCACCGGCATCGCCGATAAACGGTATCTGGAAGCGTTGTCGGGAGTGAGCCCCGGTGATACGGTGGTCTCGGGGTCATTTCAGACGCTGCGTAAACTGAGCGGCGGCGACCTGGTTGTTATTGACGACAGCTCGCTCGAAGAGATGAAAAATGAGTAACACGAGAATGCAGCGATGATGCTACCGTCGCTTATACGAGAAGCCGCCGCCGCCCTCTGGGCCAACCGCCTGCGCTCCTCGCTGACGGTGCTCGGCATGGTCATGGGCGTGACCTCGGTGATCGCGATCGTCTCCACGGTCGAAGGGATGCAGGCCGATATAGAGCGCTCCCTGAACGCCTTCGGACCACAAACCGTCTGGGTGACGCGGTTCGGTGAGTTCCTCTCCTGGGACGAATATATTCGCCGGGCCAAACGCAAGAAGCTCACCCGCGATCTGATTCCCCTGGTCGAACAGGCCTGTCCCGACTGCGCCATGGTGGGCGCCGAGGCCTATCTCCATGGACGGGTCAAGTACGGTTCCCGAACGGCCGGCCACGTTGACATACGCGGCGAAACCCCCAACGTGATGGAGATGCGGGCCTTCGACGTTATCCTGGGAAGCTACTTCTCCGAAGAAGACGAAGTCCGCCGTCGCAATGTCGCTTTCATCGGTTATGAAGTCTACGAGCGGCTCTTTCAGGGAGCCGACCCGGTCGGCGAAAAGATCCGCCTGGGAGGCGAAGAGTTCACGGTGGTCGGTGTCGCCGAGAAGCTGGACGGCACCATGGTGGGCGGAATGGACGATTTCGTGGCCATGCCACTGTCAACTCACCAGAAAATCTTCCGGCAGCCGGGAAATCCGGTCAACCTGGTTATCAAGGTGGCGTCGCTGGAAAGGCGTCAGAACGCTATCGATCAGCTCCGCGTACTGCTGCGGGCCGTCAGACGGGTTCCCTACGACGAAGAGGATGATTTCACGATCGTAACCGCGGACAGTCTGCTGGCCTTTATCGACGATCTCACCCGTGCCTACAAAGTAATCATGCTGTCCATTCCGCTGCTCTCGATCATTGTCGGCGGTATTGTGATCATGAATATCATGATGATATCGGTAACCGAGCGCACACGCGAGATAGGTATTCGCAAATCTATCGGCGCCCGCCGGCGCAACATCATGGCACAGTTTCTGTATGAGTCACTGATGCTGTCAATTGTCGGGGGAGGCATCGGTGTTCTGTGCGGGATTCATGTGGGACGGTGGATGCTGACCTCGCTCATGGATATATTCACCACCCCGACAACCCTGGCGATTGTCATGGGCGTGGGCATCTCCACCGGCGTCGGACTGTTTTTCGGCGTCTATCCGGCCATGAAAGCGGCACGTCTCGATCCGATAAAGGCGCTGAGTTATGAGTAAACGGCAGTTATCATTCGCGGAGATTCGCGAGGGCGTCCGCCTGGCGCTTCAGTCGGTCCACGCCAATAAATTTCGCAGCACCATGACAATCGTCGGGGTAATGATCGGAGTGGGGGCGGTGATACTGGTCAACACCATCATGGATGGGTTCAACGCCTATGCCGAGGAATCGATCGAACGCATCGGCAACAATATCATGTATGTCCACAAGTGGGAGGAGAATACCGATTTCGATGCCCTCACCGAGGAGCAGCGCCGCCGCAAAGATATCACCATGGACGAGGCCTATGCCATCATGGAGATGTGTCCGCTGGTGGCGGCGGTCTCGCCGGAAAAACGTCACTGGAACACGGTGGCCCGGTACCAAGGCAAGGAGATCCGCATCCCCGACGACTTCCGCGGCTGCTGGCCGAATCAGCCGTTGGTGACCAATCGCGACGTTACCCACGGGCGGTTTTTCGACGAAGGCGACATGCGGCGCAAGGCGATGGTCTGCGTGATCGGACCGGATATCGCCGACGCCCTCTTTGACAATCGCGCCGAGGCCATTGACAAGGAAATCAAAATCAACGGCTGGCGGTTCGAGGTTATCGGGGTCCAGGAAAAGATAAAGGACCTGTTCAATATCAGCGAAAACGATTTCATCTATATCCCCATGACGACGTTCGACCGCCTGTACCCCAACACCAAAAGTGTTTACCTGTTGTGCAGCGCCGTTTCGCGACAACTTTTCGGCGATGCCATGGACCAGGTGGTAAACGCCCTGCGGCGGGTGCGAAAAGTTCGTCCCGAAGAGGACAACAATTTCGGCATTTACACCCAGGACGGCTTGCGCGAGGAGGTTCAGGATATCACCCTGAAGGTGCAGCTGGCGGCGACAGCGGTGGCCTCGGCCGGACTGATGGTGGGAGTGATCGGGGTCATGAATATCATGCTCGTGGCCGTAACTCAGCGTACGAGGGAAATCGGGGTGCGCAAAGCGATCGGCGCGCGCCGCAAAAACATCCTCTTTCAGTTCCTGGTCGAGGCGGCCACGCTGACGGGACTGGGCGGGATTATCGGGATTGTTTTCGGGGCCCTCGTGGGCCTGGCCATTACGGCGGTGCTCGACTGGACTTATTATTTGTCGCCCCTGTGGGTGATTCTGGCGGTAGCGGTGTCGGCGGGAACGGGGATAGTGGCCGGGATCTACCCGGCCTGGCGGGCGGCGCGGGTCGACCCCATCGTGGCCCTGCGGTATGAGTAAGACGGAAGGGTGTCTGCAAAACCACGGGCAGGAGAATTCCTCCTGCTCTGCTCAAACAGTATCAGCTTTACTAAGCGACTGTCGTTACGGCACGCAGCGCGTCGCGCTGATGAAACACTGGGTCTGTTCCTTACCGCACTGTGACTCCCACGTGCAGCAGACTTCCCAGTACCAGCCATCGTGGCCCAATACGCAGGCCACTTTGTAGCAGTCGGCCTCGGGCCTACCGGTCGCAAAAGTGCTCCCGAAAGACAGAACGAAAGCACCAATGAGTACGATAATTAGAAGCTTCTTCATCTTCCATCTCCGTTGTTGGTTAAGCTATTTGCGGGTTAATCGATCGCGGTAGCTTGGGCCGTACAGGGCTGTCCGCGCCGCGAAAACTGTTTCTGTACTCTTTCACCTCCCTCCAATTTTGGATCGAACATAACTAGTCTTTCCCCGCTTGGCAAGAAAGAAGTTGGCTGAACACAGCCCCATGAATCGCCTTTTGAGATTCTTGTCGCACAAAATCTCTTGTTGACCCCGGCATACTGTTCTCGTACGATGTCATAAACGCGCGGGAGGCTGCTGGGTAAGAGGGTAGGTCGAAACCCCTATGGTTTCGACATCGGTAAACCTTACCCCCGTCTGCCCGCGGAGGCCTTTTCCGGACCATTTTCGCCATCAAAACGCTGGTGATTATGTGCGCTCCCGCCACTGCAGAGAGAGGTATGCGCATGTCCGGTATTGGAAAGCCAAATGGCAGGGGACCGAGGGGGCTGCCTTCAAGAACTGTTACAAGCCCGCATGGCGCTTCGTCTTAGGCGGGATACCGTTTGTTCATCAGGAAAAGAAAAACGGGAGAGGCTACTGTCACCTCTCCCGTCCTGTAATCGTACCGCGCTATTCGCAGCGGCCGACGATCACACAACCCGGCTCCCCATCGGGGCCGCTGTCGCAACAGTACCAGAAATAGGTCTGGCGACAAATCCAGTCGCATTTGGGGTCGCCCTTGGCCTGGGCCGGGGTGACCATCGCCGCAGCCACGAAGGACAAGACGAAGATGAGCAACAGGGCGATGCTGACAAGTTTTCTCATAGCTCTTCACCTCTTCATGTTGGTAGTGTTAGCTGGCTTAATCCGTGCGAAGTTTCCCGTGCCCGTGCTTGGCCTCAGGCCAGCGGCGGGGGAAACAACCAATAGCTGCGTATTCCCTGGCATTCAATATAATCAGCAGCTTTCCGGTCGTCAAGGATTCAAAAACAATACAAATAGGGTCCAGTATTCCGAAAGAGGGTTAGATAGGTCTTGACAGGCCGGAAGTTGTGGTTTATCGTACATACAGAGCGGGGCTTTTAAACTCGCCTGAAAAGTAAGCAGATACTCGCGTCTGCTGCGCCAGTCTAACTTGGTTCAGGCAGCACCATCCTTCGCCTTTCTTCAGCATCAAGGCCAATCATCTTGCCCGTGTGTGTGAGTCTTACGCGGCATGACACAATGTACCTGCAGGATATTTCGACCACCTTCGGGGGGTTGGGCCTTGCCCTACATAAAAAGAGGAGGCTTATACATGAACGCGATGAAACTGATCATGCCGGTCGCTTTGCTGATCGCGGCCGTGGCGCTGGGCTGCAATCAGTCCGACGATTCGGCCGTACCCGGCATGGCCGTGAATCCATCGGCCGCGCTGGCGTCAGCCACTGAGGTTACCATCGATATCCAGCCGCACAATCCGGGGAGCCGCATTAACTGCACCGCCAAAAACAGACTGATCGCCGTCGGCATCATAACTACTGACGACTTCGACGCTCTGGATGTAGACCACACCACGGTGGAGTTTGAGGGCGCCACCGAGGCCCATGTCGAGGGTGGTGTGGTGGAGCGCCACGAACTGGATGTGGACAATGACGGCGATCTGGATCTGATTTTCCATTTCCGCCTGGCCAAAACCGACCTCGACTGCTCGTCCACCTCGGCTACACTGACCGGTTATACCTGGGACAACGAGTATATTTACGGCACGGACGCGGTCCACATGTTCGGCGGCTGATTTGGGTATAAGCGCAACGCTTCCCCTAACTGTCATCCCTCTGTCAGGGGGCTAAGAATCAAGGTGACAGTTGTTAGGCGTTCGTACCTGCTGCCGGGTTCCCCCGCCCGGCAGCGTTCTTTTGGCGCCTGGTACCGGTTCTTTGTTGGCTGGAACGCTGGTGGGCGCGTATAGTATGCAGCAGCGTGCTTATGCCTTCTTAGTCTAACTGGTTGTCCTCACGCACTCCATCAAGAAAGAGATCGGGGCCGAAAGAGATTCTGGTTGGCCCCAAAAGGGGGGTTTTTATGAAGACCGCAGGGCTGGTCTTGCTGGCGACGGTGACGGCGGCCGCGACACAGGCCGCAATCATAAATGTGCCGGCTGATGAAACGACGATACAGGCCGGTATCGACGCCGCCGGGCCCGGGGACACGGTGCTGGTGGCTCCGGGGCACTATTCCGAGCGTATCGATTTTCGCGGCAAGACGATAACAGTGGCCGGCGAGTATCTGTTCAGCGGCGATACGGCGCATATCGTTAACACCGTAATTGACGCCGGTGCAGCAGTTACCGGAACTCCGAATCCCGGCAGCGCGGTATCATTTGCCGGTGGCGAGGGCGCCGGGACGCTGCTTGTGGGATTCAAGATTACGGGCGGCACCGGGACGCTGTCGGGCGCCGGTGGGACCGGCGGAGGCGGGGTCTACTGCAATGCCGGCACGGCCGAAGTAAGAAACTGCATTATCAACGGTAACACCGCCGATTACGGCGGGGGCGTATACTGTCAGAACAGCGCGCCGCTGGCCCTGACCGACTGTGAAATTACCGGCAACGAAGCCATGATGGAGGGCGGCGGGCTGGGTGTGTACTCCGATGGACGGCTGTCGCTTCGGCGATGCCACCTCGAATCCAACCTGGCCCCGGCCGGACTGAACAACACCAGCGGCTTCTGGGGTGACTGGCATCCGGTCCTCACCATGGAAAATTGCGTGATTGCTTTCGACCAGGGGTTGTATTGCGACCAGCACGATTTCGGCGTTTGCAGTCTCGACAGCTGCGTTCTCTACTCGGTTGAAATCAAGGACTGGTCGGCGGGGAGCTGGACCATCACCAACTCGCATCTTTACAGTTGTTCGATACCGCAGATGTATGCCGACCTCTTTCTCACCAATGATTCCCTGTTCGATTCCTATGTGGGCGTGCTCGACAGAATGGGCCACGGCTGTGTGGTGCGCAATTGCGCTCTGATTCGTTCGGGGATCCGCAACTATCATGCTGCGGCAAATGTGGACAGCAGTTTTATCGGCGACGGGATTACCGACGCGGGGTACCAGTACAGCGACGTCGAGATAAAGAATTCGATCGTCTACGGCGATATAACGACCGGCGGGTACTGTATTTCCCCCCTGATTCAAAATTCGGTGGTCGTCGGCACGATTTCGATGTCCGGTCCCTGGCCGCCGACCGTGGTGGAGAATTCTACCATCGTTGACGGCCACGTGGAGATAGTGTCGATGGTGGCGGATGACCGACTGGAGATAATCAACAGTATCGTGTTCACCGGGGGCGGACCGGCCGTAATAATCGACGGCGGTGAGTGGGCCGACATGACGCTTCAGGTGGGGTGCAGTGACAACTGGGGTTTTTCCGGTGACGACTGGCTGGGTGGGGATGCCGTGCCGGTGCTGGATACCAGCGACCTCTACTTTCTCGATCCGTTGTTCTGCGACCCCGGGAACGCAGACTACCGTTTGCAGGAGAGCTCGGTCGGGGCGCCGGCCAACAACAACTGCGGTGTGCTGATGGGGGCGAAAGAAGTCGGATGTTGCTGTATTCTTCGCGGCGACGTCGATCACGACGGGACCGTTCTGGTTCTGGACATCATCTATCTGGTGGACTGGCTTTTTAAACCGGCACCGGCACCGCCCTGCTTGGAAGAAGCCGACCTGAACGGAAACGGCGAGGTCAACGTGCTGGACCTGATATATATCGTTGAGTATATGTGGGACTACGGACCGCCGCCGGTGCCGTGCCCTTAGACTTGCGGTACTTTAGGCGGCAATCCTGCGTGAGCCGGCCCGTCGGAACCCGCCCGCCATTCAAACGTTGACGTTTCCTTGCGAATAACGCATATATCCGGCAAAACAGAGCCACATGACTTAAGCGAGCAGCTACGATAAGCTGCCGGAAGGATATTCTGATGCTGTCTTCAACGCTCTTGAGGTGTTTACTCATTCTGGTGCTGGGCCAGGGCTTTTTCCCCGCCGGTGCACTGACCGAAGAAACGCCGGCGCAGCCGGCCGACCTGGTGCTTCACGGCGGTAAGATAGTCACGATGGATGAGCAGCAGCCGCAGGCCGCGGCGCTGGCGGTTTCGGACGGGGTCATCATCGACGTGGGAAGTGACGAAGAGATCCGGCCGTACATGGGCCGGGAGACAACCGTCATTAATCTGGAGGGCAAGCTGGCCGTTCCGGGTTTTATTGAGGGGCACGCTCATTTCATGAGTCTGGGCAACTCGCTGATGATGCTCAACCTGAATAACTGCCGTAGCTGGAGTGAAGTGGTGGCGCTGGTTGAGCAGGAGGTCGGGCGAAGAAATAACGGCGAGTGGATAATCGGCCGCGGGTGGCACCAGGACAAGTGGCAGGCCGTACCCGAGCCGGATGTTGACGGCCTGCCGTACCATCATGACCTCAGTCTGATATCGCCGGATAACCCCGTTCTGCTTTCACATGCCAGCGGCCATTCGTGCATAGCCAACGCCGGCGCCATGCGCCTGGCGAATATCACGAGTCAGACCGTCGATCCCGAAGGCGGGCGAATCGTCCGTGACGGCGACGGTGAGCCAATCGGCGTGTTTCTCGAAACGGCGATGGACAGCCTATATGCCGCTCGCGACAGGGCCCTGGCGAATCGCACGGCCGAGGAAACAGAGAAGACGCGACGTCGCGTCGTGGAACTGGCCACGCGGGAATGCCTGGCGAAGGGTGTGACCGGTTTTCAGGACGCCGGGTCCAGCTTCGAGACGATTGACCTGCTGAGACAAATGGCTGAAGACGGCGAACTGGGAATTCGCCTGTGGGTGATGATTTCCGAAGAAAACGATTCGCTGAGACATAGAATCGATGAATACAAGATCATTCGGGCCGGAAACGGTTACCTCACGGTGCGGGCCATAAAGAGACTTATCGACGGCGCGCTCGGCTCGCACGGGGCCTGGCTCCTGGAGCCTTACAGCGACCTGCCGGCGAGCACGGGCCTTAACACCGAAACGATTCAGGTTCTGGCTGAAACGGCGCGTATCGCCGCCGAACACGGCTTCCAGATGTGCACTCACGCCATCGGCGACCGCGGTAATCGGGAGATATTGAATGTGTACGAGAGTGCCCTCAAGGCTCATCCGGCCGAAGCCGACCGGCGCTGGCGGGTGGAACACGCGCAGCACCTTCATCCCGACGACATCCCCCGCTTCGGGCAGTTGGGCGTGATCGCGTCGATGCAGGGGATTCATTGCACCTCGGATGGCCCGTGGGTACCGAAACGCATCGGCGACGAGAGGGCGGCGGAGGGCGCCTACGTGTGGCGGAAGCTGATCGAGTCGGGCGCGATTATCAGCAACGGTACTGATGCTCCGGTCGAAGATGTCGACCCGATCGCCAATTTTTATGCCTTGGTGACGCGGCGCCTGGCCGATGGCACGGCTTTTAATCCCGAGCAGCGGATGACCCGGAAGGAGGCCCTGCGCTTGTATACGATCAATGCCGCGTACGCGGCGTTTGAAGAGGATATCAAAGGCTCCCTGACGCCCGGCAAGCTGGCCGATATAACTATCCTGTCAAAAGACATTATGACTATCCCCGATGACGAGATTCTTGATGCCGAAATTGTCAATACCATTGTTGCGGGGAAGGTAATGTACCAAAAGTAGGCGTTGGCATTCAGCCCGGTTGCGCCGGCGCCGTTTTCCGCCCAAAATCTGTAGTGGTTGTCACGCCCGCCGCACAGTTTCTGTGCGAGGGCGGCGACGGCAAATATCAGCATCAGGCAGTATTTAACTACCTCACAACGCCTTACAATTTCTGGCACGGCACTTGCCTGTGTGCGAAGAGGGTCGCACGAGGCGGCCTTCAGAGCAGACCGATGGTACCATGATCGTGTTCTCAGCAGCTAAACAATCAAACAGGGTCGTTTTGGAGACGACAGGGAGATAAAGCGATGAAATCCGCGAGCGTTAAATTCATTACCCTGGGAGTTGTGCTGGTTCTGGCCTTGTCGGGGAGTGCCGGGGCGGTAATCAAGAAAAAATCGAGATTCAGGCTGCAGCATCGGTCACAAATCGAACTGCGGCTGGGGCTTTTTGACGGTGTCAATCTCGACGGTGACTTTTTCTACGACGGTGTCGTAAGCAGGCATACCAGCGATGACCTGCTGGTGGCGGTCGGTTTCAATCACTGGGCGGATGAAACTCTGGCGTTCAACGTTTCGGTCAGGGTACTGGCCAGCGATTACTACAGCGGCGTCAGCAGCGCCGGGACCTACGAGGCCGGCTACGCCGTGGTGCCGATATTTGTCGGCTTCAGGCACTATCTCGGCAGGCCCGGTTCGTGGAGCACGGTTCGACCCTACCTGACCGCAGCGGGCGGGCCGGTAATTGGCTCACAGAGCCTCTCGCTGGTCGGGTACGACGTTGTCGACGAAACGAGAACGGTGACCGCCGGCGGGGCACATCTGGGCGGCGGTATTGATTTTCTGGTGAGCCGGCACGTGATGTTCGGTGTCAACGGCGGGTACAACCTGATAAGTGATTTCGACGAGCCGATCGGGGGCCACGTGAACTATAGTGGCGCTGAATTCGGGGTCGGCTTCGGCTTCGTGTTTTAAGACAGCTCGGGGAGGGCTCCTTTACAGACGAACGGGATGCGCCGGCGTGGCGCATCCCGTTTTCTTAATCGAAAATTGTATCAAGCCGGCAATTCGGGCGCCGGCCTCGCGTCTAAACAGTTCCAGGTCTATTGGCGGCGCCGGCGGAATGCTCGGTATCCTTACAGGGCACGTTGGGATCGGCGGAACAGTCCACATCCTTGAAGGCTATCGAGAGATAAACACGGGTCAGCAGGTAACCCGAACAGAATCCCAGAACTAAGAAGTAGATTATCAGTGAAGTGGCAAATGATACCGGCCCACCCGTTCCGTTTCCGAAACCTGATGCTATGTGTCTTGATAGCTGGTCTACGCCGCCCGGAATGTCGCGCAATTCCACCAGGCTGAGTCCAATTATAATACTCGTCAACCAGTCGGAGACCTTCTCGAGGTTGGAATTGACATGGCTGAAACCGTGTGGCTTAGTCTTACCTTCTCTATTGGCCGTCGAGCCTCCCTGACCTTCATTCTGATTTGACTCGCTGCCCGGTCGGCGCGGAATGCCAAACAGGAAACCCAACAGCATCCCCACCAGCCAGCAGGCCAGCCCCCACAGGACGGCTAAGTACCAGCCTTCTCGTGCGTATATTCCGGCTATACAGAATCCCACAAGCGCCATTATGGCGCTGATAACGCCCAGGATCCGAGCGTGTCTGAATCTGTCCTCGGTTCCCCATGGCCATAAGCGTGATAACCATTGTCCCGACATGATTACAGTTCCTCCCTGTATCTGGTTTTCGAGGTTGCGGGGTGGGGTGAAACGATGCTGTGAGGCCTATGTTAAGGTGAATTCTCATAAAACGCAAGGGAAAAACGGCGGGCGAGGTCCCGCAAAAGGGAATTGAAGGTCCGGTATGCGCGATGAGTCTCGGACCGGGGTGCCCCCGGGTGACGCACCCCGTTTTTCTGGCCGGCAATTGTATTCGGTTTACCGTTTTCGCCCTGCTCGGACTTATTCGCCCGGCCTGCGCTAATGCAGCTCGACCAGGGCGAACTGATCCAGCGCCACGCCGGCGGCATTGTCGGTGACGTCTACCGTCACGTACACCTCCATGTAACAGGAGTCTGATACTCCCGGGTCGAAATTATACCGGAAACCCTGCCAGTCGGCGGGGGCGACGGCCGGTTCAGACGCCCAGATCGGCATCGTTTGTGACCAGAAGACGCACTGCACCACGCCGAACTGGTCTGGTTCATCGGGAACGTTCTGGCGAAGATAGAACGACAGACGATAGGTTGTCCCGCTCTGCAGCCAGATTTTGTAGTCGTGCGTCTGGATAATACCGGACCACCACGTCCCCTGGATGGGGCTGTTGAAGTTCAGACAGGTGAGGTGCGTATAGGGGTTGGTTTCGGAGAGGCTGAAGCAATCGACGGACATTACCGGCAGCCAGTTCATAAACCCGCGTTCAAAGCTTCCATTTAGAATCAGGCTCTGCCTGGCGTCCTTGCCGCCTTTACTTATGCTCACCGGTGTCTGAGACGGATTTTCGCCCGGCGCCGCGGGGTTATCGACCGAGCAACCGGGGCTGAATGTCACCAGGATGAAGATGACGAGTGCGCCTGCTGCTGCTGTTCGCGTGAATCGCCGCATAGAAGCCTCCTCTTCGTATATCGCACGCGCGGCAGGCCGTCGGGATGACGCGATATAAAGGTTCGACAGTCTTCCTCGGTGAGGGTCCATAACCTGGCGGGG
>CP070777.1:1432609-1450438 GCA_020346225.1 Candidatus Zixiibacteriota bacterium | reverse complement strand
TTTCCAGACTAACCCGTCCGGCACCGAGATCCGCAGACAATTGCAGATAGATGCGGCATCGCCAGTACTGGTCGAAGCCGAGAAGGGTGAATCGCTTCGACTCCTGCGAATCCCAGCGCGTGCCCACGGTGACCACGGCGACGTGCCCCTCCCCTGCGACCATTTTGCTTTCCCCGTAAGGATCTCCCAGAACGGCATCCTTGACGAACTGAGTGTGTTCGACAGCTACTTTCCTGTGGGTGTCGCCGCTGCTGACAAACAAATCGAGGCGATACCGGCTGACCAGACCACATGAGCTTAAGACGACCAGCAGCGACACGGCGGCCGCCGCCTTTATGATTCTGATTTTTTTGGCGGCCATGATACTACCCTGCCCATTATGAGCGTCACTTTATTGACGTTAATGACGACAATTGCGTCTATAGCGGAAGTTCTGCAATTCGATATTTCTTATAAGGCCTGGCGCCCATCTGTTCCATAGCCCGCAGCATCAGATCGTTCGTTTCGAGCACCCAGGAGAGTTCCGCCCAGCGATATCCCCGCTCAATGCCCTTTTTGTAAGTTGCGATGTACAAAGCGGAATCTATCCCGCGTTTCTGGAACTCCGGGACCACTCCGAAGGTGACCAGGCGGAGACCGTCGATCTTGTTCCTGATTCTGGTATGCCAGAAGAGCTTGAGCAATCCGAGGGGGAACAGCCGGCCGTTCAGGTGGATCAGGGCCTGGTTGATGTTGGGCAGCGCCAGACTGAAAGCCACCGGTCGGCCGTCATGTTCGGCTATGAAGACCAGCGCCGGATCGACAATCTGCTTCAGGTTTCTGGCCGTATAGTTGAACTCGTCCTCGTCCATCGGCACGAAACCCCAGTTGGCCTGCCAGGCGCCGTTATAGACTTCTCTGATCCGCAGGATTTCCTCGTCGAACTGCGACATGCGAAGGCTGCGCAACCTGACGTTGCTGCGCGCGGCGACCTTTTCAACCACGTTCTGAATCCGTTCGGGTATGGGGTCATCGGCGCTGAGGACATAGGCATGGAGATCCATCACTTTCTTGAGCCCGAACTTCTCGGCCAGCTTGGGCAGGTAACTCCGGTTGTAGGTCATCATTACGGCCGGCGGGGAGTCGAATCCCTCCACCAAAAAGCCGCACTCGTGGTTGGTGGAGAAGTTCATGGGGCCGCGCATCTTCTCCATTCCGGCTCTCTTGAGCGTTATCATAGCCACTTTCAGCAGCATCGAGGCAACTTCGTAGTCATCCGGGCAATCGAAGAACCCGAAGAAGCCCACCTGCTCCTCATGGAACTGATTGTGGGCGTAGTTGACGCAGGTGGCAATGCGCCCCACCACCTCGCGGTTCCGCAGAGCCAGGAACAATTTCACCGAGGCGGTCTTGAAGAAGGGATTCTTATCGCGATGGAAGAACTCTTTGCGCTCGGCATCCAGCGGCGGCACGTAATTGCCGTCCCCGGCATAGAGCCGTTTGGGATACCGAATAAACTGTCTCAGTTGGGACGCAGATTCGACCTCGACAATTTCAAGCGTAGTCATATGCGTTCAGGAGAGCAGGCCTCTGGCTTTTCCAACTCTGGCGACCACCTCGACGACGCGGTCGAGCTGGTCGTCGGTGTGGGTAGCCGTATACGAAGTGCGTATCATCGCCTGACCGGGGGGCACGGCCGGCGAAATAACAGGATTGGTAAAGACTCCTTCGTCGAACAGATCTTTCCAGAAGGCAAAGGCATCGAGGTCCTCACCAACCACTATGGGCACAATCGGGGTGGCCGACTGGCCGGTATCGAAACCGAGGTTTTTGAATTCCTGTCGCATCCGGTCGGCATTTTTCCACAGTTTCTTACGGCGCTCCGGCTCGGATTCGATGATGTTCAGGGCGGCGAGAACGGCCGCCGCGTTCGAAGGCGGGATGGAGGCCGAAAAAATGAGGGCGCGCGCCCGGTGTTTGACATAGTCGATGACTTTGGCATCGGCGGCGATGAAACCGCCGAGCGAGGCGAACGACTTGGAGAACGTGCCCATGGTCATGTCGACCTGATCGGTCAGGCCGAAGTGCTCGGCGGTGCCGGCTCCGGTCTCGCCCAGCACGCCGATACTGTGGGCATCATCGACCAGCACCCGGGCGTTGTAATTTTTGGCGATTTCGACCAAACGGGGCAGGTCGATTATATCCCCCTCCATGGAAAACACGCCGTCAACGGCAATCAAGATACCGCCGCGGGAGTTATTATTGCGCACGTTGGCGATGACCCTTTCGAGGTCATCCATGTCGTTGTGAGCAAATTTGTAGAGTTTACCGTAGGAGAGACGGCAGCCGTCCACAATGCAGGCATGAACCTGGCGGTCGATTATGACGGCGTCGTTCTTGCCCACCAGGGTGGAGATAACCCCGAGATTGGTCTGAAAACCGGTGGAAAATACCTGAGCAGCATCTTTCTTCATGAACCTGGCCAGGCGCTCTTCGAGCTCAAGATGAAGATCAAGGGTACCGTTGAGAAAACGCGACCCGGTGCATCCGGAGCCGAATTTACGGGCTGCCTCGGCGGCGGCCTCTTTCACCTTGGGGTGATTGACCAGTCCCAGATAGTTGTTGGAACCGACCATGATGCATCGCTTGCCGTCGACCACAACTTCGTCACCCGGCGCCGATTGAAGAGGATGGAAATAGGGGTAGATTCCCATCGCCTTGACCTGGTCGGCGTCGGTGTAGTTGAAACACTTCTCGAAAAGATCTGTGTAGCTAACTTGGGTATTATCTTTGGTTTGCAAGTATTCTCCTTTTCAGGGGATATCCCGAAACATAAAGGTAATATTGAAATAACATAGCCGCCAAATGTCAAGCGCTTCGAAGCAGAATATAACCATCAAAGCGCCCCAGGAAAACCAATTTTTGATCCAAGCCGACATACCGTAAGACCATGCGCGAGACGATTCCCGGCGCAACGCTGCCAAAGGTTACTCCGTTTGAATTCAATAAGTTAGGCGTTTCTGACGTGACAGCGTTATCTGCCTGCGGCAAGCCGCGCAACTACCTGCGGCCCGGCCGGGTGCCGATTACAACCATCATGCGGCTCGCATGCGATATGGGGCCGCCTTTTTCGGAGCCGAGACCTTCGATATCAACGAACCCGACAGCTTTGAACATGGCGATAAGTTCGTGATATGAATACATGCGGATGGACGTGTCGTAGGCGGTCTCCTCGCCTTCGGCGATAAGCGTGAAGGTGGTGTTGCTGGTCGAGGTAGCGTAGTCAAAGCGTCTTCTTTCCAGAACCTTGGTGTCACCGACCTGTTGCCACCCGTCGGGCTGAAAGTTGGCTATGAGCCAGTCGCGATTAATGGTATGAAGCAAGAACTTTCCACCTGGTTTGAGCGCCTTATAAATTCGCTTCAATACCAGGAGATTGTCTGATTCCTTCTCGAAATACCCAAAGGAGGTCCAGATATTGGCGGCGGCGTCGAACTGTGAATCGAACTGTATTCGACGCATGTCGCAATGACGCAAATCGATTTTCAGCCTCTGCTTCTCTGCTTTACGGGAAAGCTCTTTCAGATAACTCTCGGTTATGTCCACACCCGTCACTCTTATGCCCATTTTGGCCATCGGGATCGCAATGCGGCCTATGCCGCAAGGGCAATCGAGAAACTTCCGGCCACGCCGAAGCTTCAGCAATTTGATGAAATATCTCACCTGGGCATTGGTGGCTTTCCTGGGCAGCAGCCCGAATAAAGGTCTGAAGGCGGGAAAAAACTCGTCCCACCATCCGGAATCTCTCTTTGACATAACCTCTCCCTTATAAATCAGGAAGGTGACGTGCCGGTCCCGGCCGTCACCCCCACAGAATCGTTATTTGCTGGTCCGCATCGATAGCCGGCGGGTCCTCAGTTCTTGTTTTTGAAGTCCTCCATGAACTGCGTCAGTTTATCGGCGCCCTCGAGCGGCATGGCGTTGTACAGCGAAACGCGAATGCCGCCGACCGAACGATGTCCCTTGAGTCCGCCCATACCGGCGGCCCTGGCCTCGGCAATGAACTTCTTTTCGAGGTCTTCATTGGGCAGACGCAAGGTGATATTCATCCAGCTGCGGCTGTCGGGCTTGACGGTCCCTTTGAAATAGTCGGGATACCGGTCGATCATTTCATAGATGCGGTCTTTCTTGGCCCTGTTTACCTTCTCCACGGCGGCCAGCCCGCCCTGCTTCTTGACCCACTCCATAACCAGCTTGACGATGTAGATCGGGAAAGCCGGCGGCGTATTGTAGAGCGACTTCTTTCCGGCGTGGGTCTTGTAGTTGAAGATGGCCGGGATGCCATCGGCGCATTTGTCCAGCAGGGTCTGCTTGATTATGATTACGGTCACGCCGGCCGGGCCGAGATTCTTCTGCGCCCCGGCGTAGATGAGATCGAATTTCCTGAAATCCAGCTGCCGCGAGGCGATGTCGGACGACATGTCACAGATCAGCGGGAGACCCTTCGGGTCCGGGAACTGCTGGTACTGGGTACCGAAGATGGTGTTATTCGAGGTGATGTGCAGGTAGACGGCATCGCCCGGCAGGTCAGGCTGGTAGGGAATATGATCGTAGCTGGAGTCCTTGGATGAACCGGCCAGGTGGACGTTGCCGAAGACCCGGGCTTCTTTTATCGCTTTGCTCGACCAGGAACCGGTGTCGACGTAGGCGGCCGTCTTGTCTTTGGACAGGAAGTTCATCGGCACCATGGCAAACTGCGTGGAAGCACCACCGCCCAGGAAAAGTACATGGTAGGACTCGTCGAGGCCGAGCACTTCACGGAAGAGGGCAATGGCGGTATCATTGATATCATCGAATTCGGCCGAGCGGTGGGAAATTTCCATCACCGACATTCCGGTGCCCCGGTAATCCAGCAGTTCCTGCCGGGCGGTTTCGAGGACCTCCAGCGGCAGGGTGGCCGGGCCGGGATTGAAATTATAGATTCTGTGAGTCATCTTAGGACCTCATCATAAAAAGTTCGCGATCAGCTTTTGCTCTCCTTTTCCCTTACGTAGTCGGCTATCAGAAGGTCGACAATATGTCCGATACGGAGCATGTTTTCCTTGCTGGAAGCGCCGATATGGGGGGCGAACAGGGTATGGGGAGCGCTCAGTATGGGCGACGACGAGTCGGGCGGGTCGGACAGCCAGACATCGGTAGCGTATCCGGCCAGCTTGCCGCTCTTGAGAGCCTCGGCCACGTCCTCTTCGACGATGCACCCGGCGCGACCGGTATTGACCAGATAAGCGCCGTCCTTAAACCACGACAGCGTCTTCTTGTTGATTATTCCTTTGGTATCGGGCAGCAGCGGCATGTGCAGGGAAACATAATCCGACTGGCGGATAGTATCCTCCATGCTGTCCACTATTTCAGCGAAATCGGTGAAGAACACGTCCGGGTGCCACCCGAGGACGCGCATGCCGAAGGCTTTGGCTCTCGCGGCCAGGGCCAGTCCGATGCGCCCCAGTCCGAGGATTCCCAGGGTTTTGCCCAGCAGCTCGGTCCGCTTGAGCTCCTTTTTGAGCCAGTCTCCCTGGCGCATGGAATGGTCGGCCCGGGCGATGTGGTTGGGCAGGGCAATCATCATGGCGAAGGCCAGCTCGGCCACGGAGACCGTGGAAGCCTCGGCAGTGTTCATCACGCGTATACCCTTCTGCCGGGCGTACTCGAGATCGACGTTGTCCAGGCCGACGCCGCCGCGGATGATATACTTCAGCTTGGGGGCAGCGTCGATGTATTCTTTGGTGGCTTTGGTTTTGCTGCGCACCAGAATGATTTCCGCCTCGGCCTGGCGACTCTTATCATCGGTGACCTCGCCGTACCGGGCCAGCTTCCCGGGCAGGGTAGCATCAAAGGCATCGGAGATTAATATCAGCATAGCACAACCTCTCTTTTTATTCGTTAAGCAGATTCACCACCATGCCGCTGCGCAGTTTGGGTTCAAACCAGGTTGACTTCGGCGGCATCACCAGCCCGGCATCGGCGACATCAAGCAGCTGACCCACCGATACCGGGTACATGGAAAAGGCAATCTTGCATTCATCACTGTCGACCAGCTTCATGAGTTCGGTGACTCCGCGAATCCCGCCGACGAAATCTATTCGTTCGTCGGTTTTGATATCTTCGATGCCCAGAATCGGCGCGAGGAAGTTCTCCGTGAGGACAGCCGAATCGATGGACCGGGCCGGGTCGGTCGCATCGTAGGAGCCTTCTCTTATCTTCAGCAAGTACCATTTCCCCTCAAGGTACATTCCGATCTGGCGGCCGGTGTCAGGCTCGACCGCACCCGGCACCGGCATCACCTCGAAGGCGGTGTGCGCTCTTGCCAGCACCTCGTCCGCGGTCAGACCGTTGAGGTCCTTCACGACGCGATTGTAGGCGAGGATGCGGAGTTCGTCATCGGGAAAGGCGACGTGCAGGAAGTAATTGTATATTTCCCGGCCGGTGTGGCCCGGGTTCCGCTCGCGCATCCTTCGGCAGACCTCGGAGGCAGATTGAGACCGGTGGTGTCCGTCGGCAATGTAGAGCGCTTCCAGCCGGCCGAAAGCGGTTTCGATAGCCGCGATGTCTTCACGGCCGCCGACAACCCAGAGCTCGTGGCGCACCGAGTCGCCGCCGGTGAAATCGATCTCCGGCGACGCTTTGGTCAGTCTCTTGAAAAGCGAGCGGATATCGTCGTTATGGCGGAAGGTCGTAAAAACAGGACCGACCTGAGCCTGGAGAGTCATGATATGGTTGGCCCGGTCATTAACTTTTTGCGGACGGGTATGCTCATGCTTCTTGATCAGGCCGCGGTCGTATTCGTCCACGGAAGCCAGAGACACCAGCCCGGTCTGACTGCGCTTCTTCCAGGTGAGGCGATAAAGATAGAAGGACGGGTTCTCGTCGGGAACCATGATCCCGTCGGAAACCAGCCGGTCCAGATTTTCCTTGCCTCTCCGGTAGACGGCCTCGCTATAGACGGGAGTATCGGGAGGAAAATCGACCTCCGCTTTATTCACTCTGAGAAACGAGTTGGGATTGTCCCTGACCATGGTCCTCGCCTCGTCACTGCTCAAAACGTCGTAGGGGGGCGAGGCGACCTGACCGGCGAACCGAGCTTGGGGCCTCAGACCTCGAAAAGGACGAACAACGGACACCGTAATACCTCTCTTTCAGGTTCCGGGGTGAGCGATTTCACAACGGGACATCAGAAGCTTGTGGTAATTAATTCAATAGGGGTCGAGGTGTCAATCCATTTTCCCGAAAGGGCAGCGACATGGCGGCTGCCCGGAGAGGTGCAAATAGAAAGGGCCGGACGAGCCGGCCCTCGAAAGTCACACCAAGATGTCGGTTATTTCATATGCTTGCTGACCAGCTTGGTCATCTCAAACATTGAAACTTTCGACTTGCCGCCGAAGATCTTCCTCAGCTTGGCGTCGGCATTGATCATGCGGCGATTGACGGTATCCTGCAGTTTGTTTCTCTTGATGTAAGCCCAGAGTTTCTTGGTGACCTCGGTCCGCGGGATCGGCCGGCTGCCGACAACGGCGCCGAGATCGGCCGAGAGTGTCATCGGGCGCATGAACGCCGGGTTCGGTTTACGTTTTGTTTTTGCTTTCTTCTTGGTGGTTTTTCTCCTGGTCGCGGCCTTGCGCGGGGCGGCCTTCTTGCGGGGTTTCGCCTTGCGCGCCGGTTTTTTCCTCTTCGGGGCAGCCTTTTTCCGGGCCGGTTTCTTCCTCTTGGGAGCGGCTTTCTTCTTGGTCGTCTTTTTCTTGGCTACCTTCTTCTTCGCGACCTTTTTCTTCGCGACTTTCTTCTTCGCGACCTTTCTCTTGGGAGCGGCCTTTCTCTTGGTGGTTTTCTTCTTGGCTACCTTTTTCTTGGTAGTCTTCTTCCTCTTCGGGGCGGCCTTTTTCTTAGCCGTCTTCTTAGTAGCTTTTTTCTTCTTCGCTACTGCCATTGTGTTGCTCCTTAGCATTAAGGGTTGGTTTGTTATTAAAATTTTTTGAGAACTCGTCTTCTCAAAATGCGCATTCCTCAAAGGAAAAATACGATGTTTTAGAAATTTTTGGCAAGGAAAATCTAACGGGGGGCACAAAAAAATGCAGGTCTACAGAGGGAGCTTTCAGGGGGAAAATCAACCGTCCGCGGCAGAGGGTTTCCCTCGGCGCAGTTCAATCACGGGTGCCTCGGTGGGACATCCCAGACGAAGGGGAAACCAGTGTCCCAGTCCCGAGGTGGTGTAGAGATGGCTGCTCCCCTTCCGGTAGTGTCCCCACAGGTACCACCCTCGTCGCGGGGACTCGAAGAGAGACCGGTTGCCGAAACCTATCTGTCCCCCGTGCGTGTGACCGGCAAGAATCAAATCAACGCCGTGCTCTGCGGCGCTGTCAAGGGCGCCGGGGCGGTGGCTCATAAGAATCATAAAGGAGCCGGCCTGCCTGGGTGCCACTGTCGCCGCAAGGCCGTCTCTGAAGAACTGCGGATCGGCTCCCGCATGAAACCTGGGGTCATCGAGGCCGCCGATAAAGAGAGACGAACCGCCTTTGCTGAGATGCAGTCCGTCGTTGACGAGAAGAGGCACGGTCGCTTTCTCGAAGGTCTTCCTGACCCGGCCTATACCCCGAAAGTACTCGTGATTGCCCAGGCAGGCGAACACACCCAGCGGAACCCCGGTCGCCGCAATCAGACTCAGAGCGTCGGGCAGCAGGTCAAGATTGTCGGCAATATCACCGGTAACCAGAACAAGGTCCGGCCGCAAAGTCAGCGCTCGCTCGAGCACCTCGGCCAGATCGTCCAGGGTGACGTAGTGGTGAAGGTGGGAGTCGGACAGGTGCAGGATTCTCAGCGACTCCAGACCCGCCGGGAGTTGCTCGATGAAAATCGTTTTTCGGTACACGCGTGCCCGCGACAGTGCCGACACCACGCCGGCGCCGCCGGCAGCCAGGGCGGCCAGGGGGACGGCAGCGGCGGCGCGACGAAGAAAGACACGCCGGCTACGAGCCAGGTCACGACCCTGCCGCGTTTCCTTCCCGGAAGGCAGGCGGTCGAATAAGCGGTTCACAAGATGGATGATGCCGGACAGCGGCAACGACAGTATCAGTGACATTTCGAGGATAGCGGCCGGGACGGCAATGATAGCACCGGGGTAAATCAGCCAGTCCCGGGCGGTGTACTCTCCATATCCCCAGAGAGCGACAGATGCGACGCCGACCAGCGGAAGAGTCCAGGAACCTCTTCTCACCCACCGTTTCCGCCACCACTCAGGGTTGAGAAACCGAAAGAAGAGCAGTTGCAGCACGCCGATTATAACAATCACAGCGAGCCAGAAGATTACCGGAAAGAGATTTTGCATGATGCCGGACGGTCCCCATCAGGCGGTTTCAGTAGTACACAAGATTAAACCCGACGCGCGGTTGAAAGTTCGCTTTTTCCGGTCGGAGACCGACCCGAGGATCTACTTCCTCCAGACGGCGGGCCGGAAAAGAATCAGCACCGTGAATATTTCCAATCTTCCCAGCAGCATGGACAGAATCAGGATCCATTTGCCGGGAAGCGGTATCCAGGCGTAGTTCTCAATCGCCCCGACGCCAGCCAGTCCGGGTCCGATGTTGCCGATAGTCGCGATGGAGCAGGCGAAGGCGGTGGTAAGGTCCGGCACGAACATAGACATGACAAACGCCGTGATGACAAAGAGAGCCACGAAGAGCATGACGAAAGAGACCACGTTTATCACCCGGCGGTCGTCGACAGCTTCATCTCCGATCTTCACCAGGGTCACCAGGCGCGGCTGGGTGAGTTTGCGCAGTTCGTTGAAAGCGATCTTGCCGACCATCATCACCCGAATCATTTTCATGCCGCCGCCGGTAGA
Source organism: Candidatus Zixiibacteriota bacterium (assembly GCA_020346225.1). GTDB lineage: Bacteria > Zixibacteria > MSB-5A5 > GN15 > FEB-12. The sequence continues at coordinate 1,440,567 of CP070777.1, read as the reverse complement.
ACCGGCGCAACCCCCGAAGAACATCAAAAGAAGCAGCATAAAGCGAAGGACATCCGGCCAGAGGTCGAAGTCGGCGGTGGTAAAACCGGTGGTGGTGACAATGGCCAGGGTCTGGAAGGAGGCCTTGCGAAAGCAACCGTAAAGCGACTCGAAATCCTCCGATTCCCGGAGGTAGTGGCCGGCGAAGTCGGTGGGTGTCATGGGCTGGTTACGGTAGCTCTTGGCTGCGTGGTCTTTCGGGGCCGGGCCGTTGAAGAACAGAACAGCGGTAATGATCACGATGACGGCCAGCATCACGGCCGTGTAGAATTTGAATTCCCTGTCGCGGGTGAGCACGCGGAAATCACCCCGCAGGAACTTGAAGTGCAGCAGGAAATTTATCCCGGCGAAATACATGAAGATGATGATAACCCATTCAATGAAATCGGACTGGAAGGCCGCCACCGAGGCGTTCCTGGTGGAAAAGCCCCCGGTGGCCATGGTGGCGAAGGTGTGACAGACGGCGTCAAACAGACTCATGCCGCCGATCAGCAAAAGGACCGTTTCGGCGGCCGACAGGAGGACGTAAACGCCCCAGAGCACGGAGGCGGTTTGGGCCAACCTCGGATAGAGACGTTCGTGGGTGGGACCGGGCACCTCGCCGCGGAACATCTGGTAGCCGAAGACCCCCATAGCAGGAAAGACCACGATGGCCAGAGTGATAATACCCATGCCGCCGAGCCAGTGGGTCAGGGCGCGCAGGAACAGAAGCGACCGCGGCGCCGCTTCGACGTCGGTCAGTATCGTGGCGCCGGTGGTGGTGAATCCGGACATTATCTCGAAAAAGGCGTCGGTGAAATGGGTGAAGAAGCTCGTCCAGCCCGCCTGGTCAGTGGCGATGAGATAACTCAGAAGAGGGATACAGCTGATCAGGGTCAGGCTCAGCCAGCTCAGGGTAACGATGGCATAGCCTTCTTTCACACCCTGCTCGTGCCGGGCGGCCTTGAAGGACGCCACCATCCAGGTCCCGACGGTGAGACCGATCAGGACGGCCAGCCAGAAGCCGCGGACTTCGGCCTGAATGACCAGTTCCTCTAAGGGCAGATGGAAGTTGTCATAGACGGCGATACCAAGGGGCACCAGCAAGAACAGCCCCATCACCTGCATGAGTTTACCGACTGCATATCCGACGGCGGCCTTGCGCATGAATCAGCTCCGCTTGAAGAGGCCTCGCGGCTTAAACAGCTTGGAGAGGGTGGGGATGTTGCGCCGGTGGGTGATGACAATGACGTGATCGCCGGCTTCTATGACCGTCTCACCGTGGGGCAGGATCATCCGGTCCTGCCGGATTACGACGCCGATAATGGATCCCTTCTTGAGCTTGGTGGCCACCTTTCTGATTTTGGCCCCGGCCATGTCGCTGGTCGGGTCGACGTTGAAACGGATGGCCTGAATGTCGACATCGGACAGTCTCACGACCGCACCGATATGACCGCGCGAGATGATCTCGAGTATCTCACGGGCGGTGGTCAGCCGCGGGTTGATGACGTGGTCAATGCCGATCGAATTGTACAGCTTGTTGTGCCGCATATCGGTGGTGGTGGCGATGACCTCGTGCGCTCCCTCGGCCTTGGCCAGCAGGGCCGACAGCATGTTGTAGTCGGGACTGTCGGAGACGGCGATGAAGAAAGAGGCGCGATCCACGTTGAGTTCCCTGAGGAGGTCATCGTCGGTGCCGTCGCCGTGCAGGACCTCAATGTTACCGACCAGAGCCGCGGCCTGCTCGGCGTGGCTGAGGTCGGGATCGACAAAGGTGACCTGGTACTCGTCGCGTTCCTCCAGAACCTGGGCAAGGACGAGCGTGGAATATGAATCTCCCGTGATGATGATCTTGCGGCTGGGTTTTTTCTCGTGCCCCACCAGGTTCATGAACCGCTCCAGGGATTCTCTGGGAAACAGCGAGTACACGGTGTCCCGGGGCTGGATTAGCGTATCGCCGTCGGGTATCATACCGACCCCGTTGCGGACCAGGGCGGAAAACAACACCGTGTCAGGCGCGATCTGTTGTCGAATTTCGCGCGGTGTTTTTCCGGCCAGGGGCATCTGGTCGGTGACATGGTACCCGCGCATGAGCATCTTACCCCCCTCGAAATTGGCCGACTGTATCGAGTGGGGCGTTTCCACGTACTGAAGCACCTGGTCGACCAGCACCTTCTCGGGGTGAATGACCGAGGTTATGCCGATTTTGTCCAGGTCAATCAGGCCACTGGCCCCGGCGTACTCCTCACCGCGGAGGCGGGCGATGCGTTGGCTGACGTTGTGCTGCAGGGCGATGGAACAGGCGACTATGTTCACTTCGTTGATCGGGGTCACGGCCAGGAGCATATCGGCATCGGCGATGCCGGCCGCTTTCATGACCGCCGGTGACGAGCCGGACCCGTTAATAACCTGCAGGTCCAGTTTCTCGGAGATGGACTGGCACAGATGCGAATCGACCTCGACCAGACAAAGACGGTGCTTTTCCCCCAGAAGATACTCGGCCAGGCTATAGCCTACAATTCCGCCGCCCACTATGACTATGCGCATCAACCTACTCCCGGAGCACCGCCGGTTAAGGGTTCTCCCGACCTGTTGGCAGTAATCTGAGCCTTTCGCGGGAAAGAATCAAATAAATAATTCGGGTCGGGGGGCCGGTCGGGTCTCTCGCGGTCAGTAAAGGTGCGGGGACGAGATTTCCGTGAACTTCTCACGGCGCCGGGCGATTTAATACTGTACGGCAGCGACCGAGGGCCGCACACAACCCTGGCCGAAACGGCGGCTGGATGAGACTGAGGAACCTGATCAAATATCCGAGGACCTGGCGCGAGGTCAAAGCACTCGGCTGGAAATTCATCGTTGGGTTTATCCTCTTCTATCTAATCCGGGATACAATTCTCTACCTGATAATCCCCTACCTTATCTACAAGGGGGTCATCGGCTGCTGACCGACCGATTCAAAAAGCACGGGTCCGCTCAGCCGCGGTTTACCTAAAAGTCAGTGGCTCTCGCGCTCGATGACGCCGTGCTCGCCGCGCAGCCGGCGCAGGTCGCGCCTCAGCCTTGCGACTTCGAAGGCCGCCTCCCGTTCACTCAAGAGACCGGCCCGCGCCTGGCGCGCAACGGCAAAACATCGCTGGAGCAACAATTCATGCTCGCTCAGATACTCTCGGTGGCGGTCGGCCAGCACTCGGCGGGTCGGCTTGTCTCGGCCGGACTTCCGGCCTGAATCGCGCCTGTCAGCGGGTGAGCTGCCTGGCCTGTCGGCGCAAGCGCCCCCGGCGCAAACCCCGGAGCAGTTCCGTTTGAAACTCTGCTCCTCGGCGACAATCCTGTCCAGAAGCCAATAAAGCTGACGATGATTAAATGTCTTATCGGGATTCTTCATCCCAAGCCCCCTAGCCCTTTCCCTGATAGTTTGAATATACGGCAGGGGCCCGGCCGGGGCAACGGAAAAAGCCGGCGTGCTGACGCCGGCTTGGGGCATTTCTGAGCGGCAACCGCTAAAAACCGTAAATCTCGGAGTATTTGGCTGTCATGTAATCGATAAGCGGTTTGGCTGACAACGGCTTGCCGGTCACCCGCTGCACCAGCTGATCGGCCCGGTATCTCTGTCCGTGCTGGTGAATGTTTTCCCTCAGCCACTCCCGCAAATTGAGAAACTGCCCGGATTCGAACTGCTGCGTGAGATCGGGCATATCTGCGACAGCTTTGGCGAAGAACTGGGCCGAGTACAGATTCCCCAGCGTGTAGGTGGGAAAGTATCCGATGTAGCCGGCCGACCAGTGGACATCCTGGAGACAGCCGTTGGCGTCCCTGTCGACGTCTATCCCGAAGTACTTCTTGAATCGGTCATTCCATTCGCCGGGGACATCGGCCGGCTTGAGGTCTCCCGTAAGGAGGGGACGTTCGAGCTCGAAGCGCAGCAGAATGTGCAGGTTGTAGGTGGCTTCATCGGCTTCCACCCGGATGTACGACGGCTTTACGTCGTTGATGGCCCCGTAGAAGTCGTCGAGCTTGACGCCGGCAAGCGACTCCTTGAATATGCGCTGCGCCTGCGGGAAGAAATAGGCCCAGAAGGCTCGCGACCGTCCTACCTGGTTCTCCCACATGCGCGACTGTGATTCGTGCAGGCCCAGGGAGAAGGTTTCGCCAGCCGGGGTGCCAAAGTGATTCTTCTTATCAAGCCCCATCTCATACAGCCCGTGGCCGGCCTCATGCATGATGCCGAACAGAGCGTCGTTGAGCCGTTTCGGGTTATAGCGAGTGGTAATCCGCGTATCGCCGGGACCGATACCGGTGCAGAAGGGATGGGTGGTTATGTCGAGGCGGCCTTCTTCGAAACTGAAACCGATCGCGGCGGCCACCGCCTCACCGAAAATCCTCTGCAGTTCGACGTCGTAGTCGCGCTCTATGATGGACACGTCGGGCTTGCGCGGGGCGCCCTTGATCTTACCCAGCAGCTCAACCAGGTCGTTTCTCAGACCGGTAAACACGTCGACAATCTGGTCAACGGTGGCGCCCAGTTCGTAATCGTCCAGAAGAGCGTTATACGGCTCACCGTCATAGCCGTAGGCTTCGGCCTTGTCTTTCTGGAGCTTGACGACTTTTTCAAGCCAGGGCTGAAAGTGCTTGAAATCCGAGTTCTTACGGGCAATGACCCATTCCCCCTGGGCCAGGGTGGTGACCCTGGTTATTTCTTCCACCAGTTCCTTGGGAAGTTTGGTCCGCTTGTCGTACTGATACCGGATCTCTCTCACGTTGGCCGCCTCAATGGAGTCGGCGTCTTTGACCACGTCGGACTTTTCCACCTGAGCGAGCAACTCGCCTATTTTGGGGTCGGTAAACTTCTCGTGGGCCAGGCCGGACAAGAGGCCGAGTTGCTCGGCCCGGAAGGCGGCCCCGCCGCGAGGCATATAAGTACGTTCATCCCATCCGAGGACACTCTCGCAGGAATACAGGAGCGATACTTCCCTGACGCGCTTTATTAATTCTTCATAGGCTTTCTGGGCTGACATCGGCTAACTCCTTTACTACAAGGGAACTGATGCGAATATCATTGACATTCAGACGGCAAAGATAGGCAAAAACGGCCCCGGGCGCAACCTCGGCGAGAACATTTTAACGGCTCCTCTAACGGCCGGGATGGTCACCGGGCCGCCGCACCGGAGGGGCGCTGGTGCGGCAGGCACAAAGAGATTGTCGGGGCGCAGGCGGTTGGTTATATTGGTCTGCCTGAGCAGAATTCCGAGGGTACTTATGGCTCACGTCGTAAACAAGGCCGCCGACGCCTTACTGGACAAGAAATTCAAGGTTCTCGACCATGGTTTTATCCGGCTGGTTGACTATATGGGCAGCGACGAGTCGATCGTGCAGGCCGCCCGGGAGAGCTACGGCCGGGGGACCAAGAAGGTCACCGAGGACCGCGGGCTGATTCGTTACCTGATGCGCCACAAGCACACCACCCCGTTCGAAATGGTCGAGTTCAAATTCCACGTGAAATTACCGATTTTCGTCGCCCGCCAGTGGATTCGGCACCGCTCGGCCAGTGTCAACGAGTACTCCGGCCGCTACTCGGTAATGCCCGACGAATTCTACGTTCCTCAGCCAAAAGACGTCAGGTACCAGTCTGAGGTTAACAAGCAGGGCCGGTCCGATGAGGAAGTACCCGACGAGCTCAAGGGGAAACTGCTGGAATACCTGAAGACATCCCAGAAAGAGGCCTACGACAATTACATCGAGTTTGTAAACAGCGGTGTGGCCCGCGAGATTGCCCGCATCAACCTGCCGCTGTCGCTGTACACCGAGTGGTACTGGAAGATTGACCTGCACAATCTCTTTCACTTCCTCAGGCTGCGCATGGATGCCCACGCCCAGAAAGAGTTTCGCGAGTATGCCGTGATAATGGCGGATATGGTTAAGACGGTGTGCCCGCTCGCCTTCGAAGCATTCACCGACTACTCGGTCAATGCGGTTTACTTCACGGCGCCCGAACTGAGAATTCTCAAAGAGAAGCTAAGAGCAGCCGAACCGGGCAGGGAGGAACTGGTCAAGCGCGGCCTGTCCAAGCGCGAGGCAGACGAACTGCTGGCCAAGCTGGACAGAATAAAGGACCTTTGAGGAAGCCGCACAGAGCGATCCATGGCGAAGCACAACCGCCCGGTCATCAGATCATCTCATTGGCCAATTTCACGAACTCGTCGACATCGGCCAGGGATCGATCCACCGCACTTATCCAGAAATCTTCCTCCGTCAGGTCGGCGCCGAGGTGCTTCCGGGCAACCGCTTCCGCCGTCATGCTGCCCGTGTCGGTGAGCAGTTGACGATACTTGTCGGCAAAGGCCGCTCCTTCCTTCCGGGCGCGGTCATAGACCCCGCCCGAGAACAGGTAGCCGAAAGTGTAGGGGAAATTATAAAAGGGAACGTCGGTAATGAAGAAGTGCAGCTTGGAACACCAGAAGAGAGGGTGATAGCCGGACTCGTCGAGAAGCGAGCCGAAGGCCTTTTTCTGGGCCTCTACCATCAGTTCGCTCAGGCGGTCGCGGCCGACCATGCCGTCGGGCCGTTCGGCGTAAAAAGCTCTCTCGAACAAATAGCGACTGTGCAGGTCGCAGAACATGGTGTAGGCACTCTGGAGTTTCTGGTCGAGAAGCATAAGGCGCTGCTGCGGGTCACTGGCGCCGGCCAGCGATGCGTCCGTCACCATCGTTTCGATAAAAATCGAGGCCGTCTCAGCCAGGTTCATAGGGTAGATGGTCGAGAAGAACGGTTTGCCTCTGAGCACCCAGCCGTGGTAGGCGTGGCCCAGTTCATGGGCGAGAGTGAGGAGATTTTCAAAAGTCCCGCCGTAAGTCATGAAGACGCGCGTCTGACGAAGCGGCCCCATGTCGGAGCAAAAGGCCCCGGCGCGTTTGCCCGGACGGTCCTCGGCCTCGACCCAGCGTTTTTGAAGAGCCATCCGGATGAAGTCGGCCATCTCGGCTGAAAACGGTTTGACATTGTCGCATATGAACTCACCGGCCTCGTCGAAGGGGTACAGCTTATCGGCGGCTCCGCAGGGGGCAAACTGGTCATACCAGCAAAAACCGTCGATACCGAGGAGCTTTTTCTTGGCCTCAATGTAAGGCGCCAGACGTTTCGTTTCGCGGGCGATGACGCGCCACATGGTGTCCAGCGTCTTTTCGGAGGTGCGACACATCTGAAGAGCTTCGTGAATGGGGGAATCCCAGCCGCGGCGCTTATACAGAGAGAGCCGAAAACCGCCCAGGGAATTGAGAATCATGGCGGCCAGGTCGGCCCGCGACTGCCAGGCTTCGGTCATTTTCTCGAAGGCCTGTTGCCTTATGTCACGATCCGGATCCGACATTTTGGTGGCGAGCTGACCCATGGAAATGCGGTCAACATTGCCACTCTGTTCGAAATCAGCCCGCAATCCTCCGGCCATCTTGTCGTACAGATTGTTCCAGGCGTGGTAGCCGTTAACCGAGAGCTCCAGAGCCAGTGATTCCAGTTCAACCGGCATCTTGCTCTTGGCGATACGCCGTAATTCATCGAGGTAGAACTGTATGGCGCTCAGGCGGGGGTCGGCCACCAGCATTTGCCACTGCCGGTCGGACTGCTTCAGGGAGCGTGCCTCGAGCCCGGTGCGAAGTTTTTCAAACTGCGAACGGTAGAGATTACTTTCGGCGACAATGGCATCGGCCGGCGAATCTTCGACATTCTGAGAAGCAAGCGCTTCAGAGAATGATATGATAAGTTGCAGGTCTTCGGCGACAGATTGCAGGTCGAGAGTCAGTTCAACCCATTTATCGAGACAGGCTTCGTCGATCTGCTCGGGCAAATCCTTGAGGGCAGTCTCGATTTCCCCCAGGGAATTTTTCACCTTCTCGCGATGTTTTTGGAAATCGGAAGACCGGCTCCCTCCCTTGAAGATAGAGTCAAGG
>CP070777.1:1429138-1432509 GCA_020346225.1 Candidatus Zixiibacteriota bacterium | reverse complement strand
GCCGACGGAAAGGTCTATGACGAGGCCGAAGCCGTCGCCATTATCCGGCAGATGGCCGACGCGCTGCTGCACGCGCACGAGCGGGGCATCATCCACCGCGACGTGAAGCCCAAGAACATTATGCTGACCAAGGAGCGCGTGGCGAAACTGGCGGATATGGGTCTGGCCCGGGCGGCGTCCGACCTGGAGCTCGCCATGACCGAGGCCGGACGGGCTTACGGGACCCCTTACTACATCAGCCCCGAGCAGATCCGCGGCGAAGTGAATATCGACCACCGCGCGGACATCTACTCGCTGGGCGCGACCTTCTACCATATGCTCACCGGGCGGGTCCCCTTCGAGGGGCCGACACCCTCGGCCGTCATGCATAAGCATCTCAAGGAGCCGCTTACCCCGCCGGACCACATCAATACGCGGCTCACCGTCGGGTGTGCGGCAATGATCGAGATGATGATGGCCAAGCGCCGGGATCAACGCTACCCGAGCTGTCGTGAGCTGCTGGATGATCTGGATCTGCTGGCGCGCGGGCAGGCTCCGCACTACGCCGAGCAGAAGCTGGGTCAGGACGTATTCGCGACGCTGGCGGCGGGTGAACCTGCGGCCCAGACGGGGTTGGAGTCCGAGGTGCTGCCGGCCGCCGGCGCGCCGATGGCCGTGACTGTACTGTTGGCCATCATTGCCGGGGTCAGCATCCTGGCCAATATCATCCTGCTGCTGATCGCGGTGAGCCAGTAAGGGTGGCGTCGGCCGGACCGACCGGCTTTGCTCCGCGGAGCGTCTGCCGATGTGCAAGCCGGGCCGCGGAGGGCTTGTGACGCACCTGCCGGCGTGGGCTGGTTCCCCGCGGGTTTTCCCCTATCATCTTGACACCCGGCGTCGAAGTCAGGGCACCGGCGCGGGGTGGCAACGCACTCGTGCGATATTCGTTTCAAGGAAGGACCGTGGCGATGAAGAAAAAGTACGTCTACGCGTTCGGCGCCGGCCGGGCAGAAGGAAAGGGCGATCAACGTGAACTGCTGGGCGGCAAAGGTGCGGGCCTGGCCGAGATGACCAACATCGGCCTGCCCGTCCCCGCCGGTTTCACGATCACCGTCGAGGCCTGCGAACACTTCTACCAGCACAACGGGCAGTGGCCGCCCAGTATGGAAGCCGAGATTCGGCGGCACCTGGCCGGGCTCGAGAAGACCTGCGGCAAGAAGCTTGGTGACGACCAGGACCCGCTGCTCGTCTCGGTCCGTAGCGGGGCCGCCCAGTCGATGCCCGGCATGATGGAGACCATCCTGAACCTGGGGCTCTCGGACCGGTCGGTGATCGGTCTGGCCGAGGCCACCGACAACCCGCGTTTTGCCTGGGACGCCTACCGCCGCTTCATCCAGATGTACTCGACCGTCGTGGTCGGGTTGAGCAAGGACATTCTGGAGGACAAGCTCAGCCACCTGAAGGAGCGCCTGGGCGTCACGGAGGACACGGAGATCCCAGCCAAAGCGTTGCGGGCCCTCTGCGAAGACTTCCGGTCGTTTTTCCGCGAGCAGACCGGTAGAGAATTCCCGCAGGACCCGTGGGAACAGCTCGTCGGTGCCATCAACGCCGTCTTTCATTCCTGGAACGCGGAGAAGGCGGTCACCTATCGCCGCGTCGAGAAAATTACCGACCTGAATGGCACCGGCGTCAACGTTCAGCAGATGGTCTTCGGAAACATGGGGGACGACAGCGGCACGGGGGTGTGTTTCACACGCGACCCGAGCACCGGTGAAAACGTCTATTACGGCGACCTGCTCATCAACGCCCAGGGTGAGGACGTCGTCGCCGGTATCAGGACCCCGGTGCCGTTGAAAAAGTTGGCCAGGGTAATGCCGAAAGCTTACAAGCAGCTCACTGCCCTTATGACCCGGCTGGAGAAGCACTACAAAGATATGCAGGATATGGAATTTACCATCCAGAATAAGGTGCTTTACATCCTCCAGACCCGAACCGGCAAGCGCACCGCTGAAGCCGCTGTCAAGAACGCCGTAGATATGGTCCAGGAAAGACTAATTCCCAAGAAGGAGGCGGTCAACCGTGTTACCCCGGAGCAACTGGATCGTTTGCTGCATCCGCACTTCGATCCAAAGGCAAAACGCAATGTAATCGCAAAGGGTCTTCCGGCATCGCCCGGCGCTGCAGTTGGACAGGTCGTCTTTACTGCTGATACCGCCGAGGCTTGGAATGGCAAGGGTAAAAAGGTCGTCCTTGTCCGGATTGAGACCAGTCCCGAAGATATTGGCGGTATGGACGCGGCGGTCGGCATTTTGACGGCTCGCGGCGGGATGACAAGCCATGCTGCGGTCGTCGCACGAGGTATGGGCAAATGCTGTGTCGCAGGTGTCGGTAGTCTGAATATCAACTATAAAGCGAAGAAACTTACAATAGACAAACTTACTATCAAAGAGGGCGACTGGATTAGTCTCGACGGCTCGACAGGTGAGGTTATGACGGGACAATTGGCAACGGTCGAGCCGACTTTGAGCGGTGACTTCGGAAAGTTTATGAAGATTTGTGACCAGATTCGCAGCTTGGGGGTTCGCACAAACGCCGATACGCCGGAGGATTCAAAGCGGGCCAGGGACTTCGGCGCCGAAGGCATCGGGCTTACCAGAACCGAGCATATGTTCTTCGAAGGCGACCGGATTTGGCCTGTCCGGCAAATGATTCTGGCTGCTGATGATTATGCCCAGATGCTCGATAAGATTAATATTGCTGAGACCGCGAAGGAGAAAAAGGCAATTGAAAAGGAATACGCCACCGCCAAAAAGCAGTTTGAAGGGGCGTTGAAGAAGCTGTTGCCGTACCACCGTAGTGACTTTGAAGGTATATTCAAGGCGATGGCCGGTCTGCCGGTCACGATTCGCCTGCTCGATCCTCCGCTGCACGAATTCCTGCCGCAGGACAGGTGGAACCAGGCGGAAACGGCTAAGTGGCTCGGCGTCAAGCCGGCTGTTGTCAAAGCAATGGTTGAGCAGTTGCACGAGTTTAATCCGATGCTCGGTCACCGCGGCTGCCGGCTGGCGGTTACATATCCGGCTATCTATCGTATGCAGACAAGAGCGATTATCGAGGCGGCCTTGAATGTCAAAAAGACCGGAAAAGTTGTTCTGCCTGAGATTATGATTCCACTGGCAGGTGCCGTTTCGGAGCTGAAGCTGGTCAAAGACCATATCATTGACGAGATTAAGGCGGTTTTCAAAGAAAGAAAGGCCAAAATTAAATATATGATTGGGACAATGATTGAGGTTCCCAGGGCCGCCTTGACTGCTGACGAAATAGCGAAAGAAGCGGAATTCTTCAGCTTCGGTACAAACGACCTGACACAGATGACGATGGGCTTCTCGCGG
>CP070777.1:1386388-1429038 GCA_020346225.1 Candidatus Zixiibacteriota bacterium | reverse complement strand
GCCCGTACCATCGTCGTAAGACGCATCCGTGCCGCTGAACATGATGACCAGATAGGACAGAGAATCCACCGTGGCCAGCGAATCGGGCAGCTCAAAACCAACCGCAACCTCGGCATTGGCGGTCCCGGTGACGGTCCATTCGCCCGCGAAGCCGACTGTGGCTTTGTCGACGGACTTGTTGACGCCGGGAGTCACGGTGCCGAACTGCAGGTTGTTGGTGCCGATGACATTCAGACTGGAGATGACGGTTGCCAGGGCCTGGATGGTACCCCGCTCCTGGGCGCCGACCGACAGCACCACGGCTGCCAGGAGAATGGCCGCCAGAGACAGGGCAATTACCAGCTTTCTGATCACGACAACCTCCCTTAACAGGGTGTTTTAGGCTTCTCTGAAACATTCCAGGTGCAAGCGTCTTGCCGCCCCCGCCGGACGAGTTAAGCTACTGAACTCTAAGCGGTTACGGACAAACTGCGTTTGCCGGGAGATTTTCAGGGCCGGCAAGTGTGGGGAAGATCCCACAGGATGGCCTGAAACTGATTATCTCACAACGCCTTGGCTTTACCATACCGGTCCCGCCGCGCCGGCAAGAAATTCAACCCGTCGGGCTAAAGTCGCCGGCCAATGGAACCGATAAATCTGGGTGACAGCGCTGTTCAAAATTTAAACAGCGGACCTGAAAAATAGGATTTTACTGAAGGGTTACGGACATGTCCAGGCATATGGAATATGCTTTTGCCCTGCTGTGTGTATCCATTCTTGTCACTTCTCCCCTGCGGGCTCAAGAGCTAATCTGGTCCAACAACTACGGTGGACTGTATCACGAGTTCGGCAACGCCTGCTCTCAGACCGAAGGCGGCGACCTGCTGATGCTCGGCTCAACCTATTCCTACGGCAACGGCAGTTTCGACATCTACCTTGTCAAGGTCGATTCTCTGGGCAACCAGATATTCGGCCGGACTTTCGGGGGTGAGGGGACCGAGTACGGCTACGATATTACGCCGACATCTGACGGCGGCTTTGTCATCGTCGGCTCGACCAAGTCGTTCGGCAACGGCGGCCGGGACGTCTACCTCATCAAGGTCGATGCTTTCGGAGACATGCTGTGGAGCCGTACTTTCGGCGGCACGGCGGACGACGAAGGCCGCTCGGTTCGTGAAACCTCCGACGGCGGCTTCATCATCTGCGGGGGGACATACTCCTGGGGCGCCGGTTATCAGGATGTACTGATCATCAGGACGGATGCCCTGGGCAACCAGGTCTGGCTGAAAACCTACGGCGGGGCCGGCGGTGAAGCTGGCGCGGCCGTGCGGCCGACCGGAGACGGCTACATCGTCATCGGATCCACCGGTTCCTTCGGCGAGGGATACAGCAGCATGTACGTCGTTAAAACCGACGCCAACGGTGATTCCCTGTGGGCCACCACCTACGGCGGGGCCAGAGCGGATTATGGTTACTCCGTACTGACCACGCGCGACGGCGGCCTGGCCCTGGTCGGGGCCACCACCTCGTACGGCGCCGGCTCGAACGACGCTTACCTCATCAAGACCGACCCTGATGGCAATATCGAGTGGGAGCGAACTTACGGCGGGGGCGACGACGACCGCGCCTGCGCCGTTATCGAAACCGGCTCCGGCGACTTTATCCTGGCCGGACGCACGCTCTCTTACAGCGGCAACCATGACGTCTATGTCGTTAAAGCGGATCCGGCCGGTTACCAGCTATGGAGTCGCGACTACGGCGGCGCCGAGGCGGACTACGGCGAGAACCTCATCATGGCCGATGATAACAACTACCTGCTGATCGGCCGCTCCTTCTCGTACTCGTCGGGAGGTTCGGACATCTACCTTCTCAAGCTGCAGGGCGACCAGACTACCGGCGTAGGCCAACTGATATCGCAAACCCTGCCGTCACACTTCGAACTGGCGCAGAACTATCCCAACCCCTTCAACTCCAGCACCACCATTCATTACTCTCTGACCAGGCGGGCCACCGTCAGTGTCGAAATATACAACATCCTCGGTCAGCGGGTGCGCGAGTGGGAGGCCGAGTCGATGCCGCCCGGAACATACCGCCTTCACTGGGACGGTACCGGCGAGCGCGGCGACGAGGTCGGTTCCGGGATGTACATATACGTGATGCGCGCCGACGAATTGGTCCAGTCACGAAAAATGGTCCTGCTCAAATAAGCGAAGCAGTCGCTGAACCCGATTCTATACAAATAAAAAGGCCGGGAGCTCAAAAACCCGGCCCGTATCTGCGGCCCAGTCGTTCTCGGTTCGTCACAGCATGTTGCCGTTGCTTTCCACCAGACCGTCTTTGAGTTTGACGATACGGTCTGTCCGCGACGCTATGTTGACATCGTGAGTAATGATGATAATCGTCTTGCCGAGCTTGTTGAGTTCATCGAATATCCTGACGATCTCTCCCCCGGAGGCGCTGTCCAGATTGCCCGTCGGTTCGTCGGCCAGGATAATATCCGGCTCGTTGGCCAGCGCTCTGGCGATGGCCACACGCTGCATCTCGCCGCCGGACAGCTCCGTCGGCTTGTTGTTCACCTTGTCGGCCAGGCCGACCTGCGCCAGGACCTCGAGAACGCGCCTGCGGCGATAGCGGCCGTTCAGCTTGGCGAACAACAGGGGTACCTCGACGTTCTCGAACGAGGTGGCGTACGGCAAAAGATTGAAAGCCTGAAAAACGAAACCCACTTTGCGGTTGCGGATATCGGCCAGCTGATTCGAGGTCATCTCGATTACCGGTCGACCTTCCAGGTAGTATTCGCCGGCGGTGGGCACGTCGAGACAACCGATGATGTTCATCAGCGTCGACTTGCCGGAACCCGAGGGACCGACCACCGATATGTACTCCCCTTTCTCTGCCCGAAAGTTGATTCCCTTGAGCGCTTTGAATTCCACCGTACCGGTGACATATGTTTTCTCGACATCTTTGAGATCTATCATGACCGTCTACTCCTGTATCACAAACACTGTAACGACCGCATTTCTATTCATATCTTAACGACTCGACCGGGTTGACCGAGGCCGCCCGCATGGCCGGAAACAGTCCCGAGAGGACTCCCATTATCCCTAGAATCAGCACCACCGTAATACCGATTTCAAGCGATATCGTCGGCCGCCCCATCATCTCCATCACGTCGGACTCGATGGGAACCCGCTTGAAGGCCTCGGTCAGGATGTAGCTGATAGCCATCCCGCCGAAACCGCCGAAGAATGTTATAATCAGGGCCTCTATCAGAAACTGAACCAGGATATACGACTTCCTCGCCCCCATAGCCATCTTTATGCCGATCTCGCGGGTGCGCTCTTTAATGGACACGTACATGATGTTGGCCACACCAACCCCGGCGATGAGAAGCGTCAGGCCGCCGATGATGCCCAGAAACATCTTGATGCCGATGAGAATGTTGTCAAAAGCCTCGGCCGTGGCCACCGTATCCCAGATCATCAGGGCCCGGTCGTCGGTGGGGTCGAATTTGTACTTCGCTCCGAGGGCCTCGAAGACCTTTTCCTCGAGCACGGCCGCGTCCTCCGGGACGTGCACCTGGTAGACCATGTTGTTCAGATAGCGGTGGCCGAACATGGTTTCGAAAGTGGTGATGGGCATGGTCAGCTTATCCCGGTCCATGCCGGAGTAATTGCCCATGACCCGTTTCTCTTTCATCACGCCGATCACCGTAAAGGGTACCGAGTTCACCATGACCTGCCGCCCCACGGCGTCCTCTGCGCCGAAGAGACGCTCCTTCAGTTCCCAGCCGAGAAACGCCACCCGGCGCCGGAGCTGGACGTCACGGTCGTTTATCATGCGACCGCCCATCTGCGGAACGTAGTTGCGCATGTCACGGTAATTGGGCGTGGTACCGATAACGTGTTCCTGAAGCACGATGGTATCGCGCTCGACTCTCACGCCCCACCTGGAGAATTCGCCGCCCACTTCTTTGAGCTGGGGGACCTTCCTCTTCAGGTACTCAATATCTTCCTGCTGAAGATAGATGGGTCGCCCTTTGCCCATGCCCTGGTAGGCGATAGAACTTTCGCCGCCCCACATGACGATAATGTTCTCGCCCATGCCTTTTCTCTGGCCGTTGAGCTGGCGATGCAGGCCCTCGCCGAAACCCAGCAGCAGCATGATCGAAACCGTGCCCCACCCCAGAGCCACCAGGGTAAGCGTTATGCGCTTCTTCTGCTTGCGGAAATCGCGAACAAAGACGTTGTAGATAATCGATAACTTCATATCCGCCTAAAACAGCTTCAGGGCTTGAACCGGTTGAAGGTTGGCGGCCCGCCGCGCCGGGAAAATGCCCGCCCCGAGCCCGACCAGACCGAGAATGACTATGACAATCACGCCGCCCCAGACATTGATGGTGGGAGTGCCGACATAGTCCTCCAGGTTGAAGGCCGGAAAGACCGACACAAGCAGCCAGGCGAACAGAAAACCGAGCAAACCGCCCACGGCCGTTATCAAAAGTGTCTCGGTGACAAACTGCCAGAGAATGAAGCTCTTGCGGGCTCCCATGGCCATCTTGATGCCGATCTCCTTGGTGCGCTCTTCGAGGACGACATTCATGATATTGGTTACGCCGATACCGCCGGTGATAAGGGTGGCCACGCCGATACCCACCAGGAACGCCGAGAAGGCGATGAAGAACGTTTTCAGAAAGGCAAAGCCCTCGGTCGTATCCCAGACCGCCATGGCCTTGGTGTCCGACGGGTCGAACTTGTATTTCGCCCCCATAATTTCGTAGATTTCCCGCCGCGTCTGAAGCATGGTGCTGGTCGGCTTGCATTGCACCACGAAGTTGTTCAGATACCGGCGCGAATGCATCGACCGGTAAGTCGTCGAGGGGATAAAGCCGGCCCGGCTATCGCGGCCGCTGTAGGAGCTGTCCTGCTGTTTCTTTTTCATCACGCCGACAACCTTAAACGGCACGCCGTTGACGAGAATCTCCTTGCCGACCGGGTCGTCCTCCCCGAACAGGTCCTCGGCAAGAAGGTTGCCGATGACAACGACCCGCCGTCGCTCGGCCATATCACGGTCGTTTATGAAGCGGGAACCGAAGACCGGATTGACGTTGCGCATCGGTCCGTATTCCGGCCAGACGCCGTGGATATTGCGGGCGGTGGACTGTTTGCCGTACTTGATGTTGACGTCGTAGCTGATGTATTCGGCCGAGATCCGCTCGACGTGCTGGCCCCTCTGCCTGATTTGTGTAACGTCGTCCTCGGTGAAGTGGATGCGGCGACCTTTGGGAAGACCCTTGTACTCCTGGGCCGTTATGCCCTCCCAGAAGATAGCGATATTCTCGCCCATCCCCCGCATGGAACGAAGCTGGGCTTCGGTGAGTCCCTTGCCGAACGCGAAAAGCAGGACTATCGAACACGTCCCCCAGAAGATGCCGAACATCGTCATGGCCGTACGCAACTTCTGGCGGCGCATGTCGTTCACGAACTGTTTGAAAGACACCAGCGGTACCACGCCCGAGACTCCTTGCGCTCGCCTAATCCCACACGTTTATCTCTTTGGGCGGACGCTCGACCACCAGCTCACCGACTTCCAGCCCGGAGACGACTTCTACATTTATTCCGTCGGAAAGCCCCGTTTCTATCTGACGCTCGGTTATGGCCAGACTGCTGTCCTGCACCTCGACATACTGCATCGAATCCCTGGTCGTGATCAGGCGTTCCGGAATCAGAAGGATGTCCTCTTTCCTGGTGATGATGACGTCGGCGTTGGCGCTGTACCCCGCTCTGAGGAAGACCGCCCCGACATCGTCAATACGAATCTCCACCTCGAACAGCGTGGAGCCTTCCTCCTTGTGCGCCTTGGGCGAAATCTGGACCAGAACGCCGGTCACCTTCTCCTGCGAAGAAAGAGCGCCGATCTCTATCTCGGCCGGCAGGTCCGCTCTGAGCTTGCCGACGTCGATTTCATCAACGTTCCCCTTGAAAATCAGGTCATCCATCTTGGCCAGCGTCATCAGCTCGGTTCCCGCCTGAAAAGACGTCAGCGGCACCACCGGGTCGCCCTCTTCGACCAGCCGTGACAGGACCGTACCGGAAATGGGCGACTTGATCATGTTGTCGATGTTCCTGCCGCCGCTGTTGGATTTGCCCGATTCGATCAGCGACAGTTTTTCCCGGGCCAGCTGCAACCTGAGCCGGGACGATTCACACTGCGCCTCCTGATTGTCGTGCAGCTGCTCGGAGACGAGGTTCTTTTCCAGCAGTGATTTAAGCCGGTCGAGTTCTCTCTTCTCGTTGTCATAGGCTACCTGCTTTATTTCAACGTCGCGCTTGGCCTCGGTAAGTTCGATCGGTGTCGGATCGGGACCGATATCAAACAGCGGGGCCCCGGCTTCGACCCGGTCGCCCACGTCCACGAATATCCGCCGCACGATGCCGGGGATCTTGGACTTGACGGCGATCTCCATCCGCGGTTCGATCTTGCCCACCGCCAGCGCCTTGTCGACAATAGAGCCCTTCTGGACCTCAACCGTCTTATAACCCTCTTCCTTCTTGGCGGCGCCGTCGATGGCGAAAAACAACACGCCCGCCACAACCACCACCACAAAGCCTATTATGACTGCTTTCTTGAACATGCAGATTTCTCCTGATTTAAGCCCAATCGTTATCGAGATTGATCAGTATATAATTACGACTGCCTGTTTTCATTGTTTCGAGCGGCCTGCCAAATATGTATCTTTCTTCCGGATTGACATTAACACCCGCGTTTCAATCCGAGCGGGAGATGGAATTTGTCACTTAAACGCCCACAAAACCTGTCCTGTACCTTTAGACCGCTGACTCCCGCCCGCTGGCGCGACTTCGTGAAGCTCTTCGGCGAGCGCGGCGCCTGCGGCGGCTGCTGGTGCATGCACTGGCGGCTCAGGCACGCCGACTTTGAGCGCAACAAGGGCGCCGGAAACAAAAGAGCCATGAAAAAACTGGTCGATAGCCGGACCGTGCCCGGCCTCATTGCCTATCACGCTAAAGAGCCGGTGGGTTGGTGTTCGGTCGGCCCGCGCAACGACTTTGTTCGGCTCGAAACCTCCCGCATCTTCAAACCGGTCGATGACCAACCCGTCTGGTGCATCAACTGCCTCTTTATTGCCCGGGAATACCGCCGAAAGGGCGTCAGCCAAAAATTGATCGAAGCCGCCGTCAAGTATGCCGCCCGGCAAGGAGCTTCCATAATCGAAGGCTATCCTTTCGAACCGAAGTCCGGCAGTATGCCCGACCCCTTCGTCTGGACCGGTCTGGTTTCCACTTATCGCCGGGCAGGATTCGTCGAAGTCGCCCGCCGCTCACCAACCCGACCCATCATGCGGTATTACACCCGACCCGAATGAACCGGCCGAGGGCCTGACTCCAAATAGAAACAGACGCGCCGGATTGCCTCGTCCGGGCGCGCCTGTCTCATTTCCGAAGGAAAGCAGGCTTTACTTGTCACTGGTCGCGGCGCCGCTGCTCAGCTGCAGCCGCTGGTGGCGCCACAGGTATCACACTTAAGGCAGGTGCCGTTGCGGACCATGGTGAACTGCCCGCACTCGGCACACATATCGCCTTCGTACCCTTTCAGCCGGGCCGCTCTGATTTTTTCAAAGAGCCTCTGGCCGGTTTCGTCGATAACTCTCTTGACCGACGCTGCGGCATACTCAAGCGTCGCCTCTGTGGCCGCAGCTGTCGGAGGCGTAAGCGGGTGCTCCAGCGATTGATCATTGACCTTGCCTCCTGTCTGACTGCTGTTCAATGACTGCGATTCCCCGTGGCCGTTGCCGCCACAATCGCCGCCCAGATCGAGTTTCAGATGGCTCGAATGGATATCATCGGGCGTGCGGCTGGCCGCGGTTACCTGGCCGGTGATCGCGGGATCAGCCGGCTCTTCATCTTCAAACTCCGTCGACTCCTCGCCCGGCTTGCCCACCGTGTCCCCCAGCAGATCCTCTTCCGACACATGGGCCAGGTCATGACGTCCCAGGTAGGAAATGGCCAGTTCCCGGAAGATGTAATCGATAATCGAGGTGGCCATCTTGATGGACTTATTGCCGCTGACCAGGCCGTTCGGCTCGAAGCGGCTGAACAAGAACGCCTCGACAAACTCCTCCAGCGGCACACCGTGCTGCAGGCCGAGCGAAACGGCGATAGCGAAGCTGTTCATGAGAGAACGGAAAGCCGCGCCCTCGCGATGCATGTCGAGGAATATCTCTCCCAGCGTCCCGTCGCTGTACTCGCCGGTGCGCAGATACACCTTGTGGCCGCCCACAACGGCCTTCTGGGTGTAGCCGCCGCGGCGGTTGGGCAGTTTGCGCCGCTTGGCGATATAGCGGTACACCACCCGCTGGGCCATTCTTTCCGAGGCCTTCTCCACCGAGAAGCCCTCCTCCGCCTCGGTGTCGTCGAAAAGCGCCGCGCTCAGCGGCTGGCTCAGCTTGGAACCGTCCCGGTAGATGGCGATGGCTTTGTTCATCGTCTCCCAGGCCAGGCGGTAGGCCTTCTTGACATCCTCCACGGTAGCTTCAGAGGGCATGTTAATGGTCTTCGAGATGGCCCCCGAGATGAACGGCTGGGCCACCGCCATCATGCGAATGTGCGACTCGAACCTGATAAAGCGCCGGCCCTTTCGGCCGCAACGGTTGGCGCAGTCGAAGATCGGCAGATGTTTATCGGCCAGGTGCGGCGAGCCCTCGAGCGTCATGGTACCGCAGCAGAACTCATTGGCCGCCTCGATCTGCTCCCGGGTGAAACCCAGCTCACGCAGGAGGTTGAAGTTCCAGTTTTCGTAAACTTCCTCCGACAGGCCCAGCGTGTCCCTGAGGAATTCTTCGCCGATCGTATGCCTGTTGAAGGCGAACGTGATATCGAAGACGTGGCCCAGGTTTTCTTCGATCTTCTCCAGTTCCGCTTGCCCGAAACCCTTGGCCCGGAGCGACTCGTGATTGATGAACGGAGCCTGTTTGAGAGTTTTATGGCCGGTGGCATAGAGGATAATGTCTTCGATCTCCCGATCGGTATACCCGAGCTTTCGCAAGGCGATGGGAACGGAATTGTTGATGATCTTGAAATACCCGCCACCGGCCAGTTTCTTGAACTTTACCAGGGCAAAATCGGGCTCGATACCGGTCGTATCACAGTCCATAACCAGCCCGATCGTGCCGGTCGGAGCCACCACCGTCGCCTGGGCGTTGCGAAAACCGTACACTTCACCCAGGTCGAGGGCCCGGTCCCAGACCAGGCGGACGGCGCTAACCAGCTCCTCCGGAATATAATTGGGATTGATACCCTGAGGCTTAATCGTCAAACCTTCGTACTCGGACTTGTCCGCGTTGTAAGCGGCGCGACGGTGATTGCGAATGACGCGCAGCATATGCTCGCGGTTGCGGTAATACGCGGTGAACGGCCCCAGTTCGCGCGCCATCTCCGACGAGGTCACGTAAGCTTCGCCGGTCAGAAGCGAGGCCAGGGCGCCGCACCAGGCGTAACCTTCGGGCGAATCATAGGGGACGCCGAGGCGCATAAGCAGCGTACCCAGATTGGCGAAACCCAGCCCCAGCGTGCGGAAGTCGAAACTGTTCTGGGCGATGGCCGGCGACGGATAGGACGCCATCAGCACCGAAATCTCCAACACTACCGTCCAGATGCGAACGGCGTGCATAAACCCCTCGATATCGAAGCGGCCGTCGTCGCCCAGAAACTTGACCAGGTTGATCGAGGCCAAATTGCACGCCGTATCGTCGAGGAACATGTATTCCGAACAGGGGTTGGAGGCATTGATACGGCCGTCCTCCGGGCAGGTGTGCCACTCGTTGATGGTGGTATCGAACTGCACCCCCGGGTCGGCGCACGACCACGCCGAATAACAGACCTTCTCCCACAAATCCGCGGCCGGAACGGCCGATGATATTTTTCCGTCCGTTCGCCGGCGCAGCTCCCAGTCCTGGCCGCCCTTGAGTTTTTCGAAAAACCGGTTGGGAATGCGCACCGAATTGTTGGAGTTCTGCCCCGAGACGGTCAGGTAGGCCTCGCTCTCCCAGTTGGTGTCAAGCTCGACGAATTCAATATCATCGATACCCTGAGCGGCCAGATCCAGGACCTTCTTGATATAAGCCGGCGGAACACAGCAACGCCGGGCGTTGCTTAAGGCATCCTTGAGCCGGACATTCTTCTCCGGGTCGGTTTCGAACTGGGAATTACCGTTGTCACCGGCCACGCGGGCGGCCTCGAAAAGCTCCTTGAGCTGCTGACGGATAATCTTCGAACCGGCCACCAGCGCCGCCACCTTCTGCTCCTCGGTCACTTTCCAGTCGACGAACTCCACGATATCGGGATGGTCCAGATCGAGAGAAACCATTTTGGCGGCACGACGGGTGGTCCCGCCGGACTTGATAGCGCCGGCGGCGCGATCACCGATACGCAAGAAGGACATCAACCCCGACGAGTTGCCGCCGCCCGAAAGCGGCTCTTTGCACCCGCGAATGTTGGAAAAATTGGTGCCCGTGCCCGAACCGTATTTGAACAACCGCGCCTCGCGCACCCACAGATCCATGATGCCGCCGTCGTTGACCAGATCATCGGCCACCGACTGAATGAAGCAGGCATGCGGCTGGGGATGCTCGTAGGCGTTCTGCGCCTGGGTCAGGTTGTGCGTGTCAGGATCGACATAAAAGTGGCCGTTGGAAACACCACTTATGCCATAGACGTGATAAAGACCGGTATTGAACCACTGCGGGGAGTTGGGCGCGGCTATCTGAACCGCCAGCATGTAACACACTTCATCGTAGAAACTCTTTGCCTCTTCCTCGCTGTCAAAATAGCCGTGCTTCTGCCCCCAGTGGCGCCAGCAGTCGGCCATCCGGTGGAACACCTGACGGGCATCGGTCTCTCCGCCCAGAACGGGATCGCCGTTCTCATCCAGAACCGCCTCGCTCCCGGCGTCGGTCCGGGGAACGCCCGCCTTGCGGAAGTACTTCTGGGCCAGGATATCAACGGCCACCTGCGACCACGGCTCGGGAACTTCGATATCATCGAGCTTGAAGACCGTGGAACCATCGGGATTCTTTATCTGTGAGGTGCGCTTGACGAAATTTATGCGGCTATAAGGCGACTCCCCCTGGCGCGTAAAATATCGTTGGACTTTCAAGTCTACCTCCTGTAACCGACAAAATCAGACAACCAAATCCATTTAAGGCGAGACCAACAGACCGCCCGGCTGTCCGGAAGTTAGTTCTGTGCTCTTTTGTATGGGACTGTGGCCAGAGCCAACACTCACATCGCTTTTTAGCAAAACGTGAGCACAATATATGGTGGCTGGAAAAATCGAATCCACAAAAAATTGTGCTTTTATTGAGATTTTTTGTATTCTGTTGAATCGCACAGAAGTACCTCTGAACTGTCACTGGTTGAAAGCGGGCCGCGTCACCCCAAGGCCTCGCATCTGAAAAATTGATTCTCGTAATGTCTTGTGAATCGAGCGCTTATAGCCGCCAAGTTTTTCAAAGACAATGGCAAGCAATTGTCATGAAATTTTTCGAAGGAATAAGCCATTAAAAAATAAGAGATTACATTGATAATAACAACCTGCCCACAGGATGTCCACATCGACTGTTAATAAGCGCTCTTGGGCAGAACCTGTGAGGCCGCGCTTATCCCGGTCGGAAAGACGCCGGCGGCGCAGCCGTCAGGAAAGCTGTCGGGCCGCTGCTCACAGTCAGGCTATATTGGACACCGAAAGCCCCTTTTTGCCTTGACAAAATCGGCCCTTGGCCTTATTATTTTAACGCAATCGGAAAGTGTTACTCTTTCTGTGGATTACCTAATCTAGTCCGCCCAGGCAGGCCTTCGTTACCTGTCTGGGTTCTTTTTTGTGCCGCCGCCAGGGGTTCTGTCACCCAGCCATTTCCAGATTGACACCTCTTACCACCCGGCATACCTTGTTATCCAATGAACACGCCCAACAAACTCACGCTTCTCAGGATAATCATCGCTCCTATTTTCATGTTCTTCTTTCTGGTGGACAATTTCCCCATGCAGATGGTTGCCCTGGGGCTGTTCGTGATCGCGGCCCTGACCGACCTGGCCGACGGCTACTACGCGCGCAAGTACGGCGTCATCACCGGCTTCGGAAAATTCATGGACCCTCTGGCCGACAAAATCCTCGTTTCGTCGGCCCTCATCTCGTTCATCGCCCTTCGCTACGTGTCTCCCCTGCCGGTGATACTCATCATCGGCCGCGAGTTCTCGATCACCGGTCTGCGCCTGCTGGCCGCCTATCGCGGCGTGGTCATATCCCCCACCCGCTGGGCCAAGGTCAAAACCTTCCTGCAGCTGAGCATTGTCGGCGTCGTCCTGGCCTACATAGCGCTCAAGAATGCCCTGACCTATTACGGCAACGACCAGGCGGCCTTTCTGGATTTCGATTACTACTTCTACTTCAACCTGGTCCTGTGGATAACGGCGGTGATAACGGTGGCAACGGGCGTTGACTACGGCGTCAAGTATTTCTATATGATAAAATCGGTGCTTAAATGAGAAAGGCAAGATGTTCAACCGCCTGATTACATTCGTGGCCACCGGTTTCTGCTGGGGTTATCTCAGGCCCTTTCCGGGTACCTGGGGGACCATCCCGGCCTGGCTGATAGCTTTCTTCCTGATAAGGGGCGATCTGCGGATTCTGCTTGCCGTTACCGTCGTCTCCTTTTTTATTTCGGTCTGGTCGTCGACGGCGGCGGAGAAAACTTACGGTCGCGACGCCAGAATGATTGTCATCGACGAATGGGCCGGCATGTTCGTGACGCTGCTGCTGGTTCCTTTTTCGCTGACCAATTACGCTATCGCCTTTTTCGCCTTTCGATTTTTCGATGTCGTCAAGCTACCCCCGGCGGCGCAATCAGAGAAGCTTCGCGGCGGATGGGGTGTCACCATGGACGATATCGTGGCCGGGGTTTACGCCAATCTGGCGACCCAAATCGCAATCCGGGTCATCGCGCGCTACTTTGGCGGCTGAACCTCCAAGAGAAATTCGGAGATTAGAAAATGCAAGTGGAGATAATCACCATAGGCGACGAGGTCCTCACCGGCCATACCCTCAACACCAACGCCGCCTTCATCGCCGAGAAGCTGACCGATATCGGCCTGGAAGTGCAGTTTGTCACGACCACGGGCGACGCTCTGGCACAGATGGAAGAGGCTATCCGCATGGCCCTCAAACGCGCCCGGATTGTCATTACCACCGGCGGGCTGGGGCCGACCGAGGACGACCAGACCAAGAAGGCCATCGTAAAGGTCTTCAAGCGTAACCTGATTTTCCACGAGAATATCCTTCAGGACATGAAGGACCGCTTCGCCCGGCGCGGTATCGAGATGCCCGCCATTAACCAGAACCAGGCCCTGCTGCCGCAGGGGGCTGTCTTCTTCCCCAACAAAGGCGGCTCGGCCGTGGGCATCTGTATAAGCGAAGAGGGCCGCACCTTCATCGCCCTGCCCGGGGTGCCGCGCGAAATGATGCAGATTATGACCGACGAAGTCATACCCTATCTTCAGGGACTCGAAGTCGGCCATCCTCACAAAACCATCAAGCTCCGCACCACCGGCGTGGTCGAGTCGCGGCTGGCCGAGATGATCGACCAGGATTTGAATCTCGAGCCCGGCGTCAAACTGGCTTTCCTGCCTGCCTACAGCGGCGTTGACCTGCGTATTATGGCCGCCGCCGATGATGAACAGCGGGCGTCTGAAAAGACGCTCACGCTGGAGAGGTACCTCGAGTCAAAGGTGGGCAAGTACATTTACGGCAAAAACGAGGATACTCTGGAAAGCGTCGTGGGACAGCTTCTGGTGGACAACGACAAGACCCTTGCCGTGGCCGAGTCATGCACCGGCGGTCAGCTGGGCATGTTAATTACGGCCGTGCCCGGTGCCTCGCGCTACTTCCTCGGCGGACTGGTCAGCTACTCCAACGACAGCAAAACGCAGCACCTCGGCGTCGACCCCGATCTGCTTGAAAAACACGGCGCCGTATCGGAGGAGTGCGCCGTGGCCATGGCCCACGGATGCCGCGAGCGCTTCGCCGCCGACTATGCCCTGTCGATTACCGGCATTGCCGGTCCCGACGGCGGCACTGAAGATAAGCCGGTCGGCGTCGCGTTCATCGGCATCTCGTCAATTCACGCCTCTTACGCCCGTCGCTTCAATTTCGGTGTCAGCCGCGAGGCCAACCGCGCCCGGGCCACTTACGCCGCCCTCGAGCTCCTCCGCCGCGATATACTGGATATCAAATGATGCGTCTCTTTATCGCCCTGCCGCTGGAAAAGACCGTCGAAGACCGGCTGGAAGGAATCATCGACTCTCTCGCGCAAAAGGGCGGTTCGGTCAAGTGGGTCAAACCACGGAATATTCACCTGACTTTGAGATTTCTCGGCGACACCGACGAGCGTCTGGTGGGTAGAATCAAAACCGAGATCGACGCCGTCGCCGCCGCCCACGGCCCGGTCAAGACGGCCATAAGCCGCCTGGGGGCGTTTCCCAACCTGAATCGTCCCCGCGTTATCTGGGTGGGTATCGAAGAAAGGCTCGAAGACCTCAGAAAGATGGCCCGCGATATGGAGCTTCGCGCGCGAACCCTCCGCTTTGAAAAAGAAAGCCGCGCCTTCAAGGCTCACCTGACCCTGGGACGGATACGAAATCCTCAGGGGCTTGACGAACTGACGGATTATATGAAAGACTATGCCCTCGCGGAAATCCCCGTTGTCCTCGACAGGATTGTGCTGTTCAAGTCCACCCTGACACCGCAGGGACCGATCTACGACCGCCTCCACGAGGCGGCGCTATCAGCGAAGTAACATCTCAAACTCAATTTCATCCCGGATCGGAATGCCGTAGTTGCCGATAAACGGGATGCTGGGTTTCAACTCGCGTGATTTTTCAAGAGCGTTGACATGGATCGCGGCAATGGTAAACCCGCGCTTCTGATAGAACCGGATGGCGTCGAGATTGTCATTGGTCGTTATCAGCCACAGCCGCCTCACCTCTGATCCCTTGAGCCGGTCGATTACCGCCTGCAGGAGCCGGGTACCGATTCCGAAGTACTTCGTAAAAGCATGAAGCGTGACAATCTCGCACTGATCGCCGGTGATTTCGTAGGTCACCAGTCCTACCCGTTCGCCGGTTTCATCGGCAGCGATGAAGCCCTCAATCTCGGACGGGTAGATTTTGCGCCTGCGGCTGACGATATAGTCACCACCCCACCGGCGCACCATTTCGAGCACCCAACCCTTGTCGCTTTCGACAACGGGTCGAACAGAAATATCCATGGCCGAATGATATTCGTCTCGACAGGTCGATGAAAGGAAAAACTAAAGGCCGGTCGCGCCGTCGTAAATGAACCAGATGCCCAGGTAGATCAGAAAGAGGGCACAGATAACAATAAGTACCTTCAGCGTCCGGCCCATTATTATTTTCTTGCCGGCCCACAGAAGCACCGACACCACCGTGTACCAGACATAATCCGAGAGGATGTGCCCGAAATAAAAAACCACCGGCCCGATAAACCCGAACTTGATTGATTTGACCAGAAAAGCCAATCCCGTTGTGGCCCACCAGACGAACCAGTACGGGTTGGACAGGGTCGCCGTGATACCCTTCCCGGCCAGCTTGTGGCTGGACTGTTTGTCGCTCTTGACTATCTCGTAGTTGACGCGGCTTCTGAGAATGTCGTACCCCATGGACAGGCCCATCAGGACAAGCGCCGTGCCGCCCACGATGCCGATTACCGCCGCGATTGTGCCGTCCTGCGCCACCGCCGCCAGCCCCAGCGAAAGCGCCACCACCACGAATATCTCGGCGATAGCGTGCCCGGTGGAAACGATCGGCCCCGTCTGCCAGCCGTGACGGGGGCTTTCGGCTATGTCAACCGCCAGTAGCGGCCCGGGCATCATGGCGCCCGAGAAGCCGACAATGAACGAGTTAAAGAAGATCCAGAACAGTTCCATGCTGCCTTGTATAATACACTCGGAAAGCTATAGTTCCAAAACAAAAGGGGTGCCGATGTCGGCACCCCTCACAAACGGCTGAAACCGTTAAGATTTACATAAATGGCACTACGTGCCTAGTGGCCGGTGAAATTGGGTTTGCGTTTCTCCAGAAAGGCTTCCATTCCCTCGTTCTTGTCGCCGGTGCCGCAGACCTGACCGAAGTTGGCCTTCTCCAGGTCGCAGCCTGCGGTGAGCGGCCCGTCCAGACCCCGATTGATACACTCCTTGGCCACCGAAATCGCGATCGGTGCCTTGGAGGCGATCAGGTTGGCCATCACCATGGCCTTGTCCATCAGCTCCTCGGGAGGATAGACCTCGTCAACCAGGCCCACTCGATGCGCCTCCTCGGCGCTGATCATCTCACCCGACAGGATAAGCTGCATCGCCTTGCCCCGCCCCACCAGGCGCGGCAGACGTTGTGTCCCGCCATAGCCGGGTATGACGCCCAGGTTCACTTCCGGCTGCCCCAGTTTGGCCTTCTGCGAAGCCAGACGGATATCGCAGGCCATGGCGATTTCGCAGCCGCCGCCCAGGGCAAAACCGTTGATGGCCGCGATAACCGGCCGGGGAAAATTCTGGATCGTCTTCATCAGGTACAGCCCGCGCGCGGATAGTTCCGTCCCGGAGCGCACGTCCAGCTCCGCCAGTTCGGTGATATCGGCTCCCGCCACGAACGCTTTCTCCCCCGCCCCGGTCAGCACCACGCACCTGATCGATTCGTCCGACCAGTAGAAACTGAAAAGCTGCTGCAGCTCGCTGATCACTTCGCGGTTGAGAGCGTTCAACGCCCGTTCGCGGTTGATTGTGACAACCAGCACGGCGTCCTTCTTCTCGACCAGCAGGTTCTTGTACTCAGCCATTAGAGAATCCCTTTATAACGAGTTTAACATCGATTTCTTCTACGTCACCAACCGGACCACCCGCAGGCCCTGGGTATAACCGGTTGTCCCGGCCAGCTCGAAACCGCCTTTCAGAAGACAGCCCAGGGCGACCCGGTTGTCGCTGTACAGATGTGCGACAATCTTGGCCACATCCTGGCGCGCCGCCCCTTGCTCGTAGAGAAGCTGAAGCAGTCGCGAGCCGTACCCCTGCGACCGCCGCGCGGGATCAACAATCAAATGGGCCACCTCGACCGCCATTTCGTTGGGTCGGCTCCACAGCTCGGCGTAGGCCACCGGCTTGCCGCCGGTAAAGAGCAGGTAGGAACTGACATCCTTGCGCTGCCAGGTGTCGACTATATCCGTCGCCGGCGGAAAGTTCTTGCCGCGGCAGACATCTTTGAATACCTCCGCCGAATCTATCCACGCCCGAACGGTCCCGGAATACTCTTTGGTGAACGGAACTATATCGGCCTTGGGATGACTTGATGCGCTCAACTTCTATCCTTTCCAAAACGGGTCAGGCAATATAAGCAAAAAGCGCCCGCCGGGCAACACGGCCGGGCGCATTCGGTTGACAATTTAGCCCCTTTTCGCTATATAAAACGGGCATCAACAAAAGAAAAGGGAGCCTCGTTTCCATGATAGACTTCTCGTTTACCGAAAACCAGTTAGCTGTCCGCGATATGGCCCGCGAAGTCGCCCGGAAGATCATTATTCCCGATATCGCCGAATTCGACCGCGCCCAGAAAATCAACCCCACACTGTACCCCGCCCTGGCCGAGGCCAACCTGCTCGGCTTTTGCATCCCCGAAAAATACGGCGGCCTAGGGACGGACTATATCTCGCTGGGGCTGGCCAGCGAAGAACTGGAATACGCCGATACGTCGGCCCGGGTCATTCTCTCGGTCCACATCGGCCTTTTTTCCCTGCCGGTTCTCACCTGGGCAAGCGAAGAACAAAAACAGAAATATCTGGTTCCCGCGGCAAAAGGCGAGAAGATCGCCACCTTCGGCCTCACCGAGCCGGCTGCCGGCACCGATGCGGTCGGTATTCAGACCACGGCCGTTAAGAGCGGCGACCAGTATATCATGAACGGCGAGAAGATGTGGATTTCGCTGGCCGATGTCGCCGACTACTTTCTTGCATTCGCCTGGACCGACCTCGACAAAAAGAAGAAACGCGACCACACCGGCCTGTCGGCCTTTATCGTCGAGAAAGGCTGGGAGGGCGTTTCCACGGCTACCATTCACGGCAAGCTGGGCGTGCGAGCAGGGAACACCGGCTCGATTGCCTTTCAGGATGTAAAGGTCCCGGCCGAGAATCTGGTCTTCAAAGAAGGCGCCGGGTTCAAGATTGCCATGTTCTGTCTCGATCAGGGGCGTTACACTGTCGCCGCCGGTTCCTGCGGACTTATCAAAGCCTGCCGAGACGCCTGTGTCAAGTACTCCAAAGAGCGCCAGACGTTCGGCGTGAATATCGAGCAGCACCAGCTGGTCAAACAGATGATCGCTAATATGGAAGCTGGGTACGAGTACTCGACTTATTTGTGGATGAAAGCCGGCTGGCTGAAAAATCAAAGCCTGCGCTCAACCAAGGCTACCTCGCTGGCCAAGTGGATTGCCTGCCGCGAGGCCGAGACGGCCGCCGCCAATGCCGTTCAGGTGCACGGTGCGTATGGCTTCTCTGATGAGTATCCGGTGGAACGTTATTACCGCAATGCCAAGGGCAGTTCGATATACGAGGGCACGCGCGAGATCCACACGCTGATGCAGGCCGATTACGCCCTCGGCCTCCGCCAGGACAGACCCCTCGACCGCGATTTGCCGGAGGTGGAGCAGTGAATCTGCAGGGACCCGACACGGCGTGTCCCTACCACCGGCATCTAAGCCGTCAAATGCCCGTTCAGTTGTCTCGATGTCAGTCGACGGGGTTGACGATGCTTATGATCGCCTGGCCCGGTTTGGGTGAGATGCGGTCGACAGCGGTACACACCCTCAGCCGGCCCGGTTCCGGTATCAGAAACAACGGCACCGCCTGCGGGCCGTACTTGCTCTTGAAAGCATCGTAGTCGAACGCTTCGGTCATGCTGTTCTTTTTCAGAATCGCCCCCTGGCGAAACCGCGTGGTCAGATGCTGATAATTCGCCTCTCCGGAGAAGAGAAACCGTCCGCGCAGATGTTTGGGCATCTCTTCCTGCGCGGCGTCCTTGCCGGCCCCCAGGGGCGGAAGCTGGTAGACCTCGGACGAACCGAAAATATCGACAAAATGCAGCGCCGCCAGCGAGTTCACTTCGTCGTTGGGCGTCATCGCCAAAAGCCGGCCGATACCGTCAAGCTGCAGGCTGAACATCATCTCTTCGGACAGAACGCTGCCATAGTAGGCGGTCAGGCCCAGACGGCGCGCCTCGGTGACATTCTCCCAGTTGGAATCAACCAGCGCCACCGTGTAACCACTGTCCTTGAGAATGGCGGCCATCTGCCGTGACCACGAGTGCGCCCCGGCAAAGAGCACGCCCTGCGGGTCGGGCTGGGAGACCTTGAGACTTTGCGCCACGCGCGATGCTGTCAGGCCGTAGACGGCAACAGTTACGATTATCACCAGGAACACCAGCGGCGCCAGCTTGTCGGCGTCGGGGTGACCGATTTCGGACAGACGAATCGCGAAGACCGACACCACCGCCGCCGCCACGATACCCCGGGGGGCCATCCACGACAGGAAATAGCGCTCGCTTGTTCTGAGTTTGGTGCCGAGTGCCGACGCGAACACAGCCGCCGGCCTGATGACGGCTATGAGCAAAATCACGAAGATCCAGTTGAGCGGGCTGGCCAAAAGCACCTGGAAGGCATCGAGCCTCGCCGCCAGGAGAATGAAAAGGCTGGCGATAAGCAGAACGCGAAGATTCTCCTTGAACTCCAGGATGTGGCGAATGGAAATGAATTTCTGGTTGGTGAGAACGATGCCCATCACCGTAACGGCCAACAGGCCTGACTCCGTCTGAAGCATATTGGAAGCTACATAGACCAGCATCACCAACATCAGCGACACCGGGTTTTGCAGAAAGTCCGGAACGAGAAACCGCCGAAGCAGAACCACCATCGCCCCCGCCCCGGCCACTCCGATAATAGTGCCGGCCGCGAAGGCTTTGAGCACGCCGCCGATGACCATCCCCGTGCCGCCCTCGGTGCCGGTTATGATGACCTCGAACACGAGCACGGCCAGTATCGCGCCGATGGGGTCGTTGACGATACCTTCCCACTTGATGATCGAACCGATATCCCCTTTCGGCCGCACCTGCCTGAGCAGCGGGATAATGACGGTCGGGCCGGAAACAACCAGAAGGGCGCCGACCAGAAGCGCCGTGCTCAGCTGAAGACCGACGATCGCGTAGGCGGCCAGGGCGGTAAGAAGCCACGTCACCAGTATGCCGACGGTAACGAGATTTCGGATGACGGCTCCGCCCCGCCGCAATTCGCTCAGTTTGAGGCTGAGGCCGCCTTCGAACAGGATGATGGCGACGGAAATGGATACCAGGGGGAAAAGAGCCTCGCCGAAAACGGCGTCGGGTTCGAGCAGTCCCGTTACGGGTCCGGCGATGATGCCGAAAACCAGAAGCAGCAGGATGGCCGGCAGGTGAAGGCGCCAGGCCAGCCACTGGGCCAGGATGCCCAGCACGATGATGCTGGCCAGACCGACGAGAAGATGTTCGCTCAACGGACTCCCCCGCCCGCCGCTACTCGACCGTCACCGACTTGGCCAGGTTACGCGGCTGGTCTACATGACACTCGCGCATGACGGCAATATGATAGGCCATAAGCTGCAGCGGAATGATCGACAGAAGCGGTGTCAGGAAACGATTCGTTTCCGGTATATAGATGACGTGGTTGACGCGTTCGGCTATCTCGGTATCCCCCTCGGTGGCAATGGCGATGACGTTGCCGTTGCGGGCTTTGACCTCGGCGATGTTGGACATGACCTTGTCGTAAACCGGGTCCTTGAGAGCGATCACCACCACCGGCATGTTTTCATCGATAAGCGCGATAGGGCCGTGTTTCATCTCGGCGGCCGGGTAGCCCTCGGCGTGGATGTACGAAATTTCCTTCAGCTTCAGCGCTCCCTCGAGCGCCACCGGGTAGTTGATACCGCGACCGAGGTAGAGAAAATTGTTGGCGCGATAATACTGCTCGGCGATCTTCTTGACCTGGTCGCTGCTCTTTAGAATCTTCTCGACCTGGTCGGGAATCTTCTGCATCGCCTCGATCAGCTCCTGCCCGGCCTGCGGCGAAAGCTGGCGCATCCGGCCGAGCAGACCGGCGATGAGAGAAAGCACCATCACCTGAGAGGTGAACGCCTTGGTCGAGGCCACCCCGATTTCCGGCCCGGCGTGAATATACACGCCGCCGTCGGTTTCACGCGCCATGGTCGAGCCGACCACGTTGACAATGCCCAGCACGGTGACGCCGCGCTGTTTCGCCTCGCGCATGGCCGCCAGCGTGTCGGTCGTTTCGCCCGACTGGCTTATAGCAAAGAAGATATCGTTCTTGCCCAGAATGGGCGAGCGATAACGGAATTCCGAAGCATACTCGACATCGACCGCCACCCGCGCCAGCTCCTCGATCATATACTTGCCGATCAGCCCGGCGTGCCACGAAGTCCCGCAGGCCGTGAAGATAACCTTCTGAATCTTGCGAAGCTGGTCGTACTGAAGATTGAGCCCGTTCAGACGCGGGATACCTTCCTCGAAATTGAGGCGTCCGCGGATGGCGTTGCGGAGAGTGGTCGGTTGCTCGTGAATCTCTTTGAGCATGAAATGGTCATAGCCGCCTTTTTCGATTTGATCGAGAGTCCACGTAACCTCTTCAATCTGCGGCGTAATCTGCACATTCTGAATTGTCGTGATCCTGTAGTCGTCGGCTGTGACAGTAGCTATCTCGCCGTCCTCCAGGTAAACGACCTTGTTGGTGTGCTCCAGCATGGCGGATACGTCCGAAGCCACCAGGTGCTCGCCGTCACCGAGACCGATCACCAGCGGCGAACCCATCCGGGCCGCGACGACTACCCCGGGATGCATCGACGACATCACTGCGATACCGTACGTCCCGTCCACCTGGGCGAGAGCGTTGCGGACCGCTTCGGTCAGACAGCCCTTGTAGTTGAACCGGATCAGGTGAACGAGCATCTCGGTGTCGGTCTCGGTCCTGATATGGTAGCCCTTCTGGAGAAGGAATTCCTTGAGGGTGCGGTAGTTCTCGATAATACCGTTGTGAACCAGGGCAATTTCTCCCTTTTCATCGGCATGCGGATGCGCGTTCAATTCAGTCGGCTCACCGTGAGTAGCCCAGCGCGTATGGGCGATCCCGTGGGTGCTGTCAGCCGGGTCTCCGGTCAGCAACTGCTCCAGACAACTGATCTTGCCGGCACACTTGGTCACCATCAATCCCGAATCAGTGAACATGGCGATACCGGCTGAATCATAACCCCGGTACTCCAAACGCTTGAGACCCTTCAAGAGAATGGGCTGGGCCCGCCGGGAGCCCACATAGCCTACTATACCACACATATCGGATTCCCCGTATCAGCTAAAGAATTTCGTAACTTTAACAGACAGCCTCTGCGAAAATGTCCGGCTCCTTGTCTCAACAATGACCCGGTAGATTGGTTCCGTGTTGGAAGCTCTTATCTGAACCCATCCCTGGTCGAAGTCAAAGCGCAGACCGTCACGCCGGTCGACTCTTGTTTTCCCCACCAGGCGACGGATTTCCTTTTCAAAACTTTTCAGCCGGGATGTGAAATTGCCTCTGAGCCGGCCTTTGGTCTTCACAGTATAATACGCAGGAAAAGTCGATACCAGCTTGGATAAAGTAGTCTTCTCTCCGGCCAGGTGCGACAGCACCAGCGCCGCCGCGACCAGGGCGTCACGGCCGGCGTGAAAAGCCGGATATATCACGCCCCCGTTGCCTTCTCCGCCAATGACCGCCTTTTTCCGGCGCATCATCTGGACCACATTGGCTTCGCCGACTTTCGAATAATATACTTTGGAGCCGCAGGACCGCGCCGTGTCCACGGTAACTTTGGACGTCGACAGGTTTATTACGGTCGGACCGCGCCGACTCGACAGCACCGCCGCAGCAGCGAGAGCCAGGGTCAGTTCCTCGCCCGCCGGCCGACCTTTTTCGTCGACCAGGGCCAGGCGGTCCGCGTCCGGGTCGCAGGCCATACCGAGATCGGCCCTGTGCTTTTTGACAGCGCGAGCGAGTCCGGTAATATTACCGGCGACCGGCTCCGGCTCGCGCACAAAGTCGCCGTCGCCGCGGCAATTCAGCTCGACGACACTAACACCGAGCTTCCGAAGCAGCAGCGGCAGGGCCAGTGAACCGGCCCCGTTGACCGCATCGACAACCACCTTGAAGCGGCGCCTTTTGACGGCGGCCCTTTTGACCACCTTCAGCGCCAGTGTCTGTCTGACATGCTCCTCGACCCAGTTATCCTGAGTCGAGATCTCTCCCATCCCGGCGTGCGGTTTATAGGCAAACTTCTGCTTCTCAAAAATGTTGTCGAGTTTTCGATACTGCGTCGGCGTGATAAACTCGCCGCGATTGTTAAAGAATTTGAGAGCGTTCCACTGCGCGGGATTATGTGACGCGGTAATACAGATGCCTCCGGCGGCCCTGAGTTTCTGAACGGCAATTTCGACAGTCGGCGTCGGAACGATGCCGATTTCTATCACCTCGATCCCGACCGACCGCAAACCAGCGATAACGGACGGCATCAGCACCTCCCCCGAAGGGCGGCTGTCCCTGCCGACGACGACCCTGCCGGACTTCAGCAGAGTGCCGAAGGCGGCGCCGTATCGGGTCGCCATGGCCGGATGGAGGCCGTCGAAGACGATACCTCGAACACCCGAAGTCGATTTTACCAGCTTGGTCATTTCCCTGTGTCAGAAAGTCCTAAATAAGAGAAGCCTGGTCGGCAAAGAGAGCTTACGAACTTCTGTATCCCCGCGGACTTGCTCCTCTCACTAAATGAAACTCAGTCATTAAACACGGCCAGACCGTCCTCGGTTCCAATCCAGAGATTGCCGAAAGCGTCGACCCCCAGGGCTTTGACGGCATCATCCGGCAAAAGGCTGTTGCCCGTTGTGTAAGTGGTCCAATCGGTTCCGTTGAAGCGACTCAGCCCCGACGGGGTCGCGAACCAACGGTCACCGGACGAATCCACCGCCACGGCCAGGACCAGATTTGCGGCCAGGTCGCTGTTGGATGTGTTAAGCGACTGCCAGTCACCGTTTGAATAAAGAAAGGCTCCGTTTTCCGTCCCGAACCAGATGTCGCCTTCTGACAGCGGCAGAATCGAGGTCACCCCGAGGGACGTAAATCCGTCCGAGGCGTCAAAGTGCTCAAATGAGGAGCCGTCGAAGCGGTCGGCGCCTCCCAGGCTGTAGCCGATCCACAGGTTTCCGTCGGCATCGAACGCTACCGACCGGACAACATCGGCATGCATATCGCTGTTGCCGACGTTAAAAGGAGTCCAGATGTCGCCCTGAA
Source organism: Candidatus Zixiibacteriota bacterium (assembly GCA_020346225.1). Classification (GTDB taxonomy): domain Bacteria; phylum Zixibacteria; class MSB-5A5; order GN15; family FEB-12. The sequence continues at coordinate 1,404,580 of CP070777.1, read as the reverse complement.
TGCGATAGAGTCCGCAGTTGCCGGTGCCGACCCAGATATCTCCGGTCGCGCTGACGGTAATACCGCGGATGGCGTTGCAGGCCAGGGCGCTGTTGGTGTCGCTGTAATTTGTGAAGGCGGTACCGTCGAAACAACTCAGCCCGTCGGTCCGCGTGCCTATCCAGACATTACCCGAGGAATCAACCGCCAGAGCCGTTATGTCGTCCCCGGCAATGTCGCTTGACGCCGCATTGTACACTGTCCAATCCGAGCCGACAAGCCAGGCCAGGCCGGACGCCGTACCGAAGAGTCGGTCGTCGAGACTCGGTAAAACCATACAGTTGACAGTATCCGAAGGCAGGTCACTGCCGGCGGCGTCATAAATCGTCCAGTTGCCCGTCAGAAGCGTCGTAGCGCTGGCTACATTGGAAAGCCCGGACCAGTTCGGAACCTCGTCACCGGTGCGCACGGCAAAATAGTAGGTGGTGGTCGGCGAGAGTCCGGTTACCTCGAATGTTTCCGTCTCACCTCCCACCGTTGGCGTGAGCGGATTCGAAACAGGGGTAGCGGCATCCCAATTGCTCTCACTTATCGATGTCAGCGAATACCGGATATCGTACTGCCGCGCTTTTCCGATCGTGCCGTCATCACCCGGCGCCGTCCAGGTCAGAGTTATGGAGGTAGCCGAGGGCGTAATGGCGGCAAGATCGGTGATTAACGCCGGCGCGATGCCGTCAACAGGCTCGGTTATATTGTCATCATCGGAACACCCGCACATCAGAATCGCCCCCAGACAGAAAGCCACCGCAAAAAATCTTCTCAGCATTTTAGTCTCTCCGTCGAGCCTGCGGCCCTTCGCTCCACCTCGGCGACGAGCCGTCAGTTTGCTTTCTTTATCGGACGGCCGCCGAGAACGGCCATCATTGACAAATGTATGCGGCCATTGCTGGCCAGGATTTGTTTGTCGAAAATCGAAAAGGGTCGGCCGTCTATACGGGTTACCTTCCCTCCGGCCTGCTCAACAATGAGCGCGGCGGCAGCCGTATCCCACGGGTGCAGGTAATATTCCCAGAAACCGTCAAACCGTCCCGCCGCGAGCCAGCACATATCGAGAGCGGCCGAACCCAGCCGGCGAATCGCCTGCGCTTTCTTGATCATCCGGGCAAACATGCCGAGATTGTTTTTCCGGGCCGTGCGCACGTTATAGGCAAAGCCGGTGGCCAGAAGCGACCGTTCCAGACGGCGCCGGGAGGAGACTCTGATGCGCCTTCCGTTGAGACGCGCTCCCAGACCGCGAGCGGCGGAAAAGAGCTCCTTGTGCTCGGGGTCGTAGACAACGCCAACGACAGAGCTGGTTTCATACTGAAGGGCAATCGAGACGCAGTAAACCGGAAAACCGTGAGCGTAGTTGACGGTACCGTCGAGCGGATCGATTACCCACCGGAAGGGAGACCCGGCGTCGGCGGCGCCTCCCTCTTCGGCCAGAATACCATGGTCGGGGAATTTCCGGGAAATGGCTTCGATAATATGTTTTTCCGATCTCAAGTCGAACTGGGTGACCGGGTTTATCTTACCCTTATAATCGACTTTTTTTGCTTCCGTGAAGCCGCGCGCCAGAATTTTTCCGGAGGAACGCGCCAGTTTTTCGGCAAAAGCAAGATACGTTCTTAGCTGCTGGTTGCTGAGGTTCATCTCTTACCCACCGGCGATCGCCGCGCTCGGATCAGCCGAAACATCCTCTTTTCGGTACTGTAGCTGGTACAATTTATGGTAAATGCCGCCCTTTTTCAACAATTCTTCGTGCCGCCCGACCTCGCGGATTTGGCCGTGATGCAGGACGATAATCTTGTCCGCTTTCTCAATCGTCGACAGACGGTGAGCAATGATGACGGAAGTTCTGTCTTTTAGCAGTTCATCGAGAGCCTTTTGTATGAGGCTTTCGGTTTCGGTGTCGACCGAACTGGTGGCCTCATCCAGTATCAGTACTTCAGGATTGAAGGCGAGCGCCCGGGCGAAGGCGAGAAGCTGCTTCTGTCCCGTTGACAGAGTGGCTCCCCGTTCTTTGACCTCGGTGAAAATGTCATCCCCACGGCCTTCGAGAAAGGAATCGAAACCGACGCGGCTGAGTGCCGCACGCGTCTGGTCGTCGGATATGCCCTCGTCGAGAAGACGGACATTGCGGGCATAATCACCGGTGAAGACGAACACATCCTGAAGAACCAGGCCCATGTGCGAGCGAAGGTCGGCGACAGGATAGTCCTTCAGTTCGGTGCCGTCGATTCTTATGTGCCCCTTCTGGTAATCATAGAAGCGATACAGCAGCGAGGCCAGCGACGTTTTCCCCGCGCCGGTGGCGCCGACCACGGCCACCTTTTGACCCGGCTCGACCAGGAGCGAAACATCCCGCAGCACCCAATCCTCGGCTTTGTATGCAAACCACAGATTCTCGACCTCGATCCTCCCGGCGAACTTCGCCGGCGCCGACGCGCCCGGGCAATCGGCGATGCCGGGGCGGGTGTCGAGCAGGTTGAAGATTCTCTCCGACGAGGCCATGGACGCCTGAAGAATGTTGTATTTCTCGGAAAGGTCACGGATGGGATAGAAGAAGCGCTCCACCAGATATATGAACAGCACCAGTTCACCGAATGAGAGGCTGCCGGTGTTGATCATGCGTCCGCCGTAGTAGAAGAGCAGGCCTACCGATAAGGCGCTGATTATCTCGACCGCCGGGTAAAAAACGGCGTAATACAGGACCGAGCGAAAATGGGCGCCCCGCAGGTCCCGGTTGATATCGTCAAACTTGGCGTAGGTGTTTCGCTCGTTGGTAAAGAGCTGGACGATGCTCATCCCCGAAATGTGCTCCTGGACGAAGGCGTTGAGGCGGGCCAGCTTCAGGCGCACGGCCCGGTAGGCCGAGCGGGCCCTGGCCCTGAAAACAAACGTCACCACCAGCAGCAGCGGCAGGGAGATGAAGGTCACCAGGGCCAGCCGCCAGTTAACGTAAATCAGGGCGCCGACAAAAAACACCAGCATAAGGACATCGCCGATGATGTTGACGACCCCGGAAGAGAACAGTTCGTTGAGAGTATTGACGTCGTTGGTGACGCGCGTAACCATCCGTCCCACCGGGTTCTTATCGTAAAAGGACAGGTCCAGTTTCTGCAGGTGGCGAAAGACCTGCATCCGAATATCGTGCTGCACCTGCTGTCCCAGCCACATGGTGAGATAAATCTGGGCATAGGTCAGGCCGAGCAGAACGATGATGATAGCCAGGTAGCTGAGGGCGATGGTCTCAAAACCCTCGGCCTGACGCGCCATGATGTACTCATCAATGCCGATCTTGGTCACAAAAGCCAGCGCCGTCTGGAGCACGGCACTTACCAGCAGCACGAGGACGGCCAGAACGATGATCCAGCGATAGGACCGCGTATACTTCAGAAGACGCCTCATCAGGCGGGCGTCATAGGCCTTTCCCAGCGCTTCTTCTTCGTGATAGTGGGCGGCACTCACAGTCGTTCCAGCTCCATTTCCAGCAGTTGCGAGCGATACAGACGGGCGTAATGGCCGTCCCGGTCGAGCAGCTCCTGATGGCGTCCCCGCTCGACAATGGCTCCGTGGTGCATGTACAGAATCAGGTCGGCGTCCTTAACCGATGACACCCGATGCGAGATTACGACCGCAGTACGGTTGGTGAGGATCTTCTTGATGCGTTCGCTTATCTCGTGCTCCGTTTCGGTGTCGACCGCCGAGGTGGCATCGTCGAGGACGACAATCGCCGGTTTTTTGACGATGGCCCGGGCGATTGCGGTACGCTGCTTCTGTCCTCCGGAGAGGGTGATGCCACGTTCGCCGACGATTGTCCCGAAACCGTCACGGAAGCCCTCGATGTCCTTGCTCAGGGCGGCGATCTCGGCAGCGGCCGCTATGTCGGCGTCATCGGCCTGCCGGTGACCGAAACGGATGTTCTCGGCGACCGTGTCTGAAAACAGGAAAGGCTCCTGGGTGGCAAAGCCGACCTGTCGCCGCAGGGCTTCCATCGACCAGTCGTTGATATCCACCCCGTCGATAAATACGCGGCCCTGTTCGACGGGAAAGAGGCGTGCCAGGAGCGACACCAGGGTGGTCTTGCCCGAGCCCGTCTTGCCGATGAGGCCCACGGTCTGACCCGGCTCAACGGTCAGGTTAATGTTATCAAGAACCGTGTGACCGTTGTAAGAGAAGGTCAGGTGGCGCAGCTCGATAGCGCCCTTCATGGGCCGGTCGTACAATTCGCCGACGGCATCCTGAACCTGCGGCTGCGTATGCAGTACCCTGTTTATCCTCTGCAGTGAAGCTTTTCCGCGCTGATACAGGGCCGTTACCCAGCCGATGGCTATCATGGGCCAGAGAATCATAGCCAGATAACCGAAAAACGCGACCACGTCGCCCAGGCGAAGCCCGCCGCGGATGATCTCGAGGCCGCCGAAGTAGAAGACGACCAGATATGACAGGGAAGCCGTCAGCCGCATGGACGGTATGAACATACCCTGCAGCCTGGCCAGAGCCATGTTCAGGGCGATATAGGCGCGCGACAGCACCGAAAAGTTGGCGATCTCCGGTTCCTCCTGCCGGTAGGCCTTGACCACCCGTATCCCGGAAAGATTCTCCTGGGCCGTAGCCGTGAGTTCAGAGAACTTCTCCTGTACCCTCATGGATCTCACATGAAGCAGATTCGCCAGCCTGTTTACGGTAACGGGCAGGATGATCAGCGGAAGGACGGCGTACAGGGTCAGCTTGGGTGACAGATAAATCATTATGCCGAAGGCGACGGTGAGTTTGACGATGGTGTCGCTTATGTACATGATACCCGGGCCGATCATCTGGCGGACGGCCTCGAGGTCATTGGTCATGCGGGCCATCAGGTCACCGGTGCGGGTGTTATGATAAAACGACGGCGTCAGACGGAGAAGGTGGGTGAACACCTCGCCGCGCAGGTCATACTCGATGTAGCGCGACATCCAGATAATCGTGCGGCGCATGGTGAACCGGAACACGCCCGAGATAACGGCCAGGGCGAAGGCCAGGGCGACATAGCGAAGGATGACGGCGTTGGGCCGGCCGGCCTCGAGGGCGTCGAAGACCAGCTTGGAGATATAGGGAATGATCAGAACCAGGACGTTGGCCGAAATGACGGCCACCGAACCGATAATCAGGTATTTTCTGTACCGGCGCAGATACTTTGTGACGGTAGCGAACTGGCGGTCACCGCCGCCGGCAGGTCTAGAATCGTCCATCGAGAAAATCCAACATCAGGAATCAGAGGGCGCTGTGGAAGTTATAACGACCCGGGGCTTCAATAGTTCAGGATATTGGCAAAAAGATGGATAGCGTCAATATCCAGACGGGCTATCATTTCCGCCAGCGGCAGGCCGCAGAATATCATCTGACCGTCACCCAGTCTCGAAACCGACAGCAGCGTGCCGCCCCGCGACGTTACGATCACCTTCTCAGCCGGAGTAATAACGGCGGCGGACACCACCTGCCTTCGGTAGAATGACGACAGCAGATTCTTCTGGGAAATGGTATAGGGACGAGCGAGTATGCGCGCTTCAGGTATAAGGCTTGTCAACTCATCGGTGGTGACGACCTCGGTTGTCGCTACAAAAGAGAAGGGCACAGCATCCCCGGGCCAGTCTTCCGGCTGCCCCAGTATGACCAGGGAACCACCCTGGCGCAAATAGGTTTCAAATCTGTTCTTCATCAGGTGGAAAGAGTCATAGTCACGGAAGGCCCCGGAGCCGATGACGATCACGTTGTAGGCTTCAAGGTCGCCCGTTACCAGCGACCGGTCCGTGAGCGGCCGGTAAGTAGCCTCGGTCATGCGAAGAATGTCTTCAAGCATCCCCAGGCTGTCCGGCAGGAAGCCGATCTTGACGGTGTCGGCGACCTCGCAGGAGGCAATTCTTATCCTCGAAGTATCTCCCGCAACCGGCTTATTATCGACCTTCAGCTCAATGACCTGCTGCTGTACACCCAGCTCAAACAGGTTGGATATGGTGAACGGGATGCGTACCGTTTCGGTTATGCCGCCGGGTTCGAGGGTGACTTCCTTGCGGTAAGCCCCGGCAAACAGTCCGCGCGGCGTTTGCAGATTGAGCTGCACGGTACCCGAGTAGTCGTAGGGCTTGGTGATGACAGCATTCAAATTGAGGTTGGAAACGACGCGGTCGATTTCGAGATCGGGGAACGGTTTGACGAAATAATAGGGCGGTTCGAAGCGAACGTCCAGGTCCGGCACCTGCCAGACGGCGAGCAGGCTGGTGAAGACAAGTGGAATCTGTCCATAGGCGACCTCAACCGTGAATTTCAACGAGTCGGGTGTCTGACTGTTGAGGTACCGGTCGTCGATATCGACCAGAATCTCCCGCGTAAAGGTCTGGTGCGGCGCGATTACCCTCGGCGGCACGTCCAGCGCCACAACAGTGCTGTCCCAGTAGGGATGGAACTTGATGCTGTTCAGTTCAATTGCCTGCGGCCCGCCGGCCGAAAGGGAGGCAAGGAATTTCAGCCTCGGTCCGTGCGGCGAGTCGCGCAGTATTATCTTCCCATCCCAACTGATGCCGACGGCGTCAAGAGCCGCCCGTTCGGCTTTGTACAGCAGGTGCCGGAGGTAAGCGTTATAATCGGGAATTTCCAGCGCGGCCTGCTCGTGCTGGTTGAGATTACGCAATTCCCGGTAGCCGTCGAGAATAAAGCCCACCTGCCGGGCGCCGATGGAGATACGTGAGGCGTTGAAGTAGGAAACGAACTTCCTGGCCTGCCGGAGGATCGTCACTTTCATGGGACCGGCGGTAAAGAGGCTGTCGGTTATCGAGATCAGCCGCAAAAAATTGATGCCGGTGAGAAAATTGTCCTCGTATGTCTGCTCGACAAGATTGCTTTGAAGCAGCCGGTAATGCACCAGATGGCGGGACGAGTAGCCGGCGATCTCGAAACGCGGGAACAGCACGGGAATTTCCAGCTGCATGCGCTCGCGGTAGCGCGTCAGCAGCTCGCGGCTGTTGAGAACCACGGCATCGCGAACGCTCTCGGAGACCTCGGTCATATCGAGCCGCTGGTATACCTTGAGAATATTGAACAGTCGCGGCCCGGGCTGAGCGAGATGAAGGAGCCCGTCGCGGAGCAGACCGATCAGACCGTCGCCCCCGGCGGCGAGAATGACAATATCCGGCCGACGGTCCCTGAAAAGCTCCCCAAGGGCAGCCGCCACCGAAGCCGAGTCATCCAGGGACCGGGACACCGTGTGCAGGTAAATTTCACGGTCGGGAACATCCAGGCTGGTTACATCCGCACCGCTGACGCCGCCAACGGTCAGCAAATCAAGCCGGCAGCCGAACTGGTCGTTGAGATAGTAGAGCGTCGGCCAGTCGATCGAGCGGGCGTCATCGAACAGGTATAGAACGCGCACGTCGCACAGGGCATAACGAACGAGGTCATTCGATTGCGCCGGACCGGCCAGGAGGGAAACAAGAAAAAGCGCTATCAGGCAAAGGCCCGGTCGGCTCCGGCAAACAGGAAGCCTCAACACACCTCTAAACATACCGAAAATATATCGCCGTCTTTTTTGTGATGTCAATTTTGAAAGCTGCCGCCGGAATTATTTTTTTGGGGGTTATTCCGGCGTACGGGGCCGAAAAAAAGGCCGCCGGGCGGCGGCCTAAAACATCAGATGATCTGATTTTCTCTCAGCTTGTCGAAGAGTTTGGCGGCAATCTCCTCGGGCGTCTCACCCTCGATCATTTCACCTTTCGGGCGCGGCGGGGGCGGCGACACCTTAATGACGCGCGTCTTCGAGTTGGCACCGATGTCGCTGCCGTCAAGTTCGAGATCGGCGGCGTTCCACCTAACAATCTCTTTCTTCTTGGCGGTCATCTTTCCCTTCAGCGAAGGCAGGCGCGGTTCATTAATCTCCTTGACAACCGACACCACCGCCGGGAGGGTCAGCTCGACCACGTCGAACCCGTCCTCCGTGGTGCGATGGACGGTGGCAGTGGAGCCGCTAATCGACTCGAACTTCTTGACAAACATAGACTGGGGCAGATCGAGATTGGCAGCCACGGCCGCGGGGACCTGCGCCGAATCGGAATCTATCGCCTGCTTCCCGGCCAGCACGAGATCGTATTCACCCAGTTTCTTGAGGCCGGCGGCGAGGATTCTGGCCACGGCCTGCTGGTCGGAGCCATCGAATTTTTCGTCACAGAGAAGACAGGCGTCATCGACGCCCAGCGCCAGGCAGGCGCGCAACGCCGACTCCGTTCGCTCGGAGCCGACCGACATGACGGTTACCTTGCCGCCGTGGTTTTCCTTTATGCGCAGCGCCTCCTCGACGGCATATTCATCGAAAGGATTGACGGTGCCCGGCCCCTGCGGCAGAACAACCTGGTTGGCGGCCCGGTCGACCTTGATCAGGGCAATTTCCGGAACCTGTTTAACGAGAACGACTATGTTCATGGCATCTCCTCAATGCGAGCTCAGAATACGGTATTTTCAAAATCTGTGCGCTGAATATCGCAAATGCGGCCGAGGTTGTCAAGTTACCGCTGCCGCCGGGTTTACTCTTCCGGCTGTTGATACTTCTCCAAAGCGGCGGCGGCGGCTTTCTGTTCCGCTTCCTTCTTGGAATAGCCCACCCCGCTACCGATCCTTTTGCCGGAAACGAAAACTTCGACACGGAACTGCTTCTCGTGGTCGGGCCCGGACTCCTCGACGACGTCATAGCGGGGCATGCCGTTTCCGCGCGATTGTATCAATTCGAGCAGCTCCCCCTTGTAGTTCTTCTGGGACTCGTCGGACACGATCGAATCCTTGCGAATATAGATGAGCCTCAACACGACATCGCGAGCCGCATCGAAACCGCCGTCAAGATAGACCGCGCCGATAACCGACTCGAAAGCGTCCGATATAATCGATGCCCGCTCCCGCCCGCCCAGCTTATCCTCTTCCGGAGAGAGCAGAATATGCCGGTTGAGCCCGATATCCTGGCCGATGTTGGACAGCGTCGTTTCATTTACCAGCATGGCCTTTATCTTGGTGAGTTCCCCTTCGCGCATGCGGCGGTGGTCGTGGTACAGGCGGTCGGCGATGATCAGATCGAGCACGGAATCGCCCAGGTACTCCAGCCGCTCGTTGGACGGCCGGAGGGTATTCCCTTGGCGGTGATACGACCTGTGAGTGAGGGCCAGAAGCAGAGCAGATCGATCGCGAAATCGATATCCGATGATTTCCTCGACGGTATCGAGGCTCGCCTCAAGCGGAGCGGTCTGTGCCCTCCCCACCAAATTCTTTACGAAATCCAGAAAACCCATCTACTACGCAGCACCGTCCACCCGACCTATCACCAGCGTGACGTTGTGTCCCCCGAAACCGAAAGAGTTCGAGATGGCATTATTGATGGTACTGGCTCTCTTGTGACCGGGGACATAGTCCAGGTCGCACTCAGGATCAGGATTATCTAGGTTCACGGTAGGATGGACCGCCTGCTCCTGAATAGACTTGGCCGTCACAACCAGTTCTATGGCGCCCGCCGCACCCAGCAGGTGGCCGATCATTGACTTGGTCGAATTAATTGGAATTCGGTAAGCATGTTCGCCCAGGACCTCCTTGATGGCCTTGGTTTCGGAGATATCACCAAGGTCGGTGGAAGTGCCGTGGGTATTGACATAGTCGACCTGCTCACCGCTAATACCTGCATCCTTGAGAGCCAGTTCAATGGACTTGCGCGCCCCGTAGCCTTCCGGGTGCGGGGCGGTCATATGGAAAGCGTCCGCCGTCGAGCCGGCACCCTTGAGCTCGGCGTAGATTCTGGCGCCGCGCGCTTTGGCCATCTCATATGACTCCAGCACCAGAATCGCCGCCCCTTCGCCCATAACGAAACCATCGCGGTCGCGGTCAAACGGGCGGGAGGCCCGCTCGGGTTCATCGTTGCGCGTGGATAACGCCTTGGCCTGACAGAACCCGGCCAGAGCCGTGGGCGTGATGGTGGCTTCAGCTCCTCCGGCAATCATGATATCGGCCTCACCGCGCTGGATGATGCGAAAGGCGTCGCCGATGGCATGCGCCGAAGAGGCACATGCCGAAACGGTGGCGTAATTGGGGCCGCGAAAACCGTATTTAATGGAAACCAGCCCGGCACACATGTCGATAATCATCATGGGAATGAAGAACGGCGACACGCGGCCCGGTCCGGAAGTTTTCAAAAGTGAATGCTGTTTTTCGAAAGTGGAAATGCCGCCGATGCCGGACCCGATCACCACGCCGCAGCGGTCGAGGTCGATGGCCTTGGTATCGATCCCGGCATCACGGATCGCCTGGTCAGTCGCCACCATGGCATACTGCTCCGACAGATCCATCCGACGAGCCTCTTTTTTGTCGATATGCTCGACGGGGTTGAAACCTTTCACCTCGGCGGCGATTTTTGTGGGAAAGGCAGATACGTCAAAACGGGTTATCGCTCCCACCCCGGACTGACCGGCGAGAACGGCGTTCCAGAACTGGTCCAGAGATATGCCCAGGGGGGACACCACCCCCATCCCAGTAATGACGACTCTGTTATTCATAACCCTGAGAATCTTGATAAAGACATCCCATGGCGCACCGATCGAGGGCTACTTGCCCTCGCTGTGCGCCGCGATATAGCTTATGGCATCGCCCACCGACACGATCTTTTCGGCATCCTCATCGGGGATCTCAATGGAAAACTCTTCTTCCAGGGCCATGACGAGCTCCACCGTGTCAAGCGAGTCAGCTCCGAGATCTTCGACGAACTTGGCCCGGTCCGTGACCTGACCGGCTTCCACACCCAACTGCTCAACGATGATTTCCTTGACTCTTTCTTCGACTGACATGGAATAACTCCTTTTGGGTTTTATTTTATACTTATGCTATTGTCAATCCACCATCCACGGCCAGAACCTGGCCGGTTATATACGAGGCCTCATCCGAGGCCAGGAATATCACTGCCGAAGCTACGTCGTCGGGATTGCCGGCGCGCTTGATCAGAACCCGGTCCAGAAAGGCGGTCCGCGCCTGCTCCGGAAGAGCGTCGGTCATCTCGGTTGCTATGAAACCGGGAGCGACCGCGTTAACGGTGATACCCCGGGCCGCCAGTTCTTTCGCAGCTGATTTGGTCAACCCAATCAGTCCGGCCTTGGAGGCCGCGTAATTGGCCTGTCCGGCGTTGCCGTCGAGGCCGACAATTGAGCTTATGTTGATAATGCGTCCCTGTCGCTGCTTCATCATTATCTTGGCAGCAGTTTTGGTGACAAGAAAGGCTCCTTTGAGATTGATGTCAAGCACCATATCCCAGTCTTTCTCGTCCATCCTTACCATAAGGGTGTCGCGTGTGATACCGGCATTGTTCACGACGATATCGACCCGGCCGAACTTCTCCCGGGCTTTTTCAAAGAGGTTTTCGATATCGTCGTGAGAGGTGACATCAGCCTTGATACCCACAGCGCCGTTTCCTATCTCCGACGCCACCTTTTCGACCTGCTGCCGGTCGACATCGGAGACGACCACATTGGCCTCAAATTGCGACAGTTTTTCTGCGATGGCACGGCCGATGCCGCGGGCCGAACCGGTCACAATAGCAGTCTTCCCCTTGAAATTCATATTATCCTTTCGAGCCTGACAGGGCTCTGAAGTTCTCGATGTCAGTGAGCGTGTCAAGATTAAGGATGTGCTCAAGCTGCATGTCCCGCCTGGCCAGCCCGCTGAGCACTTTGCCGGGACCGACTTCAATGATTCGGGTCACTCCGGCGCCAGACAGGTAATTCATGGTCTGGAACCACCGGACGGGTCCGGTGACCTGCTCGACCAGAAGCCTCCGGATATCATCCGCCTCGAGTACCGCCTGCGCCGTAACGTTGGCCACCACCGGTACGCGGGGTGGCGCGATGGGGAGGCTCTCCAGAAAATGGGCCAGGCCAACCTTGGCCGGCTCCATCAGCGGCGAGTGGAAAGCCCCGCCGACCTCCAGCATCACGGCCCGCTTGGCCTTGGCCTCGCGCGCCAGAGTCACAGCCTCCTCAACCGATGGAATCGCGCCGGAGATGGCAATCTGGATTTTCGAATTGAAGTTAGCCGGGATTACCACACCTTTGGACGAGGCTCTCTGGCAAATATCCTCCACCTGTTCCTGGCCAAGTCCCATAATGGCTGCCATCGTTCCCGGGTTCTGCCGGCAGGCTTGTTCCATCAAAGTTGCCCGGCGCACCACCGCCCGGATGGCATCGTCGAAGGTCATGGCACCGGTGACGGCGAGTGCCGCGTACTCCCCGAGAGAATGCCCGCAGGCATAATCAAAACGAGGGACATCACGATCGAGCAGGGTCAGGACAGCCAGGGCGTGAAGCAGTATGGCCGGCTGGGTGAAGCGGGTGCGTTTCAGTTCTTCCGCCGGGCCCTCAAATGAGAGCCGGGCGATATCGGCCCCCAACTCCTTCGAGGCCAGCTCGTACATGCTTCGGACTTTATCGGATGCTTCAAACAGATCCCGGCCCATACCGACATACTGCGAAGCCTGTCCCGGGAATAATAAGGCCGTCTTACTCACCCTACCACCTCACCAGAGCGGAACCCCAGACAAGCCCGCCGCCGAAGGCCGCCATGAGGACGTAATCACCGGATTTGATGACCCCGTCGCGGTTGGCTTGGTCCAAAGCCAGAGGTACGGAAGCGGACGAGGTATTGCCGTACCGATCAATGTTTATATAGAATTTGTCCATGCCGAGCTTGAGCCGCTTGGCCAGGGCCTCGATAATGCGGATGTTGGCCTGATGCGGCACTACCAGCGCAACCTCTTCCGACGAGATCCCGGCCTCAGCGAGGACCTTTTCAGCGGCGCGGCACATTTCCCTGACGGCCACCTTGAAAACGTCGGAACCGTTCATCATGATTTTGTCGCGACCGTCATAAGTATAGTCCGTGGTGTATGGGTTGACCGTGCCGCCTACCTCGGCCCAGAGCATTTCCCGCATCCTGCCATCGGACTTCAGAAAAGTCGAGACGATACCGCTCTCTCCTTCCTGCGCGGTGACAACCACGGCGCCGGCGGCGTCGCCGAACAACACGCAGGTATTGCGGTCACGATAGTTGGTGAATGCGGACAACTTTTCAGTACCTATCACGAGGGCTTTCTTGTAGCGCCCGGTTTCGACCAGCGAACCGACCAGGGACAGGCCGTTTATGAAACCGGCGCAGGCCGCCGCCACGTCAAACCCCGTGGCATTGGGCAGCCCCAGTTTTTCCTGCACCACGCAAGCCGTTGACGGCAGCCGATAATCGGGGGTTACCGTAGCGACCACAATGAGGTCTATCTCCTTACTCGAACAACCGGCCATCTCCAGAGCCTGCCGGGACGCTATCACGGACATATCCGAGCAGTGAGTATCACTATCGGCGATACGCCTTTCCCTGATTCCGGTGCGGCTTACGATCCACTCGTCGGAAGTGTCAACAATCTTCTCAAAGTCGGCGTTGGTCATCCGACGAGGCGGTGTATACGATCCCGTGCCTATTATCTTCGCTCTTATCTTGTGACCCATTATTATGTCCAAAGTGGTTTGTTATCAACTCATCGTGAATCCGTTCTTTGATTCGCTTGGTGGCCATTTCATACGCCACGACTATGGCGTTGGTAATGGCTCTGGCGTTGGACGAACCGTGGCAAATAACCACGATGCCGTTCACCCCCAGCAGGGGCGCCCCGCCCGATTCCGCATAATCAAAGGTGTTACGCATCCGCTTCAAAAAAGGCAGCAGCAACATGGCCCCCACCCGGGAGAAAATATTCGTCTGGATCTGGCGCTGCATCGACTTAACCAGCATCGGCTTAATCGATTCGGCGAATTTCAGCAGAATGTTGCCGGTGAAGCCGTCGGTGATAGCCACGTCGATTTTGCCGGATAAAATGTCGCGTCCCTCGATGTTGCCGACGAAATTTATCTTTGATTTCTTGAGCAGTCGCTGGGCTTCGAGGATCAAATCGTTCCCCTTGCCCCGCTCCTCACCTATGGACACCAGGCCAACCCGGGGATAGTCGATTCTCGACACAATCGAAGAGTACACGGATCCCATGACCGCGAATTGTGAGAGATGCTGCGGCCGACAATCAGCGTTAGCGCCGACATCCAGAACGACGGTGGGCCTGCCGGTGGAGGTCGGGAACTGGGCCGTAATGGCCGGGCGGCTGACACCCTCGATCCTTCCCAGCGTGAGCAGCGCGGTGGCCATCACGGCGCCGGTGTTGCCGGGCGAAACAAACGCGTCGGCCTTGCCCTCCTTCACCAGCCGAAGCCCCTGCGCGACGGAGCTGTTCCGCAGCCGGACACCATCCGTGGCCGACAGATGCATCGGGATGACGTCATCGGCGTGGTGGATGGAGATATTTTCCGGTACGTCTTCCCGTGCGGAAAGAGCCTTTTCGATGTCGCTGCTGCGGCCGACAAAAACGACTCTGATGCCGTCGCCGACTCGGCGGGCCGCATCCAGCCCGCCGTCAACGATGCACTCAAAACCGCTGTCGGCGCCCATTACGTCGAGAACTACGGTATGTTGACTATCATCGATCATACCAGCAATAGAATTCCGTACTGGTCACTCAGGTTCCCGGGCGGTCTAAACTTCCTTGACCGCGATGACTTTTCTGCCGTTGTAGTAGCCGCAGTTAGTGCAGATATGGTGGGGCAGACGGGGGTGATGGCACTGCGGGCAGTCGACCACATTGGGAGCGGACAGCTTCCAATTGGTCCGGCGTTTCCGCCCCCTGGTGCGCGAATGTCTTCTCTTGGGCAGAGGCATACATGATCCTTACAATTTACCGGGACTAACCGGAGAGTTTCTTCAGTCCTTCCCAGCGTTGGTCAATGTTCGTCTTTCGACATTTACAGGAATTCTCGTTCAAGTTGGTGCCACACTGCGGGCACAGGCCGCGGCAGTCCTCGGAACACAGCGGCTTCATAGAGACCGCCGTGATGAGAGTCTGTCGGACGATATGGCTGACATCGGCCTGGAGATCCTGGCCCTGGAAGTAGGCATAGTCTTCGTTGTCAACGACATCCCGGTTCGCCAGCGCCTGCTCCCTGGTGCAAACGATGAAGTCGGTGCTGTTGACCAGATCCTGGTCGAATTCGCCGAGACAGCGAGCGCAGGTCATTTGCACCGAGGCCCTGGCCTCACCCTGACAAAAATACTCCTCTCCCGATTTCTGAATCTCAAGCGAAAACTCAATGCGGTTGAGGCTACGGATGCTGTCAAACTCAAGATCCAGATCCTTCTGATCGCCCCGGAGTACTTTGCGAGCAGGAAACGAATCGAATTCCTTTAGATTCAATATCATAGCCTAAAAGTTTACGGAATCCGCCCATAAAAGTCAAGCGGAAAACAACCGCCAAACACAATACGCAGCAATAAGTTACATCAATATTGGGGAGTGTTTTCGCGCCGCAGCAGAAGGCCGTCTGAACCGCCTCAGACGAGCTGCTTGTCGCCGTCTTTCGCCAGCTCCGCGACGCTAGCGTTTCCGTTTACCTATCTTAATCCGGTTGGCGGCTCGTTCAAGGGCTTCCTGCTCGGCCGCTACATCGATATCAGGCTCTCCTGCGGCAGCCGACGCCAGCATCTCGCGGGCCCGACGATAGGCCTCCCGGGCCCGCTCGAGGTCGATATCCTCGGCGAATTCCGCCGCTTCCACCAGCAGGTTGGCGTTGTTGCGGGACACTTCGAGAAAACCGCTCGAAACGGCCAAGGCGTGAGGTTTGTCATCGCGGTCACGAAATTCGATCTTGCCCGGCTTGAGGGCAGTGATCAGCGGAGCGTGATTGGGCAGCACGCCCAGGTACCCTTCGGAACCGGGAACCACAAGGGATTTTACATCGGCCTCGTAGAACACCTTTTCCGGGGTCACGATGGACAGGTGGAAAAACTCGGTCATTTCTTCGACTTCTCGTAATTCTCCAGAACCTCGTCCAGCCCGCCGACCATGAAGAACATCTGCTCGGGAACATGGTCGACGTTGCCGGAGATGAGTTCGTCAAACCCCCTTACGGTGTCCTCGATCTTGACATACTTGCCGTCCTTGCCGGTAAATTGCGAGGCGACGAAGAACGGCTGGGACAGGAAGCGCTGAATCTTGCGGGCGCGTTGAACGATGAGCTTGTCTTCTTCAGACAACTCGTCCATACCCAGAATAGCGATGATATCCTGCAGGTCTTTGTAGCGCTGAAGAATCTTCTGGACGCCGCGCGCCACCCGGTAATGGTCCTCACCCACGATATTGGGATCAAGGATGCGCGAGGTAGAGTCGAGCGGGTCGACCGCCGGATAAATGCCCAGCTCGGCAATCTGGCGCGACAGCACGGTGGTGGCATCAAGATGCGAGAACGTCGTGGCCGGGGCCGGGTCGGTCAGGTCATCGGCCGGCACGTAAATGGCCTGCACCGAGGTGATTGATCCGGACTTGGTCGACGTGATCCGCTCCTGCAGATCGCCCATCTCAGTGCCGAGAGTAGGTTGATAGCCAACGGCCGACGGCATGCGTCCCAGAAGTGCCGACACCTCGGAACCGGCCTGAACGAAACGGAAGATGTTATCGATGAACAAGAGAACGTCCTGATTTTCCTCGTCGCGGAAGTACTCGGCGATAGTCAGACCTGACAGGCCCACCCGAAGACGCGCGCCGGGGGGCTCGTTCATCTGGCCGAAGACCATGGCGGTCTTTTGGATAACGCCCGATTCGGTCATTTCCAGCCAGAGGTCGTTGCCTTCGCGGGTGCGCTCCCCGACCCCGCAGAACACGGAATAGCCGCCGTGCTCGGTGGCGATATTGTGAATCAGCTCCTGGATGATGACGGTCTTGCCAACACCGGCGCCTCCGAACAGACCGACTTTGCCGCCCTTGGAATAAGGCTCCAAAAGGTCAATGACCTTGATACCGGTTTCGAACAGTTCCGTTTCGGTTGACTGTTCCTCAAACGACGGGGCCTCGCGGTGAATGGGAAGTCTCTTGATTCCCTTTGGCAACGGGCCCTTTTCATCAATGGGATCGCCCAGCAGATTGAAGATGCGGCCCAGCGCCTCTTTGCCGACCGGCACGGAAATGGTGGTGCCGGTATCAACGGCCGGCATCCCCCTGACCAGGCCGTCGGTGGAAGCCAGGGCGACACACCGGACCATGTTGTCGCCGATATGCATGGATACCTCGACCGTCAGGTCGATGCCTTTTTCCTTGTCCTGGATTTTAATCGCGTTCAGGATATTGGGCAGGGCGTCAGCCTTGAATTGGCAGTCCACCGTGGGGCCGATTACCTGAACAACTTTTCCGATATTTTCAGCCATTAATGTATCTCCGGTATATAGAAAGCTCTTGTTTTCAATCTCTTATCGTTACCTCAGGGCCTCGGCGCCGGAGACGACCTCCAGAAGTTCCTTGGTAATCTGCGCCTGCCGGGCCTTGTTATAGTCGAGCGTCAGCGTATCCACCATCTCCTCGGCGTTCGAGGTCGCGTTGCCCATGGCAATCATGCGACTGCCGTGCTCGGAGGCAAACGATTCGGCCAGAGCCATGATCATCTTGGACGTCGTATAATTGGGCAGGATGGCATCGTAAATAGCCTCCGCCGACGGCTCGAAGATATAGTCGATGTTGTACGAATAATCCTCTTCGGTTTTCGGTCTGGCGACCGGCAGGTATCGCTCTATGGAAATGCGGTACTTGACGGTCGACAGAAAGCGCGTAAACAACAGGCTTATCTCGTCGGTCTCGCCATTGAGAAAGCGCCAGGTCAGAAGCCGGGCGATGTCTCTGGCTTTGGCGTAGTCGATGACACCGCCCCAGTCACCGAAAAACTCGACAATGGGCCACTGGCGTCGCTTGAAGAAATCGTTGCATTTCTTGCCCACCGTTACCAGTTCCGGCTGGAATTCCTCGTTTTCTCTGAGCCATTGCGAGGCGCGACGGATGATGTTGGCGTTGTAAGAGCCGCACAGACCGCGATCGGAGGTGACCACCATCAGTGTCTTCTTCTTCACATCGCGCTGCTCGAAAAAGGGATGGGGCATATCGTCGGTGGAGGCCGCCGCCAGATGGCTGAGAAGCTGCTCCATCATTTTGCCGTACGGACGCGACTGCTCCACCTTCTGCTGGGCACGGCGCAGCTTGGCCGCCGAGACCATTTC
>CP070777.1:1364218-1386288 GCA_020346225.1 Candidatus Zixiibacteriota bacterium | reverse complement strand
TTGCCGGTCTTTTTCTTGTCCAGACCGTAAGCCAGCGCAGCCGCGGTGGGCTCATTAATGATGCGCTTGACTTCCAAGCCAGCGATCTTGCCGGCATCTTTGGTCGCCTGACGCTGGCGGTCATTAAAGTAGGCCGGCACGGTAATGACGGCTTCTTTAACCGAATGGCCCAGGTACTCCTCGGCCGTCTTCTTCATCTTGGCCAAGACCATAGCGGAAATCTGCTGGGGAGCGTAATCCTGCCCGGCCATCTCGATAGCGGGTTCGCCGGAAGCGTTACCTTTGACTTTGTAGGGGTAATTCTTGATTTCCTGGCTGACCTCGTCGAACTTGCGACCCATGAGTCGCTTGACCGAGAAGACGGTGTTGAGGGGGTTGGTGACGGCCTGTCTTTTGGCAATGGTACCCACCAGTCGCTCGCCGTTTTTGTCGACGGCCACCACCGACGGGGTGGTGCGGCCGCCCTCGGCATTGGCAATGACCCGGGGCTCGCCGCCCTCGATCACGGCCACCACCGAGTTGGTGTTACCGAGATCTATACCTATTGTTTTTTTCATCATGCTTTCCTTTCTGTGCTCATTTCAGTCAAAAGGCCGGTCAGAGGAGACCGGCCTTTATCACCTTTTCATAAGTCGATTGTGTCCGTAGTCACGGTAAGTTGCTTATGAAACCTTGACTTCAATTTCCTTCGGCTTGGCTTCCTCGCGCTTGCTCAGGGTCAGCTCAAGGATACCATTTTTATAGTCGGCCTTGATCTTGTCGGCGTCGACGGTATCCGGGAGCGAGAAGGAGCGGCAGAAAGAGCCCGTGCGAATTTCGGAGCGGATAAAGCTCTTGCCGTTTTCCTTACTTTCCCATTTGCGCTCACCGCTGACTGACAGGACGCCGTCCTTGACGGAGACCTTGAAGTCGCTCTTGTCCATGCCGGGGACCTCGAACTGCATGGTGACACGGTCCTCGGAGTCAGAGATGTTAACTCTCGGCATGAAATCGGAGTTGCGCTCTACCCACAATCTCGGGTAGGTAAAGAAGTCGCTGAAAAGATTGTCGATCTCACGAGCGACTCTGTTGGGGCTAACAACCAGGTTTGTCATTTTTAGATAACTCCTTTTATATTTCTTTCTATCTTCCCTTGTTATCTGTCTCGCCCATTGTGTAATCAAGCCTCGTGCCAAATAACATAATCTATTTATTCACAGCGACTTAACCGTAGCGAGTGTTTTTTGGGGGACAACAACCTGCCAATATGGCGGAAAACAATATGCCGTTATGGCATTAAGATATGTCGGAATGTCAGGGGTGACGCAAGAATGGCAGGAGATGTTAATGAGGGTCAGATTCGTCGGCAGGCAGGGTCAGGCCAAAGCAGGCGATAAGTCCCTTATCGCTTGCGACGTAGACCCTCTCCCCGTCGGTCACCGGCGCCGTCGAAATGGCCCCGTCAATCTCCCGCTCTGCCACTACCTGTCCGGAGGCGGCCTCGAGAGAGTACAGTTTACCGGTCATGGTTGCCACCACAACGTATTTCCCGGCCACCACTGCTGAAGCTTTGATCACGTCAACAGCGTCGAACTTCCACAGGATGTGTCCCAGGGCGGCATCGAGAGCGACCAGTTCACCGGCGCTGTGTCCGACAAAGACGCGACCGTCGGCCACCGCCGGAGATGTCCAGACGGGTCCTTTCAGTTGGGTCTGCCAGATGATGTCGCCCTTCGAAGTATCCAGGCAGTAGACCATTCCGGAAGCATCGGTAGCGTAGATGCGTTCGGCAACGGCCACCGGGTTTACCAGCGGACCGTCCAGACGCGAGCGAAAGAGCTCCCTCCCGTCGCGCACGGAGAGCGCGTAGAGGTAACCGTTATCGCCGGGCTGCAGGACTTTCCCGGCCGCCGACGAGGCCGGGGCCAGGAACCGGCAGTCGCCTCTGAAGTGCCATATGAGGTTTCCGGTTTGCGGTTCCAGAGCCAGCAGGACGCCATCGCTTGCTCCGACCACCAGCCGGTCGTCGACCACGATCAGCCCGGGCGAAGCATCGCCGACGCGCCGTCGCCACAACTCCTTGCCGGAAGTCACGTGGTAGCAACTGAGTCGACTGTGCCGGGGGCTGACGGCGAAAATGGCCAGGCTGTCCGCCACGATGAGACCGGTTTGAGGCGTGCCCCGGGGCTTGATATAGCCCAGGTATTTACCGGTGACCGCATCGAGAAACTTAATCTTGTTGCGCGCCCCCGGATAGACAAGGTGGTCGTGTTGAATGGTAAGAGGTCCGACCGGTTTATCGTTTGACTGGAATTCCCAGAGAAGGTCGAGCCGGCCGCTAAAACCGCCGTCGGTTAACGCGCCCAGAGAAGACAGTCCGCCGCGGTGGTAAGGCCAGGCGGATTCCACGCCGAGCATTTCAGAATCGGCGCGGTAGCGCCGTGAGCAACCGGCTGTCAGGAGCAGCAGCGCCGACAGGGCGGCAATAATGTACCTTGCGCGGCTCAAAAGTTCCACCCGAAGAAGAAATCGAAGTCGGTTTTGGGGCTTACCGACTTGAAGTCGGTAGTTCGGCTGAAGTCGAATCTCAGGACCACGAAGTAACCCAGGGAGACCCTGATACCGGCCCCGAAGGATCCCAGGAACTGGTCAAACTCGTCATCCCAGGCCGATCCCGTGTCAAAAAACAAAGCGCCGCGGATTCCCCGAAAGCCGAGACCGCCGAAGGGAAAACCGATGAGAAGGTTGTCGATAAGCGGGAACCTGACCTCATGCGACGCAAAGAGAACATTGCGGGTGTAAAAGGCGCGGCGGCTGAAACCGCGGAACGACCAACTACCGCCGAAGTAGATCCTCTGCGGCTCGACGCCGGCGGAGCTAAAGGCGAACAGGCGGCTGGCGAAGGCGGAGAATTTTCCGAGCCGGAAATAATGACGCAGGTCGACGGACGCCTGCCGGCTGAAAGTCTGCACGTCGTTCAGCGACGAGGTCACGCCGATAGTCAGATTGTAACGCCGGCCCTCGATAGGCCCGGTGAAATCCCACAGTGAGTTGTCATAAATCCAGCTGATATAGTTGCTTACGAGGAACTTTTCGCGGTCGGCCAGCCCGAAGCCTCTTTCCCTTTTGGAGTAGCGTGCCAGGGTGGTAAGGTCGATCCGGTGGAACTTGGAGATGGGGTAACTGAACAGGGAAATTACACCGGCCTGCCTCTCGAAGTAGTAACCGTCAAAATCGTTGAAATATTCATTATATAGATGATAAGCCCCGATGCCCCAGTTGAGACGTTTCTCGCGGTTAAGATAGGTCACGCCCACGTTGAACGACTCCAGCAGGTTATCCTTGGTGGTAGCGGTATTGGTCAGGAGGAAATAGAAGGCGTGATTCCCGAGGACGTCGGACATGGCCGCCTGAAGGCCGCCCAGCGAACCGTAAACGGGGTCGTACCCGATGGATGACTGGGCGATATCGAATGAGTAGTCGGTATCATATCTGATAGAGGCCTCACGATACCGCGACGATACGAGAGCGGGTTTCCAGCTGTCAAAACCGTTGAGCCGTTCCTGGGCCACCGGGCGCGGCTCCTCGGGCAACTCCATGGTGTAGATCTGGAAGCCGAGTTTCTGGTAGCCGGTGTAGGTCAACGTCTCTCCGCCCGACGACAGGCGCGGGTCCATGCCGCCGGTAGCATAGGCGGACAGTTGGGTCATGACGCCGTCATTCGCCAGCAGGAAGAGATTGAAGGTGCCCTGCCGGTCGGAGGAAAAGTAAATGCCCTCTTCGGCGCACTCGGGGGACTGGTCCAGGTAGAAACCCGAGGTGAGCTGAGTGATATGACCGGTGACGAGGTCAATCTCGAACAAATTGAGCCCGCCGCGGTATCCGTTCCGGCAGCGGTCGGAGGAGAAGATGACCGTCGACCCGTCGAGCCTGAACACGGGATCGGCGTCATAGTAGATATCGCTGGTGATGGCCTGGTAGGTGCCGTCTTCCAGGTTGAGAACGTACAGGTCGGTGAATCCGTCCTTCCTGGAGCCGGTGAAGACCACCCGGTCGGCGGCGGCAGAGAACCGCGGTGAGCGGATGGCGATCAGTTCCGCGAATTCAAAGCGCCGCGTGACCTGATTTTTGTCAAGGTCATAAATATAGAGGACATCCTTTTCCTTAGACTTGGATGAAAAGACAATGAGCCCGGAATCGGTGGCGTCGATACCCGATCTAAGCAGATGCAGCGACTCGTAATCCGAGGAGCGCTCGCCCTTGACGAGGGTGCGCACATTTCTCTCGCCGTTCACGGCCGGTTTCATGTATATCCCCGAATAGCCCATCCGGTTCGCCTTAAACACGATCCAGTCCTTGGCGCCGGAACCGTCATCCCACCTCATCGGGGCCGCTTCGACATTATAACCATCGGAGGTAAGCTTCTCCGATTCCATGTCGGGCAAACCCAGGCTGTCCAGTTCGGGGAAGTATCTCTTTTTCAGGCTGTACTCCCACTTCCGGGAGAGCTCTTCCAGATCGTCCCCCAGCGTGATTTTTACAATGTCGTCAAACGTCCGACCCTTGTGCCAGTTTTCGAAGATGAGGGTGAGCTTGTCGGAACCGTAAGTGGAATCGATGAAGTGACAGATAGACTCGCCCAGCTTGTAGACATAGAATGTCCCGTACACCTGGTACAGACTGGGGATAGTGAACAACCTCCCGTTAAGCACCATGTCCTTTATAACCATATCGGCCTGGGTATCCCACCGGCGGGACCAGAACTCGGCCAGACCCTCGGTAAACCACTCCGGCGGGTAACCGATGCGGAGCCGGCTGCGACGGGAAGCGACGGCACTCAACTTGGAGAAGGTAAAGACGTGCACCACCTCGTGGCGGATGACGCGGTCAAAGTCATAATAGGAGCCGTAAAACGGCACCACCACGCGGCCCTTCATGTACTCGGTAAAACCGGCCACCGCCTCGGGAAGGAGTTGTGGGACGACATTGGTTTGCGAAAAATAGCCGGGTGTAGAATATATTATGAGGGGGATTTTGCGGGAGACCTCGTGATTGAATTTGGCCGCCAGATCGCGGTAAGCGTCTTCAGCTGATTTCGCCGCGATGGCCCCGAGTTCAGCTTCCTCCTTATAGAAGTACACGCGGAAATGCTCGGTGGTCATCATCTGCCACTCGAAATCGGTGTACTGCACCTTATTTTTACCGAAGTAGAACTGGCCGACGGCGGGCCCTGCGGTCACGAGAAGTACCGCCGCCAGGACGGCGAGGACCCGCGAGATTGACCTGAATTGTCTTTGTCTCAACATCAACATGGCGTACCCGCCAGGCTTGGAACTCTCACCAACTATCCTTATATGGTCTAACAATATAAGTGACGTGTCAAGTTCCTCATTAGTCCAACTTGTGAGGCGGTTTCCCACACAAATCCTATATTGTCAATTGTCGGCCTCCTCAGACCACTACTGAATAATGCCTGTTTCAAAATCACAATTCGAGCATTTCGAACCGGATAACCCTTTCAGGGACGTAAAAAAGTGGTTTCTCCTTACCAAGAGGTGTCCGCAAGCGGGGCACAATGTATCCGAACCGCCCTCAACAAAGATATTTCCGATATACACATATTTCAATTTGCGTTTGCCAATATCTCGCGCCCTGATCATGGTCGAAACCGGGGTCGGCGGAATGGTCAGCTTGTAGTCCGGATGGTAGGCTGAGAAATGCAGGGGGGTACAGTCGGATAGTGATGCTACAAAATCGGTCAAATCTTCGAGGTCCCGGTCAGAATCGTTTTTGCCGGGAATGACCAGATTGGTTATCTCAAGGTGGACTCCTTCGCGCGCGAGCGCAGAGATTGCGTCGAGAACAGGCTCCACCCGGCCTTTGCACATCTTTTTATAGAACTCGGGACGCATACCCTTAAGGTCAACGTTGGCAGCATCGACAAATTTCATCAGAGGGACCAGTGGCTCCTGATTGATATAACCGTTGGTCACCAAGACGACTTTCAGGCCTTTCTCCCGCAACAGGGGGGCCACGTCCATAATGTACTCGTACCAGATAAACGGTTCGGTGTAGGTGAAAGCGACCCCGATGGAATCATGCTGCCCAGCCATCTCAGCCAGCTTCTCGGGGGGAACGTACATGGTCCGCACACGCTGCTGGGAGATAGTCCAGTTCTGACAGTGCACGCAGTTCAGATTGCATCCGTTGGCCCCGGTAGAGAGAATATCGCGCGACGGAAAGAAGTGATAAAGCGGTTTCTTCTCGATGGGGTCGATGGCGAGAGTGACCAGTTCTCCATAGTTGTCGGTCACGAGAACGCCGCCCCGGTTGAAGCGGTTATCGCAGATACCCTTCTGGCCATCCTTCAGTCGACACCGGGCCGGGCAGAGCCGGCAGATCACGGTGGCGTCGCCCACGGCGTCATAATATGCGGCCGTTTTAATCATCTTTTCCGGCTTCAGTGATTCGTCGGGCCGCGGCCAGGATATTGTCGGCAAACCAAACATTGCTGTAGAATTCTGTATTTTCGATTTGCGATCGGGTTCCGCGACCGTATCCAGTCCCGACGAGAACCGGTGTTGCCCCGATCACACCGGCAAGGTTAACGTCGTCAATTTTATCACCAACTACATATGATTTACGAAAGTCAGCGCCAACCTGATAGGCGGCTTCCTCGGCCATGGCCGGCCCGGGCTTGCGGCAGTCGCACTTTATCGCATATTCATTCACCGAACCCTCGGGATGATGCGGGCAGTAGTAGACGGCGTCTATGTCAACGTGTTCAGCAGCCAGCAATTCCAGCAGGCAGGCATTCACGCGATCGGCGGCTTCGGTGGAGAAAAAGCCGCGCGCCACGCCGGACTGGTTGGAGATGATAACGATGCGAAAACCTTGGTCCCTGAGCAAACGCAGCGCCTTAACGGCTCCTTCTTCGAACTCAATTTCATCGGGGCTCGACAGAAAATTCTTGTCCACGATAATCGTCCCGTCACGATCAACGAACACGGCCGGCGCGGTTTCTTTCTGCGCGGCGAGAGTCTTGGCCGCGGACTCACCCACCATCTCGGGGCTTATCCTGTCGAAGCAATAGCGCCGGTCGCGGTAGCAGGGTTTCTTGCCGTGCAGCGAGCAGGGCCGGCAGTATTCATCGACCTCGACGACCTCGTCCAGCAGGCCGCGCGGTGAGAAACCAAGGGCCGGATGGGTCGGTCCGAAAACCGCCACCACCGGCGTGCCCACGGCCGAAGCGAGGTGAGCGATGCCGGAGTCGTTCGATACGGTCAGCTGGGCCCCGGCGATGATTCGCGCCAACCGAGGAATGGGATAGTCGACAAGCACGAGGTCGTCCGCGTCCACCCTCTGTTCGAGACGGGTTATGGCGTCGCCGTCATTTCCCGTCAGGACCCAGATGCTGCTCACAGCCTCGGCTGATTTGAGGTCGGCGGAGACCTGCTCGAATTTCTCCAATGGCCATTGCTTGTTGGTGTGGGCCGCACCCGGTGAGATCACTATATACTGCGGATGGTTCGTAACAAACTTATCGAAGCGCTCATCGGTTTCAGGCCTGGGGATCTTCAGCACAGGTCGCCGACAACAGGCGTCTGCTCCGGCCCGAACGACCGCTTCGTTATACAGGTCGATGGTATGCGGCCACAATCTGGGGATGACTTTTCCCGTGACCGCGAGCAGGCGATGGAATCGCCGCTTGGGGTATTTGACAGTTGTGTTGGCGGTTATAATCTTACGGGCGAACCAGGAACGGATATTGCCCTGGAGATCGACGAGGGTGCCGAAGTTTTCGCCGTCAAGCTCCAGAAGCAGTTTAAAATACGTGGCCGCCGAACAGTTGCGGGGAACGGTCACTATTTGATCGACGCCGCTTATGAGTTCGACCACCGGGCGATAATCTTCCTTGCAAAGGAAAGTGATCCGGGAATCGGGGCAGGCTATTTTGAGATTAATAACCGCCGCCGAAGTCAGGATGATATCGCCGAGAGAGCTGAGGCGAATAATCAGGATCTTCTTGCCCATTTACACAAAAAGATACAGTCCCACGGCACCGGCGGCAAAGCAATAATAGCCGAAGTAGACGAATTTGCCTCTCCTGATCACGGCGAGCACGGCGTAGACGGCAAAAAGTGAAGACGCCAGCGCCACCAGTGCACCCACCGCATATGGCGCTATCAGCGCGCGGCTGATTTCGAGAAGGGTATCGGCCTTGAATATAACGGCTCCCAAAATGGCCGGGATGGCCAGCAAGAAGGAGAATTCAGCGGCCTCCGAAGGTTTCACGCCGGCCAGCATGCCCGCCGCGATGGTCGTTCCGGAGCGTGAGATACCCGGCATAATGGCCAGGGCCTGCCCCACACCCATGGCGACAGCCGACAGCAGGGCAATGTCCCTGGTGCTTTTTCCGACAAACGCCGTGGAAACGAGTATCAGGCCGGTGACGAAGAGCATTACCGAGGTCATAACCGGGTTGGAGAAAGCGCTCTCGAAAAAACCGCGGAAAAGCAGTGCCGCGACCACGGCGGGTAGAGTACCGACCACGAGACAGATTACAATCCGTCGTTCCCGCACCATGCCCCGGTTGAACAGGCTCTTTATGAGCGTCAGTATCCTCAAGCGGAAGTAGATGATGACGGCCAGAAGCGAACCCAGGTGCACGAGGACCTCGAAAGACACGCCCGACTCTTTGACTTTGAGGATTGCCTGAGCCAGGACAAGGTGACCGGACGAGGAAACCGGCAGAAACTCGGTAAGCCCCTGCAGGATTCCCAGGATTAGAGCGTCATAAAATGACATATGACCGTATCAAGCGACGGCGGCGGAGTGTCGAGCCGGTCGCGGTGCCCGTTACAGGGCCCCGAACTCGACACCGAAGAAGACGCCGTCGTTGCCATCGATCTGGAATTCGCCAAAGAGAGCGATGTCGGCGGTGACTGTCCATTCGACACCGCCGTTCAGACCGATCTCCAGTTCGGTATCGGACTGATCGATTACGTCGATACTGATGGACTCAAGCCTGATGTTAAAGCGGCCATACGGTGTCAGGGTCCCGCCTCTCTGCAGTTTGACCGGGTAGGAACCCAGGAACTGGCCACCGAGGAGGAACACATCGGCTGCACCGGCCTGAAAGAACTCACCGAAGGCGCCCACGGCCATATCGAAGGGACCGTTACTGACGCCGCCTACGCTTATGAGCTGATACTTGAAATCAGCCCCGATGGCGATTTCGGTATCACCTCCGTCAGGGTCGTACAAGCCCAGTTTTATCCGGCCATCGGTGTGAGCCGAGAGGCCGTAGCTGAAACTTCCGGCAAACGAGGTGGCATCGGCGAGGCCAACGGACAGGCCGAAATTACCGTTACCCATACCGAGGGTACCGGCGGTGCTCAGGGCACCGAACGCCGAGCCGGCGGCATCGGCGAAGCTCTGTGATGCAAAAACAAGCGCGGCGCATACAGCAATAATAAGGAGCCGTTTCATTATCCCATTCCTTCTAAAAATAAGGTTGCACTATGACTGAGCCAACTTATGTCCGGCGGCAGGCAGCGTCAAATAAAAAAGTTGTCCCCTATTAATGATGTCTACTCGGCCAGCCGGGAAAAGTTGCATGGCGACTTTATTAGTTGACACGCTCCCGCGGACATTGCTTTCTTAGCCCCAAGTTATCATGACCAAAGATGACTCAATTAGACTTGAGCCGCCGGGCAAGGCGGCGGTTCCGGTCCAAAAGCACCCAATTCCGAACAGGAGATCCCGTAATGGCAAATAGCACCAACAGCGGCAGTACAATCGACACCGGCGCGACCCGGGGAAGCTGGGGCACCAGGGTCGGCTTTATCCTGGCCGCCACCGGCTCGGCCATCGGTCTGGGCAATATCTGGAAGTTTCCTTACATCACCGGCGTATACGGTGGCGGCGCTTTCGTGCTCGTGTACCTCGTTTGCGTGGTTATCGTCGGCCTGCCGCTTATGGTGGCGGAGCTGATGATCGGGCGTCGTTCGAAAAAAAACCCGGTCGGTGCTTTCAGGGCCCTGCACGCGCCCAACACTCCATGGCAGGCCACCGGCTGGCTCGGAGTATTGTCGGGTTTTGTCATCCTGTCGTTCTATTCGGTGGTGGCCGGGTGGGCCATGGCATACATATTTAAGTCGATAGCGGGTTTCAGCGGCACGGCCGAGCAGATTCAAGCTGAGTACACGGCGCTGGTGGCGCATCCGACGGCGTCCATAATCTGGCACACCGTATTCATGGTCTTGTGCATCGGGATTGTAATAGGCGGTGTGCGGTACGGTATCGAGCGCTGGTCCAAGATTCTGATGCCCACCCTGTTTCTGATCCTTGTAGGCCTAATGGGCTATGGTCTGTTGTATACTGACGGCGGAGCCGAGTCGCTCAACTTTCTTTTCAAGCCGAATTTCCACAAACTATCGGCCGAGGCGGCGCTATCGGCGCTGGGGCATGCCTTTTTCACTTTATCGCTGGGTATGGGGGCCATGCTGACCTATGGCAGTTATATGAGACGGGACGAGAGCATCACGCGCGACGCGATCGCCGTTTCAGCGCTCGACACGATAATAGCCCTGATTGCGGGAATCGCCATTTATTCGCTGGTTTTCAGTTTCAACATGGACCCGGCCGCCGGCCCCGGACTGATCTTCCAGACGCTGCCGGTCCTGTTTGCCGAGACCGGACCCTGGGTGTCGGTTCCCTTCTTTGTACTGCTCACGTTCGCCGCCCTGACTTCGGGCATCAGTCTGCTTGAAGTGGTAGTGGCATATTTTATCGACGAACGGCGGTGGAGCAGAACCAAGGCGACACTGATACTGGGCGGGTCGATATGGGCGTTCGGCCTGCTTTCAGCGATTGCGGCCATAACGATTCCGTTCCGAGGCAAGGACCAGGGCTTTTTTGACGTTTTCGACTTCATCAGCACCAACTATATGCTTCCCGTGGGCGGACTGTTGACGTGCCTGTTCGCGGCCTGGGTCATGAAGCGAGCCGACAAGATCGCTGAGTTCGGTTCCAAGGGGATTATATTCCAAGGCCTGATCTTCTTTTTGAGGTTTGTCACGCCGCTGGCGGTGCTGATAGTCCTTCTACACGGCCTGGAGCTGCTGCCGTTCATGGACTACAGCAAGTAGGCGGGGAGGTTGCTCAGGAATCATCAGCCGGCCGTTGGGCCGGCTTTTCTATTCGCTCTCGGCGAGGTACTTGAGGGCCTCGCGGCTGAGCAAATCCCGGTCAAAGCCCTCCAAATCAACCACTTCCAAAAACTGCAGGAAGCCTTTATCGAGCCGTCCGATGGCCGAGCGGCCGAACCCGACCGCCGGTGCCTCGGAGCGGTCTTTCTCAAACGTGATGTCCAGCGAGAATGAATCTCTCTTGAGGGAGGCTATAACTTCGGCCGGTATCGTCCGCAGCGTTTCTTCCGATACGCCCTCGACTTTAACGCGCACAATTTTGTCCGAGCTGTCTATGCTCTGAAGCTGCTCTTTGATAAGGTCGGCCAGCTGGTCACCCCTTTTGCCGGTGGCGTCGATAGTATCAATGGTCAGCATGGGGCGGCAGGCAATCTCGTGAAACTGGACCGAGAACGGTTCCAGGTCGACGACCACAAATCCTTTCGCTGCATCTCGCTCGGCCTGAGACAATCGGTCGGTGGAACCGGCGTAGTAAGCTCGAGAAGCTACTTTGGCGTGGTTGTGGAAATGGCCGAGGGCAACGTAGTCGAATCCTTCCATAATCTCGAGAGGAAGTTCCTGTTCACCCAGGTCGGCCATGGAGAACTCCGGCATGCCGGCGGCCACGCCGTGCATGACCAGCACGTTGTAGCGGGCATTCGAGTCCGGACGGCACGAGGCCAGAGCCTCTTTCAAAAGCGAGGCGGTCAGACAGTGCGGCACCGCCTGCACTCTGACGTCGCCGACCGCAAAGCTCTGCGGACCGCCCCCAACGGCGATATAGAGATTGTCGATGTGGTGGAAGACCTCCAGGGCGGTGCCGGCATGAGGCTGCCGGGGCGTATCATGGTTGCCGCCTATCACGACGGTGGGAATACCCTTGTCACCAGCCAGCCGGTGGAGCTGCTCGGCGGCCACGGCCATAATTCGGTTCGACGGTTTGACGGCATGGAACAGGTCACCGGAGTGGATACAGAGACTCGGGTTAATGGCGATGATTGCGTCCACGGCCTGCGTAAAGCCCGCAATAATATCCTCCTGTCTCATCGTCAGTCCGGACGGGCCTCTCCGCGGATGGCCGTCACCGGCGCCGAGATGGCTGTCGGACAAATGACAGAGTTTCATGCAGGTGAATATAATCGGCCCGCCACGTCAAGGGAATCACAAAACGCGGGATTTCGGGCCGCAGAAGAGCGGCTAATACTAGTATAGTTCGTACCGAGAGATGCGGTCCCTGAGGGTATTACGCGAGATACCCAGGGTTTCCGAGGTCTTTACCTGGTTACCATCGAAATGTCTCAGGCACGATGAAATAATCGCCCGTTCGAAAGCGGATTCCAGGAACTGATAAATCTGGCCCGGGGAACTGGCGATTAGCTTGGGCATGACAGGGTCGATAATCTTTTTGAAAGTGTCGGTATAATCTTCCTGAAGAACGTCGAGATCAAGATCAAGTCGGTTATTGCTTTCAGAATAGATCGGAAAATCTTCCGGCTGCAGGGTGTCGCTTTTGGACATCACCATGGCGGTATGAATGTTATTTTCCAGTTCCCGAACGTTCCCCGGCCAGTTGTATTTGGAGAGAATCTGCATGGCTTTTTTGGATACCTTCTTCACCGGCTGCTGCAGCTGACCGGCGAACTTGTTCACGAAGTGGTCGACCAGGAGGAGGATGTCACCCTTGCGCTCGCGCAGCGGCGGGATATAGATTGAAACCACTTTGAGGCGGTAGAAAAGGTCAACGCGGAAGGAACCTTCTTTCATGCACTGGACGAGGGACTTGTTGGTGGCGGCGATAATGCGAACGTCGGTGGTGATAGTCTCGTTGCCGCCGACGCGCTCGAACTGCTTTTCCTGAAGGACTCGCAGCAGTTTGCTCTGGGTGAGCATCGACATGTCACCGATTTCGTCCAGGAAGAGGGTGCCCTTGTGAGCCTGTTCGAATTTGCCGATGCGTTTGAAATAGGCGCCGGTAAAAGCACCTTTTTCATGACCGAACAGTTCCGACTCGAGCAGGGTTTCCGGCAGAGCGGCGCAGTTGACCGACAGGAAGCCGTTGTTGTGGCGGTTGGAGTTGCGATGAATGGCTCTGGCCACCAACTCTTTACCGGTACCGGACTCGCCAAAAATCAGTACGGCGGCATCGGTCTTGGCCACCTGCCCGATAAGTTTTGCTATTTCGACAATTTCGGCCGACTGCCCGATGATTTCACCCAGCTCGTGCTCGACGCTTTCTTGCGAGGCGGCTTCCGGCGGTCGTACTTTCGCCGAATAACCGCAGGCTTTATTAACCATTTCAATAAGCTTCTGAATCTCGAACGGCTTAGTCAGATATTCGTAGGCCCCTTCGCGCATTGCCTCGATAGCGTTCTCGGTCGATACGAAACCGGAGATTACTATGACAGGCAGGTCAGTTCTAATCTTCTTGATTTGCTTGAGCACATCCAGGCCGGACAGGGACGGGAGATTGACATCGAGCATCACGAGGTCGACGTCATCGTGTTCCTTCACATACTCGCCGACTTCAAGGCCATCATCCAGGAATGCAAATCTGAACTTGTCAGGGTCAAAGAGATTTGCCAGAGATTGCGACAAATCCCTGTCGTCGTCAACAAGTAGTATGTTTTTCATCTCTTACTGCACTATCCTTGGGTATTCATTGATATTATCGGCTTTTCGTTGAATTTTTGAACAAGAAAAGTCGGATAATTCAAGCCCCCGGCGGCTTTTCGCCGCCCGGGGCCGGTCGATCCGGGGAGGGTTCCCTGCTTTCACCGGACCCGGCTGGATCGGAGGCGGCGGGTGAATTGATGCCGGGTTTAGAGCAGTGTCGCCGCCGGGAACACGACCGAGTCGTAAAGTGCACAAAATAGGTAACCGCCAACAGACGGACATCAAGCCTGTTTCAAAATGGTATAGTGAGGATGCCAGACCTCAATCCTGATCGACAAGATAGCGCGAGGCGGTACCCATCCAGAAGAAACCAATCACGATATCCATGGCAAGACCGGCGATTAGAAGCCAGTAGATCGATTCCGGCGGGAAGCTTTCGACGAGAGCGGCCCGCCTGGCCAAAATCTGAACCAGCAGGATATGACCGAAGAAGATTATCGCCGACAGAAACAGGCAGGTAAAGGGAGTCCGCCAGAAGAAAGTCAGCGAGCGGGCAACGGCCCGCAGGAAATTCACCCGCCTGACAGCTATGACGGGGATGACGAAATAGACGGTGGCCAGCGCGCCGATATGCAGGGCCGGCTGAAGCATGTACTTGAAGAAAAAGATCCTGCGCGGAGCCCCGGCCAGGGAGGAACTGAGCATCTCGGGCAAAACGCTATAAATGATGACGACCAAGCCTCCGACCAGCAGCCAGGCCGCGACCATTTGCGCCCATATAAAGACGGTACGGCCGCCCAGAAGCCGGCCATACCCCTGCCCACCCCGGGTATATCCATGGCTGAACAGGACGGCCACGACGCCCAGCACAACGCCCTTGACGAGAATCGAAACAGCAAATCTGGTCCAGTCGAAGAAATCGGGCAGAAGCAGAAAGTGCCCCGGGTAGTGCGTATAGCCAGCGGCATTCTGCCCATTGACCAGACGCAGCCAGGGCTGCAGAATGTCAATCAGGACGGGCCAATAGAATTTATAATGGGCAAAGAGGAACAACCACTCGAAGAGAAAATAGGCGCCGAGGACCAGCCAAATTCGCCAGCCTCCGAGCCGGCGAAAGGTGTCCAGAAACAGGGTCAGGAAGTAATTTATCGACAGAACCAGGCCCAAGACGCCACCCTACCGAACCACCTCGTTGGACCCGACCGAAGCGTCATGCTGGTCGAAGACGAAAATTCGATAGTAGGTGGTGGTCGTTGGCGGCGGCGCAACATAGATCGAGACAGCCGGGTCAGAAATGTTGGCTATCAAGGTACTGGAGGTCGTCACCGGCGAGGAAGGGCTCGAATAGAGACGGTAGGATTGGAAATCCGGTTCGTTGCTGAGCGTCCAGGTGAACTCCAACTGGGCGAGCGGGTTCAAAGTCGCCGCCAGGACGACGGGATGAGGCGGAGTGTTGATGTTGAGAAGCTCATCGGCTACGCCCGGAAGGGAGGAATTGCCGGCGGCGTCGGTAAAGGCCCCCGTAACGGTTCCCTCGAAGAGGTTGGTGTTGACCGGGGCCACATACTGGCCGTAATAGACGCCGTCATTGGCGATCGGATCACCGGCCGTGCCATTGTCAAACAGGTCGACCCGAGCCACGCCGGGAAAAGTGACCGAGGCCGTGCCGAACAGCTCACCGGCATCAAGTCCGAAGGTCACGGTTTCTCCGACCGCGAAGGTGACGCCGGAAGGACGGATGAACACCGAGTCGATCTCGGCCTGACTGTCGAGCGTAATGCCGTCCTCCAGCAGCGTACCGGACCGCGAACCGTCGCTGAAAATCAGCCGGCCGTAGACAACCTTCAATCCCTCGTCGAGAGAGAGCGTAAAAGTTCGCTCGGGTGCATACGGGATGAACCGACCATCGGCGAACGTCGGATCTTCCGACAGCATAACCTGCGAGGCGGCCGCCGACGAGTTTACCTGGATAACGACGTCGCGGCTCCGCGTAAATTGAGCCCCGGCGTTGATAACGATAGAGGTGTACCCGATGGTGGCCGAGACAGTCTCGGAGCGGTCGCCCTCCACTCCGTCCAGATTGAGGGGAGCTATCTGAATGTAATACTGACGGTCGATGGCCAAGTTGGTCAGGGTGGCGCTGGAATTCACGCTGGAATCATGGACCCTGAAAATCGGCGGCGTTGTATCGGACACGTAGATACGGTACCGGGAAATATTGGAGCTGTCGGAGACGCTCCAGTCAAGCAGAAGGGCCTGATCGGTGACCTCAACCTGGATGTTGGTGGGCGCCGGGGGGGACGCGGGCACGGACCTGACCGGGTCCCTGGAATCGATGTAACGGTCACAACCGGCCAGCATCAGAGCCGCCACAACCAGAAAAAGCAACATGTATTTCATGAGAAGCACCCCCGGCTAAAACTTCAGCGACACCGCCAGTGCGACGTTTTCCATGTCGGCCGACGGCGTTAACGTGAGACCTTTGACGGTGAACGTTCCTTTCTCTTCCGGGAAGAAAAAGAGGGCGTCAATGACATTCAGCGCCCAGATACCGACACCCACGCCGATGGCTATTCGCCGGACGTTCTCGGCGTCGTACGCCTTGTCCTGGGCGGCCATGAGCAGCGGTTGAACGCGGCGCAAGTCCTCGACATTGCCGGCCACGCTCAGCGAATCGTATTCATGCAGGATCTTCTGATATTCGTCGTACCTGAAATCGAACTCATCGTCGGCAAAGAGGTATCCGACCCCGGCGCCGGCCGCCAGAATCGTGAAGACCCATCCCTTGGCCTTTTTGTCGGCGTAGCGCTGTCCCCAGCCGGGGATGAAGAGCGACCGCACGGCCGTTTTGAAGCGAGTTTTGGGCGACAGCCTGACATCGATTTCCATCTGCTTGGTGGGGTCGATCTCTATCCGCGTGCGGTAAGTTTCAAAGCCGCGCTTTTTGAGCGTAACTTCATAATTGCCGATCATGAGATGCCGGAACCGGGCCGGTGTTACCCCTGAGATTATCGCCTGCCCTTTCAACCGAACCAGCGCTCCCTGAGGACTGGAGCGGACAGTAACATCCGAAATCATGCCGGTCTGGGCCAAAACGGAGCTACAGGACACGCTCAACGCCATTACGAGAGCCATTATTTTTCCGGTGGTCATTTTCATGGCTGATAAATAAGGTCTACTCAAATTCTGCAAGTTCGGACAATTATCAATAATACAACACTGCGGGGGCCAATATGTTTCCAAAGGGCCATGCTCTGGGCCAAAAAATACGGTTCACTCATACCCTGCGATTATGGACAATAATACAACGCTATCGGAGCGGGGACAAGAGATAAAAAAAGCCGTGACGCGAGGTCACGGCCCGATCCACAGCCCCTCCTTTTAACAAGCGCCCCTTCCAGTTAAGACCACGATGACGGTCTTAAGCATTATTTTTATATCAGTCCAGAAGCCCCTCTTTTCGATATACTCCAGATCATAGCGGACTTTTCTGACCACCGATGTCAGCGACGAATCGTAGCCGTTTTCGACCTGAGCCAGACCGGTAAGGCCGGGTCTGACATTAAGACGATTGGAGTAACCTTTGATCTTGGTGGACAGGTCCATCACGAAGCTGGGGCGCTCCGGGCGCGGTCCCACCAGCGACATATCACCTTTCAGTACATTCAAAAACTGCGGGATTTCATCGATACGGGTCTTGCGCAGCAACTTGCCGATGCGGGTGATCCGCGGGTCGCCCTTGGACGCCCAGACCGGCCCTGACTTCTTCTCGGCGTCGTTGACCATAGTACGGAACTTCAGGACCTTGAACGGTTTACCCATATAATCCGTGCGCCTTCTTTCCCGGCGGCGTTTGTCATTAACATCGGCCTTCTGGTAAAGACGCCGCTGATTTCGACGGCGGTTCAATCCGATTCTGGTCTGGGTGTAAAAGACCGGGCCCGGTGAATCGAGCTTAATGACGGCCGGAATCACCAGCCAGAAAGGAATAGTCAGAATCAACCCGACCAGAGAACCGATAATGTCCATCGCCCGCTTGGCAATACCCATGAGCAGCCCTTTTATACTTCCATGCCTGGTCAATGCTACCGGCACGGCAAAGATAAACATCGAGGAAACCAAAACAAACAATAAACCCTTAAAATATTCGGAGAAAAGGAAGTTGAACTGATCGGAGGTCGAGAGGGCCTGAGAGTCAGTCAGGGCGGTATCGACCGTCAGGCCGGACGCCACCCCATAACTAAATGAGCGATTGGACACGGCTGCTGCCGTTTCCGACCGCACACTGGCGTTGCTAAGGTTATTGCCCCCTTTGGCACTGTCCATGTGAATTGCGCTTGCTAAACTTATCCAAAACTCTGCGTTTCCTGATAAACAAGCAAAAGCGCTGCCGGTTCCACAGGTAAGGATATTAAAATTATCCTTTTTGGTGTAGTTTTTTAAGCCGCTGTCCAATAGCAGAATGTACGAACAGCAAAAGTGGGCAATAAGGAGTTGTTGAGTCCTTTTTCTTTTATCTCACCGGCCGCCAGAAATTTGTGCGTTTTTTGAACACATAATCTGCAAATGCTTGCGCAATGCCCATACTCCATCGGCACGAAAAAAGCCGGTCAAAAGACCGGCCGGAAAGGTCATATTCGGGTTGTGCCGGCTATGGTCCGAAGCGGAACGAGACGGAGAACCGGTGCAGATCCTCGGCTGCGTATTTCTCCTCAAAGGTATAAGCGTAGTCGAAATCGACCCGGCTTAACTCCAGACCCAGCCCCACCGTAAAGCCGCTGCCGAGCGAGCGATTCTCGGCCGAGGGGTAAAAGTTGTAGCCGGTTCTGACAAAATACTGCTCGTTAAATACGATTTCCATGCCGTTACGGACAACGGTGTTGCCGCTGAACCTCTTTTCGAGTTCGATGGAGGTAAGCAGGCGGTCTTCAATAACCTGCGCGGCGACCGCGATCCGTCCGGCGGTGGGGAGTCTTTCCGAGACGCCTTCAAAGTTCATATTGGGTCCGAGGTTGCTTAAGACCCCGGCGGCCGAGAACCGTCCGAACCGATAACGGGCGCCCACGTCGAAAGCGAAGCTGGAGGCACCGACATCATCGAGTTTCTGCGTTATAAACCTGCCGGTCAATCCCAGTGACAGCCGGTCGCCAGCGGCCATAGCGAATGACACCGCCGCGGCCAGGTCGTAGGCACTCAACTCACCGGTGGCGTTGCCGTCGATGTCGTAGCCCTCAATGGTGCCATAATTGAAATATGTTATTGATGCCGCCAGGCCCATCGAGTTGTCCAGACGTCGGGCGAACACGGCATACTCGAGAGACATGTCCTGATACCATGCGTAGTGACTGAGAAGGATTTCGTTGTGCTCGAGGTTCGCCAGACCGGCCGGGTTCCAGTAGGCGGCCAGCGCGTTGTCAGAGACGGCGCTGTACGCTCCGCCCATCCCGGCGGCGCGCGCCCCGGCACCGATCAGCAAAAAGTCGGCGGCAGTCTGACCCGAGTTGGTTTCGGCGACAGACACGCGTCCTAAAAGTGCGATGAGTGCCAGAAGTATTAACCACCCCACGACTATCCTCTTGACCAGCATCCTAACGTCCATGCCCCAATCCATCCAAGTTAGTGTTTCACATCCATGTTTTGGCAAGCGAGATGCCGGAAATGGAGCTGGGAGGATATATCTGGGCGCGTTTGCCCGGTGCCCCCATATAGCCTGTAAGTCCCTGTTTTACAACCCATTCCCAAACACGCAAAACCGTTGACAAAAGGTGCGAACCGATTCCTGAGAGAGCCCGTCGAACGTTCGATCAATGCTGCTGTTCGTGTCTCGAACAGCGCCTTTCAACAAACCCCGTTTCGTTTCAGTAAACTACTCAAGTGACGTTGCATGCCCGGTACTGTTCAGATTGGCAACAACCTATTCTTATTGTCGGAAACCCGAACAGTTTCTCTTAATCTTCCTCCACAATTAAGGGTTAGTGGTACGGGATTTTTTGCGGAGTGTCAACTAAAAGGTGTCAAAAAGGCCGGAAAAAAGTGTCGTGCAGTGTCAAATGCGACATGGGCTTACCGGTTTCATCGACTGAAAAGGGCCATTTTCGGCCGTGTGGCGTTCAACAAGAATTTCACGTCCACGTTCGAGGCTCCGGTCGGAACGTTGTTACTTTACAAGAACCATCTTCCGGGTTTCGCCGTGAGAAGAGGTTGTCAGTTTATAGAAGTACACTCCCGAAGGTGCATAGTTATCGTCGCTAAACCGGCCGTCCCATTCGACCACATGATGCCCGGCCGAGCACTTCCGCCCGTCAATCAGGGTCGCCACTCTCTGACCGAGTATGTTAAATACGGTGAGGGTCACGGTATCCTCTCTTGTCAGGCTGAACTCAATCCTGGTGCCGGCATTGAACGGGTTGGGATAGTTCTGACCCAGGTGGAACGCCTCCGGCAAAAGCCGTTCCGGCGGCTCGGTCACATCCGTGGGAAGATAATCCCCACCCTGAACCACAAATACATCTCCCGGGGCGCCAAAAGCAAAATTCTCACAGGCGAACACGAAGTCATTGTAACCGTCACCGTTGAAATCACCGGCCGGCGAAAGACTGTAGCCAACAAACTCCAGAAACAGCGGCGGCAGGTCGCCGCGGGATATGACCATGTCACACTCCTCGTCAAAAGAGCCGTTGCCGCCCAGGTAGACGTCAACAGTGCCGTACATGGAGAGACCACCAGCCAGCAGATCGCCATAACCGTCGCCGTTGATATCTCCGGCTGCCGAGGTCACGTGGGAAGGCTCGGCCAGGCGATAGTCCCAGAGCGTGTCGGCGCCCGGGCCCGACTTGTATATGAAGGCCCGATCGTAATACTCAACCGACAGCTCATCGAAACCGTCGCCGTCAAGATCACCGACATTGGCGACATCCACGGCAAAGTACTCCTGATCCACAGGACTGGGGTCATAGTCAAGAGGATGACCGATGATAATATCCGGCCCGGCGCCAAAATCCGGACCGAGAAAAATATAAACGTAGCTCAGAGTATCAAGGTCGGCCCGCAAGCCCAGGTAGATATCCTGATTGCCGTCGCCGTCGAAGTCGATGAAACCGAAATCGGAGAAAGTGTGCGAAAGGTGCTCTTCTACCGCCCAGACCCAGTCGGCCATCGTATCCAGCGTCGGGCAACCGCTATAGTAATAAAGAATCGGTCCATCAGGGGTAATTCTCTTGCTCGTCAGAATATCGCCGAATTCATCGGCATCGATATACCCGGTTGCTAACCCGGAGCCAAAATTGTAGTTCTCGGTTTCGGGCTTGAGGGAATCATAAGGAACCGAAGCCAGGGAATCACCGTAACCCTTGAAGAAATAAATCGTCCCTATGGGGTCGATTATCTTCGATGTTACAACGTCCGGTATCCCGTCACCATCAAGGTCTATCGGATCAGCCGTTCTGTAACCCTCCAGAAACATGTCCGGGAAACTGTCAACAGGGTTGCCCCCAAAAAAAACGTATATTCCACGTGGGTTAGCCGATGAGACGGCGATATCATCAAAACCATCACCGTTCACATCACCGAGGCTGGCCAGTTTCGACCCCAGGCGGCTGTCGTCCTCCTGGCCGTGATAGTGAAAGATGATATCGTTCGGGTCGAAATCCACGATCAAAAGTCTCGCCGCACCGAGCCACGCAAAAGACAGCACGGCAAATCCGACCAAAACTGCGGCACGACAAAGCCTGTGAATGGAACGTAAGCTTTTCAAGACCTTCCTCCCCGCTGCTGAAACCGTATGGTGAGATAACTCGGGAAACCCAGTATAACTAATTGAAAGATAAGTAATAGCCCTGAATTGTCAACTGAGTAGACGGGCGGCCGCACACCGAAAAGTTGCCGTTACCGGTTTCTCGCCGGCCGGCCTGAGGCTTCGCGGCGGAGCATGATGGCGGTTACGATGACCTGAACGAGTGACAGCATCACGAAGTACCACGCCCAGGCCGGCCAGCCCAGAAGCAGATCGTGGGAACTTCCCCAGTTCCAGTAGTCCTGCGAGAGCACGAAGATCAGGGCGAAGACTGCCCAGTAGAGAGCGTGACGCCGGGTAAATTTGGGAATACCCGACGAGCCGGTAAAAAGATGCGCGAAGATATAAGCGAGCAAGGCTCCCACAATCACCGGTACGGCCGAGAGAAAGCCGAACGACGGCAGAAGTTTGAGATGATAGCCAAGCACCAGAACCTCACCGACTATCAGTGATGCCAGGGCGGGAGCCGGACGGGGATTATTCAGGTACAGTCC
>CP070777.1:1357772-1364118 GCA_020346225.1 Candidatus Zixiibacteriota bacterium | reverse complement strand
TGGCAGCGGCGGCACGGCCGCAATGGGTCGGTGAGATTGAGGATTTCCCGGTTACCGGCCGGGACCTGCTGCTGGCTGTATGACCTGTGACTCCGGTAACTCTATGATTTCGCGGCTGTTACATGTTTTGGGAAGTAAAAGCGTCAGTTGTGGTAGTGCGTCCAGACCTGCCGCCCGGAACGTCCGCTGCTGCAACTTGATATCTCATAATGAGTTCGCAATTACGGCCCGTAGTCGGCATCCCCGGGTTGACAACGACGAATACGAGACTTAGGATGAATAGGCGAGAGACTGTGTTACGTTTCGGTTTCTCGCGACCCAATCCACATCCACACCGATTATCCCTGTTTGACCAACAGTCCTGTCTGCTCGTGCGTTCAGCCAGGTGCGACGCCCGGCTCTCATCTTCCGTGAAGAAAGGCAGAGAATGTCCGAAACGAGCGCATCATACCGGATCCATGAAACTTCAGAAGGCCGGCTGTCGGCGGCTCCGGCAAGCGCGTTCACAGCCTTCGGTGGAAAGGAGGTGACAAAAGCCTGAGACTGAAATGGGGCTCTGTGACTGGGGGCTAGTCGCTCAGCTTGAGGCAACTTACGACCGCTGCGTGGGGTGAGGGGTTGTCTTGGAGGAACACAGCGTTATACAAGGGTAGGAGAGCAACAGTGATAACCTTTCACGAGATCAAGAGGGTCATCCAGAAGATGGCCGTTCTCAGCAGCCATATCGGTCAGCTGAAACAGCTACTGCCCCAAATGATTCAGTTATCAGAGCAGATAGACCGTCTCAACGAGGATTTGAGCCTGGAGCGCGACCAGATGACGGCCAAGATTCGGTCGGTCGAGGTTCTGGGCGAGATTCTCAAGACTCACGTCTATCGAAGTGCGGTTCCGTCCGGTCAGGGTGCGCTGCTGACACCGAACCTGAGTCAGGAAGACATCGCGCCGTCCCGCCTTCCTTCGGAAGACGCGCCCGGCGGCCTGACCGATGCCACCCCGCAGCCGGACCACAACCGGAGCCGCTACCCATCTAAACTTGACACAAGTTCTCTGATCATCTGAGTTGCGCCCTGAGGCGCGGCAGCGCACGAAGCACCCTGAAAAGACCGACGCTAACCGAGATTGCCGACCACGGTCCGTGCTACACGTCACGTACCGGTTCGGACCAGAGGCGGCAACGACAACATGGGAAGAGGAAGAATGCCACAACTGGAGATGGTTTTTCCGGGTTTTCGCGAGCCTGGCGGGCGCGACAGGGCCGCCGATATCAGGCCGAAACCGACCAGGAAAATCAGCGACGCGCGGCGTGCTTACCTGCGTCGTTACTATCAGGAGCACAAGCAACAGGCGCGCGAGTATCAGCGGCGCTACAACCTTCTGCACAAGAAGAAAGTTCGTATGGACGGCGGCACGCAGGCGTTGCGTGAGGACGTGAGGACCACCTTCAACGCCTCCGATATCATGCGCGCCCCGACCGAAAAGTCTATCCGAATCCTGCAGCTGATACTGCGCGGCGAACGTTACTTTACCATGTAACTTTCGCAGCGGGCCGGTTTCTGATACCGATCGGCCTTCGCATCAATCGTACCTTGCATAGTTGTGCTACTGGTACCGGGACGATTTCGCCCGCGGCTCAAGGATGATGAGGCGTCGTCCCAACGGGGAACTTTCCCCGCGAAGACCCGTAGACATGAAGTGAAGCTGATCTTCTTCGGTTTTCGGTCACAAGAGGAGACGCAATAGAGTCATGGGGAAGTTTATACTGGTCATTCTGGTATGTCTTATTCTGCTGCCGGTCTTTTTTGACGGTGTGCTGGGCGCTTTTTTCGGTCTGCTCGGCGGCCTTCTCGGGGTCGTCGTTGGCGTCATCGGCGCCGGAATCGGTCTGGTCGTAGGATTAATCGGGGCTGTGGTCGGCCTGTGCACCGGGCTGGCCCTGTTACTGGTGCCGCTCCTCGGCCTGGCTCTGGTGATCGGCGGCATCGTCCTGTTCTTCAGAGTCGTCTGTTGAGGCCGTCTATCGACCGGCCGCCCGTCGCGGGACACCGCAATCTCGCGTACACCAGCGCAATCTGCACCCCGGCGCCATCCCGGCGTAACCGTCTACTCACCGGGTTTGTACGACTTGTCCGGATATGGCGGCGGCGTTGGCACTTCCACCGGATTCAACCTGATCTGTTCCTTTAAATACTCAATAGCCGCTTCCAGCTGAGTGTCTTTGCCGTTAAAAGTCTCGTGCGGCAGGTTATCGACCACCATATCCGGATCGACGCCGTGGCCCTCGATAAGCCATTTACCCTCGGGTCCGTACACGCCCGATTCACCTATTGACGCGACCCCGCGGTCGACCAGCCACGGCCGGGTTGAAAGCCAGATTTCGCCGCCCCAGGTGCGCGTGCCTATAATCTTGCCCAATCCTAATCGGCGCACACCTTCAGCGAGCAGTTCGCCGTCAGATGCCGTCCACTCATTGCAGAGGACCACGAGATGACCGCCGAAGGCCTGATGCATGATGGAGTACGGAGTCCCGACCCGCGATTGCCACCAGCCCCACGGCTTTCTCAAGAGTGATATCAGAATCCAGGGATCGATGTTGCCGCCATTGTTGTGCCGCAGGTCGAGGATGAGTCCCTTGCGATTGAAAATCGGAAAGAATTCGCGCACCCATTGTGAATAGTCGCCGGTCCCCGTGGCCCGGAGGTGGATGTATCCGATCTCACTGTCCCCTTCCTCTTCAACGATAAGGCGCCGGCTGTATTCCCATTCGCGGTAGCGCAGGTCGTATGCCTGCCCCGCCGTAATCGGTTCAACGATTACTTTCTTTGTTTCGCTCGAGGACACCGGCGTCACCGTCAGGAGAACCTGATTCCCGGCCTGTTTTCTCAGAAGGGCCTCTACCCGGGGCACCGACAGTACCGGCTGACCGTTCACCTCTTCAATAATGTCGCCCTCCTTGATATTGACGCCCGGCTTGGCCAGCGGCGACAGCTGCTCCGGATTATCCGGGTCAGACCGATAGATGTGGTCCACCCGGTAGCCGCCGGCACGCTCGTCTCTGATAAGCCGAGCGCCCAACGACGCCGTGTGAACATTGTCAGGCCCCTTTCGGATGTCGCCGCCCCGGATGTAGCTGTGCAGAGCCGACAGTTCTCCCACCATCTCACCAATCAGGTCGCTCAATTCATTTCGATCAGAAACCCTATCGAC
The DNA here is from genome assembly GCA_020346225.1 of Candidatus Zixiibacteriota bacterium. GTDB lineage: Bacteria > Zixibacteria > MSB-5A5 > GN15 > FEB-12. Next base: position 1,360,914 of record CP070777.1, on the reverse strand, counting down.
CAGTGGCAGGTATTTGTCGAGAACCGCTTTCCAGTCCGCCTGGTGCATGCCGGGGTCATAGAAATGATCGCGCTGCAGACGCCAGGCATCGACAAGAATCTGGCGCCATTCCGAAACCGGATCAATTGAAAACGACCAATCGCTCAAGTCAACTTTGGACTTGTTCAGATCAGACGGAGCCGACGTTGACACGTCCAGCACGTACAGGCTCCGTTCCTTGCGCACCAGCATCTTCTTGCCGTCATCGGAAAGCTCGTAGCTGTCAACTTTGTCGACCAGCGTTTCAACCTTGACGTCCTTATCCTTGATCTCCACAGATTGCAGCTTGCTGCCGCCGGAGGATCCATACTCCCATGATAACCACAGCAGTTGCTTCTTGGCGGCACTCAGAGCGCTGTAGTTGCCCGATGGTACGGGGGCCTCCATTATTCTCTGGCGGATTCCGTCGAAGTCTATGTCGACCGTGACGGTGCTGTCCGAATTGTCGTCGTCCTTTTTCTCGCTTCTTCCCGCCGTCAGTTCGTTGTCCGGTTCGAAAGGAGATTTCAGCCCCTTCACCAGAGGAATCAGGTAAATCTTCGTCATTTCATCCACGAAGGGAAACGGCTGCTGAAGTGTCCAAACACCGGGCACTACCTTGCTCATGTCGCGGTCGGACAGGAAGTACAGCCACTTGCCGTCGGGGCTCCAGGCAATGCTTCTGTCGCGATAGCGGTCGCTCGTCACGGGTCGACTAATCCTGTCTTGCGTGTCGTAAATGAACACCTGCTCCAGAAAATTCGGTGCCTTGTCGACATAAGCCAGCCACCGGCTGTCCGGCGACCAGGCCAGGTCGCTGAATCCCCACTCCTCCGAACTGTCTACAAGATACGTGATCTCGCTGTCGAGATCGAAAAGCCACAGCTTCTGGTCCTTGTCGTCATAGGCGATCATCTTACCGTCGGGTGACGGCAATCCCCCGAAGCGAAAGACTTTTCCGCCGGAAGTGAGCTGCCGGGGCTTTTCCAGTCCGTCCGCCGGCACCTGGCAAAACTCCAGCTCGCCGGTGGCGTCAGAAAGGGCCAGAAGCGATTTGCCGTCCGGCATAAACCGACCGTCGCGATAACGCACAACTCGATCACGCGTTACTTCGATCGTCCTTCCGCGTTCAGACGGCACGACGAAGAGATCCCCGCGGGCCGTCAGCACCACCCGGTCGCCGTCGGGAGAGATATGAGCCGAAGTAAGAAAATCCAGCGGCCTTTCAACCCAGTTCTCCCTCATCTGGTCGAAATCCGAGGCCAGGGTGATCGATATGAGTTCGTCGCTGCCAGCGGCAATGTCAAGCAGGCGGAGGTCGGCCCCGAGCTGATAGGCGATCCGGCCGCCTGACATCGACGGAGACTTGACGTCCCAGCCGGCGTGAAAGGTCTCCTGCTTCAAATCCTGCCCGTTCTCGTCCATCGACCATATGTTCATGGTGCCGTCGCGGTCGCTCACAAAATAAACCCGTCCGTCATGCCACATCGGCCACCGGCTGGTGCCGGCATAGTCGGCCGTAAGCGGCTGTGCCTCGGGGCCGCCGCTGCGATATTTCCAGATGTTCTGCGCCGTGCCGCCCTTGTATCGCTTGGTGTAGCTTCCCTGTTTGGCGAAGCGGGTGAAAAAGAGCGTCCCGCCGCTGCCGTCATATACGCCCTCCGCCGCCTGGCTGAGTGGCACCCGCTCCTCCATGACCGTAGCCGGGTCAATCGCAACCAGCTGTGTGCTCGGCAGCGTCGAGTAATGCTGCGTGGCACAGAGAACCTTGCCGTCCGGCGTCCAGCCGACCGGCCGTGCTCGGCGACCATGGTAAGTCAGCCTCGTGGGCAGCCCGCCGCTGAGCGGTATGACATAAGTCTCGGTCGGTCCTTCATAATGCGCTGCGTAGGCCACCAGCCGGCCGTCCGGTGACACGGAGGCGTGGGATTCCAGGCCGGGGTGCGTCGTCAAGCGCCGGGCCACACCGCCGCCGACTGCAACCTTCCACAGGTCACCTTCGGCCACAAAGACTATAATCTCACCGTGAATGGCCGGATAACGATAATAGCCGACTTTTGACTGTTCTTCGCCGATCCCCCTGGCTTCCGCCGCACAGATGGCGAATCCGACTGCCAGGAGCATAAAGGTTGCCGAAACAAGCTGTCTCATGATTGACTCCTCTGCTGGTTTATAACAGAAAGCTACGTCCGCAATGTCGCAATGTTCCATGATAACAACCCCGGCCGTTCTGGTCAATCTGATTGTGCCGGTTACGGTTCGCCGCTCCCTTACCGGGGCGGGCGGAGAAGGCGATATCGCCCTTGCTTTCGCGCGCCGTCCGAAATAGATTTGAAAGGTGCAGGGGTGTATCATCGCAAAGCGAAAAAACCAAGGAGGAGTGTTGTGAAGTACAGAAGATGCGCGTTTGTGATGGCGTCGGCGCTGCTGGCTGTCTTTGCCCTTAGCTCGACAGCAAGCGCCGACTTCTTTTTCAAAATGGTGAACAACACCGATGCCGTTCAGATGATGGGCCAGACCCAGCCCGCCACCAGTGATACCTCGTCGATATGGCTGACCGACGGCAAATCCTGTATGACTTCGCCCGACGGCAACTCGTACCTCTTCATCGAAAAGGATAATAAGGCTTACTTCATCGACCGTGCCGCCAAGACCTACGCGGAGATGCCCCTTGATCTTTCCGAGCAGGTCGCCGACGCGATGGAGGAGGTTGAGGACGAAGAGGGAGCCGAACAGGCCGCCATGATGAAAGCCATGACCGAGCAGATGGCCGGCTCTTTCAAGATCACCGTGACGCCATCCGCCGAGTCGAAAAAAATCGGAGACTGGCAAGCCACCAAGTACATCATGGACATGACCACCATGATGGGCAAGATGACGTCGGAATTGTGGGCGACTGAAGACATAAAAGTCGATTACGACGCCTATCTGTCGGTGGCCAACGGTTCCTCGATGATGCTGCCGGGCTATGAGCAGATGCTGCGCGAGATGAAGAAAGTCAAAGGGATCGTCGTTTACAGCGTGGCCGAGAACGCCGTTATGGGCAGCACCGTCAGGTCGACTATGGAACTTCTCGAGTTCTCCGAAAAAAAGGCTCCCGCCGGCACCTTTGACATACCGGAGG
>CP070777.1:1354638-1357672 GCA_020346225.1 Candidatus Zixiibacteriota bacterium | reverse complement strand
GTCACGGCGGCTACGATATCAATGTCGAGCCGACTTTCAATTGGCGCGGCAGCATGATGGCACAGGCCCAGCGCGACCCCTTATATGAGGCCTGTCTGGCCATTACCAACCAGGATGCTCCCGAGGCGGGTGACCTGTGTATCCGGTGTCATTCTCCCAACGGATGGTTGGGAGGGCGATCAAGTCCGACCGATGGCTCGGCCCTTATCGGGATCGACTTCGAGGGAGTACACTGTGATTTCTGCCATCGCTTTGTCAAGCCGTCTCCTCTGGGCGTCAATCCTTTCCCGGATGACCCCGATTATACGGCCGGCACTTACGACGCCGACCAACTGTATCTGGCGAACCTGGATCCCATTCCGCCCAACTCGTCAAACGCCATGTTCATTGTCGACTGGGATAACACCAAACGGGGGCCGTATAACGACGCCACCGCGAGGCACGGCACTTTCTACTCGCCGTTCCACAGTGAGGCCCATCTGTGTGGTACCTGCCATGATGTCAGTAATCCTGTCTACTGGAGAGAGCCCGGCGACAACTACGTGCCCAATGAATTCAACGCGCCGGCGCCGAGCTTTGACCAGTACACAATGTTCCCCGTAGAGCGCACCTACAGTGAATGGCTGATGAGCGAGTACAACACGCCCACCGGTGTCTTCGCACCCCAGTTCGGCGGCAACAAGGATTATGTCTCTACCTGTCAGGATTGCCACATGCGTGATGTTACCGGTCGCGGCGCCAGGGGCAGGTGGGCGCCAGTACGCGACGATTTACCGCTTCACGATCTGACCGGCGGCAACGCCTTTATTCCCGCGCTCGTGGCCAGTCTGTATCCTGACGACATTGACCCCGCCGCTCTCGATGCCGGACATCAGCGCGCCATCAATATGCTTCAGCTGGCGGCTACGGTAAATGTAACGGTGAGCTCTATTACTAACGGCTACCTGGCGTCGGTTGAGGTAATCAACGAAACCGGTCACAAGCTGCCCTCCGGTTATCCCGAAGGCAGGCGTATGTGGATCAACGTGCGGGCATTTGACAACAAGGGGGTACTGGTATTCGAGTCGGCCGCCTACGATCCGGCCACGGGCGTTCTTGACAAGTATGACCCAACCGCCAAGATCTATGAAATCAAGCCGGGCATTTCAAACCAGCTGGCGGAAATAATTACCGAGGAGGCGGGGCCGTCCTTCCATTTCGTCATCAACGACACGCTTTACAAGGACAACCGTATTCCTCCGCGCGGATTTACTAACGCCAACTTCAACCAGATCCAGTCGCCAGTGGTCGATTACACTTACGCCGACGGCCAGCACTGGGATGTAACCGAGTATACCCTTCCCAAAGCGGCCAAGGAAGTGGTTACCACGCTGTATTACCAGACGACCAGCAAGGAATACGTGACATTCCTGCGCGACGAGAATGTCACCAATCAATGGGGCAACATACTTTATGACCTGTGGGACACCAACGGCAAGTCGGCACCGGTTGCGATGAACACGGTGGTTACCAAAATAACCGGCCAGACCGCTGTGCTTCCGGCGGGGCAATCTGGTGAAGGGTTGCCCGGCGAATTCATGCTTGGCCAGAACTACCCCAACCCGTTCAACCCGTCAACCGACATCAGCTTCAGCCTGCCGCATGCCTGTCACGTGAATCTGGAGGTGTTCAACATCAAGGGGCATAAGGTGGCGACTCTGCTGAACCGCGAGATGGAAGCCGGTTACCACACCATCAGCTTTAACGCCGGCAAGCTTGCCAGCGGCGCATACCTGTACCGCCTGCAGGCCGGGGACTTTGCGGAAACGAAGAAGATGGTGCTGATAAAGTAGATCGTGCCATAAATTGCGACTTCAAACAGGGCTCCGGGCTTTTGGCCGGAGCCTTTTCGTATCCGCCACCCCACCCCTCCGGCAACCTCAACCCTGCTAGAACTCACATAAGCAACGTGGTAGCATTAGTGCGGCCACTTGAGAAGAATCGCGTGATATGCGCCAATGCGCAATGCCATCGAAAAAAATCATCAGCGAGAGGAACTTCCCCCGATGTCTCACGTATAATGCAATAAATTACTCAGTATGTGTAACTGATAAATGGTGGGTGTGAGTGTCTCGAAAAACCGTAGAACGTCAAGCCCGACAACAGTTTGTCATCGATGCGGCACGCCGGGTGTTCGCCTCGAAAGGTGTCGAAAATACCAGAATGGAAGATATAGCCGACGCCTCCGAATACACCCGGCGAACACTCTATGCTTATTTCAACAGCCGCGATGAAATTTGTTTGCTGGTTTTCATCGAAGACATGGTCGCCCGTTGGGCCGAACAGCAGAAAGCCATCGCCGCGGCCGATGACGGACTGAGCAAGGTCCTTGCCTTTGGCAAATCTTTCTACGAGTTCGCCCGAGGAAACCCCCACTCAATGCGCCTGCATTTATACTGGGACCTGAAGGGAGTCGGCCGCAGCCGAGTCAGCGAAGATACCTTCTGCAGTTTTGAGAAAATAAACAATGAACTGGCCGAAGGCCTGCGGGATATCTTTCAGGTGGGAGTCCGCGATGGATCCATTCGGCCTGACCTTCAGGTGGATATAAGCATCAGTCAGTATTTGTACTCGCTGCGAAGCATACTCAATCGAGCCATATCAGCAGCTTATTCCTTCGCCTCGTTCGATGCTGACGAGTATGTAGAACATTATCTGGATCTGCTTAGTCGAGCGATCCGTAACCCCAAGAGGTAATCACCTATGAACATCGAAACACTGCGACAAAAAAGACCGAACCGCCCTAACAGAAGCAGCCTGCTGCTTGCCATTCTGATTACTCTGCTGACTGTCGACACTGCTTACGAAGAAGAAACCAACGAACCTGTCAGAGGCCCGGGACAATATAGAATCCTGTCAGAACACCGGGCAATTCGTTTTCCATTCGAGTTGTTTCGGGGTGATATCCGATTCCTCGGAGAGATAAACGGACGGCCAGTGCGATTGCTACTCGATGACGGATTCATGTGGGATCAGTTACTATTCTGGGGGTGTC
>CP070777.1:1348360-1354538 GCA_020346225.1 Candidatus Zixiibacteriota bacterium | reverse complement strand
TCACTCAGGTAGGGCACGGCCAGTGCCGTCGTGGCCAGCGGCTCCAGGTACAGAAAAATTCCCGCCCGCGCTGCCCCCAGCCCCGACACCCCCTCCTGCCAGAACCAGTGTGCCACGGCCAGACTGAGTATCCCCAGAAACAACAGCGCCACGATTGCCTCGCCCGGCAAATGAAGAAACGTGCTCCAGTCCGACGTGAACACCATGTAGCCGACCAGTATCACCGCCGACGGCAGGAGTATCGAAAAGGTCACCGCCAGCGGGTTGTAGGTGCGCGACAGATCCCGCGTGGCCACCGTGTACAGCGCCCAGGTATGCGCCGAGGCCAGTATCAGCCAGTCCCCCACCGACTGTATCCAGTCAAGGCTGGTCAGTTTCCCCCTGGAAACCAGAAGCACGATGCCCGCCGTGGCCACCGCGATACCGAGAACCTCTCTCAGGCCCAGTCTCTCCCTGAGAATCAGAAACGACAGCACGGCCAGCACCAGCGGCGTGACCGCGATTATCCAGCCGGTGTTGGTGGCCGAGGTGTACTTGATGCCGGTAATCTGGATGAGAAAATGCGCCGTTATGATGGCCGCGCCCAGAAGAACCTGCCACCGGTGGTTTTTAGCGAAACTCAGTTTGACGCGCTTGGTCAGCACCACCGCATAAAGCACCGGCAGGCCGATGTTGAAGCGCAAGCCCATCAGTTCGGCGGGATAGACATAATCGAGCAGTATCTTGGTGGCGACAAACGACCATCCCCAGAAGATAATCGCCAGCAGCAGGTAGACTCGCACCAGCATCAGACATCGTGCTCCCTGAGGCGAACTCTCCCCCGCTTCTCCGAAACGTAGACACCGATACTGATAAGTATCGCCCCGAAAATGAGCCAGATGGTGATGCGTTCGCCCAGAAGCACCCAGGCGCCGATCATCGTCACCAGCGGTTCCAGATAAAGATACACGCCGACCTCGGCCGCCGTCTGGCGCGAGAGCCCTTCCGACCACAGCCAGAAAGCGATGGCCAGGCAAAACACACCCAGGAAAACCAGGCTGATGGTGGTGACGGACTGAAGGTTCAGAAACTTCTCGTACCCGGAATTTATGAAAGTCCACGGGATGAAAACACAGCCGGCGATACCGGTCATGTAGAAGGTCGCAACGAGAGGATTGATGCGCGAGGTCAACTCGCGCGTACCCACCGTGTAGAACGCCCAGGTGACGCACGAGCCCAGCACGATGATGTCACCACGGGTATGAATCCACCCCAGGTTGGCCGGGTCGCCGTTATAAACCAGGGCGAATACGCCGGCCACGGCCACAAAGAGACCGAGCCACTGGGCCACGTTGAACTTCTCACTAAGGTACACCCACGACAACAGGGCGATGAAAATCGGCGCCGTGGTCAGGATCCAGGCGGTGTTCGAGGCCGAGGTCTCTTTCATGCCGGTCGCCATTACCCAGAAATGCAGAAACACCATGAAGGCCGCAAAAACCAGCTTGCCCTTCATCGCCACCGGCCAGAGGCGAAGGCGTTTGAGCTTGATTATGATAAATAAAGTCGGCGCCGCCAGAAGGAAACGAACAGAGATCATCTCGACCGGTTCGAGCTCTTTGAGGACAACCTTTATGGCTATGTAAGAGATGCCCCAGAACAGGACGGGCAGAATCAGAAACAACGACGACCAGCGCATTAGCTGAAATTACGTCCCCCCGCCCGGCTAAACAAGGGGATTGTTGAGCGTATCAGGCCGGGCGCATCGCCGCCAGAATGGCTAAGACGGCGAATATCACCCCGGCGCCTATGACCCATCGGCTCAGAACCGGTGAATAGCCGCGCAGCAGCGAAATTACACCCAGAGCGATCGCGATCAAAGGAAGACCCAGCCACAGGAAAAGCTGCGCCGCCGCCGGAAGTGAGTTGTGAAACTCGTGGACGCTCTCGGCCAGGATACCGTCGCCCCAATACAAAATGGCCAGGACGTCGATCCAGACAATAAAAGGCGGTATCAGCGCCGCCACGGCCAGACGCGGCAAAAACCGCATCGGCCGGCCCGAAAGTTTTTGCTGGTCAAGCATACCTTTGACTCCGTAACATGTAATATAAGAAAGCAGCCTGTGACAACAAAGTCGGTAATGCCGGTTGGAGGGCACGTGGGGATCGACTCGCTGACGAGGAGTAGCGCATGGACACCGTATACTTGCTCAGACATTTCCTGGCGACACTGGCCTTCCGTACCCAGCACGCCGTGCGCGGCGCGCCGGAAAACTACCCGGAATTCAAGGCGGGCAAAAACGTCTGGACGCCGCTTCGAATTCTCAACCACATGACGGAAATCGTGATAACCACCAACGAGGTCTATCGCGGCCGCGATGCCAGCAAACTGGAACTGCTGCCCTGGGACGACGTGATCGATAAGTTCCACGCCGGACTCAGGGAGCTTGACAACACCCTTCTGGAAGCCGACCCGCCCGGCGCCAACAGAATCCTGCAGCTCTTTCAGGGACCGTGGCTCGATATGATGACCCATGTCGGTCAACTCATGACCCTGCGGCGGCTGGCCGGGTCGCCCGTGGAAACCGAGCCGTACTACCGCTCCAGCATCAGGGTCGGTCAGGTCGGCCCCGACCAACCCCTCGAAACCGCCTGATAACTGCGTGCAACGTACAGCCTTATAGCCTTATTAGACTAATCTATACTATCTGTATCTTTTTTCTCAACTATGCCTTTCCGGCCTGCGTACTATGTGCGTAACAACGTTTTAAACCAACATTCACAAGGCAAAGGGGTGGTGCCGCTTCTTTCCACCCGACAAAAGGAGGTATTGTATGGAGCGCTATGGTTTTTCAGCCGTGAAAAGCCTGGTGACAATCGTCTCACTTGCGGTTCTGCTGGTGTTTGCAGGCTGCAGTGACAGCAACCTGCCCACCGGTTCGTCTTCAGAAACAGCACTGGACATGACCACGGCTGGGACCGTACTGACCAAATCCAGCAACGGCAACATTGGTATTAACGTCCTATTGAACACTGATGTCACCGATGCCATCCTGGCTGACCTGGGTGGCTATGGTAAAGTCCGGGACGTTCTGTACAAAGTCAACGCTGTTACAATGCAGGCCAAGGCCGGCGAGCTTCCGACCATCCAGGCCCTGCCCTACGTGGCCGCGGCCAATCCGGATGCGGAGCGTCACGGCGGGCCGGTTGACGGCGTCAACCTGGCCGATTTCACCGGCGGGCTGAGCACCTGGGACCTGGACGCCATCAACGTAACGGTTGAGCCTTTCAGCACCGACCGTAATGTCGAATACACCGGCGAAGGCGTCTACGTGGCGATCCTCGATACCGGTTTGAAGGATCTCTGGCGGATGTACTTCCCGCAGGAGCGAATCGCCGTCGAGTACGCCAAGTCGTTCGGCGGCGGCGGCATGGAGAATGGTAACGTCTCCGAGCAGCCCAACAAGTGGGAGCACGATAACGATTCCCACGGCACACACGTGACCAGCACTGTCATCGGTTACAGCCTCGGGGGCACCCCGATTAACGGTTCCGCTCCGATGGCCACCATCATACCGGTGAAGGTGCTCGGTCAGTCGGGCTGGGGCTGGTCGTCGGTGATTGCTCGCGGTATCGAGTATATCGGCGATCTCAAGGCCGGTCCTCTGGCCGACTATCCCGTTGTCATCAACATGAGTCTCGGTGGCCCGGTGCTTGACGCTGTCGAGCAGGCCGCTATCGATTACGCCATCGCCCAGGGCGTGGTGATCTGCGCTTCCGCCGGCAATAGCGGTACAAATGGCATGGGCTATCCCGGTGCCTACGAACCGGTCATCTCGGCCGCCGCCTCCGGCTGGATTTACGAGTGGGAACCCTTCCCGAATCGCAGTTGGTGGGTGAACCTCGATGTCGCCGAGCCGACCGATCCCGAGGACTTCTACATCGCTTCCTTCTCGAGCCGTGAGCTGTCCGGTCAGGATCTGGACATCGCCGCTCCCGGTTCGTGGGTGGTTGGTCCTTACCAGCTGCAGAGCGGGAAGACTTCTTACTACTTCCTCGGCGGAACCTCGATGGCTTCCCCGCACGTGGCGGGCGTCGTCGCACTCATGCTGGAGAAGAATCCTACCCTCACAGCTGCGGAAGTTGAAGCCATTCTGGAAGCTTCGGCCATCCCGTTTGGCGCCGGTAGCCAGACCATTATCGGACCGAGCGGAGCCGCGGCAACCGTTAGCTGGGGCACTGATGCCACCGGCGCGGGCTTGCTCGATGCCGAAGCCGCCCTGGCCGCCACTCCGTAGCTGAATCGCGCCATACTATAGCAAAGGCCCGCCGCTGTGCGGGCCTTTTTAGTGGCCCTGAGGAAACTGCAGACCCGCCGAATGCGAGACAAACGAACCTACAGGTACACGGGCCGTAACGCTATTTACTGAAAACGGACTATCTGGTACAGGCCGCTCGCACTGTCGGGTTTACGAGTACGGCGTTAACTCATTAAACCCTCGTATTCTAATATGCAGGCGTGCTTGACCGGCACGCCTCTTGCGATGTGTAAAAGCATTGAGCCAAGCAGCAACTTTGTACGAAGAAGCCCCAAACCCAAGGAGACCAGTTCAACTGCTCAAGGAAACCGCTTAGACATCCTGAGTCTCATGTCACCCACACCACCAACCTGTAGGAGGTTCTAACGTGGAATCGACACGCAACACTACTGTCAAAGCAGCAATTGCTTTCGTACTCATTCTCACATGCGCATTCTCTGCGATCCCGGATCAGGCAATGGGTCAAACGGCTATCATCACCCCTGCCAGAATCAATCTCACGTCCTCGGGCCAGGCCGAAACCATTCAGGCCATAATCCACACACCCCTTGAAGAGGGTTACACCCTGTCAGCATTCGACGTTCAGTTGATGTTGGGTGAGGTCTGGCTTGCCGATGCCTACTCGCTCACTTACTGCGAGTATGATAAGGCCTTCATAGCCAGCTTCAGCAAGAGAACGGTCACCGACAACCCGGCCTTGACTGCCGACGCTGGAAACAGGGTAAAACTGACGGTCGAGGGGTTGTATCAGGCTGTGAATACCGACGGCGACACAATCACGCGCTCGTTCAGCTATTCCGGCTACATCTGGATAATGGCTCCTGGCCGCTAACAAGCTACCGTACGCGGCGGACGGGGTTTCCCGCCGGGTATGGTATGGATCGATAGAAGGCGCCGCCGGGCAACCCGCCCGGTGGCGTTTTTACTTGTCCCAAAACCCGCAGGCCCTCCTGACCACACACACCACAGTGCACGCAAACTGTGGGTAATGCCCCGCTAAACGGACCATCCGGTACATCAGACCAAATCTGTCAAGATTTTGACCGTCGCGGCAACTCGTTGCCCTGTAGATAATTAAGGGGGTGGCGCCCGGAACTGGCACGCTCCTTGCGATATACCATCGCTTTGAAGCAAGCAGCAACATTGCTCGAACGAACCCCAAAATGAAGGAGGTACAGTCAGTATCGATCAGACCATTCTGCTTTTTTGACTACGGGAATAGGAGGTAATGAAAATGGCAACGACACTTACCAAGACAGTGAAGTCCGCAACCGCTCTTTTCTGTATTCTCACAATCACGTTCTTTGCGACTGCTGACCGGGCACTCGGTCAGAGCATGAACATCTGTCCGTTCAAAATCGTTCTCAACGCCACCGGTAAAGCCGAATCCGTCCAGGCTGTCATCCCCATGTCTCTTGAGCCAGGATATACGTTTTCACAATGCACGGCTACGCTTTCGATCGGCGGGGAGACGATCGCCGACTCGTACGCTGCTCGATACTGCTATATCGACGACAACCTGCTGATCTACTTCGACCGGTCCGACGTGTACGACAATCCGGTTCTCGAAACGATGGCGGGCTCGACTCAGACCGCCGCCGTGGAGGGAAACCTGGTGCTCGTCAACGCGGACGGGGACAACCTCGTGGTGCCCTTCATCCGCTTTGACAAGGTGCTTATCGTCGACCCGGACAAGAAGTAGACCACGGGATGGGGCGGCGAAGGCCGTCCTTCCCGAAAGGGGTTTTGGGGAACCCGACCGACAACTTTGCTGCTGACTACGCTAACCGAAAAAACCGGCCCTCCGCCAAACGCGGAGGGCCTTCTTTATTTTGTGCACCCACCTCCGAACCGCTGCCGAAAAACCCTTCGGCCAGCCG
>CP070777.1:1342082-1348260 GCA_020346225.1 Candidatus Zixiibacteriota bacterium | reverse complement strand
CTGCCACCACTGGCAGCGTTAGAGCACCCTCCCGCAACGGTGCTGTACTTAAAATCCTCACCGGCAGTGCCCGTTGTGCAGGCAATACCCAGGTTGACATGGGTGGAATCATGAGCCCCGTAGAAGATATTGGAGCCACGTGACGAAAGAGCATATTCGCCGACTGGATGGAGGACGTTGCCGGTCAGAGCCCAGTGCCCTGAGCCCGGTCCGGAGATGGCATAGGCTGCCACATCAGCACTCAGGGCATGATAAGAGTAAGCTACCGAGGTGAGCTTGGTTCTCGGTGCGATTTCAGGATCATCGGCGACCTTGATACCGAGCCACCGGAGAGTGTCGGTGCTGAATAAATCATCCGGAAGGTTGACATTTGATCCGAGCAGATAGCTGAAAAGGCCATCCGTTATCGGTACCGTCTGCTGTCCACTCGTCCAGAGTGCCGTGCCGCCGGACAGTACGTCGTAGATTGAAAAGGTAACAAGGTAATCATCATCCGCTGCAGGTAGACCCTCACTGTCGGTGAGTCGACCCTGGTAGCTGATGGTCCGCGGCACTTCCGCCTGGCTCGAAAATGCAAGGCAGATTAGTACCAGAACTGCTGTCAGTTGCGAAATTGCTGACGCACGCATGTAAACCTCCCATGCTTCTGGAAGCGTGATATTGCTACTATTGCTGTAATCTCACTTGAGACAATATGCTGCGTAATCTCACCGGCTTTTCCGTATCTCGCCTGTAAACGGGCTGGTGACAGGTTGCGCCGGCCCCTCAGGTCCGGATTCGAAGTAAACTGCTGGCTATGATGACAACGTCGGAGATGCTCTGTGCAACATAGACCATCTTATCGCAGATGTCAAGCGAACCGCCCAAAAACCGGCTGCCGGTCGTGAATCGAAAAAGCCACCCTTGATAAAAGGTGGCTTTTATGGTCTGCTTTTTAAGGCTCGCTTATGGACACGGCACCGGCGGGTCGCCGCCCTGCCACATGTGGGCGACGAGATACAGCAGATCCAGCGTGTCAACCTGGTCGTCCGCGTTTACATCGGCCTCTTCCAGGCACGGCGGCGGATCGCCACCGGACCAGAAGTAGTCGACCAGATAGAGAACATCCAATACATCGAAGGTGCCGTTATGATCGACATCGCCCCGGATGACACAGCACGAAACCGGGTCGCCCGCGTAAAGCGTACGGGGGTCGCCGTACAGGCAGAAATCATACAGGTTCAGCGCCGCCGACCATCCCGACCAGAATAAGAAGTTGCTCGCATACTGAATTCGCGTGCTTGTCAAAGCCTGACCCAGGCGCTGGTCGTTGTTGAGCATATAATCGAAGTAGTACCACGTAAATGACGCTGCACCGCCGTCGGAAGGTTCATCCCACCCGGTGCTCACCATCGAGATACCCATGGGCGCAATCACGGCGGCGGAAGCGTCATTGTTTAGAAGAGATTTGCCCAGATTCGCCGCCGTCGGTCGGCTGATGAGACATGACGAGCCGAAACAAATGGGCTTGTTGTCGCTGCTCAGTGAGGGAGCATCCGACGTACCGATGAACTGCTCCCAGCCCATCTCGCCTGCTTCCGGTATGTTATCCCCGTCATCGAAATCCCACCATTTGCGTGAAGAACCGTACTCGTTGCCGTGCGCGAGCCAGACGACGATACCGGGGTCGCTCGGCGCCCACTGATTTATTACCTCCGTGTGGCTCAGCGGGTAATCCATTTCATGGTAGCACGGATCCAGGCCCGCGGCCTCGTACATGGTGGTAAGGGTAAGACCATCGAAGACTCCCGTCTTCATTGACTCCATGAGATCGGCGCCGTCGGTTCTGGCGTACCCCGAATCATCCTCGTTTTCGAAACAGATCATGGCCCCCATCATCAACGCATCATTCTTCCAGTCGCCCTGATCGTAATTGAAGTCGTGAATGTTGCCCAGGATTCTCGCCACGTTGGCGGAGTCGTTGAAGGGGATGCGGCCGACGTGAATCTCAGGAGTGAAATCCACATTGTCCTGGCCGTACTCGCCGAAGTAACCGTCACCGTCGGAGTCCCAGTCGCCGGTCAAATCGGCATAATAGTAGTCCGAATACGGGCAGTACGGCGAGGTCGGATAGTGATAGTCAGGAACCGGGAAGGTCTGGCGCATGGGAATTTCGTTTATGTCGCCGATGATGAGCAGATAGTCAAAATTCCACTCAGCGAACTTGTCAATAAGGTAGTTTCGAATCTTCTCGGCAAAGTCAATTCCCGTATAGGTTTCGTCGATAAGGTGACCGGCCACCCAGTGCATGTCGGCGCAAACGAAATAGTTTTCACAGAAATCGTCCGCATAATCCTCGATCTGGTCGGAATGAATGACCAGGTAATTGGTTATCGCTTGTGTCCCCGTCGGGGCGGCGGTTGGCTCGTACCACGGGCGGGCCTGCTCGAAGTTGACAAAAAGCTCCGCCGCCTGTCGGTCGGCCTTGGTGTCACGCAGGCGTTTTTCCATGTCCGGGCTGTGAACCGGCCCCGGCGTGTAGTCGATTGTGGCTGTGACCGAGGGCGTGTACTGAAGCCTGCCGGAGACAGGATGATAGGTGAACGGGCAGAAGATCAGGGTTGCATAGGTGTATTTTCTCAGCCCGCCGGTGCCCGCATAAATCCCGTTTTCCTGTGGATAGGCCGCATCGCTGTTGTACGTGGCGCTGTAATTATCCTGCCACTGACGCCGCAGGCGGTCGATGAACGCGGCGTCATCGTCGGTCGGCAGATTGGCGTTGACCGGTTTGATTGAATAATGGCCGTCGATGTCGACCGTTCCGTGCGCCACCCAGCTGACCGAGTTCACCGTGGCACCGCCAGGCAAAGCCACCACGAACGATTTGGCCGGAAGCATCGGTTTGCCGGGTGTCAGTGAGGAGTTGAACCCGTCCATTTCGATGAGGTGCTGGCCGCTTCCGGCATCGACAATGCGATACGGAGCGGCATCGAACGTCACGGTGAGATTCTCGGCCGTCGCGGCCGTGCCTGCCAGCACGAGACACAGAGCGATAAGGCCGGTTGCCAGGCGAAACCTGGAGTTTGAGCGGGAAGCCATTCCTTTATCCTCCGAAAGTTGTCCTTCTCGTCGCGGCCCGCAGCCGGTCACCAGCTTTGGTCAGCAGATTACGCTATGCGGGGTACAGGGCACCGTCTTATGACAGTAAATCTTGATTGGCGCTGGTGCATCCTTACTTCTAGGGCAGTAACGAAAAGGGACTATTAATATGACAATTATCTGCAAACTAACGAGCTACACTACCTGCGACGCCTGTAATATAGCGAAATCGGCCCCCAACGCAAGGGGAAAGAAAGGCCGGAGGCGGCTCAGCAGTGGTGACAGTCGCGAATGCCATTGACCTCGGCAGCACTTTGATATAAGTTACAGATGTAGGCGGGAGGACTTCTTCGGGTATCGCAGCTCAGCCTGACAGAGTGAGTACGTTTGTAAGGAGAATCTGAATCACGGAAGGGTGAAGATACGGTGTCTGATGAACCTAAAACATTGATAGGCGTGTTGGCTAGCCACGATTCTGAGGAGAGAAATCGCAAGTTGGCCAAAGTGTTGAATGACGCTTGTGCTGAAGATAGGACGCTTAAGATAATCAAGCGTTTTCGTTTTGTTTTCACAGGCGGGACGTACAACAGACTGTTCAAGGGAAAGGCGGCAGGGAACCAGAGAGGCCGAAAGATTCGGCATCGCCTTAGCCCAAAAGCGAAAAAGTCTCTGAGAAAGGACTGCGGAATCATCGTGCTGCCACCGAAAGAAGACGGTGGCGTGATTATCCTCGCCAGCCTGATTACTCAGCGTAAACTGAGCATTGTCTGGCCGTTCTTTCACCCGCATACAGCTCACCTCCTCTACCCCGACAATCTTGCGCTGTTGAGGTTGGCCGATCAGTGGCGGGTGAAGAAATTGTTGAACACTGGCTCGGTCAACGAGTGGTTAAAGTGCGAGGCTAAGCGAGACGAGAAGTTCAATCTTCAAAAGCCGGAATTCAAGATCGACTTTCCGAGTGGTACCGAAATGCATGTGTCGGTGGGAACGTCATCGGACGATTGCCTTCAGGCTTACCCGGTACCGGGTGCGCTGCATGAACTGGAATGTGATGTGCCGCTTCTTAAGGATTCCCAGCTGGAACGGGCCACCATCGCGTTGATATCTCATGATGAGATGAAACAGCGAATGCTCGACTTTGTCATAGACTACGAACACGAACTGGCCAAATTCCGAGCCATCCTCACTACCGGAACCACCGGTAAGTTGATTCGGGAAGCATCTCCGCGATTGCGAAACAAGGTAAAGCCTTACCACTCCGGGCCAAAAGGTGGTGATATCGAGATCGCGACGGAGGTGTTGCTGGGCGGCTGCAATGTTGTCATCTTCTTCGTCGACCCGCTCCATCCTCACCCCCACATTGAGGATATTCGAGTCGTCTTTAGCTCCTGCATGATAAAAGATGAGGTACCGGTCCTGTCAAATGAAGTCCAGGCTCGCGCCTGGATGGATCGCCGGACACGAGGAATCTGACTCTTCCTTGGGTCTTTACCGCTTTCGATAAAGTCATACCCTCAGGCGCTTCGCCCGAGGGTTTTTCTGTATTTCCGATCTATGTCAGGGCCGCTCAGCGCGGAGAAAACTCGAAATGGTCTCCCGGGTTTTCGGCGCAGAAAACCGCGGCATCATAGCCCCATTCGGCAATCTCACCGGCCAGCCGAAGATATGGCGGCATGCGACGCGATGAATGAAACGGCACCACCAGGCGCGGGTTAAGTTGCTCCATGCAGTACCGCGCCACGGCGTTGTCACCCTCGGACTGCGACGCCGGTAGAAAGGCGATATCGACCCGACCTACCTGGTCCTTCAGCCCCTGCAGGTCCCGCTTGAACCTCTCGAAATCTTCGGGCGGCCAGCCGGGATAGAAGATGGTCAGTCCATCGACTTTGATGAAATAAGCCAGGGCCGGATTACTCTCGGTAATCATGAACGGGAAAAGCTCGACGCCGCCGTGGATACCGTTCTCTCCCGGGCCCAGGTAGACGGTGTTCTTGCATCCCTCCCACGGGTCGAGCTTGCTCTGTATGTATATCACCTGCTCCAGGGAGTCTTCGATTTCATGAATGTAGGCGGGTTCGCCGGGACGGCCGTGATAGGTGGAGTAAATAGATACAACGTTTTGTGCCTTAAGCTCGGACGGCACCAGGCAGCCGTTGGTCAGCGACGGTTCATCCGGCCGGGCGGCACCGAACTCCTCAGCATCGAACACGAGCAGATGGTCCTTTGTCTTAAGCGTCCATCCCCGATGCAGCAGGCATCGGATAACGGCTTCCTTTTCTCCGAGGCTGCCCGTAAATTCAGCCGGTCCGCCGAAATTCTGCGGCATATCGGCCGGGCTACGGGCACCGTTCTCGGCCAGCAAGTCAACGATTCTCTTGTGTCCGTATTTGCCGGCGTAATAGACGGGGGTGTTGCCGTCGTCATCGGCGGCGTTGACGTCGAGCCCCCCGGCCACAAGTTCCGCTGTAATTTCGCCATACCCGCGCTGGGCTGACATGTGAAGCAAGGTGCGGGCGTTCTCCTTCTCCACGAAATCGATCTTCGCCCCGGCGCCGAGCAGCGCCCGAACAATATCCAGATAGCCTTTTTCTACCGCCGCCCTGATAGGCGGGTCGCCGTTGCTGTCGGCGGCATCCAGAGAGGCACCCTTTGCAATCAAAATGTCAACGATCTCGGTCGCGCCGCACTGAGTGGCGAAACCCAGCTCGGTTTTGCCGCGGCCGTCACTGAAAGCGTTGACATCGGCCCCGAGGGCGATAACGAACCGAGCCATATCAGTGTTTTTGAAGGTCGAAGCCAGGTTGAGCATGGTCACGCCCATGAAGCTCGTGTTGGGGTCAAACGGCACGCCCTGCGACATCATAAACTCGGTAAGTCCGGACTTTCCGTTTATACATTCCTGCCAGTAGCCGAGCACTATGGCCCTGCCGAAAGCGGGATGCTCGGCTCGCAGATTCGCTCCCCGATGAGCCAGAAGTGTGACGATATCTTTCTGATTGCTCATACACGAGATGAGAAGCGGCGTGAAGGCGCTGCCGTCGACAGCCTCGAGATCGGCCCCTCTGTCCAGAAGAAGCTCGGCTATCTCGACCTGACCGTG
>CP070777.1:1328906-1341982 GCA_020346225.1 Candidatus Zixiibacteriota bacterium | reverse complement strand
CCGCCGGCCACCTACACCGATCCAACGAGTTGCCGCTTACAAATATCGCAGAACTTCTCGGTCTTGTTGTCTATATCGGGCATCATCTGGCTGAAGTAGTTGACGCACTTGGGGTTGCGGCAATCGGCGATATCGAACAGGTGGGCGATCCGGTGCGTGGCCTCTTTGAAAAGGCGCGGGTAAATCTTGCTGTCATCCTCGGGCAGTCCATAGAACTCCTGACGAATCTCGTATAGTGATATCACCGCCGTACCGGAAAGCATATCAGCATATCCGAGGACATTGTTTTCCTCGGGCAGGTAGAGGTCCTCTTCGCACACGGCCAGGACCTTCTCGCGGCTGTTCGCCTTCAGCCGTTCCAGCTTGGAAAGAATCACCATGCAGTAGTATTGATTGCGAACGACGTTGTGGGCCTCGGACGGCATCTTCATCCCTTTGAGGATATCTACGGAGCGATTGAAGACGGGGCCGAGATCGGTGGCCAGGCGGTTGACCAGCATGAAGTCCACCTCGCCCAGCGGTACGACGACGATTTTCGATTTCAAAAGTCCAATCGACTTCACGGCGGGTCCTCAATCGGCAGTGAAAAACCGGTCTTCGGTACCGTCAGGTGAAATTCTTACGACGGCCTTGCGGGTGCACTTCGGGCACCAGCCGACGAACGCCGTCCGCTTGCGATTCAGGTAAATGCGCGTGTACACGTGGCAGCACTTGAAATGCATGCCGATAAACGGCCGTTTCCCGGTCTTTGCTTGCATACCGTAAGATAGTTAATTCTGCCTTTCAAACAACCATATTTGAGTTTGGTTCATCGGTCGCCGCGCCTGCTCCGGAGTTCTTCCATAATGGATACCGATGCCGAACTCCCCAGGCGCGTCGCCCCGGCCTCGATAAATTCACGGCACTGCCGGACGGTGCGAATGCCCCCGGACGCTTTGACCTCGATTTGTCCGCCCACCGCCTTATACAGCCGGGTCACCTGATCGGTTGTGGCGGCGCCGAAAAAGCCGGTGGAGGTTTTAACGAATTGGGCCCCGCCGTCGATGACCGCCCGGGCGGCCGCAATCTGCTGAGACTCGGTCAGCTTTCCCGCCTCGATGATCACTTTCAGCAGCACGTTATACGGGAGGTTCTTCCGGACGGCGGCTATCTCTTCGACTACTTTGCCGAAATCTTCCGCTACCAGCCAGCCTATGTTGGCCACCATGTCGACCTCGTGCGCGCCATCACCCACACTCTTGACGGCTTCGGCGACCTTCAAATCCGTTCTGCCGGCGCCGAGCGGAAAACCGGCCACCGATACAATTTTCACCGCTGACCCGGTCAGTGCCTGCCTTGCCCGGCGCACCCAGACGGGATTTATGGCCACGCCGTAGAGATCATGAGAGAGAGCTTCACGACACAGGATAACGATGTCATGCTCGGTCACCTGCGGCTGGAGTGCGGCATGGTCGAATCGTCGATTGAGATCTTTCAGCATGTCGTCCATAATCTCTTACTCGCTTTTCAGCACCTCGTCAAGAAAGGAACTGCCTGCTAAAGAGTACTCGATGCCGAAAAACTCGGCCACCGAACAGGCCACGTCGGCGAAGGTTTGCCTTGTGCCGAGGTTGACGCCACGTCTGACTTCGGCTCCGTACACCAGCAAAGGTACGTATTCCCGGGTATGGTCGGTCGAGTCTTCCAGGGTGGGGTCGCAACCGTGATCGGCGGTAATTATCAGAACGTCTTCGGGCCGCAAGTGCTCCACCAGTCGGCCGAGGGAGCCGTCGAACTCCTGCAACGCGCGGGCAAACCCCGCGGTATCGTTGCGATGGCCCCAGAGCATGTCAAAATCAACACAGTTAGCAAAGATGAGTTGGTGCTGGGTGTCGTTTTCAACGGCCTCGATAACTGCTTCCATTACCTCGGCGTTGTTGGCCGCCTTGACGGTCTGGGTGAAGCCCCGCCGGGCAAACAGGTCCCAGACCTTGCCTATGGCCAGCGTCCTGAGGCCGCCCTGCATAAGCAGGTCGGGTAGAACGGGCGAGGGGGGAGGCAGCGAGAAATCCTTTCGACCGGCCGTTCGCGAAAAGTTGCCGGGTGCGCCGATAAACGGTCGAGCGATTACCCTGGCCACGCCGTATTCGCCGGTCAGCAGGCGGCGGGCGACCTGACATATATCATAAAGCCTTTCGAGCGGACACACCTCTTCGTGAGCGGCCAGTTGAAATACCGAATCGGCCGAGGTGTATAGTATTATCTCGCCGGTTTTGAGATGCCGGCCGCCGAGCCGCGAGATGATCTCCGTGCCGCTGGCGGCAACGTTGCCCGTGGTTCTCACACCGGCTCGTCGCTCGAACTCCTCAACGAGCGGCTCCGGGAAGCCGTCCGGGAAAAGCGGAAAAGGCGTTGCCGATATGAGCCCCCCGATCTCCCAGTGCCCGGTAGTTGAATCTTTTCCGGCCGATTTCTCCGCCATTCTGCCGTAGGACGCCTCCGGTTGCGCGGGAGGCTTCAGGCCCTCAATCGGCACTATATTGCCCAGTCCCATGCGGGTGCAGACCGGCATCGTCAGTCCCCGCACTTCCCGGGCAGTGTTGGGCAGGGTGGCCGCTCCACGGTCGCCGTATTGGGCGGCGTCGGGCAATTCACCGACGCCGCAAGCGTCGATGATAATAAGCACAACTCTACGGGCGGTCATGGTGTAAATTTAGACGATGAGTTTTTGGATGTAAACAACGAGTTAATCACATATTGTCGGCGGTGCGACGCAAAAAAAAGCCGGCAGCGTTGCTGCCGGCCCGTCACGGAGAATCTTTAGATCAGCCGCCGGTCTCTTTCTTTTTGAGAGCGTAGGTTACATCGTACTCCGATAAAATCTTGAACGGCTCTTTCTTGTCACCTTTGATACGTTGCATGTCGCCTTCGATGGACCAGTTTTCTTTCTGCAGTACGACCAGGCCTTCTTTGTAGGCGAAGTACAGAAGGCCGTTGGACTGAATGCGCTCGATACCGCTTTTCTGCAGGCTGTCCTTGGGATTGGGCAGAATCGGCAGGATGAGGTTTCCTGTGTACTCGATCACGGCGCAGTCATAACCGGACTCGCGCACCAGCGACTTGATCTGATAGGTCGTGGAGGCTTCCATAGTTTCGCCCGGCAGAAGTACCCGGGTGGACTGGGTCCAGTTGTATCCGACCGGTTTCTCGCCGTCGGGAAAGACCGGCAGGCCCTGCTCGTAG
This sequence comes from Candidatus Zixiibacteriota bacterium, assembly GCA_020346225.1. Taxonomy (GTDB): domain Bacteria; phylum Zixibacteria; class MSB-5A5; order GN15; family FEB-12. Next base: position 1,338,760 of record CP070777.1, on the reverse strand, counting down.
TAATTCTTCAGAAGCTGGTAACGGATGGGATCCTCTTTCTCGGTGAACTCAAAATTGACGATTTTCCCGTTCGGCAGCGTCTTGAAGAGTATTTCCTGAACCTTCTCGGTGGTATCGAGCTTGGTTGTGTCTTCCTTATTGGGCTCGATGAACTCCCAGGTGGCCTTTTCAAAAACCTCGGCCGTGGTGTCGTCGGTGAATCCCTTCACTTCCATTACAATATCGACCGTGTAAGTATGGCTCGCCTCTCTAACCACCGAGTCGTTTTCCATTACCTTCTTATGAGACTTGGACAACTGCTCGTAGTACAGAATTGTCCCCGGCTCATACTTGAAGCGGAGGGTCACGGTCTTAGTGCCTTGAGTACAGCTGCTGTTGATGATGGCGCCAACGATGAGCACAATCAGTATGGCGGTTATCCTTTTCAAAATAAAGCTCCCTGCTTTGGTGTTTTCTAACTCAATTAATCGCTCGGGCAAAATCAAAGGGAGATATGAATCGGCCCAGCGATCCGGGCGGACCCAAAAGTAGCATGCCTTTGGCCCGCCTGAGATTCTCCTCGTCGCTGGCCACGGTAATATTATCGGAAGTCACCTGGTCCTCTAAAGGGGCAGCCACGAAAATTGGTGACTCCGAGGCACTTACCCGCGCCAGTTGCTGCTGACTACCGCTGCCCAGCAATATCGCTGAGAACAGGATTGCCAGAGAAGCGGCTACCGATACCACCGAACGCACGAAAGCCCCGCGCTGAGCCGAGTTGCGCTCGGCCACCGACATAATCCTATACCGATTAGTGTCCTGCTCAACAGTACGCGCGTAGATGAGATTGGTGGTTTCGGCCCAGCGGTCCCGGTCGGGATCGGGCGCCTTTTTTTGCTTTAGGAGCTCCTTGAGAACACTCGACCATTCGAACTCCAGCCGACATCTTCGGCAACCGGCCAGATGCTCTCTGACCCGGGCTTCCAACTCCGCTGACAATTCGCCGTCGACATAATCCTCAAGGAGCGCTAAAGCATTGTGGCATGTCATTTTTACTCCTTTGCCTTAAAACGCTGCTTTAGAATCTTCTTTATTTTACTTCGGGCGATGTGGAGATTCGAGCGAACGGTGGCTTCAGGGCAATCGAACACCTCGGCTATTTCTGACTTGCTGTATCCCTCGACATCGTGAAGAATGGCCGTCAGCTTTTGCCGCGGAGGCAACTGCTCCAAGGCCCGCGTAACTTCCTCCATCAACCGCTTCTTCTCGAAATCATCACTCGGAGTGGCTACCCGCTGCGACAAATCCAACTGAATGGAGCCGGGCAAGGTGCCGGTATCATCAGGTATGCCGCTGTGCCCCTTGCGCTTACGCAACAGGTCGATCGAGTAATTAGTGGCTACTCTGATGATGAAACTCGAGAAGTACTTTACATCTTTCAGCTCCTCACGCTTTCGGTATACTCGGACAAAAGTCTCCTGAACAACCTCGTCGGCATCCAGGTGATTTCCAAGCACCTGGTATGCCAGCGAATAAATCTTGCGCCTGAACCTTTCAACCAGCACCTCAAAGGCTTTCGGGTCGCCGTTCAGGAACTTCTGCACCAGCTCGCCCAAGGAATTATCCATGCGGGGCGGGCTTTCCTGTGCTTATCATATGGACGTTTTCTCGTAACACCTGTTTAATAGATAAAGCCGGAGAAAATGCCATTGACCGTCCGGACTCAACAGGTTATAGTTGACAGGCTAATTTGTCAATCTTTTTTTAGACAATAACTTAGAAGGTTGCCGCCGGCGTCTTGGAAGACACGTTTCAACAGAGTCACCGATACCGATTGTTCACTGTTGGTGCAATCGGCACCTTTATGGCCACTCTCGACGGTTCAATCCTCAACGTGGCCCTGCCCACCATCTCCAGAGACCTCAATTGCTCGGTCGATGTGGTGGCCTGGGTGATTCTGGCTTACACCCTGACCTTGATCTCTCTGCTTTTGGTGTTCGGCGTCTGGTCGGGAAAGCGAGGCTACTCCTTTTCATACAAGTTCGGCTATGCTCTTTTCATCGCTGGTTCCGCGATCTGCGCCGTCAGCGGAAGTATATACACGCTGGTGTTCGGAAGGGTGATTCAGGGTACCGGGTCGGCCATGTTTGCGGCGGTGGGACCCGGTATGGTCACACAGGTGTTCCCGGCCTCGCAGCGGGGCAAGGGAATCGGCATGATGGTGATGATGGTGTCGGCCGGCTTTATGGTCGGTCCGCCGCTCGGAGGGTTTCTGCTGGACCGATGGCACTGGCCGGCCATCTTCGTCATCAACATACCGGTCGGCCTGATCGGGCTGCTGATGACCTTTGTATATTTCCGCAATGTTCCTCCGACTGCGGCTGACCGGAAAGTCCGATTGAGAGGGGCGGTGGCCATGTCGGCGGCACTGGTAACCGGCTCGTTTGCGCTGTCACTTATCAACGATTACCCGCTTTCCGACGTGAGAATCTGGGGTCTGGTTCTGCTGTCTGTCACGGCTCTGGTCACTTTCTTCAAATATGAGTCCGACCGCCGAACCGCCATGATCGGTCTGAACATTTTCAAAAACCGCCAGTTCACGAGTTCTATCGGCGCCATGTTGCTTATGTTTATCGCCACTTCCGGGGTACTCATTCTGATACCGTTCTACCTTGAGCAGATTAAGCACTTCCGGCCGCAGCAGGTCGGACTGTACCTGATCATCCTCCCGGTATTGATGTTCGTGTTTGCCCCGTTGTCCGGTCGGCTATCTGACCGCATCGGATTTCGCTTCCTGACCAGCTTCGGTACGGCGGTTTTGATCGTCGGCTTGTATCTGCTGGCCGGGCTCGATGTCGGCAGCACCAGCGGTTATATCATCCTCTCCCTGGTGGTGCTGGGCGCGGGGGTCGGTATCTTCAACACCCCCAATTCCTCGGCGCTGATGGGCTCGGTCAGGGTCGACCAGCGCGCCGTCACCTCGAGTATTCTGGCCACGACCAGGAACATCGGTATGTCGGTCGGGGTAGCGTTATCCACCGCCCTGTTCACGTATTTTCAAGTTAAAAACGCGGCCCTGGGCGGCGCCTCGGAGATATTCATGGCCAGTTACCATACTGTCATCCACGTGGCCATGTTCGTCGCCGTTATCGGGTTTATTTTCTGTCTGACCCGTCAGAACAGGCCGACTTCGTAGCTTGACAAACTTATTGACTTTGCCGAAGTTTTGAATATATATACAGGGCCGAAGATAACGGGGCCATAGCTCAGTTGGGAGAGCGCTTGACTGGCAGTCAAGAGGTCAGGGGTTCGACCCCCCTTGGCTCCACCAAATTTCACAAAGAGCCTCCGGAAAATCCGGAGGCTTTTTGTTTGACGTATCCGGCCCGCAGGGTTATTTTATGAGTAAGGGCATGTATTCGTTCGAACGGTTCGTTAAGAGCCGATGGTCCCTGGTGATAATCGCACACAACCGAATCATATTTCGATCACAGGCATCGGCTGTAAAACCGCTGGTGCGATATCTCAGGGAAAGGCATCCGGACGGTGAGCCGGTAGTCATATACGACAAATATGTTGGAAGGGCGGCTGCCCTTCTTATGGTATTGATAAAGCCCCTCAAGGTTTACACACCGTTGCTCAGCCTGGGGGGAAAGGAGGTCTTTGGAGAGTTCGGTATTCCGTTTCAGGCGCAGAGAGAAGTGAAGTACCTGATGGGCTTTGCTTCCGACCAGATGTGTCAATGGGAGAAACTGACCGCTGGCAAGACGCCCGAGGAATTCTGGAAATTGCTTCATGACATCTGACATCGATGAGTTGCTCGGTCGGGGCTCGGCTTGCGCAGCAACTCGCAATGGGGACGAGGGAAGAAAAGAAAGAGCCGACCGGGAGGGTCCGACGCCATTCGCTTCAGTCTGACCACCGTTTGTTGGTGATACCGTTCATGGCCGTCGTGGCGATGCATGGACTGGGGTGTATTCTGCCCGCGAGCGTCGCCTGGGGTTTCAACTACTGGAGCCTGATTGACACCCGGGTGGCTCTGGCGGGACTGGTCCTGGCGCTGGTCATGGCTTTGTGGCCGGTCTTCGGCCGAAAGCCGGCCGCCGAGGCGCCGCCCGCGGCCGCCCAGCCGCGCCGATGGCCGCGGCCGGCAAGGGCGGGCCTGGTGGTGACCGTTTCGGCGCTGATGGTCGCCGCGCTTTTCTTGTTGCGCTCAAGGGCACTCGTCTACGGTGACGGCTATGCCGTGCTCGATCACGCCGCAGGGGCGGGCGATGCCACTGTCTATGACCAGTATTTCCTTCAGATTCTGGCCGCTTATTTCCATCGCGGCGCATATCTGTTTCTTAACGGACTTTTCTCCCTTTCATCCGAGCACGCGTATGCATTGGTAAATTCAATCGGCGGCATGCTCGGCCTGTGGGCCATCTACCGGCTGGCCGGGCAGATCGCAACGTGCCTTTCGTCACGCCTGTTTATCGCCGTCGGAGCCATGACGAGCGCATCGGTCATCCTGTTTTTCGGCTACATCGAAAACTACACCTGGGCCACGGCTCTGGGCCTGTGGACGCTCAGCTATTCCATCGCCTACGTCCGCGGCAAGGGCGGTGCGGTCGGTCTGGTTGTTCTCGGTTCGCTGTGCGTCTTCTACCACCTGATAGCCCTTCCCTTCGCCGTCACCGCGCTTTTGGCCATATTCATAAAGAGCGACCCGCGCGGAACGTCTGTCTTTGGTGTGCCGATCAAGACGATCGGCGTTTTCCTGATCGTTCTTTCAGCGGCCCTGGCGCTGGCCTCGCACCTTCTGGAAATCACCGCCTTGGTTCCTCTCTGGCCGATTCGAGACAACCCGTACTCGGTCCTGTCACAGGCGCATCTTATTGATATCGCCAATGAAATCATGCTGGTCGCGCCGGTAGGCCTGGCTCTCTTGATTCTCACCCTGGTGTATCGACGCGGACGGGCCGTGGCCGTGGGTGAAGATGACAGCATCCTGGGAATGGCCGCCCTGTTGACCTTTCTGACCGCGTTCTGGATTGACCCGGAAATTGGCGCGGTCCGCGACTGGGATTTGCTGTCTTTCTTCGGCCTGCCGCTCACCATGTGGGCGCTGCTGAGATTCTCGAAGTATTTTCGCGGGCGCTGCGTGCCGGGCATATGGATGCTGCCCGTCCTGGCAGTAGTATTCGTCAACATCGGGCCGAACCTCTGTGAAAAGAACCGTCCCGACCTGGCCGTATCCCGTCTCGATGCGCTGCTCTGCCACGACCCGCATTATGGGACCGACTACCGCATGGCTGAAAGGTGCATCCCCTGGGCGGTTATCCTGCACCGGGGCGTGGGCGACAAGCAGCTGCCGATGAAGTATTACTACCGACGGCTTGACGCCTTTCCCGGCTCCTACCGGGCTTGCTTCAACCTTGCTGACAGCTACTTCCATACGGGATTTTTCGATTCCGCTTACATCTACCTTCGACGCGGTATTGTAATGAAAGCGGATGAGCCGGAAATGCTGGTTAATCTCTCAAAGACAGCCCTGGAGCTCGGCCTTGCCGACGAATCGTTAGAGTGGGCGCAGAAAGCCGTGGAACTTGACCCGGAACGGGTGCCGGCCCTTTCGCAGCTTGCCATCGCCTTTGCCAATTGCGGCCGCAGGTTGGAAGCGGTACAGTACTTCCAGCAAGCCTTCCGACGCCAACCCGACGAGTACAGGAACATCTTTAATCTGGCGACGGGCTTTGCCATGATGGGGGCGTCCGACTCTGCCTATCAATATTATGCCATGGCTTTGCCCGTGGCGCCTCACGATCGCAAGTCGAGGATATGTTGCTGTCTTATTTCACTGTGCCTGGAGCTCGGACGACTGAACGAGGCCGGTGCCTACCTCGCCACCCTCCGACAAATCAATCCCGCATCGCCTGATATCCCTGTCTTCACGGCCCAGCTGGCCGCCGCATCGAAGTCGCAGTAAGTGCTCCTCGAACAACGCCCGGTGGAGAACTGAAGCAAAAGAAAAGAGGCTGAGCGATACCTGATGCCTCTCAAGTGTATCGGCCCAGCCTCAATAGAAATTCGAGTCTTTGAGGCTGATTCGCTGAAAATAGAACGTTAAGGCCTCACTTTTTTGTCATGTCAACTATGACTCCCTTAGCTTCCAGATTCGGAATACACGTGTTTAGCGACTGGTCATCCAGCGGGTTCTCACCAGGGTAAAGTTCGTCACCTGATCCCAGCGTTTCCTGCTCGTCGAAGGGGCAAATATCGACAATGCTGTTCCCCCACAAATTAACAAAATCTAATTTCGTCAGGCCGGCCAGCGGCGTTATATCTGAAATACTGTTACCCTCCATGGATAGCCAGTCGAGATTTATGCAGTATTCAAGGCCGGTGAGATCCGCAATCTCCTTATAGTTGGCCGACAGACTCGTAATCACCAGGAGATCTGTCGAAAGAATGTCGCCCGTAGGTTTGCTGATTTTCGTGCGAATAGCAGTCTCCAGGTTCGCATCAGGAAAAATTACAACTACCACCGGGGTGGCGCAGGTGGTGCTTACGCAGTTGGATATTGCCGACCAGTTGCCCGACTCATCCGCCGTCTTCAGCGCGATGTAGTACCTGGTACCTTCGGTCAACCCGGTTATCGTCCAGCTCTCGGTGGTGCCGGCCGTCTGAGGACTCGGCTCACCGGTGGCTTCCGTGGCCGATTCCCAGTTACTTTCGGTGAGTTCCGAGTAGGTATACCTCACATCGTATTGGGCGGCAATGCCGTTATTGCCGTCGTCGCCGGGCGCGGTCCAGGATATGGTGATGCTCGTCGATGTCGAGTCGGTCTCCTCCAGATCGGTGACCACGGCCGGCGCGGTCTGGTCAGGGGACGCTTCGGTAGTCGCGGAAACCACGTTGGACAGGTCCGACCAGTTGGGGACTTCATCGGCGGTGCAAACGGCGAAGTAGTATGTCGTGCTGACATCGAGGCCGGTCACCTGGAAGGATTCCTCGCTACCCGCTGTCTGAGGCGTCGGCTCGCCGGTGCACAGGGTGGCCACGGACCAGTTCGCCTCGGTAATCTCGATATCATAGTACCTCACATCGTACTCCGAGGCCTGACCGTCGGTACCGTCATCACCCGGCGAGGTCCAGGTGAGCGTCACGGAATTGTGGGCCACAAGACCGGCCGCCAGATCGCTGATGGCGCCCGGTGCTGTATCGTCAGACAACATGCACATCACCGTGACGACCTCGGAACTGTCGCTGTTGCCGGCGGCATCGAAAGCCTTGGCGTATAGCGAATGCTCGCCGCTCTCCTGGTAGACCCGGGTGTTCCATTCACAACTCCAGGGACCGGCCGAGTCGGTCGATGACAGCTGCCCGTCGACAAAAAACTGGACCGCCGTCACCCCGATATTGTCGGTTGCCTCGGCGACAATATCCACCGTATCCATCACCACCGCACTTTGTGCCGGGCTGGTGACGGTAACGGTAGGTGCTTCCGTGTCGCCGCTGTCATCGACGGACTTGCTCGAGCATGACAGTAAGACCAACGCACCTGCCGCAAAAAACAGAAAGGCCCCCGCAGCAATCTCTCTCAGTCGGTGAAACATAGGTTGTCTCCCCTCGGGTTTAGCTGATGAAAAACACTCTGTCAGATACCGCAAGGATACAACCTGTTAAATATCGCGGCAAGTCTTTTGTTATTCCGCGAGGAGCCGATAGTTGTTTATGCGGTCGAGTCGGAAAGTCCGTTCGCCCCGAGCACGCTCGCAGTAAGCGTTGATATAGAATACCTGGCCGAGCTGGTGGACCTGATGGGGCTGGATCACTCGCGTCGTCGGAGATTTCACCGGATGCTGATAGTCTATCTCCACGCGCAGACCCCGCTCGACGGCGTTCTGCAGATCCTCGAACCCCGACGGCAGCACGGCCGGTTCACCCTGCCAGTCGCTTATTCGATGGACCAACCACAGCCTCAGAAAATCGCTCCGATTTGAGACCGGGGGGAATTTCTTTGCGGCCATTTCGAAGAGACGATGCACCAGGACGGCGTCGGCCAGCGCCCGGTGCTCCTGGGTGACGGCAACATCGAAGTGACGGACTATATTCAGAAGGGAATAGGATTCGAGGCCGGGGAAGACCCTATGATATATGTCGACCGTGTCGAGAATGGGATTGTCGGTGAAGTCGAGCCCGGCCCGCTTCATCTCACTGCCCATGAAGGAAATATCGAACGGGGCGTTGTGCGCGATCATGATCGACTCTTTGCCGCAGAAAGAGGCGAATTCCTCCAGGACCGTTTTGATCCTGGGAGCCCCGGCCACCATTTCATTGGTGATGCCGTGAATTTCGATAACATCGGCCGGAATGGCACGCTCCGGGTCAACCAGCGACTGATACGTGCCCAGGCGACCGTCGGCGAGATTGAACTTGACCGCCCCCAGTTCGACTATTCTATTGACCGGTGCCCACATGCCGGTGGTTTCGGTGTCGAAGGCGACGAAAGTCTGTTTGCCCGGATATTCCGAGTATTGCGGCATTCGGTTCATACTCGATCAATTAGGCCCATTCGAATTAGATTGACAACCACTTTTTGCGGCGTATCTTGGGGTTGTCAGTGGAGGTAACGGATATGATAGCGTTTTGCGATGTCAGCTGCTTTGAAGGTGGCGGCCCGCGGCCCGTCACCAAAGTCTCGACCCGCTACACGACCGGCTCCGGATCCGGTATGCAGGACACGTAATCCGTTCGCCTCAGACTTCCCCGGACACAGGTTACAGGAATTCGAATCTAATTGTAAGTGGAGTGTACACTATGGCCATTGTTTTGGATGGCTCCGGCCTGACGATAGAGAAGCTGGTGGCGATAGCCAGGCATAACGAGAAAGTCAAGCTCGCCCCGGACGCGATCGAGCGGATAAAGAAATGCCGGGCGATGCTGGAAAAAAAGATCGAGGCCCGGGAAATCATGTACGGTGTCAATACCGGTATCGGCGAATTCTCCGAGGTTGTTCTCGACGACGAGCAGGTCAGGCAGTTTCAGAAATATCTGATCTACAACCACTCGGCGGGTATCGGCGCCCCGGCGCCGATCGAATACGTTCGCGGCGCTATGGCGGCCAGAATCAACGTCCATGCCCACGGCAATTCGGGAATTCGCCTCGAGGTTACGCAGACGCTGGTGGACATGCTCAATAAGGGCGTCACGCCTTTTGTTTGTCAGAAAGGCTCGGTGGGCGCCTGCGGCGACCTGGCTCCGATGTCGCAGATCGCGTTGCTGCTGATGGGTGAAGGGAAAGCGTATTTTGAGGGTGAGTTGCTTGATGGAAAAGAAGCCATGGAGTTGGCCGGAATCCCCGTGCCCGGCCTGCAGGCCCGTGATGGTCTGGCCGCCATCAACGGTTCCAACCTGCTGACAGCGATGAGCGCGCTGCTTCTGTACGATGCCAACCGCTGGCTCAAGCAGGCCGAGATAGCCGCCGCCATGTCGCTCGAGGCGCTGAAGGCGAACATGAAGCCCTACCAGCCTCAGCTCCACGAGCTGCGGGGCTTTCGCGGCGCGATCACCTGTGCGGCCAACCTCCGAAAAGTGATGAACGGGTCGGACCTCATCACCGGGGTGGAGAAGGTGAAAGTCCAGGACGCGTACAGCATGCGATCGACGCCCCAGGTCATCGGCGCGGCGCGGGATCACCTCCGCTGGACGCGGGAGCAGATCGAGATCGAGGCGAACGGGGTCGGAGACAACCCCATCTTCCTCCCGGATGAGCAGATCGTGCTCACCGGGGCCAACTTCCAGGGCACGCCCGTGAGCATGCCGATCGATACGCTCGGCGCGGCCCTCACCATGGTGTGCGTGCTGTCGGAGCGGCGCATGAACCGGCT
>CP070777.1:1312063-1328806 GCA_020346225.1 Candidatus Zixiibacteriota bacterium | reverse complement strand
TCAGAACATTACCGGTTTTATTGTGGGGCGGCAGTACGAAGCGGGCGGGATTGCCCGCGACGGCGCCAAGCTGGTTCATGCCGTTGCCTGTGCCGACGTTCCTAAGTTTACGCTCATTGTCGGGACCTCTAACGGCGCCGGCAACTACGCCATGTGCGGGAGGGGTTATTTCCCGAGGCTTTTGTGGATGTGGCCCAACGCCAAGATCTGTGTGATGGGCGGGGAACAGGCGGCCGGCGTTCTGACGCAGGTTAAAGTCGAACAACTCGAAAAGGAAGGCAAGAAACTTACGGAAGAAGAAATCGAGGCTATCCGCCGGCCGGTTCTGGAGAAGTATGAATATGAATCGACACCCTATTTTTCGGGCGCGCGGCTGTGGGACGACGGCATGATCGGTATGACGGAAACGCGTCAGATACTGGCGCTGGCGATTTCCATGTCGCTCAACGCGCCGATTCCCGACCAGAAGTACGGGGTGTTCAGGATGTAGTCCGCGGGCGTGATTTGTGCCGGTAAACATATGGAATATACAACGATCAAATATGAAAAAAAGGGCGGGGTCGGTTATCTGACGTTCAACCGGCCGGAAATTCACAACGCCTTCAACTCGACCCTCATCAAAGAGATGCTGCACCTTTTCGGCGCCATCGAAAGCGACGAACAGCTTCGGCTGGTGGTGCTGACGGGCGAGGGGAAGTCATTTTGCGCCGGGGCCGACCTGAACTGGATGCGCTCGGTGGTCAACCAGTCGTTCGAGCAGAACCTGGCCGAATCGAGCGAACTGGCCGACCTGTTGTACCGGGTCTACACCTTCAGACGACCGGTTATCGGGCGGGTCAACGGCGCGGCTATCGGCGGCGGCACGGGATTCGTGGCGGTCTGCGATATCGCCATTGCGGCGCGGTCGGCGAAGTTTTCGTTCAGCGAGGTCAAGATCGGCGTGGTACCGGCGTGCATCGGTCCCTACGTGGTCAAGAAGATGGGAGAGGGCAAGGCCCGCGAGCTGTTTATAACCGGCGAGAGGATGACGGCCGACAGGGCTTTCGAGGTGGGGCTGGTCAGCAAAGTGGTTGACGACGGGCGGCTCGATGAGGAGGTCGATAAGCTGGTGAAGCTGGTGCTGTCATCGGGTCCGGAAGCGGTGGCCATGGCCAAGAAGCTGGTCAGCGAAGTGCCGGGTATGGAGCCCGACCGGTTCAAGCCGTACACCGCCGAGATGATCGCCCGCCTTCGCCTTTCGGATGAAGGTCAGGAGGGGATGGATGCTTTTCTGAACAAGCGGCCGCCGAAATGGGTTGAGGATTAAACCGGGGTAACATTGATGGATACAACAAGCAAGAAGCTCTTCAAGAAGATACTGGTCGCCAACCGTAGCGAGATCGCGATTCGGGTTATGAACGCCTGCCGCACCCTGGGAATAAACTCGGTGGCGGTATATTCGGAGGCCGATGCGGAGAGCAAGCATCGGTTTGCGGCCGACGAGTCGGTGCCGATAGGACCGCCGGCGCCGCGGGAATCATACCTGAATATCGACAAACTTATCGAAGTGGCGCGGCAATGCGGGGCGGATGCCATCCATCCCGGTTACGGCTTCCTGGCCGAGAATCCCGCCTTCGCCGACCGCTGCGAGAAAGAAGGCATCGTGTTTATCGGCCCGTCCGCAGCCGCCATCAGACTACTGGGCAACAAAGTCGAGTCGCGAATCCGGATGGGCGATGCCGGGGTGCCGCTCATTCCCGGTATGAAAGCGTCGGCGACCGACATCAAGGTGTATGAGAAGGCGGCCAAGGAGGCCGGTTATCCCGTAATCATCAAAGCGGCCGCCGGCGGCGGGGGAAAGGGGATGCGGATCGTCGAGAGCCGTGACCAGCTGGGGCCGTCACTCGAGGCCGCCCGCCGCGAGTCGCTGAATGCTTTCAACGACGATACCGTTTATCTGGAGAAATACATCGTCAATCCGCGTCACGTCGAGTTTCAGGTGTTGGCCGACCATCACGGTAAGACGGTACACGTGTTCGAAAGGGAATGTTCCATACAGAGGCGGCATCAGAAGATAGTCGAGGAGACGCCGTCGGTGGCCCTGAGCCCCGACCTTCGCGGGCGCATGGGGGCCGATGCCGTCAAGGTGGCACAGGCGGCGGGGTACACCAATGCCGGGACGGTCGAGTTTCTGCTGGACGACACCGGTCACTATTACTTTCTGGAAATGAACACGCGCATCCAGGTGGAGCATCCGGTAACGGAACTGGTGACCGGAAGCGACCTGGTCATCGAGCAGATCCGCATCGCGGCCGGTCTCGAGTTGAGTCCGCACTTTGAGTCTCTCACCCAGCGGGGTCACGCGATCGAGTGCCGAATTTACGCTGAGGACGGGGAGAACAGTTTCATGCCGTCGACCGGTACGATTCTTCACTACAGCGAACCGAGCGGGCCGGGAATCAGGGTGGATTCGGGCATCACGAAGGGCAGCCAGATAACCATCGACTACGACCCGATAATGGCCAAGCTGATTGTCCATGCGCCGGACCGCGACCTGGCCATCAGAAAGATGATAGAGGCCCTCAACAACTACAAGATTCTCGGTGTCAAGACGTCGAAGAGGTTCATGATCGACGTTCTCAGGCACCCCGAGTTCAAAGCCGGGAGAACCTTCACCAATTTTATCGAAAAGCACCTGTCCGAGCGCAAGACGGACATGTCGTCTTACAAGGAGCTGGCGGCGGCGGCGGCCACGGCGGCGGCCGTGACATCGTCGGAGAGCCCGGCCGCCACCGGTCAGTCTCGTTCCGTCCGGCCCACGCCCTGGCAGTTACTCGGCAACATGCAGATCGGGGATTCCATCCATGAATAGTCACGAATTCGTCTTCGAAGGGGAAGAGCTAAGCACCACTTCTGAGCTCTTGGGCAACCAAGTGAGGGTGGTCAGCGGCGAGCGCGAGTTTCTGCTCAGCCGGGTCGGGGAGAACCTGTACAGCCTAACGGTCAACGGCAAGGCGGTGCAGGCTGCCGCCGTGAGGCACCAGGGCGTCTTTTACATAGACATCGATTCGATTTTACTGGAGGTCAAGGAGCCGTCGGAAGACGGTTTCGCGGGCGGCGCCGGCGGTCATGAAGGCGAAAAGGACAAAATTTATGCGCCGATGCCCGGCAAAATCGTGAAGATTCTGGTCGCGGTGGGTGATGAAATCGAGGTCAAGCAGCCGATGGTGATCGTGGAAGCGATGAAGATGGAAAATCAGGTTAACAGCCAGGCGGCCGGAAAGGTCAAGGCGGTAAATTTCGCGGCCGGCGACCAGGTCGATACCGAGTCGCCGATCATTGAGCTGGAGCTTGCAGAATAGCCTGCGGAAACGGATTCAGGGATAAAAGAAAACCGGAGCGGCCGCTCCGGTTTCTTCATTTGAGAGTATCGGTATCAGAATTTCAGGCCGACGGAAATCGGGATGAACACCAGATTATCGCCGGTCTGCTTGATGTTTACATAGCGTCCTTCCACAAACAGGTTGAACATGACCATGGCCTTGAACTCGAGACCGCCGCCGGCATGGAAGAAGAAGTCGGTCTCGTCCTCGTATTCGTCAAGAATTATGAAGGCAGCCGTTTTGAAATCGCTCTCGGAGAGCCGGGCCAGGCCAATGCCGCCAAGGAGGTAGGGTCGTATCGGGGCCGTGGGGATACCCGCTTTGAGGCGCCCTTCGACTCCGAACATGAGAAGTCGTCGAGTGCCTCCCGTGAGGTCGTCAACGTCGGGCATGAACTCGTCCAAGTCTTTCGAGAACGAGTGATATTCGACGCGGCCGACCACCTGCAACAGGGGCATGGCGTTGAAACCGATAGCCGCGGCCAGATGGTACCCTTCTTTGTGGAAGTCCGTGAACTCTTGCGGGGCCGATCCGAACGAGAGACCGCCGCCCAGGTACAGGTCAAACGGCTTAGGGACGCCCTGAGCCGTGCAGATGCCGGCGGCCAACGTCACGGTGAGCAGAACCAGTCCAATCCTCTTCATTTCACCCTCCGGTTTTGGTTTCGGCTAATGGAGCCAAGAAGGTGCCGAGCCTGCCGAAAACACCGAGCCAACGATGCCTCAGCCGTCGATACCGTCATAGTCTCAGGCCCAGCGTTACGGGCACCAATATAATGTTATCGGTATCCTGAGTTATATTTAAATATCGAGCCATGGCGAACAAGGTCAGGTTCGGTGCTACTTTAAGATCAAGCCCGACCACGAGGTTGAAATAAAGGCGCGTCTGACTTTCAAAAATCAGGGAGGCGTACTGCTCGAAGGCCAGTTCGGTGAAAATGCTGTTCTGGGACAAGCGCGAAACGCCCCCGCCGAAGAGGGCGAACGGCCTGGCGGTGACGCCCTCCCGGCAGGTGCTGAAACGAATATCGGCACCTAACATCAGCAGGTCGATGCCGCCGCCGCTGAAGTCGATATCGGCACCAAAACGGTCGTTGGAATCGAGAGAGACGGCGTGGAGTTCAAGACGCCCGATCAGTTCGGTGAAGGGACTCACCGGATAACCCAGACCGGTAAGAACATTCAAGCCGGTGTTGTAATCGCTTCTGAGATTGTCAGGGGCGGCGGGTATGGTCGGTCCCAGCCCCAGATATATCTTAACCGGTCCGCTCGAAACCTGACCGGCCGAGACGGCCAGCATAAGCAGCAGGGCCACCGGTACGATATAGCTTCTGTGTTTCACGTGTCTCCCGATAAAGCTTTGACGGCCCGGCCATCAGCACCGTTTTATAATACTTCAAACTATACGACGCGACAACATCTTTGCAAGCGTATTCGCGCAACAAAAAGCCGGAACCAAGAGGGTTCCGGCTTCGAACGATCGTGTGTGGTTTTCTTAGAACAGCTTGACGCCGAGTGTCACCGGGACGAAACTCATCGCTTCTCCCTCAGTGGCAACCCTGATCCAGCGCGCCTGGGCGAACAGGCTGAGACCCGGTACGGTTTTCAGCTCAAGACCGGCTCCGATGTTGAAGTACATCTTGGTCACCGATTCGCTCATGGCGTCGTTGAGTACGGCGGCGGCGAGACTGGTGCCCTCGAACTCACTCCACGAGATGCTGGCCAGACCGACTCCGCCGAGAACATACGGTTTCAGGGGCACGGCGGGCAGGCCGAGGCTGTAGCGGCCGTCGACGCCGTAAACCCACATCTTGGTGGCGCCACCGTCAATACCGAGCAGGTCGGCGAAGTCAAAGAAGAAGTGGTGATATTCCATTTTGCCGATAACCTGCAGGTTCGGGGCCGCCTTCCAGCCCACGCCGGCACAGCCGTGGTAGCCCATCTGCCACCCGGCATTGAAAGCCTCCGAGCTGGGCATGCTGAGCGCCCCGCCGGCATAGAGGCTGACAGGTGTATTGACCTGCGCCGATGTCCCGGCAGCAAAGGCCAGCAGGACGACCGAAGTCAGGATCAGTTTCCTCATAAGTCTACTCCCGTCAAATGTTTTTGGGGTTTTCTATTATTAGTCGGCACTTGCCGGGGTGTCTTTAGAGTTCGGTGGTCGGGATATGGTCAAGACGAGGCAAAAGAAAGCCCCGCAACTCACAAGATATTGCGGGGCAGATAGTTATGCTGATACGGCCTTAGTAGACAAAGGCGGTAACGCCCGCGCCGATCATGATAGTTGTTCCACTGACCGACTCGGCACCGGGATACAGATCTTCATCGGGGCTGAAAGAGGTGGATGCGAACATACCTCCAAAGTTCAAGCCCACAGCGTTCGACAGCATGAAGATCACCCCAGCCTGGCCGCCGAACTGCATTATGCCGATTGTTTCCTCGACACTGAGAATCTCTATTTTACTGGAACCATACATGAAGAAGCCTTTTATGAAGGGATAAACGGCTCCCCTGGCTTCTGTCCGGGCCTGGTCCATGTTGAAGTAATAACCGACCACCGGACCGATCGCGAAATAGTTCTCCTTCCAGTCATCGCCCCACTTCCAGCTTTCGAACTCGAATTCGGCACCGATCAAGATGCTTGGGGCGACGAAGTAGCCGAGCGACGGCATGAAGGCGATAGTCGTCTGGCCATCCCCTTCCAGATTCTCATAAAAATCACCGCCCTGAGACATGAAGAAGGCACTTCCTTCGAGAATGAAGGAGCCCTTATCCACGGGGTTTTCCGCCGCTGTAGCCACTGTGGCCAGCAGCAGAAGTGAGACAAGCAATGTCAAATGTTTCATTTGACCTCCCTGGTTCAAAAGGTTACTCCGTATAAGAGAACTTTGACAGCTAACTTATCGCGAAAAAGCTATTCTTGCACTCTGTCCAAAGCAACATAAAAAAATAGCAAAAATCGGGGTATTTTTGGGTGAATTTGTGAATATATTCACTTGATTTGCCTCGTGCTTTGTGCTATATAGGCTAATTATCACACCTGCAAAATCCGTATTTGGAGGAACGAATCATCATGGCAGAAAAAAGAGACGCATATATCGTATCCGGTTGTCGGAGCGCCATAGGCCTTCTGCACGGCGGACTGGGTAGTTTCAAAGCGCCGCAGCTGGGTGCTTTTGCGGTCCGGGAGGCCGTGAAGCGGTCGGGTGTTGACCCGGCTGACATCGATGAAGTGATTATGGGACAAGTGGTTCAGGCTGGCAGCGATCAGGCTCCAGCGCGTCAGGCGGCTATCCATGGCGGGGTCCCGCCGGAAGCGGCCGCTATGACCATCAACAAGGTGTGCGGCTCCGGTTTGAAGGCCGTAATGCTGGCGGCCCAGTCAATAAAGGCAGGGGACCAGCATGTGATCGTGGCGGGCGGTATGGAGTCAATGTCGCACACCCCGATGGCCCTTCACGGCGCCAAGACCGGGTATAAATTCGGGCATCAGAAACTCGTTGACCTTATGATAACGGACGGGCTGTGGGACAGCTTCAACAATTTCCACATGGGCAGTGCCGCGGAACTGACCCGCAAGAAGATGAATATTACGCGGGAACAGCAGGACGAATTCGCTTTCAACTCGCATCAGAAAGCCGTAGCGGCTCAGGAGGCGGGTAAGTTCGACAAGGAGATCTTTCCTGTCGAAGTCCCGCAGCGCAAGAAGGACCCAATCATCTTTGACAAGGACGAGGGACCGCGCCCGAACATTTCCCTGGACGGACTGGCCAAACTCCGCCCGGCCTTCGAAAAGGACGGCACCGTCACGGCCGGCAACGCGCCGGGGCTCAATGACGGCAGCGCGGCGACAGTGGTTGTTTCCGGGGAGTACCTCGACAAGAAAGGACTCAAGCCCCTGGCCAGGGTTATCGACTACGCCGTGGCGGGCACACCACCGGCCGACCTGTTTTTCTCGCCGATTTACGCGGTACGCAAGCTGATGGACAAGATGAAGGTTGATATAAATCACTGGGACCTGATCGAGGCTAACGAGGCTTTTTCGGCGCAGGCGCTGGCTGACGGCATGGAGCTGAAGTGGGATTGGGACCGGGTGAACGTCCACGGCGGCGCCGTGGCGCTCGGCCACCCGATTGGCGCTTCGGGCACCCGGGTGCTGGTCACTCTGATCCATGCCCTGCAGGATCGCGGACTCAAGACCGGAATGGCCACACTCTGCCTCGGGGGCGGCAACGCTGTTGCCCTCGCCATAGAACTGTGCTAAAGGAACGGAAAAAATACGGGAGATAAAAGAGATGAAACCGCAGGATATCAAGAATGTGACCATTATCGGCGCCGGGACCATGGGCAACGGCATCGCCCAGGTTTTCGCCATGACCGGTTATAAAGTGAACCTGGTCGATGTCAAGCAGGATTATCTCGACCGGGCCGTGGGCACTATTTCGAAAAGTATCGATCGTCTGATCAAGAAAGAGAAGGCGACCGAGGAGCAGAAGAAGGAGGCTCTGGCGCACATCAATGCCACGACCGATCTTCAGGCGGCCAAAGCCTCCCAGCTGGTCATCGAAGCCGTCAACGAAAACCTGAACTTGAAGCTCGATATTTTTGCCAAGCTCGAGGGCATCTGTGCGGCGGACACGGTGTTCGCCTCGAATACTTCGTCGCTGCCCATTACAAGGCTGGCCTCGGAGACCGGTCGACCGGACAAGTTCATCGGGATGCACTTCATGAATCCGGTGCCAATGATGAAGCTGATAGAATTGATACGAGGCATCGCCACATCCGATGAAACGACGGCTCTCATCAAGGAGTTATCGGTGGCTCTGGGCAAGACGCCGGTGGAAGTGAACGATTACCCGGGCTTCGTGGCCAACCGTATCCTGATGCCGATGATCAACGAGGCGGCCTTCGCGCTGATGGAGGGAGTGGCCACGGTCGAGGCAATCGACGAGGTGATGAAGCTCGGAGCCGCCCATCCCATGGGTCCGCTGACCCTGGCCGACTTTATCGGCCTGGACGTCTGCCAGGCGATACTGGAAGTGATGCACGAGGGTCTCGGGGATCCCAAATATCGTCCGTGCCCGCTATTGAAAAAGATGGTGCAGGCGGGCTATCTGGGACGTAAAAAGGGAAGAGGTTTCTACACATACGAGAAGTAGAGGGGATTTGAGCCTATGGACTTTAGACTGTCGGAAGAGGAGCTGGAATTCAAGCAGATGGCGCGGGAGTTCGCCGAGAAGCGACTGTACCCGCGTGCCCTGGAATTTGATGAAGAGGAGATCACTCCGCCGGAACTCATCAAGGAGTGCGCCGAGCTGGGCTATTTCGGGTTCACGGTACCGGAAGAGTACGGTGGCCTGGGGCTTTCGTCAACGGCCTTCATGGGCGTTCTGGAAGAGTTGTGTTCGGCCTGTGCCGGTTTCGGTATCATGCTGTCGGTGCACACGTCTCTGACGTGTGAAATTATCAGGTTATACGGGTCGGAGGACCTCAAGCAGCGATATCTGCCGGCGATGGCGGCGGGAGAGAAGATCGGCGCGTACTGCGTCACCGAGCCGAACGCCGGGACCGATTTAGCCTCGCTCAGCGCCACCGCCGTTGACAAGGGGGATCATTATGTGGTTAACGGTACCAAAACGTTCGTTACCAATGCCGGCTACGCTGACGTTCTGATAGTTTTTGCCAAGACCGACCCCGACGGAGGACATGGCGGCATCAGTTGTTTTGTCATCGACAAGAACACCGAAGGCGTCGTCCTTGGTCAGCCGGAGAAGAAATGCGGGTTGAGAGCATCGGACACACGGGAGATAAGTTTTTCCGATGTCAGGGTGCCAAAAGAGAACCTCTGCGGGGAGGTGGATAAAGGTTTCTACATAGCCGTGAACATTCTCAACTCCGGCCGAATCGGTGTTTCGTTCCAGGCGGTGGGCATCGCCCAGGCGGCCTTTGACGAGGCCCTCAAGTACTCCAAGGAGCGGGTGCAGTTCGGTCAGCCGATCGCCAACTTTCAGGCTATCCAGTTCAAGCTGGCGGACATGGCGACGCAGGTCGAAGCCGCGCGGCTCATGGCTTATCGGGCGGTACGCATGAAGGATGCCGGTCAGCCGTACCATCGTGAGGCCTCGATGGCCAAGCTGTTCGCGACCCGTATGGCCGGTTTCGTGTGTAACGAAGCGGTGCAGATTCACGGTGGATACGGTTACATCAAAGAGTATCCCGTGGAGCGGTATTTCCGTGACGCCCGTGCGGTAGGGCTGTACGAAGGGACGTCCGAAGCCCAGCAGATGGTCATATCCAGAGATCTGCTGAAGGAGTAGGTTTTGCTTGAGAAGAAACACCACGAGTATCGCGAGAAAGTAAGAGCCTTCGCCGTCGAGAAAATCGAGCCGGTGGCGCAGGACATCGACATCGAGCAGCGGTTTCCCGACGAGCATCTCAAGCCTCTGGCCGACGTGGGACTGCTGAGCTTTCTGATCCCCGAGAAGTACGGCGGTATGCCGGTGGACACCATCTCCTATTCGATAGCGGTTGAAGAGATTTCGCGCGTCTGCGGTTCCACGGGTATTACTATCGCGGCCCACAACTCGCTGGGTACTTTTCCCATTCTGGCGTTTGGCACCGAGGATCAGAAGAAGAAGTACCTGCCGCGGGCGGCGGCCGGAGAATTGATTGCGTTCGGTCTCACGGAGCCCGACGCCGGCTCGGACGCAGGCGGCACGCGGGCCATGGCCGTGCGCAAGGATGATCACTGGCTGGTCAACGGCAGCAAGTGCTGGATTACTTCGGCTACGGTCGCTTTCGCGACTATCGCCGTGGCCAAGACGACCGAAGACCCGAATGACAAGCGCATCACCAGCTTCGTTTTTGAAAAGGGCTGGGACGGCTACAGTGTCGGTAAGAAAGAAAACAAGCTGGGGCTGCGGGGTTCCGATACCGCTTTTCTGCATTTCGATGACCTGAAGGTGCCGCACGAGAATATGCTGGGCAAGGAAGGCGAGGGTTTCAAGCAGGCGCTGATTACCCTTGACGGCGGGCGTATTTCAATCGGCGCCATGGCAGTCGGACTGGCCCAGGGCGCTCTCGATTATGCGCTCAAGTATGCCGCCGAGCGGGTGCAGTTCGGCAAGCCGATAGCCCACAACCAGGCGGTTCAGCACAAGCTGTCCGACATGGCCACCGAGATCGAGGCGGCCCGGCTGATGATCTACGATTGTTCCCGTCGCAAGGATGCCGGGGAGAAGTTCACCCAGCATTCGGCCATGTGCAAACTGTTCGCATCGGAAGTGGGGCGGCGGGCGGCGGAGAAAGCTCTCGATATCCTGGGCGGCATCGGCTACTACACGCTGCCTTACCCGGTCGAGCGTATCTGGCGGGACGTCAAGCTGTGCGAGATAGGCGAGGGGACCTCGGAGATACAGAGGCTGGTTATAGCGCGCGAGATGCTCAAAAGCCTGAAATAGGCGGTCGGTCCGGCCGGTTTCATTTCAAGCTTGATTTCCCGACGCATTTGGTCTAAATTGCGCCTTCCAAGTTTGACAGAATTGAAGGAGAGATAAATGAACATTCGTACCGCCGTCGTTTACGATCTGATCAGACCCAGCAGCCGTCTGGCCGAGGTGGCTTTGCTGGCCGCTTTTAACGCCCTTCTGGTCCTTTGTTCGTACATCGCCATCAACGTGCCTTTCTCGCCGGTTCCGATAACGGGTCAGACTTTCGGCATTCTGCTGATCGCCATGACCCTTGGCCGGGTTCGCGGGACGGCTGTGGTCGCGGCTTATCTCGTTGAAGGCGCCGCGGGACTGCCTGTTTTCGCGGGGGGCACGGCCGGACTGGTCAAGTTCTTCGGGCCGACGGGTGGCTATCTCGTGGGCTTTCTGGCGGCTGCTTACGTGGTCGGTTCCCTGGCCGATCGGGGCTGGGACCGCAGCTACCTCAGGTCGGTAGCAGCCATGGTTATCGGTACCGCGGTCATTTTCGCTGTCGGGCTGGCGTGGCTGTCCCGGCTGGTGCCGGCGGAGATGGTACTGACCATGGGGCTTTATCCGTTTATCCCGGGCGCGGCTATCAAGGTCGCCCTGGCATCGGTGATTCTGCCATCCGTCTGGAAGTTGACCCGGCGGAAAAAGTAGCGACCGGGCACGGCAGCCGGAGCATGCCGGCAGCGGCGACGGTTCGCCGCCGGCGGTTTCCTGTCGGGCGGACCGGCCCGCCCGGTAAATTCATTTGAATTTGCGGGGCAATTCGATTATCATACCCTCGGTTATAATCGCAACGAACGTCGTAGCTTAGTAAGGAGGCTTCTTACAAAAATGACTCCCGTTGAGTATATCTGGATGAACGGAAAGCTGGTCAAGTGGGACGACGCCAAAGTGCATGTGTTGTCCCACGTTGTTCATTACGGCTCCTCGGTTTTCGAGGGAATGCGCTGCTACAAAACCGCCAAGGGTCCGGCCTGTTTTCGTCTGAGGGATCATAGTCAGCGTCTCAAGAACTCGGGCAAGATTTACCGGATGGACATTCCATACTCCATGGAAGAGATAGACCAGGCTATTCTTGACCTTATCGGTGTCAACAAGCTCGATGCCTGCTATGTCCGCCCGGTAGCCTATCGCGGTTACGGTACTCTGGGCGTGGATCCGTCGGCCTGTCCGGTTGATCTGGCCATCGCGGTGTGGCCGTGGGGCAAATACCTCGGTGAAGACGCCCTGGAGAAGGGCGTTTCGGTTTGTTTTTCGTCCTGGAATCGGATCGCGCCCAATACCATGCCGGCTATGGCCAAGGCCGGAGGGAACTACATGAACAGTCAGCTCATCAAGCTGGAGGCCATCTCGCACGGCTATGTCGAGGGAATCGCTCTCGATGTGAACGGTAATGTTTCCGAGGGTTCCGGCGAGAACATCTTTCTGGTCCGCCGGGGCGCTCTGGTCACGCCGACCTTCGCGGCGTCGATCCTTCCCGGCATAACCCGGAGTTCGGTTATCAAGTTGGCCGAGGATATGGGTATCAAGGTAATCGAGCGCAACGTCCCGCGCGAGGCAGTTTACCTGGCCGATGAAGTCTTCTTCACCGGGTCCGCTGCTGAAATCACACCGATCTCCCGCGTTGACAATATCCAGATCGGTGAAGGCAAGCGAGGCCCGATTACAAAGGCTCTGCAGGAGGCCTTCTTCGGCATTATCGAGGGCAAGACCGAGGACAAATACGGCTGGCTCACGTATGTGCCGGAGTATAAAGGAGTCACCGTCACGTGAGAATAGCCATCGGCTGTGACCATGCCGGTCTGGAATGGAAAGAAAAGGTCAAGGCGATTCTCAAGCGGCTCGACCACGAAATCACCGATTTCGGCACCGACTCGAAGGACTCGGTCGATTATCCGGATTACGGCTTGAAGGTCGCCCGGGCAGTGGCCGGCGGCGAGGTGGACTACGGCATCACGGTTTGCTGGACCGGCAACGGGATGAACATGGCCGCCAATAAGGTGGACGGCATCCGAGCAGGCATGGCGCTGAATCCGGAGATGGCTCACCTGACGCGTCTTCACAACAACGCCAATGTCCTGACCCTGTCTCAGAAATACACGCCCGAAGACCAACTCGAGGAGATTGTCAGGCAGTTTCTGGAGACGAAGTTCGAAGGCGGCCGCCACATACCGCGCCTCGAAAAGATTCAAGAGGCGGAGAAGAATTAGTCTCTTTGCGGGGAGAAAGAGTTGGAGAACCTCCTGGTCGTTCCCCCAAGACGGGCGTCCGTCGTCAGCGTAAGCACACCCCGGTCACATGCAAGTGAACAAGTATAATTCTCCCATTCTGAAGCTGGCCAGGGAGCACCGGTACCTGGCTTATTTCGAGCGAGGCGATTGTCTGGTCAATCTCGCGGGTGATTATGACTACCTCGAACTGCCGTACTACGTTTCGCAGGACCTGGAAAGCGAGGGGAAGAAAGTCCAGCCTACCTGCCGGGAGATGCTTGATGCCTATGTCCCGCCCGTTTTCCTGGAGAAGGCAAAGCTGTCGGGACTGGCCGTGCCGGAGCACTATATATCGAACGGATATTTCGAACCGCCGGTAATCATTGACCCCATCAACCCCTTTATGTTTCGCAGCCGCACGGTTCGCAAGGCCGGACGCGAGGAATCCACGGCGAAATCCATGACACGCAATTTCAAGTACGCCGTTTGCTGCCAGGAAATCCCGGCGGGTGCTCAGATCAGGTATTTTCGTTCCGTTCTGGGCTGGTGTGTTTCGGACCGTTTTCAGGAGGTGTCGCGGGCGGTATGGGAAGTCTTTCACATTCCCCTGGCCAGGGTGCGGGTGATGCTTCTGGATAGCGGCGACATACTCCTGAGCGATATTGCCCCACTTCTTTTTGAAAACCTGCGTAAACGCGAGTTGTCCTTTATCGAGAGACGGGTGAGATGGGAAGAATAGGCGTCTATATAGAGCGATACACCATCACGCGCTCCGAAGAGATGGAGGCACTGATGCGGTTCAGCCAGGTCGCGCGGCGGCTGGGGCACGACGTGGACTATCTCTTCCGTCCCGATATGTACAAGATCCCCAATTATGACGCCATTCTGATTCGCGCTCTGACCGACCCGCTGAATTCGGCTTACGTGGCCTCGCGGACCGCTGAGATGCACGCCGTTCGCGTGATCGACGACTCGCACTCGATCTACGTTTGCTGTGATAAGATCAATATGTACCGTCATCTCATGAAGGCCGGCGTATCCATTCCGGATACCTGTTTCCTCGATGAAGCGGACCTGACCGAGGCGAGAGGCGAGGAACTATTAAGACAGCTGGGCAGTCCGCTGGTTTTGAAGGCGCCCAATTCAAGTTTCTCAATGTATGTCGACCGGATAAGCTCGCCCGCCGAGCTGGTCAGAGTGGGTAACCGCTTTCTCCGGCGGGCCGACCGGCTGGTGGCACAGCGCTATGTCCCGTCGGATTTCGACTGGCGGGTTGGCGTGCTCGGGGGCGAGACGCTCTATGTCTGTCAGTACACGATACCGCGCAAACAATGGAAGATACTGACTTATTCGGACACCGGTCGTCAGATCTACGGGCCGGTCAAATCCTTCGACATTGACAGCGTTGACGCCAGACTGCTGGAGGTCGCTCGCAGCGCCGCTGCCGCTATCGGCGACAGCCTGTATGGAATCGACCTCAAACAGGTCGGCCACGATTTTGTCGTAATTGAGGTTAATGACAATCCCACGATCGGTGCGGGTGAAGAGGACAAGAAATCGCCGCAACTGTACGAGCGGCTGGTAAAGTACCTTATGAGGGGGTGAAAAGAACGGTGTCGGCAGGCAAGAGGATTCGCAGGGGGACGGTGAGAGATCTGGAGGTCCTGCTCGAGCTGGAGAAGAAAGCCTTCACCGTTGATCGCTTTACGCCGCGGCAGTATCACTATCTGCTGACCCGGGCCCGGGCGACGACACTGGTGCTGGCAGACGGCGCTACGGTGGTCGGCGGTGCCGTGTTGCTGTGGCACCCGAATCTTTCTTTCTGCCGGCTCTACAACATCGTGGTCGACCCGGGCCGTCACGGTGAGGGTCTGGGGACGATTCTTTTGAGGGCGTGCGAAAGAGAGGCCGAGAAGCGCCGGTGCGTCCGGATCTCTTTGGAGGTACGGACCGACAACGCGCCGGCAATCGCGTTTTACGAGAAACACGATTACACAATTAGTCAGTCGCTGCGTGACTATTACCCGGACGGTGCTGACGGCTGGCGTATGACCAAGGTCCTCCGTCTGTCGAGAACGGACCGTTTGCGCCTGAAAGTCCCCTATTATGCCCAGACGCTCGAATTCACATGCGGGTCGGCCTGCCTGATGATGGCATTCAAGCATTTTCGTCCATCGATGGAATTCACTCGTCAGCTTGAGATAACCCTCTGGCGCGAGGCGACGCTGGTGTTCATGACTTCCGGTATCGGCGGTATCGGGCCCTTCGGGCTGGCGCTGGCGGCACAGAGGCGGGGCTTCCCGACCCGGGTGGTACTCTCCAGGGAGCAGACCCCGTTTTTCTCCTCGGTGCGGTCTGCGGAGAAACGCAAAGTTATCCGCCTGGTGCACGAAGACCTGCGGGCCCGGGCCCTGAATCTGGGGACGGCCGTCAGTTACCGGGATTTCGCTTTCAAGGAGATCGCCGCCGAGATGTACGCGGGCAGCCTACCTATCGTTTTGATCAGCACCGCTCGCCTGCATGGCGACCGCGCCCCGCACTGGGTGGTCCTGACGGGATTCGACAGCAAATACGTGTATTTTCACGACTCGTTCGAGCGATTCTACGAGGACAAGAAACACCTGGCCCGCAACGTTCGTATTCCGATAGCCGAATTCAACCGTATGCGACGCTATGGTAAGGACCTCTATAAGAGCGTAATCTTCATTGATACCCCCAGTATCGAGCCAATGGTTACGATAGAGGGTGAGGATCTTCCCTGATAAGCCCCTCGGCGGCAACTTTTTCGGCACCTGCCCGTATACCTGCTATCAGTTAATTGGTGAAGCTCGGACGATTTGTGAGCGGGGCCTCTTATTTGACTACGAAGAACATCAATATTCACTTCCCAGGAGGTAAATATCATGCGCTCAGCCAGACTATTGTTGTTGGTTGTTATGGCCGTTTTGCTGCTAGTGCTTAGTGCGCAGGCAGGGTCGAAAAAGGAGCTGGTCAAGAATTTCGAGGCCAAAGAATACGTGAAAGTAAGCACCGTCAGCGGGGATTGTATTATCAGGAAAGGGGAGCCCGGCAAAATCACGGTGGAGGTCAACAGTTCGGTGCGTCCGTCGGACGCCTTCGAACCGAAGTTCCGCGAGCGCTCCAACTCGCTGGTGCTGGAGGAGGAGATGTACGGCTCGTGCTACGGGGAATCGGAATGGATCCTGACAGTGCCGGAGGGGACGAGAGTAAAATTCTCCACGGCCTCGGGCGACCTGCTGGTGGAGGATATGAAGGGCGACTTCGAGGCGAGTACTGCTTCGGGAGATGCCGAGATTGTCAATTGCCGGGGTGAGTTCGAATTCTCCACCGCATCCGGCGACGTCGAGATGACGGGGTGTTCGGGAGACTTCCATCTGGAGACCGCCTCCGGTGAGATCGACTTCGACGACTGCCAGGGGTATTTCAACGTTTCAACGGCATCAGGTGATATCGAAGCGGTCAACGTGACCCTGGAGGGACGCAGTGCCTTCAGCACGGCATCGGGAACATCGCGGGTGGTTGTAGCCGCCAGCCCGGAACACGATCTCAAAGTGTCGACCGCCTCCGGTCGTGCCATACTGGATTACAACGGCAACACTCTGACCGGGCGCTTCGAGCTCATCGCCAAGGAGAGGAGCGGCGATATCGACGCCCCGTTCGACTTTGACAATGT
>CP070777.1:1297362-1311963 GCA_020346225.1 Candidatus Zixiibacteriota bacterium | reverse complement strand
GTCGGTCGCGTCGGTTCCGAACGGCACGCCTTCCCAGACCACGCCGAAGGCGTACCAGTTCATCATGAAACCGAACGGGTAGCCGCCGAGAAAAGCAAACAGCGCCGCCAGCATGGAATACATGGCCAGCGGTCTGGCGTTGCCACTGCCGTGCACGAGCGAAAAGGCATGCGTCGCGCCCAAGGCCACGAAGAACACCGTGGCAAAAATCGCAACGATATGGCTGAGCAATATCACCGAAGGAACCGCCCCGATATACCGGAACAGAAACGGCCTACCGTCGGGCTGCGCAAATGTCGCCAGTGCCGTGCCGCCGGCGTCCTGAATTTCAAAGTAATAATAGAATCGACCGCTCTTTTCCCCGGCCCGGACCACCGTGCTGTAGCAGTTAGCCGCCGAATCGCACGGCTGCATCGGGATCGCCTCTACCTGCGAAGCTTCCCCAACGGCGGGATTATCTGCCGCCAGCCGCACAAAGACCGGCCGGACCGAGTCGCTGAGCGGGCCTGTAATCGTCAAGGGAATGGTCACCGAGGTATTTTCCAGCCCCTTCGGCACCGAGGTATATTCAAAACTGTACCCGTTTTCGGAATGCGAGTAATATTCCGGCTGCCCCCGCGAGTTGGTGCGGGCGATGTAGAGCATTACAAAAGTGATAATGACTGCAACAACAACCTTTAGAACCTTCATGTCGATTAAGCTTTCCCTGCTGATTGAAGTTTAAGTGACTCTTCCTGGTCGTGCTGTCGAAGCGGCTCGATTATATCATCCAGCGCTCCGTTCATAATCTCGTCCAGTTTGTAAAGCGTGAGGCCGATGCGATGGTCCGTCACGCGTGATTGCGGAAAATTGTAAGTGCGTATCTTGGCCGACCGGTCGCCGGTCGACACCATCGAGCGCCGCTCCTGCGTCATCCTGGCCTGCTGCTCGGCCAGCTTCATATCATACAGCCGTGCCCGCAGGACCTTCAAGGCTTTCGCCTTGTTCTTGTGCTGCGACTTCTCGTCCTGGCACGTCACCACCACCCCGGTGGGCACGTGCGTGATGCGCACGGCCGAGTCGGTCGTGTTGACCGACTGGCCGCCCGGCCCCGACGAGCGATAAACATCGACCTTGATCTCGCTTTCCTTGATTTCGACATCGACCTCCGCCGCCTCGGGGAAAACCGCCACCGTAACGGCCGAGGTGTGTATGCGTCCCTGCGATTCCGTAACCGGCACGCGCTGCACCCGGTGCACCCCCGATTCGTATTTCATCAGGCCGAACGCTCCCTCGCCGTCCACCGCGAAAACCACTTCCTTGAAACCGCCCGACTGGGCCGGATTGGAGTTCATCACCTCCAGTTTCCACTTCCTGCTGTCGGCGTACCGCTGGTACATGCGGTAGATATCACCGACAAATATGCCGGCCTCGTCGCCGCCGGTACCGGCGCGGATCTCGACTATGGCCGCCTTGTCGTCGTTGGGGTCGCGCGGAAGCAGCTTCAGTTTGAACTCACGCTCCAGATCGCCTATCTGACCTTCGTATTGCGCCATCTCTTCTTTGGCCATTTCGACCAGATCGGGGTCCTCGTTGGCCTTAATGATGTCCCGGGCCTCGTCGATGCTCTGCTTTGCCCTGCGCCAGGCCCGTCCGGACGCCAGCATATCCTCCACGTGGCGCCTTTGCCGGCTCAACTCTATCAGCTTTTTCTGATCAGCAATAACAGCCGGATCGGCCATTTGTTCGTCGAGCGCTTTTAATTTTGCTTCAAGTTTTTCTACTAACTCAATCATCGTGGACCGCCTTTAATAAGCATAGCAATGGTACGTGAAAAACACAAACGGGGCAAGGGGATAAATGAAAGCGTAGCTAAGGCACCCGGGCCTTGTCGACCGGCACGTTCGACGGCACCAGGCCGAGCGCCGCCTTTAGAGCAACAATGCCCACCTCGAGCTGATCCATCGACGGCTCTTTGGTCGTTATTTTCTGCAGCCACAACCCCGGCTTGATGAGCATGCGGGTGATCCGGTTGTCCCGGGTCTTGCCGGACAGTTTCAGAAGTTCGTATGAGCCGCCGGCTACAATCGGCAGCAGCGAGAAATGGATCCCGAAACGACTCAGCAGGGTCGGCGGATGGCCCGTTTTCAGGGCATAGATGGTGTCCGATATGGCGTAGATGAATATGGCCGCCAGGGCCACGATGAGTATGAACGAGGTCCCGCAGCGCGGATGAAACCGGGTGTGACAGGCCGCCCGCTCGGTGGTCAGCTCGTCGCCGACCTCGTGGGCGAAAATCGCCTTGTGCTCGGCCCCGTGGTAGCGGAAGATCCGCTTGAACTCGCCGAACAGCGAAATGATCCAGACGTAGGCCACGAACATGGTCAGGCGAATGGCTCCCGCCACCAGGTTGAACCAGACGGCGTTCTTGTCCACCTTGAACAGGTTGGATATGGCCAGGGGCAAGAAGAAGAAAATCAGAATGCCCAGTGCCACCGCCAGGACGGCGCTCAAGGCCAGCCAGAACGTGTTCGACCTGGCCGCTTTCGCCTGATACTCGGTGCCCTTCTTCTGTGCTTCCTCTTTCTCCGCCTCGTTAATAGCTACCTCGGCCGAGAAATTGAGCGTCCGGATACCGATAATGAGCATCTCCACGAACGCAATCGCTCCGCGCAGAATGGGGATGTTGAGAATTTTGTGGCGCGAGGACAGCGAGCGGTAATCCTCGGTTTTGACGAGAATCTCGCCGTTGGGGATGCGCACCGCCGTGGCAATACGGTCCTTCGACCGCATCATGACGCCCTCTATAACGGCCTGTCCGCCTATATTCAGATCGGGCATGATCCTCCCGAAAACACTCTTGATAAATCGATTGTACGCCGGCCGTGTCGACCGGGCGGTATCGCATAAGTTAGATACGTATCGCCAACGACAAAAAGTGGCGCTTTCCGCACTATTTGTCGTCGCTTTTGAGCTTATACTTGCGACGGAATCGCTCAACCCGCCCCGCGGTGTCGATGAGCTTCTGTTTACCCGTAAAGAAGGGATGACAGTTGGAGCAGATTTCAACGTTGATCGACTTGCGCGTCGAACGCGTCTTGTACTTGGCCCCGCAGGCGCAAGTTATCTCAACTTCATGATATTCCGGGTGAATGCCTGACTTCACTTCCATGCCTCACTGCATATGTGTCGATTACTGTAATCGTTTGCAACAAAGTCGGGTTCCCTTACACATATCGGAAACCCGAACGACCTAATATACACTTTCTCGCCGGTTTTGCAACAGCCTTATTCACCAACCTCGCCGCGGCCAATAACCCGCTACGGGTCAACGCCTTACCCCGACCGGCGGTCGCTACTTTGGTCCCAGCACCACCGACCAGTAGCATTCGTTGAATATCAGCTTCCTGACCGCAAAACGGGGCTCGAATATCCCCCGCAACTCCTCTGGCCCGAAGTAGTTCTTCAGTATCACGAATTCCTTGCCCGAATCGAGATACCGCTTCTTGTAGTTGTTGCCGTGGCTGTCGGTTCCCACCGATTCCATCCGGGGCCCTTCCGCCGGAGGATTGTTGTCGATCATCCAGATCAGCCCGTCTGGCTTTACCAGTCCCGCCACCAGCTGGTGAAACTCGGCGTAATTTTGTTTTGGCTCATGCGAAAACCAGAACCCCATGGTGAGCAGGTCGAACGACCCGGCTGCAAACGCCGCCCGGTACAGATCGGTTCTGACAAAATGCACCGGGCAGCGGTAATCCTTCTTCCGCGCTTCCTCGATCATCTCCGATGAAATATCACTGGCCACGATGAGCTTAGCCGATCGCGATATAACCTCGGTCCAGTAACCGGTGCCGCAGGCCAGCTCCAGAACCGTTCCGCCCGCCGCCAGGCTTTCCAGACGGGCCGCCTCTTCGGCCAGCTCTTTTCGCTTCTGGGGAATGTCCCGGTAATATATCTGTTCGTACTCAGGCGCCCGCTGACGGTAATAGTCGATTATCGAAAAGGGCCGTTCCATAGCTCACCTGTCTTCCACGTCGCACTTTAGAATGCTCGCCACGTGCTCGGCTCGCTCCGCTATCCACCGCAGGGTAGCTTCATCGCCGGCCGCCGTACCCTTTTTGCCAAGATCGGGGGAATTATACGTAATCACGCCCTCGTTGACCACCTCGACCCACTTGAAGAAACCGGCGACAACCCGGCGGGCGCCTTCGAACCAACCGCCCTCGCTGCCCACCAGCACGATGACTCCCGGCCGCCGGCGCTCCAGCAACCTGATGAATCTGGGGCTGTCATCAGCGGCGTTGAAATCAGCCGGGCGGAAACAATTGCACCGGTCGATAAACAGCTTGGCCTGGGCCGACACCGAATCAAAGTACACCGGCGAGCCGAACAGAAGGCAGTCGCACTTCTCCAGCAGGGAATAGGTTTCGTCGAGATCGTGATAAATGCAAAACTCTTCCTCCGGTGCTTTCCCGCAGGCCTGGCAGGCGATCTCGCCGGTGTTGCTGAGTTTTACAAACGAGATGCGCGTTTCGATCTTCGGCGTGAGGCGTTCGCCTATCTCCGCCGCCAACCGCCGGAGGATGAAATCGGTCGACGACCCCTCCACCGGCGACCCGCTGATACAGAGTATATTAATCGAGCTCAATTTCGCTCAGCTCCTCGAGTTTCTGATACAACCTCAGCAGCTCCTCTTCGAGACCGGTCTTGCGCCGGGTGGTTTCAGCCAGCTTCTCCCAGTCGCTGCGCGGTATCTCGCGGTCGATAGCCTGGCCCAGCCGCTCTATTTCCTTCTCAACGTCGGCGATACGCGATCGGGTCGAGGTAATTTCCTTCTTTACGCGCGAGCGGTATCGGGACTTCTTCTTGAACTCCAGGTGCGAAAGCCGGTTCCCGGCCGGCTTGGGCGCCGGCGCCGGCTCGGCCACGGCCGTCTTCTCCCGGAAATAGGAGTAGTTGCCGTCATAGCCGGTCAGCCGCTTTTTGTCAATATGCATGATCCTGGTCACCACCCGGTCGAGGAAATAGCGGTCGTGACTCACGATCAAAAGACTTCCGCTGTACTCGATGAGGGCTTCTTCGAGCGCCTCCCGGGATATCAGGTCCAGATGATTGGTCGGCTCGTCGAAAATTATGAAGTTGGCCGGGTGATACAAGAGTCGCGCCAGCGACAATTTTGTTTTCTCTCCGCCCGAAAGCGCCGCCACCATCTTGAGCGAATCGTTACCGGTGAACCCGAACCGACCCAGAAAGGATCGAACCGTCCCCATCTCCGCCTGCGGGTCCATCTCCCAGACGTTTTCCAGCACGGTGCGGTCCGGCGTCAAATCCGAAAGCTCCTGGTCGAAATAGACCACGTCGACATTGTTCCCCAGCTTTATGTCGCCCCGGATCGGAGCCACCTCGCCGATAAGCGTCCTGAGTATGGTTGATTTACCTGAGCCGTTGGGGCCGATAAGGCCGATCTTGTCACCCCGGTAAACATCGAATGAAATATCCTCGACCAGCGTCTCCCGGCCGTAACCCACCGCCATATCTTCGACCGCCAGAACGTGGGCGTAGGAGCGGCCCGATGATTTCACCCTGATACTGGGGCCGCGCCCGTCCTGCTCCGGAGGCGGCAGGCGCTTGATCCGCTGAAGGTACTTCAGCCGCGACTGCGCCTGTTTCGTTTTCTGACCGGCCATATTGCGCCGGATGAATTCTTCGACTCGCTTTATCTCCTCTCGCTGAAGGCGGTACTG
Organism: Candidatus Zixiibacteriota bacterium; assembly: GCA_020346225.1. Lineage (GTDB taxonomy): Bacteria > Zixibacteria > MSB-5A5 > GN15 > FEB-12. The sequence goes on along the minus strand of CP070777.1, from coordinate 1,306,240 downwards.
GTGCTCGTGCTGACGTCGCCGCGTCGAACGTTGCTCGAGGTACTTCTCGAAACTTCCCGTGTACGCGTCGATCTTGCCCGAGTGGATCTCCCAGACGATGTCGACCGTGTTCTGAAGGAAGGTCCGGTCGTGCGAAACAACGATATAACTCCGCCCGGCCCTGGACAGGTAATCTTCCAGCCAGCAGGTCGACTCGATATCGAGATGGTTGGTGGGCTCGTCCAGAAGCAGCAGGTTCCCCTTTCCGGCCAGCACCCTGGCCAGGGCCGCCCGGTTTTTTTCGCCCCCGGAGAAATTCCGGATGCGATCGCGGTGGCGCTCCAGGGGAAAACTCAGCCCCATCAGAATATGCTTGACCTCGCTGTCAAAATCGAAACCGCCGCCCGCTTCGTACTCGTGCTGCCTGTGCCCCAGACGGGTCAGTTTGTCGCGATCGGATGGATTGACGGCCAGATGTTCCTCCAGTTCGGCGATCTCGCGTCTCAACTGCAGCAGGTCCCGGCGGGCCGATGATACAAAGTCAAGAAGCGTCGTGTCCAGGGCATTCACCTGCTCCTGCTGCGCGTACTCTATCAGGCAGCCGCGACTTCTGTTAACGCTGCCCGAATCGGCCTCCTTGAGCCCGGCCAGAATCTCGAACAGCGTTGTCTTGCCGCTGCCGTTCTTGCCGACCAGGCCTATCCTGTCGCCGTGCTGTACGGTGAAGGAAACCCGCTCGAACAAAACCTGGTCGCCAAATCGTTTGGAGATTCTCTCAGCCGCGATCAGACTCATGACGGCTCCTCGGCCGGTTTCCCCCGGCTCAGAAGAATCTCCACCGCGATCACCACCACCAGCACCCACAGAAACACCTGCCACAGTTCCTTGCCGTGGCGGAGTTCGGCGATGGCTGACCCTATTTCGGTTCCACCGGCCAGGCGGTGCATGTCGGAGGCCCCCAGCGCCTGACGGAAGCGGTCGATGTCGACACTGCTGAGGTCGCACTCGGCACGGTCCGCGTTGACCGCGAACCGGTCGATCTCCCTCGCGGCCTGGTCAATCCGGTAGATTCCCGGAAGTTCGGCCCGGCCTACCGCGACGGTCGTGGCGGCCTGCTCGTCCCTGGGGCTCAGAACGTACCGGCTGCTGTCAGGCGCCGTGAGCGTGACGGTAGCGGCGACCGTGCCTTTCAGGCTCAGCGTTCGAAGGATACTGCTCCCGCACACCAGCCGCAGATCGTAGGCCGATAGATCGGCCGCCAGGTACTCAACCATGCGCGACACCAGCGGCACAAAGAAGGCGTGCCCGGACAGGTCGGTGTATCGAGCCGCCGCCGGTCCGTTGAAGGTCAGCACCCGGCCCTCCCCGAAACGGTTCTCCACCAGGGCCGGACGCTCACCCGTAAACGCCGCCAGCGTCCGGGCCTCCGGACCCACATGCACCTCCGGCAGGGTGAAGAACTTCACTTCGGGTACTTTGCCGGCCTCAAAATCAAACACGGAGAATATCGGGTGACCCACGTCAAACGAAAGAAAGGAGTAATAGCCGGCCCGGGTAAACGACTCGCTCATGCCTTTGTCATAGGTGACGCCCGTCACCCCCGACCAGACGCCGTTGAAATGGTCGATCTCCGTGGCGGCGCCATATGTCAAAAGAAGCGCCCGGCCCTGGTTGACAAACGCCTTCAGACGCTGCGTGTAAACGTTGATCAGCACGGGCACTCCCGCCAGCACGATAACGTCGTAATCCCAGAAATCCACCCCGGCCAGATTGTCGGCGGTCGCCCGCTTCACCGACCAGTACTGGCTGACATCGGGCGATGGCGACAGCGCCAGCTCCATCAGCAGGCCGGTGCCGTCGCCGTCGATTATCAGCACGTTGAAGCGGTCGGGAATGCGGAAGCTGAAATAGAACCGGTTATCGGTCGGAAAGCGGTCATCCGAAAGCTCCACAAAGCCGCTGTGAAAACCGGTGGTGCTGACCGAGTGGGTAAAGCGGACTTGGGCCTCGTCGTCTCTTGAAACGGCACAATCCTTCTGAGCCACGCGACGGCCGTCGATAAACAGCGAGGCGAGCAGATCGTCACGGTCCGCTTCGCCGTAGTTTCTTACCGTCGCCGTAATGTCGAAATTATGTCCCGGCGTTATCAGCTGGCCGCCGAAATCCACCGCCACGACGCCGATGTTGTCCGTCTCTTCCAGGGGCAATTCCACCAGGAAAGTCGTCACGTTCGCGTCCTTTAGAACGGCGCTGTCGGGCAGGCTGCTTTGCTGCCGGTCGGTTATCAGATAAATCTCCTTGTTGAGATTTACCGCTTGGTCGAGCAGTCTGACGGCATCGCCCAGAACCGCGCCCGCATCGGCCCGCCCGCAGTTGACTTCGATATTTTCCAGCTTCTCCAGTGCCACCGTCGGTGACGACCGCAGGGCCGCCTCTCCCGGCCCCGTGCCGCCCGCCGGGGTCATCAGGCAAACCTCGTCCGACGGGCCGAATACCTGCAGTAGTTCGCGCGCTCGAGTGCGCGCCAGCTCGAACAGGTTACCGTCACGGACATAGCGGTCCATCGAAGCTGAGTTGTCCAGAACCACGACCGCCGAAACCGCAGCGTGCGACCCCACACCGTCACTCTCGGTGATCGGACGGGCGAAAGCCAGGACGGCCAGGAGCACTATCAGCATTCGCGTCAGCAGAAGCAGCCATTGCCTGAGCCGCAGCTTTCTGACCTGGCGGCGCTGCATCGCCTTCAAGTGCTTCAGTGACGAAAACTCGATTATCTTTACTTTTCGCCTGAAGAACAGGTGTATTATGAGGGGAATGAGGGCGGCCGCAACGGCGACGTACGCAAGGGTCGTATGAAGGAATCCAATACCAACCATGGCCCGACGTTAGGGTTGTTCGAGGTACGCTCTGGCCTCGCGCTGATGATAATCGGCCGATGAGATTGCGAGCACGCGGGCGAAGTATTCGCCGGCCGCCTCCTTGTGCCCGGAGCGAAGGTGCCCTTTGCCCAGCCACAGGTTGATCATACCCTGGTAGAAAGGACGGCTTTCCAGAAAATCGGCCACCTTCAGATGGTCAATGCCCGTTTCGATCTCGCCCAGACCCAGGTAGGCTATTCCCATCCAAAGGTAATGCGTCGGTGACGAGCGGCGAATCGACAGGGTCTGCTGATATATGTTGATGACTTCCTGGTACAGCCTCTCGGCCGTTTTCCGATCTTCTTCCGCCTCCGAATCCGCCAGTATATTGGCCAGGAAAATCCGCGTTTCCCCCTGGGCGCGGGCCTCTTTGGCGAAACTGATATTGTTCAGCAGAATGTCCCTGGCCGTGGCCGGGTCACCCTGGTTGATGTAATACAGCGCCAGGTTGAAATGCACCATCTCATCGGTAGTATCCAGGCCGCGCGCCTGCTCGAAATGTTTCAATGCCTCGGCGTACCGGCCGTTCATCATCTCGTACGACCCGCGCGCCATCCAGCTTCTGGCGCCGGTGTCACCCACCGCGATGAGCGCTTCCTGAATCGCGGCTGCGTCGTAGTAGTTGCCGTTGAAGAAGTGGGCGCGCTTCAACAGGTCCAGCGCCCTCATCGAGTCCGGCTTTGTCGGCGCCCAGTTTACATATTCCTGTGCGTACGTCAGCATGAGCCGGTAGTTCATCATCTGTTCCGCCAGCCCCGCCTGCGCGCTGTACTGCGAGCCCGTGATTGAAAGCGTATCCACATACTCTTTCCATCCCGCTTCCAGCTCGGCCAGCGGCGTCCCGTAGACTTCTTCCAGCCTGGCCCCCAGGTTCAAATCGTCGGCCGCGCGGTAAAGTGTCATGAACCGATCGAGCCCGTGCGCTGCGACGAGATACTGCACCGCCGTCGTGGCCACGCGATCGGCAGTGGTCGGGTCGGCCTCCAGATAGGCGCCCGTGTTCAGAAAATCGCGCCATGAGAGCGACGGCCGGTCGGCCAGGATTCGCTTCATGTCATAAGCGGCCAGAGAAAAGTAGTTGGCCAGGCCCTCCGACAGGAAGGGCGCGGTGTAGCCGAAATTGCGAAGAAGCGTCGTATGCGTCACTATGAACGGATCAGCCGTGTTGAGTTCCCTAGCGTATACGGCGAAAGCCGTGTTACGCGTCGGGTCGACCGCCATGCCGAAACGGCGATCCCAGATTACCGACGGAATCATACAGGGGCAGAGATACACCTGCATTTTGCCCGGCAGCGTGAATCCCGCGAAATCCTGAAACCGGCGGTAGCTGAAATCGAGATAGTCCCGAATCGATTCCCAGTGAAAGTCGGCCAGCGTCGAGGTCATGTAATTCAAATCCATGTAGGCCGAGGGCGCCGATGTGAACGAACCCTGCTCGCGATGATCCGCCAGGCATCCCGCCGTGTCAATGGCCAGCAGTGACAGCGGCGCGACGACCAGCGAGTATATCGCCCCGTTCTTGCCGGCGATATCCCGCATCGTCGCCGGCAGCGAATACTCCGCCGTGAACGACCGCGAATAAGTGTTTACCGCCGGGCCGAGCGTGACCACGTGCACGTTGAATTTCACCTGCAGCGTGTCCAGCTCGGTGAACCGTATCTCCGTCGAAATCGGCCCCAGGAATCCGGCCGAGGTTATGTCGACCACGAACTCCGCAGTGTCGTCGACAATCAGGATGTTTTCGCCCGTGGCGCCTTCCTGCTGATAAACCGCCAGGCGGCAGAGGACGCCGTCGACGGCGAGTACGCTCGCCGGCAGCATTAGGGCCGAAGCAAATAGACAGGCAAGTAACTTCATCATCTTTGTATTATACACCCGGGTGGCCGGAGCGTTTTAACTCGCTCCGGATTCTCGATTGTCTTCCAGAATCAGCCGGCCGTCCTTCAAAAACGGGAGGACCGGTATGGAGTCAATCTCCGAGGCCACGGTGACATCCCCTTCGAATCCGATCGAGGTCAGAAACCGGGCATGTTCGCCTTCGACGATTGCTTCGCTGATTCTGTGCTGATTGGTTTCATAAAGCAGAAGCGCCAGCGCACTGGCGTCGTTTTGTTCTATCGCAAGGCCGTGCTTGTTTTTAAGCTGGTGCACCAGCATACCGCCGCAAAGCGTGTCCTCGATGGAAAAATGTCCTTCGCGCCCGCAGCAGGCGATGAGCACGTCGCGGTTCTCCTGCGCCAGCCGGTCGGCCACGGCCGAAATATTGGCCAGCGCACACGACAGCACCGGGCTGGCGCTGTAGGTCTTTCCGAACACGGCCGTGCCGTTTGTCGTGGTCATGATCACGAACTTGCCGCCCACCGTCTCCGCCGTGAACTCGGCAGGCGAGTTGCCCAGCTGGAAATTCTCGATCCTCACGCCGTTGCGCTCGCCGGCCAGGATGGCCATGTCGCTTCCGATTTTGGTCCACATCTCGCCGGCCTCTCCCGGCCCAACCATGGGAATTACCCCTTTTGCCCCGGCCGAAAGGGCGGCACATATGGACGTCGAAGACCGCAGAACGTCGATTACCACCACCGCTTTCTTCTCCACGGCGGCTTTGCTGAAAGGAACCGGCGTTAAATAGAGATTGATCTTCATAACGACTACTTGTGCGTACCTTCCTTGTAGAACGGCGGTTTGACCACTACCGCCGGAAACCGCTTGCCGCGAATCTCTATGTCCACCGTCGATCCCGATTTCGCCTTCGCCCTCGGCACGTACGCCAGCGCGATCGCCCTCTGCAGCGATGGCGAAAATATCCCCGACGTCACCTTGCCCGCCACTGTGCCCCCGTCATAGACGTCATAACCGTGGCGCGGGAACACCTTGCCCTCCAACTCCAGGCAGACCAGCCGGCGTTTTGGCTTCTCCTGTTTGTGACGCAGGATAACGTCCTTGCCGATAAATTGCTTGTCGAAATCGACAATCCAGCTGAGTCCCGCCTCCACCGGCGAGGTCGTTTCGTCGATATCGTTTCCGTAAAGGGCCATCTTCATCTCCAGCCGCAGGCTGTCGCGCGCCCCCAGGCCGATCAGCTTCAGCCCCATGGGTGTCCCGTTTTTGACGATCGCCGCCCACAGCGCGGCGCCGTGCTCGCGGGGAATATAAAGCTCGAAACCGTCCTCACCGGTATACCCGGTGCGCGAGAAGAGTATCTCCACCCCGGCCACCCTGGCCCGGGCCCAGGTGTAGTACTCCATATCGCGAAGGTTATAATCGGTGACCCGAGCCATCAGCTTCTCGGCGTTCGGTCCCTGGATCGCCAAAAGCCCGGTTTCGTCCGACTGATTTTCCAGCCGCACGTCGCCCGACCGATTGGCCTCCAGCCACTCGAAATCCTTCTTGATATTGGAGGCATTGACCACCAGGTAGTATCTGTCTTCGAGCCGGTATACCAGGAAATCATCGACTATGCCGCCCTCCGGTGTCGGCATGCAGCTGTACTGGATTTGGCCGATCTCCAGTGTCGCCACGTTGTTGGTCGTCATTCTCTGCAAAAAGTCCAGGGCGCCACTGCCGGAGACCTCGAACTCCCCCATGTGCGACAGATCGAACAAGCCGATATTATCTCTCACCGCCAGATGTTCCGATGTCATCCCTTCGTATTGCACCGGCATGTTATAACCGGCGAACGCCACCATCCTCGCACCTGCGGCTACATGGAAATCGTAAAACGGCGTCTTCTTAAGCTGTTGATTCTCAGACACATTGACCGTCCTCGCCCGTTTGGGCTTTCCGATGTCAGATTTGAGGTATTTACGCAGATTAACCCCAAAAGTCAACCCCATTGTTGCGCCCGCCGCAATTCACTGCATCGCGCTCGGTGGACCGACTGACCTGTCTTTTTGTTGATTGCCGCGCGATTTCGACCGACCATTGTTGCCAGGAGGATAAAATGACTCAGGAAATGACCCCTGGCGCTGCCTTTTCGGAAACACAAAGATTCCGGCAGCGCTGGGTCTGGATGCTGGTACTATTCATCGCCGCGCTCATGTGGTTTATGGCGATAACCCAGTTTTGTTTTGAGAACCCGTTCGGTGAGCGATTCATGCCGGATGTTCTGCTGATCGTTTTCTGGCTGCTTTTCGGTCTGGGGCTGCCCGCAATGTTCTACTACGGCGGTCTCATTGTCGAAGTTCGCAGCGACGGCATCTATGTCCGCTTCCCGCCATTTATCATCTCGGAGAAGAGACTGGCCTTTGACGATATCAAGACCTGCGAGGTACGAACTTACAACGCCCTGAAAGAATATGGCGGCTGGGGCATCAAGTACGGGAAAGGCGGCAAGGCGTACAACGTCAGCGGAAACGTCGGCGTGCAGCTGGTATTTAACGACAGCAAGCGGCTGCTGATAGGCTCCCAGCGCTCCGAAGAACTCTGCCGCGCCATCCAGACGAGACTGAAGCCCAACAGCTAACCCGGCGACCCACCTCTCAGGGTGGGTCCTCCACCAATTTCTGTGAGAGAACAACCCATGAACCTGACCTTTCGTGAAAACTACTGGCAAGAGCCGGACCTGAAAAAGGAATTCATCAGCTTCCTCATCCGGATTCACCGTCTCGATTTATCACTGTGGGACCGCCTGGGCTACTGGGACGACAACTACCGGCCGTTCTCTTATTTCGATGGCGACAGGCTGGCATCCAGCCTCTGCGTTTATTCAATGGACATGACCGTGATGGGCGGGCGCGCGCGGGTGGCGCAAATCTCCGCTGTTGGAACCGATCAGAAGTATCAACGCCGCGGCCTCAACCGCCGGCTGACCGAAAAGGCCATCGAGTGGGCGTCAGGCACGCACGATTTTTTCTTTTTGTTTGCCGACGAGGGCGCCTTTGCATTCTACGAAAAATGCGGCTTCCGGCGAACGCTTGAACACAAAGCCGCGATCACTGTAGCAGGAGCCCCGCCCCGCTCCGGAGCGGAGAAACTTGACATCGAAAACCCCGGCCACCGCGAGTTGATACATCGTTTGGCCGCCGCCCGGGCGCCCGTGTCGGATATGCTGGGGGTGCACAACGAAAAGCTGCTGATGTTCTGGTGTCTGTATTTTCTCAGGGATAATATTTACCACATAGCCGACCTGGATACAGTCGTTCTATGTGTCCGCGAAGACCGGCGGCTGACCATATTCGATATCGTTGGAGCGGAAATGCCAGCTTTTGAGGATATCTACCCGCACATCGGTAGCGGAAGCGATGAGCTGGCCGAGTTCATGTTCATGACCGACAAACTGAATCTTCAAACGCCGCCGAGCTTCACGCCCGTCGAAGGCAACGGCACCCACCTGATGGGCGTTTTCCCGCTCGAATCCAGCAACTTCATCTTCCCCAGTACCTCCCACGCCTGACCCCGCGCGCCCCTGTCTCTTGACTTTAGTGACCATTTACACTAAGATGCCGTGGTGTCCTTTCATACTGACAAACGGGATCGCGTAAAAGCCGCGGGAGGCCGGCATGCCGCAGTCTGAACCTGACCAGAGGAAAAAGGCGGAGGACTTTCTTGGGCTGCACCACGCCTCGCGCCCCTTTGTGCTCGGCAACGCCTGGGATGTTGCCTCCGCGCGCATCTTCGAACTGGCCGGCTTCAGGGCCATCGGCACGACCAGTGCCGGTATTGCCGCCACGCTCGGGTTTCCCGACGGACAGCACATCACCGTTCAGGATACGGCCGAGGTCGTCCGCCGCATGGTGAAGCGGGTTGCCGTTCCGGTCAGTGCCGATATCGAAGCCGGCTACGCTTCCTCTGTCGAGGGGGTGGTGGAATCGGCGAGGGTAGTGCTCCAGGCTGGTGCTGTCGGGATCAACATCGAGGACTCCACCAGCGACCCAGAAAATCCGCTTATCGACCCGATGTTTCGCTCCGAGACAATCAGCGCCATCCGCCGTATGGCCGCGGATGATGATATCCGTCTGGTCATCAACGCCCGGACGGATACGTTT
>CP070777.1:1294037-1297262 GCA_020346225.1 Candidatus Zixiibacteriota bacterium | reverse complement strand
GTTTCGATCAGCACGATGACCGACATCACCCAGGCCGCCAGAATCATTATTATGGAAAAGATGGCCGAGACCATCTCCTTCCATCGCAGAAAGAAGACAATCATCACGAATGCGAACAGGGGCAACAGCGGAATCAAGAACGTGAGGTCGGTCATCTCAAAACCCTACCACTTCATAACACTTACATGGTCGGTGTCTATACCCTGCCAGTTTCTATACAGCAGGAGCACAATCGCCAGTCCGACGACGGCCTCGGCCGCCGCCACCACGACGATGAAGATGGCGAACATCTGGCCGATCAACTCGCCGGCGGCGACAAACTTGTTGAAGGCAACGAAATTTATGTTAACGGCATTGAACATCAGCTCGAGCGACATCAGAATGCCGATCACGTTTCTTCGCGTGAGAACGCCGAAAAGACCGATAGCAAACAAGATGGCGGCCAGTCCCAGATAATGCAGCATCAGGCCTTCTCCTTTCGGGCCAGGACGATGGCACCAATCATGGCCGCCAGCAGCAGTACCGAAACAACCTCAAACGGCAGCATAAACTCGGTCATCAGGTATTTTCCCAGGGTGGCGATATTCTGGGCCGGCAGAGTCTCCTTGTAAGACAGCTTGCCCCAGACAGATTCGTAAGTTCTCGCCAGCAGCAGAAGGGCACTCACGACAAAGGTCACACAGACGAAGAACGCCACGAGCACGTTCTCGTTGGACTGCCTGATCTTCCGGGAAGCCAGATTCGACGTCAGCATAATAGCGAAGATCATCAGAATTGCCACCGCTCCCACGTAAATGAGCACCTGGGCCGCCGCCAGGAATTCGGCGCCGAGCAGAATGAAAATTCCCGCCACTGCAAACAAGCACAGTATCAAAAAGAGCGCGCAGTGGAAGATATTCTTGAGGCTGACGACCATAAAGCCCGATACCAGTATGATAACGGAGAGTATCCAGAACACGATGCCCGGTTCACCCATAACTATGCCTCGCCCTCTTTCCCGGTCTGATTATCCTCTTGGTCGCCCGACTCGGCGGCCGGAGTGTCCACCGTCGGATTGGGCACAGGTGCCGACTTGGCAGTGTCGCGCGAACCGGTGCTGTCGCCCTCCGGTTTCGGCGCCGGTTTTGGCACCGGTTTCTTCTTCGGTTTGGCCTCATAGGGAACGTCGCGCCCGACTTCCTGAAGCCGGTGCATATCCCAGAGCAGTTCTTCCTTGTTTTCGGTGGAGAACTCATATTTCGGGGCCATCTTGATGGCCGTGAAATTGCATGCCTCTTCGCAAAGCCCGCAGAAGCAACAAATGGCGTTATCGACATTAAAAACCTTGAGCTGGCGTTTCTTGTCTTCACCGCGCGGGGCGTCGATAAAGATGGCCGCCGTTGGACAGGCGCGCATACAGAGCATGCAGGAGGTGCAGTTGAGCTTACCGGTTTCCTTATCCGACAGCAACACCACGATACCGCGCGAGCGCTCCGGCATGGGCCATTTTTCTTCCGGGTACTGGATGGTAATGGCGTGTCGGCCGAGATGCTTTCCGGTAATGGTCATCCCGAGAATCAACTCTTTGATACCTTTGAGTATGCTCAGCATAACGGCTTAATCCTTACCAGTACCATCCGGCATATTTCATCCAGCCGGCCACAATCAGGTTAGCGAAGGCGATCGGCACCAGGATCTTCCAGGCAAACTCCATAAGCTGGTCTACTCTCAGCCGCGGGTAAGTCCACCGAAACAGCATCAGCAGTAATACCACCATGAAGGTTTTGCCCAGAAACCATATCCATGAAGGTATGAATTCCCATCCCTGCCAGCCGCCGAAAAACAGCGTCACGGCGATAGCCGATACCGTAAACATGTTCACGAATTCCGCTAAAAAGAACATGGCAAATTTCATCCCGGAGTACTCGACGTTGAATCCGGCCACCAGCTCCTGCTCCGCCTCGGGAATGTCAAACGGCGTGCGGTTGGCTTCCGCCGTGGCCGCCGTGATATATATCATGAAGGCCACAGGTCCGAACGGCAGACGGAATATAAACCAGTTGAAGATCAGCCCCGACTGCGATTGAACAATATCGACCATCGAAAGCGAGCCGGTAAACAGGATTACGGTAAGGATGGATGCCACCATGGGAACTTCATAGCTGACCACCTGTGCGGCTGACCGCATCCCGCCCAGGAGAGCGTACTTGTTGTTGGATCCCCAACCCGCCATCAAGAGCGAGATAACGGTGAAAGTAGTTATGGCGATGATATAGAGAATACCGATATTCAGATCGGCCACGATAAGACCATCGCCAAAGGGCATGACGACATAGGCGGCGAAGGCCGCCACAAAACAGACGATCGGTGCCCAGAAGAAAACCGGTTTATCGCGGGTATCAACCAGCACGTCTTCCTTCTGCAAAAGCTTCAAGCCGTCCATGAGCGTTTGATACCAGCCGTGCCAGCCGTTGCGCATAGGCCCGAAACGCTGCTGAATATGGCCGGCGATCTTTCGCTCCCACCAGACCAGAAACAGGGCCAGAAGAGCCAGAACGCCGAAAACGGTCACACTCAGCCCGCCGTAGCTGATAACCGTCAGCCAGCTACCCTTGATGCCGAGACTCTGTAGCAAGCCGTAAAGCCAGGCAAAGACCGGCTGAAGTTCTAACATTATGAACGGCCCGCCGCTCATCGATCCACCTCGGGCATTATGACATCGAACGACGCGAAAATGGCCACCAGGTCGGCTATCAGGCAATTGGTGGCAAACTCCGGAAGTACCTGCAGATGGCTATAGGAGCCGCCGCGCGTCTTCACCCGCAGAGGCTTCTCGCTCCCGTCGGAGAGAATATATACACCCAGTTCGCCGCGCGAGTTTTCTATGCGGCTGTACACCTCACCCGCCGGGGGCTTGAATTTCAGCGACACCTTGCTCTTTATTTCGCCTTCGGGAAGTCCGTCAAGCGCCTGAGCGATAATCCTGATTGACTGCTTTATTTCGTCAAGTCGCAGCATGTACCGATCAAAGACATCGCCGTTATCACGCGTGGGGATATCGAAATCGAACCGATCATATATCGAGTACGGATCGTCTTTTCTCAGGTCATATTTGACGCCGGAAGCCCGCAGGATGGGGCCCGAAACACCGTAAGCGATGGCCAGCTCCGGAGGAAGATACCCGACACCGATAGTCCTGGCCTTCCAGATCGGGTTCTCATTGAGCAGGGCCATGTACTCGTCAAC
>CP070777.1:1290539-1293937 GCA_020346225.1 Candidatus Zixiibacteriota bacterium | reverse complement strand
TGACCCGGCTGCGATGCATCAGGGCCGGCCAGTAGGCCACCACCAGCGAAGGTTTCGGCCGGCCGCCCGTCGTAACCGCCATTCCCGCCGGGCCGGAAAGGATCAGAGTGGAAAGGGCTTTGCCGAAGTCATTGACTTTCTCAGGGTCCCGGTCCCTTACCGCAAACCGCAGCAGAATCTCATTCGAATCACAGGCCCTCAGGGCCTCGGGCCAGATGGAACCGGAGCCGAGCATGTCCGTGCGCGTGGCGTCGTACTTGTGCCGAAGCTTCTTCCAGAAAATATCCGCGATGGTTTTAGCCTTCTGCTCGGTGTCGGGCCCGGAGACCAGAACAGCGCCATTGGCCTTCCAGCCGTCCTCGTACGACATGGACACCTTTAGATGATCCGGCTCCGGCCTGCCTCTGACGCCGAACACGCGAACGCGATTCTTACCGTCGCTCTTAAGCTGGATTGTGTCAAAACAGGCCACACCGTCAGGGGTGATATAGTTGGACGGGTCCCCCATCTCGTAAACGAGCTGTTCTTTGATCGTCTTTTCCGATACCACGCCGCCGGTGTTTTCGTGCTTGGAAACCACGAACTCGCCGGAGCGTTCCATCTCGACTATCGGGTAGCCGATATCGTCAAACGATTTTATCTCGCGCCAGTCGGTGATGTTTCCCCCCGATGCCTGGGCGCCGCACTCAATAATATGTCCGGCGATGATCCCGGCCGCCATCTTGTCCCAGTCATCCATCGCCCAGCCAAACTCGTGAATCATCGGCGCCAGCGTCAGGCCGGTATCGGTTACCCGTCCGGTGACGACTATCTGACAACCCGCCTCGAGCGCTTTCACCACCGGCTCGGCGCCGAGATAAATGTTGGCCGATGTGATACGCGGCCGAACATTGAAGAAGTCCTCACCGGTGTCCATATTGGTAAACTTCTCGCCGGCCGCGGTCAGTTCATAGAGATGGTTGACGATATCATCGCCGTAGACGATGCCCACTTTCAGCTTGAGCCTTTTCCTGCGGGCCATTTCGATTATCCTGCGGCCCATGCTTATCGGGTTGATTCCCCCGGCGCTGGAGATTACGGTCACCTTCTTTTTCACAATCAGCGGCAGGCACTCATCGAGCTGGTCGAGAAAATCGACGGCGTAGCCAAGGTCGGGGTTCTTTTTCCGCTGACGCTGGAGGATGGACATGGTGATTTCGGCCAGGAAATCCATGGTGATATAGTCCAGCGGGCCACCGGTAAGCTGCCGCCTGAGAGCCGAGAGGTCATCCCCCCAGTATCCTCCGGCATTGCCGATGCGTATTTTCCTCTTCAACCGAAATCCCTATAAGCTGTTGCCAAATAACTGATAGTACGGGTTGGCAAATCAAGCGAGAAAACAATATAGTAAAATCCCCGGCCTTTGTAAAGGGCGCGCTTCAGGTGGACCTGTGTTGCTTGAGCATGATTATCATTGACTTACGCCGGGAGTATGTTATATTATGGTACCTCGAGCCAAGGTTCGCCACCTGAACTCACCGTCACCAAATCAACTTATCTACCGATGGAGGAAACCGTGAAAGTAGCTCGTATTGGTATAATTACAGCCGTCTATATAGCTCTGACTTACGGTCTTGCCGAGGCTCAGATAAGCAGCGGCGGCCAGCCGGTCAGTTTTCAGAAGAGGGTCGGTGATTATGTCCCGATGATATCCATGCCCGCCGTGGACGCCGAAGCCCTCCTGGCCGAAGATGAACGTGACGGCAAGCTGGGAGTGCCATTCCGCTTCGGCTACAAGCACGATGTCAGCTTAAATCCCGACAATTCTGGTGTCTGGGAAACGCTCGACGATGGCGGCCGGCTCTGGCGACTGGCCATTAAGTGCCCCGAGGCATACTCTATCAACCTGGTCTACGATCAATATCGTCTTCCCGAAGGCGCCCGCCTGTTTGTGTACAGCGATGATCGCAATGTCGTTCTTGGCGCCTTCACCAGTGGCAACAACAAGGAGCACGGCAAATTCGCCACGGCGCCAACCAGGGGTGATGTCACGATTCTGGAGTACTACCTTCCCCCCGGCGTTGATGACCCGGGTCTGCTGAGTCTGGTGCGGGTTGTCCATGCATACAAGGACATCTTTTTCGGCCCGCTCAAAGAAGTCGACCCCACCGAGCATTTCGGCCACTCCGATTTCTGCGAGATAAACGTTAACTGCCCCGAAGGTGAGCCATGGAAAAACGAAGTCCGTTCGGTGGTAATGTACATCGTTGACGAGGCCTGGCAGTGTTCCGGCGTGATGGTCAACAATGTCAGGGAGGACCAGACTCCGTACATGCTGACCGCCAACCACTGTCACGGCCCCGAAGAAACCATCCTGGTGGTGTTCAATTATCAAAGCCCGAGTTGCGAGAATATCGTCGGCCCCGGCGACATGACTCTCAGCGGCGCCACTCTGGTCGCCGCCAATGACTACAGTGATTTCAAGCTGGTTCAGCTAAGCGAGCAGCCGCCCGCGTCGTACGATGTCTATTATGCGGGATGGTCGGCCATCGACATCGCCTCACAATCCTCGGTCTGCATTCACCACCCGGAGGGAGACATAAAGAAAATCTCCTTTGACGATGATTCTTTGCTGTCAGCTGACTACCTTTTATCGTATGGCGACAGTCACTGGCGCGTCGGCAACTGGGAATTGGGGACCACCGAGAGCGGCTCTTCAGGCTCGCCTTTATTTGACCCGGAGCATCGCATCGTAGGGCAACTTCACGGTGGGATGGCTTCCTGCAGAAGAATCAAACCCGACTGGTACGGCAAGTTCTCAAAATCCTGGGACTACGGCACTACTCCCGAGACGCGGCTGAAAGACTGGCTCGACCCCGACAACACCGGCACGCTGGTTCTCGACGGGCTGGATACCGAGTGCTGCGTGGGCATGACCGGCAACATCGACGGCGACCCGTACGATATTGTCGATCCCATGGACATCGTTTACCTGGCCGAATGGATGTGGGCGGGGGGCCCGGCCCCGCCGTGTATGGAAGAGGTGGACGTTGACGGCAGCGGCTATCCGGACCTGATGGACGCGGTATACCTCGTCACATATTTCTGGGAGGGCGGCCCCCCACCGGTTGACTGCCCGTAGCGAAAGCGCCTGCCCAGTGGCCGCAGCCTCGAAACCTTCATGGCCCCCGGATGTTATAGCCGTGAGGTCATGATGAAACTGTACTGTCTGCGCAGGACGCAAAGTCTCCCCATTGGTATCGAGACAGCTTGGGAGTTTTTCTCCGACCCGAAAAACCTGGCGATCATCACGCCGCCATGGCTGAACCTGCGGCCCGTTTCGGAAGTTCCCGACGAGATGTATGCCGGGATGCTCATCACCTACCGGGTCAGGCCGTTTCCGGGGATCCGCACCACAT
>CP070777.1:1282974-1290439 GCA_020346225.1 Candidatus Zixiibacteriota bacterium | reverse complement strand
CGTATAATTGGGCAGGATGGCATCGTAAATAGCCTCCGCCGACGGCTCGAAGATATAGTCGATGTTGTACGAATAATCCTCTTCGGTTTTCGGTCTGGCAACCGGCAGGTATCGCTCGACAGAGATGCGGTACTTGACGGTCGACAGAAAGCGCGTAAACAAAAGGCTTATCTCATCGGTTTCGCCTTTGAGAAACCGCCATGTCAGAAGCCGCGCTATATCTCTGGCCTTGTCGTAGTCTATGACACCGCTCCAATCGCCGAAGAATTCGACAATGGGCCACCGCCGGCGCTTGAAGAAATCGTTGCCCTTTTTGCCTACCGTGACCAGTTCCGGCTGGAACTCTTCGTTCTCGTTAAGCCATTGCGAGGCGCGGCGGATGATGTTGGCGTTATAGGAGCCGCACAGGCCGCGATCCGAGGTGACCACCATGAGGGTCTTTTTCTTCACTTCGCGCTGCTCGAAAAAGGGATGGGTCATATCGTCGGTGGAGGCCGCCGCCAGATGGCTGAGCAGTTGTTCCATCATCTTGCCATAGGGGCGCGACTGTACCACCTTCTGCTGGGCGCGGCGCAGCTTGGCCGCCGAGACCATCTCCATGGCCTTGGTGATGCGCTTGGTCGAAACGACCGTCCTGATTCGCTTTTTTACTTCTCTAAGTGTTGGCATATCTTCTTGTTGTCATTCTTGTACAGTATCATCTTCCGGACGCAAGCCGGTCTTCCCCAACCTTTACATAAAAATGACCCCTGCTGTTATCGAAAGCATGTTGCCTTTCACATTGAGGCACGCCGGTTCGACCAGCCCGCCCTCCACCTGGAAACCAACGCCGCAAACCTCGTAAACATCAGTCAAACCAAGAGAACCCCTTATATCGATGAACACAGGTATCTTCAGATTGAGGACCACCATTCCTCCCAAGTCAACTCCTACGGTGACGTTCTTTTTAGACGGGATATCATAATAGTCGTCCTCGAAGCCTTGTTCGGCAAGAATATTGAAATCAACCCGAGGGCCAGCCAACAGACAAGGCAACACCGTCCCCTGGCTCAAAGGCTGAAACCGCACCATCGAGCTGATCGCGATGTAGTCCAGGTTACGGCTGAACGTCCCTTCGGCGTAACCGTCGGGATAGTCAGGCGAAGTAAGAACCACGTAGACCGAGTTTCCGTAGTGCTTCAATGTTACTTCCGGTTGGATTGCAAAACGCGAAGAAACAGGAAATGCCCAGAACGCACCTGCGGTAAGAGCTCTACGGCTATCGATTCCCGAAGATGGTGAGCCCTCAAGTTCGAGCTCAGCCCAGCTTATACCGCCTCTGAAGCCAAACTGAAACTGCTGCCCGAAGATCTTGGCCGTTGACTGTGCTGAGACTACGGAACACGCCAGCATCAGGGCAGATACCAGTAATACGAGAAGGCAGATTCTCCAGACTATCACGTCTTGTTTCATGCTCATCCAATTACCCTCCTAACACCATTCAGCCGACAGCGTTTTTTTCACCTACGCCTTGAATTGCTTCTTGAACTCCTCGACGGCTGCCTTAAGCTTTTCGT
Source organism: Candidatus Zixiibacteriota bacterium (assembly GCA_020346225.1). Taxonomy (GTDB): domain Bacteria; phylum Zixibacteria; class MSB-5A5; order GN15; family FEB-12. Next base: position 1,288,883 of record CP070777.1, on the reverse strand, counting down.
CGAGGGCGTCCGATATAATCTTCTCCTTGGCCAAAACGTGCTCGATATCGGGATACTTTTCCTCACAGAAGGCCAGGAACTCCCGCTCGAAACGGCCGATCGCTTCCGTCTTTATGTCATCCAGGTAGCCGTGCGTGCCGGCCCAGATAATAATCACCTGGCGGGCCACCGGCATCGGTACATACTGTTCCTGCTTGAGAATCTCCACCATCTTCTCGCCGCGATTGAGCTGCTTGAGGGTGGCCTCATCGAGATCGGAGCCGAACTGCGTGAAGGCCGCCAGTTCGCGATACTGAGCCAGGTCCAGCTTGAGCGATCCGGCCACCTGCCGCATCATCCGTACCTGGGCGTTGCCGCCCACGCGGGACACCGATATGCCGACGTTGATGGCCGGGCGGATACCGGCGAAGAAAAGCTCGGATTCGAGGAATATCTGGCCGTCAGTAATCGAAATCACGTTGGTGGGGATGTAGGCCGAAACGTCACCCGCCTGCGTTTCGATGATGGGCAGCGCCGTGAGCGACCCGCCGCCTTTCTCGTCGGACAGCTTGGCCGCCCGCTCCAGAAGGCGCGAGTGGCAATAGAAGATATCACCCGGGTAAGCCTCACGGCCCGGCGGGCGTCTTAAAAGCAGCGAGAGCTGACGATAGGCCTGGGCCTGTTTGGACAGGTCATCATAGATACACACCACGTGGCCGCCGTTGTCGCGGATTTCCTCGCCCATGGCGGCACCGGCGTAAGGGGCGATATACTGCAGCGGCGCCGGGTCGGTGGCCGTTGCGGACACGACCGTGGTGTATTCCATCGCGCCGTGCTTGCGCAACGTTTCGACCACCTGGGCCACCGTGGAGGCTTTCTGGCCGATGGCGACGTAGATGCAGATGACATCGGTATCTTTCTGATTAATGATGGTATCGATAGCGAGGGCCGTTTTGCCGGTCTGGCGGTCGCCGATAATCAGCTCACGCTGGCCGCGGCCGATGGGAATCATGGAGTCAATGGCTTTCAGGCCCGTCTGCAACGGCTCATTCACCGGCTGGCGGGCCACCACATTGGGCGCGATACCTTCGATGGGACGATACTTGTCGGTAACAATCGGGCCCTTGCCGTCCATAGGTTGTCCCAGCGGGTTCACCACCCGTCCCACCAGGGCGTCGCCCACCGGAACCGAGGCGACCCGTCCGGTGCGGCGCACCTGGTCACCCTCGTTGATCTGGGTATCGGAGCCGAAGATGGCCGCGCCGACGTTATCCTCCTCGAGATTGAGAACCAAACCGATAATATCACCGGGGAACTGAATCAATTCCGACATCTGCACGTCTTCCAGTCCCCACACGCGGGCGATACCGTCACCAACCTGGAGGACGGTACCCACCGATTCCATCTCCAGCGCGGTCTCGTATTTTTCGATTTCTCGTTTCAATACCGATGATACTTCTTCCGGGTTCAGACCCATCATCGTTCTCCTACAGGCGAAGCCTGTTTTATATAAATTCGTTCTTTCTCACAAAATCCGGTTCGATACGCCCGGCAATCACTAATGCACCCTCACTTCTTCGAGTTGCTCGCGCAGCAATTGCAGGCCATGACTCACCGAGCCATCGATAATTTCGTCGTGAAGCAGCACGACCAGGCCCGCGATGACGGTCGGGTCGATCTTCTCCTCGAGGATAATCTTCAGTCCCGTCTTGGCCGCCATCCTGCGCGTCAACTCATCGCGCTCGGCGTCGGTCAACGGGACGGCGCTGATGACGGTTACCCGTCCCAGACCCTGCCGGGCCTCGACCAGCCGGCGGTATTCATCGATAATCTCCCTGAGATAGACGATCCGGTTCTTGTCCACCAGCACCACCAGAAACTCCACCAGAAGCTGCTCGATTCTTCCTTCGAACACCTTCCGGACGAGAGCCTTCTTGTTCTCGTCCAGCACCTGCGGCGCCGTGAGGAAGGTAAGCATCGAGCTGTCCCGACGGATAAGCTCCTTCAGGTCACCCAGCTGCTCGTAAGCGGCGTCCGAAAGATTTCTCTCCTCGGTAGAGAGAAACAGAGCCTGAGCGTATTTCCTGGCGACTTCCCAGACAATCATAGGGCTATCAGGCTTTCTCCACGTTATCGATGAAGTTTCCTATCAGTTCGCGATGCTTGGCGTCATCGAGCTTCTCGCGAATGATCTTTTCGGCGGCGGCGATGGTCATGGCCACCATGTCACCTTTCAGCTGCACTTTGGCCTTGGCAACGTCCATCGACAGTTCCGCCTTGGCCTTTTCGGCGATCTTGCGGGCATCGGCATGAGCGGCCCGCTTGATCTCGTCGGCCACCTGCTTGCCCTCGTTGACCGCCTCGGCCAGCCTGGCGCGACGCTCGCCGTCGATGTCCTTTAGCTGAGCCTGATACTGCTCGGCCAGTTTGTCGACTTGGGCCTTATCATCTTCGATCTTCTGAAACTCACCCGCGATTTTCTCCCGCCGCTCCTCGATCATGGCCAGAAGCGGCCCCCAGGCGAATTTCTTGAGAATCCACAGGGTTATCAGAAAACCGATGGCGTGCGTGATGATCTGTGGTATCGATATATCCATACACTAACCCTTACTTAACCCCGACCGCGGGGTATTGCCGAAGGCAGCCGTTAGCCTCCGATTTTGCCCTGCAGCATGATGAAGACCAGCAGAGCATACAGGGTGAGCGCCTCGATAAAGGCCGCACCGACGATCATTGCCGTCTGGATCTTACCGGCCGCCTCGGGCTGACGGCCCATGGCTTCCATCGCCGAGCCAACCGCCCGTCCGATTCCCAGAGCGGACCCGAAGGCAGCGACGCCGACGCCGATAGGCAGGGCCCATGACAACATTGATTGGTAATCCATTGTTTCCTCCTAATACTTCCTTTCCATTATCCTATCATCTTCTTTGCCAAATCTTCTTTATCCGGCATGCTCCTCATGCGGCAGCATCAGCAGAATGTAGATTGTCGATAAAATCGTAAAGACCAGCGCCTGAATGGTCGACAGCAGAAGACCCAGCAACATAAAGGGAACCTGCAGCGGCAAGCCCACCGGCAGGTGAATAAAGGCCAGAGAGGCGATGCCGAGCATAACGAAGGCCGCCACCAGGGTATCCTCGCCGGTGATGTTGCCGAAAAGTCGTACCGCCAGGCTGAACGGCTTGGCAAACTCACCTATCACATGAATGGGAAACAAAATTATCACCAGGACCCAGCTGATGGCCGAGCGCGGCTGACCGGCGAGGTGGTCCAGGTATCCGACAATGCCGAGCCTCCTTATCCCGGTGTACTGGGCGTACAAAAAGACGATGATCGCCAGCGAGGCCGTGATGTTGATGCTGGTAGAGGGGGAGTGACCGCCGGGGATGATGCCCCAGAAGTTGTTTATCAAAATATAAAAGAACAGCGTTCCGAGAAAAGGCGTGTATTTTTTGGCATCCTCGCCCAGTATGGAATAGATGAAATTGTACATGCTCTCGACCAGCATCTCCAGGAAGTTCTGCGCCTTTTCCGGGATCATCTTGCGGCGGGCATACACGCGCATGGCAAAAATGCTCATTATAATGGCGGTGAAAGCACCGTAGATGACATTGATCCATTCACTGGTAAAATGATAGATGCTGTCAGGTAAAAGCCCCCAATCATGAAGGAGAGAGAAGAAATTGGGCAGATGCGGCTTGCCGCCCTCCTCGCCGTGCCCGCCGCCAGCGGCGGCTACAGTGAGAAAAGGGGTGAGTCGGGCCGCGGCGACCGCTATGAAGTTGCTCAGGGTGCTCAGCATGGTCAAACCTGCCCGGGGTTACTGTTATGCTCTCCGGTTTCATCCAGGCCGAGAAGGGCCCGGGCCGTAGCCTTCAGAAGCATCACCAAAAAGAGAACGGAAAAGCCGGCCAGAAGATGCAGCGGTTCGAATCGGGGAACCTTGAGCAAGGCATAGCCGGCCAGATACAGCAGGGGGAACTTGATCACAGCGAAGCCCACGGCACGGGTGGTGTCGGCGCCCCCGGGACGAATGGCCGTACGAATCAGGCTGCTGAGGAAAATCAGGTTGACCATCCCCCAGATGCCGCCTGAGAAAAAGGCCAGAGCCGGCCAGATGCCAAAATAGTAAATTCCAAAAGGCAGGCTTATGAGCAGAACCACACCGGTTATTCTCAGGGTGCGAGCCACGAAATCCAGTTCAAAGCCGGTCTTCATCTTTCTCTTTATTATCCAGCGCGGAGGACCTTTTTATAATCCGGTAAACCTCAACTCCGGCGGCAGTAAATCCGAATACAACTCCAACGACCAGAAGGTATGGTTCGGTTCCCAATCTCCCGTCGGCCCAGCTACCGATCAAGTAACCAACGGCAGGCGCTGCGAACATGATTGCCGGCACCGTGACAAGCAGACTGAACTGCCTCATCTCTTTGCCGGGCTTGCCCTTAGGCTTAGGGTAAAAGGATGCCACTACACCCCGCCGTCATGATTCAAGGCGGAAATATAGCCACCGACCGACCAAAGTCAACCCTTTTCTGTCCATTATCATAGCGTCCGGCGACCGCGCTGTCAGTCATGAGCCTAAAATCGACATGACGTATTTTTTTATGTTGCGATTTATGCCGGTGCTGCGTATCACCTGCGTAAAGATTCTGCAGCCGCCAAAAATCAATGCCAGAAAGAGACAACAAAGTCCGCAAGCTCGTTCTGTGGTTTTCTGAGGTTGGCATTGACGACATTTCCATCGTAGGGGGCAAGAACTCCTCACTCGGAGAAATGTATCGCAACCTCACTCGGCGCGGCATCAAGGTGCCCAACGGTTTCGCCATTACCGCCGCCGCGTATTTCTACGTGCTCGAGCAGGCCGGTATCCAAAACGAGATCAAGGACCTTCTCAAGGATCTCGACACAACCAACATCCACAATCTCAAGGACCGTGGTGCCCGGGTGCGCGGCCTGATTCTTCAGGCGCCTTTCCCCCGTGACCTGGAGCAGGCCATAGTCGACAACTACCGGAAACTGGAGAAGCAATATGGCGATAATGTCGATGTTGCCGTGCGCTCCTCCGGGACCGCCGAGGACCTGGCCGAGGCCTCTTTTGCCGGCCAGCAGGATACCTTCCTCAACATTCGCGGCCCCAAGGCGTTGCTTCAGGCCTGTCGCCAGTGTTTCGCCTCCATGTTTACCGACCGGGCCATCTCGTACCGAGAGGACCAGCATTTCGACCATCTCTCGGTGGGATTGTCCATCACCGTGCAGAAAATGGTCCGGTCCGACAAGGGTGCCTCGGGTGTCATGTTCTCCATCGACACCGAGTCGGGCCACAAAGACGTCATCCTCATCAACGCCTCCTACGGGCTGGGGGAAATAGTTGTCCAGGGGGCGGCCTCGCCCGACGAGTTCTACGTCCACAAACCGACCTTAAAACTCGGATACCCCTCGATCGTTTCGAAGTCGCTGGGCACAAAGAGACTCAAGATAATCTACGGCAGCCGATCCAAGCACACCAGGGTGGTCGCCGTTCCCGAAAAAGACCGCCAGCGCTATTGCATCAGTGACGAGGAAGTCCTCACCCTGTCGCGCTGGGCAGTGGTCATCGAAGAACACTATTCCGCTATCGCCGGTCATCACCGGCCGATGGACATAGAGTGGGCCAAGGATGGCACCACCGGCGAGATGTTTATCGTTCAGGCTCGACCGGAAACGGTTATATCGCGGCGCAACGAACAGGTCCTTGAAAACTACATTCTCGAAAAGGAAGGTGATCTGCTGGTTACCGGCCACGCCGTCGGAACCAAAATCGGCGCCGGCCGGGCCAACGTTATCCGCGACTCCAAGTATATTGACCAGTTCCAGAAGGGCGATGTTCTGGTGACGCATATGACCGACCCCGACTGGGAGCCTATCATGAAGATTGCCTCGGCCATCGT
>CP070777.1:1279992-1282874 GCA_020346225.1 Candidatus Zixiibacteriota bacterium | reverse complement strand
GTTTCACGTAGTAATCATAGTTGAGCAAGAGCGATGACACCTCATCCTCCAACTTTCTATCTTTGAGAGTTATCTGGCTTCCGACGGTGAAGCGTAACTGTCCCGGATACTTGCCCTTGTACACTTCGCCATCTGTGCCCAGTTCGTACCTGCTTTGATCCCCGGCTTCATCGCCATTGAAAGAGGCAGAAACCGTAGACTCCCACTTACTTCTTCTGATTTCTTCCTTAATGAGCAGTTCTTCCAAACTCTTGACCTCGGCGGTGTCGCAAGTATCAGCATTTTTCGCACCGGTGCCCTGAGCGGCCTTTTGGTCCGAAGGATCGCTCTGGGCATAGGCCGGGCCGACCAAAAGCGCTGCTGAAAGTACCAGCGCTGCAGACGTGTGCCTTTTGTACATCGGAACCTCCCTTACGTTTTTCTCAAGGCTCGGGCGGTAGGTATGTGCTGGGCGAAGCAGGTCTGGAGGCCAGGAACCTACAACCTCCCCATGATCATTATATAAAAGTCTTCAGAAAATGCAGGATGATATGGTTAAAAGCAGACTCTATCTCCCGGTGACGGCAACTACCCTAAATTAGATTCCATATGCCCATTTTGTCAACTGGTTTTTGGCGGACAACTAGTCGTCAAGGACCCTTACGGTCACCTTCGAGCTATGCGTATATTCGGGATCGCTTTCGCCTTCAGGCCGGAAAGCGTCTGCGGCCTCGACAGCAACTCACGGAACACCGCCCACCTCTGCTCAGGGCCGCCGGGAGAAGCGGTCATCTTATCCATGTAGTCGCTTACTACCTGCTCGCCCACCGAATAGTTGATGATATAGCTGCCATACACATCAAGCATGGGAACAATGTTTTTCGCCATTTCCGGAGAGTAGAGCGACTTCTCGATAAACATCCGCTCGGCCTCCGGCCCGCTGATTAACCCATCAACATACCGGCGCGCTATGTCGGCATCCGCGCTGAGACTGCCGGTAATCTCAACTATTTCGTAGTACAGGTCGGCTCCGGCTGTATCCAGACCGGCCACCGGAAACAGCACCTGCTTGTCGAAGGCAACCCTTTCCTCCGTCGAAAACATCACATGATCGGCATACTGGGCGATACCTTCGGCAACGGTCGGTCGTGGGCTGAAGGTGGGGCTTACCGAGTACTCAATCCAGCCACTGTCCTGAACAAGATGTATGTCGAGCAAGGTAGAGTTTGTGTGATGTCCCGGGTAAGCCTCATGGCAGGCCATATGCATAACCCAATCAATTAGACAGGGCACACTGGTATTTAACTGCAGGAGGCTGTGACCGCTGCCCTTATACCAGTTGGCAGCGCCGAACGGCTTGTTCTCAACGAACTCCACATCCAGAGTCTCGCCGGGCGGCAGTTCAATGTATTGCGCGGTTCTCTGTCGAGCTTCCGCCAGAGCAGTGCTGAACACGGTATCCAGTTTCTCTTTTGGGACGGTAAACCGAGAGCGAAACTGCTCGAGCCGGGCGGGAATATCGCCCGATCCGGGAAGCAGCCCATCCAATTCGGCCAGGAGGCTGTCGTGGTGAGTCTCATCGAACGGCGGGGCGACCGCATCATACAAGGCCATCGACTCTTCATCGAATGACATTTTCCTGCCGCTCAACAGTTCGGTCTTCGCCTTCACCGCCCTGACCTGTATCAGCAGGAACTCAAAGCGGTCGGCCTGCAAACCCTCAAAGCGGTCTCTGCCAACTGCAAGAAGCTGATTCATCAGCGAATCAGCCTCGGCGGTCAGCCGGGCAAGCGGGTAGGCCTCTTTCTCCGCGGCGGTATCGGCCGGTTTCCATTCTTCGGGGCCGATATAGAAGTCGACATAGTCGGCGTCATACAGCCCCACCCGCAGGACGAGTTTAACATACGATTCGGCAATACTGTCAAGCTCGGCAGAATAGTCTACCTTCTGCGAGCATGAGAGCGCTGCTACAAGCGCCGACAATGCGAAAATGACGGCTAACTTCTTCATATCCGGACCTCCATGGGGTCATAGCGTGATATGTCAATTCTTAGGCAATTTACTTTCCGGACGTTAAAAGAGCAAGCAGACCCCACCAGCCGCGTCTATAGAAAACAGGGCCATCAGTGCGCCGATGTGTTTCAAAACGCCCCCATATCGTGTAACGCCAGGATCGTGGCCACCGTGGCCAGTTTGAATGCGCCCAGCAATATATAGCCCATGCGCCGGGGATGTTCGTGGCCGCGCTGCACCGCCCACTGAACACCCGTTCGGCGAACCCAGACCGCCGTCCACACCCACGCCACCGCGGTGAGACCGAACAGAAATATTTTCAAACTTAACGGCATAAGTGATACCCCGTCCCCAGGAGTTGATCGCATGACGAGTTGCTGCTGCTACCCAACGACTCCCCTAAACCCAACAAAGCTGGTACCCCCGCCAGGAATCGAACCTGGATTACCGGCTCCGGAGGCCGATGCGTTATCCGTTACACCACGGGGGCAGGCACAGCCTGTTTTAGGGAAACCGGAGCAACCTGCCCCTGCTGCTACTGGCTAAGCCCGTCCGGCATGGGCAGATCTTCCGATGTGCGGGAACCTCCCGCCAACAGGCTGAGGAATAAATACGCCAAATGAGCCCTGAAATCAACTACTTATTGGACCGGGTCGGCAGGTCCGTGACGCCCACCCAAGACAGGCTGCGCCTGTATCTTTTAGTTGCATAAACGCCCAGATTGACTATTTTAACATCTTGCCAAAAGAAGGCAAGCCTTTGGCGGGCTTGGGATAACTTCTTGAACCATAAGGAATAAGACGATGCGCTGGACGCAGACCTACATACCGACCCTTCGCCAGAAACAGACCGAAGCCGAACTCATCTCGCACCAGCTCTTGCTTCGCGGG
>CP070777.1:1275777-1279892 GCA_020346225.1 Candidatus Zixiibacteriota bacterium | reverse complement strand
TGCCGATTCTCTCGTAACCGAGAATCTCGCCCCACACCTTAACCAACACCTCCTCGACAGGGTCGGAGGGCGGGGCATACTGTTCCTTCAAGTCGGGACGGGGATCATCGGGCACAAGCAGGGCGGTTCGGTCGACCTTGCCGTTTGAATTGAGCGGCATCTCATCCAGAAAGACAAACGCAGCGGGCAACATGTAATGGGGCAAACGCTCCTGTAAGTATTGGCGCAGGTCGCGACTCAGGGGCGCCGAGGATCTAGCTGCATTGGATGGCACCACATAGGCCACAATGTATTTTTCCCCGGATTCCTTTGTCAGGGCCTTCACCACAATATCGGTGACCGCCGGGTGCCCACCCAGCACGGTTTCAATTTCGCGCGGCTCGATGCGGAAACCACGGATCTTCACTTGGTCGTCGATGCGACCCAGAAATTCAATGGTACCGTCCGGCAACCAGCGGGCCAGATCGCCGGTTTTATAAAGGCGCTCGCCCGGTCCGCGCCCGAACGGGCTGGAGATAAAGCGCTCCGCAGTGAGGCGGGATTGGTTGAGGTAACCGCGAGCCAGCCCGTCGCCGCCGACGTATAGTTCGCCGGGTAATCCGACCGGCACCGGCTGGAGCGCCTCGTTTAAGATGTATACTTGCGTATTGGAGATGGGCCGCCCGATGGGCACGGTCTCGCCAACCTGCGCCGGGTCGTTCATGGGGTAGCAGCACGTAAAGGTGGTGTTTTCCGTTGGGCCGTAACAGTTGACCAGCGTGCCACCCTTCAAATCGCGCAAGATTTTTTTTACCTGCGGCACCTGCAACACGTCACCGCCAGCCAAAAGCTGGCGAACGCGCAGGAGGCTCTCCGGATATGCCTCGGCCATCTGGTGAAACAGCCCTGCCGTGAGCCACAAAGTGGTTACGCCGTGCTCCTCGATGGCCCAGGCCAAATCCGCTAGCGAGAGTGCATGCGCCGGGGCCACCACCAACTTGGCTCCGTTGAGCAACGCACCCCAGATCTCCAGCGTGGAAGCATCAAAAGAAATGGGGGCCAATTGCAGAAAAGTCTCCGCGGGGGTAAGGCTCGCATAATTTGCGCCTTTCACCAGCCGGACTATGCCCCGGTGGATCACAGCGATGCCCTTCGGTCGCCCGGTAGAACCGGAGGTAAACATCACATAGGCTAGGTTTTCGGCGGCTGCAACGGGGTCTAAGTTTTCAGGACTTTCACGCTCAATATCGGGCCAGGCCGAGTTTAGGCAGATGACTCGTGCCTCAAACTCCGGAAGGCCGCCGGTCAGGCGGGCCAGAGTGAGAATGATCGGCGATCGCGTCTCGGCCAGCATCGCCCGCAACCGCTCACGAGGATAGCCTGTATCCAGCGGCACATAGGCGCCCCCGGCCTTGAGAATGGCCAGCAGGCCAATGACCATCTCTAAAGATCGGTCGATATAAAGGCCCACCAGCGATTCCGGCCCCACGCCTAAATCGCGCAAGTAGCGGGCCAGTTTGTTTGTGCAGCGATTCAATTGGGCATATGTTAAGCGTTGGTCGCCAAACACAACAGCCGTGGATTCAGGCGTTTGGGCTGCCTGCGACTCGAACAACTGGGGCACCGTGCGATCGCGCGGATACGATACCGTGGTGTTAACCCATTCGGAAAGCTGCTGCCGTTCGGCGGGTGTCAGCAAGGGCAACGCCGCCAGTCGGATCTCCGGTGACGCCACCAGACCGGTCAGCAGCGTTTGAAAATGTCCCAAGAGACGCCGCACCGTTGAAGGGTCGAAAAGCTGCGGGTCGTGCTCGGCGGTAAGTTGCAGGTCGCCATCCGCTTCCGCCGCCACAAGCACCAAATCGCAGCGGGCACTGTGGGACTGAGCGTAGGCCGCATCGTCCGCATTCAGTAAGTCATCCAAGAGCACCAACATCACCTGAAAAATGGGTCCACGGTCCAGCGCAAAATCGACTTCAAACTTTTCAACCAGGATATCGAAGGGCACATTGGAGAATTCAGCCGCAGCTTGAACGGTCGTACTCACACGGCGAATAAGCTCTTGAACCGTGGGGTTGCCCGACAGATCGGTGCGCAGCGCCACCGGATTGCACTTCCCTGCCGCAGGCAGCAGCGTGCCCACGAGGGTGTCGGACTCACCGGAATAGCGATGGAACAGCGCTTTGAATGCCGATAACAGAACGACCAGAAGCGGAACTTCGTTTCGACGGCAAAACTCAGCGAACCGGCGATACAACTGCGGGCCGAGCGAAAGGGTTTTGCTCTCACGCAGATATGACTGGACCGGCGGACGCGGGTGATCCAGCAGGAAGTCATATTGCGGCAGCGGGCCGGACAACCGGTCCCGCCAAAAATCCAGGCTTTCCGCCTCACTTTCACGAGGTGACGTCATTTTTTCCCCGGGGAATGATTCATTCAGCTTCTAGATCATCGAGCGAATTCTCTCGACACCGGGTGACAATGAAATCCTCCAGTACCAGCATATTGATTTCCGACTCTGCGAAAGTCTCGACGGCGATGGAAGGGGCGCAAATAATGGGTTGTCCCCTCAAATTGAAAGAGGTGTTCAGCAAAATCGGGATCCCGGTAAGCTCGCCGAATTTACCGAGCAACTGCCAGAGACGCGGATTGCCCTCTCGTGATACAGTCTGGACCCGGGCCGAGCCATCAACGTGGGTTATGGCCGGCAGCTTGTCGCGGTAGGTCTGTTTCACTTGTGTAACGCATAGCATGTAGGCGTAGAGAGACTCATCGCCGGGATCGATCTCAAAATATTCGGGTGCAGACTCAACGGTTACGGCCGGCGCAAACGGCCGAAAGCCTTCGCGCTTTTTCACCAGACGGTTGATGTGGGTCCGCATATAGGGATTGCGCGGATCGGCAAGAATGCTGCGATTGCCTAAAGCCCGAGGGCCGTATTCCATCCGACCTTGAAACCAGGCTATCACCTCTCCTTTAGCGAGGCGCCGTGCTGTGTCATCGATTAGCGCGTCAAAGGAGGCGAATGGCGTGAAATTGACATCACGCCGCTTAATCAGCACCCGCTCGATTTCGGCACCGGAAAACTCCGGCCCCCACAGAGGCATAAGCATTTTTCCGAAAGCCGGTTTTCCCTCGACCTGATTCTGCACGTAGAGGGCTGCGCCCACGGCGGTGCCGTCGTCGGTGGCGGCGGGCTGAATGAACATATCTTTGAACATTCGACTGCGCTTGATCACTCCGTTGGCGCTGCAGTTGAGCGCGACCCCCCCGGCCATGCACAGATTTTGCTGGCCTGTTGCTTTTTTGAAGTGGCGGAGCACGTGCAGTAAGCCGGCTTGCAGCACCGCTTGCAGCGCCGCCGCGATATCTTTATGGTGTTGGGTAATATCGCTGCCGGGTTGGCGCGGTGGGCCAAAGGTCTCCTCCAGCACGCGCAGGGTGCCGCGGTAGGTTTCCTTTTCCTCAGGTGTGGTATTGCGGAACAGTATCGGCACGGTATACATGCCATCTGGCAAGAGGCGCACAAATTCCATCATCTGGTTGAAGTAACGGCGAGGATTGCCGTACGGGGCCAGTCCCATGACTTTGTGTTCGTCGAAGCTCATCCAAAAGCCCAGGTAGAGAGTGACGACCCCGTAGAGGATTCCAAGGGAATGCGGCGCTGTGATTGATTGGATAAGGTCGATGTTGCGGCCCCGACCTACGGCGACGGTGGTACTGTGTACCTCACCCATGCCGTCGACCACCATAATGAGTGATTCTTTGAAACCGCTCAAATAGTAGGCGCTGGCCGCATGGGCCAGGTGATGCGGCACCTCGACCAGCTTGTCGGCCAAGCCTGTGTCGGGAAAGAATTCCTCCAGGTAGTTTGCTTGGTTCTCGCGTGCATAGATTTCGCAAAACTGCTGTTGCGAAAATGGGTTGCCATCAAAAACGTCTTTGAGAGGTTCGTAGGAAAAACCATGGGCAACGTGATCGATATCGCTCGGTGTGAGATTGCCGGCCTGCAGGCAGTATCGGATGGCGTTTGCCGGGAAGGCGTTGGTGCCCTTATTTCCCGAGAAGCGTTCTTCGGCCGCTGCCGCCCTGATACCCCTGGGGGTGATCAGCGCAGCTGCAGAGTCAAAGCCTTG
>CP070777.1:1247421-1275677 GCA_020346225.1 Candidatus Zixiibacteriota bacterium | reverse complement strand
TTGAGACCACCTCACTCTCGGACGCACCACTGCCGTACTCTCTGGCAATGGCCGCGTAAAAGTCGTCAATGATAGTATTCTTCCGTTCAATATCCGCAAAGTGTCTGAACCACTCGACAAGCATCGGCTGTCTTTTTGTGTCGTCTGTTGGCTGGCTATCGGAGGAGCCGCGCAGAACGAGCAGGTCTCCATAATAGCCGCATCCACCCTTGTCGTAGTGGGCCACGTGAAACTCTGATTCGTCTATTATCGTTACCCTAAGGCACGGTAACCTGGCAGCCGTTCTTACCTGACAATTACCCGTATCCGCGAGGGCTTTCGCCTGTTCAAACGAGTTGTTGATGTTAGACACAAGTTGTTCAGGATTTCTGGTCTCGGTTGGAGTTGACTCCCAATGCGCGTGTTCCCGTACACGGAGCACATCTTTAGGATTCATAATAAGATAATTGATCTTGACGCCCTCGTTGGCGGCCTTTTTAAGCCTGTCGAAACTCTCGGTGGGAGACAGTTCATTATTAGCTGAAAGGCCAGTCCACGAATAAGATGCGTTGGCAGAACTGATGACCTTACAGACGGGGGTGGTCTCTCTGTCGCGGAGTTCAGCGATGCCGAGCTCGCAATTTTTGTCGGTAGTGCTATATAAGGGGCACCCGCGCAAACCACGGCGCGCCCATTTGATCAGAAGCAAAATACATGTAGCCAGCGCCACAAGCATAAGTACAAATACAAGGTGGACACTTGGCTCCGCGTTCCCCAAATCCGAGAAGAAGTTGGGTAACCTCCCAAAAGCTCCGAGTAAGGCCCCCGAAATGCGCTTCGCACCTGCAGGACCTATGACCCACCCTGCTATAGCGAGCAGCAAGGAAACAACAATCGGGGGGATGACGCTCTTAAGCACGTCGAGCGCCAAATCCAGTAGTTTCTTCTTTGTAAAGACTCTTGTCTTCATAGTTGCTCCTCATTCAATAGGAAGGGGAGTAGCCTAACACCTTCCCCAATTGGCATACTTCCTTTGGCACACGAATATTCATCGAATCGGTCGACTGAATCCGGAATTACACTTGACCCAACGACGAGAACCGGTACTTTGTCGGACGAGTGAGTGCCAAGAGACCAAGGCGTGGCGTGATCGGATGTTACGACTATCGTTGCGCTGCCAGGATCAATCAGCTTCACCAGTGGTGAAAAAAACTCGCGGTCGATTCTTTCAAGCGATGCGATCTTGCCTGGGTAATCGCCATCGTGACCAGGCTCATCGGGACCCTTAATGTGACAAACGATCAATTCAAACTGTCGAATAACTGACGATATCAGGACGGCCAGGTCTTGGTAGCATACATTTCCGTCTTTTCCGGCGGGTGCCGCTATAGCTCGCATGTCGAGCAGGCGGGCTACCCCCAGCTCGATCGGAAGCTCATAAATATATGCCGAGCGCAGGCCATATTTCTCAAGGATTGATGGTAATTGAGGCAAACCAATTCCAAAGTCTCTCGCAAGGATGTAGTTCGCAGGTGGATACTGTCTCTCTCGACGGTGTTCATTTATTGAGTGTTGTTCAAGGATAATATGTGCTTTGTGGATGAATGTATTTACAAGCTTGGCCGTGTACTTCGCGGTATTGTCGTCGCCCAATGGCATGCACGGGACCGGGCGAAAAGCGAGGTCTTTCTGGGGGATCGCAAAGTCGGCGTTTTCGGCGTAACCCGGGTCGGCGTTAGAGACGTTCCCGGATAACGGCATATTGTCCGGTTTAACCATCCAAACCAGACGGTATGTCGATACGCTTCCAAGATAGAAAGTTTCACCGGAATCGATGGAGAGACTCTCCATCACGCTGTTGGTCAGAATGTTTGCCTCGGTCTGCGAGAGATCTCTGCAGACTCTGCGACTCGTAATTCGCCCCTCAAAGAGTGTGGAGAAATTACATCGGGCACACAGCGCGCCAGGCCAGATTTTTCCCAAGTGACCGAAAGTTTCGATAGGCCCGCGGGGGAAGCGTTGTGAGACTACATCGTAGCCCAGCAGACTCAAGACGCCGGTATGAGTTTGAGGGACCATCCCCCCAGATATCGGGGCGAGCATGCCGGTACGCCCCTGAGCTGCGAGACTGTCAAGGCTTGGCTTTTCGGCAGCTGCCAGAGGTGTCGAATGTCCGCCGGGAGAGTCAGCGGCGTCGGCAGCCCCATCCAAGATCAATAGCAATAAAGCCATTGCCCCTCCCAATTATAAATTGTCAGCCCTCTTCTAAGGCGCGTATGGCTATCAGATCTCGGCCCATGAGCATCGTAAGCATTGCGCCGCCGCCTGTACACACATGAATGTGGTCGAAAGAGAAGGAATCATCTGGCAGCACCGTGAGCGTATCACCGCCTCCTACGAGCGTCTTGGCCCTGGATTCTCCGATTTTGCGCGCCACCTCGACCGTGGAGTTCCGGAAACGTTCATCTTCTATATACCCTAAAGGACCATTCCATACCACAGACCCAGCCTGACTTACCAGATTAAGGATACGCTGCAGAGTCCTCGGTCCGAGGTCGTACGCTACCCCGTCAGAAGGGAAAGTATCTTCACCATGTATAATAACCGTCGGTTGGTCTCCGGAAGGTGTGACGACCACGGAATCAAGGGGCAAGAATATTTCTTTTCCCATCTCGTTGGCCAGGTCAATTACGGCTGTGCAGTCGTCGACGGCACTAGCAATGTCGGAACCGGGGGCATCGATCTGTCGTCGGTCTGCGGAAATCGTTGAGCCGACGACCTGCCCGACAGCCTCCAGGAAGTAGTAACTGATTTTGCCCACCACGACTATATAATCCATAGATTTGAGCAGGTTACGGATAACGTGGATTTTTCCGTCCTTGCCCGCTACTTTGGCACCTCCAATAATGGCCACAGCCGGATGCGCGGCATCGGTTAGAAACGAATTGATCGCATTCAACTCTTGGTTGACGAGGATCCCGACCGCTTTTTGACTGACCATTTTCGGAACGCCAATCATTGATGCGTGCGGACGATGCGAATTGCCAAAGGCATCATTCACATAAATGTCTACTCCCGAGGCAAGCTGCTTACTGAAAGCTTCGTCATTGTCATTCTCTTCAGAATAGAACCGGACATTCTCAAGCAAGAGGATGTCTGTTGCCTGAAGTCGCTCCTGAAGGCTTTGTCGCTCAGGTCCGATGCAGTCTGCGGAAAACATCACCGGTCTACCCAATAGTGATACAAGGGGCTCAACGAGGTGGCAGAGTGATTTAGATTTGTCGGGTTTTCCCCAGGGTCGGCCAATGTGCGAGCATATTACCAGCTTTGCCCCATTATCGCACAAGTGCTGTATTGTGGGCAATGAAGCCCGTATTCTGGAGTCATCAACCACATTGTAGTTCTCATCCAGAGCAACATTGAATTCAGTTCTCAAAAAGACGACTTTCCCGGCAACCTCTAGCTCTTCGACGCGTCTCATAGTGAAACCTCTAAATCAGTGCTTAATTCTAGTGTTACCATCGGAAGGAGTGATGTAATCCGATTTCGATTCAATGCGACGTGGAATCTAGCATTCTATTTCAAAACCAGGCGGATCCAAGTCAACCCGAGATACCAGGCGGGCCTTCGGGTCCTCGCGCCTAAGATAATCCTCCAGCTCTCCCTTGATACGGATGATTTCCGCCTGAGTGAGCCCGAGATGCTTACACAACTCGCTGAACGGAAGGAAGTTGCGTTGTTTTATAAGACGAGAAAACTCAAGCAAAACATGATCACTAATTTTCTTGTTCATTCCAGTCTCACCACTGATAATTCAATAGCTGTACCCAGATAATCTGAATCAGGGCTAGTCACCGAGCAACCTAAGAATCCTGACTCACTTGATCTCCTTTTGCGGGCGTGCGAAGGTCCACGCACATATCATCCCGGGTCCCATGAGGATGCAACCTTAAGCGACTAAAATAAGGATTCGGCATCTGTTTTGGCAAGGATAAAATGTGCGGGAAACGTTCTTGGGCCACATGCCAGTCCAACGGCATGTTAACAGGCTTGTCTCGGAGTACTGGTTATAGGCCTCTCAGAGTGAGACGACCTCAAGCGGGTTGTGCTCCAACCGCGTATCGAAGCCCAAGAACCTATCCCCGGTGACGTGGGCTGACGTCTCCTGCGCCTTCCTCAATCTCGGAGGCTAGATGCCATGCCCGGTCGCGGGCCCATTACAATCTATTGTGCGGCACCGAGTTTGGCGTCAACTCTTTCGGTGAGGAGTCTGTCGGTCTATATCGTAAGAGCTGGAAGAATTTCTCATCAACAAACTTGCGCCTGAGCGTAGTTTAATTAATGTTACGCGATGTTCAGGGGGGACCCGTAGAGCATGTCGGCTAGCACCCGGCTGATACTGGAAGACGGCAGCGTCTTCGAAGGAGTCGGTTTCGGCCACCACGGAACCGCAGCGGGTGAAGTCGTTTTCAATACCGGCATGGTCGGCTATCCCGAAGCCCTCACCGACCCGTCCTACCGGGGACAGATTCTCGCTCTTACCTACCCGCTCATCGGCAATTACGGGGTGCCATCGCTTCAACTTGACAGTCACAATCTGCCGCGCGGGTTCGAATCAGATCGGATTCAGACAGCCGGGTTGATAGTTTCAGAACATTCCGGCTGCTACAGTCATCACGGCGCCAGTTACAGCCTCGACACGTGGCTTGGGGAACAGCAGATTCCGGCTATATTCGGTATCGATACCCGGGCGCTTACCAAGCGACTAAGGGAGCACGGTTCGATGCTGGGGAAGATAGAGACCAACGAAGAGCAAACCGAGTTTTTCAACCCGAACCTGGCCAATCTGGCCTTGGAGGTCAGCGTAAAAGAGGTCAGTCGTCTGGAAGAAAACAGTCCCGGT
Source organism: Candidatus Zixiibacteriota bacterium (assembly GCA_020346225.1). Taxonomy (GTDB): domain Bacteria; phylum Zixibacteria; class MSB-5A5; order GN15; family FEB-12. The sequence continues at coordinate 1,270,795 of CP070777.1, read as the reverse complement.
GATACCCGAAGCAAGAAAACGGTGGTGCTGGTGGACTGCGGGTGCAAGGCGGCTATTCTGCGCAGCCTGCTGAGCCGCGGCCTTAATATAATACGCGTGCCGCACGATTATTATTTTCTAAACCTGCCGTTCGACGGTCTGGTGATCTCAAACGGCCCGGGCGATCCCAGGATGCTGGAGACCACCATCAGAAACATCAGGAACGCCCTGGCGGTGGGACAGCCGATTCTGGGTATCTGCCTAGGCAACCAGCTCCTTGCGCGAGCAGTGGGCGCGGAGACCTACAAAATGAAATTCGGCCATCGCAGCCAGAATCAGCCCTGTCTGGAGCTCGAACAGGCCTCTTCGCGTGCCGGCGGTATAACGCGGCGTTGTGTTATCACGTCGCAGAACCACGGATACGCCGTTCGTGAGGATGGGCTGGCCGAAGACTGGCGGGTCTGGTTCAAAAATGCCAACGACGGCACGGTGGAGGGGATCAGACACGTCAGCAAACCTTTTATGGCGGTGCAGTTTCATCCCGAGGCAAGCCCAGGTCCGGAGGATACCGGATGGATATTCGATGAGTTTGTCCGTCAGGTCCGAGCGTGAACATGGCTAAGTCGAAACGAACACATCTTCCCGAATCGGTGCTGGTCCTGGGCAGTTCGGCCCTCAAAATCGGTGAAGCGGGCGAGTTTGACTATTCCGGCAGCCAGGCTATCAAGGCGCTTAGAGAAGAAGGGATCGGTACTATACTGATTAACCCCAATATCGCCACCATTCAGACGTCGGAGAATTTCGCCGACGAGGTCTATTTTCTGCCGGTGACGCCGGAGTTCGTAGAGAAAGTAATCGAGACCGATCGCCCGGACGGCATCCTGCTGGGTTTTGGCGGTCAGACGGCACTTAACTGTGGTGTGGAGCTTTATCGCCGGGGAGTGCTGGAAAGGAACGGTGTTCAGGTGCTGGGGGCGCCGGTCGAGTCGATTCTCGATACTGAAGATCGCCAGCGGTTCGTGGCGCGACTGGGTGAGATCGGCGTCGATGTACCGCGAAGTCATCCGACGACCAATGTCGCCGAGGCAGTCGAGGCGGCCCGGCAGATCGGCTATCCCTGTATGGTGCGGGGAGCATTCGCTCTGGGCGGTCTCGGTTCGGGTATTTGCCGCAATGAAGACGAGGTGCGGACGGTGGCCAAGCGGGCCTTCGCTCATACTCCTCAGCTCCTAATAGAGGAATACCTGGAGGGGTGGAAGGAGATCGAGTACGAGGTGGTCCGCGACAGCTTTGACAACTGTGTCACGGTGTGCAACATGGAAAATCTCGACCCGATGGGGATTCACACCGGGGAGAGCATTGTCGTGGCGCCGAGTCAGACGCTGAACAATGATGAATATCAAATGCTGCGCAATATCGCTATTCGGGTGGTGCGCCACCTGGGGATTGTCGGCGAGTGCAACATTCAGTATGCCCTGGCGCCGGACTCAAGGGAGTACCGTGTGATCGAGGTCAACGCACGCCTTTCGCGCAGCTCGGCCCTGGCCTCCAAGGCCACAGGTTACCCGCTGGCCTTTGTGGCGGCCAAGCTGGCGCTGGGGATGCCGCTTGCCGAGGTCAGGAATTCCGTTACCCGGAAGACCTGGGCCTGTTTCGAGCCGGCCTTGGATTACATCGTGGTCAAAGTGCCGCGATGGGACCTGAAGAAATTCCCGGGCGCCTCAGAACGGATCGGTTCGGCCATGAAATCGGTGGGCGAGGTTATGGCGATCGGGCGGAAGTTCGAAGAAGCCCTGCAGAAAGCCATGCGTATGCTGGAAACCGGGGCGCGGGGCGTTGTGCTCAACAACGGTATCCGGTTCGACGATCTGACGCTGGCCCTGAAGGAGCCGACCGAGCGGCGCATTTTTGCGGTGGCGCAGGCGCTTCAGTCGAGAATGACGGTGGATGAGATTCATCGCATAACGAATATCAACAGGTGGTTCATCGAGAAGATCAGCAACATGGTGAATATCGAGCAGGAGTTGCGGAGTGCCGGAGCGGACGGGCTAACACGGGAGCTTGTGCTCCGGGCCAAGCAGCACGGGTTTTCCGATGAGCAGATTGGCGTCGCCACAGGTGCGCAGCAGGCGGATATCGCGGGCAGAAGGAAGGAGTGGGGGGTGCGTCCGTGTGTCAAACAGATCGATACCCTGGCGGCGGAGTATCCGGCGCAGACCAATTATCTCTACCTGACCTACAACGGCTCGGAGGATGATGTCGAGTTCGGGGAAGAAGGCATCGTCATGATGCTGGGACCGGGGGCTTACCGGATCGGCAGTTCGGTTGAGTTCGACTGGTGCTGTGTCAACGCCGTCCGCACGCTGCGCCGGCTCGGATATCGGACGCTGATGGTCAACTACAATCCGGAAACGGTCAGCACCGACTATGACGAGTGCGATCGGCTTTATTTCGACGAGCTGTCGCTGGAAACGGTGGCCGAGATCTACGAGAAGGAATCACCGGTGGGGATAATCCTGTCCATGGGCGGACAGATTCCCAACAATCTGGCCATGAAGTGCCACCGGGCGGGGATGCGGGTACTGGGCACGTCGCCGCGGGATATCGACCAGGCGGAGGACAGGCACAAGTTCTCAAGTCTTCTGGAGAGGATGAACATCCCGCAGCCGCCCTGGCGCGAGCTGACATCGCTGGATGAGGTGTACGAGTTTGCGAAGAACAAAGGATATCCCGTAATCGTTCGACCGTCATATGTTCTATCCGGTGCGGCTATGGCGGTGGCGGGGAACGACGAAGAATTGAAGGCATTTCTGGAGAAGGCGGTGGATATCTCGCCGGATCATCCGGTGGTCGTTAGTAAATTCATCGACAACGCCAAGGAGATCGATATCGATGCCGTGGCGCGCGACGGCCGGCTGGTGTGCTGGGCGGTGTCGGAGCACGTGGAGAACGCCGGGGTTCATTCGGGTGACGCGACACTGGTTCTGCCGCCCCAGCGGACTTACCTGGAAACGATGCGGCAGGTGCGGAACGTGAGCACCGATATAGCCAGTCGGTTGTCAATCAACGGGCCGTTCAACATCCAGTTTCTGGCGAAGAACAACCAGGTGATGGTGATTGAGTGCAACCTGCGATCATCGCGAAGTTTCCCGTTTGTGTCGAAAGTGCTCAAGCGCAATTTTATCGACGCGGCCATGCGGGTGATTATGGGTCACCCGGTAGAACGAGTGGATCAGTCTTTTCTGGAACTCGATTACGTGGGTGTCAAGGCACCGGAGTTTTCCTTCAGCCGCCTGGAAGGAGCCGACCCGACGCTGGGGGTGGAGATGTCATCGACCGGCGAGGTGGCCTGCCTGGGGTACGATTTCGAGGAGGCTTTTCTCAAGGCACTGATATCCGTGGGGTATCGCTTCCCGCTCAAGAGTATCCTGCTTTCCACCGGACCGATAGAAAGCAAGGCGGCTTTCATGGAAAGTGCCTCGGGATTCAAAAATCTGGGGGTGGAGTTCTATGCCACGCGGGGTACGGCCGAGTTTCTGGAGCGTTACGGTTTCGAGTCGAAGGTGCTTCGGTGGCCGCTTGAGGGAGGATGCCCTAATGCGCTGGACTACATTAAGGATGGCAAGATCGACCTGGTGATAAACATCCCCAAGGATTACCGGCGGGAAGAACTGACCAACGATTACCTGATTCGGCGCACGGCGGTTGATTTCAAGGTACCACTGATAACGAATCTTCAGCTGGCCCAGCGTCTGGCCGAATCCCTTTGTAAAGTGCCGTTCGACAGGCTCCAGGTGCAAAGCTGGAGCTCTTACGGCCGCGAATAACAATTCAGTCGCGAGAATCCCGGTTACAGGCTGGGGAAGGCTCTACAGCCGGACGCCAAGCTCGGTGGATACTTCGATAGACTTGAGTTCGTCGTCGAAATACTGCCGGTAACTGCCCGAGATGAAGTAGCGGCGGGCAAAGTTGTACGATGTACGCGCCTCGCCGTAGTAGTAACTTGTCTTGATTGATCCTGCCTTGTAGATATACCCCGAACCGGTAAGATTGAGCATCACTCGCCTGCTGAGCGGGAAGCGATAGCTGAGCATGGGCCGGTAGCCGGTGGTGAAATGGGTTTCGACCACGTGCATGGATAGCATTATCGAATGACGCACCAGCGGGAAGCGGATCAGGCGAAGGCTGGCCGAGGCGAACTTGTTGTCGTCGAACTGGTCCTCCCGGAAGCGCATGCCGGCGGTGCTGCGGAAATGAAGGCGGCTGAAAAGGCGCAGGTTGAACCCGGCCCTGACCCCTTTGTGGACATCGTCGTTAAACAGGCTGTCAGGGGTGTCCATCACTTCGATGTAGCGAATGTTCTTGCGGGCATCGTAAGAGAAAAAGACCGAGGCGTTGCCGGTGATATTGACGCTGGCATTGGCATAATAATTGGTGAAGCTGAAGCGCTCGTCGGTGCGGTCATAGCGCCAGTCACGGTTTAGATCGATCTCCACCGATTGATACAGCGAAAGGAGCTGGTTGCGCGAGTACGTTCCCTGCACATAGATGAAGTCGCGGCTGACGGTGCTGTTATCGTATTCGGTGGATAGAGCCGCCGTAAAAGCCAGTCGGCCGGTGGCATAGGTGCCGGACTCGAAGGAGGCAAAGACGCCTAATTTGCGCCGGTCGAAGTCCGGCTCGGAGTTGACCCGGTTGGGGACCACACCGCCGGCAAGACCGATCCGGAAATTGGGATGGATGCGATAGGCCAGGTAACCGCCGTCGACGTAGCCGACTCCGCGCACGTAAGGAGAGAGCACCCGGCCCACGGCCCAGTCGGCTTTGGAATCTTCGACCTCGTGGAACAGGCCCAGCTCGTACAGACGGTGCACCCAGTCGTTGGTGTCCTGGCCGATTCGAATCGCCCGTGCGCGATGGTAGAGGCGGCTGCGATGGCGCATTTTCAAACTGAGGTCGCTACCGGCGACATTGGTAACCTCCAGCCTCGTGCGCAGAGCGGGCTGGTAACGGTCCAGCTCTGAATCGGTCATATCGTGCCGCCAGAAGCCCTGCAGTGACACGGTACCTTTAAGCCGGCTCTTTGGCCGGTCTTTCTTTTCGACCGAGGCAGCCGGTCTATCCTGCGCTGCAGGCCCGCTGGCGGCTTGCGGCAGGGCATCGAGGCGAGCGGCTACATCGCCCACCTGTACCGGGCGAATCTGCTTGGAGAGTTCGGCGGCGGCGGCCGTTTCGGCGACGCGGGTGATGAGGGCGACAGCGATCGTTTCCTGCCGGCGTACCAGGGCCACAGTGTCACCGAGGTGAAAACCGTCCCTCGTGCCGCCATCCAGGTAAATGGCCCGGCCGGAAACGCGGGTCACGCAGCACGGGCGCGAAGTATCGCCGGCAAAGGCCGATGTGCCCAGGGCTACCGCAAGCGTCAGGTAAATCATATATGTAACGGCATTTCTCATCGGTACTACCTTCGCTTACGGGTAAACCCCCGTGGGGTGGCAGTTATAGCATTCGTAGCTGTCGTAGACGTATCCCGGGACCGGTGTCGGATTGTTGTGCTTGTTGTCGGTCTGAGTCTGCGGGTGGCAACTCACCAGGCAGGAGAAAACGGCTTTGCTGGCCGGGTCGATATGGCAGGTGGCACAATCGGACCATCTACCGTCGTGAGTTCCGGAATAAATGGGGAAGAAGTTAACATCGTGCTCGAGATAGTCTTCGACGGTCCCGGCGGGATGACAGGTGTAGCAGACACTGCTTACGTAACTGTATTCGGGCATGCCCAGATGGAAAGGATCGATGGTGGGCTGATCGTGGCATACCAGGCAGTCAAAGACGGACCGGTCATCGGGGTCGGTATGGCAGGTGGAACATTCCGTCCAGGCGCCGACATGGTTGCCGGAATAAATGGGGAAGAAGCCGTTCAGGTCGTGTTCGAGGTAATCCTCCGGCGCGCCCTGTGGGTGGCAGCCGTAGCAGACAGTACTTACGTAGCTGTACTCCGGCATACCCATATGAACGACGTCGGCCGTACTCTGCTCGTGACATGACAGGCAGTCATATATAGTGCGGTCACCGGGCACGGTGTGACAGGTGGCGCATTCGGCCCAGACGGCGTCGTGGGCTCCGGAGTATATCGGGAAATACGAAACTTCGTGTTCGGTGAATTCAATCTCCTCGCCGGCGGGGTGGCACGTGTAACAGTCGGTGCTAATGTACAAATATCCGCTGATGCCCACGTGCATATTGTCCATATCGGTCTGGTCGTGGCATATCAGACAGGTGAAGACGGTGCGGTCGGCCGGATCGGTGTGGCAGGTGGCGCATTCGGCCCAGACACCGGCGTGGGCGCTGGAGTATATCGGGAAAAAGCCGTTGGCGTCGTGCTCGACGTAATCTTCCGGCGCTCCGGACGGGTGGCAACCGAAGCAGACGGTGCTTGTGTAGCTGTACTCGGGCATGCCGGTGTGAACGACATCGACGGTCGCCTGAGGATGGCAGTTCAGGCAGTCATATACCGTTCTGTCGGCCGGGTCGGTGTGGCAGGTGGCGCAGCCGTCCCAGGTACCCTGGTGGGTGCCGGAGTATATCGGGAAGAACAGAACGTCGTGTTCGAGGTAGTCGCCGCCGGTTCCGTCCGGGTGGCAGCCGTAGCAGGCACTGCTCTCGTACACATAGGAGGTGATGCCGCCGTGGATGGGATTGGTCTCGGCCTGCGTATGACAGGTCAGGCAACTGAAGACACTCTTGCTCGCGGGGTCGGTATGGCAATCGGCACAATCGGTCCACAGGCTCTGGTGCGTGCCCGAATATATCGGGAAGAATAGAACATCGTGCTCGGTGAATACGCCGGCGTCGCCGGTCGGGTGGCAGCTGAAGCAGGCGCTGCTGAGGTATTGATAGCTGCTCATGCCGCCATGGGTGGCGTCGGTTTCAGCCTGCCCGTGACAGATAAGGCAACTGAAGACACTGCGGTCGGCCGGGTCGGTGTGGCAATCGGAACACTCCGACCAGAGCGCGGTATGGTTGCCGGTATAAATCGGGAAATACAGGGCGTCGTGCTCGGCAAACTGAATCCTCTCACCGGCCGGGTGGCAGGCAAAACAAGCGGTGCTCAGATAAGTATAGCCATTTATGCTTTGATGGGTGTTGTCCATATCGGACTGATTGTGTTCGTGGCAGGCCAGGCAGTTGAACTGCGTGCGGTCGGCCGGGTCGTTATGGCACTCGGAGCAGCCGTCCCACTGGCCGTTGTGCGGGCCCGAATAGATCGGGAAATAAAGGGCATCGTGGTCAACAAAACCGCCCGCCACACCTGCCGGATGGCAAATGAGACAGTCCTGACTGTTGTAGTTGTAACCGCCAATGCCGGCGTGCTCGCTGTCCATGGCGGATTGCCGGTGTTCGTGGCATCCGAGACACGAGACGATCTGAAAATTCCCCGGTTCGATATGGCAATCGGCGCACACATCCCACTCGCCGCCGTGAGCAGCGGAGAAGATGGGGAAGAAAGCATCGTGGTTGGTGAAAAAGGCCGGCTGCCAGGAACTCATCTGGTGACATTCGTCGCACTCGTCGGGGAAGCCGCCGGCGACGTGGCCGGGGCTGGTTGTTTCCAGAAACTGTTGCTGGTGGCAGCCCACACAGCGGGTGGTTTCGAAAGACAAATCGCCGATCGGGAGACCCTGGTGGCAAGACCGGCAGTCAGCCAGAGCATGCCGTCCCATGAGCGGGAAATTCGTCTGAGCGTGGATATCTTCGATGTCGAAGATCTCCCAGCCGACGGGCTTGTGACATTTAGCGCAGTCGGGGCCGAGTTTGGCCTCATGGATATCTTTGTGGCAGCTCACGCAGTCGGACAGAACGCACTGTTCCAGCGGCAGTGAATCCACTCCGAGATGGACATCCTCGGTGCCGAGCGCCCTCCAACCCACCGGGGAATGACATTTGCTGCAATCAAGACCCAGTTTTCCGCCGTGATTGTCTTTGTGACAATAGGTGCAATCGCAATCGATTATGGAGAAATCTTTCAGGGTGTGACACTGCTTGCATTCAATCCGGGCGTGACGTTCCACGAGAGTAAAGCCGGTATGCTCGGCATGGTCGAAGCGGACACCGGACCATTCCTTCAGGGAGTGGCAGACATCGCAGTCAAGCTCAAGTTCTTGGTGAGGCATATCTTGCGCAAAAACAGTGGAAGTCAGGACAATCAGAGTAGCGAGGAGCGCGGATGTTCGCTGGACCGAAAACATCTGTTCCCTTCCTTGAGCGAGCTCAGCCCCCGGATGCTGAAGGGGCAAAGGTGCCGGTTGACGCCATTTACCGGATAAAATACACGACAGCCCGACTCTTTTCAACAATTATGTGATGTTTATCACAAGTTCCCGTTGGTTCTCCGGTTATTGTTCCTATTATCGGCTTATGTCGCATTTACTTGACTGTGTGACCCGGTGTGACCGGGCGGGAAAAATCGCTTGAAATAGCTCAGCGGCTGATATACCTTCCGGCTTACAGCAACGGGCCGGACTAACCGCCTAAATGAAAAACCAATATAGAGAAGGTCGAGACAAACCCCAAAACGAACCGGGAGATTCGCGATATGCATTTCAAGCTTTTGAGTGACCGAGACCTCAAGGCAATTGACGCTCTGGTCGAGGCTTACGGCGGCGGGAAAGCCGTCTGCGACAAGATCAGTGCGATGCGAGAGTACGATGCGCGTAAGAAGCTGGCAGCCGAAAAGGGCCTGGCTGACATGCTCGAGAAGGCGGAAGGCTATGCCAAAGACTTTCCCAAAGTGGAAGACTTTGTCGCCGCCGAGTCTATCAAGACCACCAAGCCGGGAGTGTGCACCACCCAGGTTTCCGGTTTTCAGGGGTCGCACGTGACGCTCGACTGCATGCGTCGGGTGGCAAAGAATAAGGACGTGCTGTTTCCGACGGAGATGATCTCGGTAGTGGCGCTTACCGACCATTACGTTTATTCGGGCGACCTGCTGGCGACGCTGGCGATGGCCGAGAATATCATTGAGGCGAGCAAGTTCTGCTCCACCAACCTGATAGGGATACCACTGCCGGAGAAAAGATTCGCCCATATTGAGAAGGTCACCGGCGAGAAGTTCGATCGCCGCGATCTGGGTGAGGGCATGGGTCAGCTTATTCTCAAGAACATGGGCACGGTTTTCGGTAACCTGGGGGGCGTTGAGGTCGGCGACAATAATCACCTGGTTTATCTCGATGGCATCCTTCGCGCCGGGCTGGAGACGGGAGCCAATTTCTTCCTCAACCCGAGCTGGTCGACTATCGTTGCGGCCTGCTACTTCGGTCGACTGGTCCCCGCCGTGACTTTCAAGATCTCCATGCTTCTGTCAACCCAGAACGCCGTCCAGTTCAGGATGCTTCTGAACATCATCAAGGAGTATCTACGCGACGACGGGACCACGCCCATTTACGAGGTCAACATCGGTAACGCCGCCAGTCCCGAGACTTTCATGCAGTGCTGCGACGACCTCAAGGCGTCGGGCCTGGGGAATATTTCCCTGACGGCTCACCTGAGAATTAATCCCGACCTGGGGATGGAAGATTTCGACTGGACGGACAAGGCTCACAAGGTGCTCGACGGTGGCTATAATATCACCATCAAGTACGAGAGTGACGGTGAGTCGCGCCCGTACGATACGATGGAGGCCTACTTCCTGTCGGACGAGGAGCGCGATCAGAAAGCGGAACTTATCGGCGACGTGATTTATCACAAATGTTTACGTTGTGATAAGGATGCGCGCGAGATTATGCGTCGGGGCCACCAGGCGAGATTTGCCGGTGTTGCCTACAAAACCTGAAAGGCGAGGCGAGATGACGGACGAATTGGCCATGAAGTGGGATGGTACAGTCTACCCGGATATGCTGCGCAACCTGCCGGAAGTCGACATGCCGGTTGAAGGGGTCAGGGGCTGGTTGCTTCAGGGAGAGAACCGCCAGATAGTGTTTTTCGACATCGACACGACAGCCGCGGTGCCGGCACACAAGCACTGCGCCCAGTGGGGGATAATGGTGGCGGGGGAGATGTCGCTTACTATCGGCGGTGAGACGAAAGTCTATCGCAAGGGAGACAGTTACTATATACCGGAAGGGGTCGAGCACTCGGCCAGGTTTCATTCGCGTGTGAACGTGATCGACGTGTTCGACGCGGCCGACCGGTACAAGACAAAATAGGCGCCGCCGGCCCGTTCGGCGGCGCCCTACATTAATATGTGGAGGAATCCATAATGAAATTACTGCTCATCGGGTTTGGCACGGTAGGGCAGGGTCTGGCCGAACTTCTAATCGATAAGGAAAACATCCTCAAGGATAAATACGGGATGACAGTGCAGGTGGTCGGTATCGCCGACATGCTGAAAGGCAGCGTGTACAACCCCGGAGGTGTTGATCTGGCCCAGGCGCTGAAGCGGGCCAAGGGGGGAGAGATGATCCCGGGTCCGGCGGGGGGATTTGACGGTGACGCCCTGGCCATGATAAAACAGGCCAAGGCCGACATGATGGTGGAGGCGACCTACACGGACATAAAGACCGGCGAGCCGGCCACATCGCATATCCGGGCGGCTCTCGAAAAGGGCATGCATGTGACGACCACCAACAAGGGGCCGACGGCCCTCTTCCTGTACGAGCTGGAGCAACTGGCGGCCAAAGAAGGGGTAGAGTTTCTTTACGAGGGAACGGTCATGAGCGGCACGCCGCTTCTGAACCTGGCCAGGGAGACACTGGCCGGCTGCCGTATCACGGAGGCCAAAGGTATTCTTAACGGCACCACCAACTATATCCTGACACGCATGGAAGAAGGCTTGTCTTACGAAGTGGCCCTGGCCAAGGCACAGGAGCTGGGTTATGCCGAGGCCGTGCCGGACGCCGACGTACTGGGCTGGGATGCTCTGGCCAAAGTGACGATTATCGCCAATGCGATTTTCGGCAAGAAGTCCACGCCGGAGGATTTTCCCTGCAAAGGCATCACCGAAATTACCGCCGAGGCCATTGCCGAGGCGAAATCGCGCGGCAAGCGCTTCAAGCTGATCGGCAAGGTATGGCGCGACGGAGACCAGATCAAAGCCAGTGTCGGACCGGAGGAGATTGATCTGAGCCATCCGCTGGCCGGAATCATGGGGGCGACCAACGCCGTCACTCTCACCACCGATATTCTGGGCGATGTCACTATCGTCGGGCCGGGTGCCGGACGGACTGAAACCGGCTACAGCACCCTGGTGGACATCATTCATGTGGGAGGCAAACGATGAAGATGCTTCTGGACGGTCAATGGGTGGACCGCGACAAGAAGATTGAGGTGACCGACCCGTTTGACAACAGTGTGATTGATACCGTTCCGGCCGGCAGCAAGAAGGATGTGGAGTCAGCCCTGAGTGCAGCGGTAAGGGGTTTTGAAATCACCAAACGGATGACGGTTTACCAGCGAGCGCAAATATTGTTCAAGACGGCCTCAATAATATCTGACAATCTTGAAGACTTCGCCACGATAATAGCGCGGGAAGGCTCCAAGACGATTCGCGAGGCGCGAAAGGAAGCTTCGCGCTGTGTCAATACCATAACAGCGTCGGCCGAGGAAGCCAAGCGGATTCTGGGCGAAACGATCCCGTTCGATTCGTTTCCCGGCGGCGAGCAGCGGCGCGGATATTACTATCGTTTCCCGATCGGCGTGATTCTGGCGATAACGCCGTTTAACGACCCCTTGAATCTGGTGGCTCACAAGCTGGGTCCGGCCGTCGCGGCCGGTAACGCGGTGATTCTGAAGCCGGCGACGGTGACGCCGCTTTCCGCCATCAAGCTGGTGGAAGCGATGGTTCAGGCGGGTCTCCCGCCCCAGGCCGTTCAGGTGATCACCGGCTACGGGCACGAGATTGGCGACGCGCTGGTTTCCGATGAGAGAGTGCGGATGATTTCGTTCACGGGCGGGGTCGAGGCCGGCAAACGTATCGCCAAGCTGGCCGGTATCAAGAAAATCGGGATGGAGCTTGGCTCCAATTCTCCGGTGATAGTGTGGAAAGATGCCGACATCGAACTGGCCGTGGAATCATGCGTGTCGGGGGCGTTCTGGGCGGCCGGGCAGAATTGTATCGGCGTCCAGCGGCTGTTGGTGCACCGGGACATATACGACGAGTTTAGACGGAAGTTCGTCGAGCGCACCAAGAAGTACAAAATCGGCGACAAGATGAAAGATGAGACCGATATGGGCCCGATGATAACGGAGAATGAGGCCAAGCGGGTCGAGAAATGGGTCAATGACGCCAGGAAGAAGGGTGCTGCGGTATTGACAGGTGGCGGCCGGGAGGGAGCGGTCTTTGAGCCGACCGTTCTTGAGAACGTTCCAAGGAACGTAACCATACATTGTGAAGAAGTCTTCGGGCCGACGGTCAACCTGTATCCGGTGGATGACCTGGACGAAGCCATCAAAGAGGCGAATTCGCTTCCGTACGGGCTTCTGGCGGCGATATTCACCAGTAATATCGACGTGGCCTTCAAGGCATCATACGAGCTCGATTGCGGCGGAGTGATGATCAACGATTCGACCGATTATCGTCTCGATTCAATGCCGTTTGGAGGGGTAAAGTACTCCGGTCTCGGAAGGGAGGGGCTGAAGTTCTCCCTGCAGGAGATGACCGAGCCCAAGGTGGTCTGTTTCTATTTACCGAAGATGTGACGACTCACGCGGCCGGGCCGGACGCCCGGCCGTTTCTTTTTGGGGACAGTTATCACCAGAACGTTTCTGGAGCAAGGAGGTCAGGATGGTCAGGGCGGCGGTTCTTCAGGGGCTGGTTGTTTTGGCGGCATCGGTCTTGCTGGCCGCGGCGGAAGGTTATTCGCAGGAAGCAAGAGACCTGACGAAGTACCCAATCAGGTTTGCCGTAATCGGTGACCGTACCAGTGAGGCGCAGGTCGGAGTCTATGAGCAGATTATTGCGGAGATCGAACGTCTCAAGCCGGAATTTGTGATAACAGTGGGGGATATGATCGAGGGGTACACCGAGGATGCGGCTATCCTTGACAGGGAGTGGCAGGAGTACCTGGACGTACTCGAGCCGTTGTCGATGCCGGTGTATTTTACGCCCGGTAATCACGATATTACAACCGACGGTCAGCTGGATGCCTACCGCAAGTGGACGGGGTCGGAACCATATTACTCGTTCGACTATGATGGTCTTCATATAGTCGTTCTGGATAACAGTCGCAGCGAGTTCACGCGGGAATTCCCGCGGGAACAGATTGAATGGCTGCTCACCGACCTTGAGAGCAGCCAAGGGGCGGTTTTCACTCTGGTGTTTCTGCACAGGCCTTTCTGCTATCGCACGTTGGCCGACAACAAGAGCGACACGTTGCACTCAATTTACGCCAAGTACGGGGTAGACGTCGTTTTCAGCGGTCACTGGCACCGGTATTTTGCCGGCCTGTACGATAACGTCAGGTACGTCAGCATGGGAACGTCGGGGGGCACTACTGACGAGATACCAGGCGACCCGGGATTTCATTTCACCTGGGTGACCGTGTCGGATGAAATTACGATAGCTCCTATAAGAATGAACGCTATACTGCCGTGGGATGAAATCGATATTTCCGAGGTGCGAGCGTATGAGACAGCGCGGGGACTGGGGATAGCCTTCACCCAAGCCGCGCCCGTGGCGGAGGACGCATTGACGGTGGCGGCAAGCACGATCGGCGTGGATATCCACAATTTCGATACTGAGTTTCCGCTGCTCGATACCGTTGATTGGAAGGTCCCGGAGGGATGGACGGTTGAGCCAGGGGCGTTGCCTATTGAAGTCGGGCCGGGCGGAACGGCGCATGTGACCTTCCAGGTGTCGTGTGGCGGTTCGCTGTATCCGCTGCCGGAGCTGTGCGTCGATTTTCCGTACGGCGCACACGGGACAGTCCGTGTTGAAAAAGAAGTGCGGGTGGCCAGAAAGACGGCCGGCACCCACGCCGGACGGCCGCCGATCATAGATGGTGTTATAGAGGAGTCGATATGGCAGACCGGTCACGGCCGCTTGCTCGAACAGGACGGTTCACCAGCAAAAACGGATTCAGCGGCTTTCTATTTCGCCTACGATGAGGGCAATCTCTATATCGCGGCTCACTGCATCGAGAATCGCATGGATTCGCTGCACGCATCACTGACCGAGCACGATGCTGCTATCTACGGCGAAGACTGTGTGGGATTTCTGTATCGGCCGGGCGGCGGTCAGGGGCCGGTTTATCAATTATATGTAAGTCCGATCGGGACCACCTTCGACCAGCAGATAGAGCAGCAGAGTGACGGTCATTTTGCCGGTGACCTCAGCTGGGACGGCACTTACAGTGTCAGCACGAGCAGTGGGGACGGTTACTGGGCGGTTGAGATTCAGATTCCTCTGGCTCAGTTTGGCGTGCGCGCGGCAAGCGGTCAGGCGTGGGATTTCAATTTCAGGCGCAAGCAGCATCGCCTGAATGCCGCCGGCGGCTGGCAGGTTCCGCACGCGTACGATCCCAACGGGTTTGGCAAATTGGTGTTTAGATAAGTTAGACAGGCCGGAAAACCAGGGGGCTGCCGGTCAGACTCTGGTCGAGTGAGCGGACGATGGGGAGGCAGCCAGCACCTCTCTGACGGCTTTACCCAGCTTCTGCATGGTGTAAGGCTTCTTGACGTACCTCGTGACACCCAGCTTCTCGGCCTCCTTGACGCGGTCGGTTTGTGAGAAGCCGCTGACGATGACGGCTTTCTGGTCCGGGTGTATACCGATAATCTCGCGATAAGCATCAAGGCCGTCGAAATCGGGTTCCATAATCATGTCCAGTATGATTACGTCGCATGTGTCGTGCCGCAGATACTCGACCGCCTCGCGGCCGCTGGCGACAGCAGTCATGTCATAGCCCAGGCTTGACAGCAGAGTAACGGCGAGTTCGCGCTGTTCGCGAACGTCATCGACCACCAGCACCTTCTCGTTTCCTTTGAGGTCGTATACGGGCTTTTCCTCTCCGGCAGGAACGCTGCTTTCGAAGACCGGCAGGTAAATAACGAAATCCGAGCCCCGGTCGGGTTCGCTGATGACATCGACATAGCCGTTATGGTCCTTGACCACGGCATAAACAACGGCCAGGCCCAGGCCGCTGCCGCTCTTGCCCAGTCTCTTCTTGGAGAAGAAGGGGTCGAAAATCCTCTTGGTGTCGGCCTCCTCGATGCCGATACCGGTGTCCTTCACGATAATAATGTTATACCGGCCTTGCTCGATGTTGTCATACCCGCTCAACAGCTGCGTCAACTGCCGGCATTCCGATTTGACCGTCAGCGTACCGCCGTCAGGCATGGCATCGAGAGCATTGATCACCAGGTTCATTATGACTTTCGATAGATGGGTGGATGAACCGTAGACCGGCGGAATGTCTGAATTGAGCTGAACGCTGGTGGTGACATCGGGGAAGCGCGCTTTCTGGTTACAGAAATCGGGTGACTCAAGATACATGGTAACAATGTCGTTAATATTGACGCGAGCCATCTCGTAGCGACCGCGGCGACCCATTGTCAGCAGGTCCTGAACGACCTCGGCGGCTCTCTGAGCCGACTCCTCGATTTTGGCGACCTGCTCCCGGAGCGGACTGTCCTCGGGCAGGCGCCGCCGGATAAGTTCCGGGTATCCCACCAGGGGACCGAGGATATTGTTGAGGTCGTGGGCGACGCCGCCGGCCAGGACTCCGAGCGACTCCATCCGCTGGGCGTTGGCCAGTTTCTCACGCAGTTTCTGACCTTCCTCCTGGGCCCTTTTCAGTTCGGTGATGTCGGTGAAGACGCCGACCGTGCCGACGACCTTGCCGCGGTCGTTAAGGCAGGGGCCGGCGGAGATCGAAACCAGACGTTCCTCGCCGTCCTTGCGCACGACCCTCAGGTCATACCGGCTGCGACGTTTCTTGAGGCGCTCGCGGGTTTGCGAGTGGATCAGCTCGAGGTCATCGCTGACCACAATGTCACGGAGGTTCATGCCTTCGAGCTCATGGTGTGCGTAGCCGAGAATGCTGCAGGCGGCGGGATTCGCAAACATGATGTCTTCGCCGGTATCGACTTTCATCACGCCGTCACGCATGGTTTCCACGAGGGTGCGATGGTCTTCCTCGGACTGCCTCAGCAGCATCTCCTGTTGTTTACGTTCGATGGCCATGGCGATGTGACCCGAGACGAAAGTCATCAGGTCCATGTCGCTTTCCTTGTAGAGCGTGGGGTCGGAGTAGCTTTGCACCGTTACCACGCCGATTATACCATGAGGTGTCTTCAGGGGCACGCCGAGCCAGATCGGCGACGGCTGGCCGACCAGGACAACTTCGCCCTTTTCCTCGAGTTCCTGGTGGAGCTTCTCGTCAACCAGGAGGGGTCTCCCCGTTTTACGGACGTAATCGGTGAGGCTCTTCTTGAGTTGTTCCGGCGGCAGGTCGGTGCCGTCTTCGTACTGGTCCACGCAGATGGGGAACGAATAGCGCTCGGTGTCGGCATCATAGAGGGCGACATAGAAATTGGTGGTATCGATGAGGGTACCCAGAATCTGATGGATCGTCTGCAGCAGTTCCTCAAGATTCGTAGACATGTTGGTGGCTTCGGAAATTTTGTAAAGAGCGGCCTGGACTTTTTCCATGTGGACACGCTCGGTGATGTCGTACAGGGCTCCCTGCACGAGCATCGGTCTGTCCCGGTCATCGCAGACGTTCTGGGCGAGTTCGTGCAGCCACCGAATCTGACCGTCTTTGCGAATTATACGATACTCGCGCTCGGTGGAGTAGCTGGGAACGGTTCTGATTTTCTCCGCCGATTCGCCGATCACCAGCCAGTCATCGGGGTGAATGATCTGATCCCACCGGGGACGTCCCGCGATAAGCTCGGCCTCGGTGTAACCGGTTATGCTCTCGACCGCGCCGTGAAAGAAGAGCGGCACCCAGTCCATCTGACTGCGATAGGCCATACCCTGGAAGTTCTGTACGAAAGAGCGGTATATCTCTTCGCTCTCCCTGAGAGCGCGCTCGGCCGATTCTCTTTCAATGGCGACCGTCAGCAGTTCGCCCACGACCTTCAGCAAGGTGATTTCGTCTTCCGACCAGGTTTTCTCCTGTCCGACCGAGTCAAATCCGAGGAACCCGACGAATCGGCCGGGGCGCATCATCGGCACGCAGATGACGGATTTTATGCCCTCGCGCTCAAACTCGGCTTTCTCGGCCGACGCCTCTTCGGGAAGATCGGCCACCCGCGGGACGTGCAGTGGTGCTCCGTCAGCCATCAGCCTCACAGAGTATGCGAAGGCCTCGGTCGGCAAGTTTTGCAGACGGTTTTTATGAGGTATGATGCCATGACCGCACCACTCGTGGGTGTTACTCATCGAAGAGCCGTCGTGGTGCAGCTGAAAGACGTAACTGCGGTCGGCGCCGGTGAATTCCCCGATTGTCTTCAGGGCATAAGTTATGTTGCTATCGATTTCCTGGGGCGAGACGGTGATGAACTTCGATGAGAGGGATGTTATGATCCTCTCGTATTGATGGCGGTACTCGATGGCATCTTCAGCCTGCCGGCGACGGGTGATATCGCGGGTCGTGCCGATCAAGGCCCGGGGCCGACCCCGCTCGTCTTTGACGTGTGAGGCGTTGAGCTCGCCGATGAAGCTGCTGCCGTCCTTGCGGATAAGATTGAACTCCCCGCGCACCGGCTTATCGTTCGATACGACGCTCTCCAGGTACCGTCCGAAGCGCTCATGATCCTCGGGAGCAAAGAAGGTGGTCGCCAGTTTGCCGACTATTTCCTCGGTGCTGTCCGCGCCCAGCAGGTCTGCGGTCCGGGACGAGGCAAATGTTATGATTCCGTCCAGATCGGTCACGGTGACGGCTTCGGGTGAGGTTCGAACAAGCGTGCGGTAAAGCTCCTCGGAATTTTTGAGAGCCTGCAAGGCTTCCTGACGCCGGAAGGCGATTGATTGGGCAAAGGCTCCGAAGGCCAGAAGCAGGGATACCACCGTCACGCGGATCCAGATATGTTCGGGGTCAAGCAAGAGCAGACGGTCGAGAAAGGGTCCCTCGTTCAGGAGGTAGCTTTCTATGAGCGAAATACTGGCCCAGATAACCGCGGACAGCCCGACACTGACCAGAAAGATGAAAGGGGCGGCGTGGGCGCCTGAACGGCTTCTTTTCAGCATTCAGTTATCCCTCCGGGGCAAGTCTCGTTGGGGCACGCATAACGTGCTGCAAAGCCGGAATTCGGACCCGAGGGAGCGCGGAGGCCGGGCCCCTGATTGGCCTTATTTTCCGGTGGATTTTGCAGGCGTTCTTAAAATACCGGCCTTAAGTATGAAATCGACTCGGCCGGGGAAAACTTTATGCCAGTAATCGGTTTAATATTAGCGGCTTAGAGAAAAGACCGCTTCATCAGCCGGCCCCGGGACAGTTGACGCTGATAAGATAATGTCGGTTGCATCCGCAATGTTCTGCCGCCGGCAAAGGGCCCGATCGGCGTCGGCTTCCCGTCGCCCAATACATAAAACTTGAAAAAGCGATTGAATGACCATAACTTAGGTAGCCGCCAGAAAGAACTGAGCCAGGTGAAATCAGCATGTGCGAACCGAAGAAAATAGTCATAGTCTCCGACGGCACCGGCAAAACGGCGGAACGGCTCATGGACGCGGTACTTGCCCAATACTCACAGAAGGAAGTCGAGTATTCGCTGGTACGCACGTACCAGCAGGTTCGCGACAAGCAGGCCGTGGACAGGGTCCTTCGCGACATCGACAGCGACTACCTGGTGATCTTCTCAATCATCTCCAAAGACCTGAGCAGGTACTTTCATGAGCAGCTTACGGAGCGATGGATATTACATCTGAGCGTTCTGGATCCGATGATCAGTACGATGTCGAAGTTTCTGGGGGTCCACCCGGACTATCGCCCCGGCCTGCTGCAGATTATAGATGACAAATACTATCGCAAGGTGGACGCCATCGGCTACACGGTGGAACACGATGACGGTCGGGGCAGTATGATCGACGCCGCCGATCTGGTTCTGGTGGGTTTGTCGCGCACGTGCAAGACACCGATCGCCATGTACCTGGCCTGCAACCACGGTATGAAAGTGGCCAATATTCCGATCGTGCGTAACCCGTCCATGGAGGCGAATCTTCTGGAAAGGCTCAAGCCGGTGCCGGGGGCGCGGATATTCGGGCTGATGATGCAACCGGAGGTCCTGGCGCACGTTCGCGAGGAGCGCCTGATGTTTCTGGCCAGGGATGCCGAACAGCAGGTGGCGCTGCGTGAGTATTACGACCTTCAGGAAATACGGGAGGACCTCAAGTTCTGCCGGCAACTTTTCAACGGACAGGATTGGGACACGGTGGATGTCACCCGGCGGGCGATCGAGGAAATCTCACTCGAAATACTGGACAAGATGGTGGCCAACCGAAGCGGCACCTGAGCCCCCTTCCAACGGCCGTTACAGAGTCAAGCCTGATCCCCACTGCAGAACCGGCAGTATCGGCGGCGCTGCTGGTCAAACATGATTGCGTAGCATGAGCTCGTCAGGGTACGGATTGAGGTAGACCTGATCGCACACATACTCGATATCATGAATGACCACATAGTGCCTGATCAGCGTGAGAGGTACCACCAGAGGAACCAGGCCGTTGCGGTAGTCCTCTATAGAGCGCAGGATGTCTTTTTTCCGGTCGGCCGTCAGAAGATTCTTGAGAAAGCCCATGATGTGGTGCATCACATTGACGTTCTTTTTCGCGGTGGTTTTCACGCTGAACGCTTCCATGAAAAGACCGGCATATTCCTTTCGCAGATCCGGCAGGGCGTACTTCCTGGCGGCGGCGACAAGCTGTCCGAGTTGCTTATAGTGTTTGGGGCTGTGGGCCAGCAGCAGGTACTTGTGGACGGTGTGAAACCGCACCAGTCTGGCCAGGGTGAAGCGGCCGTCGAAGAGATTCTGCAGGCGACGGTATGAGAACACCCTGACAATGAAGTTCTCCCGGAGCCGGGCGTCGTTGAGCCGGCCCTCTTCTTCGATGGGCAGAAGCGGGAAGTGCTTGAGGAGGCTGGCGGCGTACAGTCCGACGCCGTCGCGTCGGGCCATGCCGGAGTCGCCGTATATCTTGACTCTTTCCATGCCGCAACTGGGTGAATCTTTTTTGAGGATGTAGCCGCAGATGTCGGACAGGTCCCGGGCGCGGACCCGCTTTTCGGAATACCTGACCATTTTTTCGGTCCAGTCTTTCCGGGTCTTGTTGCCGACCATCTGCGGAGAGTCGGCCGAGCCCTCCAGGCGAACCGCCTCGCGGGGAACACCCATACCGATCTCGAGTTCCGGGCAGACCGGAAGGAACCGGAAGTACTGGCCGAGCATATCGGTTATATAGCGGTCGTGTTTGTGACCGCCGTCGAAACGGACCTTTTGTCCCAGAAGACAGGTACTGATTCCGATCTTGATGCGGTCATCCGTTTTCCGGCGGTCAGCCATTTCTTTCCTTTCGATAGGCGGCCTAAAGGATGCGCCCCGGAGTGGAATATAAGCGGCGGCGGGGCGGGGTGCAACGATCAGTCAGCGATAAAGCAGGTTTCGACGGAAACCTGCTTTATCACTAACAAGACCTGAGAATTCGGTCGGGTCGACTACGGCGCCATGGGCACTGATTTGCACCAGCGCTTCTGGATCGCCTTCCAGAAAATGGCTTGATAAAGGGCGCTGATGCCGACCAGGATGTAAATGATGCGCGCTATCACGCTCATGTCGCCGAAAATAGCGGCGACCAGGTCAAAACGGAAAATACCGACAAGACCCCAGTTGAGTCCGCCGATGATCACCAGTACGGCGGCGATGACATCGAGTGTCTTCATCCTATCCTCCTCGTGAAGTGGGCTGCCGGCATGAGGCGGGCGGCTTGCAGCCGGTTATTCTCTCGGACCGATGAATGCCGGATTCGCTCCCGCCGGTATGTCGGGATCGTGGAATTTTCCTGGAAATGCAGTAGTGTCAAAGAAGCAATTGCCGCGGAGCATCAACAAAGTTTGAATCCGCGATCTCCGCTGAGGGCCCGCAGTGCCTGAATTGTCGGTACGGGAGCGGACGCCACCGGTGCTACTTCCTCAGGGCAAAGCTATAATCACTCGCTGATGAAAGCAACTAAAATAACATATCGGGATTGCCGCCGACCCGTTCAGCGGTACCGCCCCGAATCGACCCGCTTTCGTATGGAGGCGATGTGGTCGGGTGTGGTGCCGCAGCAGCCACCGACTATGCTGACGCCCGCACGCAGCAAATCATCGACTCGTTCGGCCATATATGCGGGTGATTCAGAGTAAATCGGGAGGCCGTCGCGAATCTCCGGCAGGCCGGCGTTGGACTGGATAATCATCGGCAGGTCGGTGTGGGCGGCAAATTGTTCGGCGAGGTGGACCATATTGTCTATGCCGTTGCCGCAGTTGGACCCGATTATGTCGGCGCCGGCCCGGGCCAGACCGCCGGCAGCCTGTTGGACTGACACTCCCATAATGGTAAAGAACCCTTTCGGGGTGTGGTCGAAGGTCATAGTGGCGCTGACCGGAAGTGAAGGCGCGACGGCTCTGGCGGCATCGATAGCCAGAGCCGCTTCGGTCAGATCGGTCATAGTCTCGATGAATACGGCGTCGATGCCTTCGGCCACGAGCGCTTTCAGTTGCCGTTCGAACGATGCCGCCACCTGCCCGGGCGGGATATCTCCGTAGGGCTGGATGAGGCGGCCGCAGGGGCCGACCGACGCGGCGACATACACCGATGTCCCCGCCGCCTTGCGGGCGGCGCGCACGGCGGCCGCGTTGATTTCATCCGTCTTATTCGCCAGTCCGTAACAATCCAGCTTGAGCGGTGAGGCTCCAAAGGTATTGGTCGAGATAATATCGGAGCCGGCTCTTACGTACGCGGCGGCGATTTCTTCGAGGAGTTGGGGCTGTTTCAGGTTCACGGATTCGGGGCAGTCGCCGGGTTTCAGGCCGCGCGCGAAGAGCATCGTCCCCATGGCACCATCGGCCACCAGCGTTTCCCCGCCTTTTATGCGTTCGAGCAGGTCAGGCATACGGCTAACCTCCCGCAAACTCCCTCATGCGGTCGACGGCGCTGGTGCCATCGAAGCAATAAGCATCAGCGCCGATTTCCTCGGCATATTCGGCCGTCAGCGGTGCTCCGCCGACGAGTATTCTGGTTTTGCCGTAAAGGCCGCGTTTTTTGGCCAATGCGACAACTTCCTTCATCATTGGCATGGTGGTGGTCAGAAGCGCCGACATGCCGATGGCATCGGCTCCGGTTTTCTCGGCCTCGTCCACAAAGCGTTCCGGTGCGACATCTTTACCAAGATCGATGACCTCAAAGCCGGCTCCTCTGAGCATGATGCTGACGAGGTTCTTGCCGATGTCGTGAAGGTCTCCCTGAACGGTGCCGATGACGACCTTGCCGGCGGTGGGGAGCTGCTTGCCGACCAGGTGCGGTTTGAGAATTTCCATGGCAGCATGCATGGCTCTGGCGGCCAACAGCACGTCGGGCAGAAAGATCTCGTGAGCTTTGAATTTCTGGCCGACTACGTTCATTCCGGCAACCAGGCCGTGGCCGGTGATGATCTCCGGGGCGAGACCCTGCGCGACGGCCTCGGTGGTCAGGCGTGTAACGGCGGCCGTATCGCCCGCTTCAAGGCTTGCCGAAAGCTCTTCAAGTATATCCATTGACAGCTCCTGATAATCCCGATTCACACCTGCTTCTTGATTGCATTCATGCGGTCACGGCAGGTTCGTGTCCGGCATGTCGAACAAAATTCGAAGTTATCATCAAAGATGAAAATTTCTTTTCTCCCGGCGACGATAACGCCACTGATAGACTTGAGCGGTTGCATAAGAAACGTATCGGTAAGAGTTATGCCTATGTCGACTGGCTGCAAAGTCTCGAACAGCTTCTTCTGGGCGCTGATGTGCCAGCCGCAGTAGCCGGGACTAAACGACATGGAAGCTTCGAAGCCCGCATCCAGACCGCTCACGAACGTCCGTTCGACGGACGTCGCCGCTAATTCGGCGCTTTCAGAGGCGGTTGAGTCGAGCATGGCGCCAGCGGCGTATTCGTGACTATCAAAGAGATCGGTGATCTGCCGGCTGACAGCCCGGCCGAGAGTCACGGCAAACAACGCCAGGCCGTCCGACCGTTCATATATGCCACCCAGGGGGGCTTCGCTGTCGTTAAGCCCTTCGCCTTCGAAGACGGCTCCAAAATCACGCCTGGTGATTTCCATGAAGACACTCCGCGGCGCGGCCAGCATAGTCAGCATCTCTATAGCGTCTTCAACCAGCCGGACGGTTCTTTGCGGTGGGCGGGGTCCGGCCGGAATGCCCTGGGCCGCCAG
>CP070777.1:1238731-1247321 GCA_020346225.1 Candidatus Zixiibacteriota bacterium | reverse complement strand
TCGTTCCTCCACCGGAACATTCGTCGAACAGTCGGTCCGGCTGCACCCCTGCTTCTGGGCGCAGGTCAGGCAGGCATGCGGATGGTTGGCCAGCAGCCGGCTTAGCGCCTGCTTGCGGCGCTGAATGACCTCGTCCGTATCGGTACGAACGACCATGCCACCCTCAACATCGGTAATGCAGGAATTGACCGGCTCCGGCCGCCCCTCCACCTCGACCAGGCACAGGTTGCAGTGGGCCCGGTCGTCAGCCGTCTTTCCCGGCTCTTCTCCGACGAGCCGCGAATCCACCTGAAAAACGGCGTCGGCCCAGTTCACGTCATCAACCGGCGACAGGTCGGGGTGATGGCACAGACGCGGAATATAAATACCGGCGCCGTCGGCCGCCTGAAGGATGGTTCTTCCCTCACTGCAGGTAACAGGTTGTCCGTCTATGGTAAAGCTCAGCGTCGTCATTCTTCTCCAGACCCTCGGCGATTTCGCTCACCGGGGCCGAAATTTCACCGCACGCCCCGCCGGTCTACCACGAATGGGTGATTGCATCCGCCGGGCAGGCGGCGATGCACGGCAGCGGTGGACGGTCGGTGACCGGCTTGCACGGACCGCAATCGTATTTGACCTTCTTGCGGTGCTCTTCTTTAATGGCCGCTACTTCGTCGTCGTAATCATCGACGATAATCTCAAAGAGCCCGGCCGGGCAGGCCGCCACACAGCCGTGCTCGGTGCATTCCGTGCAGTGGTCGGTGTCAATCGTGATGAAATACTCCCCGCTGCCATCAAGGTATCCGTAATTAGCTTTCATCAACCACCTTTCTTACGTTGCTTCTCCACCAGAGCCTTGGCGAAAAGCGCACCGCCCAGGGCTCCGGCGATCTGCGTGTCGTATTTCGATTTCAGAGATACCAGATTGAGCTCCTTCTCCAGACGGGTAGCGACACCGCTGTTCTTGGCGATTCCGCCCGTGATGGCGAAATCCTTTTCCACCCCGATACGTTCCAGAAGGGAAACGACACGGTGGGCCATGGCCGAGCAATAAGCGGCCAGCACGCGGTTGGTCGACCAGCCTTCGCGAAGCAGTGAAGAAGCCTCCGACTTGGCGAAAACAACGCACGTCGAAGAGACCGGCGGCGGCTCTTCGTCAACGGCCAGCGACAGGTCGCCCACGTCCTCGATGGAGACATTCAGAAGGTCGGCGAATACCTCCATACCGCGTCCGGTTCCGGCCGCGCACTTGTCATTCATGAGGAAGTTGGTGACTTTTCCCCTTTCATCACAATGAATCGCCTTGCAATCCTGGCCGCCCATATCGAGAATCGTCCGCACCGTGGAACCGTACATCATGTTGCCGCCCCGGGCATGACAGGCAATCTCGGTAATGGCACGGTCGGCGAAGGGTACATTTACCCGGCCGTAACCGGTCCCGACCGTGTAATGGATGTCGTCCGGCTTAAGGCCGGTGCCTTCCAGCGCCCAGTTCATGGCCTTGCGCGCGCTATCCGGACTGTCTGACCCGGTGCGCATGTTGGAGTAGGCATAAAGCTCGCCGTTGACCATGACGACAGCCTGCGAACTGACCGAACCGATGTCGACCCCGGCCGTGATGGTATCGGCTCCCTTGGGATCCATCGTTTCATCGTGCCAGTTATATTCTTTCCAGCGCCAGTATTCTTTGGTAGCAGTAGTCATGACTTGGCCCTTTCTTCAGCAACCAGCGCCGCTCCCAGCGCGCCGATGTATTCGGGGTTTTCCGGTACCAGAACCTGCGTCTCGAGACCGCGGCTGAGCGCATCGACGAAACCGGGATTGTGGGAAACCCCGCCGACCAGCGCCACTTCTTTGTTGATGCCAACCCGGCGGACCATGGACACGATACGACTGGCGATGGCGTCATGCACGGCCCGGGAGATGTCGTGCTTCGGGGTCTTGGCGTGCACCAGGGAAACGACCTCGCTCTCGGCAAAAACGGCGCACTGGGCGTTCATGGGAATCGTCTTTTCCGACTTCAGCGACAGCTGACCGAAATCTTCGAGAGAAACCTCAAGTGCGCGCGACATCGCCTCGGCGAATGCTCCCGCCCCGGCGGCGCATTTTTCATTAACGGCAAAATCAACCACCTTGCCGTCCGCCTCCACTTTGATACCGCGACCTTCTTCAGCACCAACGTCAATGACCGTGCGTACTTCCTGGTGCAGATGGGTCGTGCCTCTGGCCGCCGCCCCGACATCGGTAATATCAGAATGAATGCCGGGTGCCGCCTTCCTGCCGGCCCCGGTGGAAGTGATGTGGTCAACGGCGGACAGTTCCACGCCCGCGCCCTGAACCGCCTCTTCAAGGCATTTCTGGGCCGACACGGCGGGCTCGAAGCCGGTCGCTACCATCGCTTTGGACAGCACCTGCCCGTCTTTGAGGATAACCACCTTTATATACTTGGCACCCATGTCAATTCCGGCTGTTGTCATATTCTATCCTCCAACTTATGGCTTACATCGTCGGTTTACGTTAACCCCGTCCGTGATCAGCCGATGCCGGCCGGTTTGCCGAGCATCTTGATTCCCAGAGTTTCCATGAAAGAGTCGATTCTTGTCACCACCCGCTTTTCATCGAACTCCCGTTCATCGCCCATGTTGCCTTCGAAGGTCATGACCGGAACGCCGGCCTTGGCAATACCCAGGCGATTTTCCATGATGCCGCAGGACAGCCCCTCGCACCCGCGGTTCAGATGAAGCATGACCCCGTCCAGCTGCCACTGCTTGACAATTTGCAGCATCATTTCCGTCTTGAGGTTCGGGTCGTAGAAATGTTGCCATTCGGGCTTGGAAAGATTCCAGTCGGCCAGAACCCGCAGGGCCTGGTCGCGAGTGGTGATCTTCTCTCCCTTCTGCATGGGCGTCGGCCGCGGACCCCAGCTGCCGTCGGGCTTGGTCTCCCAGATGCCGATCAGGCCGAAGGTGTACAGCGAACCGACCGAGATGGCACCGTAGCCTTCGAGATAGCGGAAGATCTTCAAAAATCCCCAGGGCGGCTGAGTGTCCGACATGAGCCGGCACTGTTCGTTCGGCACGGCGGCGATATGGTTGTCGATGCGGTACTTGACCTCGTCCCGCAGTTCCTCGTAGAAGTCCGCCACGTCCTTGGAATGTTTGGCCAGGGTCCCGTGCACATAAAGCGAGTACATGGTCTTTTCGTCCAGCGGCGCCGGTTTGTTCATGTTGAGGCAGCAGACCTCGGCCCACGTCGCGGTCGAGCGGGTTTCGTTCTCCACCGCCTCGATCAGAAGCTCATCCTGGTATTTGCGCCCGGTGGTCTTTTCCAGCCACTCGATCGCCTCGTGCATCTGGTTGACCACGAACATCAGTCGGTTCTCGTCCACGTCCTTGTATGGCCCGACCGAAACATCGATACAGAAATATGGAATCTTCTTGTACTCGGCGACATGCTGGTACCACTTGGCGTGGCTGCAGCAGATATGGTCCTGGAAACAGAAGTCCGGATCGGGGTACTCGCCGCCGAAGGCGTACTTGCCGAGATACATCGAGCCCCAGTAGTTGCGCATGTAGCTGCACAGGTCGCGGGCCCATCCTTTGGCTTCAGCCGCTTCGAGACACTCGGTGGACAGTTTGCGGTCAAAGGCAATGCTCGCAGCATAAGGTTCACCGGTGATATTGTATACATCACGCCCCAGGCCCGCCGGGATGGCATCAAACGACCAGGCCCCGCCCGTCCACCGGATACCGCCCCTCTCGCGCGCTTTCTGATAATCCTGGTAGTACTTCAGGCGCAGTTCCTTCGCCCGGGGCCAGCACTTCAGGGGTTCGCTTCTATATTCAGACATGTATTCTCCTTTTCACCTATTGCCTCAAAACAGTTCTTCGACACCCAGCATTTCCAGAAACGCCTCGACCCTGATCCGGAACTGACCCACCGGAACGGTAACGTCAAATTCAAGAAACAGGGTGGGCAGGTCATTGTTGTTGAGCAGTTCTTTCAGTGGCACCATGTCGCACTCATGGGGGTCACAGAATTTTTGCTGGATAAGGATGACGCCATCCACATTGTACTCCCTGGCGAGCTGAAGCACGTGCGGGAAGCGGCTGCGCTCCTCCCAGTCCTTGGTCGGGCAGGGCGGCCGGTCGATGTACCGGTTGGCGATATCCTGCATTACGTCGCCGGAAAACTCGGTCGCGTTCCAGAAGTACCGCGAGCCGGTGCAGTGGTCGTCGACGACGACCGTGGCGCCCACCGACTCCACCATCTGAACGAATTCGGTGTCGTCGTTTTCCGACCCGACAATCATCAGGCGCCCGCCGGTCTCGCGCTCCAGCGTACGCGATTTCAGTTCGGGAAGGATACGTTTCAGCTCGGCGTTGTGATCTTTCTTATCAACGAAGTACGACGAGGCCACCATGATCATTGCCTCAAGTCCCGTCAGAGGCGGGTTGGCCGCCTTGCGGAGTTCGTAAACCTCACGCATCAGGCGGCGGTTCTCGTTGTACAGCTCGGCCGCCGCTTTTATCGAATCGTCACTGATGGCGCGCCCGATCCATTCCTCCAGCGCCTTTCTGAATTTGACCAGTTCGCCGTGGTAGTAAGAGTAAGCATGTTTAGTCTGAACCTTGTTCGGAAAGTAAATGTAGTGGGCGAAATCGGCCGGGACGTGATTTCTCCATGACGTAAAGGCCTGCCTCAGGTGCAGGCAGGACTGGGCCAGGACGATCCCCTTGAGATAGTTGTAGCGGCCTTTCAGCCCCTGGGCCAGAACGTCGCGGCAGAAGGGGCAGAACATGCCGAAGATGTGCGGCTCGGTGACGTCCTGCGGCTCGTGGGAGCCCAGCACGCGCACCGGCAGCAGCCCGGCCGCATAGATCAGCTCTTCGGGAACATAGCTGCAGAAACAGCCCACGACCTCGCCATCGTTCTGCTCGCGCCATGCCCGGGCGTAATCATGACGATTCTTGTACCATTCGTGGAATTTCGTGAACATATTCCTCCTGCGATATTTAGGTTTTGTTTATGCCGTTTAGGAAAACTCTCAACCACTGGTCGGAGAGTTCGTCGATATCAGCGTTCTTTTCCGGGTCGAACCACATGTACACCCAGTTCAGCGACCCGAACAAAAACAGTGTCGCCAGGTCGGTTTCGCTCGGCGACCGGCCGTACACTTCCCCCACGACCTTGCGGACAAGCGAAAAGTACTCCTGGCGCGTCTTGAGAACGCTCTTGTAGTACTTGCCCGACAGTGACTCCATCTCGTGGACGCACACCCGGAACTCGTCCATGTTGTTGACAAAGAACTGAAAATGATTGTCGATGACCGCCTTGAGCCTCTCTTCGGGCGAGGCGGTGTCTTGCAATCTCTCTTTTAGTTGGCGGACGAGAGTCGAGAAGGCGTGATGCTGGATGGCAAAGAGCATCTCGTCTTTGCTCTTGAAGTAGTAATAGATCCCGGACAGGCCGATCTTGCCCTTGGCGGCTACATCACGAACCGAGGCACCGTCATAGCCGTCTTTGGCGATGACTTTTGAGGCTGCCCTGAGTATCGACGACAACCGCTTTTCGTACTTTTCCTGCCGTTGCGTGGGCACCAACACTCCCTGGGGTTAATCCGATCGACGGAAAGCCCGGCCGGCTAGTAAATCGAACGTTCGTTCGAAAAATAGGAGCCGCCGGAGGCGCTGTCAAGCAAATTGAGAGGAAATATCACCCGTAAATCATGGGGCGGGGCCGGGCCGGGGCGCTGATAGGCAGACAATCGCCACCCGCGCCTACTTTGCTGTTGCCAAGCGGAGCAATAGCGCCTATATTCCTGCTCTGCGTGTTGTCGTTGAGCCATAAACAGTTATACCGGGAAGTCGCCTTTGATTCTGCCGCGTTTTGATGTTCTGGTGCCGGAAACGGTCGATCAGGCCTGTGCCATGCTGGTCGAGCATGCCGACGAGGGCGTGCGTCTGCTGGCCGGCGGTACCGACCTTCTGGTGGACCTGCGCCGGCCCATTATCCCCTATCATGTTCCCCGGTGTGACGGCTGCACCACCCACCCGGAAGGAAAAGTCGCTTCCACCGTCCGGTGTGAACCGTCTGATCCCCTTATGCCGGCCGGCGGCCCTCTCCGCGCCGCGCTGGAAGATCCCCGGCACGCCGCGCCGAAATATCTCGTATCGCTTCACAAGCTTAACCAGCTGAAGTCTATCCAGGTGCTCGGTGACGGTTCGCTGAAGGTCGGGGCGCTGACCACGATTGCCGCCATACCGCGCTCGCCGGAGATTCGCCGCAGTTGGACGGCTCTTGCCGACGGCGCCGCCAATCTCGGCAGCCCGCTGGTGCGAAACCGCGGGACGCTGGGCGGCAATATCGCCAACGCGCGTCCGGCCGCCGACACGGCCGTGCCGGCGATTGCGCTTGACGGCACTTTGACGCTGCAGGGCCCGTCGGGCACACGGACCGTAGCTGCCGAAGATTTCGCCCGCGGGCCGGGGCTTTCGGTGATGAAACCGGACGAAGTTCTGACTGAAGTCCATTTCCCGCCGCCTCTGCCCCATGCCGGCAGCGCCTATTACAAGCTGGCCAACCGAAAAGCGCTTGAGATATCCACCGTCGGGGTAGCCGTGTGGCTCGCCCTTGAAAAGCCGGGCGGACCGGTGAAAGATGTGCGCGTCGCCCTGGGCGCCGTCGGGCCGACGCCGATTCTGGCCGAATCCGTCGGAGAAGTCCTCGCGGGAAAGACTCCCGATGAAAAGGTACTCGGTAAAGCCGCCATGGCCGCTGCCGGCGACGCCCGCCCCATCGATGACCACCGCGGCGCCGCCTGGTATCGCGTGCAGATGGTCGAGCTTCTGACCTTACGTCTGCTGAAAACTGTTGTCGAACGAATAGCGAGTCACCCATGAAGAAAATCGTTTCGCTCACTGTCAACGGTATCGCTCATGAGGTGGCGGTCGAACCGCGCCGCACCCTGCTTGAACTCTTGCGCGAAGACCTGGGTCTGACCGGGACCAAGAAAGGCTGCGGCATCGGCGACTGCGGCGCCTGTACCGTGCTTCTGGACGGCGTGGCGACTTTCAGTTGTCTGACCCTCGCTATCCAGGCCGATGGGGGCACCGTGGAGACAGCTGAAGGTCTTGCCGAGACAGGCAAACTCAACCGCCTTCAGCAGGCATTCGTCGATCACGGCGCAATTCAATGCGGCTTCTGTACTCCGGGCATGCTGATGACGGCAACCGAGCTTCTGCGCAGCACGCCGCAACCCGACGAGCATGATATCCGCATGGCCATATCCGGCAACCTGTGCCGCTGCACCGGTTACCAGAAGATTGTCGAGGCCATTCAGGCTGCCGCGAAGGAGTCATCGTGAGCAAGTATCGCATCCTCAACACGCGGGCGCCGCGGGTGGACGCCGTGGACAAGGTAACCGGTAAGGCGCTGTACACGGACGACCTGAATCGGCCCGATATGCTGACTGGCGCCATCCTGCACAGTCCGCTGGCCCACGCCCGCATACTTAGTATCGACACGTCGCGGGCCGAGCGCCTTCCCGGTGTGAAAGCGATCGTGACATATCGTGAGGCCGGCACCACCCCCTACGGCGTCAGCCCGGCGCGGTACGACGAAACCATTTTCTGCCACGACAGGGTCAGGTACGTCGGTGACGAAATCGCCGCCGTCGCGGCTGTTGACCTCGATACGGCCCTGGAGGCGGTCAAGCTCATCAAGGTTGATTTCGAAGAGTTGCCGCTGGTGCTGGACGGCCGCACGGCGATGGACGACGGCCAGCCGCAGCTTCACGAAATGTACAAAAGGAACATCTGCGCCCGGGTCAACTGGCATTTTGGAGATATCGAAGCAGGACGCAGGGAATCACACATAGTTCGCACCGACCATATCACCAGCAAGATGCAGGACGGGGCGTTTATGGAACCGCAGAGCGTAGTGGCCGAAACCGATTCACAGGGCAATCTGACCATGTGGAGTTCGACTCAGGCACCGCATTATGTCCAGCGCACGCTGGCTATGGCGCTCGGTGTTCCTCTGCACAAGGTGCGCGTAATTAAACCGGCCGTCGGGGGCGGTTTCGGACCCAAGGCGTCGTGCTCGACGGCCGAACTGGCCACCTGCCTTCTGGCCATGAAAACCGGCCGGCCCGTCAAGCTCACCTTCGACCGGGAGCAGGTCTTCCTGCACTCCCGGGCGCGGCACCAGTTCTTCCACACCATGACCACCGGCGTGAAGAAAGACGGCACGCTGGCTTTTCTGGAACACAACTGCATTCTGGACGGCGGCGCCTACGCCAGTTTCGGCATTGCCACGATTTACTACGCCGGGTCGCTTCTGGGCGGGCCGTATCGCCTCGAGAACATGAAGTATGATGGCTACCGGGTGGTCACCAACAAACCGGCCTGCGGGGCACAACGGGGACACGGAGCGGTTATCGCCCGGGCCCTCTTCGAAGTGCAGCTGGACCGCATCGCCGAAGAACTGGGCATGGACCCGATCGAATTACGATTGAAAAATGTCATGGAAGCGGGCGAGACGACCTGCAACGAACTGTTTGTCAGCAGCTTCGGCATGCGCGAGGCGCTCGAGGCGGTGCGCGACTCGG
>CP070777.1:1235824-1238631 GCA_020346225.1 Candidatus Zixiibacteriota bacterium | reverse complement strand
TGCTGCAAGCTGGCGTTGGATAACGGTCTTTCGGGGGCTCTTATCGAGCCGTCGCCTTACTTCAAAAAATCGCCGCCGGTTCAGGATACTCACGACGAGGCCCGCCGGTTAACCGAGGAGTTTATCACCAGGTACGGTTGGAAGCAGACGGCCGGTAAGGCTCGGCCGGCCCGGGTGGCGGCGAAAAGGAAGCCGAAGGCCTCTTTGGCGGTCAAGACGACGGCTGGAAGATCCCCCAAGACGACCAGCAAAAAGCGCGTGGTGCGTAAGAAAAAGTAGTTTATTAGCGATTTAGTTTTGGCTAACTTAACCGGCGATAAGGGCATCGCCGGTTTTCTTTTGCCGGTGCGGCCGGGACGGCTGGGATCATGAACGGAAAACCATTGTTTGTCACTTTCGAGGGGATTGACGGTTGCGGCAAGAGCACCCAGGCTCGGTTGACCTATCAGCATCTGCTGTCGCACAAGCGCAAGGTGAAGCTTCTGCGGGAGCCTGGCTCGACGGTGGTAGCGGAGAAGATACGTGATATTCTGCTTAACCGGAAGCTCCGCATGACGCCCCAGGCGGAGTTGCTTCTTTACGAGGCGGCTCGCGCGGAGTTGATGGCAAAGGAGATCACCCCGGCGCTGGCCGGGGGAAGCATTGTTTTATGTGACCGTTTTTATGACAGCACCACGGCCTATCAGGGATTTGGCCGCAGGCTGGACGTGCGCATGGTGAAGGGGTTGCATAAGGTGGCGGTCGGCCGTGTCGTTCCGGATTTGACCTTTGTGTTTGATGTTGATCTCAAGACAGCTTTTGCGCGCCGGGGAAGGAGCCGCGACCGCCTGGAATCCGAATCGACGGCGTTTCACAACCGGGTCCGTCTCGGCTTTCTGGAGATTGCACGCAAGGAACGCCGGCGAGTGAAATTGATCGACGCCACCGCGCCTGTCGACGAAGTGTTTAGAAGCGTCAAGAAATACCTGCTTAAGAAACTTGATCGATGAATCCTTCCGCAAGGCTTGATAGAAAGTCTCTTTTATATTCGATGTTCTTTCTTGTGCTGCTGGTCATGATATCCGGCGGCATGGCGGTGTATGTGATGTCGGACAGGAGCCTGCAGGACGCCCTGGTCATGACAGCGGCGGCTTTCAGGATCGATAAGCTCTATCGCAACGATGTGGACTGGAAGGAACTGGTTCTCGCGGGGCGGCGGGCGATGTTTGACAGGCTCGACCGATATTCGACTTACTACCGGCAGGAACAATTCCAAAGTCTCGACGAGGAACTGGAGGGCAGCTACAGCGGCATCGGAGTCAGCGTTATCTTTCATGAAGAAGGTCTGATGATTATGTCGGTGCGGGAAGACGGCCCCGCGGCAGAAGTGGGTCTCTTAAGCGGCGATATCATCATAGCCGTCGACTCCGTTTCGCTGGCCGGTTTGGTGGCTGATGAGTCGGTCGGTATTCTGCGCGGTGAAGAGGGAACGGCGGTTCGGGTGGAGGTCTGGCGGTCGGTTACGGAGGAGTTGTTCGAGGTGGTGATCACTCGTCGCCGCATCCCTTTTATGCATATTCCCTTTGCCGGGTACGCTTCCGATAGTGTCATTTATATTCGCATGCTGGATTTTGACGCCGGGGCCACCGCCGACCTCGAAAAGGCCGTCGACAGCCTGCTGAGAGGAGAGACGACAAGGCCCAAGGGGCTTATTCTGGACCTGCGCGGAAACCCGGGCGGCTTGTTCGCCGAGGGGTATCGCACCGCCGATTTGTTCTTGGATGATGGTGTTTTCATGGTTGGCACCGAGGGGCGCTCGCGCTGGAATAATCGCAAGTATTATTCCACCGGCAGGGACATTACGGCCGGGTTACCGCTTGCCATTATCGTCGATCGCGGTACGGCCTCGTCGGCCGAGATAGTGTCTGGTGCCTTGCAGGCATCGGGCCGAGCTTTTCTGGTGGGTGACACCACCTTCGGTAAGGGGCTGGTCCAGGGATTCGTCCGGTTCCCGGACGGCGACGGCTTGAAGCTTACAATATCACGTTATTATTTTGACGGTCCCGTCTACCTTAACGATTTTGACTCGATGCTCCACGATGTCGGGCACGGGCTGGTTCCCGACTACTACATTGACGTTACGGCAATGAACCCCGTGCGGCGGGAGCTAGAGAACTCGCTTCTTTTAAGAGAATTTGCCAATAAGCACCAGGAGGCGATCGTATCTGCAAAGGAGAGTGCCGCCGAGGACGGGCTCGTGGAGAGTTTCACGACGTATGCGCGCGATCACGGTTTCAGCTTTACATCGCCGCGCACTGTTCTCGTCGATGAGATGAGACTGGCGGCCGTCGTTGAGAGCAGTTCGACTGCCACGACGAGGCTGATAGAGGATGTGCTTCGGCTGTCGCAGGCAGAGGATAGTATGGCCCTGGTCGGCGAGAGGCAGTACGTTATCGATCGGTTGAGACAGATCGCCTTCGAACGAAAATTCGGTACCTATCAGTCTTACCGGCAGGTTCTTCTGCGGTCGCGTCCGGAAATCACCTTGGCATCGCGCATATTGCTTGAAGGCCATTGATGTTTGACCAGTTACTTTATGTTCTGTGCGGGTTGTCCGCGGGTCTTTTGGGCGGTTATCTCGGTCTGGGCGGCGGTGTCGTTATGGTGCCGTTTCTGACGGTGCTGGTCGGAATTGATATCAAACAGGCCGCGCCAATTTCGATAACCGCGATCGTGGTCAATTCTTTTACGGCGTCCAACGAATACCTCAAAAGGGGCATGGTCGACATGGAACTGGTGATTGTGCTGGCGGTCTTCATGGTGCTGGG
>CP070777.1:1229695-1235724 GCA_020346225.1 Candidatus Zixiibacteriota bacterium | reverse complement strand
GTGCGGGGTCGGGACCGATAATATGTAAATGCCATCCCCGTCGACGACGGGGATGGCTTGCTTTTCACAGGCAATGGTCTGCGGTAACCACCTCATTCCTCAGGCGGAAGGCACGGTGCCGCCGGCGGGTCCGACTGCTGCTCGGGGCAGCAGACCGGCGCCGGTCCCCCCTTCCACAGGAAATCGATCAGGTACATGAGATCGCCGCTGCTGACAACTCCATTGTCGTTGACATCGCCGTGCTGGTGGCAGGGTGGCGGCGGGCCTCCCTTCCAGAGATAGTCGACGAAGTACATTATGTCGGAAGAACTGACCTGCCCGTTACTGTTGATGTCGCCCTTCAGGACGCAGCAAATATCCGGGTCACACATATCCCCGATGCCGTCATCGTCCGCATCCTCCTGATTGGGATTATAGCCGTACAGGCAGTTGTCGCAAGCGTCTCCCACGTCATCCTGATCACAGTCCAGTTGGTCCTCGTTGGCAACATACCGGCAGTTGTCTATGTCGTTAGGCACGCCGTCACGATCACTATCGTTTCCAAGGCACCTGGCTGTCAGTGTATTGCGATCCAGGGCCCCGGTCGTGGGGGACATGTATCCGGCCAGGACAACACCGTTGAGAGGGTCTCCGTCGGCACCGAGCACTATGTCGTAAATCTCCAGATCCAGTGACGCGGAATCAAGCAGTTCACCGTCGGCGCTCAGCACGGCCGCATACGGGTCAGATCCGACCGATTGGTCGTAAGCGTACCCACCGACTAGGAAGCTACCGCCTAAAATCGCCTTGACGGTGCGGGCGGTTGTCAGGTCGGAGTTTCCCTTGGTGAGGGAGTATGACCACGTCCACTGCGGGATGCCTTCGTGGTCGAACCTGGTCACCATATCTCCCTGGGCATCACCGATTTGCCCAAAGCCCGCCACGATGTACCCGTAATCTCTCACCGTATCCACCGAATATGCCGTTCTCATCAGAAGGGTGCTGGCACCGGTCCATTGCGTATTGCCTGAATCATCGGTCTTTATCAAGGCGTATTGACCGGAAAGGCTGTCCGGGCCCTGACGACCGGCGAGAATGTATCCGTATCCTTCACCGGTGACCGGAGTCTCCTTGACATCGTAAAGGACAAGGGCTTCGCCACCCGACCCGGTGTACCTTTTGGTCCATTGAAAATTACCCATGGCGTCCGTTTTGTAGACGCAACCGGTGCTGCTGCCGGGTCCGGTGTCGCGGTCATAGATCTGCCCCGCAAGAACGTAGCCGCCGTCACTGGTCGGGGACAACCCGTGACAGATTTCCACATCACCGTAATAGCCGGCGCAATCATAGAGGTTCTCGCTGCCCCACTCCATATTACCGTCGACGTCGAATTTCATAAGCAGCATTCCGGTTTTGTCTTCCAGGGCGTGGCCCATGTTGATTGTGCCGCCCACGACAAAACCGCCGTCAGCGGCAGCGACCACCGCATGGCCCCTGAGAGAGGCAGAATCCAGAGTCTGGTAACTTCCGAAAGCATCAGCGTACGTTTTGCGCCACTGGATGAACCCGAAGGCGTCTGTGCGTACAATCAGCAGTGAGTCAATGGGCCAATCGCCCGACTGCATGTTGCTATCGAGGTCTATTATGTAGCCGACATAGAGCAAATCGCCGTCGGGCAGGCACATCACACTGGTAAACGCATCGGGACAACTTGTCCATCCGACCGGCCGTATCCATTCATCAACTCGCTCAGGTGTGCACACACAGGCATCGGGATTATTGTCGGGGTTGGCGACATAGTAGCAGACATCACAAGAATCGCCGATACCATCACGATCGAAATCTTCCTGAAGCGGGTTGGGTAAGTCCGGGCAGTTATCGGCGTAGTCACGCAGGCCGTCACCATCCGAGTCGTCGCCATCTCCGTAGACAACAAAGTTGGCGGCTGCCCCGACGCCGGCGCAGCCATATTCAATCCTCATATAGCCGTTTTCTCCCCAATCTGTTCCCCAGGAGTTGCGAAGAATCCAGACGCCATTGTCTCCCAGAGCATCATCCCAGCCGACCAGCACAACCGCATGGTTAAGAAGCGGGTAGTCCGTAACGTTGAGAATGCCGCCCGTATATGCCTGAAAAGCGGGGCCGACGGCGACCAGGACCGGCACCGGGCCGTATTCCATAATGGCCTGTTTGATTGTCGCCACGGTCAGCTCGCCATATGCAACCTCCACATAATCCCAACTGCTCATCGTGTATTGGTGAGGATAAGGACAGTCGCAGGGAACATCGTCGGCCGCATAAGGAAAATCCGATTCGGAAACGGCTCCGGTTCCCCCACAGGGGTCTGTTTTCCACACGTGATAATCGTGGGCCCAAAGGCCTCCGGAGTCGCAACTGTAATAGTCGACATTGCAGCTGACCAACCATTGTTCTGAAAGGTCCGTGTCAATGCCGTCCTTTATCAGAATGTTGCTTTCCAGAGGTCCTACTGTGGCAAACGCCCAGCAGCTGCCGCAGCCGGCCTGATCGCGAATAGGCGTTACACCTCCCCGCTCCCGCCAGTCGAATCGGGCGGGCAAGTCCGGTGTCATGGCAGGGGCCGCCGGCAGCGGAGAGACATCCCGAGATTCGCGCACAAGAAAGCCGCACAACTCCGTCAACGGCCTCAGTGTGGCGGCGTTGCGACCTACCGTGAATGTCCAGTTCTCCTTCTTGCCGCGTTCGCGCAGAGCTTCGATCTCCTCATCGGTAAGCTGCGCAAAGGCCGACGCTGACGAAAGACAGACCAGCGCCGCCACCAAGCCTGCCAACCTGATACGTGCTCCACTCATCACAACAACCCTCCTTCTTTTGTTTTGTTACTCCGGCATTCTAAATCGGATATGCCGGATAATACGACCAGAAGACATGACCTCCCCGATGGGGTCGGCCGAATATTCTCGAAAGCTCACATGCCCTTCTCGGTCTGACCAGCTGCCATTCACGAAAACCGATAGGCGCGGTCAGACCGCAACCCCGATTCGCTCGCAGCGGACCGGCTGCAAGTCCAGTGAGGTGCCGGCAACTATAGCCCGGACAGTACTTCTTTAACTGTGGGGATAACGAGAGTAAAATGGTGGCGAAAAGGACTACTCCCAATCCTTACTACAAGTATAATACATGGCATCGAATCTGTCAAGTCCGAAAAGGAGAGCGCGGCCGGGGGCCGCGCTTTGCTTCAGTATCGGACAACAACAGGGCCGACAATGTCAGTCTTTCATCGAAGCCAGGAACTTCTTGTTGTTGGTCGTCTTTTTCAGGCGGTCCAGCAAAAACTCCATCGCCTCGATCGGGTTCATCTCGGCGAGAAACTTGCGGAGAATCCAGATCTTGTTGAGCGTCTCGGCGTCAATCAGAAGTTCTTCTTTTCGGGTCGATGACCGGTTAATGTCCATGGCCGGAAAGATACGCCGGTCGGACAGACGCCGGTCGAGCACCATTTCCATATTGCCGGTGCCCTTGAACTCCTCGAAGATAACCTCGTCCATGCGCGAGCCGGTTTCGATGAGGGCCGTGGCGATGATCGTCAGCGAGCCGCCCTCATCGATATTACGCGCCGCTCCAAAGAACCGTTTCGGCTTGTGCAGCGCGTTGGAGTCGACGCCGCCGGAGAGAATCTTACCGGAGTGCGGCACCACCGCGTTGTGGGCGCGGGCCAGACGGGTTATCGAATCCAGAAGGATCACGACGTGATGCCCGCGTTC
The DNA here is from genome assembly GCA_020346225.1 of Candidatus Zixiibacteriota bacterium. Lineage (GTDB taxonomy): Bacteria > Zixibacteria > MSB-5A5 > GN15 > FEB-12. The sequence goes on along the minus strand of CP070777.1, from coordinate 1,232,002 downwards.
GGTCAGACGCTTGGACTTCTCCAGGACCATGTTGGCCACCTGTACGTGACGTTCCGCCGGTTCATCGAAGGTCGACGACACCACCTCGCCCTTCACCGACCGCTTCATATCGGTCACCTCTTCCGGGCGCTCGTCAATCAACAGCACAATCAGAACTACGTCCGGATGATTGGCCGTAATCGACTGGGCTATCTTCTGAAGAATGATCGTCTTGCCGGCCTTGGGCGGCGATGTTATCAAGGCCCGTTGACCCTTGCCGATGGGGCACATCAAATCGATAATACGGGTGGTCAGTTCCTCCGCGACAATCTCCGTCTGGAACGGCTCCTCGGGATAAAGCGGCGTGAGATTGTCAAAGAGGGTGGTGTGCTTGGCTCTTTCCGGGTCCTGAAACGTCACCGCTTCGATTTTCAGCAGCGCGAAATAACGCTCGTTGTCCTTGGGCGGACGCACCTGCCCGGAGATGACGTCGCCCGTCTTGAGGTCGAACCGTTTGATCTGCGACGGCGACACGTAAATGTCATCCTGCCCGGGAAGGTAGTTGTAATCCGGGGAACGCAGAAAGCCGTAGCCCTCCTCCAGGATTTCCAGCACACCTTCTGCAAGAATGGTCCCATCGCTCGAGGAGGTGTGCTCCATGATCTTGTAAATCAGCTCCGATTTCCTCAAGCCCGACACCCCGGGGATATCGAGCTCCTCGGCGATCTTCAGAAGATCGGCAATGGTCTTTGACTTGAGATCACTCAATTCGGTGGCCATAGGTATTCACCTCTATCTAAATTAATTTTGTTTGTCTATTCGGCGGACTTTTAGCCGGCAAGCTCTTCAACGGGGGCATCACCCCAGAGTTTCTCCAGGGCATAATAGCGTCGGGTCGGCTCCAGGAAGATGTGAACGACTACATCGATATAATCGAGCAGTATCCAGTTCCCTTCCTTCATTCCCTCCTTGTGGTACGGTTTGTAACCGGCCTCGGACAGACCGTCATACACCGCGTTGCCTACGGCCCTGGCGTGGACATCGGCCTCCCCCGACACGACCACAAAGTAGTCGCACACGGACGAAAGTTTCTTCAAAGTCAGGATTTTGACATCAAATCCCTTCTTGGCAAGGGCCAGGCGGCCCGCCAGACGGGCCAGGGCCAGGGGCGAAAGCACTTTCTTCTTCAACGTTTCCTTATCTTACTCCTTATAAGCGAGTTCAACCGGTCGGATCGACTCAAAGTCCTCTCCCAGCACCAGGGTCGCCGACACCTGTCGGTAATTGTTCTCAAGCGGCTGGTATACTACCGACGACGGCTCCATACCGAGGGTCTTCGCCAGCATCTCGGTCGGCCGTTTATCCTTATCACGCGACACCAGAAACGACTGTCTCACGGTGCGGAGGTCGAAGTCTCCGGTGGCGATGATTCGTATTTCAATCTCGTCGTTGCGGTACTCACTCAGCAAAGCGGCGGTCTTCGCGGCGATCCCGGGCTGCCGACAACCATTGAGTATTTCCAGTCGTACCAGATACTCCGGGCTTTCAACGGTCTTGCTCACCCCCCGCGTCACCCTGACCGTCATCGACACCACCAGAAAAATGGTGATGGCGGCAAGCACAACCAGAAGAATTGCGAAAATTCGATTGAACCTGACTTTCCTTTTTGTACTAAGTGCGGACATGCAGGATAATTTTGTTTTCAATGTGAGGGGGGCAGCCTCCAAAAAGCAGGCACGGGGCGGGAAACCGGGTTTTTCTTCTTATGGTCTTTTCTCCGACTAAAAATCTATAAGCGGATCGTAATACCGGGGATAGTAATAGGGAAGATAATAGCCGCTGTAGCGCTGGAAACCGAGCGTCATACGGAACTTGTCCGAGGGATGGTAATCGAGACGAAACCCCGGCAGGAATATGGCGTCGGAGTTTTCGTCGGCCCACAAGGATCCCCCCAGACTGTGCGACAGGCCGATATTCAGCGTCAGCGAAAGCTTGGACGACAGCTCATAGAACACCGAGGAGTTGTACAGGCCCATGGAACCGGAATAACCGCCGCCGGAAAAGTAGCTCACGGAATAGCTGTGCGACCATTTGACCCGGGACAGGTCAATCAATGAAAACGGCCTGACGGCCGGCTTGATGCCAAGCGACTGGGCCCGGCTTACTTCTTCGAGCTTAGCCTCATCCGCCGATTGCCCCAGAGCCGATCCGGCCAAACCCAGAATCAGCAGAATCACAAGCGTCTTTTTCATGCTATCTTCCCCAACAATAACCTATTACAATTTATCCACGCATCAAGCGAGGGTCAATATAAAAATCCCGCCCGGG
>CP070777.1:1226766-1229595 GCA_020346225.1 Candidatus Zixiibacteriota bacterium | reverse complement strand
CCTAATGTTTTGGGAAGGTGCCCCGGAAGCTTGTGAAAAAAGTATCTTTATTTCGCCGAAACCTAAGTAAAACGGTCTTATTTGTCAAGAAAATTCTTGAATTTCTTCAAGAAATTTGGGCCAGGTGAGTAAACGCTTCCCCCTTTTTAAGCTACGTACCTTTTTCTGCAGTAGCTACGTGTGGCCGGCGGCGGTTATTTGATTTCGAATCGTTGAATTCTACCCCCGGTCTTCTCGAGGACAAAAAAGGCGGAATCACCGGCGGCAGCGATGTCGGCCGGATAGCGGAATTCGCCGGGATTTATGCCGAAACCGCCGACCAGTTCCACGAACTCGCCGCTGTGATCGAAGACCTTGATAACCTGACGGAGGCCATCGACAATCCACACCGAGGCCCGGCCGGAGCTGTCCGGAAGGACGGTCAGGCCGGAGGGAAAGGACATATCGGCTCGGGCGATGTCATGGGCCGCGAAGCCGAACAGGTAGGTACCGGTGGTGTCAAACACTTTGACGGCCGGGTTGGCGTACAAGTCCGTGACATAGAGCCGGTCCCGCCACAGGTGCATTCCGAGCGGTGTGTTGAATTCCGACGGGGCTCCCCCCTTTTGGCCGATGGTTCGCTTGAGTTCGAAGCGGTCGCTCAGCACCATCACCGTGGTGATATCGCCGACGGTGGCCACATAGATGTTGTCGGCGGCGTCGATCGTCAGACACTGCGGCTTGATAACGAGGCTGGTGTCGCCGTAGAGCCGGTTGAGGTGAACCTTCTCGAGCGATTTGCCGCGGAAGTCGAGAACCTCGAGGTAATGTGCGAAGTTGTCGGCCAGGACAATCTCGCCGGCGGTGGTGACGACAAGGTCGCGCGGTTCGCCCTTAACGGTACGGCCCGAGCGCGGTTCGCGAACGAAGTGCTCGAAGGAATATCTGGCGTTGAGATGCCGGTCATAGATCAGAACCCGGTGGTTACCGGCGTCGGCGGCGAATAGCTCGCCGGAATTACTGTCGAAAAAGAGAGAAGTCGGGTTTCGCAGCGGCGTCTGCCAGCCGTCGTCATAGGTGATAGCGGCAATGGTGAAATCGGTGACGGAGGCCACGGCGTCCTGGGCCCGGGTCAAACCGCTCGGGAACACGGCCGCCAGCAGCAGGGCAAGAGCGGCCGCAGCCGGGCGGGCGCTAATTCTTGGCGAACAGGTCGGAGAGGTCATCGACCGCCTCACTAACCATCCTTCGAGCCAGATCATCGGCCGACCGCACGGCGCCAATCCCGAAAACAAGTTCGCCGCTGTCGCCGCTCCGGTTGGAGGTGGCCACCCAGACGGTTTTTCCGGTGGCACAATCGATGAGCCGGCAGTTGAAAGAAACCTGGGGCACTCTGCCGAGATAGTTGTTGTCGAATTCTTCGTATTCCAGGGCCGACCCGACCAGGATGAAACTCAGGTCCAGACTGGCGGCCAGGCTGTCGATCTGTTCGTCGGTCAGCAGGGTCGACGAGCGGATGCGGAATTGTCTGAGATGATCGTACAGCACGCCGAACTCGACCAGCTCAAAGCGGTCGCGACCGGTCATGGTGGTCTGAAAGTAGTCGGTCAGTTTCTCGGCGGCTTTTTCCCGTCCGCTCAGATTCTCAAAGGGGAGCACGGCGACTCGCGAGGACGACGGCAGGGGGATATCGACGCGTTTTCGGCTGGACATGTTGGCGGCGCATCCGGCCATAATCAGCAGGAAGGCCAGCGCCGGGACGGTTTTCATCAGCGGTATGGACACGGTTTCACCTCGCTGCATTGGCAAATGACCGGGCCGCATCGCGGCAGACTTTGCTCGTCATTTCTCCGAGGGTATGGGTCTCGCCGAAGGAGAAAACGGGAAACTTGGGGCCACCCTTCTGACTGGTTTCGTAGCTCCAGACGACACGGCCGGTCTGACAGTCCACGAATCGCACGATCACGGCCACCAGCGGAAACTCGCTCTGGCCGGAGCGGGTCATGGCGAAGTCCTTGACGGCACCTATAAAGACGCCCTCGACCCCGGCCAGCTCGCCGATAGCTTTCACCTGTTCGCTGGTGAGCTCCTCCATGACGTTGGCCATATCCTGCTTGACGACCTCACGCAGGGTCTTATCCAGGTCCCCCATGTTGGCAACCGAGACGGTGTTAAGCAGGAGCAGTTCGGTCACAAAAGTGGAGGTGACTTTGTCGGAGGCGTTTCTGTCGGAGGTAAGGTTGGCGAAGGGGATGACACCGACACTGCTGTAGAAGCCGAAATCGGCCTCGGGGTTGACATAGGTTCGGCCGCCGGCGCAGGAAACCCCGAGCAAGGCCAGAGCGACAATCAGAAGGTGACTGGTCTTATGCATTTTGATTACCCCATCCCGTTTATATCTGTATTGTAAACACAGCTTGAACGGATTCGTTCGTTATTTCTTGACCAAGGACATTGCCGGCTTCGTTTCTCAGGTAGGCCACCGAGAGAGTCGCTTTGGGACTGACATAGATGAGAATCTGGGCGTTCAACGACCGCGGCCGATTCTCCGTGTCGGCCAGCCCGTCGCCGTCGACGATGCCGGAAGTCCGCTTCTGAACCTGACGGTTGACCGAAACGTAGGCGGAGAAGGCTTTTCGAAAAGTGTAGCTGACATAGCCGGTGACCGAACTGAAGCTGGTGGCGGTGGTACCGCTGAAATCGGTGTATATGTAGGTCAGGTTCATATTGAGATTGTTTCTGGGGTTGTAGCTCAACCAGACATTGTAGTTTTCCGAAAAGGAGCGATCGAGGCGGTGGCGGTCCCCGGTATACTGCGAGGTCAGCCGGAACCGGCCCTCCAGGCGCCGG
>CP070777.1:1223016-1226666 GCA_020346225.1 Candidatus Zixiibacteriota bacterium | reverse complement strand
GACCAGATCAAGATCATGAGCGATTTCATGTACATCATCGGCGCCAACAAACAAAGCAAGGTCCAACCCGGCGGGCTTAAACCAACACCGATCGTACCTGATAACTCAGTTAAATAGTGTTATGCGGTTGCGAATATTCAGAAAACTGTTCGATTGCAGATTATCATTGGGCTGGATGAGCCGCAGCAGTTAAAATGTTTTAAGGTAGCTGCGCTGAAAGAACAATTCATTTGGAGAATATCCTTTGCGTAGCCGCGTTTCCTATCTATGGTCAGCAACAGCGGCTGTCTTAGTTGCTGGATGCGCGGGCTACTTGTTGCACAGACTCAAATGGGAATTATGTTTCCGTCTTTTTTGGTACAGCCCTTCTCAAGGGGAACCACCTGACTGGCGAGTTACGGTTATGTATCTTCTTAATCAAACCGGAGACTTCATTATTGCATTAGCAAGCGCTATCGTTGCTCTGCTTGTCTATTGCCTTTTAATGCGATGCAAACCCAGCGTTACTTATCCACATTGCGCAGTGTGCGGTTATAACTTGACCGGAAACGTATCTGGCATTTGCCCTGAGTGTGGAACTCCATGTGTGTCGGCAGCAAATGAGTCGCAGTGAGAAAATCCAAAAGCGAACGAATCGCAGGGAGAGCTTAACTAGTTGTCATACTTTTCATCTGCGAAATCTGCGCAATCTGTGGATTATTTTATTATTCCGCAGATTGTGCAGATTACACAGATTGAATACTTGTGAGCCTTATCATATCTCGTTGGATTTGTAGGTTTATCGTTCCTTTCATAGTCACGATCCGTTCCCATGTCCGCCGCTGGAAGGTGGTTTGGATCAACTCCCGATATTGCCATAGATCGGTCAGGCTGCAAATACAGGCGCGCCGGGACTTGGTCCTATTTCGACTTTTTGACGTTTCGACTTTTCGACGTTTGTTTTATTGCGGATCGGCGCAGGTATCGCCGGTGGCCTGGTTGACCAGGAAGAGGACGGCCATTCGGATCGCCAGCCCGTTGGAGACTTGCCGAAGGATAGAGCTGTTGGGTCCGTCGGCCACATCGCTGGCCAACTCAACCCCGCGATTGATCGGACCCGGGTGGAGGATGAGCAGGTCCGGCTTGGTGCCGCGTAAGCGCTGTCGGGTCAGGCCGAAGAGGCGGACGTACTCTTCCGTGCTGGGGAAAACCTGGCTGGTCATTCGCTCGCGCTGGATGCGGAGCATGTTGACAACGTCGGCCTCCTTTAAGGCTGCATCCAGGTTATGGCTGACGGAAGCCCCCATCTTCTCGAAAGCCTTCGGCACGAGGGTGGTCGGGCCGACAACCGTCACTTTCGCGCCGAGTTTGGTCAGCCCCCACACGTTGGAGCGAGCTACGCGCGAATGGGCGATGTCCCCGACGATGACAACATTCAGTCCTTTGATTCGCCCTTTTCGTTCGCGGATCGTGAAGATATCGATGAGCGCCTGGGTCGGATGTTCGTGCTGGCCGTCGCCGGCGTTGATGACGTGGCAATTGGTGCACCGTGTGATGTAATGCGGAGCGCCGGCGGCCGAGTGGCGGATAACGAACGTGTCCACGCCCATCGCTTCGATATTGCGGACCGTGTCGCGCAGCGATTCGCCCTTACTGACCGACGATTTGCTGGCGGCAAAGTCGAGAACGTCCGCTGACAGACGTTGGGCGGCCAGGATGAAGCTCATCCGGGTTCGCGTTGAGTCCTCGAAGAACAGATTGACAATAACCCGGCCGCGGAGTGCGGGGACTTTCTTAATACTGCGGGTCGAGACCTCTTGAAAGCTTTCAGCCGTTTTCAAAATGTGCAGCAGTTCTTCGGCGGATAGATCTTCCAAACCGAGCAGATGGGGCCGAGACCAGACGTAGTCGCGTGCTTGCTCGATAGAGGAGTTGCTCTGTATGGTCTGACCGGCCTGAGCGGCCGGCTCGTTCTCGGGGAGGTCCACACTCATCCCACTCGTACCTCCTCTGCGCCGTCCGATTCAGTCAGCAACACAGTGACGGGAACGTCACTTTGCTCCACCTTCAACCCGACGAAGTCTGCCTGGACCGGCAGTTCCCTGCCGGGCCGGTCGACCAGAACGGCCAGGCGGATGGCCTTGGGGCGTCCGAGATCGACCAGCGCGTCAATGGCCGACCGAACGGATCGGCCCGTATAGAGAACGTCGTCAACAAGGATGATGTAGCGCCCGTTGATGTCGAAGTCGATTTCCGTTTTGCGGAGGATCGCCTGCGGGCCGAGCTCGGCCAGGTCGTCTCGGTAGAGCGTGATATCCAGCGAGCCGGCCTCTAGCCCTGCGGCACCGCGGCGGTTCAACTCGTGAACGAGTCGCTGGGCGAGCACCTCGCCCCGCCGTCGGATGCCGATGATCCCGACGGGCACACCCGCCGGCAGGGATGAAAGAATCTCGCCCGCCAGCCGATCCATCGTGGCGTGGATACCCGCCCCGTCGAGCAAAATGTCGGAAGATGCCGCTGCCATGGTGGGGTGAGAGTAACCTCTGCCGGCCGACCGGGCAAGAGGGTGTCCTGCAAGGCCTGGTAGCGGACCCATAATTGGTTGATATCAACCAATGGGTGGTTGATATCAACCGGTTCGGGTTTTTGGTAAGTGCATTTTTACCCCTTGCAAGTGGGTTTTGTTTCTGGCACATGAATTGCTAATTATTTTAAGGCGTTCCTGCCGGAACAGTTTGTCGTCGCGGAGGTTTTGATTCTCTTTAATCCTTAATTTTCCAGGGGATTTTTATGGCTATATATGATCCTCGAACGATTTTCCCCCTATAGAGATTTTATGTTCGAAAACATTGGTCTCACCCTCAAAAGGAGGTTCGATCCATGTTGGCTGGCAAACCGCGCAGACACTCTTTTTTCCTGATTTGTGTTTCGTTTGCGTTTCTTGCTGTGCCGATCGCAGGTGCGGCGACGATCACCGTCTGCGGTGACGGCAGCGGGGATTACCTGACGATCCAGGAGGGCATCGATGCCGCGGTCGCGGGCGATGAGGTCGTCATCTGTCCCGGCATCTACACCGGCAACGGCAACCGCGATCTGGACTACAACGGCAAGGCGATCACCGTCCGCGGCACCGACCCCGAAGACCGGGACGTCGTGGCCGCCACGATCATCGATTGTCAGGGCTCAGAGGCCGAGCCCCATCGCGGCTTCAAGTTCCATTCGTCCGAAACCGCCGATTCGGTCCTGGCCGGTCTGACCATCACCAACGGATACGGGCCGGAGGAATATGTCGACTATTATCCGCTTTCGCGCGGCGGTGCCATCCTTTGCATAGGCTCCAGCCCTTCAGTTGAGAACTGCGTCCTCGGCAACAACTCATCAGGCGATTACGGTGGCGGGATGTATAACGGCCAGGACAGCAACCCGACGCTGACGAATTGCACGTTCAGCGGGAACTGCGCCTCCGCCCCGTACTGGTACTCAGGCAAGCGCGGTGGCGGGATGTACAACATCAGCAGCAACCCAACGCTGACGAATTGTACGTTTAGCGAGAATACGGCTGGGCGGCATGGCGGCGGTATGTGCAACCTCTACAGCAGTCCGACGCTGACGAATTGCATGTTTAGCAGTAACGGGGCGACTGATTATGATGGCGGCGGTATGTGCAACTT
>CP070777.1:1218823-1222916 GCA_020346225.1 Candidatus Zixiibacteriota bacterium | reverse complement strand
CCACGTAGTCGACCGTGCGCGCCGCCGTCACGGCAGCCTCCCCGATGCGACCTCGGAGCTCGTCGTCGAGGGCCAGCGACGGCGACTCCTCTAGCACCTTCTGATGGCGTCGTTGAATGGAGCACTCGCGCTCGCCCAGGTAGATGGCGTTGCCGTGGCGGTCGCAGAGAATCTGTATTTCCACGTGGCGGGGACGTTCGAGGTATTTCTCGATGTAAACCCGTCCGTCACCGAACGCAGAGAGAGCTTCACTGGAGGCACGCTTGAGTGATTCCTCGAAATCATCGGGCGAATTCACCACCCGCATACCTTTACCTCCGCCGCCGGCGGCAGCCTTAATTAGCACCGGGTAGCCAATCTCGTCGGCCTTGCCCATGGCATCGGTGATATTGCCGGCCTCAAACTCGCCTCCCGGAACAACCGGCAACCCGGCCTTGAGAGCGGAAGCCCGCGCCTGAAGCTTATCGCCAAGCAGAGCAATGGTACCGGCATCGGGACCGATGAAGATAGTCCCCTCTTCGGCACACCGCCTGGCGAAAGCGGCGTTCTCGGCCAGAAAACCGTACCCGGGATGAATAGCCTGAGCACCGCACTTTTTGGCGACCCCGATGATCTTGTCGAAGACAAGATAACTCTCCGTTGACGGCGCCGGACCGATATGATAGGCCTCGTCTGACATGCGGACGTGATAAGCGGTCTTATCGGCATCGGAAAAAACCGCCACCGAAGTGAGCCCCAGGTCACGGCAGGCGCGCATGACCCTGACGGCTATCTCACCCCGATTGGCGACCAGAATTTTCGTTATCTTTGTGCTCATCCCAAAATACTCACCGACCCTACTAAAGCGGGATATTTCCATGCTTCTTGGGCGGATTCGAATCCTTCTTGGTTTCCAGCATCTCGAAGGCGCGAATCAGGCGCGGACGGGTCGTCTTCGGCTCGATGACGTCGTCGAGATACCCGCGCGAGGCGGCAATAAACGGGTTGGCAAATTTCTCGCGGTAGTCATCGGTGAGTTTTTGCGTCTCGGCCTCCGGGTTTTTGGCATCGGCGATGCTCTTTTTGAAGATTATTTCCACCGCTCCTTTCGGTCCCATAACCGCAATCTCCGCGGTGGGCCAGGCGTAATTCATATCTCCGCGCACATGCTTGCTGTTCATAACATCGTAGGCGCCGCCATAGGCCTTACGGGTGATAACAGTCACTTTGGGGACGGTGGCCTCGCAATAGGCATACAGCAGTTTGGCGCCGTTCTTGATGATACCGCCATGCTCCTGGTCAACGCCCGGGAGGAAACCGGGTACATCTTCAAAGGTAAGAATGGGTATGTTAAAGGCGTCACAGAAACGGATGAAGCGGGCACCTTTTATCGATGAGTTTATATCCAGCACACCCGCCAGTACGGCCGGCTGATTGGCGATGATGCCTATTGAACGTCCACCGAGATGGGCGAATCCCACCACGATATTCTGGGCAAACTCCTCGTGTATCTCAAGAAATGACCCACTATCAACCACCGCGGTAATGACATCCTTGATGTCGTAGGGCTGGTTGGGATTTTCCGGTACGATATGATTGAGTTGCTCGTCCTCTCGATCGAGCGGGTCCGTTCCCTCGACAAAAGGCGGGTCCTCGAGGTTGTTCTGGGGAATATACTGCAGCAGGCGCTTGAGCTTGGTGATGGCGTCGGCCTCGTTTTCGCAGGCAAAATGCGCTACCCCGGATTTCGAGGCATGCACCATGGCGCCGCCCAGTTCCTCCGAGGTTACCACCTCATGAGTAACGGTTTTGACCACATTGGGGCCGGTGACGAACATGTACGATGTTCCCTTGGTCATCAGGGTAAAATCGGTAATGGCCGGGCTGTATACGGCGCCGCCGGCGCACGGGCCGAGAATAACCGATATCTGCGGCACGACCCCGGAAGCCAGGGTGTTGCGCAGAAATATGTCGGCGTAACCACCCAGCGAGACCACGCCCTCCTGAATGCGGGCACCGCCCGAGTCATTAAGGCCGATTACCGGCGCCCCAACCTTCATGGCCATATCCATAATCTTGCATATCTTCTCGGCGTGTGCCTCCGACAGAGACCCGCCAAAAACGGTGAAATCCTGCGAGAAGATATATACTTTCCGCCCGTTTATCTTTCCACAGCCGGTCACGACTCCGTCACCGAGTATTCTCTGGTCCTGAAGTCCAAAGTCGGAGGTGCGATGGGTGACGAACATATCGAACTCTTCAAACGAGTTGGGATCCACCAGCAATTCGATTCGTTCGCGGGCGGTAAGTTTGTTCTTCTTGTGCTGGGCATCGATGCGTTTCTCTCCGCCGCCGAGTTTGGCGTCGGCGCGCATCTTCTCCAGATGATTCAATTTTTCTTCAAGTGACATAACTGACTCTCTACTTCTTAACCCACCCTGCGGTTATGTTCAAAGTAATGCTTCGCAACTATGCGTTAATAACTTCGCTTTCCACCTTTTCCACGATATACTTGCGGCCATCCTGACGCACCCGGCCAAGCGGGATGTTGATGTCATGGTCAAAGGCCATAATTACACCGTCGTTTACTATCTCCGGCAGCTTCTTGCGCTTCACGTCCATCGTCTGGTTAGGATACAGGTCGACTGCCGGGACATAGGCTACCGGCATATGATAGGAGGTGCCAAAGATGTCGGCGTAGTAAAAGACCTTCTGTCCGCCCGATTCCATCTCCAGCGCGAAGTGGCCCTCGGTATGGCCGCCCGTAAAAACGGCTATGACGCCGCTGACCAACTCGGTATCGGCATCGATAAGCTCCAATTGGCCGGATTCTTGGAGACACCGGTATCGTTCAGGAAGATACACGGCCTGCGTGCGCTCATCCGGATTGAGGGCTGACTCTAGCTCCTGACGGGAAGCCACGTACCGCGCCTTCTCAAAACGCGGAACAAACCGTCCGTCCTGAAGTTTAACCGCTCCCCCGGCATGGTCGGTGTGCAGATGGGTCAAAACCACGTAATCAATATCAGCCGTTGACAGACCAATGGACGCCAATCCCGGTTCCATCGACGATTCCCCGGTGGTTCCATAGACCTTTTTTTCTCTGTCCGAAAGCGTATCCCCCAGACCGCCGTCAAAGATGAAATTCTTGCCATGTGCTTTCAGGACAAACAGGTTGGTGTGCATATCAATGAGGTTATTCTCATCGGCGGGTATCATCTTCTGCCACATCGAACGCGGAATAATCCCGAACATGGAACCGCCGTCGAGCTTGAATTTCTGCTCGACGAAGGTACCGATTTCAAATTCACCGAAGCGCATTATCTTCCTATGACTTTGTCGGCGATGACCAGCTGCGGGACTTCGAATGTCCCCTCGTCGAGTTCCAGGGCACGGTGATCGCGGTAGAGTTTTTCGATCGGCGAGAACTCACCGATATAGCCGTACCCGGCGTGAATCTGCATGGCCCGGTCGACACAGAAGCCGGCCATCTCGGCGGCATAGAGCCTGGCCATAGAGGCTTCCATTGATACGTCTTCACCGGCGTCCTGCATCTGGGCGGCACGATAAACCAGCCCGCGAGCCGCCTCGAGACGAGTGGCCATATCGGCAATCATCCACTGTATGGCCTGGAGTTTTGCTATCGGCTGGCCGAAGGCCTGTCGTTTCTTGGCGTATTCGACCGATTCATCCAGAGCTCTCTGACCAATGCCGACCGCCTGGGCGGCAACAACGGCACGGGCACGATCGAGAGTTGCTACGGCGTACTCGTAACCTTTACCTGGTTCCCCCATCATGTTTTCTTTCGGCACCCGGACGTCCTTGAGAACGATTCCGCCGCTGGTGGCCGCGCGCATGCCCAGCTTATCCTTTAACGCACGCGCCTGCCAGCCACCCTGCGTGGTATCGTCAAAGATCAGCGCCGACAGCTCCGGTCTACCATCAACCCTGCAGAAAAGCACGCCGACTTCGGCCACATCACCGTGCATGATAAACATCTTTTCGCCATTCACGACAAAATGGTCACCGTCCTCGACTGCCACCGTGTTCAGGCTTGACTAATCAGCGCAGGCACCTGGCTCGGTCAGCACATAGGCCGGGATTGTCTTCCCTG
>CP070777.1:1209606-1218723 GCA_020346225.1 Candidatus Zixiibacteriota bacterium | reverse complement strand
TCTCTTCCAGTTCCTCTTTGGCTTCATCGGCGCCGGCGACGTCTTTGAAAGTAACTTTGGGTCTGTCCTCGGTCAGCAGTTTGGCCTTGCTTTTGCCGAACGAGAAAAGCCCGCGCGGCCCGCCGCCACCCTGCATCTGACGCAGGAAGAACAGCCAGATGACAATCAAAATCAGCCACGGGGCGGCCAGAGAGAAATACGAGAATATGCTCGGGCTCTGGTCCTTGGCGACAATCTTGGTACCGCTTTCCTCGAGCTTGTTCACCAGCTCGTAGTTGTTATCATCGAAGGGGATTCTGGTCTTGAACTTCGTGAAGGCATCGGGGCTGTTGACGGAGCTGAACCGTTGAGGCTCTTTGAGAGTGCCCTCGACGTTTCTCTCCTCGAAGGTAACATCGAGAACATTGCCGCGTTCGACTTCGTCAACGAATTCCGAGTAGGTAATCTCGGCCACGTCGCGCGAGACACCGGACCAGTACTGCACGACTATTATGGCCACGAGGATTATGGCGATCCAGAAGATCAGCGATTTGCCGGGGCCCCTCCACCCGACCGGCTCATTCTGCTTGTCGCCCCGGGGTCGACCCGGTACATTTCTGCGGTTATTGTCGGTCACCGGTTATCTGCTCTCCAAGTATGGTACCGTTGATTATACAGCCAAACCACCCGTTTATTCATATATTATCGGCCCGGAATCATCTAATATCGATTACCTTCCCGATAAACGGGAGGTTTCGGTATTTCTGAGTATTGTCCAAGCCGAATCCGATTACAAATTCGTTACCGATCGAAAAACCCTTGTAGGCAATATCAATCTCGGTGCGGTGGCTTCCCGGCTTGTCCACCAGTGTAACAATCTCCACCGAGGCCGGTTCCACCTTCCTGACCTGCTCGAGAATCGTCGACACGGTCCGCCCGGAGTCGACCACCCCTTCGACGATGAGAACGTGCCTTCCCTTCAGCGGAATGTGGGACGGTCCGCTGAAGAGCAACTCCTCTTCCCTCTTCGCACCGTGCCGATAGGAGGTGGCGGAAACGAATTCTATTTCCAGGGGCAGATTCACCACCCGGATGAGGTCGGCCAGGAAAATGATGCACCCCTTGAGGACACCGAGCAGCACCGGGTTCTTGTCCTTGTAGTCACGCGTGATTTGCTGACCCATTGCATTGATACGACGGGAGATGGTCGTCTGGTCGAGCAGCAGCTCGAACGGCTTCAGCTCAAGGTTCTCTTCTTGTGGTGACTTCAATTTTCAATACCTCTCTGGTCGCACTGTCTATTTTCACCCGGCCGGCGATTTCATGTCCGACCAACCATACAATTCCCTGCCTGTCGCAAACCACCGGGATTTCGTCCCGCAGGACCGGGGGCACTTTGCGGTCGGTGAGGTAATCACCGACTTTTTTGGTGCCGCTCATACCCAGCGGCGAGAAGCGGTCGCCCGGCCTGATATCTCGGACTATCAGCGGCCCGTCCACCCGGACGTGGTCAAGCATCACCGTCGAATCACTGCGCTTCCTCCGGGGCCGTCCGGCCGGCCGGCTCTTAACCGAGATACGGAAATCGAGCCGCAGAGTTTTCAGCCGGCAGACCCGGCCTTTCTCCAAAGGCTCACGGTATCTGAGTCGACCACGGCGATGAAGCACCAGTCTCCCCCTCGCTACCGTAGCCTGAAGGCGGCCGGGCAGTGACATCGAGCCGCGCCCGGAGTCGCAAAAGGCAACCAGCCGGTCAACGGCAGCTTTGTCGGGAGCCTGGTCGGCCCCTGAAAGCTCTGCCAGACAATATCTTAGCAGCCTTCGCCGCAACCATTTATCATAACCGTTAAATTTATTCAAATCAAGTTCTATTTTGCCACCAGCGGTAATATCGGCTGCTTTTGTGAAATACTTGCCAGCGTACATGTCGAGGAAACTATCATCCTCGCCGGCGATCTCGGCCAGATTCAAAAGGGCCCGGTCGACTCCGGGGTTCAGCCTTTTTCGTATGTCAACCAGCAGGCGGTTGCGGATGTAATTGCGGCGGTATTCGACAGACTCGTTGGAACGGTCGATACAATAAGCCAGCTTGTGACGCTTCAGGTAATTCATGATATCCTGCCTGGTCAGGTCGAAAAGAGGCCGGATGACTCTCCCCCGCTTTACAGGGATACCTTTCAGACCGGTCAGGCCGGTGCCGCGCAGGATGCGAAAGAGGACGGTTTCCACGCGGTCGTCGATGTGGTGGCCGAGGGCAATCCTGCTGTAACCGTGCTCGACAGCCAGTCGGTCGAAGGTGGCATAGCGAAAGTCGCGGGCGGCCTGCTCGACGCTCTTGCGCTGTTTTCGGGCGAGGGCGGGGATGTCTTCGGATACACAATGAAAGGATACCTTCAGTTTCTCACACAGGTCACGGCAGAACCGCTCTTCTTTCTTGGCGGCGCGTTTGCGGATGTTGTGGTTGATGTAAACGGCGGCGAGGGTCAGCTTTAAGGTTCTCCTGAGACGGCCCAGCAGATGCAGAAGAGCCACCGAATCGGGCCCGCCGGATAGGGCGACCAGAACCGAATCACGTTGCCGGAGCAGTTCGTGCTCCTGAACAGTGGTTTTCAGTGTCGACAGTGCGCTCATATACTAAAGATAACGCAGCAGGCCGGATGGTCGACAAAAAAGTTGCCGGACTGAGGCAGAAAGAAGGCCCGCCCCGGGGAAGGCGGGCCACAGACTCAGTTGATATGCCGGCTCGTTCGTGTCTGAATTCGGCTAGAACCCGACCAGCCGTGACAGGGCGGCCATATCGAGAGCATCGACACGCCCGTTCTGGTCAATGTCCATCACCTCTTCCAGCTGGCTCGGCAGGCCGTCGCTGAAAAGATAATCGGACATGAAGATAAGGTCGCCGGCATTGACCTCGCCGTCGAGGTTGACGTCGCCGGGATACAGCTCAACGTTCAAGTCGCCGTAGAGGACATAATGGTGCCCGCTGTATGTATCCCAGGACACGGTATAGGTCGTGTTGAACGTTCCGGAAATGGGTCGCCACGGAGCAATGAGCCGGAAAGCGAGAACGTCGGTGACAATAAGGTCACCCTCGATCCAGGCACATTCCTGAGAATAGGTCTTAATCTTGTCCTGAATGCGCACCGAGCAGAGGTCGACATCGTTGACGTCCGGGGGCCTGAAATAGACGTAAACCAGACGGTCTTCGAGCTCCTTCAGATAGATGGGGTCCTGGGACAGCCACGTAATGAGCGAGCAGTATCCGATATTGTGGGGGCCATCCCAGTCGCAGTTGACGGCAATACCACCTTCGATCTGCCAGAGCCAGTAACCAGCAATTGGGTAAAAGGAAGAATCAAGTGTCAGACAACTGCCGTTGTTCAGGCTGATCGGGCCGACCGTGATTGTGTAGCCGATGTCATCAAAGCCAGGGGGAAGACCGGTTCCCCACAAGCCAACTTCGCCACTGAAGCCAATCAGGTCAGGCGGGAAGACAGCAACAGACATCCCCAGGTCAAAGAAACACGGATAGCCGGAGACGAGATCCCAGGGGTAAGCCGGGTTCATTGTGCCCTCTATAGCACCCCAAGTAAGACCATTGGAGGTAATACGGTAACCGTTAAGCATTCTGTGTACGGGGTCGCCATCGTTGTTCAGGCGCATGTGGAAGACCACGGTCCCGCCTTCCTCGATAGTTCCTTCCACGTGGTCGAGGGTGACGCCACCCTGACCGAAAACGACACCCGCGCAAAGGATGAGGGTTCCAGCGGCAAGACAACAGCGCATCCTGGTACTCCTTCCTGACGGGTTAAAAGCTATGCTCTCTATCTAAAATCCGATCAGCCGCGACAGGGCGGTCATATCGAGAGCATCGACACGGCCATTCTGGTCAATATCCATCACCTCTTTCAGCTGGCTCGGCGGGCCGGCGTTGAAAAGATAATCGGACATGAAGATAAGGTCGCTTGCGTTTACTTCACCGTCGAGATTGACATCGCCGGGATAAAGCTCAACGTTCAGGTCGCCGTAGAGAACATAATGGTCCCCGCTGTATGTATCCCAGGATACGGTATAGGTCGTGTTGACCGTACCGGAAATGGGCCGGTAGGGGGACAGGAGCCGGAAGACGAACACGTCGGTAACGATAAGGTCACCCTCGATCCAGGCACAGTCCTGAGAATAGGTCTTAATCTTATCCTGGACGCGCACCGAACAGAGGTCGACATCGTTGACATCGGCCGGCCTGAAATAGACATATATGATCCGGTCCACGAGCTCCTTCAGGTATATCGGATCCTGCGAAAGCCAGGTGTCGGGCTGCTGGGGTATATAATAGTATGTGTACGGTCCGCCCCATTCACAGTGAACAGCGGTACCACCCTCGATTAACCATGTCCAGGGACCGGCCGGGGGAAAGAAACTGGAGTCGAGGGTCAGGTAGGTGCCGTTGTTGACACTGAGAGGGCCAACAGTGATGGTGCAACCGACGTCGTCGAATCCGGTGGGCAGGCCATAGCCGCTTGGACCGGTCATGGCCTGGAAGCCAACTATGTTTGGAGGGAAATAATCGACAGTCTGTATATCGAAGGGGCAAGGCGGCCATAACCAGCAGACCCAGTAATCCAGAGGGCCGACGAAGCTTCCGTGGAGCGACCCCCAACTGATGCCATCGGAAGTGAATTTATAACCGTTGGCCATAGCCACTACGGTGTCGCCTACGTTGGTCAGGCGCAGGTGGAAAGTCAGGGTAGCGCCGTCATCAAACCCCCCGCTTGCATTGAGACCTTCGACATGGTCGAGGGTGATCACCCCCTGGCCCAGCGCCGCAGAAAGCGGCAAAAGGCCAAAGGCAACTGCGATTAACAGGATCTTTCTCATGATTTCCTCCCTATGCGGAACCGTTATGGAACTATTTAGACAGAGATTGTCGAGATTTGCTGCTTTCTCTTTTTTCCGCGGTCAAGCACATACTTTTCGCCTGTGCTCCGGCGGCGAGGGTATTTGTGGGGCAATAACAGGTTGCACGATCAGGCGAGCGTTCAAACAGAATATAGCGAATGTCGATGGCGCTGTCAATCATTATGTCCGCGGCGGCGGGTAAAAAGAAGCCCGCCCTCAAATCGAGGGCGGGCGGGATTGGCAGTTTAACGACAGCCGTATGAGCCGGCGCTTAATCCTCCAGGATCAGGCGGCTCAGATCATTCACGTCTCTGGCATCGATGCGGCCATCGCCGTTCATGTCATAAGCTTCCTCGAAGTCCAGCACCGGAAGCGGATTGCCCTTGTTGAATATATAGTCAGTCAGCTCGTCTATGTCGTCCTGGTAGCTGTTGCCGTCGGATGGCGCGTTGGGATCTTCCCAGCCAAGCCAGTACTGGCCATAGGTCTGCTTCACCGAACCATCCTCGTACTGGAATTCTATGAAGTAGGTCTTGTATCCGACGTCTTCTATCCTGATGGGCCGCCAGGCAGACAGATACCGGAAGACGAAGGCACTGGTGATGACCATTGTCGGGTTCTGGTCGTCATCATACCAGGCCACACCGTCATTCTCATACGCGGGAATCTTGCCATTCACTCTGACAGTGGCCAGCTTGATATTCATAAGATACTGGTCCGTAATGTAGAACGTGCATATGCGCGCTTCCGGCAGGTCCTTGAGGTAGAGCGGATCCGGCTCCATCCAGGTGGTGTCGGAGACGACCTGAATGTCAAAGTCATCGGTGACCGTCCCGTGCACATTGGAGGCTTCAACCGTCACGTCGAAGAAGCCGCCCGCTGTGGGGGTCCACTCAATCAGGCCGGTGCCGCTTATCGTCATGCCGGACGGAGCCGTCGGCAGACTGAAACTCAGGTCCGGGCAACCGGTAGCGTCCACCTGGTAGGTGAAGGTTCCACCCAGAAGCTGGACCTGGTCGGGAATGTCGGCCAGGAACGGCGCCTGGTTGACGGTTATGTGGAAGGTTTGCTCTTCGCCGCCGCAATCGGTGTTGGCTTCCACGGTAACGTCAGCGTCACCACATGCTTCGGGAGTCCAGGTCAGAACACCGGTCTCGCTATTAATCGACATGCCCTCGGGACCGGACACGAGGCCATAAGTGACTTCCGGATGGCCGGTGGCCACGACCGTATAGGTATACTCAGTACCGACGTCGGCCGTAAGCGGCGGTTCGGAGGTGATGTCGGCCGGCTGGCAAACACCCAGGACATAAGCCTGTGCGTCGGCACCGCAGGCGTTGGTGACTTCGACGGTAACATCGTGGTCACCGACAGTAGGAGTACCCCAGGTCAGCTCACCGGTGGCCGCGTCAATGTCCATGCCGGTCGGGCCCAGGGTGAGCGCGAAGCTCAGCGGCGCGGTGCCGGTCGCGATGATGGTGGTGCTGTAGGCGACGTCAACCACCGCATCAGGGAGCGTAGCCGTGGTGATTTCCGGCGGAGCGCAGATGGTGAGCGCGAATGCTTCCTCGTCGGTGCCACAATCGTTGGTGACTTCCACGATAACATCGTGAGTGCCTTCAGAGGGATTAGCCCACGTGATTTCGCCGGTATTTTCGTCGATGCTCATGTTGCCGGGAGAGGTTGTCAGTGCGAAGGTCAGAGCCGGTGTGCCGGTAGCTGTGACCGTGAAGCTGTAGGGAGTGCCGACCTCACCGTCCGGCAGTGCCGTGGTCGTAATTTCGGGCGGTTCGCAGACGGTCAGGACGTAGGCCTGTTCATCGGTACCACAGGCGTTGCTGACTTCGACGGTAACATCGTGGTCACCGACAGTAGGAGTACCCCAGGTCAGCTCACCGGTGGCCGCGTCAATGTCCATGCCGGTCGGGCCCAGGGTGAGCGCGAAGCTCAGCGTTGCGGAGCCGGTGGCAACGATGGTGGTGCTGTAGGCCACACCGACTACGCCGTCGGGAAGCGTGGTGGTCGTAATCTCAGCCGGAGCGCAGAACTCGACACCAGCAAATAACTTCGAGTCGGAGCCGCAGTCGTTGGTGACATCGACAGTTATGTCGAATGCACCGGATTCGGTCGGCGTACCGGAAATCTCACCGCTGGTCGGGTCGATGGCCAGGCCGGCAGGAGCGCCTGACATCGAGAAGGCCGGCTCAGTCCCGCCAGACTCCACCACGAAGAGGTAGGGGACGTTAACGACGCCGTCAGGCAGCGATTCGGTAGTGATAGTCGGCTCGACGCAGGGAACCGGGAACAGATAGGTGTACGGACCATACCAGTCGCAGTCGACGCCGATACCGCCGGAGATACCCCAGATCCAGTAACCGGCGGTGCCATAGAAAGACGAATCCAGAACCAGCTCGGTAGCGCTGTTCTGCGATATCGGGCCGACCGTGATGGTGTACCCGATATCATCAAATTCGGCAGGAAGACCGGTGCCAAACTGACCGGCCGCGCCGCCGAAACCGATAACCGGGTCGTAGACGTTGACATACATGCCGAGGTCAAAGAAGCACGGAAAGCCGAAGTTGAGGTCCCAGTTGTAGGCCGGATTCAACTCACCACTCATGCCTGTCCAGGTGGCGCCGTCGGACTGGATCACGTAACCGTTGGTGAGCGCCATGATCGGAGCGGCCCCTTCATCGGTATTGCTCAGTCGCATATGGAAAGTCAGGGTGGCGCCGTCCTCCACCTGACCGAGACCGTTGAGGCCTTCCACGTGGTCGACCGTAATACCGCCCTGGGCGGCCACAAAATTGGCCGAGGCAAAAACCATCAGGGCGGCCAGAAGGATCCTTAGTGCTTTCATTAAGCATCTCCCTCAAATAAAGTTAAAAAGTTGTATGGGTACTTACTGGTAGTAATTTCCTCAAATATGCTGCAGTCGCGTATCCCTAATCCCCTCGCCAGGCAAATGGCGGTATAGATCCCGGATTTCTCTAGAAGGTCTTGAGCCGCTTATGTATCGTGATCTTGCTGCAGTAACCTATACTTGTACAAGTCAATCTAAATATAGTCCTCTCCCCTTTTCCTGTCAACCCCTGCAATAGTGTAATTTGAACTGAACTGGCAGGCAAGGCAAACTCGGCGGAGCCAGATGTGGCTCGCAACGTATTGTCTAACAATGAATAAAAAGACCCGCCCTCGGGCGGAGGGCGGGTCGGTTGGGTAGTTTGAGCAACAACTTACTGGCCAAGAAGGCTGTTCAGCATGGCCAGATCGTTGCTGTCAACTTGACCGTCGTTATTTACGTCAAGTCTCTCCTCGAAGAGCGGTTTCTGACCACCTTTCCAGAGATACTCGACCAGAATATCGACATCATCCTGGTTGACATAACCGTCAAGGTTTACGTCGCCGGGATAGATCTCCACGTTGGCATCACCGGTCAGCGTAACAGGCTCTCCATCCTTCATGTAAGTAACGGTGAAGGTGGAGTGGACGGCATCCTGAATGGGCCGATAGGCCGACAGGAAGCGCATCGCGTAGCAATTGGTGATGATGACGCCGTTTTCAACGATTGGATAGCCATCAAGATACGGCGGCACTTTGTCGTGGATTCTGACAGTACTCAGATCCACCTTCTCCGTCTCCTCATTTTCGATGTAGAACCAGATGACCTTGTCACCCAGCTCCTTGAGGAAGATCGGATCGGGCAGATGGTACACAGTCGGAGGCAGGATCTCGACCACCGTGATGGTGTAGCACTGGACATCGCAGCCTTCGGAGTTGCAGGCTTCGACGCAAACGGTGTATTCACCAGGAGTAGTCGGAGTCCACGAAATAAGACCGGTGCCCCCGTCGATGGCCATGCCGGCTGGAGCCGTCGTCAGGACGAAGGTCGGAGCCGGATAACCGGTAGCATCGACGTCGTAGCTGTAAGCCACGCCAACCTGACCGGCTGTCGGGGCCGTGGTCGTGATGACCGGAGCCGCCAGGGCCGGAATGACCGTGATTACAAAGCTCTGAGCATCGCTGCCTTCGGAGTTGCTGGCTTCAACCGTGACATTGAAGTCACCATCGACAGTAGGCGTCCACGAGATAAGACCCGTGCCGGCGTCGATAGTCATGCCAGCCGGAGCCGTCGTCAGAGCAAAGGTCGGAGCCGGGTAACCGGTAGCATCGACGTCATAGCTGTAAGCCACGCCAACCTGACCGGCTGTCGGGGCCGTGGTCGTGATGACCGGAGCC
>CP070777.1:1204548-1209506 GCA_020346225.1 Candidatus Zixiibacteriota bacterium | reverse complement strand
GGCTGTGCACCTGTCTTCGATCCCTCTTTCCTCGGGATTGGCCTCAGCAGCCAACTCCAGCCAAGCACTCCCACGGCACATAAGAAATTATGCTTACCGCTGCTACCTTCCGGTTCTGACGGGGTTCACAGGCTTACGTTGTACAGGACCCGACCCTCAACGCTGCTTAACCGTCGAAGTCAAACGACCGCTAAGCCCTCGGGTGGGAATTCGACCCCGGTATAGCGGATTCCGGGTTACAGGGCACCGCTAACTCCCCATCTAGCACAGGCTTAGCCTGATTCATCGCGGCGGAGCGTTCAGCCAAACCGGGCCGACATACCCCGCGAGCGCAAAAATTCGAGCCGCCTCCTCCGGGAGCCGGCTAATATTTTGGTGGAGCAGATCGGGATCGAACCGACGACCTCCACGTTGCGAACGTGGCGCTCTCCCAGCTGAGCTACTGCCCCGAATTTATCTCCTTTGGCCCAGAAAAATAATAAAGACGCGTCTTGCTGCCAAGTTGTTTTTAGCTCATTTACGGCGCAATATCGGCGACAACTATCTTTTTGTGAAACTAAACCCCCGGTCGCAACTCCCGTATACCCCAGAGAGGATGTACGCCGTGGACAAAGCCCTGAAAAGCAGAATCAAACAACGATATTTCGAGGTTCATGAAAAGCTGAAAAGCCTCCCGGCCGCCAGGGAAGAAATCATGCACGTGCTCGGGATAGCTGCCGCCGTTAACTCGAGCGCTATGGCTCACCCGCGTATCGACCGAACGTTCCTGCAGCAGGCCATCGACAGATCGGCCGACCGGCGATGGGAAAAGATCTCATCCGAATACTCCAGAGCCATGGTCGAAACACGGGCCTTGTACCGGACCATGGAAGCCTTCGAGGAAACGGCCCTTACCGCGCGCACGCTGACTCTCACCTTCCTCCTGCAGCAACATCGCAACGTCTTCGAACGCACCCGGTATAATCTGGCCGGCCGACTTCGCGCCGAAAACGGTCACGAGACCACACCGGCCGGGCTGCCGCCGCCGCATCCGTCGAAGCTGCCGGAACTCATCGAGCACCATCTGGCCTGGCTCAACCACCGACTCAAGATCTTCGGGGCTGCCAAACCGGACAGCTTCTTCGAGATTTTCCACATCGCCGCCGAGGCCCAGTACCGCCTCGTGGGGTGCATGCCGTTCGATGTCGGCAACCAGAGACTCGGACGGATGGTCAGCGATTACGTCCTTCTCTACAGCGGACTGTTCTGGAATCTCATCCGGGCTGACAGGCGACGCGAATATTCCGACGCCCTCAAAACCTCGTCGGTGGAAAGCCTGACACCGCTGGTTGGCTTTCTTATCGGGTCGTTCGGTGACACCCTGGACCGAATCGGCGGGTTCTTGCGCCTGGCTCAGACCCGCAACGAGAGGGAATTCTTTCGCAACTTCTCCTGACCGCCTGCCGTCCCCGCCTCCCAGCCAAAAATATGATTCCCCGCCCGGGGATTTTTTCTTATATTGACGGCCTATGAGCTATCTGGTGCTGGCCCGCAAGTATCGCCCACAGAAATTTGAAGATGTTGTGGCGCAGGAACATGTAACAAGGACCCTGCAAAACAGCATCACCAACGACCGGGTCGGTTCGGGCTACCTGTTCTGCGGCCCGCGCGGCACCGGTAAAACCACCACCGCGCGGATTCTCGCCAAGGCCGTTAACTGTGTCAACGGCCCCACGCCCCGGCCGTGCGACGAGTGCCCCCCCTGCGGGGAAATCACCAAAGGCGCCTCGCTCGACGTCCTCGAAATCGATGCCGCCTCCAATACCGGCGTGGACGACATCAGACGCCTGCGCGAAAACGTCCGCCATTCGCCCGCCGGCGGCAAGAAATTGATTTACATAATCGACGAGGTCCATCGCCTGTCCGGACCGGCTTTCGACGCTCTCCTGAAGACACTCGAGGAACCTCCCCCCCACGCCATGTTCATTCTGGCCACCACCGAGCCGTTCAAAGTGCCGGAGACGATCCTCTCCCGCACCCAGCGCTTCGATTTCAAACGTGTCTCCGTAAACGACCTGAGCGAGCATCTCCGCAGGATAGCGCAGGCCGAAAAACTGAAGGTGAACGACACCGCCCTGCGCCTTATCGCGCGCAAGGCCGACGGCTCCGTACGTGATGGCCTGTCGCTGCTGGACCAGATCGCCGCCTATACCACCGGGGGGATCACCGAGGCGGAAGTGATCGAGGCGCTCGGCCTGGTCGACCGCAACTTCCTGTTCGAATTCACCGGCGCCATCGCCTCCAAAGAGAGCAAGGCCTCGATGAGGCTGATCAAACGCCTTTTCGACGGCGGCGTCGACCCCAAAGATTTTGTCACCGAACTGCTGGAGCATCTGCGCATACTGCTGGTTCTCTCCACCGACCGCCAGTCCGGCGACCTGCTCAGCTTGACCGAAGACGAACTCAACGAGTACGCCGAGCAGGCCGGTCATTTCTCTATGGGAGACATCATCCGCCTCATGAAAACCGCGGCCGACCTCAACGCCGACCTGAAAGACAGCGGGCTGGACGGACGTCTGCTCCTGGAAATGACCGCCGTCAAAATGACCGAGATGGAATCCACCGTCAAGCTGGAGCAGGTGCTCGATATCATAGACAAAGGTCCTGACTCGGACGGCGGCGCCGACCTGTTCGGTCGAACCGAAAAAAAAAAGAGTGACACCCCGTCAAGACCGTTAGCCGAACCGCCCCGACCGGCGAAGGCCGAGAGGACCGAAGGGCCGACCTCGGTTGCATATACACGGGCCGTCAATCTGCCGATGCTCAGGGCCGGTTGGGACAATTTCCTGAGTATCCTCCGTCAGCGCCGGCCCATGCTGGCCTCGCAACTCGGCGTGGTCGAGCTTCGCGAAGTAAAGGACAACAAGATCCTGATGATATACCCGCCGTCGGGCGAGAACTCGAAACTGATAGTGGAGCGGTCGGAAAACCTGAAGATGATCGTCTCGCTGCTGAAAGAACACTTCAAGGCCAACCTCGCTATCCGCTTCGACATCGACCGAAGCAAAGAGGGCACCCTGGAGCCGGAAGAAGAGTATAACAATGTCGACACCACCGTAAAAGAGTCGGTCGAGAAGTCGCCCCGGGTGGCCAGGATACTCGAAAAGGTAAACGGTAAAATCATCGGCGTGAAAAAGATCAGGTAACAACCGCAAGGTTTACAAGGAGTCGTTATGTCAAAGGGCGGACTGGGAAATATGATGAAACAGTTTCAGCAGATGCAGGCTAAGATGGCGCAGATCCAGGCTGAACTGGAAGAAACCGAGGTCGAAGGCACCGCCGGCGGGGGCATGGTCAAGGTCCTCATCAACGGCAAGATGGATATATCTTCGATCACTATCGACCCGGAAGTGGTCGATCCCGACGATGTCGAGATGCTCCAGGACCTGATCGTGGCCGCCATCAACCAGGCCAAAGAAAAGGCCCGGCAGATTCAGTCGGAGAAGATGTCCGCCCTCACCGGGGGAATAAACATACCGGGGCTGAACCTGCCGTTCTGAGGTAATAGAATCATGTTCAAGTCAGCAGCCTCAGTCGAACGACTGGCCAATCGCCTGGCCCGCCTGCCGGGTATCGGGCGCAAATCGGCCGCGCGGCTGGCCTTTCATATTCTCAAACTGTCGAAAGACGAAGCCTTCGAGCTGGCTGACACCATCCGCGAGGTAAAAGAAAAAGTTGGCTTCTGCTCGACCTGCTTCAATATCTCCGAAACCGACCCCTGCGACACCTGCTCCGACCCCAAAAGACAGCACAACGTCATATGCGTCGTCGAGGAGACTTCCGACGCCGCCGCCATCGACAAGGCCGAGGGTTTCAGCGGCCTCTTTCACGTCCTCGGCGGACGCCTTTCGCCACTGGACGGAATCGGCCCCGATGACCTCAAAATCAAAGAGCTGCTCGACCGCGTCAAGGGCGGCCGGGTGGAAGAACTTATTATCGCCACCAACCCCAATGTCGAGGGGGAGGCCACCGCCATATACCTCTCCAAGCTCCTCAAGCCGATGGGGCTGAAAGTGACCCGTATCGCCCGGGGCCTTCCGGTCGGCTCCGACCTCGAATTCGCCGACTCCGTCACCCTGACCCGCGCTCTTGAAGGGCGCCAGGAGCTTTAGAGAAGCCCGGCGGGCGGCGAGCCCGACTCTCAGATTCCAGCACACATCAGAAAACAAATAGGCTCAATCGCCGTATATATTCTTACAAGCTGGAGTTACCGGGTCCAGGAAATCGTATCATGGAAACCGAGGATTTCGAACATTTCAGAGACTTGCTCGTCGAGCGCCGACAGAATCTGACCGACTGGCTCAATTCTGGCGCGACCGTGCGGAGCGATAACGCCCGGCTGGTGCGGGAGCTTCTGACCGACATAAAGGACGCTCTCGACCGTATCGAAACCGAATCCTATGGCGAATGCGACGTCTGCGATGGATACGTCGAGCCCGACCGTCTCGAGGTCCAGCCGATAAGGCGCGTCTGCCTTGACTGCATCAGCGACGAAGAAAAGGCGGCGCTGGAAGAGGACCTGTACCTGGCCAGCAAAATCCACCGCGCCCTGCTGCCCCAGGCCATCCCTGACATGCCCGGTTTCGAGGTCGAGGTGCGCTCGCAGGCCGCCGGCAATATCGGCGGCGATTATTACGATTTCCTGCCGGGCCTGGGCGGCCGCAGTGTGCGTATTGTTATCGCCGATGCTATGGGTCACGGCCTTCCGGCGGGGCTGTTGATGTCCAACCTCCAGGGAGCCCTGCGTATCCTGTCATCGGATATCGATTCCCCCGGCCCGCTGTTATCGCGGCTCAACGAATGGATCTGCCGCAACGTGCCGGTGACGAAATTCGTGTCGATGGTCTGTATGTGCCTTGACATCACCGACGGAGACTCCGCCCAGGTCAGGTACACCAACGCCGGGCACTGCCCCCTTG
>CP070777.1:1201775-1204448 GCA_020346225.1 Candidatus Zixiibacteriota bacterium | reverse complement strand
GTGAGCCTCAGGGAGCGCGTGCGGGTAAACGGCCGCATGATTCCCTGCCGGTCGGTGGCTTCTTTTGTGGATCGTTACCGGAATGTCCTCTCAACGAGGAAGCTATCATTTTTCGAACTTGTGACCGCTATGGCTCTGGAACATTTTGCCCGCGTCGGGGTCGATATTGCCGTTATCGAGACGGGTCTGGGCGGGAGACTCGATGCCTCCAACGTCCTGACACCCGAACTGACGATTACGACAGATATCAGCCGGGACCATGTCGAGATCCTCGGTAGCACGATTCCCAAGATCGCTCGTGAAAAAGCGGGCATTATAAAGAATTCCGTGCCGCATCTGGTAGGTTTGTTGCCGGAATCCGCCGAGCGCGTGATCCGCGAGCGCTGTCGGGAGCTGGGCGCTCCGTTTTTCAGGTTATCCGCGCGCGACTTTGTTTTTCACCTCGACCGAACGACCCTGGATTTCAAGTACAATGGTCTGGTCATACGGGGCCTGGCGCCTTCGCTGCCCGGCCCGCATCAACTGAAAAACACCGCTCTGGTCCTGAAGGCGCTTTCGATTTTGAGAGAGCGCGGCATTGGGGTCAGCCGCCGAGCCATCTCTGCGGGGATATCGACTACGGTATGGCGCGGACGGTTTCAGATCGTCCGGTATAAGAACGGATCTACGCTTGTGTTTGATGTCTGTCACAACGCCGCCGGAGTGGAGTCATTTGTCGAGACTTTTCGCGCAAAATTCCCCGGAAAGAAAGCCAGGATTATAACCGGATTTGTCAGACGCAAGGAACATCAGAAAATGTTCAACAGTCTGTCGCGGGTTGCCCGATCATATGCGCTGGTGCCTCTGCGCACGGGAAGGTCGACCAACCTCGATGAGTTGATCGAGAACATCAACTGGCGGGGCGTGCCGCACAGCAAGTATGGTTCCCTTAAAACGGCTTACTTGCGAACAATCGGAAACACCGTGGCAGGTGACATTGTTGCAGTAGTCGGTTCGCACTATCTGGTAGGTGAGTTCTTTGAGAAATACAAGGTGAAATGACGCACAGGGCAGGAAAGGGGACCGGCCGAGAACCGGTCGGGAAGAAGACACCGGACAACAAGGCTGCTGTCGGCGACACCGGCAGCGGAGCGGAGGCCGAGGCTGTCAGCGTTCTCAAGAGGGAGCTCCAGGAGAAGATTACTAGTCTTACGGAGGCCAATCGGCAGCTGAAGCGCAAGATATTCGATCTCTATACGATTTTCGAAATAAGCCGCAATTTCAACGCCGTGCTCGATTATCATCAATTGTTGGACACCTTCATGTATACTTCGCTGGCCCAGGTCGGTGCTTCCAAGGCGGCCGTTTACCTTGAACGCGGCCGTCGTGACGGTGTCTTTTTGGTAGCCAAGCATAAGGGTTCGGGTGATTTTCCGGCCGACGAAGCGGCCTTCAACAGCGGCACCGTTCTTGTCGACTACCTCACCAGGCTCAATCGACCGGCTCTGACCGGGGATCTAATGGGCGAGATAGCCAATGAGGTGGAGAGGGGGATATTGGAGAAATTCCATCCGGGTCTGGTGGTGCCATTGATATTCCGGAGCCGCCTGGGTGGGCTGCTTCTGATATCGGAGAAGATCTCCAACCGAGAATTCAGCATGGACGATATCGAGTTCCTGTCCATCCTTGGGAACAAGATTTCTGTTGCGATTGAGAATACGCGTCTTTATGAAGCGGAGAATCGTGCTAGCCAGCAGCTTCGGGCGGCCCAGGAACAGCTGGTTCATTCGGAGCGTCTGGCAGCCCTGGGTGAGATGTCGGCCAAGGTAGCCCATGAGATAAACAACCCTCTCGGAATCATAAAGAACTACATACTTCTTATCAGAAAGGCCGCTGGCGAGAATGAGGAAACCGTGGGATATGCTGAGATTCTCAGCCAGGAAATCGAGCGGATCGCGCGAATCGTCAAAGAGCTTCTGGACTTCCATCGTCCCAAAGGGATCGAGTTTCAGAAGGTTGATGTCGCTCTTATTCTGAACGATGTACTCTTGCTGATGGAGCGCCAGATGGAGAACAAGAGGATTCGTCTCGACCGGCGTTATGAGCCGGACTGCCCCAAGGTTGAAGGTTCTCCTGAGAGCCTGAAACAAGTCTTTCTGAATATTGTTATTAATGCCTTCGACGTTATGAGCACCGGCGGTACCCTCGGGATCAGTGTATCATGTGACGAGGACGAAGTGGTTATCAGGTTCAACGATACCGGACCCGGGATTCCTCCTGAGATAATCCCCAGGATCTTTGAGCCTTTTTTCACGACCAAGGAGCCGGGTAAGGGTACGGGACTGGGACTTTCTGTTTGTTACGGGATAATAAGACAGCACGACGGGTCGATAACATATAGAAACACCGATGATGGCGGCTGTTTCGAGGTGAGGCTGCCGGCGGTAAGAGCTGTCGGATGAAATGACACGGAGCACTGAAAAAATAATCGTGGTCGATGACGAAAAGCGGATGTGTGATTCGCTTTCGGCACTGTTGAGCGACGAAGGTTATCAGGTCGAGGCGTATCAGGACCCGTCTGAAGCGGCGCAGGCGGTGCGGACCGGCCGCGTCGACCTCGTTATTACGGACATCAAGATGCCTGGAGTGGACGGGCTGGAACTCCTTCAGATTGTCAAGCAGGTGGATCTGGAT
>CP070777.1:1198313-1201675 GCA_020346225.1 Candidatus Zixiibacteriota bacterium | reverse complement strand
CGACCTGATCGAGGGCATCAAGGACAGCCACCTTAAGATAATCCACGTTGCACCATAACTGGTGCTGACCGACTCTAACCGCCTGGTCACCGTAGGCCCGGAGCTTTTCCAGAACCAGTTCGTGGATTTCGGAGCGAGGTTTGCCGCCGGGCCGCATCTGGTTAATCGGCATTCCCAGGCACCAGGCGGCGACACCACCGAAGAAACCATGGTTCTCAATCAGCAATGTCTTCGCACCATATCCGGCCGCACCTAAAGCTGCGCCGATTCCGGCCGGGCCGCCGCCGACAACCAGTACATCCGGTTTGTATGGAATGGCAGCCTGTTTGCGGATTTTCAGGACGCCCTGAGTAGAAGCTGAAGGCGTTAAAGTACTAACAGCACCTGTGCCAGCGACTGCCGCACCGGCTGCTGCCAGAAATCTCCTGCGATTTATTTTATTTTGCTGTTTCATCGTGTTTTACTCCTTCCGACTTTACGAGAGTTTTACGAGAACTTTCTATGTCCAATTGTACCGGGATGGCATTTAGGGCGCTGATAGTTACTGTCCGGGCGCCTGCCAAGTTGATTATTTCAATCGTTCTTTTCTGCCCAGGTACCATGTCGAAGAAATTATCCTCAAACACGGCCCCTGTAACACCATCGGCTTCGAGGGTGACCGTGCGGGCAAAGACATCTGTGGTTATCTCTATCTTGCCGCCAAACACACTCGCCGTGAGCTTTGCTTCAGGCAAATGCAGGTATCTCTCGCCAATCAATAAATATGTCGCGTCCCTTTCAGCGAAGGTTGCGTGCAGGAACTCATTACGCAGGTAAATCGGTCCCAGTTCTGTTGTTATCAGGCATCTCTTAGCCCGGCCCGGCTCGATTTCAATCTGCGTCTCTATTTGGCCGCGTGACTTCCCGTCAAAGCGCAGACGTTCAACTTGGAATTTACCTGATACCGGTTCCGGTGAGTCGTTGACCACCCATACGGCGATTTCGTCGCGTGTTTGTTCAAATGAAATCAGGATTGAGGCGTATGCACGGCGTAGAAAATAGAAAGGAATTTTTGGTTCGAGGTAATAGTCGATAGCACTCCAGTATATGATAGGCCAAGAGTCATTTAACCGCCATATCATATTACCCCAGCATCGCCGGTTGCCATCTGGTTTACCGTCAGGCACTCCCCTGCGCTGCCGCTCGACCCGGTCACGCAGGTACTCGCCGTGCGCCATACCGAGAATACGTATAAGATCTTCTGCATTCGATGGATCGCAATATTCACCGATCCGGCCTACTTTGTCCCAGGAACCTCCCACTGAGCGATACTGCCATATTGGCGGCCAAGCCGCCCGCCCCGGTGTGTGTATTGCCGGGCTGTATCCTTTCGGCCAGAGGTCTTCTTCGCTTAGAAACAACTTCATGCTGGAAAGCGAAGGGGCACTTGCCCGGCCAACCTCTGAGGCATAGAGCGGCACCGACGCCTGAGGCGCAAATTTGAGAGTCGTGTAGTCGTGCCAGTCACCTTCGAGCGGCCAGTTGGGCACTTTGCCGCCGTAGGGCGAGCTTGGGTGGAACAATCGATCAGGATCCAAGTTCGCACAGGCCTTTGGCATAATCTCGTGGAACAATTCCAATCCGATTGTCGGACTGGTACCCCGCGAAAAGTCCCAGCCCATGTGATTTTCATTACCGCCGGCCCAGAGCAGGATGCACGGATTGTTCCTTAACATGCGAATCATGCCTTCGATTTCGGCGCGACAGTTCTCGTCGAATTCCGGTTCGCCGCTGGGGTGCATGTTGTATCCGAACATAAAGTCCTGCCAGATAAAAATACCCCGCTCATCACACTCGTCGTAAAACCTGCGAGGTGGTATGTGGCCCTCGCCCCAGATTCGAAGGACGTTCATCCTTCCGTGCTCGAGCAGGTCAAGCAAGCGCGTCGCCCGTTCACTATCCCAGCAGTGCGTCATACCCTCCAGTGGTGCCCAGCAGGCGCCACGCATAAAAATAGGCCGGCCGTTTATATCGAAGCGAAAACGTTTTTCCCCTGTTTTTGGGTCTTCCAATACAGGCCGGACATCACGTATGCCAAAACGCACGCTGCGACTGTCCAGCCGTCCCTTTTCTTTTTTGAGAGTGACTTCAAGCTGATATAGATTTTGCGCTCCATGCGTTCGCGGCCACCAAAGTTTTGGATTTTCAACGGCGACCTGGAAATTGTTTTTCTTGCCCGACTTTCGAGTTTTCCCACGCCTGAGTTCTTTGCCCGATGGGTCTTTCAATACCCAGTTAAGCTGACCGCCTGCACCGCCAAGTTCGATACTTACATGCACCGCAGCGTGCTTGAAATCCTTTGTTAGCTTCGGCCGGACCCACACCTCCTCTATCCAGGATCGCCCCGGCACATCAAGCACTACATCGCGAAAGACACCAACCTTCACGGCATGAGGCCGAGCACCAAGATACGAGCTAAAATCACCGTGTGATTTTCTGAGCCACTTATGCTTGCTAAGGCCTTTGTATTCCTGAGACCGCTGTACCTGGTTGACAAAACGCAGCGGAGATGAGAAAACAATCAAAAGAACATTATCCCGGCCGGCCGGTGTAAGCCGGTCTCGCACGTCAACCGCATATTCTCGGTACATATTATTAAAAAAGCCGATTTTCCTGCCGTTTAGATAAACCGTCGCCAGCGTATCCAGCCCCTCAAAACGTAGAAACACAGGGCCGCTGCCCATGGCCGGACTTGAAAACTTGCAGGCGTAGGCCCAGTCTTTTTCCCCCACCCATGCAGAGTCCGCGGCGTTCCTACCAACGTGCGGGTCGGAGATCTTCCCATGCTTTAAGAGGACATCGTGGACCTGCGCCGGCATTCGGGCCGGGAGCCATGTATTGTCCGGTGAGGCCGCCCGGCGTGTAAGAGCAGCTATGTCGGGCTTGTCCGTTTCGAGTTGCTTAATATACCAGTTCTCGCTTAGAGTAAGTGTAGCTCGTTCCTGAGCATAAAGAAACGTTGTGAACATAATTAAAATCGTCACAGTCATTAAGCAAACGGCTCGAATGTGACTTCGGCCAGCCTCGCGCCGGTTAATCCTCATGATAAGTTCCATAATTCACCCCTTTTTATGTCACGCATAAAATTAAACTGATTTGGCATCTCGAAGAATATTCGCCTCCTCCGTAATCCCGAGGCCCGGGCCTGTGGGTACATTTATGGCACCGTTTTTCAGCCGGAGAGGCGGGTCGTAACAAGGGCCCGTCTTATCGTGGCCGCCCTTATACTCGTGGAAATCCCCGATATTAGGGGTGCAGGAGGCAAATTGAAGTACGTCGACGTAACCAACCCCAGCCCCGGACATGTGCGGTGTAACGGACAT
>CP070777.1:1194442-1198213 GCA_020346225.1 Candidatus Zixiibacteriota bacterium | reverse complement strand
GACGTCGAAGTTCTTGATGACACCTTTTTCAAGAACCCGGACATAAGCCCGGAGGTCTACTTTGAAGGAAGCTGGAGCCTCTTCAGCGGCGACCCGATCACCGTCGAGGTGATTTTCTCGGGTGCCGCGGCAAGAATCGTCTCGTCGACAACCCATCACCCCGGTGAGCACATAGAGTCCGTCGATAATGACCGCGTGAAGTACTCTGTCACGACGCGCGGGCTGGAAGAAATCCAGCGCTGGATTCTCGGGTTCGGCGATGAGGCCGAGGTGATTGCTCCGACTGAACTGCGGAATCGGCTATGGCAAATCAGCCAACGCCTGTCGGAGCGATACAAATAAACCTTGACTGGGGCGGGCTTCCGCCGCTTTCTATACCCCGTGAACGACCATCGAGTTAAGTACATATCGACGGCCGGTCTCATAGCCGCCCTTTATGTCGTGCTGGCGTTGGTTTTCCTGCCCATTTCCTTCGGCGTCTACCAGGTCAGGATCGCCGAGGCTCTCACCGTCCTGCCTTTTCTCACTGCGGCCGCCATACCGGGGCTCTATGTCGGTTGCCTCCTGGCCAATGTCATGGGAGGAATGGGCTGGCTGGATATCCTTTTCGGCCCGCTCCTCACCCTGGCCGCGGCTCTGGGCACACACTACGTGCGCCGTCGTCTTGGTCAGACCACAGCCGGCGTGCTGCTGGCTCCCCTGCCGCCGGTGGTGCTCAACGCCTTCGGTGTTTCAGTCTACCTGGCTCCGCTGCTCGGGTTCAACTACTGGTTTTCGGTGCAGATGATCGGTATCGGTCAGCTGGTGTCCTGCTATGTTATTGGTGTGCCATTGCTTTTGTTGCTCAAGAAACGGCGCATTTTCGTTTGACATTCAGCGCCGGCCTGCGTAGAATTACGAGACATATTTTGACCGGAATGTCAACTCTACGCCATAGCAGTAACTGACATAGCGTTCATGATTCACAATCACTTAGGGGATATATGATGAGCAAGATTCTCGTTACCGGCTCGGTTGGTCAAATCGGTTCCGAGTTGACCATGGTGCTCCGTGGCATTTACGGAAATGATAACGTCGTCGCCGGCGTCAACCGCACCCAGCCAGGAGAAAAGTTGCGTGATTCCGGCCCGTGGGAAGCCTGCGATTGCACCAACACCGATCTGGTCGATAGTGTCGTCAAGAAGCACAAGATCGATGTTATCTATCACCTGGCCGCGATCCTGTCGGCGGTGGCCGAGGCCAAACCGGACCTTGCCTGGAAAGTCAACATTGACGGTCTGTACAACGTCCTCGAAGTCGCCCGCGAGCACGGCTGTGCCGTGTTTGTCCCCAGTTCGATCGGCGCGTTCGGGCCGACTACACCGCTAGATGACACTCCGCAGGACACCATCCAGCGGCCGACCTCGATGTACGGCGTCACCAAGGTGGCGGGAGAGCTGCTGTGTGACTACTATTTCAAGCGTTTTCAGGTCGATACGCGCGGCCTGCGGTATCCCGGCATCATCTCCAACGAAACGCTGCCCGGAGGGGGCACCACCGACTATGCCGTGGAGATCTTCTACGAAGCCATCAAGCACAAGAAGTACACCTGTCCGCTGGGAGCCGGGACGTTTCTGGATATGATGTACATGCCCGACGCTATCGACGGCGCCATCAAGTTGATGGAGGCCGAGTCGGGGAAGCTGAAACATCGCAACGCCTTCAACGTGACCGCCATGAGTTTTGACCCGGAGATTCTGGCGGCCGAGGTCAAGAAGTACATCCCCGAGTTCACCATGGATTATAATGTCGATCCGGTCAAGCAGGGGATCGCCGATTCCTGGCCGAACAACATGGACGATTCCGAGGCCCGCAAGCAGTGGGGCTGGGAGCCGAAATATACCCTGCCGGTCATGGTCAAAGACATGATCGAGGTGCTGTCGAAGAAACTGGGATAGAAGCAAGGATACATAAAAGTAGAGCAGGCACCGCCTGCAGGAGTTGATAAATGGAAAAGCTGGATCGCGCACTCATCGCCGCTGTCAACGAACTGAAAGAAAAGGGCACCGCTAAGGGCAAAGAGTTGGTCATTACCGGCGTCAAGCCGGCCACCGACAGCAACGGCCCGCGTTTTTATGTCGAGGGGTACGGCGACAAGGAGTTCATCAAGATGAATTCCAACTCGTACCTGGGGCTGTCGCTTCGCAAGGACATGATTGAGGCCGAGGAAGACGCCGCCAAAACGTTCGGGGTCGGCCCCGGCGCGGTGCGCTTCATCAGCGGGACCTATAAGGCCCATATCGACCTGGAGGCCAAGCTGGCCGCATTTCTGGGGCGCGAGGCGGCCATGATCTTCAGCTCGGCCTATGTTACCTCGCTCGGTGTGCTGGTGCCGCTGTGCACCGCCGAGACGGTCTATATTTCCGACGAGCTCAACCACAACTGCATCATCCAGGCCATGCGTCTGTCGCGGCCGGCCGGTAAGTTCATCTACAAGCATAACAACATGGTCGACGCCGAGGCGAAGATCAAAGACGCCATCGGCAAGGGCAAGCGGGCGCTGGTGGTCACCGACGGCATCTTCTCGATGCGCGGCGACAATGCCCCGCTCAAGGAGCTGATCGATTTGTGCCACAAGTACGACGACCAGTTCGAGGAAGGCGTTGTCAGTGTCGTCGATGACTCGCACGGAATCGGCGCCTTCGGCGACACCGGGCGCGGCACCGAAGAGTACTGCGGCACCAAGTGCGACGTCCTGATCGGCACGCTGGGCAAGGCCTTCGGCGTCAACGGCGGGTTCGTGGCGACGAGCGCGGCGACGGTCGAATTCCTGCGCGAGACGGCGCCGATGTATATCTACTCCAACCCCATCACGGTGTCGGAGACGAAGGCGGCCACCAAGGCGCTGTCGATCCTGGACTCCGGCGAGGGCAAGGGTATCCTGGCGCACGTGGCGGCGATGACCAAGCGATTCGAAGATGGTATCGTGGCGGCCGGCTACGAAACCATCCCGGGGCCGCACCCGGTGGTGCCGCTGATGGTGCGCGATACGGCCCGCACGGCCGATATCGTCAAGTGGCTGACCGAGCATGGCGTGCTGGCGACGGGGCTGAACTACCCGGTGGTGCCGAAGGGGGACGAGGAGATTCGGTTCCAGGTCACGGGCGAGCATCAGCCGGCCGATATCGACTACGTAATAGGCGTGCTGCGCCAGTACCAGCAGGCTCATTAGGCCGGAGTTTACCCGGAACGTCATTCCTGCGAAAGCAGGAACCCATCTTGAATTCTTGCAGCAGAGGTCTGTCGAAACCACAGGGGTTTCGACCTACAAGACTAGAATATGCTGCCGGGGCCGGAGTCTTTGACAAAGAACCAGATCAGCGCGGCTATAACTACGATGGCGATGCCAATTACTCCCCAGGCGAATCCGGAAATGCCGCTGGGCTGTGACTTATTTTCCATAATATCAGACCTCGTTCTTATCAGGGTTACCGGATTAGACCGGTCGCGGCGGCAATTGTTGCAGCGGCCCGCCCAGGTGAGCACAAGAAAACCGTTGACTCCGCCGGCTTAGGTTGCCTTCATTCTTTCAGGGTTCATTTTTTCCGCTTCCATTGTGAGATCAAACATATTCGACCAGAATATTTTCGAGGATTAACGGAGGGATTCATCTCAAACCGTTTACGGAGGGTGTTGGACATGAAGAACTTATTCAAACCCGCAGTTCTGACGGCGGTCGTGCTGGCGGCTTTCCTGGCCGGTTCGGCGGCGGCCCAGACCTGGTCGGACGAG
>CP070777.1:1186910-1194342 GCA_020346225.1 Candidatus Zixiibacteriota bacterium | reverse complement strand
TGCGGGCACTCGGCGGCGCAGGCGCCGCATCCGGCGCAGGCGGCCTGGATGATGGTGGGCGGTTTTTCGGCCTTGGGGTCGGGCGCGAGACTGGCGTTGTCGGGGCAGACCTTGGCGCAGATGCCGCAGTAATTACAAATCTCGGTATCGACCTGGGAGGTGATGGCCTCGATACGCGTCCTGCCGGCATTCAGCATAATGCTGGCCCGGGCGGCGGCGGCGCTGGCCTGGGTGACGCTGTCCTTGACATCCTTGGGGGACTCGATACAACCGGCGATAAAGATGCCCTTGGTGGGGGCATCGACCGGCTTGAGCTTGGGGTGCGATTCCATGATGAAGCCGTCCGAGGTGCTGGACAGAGTGAGGAGTTTCTTGATCTGGTCGTTGTCGCGTCTGGGAATCACGCCCTGGGAGAGGACGAGCATTTCCAGGTTGTGCTTTTCAATCCTGCCGGTGGTGGTATTTTCCACCGTCAGCACAAGGTTGCCGGTTTCAGAGTCTTCGACGACATCACCGGGGATCCCGCGGACGTACTTGACACCTTCTTCCTTGCTGCGCATGTAGAGGTCTTCGAAGCCTTTGCCGAAGGCCCGGATATCCATATAGAAGACCTTGGCTTCGACGCCGGGGTAATGGTCGCAGAGCAGAAGGGTATCCTTAACCGTATTCATGCAGCAGATGTTGCTGCAGTAGGGATTGCCCCGACCGTCCTGCGAGCGGGAGCCGACGCACTGGATGAAGCCGATGGTCTTGGGGATTTTGCGGTCGCTGGGCCGGATGAAGTGGCCTTCGGTAGGCCCGCCGGCGCAGATGAGCCGTTCGAACTCCATGCTGGTGATGACGTTTTCGAAGCGGGTATAGCCGTATTCATCGTATTCGGTGGGGTCGTAAACGTCCATGCCGGTGGCGGCGATGATTACGCCGGCCTCGATATTGACCATTTCGTCGTAGTCATCGTAATTGATACAGTTCTTTTCGCAGACCTCGGCGCATTTGCCGCAGGCGATAGGATTGTTGCCGAGGCAGTTGTTCATATCAAGGATATAGGCGGACGGGACGGCCTGGGGAAACGGCAGATAGATGGCTTTCCGCGACGAGAAGCCCTGCTGGTATTCGTCAGGAATGGCTACCGGACAGACCTTGGCGCATTCGGCGCAGGCGGTGCACTCGGAAGCGTCGACATAGCGGGCTTTCTTGCGGACCGATACGTTGAAATTACCGACAAAGCCGGTGACCGACTCGACCTCACTGTTGGTGAGGAGTGTTACGTTGGGATGTCGACCGACATCCATCATTTTTGGCCCGAGTATTCATATCGAGCAGTCCATGGTCGGGTAGGTTTTGTCGAGGGCGGCCATGATGCCCCCGATGGTCGGTTCTTTTTCGACCAGATAAACCTTATGCCCGCCATCGGCCAGATCCAGAGCGGCCTGAATTCCGGCCACGCCGCCGCCGATAACGAGGGCGGTTTTGGTGACGGGAACCTCGGCCTCCGTCTGCGCCTCCAGAAACCGCGCCCGGGCGACGCCGCCGCGCACGAGGTCCTTGGCTTTCTCGGTGGCTTTTTCCTTTTCAGTCTGGTGGACCCAGCTGCAATGCTCGCGCAGGTTGACCATTTCGAAGAGATATGGATTCAACCCGGCGTCGGCCACACACTGCCTGAAAGTAGGCTCGTGTATTTTGGGGGTGCAGGAAGCGACGACCACGCGGTTAAGCTTGTGCTCGACGATCGCCTTCTTTATCTCGTTCTGTCCGGGGTCAGCGCAGGTATACTTGTTCTGGACGACGCAGACGACGTCTTCCAGCGTTTTGGCATACTCGCTGACAGCGTGACAATCGACCGTTCCGGCGATATTCAACCCGCACTCGCACACGAAGACACCGATGCGCAAACCTTCGGGTTTTCCTAATCCAACTGCCATAACGTGTCTCCAATTCGAACTATATCAACGGCCTCAGGCCTCCAGGGCCGAGGCAATTACGTTCACATAATCGGCTATCTTGATGCCCACCTGCTGCGATTCGCCGCCGCACTCGGCGCATCGAAAATGAATCTGGCACTTCGGGCAGGCCGTCACCAGCGTTTCGGCGCCGGTGGCGCGGGCCTCCTCGAGCCGGGCGTGCTGAATGCGTTTGCATCCGGCGTCGCAGTTCATCCAGTTGGTGGTTCCGCAACAGGTGGCGCCGCGCCGGTTGTGGGGCATCTCGCGAAGAGACACACCCGGGACGGAGGCGAGAGTCTGACGCGGCTGTTCATAGATTTCCAGATACCGCCCCAACCGGCAGGGGTCCTGATAGGTGACTTCGGCCGGGCGGTCCCCGAGTTTCATGCGGTGCCTGTTCTCAAGGACGACCTCGGAGATATGCTTGACTTCAAGGCCGTTGTCGCCGGCGACTTCGGGGTACAACGTTTTGAGGGCGACGGCACATTCGGGGCAGGCGGTAATGACTTTCTCGGCGCCCGACCTGCGGATTTCGTCGAGATTCAGTTTGGCGATCTGCGCGAACCTTTCCACCTGGCCGAGCCAGTACAGGTCGTGTCCGCAGCAACGTTCATTTTCGAGAACGACCGGCTCGATACCGATATGATTGAGAATTTTCACGGTATCGACGGCTATCGAAAGCGGCGAGAAATCGAAATCCTTGCCGAAAAGCTCCTGATAGTAGGGCAGGCAGCCCACGAAGTAAACGACCTCTCCCCTCTGCCGGACTTTCAAGTCGTCGCTAATCCATTCGGTCCGGTTCTGCTTGAGCTTGGGCGAGGCGGCCATCTCCATGATGTGATGCATGGCACCGCCGTGAGAGGGGTTGCCCCATGAGCCGCGGCTGTAAGCGTAGACACGCACGTCCCGCATGTATTCTGAGAACCTGACATCGACGGGACATCGCTGGGAACACAGCTGACAGGTCAGGCACGACCAGAGGAGCTGGTCGGAGACGAGATCCTCGGCGCCGTAAAAGAGGCCGGCGGCCAGCATCCGTCGCGGCGAATAAGCCAGGTTGACCTTGGAAATGGGACAGACGGCGGTGCACTTGCCGCACTCGAGGCACAGGAAGGCTCTATTCTTTTTCATCTGCTCAAGACTAGCGTTCATAAAGGTCGTTTACTCATAAGTCGGTTTAGGGTTCAGGGGGCTGGGTCCCAGTTCGGTTATCTGTTGCACGAACTCGTTGATAAGATTGGCCCAGCGGCCGCCCTCGGCCGCCGAAACCCATTCGAGCCGAATCCGCTTGAGGTCCAGTCCGAGGGTTTTGACGAGGCCTTTCGTCTTCTCAAATTGCTCCACCGCCTTATAGTTGCCGAAAATATAATGGCAGTCACCGAAGTGACAGCCCGAAACCAGAACGGCATCGGCACCGAGCTTCAGCGCCTTGAGAACAAAGGCAGGGGTAACGCGCCCGGAGCACATGGTGCGGATAACGCGGAAGTGGGGCGAGTGCTGGATGCGGTTGACCCCGGCGTTATCGGCCCCGGCATAGCTGCACCAGTTGCAGGCAAAGACGACAATGTTCGGTATGAACTTCTTTTTGGCACTTTTCTTCTTTGCCGGTCTGGTTCTGGTAGCCATAATCTATACCCTATCGAGAAGCAAGGTATCCAACATCGAGTTAATCTGTTCATCGGTGAAATGCAGCGCGACGATGGCCCCGGTGGGGCACCAGCTGGCGCAGGTTCCGCAGCCCTTGCACAGGGCCTGGTTGATTTCAGCCACCTGGACACCGTCGCCCTTGTCCACCAGCCCGGGAGCATGATAGTCGCACATGCCCACGCATTCACCGCAGGCACGGCAGAGTTCGGGCCGCACGACGCAGGTGGTGGGTTCGAGCGCGACGGTATCATGCGAGATAATGGCGGCCGCTTTGGCGGCGGCGGCGGCGCCCTGGGCGAGCGAGTCGGCGATATCCTTGGGGCCGCTGACGCAGCCGGCCAGGAAGACGCCTTCGGTGGTGGTTTCCACCGGGCCGAGCTTGGCATGGCGCTCCATGAAGAAGCCATCGGCAGCACGCGGCACCTTGAGAATATCCTGCAGCTTATCGGTGGTGGCTTTGTTGGGCACCATCCCGGCGGCCAGAACGACGTAATCAGCCGGTATGTCCAGAATTCTGTCGAGAGCCAGCTCCTTAACCTCGATTCGCTCGGCGGCCTTGCCGTTGCCGATCACCCGGGGCAGTCGCTCGGGGGTAAAGCGGATGAACTTGACGCCCAGTTCGCGCGCATGCCGGTAGTGCTCCTCGGCTTTGGCGCCGACAGTGCGCATGTCGCGGTGCAGGACGGCGACATTGACACCGCTTTCCCGGAGTCGAATAGCCTGCTTGATGGTAGTGGGGCAGCAATAACGCGAGCAACCGGGGTTGGTATCGCTGCTGCGGGAGCCGACGCACTGAATGAAGACGACGTTTTCGGGCGTCTGGCCGTGAATGTCAATCTTCCCCTTGGTGTCGTGCAGGATATCCTCGAGCTCCTGGTTGGTTATAACATTTTCGAACCGGTCGTAAGAGAACTCGTCGCCGGGTTTATATATGTCGGCGCCGGTGGCCAGAACGATGGTGCCGACCTTGAAATTACCGTTGGTGGTCGCGACATCAAAGTTGCCGACGAAACCGCTGATGGCGTTGATCTCGGTGCCGGTCATAACCTCGACGCGGCTGGCCTTGATCTTCTCGACCATGACGCGGGCCAGCTCAAAGGCGGAGAGATTGGCGGGATAAACCCGGGTAAGGTTAATCAGACGGCCACCGAGACGCCCCTGCTGTTCGATCAGGTAAACTTTCATTCCCTGAGCCTCCAGTTCCAGGGCCGCCGCCATCCCGCCGACACCGCCGCCGACCACGAGAGCGCTCTGGTTGACGGGAATCGATTTGCGGTACAGCGGCTGCAGGTGCCTGGCTTTGGCGACTCCGGAACGGATCATGTCCCTGGCTTTGGCGGTGGCGATTTCGGGGACGCCGGTGTGCACCCAGGAGCACTGGTCGCGGACGTTGACCATTTCGAAGAGGTAGGGGTTAAGGCCGATCTGCTGGCAGCTCTCACGGAAGACGGGTTCGTGAGTGCGCGGGGTGCAGGCCGCGGCGACAACGCGGTTTAAGCGATGTTCGGCGATCTTCTCCTGCATGAGCCGCTGGCCTTCGTCGGAGCACAGGAAGAGATTCTCCTCGACGAAAGCAACGTCGGGGATGCCCTGAGCATACTCTTTGAGCGACTCGACATCGAGAACGCCGGCGATATTGATGCCGCAGTGGCACAGGAAGACGCCGACACGGGGCGGCCCGGAGGTATCCATCTCCGGGGCCGGTTCGACCTCCTGAGCGGGCGGGCTCTTGGTTACGAATTTCTCGGCCTCGGCCGCCGCCCCGGAAGCCTGGGAAACGGAATCGGAGATGTCGTTGATGCCGGCGGCGCAGCCGCAGACGTAGACACCTTCCCGCGATGTGTGAAGGGGCGAACCGTATTTGGGGTCGACCTCGAAGAATTTGTTTTCATCCAGAGATATGCCGAGGACCTCGGCGAGCCGGTTGTTGGTTTCTCCGGCCACCGCTCCGGTTGACAGCACGGCCATATCGACCTTTATCCGGCTGACCTGGCCGGTTTCAACATCTTCCACGTACACCATCAGGTCTTTGGTGACGGCGTCTTCGAGAATTTTGGACGGCCGCCCGCGCACGTATGTCAGTTCCGGCATCTCCAGCGACCGCTGGTAGAACTCTTCAAAGCCGCGTCCGGCGGCGCGCATATCGATATAGAAAAAGACCAACTCTTCGATATCGGGTTCGTGCTGTTTGACCAGGAGGCAGTCCTTGACGGCGTTCATGCAGCAG
This sequence comes from Candidatus Zixiibacteriota bacterium, assembly GCA_020346225.1. Lineage (GTDB taxonomy): Bacteria > Zixibacteria > MSB-5A5 > GN15 > FEB-12. The sequence continues at coordinate 1,188,525 of CP070777.1, read as the reverse complement.
TAACGGGAGCAATACTGGCAGCCGGCCTCCTTACCCTCGCCCCGGGAGCCGACACATTGGATGAAGGCGATCTTTTTGGGCACTTTCTTGTCGGACGGGCGGACGATGTGGCCGCGGGTGGGGCCGGAGGCGTTAAGGACCCTTTCCAGCTCGATGTTACTGAGGACGTTGTCATAGAGGCCGTAACCGTAGCTGGGGATGGCCGAGGCGTTGTAGACATCGAAGCCGGTGGCGACCACGACGGCGCCGACGGCCAGGCGCAGCTCGGCACCGAGGTCATCGTAGTTGACGGCGTTGCGGTCGCAGCTGTTCATGCAGTTGTTGCAGACGAGGAAATCATCGTTGAGGCAGTTTTCACGGTCGATGATGTAGGTGTTGGGCACGGCCTGCGGGAAGGGGGAATATATGGCCTTACGGGCGCCCATGCCGACTTCAAACTCGTTGGGCACAATCACGGGGCAGTCGTGAACGCACTGACCGCAACCGGTGCACAGGTTTTCGTCCACGTAGCGGGGATGCCTGCGAACGGTGGCGGTAAAATTCCCCGGTTTGCCCTCAAAGCGAACCAGTTCCGAGTTCGTGAGGACTTCAATGTTGGGATGCCGACCGGCATCCATCATGCGCGGGCCGAGTATTCATATAGCGCAGTCCATAGTGGGGAAGGTTTTGTCAAGCTGCGCCATGCGGCCGCCGAGGGAAGGTGATCGTTCGACCAGATACACCTTGACGTCCGACGCGGCCAGATCCAGCGCCGCCTGAATACCGGTGATACCGCCCCCGAGAACAAGGACTGCACCCGCTTTGCCCGGCTGTTTCGCCATCAAGTCATCCTCCAGATGCTCGCTCGCGGAAGTAGCGGCCAGCTATACGTTGACCTCAGCTTTTTCCTTCAGTTGCACGCCGTACTCGTAGCCTTTGTCAAAGGCCTTGAGATTGAGCTCCTCGGTGCCGGCCGGGACCGAAGATTCCACCGCCTGGCGCAGAGCGTCGTGCGGGACAATGTCGGTGACGGCGCCGAAGAAACCCAGCATAACAATATTCAGCACAATCTTCCGGCCGAGATCTTCAGCGATCCGGGTGGCGGGAATGCCGAAAGCCCGGGCCTTGGGTCCGATTTTCTGCATTTTGACCAGGTCTTTCTCGTAGATGTAAATGCAGTTTTCGGCGACCGTATCTTTGTGGGTCATGTAGCCATCGTGGGACATGGCCAGCAGGACGCCGGGGGCGGTGACATAGGGATACAGAACGCGGCTGTCCGAAACGACCACCTGGGCGCTGCAGGCGCTGCCCCGGGCTTCCGGCCCGAAGCTCTGCGTCAGCGTGGCGTGCTGTTCGTTGAAGATAGAGGCGGCCTTGCCGATGATGTAACCGCACAGGATGACGCCCTGGCCGCCGAAGCCGGTGATTCTTATTTCAGTTGTTGCCATCGCTGACTCCGTATGGTTTGTATTTGTCGCCAAATACCCGCTTATTGCCTTCGTTGAGACAGTCGATATAGGTCGGCTTTTCGATATCCACGAATTTGCCGACGACGATCTTCGACTGGAAGTCGATATCGATCTCTTTCAGGTCGGCACCGTGTTTGATGACGCTGTTGTCGTGATAGAATTTCATC
>CP070777.1:1183294-1186810 GCA_020346225.1 Candidatus Zixiibacteriota bacterium | reverse complement strand
CTCGGAGTTGGGGCCGGGCTGGTGAGGCTGTTGCCTAAATCGATTGACTCGCCAGCCCTTGCAACATCAACATTACATTAATTTATACGTCTTGATTTCTTCGCTTCTCTTGTATCGTTACGGCTATTTTTGTGCACCTTTGTTTTTTTGAATGGCCGCCGGGACACCGTCCTTTACATTGTCAGCAATCCAGATTTCATGGTGCCACGGCCCATATACACGCTCGATGGCTATCCGGCTCATGTCAGGGCCCGACCAACTGCACCAGGAGAAGGAGCCATCGATCACTTTTGTCACCTGCATAGTCTCCATGTCGTAAATCCAGAGCCCTCCGTGCCAGAAACATCCGATAGCCAGCCGCCTCCCATCGGCAGACCAGTTGATAAAGAGCTGTCCTTTTTCATTAGGGCCGGGCCAAACCGCCGCGACCGACTTACTGGATAAGTCCAATATCTTAAATATCCCCTTTTCTTCTTCCATGAACGCAACATATTTCTCATCGGGTGAAACGACCGGAAACCGAGCGTCACACGCAACAATTTCTTTCGGGTTTGCATTGTTCGGATCGGCGGAAACGGAACAGATCATGTTGTTCAATCGGCTGTGGTAGTACACTCTGCTCGAATCGCGAGACCAGTTCGGCCAGCCGCCCCTGGCCAGAAACCGCGGACGATCCTTGCCGTCGGCTCTGATAATCCAGACCTCCTCCTGTTCCCAGGGCTGATGCTCCCCCTGGCCGATCTCGGTCAAATCCTTCAATGATAAAACCTGCCGGTCTCGTACGTAAACGATATACTGCCCATCCGGGGACCACGCCGGATCCTTTCCCGGCACGGTTAATAGCCGCGTCTGTCCAGTCTCGAGATGAAGGATTTCAATGCCGCTGGCGCCAAGGACGCCCCGACTGTAAGCCAACCGGGTGCCATCAGGTGAGAAGCTCGGGTGAAAACCTTCGGCCACGATACGCCTGGCCCGCCCGGCAAGCTGGCCGTATTCCTCGGCGGCCTTGTGCATGCCCGCAAAGGCTGTACCTGTCGGCGGCTTACCTTGAGGATGCCATGATTCTCCAGACCATAAACTGTCGAAAACATACTTGGCCGCCGAACAATCAAGGCGCATCTGGTCCATCAAGCCTAATTCGAGAATATTGTCATATTCGGCCTGGGCCTTATCGTAATTACCCAAAGCTACAAAAACACAGAACAGGTTAAAGTGGTATATCGGCTCCACGGGCTCAATTTTCAGGCATGTCCGGGCATCGGTAAGAGCCTGGTCGTACTTACCCATCCGCATGAGAGTATGCCGTCGCTGGTTATAGATATCTGCCAGATGCTTATCAGGCGGTGATGTCAGACCTGCCGCCCGGTTATGGTCCGCAAGAGCTTCGTTGAGTAATTCGCCGTCGTTTTGTGCCAGCACCACTTCACGCCGAGCGATGGCTCGCAGAGAATACCCCGCCGGATTCTGCGGCTGGCTGCCGATCATAACGGATGCCTCCGTCTCCATGTCACGGTATTCACCAAGCGCGTAGTAAGTCAGGGCACGCGCCCGGCGAGCACCATAGTGGGCGGGGTTCAGTTGCAGAGCGTCGTTAAGCCAGCCGAGTGTCCCCTGCACGGTTTGTGCTGTCATGGCACGCAGCAGATAGGCCTCGGCGGTTCTCGGCAGTAACCGTTCTCCCTGCTGGAGGTGGACTTCCGCCTTGTTCTTCATGTGAGTATCGCCGGATGCGGATTCCAGGTAAATCCAGGCGAGGAGAAAATGCGCGTTGGCGGCGATTTCAGAGCGCTCCTGCAGCAGCGTTAACAACTGCTCGACGCTGGCATCGGGACTCTGCAGCTCCAGCAGCACGCGGGCATGCAGAAGCCTCGCTTCGGGCCCTACGAATCGGCTTGAAAGTACAGGTTTGATTTCGGAGAGCGCCCGCTGATATCCACCGCCGGCGATCAAATCTTCGACCAAGGCTATCGATTTGAGGTGGTCGCTTCGGATTCGCTCAGTCCTGAAGCGGACATACGCAAACGTGACAAGCAGCAGGCCGACGACAATGACGGCTAAAGCCGACCATGTCAACACCTGAACTCGGTGCCTCCGCAGGAACTTCTGAACACGGTAAAAGGCGCCGGGAGAAGCAGCGGTTATCGGCTCATTTCTCAGGTGCCGCTCGATGTCTTCGGCCAGGGCGTGTGCCGTCTCGTACCGGTACACCCTGTCTTTCTCCAAGGTCTTCATAACGATCCAGTCCAGATCGCCCTTGACGAGTCTTCGCAACAGTTCCGGGCTTGCCTGTCGGGATGTGGCGACATCCGTCAGCGTCTGGCCAAGGGTACGAATCCTGGTGGACGGCTTTAAAGGTTCTGATTCCCTGATGATTCGCTGCATCTCGGTATAGCCGTCTTTCAGGAGCGTCTTGGCCGCAAAGGGTGTGCTGCCCGTAAGCAGTTCGTAGAGCAGCACACCTAAAGAATATATGTCTGTCCGGGTATCAACATCCAGTTCGCTCATTTCCGCCTGCTCGGGGCTCATATAGGCGGGTGTTCCTATAATCTGGCTATAGCGGGTAAAGACGGTCTTCTCGGTCAGCCGGTAATCAGTCGCCTTGGCAATGCCGAAATCGATGACTTTGGGAACCGGCCTGCCGTCATGTAGCGTCACCATAACGTTGGAAGGCTTGATGTCTCTGTGAATGATGCCCTTCTGATGGGCGTGCTGGACAGCATTGCAGACCTGAATGAAAAGTCCGAGTCGCTCCTTCGTGCCGAGACTGTTCTTGTCGCAGTACTCCGTGATCGAGACGCCGGTCACCATCTCCATCACAAAATAAGGCCGCCCCGTCTCCGTCGCCCCCGCATCGAAGACCTTGGCGATATGCGGATGGTCCATCATCGCCAGTGCTTGTCGCTCCGCCTCGAAGCGCGCAATCACGCTCTTGGTATCCATCCCCAGCTTGATAATCTTCAGCGCCACCTTGCGGCGGATCGGCCGCTCTTGTCCGGCCATATACACCACGGCCATGCCCCCCTCTCCGATTCGCTCCAGCAACTTATACCGCCCAATCACCGTGCCGGGAGCCTCCACCATGGGAAGCTCCCCAGGAACCGACTGATTCTCTAAAAGGCCATGCAGGAATACTCCGGCCTTATGGTGAGCTGCTACCAGTGACTCTATCTCAGACCGCAATTGACCATCGGAACCACATACCTCATCCAGGTAGGCGGTCAGGTCATCTGAAGTCACCGTCGCGATCGCCTCAGAGAAGATCGCTCTCAAGTTTCGCGCTGGCCTGGTCATGGGTAGCCCTCAACAATATCTTATACCTATAGTGCGACATCCAGGGCTCGAACCTGAAAGAAGAAAAACAGAAAACCTCGTGATTTGCCGCTGGCACTTGACAGATCCTTCATCCTACCGCGCCAGGCGGGTTCTGAATGCTGCCTCAGTAAGACTAGCGCTGACGATCGCCGACGTCCTCACCCGAGACGGTCTTTGCCCACAATCGCCCGGTGCAACCATGCT
>CP070777.1:1178010-1183194 GCA_020346225.1 Candidatus Zixiibacteriota bacterium | reverse complement strand
CTACAATAATCCGGCTGCCGGTTCGCAACTTTCCGATGTGACGGGATGAGAAAGTTACCCTAATCGCGGCCCCGACTAGAGCAAAAAAAAAAGAGCCCCTTCACGGTGGAAGGGGCTCATAGTCTCGCAGCACCTTTGCCTGCGGTCTAATGGCTGAAAATCAAATCGAGAGCCGGTTTGTCGTTCACGGCCACGGCCTTGGCCGGCACCGGCATCTGGGAAACATAGTCAATCGAGGCTTCGAGCAAACTCCGGGCATAATTGAAGTTGTGGATCCCGGAGGACTGGTCCTCTTCGATGAACACCCAGTTGTACAAGGCTCCGGCGAGATTGGCGTCAGCGATGGTGGTGGAGAACTGGCTGCCCTCATCGAGCACACCCTGTATCTCCAGGAGTACTTCCAGCGAATCCAGCATACCGTGGATTTCGGTCTGGTAGCCTTCGACAGTGCCGTCATTGTCATAGTCGGCGTCGGCCAGGAAGTCGTATTCCTCGACGTCTTCGCCGTGACAACTGCTGGCGGCGCATACTCCGGCAAGATTGTCCTCGACACCGTCAACGTGCATATTCCACGAGTGGCCGCCCAGCACGTAGCCCGCGTGGGTACGAGGATCAGCCATGTGGCAACCGACACAGGCCTCCTCCACCTGGTTGACATGAGGCGAAAGCGGGAATTGATAGTCTTCGCCGGGGAACTCCCAACCGTTGGTTCCGCTGATCATGTCGGACTGGTTGCTGTGATGCGGCCCGAAGCGACGGCTGACCTCTATGTTGTCATATATGTCGCTGGTGACGTCAAAGCGCGCATGGTGACAGGCGGCACATTGATTGGCGTCACCGTGGTCGAATACATAGCCGTTTTCCAGGACATAGGGGTCAGTCTGACGCACTGCCAGCGTCCCGGTGCCGTGCGGGTCATGACAGGTGAAACAGCCGATCGCCTTGGCGCTCTCGAACGGCTCATCGGGCAACGTACCGTTTTCGAGGTAATACAGGTAGCCGTCCTGGTTGTGGCACCTGCCGCAATCAGAACCGCCCCGGTTCGTGTAATCGACGTTGGCCCCTGACGCGTGCGTGGAGTTGGCCCATTCGCCCTGGGCCTGGTCCAGAAGGCCAGCGTGACACTGGAGACAGTCCTCGTTAGCGTTATCGACCGCTGCGACGTTGCCGGTTATCTCCCGCTCACAACCGGTCAATAGCAGCAGCATCACAGCCATGCCGATAACGACAAACATCAGCTTATTCATAATTCCTCCTTTTGTCCAAACCTTTCTTTCTCACTGTTATCTCTACAGGTCATACGAAAGACTTATTTGCACGACGTTATTACTGTAGTATTCGGAGTACAGGGGCGATGGGTCGTTGTAGTTGTCGAAATTGTGAGAGCGATAGGCAAGATGAACCGTCCAGACTTTTTCGAAGCGGTATTGACCCGAGAAGCGGAGCGAAAAGCGTTCGATATCGAGATTCTTTCGGTTGCGGACATAAGTACCTCCGAAGCCGACCGTGGCGCCCTGATACTCCCGGGAGGTAAGGTCACCGCTGACCGAATGCTCTTCGTACTCGAAATAGCCGGCACTGTTTTTGTACTCGCCGGTGCCATAGGAATAGGTAACGGCCAGGGAGCCGTATTCGGGTCGCTCGATGGAAAGGTCGGCGGCCAGCCGCAGGTAGTCGGTCGAGCTGCCGATGTCATCGTTGGAAGTCTGCCGATTCTGGATGCTACCCCGAATCCAGCCATAATCGTTCTTATAACGGACCGAAAACCAGCCCCGGCTGCGCTCGGTCTCCCCGGTAAGCGTGCGACCCTCATCGACGCTCAGTTCGTCGCTGCCGTAACCGGACCGCAGTTTCAAATTCTGGATGGGTCGCAACCAGGCCGTAACAAAATAGCCGGTGCCGGTGAGTTCATCAAGAGCATCGTCGTTGATGCGGTACCGGTAGCCGACTGTCAGCCCCCCGTGGCGCCTGAAGGCTTTGCCGAGATAGAAGGCGTGGGTGATATTGTCGGCGTCGGTAAGGTCGCCGGTCCGGCGGGCGCGGTCAAAGATGAAGCTGTAACGAGCGGTATACCCGCCGCGACAGTGGAAACGGGCCCCGCCCCACAGCGTCTGTGCCATGAGAGTGTCCGGCCGGCGCTCCAGCGCCAGGCGATAATGCTGATACCCGGCGTTGAGCATCAGGTTGCGGTGGACGGGGGCCGGGGTCGAAACGGCCACCCGCAGACGTCTCGTGGAACGGTCGTTGAAAAGGCTCTCGTTATCGGTGTAGTCCGAGCCGCGATATTCTACCTGAGCCGTCTTACGGTCACCCTTGAAAGTCAGGCCGGCGTGGTAGGTCCAGTGGGCATAGTCAACCTCACTGGCAGCGCCGATATCATCGACATCGAAGAGGGCCATGGTATCGCCGTTTTTCTTGGTGACACCGACCCCGGCGTGTGCCTTGAGCCAGGGTCTGGCCCGCCACCAGACCTGACCGCCGCTGCGATAGCGCCTGCTCTCGACATCGCCGACAAAATCATAGAGGCGTCGATAGCTGTTATGATAAAACCCCACGCCCCACTGGCCGGCCCTGGTGGCGCCCAGCGAAAGATTACGGTTGCCCAGAGCGGCATTGCGAATGTCGGCGGACAAATTCAGGCCGTTGTCGAGGCGGTAGGCGAAACGTTCCAGGGACAACTCGACGCCTTCATATAGATTGAAGGTGCTCCGGTCAACGCTGCGGTTTCCGTCATGGTCGAGATACTGGTATCCGACCCTGATGGTGCCATCGTATTCATCGGCCGCGGCGCCCGCCGCAAGCGAGCCCGAAACCACGATCAGACTTATTAGAAAACGCTTATGGTATTTCATATCAATTCACCCAAATCAGCGATAGTAATGGCAAAAACAGCCATCCGGTCCGCTTGCCAGCTTGTCTCCCAACTGGGGGTCAAGCAGGAACAGGTTATCATACGATCCGTGAGTCTCACTGTGACAGTCCATGCAGGCATATGAGGTGAGAGCACCGCCATGGGCCGTCAGGTGTCCCGGAGGAGCCGCATGACACTGGAGGCACAGGCGGTCGTCCGGCTGCGTGAGAAGCCGGTCGTTGGGGCTACCGTGAGGCGCATGGCAGGCAACGCAACCGTCGCCCTCAGGAGTAAACGACGCCGTAGCCTCATGCTCGAAAAGAAAAGGACCACCCTGCTGCGGATGGCAGCCGAAGCAGGGGGCGTTAGTACCGTGCCCGTAGTCAGGTTCGCTGTCCAGCGTGAAACCGTGGCAGTCAAGGCAACCGACGCTGCCTTCGACAAGGGGATGACTGGACCGTTTTCGGAAATCATTGACGGCGGCCACATGGCAGGTCCCGCAGAAGCCGCCCGAGCGGTCGATCAGGAGAGTTTCGTTGGTGCCATGAACGGTATGGCACGAGGTACACGAAAGTTCAAGATTAATGTGCGGATCAAAGCCGGCCGTCTGTGCTTCCGGGTGAGATTCGTGACAGGCGGTGCACAGGTCGGCAACATCGGCAGGTTCCATGACAAGCGGGTTGCCTATGGTACCGGGAGCGGGATCATCGAAGTGACTGTCCGCCCCGGGATGACACGATACGCACGTGACCGTCGTAACCGGCTTGTCTATGGTCGAGGCCAGCCGGTGAACGGTCGGAGTCAGACCTGAATCATAAGCCTCGTGACAGGCGAGGCAATCCTCGTCTTCGAACGAGGACGGTTGTGCGAACGGCTCTGAATGGGAAGCGAGAATAAACACAAGACAAAGGGAGAGAGCTAACGCACCGACGCGGATACTCATGTGATGCCCCAAGACCTCCAGCCTCCTTTTCCGGGAAGCGCTGTCCCCTACGTGGCTGTTACCTACCGCATACCATATCATTTATGGATTTGTGCGTCAACAAAAATTCGCAAGGCTTTTGCCGTTCTTTCCATTACAGGAAGTGCTTTGTCGTACAACAGGATAGCTGTTTTTCGGGAAAGCCCGGGGAGCGGGCGGATGAGCGGCTTTGGGCAAAAAAAACGTCGGGCCGCGATTCCCCGCTCGGGGCGGGGAATCCTGACCTGACGGTGTTCTTATTGGTAGAGTCGCCGGCGGCCGTTAGCGCAGAACGGTCTGCGAGGGCGCTCTGTCGCGCATCAGCTTTATACCCGGCTGATAATTGGCCGCAGTTGTCGGCGGCGTACCCAGTTCCCAGTTGTTGACATCGGCCGGGTCACCGCCGGTATAGGTTACGCGCCAGTAGAATTCGAAAGCGGCGAATCCGGACCAGTCAGGCGTCCAGTAGTCGATGTAGCCGTAAATGTCGTAGACATCGGACGACTGCTTGGTGAGATCCAGCTGGAAGCATGACAGGTAGAAAATCCAGCCGTCGGTAAGCCCGTACGACTGGTTCACGGCGTCGATGACAATGGGGTCACAGTAGTATTGCATAGCGGCCACCGCGAATTGCTCGGTGGGGTCGCACTGGACGGTCATGACGGTATCGGTAACCACCACCGTGTCGTAATGGTTCTCGACGACTTCGACGGTGTCGTGAACCAGCACGGTATCGTAAACATAGTCCGTCTGCACGACCGTGTCAGAAACGATAACCGTGTCGGTGTTTTCAACGGTCACGGAATCGTGGCTAACAACGGTGTCAGTCCGGTAGACGGTATCGGCGGGAAGCTCGACATATTCGATATCACGAACGTATTCTGTCGATTCGACGACCTTCTCTTTTTCACATCCCGGCAACGACGCTATCAGTGACAGGATGGCGAGCAGGGCAATGATGGGGACAAATCTTCTCATTTTTATCTCCCTGTGGCAAATGGGCTTTTCTCTACTGTCCTTGCTGCAAACGGCGCGCCGGGACCACGAGATACCCGCAAGCACATGTAACCGGCTGATATATCAGGGCTTACGTCGCTCCGAAGCCGCCTTGAAAAGTCACGATTGTACAATCGGATGCAGAGTTTGGGCGGGCGTAGGGGCGGGCAGGTGATGGTCAGATTGTGAACAGCGTGAAGGCTTTCACAGGCGGCGGAAATAGCGCAGAAGATTGTTTCCGTATCTGTCGACGAACTTCGCCGGTTCGGAAGACTCCGGACGCAGCCTGGCCCAGTCAAGCGTCCAGAGCATAAGATTCGCATTGAAGGCGGCTATGAAGAGGTCGAGATGGTTCAACTGTGATTGAGGCAGGGTT
>CP070777.1:1159975-1177910 GCA_020346225.1 Candidatus Zixiibacteriota bacterium | reverse complement strand
GTGAACTGAGCGACGCGTATTTCAATTCCATGACCCGGTTCATGGAGACTCGCTGAGCAAGTCTCGCCGCCGGCGAGGCGATGTCGTCCCGCCGGCAGCGTGGCAACTTTAAGTAAACTGGACTCCGTCCATGGCGCTTTACGTTTTTTCCGACGCTCATCTGGGGTCGGCTTCAACAGAAAAAGAAAACCAGAAAGTAGAAAACATCCGCCGGTTGTTCGAACTGGTAAGATCCGACGGCGAGCGGCTGGTGATACTGGGCGACCTGTTTGATTTCTGGTTCGAATACAAGCACGCCATCCCGAAGGAGCATCACCGGGTGCTTTTTATGCTGAGCGAACTGGTGAGCCGAGGCATCAAGATCGATTATGTCAGCGGCAACCATGATTTCTGGATGGATGATTTCTTCGAAACGCGAATGGACATCGCCGTTCACCGTGACAGCCTGGAAATGGAACACGGCGGCAAGCGGCTGCTGCTCGTTCACGGGGACGGACTGGCGAAAGCGGACCGGGGGTATCGCCTCATGAAGCGCATCCTGCGCAACCGATTCAACATCTGGCTCTACCGCAAGCTGCCGCCGGACTGGGCCATCCCCCTGGCCAAGGCGGTCAGCGGTGGCTCCCGCGAGTATACTTCACGCCGGGACCACACTTTCGCGGCCGACTACGAAGCCTACGCCCGGAGCAAGCTCGCCGGCGGCTATGACATCGTAGCCATCGGGCACCTTCATATCCCGGTGCTGAAAGAGCTCGAGGGCGGCACTTACGTCAACACCGGCGATTTCATAAATCACTTCAGCTACCTCAAACTCCAAGACGGCCGGGCCGATCTCTGCCGTCTTGAAGGTTAACTACCGCGACACCGTGGCGGTCGGACCCCTGGCGATCTCACAACATCGGTAAAAGTCGAGTTATCATATTGACAGGCTCAGGACGAGTTTGCATATTTGCCACAAGGGCTATCCGGAATCATACTTCCGCGTAGACGCTACAAAGAGATTTCAGCAAGGGCGGCTGGGAGGCAACGGGAAGTTGTCGTCAGTCCTTGGCCGGTATGAGGGGAAGGGGTCTCGGTGCCCCGGCAACGGCACAATAGTAAAGGAGGTTTCAATGCCGGTTAAAAAGCTAAAAGATTTCCTCGACCAGAATGACGTGAAGTATCTGAACATCACTCACTCGCCCGCCTACACGGCCCAGCAGATCGCGGCCACGGCTCACGTTCCCGGCAAGGAGATGGCCAAGACGGTGATGGTCAAGATCAACGACAATATGGCCATGGCGGTGCTGCCGGCATCGTACAAGGTGGACTTCGGACTGCTGAAAGAGGTGGTGGGAACATCGAATGTCAAGCTGGCCACCGAACAGGAGTTCAAGGACTGCTTTCCCGATTGCGAGATCGGCGCCATGCCGCCGTTCGGCAACCTCTGGAACATGGAAGTCTATCTGGCCGAGAGCCTTCTGGATGACAAGGAAATAGTCTTCAACGCGGGTTCTCACACCGAACTTATCAGGCTCTCGATGAAGGACTACGCCCGCCTGGTCAAGCCGAAAGTAATGAAGTTTTCGGCGAAGGCTTAGGCCGGCCGGTTTCGTTTTACCGCCGATGAGATCCGTTCGCGGGCCGGCCGACCGGCCGGCGCCGCACGGGCAATGTCAATCTCCGCCCGGCGAACAACATTTCACCAAACGTTGCGCCGGGCTTTCCGTTATATTCAAATATAGATGAATTCCACGTTAGCGGAACACGGCCGACGTACACGCCGACCGCTCTGGCGAAGGCGCGGGTTGTGGCTCTCGGTGTCTGCAATTGTTGTGCTGGTAGCGGCAGCTGTCATCGCCGGCAATAGGCTGTTCGGTACGCCGCACTACCGGGGGCCGGTGTCGGATCATTTCAACGGCAGCGAGTTTGTCAACCGAAGGCCGATACGCGAGCACAGTTTCGGGGACCTGGTCAGGCACATCATGGCCGAGGCCGAAGCCAAATGGGATGACCGAACCGACAACGACTCATATCCCCCACCGCCGGAGCGCGCGGAACGAGGCGAGTTGTATGTCACTTTTGTCGGCCATTCTACGGTGCTGATTCAGATGGACGGGTTGAACATCCTGACCGACCCCATGTGGTCAGAGCGGGCCAGTCCGGTGTCGTTCATCGGGCCCGGGCGGGTTCGGCCGGCGGGGGTGGCGCTTGGAGACCTCCCCCCTGTCGATTACGTGCTGCTTTCACACAATCACTACGACCACATGGACCTGCCCACACTGAGGCAATTGGCTGAAAAGCATGCCATGCCCATTATAACGGGACTGGGGAACACGGCCTTTCTCGACAAAAAAGGAGTAGCTGGAGCCCGAGATTTTGACTGGGGCGACAGTCTCAGACTGACCGAAGAGGTAACCCTGTTCGTGCTTCCCGCCCGGCACTTTTCGGGGCGCGGGCTGACCGATCACCATAGGAGTTTGTGGGTCAGTTTTCTCTTGAAAGGACCGGCCGGGGCGGTTTATTTTGCCGGCGACAGCGGATACGACACGCATTTTGCCCGGATCGGGAGGCGGTTCGGGCCGATTCGGCTGGCCATCCTGCCGATAGGCTGCTACCTGCCGGACTGGTTCATGGGGGACGTGCATCTCTCACCGCGAGAAGCGCTTATGGTGAGCGCGGAGCTGAGGGCGCCAACAGCTCTGGCCGTCCATTTCGGGACCTTTGAGCTGGGCACCGACGGCCAGTACCAGGCGGCAGGGGAGCTTCAGGCGGGGCTCGAGGCCGCCGAGGGGAACAGCCCGGGTTTCTGGGTGCTTGATTTCGGGGAAGGCCGAAGGGTGCCGCCGGCGGACGGGGCGAGCCGGTAGCGGGAACCCGGACGCAACTGGGCCGGTTTTAAGTTCAAAATTGTTATTGACTTGGGTTTTTTGACCGATATATTAAGTGCAAACAGTAGGCGTCTTTAATTTGTTTTTTTCTCAAGGTAAGTATCTGTAGGTATCTCCCTGAAAAATCAATCTGAAGACGTAAGCGCAATGGTGCGCAAGAACGCGTTTATCTCAGCAGGCGATTCGCAAGAAAGCAAGTCCGCAAAGAGATAGACCATTTCGGAGTGTAGAATGAATATCTACGTAGGCAATCTGCCGTACGACGCGACGGAGGAGCTGCTTCGCCAGGCTTTTGAGGCCCATGGTGGAGTGTCCAGTGTCAACATTATCAAGGACAAGTATTCGGGCGAGTCCAGGGGTTTCGGTTTCGTCGAGATGCCGAACAAGGACGAGGCCATGGCGGCGATTGCCGGGCTGAACGGCACCGATCTCAACGGTCGCGCGCTGAACGTCAACGAGGCGCGTCCTCGTACCGAGCGCGGCGGCGGCGGCGGTCGTGGTGACCGTCGCGGTGGCGGCGGCGGACGTCGCGGCTGGTAAATACTGGTCTGCGGCTGATGCGAATCAGCCTGACAGCAAGTTGAAAAAAGGGGTCGGCGCAAGCCGACCTCTTTTTTGTATTGCGGTTTAAGTCAAAATGTCGGGTTCTTCAACTGCCTCGCTCGCACCGGAACCCGATCTAACGGCCTGATCACAGTGCTCGAACACAAATTGTAGGAGAGGTAAAAGATGAAATACGGCGCCCGTAATGAAATCGCCGGCAAAGTGACCCAGATCAAGCGCGGCGATGTCATGTGCCAGGTGAAGCTGGACATCCCTGCCGGTTCGAAAATGCAGTCGGTCTTTACGGTTGAGTCGCTGGAGAATTTGGGGATCAAAGAAGGCGATGCGGTGAAGGTCGTCGTCAAGGCGGTCAATGTGCTGCTGGTGAAGGAGTAGGCGTCAGCTCCTTCTGAAAAGGATTGCCGGCCTGCCAGCCGGTCTTGCCGGTGGCCCGGTAGTGCTCGAGGCGGCGGATGGTGATCTCGGCGAAGATGGGGTCGATGTCGAGCGTCACACAGCACCGTCCGCTGCGCTCACAGGCCAGCAGGGTTGTGCCGGAGTGGGCGAAGAAGTCGGTAATGAGGTCGCCCGGCTTTGATGACGCCGTTATGATGCGCTCGATGGCTTTGAGGGGTTTCTGAGCGTAACACCCGTTTACATTTTCCTCCATCCGATAGAACACCTGTTGGATGTCCATCCAGACATTGCCGGGCCGGATGTTGGGAGACTTTCCTCTCTCCAGGTTCTCGGTGAGGGTGCCGTTCACTTCTTTGTAGTAGCCGCGAAGGATTTTGGGGATGTCCGTGTATTGGACCTCAAAAGGCGGGCTGCCTTTGCTGTAGTAAAGCAGTTCCTGGCGGACGGCCATCCAGTTTTTCTGCGTGCCGTAGCCTCGCTGGTTGCGTACGGTGATAAACGAACGGGCTTTAAACGGCGTGCCTGCCATCATGAGCATGAATTGCGGCAGGGGCTGGAAATTGTCGGCCTGGTCGGCGCCCAGCCAGATGTAAAGGGCGGCATCGTCGTCAAGCACGCTGTGCGTGTTACTTACCCAGGTCCGACACCAGTCGATATACTCATCGACGGATTGTCTCTCGAACATGACGAGGTTGTAAGGCGGGTCGTGAATCGCAAGCACCGCCGGTCTGCCCGCAAAGAGGCCTTCAATAAAACCGGTACAACCGGCGTCGGCGCAGGAAACGGAGTGGTTGCCGTCGGGATCGCGCCACGTCTCCCCCGCCTTGAGGCGACAGTGGGGCAAAAGGCGGCGGCGGATGTTATCGGCATCGATATCGAGTCTGGGAATGGCGTGGCTATCCATGTGGCTAAAGAATGAAACCCACTGCGTGGGTCAACAAAAAAGCCGGGCCGGAGAGGCCCGGCTGATTCTGAATTCGGCATGCTTAGAAGGCGACCGCGCTGATCAGGATACTCAGGTTGTTGTGACCCATGTCAATAAGACCCAGCAGTTCCGTCTTGCCCCCCGACAGGTACATGGCCACCTGAAAGTGCCGGGCGAACTCGTAGCCGCCACCGATTAGGTAGCCGCCGCCGGAGTCATTCAGGTCTTCGTCCTCGATCTGGTAAGAGTAGAAACCCAGACCGACAACGGTAAAGAATGACTTGCCCTGCGGACCGAAATAGTGATACCAGGCCGGACCTCCGAATCCCTGGGCGTAGGTCACGCGGCCCGCCTCCGCCCCGGCGACGTTGCTCTCGTACACGATCATGTTGTACTCATCCCAGGCGTATCCGATAACGATATGGAGCCCGACACCGCCCCTGCTGTCATCCGCATCGAAAATCGACGTTCGCACGACCGGCGCCATGCCCAGGCCGCCGCCGAGCACGAAACCCTTGCGCAGACCATCAAAGGCTGAGGCGCTGGAGGCGATGAGAAGGATGAGTATCGCAACTGACAACACTCTGGTTAGTTTCATAGAATCCCCCATTACATCAAGAATTACAGCATTCACTCTACTCCAACAATGTCGACAATGAAACAGACTATGTTCAAGTTTTTTGTTACGGTTTCTGCCAGGTATCGAGCCACTGGTCTATCGTCGTCTCGTTGGCACCGAGAATCCGATTGGCCTGCGACGGATCCACGTCCTCGTCGTAATCTTCAAAGTACTTCATGAAGGGAACGAGGTTTTTCAGGGTGCCCATACCGGGCATATACGAGAGGACTCGGGCCGTCCCGTATGACATGGATTTCGGTTCCAGCTCCGGGTAATGACGCTCGCAGAATTTCGTCAGCGCTTCCATTATGGTCATCTTTGACGGACCGAGATTATAGAAACATCTGTTGGCCGCCTCCTTTTTCTGAAACGCCGTCGACACCTGGCGCGCGAAATCCGATGCCGCCAGCCATCCGATCTTGTTCGGCTGCTTGCCGAGGATGGTTGCCCGACCTCTCTGGACAAAATTCGGCAACGATTCAAAGAACCACGACGGACGCATGATGCTGTAAGGGACGCCGGAGCCTATGACCGCTTTCTCGGCTTTGACTTTGGCGTCGAGGTAGATGATGCCCCTCTCGAGGCCCCTTGACGACGCACCGCTTATCATGCCGATACGCTTGACGCCCGACGACGCGGCCACGGCGGCGACATAGGCGGTACCGTCGATTTCTATCGCTTCATACTTCTTCGGATCGAGCTGCGAGTTCAAGTTGAGATACACGTACTCGTGCTCGGCAAGTGGCCTCTTAAGCGATTCAATATCGGTGACGTCCCCCTGGACAATGTTGAACCCTTCCCCCATTATTCTCGCAGCGCGGACAGAATTGGTTGACATCACCGTAACGTCAAAACCGTCTGCTTTCAGCCGGTTTGCGACCGGACGACCCAGCATTCCGGTACCTCCGATGACCAGGATTTTCGCCGGCATATTTTCACTCCTCATCGGTTCAGGTCAAAATTAAGCGGTAGTAATTCAAATGCTTTTAGCAGGTTAAGTTGCGGCGATGTTATCCACAAGCAAAAACCGATCCCGGTCGGAGACCCTGGCGGCGTAAGTTGCGTTTATACAATGTCTTACGCGAATAGCTTTCAAACCGGGCATATTGGCTTTGATAATCCTGTAATTTTGTGTATTATTTGGCGTTATGCCTCACAAGACAATCTGGGCACCTTGGCGAGCCAACTTTATCCTGGCAGAAAAAGAGAAGGGTTGCATCTTCTGCAAACGTCTGAAGATGAAGGATTCCATCCGGAATCTGATCCTTTACCGGGGTGAGCTG
This sequence comes from Candidatus Zixiibacteriota bacterium, assembly GCA_020346225.1. Lineage (GTDB taxonomy): Bacteria > Zixibacteria > MSB-5A5 > GN15 > FEB-12. The sequence goes on along the minus strand of CP070777.1, from coordinate 1,171,253 downwards.
GCTTTTGTCATCCTCAACAAGTTCCCCTACAACTCGGGACATTCCCTGATCGTGCCGAACAGACACGTCGGCCGGATCGAGAAGCTGACGCAGGCGGAGTCGATCGAGTTTTTCGACCTGACGCGCCGGACGGTGGCGGTCATCAAAAAAGTACTCAAGCCGTCATCGCTCAACCTGGGCATGAACCTGGGGCGTGTCTCCGGGGCGGGGATACCGGGGCACGTGCACATGCATGTCGTGCCGCGCTGGCACGGCGACACCAATTTCATGCCGGTGATCGGTGAAACGAATGTCGTATCGGTTCCACTCGAACCGGTCTACAGGGCTTTAAAGAAAGAGTTTGGGCGGTTATGAGCCCGCGAAGGAAGATACCCACCAAGGCGGAGCTTGTCCGCCTGCAGAAGCTGTACCGCACCGACGAGAAGATCGGGGAACGTCTGGGCGGCGTCCCGGCTTACCTGGTGGCGTACTGGCGGCGCAAGAAGAACGTGCCGAAGCATTCGCTTCCGAAGTTCTCCGAGAAAGAGATTCGCGATTTGTGGGAGCGCTTCGGCGACGACGACAAGTGCGGCCTGGAACTGGGAATATCCAAGGCGGCTTTTTACAACTGGCGGCGCCGCTACGGCATCCGCGAGAAGCCGGCCTTCTTGAAGCTGGAGCAGCTGGAGCTCAATTTCCCCGGCCTGAAGCTCCACGCCACGGCCGACTCTCTATACGGCAAGAAAACGCTGACGCAAAAGGTGCTGGGACGGGAGTCGGGCGCCGAAGGTATTGAGGTCGGCCAGATGGTGGAGGTCGAACCGGACGTGGTCGTTTCGCACGCCAACACCGGCCGCATTCTGGAGGAGTTCTCCAGGCTCGATTCGGAGCTGGTCTGGAATCCGGGCAAGATCGTGGTGGCGCTGGCCAACTGCTATACCGAATCCGAAGAGGACAATCTTCCTGAGTTTCGCGTGAGGGTGCGCGATTTCGTGAGGCGACAGGGGATCAAGGCCTATTACGACTATGCCGAAGGGGCCTGCCACCAGGTGGCGCTGGAAAAGGGACAGATACTCCCCGGCCAATTCGCGGTAGCCTCGGACAATTATGCCATATCATACGGATGCCTGAGCGCGGTGGCGACGGGTGTCAGCATCAAGCAGGCGGCCTCAGTATGGGCCACCGGCAAGCTGCGCTTCGAGGTTCCGCCGACCATTCGCATCGACATTAACGGTCGTCGCGCGCGCGGCGTTTACAGCCGCGATATCGCTCTATCGGTCCAGAAGCAACTGGCGGCAGTGGACGTAAATCACCGGGCCATCGAATACTACGGGCATGTAGTTTCCCGGATGGGCATCAGCGAGCGTTTCACCCTGACCAGCCTGACCCTGGACACGGGCGCGATTGTGGCGGTCTGTTCTTTCGATTCGATCACGCGGCGGTTTCTCACCGGCCGCACCAGCCTTCATTACCGACCGATGGTCGCGGACAAAAATGCCGAATACGAGCAGATATACCAGATAAACATCGACCACCTCAACCCGCAGCTGGCGCATGTCGCTACCGACCAGATTAAACCGGTCGCCGAAAGCGAGGGACTGCCGGTGAGCCTGATAATCCTGGGAACCGCCAGCAACGGGCGCTTTGATGACATTCGCGTGGCAGCTGAGGTTCTTAAAGGCAAGCGGGTCAGCCCGGAATGCCGGTTGCTCATCTACCCGGCCTCGCGGGCGGTCTATCTGGAAGCGCTGAAGAAGGGGCTGGTCCGAATCCTGGTCGAAGCAGGGGCGATTGTGATGTATCCCGGGTACTGGACACGGGCCGGCCGTCGCGGCAGCCTGGCCGACCGGGGTGAACGGGTGCTGGCCACGAGCAACAGCCGCTTGGTGGACGGTCTGGATCCCGAGCAGTCGGAAGTGTATCTCTGTTCACCGGCGACCGCGGCGGCCTCGGCGCTGAACGCGGCCATCACCGACCCGGCGCGGTATGTAAAGTAAGAGGCAAACACTTCCCTCCCTTCTCGCAACAACAAGAAACTATTGAAAAGCCGGACTCGGATTGAGTCCGGCTCTTTCGTTTATCGTGAACACAGGCCTCTTACTTTTTCGCCGGTTTCCAGACCTCCCAGACTTTACCCACCAGGGCCGGGCCCACTTTGAGCGTGGGCTGTCCGGGTTGCCATTCGGCGGGGGTAGCCTCGGTGCCCTTGCTTTTTCTCACCAGCTGGAAGGCTTTGACCTGGCGGACGGTTTCTTCGATGTTCCGGCCGACCGGGGGCGTCATGTGTTCCATAGCCTGGACCACACCGTCCGGGTCGATGATGAACCGTCCGCGGAAGTTGACACCGGAGTTTTCGTCATAGACGCCGTAAACCCGGCCCAGATGGCCGCCCGTGTCGGAAATCATGGGATAGGGTATACCGCCCTCGACCATTTTGGAAAGCTCGTTTTCATGCCAGGCTTTGTGGACGAACTGGGAGTCAACGGAACAGGCATAGACGTGAACGTCGAGCTCCTGCAGCTCTTTATAGGAGGCAGCGACCGCTGCCAGTTCGGTCGGTCAGACGAAGGTGAAATCGCCGGGATAGAAGCAAAGCAGGACCCACTGGCCCAGTGATTCGGACAGTTTGACTTTTTTGAAGCCTCCGTTATGGTAGGCGGGGGCCTCGAAATCGGGGGCTTTTTGACCTACGCGTACGGCCATAGTCTTTTCCTCCTTGGTTTCTTCGTACACAGCCGGGGTGGAATCGTCCTTCTGCCCGAGCACTTTCCCGGTCGGTCGGGCGCATCCTGATGATTCTTCCACAGACCCTCCTCGCGGCGTTTTCCGCCGCCCGTTGGCTAGTTCAGATTAGAAACAATATATAACGAGGCCGGTTCGGCACAAGTGGCGACTTCAGGCGAATCGGCCGAACTTTCTTCGACGCCGAGGTGTTCTGAAACTCGAAACAAGTGCGATGATCACACCTGCCTGAAAGGACGAAGACCGAATGGAAAGAGCCAATGTCATAACGATCAAGGGTAAGCCGCTGACGCTGTTGGGCCGGGAGCTGAAAGTGGGCGACCGGGCGCCCGAATTCACGTTGCTCGATAACAGCCTGTCGGCGGTAAAGCTCTCGGACTCGCGCGGGAAAGCGCGTCTTCTGTCGGTCGTGCCGTCGCTGGACATGGATGTCTGCAGTATTCAGACCCGGACGTTCAACAACAAGGCGGCGGAGCTTTCCGAGCGGGCGGCCTTTTATACCATATCGGCCGACCTGCCGTACGCCCAGAGCCGGTTCACCAGGGCGCACAAGATAGACAGGGTGCAGACGCTGTCGGATTACCGGGATAATTCATTCGGCAACGAGTACGGACTGCTCATCAAGGAACTGCGCCTCCTGGCGCGGGCCGTGCTGGTAGTGGACAAGGACGACCGCATCACGCACCTGCAGATCGTGCCGGATGTGGCCACGGAGCCCAACTACACGGCGGCACTGAAGGCGCTCAAGGAAGCCGTCGGCTGAGCGGCGCGCCGTTCATTCGCGGAACGGACCGGTCGGGGCGGCGGTGTCGTCCGGCGGTTCCGGCGGCGGTTCCTTCGAGCGGGTTTCCAGGTGCCGGGTCAGCGGTGTGAACAAAAACAGAATCAAAAGCAGACCCGGGAGAAAAATCGGAATATAGCGCACCGCCATCGGCACCTCGACACTGGGCTGCGCCGGCGGCGGGGTGGCCGGGTCGCCGTGCTTCTGCCAGCCCCCCTGGCCGTCGGGTACCCAGCAGTCTTCGCCGGCCAGGAAGCCGTAGGAAGGGCCGTAGACAGCCTGCAGAATAAACGACGGAATCAGAAAGAGCAGCACCACCGCCAGCAAAAAGATGATCTTATTGCGCATACCGAACTAAAAGATGCCCGGCGACGTCTGTCAAGCTGAAGTTGGCGGCCGGCCGCCGGGCCAATTTGAGTTTGCCAAGCGGCCGGGCCGTCGTTATAATGCGGCAACGCAAGGCAAGGAGATGAAAGTGGGCAATCCGTGGCATGATGTCAATCCGGGAGAGAACATCGAAGGCGGTTTTCTGGCCATCATCGAAATTCCCAAAGGCTCCAAGAACAAGTACGAGCTGGACAAGAAGACGGGGTTGCTGATTGCCGACCGGGTCCTGTACAGTTCGGTACATTATCCGGCTAATTACGGCTTTATCCCGCAAAGTTTTTGCGAGGACGGCGACCCGCTGGATGTCCTGGTGCTCTGCCAGGAACCGCTGACGCCGCTGTGTATTGTCGAGTGCCTGCCGATCGGCGTGATAACGATGCGCGACGAGAAGGGGCAGGATGACAAGATCATCGCGGTACACGCCAACGACCCGGCTTACAACGGCTACCGTGACATTTCAGCGCTGCCGCCGCACGCCATCAAAGAACTGCAGCGTTTCTTCGAAGATTACAAGGTACTGGAACATAAAGAAGTCATTGTCGACTCCCTCCGCGGCCGGCTCGACGCCATCAACAGCATCAACGACTCATTGAAGTTATACCGAAAGATGGCGCCGCAGCTGCGAGGTTAGCCCGGAAAACCGGCAAGGCTTCATTTGAAAGGTGACACGATGGCCGAGAAACCGAAACCCCCGCCCGCGCCGCCGTCGCTGGTAGGCAAACACGTCTACCTGCGGGCGAGCACCGCCAAGGACGCTGTGAATATTCATTACTGGTTCTTGCAGTCGGACCCGCAGGCCCAGTGCTGCTCCGCGATGCGGCTCCTGACGACGTCCCAGGCCGCCGAGGTCGCCGAGCAGGACCTCAAGGCAACCGACCGCGAGAAATTCACGATTGTCCGCAAGAGCGATGACCTCCCGGTGGGACAGGTGGCGTATTTCAACTACAACGCGCTGAATCGCTCGGCCGAGCTGGGGTTGATTATGGATCCGGATGAGCGCAAGCAAGGACTGGGGCGGGAAGCAATGAAGCTTCTGATCAAGTATCTTTTCCGGTTTCGTGATCTGAACAAGGTGTATGCGCAGACGGCCGAGTTCAACGACGCCGCGATAGCCCTCTTAGAGTCGATCGGATTCGAGAAGGACGGAACGCTGCGCCAGCATCATTTCTACGACGGCGAATATCACGACCAGCTGATTTATTCACTCCTGCGGTTCGACATGAACTGGTAGGGCCGCCCGGGGCGCCCTTATACCATCGAACAGACAGAGACAGAACCGGAGGCTTCGCCGACGACGCGTAACCTCAGTCGTTCCGGTTGGGCGGCCAGTTGTGGTTGCGGCGGTTGTCGCGGTGCTGCCGCTCGCCGCGGTCGCGGAAATCACGCGAATTATTTCGATGCCCGTCGGGTGGACGGTCGGATGGCGGCGGCTGGTTCGTGGTCTGGTTTTGCTCTTCGCGCTCCTTCTTGGGCCGCATGAAAGGCAAGTCGGGAATCGGGGGCAGTTTCCACTCTTTCTTGGGCGGTTCCGGAGGCGGCGGGGCGGCAGGCTCCTCGGGAGCTTCTTCCAGCGATTCTTCGGCGGCGGGCGACGGGGCCGCGTCGAGCTGAATCTCCCCCGTTCGCAAACCGCTTACGATATCATTGAGCTTTTTCAGTTCACCGCGGGCGCGCTCGGCAAAATCTTCTCCGGTGGAAGCGTAAAGAACCGACCGGCAGACATTGATGATGGCCAGTTTCTGGAAGTTGTCGGTTCCGTAGACGGCGGCCTTCTCCAGCGAGCCGCCCTGGGCACCGACACCGGGTATCAAAAGCGGCATCCGGTCGGCGACGGTGCGAAGCTGCCGGAGCTGTTCGGGCTGGGTGGCGCCGACAACCAGACCGCAGTTATCTTCCTTGTTCCAGTAAGAAACCTTCTCCGCCACAATCTGATAGAGGGGCTTACCGTCGATCACCAGATGCTGGAAATCCTTGGAGCCGGTATTCGAGGTCAGACAGAGGACGAAGATGCCTTTATCTTCGTACTCCAGAAAGGGGCGCATGGAATCGTAGCCCATGTAGGGACTCAGGGTCACCCAATCGGCGCCCAGTTTCTTGAACAGGGCCTCGGCATAAAACGAAGCGGTGTTACCGATATCGCCGCGTTTGCCGTCGAGGATAACAACGATATCCTCGGGCACGTGCTCGACGATGGACCTGAGAAGGGAGAAGCCTTCCGGACCTTTGTTCTCATAGAAGGCGAGGTTGGGTTTATAGGCACAGACCATATCGCGCGTGGCGTCGATTATCTTCATGGTGAAGTCGTACATCCCCTTGATGGAGCGGCTGAGCTCCGCGGGCATTCTTCTCGGGTCGAGGTCAAGGCCGAGACAAATGATCGATTTGTTCTTGTCCTGCGCCTGAGTCAGTTTATCTACAGCACTCATCAGTATTTCCTCACTTTGCCGGTCAAGCGTTCGACCGAGGCGATTTTCCTTTTTTTCATATAGTCCTTCAGGCCCCGGACCATGGTCACGGGAGCGTCGGGCTGGATGAACAAAGCGGTGCCGACCTGCACCGCCGTGGCACCGCACAGCAGAAACTCCACGACATCGTCGGCACTGCTGATACCACCGATGCCGATGATGGGGAGGCGGCACTTTTCGTACACGGCGTTGACCAGAGCCAGGGCAATCGGTTTGATGGCCGGTCCGGTCAGACCGCCTTTGTTGTTGGTCAGCCGGGGCCGCCAGGTATCGATGTCGACGGAAGTGCCCACCACCGAGTTAATGACGGACAGCGCATCGGCGCCGCCCTGCTCGGCGGCGGCGGCGATATCGGTTATCGAAGTCACGTTGGGTGAGAGCTTGGCGATCACCGGCCGGGAGAACACTTTCTTGACGGCGGCGAGGGACTTTTCCGTCATAACGGGGTCGGAACCGAACTCCATGCCGCCCTCGTCGACATTGGGGCAGGATATATTGAGTTCGATCATATCCAGGCCGGGTACATCGTTGAGACGGCGACATACCTCGACATACTCGTTCAGGGTGGAACCGGCGACGTTGACTATAATGCGGGTCTTCTGGCCGGCCAGGAAAGGCATCTTCTCGGCGATGAAGCGGTCGATGCCGACATTGGCCAGGCCGATGGCGTTGAGCATGCCCGAGTGGACCTCGGCGGTCCGGGGCGGGGGGTGTCCCAGGCGGGGCTTCAGCGTTATCGACTTGGTGACGAGGCCGCCCAGCCGGGAAAGCGGAAAGACACCGGCCAGCTCCTCCCCGTAACCGCAGCACCCCGACGCCGTCATAATGGGATTGTCGAACTCGACACCCGCGATGGTAACTTTGAGGTCGGGCTTCACAGACGCACCTCGCCGATTTCAAAGACCGGTCCTTCACGGCATACGCGGGCATGGCCTCCCTGAGTCAGCGGCACCACGCACCCCAGGCAGACGCCGATGCCGCAGGGCATGGGAGCTTCGAGCGAAATCTGCCCGGGGACACCCAGCTTGAGACCCACCGCATCGACGGCCCGGAGCATACCCTCGGGACCGACGCCGTACAGCCGCGGCCGGGGCGACCGGCCGCCTTTCAGAAATCTCTCGAGCGGGCCGGTTACGAGGCCCTTTTCGCCCATCGAGCCGTCCTCGGTGACCGGATAAAACCCGACACCGAGTTTCTTTATGCGGTTTCGTTCGATCAGGGCCTCGGACGATTTGCCGCCGTAGAAGAACGCGATTCTTTTGGGGTCGTGGCCCTTTTCAATCATATGTGCGGCCAGGAAAAGCAAAGGGGGGAAACCAACCCCCCCGGCCACCATCACCGCCGTTTCGTTCTTCTTGGGTAGTGAGAACGGCACCCCGAGCGGCCCCAGCAGGTTGACACGATCATTCCGGTGCAGGCCGGCGAGAAGGCGGGTGCCGCGCCCGACCACTTTGAAGAGAACCTCGACTTCGCCCCGCCCGGCGGACACGGCGGCGATAGACATGGGGCGTCGGAAGTAGACGTCGGTCGACGGAATCTGAACGTGTACGAAATGACCGGGGCGGCATCGGTCCGCTCCGGAATAACCGCTGAAGACGGCCGAGAAGAAGTTGTTTTTCAGGTCTCTTTTTCTTATTAGAAACGTGTCTTCACACGTCGGTCTGGTCATCGCAGATGATCCGGTTTTCTTACTTCGAATTTGTAGACCAACCACTTGTCCTGCTGTTCCTGTGGGATTCTCAGCGGGTCGAAAATCATAGATTTGACCGCTTTTTCCGCTTCGAGGTTGATCTCGTCCACATCCGAGCGAATCTTCAGGATAAAATCCTTAACTTCACCCGAAAAATCAAGCAAGATTTGAAAATAGAGGTCACCCTCCCAGGCGGTGCGGTAAGCCTCGACCGGATATTCGAACTCCTCGCGGATTTCAATCGGTTCGATATTGATATTGACAATCTTTTCCCCGTTAGGACCGACGTATACGTCGGCCAGCCGGTCGGTGGCCGTCACCGTCGAGTCTTCGTCACGCCGGAAGGGGAGTTCCTCGTCGAAAGCCGGCTCATCCTCGGCGGCGGTGGTGTCTTCCTTCTCCTCCTCGGCCGCCGTCATACGCATTTCACCGACCAGCCTGCGCGAAGCCTCGTTCGCCCAGACAGTGTTCGGGAAGGAATCGACCAACTCGTTGTAAGCGTAGATCAGGGACGAATCGCCGGGGTTGCGGTATTCCTCCTGCAGCCAGATGAGACTGAACCTGGCCTGAAGATTGTACTGGGAACGCGGGAAATTATCAACGATGTACTGGTAGTAATACTGCGCCGAATCAACGTTGGCGCTGTCGGCGAGAAAGGCCTCGGCCCGGTCGAGGTAGATCTTGGCGTAACCGGTATCGGCGGCGGTTCCGCTCAGGCCCAGCGCCTGGAGGGCCTGAGGGACGTAATCGGAGTGCGCGTAGAAGCGGGGAATCAATTCCAGGGTGCGTCGGGCAGCCGATGAATCACCTTTCAGTTCGCGCTGCATCTGAGACATGGCAATCAGGGCCTTGGGGGCGACAACCGAGGAAGGGAAAGAGTCGACAACATATTTCATCTCGATAAAAGCCGAGTCCGGTTTATTCAGACTGAACCAGTAAAGTTCGGCGAGCTGATACTGGGTTTCAGCCGCCTTATCGATCATGTCCTGAGTCGTGCTGGCGTCAAGCTCAATCGTGCGGGCGTAGTCTTCAATCTTGCCGATATCCGAGGATCTCTGGAGGGCGTCCTGTCCGAACTCCGAGCTTCGGCTGAGTTTCACCGTTTCGTCGTAGTACTCCTTGGCCCTGGGCAGGTCATCGTAGTCGAACTGATAGATTAGACCAAGCCGATAGGCCGCCTCGGCCGCAAGGGCCGGTTTCTTCTCTTCGTCGAGCACCTGCTGGTAGATCAGCTCGGCCTGGTCAATATCCTCGTCATACTCGTAGCCCTGGGCCATTTTGAGCCTGATCACGCTCAGTGAGTCGAAATAGGCCTCGTCCCCGGCCAGCGTATTGAAGTAGTCAAGACCGCTTTCGATTCTCATCAGGCTGAAGGAGCACAGACCGGCGTGAAAAAGAGAATGGTACTTCTCATCCTTATCGGGCTGCATCCCCAGCATCTGAAGATAGGCGCTCAGGGCCTCCTTGAACCGGAAATCGCCGTAGTAGGAATCGGCAATCATCCGCTGGGCGTCCTTTTTGTCGCGACGCCCCCCCAATGAATCCCTTACGGCCTGAAAGTATTGCTGAGCCAGATCGTATTTCTTTTCCTCGAAGTGATAATTACCGAGAGCCAGCGCCGCCTCGGTCCTCAATTCTCTTTTGAACTCGGATTGAAAGATACTGCGAAAGAGCTCAACGGCGGTCTCTTCATCGCGCAACTCAAGCTTGGCCTTGGCCAGATACAGTTGGCATTCCGGAGCGTACTTGGATTCGGTGTAGTTTGCCAGCAGCTCCCTGAGGCGGCGTTCGGAGGACAAATACTTCTCGGTATAGTAATAGGAAATCCCCAGAACATAGAGGGCGTCGTCGTAATAGCTGGAGTTGGGATAGTTTTCGACGACTTTGAGCGACTTGTCTATGGCCGTTTGATAGAGAGCCTGGTTTATGCGTCCGCCCCTAAACCGCCCGGCTTTGCGCGATTTCTCGGCCTCGTTGAAGGCGCGGCGGGCGTTGAAGAAGGTGTTGTAGTAAACGCAGCCGGCCAGGGCGGTCAAGGCCAGGCAGACGACGATGGTGCCAACATGTACGGAGATCCCGCGGCGCATAAACAAAAGGCCTATAGCTTTATCGGTTCAAGTCTTATACCGCACATGGCGTCGGCCGATGCATTACTCCGAAGCCCGCCGCTTTTTGAGTTCTTCAACCAGCCGGGGCAGAAACTCACCTGATTTACCGCGAACATGAAAGTCGGCCAGAAAGCTTATGGGCGTCTCCTCGACGTTCACCTCCACCAGCGTGGCGCCGCTTCGTTTGGCGATGGGAGGCAGCGACGCCGCCGGGTGAACGATGGCCGACGTACCGACGGAAAAGAAGATATCGGCGCGCTCGGACTGCTGGAAGGCGGCGTTGATAATCGCAGAATCAAGCATTTCGCCGTACCAGACGACGTCGGGGCGAATTTTGCCGCCGCAGTGCTCGCAGCAGGGTATTTCATCCGGGTCAATCTGCGCTTTGGGGTCATGGGAGCGGTTGCATTCCACGCATTTGTTGTGGTGAATGTTGCCGTGCAGCTCCAGGATGTTCCTGGTGCCGGCGACGCGGTGCAGGTTGTCGACGTTCTGAGTAACCAGCGTGAAGTCATCAAAAAGCGATTCCATCTCGGTAATAGCCAGATGACCGGGGTTGGGTTCAACTTTGGCCATCAGTTCGCGCCGCCAGTTGTACCACTCCCAGACGATAGCGGGGTTACTGAGGAAAGCGTCCATCGTGGCCAGCTCTTCGGCGCGGAACTTGCCCCACAGACCGTCTTTTCCGCGGAAGGTGGGCACGCCCGACTCCGCCGAGATGCCGGCACCGGTGAGGACGATACATCGCCCGCAATTAGCCATAATTGCGGCTATTTCTTCGACCATAACGAGAAGATAAAGACGCCCCCGGTAAAAGACAAAAGAAATTATGGCGCAGCCGGTTCCGTCGGCAATCCGACCGTTCGCCAACGGGTTACCCGGGGGGCATGCCGACTCATTTGGCGGCTTTGTTGCCTGATTTGCCGCCCGGCCCGGCCAAATCGACGCGCCCGGCCGCCAGACGAAAGCAGAGCCGAACCGGTTCGCGGGAAAGGGTCAGCGAAAAGCGGTTGAGGAAGGTGGTCCCCTGGTAGACTTTCTCGAAACCGCCTTCCGATAACGACACCGTGAAGATGGGCAGGTGCCATATGTCACAGGCAGTGTCGCTGCTCAGCGACAGACCGAT
>CP070777.1:1151642-1159875 GCA_020346225.1 Candidatus Zixiibacteriota bacterium | reverse complement strand
GAAGACCTGTCAATGAAAGGATGACATACACAGTGTACAAGAACCCTCCCGCTTCCAAGCGTAAATCATAGCCCGACGGGCTACTCCGCCGATGGCGGACTCCACCCCGCGATCGTAGAATGCCTAATAAAACCCAAAGCGGCGCCAAAGTCAAGATGATAAGTAAATATCTCCGCGCGCGAGTAAGGTGTGGCAAATAAAGGTGCTACAGCCACTAGCCCTTGCCCGGACAGCCCAGGGAAAGCATCCCTTTTTGCTCGGTTTTGTACGGCTCGCCCAGGTACATCCGCACCGTGTGATAGTCTACTTTCGTTGCGCCCAGCCCGGTCAAAGTATCGCCATAGCCCTCGGTCAAAAGCGGGCACCGGAAATACAACGGCTTGGGGCATGCTTTTAGAGCAGCTGCGACCAGCGCCTGAATGGCGTCGGCGGCCCGTGGATGCGACAGGTTGACAATCATCGGACTCACCTGCTGGTTCTCGGCCGCCTCGGTGGTGATAAGGAAGCCTACAATCTCGGTTCCGCTACGGGCTATATAGCCGCGGAAATTCGCGTTGCCAAAGACAATCTGAAACAGGCTCTGCCTGTCTTCGTTGAAGAAACGCCGGTCAAAGGCGGCAAGGGTTTCAACATCCGCCGCTGCCACAGCGCTGGTCTCCACCACCTGGTTCGAGGCGGGCGCGAGGTTATCGGGCGACAAAAGATAATGCTGCGTATGAAACTGCTCGACAAACCCCAGTCTGCGGTATAACGTCACCGCTTCCACCACTGCTTCGAGCAACATCGTCTTTATCCCGCGTGATTGAACATGGTCGATTGCCTTCTTCATCAGCTTCGCCCCCAGGCCCTGCCCGCGATATTCCTGAAGCACAAAAAGCCATCCCAGCCAGCCGGTTTGCTCGTAGACGGTGGAGGTGACCATTCCGATGACGCGGTCGTCATCGCAGAGAGCGAAACACCCGTCCGGATTGTAGCGGATGATATCGTCCAGATGGGCCACGAACCAGTCCGGGTCTATTTCCGGGTCGTGTCCGAGGCGGAACGAGAGCATCTCGGTTGTGAGACACTTGAACTGCATCTACTGGTCGGAAGGTTTTGAGGCCTGTTCATTGCGGGCTGCTTCGGCGGCCTTCAGGCGGTCCTGTCGAAGCAGGGACATTTTCAGCAGCGGCGGGGTCACCAGAGTCGTCACGATTACCATAATCACGACCGCTGAATATGTTCCGGCACCGATTACCGGATGTCCGTCGAGAACCAGGCGGGCGCCGATGCCAACAAAAATGAGGCCCACCTCGCCGCGGGGGATCATCCCCAGTCCGATAGCGATACGGTTGGTATTTCGGTCAAAAATGGCCAGGGAGCAGGCCTGCTTGCCGAGGATGGCCACCACCGTCATGACGCCGGCAAAGCCCAGTATCTCGACATGGGTGAAGGTTACCAGGTCCACCAGCATGCCCATTCGGACAAAGAATATCGGCACCAGGAAGGTGGCGATAGGGGCAATCAACTCTTCGATGGTGTGCTCACCGCGCTCGCGGAATTTGGTGAAATGGACCCGGTCGAGAATGATTCCGGCGGCGAAAGCGCCCACGATCGGGGCCAGACCGATCTTACCGGCCAAAAAGGCCAGGAAGAAGCAGACGAGCAGGCAGAACGAAAGGAAAACCCCCTTTACCTTGAGGCGAATGGCGAAGTTGAAGTAGTGCGGCACCACCAGCGAGCCGATCACGATGGCGCCAACCACAAAGAGAAGGGCCTTGGTAATGATCCATAGAATTTGAAGCGAGCCGACTCCCCCCTGACCCGTTGCCACGGCCGAAATAATTCCGGCCACTACCGCCAGAATGACCAGGCCCAGAATATCGTCGATAACGGCCGCGCCCAGAATAATTCTGGCTTCTCGGGTTTGAATCTTCCCGATATCTTTCAGGACCCGGGCGGTGATGCCGACCGAGGTAGCAGTCAGGGTGGCGCCGATGAAAACGTGGACGAGGACCGATTCCTCGGGCAGGAAAACATAACCGACCGCCCAGCCCAGAAAGAATGGTGCTACGACGCCGAACACGGCCACCATAAACGAGGCCAGGCCGACCCTCATCATCTCTTTGACCGAGGATTCCAGGCCTACCTCGAACAGGAGGATTATAACACCCAGTTCGGCGAGGATTTCGAGGGTAACGTCATGCTTGAAAGCCTCAAATACATCCAGCCCCATGAGATGCAGATTGCCGATAAGCATGCCGATGACGAGTTCGCCGAGAACCGCCGGTTGATGAAAACGCTCAAAAACGTCTCCGCCCAGTTTTGCCGCCAGTAATATGACCACCAGATCCAGCAGAATATCGAGGACCGGGCCGCCATGTCCCCCGCCCGCGGCGTCGGAAGCCTCAGCCGCTCCGGCGGCGAAGGCTAATTCGTAGAAGGCATAAAAGGCGAGAATCGCCGCCAGCAACCAGAGTCGTCTTTTGGTCAAAAGTCGCATATTTCCTCCATCAGTCCTCCCGCCGTCGGGCAGTAGGCGCAAATTTACCAGATCGGTCGGTTGCCGACAAGTTTTTTTAAGTGGTGGACTTAGCCTCATGGGGCCGTAACCGGCTGATAATAGGGGGAAATCGCTCAGGTTTGGGGCAAATCTGTCGAAAATCATAACGATAGGCTTAAAAACCAGGACTTTCGCGACGACAGCTTCAGAGAAGGCTTATGTTCATATTTATCGGCATAGCGGTCGTACTGGGTGGGGTATTGACCGGCTTTGTCCTTGAAGGGGGGCAAATACTAGCTCTCAATCAGCCGATGGAGTTGCTCATTATCGGCGGCGCCGCCGTGGGAGCGCTGCTTATCTCCACGCCGCTTAACGTCATCAAGGCGATCCTGGGACAGCTCAAGGGGGTGGCCCTGGGGGGCGGGTTTGCCAAGAAAGATTATCTGGAGCTGCTGGTCATGATGTTCGAGGTGTTCAATGTGGCCCGAAAGGACGGCCTCATCGGCCTGGAGAATCATGTTGAGCACCCCGAGCAGAGCGAGATTTTCAAGAGATATCCTCGGTTTCTCAAGAACAAACACGCCGTCGCCTTCTTCGTCGACACCATGCGGGTCATCATCTCGGGTGCCGTTCAACCCCACGACCTCGAAGATCTCATGGATAACGATATCGACGCTATGCACGAAGAAGAGATGTTGCCTTCTCAGGCTCTCGGAACCACCGCCGATTCCCTTCCCGGTCTGGGGATTGTGGCCGCCGTGCTCGGTGTTGTTATCACCATGGCCGCTATTGACGGCCCCCCGGAGGAGATCGGGCACAAGATCGCCGCCGCCCTGGTCGGTACCTTTCTGGGTGTGCTGGGTTGTTATGGCTTTGTTGGTCCGCTCTCCAACAGTCTCAAACACCGGGTAGCCGAGAACAAGCAGTATATCAATTGCATGAAACACGCCCTGCTGTCTTTCAACAAGGGCGTGGCGGGCGTTATCGCCGTCGAGTTCGCAAGGCGAACCCTGTTTGCCGACGTCCGACCCGGGTTCACCGAACTCGAAAACGCCTGTAACGCGGCCAAGAAAAGGTAGACGTTATGGCCGACGCCAGTGACCAGCCCATCATCGTAAGAAAAAAGAGACGCGGCCACGGCGGTCACCACAGTGGTGCCTGGAAGGTCGCCTTCGCCGACTTCATGACAGCCATGATGGCCTTTTTTCTGGTCATGTGGCTGGTCGGCCAGAAAGACGAGGTCAAGCAGGCCGTGGCCGGATATTTTCGCGACCCGGGAAAGTACAATACCGAAGGGAAATCCGGCGTCCTGAAAGGTTCCAACAATATCATCGAGGCGGAGGGCCCCAGCAGCGGCATCCTTGATGACAAGGACAAGAAAGGCGCCGGGCCGTCGGAGAAAGAAAAAAACCAGCTCACGCTGGTGGCCAAGACGATTCTTCAGGAATTATCCCGGCACGAAGCATTCGAACGCCTCAGGAAGAACGTCAAGATCGAGCTTACTTCGGAAGGACTCCGGATCGTGCTAAACGAATCCGAGAACTCGGCCGCCTTCTTTGAACCGGGGTCATCCAAACTCCTTCAGAAGAGCGCCATCATTCTCATCACGATTGCGCGAGAACTGGGCCAGCTCGAGAATCGGCTGGTTATAGAAGGTCATACCGATGCCGCTTACGGCGGCGACCAGATTTATACCAACTGGGAGCTTTCGGCCGACCGGGCCAATTCGGCCCGCAGCCTGATGGAGGTTTCCGGCCTGTGGGAGGGTCAGGTACGGGAGGTGCGGGGGTTTGCCGATGAATTCCCCATGATACAGAACGACCCGTACGATCATCGGAATCGAAGGGTAACTATCGTCGTTCTCTATGAATCGCGAAACTCGAATTATGACCAGATTGAAGTGGGAGCGGACCTGATGGGTGAGCTGGGGGGCTGAACCGGGCTTTTTGAACATTGATGCAATAATCGCTGGCATTTAATAGGATTTCGCCTATATTTGGGCGAGCAGATAGCAGACATATTGAGCCATACCCCGGTCTAAACGGCACCGGGGCTTTCGTGTTTGCATGGATAAGCGATGAAACCGGACACTGTCACGCCACGGCGAAAGCTAAACGAGATACTCTCGCGATGGGAGCAGTATCCGCCCTACCGCGAGCTTCTCGACCTCCTGAAAAACAATGACGAACCCGTCGCCCGCGTTTCCGGCCTGAGCGGTTCCTCGGCGGCTTTCCTGATTCGTGGTCTCGCCGTCGATAACGGCGGTCCCCTCATGGTACTTGTGCGCGACGCCGAGTCGGCTGGCGACTTATACGACGATTTGGTGTGCCTGCTGGGTGAAAGCAGGGTAGGGCATTTCCCGTCGCGCCAGATTCTACCGTACGACTTCAAGGCGCCGGTGGGAGAAATCATGGGTCGGCGGATTTCCACGCTGGGGTCGCTTTTGGCCGGTGATCTGAACGTGGTTGTCTGTCCGGTCAGGGCATTTCTGGAGCCGACCATTTCCCTGGCGACCCTCCGCGAGAATGCGCTTCAGGTGCGACGGGGTGAGGAGGCGGATCTGGACGAGATTGTTCACCGGCTGCTGCGGCTTGGTTTCAGGCGCGTTCCCAATGTCGAGGAAGTCGGCGACTTTGCCCTGCGCGGTGGTCTGGTCGATTTCTTCTCGCCCGGTGATGATGCCCCGGTTCGGGTGGAACTGTTCGGAGATGAAATCGAAACCATTCGCCGCTTTGATGTCGCCACGCAACGGACCACGGCGAGAGTGGATCAGGTGAGTATCTACCCGCGGAGAGAAATTCCCATTACGCAGCAGACGCTTGAATCATATGTCAGCGCTCTTTCCGAGCACGACGCCGAGTACATCAGGAGCCGGTACCTCAACGACCCGGAGTTGCCCGGGCTCGAATGGCTGGCCGTTCTTTTCGGCATCGATCAGGGCAGCATCCTGGACTTCTTCCCGGGCGACGGACTCCTGTTTCTGGACACCGAATCGACACTCAGGGCCGAAGCCGACGCGATCATGGACGAAGCCAACAGTCTCTATCACCGTTTCAAAAACCGGCTTGAAGAACTGCCGTCTCCTGATCGCTATTACCGTGACGCCGAGCAGATGTTCGCGGCGCTGGAAAACTATTCCAGAATAGAGCGTGTTCCGTTCCGCGGCGGTCGCCATGAGGTCATTGACTTCGCCTGCCAACCCCATCCCGCCTTCAATTCCCGTATCGACCAGCTCGGGATTGCCATCAAAGAATACGCCGCCCAAAGCGTGAGTTATCTCATTGCAACGGACTCCGACGGCCAGGGGCAGAGGCTTCATGAGCTTCTTTCCCAGCGCGCCGAAATCGAGAATGATCTGAATATCGAAGTAGCCGACCTCAAGGGCGGTTTTGTTTGCGGCGACGGCGGTTTTGTCGTCCTGACCGACCATGAGATATTCAGCCGCTACCACCGGCGCATCCGGCGGAAGAAGTTCAGGGAAGGCGTGGCCATCTCGGATTACTCCAGCCTCACGCGGGGCGACTACGTCGTCCACACCGATTACGGTATCGCGCGCTACCTGGGTCTGGAGACTCTGCATGTGGATAATCGTAACCGCGATTGCCTTCTTCTGGAGTATGCCGAAAAGGACCGGCTGTATGTGCCCATCGAGGAGTTCAACCGCGTGTCCAAGTACGCCGGTAAGGAGGCGGCGCCAGCCCTGACGCGTCTGGGCGGACCGACCTGGGATAAGCTGAAGAAGAAAACCAAGAAGGCCATCAGTGATATGGCCGCCGACCTTATAAAACTCTACGCTGCTCGAAAAGCCGTGTCCGGATGTTCCTTCGGTGAAGATACGGTGTGGCTGAAGCAGCTCGAAGCTTCGTTTGTCTATGAAGAAACGCCCGATCAGCAGAAAGCCATCAATGACGTTAAGGCCGATATGGCTGAGGGTGAGCCGATGGACCGGCTTGTTTGCGGCGATGTGGGCTACGGCAAAACGGAAGTGGCTGTCAGGGCCGCCTTCAAGGCGGCCGAACAGGGCAAGCAGGTGGCGGTGCTGGTCCCCACCACCGTCCTGGCGCAGCAACATTATCATACTTTCAGCGAGCGCCTGCGCGAATTCCCCATGCGCGTGGAGATGCTTTCGCGGTTCCGCACCCGAAAGCAGCAGCAGCAGGTAGCCGAAGACCTGGCCCGCGGGACGGTTGATCTCGTTATCGGCACTCACCGGCTGCTGTCAAAAGATATACGCATTCGCGATCTGGGCCTTCTGATTGTCGATGAAGAGCACCGCTTCGGCGTACGGCACAAGGAGAAGCTGCGCCAGCTGAAGACCAATGTCGACACCATCTCCATGACCGCGACACCCATCCCGCGTACCCTTCAGATGTCGCTCATGGGTGCCCGTGATATGAGCCTGATCACCACCTCGCCCAAAGACCGCCTGCCGATTATTACCGAGATTGCCGAGTTCGACCCGGCCATCATCGCCACTGCCATCCTGCGCGAGATCGGCCGCGGCGGGCAGGTATTCTTCGTGCACAACCGGGTGCAGACGATCGACGCCATGCACAACTATCTGAAGCGCATTGTGCCCCAGGCGGAGATTGCCGTGGCCCACGGCCAGATGCATGAAAAATCGCTCGAAGGCGTCATGCTGGCGTTTCTGGCCAAGCGGTACAATGTCCTTCTGTGCACTTCGATAATCGAGTCCGGGCTGGACATCCCCAACGCCAATACGATTATTATCAACAGGGCCGACCGCTTCGGACTGGCCCAGCTCTACCAGCTGAGGGGGCGGGTGGGACGCAGCGCCCGGCGTGCTTACGCTTACCTGCTCACGCCGGCCGTGCGGTTGCTTCAGGCGGACGCCGTCAAACGCCTGCGGGCGATCGAAGCCCACTCGGACCTTGGTTCCGGCTTTGCCCTGGCCATGCGCGATCTGGAAATCCGCGGCGCCGGGACCATCCTCGGTTCGCGCCAGTCGGGGTTCATCGAGGAGATAGGCTTCGACTTGTACAACCGGCTGCTCGAGGAAGCCGTGGCCGAGTTGAAAGGAGAGGTCATCCAGCGCCCGCCGCAGACGAAGCTGGAGTGCGATATCGAGATGTTCCTCCCCAACGACTATGTCAACGACCGTCAGCAAAAAGTCGATATCTACCGCCGGGTGGCTGACAGCCGAACGCTGGACGAGTTGGAGTCGATCCGCGACGAAGTGGCCGACCGTTTCGGCCGCATGCCGCCGTCGGGGGTTGACCTTTTCGACGGCGCCGCCGTCAAGATTTCCGCGTCGGTGCTGCAGATCGAAAAAGTCAAGATAAGAAACGGCATGGTCAACCTGTTCTTTGAAGAAGGACGAACGCTGAAGCGATCCGAGGTTCAGGCGCTGGGGAAGGCTACTGACTGCCCTATGGAGTTCTCTCTTACGGGTAATGTCCAGATTATAATCGACCTGGGTGCTGTCGCCGCAAGCGGCCGCCTGAGCTACCTGCGAGGCCTGCTGGGGAAGTTGTAAAGGTCCCTGCAACAAAAAGGCACCCGCGGGTGGCGGGTGCCGGTATATTCTGTCAAGGTCTCGAAGTCGCGGTTACCGGTCCACATTCTCCTCCTCCAGTATCTGCCAGATATCAACCTGTTCGCGGCGGCGTTCGCGGCCGGGCTTGCTGTCGTTGCAAAACGCCATCTCGTCGGCGTCGCTGTACCGAAAATCCCCTTTCCGCTTGTTTTTGCCTTTTTTCTGTTTGTGTCGTTTGCCGCCCTGGCGCCACT
>CP070777.1:1148181-1151542 GCA_020346225.1 Candidatus Zixiibacteriota bacterium | reverse complement strand
CTTTACTGTTTTCGGCGGCGCCTACAACGGTCACAGGTACGTTGTTGTCGGGTCAAGGCGGCGTTTGGCCTCAGATGACCCCGAAGCTCTGATCATCACAACTTCAGTTGACGGAATCAACTGGGAACCACAGATAATGGATAACCAGCTATACTTCGAGGGGGCATTCTGGACCGGGCAGGAGTTCGTAATCCTGTTTCGGAATACTCGGTTCACATCCGCCGATGGTGTAAGCTGGACACCCACCTCGCCTAACATTCCATATCGGTTTCGGAACGTTATATGGGCCGATAGTCAATTCTTAGCCACAGCGAACCTGATCGACTGCTGTGTTATTCTCTCGTCTGCTGATGGTCTGGACTGGTCCGAACTATCTCGCATTGATGAATATAACTCGATATCATTCGCTTGCTCACCTGATGGCTATGTGACATTCGGTAACGATTCGGTCAACTCCAGCCTAAGGCTGGCCTACTATTCGCACGATGGATTGACCTGGGAGCCAGTGGATTTCTATTCGAACTACCACATATTCAGTGTGGAGTGGCTTGGAGACAGGTTCATAGCGGTTGGAGGAGAACAGGCTCTGACGTCATACGACGGTATCAACTGGACACGGCACGTACTTACCACAGACTGAGCTTGTAAGCCCGCCCGGAAGAGGCACCTGGTGGCTGCGGGAGTCTCCATCAACCTAAAGGGGTCGGGCGCCGGGCTGCAAAAAGAAACGACCGCCGAAGCGGTCGCAGTAGGCGTAAATGAGGAGCCCGTGGCTCCTGCTATTCAGTCGAGGCGGTCGGGGGCGCCGGGGCCGCCTTTTTTGTCTTGATGTTCTTGGTCACCTTGCCGGCCTTGAGGCAGGAGGTGCAGACCGTCACCCGCTTGGGGGTGCCGTCGACCATAGCCCGGATCGTCTGCAGATTGGGGTTGAAACGCCGCTTGGTTACATTATGGGCGTGAGAGACATTATGACCGAACAGAGGTTTCTTGCCGCAAATTTCACATACTTTAGCCATCAGTTGCCTGTACTCCTTATCCAAAAAGTCACTTAAGTTACACTTATTTCCCCAAAAGGCAAGCACTATCTGACCGCGAGCGGCAATTGCGGCCCGGGCCGGTGAGGCGGCCAGCCGCGTGGGGACTGTTGTAATTGACTTAATTTGTTGGTTAAGTTATAATTAGTCGAAATCGAGAGTAGCTGACCGGTATAATATACATAAGATAACAGGGCTGTCATGTTAGACCTGAAGTTCATACGCGAGAATCCGGAGCTGGTTAAAGCCGGACTGAAAAAGAAGTTCGATAACATTGACGTCGACCGGATCCTTGAGCTCGACGAGCGCCGACGGGAGATAATCCGCCAAGTAGAGGCTCTCAAGGCCGAGCGCAACCAGGCCTCGGGCGAGATCGCCAAAGCCAAGAAAGCGGGTAAGCCGGCCGACGAAGCCATCGCTTCCATGCGCCGGGTGGGTGAAGATATCAGCCGGCTGGACGAGGAACTGCGCGAAAAGGAAGAGCAGATCCGCGAGCTGGTAATCTGGATTCCGAACCTTCCCCATGAATCGGTGCCGGTCGGCGCGGACGAGAGCGCCGCGGTGGTGGTGCGCGAGTGGGGGGAAATCCCCAAACCCGATTTCGAGGTCCTGCCGCACTGGGAAATCGGCGAGAAGCTGGGGATACTGGACCTTCCGGCGGCGGCAAAGATTTCCGGGTCGGGGTTTTATCTTCTGAAGGGAGCCGGGGCACGGCTTCAGAGAGCGCTCATCAACTACATGCTCGACGTTCACACGGCCGACGGGTACGAAGAGATATCGCCGCCGTTTATCGTTAACGAGGGGGCCATGTTCGGAACGGGGCAGATCCCCAAGATGGCCGAGGACATGTACCGCACCGAGAACGACAACCTGTATCTCGTGCCCACCGGCGAGGTGCCGGTGACGAACATCTGCCGGGAAGAGATAATAAGCTACAAAGACCTGCCCATGAATATGGTCTGCTACACGCCGTGTTTCCGTCGCGAGGCGGGCGCGGCCGGCAAGGATACGCGGGGGATGATCAGAGTACACCAGTTCGACAAGGTGGAGCTGGTGAAGATTGTCCGCCCGGAAAAGTCGTACGAAGAGCTCGAAACGCTGACACAGCAGGCGGAGAAGATTCTTCAGGGGCTGAAAATTCCGTACCGGGTGTGTACCCTGGCCAGCGGTGATCTGTCTTTCGCGGCGGCCAAGTGTTACGATATCGAGCTGTGGGCGTGCGGGGTGGCGAAATACCTGGAGATATCGTCGATCTCGAACTTCGAGGATTTCCAGGCCAGGCGGATGGACTGCCGCTTTCGCGACGAGGACACGAAAGTGAAATTCCCGCACACGTTAAACGGCTCCGGGGTGGCTCTGGCGCGTTTGATACCGGCCATACTGGAGAATTTTCAGAATCCGGACGGTAGTGTCACCGTGCCGGAGGTGCTCCGGCCGTACATGGGCGGCGCGGAGAAAATCGGCTGATGGCATCATCCACAGGCATAAAACGGCGTGATCTCGACTCCCTTTACCTGGGCAAGTCGACCCTGTTCAAGATATTTCTGCTGGCGGGGGTAACGATCATCTCCGCCATCTTCATCTGGTACACTTTCAGCGCCATCGACAAACTGCAAAAGGACACGCGGTCTCAGGTGGAAAGATATGTCAAATTGTGGCAGCTGGCGGCCAACTCGAACATGTCGGGCAGCGAGCTTCAGTTCATCTTCGATGAGATTATCGTCAAGGCCAATTTCCCGGTGATTGTCCTGAACGCCAACGGCGACCCGATCCACTATCGCAATGTCGAGAACGTCGCTCCCGGTGACACCACCCACAAGACGGAGGAGTATCTGAAGGATGTCGCCCGGGATATGGTCAGACAGAACGGTGAGTTTCCGATGGTATTTTCCAGCGGGACGGACCGGTTCGTGAACTACTTCTGCTACGGGGACTCCAAGGTCATCAACCAGCTCAAGCTGATGCCGTTTATTGAAATCGGGATAATCATCGCATTCATGCTGGTGGCCGTGATCGGTTTTCAGAACATCCGCCGCAGCGAAGAGCGGCACATCTGGGTGGGCATGGCCAAGGAGACGGCGCACCAGCTGGGCACACCGATATCTTCGCTGATGGGCTGGCTGGAGGTGCTGGAATCGGAGAAAGAATCGGGCGGTTTCAGCCAGGACGAGAGAAAACTGCTGGAGCAGACACTGGAGAACACCCGGGTCGACGTGGTGCGGCTGCGTAAAGTGGCCAACCGTTTCGGCCAGATAGGTTCGGTGCCGGAGCTTCACCCGTGCGACCTGAATAATGTCGTAGATGAAGCGGTGCAGTATTACATGCGG
>CP070777.1:1145405-1148081 GCA_020346225.1 Candidatus Zixiibacteriota bacterium | reverse complement strand
GCTGGAAGGCCAATGGCGCTGTTCTGGTCTCCGGGCCCGACACCGAGCAGAAGGCTAAAACCATCGCGGATATTTTCTGGAAGAAGCTTCGGCACAAGTACGACGCCACGCGCACGGATATGGTGGGCTCCGGTTCCATCTGGCCGCCCACCCTCAGGGTGTGTGACTCAAACGAGATTCTGCTGCGGTTTGCGGTAAGGGACCGCGACCCTGATAAAGTCAACGACTTCGGCAAAGCTCTTTCGACGCTTATTCTCTCGGGTCCGGCGGGAATGGCGGTTACGACGGGCGGCCGGCCGAAACCTTCGCTGGTGGTGGCCTACTGGCCGGCCCTGATGCATCGCAGCCGGGTCAAGGCCAAGGTGCTGGCGATTGATACAGCCGGAGAAGAGGAATTTCACGAGATTTCTTTTCCGATTAGGGTTCGGTCGGCGGCAGGGCATAAACCTGCACCCGAGCGGGCAGTCGGTAAGGGCAAAAAGGCGGCCGGCAAGACTCAGGCCGTGAAATTAAACCAAGTCTGTTATGCCCGATCCGGGGACAAAGGGGACACGTGCAATATCGGCGTGCTGGCTCGAAGCCCGAAGGTGTATGATTGGATGGTGGGAAACCTGACCAGCGAGGTCGTGAAGCGATTTTTCAAGGGCATGACGCTGGGCAAAGTTATTCGCTATAAGCTGGACAATTTGCTCGGACTTAATTTTCTTTTGGAGGAAACCCTGGGAGGCGGGGGGACGAAATCCCTGATGGTCGACTCGCAGGGCAAAACACTGGCACAGGCGCTTCTGGAAATGGAGGTGAGAGTACCGGTGTCGCTATTGAAAAGCATAAAAGTAAAGAGATAGCCAATGTACCGCATCGAATCAAAGGTTGACACCAAATCGGATGTCTA
The DNA here is from genome assembly GCA_020346225.1 of Candidatus Zixiibacteriota bacterium. GTDB lineage: Bacteria > Zixibacteria > MSB-5A5 > GN15 > FEB-12. Next base: position 1,147,189 of record CP070777.1, on the reverse strand, counting down.
CAAAGAGAACTACGAGAAGAACAAAGCCCAGCACGCCGAATTCAAAGAGCGTCTCGAGCAGGTCAAGCTGGGGGGGCCGGAACGTGCCCGCAAGCGGCATGTCGACCGGGGAAAGCTGCTTCCCAGAGAACGCCTGGTCAAAGTTCTGGACCGCAACACGCCGTTTCTCGAATTGAGCCCCCTGGCGGCTTATGACATGTATGACAATCAGGCTCCCTCGGCCGGGATTATCACCGGCATCGGCGTGGTGCACGGCCGGGAAGTAATGATGATCGTCAACGATGCCACCGTCAAGGGCGGCACGTATTTCCCGATGACCGTACTTAAACATTCGAGGGCGCAGTTCATTGCCGAAACGAATTATCTTCCGTGTATATCGCTGGTGGATTCGGGCGGAATTTTCCTGCCCCTTCAATCCGGTACTTTCCCGGACAAGGATCATTTCGGCCGCATTTTCTATAACATGGCGCGGATGTCGGCGAAGGGGATTTCGCAGATTTCGGCGGTGATGGGCTCGTGCACGGCCGGCGGAGCGTACCTTCCGGCCATGTCCGATGAGACGATAATCGTTCGCAAGCAGGGGACGATTTTTGTCGGGGGGCCGCCCCTGGTGAAAGCCGCCACGGGTGAGGTGGTGAGCGCCGAAGACCTCGGCGGGGCCGATGTTCACTGCCGGACGTCGGGAGTAAGCGACCACTACGCCCAGAACGACGAGCATGCTATCCAGATTACGCGGAACATAGTGGAGAATCTGAACCGCCCGCCGCGCCATGAACTGCATTGTTCGGAGCCTGAAGACCCATACTACGACCCGGAGGAGCTCTACGGTATCGTCTCCAACGATGTCCGCAAGCCGTTCGACATCCGTGAGGTAATCGCACGAATAGTGGACGGTTCGCGTTTTCACGAGTTCAAGGAGCTTTACGGCGCCACGCTGGTGTGCGGGTTCGCGAACATCATGGGTTACCCGGTGGGCATCCTGGGTAACAACGGCGTGCTCTTCTCGGAATCGGCGCTGAAGGGGGCACACTTTGTCGAGCTCTGTACCATTCGCAAAATCCCGATAATATTCCTTCAGAACATTACCGGTTTTATTGTGGGGCGGCAGTACGAGGCGGGCGGCATTGCCCGCGACGGCGCCAAGCTGGTTCACGCCACGGCCAATGCCGATGTGCCGAAATTCACGTTGATCGTGGGCACCTCGAACGGCGCCGGCAACTACGCCATGTGCGGTCGCGGATATCTCCCACGGCTGTTGTGGATGTGGCCGAACGCCAAGATCTGCGTTATGGGCGGCGAGCAGGCGGCCGGTGTGTTGACCCAGGTCAAAGTCGAGCAACTCGAAAAAGAGGGCAAGAAGTTGACGGAGGAGGAGATTGAGGCCATCCGCAGGCCGGTTCTCGAGAAGTATGAATATGAATCGACACCATATTATGCGGGCGCGCGTCTGTGGGACGACGGTATGATCGGTATGACGGAGACGCGGCAGATACTGGCGCTGGCGATTTCCATGTCGCTCAACGCGCCGATTCCCGACCAGAAATACGGGGTATTCAGGATGTAACCTACGGGCGTAGTCGATATGAGAAGGATATGAATTACACGACCATAAAATACGAAAAGCGGGACCGGGTCGGACGCGTGACCTTCTGCCGACCTGAAGTTCACAACGCCTTCAACTCGACCCTCATCAAAGAGATGCTGCACCTTTTCGGCGCCATCGAAAGCGACGAACAGCTTCGGCTGGTGGTGCTGACGGGCGAGGGGAAGTCATTTTGCGCCGG
>CP070777.1:1071483-1145305 GCA_020346225.1 Candidatus Zixiibacteriota bacterium | reverse complement strand
GCCTTTAATTAGGCAGCCATGGCATACGAGTTGCCAATTGTGGTGTTGCCCGGTTTGTTAACGGGGCCCCAGACAACCCCGACACGCCAACGATCCCTCGCTAAATCCGTCGAAACCAGGTCACCCCCGTGGATTCAGACAAGAGACCGAAGTCTCCAGATTTCAAAGAGCTACATTAATATACTACATCGGCAGATAATATTCAATATCCGCGCGCCCTATTATAACGATCGTCAGACCGCTAAGTTTCGCCCCCACCTCAACTTTCCCGGCGGGCTACGACGGCCATCTGAGGTGAATCAGCCTTGAGAGGGCTCCCGGCGACATCGGCGTAAGTCTCGGAGATTGGCAGCTCATTTGCCTCAAGTTCCGCTGCCAGTGAATCCTGGCTGAAGCACTGCAACCAGTTGAAAATCTCGCGGATGCGGGACTTCTCAAGTATAGTGTGCTTATTCAAAATCACCTTCTCCGGCTCATACTTGAACGTGCTGAGAAACATATAGTATGCCTCAGGCGACCAGAAACCCCCCTCGGGGGCGTATTCGTATGACCGGTTTTCTTTAGTGGTCTCGAAGAAGTTCAGCGTCAGAACATCCATGAGTACCGCCCCGCCATCGGCCAGGTGGTCGCGGAAGATACCGAGCAGCCTGTCCCGCTGCTCCGGGCTCAGGGGGCAGAAATCACAGAAGATCATCGTGATCAAGTCGAATCGCCGGTCCGATGAGAATTCCAGGTAGTTCTGAAGGACATAATCTATCTTCAGTCCTTTTTCTTTTGCAGTATCTTTCGCATACCGTATCGACCGCTCGGAGAAATCTACGCCGGTCACCTCTGCGCCCGCTTCGGCAAATCGCGTTGTGTACAGACCCGGGCCGCATCCAAAGTCGCCGACACGTACACCGGGGCCGACTTTGAAGTGTGACATTATCCAGTCGGCCGATTTGTCGACGAAGGTTCGATTCCGCGACGCTAAGTCAACATCTTCATTTAGATGATAATGAAGCATCTGTTTCGATATATGTTCATCGGTCCAGAGCGTCTCCGCTGTATAAAACTCGAAAGGTTTCGGACGCTGATTTATCTTCTCAAGTTTGTCAAACACGTTGTCTTTCTCCGGTTGTTATCAGTTCGACATCTATTTAAAAAACAAATCTCACCCCGAACTGGTTAACAGGCTCCGGTTCAAAGGTGGAGATAATCCTCTGGACGTTTAGACTCACAAACGGTGAGATTGGTTTCACGATCGACAGCTCGATATAATGATCATCGGCCAGCCCCGGGGTGTAGTCGAAATTGAAATCGCCGGTGAACTCGAAGTTAAATGTCGTCAGCAACTTGAACGAGTTGATCGAGATTATCTGAAGCGTTTCCCCGCGGTCTACGCCGGCATCATCGACATTCTTGTAGAACGAAACCTCGTTGGAAATTGGGAAAAAACCCAGCTTCCCCGAAGGCGATTCCCAGGACGGTATCATCCCGGCCCGGCAGGTGGTCGTGCAGGTGGAGCCTGCCCAGATCATGCAAACGAGCAAAACAAGCTGGCGCATGTGGAACTCCTCTTGACACAGGTTCGTTAAAAGGCAAATCTTGTTGTAAGATATTCTCTTCAGGGCAAACTAACAAAATAGGCCCGTTGGCCGCAACCGGCATTTTCCGGAACAATGCGGGGAGGAGACGTATAAAGAAGCAGAGCCGACACTTAGAGGAAAGGCGCCGCATTGACCAGACGGTTTGGCCGAATCCGAACAGGGATTGATTCCGAGTACCAGGACCCGAAAGCTGACACCTGCCTGCTGATACTGCGGGTCGGGGTGGCCGCTTTTATGCTTTTCGGTCACGGTGCCGACAAGCTGGTCAATTTCGGAGAGAAAGCTCTGCAGTTTCCGGATCCGCTGGGGCTGGGCGCGACCGCCAGCCTGGCTCTGGTCGTGCTGGCCGAGTTTTTCTGCTCACTGGCCATCGGATTCGGTTTTCTCACCCGGCTGGCCACCGTCCCACCGATAATCACCATGCTCGTCGCCGCCTTCATTGTCCACGCCGATGACGGTTGGGCCAGCCAGGAACGGGCGCTGCTTTTCTTCTTTATCTACCTGACGATTCTGATTGCCGGCCCGGGACGGTTTTCTATCGATCGGATGATTTTCAGGAAGGGCAACGGCAGCAAGACACCGCTGGGCGGCTTCAAACGGAATTAGAGGGCTTGAGGTAAGTTCCCGTGAAGCTGTTGGTCAGAAGATCCTCGAGCGTAGTGTGAATCGACCGGTACCGGTAGCCCAACTCCTCACGCGCCTTCCTCGACGAATAAGCCCAGTCATAATCGAGCGTTTTCACCAAGTCGGGATAGAAAGACACTTTGCGACGGCCCAGAAGCCTGCTGCCGATGACCGAGGCCCGGGCCGCGAAGTTCAAAAGGGGCCGGGGGATGCGCATCACGTGGGGCATCTTATCGAGAACCGCAGAGGCCGAGAGAACCAGGTCGCGGACGGTGATGTTCTCACCGCCGAGGATGTAGCGCTCGCCGCTGCGACCGCACTTGAGGGCGGCGATAATCCCGGGGACGACATCACGAATATCAACAAGATTAACCCGGACAGGGAAATTGGGCATGATGAACCGGTTGAAAAGCCCGGCGGCTTTCAGGCGGTCGTTGCCGGTGCGCGAGGGAGTGACTATTATCGATGGATTGACTATGACCAGCTCGGTGCTACCGTCCCCGGCCGCTTCCCTCAACTGCTGTTCGGCGGCATGCTTGGTGAGGATATAGGGTATCTGCAGGTGTCCCAGGTTGAATTCCGTTTCCTCTCGCACCAGGAAATCGTCCCGGGTTCGCCGCACGGTTTGCTTGCGGTGGATGGCGGCAACAGCGGCAACGGTGGAAACGTGCAGAAATCGCCTGACACCGGCTCGCTTCGCGGCGTTGAAAACATCAACGGCGCCGAAGATATTGATGCCGGCGAACTGGGACGGCTGCCCCTGGCGGAAATTCACCCAGGCGGCGGCAAGAATGACCAGATCGATTCCCTCAACGAGCAGGGACAGGTTTTCTTTCTGACGCAGGTCCCCGATACGTTTCTCGAGACCCAGCGAGTCGATATAGGTGGTGTCCGAGGTCTCCCGCACGTGAGCGATGGGCCGGATGCCCATCTTGTCAAACTCATAGATGAGTTGCTTGCCCAGGGCGCCTGAGGCACCGGTAATCAGTATTTTTTTGTCACTCAAGTCCATCGGGCTGTCGTCGTCCGGTATATGGGCGGCGCAGGGGTATTATATAATTCCCTCGCCGTGTTGTCAAACTTTCGCGAGCGCATCATCATATTAACACGGTCTCCCGGCAAAAGGTTCGGTCCGGCCCCGGGCACTCGCAGAACGGCCGGCGGCCCTCAGACCGCAAAATCGTCAAGGCCCGCGATCAGCCGGTCGATATCCTGCTCGTTGTTAAAAAGATGCACGGACACGCGAATGGAACCTTCGCGGACGGCGGTAATAATGCGGCGGCTCATGAGCAGCTCATGGAGCCTTTCATAGCCCCGGCAGGTGAAGGAATATATGGAGGAGCGGTGCCTTTCGTCCATTACGGACGTACAGATATAGAACTCATGGGCCCTGACGTAGTCGTGCAGCCGATCGATCAGAGCGTGGTTATGCCGCTGAATTTTTTCGATGCCGAGGTCCTGAAAGAGTCTCACCGATGCCTTCATCCCCAGAATATTCAGGGCCGCGTAGTAACCCATTTCAAATCGCCGGGCGGAATCGAAATAGGGAAGGTCATATTTGAACAGGTCGGTGAAATTCATCTTCCAGTCGGCCCCCAGCCAGCCCATGAAGGGATGCCTTAGCTCGTCCCGAATGTGGTCCGGCAGGTAGAAGAAGCCGCACCCCTGCGGGCCCAGCATCCACTTCTGACATCCCGATGAAAAGATGTCCACCCCCAGCTTTTTGACATCGATCGGTTCAGCACCCATCCCCTGGATGCCATCGACCACCAGGAACATATTGTGCCGCCTGCAGATTTCAGCTGCGGCTGTCAGGTCATTCTTGTATCCGTTGAAATACTGGACGAACGACAAGGCTACCGCCCTGGTCTTGTCGGTGACCGCCTCCGCCAGGTTGTCAATATCAAAGCAACGGTCGCGGGGCTCAACAAAGCGAAGCTTCAGCCCCCGCTCCTCGGCCGCAGCCCGCCAGGTGTATGCGAGTGCAGGAAACTCGACCCCGGAGAGCAGCACTTCGTCCCCCTCCTCCAGCGGCAGACCGAAGGCGGCGATGTTCAGACCGAAAGTCGTATTCATGCCGATACCGACTTCTTTTTTGGCCGCCCCGATCAGCCCGGCATAGTCGCCGCGCAGCTCATCCTGGATAGCCATCACGCCAGGCGTGTCGTCGATCTCGGCTTCGAGCCGAAAGCGAAGGTTCTCCTCAATGGCATCTCTGACCGGCGTTGAAAAGGGGCCGAATGACGCCGAGTTGAAGTAGGCTATCGTTCCGGCGTGGGGGAACAGGGCGCGGGCCTGCTCGAATTTGTCGTCCGTGGGTGTCGTCATGCCAGGCACCTATAATACGTAAAGGTAAGCGATGATAACCATGGCGCCGCCCAGCTTGACCAGATAACTGAGAAGCAGAAACAGCAGATAGGGCATGGGCAGCTTGATGCGCATGGACAGACCCATGACGATCGGGACGGCTCCCAGCGTAAACGCATAGAGGGCACCGGCCATGCCGGCCCGAATACCGCTGAACGGCATGACCAGATAAAAGAAGGAATAGCTGACGGTCGGAATCACGACGAAAAAGAGAAATTCCATTATCATCAGAAGCACCAGCCAGCCGCCGCTTATCTTCTCTACGAGAGGATCGGGGAAACCTTTGAAGAGGCTGAGCCGTCGCGTTAGAAACTCCATAATCAGCGTCACAATAATCAGATAGACACCACCCAGCACCAAACAGTAAAGCAGTTGTGTTGCCGACATCATCATAACCAACCCTCCGTGCGATACCACCGAAACGTCTCGCGGGCGCCTTCTTCAAACGGCACCTGTGATGTATAACCCAGCTCTTTTTCGGCCCGGCTCGTGGACACTTCCCAGGATGCCAGCAGTTCATTGGCCTTTTCAACCGTGAGCATTGGCGTCAGGTTGAGCGATTTCATGATTCTCTCCGAAAACGAGGCGATTAGCCGAAATACCGGCGACGGCACATACAGCGGCACAGCGCTTTTGCCGCAGGTCTTGCCGAGAATCTTTATCAACTCCTTCATCATATAGGCCCGATTTTCCGCGATGTAGTACACGCGGCCCGACTCGGCGCGGGCGGACACCGCCAGCAGGACCCCGCGGCACAGGTCGTCGACATAAACCAGCTGCATTTTTCGCCTGGTGCTGCCTATATACGGTTTGATTCGCAGACTTGCGGCGAGGAAGAAACTGAGGATCTCCCGGTCGCCCGGACCGTAGATAGCCGGCGGCCTGACGGCCAGGACATTGAGTTTATCGGCATACGACAGCGCGGTTCGCTCCCCGGCCAGTTTGGAGCGGCCGTATTCGGTGAGCGGGGCCGGAGGGTCATCCTCGGCGCGCGCGACACCGCCTTGCGACGGTCCGGCCGCCGCCGCCGATGAAATGTAAATCACTCTCCTGGCGTCGGGATTGCGTCGAATGATGGCTTCAAAGAGGTTCCCGGTACCCTGTTCATTGACTTCGAAAAAGTGCTCTTCGGACTTCGCCTTAACGAGCCCGGCGTTGTGAACGATGTAGTCAACACCGGCCACCATTTCGCCAAGGGATTCGGCTATGCAGATGTCACCATAGCGGAAGGGAACTTCCAGGCCGCGAAGTTGCCTCAGGTCGGCATTCTTGCGTACGCCGGCGATGACATTGAAACCGTTATCGAGAAAGGTGCGGCACAGGCGCGACCCGACAAAGCCGTTGGCGCCGGTGATCAGAATCGACTGCTTGCTCTCGGGCATGGATGGAATTTAGGGCCTGAAGCCCCGGCAGACAACAAAAGATATGAAAGTGCCGGCCGGTCGGGCCGGATCAGAAAACTTCGGCCGAGAACCGGTAAACTTCGGCATGCTTGCTCTTGTAGGAGCTTTTGGGCAGTCCTGCTTTGAGGCAAGTTTGCTCGAGGAACTCGGTTCTGTTCCATCCGTACTCGCTGGCGACCTGGGGCAGAAGCAGACCGGAGTGCAGATCGAGCTTTATCATGAGGCCGTCGCGCCCGACTTCGATCTCCTCAAAATCATGCACGCGTTCCAGCGGCGAGAGCACGGATATTTCGTAGTTCAACAGCCGATATTCTTCCTCCGACAGGGGCGGAAAACGGGGGTCATCAAAAGCCGCCGCCACGGCCATTTCGGCCACGGCCTCGTTCAGCGGCTGACGGGCCCGGATCAGGCCGATACATCCGCGCAGGCCGCCGTTTATCTTCAGCGTCACGAAGACGCCCCTTTCCGCTTTTAGCGCCTCGCTGCCGGGAGGAGAATAAGGTTCCTGGCTGATATGCGCGGCAATGGCCTCACGGGCAATCTGATGAAGGAGCTTCTTGTCGTCACTGCTGAGACTGAATTCGGGTTTGGTGCGCTTCATCGCGGCCCCGATCTCCGGCGCGCCGGCTACCACTTCGCGGTCGCCCAAGACCACCGCCGAAAGATACCCGACAACTTCCTGATAATCGCCGGTCGTTTCTCCGGAGGTGGTGTACTCGAGAACCTGGACGCTTTCGCCGCCCAGCCGGCGGGCCGCTTTGAGCACAGCGGCCACGATCCCGCCGCCGCAGGCCTCACCTTTGCCGGATTCCAGAGTATCGATGAGCATATCCGGGTCGAATCTCTCCACCGCCGCCTGAACGGCGCTGTCGAGCCGGTTGGCGACTTTCTGCGGATGGAAATGCGATAGATCGGTCGAGGCAACCACCAGGGTATTGGTGCCTTTCAGGGCGGCTGCCAGGGTCTCACCGAGCGAGCTGATGGAATCTTCCTCCTGGTCGCCCATGACAATCGCCACCAGCTTGAATTTGCCGAGGACTATCTGCAGAAACGGAAGCTGCACTTCGAGCGCGTGCTCCCCGCGGGTGGCGCCGCTGGCATGACCCATATTGGAGAAATACACGGCCGGGTGAATCGATGCGATTTTGGCCGATAGCTCTTTGTCAATCTCGACCACGCCCAGCGGGGTCTCGTAGCCGGCGCCGTTGTACACCGACGACCCTTTAAAGAAAACCCGGTGCGACGGCGAAACCACGATCACGCTGTCATACTCTTCCCCTTCGAGCAACTTGTAAGCCTTGGCGGCGGTCCGCCCCGAATACGGATAGCCGGCGTGGGGGACGACCAGAGCGAGGGGACTTCCCGCAACCGGGACTTTGTCCACCTGCGAGTAGAAAGTGGCTATGTCTTTGGTCAACTCGGTGGCGCCGGAAGGATAAAAAAGCCCGGCAACGGCCGGTTTACGGATGTCAGGATTCTGTTTGGTCATGGTTCTGGTCGTGATGGCCTTGCAATGCATAATACGGGTTGAACCGGCCATGTCAAGAGGGTATTATCGAAGGTGTCCTGTCTGCTCAAGTCCAGGCAGGCTTGACTCTACCTCCCCGGAAGACTACCGCTCGACCTCACCCTCCTGGCCGGGTTTCACCGGGGCTTTGTCAGGACTGACCGGGTCAGGCTGGTCGGGAGAGAGATTGTTCGGATCGATATCGGCCACCAAGAAATTTTCGCCCGGTACCGGACTGCCGTACAGCCGCCTGAGCAGGGCTATCTGGCCAACATGGGTCATGGCATCGGACAAAGGCCCCTGAAGTAACCTCTCGAGGGTCGTGCCCGATGGATCCTTTCCCGAATCTATGTGGCTATCAAGCTCTTCCAGGGTGTCGTGGAAGCGCTTTATCTCTTGCTCAAATGAAGGCATTTTGTGCGGCCAGGTGTCGCCACCTGTGAACATTGATCTGGCATAGAGGATAACCCCGGTCATATGCAGAATCAGCTCGCGCGGTGTCCGCGTGAACTTATCGACGCGGAAATCGCAAAACCCCTCCGGAGCATCCCTCAACGCCTTCTGGGTCCGGTAAGCGAGCGCGGCCAGGAAATGACGGAGCATCTGTCGTTTGGCGTCCATAATGATCCAAATTATGAGCTTGTATCATCGACAATCAAGCTTAAACCTGTTGTGTCATCCGTTCAAGGGGTGTAGAACGCGTTGGGATCAGGGGATGCTCGAATGATACACTACGTCCCACTTCTGATAGACGGAAAAATGTAGTTCTCTTGTCGGGGGGGAATAAATAACAGACCAGGTGGTGCCTCTCTGGGCGACATCCTGCAGGATCTTCATACCAGTTTCCCGGTCCGCATTCGTTTCAGCACTCTCGAGAGTCTCGGATATGCTTCGATAACGGCAGCATTTGTCTCTCAGGTCCTTATCAGGCACATTGTATATGGGCTTGTTGGTTAGTACCTGCCAGGGATTATCCGGATATATTGTCCTCCACTGATCCTGAGCATATTCCAGAATAACTGACTTGCCCGATGAATCAGCCACGAAGAAATGCGTGTTCAACGAGTTCCTATCCAGATCAAAAGGGATGAAGTCCTCTACCAGATCTACGGCCTCTTCAACGTTGCTCGCCCGGTCAAGAATCTTACGCACCATAAAGGTGACGAACACCAATTCCTTGTCGCTTTTGGCGCTGTGAGTAATTTGCCTTACGCCGGCAACAGCCACCGCCAAGCCGCGTTCATTGATGCCGTCGGTTGCATAAAACGGAGCCAGTAGCAACTTGCCGCCAAGTTCACTCGATTTGATTTGCTCAAGGTGCAGATTCAGCGGAAAACCCATATCAATGGCCCTGGCAAAGGAAATCGAAGAGTATCCGTTCGGGGGATGATATAGACTGACGATGATGGAACCCACATTTTGATTGTCCCAGTTTCTTCCCATCATGACAGAGTCATCTGCCGCTTTAGAAAATATGCTGCAGTAGCGCCAGGTGTCATCTCTCCACGGGTTATCGATCGCGCTCTGGTTCTCGGACTGAAACATCTCCTCACGATCACCGAAATGAGTCATCAGGTAGAGACCATCCTGATAAAGACCGCCGGTTCCCTGAACCTTTACCAGGCTCTGAAGGGTCCGGGATATATCCGATTCCGAGGGGGGAGGTTGATTGAAATTCAATTCTGTGATTTTGACCTGAGCGGAGACAGATGCCGTAACCGCGAGCTGCAATATTAATGTCAGGAAGATGACTTTTTCTTTGATATAGAGGGGCAAAGTAGAGATCTCCCGAAAGTCTTTTGGCTTATGCATCAGTAGACAGGGCGAAAGCGAAAAAGTTGCGTTTCTGGGGCCGTGTGACCGCAGTTGGTTAAAAGGCGGAGCCACACCACAGATACCTCCGTCAACCGCCACGAAATAAAGGCCGGATGCTTTCGCACGCCGGCCTTTTCATCTGTCGTTCGGTTTGCTCACGCCTTGGCTGGCGGAGCTTCCTCACACGGTTCGCCGCTGCCGCCGCCACGGCCGCGGCCGCCCCCGTGTTTGGTCTGCATACCTTCCACCATGGCCGCCAGCGAGGCGATTATCCCGCTGGCCTCATAGGGCAGAAACAGCTTGTTGGCTTTGCCGTCGGCCAGCTTCGGCAGCATGTCAAGGTACTTCAGGGTGATAAGTTCCTCATCCGGCTTGCCTTCGTGAATGGCGCCGAACACGTTCAGAATAGCCCTGGCCTCGCCCTCGGCCACAGCAATCTGACGGTACTTCTCGGCATCGGCTTTCCTCCTGACGGCCTCGGCGAAACCCTCGGCCTCGAGGATCTGGGCCATCTTGGTGCCTTCGGCCTGGGTAATGGCCGCCTGTCGGATGGCTTCGGCATCGAGAATCTTGGCGCGCTTGTCGCGCTCCGCTTTCATCTGGCGGCTCATGGCCTCGGTGATGTCGCGAGGCGGGTCGATTCGCTGAAGCTCGACGCGGTTGACTTTCACGCCCCACTTGTCGGTGGCCTGATCGAGCACGTCGCGAAGCTGCGCATTGATCGTGTCGCGCGAGCTAAGGCAGTGATCGAGATCCATCTCACCGATGACGTTTCTCAGGTTGGTCTGGGCCAGCTTGGTGGCGGCCATTATGAAATTGGTGATTTCGTAGCGTGAACGGACCGGGTCGGTAACCTGGGAGTATACCACCGCGTCCACTTCAACTCCCACGTTGTCGGCGGTGATCACCAGCTGCGGCGGAACATCCAGCACTACCTCGCGCATATCGACCTTGAGGACGGTATCGAAAAAGGGTACGATCATATTCAGACCGGGGTCGAGAATCCGCTGAAACTTGCCCAGCCTTTCGACCAATCCCTTTTCGAAGGGACGGATGATGCGGATCGACATCGCCACGATGATAAAGGCGAAGGCGCCGAACACTATCAGAAACAACGCAACCGTATTCATAGCACTATCCTTTCTTACACTTTCTTTTCCACGTGTACCTTGGTTCCCGAAACAGCCGTAACGGTCACTTTTTCATCCGCGCCGATGGCTTCATCAGCGGTGGCCACCCACGTTTCACCTTCGATGCGCACCTGGCCGCCGAGGTCGGGGTCGATGGGTCTGGTGACCAGACCGACCTTGCCGATGAGGGCGTCGACATTCGACTTCTGCGGCGACTCCCTGGTGATCTTCTTGGCCAGAGTTCTCGTTAGTGGCAGGAGGATCACGGAGATACCGACAAAAACGCCCACCTGCCAGTAGTAGGCTTCGGGGTAAAACAGGCTGACTATGCCGGCCACCAGCGAACCCGCCACGAAGCAGGCGAAAATCAAAGTTGGCGTCATCAACTCCAGGATCAGGAAGATGATCACTCCGGCTAACCATATCCAGACTACGTTGTGCACGGATGCTCCTTTCTGCTAAAACTCCCGCGGAAACTTTTCGTGGGAGCCAACAATACTACCTTGCTTTTTTTGCTTTATTCGAACAGCCCTTTCCGATTAATTATGAAAACGGGCCGGCATCACTAAAGTCAACTTTAAACAGGATACGCAAGAACGGGCGGAGAAACGATTGTGAACACGACACCTTACGACAGGTTTGCCGATGTCTATGACCGGATGGGCGCCGACGAGTTTTCAATCAAGATGACCGAATACTGCCTGAAGATTTTCCGTCGCTTCAAAATCCGTCCCGAGACGGGACTGGACGTTTGCTGCGGTACCGGTTCGGCCATCAAGTGTTTCGTCGAAAAGGGAATCGCCATGTCCGGGCTGGACGGGAGCGCCTCGATGCTGGCCGTGGCCGCCAGGAAGCTGAAGGGCCAACGGGTGACTTTGTATCAGAGACCGCTGCCGCGGTTTCGGCTGTATGAATTCGCCAGCGCCAGAAAGACGCGACGCTTCGATCTCGTTACCTGCTTTTTCGACTCACTCAACTACCTGAAAAACGAACGGGAGTTGAAAACGGCTTTCAAGTCGGTGTACCATCACCTCAACCGCGCGGGCTGGTTCATATTTGACATGAACACGCCGGCGGCCATGAAAATTCTCTGGGGCGGACAGATTTTTACGAAAGCCGCCGATGATCTGTACACCGTCTGGAAGAACGAGTACTTCCCCAAAACGAAATCGGCGACATGCCACGCCACCTTCTTCCGGAAGAAGGGGAAACTCTGGGAGCGTTTCGACGAAGTCCATGTGGAGCGGGCCTATGACAACCGGATAATCATGAAAGCTCTGAGAGACTCCGGCTTTCGAATCATGGGCTTCTATCGCTGTTTCAGTTTCGAAAAGCCGCGCCGGGGAACTTACCGGATCTGCGGGATAGGAAAAAGGCCGGAGTAACCGGCCGAGTGATTTTCGCTGTCTCCTGAATGGTCGCTCCGCCGACGGCGGGGCAATTCAGGAGGCTCAGGTAAAACCGGCGTTGCAGGATGATTTCCCGCACGGTGTCGGCGGTGAGGACTTGGACGAGCCGGTCGAAGCGAAAACCGACAGAAGCCGGGTCACCTCCGGCGAGCCGCAGCCCGTGCAGGTAACCTCGACCCGGTCGCTGGCAACCAACTCCTCAAACTGTTTGCCGCACTTGCTGCACTTGTATTCAAACAGGGGCATTGTCCCAATCCTAAATAATCTTCATATCGGTAAACGACATGGCCGCCCCGGCCACGACCCCCAGAATCGTCCAGGGGTAAGGGTTCACCATCATCGGTCAGGTACCGCCCAGAACCAGGGCGGCAAAATACAGGACGTAACCGGCGATGCCGCCGCCCAGGCCGAACAAAACCGTTCTTTTACTCAGGAGTCGGCTCATAGCAGTGTTATCGACCGGCAGGCCCGATGCCTAAACCGAAGCCTCCATTACTTTCCTCAGAGTACTCTCGACTTCCGCAGCCAGCTCGTCCAGTCCGGCGTCCGGCAGCATCTCCGCTATCATCACCGGGCGAGCCAGCGTCACCACTGTCCGTATGCCCTCAGTACCGACCACGAACTTGCACGGCATAAACAGGGCGACGTTATTCTCTTTGTCAAGCGCCCTGTGGGCGAAGCCGGCGTTGCAGACCTCGATTATCTTCAGCGGCCCTCTTTCGAAACCTTTTTCAGCCAGAGTTGCCTGCACGTCGTGCACGTGCAGAACCCTGAAATTATGACCGGCCGTTTCTTTTTCGATGCTCTCAACTACACTATCGAACGGTTTGTCGGACTCGAGCCGGTAGGCCGGATCTTCCATGATTACCTCGTTTTCGCTAAAGTCTGTATTAATAAGATAGCCGTTCGCCCGCGATGATGCAGGTTATTCGGGCCTGATTTCATAGCTGGTGGTAACTTTCGTCTTGCCGGCAATCGTCTGGCTGACAACACAGTACTTGCTCTCCGAGAGCTCAATAGCCTGGGCCAGCTTCTTCGGGACGAGATTTTCGCCCCGGGCTATGAACTTGACCTCAATAGTATGAAACGGCCCGGGGTAATCCTCGTTCTGATGTGCCACCAACTCTATCTCCAGCGAGGTCAGCTCCTGTCTTTGCTTTTGCAGGACACGCACGATATCTATTCCGGCACATCCGGCAATTCCGAAAAGCAGCAGTTCGGTCGGCTTGTAACCGGCTTCTTCGCCGCCGTCGCTGCTGGAACCGTCAGTAGCGATCGGATGTCCGAACGCCGAGGTTCCTTCAAACTTCAAGCCCCCGCTCCAGCGCATCTTGGCTGTCAACATATTCTGCTCTCCGCGAATACTAAATGTAATTGGCTCCGGTAATACTGCTTTCAGAACTCGAGGAATATACCGAAAAAATCGCGGCTGGCAAGCCCGACGATCTCCCGCGAAACGGAAATCAGTCCTTTCTAATCTACGGTTATTTTCAACATGAACCAGCCGGGGCCGGGAGAGGTTCCGCCGCAGGGGGGCGATTTGAATCAGAATGACATGTTCGCCAGGGGTATTACTCGACGCTGATCGACGAGAAAAGGAAGGTCGAAACCTTCAGGCGGACAAAGGGGAGTGTGCGCTTATCGCCGTCGACATGACGGTAGCTATCGACCCATCGCGCGCCGCCCTCTACATCGAGGAAGAAATGGTCAAACAGGAAGCCGGCGAAGCCGAGCGAGAGTGAGCGCGATTTTTCGACCACCCCGGTGGGAAAGGGTTCGCTGTATTCGCCCTCAATCTCGAGCCACGGGGCCGTCCAGGGGTCGATCACGCGGCCCTCCCCCCGGCGCAGACCCGAAAGGTTGAGCGACAGGGCCATATCGCCCGACAGCCAGCGTTTGACCGTAACCTGCCACAGGTCATAATCATTGCCCAGAGCGCCGCCTATCAGGTCGCCGTTGAAAAGAAACCGGTTTCGCGGGTGAGCCTGATTGAAAGTCCAGTTCGTCACCCGGCTGTATTCGAGCGCAAGGTCCGTCTGCGGCATGACTTCCGCCCACTGAGCGCCCGCTATCAATCCGTATTGATCGGGTTCCTGGTCGCTCTGCGACTCTTTCTCGATCTGAAAATCGTCAACCAGCAGCTGTCCGAACAGCTTTAGTCCGCCGCGGGGAACAAAGGTAAAATCGAATCCCAGGAGGGTGTTATCGTCCACGCCGTCATTGAGCTGGTCGGCGTGGAAAAAGACAATCGGGTTCAGGTAGACCAAGTCAACCTGGCGGCCGGGGCCGCCGAAGACAATCGTTTCAAACAATCCCAGCCGAAACCGCGTGCTGAAATGAATATCGAGGCGATGTGCGGCCAAAAAGCGATTCTCGAACTGCTCGACGCTGTCTTGCTCCGGGCTCAGACCGTCCAGTCTGGCCAGCCGGTACGACAGCACCAGCCGTCCCCAGCGGTATTTGTAGGCCAGACCGTCGAGAGCCACATGCGACGCGAGCACCAGCGAGTTGCGTGGCCCCCAGAACGAGGCGAAGCGCCCCAGTGTTATTTCCATCGGCCCGGCCCGAAAACAGGCAAAGGCCTGTTCCACGCCGCCGGCCAGGCCGCGCCATTTCTTGCCGGTATAGGTTTCATCCTCGGCCCGACTCTCGTCGAGAAGGAAATTTCCATAAACGAACAGTTTCTCCATCGGCACGGCCGAAAAACCTCCGCGCAGTGATTCATATCCCTGCGCCGACTGCGCTTTGGCGGAGTAAAAGTCTTCCCCCACGAAAGAAAATACGGTGAGCTTGCCCGGCGCCGGCCGGCGCAGATACTCAAACGGTCCGAAACGAAAGCTCCCGTCGTTGTCACGATAAGGTCCGAGCTGGAAATCGAACAGGTCGGGCTCAAGAGCCTCCTGGCGCTCCAGCCGGTCGTACACGAATTCGTACTCAATCTTCCCGACCGGCAGCAGCGACCCGATGCAGGGCTGATGAGACAGAATCAGGAATATCAGAATAAGTATGATCTTTTTCACTATTGATCGGCGCATTTCGGTCTCCCAATCAACGGGCCTCCGCTTGCTTCAGGACGCGCCCGACCCCTTGAGCACGGCCGGAATGGTCCTGGCCAGAATGCGGGTATCCTCAAGCAGAGACCAGTTGTCTATGTAAGCCAGGTCCAGCTTCATCCAGCTTTCGAAATCCAGGTCGTTTCGTCCCATAGCCTGCCAGGTGCATGTCACTCCGGGTCTGACGGACAGACGCCGGTGCTGCCACGGTTCGTACTGGGCTACCTCCGACGGCAGCGGGGGACGCGGCCCGACCAGCGACATATCCCCCTTGAGCACATTGAGCAACTGGGGAACTTCGTCAAACGAGGTCTTGCGAAGAATCCGCCCCACCCTGGTAACCCGCGGATCTCTCCTTATTTTGAAAACCGGCCCGGACATCTCGTTTTTATCGGTCAGACTGTCCCTCAGGCACTCGGCATTTTGACACATCGTTCTGAACTTGTAAAGATGAAAGGAGCGACCGTTGCGTCCAGTGCGAACCTGCCTGAAAAGGACCGGTCCCGGGCTGTCGAGCTTGATGGCAACGGCGGCAAGGAGAATGAACGGCAGACCCAGAATCAACCCGCACAGGGCGCCGAGCTTATCGACCAGCGTCTTGACGACCAAGCGGCATTGGCTTTCCGGCGAGCAGCAGTAAATCAGCAAGGGCAGTGCCTCAAGCTGCTCACTTCGCACCCGCGAGATGGACGCTTCGTATACGTCCGGTGCAAAGCCCACCGGAACCCCCATTGTCTCGGCGACGGAAAACAAGTTTCTGCTACGCGTCAGATCATCAGCCTCAACCGCAATAAGGAGCGCATCGATCTGACAATTCGTAATCAGCCGGGCCGCTTCGTCCGGGTGACCTATCAGGGGGGTGTCACGGTACCGCCACAGGCCCTTACGGTGGTAGTCCAGAAAGCCGACCACCGCCGTGTCCAGTTGCGGCGACTCAAGTATCAGGTCGGTCAATCGTTTGGCCCTTTCCCCGGTGCCGACAATCAGCACCTGCTTACCGTATGTCGCAGGCTCGGCCCGATCCATCCGCCGACGCAGCATACCGAGCGTTTTTTTCGCCATCAGAGTAAGCGCCGATTGGCCGAGCGCATTTACGGCGAAAAACATTGCGATGTTCACCGGGGCGACCGGCCACTTCAGGAGAAAACAGGCTGCGGCCAGGGCCAAGGTAATCACCGCCTCGTCGACCAGAACGCTCCGCAAACTTCTGCGTATGCCGTGGCACGTGAATATCAAGTTCGAATCGCGGCCGAGACAGTATAAGATTCTCGCCAGCACCACCATTGCCGCCATCTCGGCGAGAATCAGATGGTGCTGCCCTGTTGCCACCAGGGTTGACAGGCTAATGAGAGAAACAAGATGCGCCCCTAATTGCCCGGACAGCATCAGGGCCGGCTTCCGGCCGTAAAATGATTTCCAATGGCCTTTGTCCATGGCAATGCCAAAAAACAGAGACGGACGCCTTCGACGTCTAAGAGTCCTCCGTTATCAAGCCCTCAGGCGCCGGCACCCCGCCTGCGGAGTGATTTTCCGGCGCGCCCCGTCCGGTCGATGGGCCCTGCGAGCAAGCCCTGAAATCCGTTGTCTGCGGCCTGAAGTAGTGTTCCGGCATTTCCCGGAAGGCATCGACAAGACGTTCGTTCTCTTCGTGCGACCGGACAAAATAGCGTATGTTCTTTCCCATCAGGAGATATCCATCGAGATTTTCCACCGTAACCTGCCGGCCGGCCAGAAAGTTGCCTGCATCTTTGGGACTGACTACCTGCATCAAGACGAAATCGGTGGGTGTATGGCGACACGCCACGCCCAGACAGCGCAGGGCCGTGGTCAGACGGCGCGCTTCCCCGCAGACTTGAACTGTTCGACGATAAAGATCTTCTTCCTCATCAGCGTCCACGGCAAGAATCGGGTCGAGATCAGCCAGAGCATTCGTTGAAACGCCCGACCGGCGAAGTTTGGCTATCAGGCCTGCGCCGCCAAGGGCGAATCCGCCGGTGAGGCCGGGTTCGACCGGCGGCGCCGTCAGCGGCCTGAGAATCACGAGATTATCATGATTTTCGAGCAGGGGGAACGCCGATACGCCCAGATAGTTGAAATAATACTCGTCCACTATAACCACACCCGCGGCCGCCTTTCGAGCGAGCGACTCGATATCCGACAGGGAGTAGCACGCCCCGGTTACGCGGTTGGGATTGGCCAGATAGACCATCTGAAAACCGCCGTTTAACTGACCGAAGACCGGTGCCAAGTCGCCGCGGAAGGGTGACTTCCCCAGAATCTCGACCGGTGTGAGGTCGGCGCGCCCGGCGGCGACAGCGATGTCGGGGGTGTAGTGCCCGCAGGTCACCAGGTTCGCGTCGGGTTTCCCGGCGGCGGTCAGAAGCTCCGTCATCAGATCGGTCAGGTCGGAATAGATGACGGTATTCTCCGGCCGGACGTAGGCCCTCATGGCCATAGCTCGGGCCACGATTTCGTTGGTCACATTCGGGCTGAGTTGAGAGCAATGCATCCTCTGAATCTTTCGATTTCCGCGCACGAAGCGGGGTGAATCCGCACTAATGGCTAAAACATTCACTTTATCCCGTAGAATGGTCCGCAAGCGCAGTGCCCGAACGCCTTCTTTTTGCGGGCGCCGACGCCAAGTCTTTGAATGCGAACAAGAAAAAATGCCTGGCGAGCAGAAAAGGCGGGCCCAACCGGCAGCGCCGATGGCACCCCGGCAGGCAGCATTTTCCGATTTACCCGAAAAAGATTCCCCATAAAAAAGAGCCGGAGGAGGCAAATCCTCCGGCTCCCGTTAGGAAGGTAAGAAAAGATAATGCAGCGTCGGTGCTAATACGCAAGCTACAGCTTGCTTATTATATAGACCGATGTTAACACTCCTGTGGCCGCGCCGAGCGCGGTCGTCATGGCTTTAAGCCAGTTCTTGTCTTTCTCTATACGTGAGGGGACGATGATGACGTCCCCGAGATCAACTGTTTCACCCAGAGTTCCCCGCCCCGAGACTACCTCTCCGGTCGCCCGAACGAGACGCGCGTGCTTTTTGTCGGCCTGACGCGTAAAATTCCCGGCTCGCTCGACGTAGTACCTGACCGACTTGTTCCGAATATACCTGATGGTGCCGTTTGAGCCGACGGCACCGATGACCGATATTCCGGATGGAATGGCCGGCACGTGGATGCGGTCGCCCGGTTCGAGGACGACGTCGGCTTCGCGACCGGAAGTGGCCAGAATGCGATCCATGTCGATGATCAGGCGATCCATTGACCGGTTGTCGAATTTCACCATCCCGTCTTTCACGGGACGGCCGAGCGAGTCCTCGGTAATCGTCAGGGTGTTGTCTATTATATCCCGTATCCTCTGCCGCTTAAGGCTTTCGCAAATCGATTTTCTCTCAACGACAGTGCCCCTGGGAAAGGCTTTATCGGTGAAGCCGCCCACCCGCTGGAGAATCTGATACAGTGTCTCGCCCTTCCCGGAAAGGGCGTATTTGCCCGGGTAGCGAACCTCCCCCTCAACCGCCACGCTCCACTCGTCCTGCCATTGCGGAATCTGTCGCACGTAGACGTGGTCGTCCTCCTCAAGACGCACCTGACGCGGGTTGACGCGTTCCAGGTCGACATAGAAAACCGAAACCCCGCCGACAGAATCGAGCCGGGCGATTTCGACCCGCTGGCGGTAAGCTCCGCGCTTGTAGGAACCGGCCAGAAAGACCAGATCCTCCACCGCCATGTCGTCGTACAGCGGATACCGCCCGGGATTGTTTACCTCGCCTTCGATATACACGTGCTTCTCCCACTGTACATCCGCGATAGAGTAAACATGCAGCGAATCGCGGTCCTGCAGGAGCACATCGGCCCGGCTGTCGCCGCTCAGGACGGCGCCGAGATCGATCGGTATGACTTCGGCCCGGCGGTCAGGGTAGCGCCGGAAAAGATCGGCCCGCTCAAAGAAGACGTCGTATGGCTTGAGCTGGGCGCGCCGCAACACGTTCGACACGTGCGTGGAATCGTTCCGTTCATAGTAGCCGGTATGTTTGACCTGTCCGAAGACGGCCACAATATTTTTCTTGGCCTGAAAGATGGAATACACCGTCACACGGTCACCATCGAGAAGAGCGATATTATCCGGGGCCTCGGCCTGCCGGTCGCTGAGGTCGAGGTCGAGCACCTGCCACTCGTCCTTCGGGGACACGCGTTCCAGCATAACCCGTTCCAGATGCGCCTCGGCGGTGGTACTGCCGGCCAGGGCGATCAAATCAAGGACACGCTCGTCACCCTGCAGCTCGTAAAGGGCCGCTCTCTTGATCTCCCCGCGTACCGCTACGCGCGCACCGGACACCGGAACAAAAATCACGTCGCCGGACTGCAGCCTGACATCGGCCGAGTTGTCTCCCTTGAGAAGCAGATTGTACACGTCGACAACGGTTTTCGGCTGGCCGTTTCTCATCAGCTTGATTCGACGCATGCTGCCGCGCTCGTTGGGACCACCGGCCAGATAGAGGGCGTTGAACAGCGACGTCAGTGACGACACCGTGTAAGCGCCCGGCCGGCGGACCTCCCCGGCGATGAATATGCGGATGGACCTGACTTTCCCGAGGGAAACGGTCAGGTCAAAATCGGAATAGGCTTTCGAGAACTGACGGCGCGCCGCCTCGACAAAGTCGGCCAGCGTCAGACCCCACGCCACCATCTCCCCCACCTGGGGCACGAATACTTTCCCCTCCCGGTCAATGGTGAGCACATACTGTTTCTCCACCCGACCCCAGAGGTAAATGACCAGATTGTCACCGGGTCCGAGAACGTAATCCTCGGCCGAGGGGATATCAATGGGGAGTTCATTCTCAACCTCTCCGCGAAAAAGTTCCATACCGAACGGCCTGAGGTCGTCGAATGCGGGCATTCCGTCGCCGCCGGACTCGGGGCCCAAACCGGTCGGCGATGATGGTTGCGTCACGGACGCAGCATTTGAATCGGAAAGCGCCTTCCGTTCGTCCGCCTTGAAAATCTCCGGCGACCGATATACAGCCTTGCCCGCGTCCTCCGCCGGGCGAGCGGCGAAGTCTTCCAGCAACGCTTTCTTTTCTTCCTGGGATAAGCCGGCGACGTCCTGCGCGAGCAACTCCTGAAACCAGTTCAACGACACCAGGACGATGACCAGCGAAAGGATTAAGACAAGCCTTCTCGACATTTCTACCTTCCTATAGCAAAAATGCTCAGCACACAACTTCCATGAGGTGCTTTCACGCCGCATTTGAGCAAGGCGGATGCCCACGCCGGCGCGAACTACTTATTCGATTGTTCGGCAAAAGGATAAATCGGGACGGTGGTTGCTACATGAGACCGCCGTGATGCGATTATCAGAAAGTCGTTCCCAGCCGGCAGGAACATTTTTTCCTCCGCCCATCTAACCGGGGCGTCTCGCTCGGCGGCACGATTACTGTCGTAAGTCCAAACGTCTCAGGCGATTTTAGTTTCATTATAATTTTTTTCGGGCGGGGCGGCGGTAGTTCTCAACAGTTTACGCGGTTGGACGTCCTTACTTGGATGCAAGTAAGGTTCTCGCCACCAAATGCTTAAGAGGATGGCCGAACCCAAAAAGATGCTAATAGCTTGACAACCCGGGAGGGTTGATGTAACTTGACAGCTTATTTTCAGACCGTGACTGCCGGATTGTAAGTCATTGGAGGATTTAACTCATCGATTCTGCATTTCAGTTTCGAAACTCCTCACCCTGACTCTACAATTGAGCTCTGGCACTGCGAAAGAGGATGTATAACTTTTTCATAGCATAAAAACACATGGAGACCAGAATGTCCATTGTTAGACACGCTGCTACGATCCTGGTAATCATAGCTCTCTTCTGTCCTGGGATAATGGCCGGTGGATATGAAAACTCCGGCATCGGCACGCAGGCCCGCGGCATGGGCGGAGCTTTCCGGGCAGTAGTTGACGATTGGACCGCGGCCTACTACAACCCCGCCGGATATGCCTTCATTTATGACAACCAGCTGGGCGCCAATTCGGCTTTCCTGCACCTGCGGAATGAACTGATTCCCAGCTATCGTCTTGACGGCATCTACGAGACGGGCGTATTCAACGACCAGGTCAACGTCAACAAACATGAGATTTACAGCAATCCGGCCGGCGGTTTTCTGGTTCGCTTGCCGATCTATGGGGAGACGGTGATGGGGCTGTCGGCCTTCCAGCCGTTCGATTACAACATCGCCTGGAAGCTTTACGACCTCCCTCTGGCTTACAATGACAGCCTGACCCTGCCCGAGGATCAGTTCGTCAACAATTTCGACGTGGTCGCATTCCAGCTCACGCTGGCCCGCGAACTCGTCGAAGACAAGGTATCCTTCGGTCTGGGTATTCAGGTCCTCCGCGCAGACCTCATCTTCAACAGTGTTGCCTTTCGCGACAACCCGTGGGAGGATGATTCACCCCTCAACGTTCGCCCCTTCGATCTGATAACCGAGTGGAATACCAACGACGGTAACGGCTGGGGTTTCGGACTTAAGGGCGGCCTGCTTTTCAATCTAAACGAGAAACTCAATCTGGGTGTGACGGCCAATCTGCCTTTCGACATAACCCTCAGCGGTTCCAGCCGGCTCGAATATTATATGCCGAAGATAACCAGCCTGCTGGTGCCGGGCAGCGAATCCGGCGAGGAGATCCTCCCCGGGACGACCGAATATCTCTTTGCGGCCGGCGGCAAGATAGTCGACACCGCCGACTTCGAGTGCGATTTGAAGTTGCCGTTCTCGGTGGGAGCCGGCCTCGCCTACCAGGTCAACGACAAGCTGACGGTTGCCTTTGACGCCGAGTACACTTTCTGGTCCAAATACGAAGGTCTCGATTTTGTCTTCACCAACCATCGTGGCCTGACGGGTGCGGCCGACACCAGCGATATCGCCAAGGAGTTCTTCATCGCCGAACTCCCCTTTGGGGACACGGTCCTCTCCCACCATGCCTACCCGGTGGAATGGCAGGATGCCGGGAAGGTCATGATGGGCATTCGCTACAAATTCAACGACCGTCTAACTCTTCTGGGAGGCGGCGCGGTCGACCAGTCTCCGGCCCGCGAGGCGACCGAAATCACGCCTCAGTTCGTTGACACCGGGACCAAATATTCCATCAACGGCGGCGTGCTTTTCCACCATGGACAGTGGGATTTCGGTCTGGCCGGGAGCTACACGGACTATCCTGATCAGACCGTGCCCGACCTGGTTGACTCCAACGAGGACGGCCTGTTTGACAGCTTCGCCGGAGTCTATTCGGCCGCCACTTATGAAACCGTCCTTTCCTTTCAGTACCGGTTTTAAGGAGGTCAGCGATGAGATCATTTCTTAAGATATTTGCCCTGGCTTTGACCCTGGCTCTCTCCCTGAGTATTGGCTGCTCGGATCGCGGCACCAATTCCGGTTACATCCAGGAGGTTGAGGAAGGCGGGATGCTTGTTTCTCCCCACATCTATTTCGATGAGCTTTTCCTGCAGATCAGGAACCCTTTTCAGGTTCTGGGGACCAAGGGTTATCTGCCCCGGGTTGCCTATGCCCCGATCTACGGCGGCCGCGGCAAACCGGTGCCGCTGCTCATCCTACTGCCCCCTCAGGGCTACGACGAGCATTTCTATTTCGATCACGGCCTGATGGAGTTGGCCGACGAGTTAATTGCCAAGGGGGAGATTCAGCCGATGGCCATACTGACGATAAGCAACGACCTGGTATTCGGCGGATACTTCTACGCTGGCTGCAGCCCGGGCGGCGACTCGTCTTATACCTACTTCCCCAACCTGCCGGACACCATGACGATTGCGGGGACTTTGCACAACCCCGGCTCGGGGGACTATGATCTACTGCTGGGGTATTCTCTCCCCGATTACATAAGAAGAGCTCTGACGTTCGTGATCGACGATCCGAGCAAGTGGGGCATCGGTGGACTGGGCATGGGCGCGTACGGCGCTTTCCGGACCGTTATGCTTCACCCCGGCGTGTTCACCTCGGTTTCGGCCGTTGACAGCCCCCTTGATTTTGACGGCGCCGACGGTAACGCTGGCTTTGAGACTCTGTTTGATGATGTCATCGCCGAGCAGGCGCTGGGCGGCGATCTGAGCGCTTTTGACAGCTCTTCGGCCCTGCCGCTGACACAGCTGTTCATCGGCGGCTCGCTCGCTTTCTCGCCACACGACACCATGGTGACCCTCCTGGCCCAGCGATATATGGATCGCCCGGCGACCATCAACTCGATGACCCGGTACGTGATAACCGACTCCACGACGCTGGTTGAGGACGTTATCAAGGCCGACGAGAACAACTTCGATTTCCATTTGCCGTTCGACGTCAGCGGCAATGCCTATGCTCCCATCTGGGAGGACCTGTGGCTCCCCAACAATCTGGAGAACATTCTGCCCAACTCCACTCTGGACGGCGTCGACATATGGATAGCCACTTCCGCCGAAGCCCATTTCGGGTATCACGAGCAGACAACTTCTTTCATATCGACGCTGACGGGCGCCGGCTACGCCGTCAACACCCTGGAGTATTCGGGTTATGATGGAAGCCCGGCAACGTTTGACCGGTATGTCTATGACCTGATGCGCGAGATGCTCATATTCCATTCCGAGAGCTTCGGCGAATAGACGACGAAAAAAGAAACGCCAACCCGGAGGAGTTTCGCCTCCGGGTTTTTTTAAGATTATGGGTAAAAGAGACTTAACTTACGACCTGCTTTCGATCGGCGCTCATCCGGATGATGTCGAGGTGGGCAGCGGGGGCGTTCTCATCGACCTTAGCAAGCGCGGCCGAAGGTGCGGCGTGGTCATTCTGACCGAGGGTGAGATGGGTACCGGCGGCTCGGCGGAGATACGCGCCCAGGAGGTCAAAGAGGCGGCCGCCATCCTCGGCGCCGATATCGTCAAGACCTTCGACTGGGGTGACACCAGGCTGGAAGACAACTATGACCGGCGTTTCGAGCTGGCTGAAGTGATTCGCCGCTGCCGACCCAAGATAATCCTGGCACCGTATCCGCATGTGGGCCATGGCCGCCGGCAATCGCACCCCGATCACGTCGCCGCCGGGACGATCAGCATCAACGCCGCCCATCTGGCCTCGCTCAAAAAGGTGGATCTCCTCGGTGAACCGCATCTGGTCACGCGGATATTCCACTATTTTCTGCCGCCGGGGGTGACGCCGAATTTCGTGATCGACATAACCCCTCACTTCGACCGGTGGATCGAGGCCCTGTCGGCTCACCGGTCGCAGTTTCTCAATCCGGAGAAGACACGGGACTACATCGAGAGCATTACCGCCATGGCCCGGTCTTTCGGCATCCAGTCCCGCTGCAAGTACGGCCAGGGTTTCTACGCCGTGGAACCGATTACCGTAGGCGACATAATGACCCTCATAGAAGAGGGCGAGTGACCGGCGCTCCTGCCCTGACCGGCCGACTTCCTCCCATCCCGATCTGCGACGAAAAACGAGTAAAAAATCTTGACAGTGCCTGGGGCGGATGATAAGATAATCTCCGCCTGACCCTAAGGACTTGAGCAACGATGTTCGGCCGTATCGGAAGACCGAAATTGCGGAGGTAACGAATGTTCTGTGCACACTGCAGCGAGAAGATCATGGGCACAGCCGTGAAACTTGCGGGTGAGCATTTTTGCAGCGAAGAGTGTGCCAATATTGCCGCCGGGCTGGATCCGGAAGAGGAAAACGGCTTTATTGAAGAAGAAGATTCAGTCGACGATTTCTTCGAAGAATACGACGAGTAACCGCTACACGGGCCGTCGCCACCGCGTCGCTTCACTCGCGTGAGATACGAATAATCTCATAGGTCAGGATACCGGCCGGGACCTTTATTTCAACCACGTCCCCCTCCGACTTGCCCAGCAGGGCCGCACCGATCGGTGATTTCACCGAGATAACATCATTATCAACGTCCGCTTCCTCCGGAGGGGCCAGAGTGTACTCTATCTCGCTGCCGCGGTCACGGTCTCTCACCAGCACCCGCGCGAACAAATAGGCTTTGTCATCGGCAATTTTGTCGGTGTCGATAGCACGGGCGCGAGTTAGTTTCTCGTGAAGTTCGGCGATGCGCCGTTCGAGATGGACCTGGGCCTCCTTGGCGGCATGATACTCGGCGTTTTCAGACAGGTCGCCCATTTCCCGGGCGCGTTTTATCTCGGCAACCAGTTTGGGGCGCTCCTCGAACTTGAGCCTCTTGAGTTCGGCTTCCAGCTTGAGAATCCCTTCTTTGGACATGTAAATCGGTTCGCTCATGTCAGGGACGAATATAACTCATAATTCGCGGTTGGCAACCGTGATATTGCCCGCCGCCCGCGAAAACAGCAGGAACATTCCCGCTGAAACCAAAAGTCCGGGAAATATCGGTTCCACGCCGTACCAGTAACGACCATCGGCCGTGAAATATTGCGAGCAATACCAGACAAGGGACAGGCCTCCAGCCGCAACGATTGACGTCAGCGCCCAGGCCGGCGGCAGGCGGCGCCTGCCCACGAAAGAAAAGAACACCGGCACCAGCAGGGCCGGCGTACCGATCGAGCCGAACACGTGCCAGATATCGACAACCGACTTGAAGAACAGGACCATGACCACAGCCAGCACGACCGTCACAACCAGACCGAGACGGGTATAGAACGTGGTCTTACGTTCATTGATCCGGTACAGCCGCATAACGATGTCACGGCTGAAAGTGGACGCCGCCAAAAAGGAGTACGAATCAATTGTCGACATGACCGTGGCCAGCAGCGCCAGCGCGAACAATCCCAGCAGACCGGCCGGCAGCACCAGACCGGCCAGCGCAGGATAGGAACCGACGGGATTGGCCAGCTCGGGCAGTACCGCCCGTGCGTAGACGCCGCAGGTCGTCGTCAGAAAATCGAAAAAGGCCCAGCACAGAATCGACAACAGAATCCCGCGCCGGGCTACGCGGGCGTCCCTGGCGGCATAGCAGCGCTGGTAAAAGGCCGGCTCTATCAGAGTGGCCAGAGCGATGAAGTACCATATGGCCACGTACCATCCCGAGTTGCCGCCGTGCCAGGTAAAGTGCGAGGCCGGTGCGCTGGCTTTGAGAAAATCGATTCCTCCAAAGGTGCTCACCAGATAAACCAGGAGCACCGTAAAGCCGACAAACATCAAACCGAACTGAAACAGGTCCGTGCGCACCACCGAATTGAAACCGCCGAAGTAGACATACACGACCGAAAACACCGTGCCGCCGATGACCCCCGTCCAGAACGGCCAGCCGAACAGATACTCGCAGAGAATACCGACCATCAACACGTACGCCGCCGGTACCGTCATGAGGTAGACTATCACGGAACCGGCGACGGCGGTCTTGCGGTCATAGGCCTGGGCCAGCCGGTCGGGAATGGTGAGGACTTCCGATCGGCGCGCCCGCTCGGCGAGAAAGAGGGCGAACAAAAAAGCGGCCAAGTAATACGGGACGCCGAAAACGAGCCAGTTGGAAAGACCGAACCGGTAGCTGTATTCCCCCACGCCCAGAATGCCTCCGTACCAGGTCGAGACCAGGCTGGCCACGAAGGCGGGCAGGGTGAGCATCCGGCCGCCCAGAATGAGCTGGCCGGCCGAACTGTCTTTCTTCAGGCGGCCGATGAATCCGAGGGTGAGCAGTACCCCCAGATAAACGGCGATAATCAGGTAATCAACAAGATGCATGCCGTCTTAAAATAGCTCCAGCACCACCTGTCCGTAATAGGAACGTTCCGCAGCCACAAAATACTCGGCCTCGTGTATCAGCGTCACGGGTTCACCGACGCCATCGGCCAGACCGTAGGCCCAGCCGTAGCCCGATGTCTCATACTTATGGTTAAAGAGATTATCGACGCGCCCCTGGAAAGTCAGGTCACCCGTGCCGAGAAAATCCTGCACCCGGTAAGAGGCCGATATCGACGACACTACGTGCGGGTCGATGGCCAGCGAGTCGATATTGAACAGCTCCATGTACTGCTGGCCGACCACACGCAACCGGCCGGTGACCCGCCAGGAATCGGCCGCATAGTCGGCGACCAGATTGCCCAGGATATCGGGGAAACCGGGAATCGTCTTGTCTTTGTAATCAACGTCCAGACGATAGGCGCTCCAGTCGGGCAGGTAGACGTCAATCTCGCCGACATAGTCGCGGACACGATTGTAATTATAAGCAAGGTTGCCGCTTAAGGTGAGCTGATCGACAGGCTTGTACGAGCCGGTCAGCTCGATACCGGTGTGAACCGTGCGGTCGGCGTTGGTGGTAATAAGCTGGTTGATATTCTCGCTCAGCCCGCCGTACGGAATAATCTCGTCGCGGAAATCCATCCAGAAGAGATTCACGCCGGCGCTGTAACGCGGTGTCCGGTACTGGCCGCCCAGCTCGATGTTGTAGACGTGCTCGCTTTCGGCCGTGGGGTCACCGAAAACGTATTCAGTCACGTCGCCGCCGCCGTCGCGAATGACGGATTCAATCTCGAGCGACGGCAGGATGTAGGGGTCGTTGGCGTCGTAAATAGCGGCATCGGTGGGCGTGCGCGACGATACCGCGAAATTGGCATACAGGCTCATCCGGTCGCCGGGATGGTAGTTGAAACCTATGCGCGGCGAGAAGAACAGCCAGTTTACATTGTACTGATGGCCCATGAACGCGCCCATCCGCTCCTGGTCGAAATCATACTTCTGGTAGCGCAGTTGCGCCGTCAGCTGGGCGCTGAGGCGGTCAGTGAGGTGGTAGTATTCCTGGCCGTATACCGAGGCTACGTATTTCTTGCCGTAGTACTGGTAATAGCGGTGACGCGGGTCCAGCGGGCCGTCGATGTGCTCCGCCCAGACCACCTGGCCCCAGTGGTCGGAATCAAAGTAGTAGAACGAACCGCCCAGCGAGTGTTGACCTTTTTCGTGCGCGATATCGACCCGCGGATTCCATCCGGTCTGGTTCTTCTCGACCCACTGCTGGCGGACCACGTCGCCGCTTTCATACGGCTCGGCGGTGGACGGATCTATATTTGTCAGGGTCGGGGAGATATTATACTCGAAATAATCCCGGTCGTCCTTGAACTGCTCGTAGTAGCCTTTCCCGCGAATATAATACAGCGTGTTGTAGAGGGTCGTTCGGTCATTGACACGGTACACATTATGAAGTTGATAGTGCGGCTGGTTGAAATTATCGGTCTCGTTGTTGTACGCCAGAGGGTTGGCGCGGCGGTCGGCCTCGATAGCATCCCTGGTCACTCCGTAGTAGGCCAGGTGCATCCGCATCGGACCGCCGTAGATGTGAAACTCGGTGGTCATACGCGGGTCGAGACGGGCCAGCGAAAAGTAGTACGACCAGCCCTCATACCAGCTATTGTACCGGTAGCCGCCCGTTTTCTGGCGGGAAAACCGCCCCGTGAAAAGCCACCGGCCGTCGATCAGACCGCTGGAATACTCGACACTCTGCTTGTAGATGTCGCTTACCCGGCTGCCGTTCGACGTGTACTCGCCGTAACCGGACGTCAGGACCGTCTTGCGTTCGCGGTTGAGAGTACGGGTGCAGATGTTGATGGAGCCGCCAAAGGAAGCGTCGCCGTAAAGGGAATTACCCACTCCGCGCTGCACCTGGATATCGGACACGTTGGCCGCAAAGTCCGGAAGGTCGACGAAGTAGGTGGCCTGGTCTTCCGGGTCGTTCAGCGGCACGCCGTTGATGTAGGTGACAATACGTTTGTCATCGAATCCCCGTATCCGGGTGTAACTGTAACCGAGCGCCGAACCGGCATCGGAATACGAGTAGAGGTTGGGGGTGGAACTCAGCAAGAGAGGGAACTCGCCCACGGTGTAGTCGCGGCTGATCTCGTCAGCGGAGAAGTCGTCAAAAGCTATGGGGGTGATACCCCCTTCGGCCCGGTCGGCCGTCACCAGAATGTCGGCGCCCCGGTAATAAATGGTCCTGAGCGCGATTGTTTCCGGCACGTCATCAACCCGGAACTGCCGCGATTCGTATCCCACCGACGAAAATGTCAGCCGGGTGATATCGTCCCTTCGAACAAGCTCGAACCGGCCGTCTTCATCGCTCATGACCCCGTAACCGGTAAGGTTGGTGACAACAGAAACCCCGACCAGGGGCTGACCGTCGGCATCGACCACCCTGCCTTTGATGCTGGTCGCCCCGACACTTGCCGTCGCGGCCAAAAGGAGGGCGGCCGCCAGAGTCAGGATGAGCGAGATGTCCCGAACGGCACATCTCTTGCGATTCGAGTGAATCACACACTGAGTGTGTTGCATGACGTTACCTCGCTTTAAACTGTTTTAGTTCAGCAAGATTCCGTCCTGATTCGTTAGGTAAGCCTGAAGTCTAGGCAATGGGGATGCTTGTTACATCTCCGTTTCCCTACGCCGGTATTATCCGGATCAGGTCGAGGGGGTATGTTCTCAGGCGGTATTTTTTTCGCCACCCCCAACGGAATTATTTTCTTCGCATGCAATCTAAGGCCCGGGGCAGGGCAAGGGCAAGGAGATTTTCACGACCGCCTAGTCGACAGGCAGCCGCAGCCGGTATCCTCGAAGACGCGCCCGGCCGAACCTGTAAGGCGTTGTCAGACAGATAAAAGGCGGGATTGCCGAGAGGCAGCAAAAGCTGCGCCTTTGAAACCAATCCCACCGCCCCCCGTATGGCTTAACCAGAGCAGCAAATCCGATAACAGCTTACACCAGCCTGCCTTGATTTGTCGGGGATAATCAATCTGGAGGTGAGGGTTCGGGGTTAAGCCAAGCACGGAGAAATTTATCATGTCACGGGTCAAATCAACCGCCCTTGTGGTGTTCTGTCTTCTGGTGCTGACCGTCACACCGATATCCGCATCGGTTGCGGATGAGCAGTATGTGCCCCAGTTCCATCCCACCATGAAAGCTCACCAGGTTCGGGGCGAAATCAAGATCGACGGCGACCTGGGCGACCGCGGCTGGCAGGGAGCCCAGCCGGCCCGGAACTTTACCGAGCACTCGCCCGGCGAAGAGGTCGCACCGCCGGTTCGCACCGAGGCCTTTGTGGCCTTCGACGACAAGAACCTGTATCTGGCCGCCGTCTGCTACGCCGACCCCGCCACCGTCCGGGCTTCCATGTGTGAAAGGGAGCGCATCTTCGATGATGACAATATCGGTTTCTTCTTTGACACTTACGGTGACGCCACCCGGGCCTATATAATCAATATTAACCCGTACGGCATTCCCTACGACGCGCTCTGGTCGGCCGGCTGGGGAGAGGATTCCAACTTCGACCTGATTTTCGAATCAGCCGGCAAGGTGACCGACTCCGGCTACCAGGTGGAACTGGCCATCCCTTTTTCCAACCTTCGTTTTCCGAACAAACCGACGCAGGAATGGAAAATTGACTTTTACCGGCACCATCAGCGCGAGGTTCACTACTCCATGTCATGGGCTACGTACGATCCGGACGAACCCTGCTGGCCGTGTAAGTGGGGGACAGTCACGGGCATTGCAGACGTCAAGCCGGGCAAAGGCATAGAACTGCTGCCCAGCTTCGTGGCCCACCAATCGGGAGTGGTGACAAACAGCACCTTCCCCGACACATCGTTCTCCAACGGCGATATCTACGGGGATTTTTCCATCGGCGGCAAGTACGCCCTGTCTTCCGATGTCTTGCTCGAGGCCACCTACAACCCGGATTTCAGCCAGATCGAGGCCGATGCATCGCAGGTCGACGTCAACACCACCTTTGCCCTTTCTTACGACGAGAGGCGACCGTTCTTTCAGGAAGGCATCGACGTCTTCCGGACCAACTTCAACGCCGTGTA
This sequence comes from Candidatus Zixiibacteriota bacterium, assembly GCA_020346225.1. Lineage (GTDB taxonomy): Bacteria > Zixibacteria > MSB-5A5 > GN15 > FEB-12. The sequence goes on along the minus strand of CP070777.1, from coordinate 1,114,601 downwards.
CACGCGGTCCATTAACGACCCCGATTACGCCGCCAAGGCCTCGGCCAAGTTTGGCCGCACCAGCGTCGCCGCCCTCTCCGCCCACGACGAACAGAGCCTGAGAATCATGCCTTTCGAAGAGTGGTCGGCCTATGTTCCCCTGGGCGAGACGTACACCAATATGGTGGCGGCCCGTCACGCTTTCGGCGATGACAACCACGTGCGGGCGCTCGTCACCGATCAGCGCATAGAAGGCGGCGGCTCGGGGACTCTGACCAGTCTCGACGGGCGGCTGTCGCTCACCAAGAGCCTGGCCGTGCGGGGGCAGTTCATGGCCACACATACGTCGGAACCCGACGACACCAGCATGACTGCTTACCTGGAAGGGGTGACCTTCGACGACGGGAAACATACGGCCGCCTATGATGGCGAGTCATTCTGGGGGACGGCGGGTCTGGTCGGTCTCGTCTACGACAGCCGCCGCTTCTGGATGAATGTCAGAACCTATCAAAGAACGGCCACGTACCGCGCGGCCAACGGCTACCAGCCGCGAAACAACGACCGCTGGGTAATCGGGAACTTCGGCTACAACTACCGGCCGAAAGGCACGATCATATATAGCATTGACCCCGGTCTCGAGCTGGGACGCATCTACAATTTCGACGGGTTGCGTAAGGACGAGTGGGTCAGGCTGTCATATGGCAACCTGTTTCGCTTCGCCCAAGCCAGCATCTGGCTGGAGTATTTGCGAAGTCGCGAGCGGTACGGCGGCACCGACTTCCGGGATATCTGGGCTTTCACTTGCGACACCGACATCAGTCCTCTCAAGGCGGTCCAGGGTGGAATCAACGTGACCTACGGCAATCAGATAGCCCGCAACTTCATGGCCATGGGCCGGCAGACGTCTGTCAGCGCCTGGCTCGATATTCGCCCCACCGACCGGCTGCTGATTGAAAACGGTGCCGCTTACACCAAAAGCCGCGACGCCGACACCAACGAAGAGTACTTCGAAGGTTACATCCTGCACACCCGGGTAGGCTACCAGTTCAGCCGCGAACTGTCGTTGAGGCTGGTCGGAGAGTATAACGACTTCTCCGAGCGCTGGAGTCTCGATCCGCTGATCACTTACCGCATCAACGCCTTTTCGACGTTCTACGCGGGAGCCACTTACGATTACTCGAAGTACCATAATTGCGGCTTTGACGAAATCAATACACTGACCTGTCTGTCCCAGCGTCAGTTCTTTATGAAGCTTCAGTATCTGTTCCAGACATAAACAAAGCGGCATAGAGGGAGTCCGCTCCTTTTATTCCACCGTCAGGCCGCCTCTACCGGGCGGCCTGCGCCATTGGCGGCGAAATCGCGAGGGAGAATACCACAATCAGCTTGACAGAAGAGCGGAATTGGATTACCGATGAAGCGTATGAAGAAATCCGAAGACGACATCAAGAAAGCCGTTAAGGAACACTACCGTCGGTCCGTTACCCCGAAGACCTCGTGTTGCGGGGCGCACGGTGAGTCGTCGCCGGCGCCGACGGGCGACCGCATCACCGAGGCGGCAGGATATACCGCCGGCGACCGGGCCGGTCTGCCCGACGGGATTCCATCCTTCGGATGCGGCAACCCGGTCGCTTTTGCCAACGTCGGGGAAGGTGATGTGGTGCTGGACCTGGGCTCCGGGCCGGGGCTGGACTTGATTCTGGCGGCCCGGAAAGTCGGGCCTCAGGGAAAAGTCATCGGCATTGATATGACCCCGGAGATGGTCGAGGCCAGCCGCAAGAACCTCGAGAAGGCCGAAGTCAAGAACGCCGAAGTCCGGGTGGGTGAGATGGAAGATATGCCGGTTGCCGACGGTGAGGTGGATTGGATCATTTCGAACTGCGTGATAAATTTATCCCCCGACAAAGGCAAAGTCTTCGCCGAGGCCTACCGCGTGCTGAAACCGGGCGGCCGGATGATAATTTCCGACCTCGTCACGAAGGACCTGCCGGCTGAGGTGCGCAGTGATATGAGAGCCTGGGTGGGATGCATCGCGGGCGCCCTGGAAGAGGAGGAATTCGTCAGGCTTGTCCGGCAGGCCGGGTTCAAAGACGTGGCTATCCTCGCCAAGAGTGTCTTCGGTGAAACGTCATCGGAACTGTCGGTGATCGACTCGTGCTGTTGCGGGTCGGGTACGGATACGTGTGAACAACCGGGCGGAGACCTCAGCGGCAAAGTCGCATCGATCCTTCTGCACGCCAGAAAACCGGCTTGAGCTTTACCGGTCGAAAAAAAGCGCCGCCACAGCCGTGTGACGGCGCACCCAATGGGAGAACCAGAACGGATTAAAGATATTCCAGCGGCAGTGCCTCCGCAGATTAGCGCTTGTCTTCTTTGAGTTCCCTCACATCTTCTTCAAGTTCCGCTCGTACAACGCCAAGCTCACCCTCCAGCAGATACTGATAGTCGGCCAGAAGGCGATACTTGTACGAGAAGCTGCCGCTCGCCTTGAGACGACTGAGCAGGTGTTCCTTGGCCTCGAGAAGCCTGCGGGCCCGGACGCAATCGGCCTTGTCATCGCGGTGATCGGCGGCCTCGTCATACCTTGGAATCGTCATCTGGTGGCTGTGCTGCGGTTCGGCTTCAGAACGGACGACCTCGTTTTCAGCCGCCCAGACAGACCAGGCCGCCAAGTTCACGTCTTTGACGAGCAGGTTCACGATGGTCTGTTCGTACTGGTGGGCTTTTTTGCTGTCCCCAACAAGGTTGGCCTCATGCCACTTTCCGGTCAACCGCCGCAGCTTTTGCAGACAGTCCCTGGACTGCTTCAAATCGGCGCGGTCCTGGTCTATTTCTTTCTTGTCCTGCGGCAACTCCTTGGGGCTGTCAGCCTGAGCGGAGGCCAGGGCAAAGACCGCCGAAACCAGCAAGAAAGCGATTATTCTCTTCATCATACTACCCCTTTCGCTGTTTCAAGAATAGCCATGAAGCTTTTCATCAAATTTCGTGCCGCAATCAAGCTGTTGCGGTACAACAGGATAAGGGGGTTGCCGGGGACAGGCAGTAGTGGTCTCGGGGTTATGTATGGGAACCGTACCATACCCGCCGGAAGGTCAGGCCCTATCTCGTATCAGGACACTGAAAGAGTCAAACTATGGCAGATTCCCGGGGTTATTTGGTCTTCTTGGGACTGTGGTTGTTCACCATGGCGAAAGACAAGTACTCCAGTTCCATTGCCATGTTCTCGTTGCGCAGGTGGACATAGGGTGGCACGCGCAGGTTTATGGGAGCGAAATTCAAGATGGCGGTGACGCCAGCCTTGACGACATCATCAACGATATACTGGGCCACGGTAGCGGGAACGGCGAGAATGACCATCGAGATGTTGGCTTCCTGGATTTCCTTTTCCAGATTCTTGATGTCGGAAACAATGATGCCTTTATGGTTCGAGCCGATCTTCCGCTGATCGTTATCGAACAGCTTGACAATATCGAATCCCTGCTTGGCGAATTCCTTGTAGCTCACCAGGGCCGAGCCGATGTTGCCGACACCGATCAGGGCCACCCGCCACTCCCGGTTAATCCCCAGAATCGTCTCGATCTTCTTCTTAAGCTCGTTGACGTTATAGCCCAGCCCGCGAGTGCCGAACGAGCCGAAGAAAGAGAGGTCCTTGCGCACCTGGGCGGGAGTGAGCTTCTCTCTTTTGGCCAGTTCTTTCGACGATACCGTTTCGTAGTTCTCCTTTTCCAGCAAGGAGAGGGTACGGTAATAAAGAGAAAGGCGGTGGATGGTGGATTCAGAGATGCGTTTTTTGACCGACGCTGGGGACATTATTTATGATCACTCCTCCGTTTCGTGCACCAACTATACCGCCTGAAGCCATGTGAAATGGTTCACAAGAAGTATATCTTTATGGGCCAACGCTGTCAAGGAAAATATCTTATCGGGTTCACAGCGTGCGCTTAACTTCGTTACTTCACAAAGCATTACCGCTGCATACAAAGGCCGGCCGGACCGATGCCCACTTGGCCCCTTGTGATTTTATGAAACAATGATTCTGGGGGTCGTGGGAGCGAGCCGGGCCAGGACCTCATAATTGATGGTCTTGGCCCAGTCGGCAAGCTGTTCCGCAGAAACAGTTTCCGCACCATCCCTGCCTATCAGAGTCACCTCGTCCTCCAACTTGACGCCTCTGGCATCGGTAATATCGACCATGGTGATATTCATGCACACGCGACCTCTGACGGGGGCACGCCGACCTCTGACAAGGACGTAGGCCTGATTGGACAGGGCCCGTTCGTACCCGTCGAAATAGCCCACCGGAAGAATCGCCAGACGGGCGGGCGAGGTAGTGCGGTAGGTGCAACCGTAACCCACGAAGGAGTCCGCGGCGAGATGTTTGAGTTGGGTGACGCGGGTCCTCCAGGACAGCACCGGATGGAACAGATCGTTCTGACCGCCCCTGAGCCGGTATGAAAGATACGTCTCCTTGGAAGGCCAGTGGCCGTAAACAGCTATACCCGGACGGACCATCTCAAAGTGGGTCTTCTTAAACAGGATTGCGGCGGCTGAGGATGCGGTATGCCGGATAGTCGGATTGATTTTCAGGGCGGCCATCCGCTTGAGCATAGCGCGGAAGGTTTTGAGCTGAAACTCGGCGTATTCGTGGTTGGTCGTATCCTCGATGTTGGCGAAATGCATGCTGGCGCCGTACGGCTTCTTCAAAGATTGATGACGCCGGTAGATCTCGGCAAACGCCGGCATCTCTTTCTCGGTAATTCCCTGCCGATGGGTGCCGGTTTCCAGCTTCAGGTGGGTCCTGATTTCACGGCCGGCCCGGTCAGCCGTTCGGCCAAGCCGACGCAGAAACTCCCGGTTGAAAATAACCGGCTCCAGGTCGTACTCCAGAACGAAGTCGGCCAGGTTTACCGGCAGCGGTCCGAGCAGCATGATCGGCCTGATCCACCCGGCCTGGCGGCAGGCGACGGCCTCCTCTAGCGAATGAACCGTCAGATAATCCACCTTAGGGTGGTCAACGAGCATCGCGACAACTTCGGACAAGCCGTGACCGTAGGCATTGGCTTTTACGCACACGGCCAGCAGCTTGCCATTGGTCAGGCCAGAGAGCGATGCGATATTATTGTGGAGGGCCGAACGGGACAGTTCTATCCAGCTAAGATGCATTCCCTTTCTCATCATATTACTTATACTCGGCAGTTTGCTCTCATACAACAAGAAGATTTTTTGTCCCACGTCGGGCCGAGCCGGAAGAACAGACCGGAAATTAGTTGTAGGATTTTCGGAGAAGTCTTAGCTTGTTTTCGTATTGATAGCTGCACCCGTTGCTGGAGATGGTACGGAAATTCGACGTGAGCACATCCTGGCTGCAAACCAAAGAGCTTTGCCGATATTACCGCCGCGGTCCCCATGAAGTCCGGGCCGTGGACAGGGTTAATCTTTATCTGGAACGCGGCGAATTCCTCGGGATTGTAGGGGCTTCCGGCTCGGGCAAGTCGACCATGCTGAATCTGATGGCGGGCCTCGACACGCCCACCTCAGGCCGGATAGAGATTGACGGCACCGCCCTCAGCTCGCTGACCCGCCGCGAACTGGCCGCTTACCGCGCCCGTCGGGTCGGGATGGTCTTTCAATCATTTAACCTGCTCGCCCATCAAACGGCGCTCAAGAACGTCGAGTTGGCGCTGTACTTCAACGACACCCCGGCCCGGGCACGCCGCATTCGGGCCACAGAAATACTCGAGCGTCTGGGGCTCGGTGACCGCCTTGACCACGTCCCCGCCGACCTGTCCGGCGGCGAACAGCAACGCGTGGCCATCGCGAGGGCCCTTGTCAAGGGGCCCGAAGTGCTGTTTGCCGATGAACCGACCGGCAACCTCGATCAGGTTAACACCGAGCAAATCGCCGAGCTGCTGGCCGGACTGAATCGTCAGGGGTTGACGGTGGTCGTCGCCACTCACGACCTCGACATGGCGAGGCGCTACGCCCATCGAACTGTCCGCATGGACTATGGCAAACTGGTGGCGACGGATTCCGGCCGAACCGACGGAGAACCGGGACAATGACCTTCAAGGACCTGATTCTGATATCCACCGGCAACCTGTGGCGCATGAAACTGCGCGCCTTTCTCACCATTTCCGGGGTGGTCATCGCCATCGCGGCGTTCGTCTCGATGCTCTCCTTCGGCGCCGGCAACCAGCGACTGATCGAACAGCAGTTTCTGGAACTGGGGCTGTTTTCGACCATGTACGTTTATCCGCCCGACGAGGAGGATGTAGACGATTCGCTGGCAGCGGCCGTTCTCGACCAGCAGGCGGTGGAAGCATTGTCCGCAATTCCCGGTGTGAATCTGGCCTACCCGCTGGAGGCTTTCTCCGTGACGGCTTCGCTGGACGACAAACAGGCTGACACCAGGGCCCAGGCCCTGCCCGGAGCAGCCGTGCAGACGAAGATTTTCTCGCAGCTGGTGGCCGGCTCCGCCTACACCGGCGACAGCGCCCGCGAGGCCCTGGTAACCGAGGATTTCCTGGAGGAGATCGGCGTCGACAGCGCCGATTCGGCGCTGAACAAGAAGCTGGTGGTGTCGGTGCAGGTGGCCAGTATCGACAGTGGTCTGACCAGAGTGCTGCAAAGCCTCGGCGAACGGGTCGGCGAGCGGGCCGGCAATTTTAATCGGGACTCGCTAAGAAGCATGGAATACTGGCAGCGCGCCGCGCGCCAGGAAATGGGCGGCGCCATGGCGAGATTCGTCAACGGCTATTTGAACCACCGGGCAACGGTATCGGACACGCTCGTTATCAGGGGCGTTCTGAAGGGAAGACACGGTCACCGTCTGCGCATCGAGCCGGTCATCATACCGCTCGCCACCGCCCTGCGTTTCAACACCGGCGGTTTCACCGGCAGCCCGGCCGACCTGGCCAGCGCCTTCGGCAGCGGCGATTTCTTCGCAGCGGTCAGCGACTCAACCTCGAAAAGCTACCGTCGGGTGACGCTTGACCTCGATCCCCACGTGCTGTATCAGCCCGTGAAAGACTCGGTGGAAGCCCGGGGCTTTCGCACTTTCAGTTTCGCGGAGCAGTTCGACGAGATTCGCCGCTTTTTCTTTTACTTTGACCTTGCCCTGGGCCTGATCGGGCTGATTGCTCTAACAACCGCCTCGCTGGGAATCGTCAACACCATGGTTATGTCCATCGTCGAACGCACCCGTGAAATCGGGGTGCTCAAATCGCTCGGCGCCGACGAGCGCGAGATTCGCCTGCTGTTTCTGGTCGAGTCGGGCGCGATCGGTTCCATCGGGGCGGCGACGGGAATTCTCACGGGCTGGATTATCACCAGGATAGCCTCGGCTATCGCTAAAGCCGTGATGGAGGACCAGGGGATCGAGGCCGTGGAGCTGTTCGCTTTGCCCCTGTGGCTGGTGCTGATCGCATTCGGGTTCGGACTGATAGTAAGCCTGCTGGCCGGTTTCTATCCGGCTTCGAGGGCGGCCCGTATCGACCCTGTTGAAGCGTTACGCAACGACTGACTGACCGACTAAAAGACCCCGGCTGAATGGCTGATAAAGATTACACCAAAACAAGGAGCGCGGCACCGCGAAGATAAAGATCACAAGTGTCTTCGTGGACGACCAGGAAAAGGCCCTGAGCTTCTATACGGAAACCCTGGGCTTTGTCAAGAAACACGACGTGCCGGTCGGTGAGTTCAGGTGGCTGACAGTTGTCTCGCCCGAAGAGCCGGACGGAACCGAGTTATTGGCCGAACCAAACGTCAACCCGGCCGCCATGACCTACCAGAAAGCGATCTTCGAGCAGGGGATACCGGCGACGTCCTTCACGGTCGATGATGTCCACCGGGAGTATGAGAAACTTAAGAATCTCGGCGTGAAGTTTACGGTAGAGCCGACCGAAGCGGGACCGGTGACCATCGCCGTGCTCGATGATACCAGCGGCAACCTGATTCAGATTTCATCTGGGTGACCGGGCCGCCGGTTTCCCCGCAGCCGGCCTGGTTTAAAGCAGTTCTTTCTCAGAACAAAAGCCCCCCCGGGGCTTTCTGTCAGACATGATGGATATCGCTGTCGCTATAGAGCGGCTTTCATCTCCGCGATTTTTTTCATGTGACCTTCTTCGAACTTCGCCAACTGCCGGAACATCTGCCTGCCTGCCTCGGAGTCAACCTTTTCCGCTGCCGACGCGAACAGGTTGTGGGCCTCTTCCTCAAGGCGATAGGCGATATCAAGAATTGCGGCCAGCGACTCAGCGCCGGCGACCTCGTCGATCAGCTGCTGATGTTCATGACTCATCTCTTCTGTAATCTCAGGCAAACCCTCCTGTTTGAGAATGTCCGCCGTGCTTATCCATTTCTCGCTGCGGACCAGCGAGTCGTACTGCCCTTCCAGAACGCGAAAATGCTCCTTCTCCTCCAGGGCGAGGCCCTTCAGAGTCTCTCTGTGCCGGCCGGCATCGGTCTTCTTCGCCGCTTCCAGATAAAAAACATAGCTGGCCACCTCGGATTGAATTCCCGAAGTAAGAGCTGCCAGGGTATCCGGGTGAACTGGGGTCATGGTCGATTCCTTTGCTGTTCGGTTTCTCTCAAGTAATCGGCGTTAAGGTACAAAAGACTCACTCGTTGTCAAGTGCTTGACCGGACCGCGGCCTGATAACGAAGGATCTCCGGACAACATTTTCCTTGCGTGGACTGCATCCGGCGACGTTAATTTCTGTCGGCAGTGAAAAACCTTATATCCAAAAACGTCAGAGAGTTGAGGGGCCGGGTTGCCGAGGCCTGTGAGAAATACGACCGGGATGCCGACGATATCACGGTAGTGGCCGTCACCAAAACGCACCCTCCGGCGGTAATCAGAACTGCCGTCGCCGCCGGAATCCACAACATAGGCGAGAGCAAAATCCAGGAGGCAGAGCCGAAAATCCTCGAGGTCGGGCAGATCGCCAGGTTTCACATGGTCGGTCACCTGCAGACCAACAAGGTCAAGAGGGCCGTGCAGCTTTTCGATGTCATCCAGTCGGTCGATTCGCTGAAGCTGGCTCAGGAGATCAGCCGGCGGGCAGGCGAGGCGGGCAGGACGATCGAGTGCCTTATCGAAGTGAATTGCTCCGGCGAAAGCCAGAAATATGGCGCGCCGCCCGACCAATGCCTGCAGCTCGTTCACGAAGTTAAGGCGCTGAACAATATAAATTTAACAGGCCTCATGACGATCGGCCCTTTTGTCGAAGACGAAGATCGGATTCGCGCCGCGTTCCGGAGCTGTTCAGAGCTCTTCAAAAAAGGCCAAGCTATTGCTGGTGATGAGTTTGACACCCTGTCGATGGGCATGACCGACGATTTCCCTCTTGCTATCGCGGAGGGTGCCACCATGATTCGCGTCGGTTCGGCCCTTTTCGGCCCGAGACAGCAACTCGACAGCTGAACCGCCGGCCGTTCGGCCCCTCTTCCCCTGCCGAAAACCGGCCGTGTCTTACCACTCAATATTTTCCATGAAAGTACGATAATAAGGAATAAGCCCCGGGGGCTTCATCTGCTCGTTTTTCGAACAGTTGCCCGGGCCAAAGACTGAATTGGATAGAAGAGAATGTAACCCAAAAGATAAGCGAGTGGCATATGGATCTGTCCCCGAACGATATTCGAAACTATGAATTCCCCAGCCAGATGCGCGGCTATGACAAAGAGGAGGTGGACAATCTTCTCGAGCAGGTCGCGAGCGCACTGGAGCAGGCCCGACAGGAGAACCTGAAGTTGTCGATGGAGGTCGATGCTCTAAAGACCCAGGTCAGCTCATTGAAGGAATTCGAAGACACGATCAAGAACGCCGCCATTGATGCCCGTCGCAACGCCGACAGTCTGATCGCCAATGCCAGGAAGGACGCCGAAGAGTTTCTGGCAAAGGCAAAAACGGAAGCTGAAGAAGCGATCGCATCGCACAAAAAGAGGATCGAGCAGGTAAAAAGCCAGCTGGCCGAGTTGGAGCGAGTAAAAAAGTCATATACCAGCGAACTTCGCGGCATAATAAATTCCCACATGGAAATGGTCGACGAGATCGCCACGGCCGACGTCAAGAAAGACATCCATGGCGAGGTCGAGCCAACCGAGGCGGACAGCGAACCTGCCCCGGCGTCCCCGCCCGAGGAAGAGAAGGAATTGACGACCCCGAGCGATAGCATTCAGGTCATGGAGTCGACCGATGTCACCCGTCAGGAAGTAGAAACCCTGGCGTCCAAGGGCGAAGACCAGGATGAAACCGGCGAGACTAAGGATACGGGCGAGCCGGCGGCCGCCGAACCCGGCGACGAGGCGCCGCCGGATGAGATTTCCAGCGCTGTCGACCCGGAACTGGCGGTGGCACTGGAACAGTATCGCACTGAACGGGAGGCCAAGCAGCGGCAGGAGAAGCCGGCTCCGGCGGAAGTGCCGGCGCAGGGCGAAATCGTCGAAACCAACCGCAAGGCCGAGGATATCCCGGAGGGCTTCATTGGCAAAGTCGCCGACGTTGAACTCAAGGACGGTCAGGCTCCGCCGGAGCCGATTCCCCCGACAGCGAGCGCCGAAGACGATGAGGTAACTAGGAAAGCATCTGCCGACGGGCTTGCTCCCGACGCCCAGGATCGACCCACCGAACACAATGCCATTGACATGGATCAGCCAACCGAAGAGGACAGAGCGCGACAGAGTGTTTCTCCCGATGAACTGGCCGAGGCTCTTGACCATGCCGTGAGCAAGTTCGAGGAAGAACTGGACAAAGCCGAAAAGAAATAGAAGATTCCCACCAGACGCTTTAAGACCGGCCGTCAAGTCCCCTCCAGGCCGGTCTTTTTTTAAACGCGCTGGCACGAAACTGCAAAAAACTGGTCTTTGAGACTTTTGAAAAAAGTCGGGGCAGGCTATATTCCACCCATTGTCCCCAATTTAAAGCGATGAGGAACAGCGGTATGCATTCGATACAGGAAGTCCAGAATCATATCAAAGAAGCGGTCGGTTATATCAAAAAGCAGATCACACTCAAACCGAAGATAGGCATTATCCTGGGCACCGGCCTGGGCTCACTGGTTGACGGTATCGAGTTGGGCGGGACGGTCGATTATGACAAGATTCCGCATTTCCCGGTATCGACGGTCGAGTCACACGCCGGGAAGCTGCTCTTCGGCCACCTTAAAGGCAAGCCGGTGGTCTGTATGCAGGGGCGGTTCCACTATTATGAAGGTTACTCCTTTCAGCAGATCGCCTTTCCCATCAGGGTCATGAAACGGCTGGGTATTGAGTCTCTGATTGTGTCAAATGCCGCCGGCGGCATGAACCCAAATTTCAAGCCGGGTGATATAATGCTTATCAAGGATCACATCAACTTCTTCCCCGGCAATCCCCTGATCGGTCCCAACGACGACAGCATGGGCGACCGCTTTCCCGACATGTACGATCTCTACTACTGCGGCTATCAGCAGACCGCCAAAGCCGTGGCGCTGGCGCAGGGACTGCCGCTGCAGGTGGGCGTTTATGTCGGTCTCACCGGCCCCTGCCTGGAAACGGCGGCCGAGTACCGGATGCTTCGCGGTTTCGGCGCCGACGCGGTGGGGATGTCAACCGTTCCGGAAGTGATCGCGGCCCATCATCTGAAGATCAAGATTCTGGCCTTTTCCATCATCACCGACATGGGTCTGGCCGACAACATGCACCCCTGCTCGCTGGAGGACGTGATCGGCGCCGCCTCGAAAACCGAACCGAAGCTGCGCGAGCTGATCGCCGGGTGCGTGGAGAGGATGTAGCTTTAATGCGGTATCGACCCGGACGTCCCGCTGACCCCGGCGCGCGCCGACAACTTTATCCAACGGCTCCCGTATACAGAAAGAATATCAAATCCGCGATTCACACAGCACAAAGGGATTGTTATCGATCGTGAACAAGATTCAAGAAATACCGTTCAAGGATATCGAAAAATTCATCGATATCGTGGCCGATGCCTACCCCGGCCTGCAGATCAGCGCCGCGGAAGCCAAGAAACGCGTCAAAGAAAGATGGCGCAAGCGCCGTCAGGACAAACGCATGTCCTGGTGGGGGATGTACAGGGGCAGCGAGATGCTGGGGGGGATGATCTACTATGACTACACCATGAATTTCTTCGGGCACAAGGTCCTCACCGGCGGCGCCGGCACGGTGGCTGTCAGCCTGGTGCATAAAAAGGAGCATGTGGCCCGCGACCTGATGCGGTTTTTCTTCAGGCATTACCGCAAGCGGGGAGCCCCGCTGGCCGTGCTGTGGCCCTTCCGGCCCGATTTCTACAAGAAGATGGGTTGCGGCCTGGGCTGGAAGATGGACCAGTACCGGCTGACGCCTGCCACATTGCCCCGCACGAAGGCCAGAAAGCACGTACGGCACCTCGGTAAGGCCGATATGAAGGCCCTCAATGATTGCTACAACCGATTTGTCGACACCAGAACCGGCATGATCGAAGAAACCCAAGTGAACCGGAATATCCGCTATGACCTCGGCAAAGGAGTCAAGTATGTCGGTTATGTGAAAGATGGCCGCGTACTCGGCTATCTCATCTTTACTTTTGCCCGGGGTAATCCGGAAAATTTCGTGGATAATCACATCAAAATCGAAGAGATGGTGTACGAGTCGCCCGAGGTCCTCAACGGCCTCCTGAGTTTTCTGCACACGCAGGCCGACCAGATAAACCGCATCATCGTGTCTTCCAACGACGAGTATTTCTACCATTGTTTCGACGACCCCCGCAACGAAACCGGCAACCTGATGAGCCCCGTCTATCATGAGAGCCACAGATCAGGAGTGGGGATCATGTACCGGGTCCTCAACACCCGGGAAGTTTTCAACCTTCTCAAAGACCGTGATTTCGACGGCGTGTCTGTCAGGCTGCGACTGAAAGTCCACGACACTTTTCTAAAAGAGAACAACGGCGACCTGACAATTCATTTCGTCAAGGGTCATCCGCAAATAAAGACCGGGCGGGCCGCCGCGGAGGTCAGTCTCGGGCTGGATATCGCTGATTTCTCATCGCTGATAATGGGCGCGGTCGACCTGCGCTCGCTATACAACTACGGACGGGCGGAGCTTTCCAAGGCCACATATCTGGAGCCTCTCAACCAGCTTTTTGCCACCAAGCAAAAGCCGGTCTGCATGACTTCCTTCTAGGCAGCCGACACGCGTCTTGGGTGCAACATTAATGACCCTGCGCGGTCTAATGCTGTACTATGTCTGCTGAAATGTTTCCACCAACCTTCTGGAGGATCCAATGAACTTTGCGCTAAAGCCCCATCGCACCGGTTCGCGCAGAACCTTGGCCCTGGTGCTGACGTTGCTGATCGGAAGCGGGCTGGCCGCCGCCGTGAGCGGCCAATCGCTGGCCGACAGGCTGGACGAGTATCTGAATGCCGCCCATGATGTCCAGCAGTTCCACGGCGCGGCACTGATCGCCAAAGACGGTAAGCCAATACTGAAGAAGGGCTATGGCATGGCCAGCATCGAGCTGGGCGTTCCCAACACACCCGACAAGAAATTCCTTATCGGCTCTATCACCAAACAGTTCACGGCCGTGGCGGTGCTGCAGCTGGTGGAAAAGGGCCTAGTGAGCCTCGATGACCCCGTCACCAAATTCGTCCCGGAGTACCCGAAGGAAACCGCGGACGGGGTCACCATTCACCATCTTCTCCGGCACTCTAGTGGCGTTCCCTCGTACACGGATGACCTGGACCTGATGGCCAGAAGAACCGAGCCCGGAACCATGGAGGAAATCCTGGCCGCCTTCAAAGACAAACCGCTCGAGTTCGAACCGGGCGAGAAGTACAAATACAGCAACTCCGGCTACGCCCTTCTGGGCCTGGTGATCGAGAAAGCCTCGGGCATGAGCTATGAGGACTATCTGCGTCAGAATGTCCTCGGCCCGGCCGGGATGAAAAACAGCGGCTACGGTCATCACGATATCATCCTGCCGGGTCGCGCTGTCGGATACACCGAGGGCGAAAATGACGAGCTGCTCAACGCCTACGTTGTCCATATGTCGTGGCCGTACTCGGCCGGGGCGCTCTACTCGACCGTAGAAGATATGCTGCTGTGGGACCAGGCCCTCTACACCGACAAGCTGCTCAGCCAGGGTTCTATCGACAAGATGTTCACGGCTGGCCTGGGCAACTACGGCTACGGCTGGGGAGTTCGCAAGGCGTTTGACCGCCGGGTGGTTCGTCACAACGGCGGCATCGACGGTTTTTACACGTCCTTCATGCGATTTATCGACGACAAGGTGTGTATTGTCGTGTTCAGCAACAACGACAGCGCCCCGGTGGACGATATAGCGAACGGTCTGGCAGCAGTGACCTTCGGCGAGCTCTATGAGCTGCCCGCCGTCAAGACGCCGATAGAAATTGAACCGGAACTCCTGGCTGACTATGAAGGCGTTTACCGGGTCGATTCCGTTGACCACCGGATTGTCACTGTCGAGGACGGCCGAATTTACTCGATGCGGACGGGCGGACAGCGCCTGGAAATATTTCCCGAGGCCAGAGACAAATTCTACTTCGAGCACAACCACATGCTGACCGTGGAATTCGTCCGCGACGAGAGCGGCAAGGTTGTGCACCACGTTATGCATCGAGTCACCGGTGACGAGGACCCGGCGGTCAAGCTCAGCGACGCCGAGGCGGAGAAGGTGCTGGCCGTTTACAAGCCGGCCGAGGTAGATCCCGCCATATATGACGATTATGTCGGCGAATACCGCCTGATGCCCGAGTTCACCATTGTGGTGGCCCTTCGCGGCGACCGCCTGTTCACTCAAGCGACCGGGCAGGAGGAGGCGGAAATATTCCCGCGGTCGGAATCCCGCTTCTTCCTCAAAGTCATCGATGCCGAGCTGGAGTTCGTTCGGGACGAGACCGGAAAAGTGACGGGCCTTGTCTTCTACCAGGGGGAAAGGGAAATGCCCGCCGAAAAAATCAAATAACTACGCGCACCTGACGCATACACTCTACAGCGGCGGCTGAATCGGACAATTCTGCCGCCGTTTGGCATTCGTGCAGGTAGAATGTTGCTTTCCGCTCCGGTTTTCCGTTAATTCCCTGAAATCACGCGGATCGCTCACGAAAGGAAATGCGATATGGCCCCGGCCGGGAAAAGCCCGAAAAAAATACCGCAGCGTCAGGATGTCGAGGACAAGTTCAAATGGCGTCTGTCAGACATATACGAATCAGACGAGGCCTGGGAAACCGAGTTTACCACGGCCAGGGAAATCGTCACCGATGCCCGGCGATTTTCCGGAAAACTGGCCGAGAAGCCCGAGACTCTTTACGATTGCCTGGAAACGAGAACTGAACTCCATAAACTGGTTTCCAGAATCTATCAGTACGCGCAGCTCAACCGGGATATAGACACCAGGGAATCCAAATACCAGGCCATGACCGACCGCGCCTCGATGCTGGTTGCCGAGGCCAACGCCGCTTTTTCCTATATCGAACCGGAACTTCTCAAGTTGTCGGATGAAGAGCTGCTGGCTATGTCGGAGCGCCTTCCTAAAACCAACATCTACGACTTCTACATCAGGGAACTGGTCCGCTCGCGGGCCCACATTCGCTCCGAGGAAGTGGAAGAACTACTGTCGCTTTCATCCATGGTCGCCAAGGGGCCCGATACCATCTTTTCGCTGCTGGATGACGCCGATATCGTATATCCGAAGGTGAAAGATGAAAACGGCAACGAGGTGCGGCTGACCAAGCAGCGATTCGCGAAATTCATGGAGTCGCCGGATGCACGGGTGCGGCGCGAGGCCAGCGACGCCTTTTATTCCGTGTACAAGGACCATCTCAACACTATCGGCGCCACCCTGGCGGCAGAGGTAAACAAGAACATCTTCTACACCCGCGCCCGCCGCTATGAGAGCTGCCTGCACAGCTCCCTTGACAGCGACAATATCCCCGCCTCGGTGTACCATTCCCTGCTCGACACGACCGAGGCCAATATTGGCGGCCTTCATAAGTGGACGGCTCTACGCAAGAAGCTACTCAAGCTGGATAAGATCGCACCGTACGACATGCTCTGCCCGCTGTTTCCGGAAAAGGACTATGAAGTGCCCTACGACACAGCTCTGGCCGAAACACTGACCGCCCTGAGTCCCCTTGGCGGAGAATACCAGACTAAGCTGCGGGAGGCTTTTGACTCTCGCTGGGTGGATGTTTTCGAAACCAGAGGCAAGACCAGCGGCGCTTATAGCTGGGGCAGCTACACGGTCCACCCGTTTGTTCTGATGAACTACAACAGCACCGTGGACAACATGTTTACACTGGCCCATGAGATGGGGCATGCTCTGCACAGCTTTCTGGCCAACGCCACCCAACCACTGCCCAAAGCGCAATACTCGATATTCGTGGCCGAGGTCGCCTCGACCCTCAACGAGGGCCTGCTGTTGCGGCACCTTCTGAGCAAGGCGAAAGACAAAGCCGAGAAGCTCTATCTGCTCAACCGGCATATCGACAATACCGTCGGAACGTTTTTCCACCAGATCATGTACGCCCGATTCGAGCTGGAAATCCACGACCATGTCGAAAAGGGCCAGGCCCTCTCCCCCGAAATGCTCACCGGGTTGTGGGCCGAACTGACCGAGAAATACTATGGCCCGACCCTGACGCTGGACGAGTACTCCCGCTACAAATGGAGCCGCATCCCGCATTTCTACATGACGTTTTACGTCTACCAGTACGCCACGTCGTACGCTGCCTCGCAGGCACTGATGGAAAAGGTCGTGGCCGGCGAGGAGGGGATTATCGACCGCTTTTTGGAGCTTCTGAAAGCCGGCGGCAAGGACTACCCGATCGAGCTTTTGAAAACCTGCGGTATAGACATGACCAGCCCGGCGCCGGTCGAGGCGACCCTGAAGCTCTTCGCCGAGCAGGTTGACGAGGTGGCGCATCTAACCGGGTAGGCATCAATAAGGGGTGGCCGGGTGCCGCGGCAGACGGGATGCTTCGGAGACTTTCCGGCGTGTTAGCTCAAGCAGTCCGACCGGACGGCCGATATCAATGCCAAACACGGCCGACGGTGCCGCAAGCTACCCGGCTGCGGCGCTTGAGATTACAAAACCCTTTACAAAAACTTATTGAGCCGGTAAATTGATGGGTTATTTGAGGAAGCAACAGGAAATGTTTGACGCGTTAAAAGACAATTTCTCGATCCCCAAGGCCGAAGAGCGGATTCTCGAGTTCTGGGACGCCAAGAGCATCTTCCAGAAAGCCAGCGAGCTGGCCAAAGACCGGCCTCATTTCGTCTTTTACGAGGGGCCGCCAACCGCCAACGGGCGGCCGGGGATTCATCACGTTATCTCCCGCACCATCAAAGACATGGTGTGTCGCTATAAGAGTATGCGCGGCTTTCGCGTCGACCGCAAGGCCGGCTGGGACACCCACGGCCTGCCGGTCGAAATCGAAGTCGAGAAGGAACTCAAGCTGACCAGCAAACCGCAGGTCGTCGAATATGGCATCAAAGAGTTCAACGAAAAATGCAAAGTGTCGGTTTTCAAATATCTCGACGAATGGACCGGCATCACTCACCGCATCGGCTACTGGCTGGACCTGGACGATGCCTATGTCACCCTGCGCAATGAGTACATCGAGACCGTCTGGTGGATTCTGAAGAATTTCTTCGACCGCGACCTTATCTACCAGGGCTACAAAACCATTCCCTATTGCCCCCGCTGCGGCACCGGCCTGTCCAGCCACGAGGTGGCCCAGGGCTACGATATGATCAAAGAGCCCTCGGTGTACGTGAAAGTGAAGGCCGCCGATGGCGATTTCAGCTACCTGGTCTGGACGACCACCCCCTGGACACTGCCGTCCAACGCCGCCCTGTGCATGAAAGCCGACGCCGACTATGTCATGGTCGAATATCAGGGGGAGAAGATGGTGCTGGCCGAAGCCCTGGTTTGGAAGACTTTCGGTGGTGACGCCGAAGTCAACATTGCCGAGCGATTCAAGGGGCAGGACTTTCTCCGGCGCAAGTACGTGCCGCTCTTCGATACCTTCAAAGACGATATCGACAAGGCCTTCTTCGTCATCAATGGCGAGTTCGTGACGCTCGAAGACGGCACCGGGATCGTGCACATCGCGCCGGGTTTCGGGGCCGACGACTACGAAGTAGGTAAAGAGTTCGACCTGCCGGTCTTTCAGGCAATCGAGCCCAACGGCGTGTTCAAGGATTTCGCGGGCCCCTACGCCGGGATGTTCATCAAGGACGCCGACCCGGTCATCATGGATGACCTCGGCAAATCCGGCCGGCTGTTCAAAAAGGAGATGTACGAGCACAATTATCCCTTCTGCTGGCGCTGCGACTCAGCCCTTATCTACATCGCCCAACCGTCCTGGTACCTGAGGACCACCCAGTTCAAAGAGCAGCTCATCAAGAACAACAATGCCATCCACTGGTACCCGGACGAGATCCGCTCGGGCCGCATGCTGGACTGGCTGGAGAACAACGTCGACTGGTCGCTGTCGCGGGAGCGCTTCTGGGGGACACCGCTTCCGATCTGGATCTGCGAAAACGCGGACTGTGGAAAACAGCGCGCGGTGGGCTCGATCGAACAGTTGCGCAAGGAGGCGGTCAGCGTCCCGGATGAACTCGACCTGCACAAACCGCAGATGGATGAAATCAAGCTGGTGTGCGAATGCGGCGGCCACATGTCGCGTATTCCGGAGGTTGTCGATGTCTGGTTCGACTCCGGGGCCATGCCCTATGCCCAGTGGCATTACCCCTTCGAGAACAAAGAAGAGTTTGAGGCCAAGTACCCGGCCGATTTCATCAGCGAGGGGGTGGACCAGACCCGCGGCTGGTTTTATTCCCTGCTGGCCATCTCGACCCTGCTTTTCGATAAAGAGCCCTTCAAAAACGTGGTCGTATTCGAGTTTATCCTGGACCACGAAGGCAAGAAGATGTCAAAGCACAAGGGGAACGTGGTCGACCCGTTTGAAACGGTCGCGAAATACGGAGCCGATCCCGTCCGCTGGTATCTCGTATCGACCTCGAGCCCGTGGCTGCCGACACGATTCGGCTTCGAAGGCCTCAGCGAAGTAATCCGCAAACACTTTGACACGCTGCGCAATACCTATTCCTTCTTCGCCATCTATGCCAACATCGACCAGATTGGCGAACGCGCCGAGGCCGAAGACCTGGCCGTTGAAGACTTCCTTGAGAGGCTGGCCGGCGAGCCCGAGCGGTTTGACCGGTGGATCATGTCCAAGTACAACAGCCTGGTTAAAGATGTTACCCAGATGTTCGACAATTACGAGATTACCCGTCCGGTTCGAGTCATCCAGCATTTTGTGATTGAGGAGTTATCCAACTGGTACGTACGCAACAGCCGCCGCCGCTTCTGGGCGAAGGCAGATGACCCTTCGAAAATGCGCGCATACCTCACGTTATACCGTGTTCTCTCCGGCGTTTGCCGGCTCAGCGCCCCGGTAACTCCTTTTATGAGTGAGCTGATCTGGACGGAGCTGACCGGGAAAAACCGCGAGAAGTACAGCCTGCCTCAGTCGGTACACCTGTGCGCTTACCCCGTCGCCGATGAGGTCGCCATTGACGAGGAGCTTGAAGAGTCGATGGCTCTGACCGAGCAGATTGTCTCCCTTGGACGCGCCGCCCGCTCCCGGAAGAACCTCAAGGTGCGACAGCCCCTGTCCCGCCTGCTGTTAAAGCTGCCCAAGTGGCTGTCGCTGGAGAAGCTCGAAGGCTTTTTTGACATCCTCAGGGACGAACTCAACGTAAAAGAGATCGTGGCGGAAGCCGACCTCGACAAGTACGTGACATACTCGGCCAAACTGAATTTCAAGACGGCCGGCCCGCGCCTCGGCGCCAGCGCCAAACAGGCGGCGGCACAGGTCGCCGCGCTGGATTCCGCGGCGGTCAGGAAATTTGCCGAAACGAAATCCCTGACCTTGAAAATCGACTCCCGCGACATCGAGCTTACCGACTCCGAGGTTGAGGTGATAAAGGCGGAAAACGACGGCTTCGCGGTTGAGCGGGACGGTCCGCTGACCATAGCCCTCGACACCGCCCTGACGGACGAGCTTATCGACGAGGGTTTTGCCCGCGAGATCGTTAACAAGGTCCAAAACATGCGCAAGTCATCGGGATTCGAAGTAACCGACCACATTGACATTCGGCTTTCATCTACGGAAAGGCTCCTCGCAGCCGTGAAGAAGTTCGACCGCTTTATCCGAAGCGAGACGCTGGCTGAATCAATCACGCCGCTCGACGAGACATCTCTGAAAGGCGGCACCGAATGGAACATCAACGGTGTCAAGGCCGCGATTGCGGTCAGCAAAAGATAATGGTAATAGGAGCAACCACCAGATGAGAAAAACGGATCTGGCAAGATTCAAAAAGCTGCTGCTGGAGAAGAGGAGAGCCATCTTCGAGGAACTGGAAGCAATGAATACGAAGATGGGGAAAACCATCAAGGACTCAACTGGCGATCTCTCGTCGTACTCGTATCACATGGCTGACCAAGGCACGGATGCCATGGAACGCGAACTGACGTTCATGCTCAGTTCCAAGTCGGGTCGCTTCCTCTACCACATCGACGAAGCCCTCCGCCGCATCGATCAGGGCGACTACGGTAAGTGTGTCGGCTGCGGCAAACAGATCAGCGTAGATCGGCTCAAGGCCGTACCCCACGCACGTCTGTGCATCAACTGCAAGTCAGCCGAAGAAGAAAAAGGTTCGGGTCGAAAATAAATTGAGAAAGCTGCTGATCCCCTTCTTCGCCCTGCTCGGCGTCGTCCTCCTGGACCAGGCGGCCAAAGTATGGGCCATATCATACCTCGCCGACCGGCTCAGCGTCGAAGTACTGGGCGACTTCTTGATGCTCACCCTGGTTTTTAACGAGGGAGGGGCCATGGGGACGAATTTCGGGTCGCCGGCTTACTACCTCATCTCGTCTCTGCTGATCCTGCTCATACTGATGTACTATATCTATTCACACCGGGACAACCATCCCGTGACTGTCCCGCTCGCCCTCATCTGTGGGGGAGCCATAGGTAACATCATTGACCGGGTGCGATTCGGCAAAGTAGTCGATTTTCTTGATGTCGATTTCTTCAATATTTCTTTTGTCGGAATTGAGATCCAGCGCTGGTGGACCTTCAACATCGCCGACGCCGTTATCAGCTGCTCGATAGTGTACCTCCTCGCCAGAATAATATTCTTTCCCGCCGAACGCAGCCAGCAACATCTTGACCCCGCCGACGTCGACGCCTCGTGACGCTCTAAACCTGTTGTCTGCGCGAAAACTACAGCCCTTGCGACAACCTTAACATTAAAGAGCACCTCTTCAGTAATGTTGAAGGCAAATCCACTTCTGCCGCTCTGCTACCCTATGGCAAACTTCGTCGCACCACACCACATCACCCTCATCGTCAACGCGCGTACCTCCGTTATTCATTTCGCTGCCCCGGCAACCACGCGGCATTCCTCTACACGTCCATCATCCTTCGCACAGCATACAGGTAACTATTTGGCAACGACAAACTTGTTTTCACTAGAAAATTAATTGTCGGCCGGTTTTCAGTTGCGAGCCACACTACAGTCTTGCGTCTCTCGTATAAGAGACTATGAAATAAACGGTTCAAATTTCTTTCAATAAAAGTGTCGCGACTTGCTTGACGACGACATCGGCGCCCAATATTAATTAGCATGAATTTAAGAAAGCTCCTGAATGTTTATAGGTTGTGGGTAAGTTTTCAGCCTCTTCTGAAAGTACTTGCCCCGCTTTACCTTTCGCTCAACGTTATTACTGAAAATTGTGGATAAGCCTGTTGGTAACTTTGCCCGGAGTAGCTTTACACCGTCATAACCATTTACAGTAAAAGGACAAGGTTTATCAACATCCATGTGGATAAGTATGAGGGGGATGTCGCCTTGCAGAAGAGAGTAACTAGCTCAAACCAGTGGAATGATTGCCTTAACTACCTCTCTCATCGAGTCAAGGAACAATCATTCAAGACCTGGCTGAAACCGACCAAGGGACAGCCGGGCAGTAACGGGGATTTCCTGGTCGCCGTACCCAATCAGTTCGTGGCCGACTGGATCAAGGACCATTTCAACGATCTCATCGAGGAGGCGTTGCGCGAAGTTTCCGGTCGCAAGTACTCGGTGTCGTACGTTATCAGCAAACCGCCGGAGGATGAGGGTCAGGCGGCGCTGGACTTGCTCTACGAAAGACCGCACCAGGTCCCGAACCCGGAACCTCCCGGTCACGAACACAATCTCAACGGCAAGTACAATTTCGAGTCTCTGGTGGTCGGCGATTTCAATCAGTTCGCGTGCGCGGCCGCCACCGCGGTAGCCGAGGCTCCCGGCATGACCAAGTACAACCCGCTCTTCATATACGGCGGTACCGGTCTCGGGAAGACCCACATAGTCCAGGCTATTGGTCACCGCATACTTGAGCTTTTCCCGAGCAAGCGGGTCATATACGCCACCTCGGAGAAGTTTACATCGGATTTTATCGCCTCCATTTCGAGCAGCTCGGTATCCCACTTCACCAAGGTGTATCGCGATGTTGATGTGCTCATTATCGACGATATCCAGTTCTTCACGGGTAAGGAGTCCACTCAGGAGCAGTTCTTTCACACCTTCAATACCCTGTACCACCTTGGCAAGCAAATCGTGCTCACCTCCGACCGGTCACCGAAGGAAATCAAGGGCCTCGAAGAGCGGTTGCTGTCGCGTTTTTCCTGGGGTCTGGTGACAGACCTTCAGGCGCCGGATCTGGAAAACCGTACGGCCATTCTTTACAAGAAGCTTGAAACCGAGGGAACCAACGTTCCGGACAATGTTATACGTTACATTGCCGACCGCATCTCCACGAACATTCGCGAACTCGAAGGCGCTCTCATAAGGCTCCTGGCCTACGGCTCTTTGAAAAACGCACCGGTCGACCTCGAGCTGGCTCAAAAAGTGCTCGCGGACGCTCTGTCGGGAAGGAATGTGGAGGTCACCATTGACTCCATTCAGCGGAAGACGTCCGAACATTTTGGCGTTGAGGCTGGGATGATGCGGGCTAAGAAAAAGACGGCCAAGATAGCTCTTGCCCGCCAAGTAGCCATGTACCTGTCGAGGTCGCTGACCGATAACTCCCTGAAGACAATCGGCGACGAGTTCGGGGGAAGAGATCATTCCACAGTTATACATGCCTGTGACTTGATCTCAAAGAAGATGTCAGTGGACTCCTCGCTACGGAACAAAATAGACAAAATATCTGCCGCGCTGCTATATTGACAGGCTGTGGATTTCGCTGTGGACAGGCACCGGGTCGCTTAACTTTGATATCTTCTGTGGAAAAGCTGATTACTCCGTCAACGTATTATGAACAGGGTATGAGCGTAATGCAGCCCCCGACTATTAGGTTAAGTTTTTGCTATACATAGAGAAGTTTTTGTCTTTTAGGTGTTTTTTTGGGTTGTCAACATACCAACATAACTATTATTATCATTCTGTTTGATATATAGGTCAGAGAATAGTAATTAACCTTGTGGAGATTATATCGCAGGAGACGAAATAGATGAAGTTCACTTTACCGAAGTCGAGACTCGCAAATTACATGCAGCATATCCTTCAGGTAGTGCCCAGCAAATCCACCTTACCTATCTTGACGAACGTTCTTATCGAAGCGCTGGAAAACAAGATTAAGATATCAGCCACGGACCTGGATGTATCTATCGCTGCGTCGCTGGACTGTAAAGTTGCCAAGAAGGGCTCCGCTTCGCTGCCGGCTAGAATTCTGTTTGATATTATCAAAGAGTTACCGGAAGCGGAGATTGGCTTTGAAGCTACCGGGCAGCGTATCGAGATAAAAATACCCAACGGAACCTACAAGATAGCCTCGATACCGCCGGATGAGTTTCCCAAACTGCCAGCGGTGAATACAAAGAAGGAAATCAAACTCGGTGCCGACGATCTGGTAAAGATGATCAGAAAGACAACTTTTGCCAGTTCCGACGATGAGACGCGGCCGGCGCTGAACGGCGTTCTCTGGCAGACCAAGGGAGACAAAATGCAGATGGTAGCCACCGACGGGCACCGTCTGGCCAAGATGGCGGTCGAGAACAAGAAACTGAAGGGTCTCTATGACGATGTCATCATCCCTCCGAAAGTACTGAATCTTATTCCGAAGTTCATAACGGATGAGAAACAGGAAATCGGCATCATCTTCGGTGAGAACAACATCATATTTAATCTGGGCGATATTGTTCTGACGTCGCGACTGATTGAAGGGCCCTACCCCAATTTTGAGCAGGTCATTCCGGGTGATAACGACAAGAAGCTGGTGGTAAGCAAGGAAGACCTGGCTCGTGCGGTGCGCCGGGTATCCATTCTCTCGAACACTCTTACTCATCAGGTCAGGTTCGCGCTCAAGGGCAATACTCTCACTTTGTCTACCACCAATGCTGATGTAGGCGGCGAGGGGAAGGAGGTTCTCGAGTGTGACTTCGCCGGGGAGCCTATTGAACTGGGGTATAACGCCAATTATGTAACCGACATATTATCCAAGCTTGACGGCGAAGAGGCAATCTTTGAATTGTCGTCATCGGTAGCGGCCGGTGTTGTCTACAGTCCGGAGACGCCGAAGGACGACTTTCTCTGTCTCGTAATGCCGCTCAGGCTTGCCGATTGAGCGGGAGCGAATTTCACTGAAAGTGGCAGATAACGAACTTGTCTGCCATTTTTTTTACCGAAAAATGTTCCTTAAAACTCTTCACGTTGTCAACTTCCGAAACCTGGCGGAGCTCGCCTCGGAGTTCGGTGAAGGCGTCAATATTCTGCACGGCGGCAACGGCTCGGGCAAAACGAATATCCTCGAAGCTATCTTCGTTCTGCATCTGGGCCGGTCCCACCGCGGCGCATCTGAGGCCACCTTGGTCAGAGAAGGCGCGGAGTATTACCGTATCGAGGGGCAGACGGTAGTGGACGGGGAGAACCGGGATGTAGCTGTGGCCTATGATCGCGGCGGACGCAAAAAACTCACTATCGATGGGCTGGCCGTGCGACTGGTCGAGCTGTATGGAGCTTTTTGCGCCGTTTCGCTCGGGCCGGAGGACAGCAATATTCTGTCCGGACCGCCGTCGGCCCGGCGACGTTTTATCGACCTGTATCTGTCGCAATACTCGGGAAAGTATTTGACAGTGCTTGCCGATTACCATAAGGTTCTGGCGCAGAAGAATGCCGCTCTGAGGAAAGAGATGGACCCGCAACCCTTCAACGAGTTACTGGCCGAATCCGGCGCCCGGTTGATCAACAGCCGGAGGGAACACATTGAGAATCTGGGTAATTCGACGGCCGCTTACTATCGGCGGATATCCGGCGGGGGTGAGCTTAGCGTCGGTTACCGGCCGTCGACGGCTGCAGCGGCGGCTGAAAGCGACATCAGCGAGATCAAGAGAGCTTTTGAAAAAGCGTTGCGGGTAATGGCTGAAAAGGAAAAGATTACCCAGACGGCTCTGGTGGGTCCTCACCGCGATGACGTGCAAATAGAATTGAACGGGCTGCCGGCCCGTACTCATGGCTCGCAGGGGGAGTGGCGCTCGGCGGCGGTTGCCCTCAAACTGGCCGTGTACGATATGCTAAGGGGCAGGCGGGGCACGCCGCCGCTGCTCTTGCTTGACGAAGTGTTTGCGGAACTCGATATCAATAGATCGGAGGCTCTGATGGAAGCTCTCGGAAACCTGGGCCAGTTATTTCTCACCACCGCCCTCGAACCGCCGGAGTTTCTGAAAGAGTCGGGGAGATGTTACCGTGTCGCCAACGGGCAAATAGCGGGAGTTGATTAAATGGCCGGGCTGACGCTCAAGAACATCTGTAAATCATTCGGCGACCTGAAAGTGCTCGATGACATCTCGCTGCAACTCGAAGACGGCGAGCTGCTGGTTCTCCTCGGCCCGTCCGGTTGCGGGAAGTCGACCCTGCTGAGGCTCGTGGCCGGGCTGGAAAGCCAGGACAGCGGCGAAATCTTTCTGGGTGACAGGCGGATCGACCACCTGCTTCCCAGAGATCGCCAGGTGGCCATGGTATTTCAGAACTACGCTCTCTACCCGCACATGACGGTCCGCAAGAACCTCGCTTTTCCGCTGAAGGTGGCCGGCATCGGGCGAACCGAGACCGAACAGAGGATCACCCGGGTCGCCGGCATGCTGGGGCTGACGGACAAACTGCGGCAAAAGCCCGGGCAACTCTCGGGTGGCCAGAGGCAACGCGTTGCTCTGGGCAGGGCGATCATCCGCGAGCCCTCGCTATTTTTGCTGGATGAACCGCTGTCCAACCTCGATGCCGACCTCCGCGCGCGCATGCGCCTGGAAATTGTAAAATTGCAGAAGAAGCTCAGTACGACCACGATACATGTCACCCATGACCAGGCCGAGGCCCTGACGATGGCGGACCGTATCGCCCTTTTGTGCGACGGTAAGCTGGTGCAGGTGGGCACGCCGGAGGACTTGTACCGCAATCCCAATTCCATCTATGTAGCGGAGTTTATAGGCAGCCCGCGCATGAACATCGTCGAAGCGGCGGTGCGGGAGAACATCCTTACCCCGTTCGGCCTGCCCGTGGCGGAGTACTACCTGGAAAGCGAAGGGGCGGGCCTGAAGGTGGGCTTGCGACCGGAAGCCATCGAAATAAAAGCCGGCGGAGAGTTTCGTGCGGTCGTCAATTCGTGTGAATACCTGGGTGAACAGTATGTCGTCGGGCTGGCCTATGGTGACACGCAACTGGTGGTTTCGGGCAACCGGAAACCGTACCAGCCCGGGGACCTGGTGACCTTTACGTTCGACGCCGAAAATCTCATGTTCTTCAGTTCGGCCGACGGGACCAGGCTTCGCTGACGGTCACCGGTGCCTGAATCGGTTCAGGGACGCTGGCACCTGGGGCAAAAGTGGGCCGAGCGCGAACCCACCTTTTCTCTCACAACAGCGCGACCGCAGAACTTACAGGGCAGCCCTTCGCGGCCGTACACCCTGAGATATTTCTGGAATCTTCCCGGCTGGCCGTTCACGCCGGCGTAGGAGTCGACCGACGTTCCCATCTTGTTTATGGCCGACTTGAGC
Organism: Candidatus Zixiibacteriota bacterium; assembly: GCA_020346225.1. GTDB lineage: Bacteria > Zixibacteria > MSB-5A5 > GN15 > FEB-12. Next base: position 1,087,524 of record CP070777.1, on the reverse strand, counting down.
AACCGCTGAATGTGGTGGTGCAGCTCGAGCAGTTTTCGGGATGATATCGAGGCGGTCGCTCGTCTCGGGTGAATGCGGGCGGCGTGCAGGGATTCGTCGGCGTAGATGTTACCCAGTCCGGCGACAAACGTCTGATCGAGCAGGGCCGGTTTGATCATGCGCGAACTCCGGCGGCATATCGAGAGAAATTCCCGGGAAGACATTTCCAGCGGTTCCGGGCCGAGGTCTCCCAGCCCCCTCTGCTGCCAGAGTTCGTCATCGCGGTATAAACGGAGTCGCCCGAATCGCCGATAGTCGTTAAACCGGAGATTCTTACCGTTATCGCACCCGAGAGCGGCTTTGAAGTCAATCACCACCAGGTCGTGCCGGTCGACTGGCTCGGTTTTCCTGAGATAGTAAAAGTGGCCGGTCATTTTGAGGTGAACCCAGAGGGTCGCATCGCCGGACAGGGCCAGCAGGATATTCTTGCCGCGACGCCGCACGTCCAGAATCGTCCTTCCCCGGAGAATGCGTTCGAACCGTTTTTGGCCGAAAGCGGGGCTTACGACGGTTGAGCCGGGAGGAGCTTTCAGACGGACCCGGGCGATGGTGCGGCCTAGGACGGTGTCGCGCAATCCCCTAGCGACGGTTTCAACTTCGGGCAGTTCCGGCAAGTCCGGCTCCTCGGTGACTATTTCAGGACTTCTTTCAGGTATCTGCCGGTATAAGAGACCCGGACAGAAGCCACTTCTTCGGGCGTTCCGGTAGCGAGGATCCGCCCGCCGTCATCGCCGCCCTCCGGACCGATGTCGATAATCCAGTCGGCGGTTTTGATGACATCCATGTTGTGTTCGATGACCAGAACGGTATTGCCGCGGTCGACCAGTTCATTCAGGACTCTCAGGAGCATGCGAATATCCTCGAAGTGCAGCCCGGTGGTAGGCTCATCGAGGATGTACAGGGTGCGTCCGGTGGCCACCTTCGACAACTCCGCCGCCAGCTTGACCCGCTGTGCCTCTCCCCCGGAGAGAGTCGTGGCCTGCTGACCGAGATGAATGTAGCCCAGACCGACATTATACAGGGTCATCAGTTTCTTCTTTATGCGGGGAATGTTCTCAAAGAACTTAAGGGCCTCCTCGACGGTCATATCGAGAACGTCGGCGATGTTCTTCCCCTTGAAGGCGACTTCGAGGGTTTCCCGGTTGTAGCGTTTGCCCTTGCAGACTTCACAGGGAATGTAAACATCGGGCAGGAAGTGCATCTCGATCTTGATGATCCCGTCACCCTCGCAGGCGTCGCACCGGCCGCCTTTGACGTTGAACGAGAATCGTCCGGGCAGATAGCCGCGCGCCCGGGATTCGGTAAGACCCGCGAAGAGATCACGGATGTGGGTGAAGACACCGGTGTAGGTGGCCGGATTGGACCGGGGTGTCCGCCCTATGGGCGACTGATCGATATCGATGACCTTATCGATGTTTTCCGTGCCGCTGATACGCTCGTACGGCAGGGGGGCCGTGCGGCTGTTATAGAATTCACGGGCCAGGATGCGGTACAGGGTCTCATTGATGAGAGTTGATTTACCCGAACCCGAAACGCCGGTGATCACGACGAAGCGACCCAGGGGAATGTCAACGTTGACGGCCTTGAGGTTATTCCCCGTGGCGCCCTGTAGCTGAAGGTAACTGTCGTTGGCCGGCCGCCGCCTGGACGGCGTTTCAATGCGACGGCTTCCGACCAGATATTGACCGGTGATCGACTTTCGGGCTTTCTTGATCGCGGCGGGCTTGCCTACGGCCACCACCTGGCCGCCGTGAACACCGGCTCCCGGCCCGAGATCTATGACGTAGTCGGCGCATTCGATCGTTTCGCGGTCGTGTTCCACGACCAGCACGGTGTTGCCGATATCGCGGAGCTCGGTAAGAGTATTGAGTAGCTTTTTGTTATCGCGCTGGTGAAGCCCGACCGACGGCTCGTCGAGGATGTAGAGCACGCCGACCAGCCGCGAACCGATCTGGGTGGCCAGTCGAATCCGCTGGGCTTCGCCACCCGAAAGGGTCGAGGCAGCCCGGCTGAGAGTGAGGTAATCCAGGCCGACATCGCACAGAAACCCCAGCCGCTCCTTGACTTCCTTCAGAATCTGCTTGGCGATAGCCTGCTGGCGCTTCGTCAACCTTATGTTGTTGAAAAAATTCAGGCTTCGCTTGATTGACATCGCCGTGATGCTGTCGATAGTCTCTCGATCGATGATGACCGAGAGCGCTTCCGGCCTGAGGCGGGAACCGTGGCAGGCCGGACAGTCGCTGATGGACATGTAATTTTCGATCCACTGCCTCACGCCGCCCGATTCGGTCTGCCGGTAACGCCGTTCGAGATGCGGGATGACGCCCTCAAAAGTGGACCGGTAAATACCCGAACCCCGGCCTTTACCGGAAGTGTGTTCGAACTCAAACTGTATTTCCTGCCTGCCCGAACCGTACAGTATCACCTGCTGTACCTTCTGGGAGAGCCTGTTGAACGGGACGGAGAACTTGAAGCTGTAATGGCGGGCCACGCCCTTGAGCATGTAGCGGTACCAGTTCGACATGTCGGCGCCGCCCCAGGGCCTTATGGCGCCGTCGTTGATCGACAGCGACGGGTCGGGCACGACAAGCCCCGGGTCGATCTTCATGCGCTGGCCAAGACCGTCGCACACCTGGCAGGCGCCGTAGGGTGAATTGAACGAGAACATGCGCGGGCTGGGTTCGTCGTAGCTTATGTTACAGTTGAGGCAGGCGGACTGCTCGGAAAACAGAAGATCTTTGCCCTTGATGTTTATAAGCACCGTCCCCTGGCCGGTCTTGACGGCCGTCTCAACCGAGTCGGCCAGCCGGTGCTTCGACTTGCTCTTGACCACCAGCCGGTCAACCACCGCCTCGATGCTGTGTTTCTTTTTCTTCTCCAGCACGATATCGCTGTCGGCCTCGACAACCTCATTGTCGATGCGCAGCCGGACAAACCCCTCCCGGCGGGCCTCCTCGATGATCTCTTTATGCTCACCTTTCTTGCCCCTGACCAGAGGTGCCAGAACCATCATGCGGGTGCCTTCCTCGAAGGTGAGCACGGAGTCGACAATCTGTTCCACGGTCTGCTGGGTGATGGGCTGACCGCACTTGACGCAGTGCGGTATGCCCACCCTCGCGAAAAGGAGCCGCAGGTAATCGTAGATTTCGGTGACGGTACCCACGGTCGAACGGGGGTTTCGGGGTGTGCCCCGTTGCTCGATGGAGATGGCCGGCGAAAGTCCCTCGATAAAATCGACGTCGGGCTTCTCCATCAGGCCCAGAAACTGCCGGGCATAGGAAGAGAGGGACTCGACATACCGTCGCTGGCCTTCGGCGTAGATGGTATCGAATGCCAGCGAGCTTTTACCCGAACCGGACAACCCGGTTATCACCGTCAAGGTGTTCCGCGGAATCTGGATGTCTATATTCTTGAGGTTATGCTCGCGGGCGCCTTTGACGTGGAGAAATTCCTTGTTCTTCTTGTACCGGCTGCTGTTTGCCATCTTGGCCTCGGGGATAGTTTAACCTCTAAATATACAAAATGCGGCCGGTCGTGAAAGAAGAAAACCGGGCTATGCAATCACTTTCTCGATATGACAATGCAACCGTTCCGAGCGTCTTCTGGTTTCGCCGCCTGCCGGAAAACGCTTGACTTGACGCGGTCGCGGCTTGATTTTGGTGAACCATGCCTGATGAACATCAGCAGTTCTTCGATGCCCTGGCCGCTCAATGGGACCTGCTCTTTACGGCCGAAGACCTGGAGCGACTTTCCCATGTTGTGGACTGTCTGGGCGTTAGAAAGGGGATGGCGGTCCTGGACCTTGGCTGCGGTACGGGGGTTCTCTTTGACATGCTGCGACGCCATGTGACTGAATCCGGCTCCGTGACGGGAGTCGATTTCTCTTATGCCATGGCTCAGAAAGCTCACCGGAATTTCCCCTTTACCAACGTGAATGTAGTTGACGGCGATGCCGCCAGCCTGCCTTTTGCCGACTCGACCTTCGATATGGCCGTCGCCTTCTCCGCCTTTCCGCATTTCTCGGACCAGCAGAAGGCCGTAGATGAAACGCATCGGGTGCTCAAGGCCGGCGCCAGGTTTTATATCATTCATCTGACATCTTCCAGGGAGCTTTCCCACATTCATCATAAGGCGGGCGGAGTCGTTGCACATGACCAGATTCCGCCGGAAAGCCGCCTGCGCAACATGCTCGACAGCAGCAAGTTCGCCGACATCGTGATCGACGATGTTCCAGGGCTTTATCTGGCCTCAGCCGTAAACCGTAAATAAACCGGTAGATAGTGACAACCTTACCGTCCCAGACCCGATTCATAGTCCACGTGGCGCTTTTTCTGGCTCTGGCCGTGCTGGTGCCGATCGGCTTTCATGCCTTTGGGATGGCCGGACGCATTTTTCTGCCGATGCATCTTCCCGTGCTCCTGGCCGGTTTCCTTGTCGGGCCGCTGTCGGGAGTGATCGTCGGTCTTCTGGCGCCGGGACTGTCATTTCTGCTCACGGGCATGCCCCCCTCATACGCTGTCCCGCTCATGACCCTGGAACTGCCGATGTACGGTTTGATTGCGGGACTGGGCTACCGAACGCTGAAGCTCAATCTCTATGTTACTCTGGTTGCGTCGCTGGTGCTGGGCCGGTTGATGTTCGGCCTCGGCCTGTTTATCCTGGGGATGTTCATGAATCTGCCCTACTCCGCCGCGGTGTTCTTCTCTTCCGGCGGCGCCATCGTGGCGGGGCTCCCGGGCATAATCATCCAGCTAATCCTTGTGCCGACGATAGTGGCTGCCCTGAGTCGCTATCAGCGAAGCCGGTAAGGGTCTTTTGGGGAGTGGGTCCGGCGCTAGTCCCTGAATCCGCACCTGCTGTGCGAGCCGTCGCAGAAAGGCTTATTCTTCGAATGACCGCATCGGCACAGAAAAAATGAACCTTCCATAACAACCACGGAACCGTCGAGCATGACGATTTCCGTTTTATCGCAATCTACCTTGGCCGATCCATTCTTGATGAGTGTAATCTTCACTTTTCCCATAACACAACCTTCCGCTGTCCTGCCGGGTGTCTGTTGTTACCTGTCCTGACCGCGTCCGGCCGGAAGTCAGATATAGAATGTGTGGGTGACCGAATTAGTTCCGTGATTGTGAATTTTCAACAGGCCCCGTCTTTTATGACCGTGACTTCGCCGCTGGAAACCGCCTGACGGCGGCCGTCTCGCTCGATCACCAGTTCTCCGGCCTTGTTGATGTCAACCGCCAGGCCTTCGACGGTTTTTCGTCCGATGCTAAGCTTCACGGTCGAACCGATGAGCGACGAATAAGCCAAGAGCCTACGGCGCGACGGCGCCAGCTGGCGCTTGGTGTATCTCAGATATTCCTTCTCGAATCTTCGCAGGAAGTCCTGAAGCAGTTCGATCCGCCTGACCTTCTTGCGCACGGCCGCCCGGACCGAGGTCGCGATGGCCCTGAGGTCTTCGGGGAAGTCGCCTGGCCGGTGGTTGACGTTGATGCCTGTTCCAATAACGACATAGTCGATTCCACTCTTCTCGGCCGAAAGCTCGGTCAGTATCCCGGCCACCTTTCGCCCGCCGATCTGGATGTCGTTGGGCCACTTTATCCGCACCGACCCGGGACAGAAGGAGTTGAGGGTATCGGCCAGAGCCAGGGACGTCATGATCGCCAGACCGGGCGCCAGTTCCGGCTCGAATCTTGGCCTCAGTATTATGGAAATGTAAATGCCGGCCCTGGCCGGCGAATGCCAGCTGCGCCCCAGGCGTCCCTTTCCCCGAGTCTGCTCTTCGGCCGTAACGATGGTGCCTTCCTTCTGTCCCTTCTCGGCCAGCGCAATCGCAATGTCGTTGGTGGATTTTACCGACTGGTAACAGTGGATTGCGCGGCCGATAAACCTTGTTTTGAGGCCATAGGAAATCTCGGTGGCGGTAAGGCTGTCGGGGGTCGCGCGCAGGGCCACCTTCCCGGCGCTCTTGTTGAGTCGATAGCCCCACTGACGAAGCAGCGTCAGGGCCGAAACGGTATCGCCGAGATCGGCTCGCAGATTGTTGGCGAGCGCCTTGAGGGAGAACAGCTTTCCGGGACGCCGTCGCAACCCAAGCAGTATTTCATCGGCCAGTTTCTCTATGTCAGTAGGTGTCATGAGAGTTATTTGGTGACGCCGAGTGAAAAATCGGCCGCTTCTGCAGAGTGCGTGATCGCTCCAATGGAGATGAAATCGACCCCGGTCGCGGCGATGTCGGCCACGTTGTCGAGAGTGACGTTTCCCGATGCCTCCAACTGTACGGCCGGGTCGAGCTTTCGGGACAGGGCCACGAGCTTTTTCAAAGATTCCACAGACTGGTTATCGAGCAGCAACCGGGTGATACCGGCCTTGATGGCCCGGGTGACCTCCTCTTCGGCGGTGACCTCGACCTCGATCTCGATATCTTCCTCCCTGGCGTTGAACTGTTGACGAAACTGCGCCGTTCTGAGGAATTCGCGGGTCATCTCCACCGCCCGCCCGATTGAGCCGGCCGCGGCGATGTGGTTATCCTTCACGAGGATCATATCGTAAAGTCCATAGCGGTGATTGTGCCCGCCGCCGTGCACCACGGCGGCCTTCTCGAGATACCTCCAGCCGGGAGTGGTCTTGCGCGTGTCGAGAATGCGGCACGGGGTTCCCTCGATTTTTTTCACGAACCGGTTGGTAAAGGTGGCTATGCCGCTGAGGTGGGCGAGGAAATTAAGGGCTGTGCGCTCCGTTGTCAGCACCGTCTGGTTAAATCCTTCGATTTCCATAACGACATCTCCGGCTGCGAACGGCTCGGAGTCTTTTTTCAGCGGCCGAACGGTGTTTCCGGAGTCGACGATGTTAAAAGCCATGAGCGCCGGTTCGATTCCCGACAGAACACCGGCCGACTTGGCCGTGATCCGCGCCTTGATGGGTTCCGGCTGAAGGCAGGCCAGAGAGGTGAGATCGCCTTTGCCGATATCCTCGACGAGGGCCGCCTTGACCAGGTTGCGGACAGCTTGGTAATACGCTTTATCCATAGCCTGATGGAGATGTTGCTGTTGGCATCGCTCTGCGCTGCTATTATATTCCATTCGTGCCGCAAAGGAAAACAAAAAAAGGACCGGTGGCCATGCTGGGCTACGGTTCCCAGGGGCGGGCTCTCGCCCTGAACCTTCGCGATTCCGCGTACGAGGTGGTGATCGGTCTGCCGGCCAAGTCATCCGCCCGCCGAACGGCTCGCCGGGACGGGTTCACCCGGGTGCATAGCGCCGGCGCGGCGGTGAAAATGGCAGACTGCCTCTGCTTCGCCCTGCCCGATCACCTTCACGGAAGGGTCTTCGCCCGGGAAATCCGTCCGCATCTGAGACAGGGCTCGACACTGGTCTTTCTGCACGGCTTTTCGGTGCATTTCGGCTTTGTCAAGCCGCCTCCGGACTGTGATGTCATTATGGTGGCGCCTCACGCTCCGGGTGTTCTTGTGCGAGAGCAGTACCTGACGGCTCGCACCCTGTCGGCGTTTTACGCCGTTGAGCAGGACCGTTCCGGCCGCGCCGAACGAAAAGCCGTCGCCTTGGCTAGGGCTATGGGCTTCAGGAAAAGCCGACTGGTAAAAACCAGTTTCGAGCACGAAGCGATAGGTGACCTTTTCGGGGAGCAGGCGGTTCTTTGCGGCGGGCTGTCCGAGTTGATCGTGAGCGGATTCAGGCTTCTCGTGGAAAAGGGTGTTCCGCCGGAAAACGCCTATCTGGAAGTGGCTTATCAGCTTGACCTTATAATCCGGCTAATCAAACAGTACGGCATCGAAGGGATGTACAAACGGATTTCTGTCACGGCTCGCTACGGTTCGACAACTTCCGGCAGAAAGGTCATCGGGAATGAAACCCGCAAGAAAATGGCCGCAGTTTATCGAGATATTGAATCGGGCAAGTTCGCCCGGAAGCTTAATTCGTTGACTGACAAAGACATAAGGAGCCTCAATAAGCTCATAAAAAAGCTTGCCGATCCCGCCTTCGACCGCGCTGCCCGGAAATACGCCAAGTAACTACCCCTCTGAGGCTTAGCTACTCGCAACGCCTCCACCGCAATTTGTCTCTCACATTGTGAAAAAAATAACAAAAATTGTATTGTTTATGACAGTCGGATGACAAACCGGCCTCCTCTGCTCACTAATTTGCGCTCACCAACACAAAGGACGGGTAGAGGCTATGAGCAGAGGTATGAGGAATTTTTGTGCGGCTGGCCTGGCGGCTTTTATTGGTGCCGGCACCGGAATATCGGCAGCGGAATTGACCGGGAGGGTGTACGACTCGGAAACGAGCAACCTGATTCGCGACGCCAACGTGCGGATTATCGAAACCGGTCAGGTTGCCGCCTCGGACAGGCGCGGAGAATATCGGTTCAAACAGCTTGCTGACGGCCAATACCGTCTGGTGGTCACGCACATCGCCTATGACGCCGGTGATACGGTCACCGTTACCGTCTCGGGATCCCGGCGGTTCGATTTCAAGCTTCGTCCGGCGCCGTGGGTTTTGAACGATGTCGTCGTCACGGGAACCCGCTCCCCGCACCTTTTGAAAAACGTACCGGTACAGACGGAAGTCGTCACGCAGCGCGATTTTGAGCGCACCGGTGCGACCACGGTAGACGAAGCCCTGACATCGTCAATCGGCATCACCATCAACGAGGACCTTTCCGGCCAGGGAGCGACTATCAGGGGCATTGAAGGCGACCGGGTGCTGGTGCTGGTTGACGGCGAGCGGGCGGTGGGCCGCGTGCGCGGTTCAATCGACCTGAGTCAGTATTCCCTCAGCAATGTCGAGAAGATTGAGATCGTCAAGGGCACCGGCTCGACTTTATACGGCTCCGACGCCATGGGCGGCGTTATCAATATTATTACCAGGAAGCCGTCAGCCAACGTCTCGAAAGGCAACCTTTATTTCGATTACGGAAGCCACACCAGTTTCAACCCATCGGCCGACTTCGAGTACGGCAATGACCGCACCGGGCTGATGCTGGGCGGCAGGCTGTTTTCGACCGACGGTTTTGACCTGGATTTGACCACGCCGCACACTAACGGGCAGGAGCAGATCGACCGCTGGAACTTCTCCGGCAAACTGCGTCACCGGTTCGACGACCGGTGGAGCCTGACCGGCTCGGGCCGCCTGATGTTTGAAAACCGTGACTGGATCGAGTCGGAGATTGTCGCCAAGAACGCCCTGGAAGACACCACCTATACGTATGACGACGAGGAAAAGAACGCCCGCTACGAGAGTTCGGTGGTTTTCGATTATCTCTCCGGCGATCGCTACTCAATGAAGCTGAGACTGTTCGGCACCTACTATAACCACCAGTGGAACAAATTCAGCGAGTCGTTCTGGATAGATACTTCCAAGACGGAAGATATTTTCCTCGAGACATCGTACACGTCGAACTACGTGATAGGGCACAACCACGTCGCCACCTACGGCCTGGACTACAATTACCAGGACCTCAAGTCGTCGGAAGTAATCGCTGGGTCAAAAGCCGACAATTCCATCGCCGGCTATCTACAGTATGAATATTCGCCCCATCCGGCTTGGACCCTGGTGTCGGGGGTTCGTTATGAAAATCACAGCTCGTTCGGCGGGCATGTCAACCCGTCCTTCAATGCCATGTTCCAGCCGAGCGAGCGTCTAAAGTTGCGCGGCTTTGTGGGCAGGGGTTTTCGGGCACCGTCCATAAAGCAGCAGTACTTCGTCTTTGACCATACCGCGGCGGGCTATATCGTTTACGGCGGCTCGGCCATCGAGTCATCCGGGATCGACCTGGGCGGTCTGGAGGTCACCGACCTCAAACAGGAAAACTCCATCAACAGCTCGATTTCCGCCGAGTTCTCCTACGGCACCATCGGGCTGCACCGCATAACCTACTTTTATAACCATCTGGAAGACCTGATTGATTTCACGCTCATCGGTTTCCCCGACCCGTACTGGCGGGGCGTGTACGTCTACCAGAACATCGAAACGGCTGTCACCCAGGGAATCGAATGGGAGTCGCGCGTGCGTCTGTCGTCGTCCTGGGATCTTTCCTTTTCATACAATTATCTGTACACGCGAAACCTGGAAACGCAGGAGAAGCTGGTAAACCGTCCGGACCACACCGCCAAGTTGTTTCTGACCGGTCTCGTTGAGCGCTTCAATGCCGGCTTCAGCCTCTGGGCAGACTACCAGTCCCGCAAGCTGTGGGTGCCGCGCTCCAACACCGGCGGTAACGAAGGCGACGCTGTTTATGCTCCGCACCGGACGCGCCTTAATCTGAATCTATTCAAGCGATTCAATGGCGGTCTGGAAACCTTCGTGCGAATGGAGAACCTTCTTGACGAGACCGATGTCGAGTTCGGCTACTGGCCGGGATTCGAGCTGTTCGTCGGCATGAAATTCGATTTTGGATATAACAAATAATCAATAAAGGAGTCTTACTTAATGAAACACTTGCTAATTTTACTATCGGCTACGGCCTTGCTTCTGGCGGCAACCGGTTGCGGTGACGATGAAAATCCCGTGGCACCCAATCCCGCACCCACCAACACGGCCACATCGACCTGGAATGAGAGTGGCGGCTACTGGTCGACAACGGTAAATGCCTCTGATCATGACAACTTCATGTATTTCTCGTTTGCCACCAGGGATACTGTGAGCAGCGGCGTCCCCAAGACCGCCGCGCAGGTCTGGGATGTCGCTTTTCGTCGTGAGGTCGTCAAGCTCAACGGCGGCACTTCCACCGAGAACGCGGGCGACGTGGTCGGCTTCGACCTGGGCGCCGTGGCGTATGACGGCGTGACCATCGACGATACTGCCGGAGTTGCCTGGACCGAGGACTTCATCGACTATTTCATTGACGAATGGTATGTATATAATCCGACTACCCATCAGCTTACCGCCAGCCAGTACGTATATTCCATGCTCGATGCCAGCGGTGAGCACTACGTGAAATTCCGTGTCGATTCCATGGTGAATGCGGCCCAGCCGCCTGACATGGGTACCGTGTGGTTGACGTACTTCTATCAGGACGAAGCTGACTCCAGGAGCCTGCCCGGGCCGTGTGCGGAAGCATCGGTAACGGTGGGTTCGAATTTCGGTTACTTTGATTTCTCCAGCGGTTCGCAGGTAAGCCCCGCCGATCCGGCCAATTCGCTTGACTGGGATATCAGCTTTTACTCTTACGAACTGATGCAAAACAGCGGTCCCAACGGTGTCGGAGGCTGCGCCGCTTTTCTGGCCTGGAGCGAGTTGACCGACCCGACCGATATCGATGCCTTCACCGCGCAGCCGACCGGGGCGCCGCTCTTTCCGGATATCCCCGGCTCGGCTTTGACGGAATGGTACGACTATGACGGTCAGACGCACCAGTTGACCTCCAAATCGCATGTGTATCTGCTCAAGACGGGCGGGACGGTTTATAAGCTCCGAATCGAGAGCTACTACGCCAACATTGGCGGCGTCCCGACCAGCGGTCACTATACATTTATCTGGAATGAGCTGTAAGCTCTTCCGGATCTGAGTCGCAGACCGGCCCCCTCCGCCTCCGGCGAAGGGGGCTATTTGTTTGGTATGCAACAACTTGATGCCACATCAGGCGACCGTTGCCGGCGTGGGTCGAGTGCCGTGAGCCGGCTCATTACCTGCGGCCGTGGGCCGGTCGGGAGCGGTCCACCGGTTTAAAGATTGACGTCCTGCGGTGGCAGGTTTAGATTCTGTTTTCATATGAAAAGATTTCTGAAAAGACTGGGCGCCCTTGCGGTGTTGCTGCTGGTAGTGATCGCCGCATACTACGCATATGACACCCTCCGCGAGCGAACCTTTGCGGAGAAAATCGGAGAAATCATCCATTTCGAAGACCGGCGCGAACTCGCCGAGCAGCTCCGGCAGCATCTTGACGATGCTGTTCCGGACGTACGGGCTCGCGCAGCCCTGGCGGTGGGTCGCATCGGTGCCACTGAGAGCGGAAAACTGCTCTATGAGATAATAACTTCCGACAGCAGCATGGACGTCGTGGCCCGGGCCGCTTTCGCTATCGGCCTGACGGTAGATAAGCAGTACGCCGACGACTTGCTGGATCTGGCCATAGACCAGCCTTCCCGGGTGGCCATGCGCCTGGTGGAAGCTGCCGGCCGTCTGACCGACACCAGCATGACCGCCGAGATTGACATGATAACCGGATTCCTGGGCCACCCCTCACCGGAGGTGCGCGAGGCTGCCTGCATGGCGCTGTTCAGAGCCGGGGCCAGGGACAAAGGGCCGGAGCTGACCGCCTTCTGCCAATCCGAGCCCGATGAACAGGTCCGCGTGGTTGCCTTGTATAGCTTGGTCAGGCTCGGTGTAGGAGAGGCCACCCCGGTATATGAGGATTTCCTGGCCGATGCCGACCCGTTTGCGAGATCGCTCGCGGTCCGGGGAATCAGCCTGTCAGATGACCCTCGAGCGGTTCACTACCTGACGATAGCCCTTAATGACGGCGACCCACGGGTGGTTGCTCAGGCCGTGGTGGGGCTTTCCCGGAAGCGGTCGCCGGAGGCGACGAGCAAACTGGCCGGAAAGCTCCGGCAGGAACGAGACGAGAAACTCAGGGTGGCGTTGATTGACGCCATGAGGGCGCAGGGAAACCCCGAAGGCTTCGACGCCGTAAATGCCATTCTTGACTCCAGGCCCCCGGCGAATATTATCGCAGCGGCGGTCAGGTACTTGGCCGAGGTACAGAAAGACCGAGCGGTCATGATTATCGATTCCCTGCAGACCCTCGATGATCCTTACATCCGGGCGGCCTGCGCCGATGCCTACGCAACCATAGGGACCAAGAGTATAATCCCGCGCCTGGCCGTTCTGTTTAATGACAAGGTGCCAACGGTGCGCCTGACCGCTTTCGAACACCTGCTGGCAATCGACTCCACCAACGCTGATTTTTACCTGGGCAATGCCCTGGATGATTCCTGTTTTGTTCTTCCGGTTGTTGCCATCGACTACATTGGCGAACGTCGTCTCGAAGCCTACCTGCCGCGCCTTCGGGCTCTGATGGACCTTGACGAAGAGCTTGACCCCGATGTTCGGACCGCCACCCTTGACGCCGCGGCCTCGTTTCTGAGCGAAAACACGTCCGACACGCTGGCCATGGAGATTCTGATAGCCGGAATTCGCGATTCCGAATATGTCGTGCGCAAAAAGGCGGCCGAAATCTACAAGGATAACCTGGACGAGGATCGCACCTACATGGTTCCGCCGCCGGCTGTCAGGTTGAGTCGCGGCAAGGTGATCGGGGCCGTAGAGAAGTATCGGGCCAATCCCTACGCGACTATTGTAACCAACCGGGGAGAGATCGAAATGGAACTCTATTTCGACCAGGCCCCGCTGACCGTGATGAATTTCATTTCGCTGGCGGAATCGGGGTTCTACGAGAATGTCATCTTTCACCGGGTGGTGCCCAATTTCGTTGTTCAGGGCGGCGACCCCACCGGGCACGGCTGGGGAGGCCCCGGATATATGATTCGCTGCGAGTACTCGCCGGAACCGTACATTCGCGGCACCGTCGGCATCGCTACCAGCGGCAAAGATACCGGCGGCTCCCAGTTTTTTATAACCCACTCACCTCAGCCTCATCTCGAGGGCCGCTACACCGTTTTTGGCCAGGTTCTGTCGGGTATAGATGTGGTGGACCAGATTGTCAGAGGCGATACGATCAAAGAAGTATCAATTCACGAAGGTGATTTTCAATGAGGAAGTTTCCAAGGCTCGTAGCGTGTGCGGTCCTGCTGGCGGCGGGACTCGCCCGGGGGGTCTGGGCGCAACCCGATCAGAGTATTGACCCGGAGGCACTGATCGAAAGAATCCTTATGGTCGATGAATCCCAGCGCCGGCAGATTGCGGATATCGTGTACGACGCGGAATACATCGAGGGAGAGGAAAAGGACGGGGAGTTCAAAGAAAAAGTCCGCTTCGTAAAGAAGATCTATGTGAAATATCTGCCCGATACCACCCTGTTTTTTGAAGAGTTCATCGAGTATTACAAAGAAGGCGAGCTCAAAAGCGACGACGACCTGCGCAAGGAGGCCAAAGACCGCAAGGAGAAAAAGCGCAAGCGCCGGGCCAGGGATATCTCGTATTCGATGATCGAGCCGTTCTATCCTGATCACCGGCAGACCTATGACATCGAATATCTGGGCGTTGCCGACGACCGAATCGAGGGCCGCGTCTGCCATCATTTCGAAGTTAGCGCCCTTGAGGAGAGCGACAGCCTGATAAACGGTGATTACTATTTCGAGGCCGAGTCATTCAACCTGGTGCGGGTGGACTTTTCCCCGGCCAAGCTGGCCGGGAGCACCTGGTTCAAGTTGAAGGACCTGTCAATGAGTATTACCTACGGTCCGACGGCCGACCGCCACTGGCTGCCGAGACAGTTTGACGTCGAGGGCAAGGGCAAGGCGATGTTCTTTTTCGGCGTCAAATTCGCCGGCACCGAATACTATCGCAACCCGGTCGTAAACGGGGGCATTGAGGATGATGTATTTGAGGTGACCGATGGAGACTAATTTCAGAACTAAAATCGTCCGGGTCGACATTCCCCCGGACTGTAATGTTATTTTCGGCCATTCGCATTTTATCAAAACGGTCGAGGACCTTTACGAGGCGCTGATCAGCTCGTCGCCGTCTCTCAAGTTCGGCATTGCCTTTTGCGAGGCGTCGCAAAAGCGATTGATTCGAACCGACGGCAACTCCGAGGAGCTGATCAAGCTGGCTTCAACGGCGGCTTTCGATGTCGCCTGCGGCCACAGCTTCTTCATCTATCTGAAGGATGGCTTTCCCATCAACGTTCTGAGACGGATAAAAGAATCGGATGAGGTCTGTCGAATCTTCTGCGCCACCGCCAACCCTCTGGAAGTCATCGTCGCCGAAACTCACCAGGGCCGGGGCGTCCTGGGGGTTGTTGATGGCGAGCCGCCGCTGGGTGTCGAAGGCGACGAGGATAAGGCCGAGCGCAACGAGTTCTTGCGCAAGATCGGTTACAAGAGATAGCCTCTGCCGGCCCGCGTCTGGGGTCAAATCCTACTGTGGCCATCTCTTGCCATTGCCGCTTGGTCTATCGGTCACTCTTGTGGCGCTCTGAAATGGTCAAGTCGTCGGTAGAGCCCCGTGAACTCAACCGCAGAGTCTTTAGTCGCATGCCACTTGTACATGTAGCAGAAAAAGCCTGTTAAGGGCACCGCCGCGTAGAATATCCGAAGGTAATCGCACTGCAGACTCATGTTGAAAAGTTGAATGAATAACCCCGTTAAAACGCTCATATCTACTACCGAGGGGAGGTCCCAAGATACGTTTGGATACAGCCACAACCCAAGCCAGACTACGACAATGCTCTCGCCTATCGACCAAAATCCGATCACTCCCAGTCGGTTCTCAACAATGGCCTGTTTACGGACCATTCGGCCTAAGTGTCCAAATTTGGTTCCAACAAATACCCCGTTGACTCCAATCCACAGTAGCCAGAATCTTGGCTCAAGCGCTGTCCAAACCATTCCCACGAAAACAAGTAAAACGAGGAAGTAGGAATGAAGTCTCATGAATCTGTTCTCGTCGACTCTTGAGAAGATTTTGCGCACAATTTCAATCACATACACAGCCCAGAGAAACTGCGGGATGGAGATGAACAGATAGTGCCAGTCAAATCCCCAACTTACTACTCCCGGTCCTTGCTCCACCACATTGTCAAAAGCGTTGTAGCTCAGGTTTATGGATACTCCAGCGGCCAATCTTAGAAATCGCTCAAACTCAACAAGGCGGACAGCGAAGATGAAGAACATGACAGCCACAATAATATACAACCACAAGTCGAGCCGCTTAGGACGTTTCGATCGGTCATCCTCGTACGTTCGGCTTCGTCCGGTGCCGTACCTGACCCACGCGTGAGAACATGTTAAGTTGTCTCGCACCACGGGACGCAGGACCTTTGCGCTAAGCCTCTCATACTGCGATGCCAGAAAAT
>CP070777.1:1067907-1071383 GCA_020346225.1 Candidatus Zixiibacteriota bacterium | reverse complement strand
CGGCTGGGTGAGCCTGCGGGCGCGCGAGCGCGAGGATACGGTTATAGGCGCCATCTGGGCTATCGGCATGGCGGTCGGGATCATTTTCATTACCCTCACGCCCGGATATAACCAGGATTTGATGACCTACCTGTTCGGCAACATCCTTCTGGTAACCGACGCCGACCTTTTCGTGATTGCCATTCTGGATATTATCATTCTTCTGGTCGTAACGCTCTTTTACAGAAAGCTGCTGGCGGTCTGTTTCGACGAGGAGTTCGCCCGCCTTCGGGGGATAAACGCCGAGCTTTTCTATATCCTGCTTTTGTGTCTCACCGGCCTGACGGTGGTCATTCTGGTCGATGTGGTCGGGATCGTTATGGTGATCGCGCTGGTAACCCTTCCGGCGGCTATCGCCGGGTATTTCACGCGCACGCTGTGGCAGACGATGCTGGCGGCCTCGGTGCTCTGTATTCTCTTTACGACTTTCGGCTTAGCCATAAGCTACAGTCCCGACCTGCCCGCCGGCGCCACAACGATCATACTGGCGGGCATTGTTTACCTTGGAGTGGCCGCCGCCAAACGCTGGACCGGTGCGATAAAGTAGGGGCGCTCCTTAAGTGGTTACCCTTTTTCAGGTCCTTACCGCGCAGGTGGGAACCCAACCACATCACACTTTTTCAAAATTTCCGTGTAATTCGTTGTCTGTTATTGGGTTTAGTCCAAAGTGGCTTCGTTTGCTTAATTTTAGGGACCCATGCCCTAAGCCGGTGTTTTTCATGCGGCTATCCACATCACATTTTTCCACGCAGAATGGTTTATCAGGCCCTGATTCGTCCTGACGGGCCGAAGGTCACGCAGTCGTCCCATGCGTTTTTTACCTTTTCTTTGGCGCTTGCGTTCAGCCATGCACCCGGGGGAGAGATTTAGTGTGATGTTGTAGGGAAAGTGCGGGGGATGGGCGTTGGAAGCCCTGCTGCGGCGGGCAAGTACTGCGGGGGGGGCGAAGTACAAGATGAATTCCCGCTTTTGCGGGAATGATCCCGCTCGGCCGCGGGACGAAGACGCTCAGGAGAAAGCATGGCGGGTTCGCAGACGGACCCGCCCTACGGGGACTGATGGCAGGAGTCGGGGACTCCTGCCCCACGAAGTTCAATCGACCTTGAGGGTCATCTCCAGACGCAGCCAGTTGGCCGGGTCGGTGCCCGGATAATAGAAATCACCGGCGCGGAAATGCTCCCAGATGATATTGCCGGATAGCCGCCTGTTAACCTTGAACAGCAGTCTGCCGGCAAACAGGTCGCCGCGAATCTTGCCGCCGCCGCCGAAAATAAACGAAGGCGGCGTCGGCTGCGGCGCCATCAGATGCTGGTAATCCAGACGCAGAGCCAGGCCGCAATCGAAATCGAAGTGCGCCTGTCCGTAAAGGGAGATGAAGTTACTCCAGTAGGCAATGCTGTGCTCGATTATGAGAGTGTAGATGTACGATTCGCTCCACTTGGGCCATCGGCTGAAAAGCGGGTCCCAGCCTTCCCAGTCAGTGGTGGCGGGGTCATCGCCGCTCAGCAGAATACCGCCGGCGGTCAGTTGCGACGGCAGGAACTCCGGCCAGTCGGTCATATAGTCGGCATAGGCGTAGCCGCCATAGGCCGACCGGTCGACCGCCCCAAAAAGAGTGCCGAACTGGTAGGCGGCCTCGCCGGTAAGCGTGACCCGGTCTGACAGGGGGCAGGTGAGGCGCGCGCCAAGGGTGTTTATTTCGGATGTTATTGGCAGCAAAGCCGTCTCGTGGATGTTCTTACGGATGATATAGGCCTGCAGGTTGGTCCTGTTTATATCGCGCGAGATGTAAACGCCGAAACCTTCCTCGGGTTGCTCGACCATAAGTTGGTCCTCGTCGTGAACGACCGGGAGATACTGCTCGATTTCGGGCTGGTAGAAATAGAACAGGGTGATGGTGCCCTTGGGGCACGGTTTGACATCAAGGCGCACGGCATTGAAGTAACCCGACCGGGAGCCGTCCATAGGCCCGCCATCGGCCACGACAAAACCCTCCCCCAGCCACATATCCTGCCGTCCCACGGTGACATTCACACGATTGCCTGACCACCGGGCATAGAGCTGGTCGACAAAGATCTCGTGCAGGGTGAATTCGCGGCGTTCCGGAGTAAAATAATGCCGGAACTCGTTGGTCAGTTTCAGGGCCAGCTCGAGTTGCGGCCTGGGCAGCCACTGCCCCATGATGCTGGTGCGGTTGCGGGTGAAACTGTATGCCGACGCCGCGGCGTCGGATAGAAAAATGGTGTTGTCCCAGGTAGTGTAACGAAAACGCTCGATAAAGCTGAGCCTGAAGTTGGGGTGAAGGTTGCCTTTTGGAGGCTCCTGCTGTCCCCGCGCGAGGGAGGCCGGAATCAGGCCCGCCAATAGCGAAACGCATAAGATCCTCTTGAGCATAATAAGGTGATTTGCCTTTCTGTGGTGTCTGGTTCGACTGATACCGTTTATTTGCCGCGTCCTAATGATGTCCGAGCGGCTTTTCGGAGAACAGCCAATCTTTGAGTTCTTTGCTGAAGGTCGGGTCGTGGCGGCGAATCCATTCCAGCAGCATGGCCGCGTGCTCTTTTTCCTCGTCGCGATTATGTGCCAGCAGTGATTTCAGGTCCTCATCCTTGCAGGCATCGACGCGTTGCTGGTAGAGGTTGACGGCCTCCAGCTCTTCGATAAGTGAACTGATGGCGCGGTGCAGTTCGCGGGTTTCATAGCTGAGCTCGCTCAACGGCTCGGCGACGGTAGTCTGTCCCATGGTTATCTCCTAGTGGCGGGTTGCCACTCTATTCGGGGTTGTCGGGATGGGGCCAATATGCCGAAGGCCGACGGGTTTGTCAACAATCAGAAAGCCCGACCGGGTCGGCCGGGAGGCAAAATAGCTGTTTACAACCGGGGAGGGGTGATATTTCTTAACGGGGCGGCGCCAAGCCGTGGACGATAATCGCCAGTGGGATATTACGCCAATGGGAAAACCGGTTTTTGACCTCGCCGCCGGCCGCACCCTGGGCCGCAATTATTTTGTCATCGAGTTCATGGGCAGCGGCTGGGAAGGCGAGGTGTACAAGGTGGAGGAACGGCGCACCGGGATCGTGCGCGCCGCCAAGATTTTCTATAACAAGAAAGGCATGCGCCGCGCGCCCATGCTGCGTTATGCCCGCAAGCTGCACAAGCTCCGCTCCTGTCCCATCATTATCCAGTACCATCACCGCGATGTCGCCACCATCAAGGGCGAGCAGGTCGACATACTCGTTTCGGATTTCGTCGAGGGGGAGATGCTGTCCAGCTATATCCTTCGTCAGAAGAAAAAGCGGCTGCCGGATTTCGAGGCGCTGCATCTTCTGTACGCCCTGGCCCGGGGGGTGGAGCAGATCCACTATCGCGGCGAATATCACGGCGACATCCATACCGATAACATCATGATGAGGCGGCGCGGCCTGGGGTTCGAGGTT
>CP070777.1:1061146-1067807 GCA_020346225.1 Candidatus Zixiibacteriota bacterium | reverse complement strand
TAACGACGGCAGGTTGCCACGCCCGGCCGAGAACAGACCGCGAAATAACGCTTGTTGAACGGCGTCTGGCCGGTTATATTGGATATAGAAATCTATTAACGCAACTTGCGCATCGTCGGGGGAGAGATGCCGATCATCAGATTTTCAATTATCGCCGCCAGCCTGATCCTCACGTTGTTTCTGGCGTTCGGGTGCGATGATGACTGCGCCACGTGTCCCTACGATTCTACTGAGCCGGTGCTGGTGGAAGGCCTCATCCGTTTGTCAAACGATTCCACGATCTTCGTGCAATTCTCGGTTGTCAGTACCACCGGTGAGCCCCGACCGGAAGTCGATTCTATGACTGTTGCCGGCCGGCCGCTGTCTCTGAACTATATTGTCGACGTCCCCAATATGTTTGTCCGAACCGAAATTTACGATGCCGGCTTTGCGGCCATCGACTCGGCGGATATGGTCGCTTATACACCTTTCGGCACCGATACCTGCCGGCTTCCCCTGCTGGACAGTATCGAATACATCGGCTGGCGGACCGAATTCCCGTGGGATACGGTTTCCGTTGAGACGGGACTGGAGGTTTTCTGGCACGCGGTCCCGGCAATCGACCACTACAAGGTAAGAGTGGTTCACGTTTTTGATGGCGACGCTACCAGTTCCACTTTTTATCAGATGGATACCAGCATGGTGATTCCGCCGGAAGACAACCAGTATGCAGGTTTCTGGGGTTTCTATGTCACCGCCGTCGGCGGCCGGGACAGTTCCGGGAACATGACGGCTTACACGTCGGGTGACGGACGAGTTTTGTGGACGCTCTCAAGCGAGAGCCCGCGCGCCGATCTGAGGATTTTTGTCGATACGCTCCTGGTTGCCCAACCGGCAGCGGCCGCAGAAACAACCTCTGGAACCGGGGGTGGCCGATGACCGGAGCGCGGCTGAAGATTGTCCTCTTAGCCGGCCTGCTGACGCTGTTTATTGGCGCTGCCTGCGACGATGACTGCCCGACCTGTCCGTCCCCGGAGGGACCGGACAAGATGGTGGTTTCGGGAGACATTTTTCTGTCAGGCCATTTCCTTCTTTTCGAATACTGGGTCAGGGCGACCGTGGGGGACACCCTGCCTCTGGATTCGGTAGTGGTCGACAGCGATGGGGCCTGGCGTCGCTACGATACCGTGCGCGCCACCCAATCGCCGCTGGCCACCAATTACATACGGCAGGACACCGCCCTGACCGCCGGAGACACCGTTGTCATCAGGTTCTATAATCCCGGTGACTCGGCGGTTTGTGAAGTGGATTTGCTGGATTACAACGGAGATACGGTACTTTTTGCGGATTTAGATACGGTTGCGCTGAACACGGGGTTTGAAGTCAGCTGGAATGCCATCGACTACGCCGAGGCGTACGCCTACGAAGTCGTTCACATGTTCGACTCGGCGGGTTTGCAGGTGGTGAGGTCTTCAGGTTACCAGGCCGATACGGTAATCGCCATAGCCGGTGCGGACAACGCTCATAACGGGCAGTGGCTCTTTCGGGTCATGGCTCTGAGTGTACCTGAGACAACTCAGTATGGCGGCAGTTTCCGCTTCAGTGCATACGTGACGGGCACTATTGTCAGCCACGCCGGGTGGTGCACGCAGCGGGTCTACGCGGGAACCGGGGAGACCGGCACGGGCGAGGCAGCAAAGCTTCCGCCGCCGGACTTCACCGGCAAGGATTTTTCGGAGCTGGCCGCGCTGAAACTGAATCGATGACCAAGCGGCTGTACCGAGAGCTACAATTGAAACAGCGCTTCTGCTCATATAACATGTTCCAATCGTCGGAGGTCGATACATGCGAGTTGTCTTTCTTTTGATTTTTGGGGCGGGTCTTGCGCTGGTGCTGACGACAGGGTGTGGCGATGACGACTGCCCCAACTGTCCCCAGGACGTTGATACCGTCACCGTTCAGAAATTGAGGGCGACCGGCCAGGTGAGACAGGCTTACGGGAATCTTTATTTCGAAGGTTCCGTTCGAGGACCGGTCAATACGGTGCCGGAAGTCGATTCCGTCAAGATTGATGGCGACAAAGTCGATATGGAGCTCGTTGTCGACCGGTACAGCACTTCAGACATCTTCTGGGACCTGAACTATTTCGCTGCCGAGAGCGGCCTGAGCAGCGGCGATTCGGTTGACGTTTCAGTCTATACGCCTTTTGGCGTCGGCATCTGCCGTGTTGAGGTACTGGATAGAGATGATGATGCTGTCTCCTTTGTGGATTGGCAGACCTCGCCGCCGTACGACACGGTCGACGCCGGCAGCGAGATAGAGGTGGCCTGGAACCATGTTGAACGAGCGGACTGGTACCTCTACCTGTTGTCGTCGTTGAACGACCAGTTCATGGTGAGAGATGAGGTTCACGGTTATCAGACCGATACGATCCTGACAATCTCGGCTGAGGACAACGCACTGGGCGGGAACTGGGTCATCGCGGTCAGCGCCATGAGCGGGCCGTATCCTGAGGATGGAGAAGGGAATTTCATGGAGAACGACGTGGTCGACGGCTCGATTTGCGGTTGTTCGAATAGCATCCTGTTTATCGTTGTGCGTGCGGAAGAATAATCGCGCACGTTCGATTCCCGCGAGCCGAGAAGTTTCGCTCGCGCCGGTCCAAAGCCATACAGTCCGATCCCGAAGGGAATGTAATCTCGTGGACAGGGGGCGTTCGTCCATCACTCGCAGCCAAGATCCTGAGCTAAGCCGGGCTCTTCGAGTTCAGCCTGCGACGGCCCAGTCGGGCATGACACCGGTGTCGATATTGAAAACCACCACGCCGATCAGGTAAACCAGGGTGGTTATCAGAATCACGCCTACGAAGTTCATGATGATCCCCACTCGCATCATGTCGCTCATCTGAACCTCGCCGGTGCCGAACACGATGGCGTTGGGCGGGGTGGCCACGGGCAGCATGAAGGCGCACGACGCCGACAGCGTCGCGGGTATCATCAGAAGCAGGGGATTGGTCTTGATGGCCACGGCCAGGGAACCCAAAAGCGGCAGGATCATTTCGGTGGTGGCGGTATTGGAAGTAAGCTCGGTCAGGAATGTCAGCATGGTGCATATGCTGCCGATCAGAAACACCGGGGCAATACCGCCCAGGCCGGTCAGTTGCCCGGCCACCCAGACCGACAAACCGGATTCCTTGAAGCCGCTAGCCAGGGCGAAGCCGCCTCCGAAAAGGATAACTATCCCCCAGTGCAGCCGCGTGGCGGTCTTCCAGTCCATCAAACGCTTGCCCTTCTGTGTTCGCGATGGCAGCAGGAATAGAATCATGGCCACGGTAATGGCGATCGTGCCGTCGTCGATGAAGCCTGGTACCGGCATGATATTCGACCAGCCCGGTATGGTAAAGCCGCCGACCGTAATGCTCTGGCGAGACAGCCACAGGAGCGCCATGACGGCGAACAGAGCCAGAACGATCTTTTCTTCATAACTCATCGGGCCGAGCCGGCGATACTCCTGCCGGAAGAGGGAAACCTCCGGCACGACCCGCTTTCTTCTGGGAACGAAGATAAACGTGAGCAGCAGCCAGGCGACTATCAGGAAGATGACCGAAAAGACAATACCGAATTGAAACCACTGCGCGAACGAGATCTCCGGTCCCTGCGGGAAGTAGATGTTAAATATGCGGCTGAATGACAAATTGGGCGGGGTACCGATAAGGGTGGCCGTGCCGCCGATTGACGCGGCGTAGGCGATGCCTATAAGAAGCCCCACGGCGAACCGGCGCACGGCCGGTGAGTCTTCCAGGCTCTCCTTGAGCTTGATGATGATAGCCATGGCGATGGGCACCATCATCATGGTGGTGGCCGTGTTCGATATCCACATCGAAAGAAAGGCCGTGGCCGCCATAAACCCCAGCACGAGCCTTTTGGGACTGGCGCCGATCAGCAGGATGATGCTCAGGGCGATGCGGCGGTGCAGGTTCCACCGCTGCATGGCCAGGGCCATAATAAAGCCTCCGATGAACAGAAAGATAATGTGATTGAAGTAGGTGGCGGCGGTTGACTTGCCCGGCATTATACCCAGCAGCGGGAAGAGCGCCACCGGCAGAAGGGCCGTGGCCGGAATCGGAATAGCCTCGGTAATCCACCAGATGGCCATCAGGGCCGCCACGGCCGCGGTTCGCGTGACGACCGGGCTCCCCGGTTCGAGGTCGAAGAACGCCAGCAGGGCCAGAGCCACAACCGGGCCGGCGAAAAGCCCGATTTGCTGCTTGAGATTGGAGGTGCGGTTGTTGCCGGAGCCGGTGTGCATACTGACAGTTATTATATATTCTTGAAGACACCGGGCCAACCTTTTTTTGCGCCATGAAACCGATTGACTTTAAAAGGCAATGACTTACCTTTGGTGGAAAATGAAGGCCGGAAAACAACATCCCCGTATCGAGAAGCTGCTTCTGGAAGCCGCCCGGATGTTCAACTCCACCCTGGAGTACGAGGAGCTCACCGAGATGATCCTTAAGCTGGTGGCGACGGCAGTCAATGCCGAGGCCGCCCTGCTCTTTCGCGTGGATCACGACCGTTCCGATATGAAGATCCGTTTCATGAACTGCGCCAAAGACTGCCAGATGAAGATATATCACTGGGAACTGGGGCAGGGTGTTGTCGGCTGGGTGGCGCAGTACAAGGAGCCGGTGATAATCAACGATGCCGGTAAGGACGAGCGGGTGGACGACGACTTCTGGAAGACGGTCGGCATAGAAATGAAGTCGGTCATATCCGTTCCGCTGATCGGCCGCGGCCATATGATCGGCGTTATGGAGGCGATAAACAGTGTCGAGGGCGCTTTTGACAGCGAGGATGTCGATGTCTTGGTCGGCCTGGCCAACCAGATTGCCATAGCCGTTGACAACGCCAATCTGTACCGGCAGGCAAAAAGGGACGCCCTGCAGAAGAATCTTCTCTACGAAATCGGCAAGAAACTCTCCAGTTCGCTGAGCCTTAACGCCGTGCTCAAGGAGATAATGTCGTCTCTCAAGCAGGCCATTGATTACACCGCCGGCGGGATTTTCATTGTCGACGCCGAGCACAACACGGTCGATTCCATCTACATTGTCGGCTACGAAGACTGCACCGAAGCCGACGTTCATCTCAAGTTCGGACAGGGGCTGGTGGGTCACGTGGCCAACACCGGCGAGCCGGTGATCGTGTCGGTTGTGAGCGACAACAAGTATTACATAGATCTGCATTGCGGCACCAAGAGCGAGATAGTCGTTCCCATCAAGCTCGACGGCCGGGTCATCGGTGTATTCAACATCGAGTCGAACGTGCTCGGCGCCTATGACCAGGGTGACCTGCTGCTCATGACCGCCTTCGCTTCGCAAGCGGCCATATCTATCGAGCGCGCCCGCCTGCATGATCAGCTTCTCTCGACGCAGAAGCTGCAGGAGCAGCTCAACATCGCCCGCGAGATTCAGCAAACGTTTCTGCCCAAAGGCGACCTCGAGATAGAAGGGTATGACATCGTCGGGGAAAATATCTCGTCCGGCGAAGTCGGCGGCGACTACTATGATTTCATACGAATCGTTGACCGCCAGATCGGGGTGGCTATCGCCGACGTTTCCGGCAAGGGCGTGCCGGCATCGCTTTTGATGGCTTCGTTTCGGGCCTCGCTCATCGCGGAGATTCGCAACAATTATTCGATCCGCACCATCTGCGAGAAGGCCAACGCCCTGCTGTGCGAATCGGTAAAACCGGGTAATTTCGTGACCGGTGTCTACGGTGTGCTGGACGCCAAGAACCATGTTCTCACTTTCACCAACTTCGGCCACAACCTGCCGGTGCTTTTGCGGGCCGACGGCGAGATGGAGTTCCTCCGGGAGGGCGGGCCGGTGATGGGCGTCACTCCTTCGGCGGTGTATGAGGAAAGGCCGCTTTACATCGCACCGGGCGATGTCATGGTCTTCTACACCGACGGGGTGGTGGAGGTGTTCAACGAGAAGGGAGAAGAGTTCGGTTTGAACGGGCTGGTCGAGACCGTCAAGCGGCACGGGACGAGACCGGCTTGCGATATTCGGCAGGCCCTTTATGACGCTGTGCACAGTTTCGCCGCCCCCGACCATATTTTCGATGATCTTACCATGATTGTCCTTAAGAGGACATCTTAGCTTTCCGTCTCTCGCAACCATATCTTTTGCGGCGGCGTCCGGCCGCCCGCGACCGTGTTTAGGCTTGTGATCCTTCCGGCAGCAATTATATTGCGGCACTCAAGGCATGGTTATCAGGCATAGGAGGTTTCCGTGGCGCTCAAGACATATGAGCAGTATGTCGCGTCTTTAAAGAAGTTGCGGCCGAACATATACAAGTGGGATCAGCTTATTGAAGATGTGACCAGTCATCCGGCGACGAAGCGAACGGTGGCCGGTCACGGCTGGACATTCAAGGCGGCGCATGACGAAAAGCTCAGGGGCAAAGTTACCACCACCTCGCATCTCACCGAGCAGCCGATCAGCCGCTACCTGTCAGTCATCCGGTCTCCTGAAGACATGTACGCCAATTCCGACATGAAGCGGCTGATGTTTCACCTGACCGGGACCTGCACCGGGGGGCGCTGCGCCGGCTGGGCCGCCCTCAACGCCATGTTCATAACCACCTGGGAGATGGACAAAGACCTCGGCACCGATTACCAC
>CP070777.1:1029811-1061046 GCA_020346225.1 Candidatus Zixiibacteriota bacterium | reverse complement strand
CGGCCGCATCTATCACTTCAGACCGGTCCTCGGTCTGGCGGCCCTGCCGTTTCTCTGGGTGGGGATGGAGTATTCGCGGACCCTGTCACAACTGGCCTTCCCTTGGTCCGACCTCGGCTACAGCCAGTCTTACTACCTGTATATCATGCAGATCGTTTCGGTGACCTCGGTTCACGGCCTGTCGTTCTTGATTGTGGTGGTGAACATCCTGCTCTGGCAGGTCCTTCGCAAGACACTGTCGCCGGAGCGGCGGATTACGTCGTTTTTAGCGTCCGGTGCCATTCTGCTCTTTCTGCTGGCTTACGGCTGGGTGGTGATGCCCCCGTATGCGAAACCGGGCACGCTGGACGTGGCGCTGCTCCAGGGTTCGGTGCCTCTTGACGTAAAGTGGGCCCGCGATAACGCCATGCACAGTTTTCGCCTCTACGATTCGCTGACGGCGTCGGTGACCGACGATTCCGTGAAGCTCTACATATGGCCGGAAACGGCGGCGCCGTGTTATCTCTCGCACGACCCCGGCTGCCGGCAGGTGCTGGGCGGGACGGTGCGGGCCTCCGGCGGACATCATTTGATAGGCGCGCTCGGGATGAAAACGATAAACGGGAAGCGCCGCTATTTCAATTCCTGCTATCAGCTGTCTCCGTCGGGGCAGCGGATGCGTTACGACAAGGTCAAGCTGGTACCCTTCTCCGAGCAGGTACCGTATCAGGACTACCTGCCGTTCATGAAGAAGGAGTTTCTTCGCAAGTACCTGACATTCATCGACAGCCACGAGGTTCAGTGGTGGTCCGATTTCTTGCCCGGCGATTCGATGACCCTTTTCAAGTTCGGCGATTATCATTATGCCGTGTTGATCTGTTTCGAGTCGACCTTCCCGGAGTATATGCGCGCGGCGATTCTGAAGGGAGCGGATTTCGGCGTTGGCATAACCAACGACACCTGGTTCGGCCGGTCGGTGGGAATTCACATGCACGCGCGCATATTTCTCACGCGGGCGATCGAGAACAGAGCCTGGTGCGCCCGGGTGGCCAACAGCGGCCTGACCTACATTGTCGACGGCTACGGTCGCATACGCGACGGTCTGGGTATTTACGAGGTGGCGGCCCTGAGGGGCAAAATCGGCACGGTGGACGGCTATTCCTTCTTCACCCGGCACGGCGATGTGATCGGTCTGGTGTCGTTGTTGATAACCGTCGGCATTATAGTTATATTGGTCGCAGCATGGGTGATTCGCAAAATACTGCCAAGACGGTCGTTCTGACCCTCCTGCTCGTCGCGGCGGCATTCCCGGTGAAAGTCTTCTCGCGGGACCTGGACTGGCATAATTTCACCTCCTTTAAAGACGTTCGCCGGATGCGGGTGATAGAAGACACGCTGTTCATTGCCAGCTCCGGGGGCATTCTGGCGGTGACGGATTTCAGCAGTATCGGCCGCGCGTATGTCAATCTTGACGGCCTGGGCACCAACAGTATCACCGATATCATTCGGGACGCCGCCGGTCAGAAATGGGTCACGGGCCTGGGCCGTCTGGTTCGATTCGGCGGCGATAACACCCGGCAGTTTTTGTTTTTCGATCTCGACGGTGAGTTGCTGCCACTCTACCGGGTGGTGGATGACGGCGAGATGCTCTGGGTGGGCACCGAGGCCGGGCTGGTGCTGTTCTCGAAGGAGATTGACGACGGCCAGATTCAGGATAGTTACATCTTCTTCGACGATTTGAATCCGACGCCAATCGTCTACGATATCCTGCTTTCGGGCGATTCCATCTGGCTGGCAACATCGAGCGGTCTGGCCGCGGCCGACCGCACCGACAAGTTGCTTCTCAAATCTCCGTCAAACTGGACCGGTTACAGCATCGGTGATTACCCGGAGCTGGGTACCGACACCATCATGAGCGTGGTCAGCTTCAATTCCGAGATTTATCTGGCTACCCGCAGCCGGGTGCTGCGGCTGGAAATGGGCCCGGATACGTCCTTTATCTCACTTCTCATTGGCAACGAAGTTGCGGTTCATGCTCTCGTTGCCGAAAACGATTCACTGTTCGTCTATTTCGATGATTCGGCCGGGAGCGGCATCGGCAGTATCGAGGGCGATGTCGTGACGCGGTTGAATGTGGCCGGCTTGCCATGGTCACCGTCGGCCGGGGCGATTTTTCAAGGCACGCGCTGGGTGGCGGCGACAGGTGGAGTGTTCAGCGAGCAGGACGATGTGTTCGTTGAATACCCTTATACCGGCCTGCTCGGCAATGACATCTCCGACATTACCGTCGGACGCGAAGGGGTGATTACGGCCGGTTTCAGAGCGATTGCCGTGGCGCAACTTATCGATAGCAGTTGGGAGAGCTTCGACCTGTGGGTCCGGGGGGGAACGTCAATGCTGAGAACGGATTCCTCGGACTACCTCTGGATGGGTACGGTTGGCAACGGTCTCTGGTTGTGGGACGGTGAGACACTGACCAACTACGATGAGAACAACTCCACCCTGCGCGGGCTGCCTCCGTCGGCGACGAATTTCGTCATCCCGCTGGATTTTGCGACTGACGGCAGTGTTGCATATATTGCCTCCTATCGGGCTCTGAACGAGTATCCCGTGGCGGTGGCTGATTTGAACAATCTCGATGACATCACCGGCTGGGATTCGATCGGAGCTGGAGACGGCCTGGCCAATCATTATGTTGTTTCTCTGGACCTATACCAGGGGCAACTGGCCGTGGCCAACGAGTTTACCGGCGTCTATGTGTGCGACGTCAGCGGTGACCCGTTTAGCGAAGACGTAAACTGCCAGCACTTCACTCGCGAAAACTCACTGCTCATCTCGAACAGCGCCCGGGTGGTCAGGTATGCGCCCGATGGTGCGTTGTGGGTGGGGACGAATCAAGGCCTCTCGCGATATGATTCGGGGATCGACAGGTTCGTGGATGTAAATCTTCCGGCCGGCATCAGTTCGGACGTAACCAGCATGGCTTTTGACGGTCGCGGTAATCTCTGGGTGGGAACTAAAGACGGCCTGGCCCGAAGGGATGCGCTGTCCGGCGAGATTGAGATTTTCAACACCCTCAACAGCGACCTGGTTGCGAACCGAGTCAACAGCGTCACTTTCGACAGGTTCACGGGTGACATCTATATCAGCACCACTGGAGGATTTTCTATGGTCTCGTCGGCCACGGGTCGGCCGGCATCGGACGTAAACGAAGTGCTCGCCTTCCCCAATCCCTTCGTGATCCAAAGCGAGGCGGACCGGTTGACTTTCAATTACGATGCCCCCGGCACGCTGCGTATTTTCAGTGCTGCCGGTGAGCTGATACTGGAGGGCCCGGTCGACGACTGGGACGGCAAGAACAGCCGCGGCAACGAGGTTGCCTCGGGCGTCTACATTTTCGTTGTTACCGACAGCGACGGTAAGGTGGGTAAAGGCAAGATCCTGCTGGTCCGGAAGTGATGGAGATTCTCCGTCGACAGATTGCGGAAGTCCCGGGCGATGAAATCGGGCCCCTTATCGCCGGTTCCTTTTTTGCCTCTCCGTCGTTTCTCAATCTGTGGCGAGTTTTCGGGGGCGTACCGGTCTGGTGGATTGCCCGAAGCGGCCCTGAAATTCTGGCGGTGACACCCGGGGTGGAGTTCGGATCGGGCCCGTTCAAACGTTTTCAGTCGACGCCGAACGGCTGCTATAGCCGGGCCTATGTCCGCAGCGACGATGCATCGCAGGTTTCCGACATCGGTCGGCGGATGCTGGCAGCGATAGGTTCGGCCGGCTACGCCAAAGTCTTCATCAACGATTTTTGGGGGAGTTTCGGAGACGCCGAAGGTTTCCGAAAGCAGATGTGCGAAACCCGGTTGGTTGATATCGCCGACCCGGACTGGGAGCCGCCCGACAGCAAGCTCCGGCAACAGATTCGCCGGGCGGAGAGAGAGGGGCCGGCTCCGGAGGTATTCGAAGGCACCAGGCACATGGAAAAGTTTCTTCATCTGGTGAAGCTCAGCGAGCAGCGCCTGGGCGTGAAGCAGAAGTACTCGTCGGCCTTCTTTGAGGCGCTGGCGGCAGTGGCCGCGACGGACGATCGGGTGCAGTGGGTGTGGTGCGAGCACGAAAGCCGGCCGGTGGCATCATCCATTTTTCTGGTTGAGGGGGAGCAGGTGCTGCACTGGCAAGTTTACTTCGATGCCGCCATGGCGCACCTTCAGGCAACAAAGCTCATCGTATTCGCTACGGCTCGAAAGCTGGCGGCCACCGGGGTTCGCCGGCTGAATATGGGGGCGACGCCGCCTGAAGCGGAGGGGAGTCTGGAATTCAAACGCAAGTGGGGCGGGGATGTTTATCGCTATGGCATTCTGTTTAAGAAGTCGTGGGTGGGCCGGTGGCTATGAGTAGAACGCGGCTGAGGGTGCTGCTTCTCGCCGACGCCGGGTCCGTTCACGTCGAGCGCTTCACGCGTCAGTTGAAACGCCAGGAGTGCCATGTGGTAACGGCGTCGCTCGAAGAAGGAACGATGCATCACGTCCGCCTGAAGCGCCTGGGGCCGGTTCGGTCGTTTCACTACCTGCTGGCGGTGCCTCAGTTAAAGGGCATTATCAAGAGGTTCAAACCGGACATCGTCAACGCCCATTACGCATCGGGTTACGGCCTTATCGGGGCCGAGGCGATCGGCAGCGGCGGACCGCCGATGGTGCTGAACCTGTGGGGCTCGGATATTCTTGTGGTGCCGGACAAGTCTCCGCAACACCGGCGGAAATCGAGAATCGCGCTCGAGCGGGCGGCCTGGGTGTTCGGCGACTCGCGATTTATTATTACCTGCGCCGAAAAGATCGGCAGGATGAAACATAACAGTGTTCTCCCCTGGGGAATCGAACGCGAGTATCTGAACCTGCATCGAGCGGACTACGCCTTCAGCAAGCCGATGCGAATTATCGTGCCTCGTTCACACGAAGAAACCTATAACAACGAGTTCATCCTGCAGGCGTTGAGGCCGCTTGTGGAACGCGGCGAGGTTGCGTTGACTTTTCCCGCGTTCGGTTCGATGTTCGAACAATTCAAGACGAAAGCCGGCAAACTCGCCGATTGGGGTGTGCAGCTTTATGAAAAAACCGACCGTCGGCGCTTCCTGGCTTTTATGGCCGAGCACGATGTTTATCTTTCGTCATCACGGTCGGATTCGTCACCGGCGTCCATGATAGAGGCTATGGCGCTGGGCCTGATTCCTGTGGCAGCCGATATCGACGGGGTCAAAGAATGGCTGAGCCCCGAAACCGGCTTTGCCTTCGAGCAGGGCAACCAGGATAACTTGAGGGAAGTGATAACAGCGATCGCCGGAGGCGGTCCTCTCGACGAGATGCGGCGAAGGAATCTGGAACGGGTGAAAGCCGAAGCTATTTTCGAGGATAATGTGGGTGAGCAGGTAAGGATTATGTACGAGTTGGCGGGAGCGGATTTTGGAGCCTGAACGGGTTCTTCTGGTCTGCTACTATTTCCCGCCGCTGGGCGGAGCGGGTGTGTCGCGGCCGCTGGCGCTGTATAAACATCTGCCGAAGCATGGAATCGAGTGCGACGTCCTCACGGTAAAGCCGGTGGCCTACCGTCAATACGAACCGGAATTGCTGGATGGACTCGATACCGCGCGAATCTATCGGGCCGGCTCCCACGATCCCCAGCGGCTGATGTATCTGCTTGGCATCAGGCAGGTCAGGGAAGCCGCCATCAGTAGAGGCAGGAAGCTATCGGGACGGTTTTTCCCTGACCCGAAAGCGGGCTGGGTACGGCCGGCTGTTCGGCTGGGGCGCGTACTGGCGACAAACCGTCACTACGGTTGTGTAATTTCCACCTCACCGCCGGTGTCTTCGCATCTGGTCGCCCGCAAGCTCGCGGCCGAATTCAAGCTGCCCTGGATAGCGGATTTTCGCGATTTCTGGACAGGCTACAAAGCCGAGGACTGGTTCGACAAACCGCGCCTGATCAGAAGGGCGAAATCTTTGCTGAATGAAATAACTTCCGAAGCCGCGAAGGTGACGGTGGTCAGTCCGGCTATCGGAGATTATCTGCGTGCCGGTGACGTGATTTTCAATAGCTTCGATGAGGAGAGGGCCCGCCGGTGGCGCCTTCCCGCGAACAATGACTATTTCAGTATCGGTGTTCTGGGCACTCTTGACCATCTGCGGCCAATCGAACCGCTGCTAAAGCTCCTGGCGCACCTGCGGGCAGAGCGGCCGCAGTGTTATGACAGGCTCCGGGTGATACAGGTGGGGAGAATCGACCTGCCCGGTTTCGAGTCGCAACTGGCCAAGTACGACCTGCGCGACAAAGTGTTCAGTCACGGTTTTCAGAAAAGAAACACGACAATCGAGCTGCTTTCGGAGTCGTCGATATTGTATCTCGGGTTTTCGGCTCCGTACGACAGGTGGCTCGTCACCGGACGTCTCTTCGACATGCTGGCCTCGGGTCGCCCGATCCTGGCGGCTGCGGGCCGGGACAGTCTGGTAGCCGGGCTGATCGGTGACACCCCGCACGGATGCTGTTATGACGCCGGCAATCTCAGCCAAGCGGTGCAGTTTGTCGAACAGAAAGTCGAGTCATTCTTGAGCGGTGAAAAGGTCTGCCAGCTTAACCCGGACTATGCGGCGCGGTTTTCCTCGCAGAATATGGCGGCGAAATTCGCGAAGATTATAAGAGAACTGGCGTGAACCGGGCGGCTATCGCAGCAACAGCATTTTCTTTACGTCGCTGAAACTGTCAGCATCCAGTTTGTAGAAGTAGACGCCGCTGGCCGCTTCGCGACCCAACCGGTCCCGCCCATCCCAGTGCGCTTCGTGGCTTCCGGCCGGGAGCGACCCATCCACGAGTACTTTGACCGTCTGCCCCAGAACGTTGTAGACACTCAGCGTCACCCGGGACGCCGTGGCGAGTTCGAACAGAATATTCGTCGCCGGATTGAACGGGTTCGGGTAGTTCTGCTTCAGGGCAAAGACCTCGGGCAAGCCGGCGTCATGATCGTCAACCTCGGTGATGACGGTGGGCGTATAGCCGATCAGGCCCACGGTGTAACCCGTCTTCGACGCGACAACGGTGTATTCTGTGCCGACCGTGAGTTCGCGGCTTATCAGAGCCAGACCTTCGCCGTTGGTGAATGTCTCGTCGAGAACCTGACCGTCCAGGCTCAGGAGAACGCGGCAGCCGGAAACGGGAAGGGTGCCGGAGCGAACGCTGACTGTCAGTGTGGTCTCATCCCGTGCGGCTTCGACATCGATTCGTTCCGGTGCGTAGGTGTACACGTGCAGGGCGGGGTCGCCAAAATAGTTGAGGCCGTACACCTGGTCGGTGTACATCCCGTTGGTTACCTTGGTCTCATAGAGGGCGTCGACGGCGGGCCGCTCGGGATGGGAAAAAAGCGCATCAAAGAAATCGGTCTGCAGGATGTAGCTGGAACCGACCCAGCCCCATCTTGAATTGGCCACGAAGGCAACGGCCCCGGCCTCATCAAGCCCCAGCAAGACCTCGACGATGTTCGGATTGCTCTCATTGAAGGGGGGCTGGTCCTTGTCATAGGCTCCGTTGTCGCAGGCCAGAGAATAATAAAGGGACGTGCGGCCGTTGGGCGATAGTCTGGCAACAAGGCCATGACCGGTTAGCGAGGTGTCCGTGGTGAAGTAGGACTTGGGCCATTCGTTATAACTCGACGTTCTCACTTCGAAAACGCTGCTGCCGCCGTGGGCGATGATGTTGACGAGGCCGAACCCGGTATTGAGGACGTCTTCCACATCCCTGGCCGGAAGATTGTAAGGGTTAGGGTCGCCGCCGCTGGCCAGTTCCACGCCGCTGGCCGTATCGATCTCGAAGTATTCGGGATAAGCGCTGGCGATGACGGCGTGCTGGCCACCCTCGGAGTAATCGCGCATCTGGTCGGAGGAGAAGAAGAAGGCCTTCTGCAAGTAATCCGGGTTACCGCGGCCCGGGTCGGTTTCGTAGGCGATTAACTTATCAATGTAGGCCGTCACCTCCTGCGGCATGGAAAAGGGGAGCCGGCCGACTCGAAGCTCCGGGATTATGTCGGGCTGGTCGGCGTATTTTTCGCCCCAGGTGTTGTCATTGTCCAGGTCCCATTTGCCCGTCAGATCGGCGAAGTAGAGGTCACAGATCTGCTGATACGCCACCGAGGGAGGCGACGATACACTGTACGGGTACGCATACCGCACCGGTAACCGGGTTTCATCGCCGGCAAGGAGCACGTAGCGGCCGCCCGAAGCATGAAACTCCTTGAGGTACTCCCTCAGTTTCTCGGCATCGTCGCGTCCCTGGTAAGCGCCAAGAATGCCGTCAATTATGCGCACCTCAGTCGGCAGACCGGTGGCGCATCGATATTCTGCCAGGGCCAACGCCGCCTCGGCCATATCGGAACTGGTCACAATAACATACTCTATTACCGGACCGGGACTGGCAATCTCCAGGGTTTCGCCGGACGTCACTGCCGGCAGCGGTTCAAGACTTTCGACAACAGCGTCGGGACTTAGCGGCTGTGAATCGCCGCCTACGACAATGGCTTCATTCAGGTAGCAATTACCGTCGGTATCAAACGTGACAGGGAAGATGTACAGGCGCAGCCATTGCTTTCCGCCAGAGGACTCAAGGCCGGCCGTCATGACGGCATCCTTACCCAGCCGGGAATGCCCCAGAGTGGCCAGGCCGGCTTCGTAAGACAGGATGTCATCGGCGGTGGGTATGTCAGCCGTGAGTATCTCGGGCGGGACGACAGCGACGATTCTCCTGGTCGGGACCTGCCAGGAAATTTGAGGAGATTCAGCGCCGTCCGGAATCTGGACCCAGACTGTTTTGACCGGGAGGGAACAGTAGCTGCCGACCGGGATGCTGCGAAGACCGGAATAGGAAAAGGCGGTATTGTCGGCACTTCCGGTCAGGTCGGAAATGCTGAACTCGACCGTCGGCACGGTTTCGGCGACAAGCACGGGGGCCAGAAGAAACGCCGAAATGGTCAGTACTACCTTTAAGAGTTTCATATCACAGTCTCCGTTTCACCTTGAACTGCGATGCTAAATGTGCAAGAGCGGGTCCCGGATGCCGCCACCGTCGGAAAAGGCAAACCCCTGCCACATGTCATTGGCTGTCAAACTCTTAGATTTTTCGCTCGGTGTTGTCGGATTCCGTCCGGAACCGCCCGTGAAGAAATCTGTGGGGATAAGCCGATAGAATATCGGTGGGTGCATTCTCAAATATTATTGTCAAGAGAAAACATTTCTCGGCGGAGCGAATCAGGTTCATCGAGTTACCGTCCGACACTTTTTATCCGCTCATTATTCATTGATTGCTTGTAACTTAGGGGCCCTGTTTTTTCAATTCAGGAGGAAAAAACAACTTGACTTGGGTGGGAAAAATGTGATAGATTGTGGTACTTTTGGTGAAAAAGTGGTGCAGAGTGGAGGAAGTTGTGGGCGGTTTTTACGGCCAGTATCAGACAACGTTGGACGACAAAGGGCGATTCGCCCTTCCTGCCAAACTTCGCAGCGTTACGGGCACCAACAAGAAGCCACTTTTATCGGGGAATCTTATTCTCACTAAAGGGTTGGAGGGATGCCTGTCGCTGTATCCTGAGTCGGAGTGGTCTGAGATTCGAAATCGACTATCTTCCTTAAACTTTACCAAAAGAGACTTTCGTTATTTTGGTCGGCGTTTTTATTCGTCGGCCGCGGTTGTGTCGCCCGACCGTAGCGGCCGGATATTGGTCCCCGCGCATCTTCTCAAGGAAGCTTCCCTTCAGAAAGACCTTCTTGTTATCGGCGTTAATCGCTGGCTGGAAATCTGGAACCCGGAACTCTACCGGTATTACGTCGATCAATACGCCGGAAGTTACGAAGAGGTAGCGGAAAGACTTTTCACGGCGGATGGTTTCGAAGGGGACCAGTAACAGCCACGAGCCTGTTCTGGTGGAGCAGGTAATCGGCCTGATTGCGACTGGTCCGAGCGGAGCTTACTTAGACCTGACGGTCGGAGCGGGCGGGCACCTCAAAGCTTTAAGTGATAGGCTGGGCGAGGATGCTCGATTGTACGGGCTTGACAGGGATGCGTCGGCGGTCGAACTGGCCGGGGCCAACCTGCGAGAGTGTCCTCAGCTTAAAGCCCTCGTCCACGCCTCGTACAGCGGAATTGGCGACGTTGTCAGGCAATTCGAAGATCAGCGATTTGACGGTATCCTCATGGATCTGGGCATATCGTCGGTTCAGCTCGATGATTCGGAGCGTGGATTTTCATTTCGGTTTGACGGGCCGCTGGACATGCGCTTTGACGCTGGCAGCGGCGGACCGACGGCAGCAGATCTTGTAAACAGATTGAGCGAGTCGCAATTGGCCGCGATCGTTCGCGATTTCGGCGAGCAGGCCAACGCTTCGGGAGTGGCGAAGGCCATAGTCAAGGAAAGACGAAAAGGGATGATCCTCACCACCGCTCAGCTAAAGCACGCCGTTCTGAGTGTTGTCAAGCCTCCCCATGAGAACAAGGCGCTGGCCCGGGTCTTTCAGGCCCTGCGTATAGCCGTCAATGAGGAGCTGGAGCATCTTGCCAGGGTGCTGCCGCAGGCCGTGGCGCTCCTGGCCAGCGGGGGGCGACTGGCGGTGATATCTTATCACTCGCTGGAGGACCGTCTGGTAAAGAGATTTTTCCAGCGGGAGGCCAAAGGCTGCGTGTGCCCGGACAGCTTTGACGTATGCATGTGCGGTCGCCAGCCGGTGGTGCGAATACTGACGCGAAGGGTAATTACGGCCGGTCGCGAAGAGAAGGAGCGCAATCCGCGCTCGCGCTCGGCCCGCCTGCGCGCGGTTGAGAGGCTGTAATTCGTTGAAGGAGACGATAAGGAAATTCAAGGAAACGGTTGAGATCAATTCATCGGGGCTCAACCGGATACGCTCGCACCGGTATTTTCCGGTAACACTGCTTCTCTGCGTGTTCCTGGTGGCGGCCTGCGTTCACGTCTGGCAGCGGGTGCAGGTGGTAGAACTGGTCAAGGAAGTCTCGCGCCTGAACAAGGAGAGTGCCGAGCTCATGGACGCCCGCAAGAAGGTTTACTCGGAGATAGCGACGCTGTCCACGGCGTCGCGGATCGAGCAATTTGCGATAGATTCACTTGGACTAAGGCGGGTTAGCGCCGATCGTCTGTTTACACTGGTACCCAGGGACGCCGACCACGGGCAACTCGACGATCTGCAGTTGATGTTGTACGCGATTAACCGGGTGGCGGAATATGTCCCGACGGTATCCATCAACAGCGCCAGGGCCGGCGGTGTTGAGAACCTCGAACTCGACTCTCTCGCGTCAGACGGGGACGACCGATGAAACGTTCGCGGCAGGAGAAGCTCCGACTCGGATTACTTTTTGTTCTGGTATGCTTTTTCTTCGCCGTGACCGTTGCCCGCCTGGTCCATCTTCAAATCTTTCTGTCACCGCAGTACAGCGAGATTGTCCGACGTCAGTCGTCGGGAACGGTGGCCATCCCGGCCTCACGCGGGATCGTCTATGACCGCAACGGCAAGGTTGTCGCCAACAACGTCAGCCGGTTTTCCCTTTACAGCTATCCCCGGGATGATACCGAGCTCCGTGAAGTGGCGCGATATCTGGAGAAATGCTTCTCGCTGAAGCCGGCCTCGGCGGCGCGGAAATACGGTCTTGAGAGCAGGCGATTTCGGTGGATAAAAAGGCATCTCGATGATGACCTGGCCCGTCGCATCGCATCGGAGGCTCCCGGCGGACTCTTCCTTCGCGAGGAAACACAGAGGGAATACCCGTTCGGATTGATCGGCAAGCAGATTCTGGGATTCACCGATATCGACAATGCCGGGCGGGCGGGTGTGGAGCTGTCCTATGACTCGCTGCTGGCCGGCCGCAAAGGCTGGGCCGACATTCGGCGCGATGGACTCCGCAACACTTATCGCGTGACCGAGAAAGCGCTGGTGAAGCCTGAACCGGGTCAGTCAATGGTGCTGACGGTTGACTGGAACCTTCAGGAGATCGTGGAGGAAGAATTGCGTCAGGGGCTGGACGAGTTCGGGGCCAAGTCGGCTCAGGCGGTGTTCCTGGACTGCCATACCGGCCAGGTTCTGGCCGCGGCTCATTACGATCCCCGGGAAAAGGACGCCCACCGTCCGGTCAAACTACGTGCCGTCTCGGATATGTTCGAACCCGGCTCGGTGCTGAAAGCGTTCACGGCCGTGGGCGTGATCGAGGACAGCGTGATCGACTTCAGCGACAGCATCTATTGCGAAGAGGGGAAATGGAGGGTCGGACGCAGGGTACTTCACGACGACAAGGAACACGGCTGGCTGCGTTTCAGGGAAGTGATGGAACTCTCCAGCAACATCGGCATCGCCAAGTGCGCTCTGATGCAGGGTGGCGAGAGGCTATTCGAGACGCTGGCCCGATTCCGCCTGGGACAGAAAACGAATATCGGCCTGCCGGGCGAGACCGGGGGTCTGCTGAGAAAACCGTCACGCTGGTCCGACTACAACACATCGGCGCTGGCGATGGGCCACTCCGTGGCCGTTACGGCGATACAGCTGGCCAGCGGCTTTGCGGCCATCGCCAACGGCGGGAAGCTATATCGTCCCGGGCTGGTGCTGGGGACGGTGGACGCACGCGGAAGTCTGGCTTCGGAGAGCCGTCCGGAGATGTTGGGGCAGGTCTTGACTCGAGCCACGGCTGACACCCTGGCCTCCATTCTGCGGGGTGTCGTGGAAAGCGGCACGGCCGACGCGGCCAACTCCACGGTGGTATCCATCGCGGGCAAGACCGGCACGGCCCAGATACCCAACCCGGTCACCAAAGGATACTACTGGAATCACTACATGGCCAGTTTTGCCGGTTTCTTTCCGTGCGAGCGGCCGCTTCTGGCCGGGGTGATTGTTTATGAAGACCCGCAGCCGATTCACTACGGCGGTTACACCGCCGGGGTGAGTTTTCGCCGCGTTGCCGAGAGATACAGCTTGTTGTATCCGGACCTGTTCACGGCGCCGCATCGGATGCTCACGGAAACCTCCGACCGGCTTCAGAACACGACCGAGGTGCCGAACCTGGTGGGCCGGGAACTGGCGCAGGCGCAGGCTATGGCCGCCGAACGCGGGCTCAAGGTGCGGGCGAACTCTGGCGACGGTACCGTGATCTGGCAGTTTCCGCCGCCGGACAGGTTGTCCTTCGACGATGACGAAATACTGGTGATGCTCTCCGGGGAGCAGGCCGCCGAGAACAGGATGTTCAATTTGAAAGGGCTCTCGATAAGGGAGGTGTCGGCCGTCCTCCGGGAGTCGGGTGTAAAATATGTGGTGCAGGGTCGCGGTCGCGTGGTCAGTCAGTCCATAAGACCGGGCGCAATAGTCCGGGACGGAACCGTGTGCCGGCTCAAGTGCCGTCCCATTTAGGAGGTTGTCATCAAGCTCCGCGAGCTAACCGAAGAGGTCGATAGCGCCGTTATCCAGGGTGATCCAACCGTGGCGATAGAGAATGTCGAATACGACTCGCGCCTGGTGAAGAAGGGTTCGCTATTCATCGCGGTGAAGGGTTTTGACCGCGACGGCTATGACTTTGTCGACCAGGCGAAGCACAACGGGGCGGTGGCGGTCATGGGCGAACGCGACAGCTTTGACGGTATCGACAATCACATAGCGGTCCCCGATGTGAGGGCGGCCATGGCTGCCGTGGCGGCCAAGTTTTACGGTCATCCGGCTCGCAAGCTGTGCCTCTGCGCCGTCACGGGGACCAACGGCAAGACCACGGTCTGTTACCTGATGAAGCGAATCCTGAGCACGCGTCGGGCGCCGGTCGGCATGATAACATCGCAGGTGTACGATACCGGCAAGGATACCATGCGGGCCGAGAGGACCACGCCCGAGTCGCTGGACGTTCAGCGCCTTCTGTCTCTAATGGCGAAGAACGGGTGCGCCGATGCGGTGGTGGAGGTTTCCTCGCACGCTCTGGTTCTCAAGCGCGTGGACCGGATCAGATTTCGCGTCGCCGTCTATACCAATCTCACGCGAGACCACCTGGACTTTCACGAGACCATGGAGTCGTACCTGACGGCCAAAGCAAGTCTGCTGGATCGGCTCGACAGCGAGTCATGCCACGCCGTGATAAACCGGGATGTGCCGGAGTTTGAGTCGCTGATGGGTCGCCCGGATTGTTCTTATGTAAGCTACTCGCTGGAGGACCGGACGGCCGATGTCCACTGCGCCAAATATGACATCAGGCCCGGCCGCACCGAATTCGTTCTGGTAACGCCGGTCGGTCAACAGACCCTGAGTATCAAGCTGCCGGGACGCTTCAACCTGATCAACGCCGTGGCGGCAGCGGCGGGCAGTCTGGCCGCAGGCGCCGATCTTAAGACTATCACCCACGGTCTCGAGACAGCGCAGCCGGTGCCGGGCCGCTTTAACCATGTTGACGCCGGTCAGCCGTTTGCCATCTATGTTGATTATGCCCACACTCCCGATGCTATCGCGCGGTTATGCCAGTCGGCACGGGAAATCGCCACCGGGCGGCTTTTGCTTCTCTTCGGCTGCGGCGGCAACCGCGACAGGGGCAAGCGGCCGATGATGGGGGAGGTGGCCACTACATATGCCGACCACGCCGTGGTAACCTCGGACAATCCCCGCAGCGAGGACGCCCTGGCTATTATCGATGACATTAAGCCCGGCCTGAAGGGGAATAACTACGAGATTTGCCCGGACCGCGCCGAGGCGATCCAGACGATTCTTCAAAAGGCCGGCCCTGATGACGTGGTGCTGCTGGCCGGCAAGGGAGATGAAAATTACCAGGAGATTAAGGGTGTCAAACACCCCTTTAGCGATACCGATCGAGCCAGAAAGGTGCTGGCCGAGCTGGGATACACCGGAGAGGAAACCCGACAGGAGCATTGATCAGTTTGCGTTTTACAGAGCTGGCGGCCGTAACGGGCGGGAAGCTTCTCACCGAAGAAAGAGCCGAGCATAGCTTCACGGGCGTGTCGATTGACAGCCGGCAGGTGCAATCGGGGCAGCTGTTCATGGCCATTCGCGGAGAGAACAAGGATGGTCATGACTTCATCGAACAAGCCATAGGTAACGGAGCAGCCGGGGTCGTATTGGAAACCTCGCGTCGCCGTACCGAGGGTTTTGCCGATGACGCGGCGGTGGTGGCGGTGGTGAACAGCCATGAGGCGATGCTGCGGCTGGCGCGGAGCTACCGCGACTCTCTGGCCGCCCGGTTTGTCGGTATTACCGGCTCCAACGGCAAGACCACGACCAAGGAGCTGGCCGCGCGACTTTTGCGGGCGGTGGAAAAGAAAACTTACTGCTCCGCCGGCAACCTCAACAACCTGTACGGCGTGCCGCTGGCCATCTTTGCCATACCGCAGGACACGCGGGAGGCCATTCTGGAGCTGGGAATCTCCACCCGCAACGAGATGCCCCGCCTGGCCGACCTTGTCCGCCCCGAAGTGATAATGCTCACCAATGTCGGACCGTCGCATCTGGAATTTCTCGAATCGGTCCAGGCGGTGGCGCAGGCCAAACTCGAACTGGTCAAACGCGCCGCGCCGCAGGTCCCGGTCATCGTCAATGCCGATGACCCGGTGCTCATGGCGGAACTGAAGAAAGTGCGCACCGACTATATCACGTTCGCGCTGGACGCCGGGGCCGACTTTACCGCGGAGCATATCACCCGCGGGGAAACCGGCGAGTCGGTGGTGAGCATCGAGGGCCATCGCTTCCGCCTGCCGCTGGTCGGTCGGCATCAGGTCTACAATCTGCTGGCCGCCTACGCGCTGCTGAGGACGATGGGATACAGCCTCGACGGCATCGACACGTTCCAGCTGGCCCTGGACACGGCGCCCATGCGCGGGCAGCGGGTCGTTCTCGGCGGGATCACGTTTGTAGCTGATTGCTATAACGCCAATCCGGAATCGATGAAGGCGGGGCTGCAGGCCTACTTCGAAACAGAGAGCGACAGTCGGCGGGTAGTCATCCTCGGGGACATGCTGGAGCTGGGCAGAGAGGCGGAGCGGTATCACCGGCAAGTCGGCCGGCAACTCGCGGAATACGACTTCGAGCTGGCCGTACTGGTGGGCGCCATGGCTCGTTTCATCAGGGAGGGCGCCCTGGAGACGGGGGCCGATGCGACCAGGTTCAGGTACTTTGAGAACAGCGGGCAGGCAGCCGAGCAGATAAGAGAGCTGCTGAACCGGGGCGACCTGGTGTACATAAAGGGCTCACGCGGGATCGGCCTGGAAACGATCATGGATGTTTTTGATAAGAAGCAGGAGCAAATCTGATGCTGTATCATCTGCTATATCCACTTACCAAGTATATCGGCGGGCTGAATCTGTTCCGGTATATCACTTTTCGGACAGCCGGGGCGACGGTGACGGCGATAATCATCTGTCTCATTCTGGGGCCGATGTTCATAAGGCTTCTGAAGCGGTTTCAGATCAGCGAGAAGATTCGCGAAGAAGGACCGTCCAGCCACAGGCAAAAAGCGGGCACGCCGACCATGGGCGGTCTGATAATTCTCTGCGGTATAGTCATTCCGACCCTGCTCTGGGCCGATCTGACCAACTTCAACATCCTGATGGTGGTTCTGGTGACGGTGTGGCTCGGCCTGATCGGTTACATGGATGATTATCTCAAAGTTGTCAAGAATCAGCCCCGGGGCATGATCGGTAAGAAAAAATTCATCGGGCAGGTGCTTCTGGGTCTGATATTCGGTCTGTTTCTGCTTTACCTGGAGCCGGGCGGTTATTATGACGCCACCACCGACATTCCGTTTTTCAAGAATTACATACTCAACCTGGGGATACTCTATGTCCCGTTCATCATTCTGGTCATAACCGGGTCCTCGAACGCCGTCAACCTCACCGACGGTCTCGACGGCCTGGCTATAGGCCTGAGCGGGATATGTTTTCTGGCGTTCGCGGTATTCGCCTATGTCACGGGGCGATTGGATTTCTCGGCTTATCTGCAGATTGAGTATCTGCCGGGAACCGGCGAACTGGCTGTTTACTGCGGGGCGGCGGCCGGCGCGGCGCTCGGTTTCCTGTGGTTCAACACTCATCCGGCCGAGGTATTCATGGGCGATACCGGTTCGCTGGCGCTGGGGGGAGCGCTGGGGGCAATCGCCATACTGCTCAAGAAAGAACTGCTGCTGGTCATAGTCGGCGGGGTCTTCGTTCTGGAGGCGCTGTCGGTGATTTTGCAGATAGGTTCATATCGCTTACGCAATAAGAAACGAATTTTCCGGATGG
Source organism: Candidatus Zixiibacteriota bacterium (assembly GCA_020346225.1). Taxonomy (GTDB): domain Bacteria; phylum Zixibacteria; class MSB-5A5; order GN15; family FEB-12. The sequence continues at coordinate 1,043,792 of CP070777.1, read as the reverse complement.
CTCCGATACACCACCACTTCGAACTGGCCGGCTGGCCGGAGTCAAAGGTGGTCGTGAGATTCTGGATTCTGGGGGCGCTTTGCGCTCTGTTAACACTGGCGACACTGAAGGTGAGATGACGGCGGAAGAACGCATAAGGGACCGACGGATCGGTATCATCGGGATGGCCCGGTCGGGAATGGCGGCGGCCCTGCTCGCCGACGAGCTGGGCGGCCGACCCTTCGTCTCCGACAGCAAGGACGAAAAACTCCTGGCGACCCGGATCGAGCGTCTGAAGGCCGCGGGTATCCCGTTTGAAGCCGGCGGCCACACCGAGCGGATTCTGGGATGCGACTACGTGGTGGTATCGCCGGGCGTACCGCTCGATATCGATATCCTGTTCCGGGCAGCACAGCAGGGGATACCCATATTTTCGGAAGTGGAATTCGCCTCGTGGGTGTGCCGGGGTTCAATCGTGGCGGTAACCGGCTCCAACGGCAAGACTACGACGACGGCGCTGCTGGGAGAAATCCTCACGGCGGCCGGGTTCGACACTTTCGTGGGCGGGAATATCGGTCTGCCCATGAGTGAGATCGTTTTGAAGGTCCCGGAGGACGGCCTGGCGGTAGTAGAGGTATCGAACTTTCAGCTGCAAACGATAGCCGACTTTGCCCCCGATACGGCGCTGATTCTCAACCTGACACCGGACCATCTTGACCGTCACGCGACCTTCGAAGATTACAAACGAGCCAAGTACCGGATAACGGAAAACCAGAGCCCGGACCAGACGCTGATTCTCAACCTGGACGACCCGGAAATCAGCGTCGAGGACATGAAGACACAGGCGACGGTTCACTATTTCACGACCACGGCGTCGGCGCGGGCGGCGGCTTTTGTCCGCGACGACCGGCTGTTCGCCAGGAGGGGGGGCGAAGAATTCCCCATCATCGCGGCATCGGAAATACTCATCCGGGGGCCGCATAACCTGCAGAACGCCGCCGCCGCGGCGTGCGCGGCGGTGCAGTACGAAGTATCCCCGGAGGTCATCAAGCGTGTGCTGCAGGATTTTCCCGGTGTCGAACACCGGCTGGAGAACGTGCGGCGCATAGCCGGCGTGAATTTCGTCAACGATTCCAAGGCGACCAATGTCGACTCGGTATGTTACGCGCTGCGCTCGTTGGACGGGCCGGTATATCTCATTGCCGGCGGCCGGGACAAAGGAGGAGCGTTTGAGCGGATCATCGAGTACGGCCGCGGCAAGATAAAGGGCGTGGTAACGGTAGGCGAGGCCAGGGAGAAGATCTTCAATGCGCTGGGGCAGGCGTTCCCGGTGCAGTTCGCGGAGAGCCTGGAGGAAGCGGTTAAGACGGCCTTCGAAATGGCTTTCCCCGGCGAAACGGTATTACTATCGCCGGGATGCGCGAGTTTTGATATGTTCGAAAATTTCGAACACCGCGGTCGGGTTTTCAAAGAGGCGGTGAGCAACCTGAAAAACGGTAAGAATTCCAATGAAGCGCTTCCGCAAAAATAGCCGCATCGACGAACGCCTGCTGGCCTGTTACGTCCTGCTGGTGCTGGTGGGGTTGGTGATGGTGTACTCGGTTTCCTCCATGATGGCGGAAAGCCGTTTCGGATCGCACCTGTTTTTCCTGAAGAGTCAGTTGATGTGGGCGGTGCTGTCGGCGGCCGTTATGGCCTTTGTTTGCCGCATCGACCTGAAGAAATGGTCGGTGTATTCGGCCCCGGCGCTGCTGGCGGTGCTGCTGCTTTTGGCGCTGGTGTTTCTCATGCCGGCCAGAAACGGCGCCCATCGCTGGCTTGTCGTGGGACCGCTCACGGCGCAACCGTCGGAGCTTTTCAAGTTCGTGATGATCGTGTACCTGGCCTTTTCGCTGTCGAACCAGAAGCGCAATATCGGTGAACTCAGACAACTGCTCCTGCCCTACGTTCCCATGATCGGTCTGGGGCTGCTACTGGTGGTGCTCGAACCCGACCTGGGGACGACCATAGTCATTTTCCTGACGGCGCTGGGTATGTTCTTTCTGGCCGGGGCGCGGATGAAACATCTGCTGGCCGGAATCGTTCCCCTGGCCGGCACGGCGGCATTCATCGTGTTCGGGCTGGGATACAACAAGAAACGGATTCTCGATTACCTGAGCTCAGTTCAGGACCCGCTCCAGGGAAGTTATCAGGTCAAGCAGGCGGCGCTGACCCTCGGCTCGGGCGGAATTCTGGGTACCGGGCTCGGCGAGGGGCGTCAGAAGCTGTTCTTCCTGCCGTACCCCCACACCGATTTCGTCTTTGCCGCCATCGGTGAGGAGGTTGGCATGCTGGGGCTGCTGGTGATACTGGCGGCTCTCTTCTTCATCCTGTGGCGCGGCCTGAAAATCGCCTCGCACCAGCCGGACCGCTTCGGATACCTCCTGGCTTCGGGAATGGTGCTCTCGCTTTTTATCGCTATCGCCATAAACCTCGGCGTGGTCACGGCGCTGCTTCCGGTTACCGGTCTGCCGCTTCCGTTTTTGTCGTACGGTGGATCATCGCTGCTGGTCTCGAGCACGGCGGTGGCGGTGCTTTTAAACCTGTCACGAAGGGTGACGAGTAGATGACGGCTCAGGCATCGGCCAGATTGATTTTTGCCGGAGGCGGCACGGGCGGCCACCTGTTCCCGGCTATTGCCGTCGCTAACAGGGTGCGTGAGTTGCTGGCCGGCACTCTGCCGGTGGAGATTCTGTTCGTGGGGACGAAGCGAGGTCTGGAGTATCGGATGCGGGAAAAGCTGGGTTATCGGCTCCACACGATTCACATGCGGGGGATAGTCCGCGGCCTGACGCTGCTGAACCTGCTGGTGCCGTTCGTCGTCTTCGCCGCTCTGATCAGAGCGCATCACCTGCTGGGCCGGTTCAAGCCGGATATCGTGGTCGGTACCGGTGGTTACGTGTGCTGGCCGGTTCTCAAGGTGGCGGCGTGGAAAAAGATAACAACGTTTTTGCAGGAGCAGAATTCCTATCCGGGAGTGGCCACACGGCAGCTGGCGGGACGGGCCAAGAAGATTTACCTGGGCTTTGAGAGAGCCGGCTCATATCTGAAGACGGATGCCGAGATTGTGGTTTCGGGTAATCCGGTAAGAAGCAATATCGCCGCCGGTGACCGGGCGCGGGCGCGGGAAAAATTCGGCCTGAGACCGGACGTCCGCACGATTCTCGTGCTGGGCGGAAGTCAGGGGGCCAGAGCGATCAATCAGGCAGTACTGTCGAGTCTCGAAAATAAACGCATAGACCACGGGTTCCAACTCCTATGGCAAACGGGGAAAAGGGATTACAAGGAGGTAGTGGAAAAGGCAGCGAAGAGGGTGGAGAACTGCGCCCTTTTCCCCTTTGCCGAAGAAATGGAGCTCGTCTACGCCGCCGCCGACATGGTCATAGCCCGGGCCGGAGCGCTATCCCTGGCCGAGATAGCCGCCTGCGGCCTGCCGTCGCTTTTGATACCGTACCCGCATGCGGCAGGCGACCACCAGAGAAGAAATGCGGAAGACTACGTGGCCCGCGGTATGGCGCTGATGATTGAGGAGAAGAATATCGGGCAGGTGGATATCCTTGAAGAGGCAAGGAAGCTTCTCGTTTCACCGCGCCTGGGGCAGATGAAGGAGGCCATTGAGCGAGAAGCCGCCGGCAAGAAACCGGCCGTGGATATAATAGCCGAAGATATCGTGGCGGAGCTCAAGGCGATGAAGAGGGTCGGGGTAAAGGAGTGAAAACCAGCCAGCAACGTAAGCGGGCCGTCATCGATTTCAAAAGTGAAAGTATAATGTTCGGGAAAATAAAGAAACTCTACTTCGTTGGTATCGGCGGCGCCGGCATGTCCGGGATCGCCGAGATACTGCACAACCTGGGGTACAAGATAAGCGGTTCGGACAATACTCCCAGTGAGGTGACCGAGTATCTGCAGAGACTGGGCCTGCCGATTTACGATGAGCACCGAGCATCCAACATCGAGGATGTCGATGTAGTGGTTATCTCGTCGGCGGTGGGCGAGGATAATCCCGAGGTGGCGGAGGCCCGCCTGCGCGGCATACCGGTCATTAAACGGGCCGAGATGCTCGGAGAGTTGATGCGCCTGAAGTACTCGATCGGAGTGTCCGGTACGCACGGCAAGACAACGACGACCTCGATGATAGGAAAAATCCTTCAAGACGGTGGTTATCACCCTACCCTGATAGTTGGCGGCGTCGTGGCCGAGCTCGGCACCGGCGCCGCCCTCGGAAGCGGCCAGTATCTGGTGGCTGAAGCCGACGAGTACGACAAGTCGTTTTTGTCGATGTTTCCGACGGTGGCGGTGGTGACCAATCTCGAACCGGATCATCTCGATTGCTACGACGGCATGGAGGATTTGATCGAATCGTTCGTGACATACATGAATCGCGTTCCGTTTTACGGGATGGTCATTCTGTCATCAGACGATGCCAACCTGGCGAGCATAAAGAGCCGTGTGACGCGACCGCATACGACCTTCGGTTTCGGCCTGGAAGCCGACTACCGGGCGCTTAACGTCGAAATGGAGCCCGGCCGCACCGTCTTCACGGTTTATCACAAGGGTGATGTGCTCGGTGATGTCGTTCTGCGGGTGCCCGGCGAGTTCAATGTAACCAACGCCCTGGCGGCGGTGGCGACCTGCCGGGAACTGGAGGTTCCGTTCGAGAGAATCGCGCAGAGTCTGCTGGCGTTCAGCGGTGTCAGCCGGAGGTTCGAGATGATCGGCGAGGCCGGCGGTGTGTTGCTGGTGGACGATTATGCTCATCACCCGTCGGAAATTCGCGCCACCATTGACGCCGCCAGGAGCGTGCACAAGGGACGCGTGATAGTGATATACCAGCCGCATCTGTACAGCCGGACGAGGGACTTCAAGAAAGAGTTCGGACAGGCGCTTTCGGCGGCCGACCTGTGTATTCTGACTGACATCTATCCCGCCCGGGAGAAACCGATCGAAGGCATCACGTCGGCCGTAATAGCCCAGGAGGCGGCGCGGCTGGGAACGGGTAGTTTCGAGTATGTCGGCGTCAAAGAGAACGCCATCGAGAAAGCGGCCGCTGCGGCCCGGCCGGGGGACATGGTGATAACCATGGGCGCCGGTTCGATTACCCTTATCAAGAAGAAGATACTTGAGGCGCTGAAGCGAGGCGAGAAATGACGCTGCCGAAGAAAGTCATGTGGATTCTCACGGCACTGACAGTCGTCGGCGTCGGATCGCTGACCGTTGTGAATTACAGCGATGCCTGTCTTCTCAAGGAAGTTACCTATAACCGCGGGCCGGTGGACGACTGGCAGAACGCGTTCGGTCTGAGTGCCGAGCGTTCGGTGGTAAGGCAGCCCGTGGACAGTATGGCGCAGGCCCTGCTCGAAAGGAAGAGCGTGTTCAAGGTCGATGTGGACTATTCCCTGGCGGGAGGTATCGATATCACCATCAACGATTTCGAGCCCGCCTGTTTCCTGCTGGACTCGGCGAGCGGCGACCTCTATGGAGTCAGCCACGAGGGGCGGGTGATCGGGCTGCGCTACCTCGAGTTCAGCTGGGAGCATCCGGTGCTAACCTCGCTGAAAGCGGGCAGGCTGCATAGCCGGTGTGAGGACGCCCGCGTGACGGTGGTGGTGGAGCAACTAAAGCTGCTCCGCCGGGAAAATATCGACCTGCACCGCCTGGTGGACGAAATCGATTTTGCCAAAGAGGATCACCTGCGACTGACCATAGCGGGCCTGCCGTACCGCTTGAAGGTCCGCGCCGAGCGTCTTTTTGATGATCTGGGCCGGTTCATGGAGTTTGTCAGCAGGTTTTCGCCGGATATGGATAATGTCAGGACAGTTGACCTTCGTTTTGATGAAATGGTCATCTGCGCACGCGGGAAAACATAGGATGGCGACGGAGAACATCATAGCGGCCCTCGACATAGGCACCACCAAGATTGTTTGCCTGGTGGGCGAGATGGACGATGAACAGCGCATATATGTCATTGGACACGGCGAAGCGCCGGCCGAGGGACTGAAACGCGGCATTGTGGTGGACATGGAGAAAACGGTGGGTTCCATAAGGCGGGCGGTGGACGACGCCCAGATGATTTCCGGCACCGAGATCGACCGCGTCACGGCGGGTATCGCCGGCGAGCACATTCGCTCTATCAACAGCCACGGCGTGATCGCGGTGAGCCGCAGCGACCAGGAAATAACCGCGCACGATGTTCGGCGGGCCATAGATGCGGCGCGGGCCGTGGCCATACCGGTTGACCGGGAAACGATTCACGTCATACCGCAGAATTTTTCCGTTGATGATCAGGGTGGCATTAAAGACCCGGTGGGAATGTCGGGGGTACGTCTGGAGCTGGAAGCGCACATCGTGACGGCGTCGGTCACCTCGGCCAAGAATATATACCGGGCGCTGGAGCGGTGCCATCTTTCGGTGGACCACATGGTTCTGGAATCGCTGGCGCTGTCGCAGGTCCTGCTCACTGACAGCGAGCTGGAGTTGGGGGTTATAGTTGTCGATGTCGGCGGAGACATCACCAACATGTCGGTTTTCTATGACGGTGCCATCCGTTACACCGGTGTAATTTCTCTGGGGGCCAAGAATGTCACGAGCGATATCGCGATCGGTCTGCGGACGTCGGTGGACCAGGCCGAGCGGCTCAAGACCACGCACGGCGCCGCCGTGGCCTCGATGGCGGACCCGGAGGAGATGGTCACGGTGGCGGGAGCGGTCGGGCGCCCCGACCGGGAGGTTTCCCGGAACGTGCTGGCGTCGATAATCGAGCCCCGGATGGAGGAAATATTTTCGCTGGTGATGCGGGAAATCAAGAAGGTTGGAATCACCGACAGGCTGGCGGCCGGGATTGTTCTGGCCGGGGGAGGGTCGTTGCTTCCAGGTGCGGTGGAACTGGCCGAGCAAATTTTCGACATGCAGGTGCGGACGGGACGTATCGAACGGATCGAGCATATTCCGGATGAGCTCGACAGTGTTCGTTATGCCACCGTTCACGGACTGCTTCGCTACGGGTTTCAGCACGAACCTTTGCCGGGCGGTAAACGCGGCAGGGTAAGAAGCTTGTTGAAGCGCTTTGAGAACTGGATAACAAGGAGATTTTAAGAGATTCATTGGAGGAACTGAAAATGGCTGAAAACAAACACAGCTTCGGATTCGCGGAGGATTTCATCGGCTACGCGAATATCAAGGTGGTCGGGGTAGGCGGCGGCGGTGGTAACGCCGTCAACCGGATGATCGAGGCCAGGCTCAGGGGTGTCGAGTTCATTGCCATCAACACCGACGCCCAGGTGCTCGATCAGAACAAGGCCGAAAAGAAAGTTCAGATAGGCGGCGCCATCACCGACGGCCTCGGGGCCGGGGCCAACCCGGATATCGGGCGCCGCGCCGTCGAAGAGAACAAGGCAGAGGTAGCCGAAGCCGTAGGCAAACCCAACCTGGTGTTCATCACGGCGGGAATGGGCGGCGGCACCGGCACCGGCGCATCGCCGGCAGTCGCCGAGGTGGCCAGAGAGGCGGGCGCTCTGACAGTGGCCATCGTCACCAGGCCGTTCGGTTTCGAGGGACGCAAAAGGATCGAGCGCGCCGACGAGGGACTGGGTGACCTGAAAGCCAAAGTGGACACACTGATCACCATACCGAACGAACGGCTTCTGGAAATCGTCGACCGCAAAACGACTCTGACTGAGGCTTTCGCCACGGCCGACGAAGTCCTTTACCAGGCCACCAAGGGTATTTCCGATCTCATTACCGTGCCGGGCCTGATCAACTGCGACTTTGCCGATGTTCGCACGGTGATGCTGGAGCGCGGCGATGCCCTCATGGGGACCGGTTACGGTAAAGGTGAAGAGAAGGCGGTGGATGCCGCCCGCGGCGCCATTTCGTCGCCGCTTCTGGAAGATGTCTCGATAGGCGGGGCCAGGGGTGTGCTGATCAATGTCACCGGCGGTGAGAACATGTCGCTGTACGACGTCAACACGGCAACCTCGCTCATTTACGAGGCCGCCGGCGACAACGCCAATATCATCTTCGGAGCCGTTATCGATCCGGAGATGAAAGACGAGATGCGGGTGACGGTGATCGCCACCGGGTTCGGCCAGGATCAACAGCTGGTGAGGAAGGTCGAAAAAGAAGTCGACCACTCGCTGCCGGGCAAGCCGATGTCCCTGTTTCCGGAGCAGACGGCAACGGTAACGAGGCGCGAAACCAGAATCATCGAACCCGAGGAGGCCGTGGTCAGCGCTTCCCGGACCGAGCCGGAGCACGTTTTCGAAACCGAGGATGACAACGGCAACGGACACAACGTGCGCAACCGGGTGCCGATGTTCACCGAGGACGACAGAACCATACCGGCCTATATTCGCAGGCTGGATGACAACGGATAAAGACGCACGAAATGCTGCAGTTCTGACAAATGACCTAACATAGGGCCTTAAACCGCTCTATAGATTGGTTCCTCCACGTACCGCCGGTCAACCTACCCTACCGGCGGTATTTTATTGCACTTTTTCAGGGCGAAAGGCTTGGCCGCGGGTCGATTGCCAAAGTGAGAAGGGTGGCCTATATTGTCGGCAGGAAACAACACTTATCCGTCGCAGCCGGGCTGCAGAAAGGAGGCGGGATGAAACACTCAGCCGGCAGTGAGTTTTTTGAAAAAAGCAAATTCGAGAATATGGGCGAACGCGACCAGGAGTTGGGAAAACCGCAACCGCCGCTCGAGTGGGAGCCCGATCCGGGCAAGAAAATAATCGACCTTCCCGCACCATCGGGCCTGAACATGCCCGACTTCCCGTTGCGGAAAGCCATCGAACAGCGGCGCAGTGTGCGCAAGTACGCACCGCAGCCGATTACTGTTGAAGAACTGTCGTACCTGCTGTGGTGCACGCAGGGCGTGCAGCAAATCGTGCCGGCCTACACCAAGGGCGGGCGCATCACCCAGCGCACGGTGCCCTCGGCCGGGGCGCGTCATGCCTTCGAAACGTTACTGCTGGTCAACCGGGTGGACGGGCTCGCGCCGGGCCTGTACCGTTTCATCGCCACTCAACACAAACTGGTTGAAGTCGACGGCGGCAACAAGCTCGCGGACAAACTGGCTAAGGCGTGTCTCGAGCAGATGATGATCAAGCAGGCGGCGGTGACGTTTTTCTGGGTGGCCGATGCTTACCGCATGACCTGGCGTTACCGTGAACGCGGCTACCGTTATATGCTGCTGGACGCCGGTCATGTCTGCCAGAATCTTTATTTGTGCGCCGAGTCGATCGGTTGCGGCACATGCGCCGTGGGAGCCTATGACGACAATGATGTCAACCGGCTGTTGAGCCTGGACGGCGTGGAGCGGTTTGTGATCTATATTGGACCGGTCGGACGCAAGGTCGGCGGTTAACAGACGGCCTATCATTAATAGGGTGACCCCAACACATTTTCTTGGCCGCTGAGGATTTTCGGTCAGGTCGCTCCCTTATTCCGTTGCGGGACAACATCTTAATATTGTCTATCGGCAGGCATATACTATGCTCCGTAGACTGCTGCAGAATTGCATCCTGGAGTAAGGAGAGCATATTTTGACACTGAGCCTATCAAACGATTGGGCCAGTTCCGTGCTGGCCAATAATATCAGTCTGTCCTTTCTGAACATGTGTTCGTCGCTGGAGAAGCTATCCTCCGGCTACCGGATCAACAGCGCCGCCGACGGGCCGGCCGATCTTGTCATCTCGGAGCAGTTGCGGACGCAGATTGCGTCGCTCAACCAGGAGATCGAAAACACTTCGGCCCTCATATATAAGTATGAAACAGCGTCGTCAAACCTGATGGACCTGCGCTCGCAACTGACGGAACTTCGCACGCTGGCGATCGGCGCGGCGAACGAAGGTTTCAACAACGAAGAAGCGCAAGAGGCGTACCAGACGGCGGCGGACGCGATTGTCGAGCGTTACAACGACGTTATTGCCGAAAGCGAATACAACGGCGCGGTACTTTTCGACGGGGGCGAGGGTTCGCTGGGAACGCTGGCCGCGCTGGAGGGGATAGACTTGTCCTCGGCCGAGGCGGCCGAAGCGTCGATAGCGACGATTGACGAGGCCATAGCCGAGGTTGATGCTTTGCAGGTCGATATCGGTTCGACCCAGCGTTATGAACTCGAATCGGAGCTGGCCTCGCTTCGGATAACCAGTCAGAATCTCGTGGCGGCGGAGTCGAGCCTGCGCGACACCGATTTTGTCACGGAGTTTACGAATTTCCTGGTCGAGCAAATAAAATTCAAGGCCGGGCTGGCGTTGTTCAGTCATTTCGGGCTGACATCCAGTTCGGTGCTGGGACTATTTTCATCGAGTTGAGGGTCCATCCAAAACCCCCTTACTGCTATAGGATAGCGATACTGCGTTGGCCGCCGGGTTCTGCTCTTCCCGGCGGCTTTTTTATGTGCCGGTTGCGACTATGTCATGCCGTTTTATCGAGGTGCAAGCATGTGTAGCATCGGGTTTACCCCGATCCGGGTTCGTTTGCCACACTTTGTGTGTTTTATTCCCGGTAGTTCATGTGTACCGGGCTCATAGTAATCGACGCGAACGTCCATTCACCGTTGATTCTGTGGGGAAAACGGGGGAGGGTGCTACTCTGGCGGGATCCCACCCCGCCCGAGGGATGCATGGCCTCTTCTCGCTCGTGAATAGTCCCTTCATCGGGATAGCGGATGGTCATATCCTCCTGCACCAAGGTATTGTAGCTTTCAATAAACGATCGGGGCCCTTGCTTGAGTGTCTGATGGAGTGCTTCTCTCCCCAGGCTATCCTCGATTACTCCAGCCATATGGGCTCCGACAATGTAGTACGCCCTGCCTTCGATGCCGGTGTCCCAATTCGCTTTGCGAAGTTCTTCGGAAGACACCGTTCCCACTGCGTCAAATAGCACATTGAGCTCTTTCAAAAGCCGCGTCACCTCTGCTGGCGATTCGAGTAGCTGATAGTCCTTTTCGTCGGGGGCGGGAAATATCGGGAGCGCATTATGCCCTACATATGTTGCGAGACCCTCGTTTTGGAGATATTCCATCATTTTGTACAGGAACTCGTGACCAACGGGTTGCTCGGTTCTGTCGGCTCGAAACCACGAATAACAAACATGAAAGAACTCATGCACCAGGCAATTGAGGATGTTATCGGGATTGCCGCGCCAGTAACGAGATGCAACATCGATAACTATACCCTCCGAATTGGCAAATGCCCGGGGCGGAATAAAGGCTGTGAAGTATATCGGCCGACTCAGGCTCTTGCCTGTCTCGGGCACGTATGAGAGCAGATGAGGAACGGCGCTGTCCAGAAATTTTCTCTCGTGTGTCTTGATATAATCAGTCATCTGGCGGTATTGATGACCTTCCCGCTCCTCGTGCGGTAATTCAGCCAGTTTCCTGACCTTCTTACGCCACTTATTCCGGGCGTTCCTGACCCCCACCTCATCAATCCAGCTCTGGGCCAGCACCTGTACTTTTTCATCGACCCAAAAGGTTTCTTCCTCCTCAAGCACCAATTCCGGATTGTATAAAATCCGCTCCAAAGCGGATGTTACAAATGTGATCGTGGTCTCCGGATGACCTGCTGATTCCTGAGCAACACCAGCATTGCTGCTGCAAAGGATGATAGTGGCAGTTACAATCACTATCACTGCAATATTAGATTCAGAGTTTTTCATAATGCATCATCTACGTATTAATCCATTTGTGGTTTCAGGGATAATCTGGCGGTCTTTCTGGCCTGATGATGAAGGCGGGCATTAGTAGACAAGTTTCACGGGTGGTTCCGTACCAGAAGCGACCCGGTTTGAATCATCCTACTGTCCTACTATGAGGCAAGGACCCCGCAGCCCCGCTATCGCTCTCCCCGAACTTCTAAGGAATTCAGGTTCGCGGCAAAAGTAGCCTGCTCATCGGTACACGGGGGCCACAATCGCCGTGTTTGCCATTCGCTAATGCTCTATGCCTGTTAGTTCTTTTAACTTCTCCCTGGCATTGGAGTTCTCGGGATCGATTCTCAAAAGCGCTTCATAGCTTTCCATTGCCTCCTCCGCTCTACCCAGATCAGTGAGAATACGACCTTTCCGTGACCAGATCATAGTGATGGGGGGAAAACTGTTCTCCGGTGCCAGCTCGATATACAGATCCAGCTGCTCCAGAGCTTTCTCCAATTCAAACTCTCCACGCATACGCGAATCAGCAGAAAAGAATAAGGACAAAAGGTGAGGTTCCGCTCTACTCAAATTCCTGTCAAGCACCTTTACCGCCTCCCTGTATTTGCCCTTCGCGTGCAAAAAGTAACCCAGCGTGAAATCGGCATCGGTTATTGTGGGGAGTGAGTAGTCCTGACCGAATATGATTGCTTCGATGTCCGAGCACACCTGGCCGTTGCCGCCGTCATAGTTGGAGAGTGTTACGATGGTATAGCCATCATTAATGAACCTGTAAAAATATGCCTCGATACCATTGGCCCCGCCGCTATGTCCCACAAACTTGTGGCCGTGATATTCTTTAATTTCCCATCCGCAAGCGTAGGTCGGTCTGAGTTCTGTGGCCCTATACATCGTTGCCCTGGAACTCTCTGACAGCAGCGTCGAGCCCAACAGAGCCTGGTCGAATTTCAGTAAGTCGTTGACAGTTGTACGAAGTCCCCCGGCCGGGCAGGGAGCCGGCACCGACACCACGTTCGAGACATAGGAACCATCCCAGGTCTTGGTGTAACCGATCGACCTGCCGGGAAGCACCTCGCTTTCGTAAAACAGGCCGCTCTCGGTCATACCCGACGGTTCGAAAATGTTCTGTTGCAGATACTCGGGGTATGGTAGTCCACTCACCTCTTCTATGATCACACCCAGCAGGAGGTACCCGGAATTGGAGTAGGCAAATTGCTCGCCCGGTGCAAACTGTGCCGCCTGGTCATAGACGAGTGGAAGTACGTCGGTAATCTTACTGACCCCGGGCAACGTGCCCAAATAGTCCTCGTGTTCAAGGTAGTCACCCAGCCCTGAGGTATGGGTAAGAAGATGATGAATGGTGATTCTGTCTTTTTCCGTGAAAGGGGCGGCAGGCAGATACTTGCTCAGTGGGTCGGAGAGTTTCAGCCTGCCGCTTTCAACGAGCTGCATTATGGCGACTGCCGTGAACGACTTCCCAATAGAGCCTATATTGAACTTCGTATTCAGGCTGTTCGGTATACCAAAGTCCTTGTTAGCCTCACCGTATGCCCCTTCAAAGATTGTGTGCCCATCCTTTGCTACCAGAACAGTACCGGAGAACATATCCAGCTCGGCAGATCTCTCCACCAATTCGCCGATCTTTGTTTCCGTGGAATGGTCCTGGGCAGGTACTCTTACAGATAACAGTATTGACAGCAGGAGCGATATGCATACCACTGAGAAACTTCCCATGACACTCCGAAATCGAATCCGTGAGAAGGAGTTAAACAGAGATGTCATCGGTATTTCCTTTCCCTTTGTTTATGTGCTGCTGAAAGGTCCGGTCTGGCATTTCCTACGTTGGTCAATATTGGAAAGTTGCACTCTCTGTAATATTACTTCACCTTGTAGCCATAACCTGTAGTTATGAGGGAGACACGGGTGCCTCACAACTCGCGGTGGGATCCTGTCAAACCGGCAAATCCTTCCACGCTTCAGAAAGACGTGCTGCAATAAAAAAGCGGCCCTTAACGGACGAGTTTCGCAACTGGTTGTCTGTTAGGAGCGGCCCCATAAGTTGAATCCATCTTCGAACGGACCTCAACCTTCGTAGCCCAGGATGATCATCGCGCAGCAGAGCTCCACATCCCAACTCCATTCTGACCGCCCGACCGCACCACTCACGCCTGAAGAGGAGGTGTTGCCGGCTTTCTTATTTAATGAACTGATGCACCCAGTCGGTGATCATTCTCGCCTTTCCCAGGTAGATCAGGGTTATCGCTATCATATTATAAATGCCATGGGTCAACACCAGAACCAT
>CP070777.1:1024587-1029711 GCA_020346225.1 Candidatus Zixiibacteriota bacterium | reverse complement strand
TACGGATTGCCGGGGAGAGCCAAGTTGTTGATTGGTAAAGGCTAACCCGCACTCGCTGGGATTCAACAAATTGCTTTCCGAAACAGTCTGTCTTGATAGATACCGATCAAAGCTGACTTTGAGATTTATTCAGGAGGCACCTTTCTTTATGAGAACCCGATTACTAATTACCCTTGTTATACTGGTTACGACACCGTTTGTTTTCGCCTTCGGGCAGGGGATAACTCTCGAAAGAGTTGATGGAATCTACGGGGCACCCGATGATTCCGCGCTGATTGCCGACGGCTCGACACCCATCATATTTTACCTGAGACTTACCGGCACCAGTCAGGTTTCGGGCGGCCTCACGGCGGGTGTCTGCGTGCGTTCCACCGACGGCGCCCAGTGGGGCTCCACCGTGGCCGACACTCTCGACGTCGGTACGCCGTGGGGGACGATGTTTGATGATATCGGTGGTTTCTTCATCAACCACTTCGGCGTTAGCGGCAGCGCCGCCGACACCGTCGCTTTCGGAGCGCTGGCTATACACAACGGCCTGCCGGCCTCTTTCGATGCCGAGTCGTTCAAGATTACCATCGGCCCGATAAGCAGCGAGCACGACGGCAAGACGATTTGTCTGGACTCCTGCTTCTATCCTCCGCACGGCTACTGGATTCTGGCCGGTTCGGGCGGAAGTTTCGCGTGGGGCGGACCGTACACTTTTACTCTGGTCAACCCGACCGACGTCAACGAGCCGGGAAGCGGCCTGCCTCGTCAGTTCGCGCTCAGCCAGAATTCCCCGAACCCGTTCAACCCGACCACGGAGATCCACTTCGACGTGCCCAGCAAATCTCACGTCAACCTTGCCGTGTACAATCTGCTGGGACGACGCGTCAGGTTGCTGCTTGACGAGGAGCGTGCGGCGGGTTCCTATGTGCTGACCTGGGACGGCCGCGGCGACAACGGTGAAAGCCTGTCGTCGGGCGTCTACTTCTACAAAATGCAGACGGCGACATTTACCCAGACCAGGAAAGCTTTGCTGGTGAAGTGAGACCGGCTGTCAAAGTTTGAAAAACGCCTCTGCCAGAGCAGGGGCGTTTTCTTTTGGGTCGGCACCGCCCGGGTATGCCGGCCTAACCATAGACTGAAGTACTTTATATGCTTTTAAAAGACCTTTTCGTGGGTGCTCGGACCGGTCTGGCCCGGTAAGTGATTATTTAACAGCAAATTAGAGCTTTATTATTGACTTTGTGGGGCATAGTTTGTATTCTTAATATTTAGGCCACCCTCATCTGTAATTATAAGCTATTGACATATAAGGTGTTATGTTAGGCGTAATAGGGAACAAATTTTCGATTGGTAGGGAGACTTACCACCCGTTTTCAGCGGAGCTGCATTACTTTCGAATTGAAAAGCGCTACTGGTCTATCTGCTTTGAGCGCATAAAAAGGGCCGGGTTCAGGATTATCTCTTCGGCGGTGCCGTGGAATGTCCATCAGGACGAAGAGAAGCATTTCGACTTTAACGGCTATGATGACCCCCGCAACGACCTGGTTGTATTCCTTGAACTGGCCAGGGAGTTCGGTTTCAAGGTGATCCTCCGGCCGGGCCCGTGGGTGGCCGGTCAACTGGAGTACGGTGGTCTGCCCAAGTATCTTTTCAACGACATCAAGCTGTTCGCCCGCGATGCCGAGGGCAAAGAGCGCCGGTTGCCGGACGATTACGGCGTTGACGGGGGCTATCTGCCCAGCTATTTGCACAAGAACTTCCAGTACCACCTGCGCAATTTCTTCAAGGTATTCATCGAAACGACCAAGAATTACGTTCATCCGCGCGGACCGATCTTCATGGTGGAACTCGACTACGAGACTTCATTCGGAAGACTTCTGGAGCCCGACAGCGCCGACTACAATCCGCAGATCCTCTCGGCTTTTTATCCGCCTTTCCTGGAGGGGCTGTACGGGGAAGTGAAGAAGCTCAATGCCTGTTACCGGGAGAGGAACGCCGGTTTTGCCGACGTTGACCCGCCGAAACAGTTCACCAACCTGGATCAGAAGCAGTATCCCAAGGTGCTGGACTGGTTCCGTTTTCGCGAGATGATGCTCAACCAATATCTGGAGCAGCTCGAGGAGATTTTCAAGTCGTACACTGTCGAGCCCCTGATATTCCGCTCGCTCTACTTCCGTAAAGGCGACCTGCAGCCGGCCTTCAACTTGGTGCCGTCGGATCGCTCGCCTTTTCTCGGCAGCAATGTTTTTCCTGAAGGCAGCTATTTCGATCTGGTGGTCAAGGCCCGTTTCTTGAAATCGGAGTATGGTTTTGCCTTTGCCACTTCCTTCACCTCGGGTATGGCGGCCGGCGAACCGGAGCGCGAGGAGCAAATCGCGCCGATAAAGAACAACCAGCGCCGCTTCTACTTTGCGGCCGCGGTCGCGGCCGGGTTCAAGGGACTGAATCACTACATGTTTGTGGACCGCGATCGCTGGTACGGAGCGCCGCTGCACAATGACGGCACGATTTCCGACGGTTACCGGGTCGCCAGGCAGTTCAACACGGCCGTTTCGCAGATCGGGCTGGAGGAGATGAGCAGCGAGCCGTCCGTTGCCGTCGTCGGCAACAGGCTGTACTCGTGGCTGGCCCAGACATCAAGCTCCAAAACCTTCACTTATATTCCCAAACTGCTTTACGAGTCGGCCGTGGGGTTCCTGCGCGATCTCATGCGCCTTAAGCTCCCTTTCGGTATTCACGAAAGCCTGAACGCTGAATCGTTGAAGAAGTACAAGCTGTTGTTCGTGGCGTCCGCCGAGATCATGTCGGAGCGGGATCAGGAAACCATTATCGAACTGGTCAAGTCGGGCGTGACGGTGTTCCTGTGCGGGCTGATGCCGAAGATGGACGAGAATTTCAAGCCGTGCCAGATTCTGGCCAATCACTTTCGCATCCGGACCACGAGCGACTACCGTATAGGCACGATAACCCACAAGAACGGCTCCTTCCCCGGCTACATGTATGCCTCCATCCGAACCACTGACGATTCCAAGGTCAAGAAGCTGGTCAAGGTTGACAGCAAGGTGGTGGGCGTCTGCTCTTCACGCCTGAAGGGTAATCTCTTTCTGTTCACTTTCGATATCGCCTCCGGCGGCAATCACCAGAAATTGAGTTTCCTCGAGAGCGTCCTCGAGAGCCAGAAGATTTCCTCTTATCTTTACTGCAGCGACCCATCGGTCGATCTCGCCTTTATGGTCGGGGACAAGCGGGGCCTTTTGGCTGCCGTGGCGCCTCCCCCGGGCGAACTCTCAGACTGCTTCGAGGCCGACGAGAAAGAGGTTATCGTCAAGGCCGATCTCCGGGCGGTCGGGTTCAAGGCGGCCAAGTTCCGACTGATAAATATCTTCGCGGGTGAAGACGAAAAGCCGCTGCGGATTACGGCCAAGGAGCTTCGCGACGGCATTCCTCTCCGGATAAAATTTCCCGACGGACTGATTTTCGTCGTGGACAAACGTTAAAGCGGCATATGTCCGACCCTCCCACCGATTGTCAATTCCCCAGGGGCGCATCTGTGAGACGGGCAGGCTTGATTTTCACTGCCCTGTTTGCCCTTCTGGGTTGCCGCGGCCTTGAGGTTGCCCGCTACTACGAAAGGGGAGCCCTGGCCACGGCGGCGCCGATAGCGACCCGGGTTGGAGAAAAAGTCTTTGCCGACGGCGGCAACGCTTTCGATGTGGCGGTAGCGGTGGGTTTCACGCTGGCCGTCGTGCATCCGGAGGCGGGCAACATCGGCGGGGGTGGCTTTGCGGTGGTTAGGCACGGCACCTCCGGGCAGGTGCGGGCCCTGGACTTTCGGGAAACGGCGCCGCTGGCCGCCTCCGAGCGCATGTATCTCGACGAGCAGGGCGAGGTTATCGAGAATTCCTCCCTGGTGGGTGCGAAGGCGGCCGGTGTGCCGGGCACGGTCGCCGGCCTGCACGAACTGTGGCGACAGTACGGTTCTGTGCCCTGGGAGAAATTGGTCGGTATAGCCGCCGCTCTGGCCGACAGCGGCTTTGTCGTCGATGACTACCTGGCCCGGTCGCTGGAGGCTTACAGCGGTGACCTGCAGGTCTTTGAAGAAACCGCAGAACTGTTTTGCCCGGAGGGACGCAGCCCGCGCTCCGGGCAGCGCCTTTCGCAAAAAGACCTGGCCCGGACGCTTTATCTGATCGCGGCCGAGGGCCCCGGTGCTTTCTATACCGGAGAGATTGCCGACAGTATTGAGCAGTGCATGCTTGGCCGGGGCGGTCTTATAACGAGGGAGGACCTTTCGCGATACCGGGCTGTATGGCGAGAGCCCGTCCGCTTCAGGTTTGATTCGCTCGATGTTTATTCGATGCCTCCACCCAGCTCCGGCGGCATCCTGCTGGGCCAGATTCTCCGGATGCTTGAGCCCTATGACTTCTCGCGACTGTCCCCGAAATCGCCGGAGTATCTGCACCTCTTCGCGGAAGTCAGCCGGCTGGCCTACGCCGATCGCTCCGAGCACCTGGGCGATCCCGACTTTTATCCCGTGCCGGCTTCGGAACTGCTGAATGATTCTTACCTCGAGATCCGTCGGTCGTCCATTTCCATGAAACGGGCCGCCTCCTCGCAAGATGTTAAGCCGGGGACCTTGCCCCGCCCCTCATCCGACCAGACCACCCACTTCTCGGTGTGCGACAGCGACGGCAATATGGTGGCCCTTACCTACACGCTCAACAGTTCGTACGGAAGCATGCTGGCGGTGCGCGGGTGCGGTTTTCTGTTGAACAACGAAATGGATGACTTTTCCATCAAGCCCGGAGTTCCGAACATTTACGGTCTCGTGGGCGGTCAGGCCAATCGCATCCAACCCGGAAAGAGAATGCTGTCATCGATGTCGCCGACCATCGTGCTCAGCGACGGCCGGCCCCTGCTGGTTCTGGGAGCCCCCGGCGGCGGGAAGATAATCACCGTCGTGGCCCAGGCGATTATCGGCCTTACCCGTTTCGGCCTGAGCCCCGAAGAAACCGCTCGACTGCCGCGCTTTCATCACCAGTGGCTGCCGGATATCCTCTACCTGGAGAGAGGCGGTTTCGATGACGACATCAGGCAGGAATTGACTCGCTACGGTCATTATGTGGAGGAACGATC
>CP070777.1:1021950-1024487 GCA_020346225.1 Candidatus Zixiibacteriota bacterium | reverse complement strand
CGAAGCGTTCGGTTGGCATGTGCTCGAGGTCGATGGCCATTGCATGGATGACATCGTCAAGAAACTGGATCAGGCGCGCAACGCCAACGACACCGGCAGGCCTGTCGCGCTCATCTGCCATACTATCAAAGGCCGGGGGGTGTCGTTTATGGAGAACGTGGTCGGCTGGCACGGTAAACCACCCAATCGGGAGCAACTTGACCAGGCACTGCAGGAGCTGAATCTCACCGACAAGATTGACGCCGACTCGCTCATCGCCTACGGAGCCGAGTATCAGACCGAAATTGAAAAGCAGCTTGACGACGGCATGCCGAAATTCAGCCGGAATTTCTGGTGGAACGCATCGGACAAAATGAAAGTAACTATGGACCCGACCCGCAAGGGGATGGGCCGCGCTCTTGATAAATATGGCGACGATGAGCGCCTTGTCTGTATCGGCGCCGACATCTCCGATTCCATCACCATCTCCGATTTCTACAAGAACCACCCCGAGCGCCGGCCGCGCTTTATCTCGGTGGGTGTCGCCGAACAGGGCGCCACGACGGTTGCCGCCGGGCTGGCCAAAGAAGGCAAGCTGCCGGTTTTCGGAACCTACGGCGTGTTCTCATCGGCGCGTAATCTCGACCAGCTCCGGGTATCGGTGTGCTACGGCGACTACAACGTTTTCATTGTCGGTGCCCACGGCGGTGTCTCGGTTGGGCCGGACGGCGCCACCCATCAGGAACTTGAGGCGCTCTTCCAGATGACCGGCCTTCCCAACATGCGGGTGGCCGTGCCGTGCGATTCAGTCGAGACCGAGAAGATGACCCGAATCCTGCTGTTCGACGTGGTCGGGCCAAAGTACCTGCGCTTCGCCCGCGAGGCCACCCCGATCGTAACCAAAGCCGATACGCCGCTGAAGTTCGGCACTTCCAACATATTCCGCCTGCGCCGCGAAACGAGCAACTTCGTTGACGCTTTCGACATCACCCTCTCCGCTGAATACGAGAGTGAAAAGGAAGATCTGACCATCATTTCCTGCGGCCCGGAAACGGCCGAAGCCCTCAGGGCGGCATATATTCTGAAGACTGATTTCAATATCGAAACGCGCGTGCTCAACATGCACACCGTCAAACCGCTCGACAAAGAGGCAATCGTCCGGGCCGCCGCCGAAACGCGCGCCATCATCACCGCCGAGGAACATCAGCTTGGCGGGCTCGGCAATCTTGTCGCAGCCGTACTTGCTGAGAAATGTTGCGGCGCGGAAAAGTGTGTGCCATTCGCAATGATAGGCGTTGCCGACGCCTTCGGGGAGTCGGGCAAACCGTGGCAGCTTATAAAGAAGTTCGGGCTGGCCGCGGAGCATATCGCTGACAGGGCAAAAACGTTGCTTGGATTATAGAGAGGACGGATATCATGCAATTCTCAAACAGAATAACGAAACTGGGAACCGAGGGCGCCTTCGCCGTGCTGGCCAGGGCCAAAGCGATGGAGGCTGAAGGCCGCTCGATTATCCATCTTCAGATCGGCGAACCGGATTTTGACACGCCCGACAACATCTCTGAAGCCGGCATTAAGGCTCTGCGCGACGGCGAGACGCATTACAGCCCCTCCGGCGGGGTGCCGGCCGCCCGCAAGGCCGTGGCCGATTACTATTGCGATAAGCGGGACATGGATATCGGCCCGGGAAATGTCATCATTATGCCCGGCGCCAAACCGCTGATATACACTTCATTGTGCGCCACCATCAACGAAGGCGACGAGGTCATCATTCCCAACCCCGGCTATCCGACCTATGAATCGGTCGTGAACTATCTGGGGGCCAAACCGGTCTTCGTCAATCTGCTCGAAGAAAAGGACTTTCGATTTGACGTTGACGAACTGAAGTCGCTGATCACACCGAAAACCCGCATGATCGTGATCAACTCCCCGGAAAACCCGACGGGGGGGATGCTCACCCGCGGCGATTTGGAAACCATCTACGAGCTGGCCGATAAGCACGACCTCTGGATTCTCACCGACGAAATCTACTCGCGCATCGTTTACGATACCAAATTCGAATCGGTCGGATTCGTCCCCGGCGCCATGGAGCGAACTATTATTATCGATGGTATGTCCAAGACCTACGCCATGACCGGATGGCGGCTGGGCTACGGTATCATGCCCAGAAAGCTGGCCGATTACCTGTTCACCATGGCCGTCAACAATTTCTCCGGAACGTGCACTTTCGCCCAGTATGCCCTGATTGAAGCCCTCACCGGGCCGCAGGGGGCGGTGCACAAGATGGTGGCCGAGTTCAAACGTCGCCGCGAGGTCATTGTCGAGGGACTGAACAAGATCGAGGGCATTACCTGTCTGAATCCGGTCGGTGCTTTTTATGTCTTTCCCAATATCACCGGCACCGGATTGACCTCGGAGCAGTTTGCGGAGACGATGCTTGAAGAAGCCGGGGTGGCCTGTCTGGCCGGAACCTGTTTCGGCAGCGCGGGGCAGGGGTATGTCCGGTTTTCGTACGCCAACTCGGTGGAGAACATCACCGAAGCCCTCAACCGTATCTG
>CP070777.1:1011598-1021850 GCA_020346225.1 Candidatus Zixiibacteriota bacterium | reverse complement strand
TCGCCATCGAGAATGGAGCGGTCCATGAAGGCGCCCGGGTCACCCTCTTCGGCGTTGCATATGATATATTTCTTGTCGCCCGGGGCGTGGCGGGTAAACTTACACTTGAGTCCGGTCGGGAAGCCGCCGCCGCCGCGGCCGCGGAGCCCTGATTTCTCTATTTCCGCGATGATTTCATCGGGCTTCATTTCGGTCAGCGCCCTGCGGGCCGCCTGATAGCCGCCTTGCTCGATGTATTCATCGACCGAGCCCGGGTCGATATGGCCGCAGTTCCGTAAGACTATTCGCTCCTGCTTCTCGAAAAAACCGACCTCGCGCCCCTCGCCGCTTACCAGCCATTCATCGATCACGGTGCCGTTGACGACGTCTTCATCGACGATGCGGCCGACCCGGTCGGGCGTGACCTCACCGTACATGTGGGCGCTGCCGTCGCCGTTGGAGACTTCCACCAGCACCTCGCGGTAGCACATGCCCACGCAACCGGTTTCCTTGAGGGCGAAGGCGCCCGGCCGCTGTTTGAGTTCGTCCTGAAACGCCTGATAAACCTTCTCGCCCCCGGCGGAGATGCCGCACGTGCCCAGTCCGATTTTGACCGTCTTCATACCTTATCCTCAGGCGACCTCGCCGGCGGTTTCCTTTTTCGCTTTCTGTTTATACGAACGAAGTATCTTGCGCAGTTTGGCCGGAGTCAGTCGCCCGTAGGTTTCGTTGTTGATGACGATAACCGGTGCCAGGGAGCAGCAGCCGATGCAGGCCACCGAAAGCAGCGAGAAATTCCCGTCATCGCTGGTCTCATCGTAGTCGATGGTGAGTTCGTCGTTGATCGTGTCCGAAATGGTTCTGGCCCCGTTGACGTGGCAGGCCGTGCCGTTGCACACCTTGATGACGTACTTGCCCAGCGGCTTGGTGCGGAACTGGGCGTAGAAGGTAACCACACCGTAAATATCCGCGGCCGGAATACCGGTTACGTGGCTGATGTAATCGATGGCCTTTTCGGAGATATATCCGTAGGTGTCCTGGGCCGACTGCAGAAGCGGAATCAGCGCCCCGGCCTGTCCATCGTATTTCCACAGGTCGACATTGAAAGGCTTGAAATTGTCGGATGCCTGCTGGCCCATCCTACGTCTCCTACATCCTGTCGAGCAGGATGACCCGCTCCTGCTTCAGGCGCAGCACACCGTCAAGCGGCCTTATGAAATCGTTCACTGTCCGATCGATGATATCAAAGCTCTCCCCCCTGACCAGGGCAATCAGGTCGCAGCCGCCGCTCACCGGTGAGCAGAAGACAACGGCCTCGTTTTTCGCGAGAGCAGTCTGCACCGCTTTCTGTTTGAAACGCTCGGCTTCGATAAAGACATAACTGTAACAGTACTCGGTCGAAAGGGGCACGTCCTCTTCGCCGCCGGTTTGAAGCTCACACGACGAGAGGCCGGAAAATCCCTCCATCTTCCTGATTTTGTCTTCCACCGACTTACGGTTGTCGGTCAGCCTGAGAACGAGGTTATAGTGGCCATCGACCGCGTCCCACCGGGCGATATCCTTAGAGCCGCTCAGAGCCTCAAGGGCGGCCGGGAGTTTCTCACGGTTGTCGAACTTGACCAGAACATACGCTCCGGCGCTCATCTGAACTCCTTTCCCTTGACATCACAAGAGTAAAGGTGGTCGGGGCATCGGCGGTTTGCTGACCCGCATCCGGCCCGTGCCCCCTGATGCGGCTTGAGAATTCTTTCACAAATCTGTGCATAAAAAAATGTCATCAAATGACCTAATCACAAAAAATTAGGACACAAAATTAATCGCCGCAAGCCCGTTTGTCAATCGTATTTTACCTCTAATGGCCGGCCTTTCGGCGCGTCGAAGCTTTTCGCTCAGGGAGGCCCGATGGCGCCGGCGCGGAAATGTGTTGTCAGAGCGCGACATGGAGTTATATATATAGACCGCCATGCTAACCTCAAAGCAGATCAAGAAATTCGCGGCCGAATGCGGGTTTGACCTGTGCGGCGTGACCACGCCGGAGGTTATCCCCGAAGCCCTGGCCGTCTTTAATAAATGGCTCAAGCAGGGTTTTCACGGCGAGATGGCCTGGCTCGAAAGAAACACCGATCGCCGCACCAACCCGGCCCTCCTGATGCCCGGCATTCGCTCCGTCATTATCCTCGGGCTCAATTACTATCAGGAGAATTCTGAAAACGTGCCGGCCGGGCACGGCCGGGTGGCGCGGAATGCGCGCGGCAAAGACTACCACAAAATCGTTAGAAAGAAAACCGAGCACCTGCTTTACCGGGTCAGGAAAGCTCTCGGGCCGTCCGGCGACCACGGGTTCAAGTGGTGGGTTGACTACGGGCCGTTTCTCGAACGGGCCTATGGCGCCCGGGCCGGGCTCGGCTTTCTCGGCAAGAATTCCATGCTCATAAACCGCGATTTCGGCTCGTGGATTGTTCTTTGCGAGATTGTCACGACACTGGCCCTTGAACCCGATGACCCCGGTGCCGTCGAGCATGGAAGTTGCGGCGACTGCCGAAAGTGCATCGATGCCTGTCCCACCGGGGCCATCACTCAAAATAACGTCGTTGATTCGCGGCGATGTCTCTGTTATTTGACTATCGAGCGCCCGGCGCGCATATCGCCCGAGCTGGCCGCGAAAATGGACAGAATGATTTTCGGTTGTGATATTTGCCAGGAAGTCTGCCCGCACAACAGCCGGGTGCAGATTTCACCTCACGCGGAGTTTAGACCCGAGAAAGGCGCGGGGGAGTTTCTCGACACAGCTAAAGTGTTGTCGCTGCAAGACCGCACCGAGTTTCTTGATTTGACGGCCGGTACGGCGCTTACCCGTCCCGGGCTGGAGGGACTGAAGCGAAATGCCCGTATCTTGCTTGACAACAACAGCAGCGAGCGACAAAAAGCATGATTCTCCGCCGGCGGCCGCGATTGTGCCTCGCTTCGGATTGATTTCTGCTTTATCGGTTGCGGCGGCCGGGCAAACTGCCTAAATTCAGGCCATGGCGAAAATAGCACCATCGGTTCTGGGAGCCGATTTCTCCCGCCTTGCCGAGGAAATCCGCAGCGCCGATAATTCCGGGGTCGACCTGATTCATCTCGATATTATGGACGGGCACTTCGTGCCTAATATCTCTTTCGGTCCGGCCGTGGTGAAAACCATAGACCGGCTCACCGACAAATTCCTCGACGTACACCTGATGCTGTCGCAGCCGGAGAAATACTTTGAACCTTTCATCAAGGCGGGAGCCGATTCCATAACATTCCATATCGAAGTACACCCTGATCCGGTGAAGTACGCCCGGCAGCTCAGGGAAATGGGCGTGGGGCCGGGGATTTCTCTCAATCCTGATGCCGATGTTGCCTCGGTGTTGCCTTACCTTGAGCATTTCGACCTGCTTCTCGTGATGTCGGTTTTCCCCGGTTTCGGAGGGCAAGCGTTTATCGAATCGGCTCTGGAAACGGTGGCGGCGGCCCGCGGGCACATCGATAAGCACGGATTGAACACGCAGATCGCCATCGACGGCGGCATTGACGGTGACAACGCCGCCCGGGTTGTTGCTGGCGGCGCGGATATTCTGGTAATGGGCTCGGCTTTCTTCGGCTCCGCCGACAAGAAGGCGCTGACCGAAAAAGTACAGGGGCTATAGGGGACGTTTTTGACGTGGCAGACACAAATGATTTATCGAAGTATAGGGATGACGGACAACTATGTTAGAAAAGGTGAACAGGGAACCGGGGATCATGTTTGATAAGTGGCGTGGTTTCACGTACCAGGCGCTGTGTGCGGAGTGGCGGGACAAACTTGCGGCTATGGCGACCTCGGCGCGCGGAAACATTCTCAAAATGACCAGCCTCGCGGCCTCGGGACATCCCG
Source organism: Candidatus Zixiibacteriota bacterium (assembly GCA_020346225.1). Taxonomy (GTDB): domain Bacteria; phylum Zixibacteria; class MSB-5A5; order GN15; family FEB-12. The sequence goes on along the minus strand of CP070777.1, from coordinate 1,017,973 downwards.
GCGGCTCGATGTCTTCGATCGATATCTACCTGACTTTGTACAATTTCGCTAACATCGATCCCGCGCAACCGACGCGCGACGACCGCGACCGTATCATCGTTTCCCACGGCCATACTTCGCCGGGGGCCTATAGCGCTCTGGCCGCGGCCGGGTTCTTTGAGATCGATGACGCTATCGCCGGTTTTCGCCTGGCCGGTTCGCCGTTCGAAGGTCACGTGGAGCGCTCCGTGCCCGGCATCGAGTGGGGCACCGGTAATCTGGGCCAGGGCTTGTCGGTCGGCATCGGCAAGGCCATTTACGCCCGGCTCTCCGGTCAGGATTTTCATACCTATGTTATCATGGGCGATGGCGAGCAGCAGAAAGGCCAGATATCCGAATCGCGGCGCATTGCCGTAAAGTATAAACTGTCCGGGATTACGGTGGTTGTCGATTACAACGGCCTTCAGATTTCCGGACAGATCAAGGATATCATGCCGCAGAACATCGCCGACGAATGGAAAGCCGACGGCTGGCAGGTGATCGAAATTGACGGTCATAATTTCGACGAGATCTATGACGCTCTGTACAGGGCCCGCGTAAGCGACGGCCCACCGGTTATGATTCTCGCCCGCACCGTGATGGGTAAAAACGTTTCCTTTATGGAAAACAAAGAGAGTTTCCACGGCGCCCCGGTCAAACCGGATCGTCTGGACGAAGCTCTGGGGGAGCTGGGTGTCGACAACGATCTGGACCGTTACCGGGAAAAACGCTCACAGGGAGCGCCCGGAGCGCGCCGCGCGATAGGTGCCGACTATCCCGAGGTTGATACCGGCGAGCCGATTCTTTACGCGCCCGACGCCAAGATGGACAATCGCGGCGCTTTCGGTAAGGCGCTGGTATCGGTGGCCGATGCCAACATGGGCCGGGACGGGTTCGTCATGGGTGTGTTCGATTGCGACCTGGCTACATCCGTAAAGACGCACGCCTTCGGCCAGAAATACCCCGACAGTTTTTTCCAGTTCGGTATCTCCGAGCACAGCACCGCCTCGGTTGCCGGTTCTCTGTCTGCCGAGAAGGCGGTTTCGGTCTGGGCCGATTTCGGCGTGTTCGGAGTTGATGAAACCTACAACCAGGCGCGTCTTAACGACGTCAACCACTCGAGTCTGAAACTGTTCTGCACGCACTGCGGCATCAATGTCGGCGAGGACGGCATGACCCACCAGTGTATCGATTATTTCGGACTTCTCAACTCCACCTATGGCTGGAAAGTGATTACTCCCGCCGATCCCAACCAGACCGACCGGATAGTTCGCTACGTGTTGTCGCGCCCCGGTAACCATGCCGTCATCATGGGGCGCTCGGCGGTGCCGATTGTCACCGATGAAGCCGGCCAGCCCTATTTCGGCGAGGGTTACGAGTATCGCTACGGCAGAATGGAAACCATACGAGAGGGCGATACCGTCGCCCTGGTCTGCGCTGGCAATATGCTGTTCGTCGGCCTCGAGGCTTTCGGTCTGCTGCGGAAGGACAAAATCAGGGTGGCCCTGTATTCGGTGTCGGACTGGAGTGACCTGCATGCCGATGATCTGAAAGCCCTTTCCGGCTACCGGCACGTGGTTACGCTTGAAGATCACAATGTAAAGACCGGTCTCGGCACGGCGATGGCTTCGTCAATGCTCGAAGCGGGCTTGGCCACGGGATTCACCAAACTGGGTGTCGGCCGCTACGGTGGGTCGGGCAAACCGGCCGAGCTTTATAAGATGCTGGGAATAGACGCCGCCTCAGTTGCCGAGAGGATTCGAGCGCTCCTTTAATAAGAACCGTCGGAGCAGGCTGGTGCCTGAACATGATTGCGGGTTACTTAACAGCCACTACCACCGACCTGGCCAGGGTAACGGTCCACGCCGGTAAACCGCGTCTCGTCCATCACCGCAGCTTCATCAACCAGGAATTCTCCGGCTTTGACTCCGTTCTCGAGTTGTATTTTCGCAAAACCAAAGGGGAGAAAAAGAACGCCTGTTTCGGCGTCGCCGGTCCGGTAATCAACGACAGGGTCGTGGCCACCAATATCCCCTGGAAAATCAGCGCCGGTGAGATCAAGAAGCGGCACGGGCTGCCGAAGGTGACTCTTGTCAACGACCTCGTCGCCACCGCCTACGGCCTCTTTCAACTCGGTGATGACGACTTTGTGACTCTCAACAAAGGTAAGAAGGCCAAAAACGGCAATATCGGTCTTGTGGCGGCGGGCGACGGGCTGGGCGAGGCGCTGATTTTCTATGACGGGGCCAAGTATTGCCCGTATGCGTCCGAAGGCGGCCATGTCAGTTTCTCGCCCGGCAGCCAAATCGAAACGGAACTGTGGGAGTACCTGTACAGCAATCAGGGGTATGTCGAGGCCGAGGACGTTATCAGCCTCCCCGGACTGCAGCATATCTACGAGTTCACGCTCGCCGTCAATCGTGCCACCAAGGCGGACTGGTACAAGAAAGCCAAAGACAAACCGGGCAGAATTATCGAATACGCTCTTTCCGGCAAGGATGAAATCGCCGTAAAGACGCTGGATATGTTTATCGACTGCTATGCCTCGGAAGCCGCCAACCTGGCGCTCAAGGGGATCACGCTGGGTGGCATCTATCTCGGCGGTTTGATTGCCCCGCGCATCATGACGGCCCTCGAGCAGGGGCGGTTCATGGAACGCTTTGTCAAGAAGGGCAAACTGGCCTCTCTTCTGAGCGACATACCGGTCAGCCTGATAATAGAGGAAAAGACGGCCCTGATCGGCGCCGCCGCCGTAGCCGCCGAAATAACAGCCGTATGAAGCAGTTCGTGTTGTTCCTTCACGGCCGCTATCGCCAGGCCGACCTTCCGTTCTACAAGAAGCTCTGCCGTTCAAAGATCAAAGTAGCGGTGAATGGCGGCCTCAGCTTTTTCAGGAAAGCCGGCATCGTTCCCGACATGCTTGTCGGCGATCTCGATTCAGCTGACCGGCACCTTCAAAATCTCTCACCGAAAACAGAGGTTCTCACTTTTCCCCGGAGAAAAAACAAAACGGACAGTCAGCTGGCGGTGGAACACTTCATAGCCCGGAAAGCACGCAGAATCGACATGGTCGTGCCGGCTCTGGGCCAGCCGGACCATTTTGCCGCCAACCTGCTGTTGCCGACACTGGCCGGCGTGTCGGCCTGGGCCAAGCGGGGCGGCCGCTTCAGGATTATTAGCCGGGCCTACGAAGTTGCCTACGTCGTTGACGGGGAGGTCTCTTTTTCGGGGTGCATCGGGCATATCGTGTCGCTTACACCGTTGTCAAGGCAGATCGTCTTGAGTTGCGAGGGTACGGAGTACGATGTCTCCGGGGCGCGCATTCCGCGGGGACATACGCGGGCGCTGCGGAACCGTATTGACGCCCGCCGGGCGGTCTTCAGGATCAAGGGCGAAGTCCTGGTGTGGCACTTATTCCGTTGAATCAGCGGGCGTGTTCGTTCCTTTCGCACTCTCCCTCAGGGCGGGAAACCGGAGGTAAATCTGCTCCCGGCTCAGCGAATCGAGACCGTTGCGAATCCCCGTCCGGTATGCCGCCACGGCGCTGTTGTTATCACCCACGCTCAGGTAATGGTCGCCCAGCTGTTTGAGCAGGATACCGGGGGCGCCGGTTGGGATCTTTGCCTCGCCGAGCAAGATCAGCTTCTTTTCGAATTGTTCCGTGAGCGTGTAAAGGTCCAGCAGGTTCAGAGTAGCCGGGAGTTCGCGCTCTTTTACGAGGCGCAACTGCTTCCAGCGCTTCTCCGCATCCTCGAACCGCCGGATACCGACATAGGCATAACCGAGTTCGTTGAGAATGTTAGGATGATGCGGGTTCCAGCCGTCGGCGATCTCCAGGTACATGCAGGCGCTGTCGAACTGGCTCAGCATCAGATAACAGGAGCCGATGTTGTAATGGGCCGGTGACAGCATGGCGTTGTACCTCAGGGCCGTCTTGCTTCTGGCTATGGCTTCGCCGTACTTACGCTGCTCTTTCAGCTCTTCACCTGCACGCAGGGCGGCTTCTTCGGGCGAAAGCCGCCTGAGCATCTGCTCGAGTTCCGGCAACAGGTGTCCCCGGCCGCGACGCAGACAGTCCTCCACCAGCAGCTTGTGAACGTACAGGTACTTGGCCGGATCCATCCTGCCGTAGCTTTTGACCTGCTCAAAGGCGATGTCGGGGCTGATCTGGGTGACGACGCGCGGAACCAGCACCATCATGTTGAGCGCCACGATGAGCGCCGGCGGCATTATACGCTTCATGCGCAACCTGTCGTCGCTCAAAATCCAGTATGCGCCCAAGGCCGCGAGCGGCACGCCCATGAAAGTATATACGTCCCAGTCACGCGGCATCCCCAACTGCGGGTAAAACAGGAAGCATATACCCAGACAACAGACGTTCAGAACCAGCAGGTAGGTCAGTTCGCCGGATCTGGACGCACGGACTCCCGGCGACAGCAGCGCCAGAATCAGCACTACCGCAATCCCCGGGAAAAGCTGGAACGTCATGTTGGCGAAGTCGACTATGTGCGACAGGCCGAAAAGAGTGTATCCGGCCACGGTGAAGCGGCTCTCGACCAGCGGTGTAATATTGAAGCGCACGTAGTAACTTTCGCTTACGGTATAAGCCGAAGCGGCGACGCCCACAGCCAACACTATCAGGATTAGAGCGATTCTGGTGGCTAAAGTGGTCTTGCTGACGGCCCGGTGAATTTTCGAGTCGTACACCAAAGTGTAGATTGCCGCCGGTATCAGGGCCACGGCGACGATATGCAAAAGCAGGGCCAGAACCAGCGACGGTATGATCAGCCATCGGGACAGCCGCCCGCGGCATATCTCCAGACCGACCAGGGTCACCAGCAGTACCGATGTCACGAACAGCGGGTAAGTTTCTATGTACCCGAAGTAGAGAAGCATGTATCCGGAGGTTGTCAGCGACAGGGTGAACCAGGCTCGTCGGCCCAGGTCGTCGAACAATCGGGTCGAGAAATATATCACTATTATCACGAATATCGCCCCGCTCACGTAGGACAGAACCTGGTAGGTAAGCTGAGCCGGGTTGGCCGCGACACCTTCGAGCAGTTCGTACACTTTTCGGGCTATGATGGTCGCGCCATAGTCGCTTATCCGCAGCTCGGCGCTGATTTTGGGGAGCAATGAGGTGCGAAGGCCGGTGTCGCCCAGAAAATGAGCCTTCGCTCTAAGCAAGACAAACAGGCCGGTCATACCGAGGGCGTAGACGATGCCCAGCCCGACCGAAAGGCCTCGGCCGGGCGGCGCGATGTCTCTGTCCTTGACCAGGATTCGAATCAGCAGCGGCAGAATCGCGGCAATCAGGATAACGGACATCGCAACGTAAGCGGGGTAGAAGGCCCAGGAATTAAATGCCCAGAGGCGCAAATGAGGGAAAGCCGTCCCGAAGGCGATCAGGAACAGCCCTGAGAAGTATCCGACTAGGGCCGAATGCTGGTTGAGATTCATGTGCTTCGCTGTCTGAGGGTATTTCAAGCAAAATAGGCGTTAAGTGTCTTAGTGTCAATCGGCAATCCGGTCATCGCCCCGGCTTCGCTAAGCTTTATGTCGCTTGACAAACTTCTCTGGATTCGTATATTCTCACCTGACCATAACCGGCGGTCGGCCAGGGCGGCTGCCGGCCTATCATGTACTGGGAGATCGTCCAATGGTAGGACATGCGGCTCTGGACCGTAGAATCGGGGTTCGAATCCCTGTCTCCCAGCTTTTTTACGCCTAACCCCAACTTCGTCGGTCCTCTTTAGCATCACCGGCTTCAAAATCCGTCAGTTCGTCCGATAATCCAAGATATCAAGCACATCCCGGACCGCGGCGTCCGGTGGGTCATGATTCCACAAGGAGGTTTGCGATGTCGATAAAAAATGTACTTCTATTTGGGGCAATAATCTGTCTGATAGCGGCCGGCGCTTCGGCTGAAGAAGAAAATGGCATAACCGTGTCGGGAGATTCCGAGGTAAGGGTCACTCCCGACGAGGTTATCATTATCTTTGCCGTGCAGAACGATGACCTCGATGTCAACAAAGCAAAAGCGGAGAATGACAGGCTGGTCGCCGAAGTCCTGCAGGCCCTGGCCGATCACGGCATCCCCGACAAGCACATACAGACGGACTACTTCGTCATCACCCCGAAATACACCGACTGGCGCGAGAGTACCTTCGAGGGTTTCTTTGTTCGCAAGACTATCGTCGTGACCCTTAAAGATGCGAATATTTTTGATGATGTGCTTACGTCGGTGGTGGCGGCCGGAGCCACCCATATTCGCAATATCGATTTCCGCACTACCGAACTTCGCAAATACCGCGACCAGGCCCGGGCCGTGGCCATCAAAGCAGCCGAAGACAAAGC
>CP070777.1:1007697-1011498 GCA_020346225.1 Candidatus Zixiibacteriota bacterium | reverse complement strand
GGGAGACGATAAGGAGAGCCTCTTTGGCTGGGGGAGGATCATTTCACTTCCACAGCTGGCACACCTGGCCGTCTCCGAGATGCTTCAGTCTTTGCAGCAGTGATCTCCGCAAATGCAGTTCGCAGTTCACGGTTACCCGTACCAATTGCATCCCTCCAACAAGCCGGGGACTACCGCCTACCGACGACTGACGGGTTTCCGCCTTTGCGGTGGACGGAATAAGGCGGTTCACGGTTCACAGTCCCCGCAGCCTCACCCCGAAAAGGCTGCGGACGGTGGACGGGATGAGGCAGTTCGTGGTTCATAGTTGGAAGTGAAGCCGGGGTAGCCCCGTGCTTCGACACCCTCAGCACAGCAAGTATTCGACCCTGAGCTCAGATCGAAGGGCGAAGTCGAACTGCCCAAGATGGGATTGATCCCGCATTAATCGTTTACGGGAACTTTTGCCGAGTTGCTCATTGTTCTCGAACCACTTCGCTTTTCGGCTCGACCGTCTGTGCTTCCGACACTTCAATATGTCTTTTTCGGCTGGACAGATATGTATATAGTGCGGGAATAATAAACAGCGTCAGACCCAGAGAAAACAGAAGCCCGCCGATAATGACAATTCCTATCGACTGACGACTTTTGGCCGCCGCGCCTAACGCCAGCGCGATGGGCAGGACTCCGAAGGCCGTGGCCAGGCTGGTCATCAAGATCGGTCGGAATCGTTGCGCCGCAGCGTCGATAACCGCCTCGGTGATGGATAATCCTTTGGCCCTGCGCTGATTGGCGAACTCGACAAACAGGATCCCGTTCTTGGTCACGATGCCCACCAAAGCGATAATGCCGATCTGGCTGAAGATGTTCAGTGTTTGCCCAAACAGCCACAGCGACAGAACTGCACCAGCCAACGCCAGAGGCACCGTAAACATGATGATCAGCGGATCACGAAAGCTCTCGAACTGCGCCGACAGAATCAGATATACCAGGATCAATGCCAGCAGGAATGCAAAGATCATCGTGTGCGAACTTTCAGCATATTCCTTGGCCGTCCCGGCCAGGCTGGTCGAATACGATTCGTCCAGCGTGGTCGAGGCGATTTTGTCCATCTCCTTTATCCCGTCGCCCAGAGTGTAGCCCTTGGCGGTGGAAGCTGACACCGTGGCAGACACGTAACGGTTGTAATGATATACCTGGGGCGGGTTGCTTCGATAGGAGAGATTCACCATGTTGTCGAGTTGAATCAACTCTCTCCGGCTGTTCCGGACATAAATAGAGCTGAGATCCAGCGGCTCGTCCCGATCGGATCGGTCGGCTTGAACGATCACGTAATACTGTTTGCCGTTCATAACGAAATTCCCGTATTGCTGTCCACTATAGAATAGCTGCAGCGTCTGGGCGATGTCCCTGACCGTAACGCCCAGTGCCCGGGCCCGTTCTCGATCGATCTCGACAGTCAATTCCGGCTTATTGAATTTCAGATCCAAATCACCCACCTCGAACACCGGGTCGGTCTGAACCTTATCCAAGAAGGGCGGCAACACCTCTTTCAGCTTCTCCAGGGTAGGCGCCTGGATGACGTATTGCACCGGCAGATGCCTGCCCCGTCCGCCTCCAATGGTCTGTTCCTGGGTTACATAAGTCCTGGCGAAAGTATACCTTCTCAGTTCCCGGCTGAGGGCATCGGCAATCTCCTGCTGGCTTCTCTCACGGGCACCCGGAGGCACCAGGCCCATCCTGACAAAGCCGCTGTTGACCTGGCCCCCAAGCCCGGTTACCGAAACGATCAATTCTTTCTCCGGGAGCGTATCGACTACGGCCAGTATCTTCTTCATATAGTCGTACATCGCCTCATACGACGTCCCCTCCGGAGCCGTGGAACTGACCATTAACCTGCTTTTGTCCTCCATGGGGGCCAGCTCCGAGCGTAGCAGCGACCCCAATCCGAAAATAACTGCCACTGCAGCACCCATGATCGCCGGCGCCAACCATCTCCTTGAAATGAACCGGCGCAGAGTCCGGTGATACCCCGAGACCAGTCGGTTGAACCACTTTTCGCTCAATTCGAACAGCTTGTTCTCATGCTCTGTTTTGTGTAGAATCCGCGCACTCATCATGGGAGTCAACGTGAGCGACACGAATGCCGAGATCAGTACCGCGCCCGCCACCACCACGCCGAATTCCCTGAATAGCCGCCCGGTAAGTCCCTGCAGAAACATTATGGGTAGGAAGACGGAGGCAAGCGTTATGGTGGTAGAGATGATGGCAAAGTAAATCTCCTTGGACCCCTCGAATCCGGCTTTCAGGGGATTCATGCCCTTCTCGATCCTCTTGTAGATGTTCTCCAGCACCACGATGGCATCGTCCACCACTATGCCGGTGGAGAGCACGATGGCTAATAGAGTGAGGATGTTGATGGAAAAGCCGGCAATGTACATGATGAAGAAGGCACCGATCAGGGAAATGGGGATGGCCAACATGGGGATGACGGTGGTTCGCCAGTGGCGCAGGAAAACGAAAATAACCAGCAGCACCAGGAGGAATGCGATCAGAATGGTTTCGACCACTTCGCTGATGGCCTTGCGAATGTTGGCCGTGACGTCCATGGCTACGGTGACTTTAACGTCCTGGGGCAGATCTCTTTCTATCTGCTTCAGACGAGTATAAAATGCATCGGCGATGGCTATCTGATTCGCTCCCGATTGGGGAACCAGGACCACTGCCAGCATAGGGACGCCGCCACTACCCAACATGATGGAACGCTCGTTTTCCGCGGTAAGCACGGCTCGGCCCACGTCACGAAATCTGACCACCGACCCGTTCGACTCTTTGATGACGAGTTCGTTGAATTCCTCAGGAGTGGACAACCGGCCGAACGTGCGGATAGACAGCTCGGTATTGTAGCCTTCGATGCGACCCGAGGGCAGCTCGACATTCTCCCGGTTTAGGGCATCTCTCACATCCAGCGGTGTCAATCCCTGTGAAGCTAAGCGGGCCGGATCGATCAAGAGCTTAATGGCGTACCTCTTTTCGCCCCAGATTCCCACGTCGCTCACCCCGGGTATGGTCTGCAAGCGCTCCTTCAAGACGTCGGTGGCCAAGGCCGAGAGTTCCAGCAGGCTGCGCCTGTCGCTATAGACGGTCATGAACACAATCGGGCGGGCGTCGGCATCAGCCTTGGAGACTCTGGGGGGATCGACGTCCGGAGGAAGATCGCGCGCAGCTCTCGATACGCGGTCGCGCACGTCGTTCGCCGCCGCCTCCATGTCGACACCCAGCTCGAATTCGACCGTGATCCTGCTTCTGCCGTCACTGCTGGAAGAGGTCAACGAGCGAATCCCCGCGATGCCGTTGATCGACTCCTCCAGGGGGTCGGTTATTTGCGATTCGATCACGTCGGCGTTGGCGCCGGTATAACTTGTGCTGACCGTGACGATAGGAGGATCGACATTGGGATACTCGCGCACTCCCAGGTAAGTGTAGCCGATTACTCCGAATAGGACAACAAGCAGTGACAATACGATGGAGAAAACGGGGCGATTGATGCAGATGGACGGGAGGTTCATTGGAAGGAGTCTTTAGTTGCTCTGAAGGTTCTTTATCTGAACGGCCTTGTCATCCGTCAACTGAAGCAGACCCGTGACCACAAGGGTATCTTGCGGACTCAGCCCTTCGACGATCTGTACGCCGGTTTCGGTCCGGATACCCGTCTTCACCGGAACCGAGCGGACTCTGCCGTTGACGCAAATGAAGACCTTTTCCCCGGTCATCTCCGGGATGACCGATTCTGCGGGAACCACTATCGCATTCGGCAATTGC
>CP070777.1:998525-1007597 GCA_020346225.1 Candidatus Zixiibacteriota bacterium | reverse complement strand
GAATATTTTTGATGATGTGCTTACGTCGGTGGTGGCGGCCGGAGCCACCCATATTCGCAATATCGATTTCCGCACTACCGAACTTCGCAAATACCGCGACCAGGCCCGGGCCGTGGCCATCAAAGCAGCCGAAGACAAAGCTCGCAATCTTGCCGCCGAACTCGGGCGGCAAATAGGCGAGCCGCTCAAGATTCAGGAAGGTCGATCCAGTTCCCACTTCTGGTATAACAGCTGGTGGCGCTGGTACGGAGGGCGCAATGCCGGAACGTCCCAGAACGTCATCCAGACACAGTCGGCATCTTCGGCTGAGCCTGGTGAGAGCATCGCTCTGGGACAAATCTCGGTAAAGGCGAGTGTATCGGTCACCTTTGAATTGGAGTAATCGGCGCTGCCGATTCTTCTCGACTCACCGTTCTTCCAATCCTGCCGAATCGCTTGTGCCGTCCAGTCGGCGCGAAAACTGCGTCCGCCGTGTCATGGCTTGACTTACGTCGTCTCTAAGGTATATTTAGTACTGTACTACCCGCTGGTTCCTCACCGCAAACCGAACCGTCGATGTAGCAGCACGTGACCCGCCCGGGTCAGTGAACTGGATTTGTTATTACAACTTGTTTGGAGGAGGAGTCTACCATGAAGCCGACCGTGAGAATGGTTCATCTTGTTCTCAGTGTAGGTCTGAGCCTGATCGGGATTTCAGCCGCAGCCGGCGATTCGGGCCAGGAGCCCCCGCCCGATGAATGGACTGTGCCCGACTGCAACCGCGTCACCGGCACCCACTGTGTCGGTTACACGCCCAATGAAGGTCTCGATATAATTCGATTGCCGAGAATGAAGGTGACCCAGTATTGCCGCGGTCTGGCGGTGTTGGACCAGCCCAACACCCTCCTGGCTACCAACTTAAAGGCGCACATGGACAGCACCGTGGTGTTACTCTCCGAGAACGCCGGCTGCAGCTGGACGGAAATAGCGATGCTTAACGTTACGGCACGGCTGTACGTTACGGCGGCTCCGGGTGGGGGAGCTTACCTGTGGACGCACGGTCGCGATTCGCTTTTCTGGTATGACGGCAGCAGCCTGAGCCTGAGATTTGCGCCGGATTCTATTTTTGGTCTGGCGGTTGATCCGGAAGACCCCATGCACATCCGCATCGGGGGCTCAAGCTGTCAGATATACGAGTCGGTCGACGGCGGTGAGCAGTTCGCTCCGGTCGGCCAGCCATCTGACTGGACCAATACCATATACACGGTGGCCTTTGACCCAAATGACTGGGATAACGCTCTCTGCGGCGGAGTGGGAGCCTCAGGTACTCATGACGCCGGTGCCACCTGGACAGCGGTGCAGCCCTTTGATCCCGATAACAACGACCGGGTCTTTAGCTTCGCCTACTCGACCGGCGGGCCGTCACGGATTTATGCCCGGGGCACCATAGACAACTTTCTCAACGATTTCCGTTACATCTGGATGTCTACTGACGGCGGGAATAACTTCGTCCCAGTTGTCGAAGAGAACCAGATGGTGCCGGATCAGGACGGTATCCTGCGCAAGGTGCTGCTGGCCAACTGGCTGGCCATGGCGGTGCACCCCGATAGCTCGCAGATCATGTATTTCATCTATGGTCGCTACATGGATGAGTACGGCACCGATTTCTACCGGTACAATGCGCAGGAAGACCTGCTGACCGTGACGCATACCGACAGTCTCGACGAAATCACCTGCATGGCCTTTCACCCCCTGGATCCGAGCATTATTTATCTCGGTCTGGAGGAAACCAAGTTTCCGTATCCGCACGTTGCCTCTGACGAGTCCAGCGATACCGACCTGGCCGTGACGGTATCGCCGAATCCGTTCAACCCGACCGCGGAGATCCGCTTCAGCCTTGCGAAACCGGCTCGGGTGAAACTGGAGGTATTCAATATCGCCGGTCAGAAGGTCGGCACCCTAGCCGATGGACATCTGAGCGCCGGTGACCACGCTTATACGTGGGACGGAAGCAAGTTCGCCAGCGGCGTCTACCTGTATCGACTTCAGACCGGTCAACAGGTGATAACTGAAAAGATGATGCTGCTTAAGTAGCATTCGGCTGAACACAATAGTCAGCGCAGCAATAGAAGGGCCAGTAAAGGAGGAACTTTTCGTGAAACACAAATCGCCAATTCTGATTCTGATCCTGTTGTTGGCAGCGAGCGTGACCGCGTTTTCCGCCGACAACGAGGACCCGCCGCAAGTACCCCTGTCCGGCGACTGGACGACCCCGGCCTGTGACAGCATAAGTGGCAGTTTCTACGTATCATTCACCAGCGACGAGGGCCTCACCCTTGCCGCCCGCAAGCCGGCCAAGCCGATGTTCTATACCGGCGGCTTGGCAGCTCTGGACGAAGGCAGCACGCTTCTGGCGGCGACCCGCACAATCTCCGGAACCACCATCCTGCGCTCGCAAGATGCCGGCTGCACCTGGGAAACGATAGCCAACTGGGCACGCCAGTACGAGGTGCTGACCATAACACCGGCACCCGGCGGCCTGGCCTACGCCTGGTCTCGAGGCGACCCCGTACTCTACCGCATCGAGGGCGACCGGATCACATCTCTGTATCCGCCCTTTATCGTCCTGGGACTGGCCGTCGATCCGCAGGATGCTCTGCACATTCGCCTCGGTTCCGTTGACTGTCAGCTCTGGGAGTCGTTCGACGGTGGAGTTACTTTTCAAAAGCTCGGCCAGGCGGCCAACACCGGGAATACCGCTTCGACTTTCTTCACTGTTGAATTCAACCCTCAGGATTGGGACTGCGCCCTGTGCGGTACCAGGGGTGCCTGGCGTACTGATGATGCCGGGCAGACCTGGAACACCATTCCCCCGTTCGATAAAGAGGATGTCGACCTGGTCCACTGCTTTGCCTTCTCACCGGACGACCCCTCGCGGGTCTGGGCCCGGGGGACCATGGAATCGGTCGCCAACCGCTCCCGGGAGATTCTTATCTCCAACGACGGTGGCGCCAGTTTTACTTCTGTATTGAAGCAGTATGAGGAGGTGGCTGACCAGAACGGGGTGGTACGCAAGCTGACATTCAAAACCTGGGCGCCCCTGGCGGCTCGGCCGGGTAACCCCGATCTGCTGTATATACCCTTCGGCAGCTATTTCCAGGATTATGGCACGGACCTCTGGCGTTACGATGCCGGCAACGACGACCTCAGGGTGGTTCATATCGATGGTCTGGATGACATCCATTCGATCGACTTCAACCCGGCCGACCCGCAGGTTATGTATCTCGGTTTGGGCAACGCTCACGCCACCGAGGAAGATGTCGACTATGCCGCCAAAACCGGCCCGAAGCCCATCGCTGTTTCCGTATCGCCGAATCCTTTCAACCCGACGGCCAACATCAGGTTCAGCCTGCCGGAGGCGGCCCGCGTACGATTGGAGATATTCAATATCGCCGGTCAGAAGGTCAGCACGCTGGTTGACGGTCACCTGAACGCCGGCCCCCATACCTACTTCTGGGACGGCAGCAGGTTCGCCAGCGGCGTATACCTCTACCGCCTGCAGGCGGGCGAGAACGTCAATACCGAGAAAATGGTTCTGTTGAAATAACCACCGGTTTTTTGACCTGTCGGTTTGCAGACATCACAAGGCTCCGGGTACCAGCGCCCGGGGCCTTTTCATGGGGACAGCAGCGGGTCGTGATGCTTAACTTGACAAAATCGTCTTTTTTCGTATATTAGACCTCGGGTGTCCTCGCCGCGGAACCTATTAGCCTTTACCGCTCGTAACAAAATGTCCGCCACTGCTACAAAGAGGTCGGCGGTAAGTTTCAGCAGTCGAACATTCTTTACTTTAATGGCTTGCACTGCCATAGCGAGAGGATGATATTATAATGGTCAAGACTACAGGTGTGCTGCTGGCGGCAGTTGTTCTGATTACAGCAAGTGCTTTCGGTCAAAGTGTCACACTGGATGACGTTGACGGTCTCTGGGAGGGAACCAGTGATTTCATCAAGACCGGCGAGCCGATAACGTTTCATCTGCGCGTAACGAACCCGACCGGACCGAAATACTGGACGATCTCGAACGCCTTCACGGTAGATTCGGAAGAAGGCGTCGAGTGGGGCAGTACGGCCGGGTCGGTTGTCTATCCCGGCTGGGAGGACCTTTTCGACCTCGGATTCGGCGTTGATAATTTCGGAACCAATGGATGGGGGATCGATACTGTTTGGTTTTTCGCCGAGGCCAGCCGCAAGGGCGGTTTGCAGCCGAAATTCGACGGTGTCACCTATACAATTGAAATCGGGCCGATTGATGCGTCCTATCATGGTCGGAAGATCCGCCTTGACAACGAACCGTTCGCCGGCGACTACTGGTTGTGGACGGCCAATCGCGAAACGGTGCCGGGCTGGGACGGCCCTCATACTTTCACCGTCATCGACTGTTATGGTCTGGAGAATGATCCGGACGATGACAACATTCCCGATGAGTGTGACAACTGCTGGCTTACTTACAATCCGGACCAGGCGGACTCTGACGGGGATGGTGTCGGGGACGCCTGCGAGGGCTTTACGATCTGGTACGTGAAGCCCGATGGCACCGGTGATGTTCCGACGATTCAGGACGCTATCGATGCCGCCGCCGAGGGGGATGTTGTTATCGCGGCTGATGGTGTCTTCACCGGTGACGGTAACCGGGATATGGATTTCAAGGGCAAGGCGATCACGGTCAGGTCGTTGAACGGCGCGGAATACACCACTATCGACTGTCAGGGCAGCGAGTCGGAGCGACACCGCGCCTTCAGCTTCGTTTCAGGCGAGGGCGAAAACTCGGTCCTCCGCGGATTTACGATCAGAAACGGCTATGCCTCGGAGGTGAACTACTTCTTCTTGACTGGTGAGAGGGGTGGTGCCCTGATCTTTCACGGATATCCGATGAATCCGCAGATTGAGGACTGCATCTTTGAATACAACCAAGCTCTCGCCGGCGGCGTGATTGCCGGTGGGTACGGGGCCTCGTTTACGATCAAGCGCTGTATCTTTCGAGAAAATACGGGATTTGGAAGCGCCATGTGGCTGAACATGACTGACTACATAAATCCTGTAGTTGACAGCTGTATTTTTGTCGACAATTACGGGACCGCTCTCTTCTGCTGGCAAGCACCGGTCAGAATCAGCAATTGTCTCTTCGAGGGTAACAGTACCACCGGAACGGGCGGTATCTTCTACGATGCCTGCATGGGCGTGCGTGTTTCCAATACCGTATTCAGAAACAACTCCGCCGGTGGAAGTGGAGGCGTAGGCTACTTCATGGATTGTGACCCGCAGTTCGACCACTGTGTCTTCGAACGTAACAGCGCTACGCATGGAGGCGTGATATCTTACGAGTTCCCGGAGCAAACAATTCCGGCCAGCCTCACCGTAGGTGAAAACTGCACGTTCTATGACAACAGCGCGACGGATTCCGGCGCGGTGGTCTTTATGAGCATGATCGATACCCAGAATGAACCGGGGACGGTTACCCTGAGGTTTGACAACTGCATACTGGCCAGCAACGGCCCGGCGCGGGTCGTAGACAGCCGGTCGGAGTACATGTCGGTCTTGTTCTCCTGCACCGACATCTATGGCAACGCTGCCGGCGATTGGGTGGGGATCATCGCCGACCAGAAAGGCGTCGATGGCAACTTCTCGGCCGACCCGCTCTTCTGCGATCCCGAGAATGGCGATTTCCACCTGGCCGACAATTCCCCCTGCCTGCCCGAAAATAACGAATGTGAGGTCCTGATCGGGGCGCTTGAGGCCGGTTGCGCCGGTATGACCGCCGAGCCGTCTCCGACAAAACTCGGCGAGCCGACTCCCGACCAATTCAGCCTGTCGCAGAACTACCCCAACCCGTTCAATCCATCGACCGTCATCGAGTATTCTCTGCCACAGGCCTCGCATGTGAGGGTGACCGTGCACAATCTCCTGGGGCAGGTGGTGACGACTCTTGTCGACAGTAAACAGCCCGCCGGGATTCATCAGGTGGTCTGGCATGGCACCGATGACAGCGGCCGGGGAGTGGCCTCCGGTGTGTACTTCTACCGGGTTACCACGCCTCAGCATCAGTCATCGAAGAAGATGCTTCTGGTGAAGTAGCCACGGGCACACGTGCTGTCAGGTATCGATAATTGGAAAGCTCCGGGCCGGGGGGCCCGGAGCTTTTTCTATGGTTTCGGGTTCACCGTTGCCAGCAGCCTTCGGGCGCGCTGCTTGGCGATCTGGTTGGCAAGATTCTGCTGTGGATAACGGTCCTCCGGCGTGGAAATGATATCCTCCAGTTCGCTTCTCAGCGAGACTTCATCCAGCACCAGGGCGCAGTAGTGCCGGGCCATCAGGTACCGCGCCATCAGGTATCGTCCCTCGCTGATTTCGATTGCCCGTGCGAAATGTTGCCTCGCTTTGGCCGGGTCGCCGCCGAAAAGGGCGGGCAGGCTGCTGTAATACACGCCGAAAAACAAATGCGCGCCGCCGAAATAGTAAGTTTCGTCAAGTTTCAGAACGCGCCGCATTATCAGTGACACGCGGGCCAGGTCGGCCAGGCCGTGCGGATTGCCGCCGCTCAGTCTGACACTGTTTCCCCCTGAGAAGGCCAGCCAGAACAAAGCCGGAACATCTTCCTCGGCCGCTTTCTGCAACGCCTGCTCAAGTTCTTCCGCGTTCCTGCCCACGGCCTTAGCCAGAGGCTCGTTAGTTTTGGCCAGAGCTCTTACGGCATAGCTTTGCGCCCGGCCGTACAGTGAAACCGCCCGTTCCGATAGACGGCGCTGCTCGAGCGTATCGCCTGCGGCCGCGGCGTCTTCAACGCGCGGCTCGACAAAGCCATAGGTGTATCGCGCGAAACCCTGTGCGGTAAGCACCAGAAGTTCGCTGTTATCCGGGTCTGTTTCCAACAATCCTTCCAGAAGTTTGAGCTGTCCGGCGGCGGCGCTCTCGGCCAGTTCGAGATCGGTTTCCCGGTCATAGGCCGACATCCCCCGCACCATGTTCGCCACTACCCCCCGGTGGGCCATGCGGCTGACACTGCATCCGCCGGACCCCAGGCCGGTTATCAGTGTGAAGACTATCAGCGTGTATCCGTGGCGGCGAATTCTACGCATTTCACACACTCCCGGTCGCCGCTTTCCGGACCGAACCGTCACCGTTGACGGCGGCGCACTCGGACAGGACGCCGTCATCCAGGCGAAGAATGCGGTGGGCGAATTGCCGTATTCTCTGGTCATGACTGGCCACGATCACGCACTTGTTGTGATTTCTGGCGTAGCGGTAAAGCAGGCGAATGATTTCAAACCCCTGCGACGACTCCAGGCTGGCGGTGGGTTCGTCGGCCAGAATCAGGTCGGCTCCGCAGGCGATGGCCCGCGCCACGGCCACACGCTGCTTTTCTCCCTGGCTCATGCGCGGCGGCAGCTTGCCGGCCAGGTGCTCGATGCGGAGCTGCCTGAGCAAATGACCGGCCTGTTTTCGCGCCCGGCCTTTCGGCTCACCGGCGAACCGCAGCACCAGCGCCACGTTCTCCAGAGCGGTCAGGTAATCTATCAAATGAAAAGTCTGAAATACGAACCCCAGCTTCCCTGAACGCAGTTGCTGCAGCTCACCTTTGGAGTATTGCTCGATCTTCCGGCCGAACAGGCGAACCTGGCCGGAGGTGGGCGGCATTAGCCCGGCGATTGTCGTCAGCAACGTTGTCTTGCCGCTTCCGCTGGGACCCAGCAGCAGGAGCAACTCGCCGGTGTATGCCTTCAACGAAATGCTGTGAAGGGCCGTGTGCCGGCTGCCGTTGCTTTGGAACTGCTTGGTGACATGGGTCAGCTCGACCAGACATCGTCTGTCGTGGTTATCGTTCATGAGAAGGCCTCCAGAGGATAAATGTTTCGCAGCCTCTGCATGGATATGAAAGCGCTGAGCAAGCCCACCACGCCGACCATGATGATTACCGCTGCCGTCTGGTTCAGCGAAGGTTCGACGGTCACATCCGGCGAGACCATAGCCACAAGCTCTACCAGCGGGAAGAAGAGTATCAGCGCCACCGCCGTTGCGGCCGCTGCCAGAAGAAGGGATTGCTCGACAATCAGGCGGCACAGAAACCGCCCCGGCGAACCCATGGTTTTCATGATAGCGAAATCCTTTCGTCGTTCGAGGATGTTGATGGACAAAAGCAGACTGAGTATAACCACCAGCACGATCACGCCGATTGAAGCGATGCTGTATATGAACGGAAGGAAACCGACCTGCAGCTCCCGGACGTTGTTCTCAACGAAAGTTTCGTGGTCGTAGACTTCGACCGACGGCAGGGCCTGCTTCAGGGTCGATGCTACCTCTGACTTATCATGACCTTCGGCCACATCGGTCATGTAAAATGTCGCGACCGGGAAGTTCACCAGCGACTGGGCTTTCTTGATGGTAACAAAGGCGTACTGGATGACGAAAGCGTTGGTCCCGGTGCTTATGCCGACTATATCAAGGGTGTCACCCTGCACCGTAAGACTGCCGCCGACACGATACCCGTACTTGCGGGCGAACGAGCGGTCGAGAATTATCTCGTGGTCGCTTTCGATGAGCCGTCCCTCGGCGATGGCGGGCGGGCCGCCCTTACCGGTGGCCGGGTCGTAACCCGCCAGGTACACCGTGGCGCCGCCGTTATCATTGTCGATGGTGGCCAGGATGAGAAGCACCGGCGAAGCCGTGTGGACGCCCGGCGTGTTCTTTATGGCTCCGCCATGCTGGGGGAAGAGCACCGATGTGCACCTGAGTATGTTGGTGGCGTTCTTCTGAAGAACCCAGAGATCCGTCCGGTTCATGTTCACGTATTCCATCGAACCGTTCTTTACTCCGCTGTAAGTGGCCAGCAGAAAGAGCATGAGTACAATGCACAGGCCCAGCCCGCATACGCTCAGGCAGAGTCTGAGCGGCTGGCACTTCAGGGTCCTTATCGAGTAAATCTCCATGATCATTTCCCCCTGTCCACCTGCCAGAGTTGAAACCGGTCGTAAAAGAAAGTGCGGCTGTTTTGCTGCAGTTGGTGCTGCACATCGGCCAGCGCCGTTATCGACCCGGT
>CP070777.1:978362-998425 GCA_020346225.1 Candidatus Zixiibacteriota bacterium | reverse complement strand
CGCTTGAAGGCTACCAGCCCGAGGGCGGCTCGGGTCAGCGTAACCTGGTAGCACCGCCGGATGAAACTGAAGGTCAACGGTAGCGTGATACCGGGGTAACTCTCCACGACGTTCGAATTGTCCCAGACGCTGAATCCGGCATCAGAAGCCTGGTCGGCCCGGCAAGTGATCGGGCGTGACTGCAGAATATATAGTTGGCCGGTGGCATCGTAGGCCCATTCCATATCCTGCGGCCGGCCGTAGACCGTCTCGGCGCGTTCGCCCTCGCGGGCCAGCTTAAGTATCTGACTGTCGTCCAGGGCCGGCTCGGTCCCGCGAGTAGTTTCGACCGCGTTGGTGCGGATACCGGCGTTTTCTCTTATAGCGTCCATCCGCTCGGTTTTGGCGGCGACGTCGCGGTGAATTTTATTTGTCTGCGGATTGACCCGGTAAGTATCGGTTTCAACCAGGTTCTGGACCACGCCTTCGCCGAGGCCCAGTCCGGCGGAAATCACACACTCGCCTGAACCGTTTTCGGGGTCTTTGGTGAAAAGGATACCGGAGCATTCTGACGGCACCATGTTCTGGACAATCACGGCCGTGGACACACCGGCCGGGTCGATACCCTTGCGGTGGCGGTACATGATTGCCCGCGAGGAATACGCCGACGCCCAGACCTTCTTGACGGCCTCAGGCAGCTCGGCGGGGGAGACGTTCAGAAACGAGTCCATCAGTCCGGCGAAAGAGTTCTTATCCGAGTCCTCGCCGACCACCGACGAGCGTACGGCCAGGCGCGACCGGGCCGGTGAAATATCGCCTGCCGCCGCCGCAAGTTCTTCGATCAGGGCGTTTGGAAACGCAATGTCGAGAATGACCTGCTGAATCCGGCGCGTCGCCTGCTCCAGGCTTTGCTGATCGTTGAAATCGATTTCTCTCAGAATGGCCGCGATCGTGCCGCGATGCGGCCCGCACAGACGCTCGAACACGGCCGTCGAGACAACGCACCATTTCGGCACGTTGAAGCCTGAGCGGCGAAGCACAAACAGGTTGCCGGCCTTGCCACCCACCAGGCGGGCATGGACGCGCTTTCCGGACGCATCGCATCCTATTATGTTATCACGCCTATAAAGCATGACGCACCACCGGTAAAGCCGCCAGCTCCCAGACCGGCGCCAGCATGATGGTCACCGCGTATCCTTCGGCCAGCAGCCGCAGTTTCTTTCCCGATTTTATTCTGCCGGTGAGAAAGGCGATATAGCCGCAGGCCAGGGCCAGGCCGCCTTTGACGACCACCGCCAGGAAGACTTCCGACAACGACAGCGCATAATAAAGGTAAACGCCGATCACGACCGCCCCGACCTGAACCGTGAAAACAATAACCGTCGCGGCCGTGCGGCCGAATATTTTGGAGTAGGTGATATATTCTGTCTCTTCTTTCGTATGGCGGATCTTGCGGGCGATTTCCCAGCCCATGAACAGCGACCAGTACATGGCTACCACAAGAATGATCGTGGACCACGGCAGCGCGCTCAACGGAATACCGCTTTGAACGGCGAACAGCACCACGACGTAAATGAACATGATCGGCACGATCGGGTTGTGCGTGGCCAGATTCAGCAGCAGATATTTGTGCCAGGCCGCGGGTACGAAGAAGTAATGGTACATCAGCACGGCGTATCCCAGCAGCAGCGCCGAAAACAAGAATAACTGACCCGAAACCATATTCGGTATGAGCAGAGATGCGCAGACCAGCAGCAGGCTGAATCTGATGTCACTCTCTTTGACCTTTCCTGACGGGAGGGGCCGGTCGCCAAACAGCCGCCGGTCGATATCCCGATCCTTCAGTTCGTCCATAAGCCTCAGGATGAGGGTCAGCGCAAACAGGGTCCATATGCCTACCGGCGTGCAGGCTGACAGCGACACCGCCCGTGGGCCGGCTATCGGTCCGAGCAGAAGAAGAAAACTCACACACGCCAGTGACGCCGTGGCCAGCCTGCTCAGGGGGGGATACATCTCCCTCAGGTAGACCCGCATCCGGGCGTGGTAGCCTCGGGTCGGCAGGGTTGCGGCTATTGAGTTTTTCATCTGGTTGGCTCCTTGTTTCCTTCCTTTGATTCTTCCTCTTGTTTCCAGAGCATCTCCGGTGCCGGCGTTGCCGGGACTTTCGCCGTTCGTGTAAGCTGTTGGTGGCAAGACTGTTGAGGCGTATCGCCGCCGGCTGAGCGTCGAAGCGACATGGTTAGGCGGTATTCAGTTAAGTACTCAGTAATCAGCGCCGCAGGCGACCCGATGCCGGTAAAGCGGTTCATCCTGCACGTGGCCGTTGTCCGCGGCAATTCGGCCGGCGGCGGCCTCCGGCGGCGCCAGTACCTTTACCGCTCGCGGTACAACCTCGATGTCGAAATCCCAGGCCTTCTCCCTGATTTCACCGTCACCACAGAAAGCGACCGGTTGCCACGAGCGAATTTGAAGTCTTTTCCCCTGAAACAGGACCGCATCGGGGCGCGAGACGTGCGATGCGCTGAGCGTTTTCAGCACCGTACCGGCCAGGCGAAGACGGCTGCCGAGATCCTTGATCAGAAAGACATCGAACACCCCGTCGTCACCTCTGGCTCCGGGCAGTACCTGGAAATCCCGACCGAGGAAACGCTGGTTGCCTATAAGCAGCGAGTAGCTGCTGATGGCATCGGAAAGGCCGCCGGCGCTTATGCCCAGCCGCTGACTGCGCCGGGCCAGCGCCATCAGGGCGGCGAGAATGTAAATCTTACTCCCGAGCACCGACAGCATCCATTTCCCCAGTTGCCGGCGCTTCCTGATCGCCTCGGTAATGGCCAGGGCGTGTGACGGAAGCCCGATACCACCCACCGTCAGGTAATGCCAGTTGTTGACCCGGATGACGTCGCTGTGCCGGACGTTCCCGTTCAGGATAACCTCGCACGCCTTCTCGATCTCCGAGGGAATATTCAGACTTTCGGCCAGGTCGTTGGCCGTTCCCAGGGGCACTATGCCGAGGGCGGTATCACTTCCCATGATGCCGTTGAGGACCTCGTTGACGGTGCCGTCTCCACCCGCCACGACCAGGGTATCGATACCCCGGCGAACCGCCGCCCGAGCGATTTCGGTGGCGTGCCCCTTGCGGCAGGTGTGTTCGAGATCTACCAGGTGTCGACGGAGCTTGTCGACAAGCACGCTGCGATATCGGTCGATGTGTCCGTTTCCTGATTCGGTATTGATGATAGCCTTGATTTTCATGGCTAACCTCCATATCGGCTATGCCGCCCGCCTGACCTGTTTGCCCCACCGGGTGTCGAAGCAGTGGCGGACAATCGTTTCGAAATATTCAGAAAGGCTTTTGACAGCGATTTTCGAGCCATGCAGCGCCGCCCGCGTTCCGGAATCATCGAAGATCATTTGCCGCGTCATGTACGGCTCGAAGACCTTTATCATGCGGAAGATACGGTTGTTGCCGTTGCCGCCCCCCCCGAAGGCGGCGTCGAACAGTGACGGTGCCACGAACCTTACCCCGTTGGCGCATGAGCGAGGGTAGTATTTTGCGGCAAGATTCAGCGTACCGTCTATAATCTGGCCGATCGTCAGGGACTTGTCGCCGCCGGCTGTGATGTGAAAAGTCCGGCCCGAACATTTACCTTTCCTGATGAAGATGTGGTGGATGGCGTCGGCTACATAATCCGACGGCACCACGTCGAGTCTGACCTCCGGCTCCGCCGGCAGGGTGTCAATCTGCCCGTGGCAGATCAGCCTGAGCGGCGTGTAAAGGACGTTGAAAGCCGAGGTGCACCCGGTGTTGGAGTCGCCCACGATCACACTTGGCCTGAACACCGTCACCGGAAGCCACGACATGGCCGAGCGGATGTACCGCTCCGCCTCCCACTTGGTCTGGTCGTAACCGTGTAGAAAATCACGCCTGACCAAAAAGTCCTCTTCGCCGATAGGACGGCCGTTGCCGGTGTTGACGAAAGCCGTGCTGACATGAGCAACTCCCCTCAGCTGGCCCTTATCGGCGGCCTTTCGGGCCAGGTTCATTACGTTTATGGTCCCGCCAAGGTTGATGCGGCGGGCGGCCTCCACCGGAAGAAGGAAACCGGTGGCGGCGGCCGAATGAATGATATCGGTTACCTGTGAGGCTACTTCGTTGTATAGCGAGCCGCTGAATCCGAGATCGTCGTGGGTAATATCACCGGGAAGTACGCTGATGCGACGGCTATAACGGTCAAACGGAAACTCCGGGGACACGACCGTAACGCTACTTTTGACCCTGGCTCTGGCATGCTCGGCCGAGTTCGCTCTAACCAGTAGTATCAGCCGACAGCTGTCGTCGCCGGCGAGAATCGCCGATACCAGTTTCGCCCCGATATTGCCCGTGGCGCCGGTCATGAAAACTACCTTTGACATAATTTCACGCTCCTCATCAGTGTCTCCGGCGGTGATTTTTGCAATCGCCGTGCCGCTGCCGGCCTGTCCTGAGCGAACCCTCTAATGTGATGAAAGGTGAAGGGTTATGAACCGGACAGCAGCCGTGCGGGTAAATACAAAGTGCTTACCTCGTATCCACAGCCCGGCCGCACTAACCACCTTCGCGGCCGCCTGCCGAATCGAGGGCAAGATTTTTTACGTTGCCTTAAGTCCCCGTCTGCCTTAGTTTACTTCCAGACAATCAACAGGTTAGAAGTTGTCCCGCAGCGACGCGTATGCCTCCCGAACCTGTCGTGCTCGTAAAGCTCCCGGTTGCGAGAGGTCACTGGTGCAAATCGAAATTGGTACAACGGTATCTCATTACAGGATAGTCGATAAAATCGCTTCGGGGGGCATGGGGGATGTCTTCCTCGCCGAAGACCTCGGTCTGGATCGTAAGGTCGCCATCAAATTTCTGGCATCCCGGTTCAGCGCCGACGACGAATTCCGTCAACGCTTTATTCGCGAGGCACAGGCCGCTGCCTCTTTGCACCACCCCAATATTATTACCATTCACGAAGTCTCCCAGTACCGTGATACCCCTTTCTTTGTGATGGAATATGTCGAGGGTGAATCGCTGAAGGATCTGATAGACAAAGGAACCATCGAAGCCGATAGCGCTCTCGACATGTTACTGCAGATAAGTGAGGGTCTCGATGATGCCCACCGCTCGGGAGTAGTACACCGTGACATCAAACCGGCCAACGTGATGGTCGATTCCCGGGGTCGCGTGCGCATACTTGATTTCGGACTGGCCCGGGCCCTGGGCGACTCGCAGCTGACCTCGGCCGAGTCGCGGGCCGGGACGGTGCAGTATATGTCGCCGGAGCAGGTCAGGGGAGAGGATGTTAAAGCCGCCTCCGATCTTTTTTCACTGGGCGTTATGGCCTATCAGATGCTGACCGGTAAGCTGCCCTTCACGGGTGAGTACGAGGCCGCCATCACCTATGCCATAGCCAATGTCGCTCCCGAACCGATCGCCGGGGTCTGTTCGGAAACTCCGCCGGAGTTGGCTGAAATCGTCGATAAACTACTGCAGAAAGATGTCACCAAGCGCTATCGCGAGGCCGGTGAGTTGGTTGCCGACTTGCGCCCCCTGACACACGGGGGTAGCGGCCCGGCGGGTTCTCGCAGGCGACTCCGGGTCATACCGGCTCTGGTGGTGGTCCTGGCCGCTGTTTTGGTCGTGGCCGGCTGGAGCATCTTTCGCAACCCCCCCGAAACAGCATCGCCCGACAAGGATATGCTTGCTGTTCTGCCCTTTGAGAACCTCGGCCCCCTCGAGGATGAGCATTTCGCCGATGTCATGACCGATGCCATTACGCTTCATCTGGCCAAGTTCTGTGATGTCGGCGTCATCTCCAGGCGCAGTTCGATGCAGTATAAAAGCAGCGGGAAAAGCCTGCGGGAGATCGGCAACGAACTGGGCGCGACCTACCTGCTGACCGGCACCCTGCACTGGGACCGCGCCGCTTCCGACAAGGTGCGCATCAATGTCAGCCTCGTGAAGGCCGCTGATGATTCCTATTTGTGGACCGAATCATACTTCCCCGTCATCGAAGGCATCTTCGACCTGCAGTCCGAAATCGCCGATAAAGTCACGCGCGCTCTGAATATCGCCGTCGATGAATCCCGGCGGCCCAGACTGGCCGATGTATCGACCAGCAGCCTCGAAGCCTATGATTTCTACTTGAAAGGCAAGGAGTACTTCAACCGCAGCTGGGAGCGCGAGGATATCGAAATCGCCGTTGACATGTATCGAAACGCCATCGAACTCGACTCCAATTTCGCGGCGGCCTATGCCATGCTCTCCCGGGGCTATGCCAGCATGTACTGGGAGTATTATGACCGCTCCGATTCCATGCGGGAGATGGCCTTCGATATGGCTCACCGGGCCCTGCAGCTCAAGGAAAACCTCCTGGAAGGTTATCTCGCTCTCGGCTACTGCTACTACCACTGCGATCTCGACTATGAGCGCGCGCTCGAGCAGTTCAATCTCGGGCTCACCATTGAACCGAGCGCCGACCTGTACAACGCCGTTGCCGCCGTCCAGCGCCGCCAGGGAGACCTGCAACAGTCGGTCGAGAATTTCCGCAACGCTTTCAGGCTCGATCCCCGGTCGCATCTCAAGGCCTTTGATGTCGGACTCAGCTACGGCCTCATGCGTGAATATCGATTGGCTGAAGACTACCTGGACAGAAGCATCGCCCTGGCCCCCGATTACTCGCTGGCCTACATATACCGGGCCTGGCTGCCGGTATTTCGCGAAGGCAACAAGGCCATGGCCGAGCAAACCCTGCACTCAGCAGCCGGCCGGGCCGACCTGACCAAGTCGAAGTACTACTGGTTTCTGCTGCGCATTCTCGATGCGGACAGCACGCCCCGTCTGCCGGAGATTACCCCCGGCACCGATACCATCGCCTACTACCTGTATTGCGCCCAGGCCTATCGGCTGCGGGGAGATACGAGCCGCGAGCGCCTCTTTGCCGATTCCGCCCGTATGGTCCTTGAAGACAAACTTGAAAATCAGCCCGAGGACGCCCGTTTTCACAGCGCCATGGGGCTGGCTTACGCCGGGCTGAGAATGAAACAGCCGGCTATTGAGCACGGCACGAGGGCCCTGCAACTGATGCCGGCGTCCAGGGAAGCTTTTGATGCGCCGTTTCTGGTGATGAACTTTGCCGAAATGATGATGATTTTCACGGAGTACGATGCCGCTATTGAAAAGCTGGAGTTTCTGCTGTCAATACCCGGCCTGTTTTCGGCGGCCTACTTCAAGGTTGACCCGTTGTGGCGGCCTCTCCACAACCACCCCGGTTTTCAAAAGCTGCTCGAGCGTTCCGCCTGAAATCAGTCTTCCCATTTGATCCCGTAGCGGGACATCTTATCCTTGAGGCCCTTGCGGGTCAATCCCAGCAACTTCGATGATTTCAGAATGTTGCCGCGCATCTCGGCAAGAGTTTTGGTGATCAGGTCCCGTTCGATATTCTCCACCGCCTCACGCAGGGCGCCCTGTCCTCCCGTTCCCCGGACTTCGGAATCGGCGACCCCGGTAACCTCCGGCGACAGGTCGGCCATCGTTATGACGTTGTCGGTGTCGCACACCAGCGCGGCGCGCTCGATCTCGTTCTCCAGTTGCCTGACATTCCCCGGCCAGCGGCATTGCTCCAGCGCCTTGAGCGCCTCCGGGCTGATTGACAGCTCGTCGTTTCGAAGCCGAACCCGCAGCTTCTTGAGAACATGCTCGGTCAGAGGGGAGATGTCCTCGACCCGGTGGCGAAGCGGCGGCATGGTGATGGTGAAGGTGTTCAGCCGGTAAAACAAATCCTGCCGGAACTTCTTCTCATCGATCAGCTCCTGCAGGTTCTTGTTGGTGGCCGAGATCACTCGCACGTCAACGAAATCGGTCTTCGACGCTCCCACCGGACGAATCTCGCCGGTTTCAATGACTCGCAGTATGGCCACCTGCGTGGAAAGCGGCGCATCGCCTATTTCGTCCAGAAAAACGGTGCCGCCGTCGGCCTCCTTGAAAAGACCCGGCTTGTCTTTATCGGCCCCCGTAAACGCCCCCTTCCTGTGGCCAAAAAGCTCCGATTCAAGCAGTGTCTCGGTCTTCACGCCGCAGTTCTTAATTACGAAAGGCTTGTCCTTGCGATGACTGTTGAAATGGATGGCGCGGGCCACCAGTTCTTTGCCCGTTCCCGTTTCGCCGTTGATCAGAACCGGTGAGTCATTCGCGGAGACTTTCGAGGCCAGAGTCAGCACTTTCTTCATGTGCTCCGATTTGCCGATTATGTTCTCGAAAGCGAAGCTGCTCTTGATCTCGGCTTTGAGCCGGATGTTCTCGTCGTGAAGCTCCTGGCGTGACAACTGGAGAAGTTCGTTCTTTCGGGCCAGTTCCTCCAGCAGCAGGGCGTTGCTCAGAAGCTGCGCCGACTGGGAAGCGACAATGCCGACCACGCGGCCGTGCTCATCGGTAAACGGGCCCGTGTCTTTGTCCCGCACCAGGCTGAGCAGACCGACGACATCCCCCCGCGACACCATCGGGCAGCAGAGGACCGATTTGAACCGGCCTTTCTCGGACGAAAGGCCCGGCACCCGCTCGTCGTTGTCAAGGTCGTCGATTTTCAGCAGCATCTGGTTCCGAAGCACCCAGCCGCAGATCTGGTCGTTGACCTTAAACGGAAGGTCTTCGCTGCTCGGCTGCTGCTTGCGCACGACCGTGACCAGGCCCACCTCTTTGACGCGCGTCACCAGGTTGATGATTCCCTGATTGGCCCCGCTCAGCTTCACCGCCTCGTCGATTATGATTGACATGATGTGGTTTGTTTCGCGTACGCGGCAGATCTTGTCAATCAGGCGGTTGATGCTCCTGAGTTCTTCGAATGCGCCGTGAAGATGTTTGTCATTCGCTTCTTCTGACATGCTAAAGGCCTCTCCGGCGGAAAAGGCATAATCCAAGATATCGGATGGAGTGTCCCCGGTCAATGGATATAATCTATCGCCGATGTATATCGGCTATTCAGGCGTCGGCGGGATCGCTCAGTGACGTCATTCAGTTCATCGCCTTGACCCGGTTGCGTTTACCGCTGGCTTTCGCACCGCATCCGGCTCCGGCATTGCTCTTGCTCGAAGGGAAGGTGCGCTGTCGCATAACGCGGCAGCAGGAAGGCAGTCCACTAAACCTTAAGAGGAGGATTCAGCATGAAGAACCTCACAATCGCAGCTATGGCCCTGACTCTGCTCGCGCTGGCTGTTGCCGGATGCGACAAGGTCACTGACCCGCTCACCGACAACTCCGCACCGGCCGCTTCGGATGACGCCCAGTTATCATCCCTGGTGGCGGCCTCGTGGAGCCGCGACGCTAATCTGCCGCCGTCGCCTCTGGTAACGGCCGAATTCGGTTCCAGCAGTCTTGAATTCTGGCCCTACTCCGGAGGAGACTTCACCGGCGCCCCGCACGACCCTATTAATGTGATCTTCATCGGCAATGCCGATCCGAGGGATATCAGGGCCGCTCTGCTGTCTCTCGACGGTGACCGCTCCCCCTACTTGCCCGATCAGCCGCCCTTCAACTGTACCTGGGATGATGCCATCGGCACCGTCCAGACCGGTTACGGGAGCGGCGAAGAGTGGGTCGGCGGGGTCATTCAGCTGGAATGCTGCAACTTCGGTCCCTTGCGCTATCACCTGCGGCTGTTCAGGCTCGGCCAGTGGACGATCGGCAGTGCCCACTTCGAGCTGCAGATTCCCGGCACCACCGAACACCAGGTGCTGAGCTGGCAGTGCGCCGAGCAACTCGTTATGATAGACTTTATGCGCAGCGGGTTGCTCGATGAGAACGTGCCGATGGTGCCTACCGCTCAGATCAACGAGACGACGTTTCGCACCATCCCGGCTATGATCTACAACGATCTGCCGGTGGAGCTGCGTGGTTACATCGAGGGTCCGCTCGGTGACGTTACCGATGATGTGCCCATCAAGAACGGCGACGGCGCCGCTCTCATCTTCAACGTCGCCGGCTCCGTCCCGCGCGTGGCCGAAACGCGGATTCAGGATTTCGTGGTTTCATTCGACCAGGTTATCCCGAAACCGTTCTGCTGGGAGGACCCGTTTGACTACGTCTATGTCAAAGGGCCCGTGCATCTGTACCAGGTGGCCGAACTCACGGCGGAAGGTGACTACACCTTTAGCTTCCGGGCCGACGGCGATCTGGAGGTTACCCCGATCGATCCTCTCACCGGTGACTTCGTCGGGGAACCCCTCACCGCTCAGGCCAGGGAACACCACGCCGGTTCGCTGACCGACCAATCATTCCTCGCCACCAGCTGGCTGTATCAGAAGATACTGCCGAGTTCCGATCCGGAGTCGGGCAAGTTGTTCATCAGACTCAGGGTCAGTTCCGACGGTGTCAACAGTTACGAGGCGGACGAGAAATGTCCGGAGCAAACCGACTGGTTCGCGTACGAGCGTTAGTGCCGCAGGCGTGAAGCAGGCCCTGCCTCGAGCCTGCCCGGGTTCTAAGGCCAACTGCGATTGCGAAGCGGCAGGATTGCCCGCCTTAATAATGGCGGGCAATCCGCTATTCGGTTCCGGCGTCCGTCTTCAGCCCGCTGTAGTCGAGCTGATACGGGGGAGGTTCATTGCCCGGACCGGTCAGGTAATGTTCCAGCCAGCGCAGCATGCGCAGATTGGCGTCGTAACGCGCGGCCGCCTTGCCGGTGCCGTGACCTTCGTCCTGGTAGAAAACGAGACGTACCGGCGCGTTGTCCAGCGTTTTCAGGTAACGGTACATCTCCATCGACTGACTCGGATGCACCCGTGTGTCGTCTTCACCGACCAGTATCAGCAGCGGGGTACGGTGTTTCTGCGCATGGTAGATCGGGCTGCGTTCCGCGTACCACTGCCAGTGATCCCAGGGCCAGCGCCGGGCGTGCACCAGATACATCTCCCGGGGAATATCGGTCGTGCCGAACTTGGAAATCAGGTCGCTCACGCCGACACCCATCACGCCCGCCGCGAAATGTTCCGAGAGAGCCGTAGACGCCCAGGCGGTGGCATAGCCGCCATAGGACCGGCCGGTGACACCCACCCGCTCGCGATCCACCAGACCTGTGCTTACAAGATGCTCGACGGCGTCCACGAGATCGTTGAATTCACCGCCGGCGTAATCGGCCTGACCCATTTTGGAAAACTCGACCCCACGACCGGTGCTGCCCCGGTAGTTGGGGTAGAAAACAGCGAAGCCGCGCGCCGCGGCGATCTGACCCGGTGCCGAGTACCACGTCAGCCAGCCGTTGACATGGTTCGACTCCGGCCCGCCGTGCACCGACAGGATCAGCGGGCAGGTGCGACCCGCTTCCTGGTTAAGAGGTCGTATCAGTATCCCTTCGAGCTTCAAACCGTCGCGGGCCGTAAACTCTATTACTTCCTGCTCAGCGAGCTGAATGTCGTTCAGCCATGGGTTGCTGTCGGTCAACCTCACGGGCTTGCCCTTGCCGACCTTCCAGACAAAAGCTTCCGAATCGTGCTTCGGCGTGGAAGCTACAAAGGCGACCGTCTGGCCGTCACGCGACAGGCGCATTCGCTCGAGGATCGGCTGGCCGGGGCCGAGCAGTACCTCGCGCTCCAGGCTGTTGATATCCACTTTCCCCGCCGTTGCCCAGACGTGTTCACTGGCCCGGTACAGAATAGTCTTGTTGTCAAGCCAGGCGACGTCCCGTACGTGGCCGTCAAAGTCGGCGATCACCGGTTTGAGGGTCTTGCCTTTAATGTCCGCTACCAGAAGTTCTCCCGCCGACGGATCGTTTATGTCGGCGCCGGCGATTATCGCCAGCCTCGCGCCGTCGGGGCTCCACGAAAGCCCGCCCAGTTTCCCCGGCATATCGAAGGTGTGTTCCACCTTTTGCGACGCGATGTCGACCACGGCGACGTCACGGTACATGTACCAATCGTCAATCAGCGGCGTCGCCACGATGGTCATGGCCAGTCGCTTGCCGTCGGGGCTCCATGAGATGCTGCCGGCGGTGCCGGGCAGGTCGAGAGCCTGGGCGGCGACTTCCGGCGTGCTGATATCGTAAAGCCATACTTTGTTGTGCCGCCAGTCCTCTTCGTAGACCTCCTGGTCAAACCCTTTCTTCCGAAGCTCGCAAATGGCGTCGGGCAGGCAGTCTTTGGCCACCACCGCAACGCGGCGGCTGTCGGGCGCCCAGGAGTACTCTTTGATGCCGGCGTCCCCGCCATAGATTTTCCGCGACTCTCCGCCGTCGGCGGGGATTACGTAGAAATTCTTGACGGTATCTTCATTTCGCTCGGCCAGGTAGGATATCAGCTTGCCGTCCGGTGTCCATTCAATCGCGCTCACTCGTACTTTGCCGGTCACGAAAGGCCGCGAGCGGCCGCTCAAATCCGTCACATGGAGCTCGCGCCACGCCGACCCGTCGTCTTCAGCCATCGGGTTTCGGGGTACGACGAGTGTGTAGGCGACCGTCTTGCCGTCCGGTGAAACGGTCGCCTCGCTTATATAGCGTAACCTGGCCAGGTGCTCCGGTGTGAAAACGTCCGCTCTGGCAGCAGGCGATACGCCGAGCATCGTCGCCGCCATTAATACCATCAGAGCCGGCAACAGCGCCCGCCCGACCAACGTGTTCCGATTCATCGTTAACCTCTCTATATTCTGTCTTGATTTTTTGTTTCGATTGCCTGAAGTATCCGTATGCTATCCTCTGCGAAGCGGTTTTGTTCGCCGAAATAGTACGTAGCCCAGAAGGGCGAAGATACCGAGCGTGACGATCTCGCCGAACGGTACCGGCCAGTCGATTGGCCATCCCGTCGGCGCCCCATAGTAGAAGGCCCAGAGAGCGATTCCCACCCCCATCAATCCTTCGCCGCCGATCAGACCCGAACTGAACAGGATACCTCGCTCTCGTCGCTGGTCTAATTCGTGCTGGTCATGTCGGTATTTCTTCTCGACGAAAAGCCGGATGCATCCCCCGAGAAAAATCGGTGTCATGGTCGAGACCGGCAGGTACAGGCCGACGGCAAACGGCAGGGACGGCAGCGAGCACAATTCGAAGACGGCTCCCAGCAAAACGCCGACCAGCACCAGTCCCCACGGCACGCCGGACTCCAAAACCCCCTCGATGATGGTCTTCATCAGGGTCGCCTGGGGGGCGGGAAGTTCGGTCGAGCCGAACTGATAGGCGCTGTTCAGAATCACGATCGAAGCCGCCACCGCCAGAGCCGATGTTACCGCTCCCATGAGCTCGCCGATCTGCTGTCGGA
Source organism: Candidatus Zixiibacteriota bacterium (assembly GCA_020346225.1). Taxonomy (GTDB): domain Bacteria; phylum Zixibacteria; class MSB-5A5; order GN15; family FEB-12. The sequence continues at coordinate 985,189 of CP070777.1, read as the reverse complement.
AAGGGGTGGCGCCGACGATAAAGCCGGTCTTGAGGTCCTGCGACGTATCACCCGCAATAGAAGCCGCTACGCACACCACCGTGCCGACCGTAAGGGCCGTCACCTTGCCTACGGCGTCCGTCCATCCCAGATATACAAAAATCATGCTCACGCCGAGCAGGGTCACGATGGTCATACCCGAGGTGGGGTTGCTGGAAACACCGACCAGACCGACAATCCGGGATGACACCGTGACAAACAGGAATCCGAAGATCGCGATGGCCGGAGCGGCCACTAGGCGCATAGTCAACGAGGTCGTGCCGCCAAGGATACTGGGGATCAGGGCAATGGCGCCGATGACCACAGCTACGCCGATGATGACGACTTTCAACGACAGGTCCCGGTCGGTGCGCTTCAGCCCGGCATCTTTCGCCGCGAGATCGGTCGAGGCACTGGCCAGCCGGTTACGGATGCCCTCGACGCCGATCCGGAAGGATTTTATCATGGTCGGAGTGGAACGGATGATGGTGATTATGCCGCCGAAAGCTACCGCGCCGGCACCGATGTAGCGTATATATCGATTCCAGATTTCCGACGGGCTCATATCCCCGACGGTGCTGATGGTTTCCGGAAACAGCGGCACGTTGAGGTGCTCACCGACATAGGCGATCAGGGGAATCAGGACCACCCAGGATATCAGGCTTCCCGAAACCATGATCGAAGCCACCCGGTAACCGAGGATATACCCCACTCCCAGAAGCGCCGGCGTGGCCGTCACCCCCAGTTGCGCTTTCTTCACCAGCGGCAGGTAGAAATACGCCTTGCCCTTCCACAGGTAGGCAAAGCCGATAAAAAACTTATAGACCAGCCCGATTACGAGTCCGAGAAAGACGTTTCCGGCCCCGGCCCCGCCGGTATCGGCGGCAACCAGTACTTTGGCGCATGCCGTGCCCTCCGGGTATGGGAGTTTACCGTGCTCATCTTTTATCAGCAGGCGCCTCAGCGGGATCATGAACAGGATTCCCAGAACTCCACCGAGGGCCGCCAGGCCGGCGATTTGAAAAATCGACGGATTCATGCCCCACAGGAACAAGGCCGGTATCGTGAAAATGACGCCCGAGGCCAGCGAGGAACTGGCCGAGCCTACCGTTTGAGACATGTTCGCCTCCAGAATCGTGCTGGAACCGAAGAACCACCTGGTCAGACGAAAGAATCCCACCGTCATCACCGCCACCGGTATTGATGTCGAAACCGTCAGCCCCGCCAGGAGGCCGAGGTAGGCATTGGCGGCCCCGAAGAGAATGCCGAATATGATGCCGAGCACGGCTGCTTTCAGCGAAAACTCGGCAAGGCTTTCGGACGGTTTTACGTAGGGCTGGAAATCCTCGCTGGACTGGCCTGATGAATTGTTGCCGGTGGTTCGTATGTTATCCGATGCCATAGACCCGGTCGGTAAGTTTGAGATTTCTCGGATGTCGCCTTGCCGGGAACATACGGTCTAAGCGGCTGTCTAACAAGTATTTTTTTGGCTGATTGCCTGCCCCGGAGTCGCTCCGCCGCCGAACTGGAATCGGGACTAATGTGACTTTATTTGTTGACATTCAGGACCTTGCTCTCTATTAATTAAGCAGACCTCTGTTCTCCGGCGCTGCGCATTTTCATCCTGGAGAGCGATTAACGGACGCGTATTTGCGGCGGTGAGCCGCCACGAGCAACTGACTTTCAGATCCGATTACGTACTTATCAGCTTCCTTTCGGGTACCTCAGGCACATTTGTAGAGGTCGCAGCAGAAGCCGTTTGCTTACTTTGGAGCGAGCCCAGGGTAGCTCTTGCTCCTACGGGGGACGGACGCAATGCCGTACTAGATGCAGAGTGAATCCGGATTTCAGATAGTTCCGGGAGATTAGGCCGGGTGGTATGGGTAAACCGAAGAAGCTTAAGCTAGTCAGCACGCAGGGCGGTGCCCGACAGCGCAGCCATCCTGATACCGGGCGCGGATTCTCGCCTGAGTTCAAGCAGCTTTTCGAACTCCTGCCGGTGGCGGTAATCGTCGCCGACCACAAGGGCCGGGTCGCCTGGCTCAATCAGAGCGCTTATGGTCTTCTGGGCTATGCCGAGAATGAGGTCAAGAACCTGACGCTGGACGACGTTCTCCGGCTCCCTCAGTTGTCGCCGGTGGTCGCTTCAGCCGGCCAACCCGTGTGCAATCTTCCGTTGAGCGGTTATTCCGACAGAATTCCGCTGGTGCGTAAAAACGGTACGAGCTTGTCGGCGCAGGTGAATACGGCGGCGCTGAAGACGGCCGGTCGTCAGTACTACGCCTTGACGCTCGATGTCTCCGAAGTACCGTCCGCAAGGATCCCGCCGGCGAACCCGCCCGCCCAGTCTCGAGTTGATCTCAGTGATAGGGGCGCTCCCGCCTGGCAGGATGCTCCCTTCGGTTATCATTCCCTCGACCCCGAGGGACGCATCATCGATGTCAACCAGGCGTGGCTGGAACATCTTGGCTACGCCAGATCGGAAGTCATCGGCGCCTCGTTCAGCGACCTGCTGTCGCCCCAAGGCCAGGAGGATTTTCAGGCCGGCTACGCCCGATTCCAAAGGCAGGGGAGAGCAGGTGACGTTCAAATCGAGATGATCAAGAAGGACGGCTCTCTGATGGTGGCATCCTTTGAATGCCGGGCCGTTTACGACGAAAGCGACAACTTCACACACAGCCACTGTCTGTTTTTTGACATTACCGAGCACAAGCGTGTCCAGAACGCACTGGGCGAAACTGAAGCGCGCTTCCGTGCCCTGGCCGAGGTTTCTCCGGATGCTATCTGTGTCCACAAGGCAGGCCGCATCGTCTTCATCAATCCGGCCGGAGTGCGACTTCTCGGGGCGGATACAACCGACCGGATTGTGGGTCGGCAAATAACCGAATTCGTGCACCCCGACTCGCTGGATAGAATCGGGCTCTCCGGGGATGATGCCACCGGGGAGGGCGCGACCGCGCCGTTCTCGGAAGAGAAGCTGCTCACACTGGATGGCCGGATAGTCGATGTTGAGGCGGCCTTCGTCCCGCTATCCCACAACGGAGATGAAGCGGTGCAGATGGTAGCTCGCGATATCACCGATAGAAAACGCATGGAGAGGGAGCTGCAAAAGAGCGAGGAGAAATACCGGGCCGTGGTGGAAGATCAGACCGAACTCGTCTGCCGCTGGTTACCCGACGGACGGCTTCTCTTTGTCAACGAGGCCTACTGCCGGTATTTCGGGAAGAAGGCCGATGACCTGGTTGGGCATAGTTTCATGGCCCTGATTCCCGATGCTGACCATGAAGATGTGCTTGGACATTTCCGGTCAATTTCCAGCCTGACTCCCGTGGAAACGCACGAACACCGGGTGCTTGCCGCCGATGGGGAGATACGCTGGCAGCAATGGACCAACCGCGCCATATTTGACGCGCACGGGAATATCACCGAATTTCTCTCGGTCGGCCGCGACATTACCGACCGCAAAAGGGCGGAGGCGGCCCTTCGCTACCGGCTGGACTTCGAACATCTCATCATGTCCCTTTCGTCCCGATTCATTGCACTGGCTCCCGAAGAAATCAGTGAGAATGTCGTCAACGTCCTGCGGGCCGTGGGCGAATTCACCGGGGCTGACCGCTGTTACGTGTTCAGGCTGTCGGCTGATCGGGAAACCATGGATAATACTCACGAATGGTGCGCCGACGAAATAGAATCGCACATCGATTCTCTGCACAACCTGCCCACGGAAGCTTTTGCCTACTCGCTTGAGATGATGGTCAACGGTGAGGTGTTTCATGTACCGCGGGTGGCCGATCTGCCGCAAGAAGCCGCTGCCGAAAAGACCGAATTTCAACGCGAACGCATTCAATCGGTCTTATGCGTTCCCATGATGCGCCAGGGGGAGTGCATCGGCTTTCTTGGATTCGACTCCGTCAAGCGGGAAAAAACGTGGTCGACCGATGAAATCGGCCTGCTTCGGGTGGTGGGAGAAATGCTGGTGACCGCCGTCGAGCGCGAACAGGCCGAGCGCGCCGTGCGCCAGAGTGAACAACGTTTTCGCACCATGGCCGATTTCACCTACGACTGGGAATACTGGCTGGGCGCCGATGGGAAATGCGTCTACGTCACTCCCTCCTGTGAAACCACCACCGGTTACAAGGCCGAAGAATTCGCCAGGGACTTCGGACTCATGCGCCGCATCACTCATCCCGACGATCTTCCTGCCCTCGATCGACACCTTAAGGAAAAGGTGCGGAAAGGCAAAGTCAGTTCGCTCGATTTCCGAATAATCACGCGCGGCGGCGAAGAACGGTGGATAAACCACGTTTGCCAGCCCGTCTTTGCGGACGACGGCACCTATCTGGGACGGCGGGCCAGCAACCATGACATCACCGACCGCAAGCTGGCCGAAGACGGTCTGCGGCGCGAAAGAGACCGGGCCCAGACTTATCTCGACGTGGCCGGTACCGTGCTGCTGGCTCTCGACACCAATGGGCGGGTGGTCCTGATCAACCGCAAGGGCTGCGAGATCCTTGCCTGCACCGAGGGATGGGCAGTGGGCGCCAACTGGTTTGACACCTTTGTCCCGGACTCTATCCGAGAGGCGGCCCGCGAGAACTTCAAAAGGCATATCTCAGGTCACCGCGCTTCACGAGCTGATTATCTCGAAAGTCCGGTAATCACGGCCGACGGCCGGGAGAAGATGATCGCCTGGTACAACACCATGCTGCGGGACGAATCCGGGCGGATCAAGGGCACCCTCAGCTCCGGACTCGATATCACCGAGAGCCGGCGCATTCAAAAGGTCCAGGCGGCCCTGTTTGAAATCTCCGAAGCCACCAACCTCTCCAGAAACCTCGAGGAACTCCTCGAGACGATCCACAGAATTCTCGGGACCCTGATCGATACCACCAACTTCTACGTGGCCCTCTACGATGAGCAAACCGGTGCCTATACCTTCCCGTACATAGTCGACGAGCACCTCCAGCAGTTGCCGTCCACTCAGGAGCAGCTCAACAAGACCCTGACCGACTATGTCCGCAGAACCGGTCAACCGCTTCTGGCCGACGGGAAGATTGACAAGGAGCTGGAGGAACGAGGCGAGGTCGGGATGGTGGGGAAACCGTCCGAGGTCTGGCTGGGTGTGCCCCTTAAAACCGCCAGCGGCGTGATCGGCGTGGTCGCCGTTCAGAGCTACACCGATCCCCGGCGGTATCAGGAATCGGACATGGACCTGATGACCTTCGTCTCGCGTCACATATCAATGGCTATCGAGCGGAAACTCGCCGAGGACGCCCTCCGCGAAAGTGAGAAAATGCACCGCAGCCTCGTGGAAACGCTCAGCGAGGGACTGGTCGTCCTCGACGCCGCCGGCGCGGTGACCTTCGCCAATAAGACGCTGTGCGAAATGCTGGGAGCCACCCGAAATGATCTGACCGGCTCTGATCTCAGCCAGTTCCTCGACAGGGAGAACCGGGATCTGGTAAAAGACCGGCAACGTGACTGTCAGCCCGGCTCCGGGGAGTCGTACGAGGTGCAGTGGCTGCGCCGGGACGGCGGAGTGATAACCACTATAGTCTCGCCGGAGGCAGTCACTGACGCCGAGGGGAGAATTATCGGTTCTTTTGCCGTCATCACCGACATCTCCGAGTGGAAAAAGGCCGAGGACAAACTCAGGCAAGCCACCACCCTGCTGCGGACCGAGCGGGAAGCCCTCACTCAGAAGAACATCGCCCTCAAGGAAATCCTCGAGCATATCGAAAAGGAGAGGCAGGACTACAAGCAGCGGATCTGCCAGGATGTTCAAAAAGCGGTGGCCCCGTTCCTGGGCCGGCTCAAGGCCATGGCCGACCCCGACCGGCTCAAAGCGCTCGAGGCCCTTGAAGAGCAACTAACGGCCGTTCTGGCTAAGGATATCGACGTCTTCCGCGATAAGTATGCCACGCTGACGCCGCGCGAACTCGAAATATGTGAGCTGATAAAAGTGGGTATGACGTCCAAAGAGATCGGCCAAAGGCTCAGCGTTTCGCTGCTTACCGTTCACAAACATCGTGAACAGATCAGGCGAAAACTGGGTTTGACCAGCAAAGGCATCAATCTGAGCACCTATCTCCAGTCTCACTGAATCCCCTCATACGCACTAAATACGCATATTCCTCGTATTGACGTCCACCTTAAATAGGTTAACTTGAAGCGTGGAAGTTGAGAGAGTGGTTATCGACTTATAGCAAAAGGAGATCCCGAATAAGAGCAAGATCGGGCTGCTGACCCGGATGTGGATTGGGTCGCGAGTTATCGAAATCCCTGGAAAATCGGGGTCACCCTCTAAACCGAGCTACCTTCGCTTCGGCCGGCTCAAACATGGGGGAGTCACACGGAACACTGCAAGATATAAGAAATATTGTGGGCTGCTTCTTGGGTTCTGCATGAAGTAATCGAACCTCCGCACCGGATAGCCACGCATCACGCCTGTGCGCCTGTTCGGCAGCATCATCATCAGGCACCTCGACTCGCCGACACACGCACCCATCTTTGGACTTACTATCCGGTGCCGTTTATCTTTTGTGTACTCCCGGCGACTCTATGTCTCCCCTGACGTGCGGCGCAGGCCGGTTTGACGGCCTGCGCCGTCGTGGCCGGACGCATACTTTCAATACGCAGGTCGCATACAAGCAGAGGCGGCGTGTCATTGAGGCACACCGTGAGCGCAAGGAACCCGGGAGGGACTCAGGAACATTTAAGGACCCAAACGACCTTTTTTGACCTGTGACTCCGGTAACTCTATGATTTCGCGGCTGTTACATGTTTTGGGAAGTAAAAGCGTCAGTTGT
>CP070777.1:965500-978262 GCA_020346225.1 Candidatus Zixiibacteriota bacterium | reverse complement strand
AGCCTACCAGCGGAAGATCGGTTGTTTCGAGATGGCTCACAGGGGCACGCTGTTTCTGGACGAAATCGCCGAGCTGGACGAGAGCCTCCAGGCCAAGCTCCTGCGCGTGCTCCAGCAGAAGAATTTTGAGCGGCTCGGCGGCACCAAGACGGTCGACGTGGACGTGCGCGTTATCGCCGCCACCAATATGGACCTCAACGAGCTCATCCGGTGCAAGAAGTTCCGCGAGGACCTTTACTATCGCCTGTCGGTCTTTCCCATACATATTCCGGCTTTGCGCGAGCGGCCCGACGACGTCCAGGAACTGGCCGAGTATTTTATCGACAAGTATTGCCGGGAAATGCGCAAGCCCAAAAAGTCTCTTTCCCGCGAAGCTATCAAGTTGCTGGAGCGGTACCACTGGCCCGGTAATGTCCGGGAGCTTCAGAACACGGTCGAGCGCGCCGTCATCCTTGCCGAAGGCAAGAAGGTCACGCCGGACCATCTGGCCATCCGCCTGCGGCGTACCGGCGAGATCCAGCTTCGCGAAGGAGCCGGGCTTAAAGACATCGGCGCCCATGCTCAGCGTTCGGCCGAGCGGGCCGCCATCATCCGGGTCTTGAAACAGGTGCGCAACAACAAGCGCAAGGCCGCCAAGGTGCTGAAGATCGATTATACTACTCTGTTCGATAAGATAAAGAAATACGAGATCGATAAGTCTCTGAGCGATGAGGATGAGATCGCCTGAACGGCTTTCAGTTCCGGGATTCCTGTCCCGCCCCGGCAATTTCAAGAGGATAATGAACCGGTTCAACAGCTTGCCGCGCGGCCAAATTCCTGTTGACAATCACGGCGGTTTCCCTCATTTTTTCTAAATGTTTGTCCTGTAAGCGGTGGAGAAAACAGTCGGCATTTTTCGTACTTCCTGTTACACACATCGGGGCGAAACCTGAGCGTACAAGAGTAGGTATAAACGGTAAGGTGATGAGTAGTCTGCTGATAAATCGAAGCGTGCTGATGCTCAATCAGAATTACGAGCCGCTGACCATTTGTTCGGCTCGTCGGGCCATTGTGCTCATGTTTCAGGGCAAAGCGGAGATGATCGAAACCGCCGACGGCCTGAAACTTCGCACCGTGACCAGAAGCTACTCGCTGCCGTCGGTGGTCCGACTCTGGCAGTACAGGAAGGTTCCTTTCAAGAGAATCATGCTGACGCGGAAGAACATCATTACTCGTGACGGCAACCGCTGCCAGTACTGCGGCACCTCCAAGGGTCCCATGACGGTGGACCATATCGTGCCGAAGACGATGGGCGGCTACGACAGCTGGGAAAATCTGGTTTGCTCCTGCGCCAGGTGCAACAACAAGAAAGGCGACCGGACGCCGGAACAGTCGCGCATGAAGTTACTCAAGAAACCCACCCGTCCAACATACATCACTTTCATCCAGCGCAACCATCGGGTCGATGATCGCTGGAAACCGTATTTGTTTTTGGACTCCGCCATCGGCGGTGCCACGACTTGAGACGGCTAGTGAATTCCTGCACAGCTTAGGATAATCTGCGGCGTCGGGAGCGACGGCCGGTGCAGCACCCGTCAAAAAACGAGAAAGTTTTAATTGATTTGAAAGGCGACCAATCCTAAACTTGGCGGGTAAACTCGGCCTTTTCACAGCCGTTGGTGGGATGGAGTCGACAGCACACAAAGCAGCATGACCAAAGGGAAACAGACGATACTCTCCGGTATGCAGCCGACCGGGGCTCTTCATGTGGGCAATCTGGAAGGGGCTTTACGCAACTGGGTAAAGCTGCAGGACGATTACAACATGTTCTGCTGTATCGTTGACTGGCATTCGCTCACCGCCGAGTTCGGCGACACCGCGCCGCTGCGGGATAACATCTTTCAGGTAGCCGTCGACTTCATCGCGGCCGGCCTTAATCCCGAAAAGTGCGCTATTTTCATTCAGTCCGACATCAAGGAACACGCCGAGTTGCACCTTATATTTTCCATGATAATATCGGTGCCCACCCTGACCAGGCTGCCCACCTATCAGGAGAGGAAAGACGAACTGGATTCGTATGGCTTCCTCGGCTATCCGGTGCTGCAGGCGGCGGATATCTGTGTCTACAACGCCGACAAAGTACCGGTCGGGAAAGACCAGGAGAAACATATCTGGCTGGCCAACGATCTGGCCAAAAGGTTCAACTATCTCTACGGTCCGACCCTAGTGGAGCCCGAGGCGCTTTTCACGGACATCCCGCTTATACTCGGCTCCGACAAAAGGAAGATGTCCAAGTCGCTGAACAATGACATCCGCATCAACACCACCGACGCGGAAACCGAAACGAGGATAAAGTCGTTTTTCACCGACCCCAAGAAGATCCGGCGGGGTGATCCCGGTAACCCGGATATGTGTCCCGTGTTCCTGCTGCACCGTGTTTACACTGATGACGCCGAAAAGGAGATTGCACCGCCGTGCCGCACCGGCGAACTGGGATGCGTGGACTGCAAATTGAGACTCAGCACCAACCTCAATGCCGCGCTGGCCCCGATAAGGGAGAAACGGGCGGAGTTGATGAAGCGGCCGGATGATGTCTGGGATATCCTGAATGCCGGCGCCGCCCGGGCCCGGCAACGCACTCAGGCCGTTATGGAGACAGTGCGCAACGCCATGAAAACCGATTACAGAAAGGGTGTCTCATGAACCGGCCGGCCGCTTGCCGCAATCAGGAAAACTACCAGGTCGACCTGTCGGTTTTTCAGGGGCCTCTCGACCTCCTGCTTTACCTGATCAGGAAGGAAGAGGTCGACATTTACGATATCCCCATCGCCAGAATCACACGGCAGTATCTGAAGTATATCGAAATGATGACGAGCCTGGACCTGGAAGTGGCCGGCGAGTTTATCCTCATGGCCGCTACGCTCATTCACATCAAAACCCGCATGCTGCTTCCGCGCGACGAAGAGAACCCGGACGAGGAGGACCCCCGCCGGGAACTCATGATGGCGCTCATTGAATACAAGAAATACAAGGAAGCCAGCGATATTCTCAGGGAGCGGGCGCTGATGGAAGAACAGAATTACGTACCTCCCAACCCGGTTGAGAAGGTTGAGGGCAAGATCGATTTTGAGCCGGTCACGACCCTGTACGATCTGCTGGCCGCTTTCAAAGAAATAATGGACAGCAAGAGCAGCGAGTCGTTTCACGAGGTGGCCAGCCTGGAAGTAACCATCGAGGAGCGCATCGAGTACGTTATGACGACTCTCAAGAAAGCCGAATTCGCCACCTTCGGCGAACTGTTTGCGGATATCCCCACGAAATTGGTGGCGGTGGTGACTTTCATAGCCTTGCTGGAACTGGCCCGTTCGCAGCGTATAACGATCTGTCAGTCCGGACCCTTCGCGGAGCTCAGGATCTACCGGGCCGGTCGCTTCGATGCCCCCGTGGACGAGATCGACCGAATCGGCGCTAAGGCGGTCGAAGAGGCAGTCAAAGTATGAATACGAGCGTGCAATATTCAGCGGTGGAAGCGCTCATACTGGCGTCGCCCGAGCCGCTGCCGGCGCGAAAAATAGCCGGGCTGCTACAGGGCATGACCCCGGCCCAAGTAGGGCAGGCGGTGGCCGCGCTCAATAACCGCTATATGGAAGCCGGTTGCTCTTTCCGCATTCGCGAGATCGCCGGGGGGTACCAGGTTTATATCGTGCCCGAATTTACCGACCACGTTCGCGAAATGTTCTCGCAGCGACGCAAGATGCGTCTGACGCGGGCGGCGCTGGAAACGCTCGCCATCATAGCTTACCGGCAACCGGTCGCCAGGGTGGATATTGAGCAGATTCGCGGTGTTGCCTCCGACGGCGTCATTCACAACCTGCTTGAAAAAAACATGATCACGATAAAAGGGAGGGCCAGTACTGTCGGAAAGCCACTTCAATACGGCACCACTGACGAGTTTCTGAAGTTCTTCGGGCTAGCCAGCCTGGATGACCTGCCGAGGATGTCGGAGATCGAAGAACTCATCGCCGAAAACGACGGGAGGATTCCCCCCGAGCTTCTTCTCGGCGATGACGACGGCAACGGTAACGGGCATCAGTCGGCTGACGACGGCGTTATCGCTGCCGGGGCGGAGTTCGATGACAGGGACGAGACTGATGAAGTGGTGACTTCCGAGGATGGAAAGAGTCCGGACGAGGGCACCGGCACCACTTAAACGGGGTCCGGCGGGACGCTCCGGCGGGGCGCCGGTGGCCTCTCGAGGGCGGGCAGTACCTTGATTCGCCTCAATAAGTATCTCTCTCAGTGCGGCGTGACCTCGCGCCGGGGTGCCGAGGCGCTTATCACGGCCGGGCGTGTCTCTGTAAATGGCCGGAGGGTGGATACGGTCGGGACCGTCATCGACGAAGAGACCGATACCGTCACAGTCGACGGCTCGGTGGTAACGCCTGCCGAGCGTAAGATCTATGTTGTCTTCAACAAACCTCCCGGTGTTATAACCACCCTTGACGACCCCTTCGGCCGAAAATCGATAGCCAACTACCTGAAGGATGTTCCCGAGCGGGTTTACCCGGTAGGCCGGCTCGATCTCGATACCCAGGGTGTTTTACTCCTGACCAACGATGGTGACCTGGCCTATCGCCTGGCTCATCCCAAGTATCAGGTTGAAAAGGTCTATGATGTAAGAGTGGCCGGTCTGTTCACTCAAGCCGCTGCTGACAGGATCGGGTCGGGGATCTCCCTCGAAGACGGTGCTACCGGCAGGGCCACGGTGCGCATAGTCAGCAGCAGCGATGACGCCAGTCGTCTCAGAATGACTTTGACCGAGGGGCGTAAAAGGGAAGTTAAGCAGCTATGCCGGGCGGTGGGTCACCCCGTGAAGCAGCTGCGGCGGGTCCGGTTCGGCGGTATCTCGGCCCGCGGTCTGAAACTGGGCAAGTGGCGATATCTCTCGGACGAAGAAGTCAGTGAGTTAAGAAAACTCGTAAAGCTCGACCGGGATCATCGGGAATAGGCAGCCCGCCGGAGGGATGATTCTATTGTCGCAGTCTTATCACTGTGCCGTTGTTACCGGCGGCGATTACCCGGCCGTTTCGTTGCCCCCAGACCGCCCACAGTTGCTGCGTCGTGGGAGCAGGCATGGTGCGCCAGGTCGTGCCGTCGTAGCGGATGACCGTGCCATTCTCACCGACAGCATACACGTTGACCGGAGAACTGCCCCAGACACCGTATAGAATGTCAGTGGTAGGGCTGTCCATGGCCGTCCACTGAGATCCGTCGAAGTGAACGATGGTGCCGTCAACGCCCACGGCAAAGATTTCCCCCGTGGAGTAGGACCATATCGCCCGCAGAGGCCTGGTCGTGCCGGCGCTTACACTGTCCCAGTCGGTACCGTCGAAGTGCATGATTAGACCGTCCCACCCGGCGGCATAGACGTTGTCGGAGCCGCTGCCCGACACGCCCGTCAGAACCTCGGCGGTGTTGCTGTTCATCAGTTCCCAGCTGGACCCGTCGTAGCGGACGATTTTGCCGTCCCGGCCCACCCCGAAAACGTCATCGGCGGAACTTCCCCAGACGGCCTGAAGGTCCTTGGTGTTTCCCTGTGTCTGTCGGGTCCAGGTCGAACCGTCATAGTGAACCACGGTGCCGCGAACGCCTACGGCGAAAACGTCGCTTGATGAGCTTCCCCAGATACCCAGAAGGCCGTTAGTGGTGGTCGAGTTCATAGTCGAGAATTCGTTCCCGTCGTAGTGATAGACAGCGCCGGCCAGGCCGACCAGGAAGAAGTTGTCATCGGCGTTGCCCCAGATCCCGCGCAGAGTGGTTGGCAGGCCGTTAAGCTGGAGCGCCCACGACGAGCCGTTGTATGTTACAGTGGTACCGAAGTCGCCGACGACCATCATGTGTCGCGAAGAACTGCCCCAGATATCATTCAGTCCCCGGGCGGTTTTGCCGGCAATCACGGTCCAGTTGGCGCCGTCGTAGAGGTAAATTGTGCCGCCGGTTCCCACCATCCAGGTTGTGTCGCCGGGGGCGGCCCATACGCCCGTAAGGGCTTCCGTGGTCGGGCTGGCAATTGAGGTCCAGCCGGAACCGTCGTAATGCAGCACCGTGCCGTCGTCGCCCACCGCAAAGACATCGCTTCCATGGTGCCCGTGAACGGCATAGAGCCACTTCGAGGTACCCGATGTCATCGTGTCCCAGCCGGTGCCGTCAAAGGTGAGAATGGTTCCTCCCTGACCAACGGCAAACACATCCGTTGCCGAGCTTCCCCACAGACCCGATAGAACACTGGTGATGCCGCTCTCCTCGGGCCGCCAGGCGGATCCGTCATACCGCAAAATGACACCCCCGGTGCCGGCAGCGAGAACCTCGCTGGCGGAACTTCCCCAGACGGCCCAGAGGTTCTCCGTTGCGCTCGAATTCATGGCACTCCAGGATGCCCCGTTGTAGCGTAAAATGACACCGTTGGCCCCGGCCGCGAAGACGTTGCCGGCCGCTGCCCCCCATACGGCGTTAAGGGACCGGGCCGTTCCGCTGGACTGAGCTTGCCACTCGGCCCCGTCGTAGTGAAGAATCGTACCGCCGTCCCCGACCGCGAAAATACTATGGTCGGTGGCACCCCAGACTCCCGAGAAGTTCACGCCGGTGGTAACAAGCTCCCACTGACCTTCCCGGGCACCTACCGGTTCCAGCGGGTTCGCCGCTTCGTCGCCACAGGACAGCAAAAAAAAGATCGGGAGTACGGATACGGCCGGAAAGAAGAATCTAAGTCTAAGTTTCAAAACGGGTTACCCCCTAAAGAGATGTTTTGCCAGTGAAGCATATTTTGCGCATAAAACAATCGACCGGTACTAAATGTTCAGCCAGCGGACCTCAAAAGTGAGAGGGTCGGTTGGCCGCTGAGTTACAGGTAATACGGATGCCCCGCTTGGTGTTAGCTAGAATATAGCCATTTGTTGATTTTTTGTCAATTTGCCGGAATTTCGCCAATTATCCCCTTCCGGTTGCGTAATTACAATAGACAACGGGGGTCTTTATAAGCACAAAGGACTATCAAATCGTCTCCTGTATGTGGAGAGAACTATATAAGAGACTCGACAACATCGGGCCCTCGGACCGAGCCGATATCCGTCGCGGTTCAACTGACGCGGCTGTTCCAAAAAGCACTTCAGCCAGTTCAGGAGACCGGAGAGACCTGGACAGGGCGAGGTTCTTTCAACACCTTACGAGCGCATAATTCAGGAATAGACGGAACGCCACCGCAGCATTCTGGTAGCGCGCGGGTCGGCCGGGTTCTTTAGCCGTCGTTGAGGTATTGATTGCGGGCGGAAAAACATCGACCCCGATAAGGGTAAACGTCAAAAAAGCCCGGAAAATGCCCGGATGACGCAGAGCAGGAAATTCGAATACAGCAGCGTAAAGATCCAATCTATAGAGCAACCCTAAATCGTCGAAACGAAAGGATGATGCAATGAGAAGAGTCTTCTGGAACCTGTTGGTTTTGGTGGTTGTCCTTGCCGTGATGTCGGCGGTGCCCGCCGCCTTCGCCGGTACCAAGGAAGGTAAGGTGCCCATCACCACCACATCGCAGGAGGCCATGAAACACTACCTCAGCGGTAGAGACCTCGCCGAAAAGCTGCGTGGTCCTCAGGCGCGAACGCACTTTGAAAAAGCTGTCGCCGCCGATCCCGACTTCGCTATGGCTTACTATCAGCTGGCGCTGGTTCAGCCCACCGCCAAGGGATTCTTTGAACATCTCGACCGAGCGGTATCACTGACCGACCGCGTCAGTGAAGGCGAGCGCATGATGATCAGCGGCCTGAGAGCCGGTGCCAACGCCGAGATCCTTAAACAACGAGAGATTTACAAGAATCTGGTCACGATGTTTCCCAACGACGAGCGAGTCATAATTCTGCTGGGGACTCACTACTTCGCTCAGCAGGAGTACGAAAACGCCGTTGCCCAGTATGTCAAGTGCAGCGAGATCAACCCGGACTTCTCACCTCCTTACAATCAGCTTGGTTACGCCTATCGTTTTCTCACCAAATACGACAAGGCCGAGACTGCCTTTAAACGGTACATTGAGCTGATACCCGATGACCCCAATCCATATGATTCCTATGCCGAGCTTTTGATGAAGATCGGCCGTTACGAGGAATCGATCACCAATTACCGCAAGGCCCTCAAGATTGACCCGACCTTCGCGGCCTCGTAGGTCGGCATCGCCACCAATCTCAATTTCCTCGATCGCCAGACCGAGGCACGTCAGGAGCTGCAGACGCTGTACAATAACGCCCTTGACGATGGTCAGCGCCGTCAGGCTCATTTCGCCACGGCTGTATCGTACACCGACGAAGGAAAGATGGATATGGCGGTGAAAGAAGTCGAGAAGATGTACACCATTGCCGAGAACGTAAACGATTATCCGGCCATGTCGGGTGATTGCGTCGCTATGGGCAATATCCTTCTCGAAGCGGGCAAGCCGGCCGAGGCCATTAAAAAGTACGAAAAGGCCGTTAAGCTCATCGAAAAATCGAATGTTGAAGAGGAGGTGAAGCAGACCACCCGGCGCACTTCCCTTTACAACCGGTCGAGAGCGGCCCTGGCCCAGAACGATCTGGTCACGGCCAAAGCGCGAGCCGACGAGTACAGCACCCAGGTGCTGGCCCTCAACAATCCCAACGAAGTGCGTCTGCTGCACGAGCTGAAGGGTATGATTGCCCTTCAGGAAGGGAATTACAAGACGGCTCACGCCGATCTGATGAAATCCAACCAGCAGAATCCGAACAACATCTACCGCGTAGCCGTGGCCCTGGAAAAACAGGGCGACAAAAAGCAGGCCAAGGAGGTTTGTCTGCAGGCGGCCAATTTCAACCAGCTCAACAGCCTCAACCAGGCCTTCGCCAAACATAAAGCCAAGCGCATGCTGGCCGGGATGTAACGGCTGCGCGTCCGCTGTCACATGTAAAATGAAAAAGGGATGCCGCTACGATGCGGCATCCCTTGTTTCTTGCCGGCTGACTTTACCGATCAGTAATCTTCCAGATGACTCCACTCGGCGTCTTCGAGCCAGTGCTTGGGGCGATCCAGGAAGCTGATAACGTTCTCCATCGTGACCCAGTGCTTATGCTCTTCGTCGGCGATGCGGGTAAGAATGTTCTTCTGCTTATCGTCGGTCATCTCGTTGGCCTTTTCCCGATAGAAAGTCTCAGAATCCTTCTCGATCTTCTGGGCCTTCACCCAGATTTCCTTGACGTCGCCGGAGAAAGAGAAATCCCTGTTTTGGGCCTTGAGTGTCTCAAAGACGTTCTTTACTTCCGAGAGAATCCTGGTCTTGCGGGCCTCTTCGTACTCAACGGGCATTCCGTCGCGCAGGGCCCTGAATATGGTGTAGTGCTTCTGCTCGTCGCCGGCCAGCTCCATCAGAATGCGCTTCAGTTCCGGGCTATCGACCTTGGTGGCACTTTCTTCATAAAATTGCTTGCCGTCCAGTTCCATTTTCATGGCAAACTCAAAAATGTTCATAGCAGCTCCTGTTCTTTCTTGCGGTTCGATTCCTGGAATTCAAGATTGCCAAAAACCCCGCCCTTGTCAATAGCAGGGGCCGACTCGGCCCCGTCGACGCTGTAAGTCGGCGGTGTCTTTCGATTTTGGCGGCAAGGCTTGCCAAGAGCTTAATTTTGCCTATCTTTGCGCCGTGAGACAATTCATGGCAGCGGCGCTGCTTCTGCTGACGCTGCTCTCGGCAGGAAGGAGCGGCCCGAGCGACCCCCCGGCCCGGCCCGTCGAGGGGGAACATTTCGTATATCACGTTAGCGACCCCGGCTACATGGAGGTGGCCACCCGGACTCTTGAGGAAGTGCGCGGGCGATTGAGCCGGCTGCTGGGCGACTCGCTGCCGTACAAGCCGGCCATCCATGTCGTTGATGAGCAGCAGTATTTCGATGAGCTGATCGGCGGCAAGTTCCCGGACTGGGGCGCCGGCGCCGCGGTGTCTCAGCGACGGCTTATCGCCGTCAAGTCACCGCGGAATTTCAACTTGAGCCGGTCGCTGGCGGAGCTGCTGGCCCACGAATACGCCCATCTGGTGACAGCCCACAAAACCGGACTGAGGTCATCGCCGCGGTGGTTCGACGAGGGTCTGGCCATGTATGTCTCTATGGAATGGGGCTGGTCGGACAATCTTGCCATGAGCAAGGCCGCCGTGTTCGGTCAGTTTCTGGATCTGGGCGAGATTGAGAATGTCAACCGGTTTCAGGAGGGGAAAGCGCACCTGGCTTACGCCCAGGCCTATCTGGCCGTGGCCTTCATGGTGGACAACTATTCGGAAAGATCGCTCGGCGTCTTTCTTGAGGAGATTGGCGCCGGAAAAACGGAGAGCGAAGCTCTGTACCAGGCCACGGGCTCGACCCGTGAGGAATTTGCCTCGGACTTCAAGCTGCATCTAAATCGCCGCTTTAACGTGGTCAGCCTGTTTATGGATACCATTTTCTTCTGGCTGGGGCTGGCTCTTATCGCGGTTGTGGCGGCCTTCCTGCGGTTCAGGCGCCGGCGGCAGTATTATCGTGAGTGGGAAAAGCAGGAACGATTGCATTCGACCGATTTCGACTACGGTGACCCGGAGCGTCCGGAGGAAATTCCGGATGACGATGAGCCATGGCGAGCATGAGACACAGTTTCGAGTACGTTCTGGTTTTGGGGGCGGTGACGGTGGCCAACCTGCTCGGAGCGCGTAGTGCCGACATGTTCGCCGCGTTCGTGGGGGGTCTGGGTTTTCACGTCTGGCGGTCCCGCCGGCGAGTCGCTCTCGATAATCTCAAGCAGGCGTTCGGTGAACGCTACAGCGACCGGCAAAGAAAGGCTATCGCCAAGGATGTCTTTCGCAACCTTGGCCGAACCATGGTTGAGCTGGCCCGTTTTCGCCGCCTGGATCACGAAGCGGCCCTGAAATCGCTCGTCGTTGAAGGGCGCGAGCATCTCGAAAAAGCGCATCGCGCCGGGCACGGCGGCGTCGCCATCACTGCCCACTTCGGCAACTGGGAGCTTCTGGGCGGCTGGGTGGCCATGGAGGGCTATCCGATCAATGTTCTGGCCTATCCGCAGCACAACCGCAGGGTCAACGATCTCGTCAATGGCCTGCGCCGCCGACTCGGGATGGAGGTAATTCCGGTGGACGGGGCCAACGTCCGTCGGGTCTTCAAGTCGCTGCGGGCAAACCAGTTCATCGGCATCGTTGCCGACCAGCACGCCCCGGCTCAGAACCTGGTTCTCGAATTCTTCGGGCGAAAAGCGGCCGTGGCCAAGGGGCCGGCCCTGTTTGCCATCCGCTGCGGATGCCCGGTGCTGCCATATATGATGCGCCGTGAAAGCCACAATCGCCATGTAATCATGGCCGGAGAGCCCATCTATCCGCCGGATGGAGCCGACGAGGATACGGCTGTCCGGGAGATGACCCGGGCCTATCTCGGGTTTTTTGAATCCGTAATCGCAGAATACCCCGGCCAGTGGATGTGGACACATCGGAGGTGGAAAGTCTGACGGCGGCTTCCGACGGAGCAACTTTATGGCGCGTTTTGAGTACAATTAATATATTTTTGTATCAATTCTGTCTTATTATGCAGCTGTGTGATTTGGCTCGAGAAAGGATACCGTGAAAAAGAAATATTACATCATTATCGCCGCGGCGGTGATACTTCTGGTCTACTACGGCGTCAATGCCATTTTCAGCAAGTCGTATGATATCCCTACGACGCGTGCTCAGAACGGGCTTTTCGTTGTCTCACTTAAGGAAAACGGCACGGTCGATGCAAAACGGGCCGTGACCATCTCGGCGCCTCGGGTTCGCGGGCTGCAAATAACCTGGCTCGCCGAAGAAGGCAGCATTGTCAACCAGGGGGACCCGGTCGTCAAATTCGACGCCACTCAGCAGATCGCGGACCTAGCTGATTTTGAGTCAACGCTGAAAATCAATCAATCGGCCCTGGAACGCGCTCGAAAAGAATACACCATCCAGGAGAAACAGCTGCAGTTGAATCTGGAAAAGGCCAAGCGCAACTATGACGAGTTAAAACATGAGGCTCCGCGCGTGGCCGAGGAGGCCCGACTCGAATACGAACTGGCGCAGCTCAATTTCGATGCCAAGCTGGAGCAGCTCAGCGCCGATGTCGAGAAGGCGGAGGTCGAAGTCCAGCGCGCCACCGACAAGGTGATGCTCGCCCGCAAGGAGCTTGACCAGATGACCATGAACGCCCCCATCCCCGGCCTGGTCGTCTATCTTGAAATCTGGAAGGGCGGCACGCATGGGAAGGTTCAGGAGGGCGACTCCCCCTGGCCGGGTCAGGGCCTTATCAACCTGCCCGACCTGTCGGAAATGATGGTCGAAACCACCGTGTCGGAAGTCGACGCTAACAAGGTCGATACGGGTCAGCTGGTGCGGGTGGTGCTGGACGCTTTCCCGAACAAGGTCTATGAGGGACGGGTGACCAAGAAGGGGACACTGGCGCGGCGCAAGGACTACAACTCCAAGATAAACGTCTTTGACATCGAGGTCAGCATTCTCGAGCAGGATGACAACCTCAAACCCGGCATGTCGGCATCCGTTGAGATAATCGTTGACGAGATCCCCGAGCTTGTTTACGTGCCGCTGGAAGCGGTCTTCGAGAGGGAAGGCAAAACGGTTGTGTATATGTCCAACAGGGATGAGCGCGAAGTAACCGTGGGACGGCGCAACGACATGTCGATTGAGATTGTCGAAGGGCTCGAAGGCGGCGAGGAGATATGCCTGGT
>CP070777.1:959040-965400 GCA_020346225.1 Candidatus Zixiibacteriota bacterium | reverse complement strand
CGTACTCCCCTTCCTTGAATTTCAGGATTGGCCCGAGGATACCCCTCACGAACCGCTTTTCGTCGAGGTGAGACAGGAGACGTACGCGTTGTCATTTGACATGGCCGACGACTTCATTCTCTTCAACGTAACCATCAAGAACATCGGCGAGGAAACAATTCAAGACGCTTTCTTCGGCGTACAGTCAAGGCCGGCGGTAGGCTTCGAATTCTTTGCGCCCTGAGGCGACATGCCTGACTATGCTCGTGGCAGCATAACCGGTTTCAAGAAAGCGGCCCCCTCGCCCCTGGGTTGCGGCCTGACGGATAATCTCGACATGATGTGGAGTGCCGATAACGACGGCGACCCGGTCGATGGTGAGTTTGTCGATGAGGTGGTATGGACCTGCGAGCTGGGCTGGATTAAATCGGCCACCAGTGTTCACGGTATTTACTTTCTGGACTACCCCGGCGCAGGCGATCCGTGGCGAACCAGGCTGTCATTCAATTGGTGGAGCGGCTTCTTCTACTTCCGGGAATACGACTTCGGCCCGCGTCGTCGGGATAACTATCGCGATTTCGGAACCGGCGGCTCGGGATGGCCGTGGAAAGACCCCAATCGCTACTATGTTATGTCCAACGGCGAAATCGACTACGATGTCCTCTACTCGGCGTCAATCGGCTTCGATGATCCCGTCTGGCTGCCGCCACCGGCTGAAATCGCGCAAATGGCGTCGGTGCGCGGACTGCCGGCGCCGCCGAACCTTTTATCGGTCGGCCCTTTTGATATCGCTCCCGGGGCCAGTGTCCGCGTCCCCTTTGCTTTCGTGGGCGGAGAGAACTTCCACACCGATCCCGCTAACATCCAAAACCTGCCTCATTCTCCCGATCGCTTCTACGACAACCTGGATTTCTCCGACCTGATTCAGCATGCCGCATGGGCCAGGTGGGTCTATGACAATCCCGGTGTCGATACCGACGGCGACGAGTACGCCGGCGACTTCGTGGAATGCAACGGCGACACCGTGTACTATACCGGTGATGGGATCCCGGACTGGCGCGGTGCCCTGCCGCCACCGGCTCCGCAGTTCCGGCTCGAACCGATGGTCAACGGCTTGCGCGTTCGGTTCAACGGCATGCGGTCAGAAACCTCGAAAGATGTCTTCTCCGACCGAGCCGACTTCGAAGGATACCGTATTTACTGCGGACTCGACCAGCGTGCCGCCAGCCTGAGATTGCTGGCTTCCTACGACCGCGAGGATTACGACAAGCACGTCTGGAATGGTCGTCCCGGCCTGCTGGACAGCTTGATATTCTACATTGTCGACCCGCCGTTCTCCCCGGACAGCCTTCGTTGTCTTTATGGCAGCGGTGCCGACCCGTGCGGCGACGCCACCTTTGACCCGCTCGATTATACCCCGAGCAACCCGTACATCATGTCCGGTTTTTCCGATTCGGCCTTCTACTTCTTGCCGCATGACTACAATGTCTCGGAATGGGGGGTAACGACCCCGATACGCAAGGTCTACCCCGACGAACCGTATCCGGTCAGTCTTCACCCGGATTCGGTACCGGTCGACGCGCTTACCGATGACGGGTATTTCAAGTACTTCGAGTACGAATTCACCATTGAAAGTCTGTTGCCGACGGTGCCATACTGGGTGAATGTGACAGCCTTCGACGCCGGGGTGCCGTCTTTGCGACTAAAGGGCCTGGAAACATCGGTAACACTGGGCGCCAAAAGCGCCTACCCGCTGGGACCCTCCGATTCAGTCGGCGGCGTCGGCAAGGTCTGCGTGTACCCCAATCCTTACCGCATTGACGGTGATTATCGCGACCTGGGCCTGGAGGGACGACTCGAGGAAGACCGTCCCGACTATCGCGTCAGAGCTGTTCACTTCCGTAACCTTCCGGCGAAGTGTACCATTTATATCTATTCACTCGACGGCGACCTGGTTCGCCGTTTGGAACATGATATGGACCCGTCCGATCCCAACTCTTCCCACGACACCTGGAACCTGATTACGCGTAACACCCAGATGGTCGTATCGGGCCTGTATTACTGGGTGGTCGAGGCCGAGGACGGCTCCACGCAGATGGGCAAGCTGGTCATAATCATGTAGGTGGCGTCGGCACGACGAAACGCTTGTGTTCCGGTCGGCCAGAGGATATTTTCTAATTAGATAACCGCCTGTGGTTCGAATTGCGGCCCGGTTTCCATCCGCCTGACAGTAGGATCGACATGCACTACAGGTTTCTACTAAAGGCCGGCATCGGCCCTGCCTTGGCCTGCTTGCTTATCCCGTCGGCCGCCGGCGCTCGAAATCCGTTTCCGACCGACCGAATCATCCACTCTTCACTGGTCTCGTCGTCGGCGCTACCGTGCCCGCCTGCCTATGGTCAACACGACGCGGGCAATATGCGGCTGGTCGTCACAAACTGGGCTTTCTGGGGCTTCGGCGGCGATAAATGGGACGATTTTTTCACCGGGGAGACCCTCTACTGGGGCAGTGAGTTTCCCAGAGGATCACTCATCAACCAGATCCAGAGCGCCCAGACCTGGATAGGCGGCATCAAAGGCAAAGACACTCTCGTCTCGATTGCCATATCATATGACGCCTCCGACCCGGAATACGAGTTGTGGCAAACCTGGGTCTCGGGTCACCCTATGATCACGAGAACGAATACTCTCCCCGGCTCCCCGGGTTACGAAGAGGCGGTTTCCAACGAGGACATTATCGTGAAATTTACCGATACCATCGTCTCCCATCCCAGCCGCCTCGATTTCCTCCGCGGCACGCCGCACATACCGATGGGACTGGAAGTGACCCAGAAAACCTATAGCTGGTCACACGAACTGGCCGAAGACTTCGTACTGTTCGACGTTACCGTTAAGAATATCGGCCATGAAATCGTTCACAAAGTCTACTTCGGCAACATGATCAGACCGTCGGTGGGCCTCCTGTTGCCCGGCAGCCATGCCTTTGCTTTCACCAACAACAGCTTCTGCGGTTTCCTCGGACGGGTCCCGTCGGCGTTTGGCTGCGGCCTCATTGACACCCTTAACATGATGTGGGGGGCCAACAGTGACGGCGACCCCGTTAACGGAGAATACATCGACGAGATTGTCATGGACCCGGAAAGCGAACAGGGCTGGACGAAATCGGCCACCAGCGTCCACGGCCTATTGTTTCTCGACTACCCCGGTCGAAAAGAGGAAGTACAGAAGCAGCTTTCATATAACTGGTGGAGCCCGTTCGACTACGCCCCCCTCGATTTCGGACCGCGCCACCGCGAGAACTTTCGCGATTTCCTTACCGGCGGACTGGGCTGGCCGCGCGGCGACGCCAGTTACTACCACGTTTTGAGCAACGGTGAGATCGACTACGATATGGTCTACACCTATCTCATTCCGCCGGACGACCCTGTCTGGCTGTACCCTCCTCGTGAAATCGCCGAAATGGCCTCAAGCGAGGGACTCCCGGCCGCGCCCAACCTGCTCTCGATCGGACCCTTCGATATCCCCCCCGGAGCCAGCATCAGGCTGCCGTACGCCTTTGTCTGCGGGGAGAACTTTCATTCCGACCCCGACAACATCAACAACCTGCCGCATTCCGTCAGTCAATACTATGCCAGCGTCGATTTCTCAAATTTGCTGGTGAACGCCTCGATGGCCCGTCGGATTTACGACAACCCGGGACGTGATACCAACGGCGACGGCTACGCTGGAGAGTTCACCATATGCGATGGCGACACGCTCTACTACACCGGTGACGGCGTCCCGGACTGGAAGACATGTGAGCCTCCCGCTTCCCCGATATTCTGGCTCAAGCCGGTCGCCGGCGGCCTCCGGGTGCGGTGGAACGGAGAGCGGTCGGAGACGGGAGCGGATGCAATGTCCGGGATACTCGATTTCGAGGGCTACCGGGTGTACTGCGGTCTCGACCAGCGGGCCGCCAGTCTCGCCCTCAACGCATCGTACGACCACGAGAACTTTGACAAGTACACCTGGAACGGTTCGCAGGAAAACTCACAGTTCTTCATTCTGGAAATGCCGTTCTCGCTGGACAGTTTGAGATGCCTTTATGGAAGCGGCCCCGACCCGTGCGCCGACTCCGGTTTCAACCCCCTCCTTTATACCGAGTTGTCCCCCTACGTCCGGCGCGGCTTTAATGATTCCGTCTTCTATTTTCAGAGGCATGATTACAACGCGTCCTTTCCCGGCGTCAACACACCCGTTGCCAAAATCTACCCCGACGAACCCGACCCATCGCTGTACCACCCCGACTCGATACCGGAGGCGGCCTATACCAACGACGGTTACCTGAAATACTACGAATACGAAGTCATCATCGACAATCTCCTGCCGACCATTCCTCACTGGGTCAACGTCACGGCTTTTGATTTCGGTGATGCTACCACCGGCGTGAGGCCGCTGGAGTCGGCCCTCGGGGTGGGAGCGAAGAGTGCCTATCCCCTGGGTACCTTCGAGACAACCGCCGAAAGCAGGGCGTCCGTTTACGTATATCCGAATCCTTACCGCATCGATGCCGGTTACCGCGACGAGGGGTTTGAGGGCCGGACGGAAGACGACCGGCCGGATTACCGCGTGCGGGCTATCCATTTTCGCAATTTGCCGCCCAGGTGCAGTATTTCGATATATTCACTCGACGGCGATCTGGTTCGCAGGCTCGAACACGATATGGACCCGTCCGACCCCAACTCTTCCCACGACACCTGGAACCTGATTACGCGCAACACCCAGATGGTCGTATCGGGTCTGTATTACTGGGTGGTCGAGGCCGAGGACGGCTCGACGCAGATGGGCAAGCTCGTGATAATCATGTGAAGCCGTTAGCGTGGCGCCCGTCGTGCCGTTATCACCAGGTCGCGTGATAACTTTGCGAACTTCTCCCTCAGATACAAATCGCCATAGCGCCGCAGGTGGCCGAACCCGGCCCGGCGCAGGCCGCGGCTAACTTCCGCCGGACTGAAATTATCGAACTCGTGCCGAAACACTTCCAGCCCGGGAGGTTTCGCCCTGGTGTCGAGCCGCGTCACGTAGAGAAACAACCGGCGGCCTTTCCGCTCCGAGAAACGCTCATAGACAATACCCTTGTGCTCGGTGGCCCGTATCGGAAGAACCTCTCCCTCGCGGATCGCAGAGTAATTGAGAAGCTGCAGCACCAGCCAGCCGCCCGGTTTCAAAGCCCGGTGGAAATTCTCCAATGATCGGCGCAGGCCGCCAATCGTGCCCACGCCGGCGATAGAATTGGCCAGGCAGACAACCAAGTCGAATTGGCCGTGGAGCGCCTGCGGGAGCTTCTCGAAATCACCAACGATAAACCTAAGTATCGTATTGTACTTGTTATGCTTAGACCTTGCTATATCAAGTATTGCCTTAGACCGGTCGAGGCCGACCGTGGCGATTCGATTCTCCGCAAACAGTCGCGCCGTCAGGCCGGTGGCGCAGCCGGCGTCCAGAACGGAGCGGGGTCTGAACGCCTCGATAATCGCCTGAACTTCTTTGCGATGAGTCGCTTCTCGACCGGCCGCGTCGGTCAGAAAATCATACTCGTGAGCATAAACGTCAAAAAAAGATGTCGGTCTCGGTTTCTTCATAATCCGCCGGAATACCCTTGACCGGATTTTAAAGGGTTGCGGCGGCAATGTAAAGTCCTTATCCTGTGCGCAAGCTAATCGGCACAGAGCAACGTTGTATGACCGGTAGGATCGGAAATATCATTCTCGTCGGCATGATCGCGGGGGCCGTTCTTGGCCTTATGGGCGGGCTGTGGCTGGGCAATTTCATGCTCAGCATCAAGTTCCTCGGCACCATCTTTCTCAACGCGCTGAAAATGGTCGTTGTCCCGCTGGTGGTCGCATCAATCATCATCGGCGTGACATCTTTGGGTGACATCCGCAAGCTGGGACGAACCGCCGGGAAAACCCTGGCCTACTATATGGCCACGACCGGGTTCTCGGTGCTGGTCGGCATCATTCTGGTGAATCTTATCCGCCCCGGCGACGGGGTGCCGCCTATTGGAGCCGAGGTCCCGGAGTTCGTCGCCGCCAAGGGCGGGACGATTATTGACGTCATAGTCGGTCTGGTCCCCGACAACGTCTTTGGCGCCGCCGCGACCGGCCAGATTCTTCCCCTGATCGTGTTTTCACTTTTGTTCGGTGGTGTTCTCACTATGATCGGAGAGAAGGGAAAGCCGGTCATTGCCTTCCTCGAGGGCATCAACGCCGCCATAATGAAGATCGTCCTGCTCATCATCTACTTCGCTCCCATCGGCATTCTGGCTCTCATCGGCGGGATCGTGGCTCAAAACCGGGCGTCGGTGGACGAGCTCATCACCGCCCTGGGACTGTATTCCCT
>CP070777.1:950445-958940 GCA_020346225.1 Candidatus Zixiibacteriota bacterium | reverse complement strand
TCACCCGTAAAGTAATCCGGCCACAGGTAGGCCGACTCCCCCCAGACGCCGATATTCGTCACGGACAGGACCAGGTTGCCCACGGTGTGGAAGGCATAGTCATAACTGTAATCGTCGTCCACGGCGTACACAGTGTGTGTCTTTGAAGAATCACCGCACAACGCCACTCTCGCCGACGCGGGGGAAACGAGCGTGTTCGTTAGGATAGTCCCGATCCAGAACAACAAGATACGGCGCACCCTAATCCTCCCTGAGCCGATTGCTATTGGTCACGCAGAAACCGTTCTATACCAAATATGGTTCAGGCGGTCCGTGTTAGCAAGCTTTAACCGCGGTGTGAGGCGGAGTTCCGCAGTCAAATACAAGGAACTCTACATAATTATCACCAGCTTGCCCATCTGCGTCGAGCCGTCCTCGGCTTCGACCACCCAGTAGTACAGGCCCGATACCACCAGCTGCGTGTTGCGTGTAATCAGGTTCCAGCTGTCGTGAGAACAGTTGGGGTCGGACGGGTCCATATCATGCTCCAGGCGGCGAACCAGGTCGCCGTCGAGAGAGAATATCGAAATGGTGCACCTGGGCGGCAGGTTGCCGAAATGAACCTCACGCACGCGATAGTCCGGCCGGTCCGGTTCCATGCGGCCCTCAAGCCCGTGGTCGCGGTAACTTTCGTCCTGGCGGTAGGGGTTGGGATAGACGTACACATCGCCGTCGCCGGCAACCTGCGAGCCCCCCAGCGGGTAGACGCTTTTGGCGCCGGACGTGACGGACGTTTCGAAACCGGCGGCGCCCATGGCGGGAGCCCCGAAGTCCAGAGCGGTCACGCTCACCCAGTACGGCACGGTCGGCAACAGGTTCTCGATTGTGAATTCATACTCGAAGTACTTCAGGTTCCCTTCGGGGGTCAGCGCTTCCGGCGGAAGCGAATCGGGATCGAAGCTGGCCGGGTAAGGTTCGTCGGGGTATACTTTGACAATCGGGGTCGTTACGCCCCATTCGGAGGCGTTATGGCCGTGTGCCATGAAGTAGAAAAGCGAATCCAGAAACCCCTCGATTTTGTATGGACTGGAGGGCGTGTAAGCGAGCGGGTCGAAGGCGCCGTCGGAGCAGGGGTCGGTGCCGGCGCCGTAAAGACAGCGCAGGCTGTCAAGACTGAAGGGAACCTCCAGAACATCGAAGCGGGTGACCTCGAGCTCGCCGCTCCACACGAATTTGTCGTAGTTGTGCCTGTCGTATGCCGCGACCAGTGACAAGCTGGCCGCCCGCTGGTCCAGCCCGCAGTAAACCCGATAGCCCTCGAAATCCACCAGCCCCGAGATGGCATCGGTCTGGGTCTCCGACCGGGTGCCGTTGAAGCGAACCTGTATCCCGTTGGGCACCGGTGTGAGCCAGAAGTCCGGGGCCGGCGGCGGAACGGCGCCGCGCCAGTCCGGGACGCCGTCGCCGGTGTAGAAAACGGTATCACCTCGGACTCTCATCCAGGCCGAGTCGACCGGGGAGACGCTCTGATCGCAGACGCCGAACTCGCCGGCATAACCGTCGCCGTCGGTGTCCACGCCCGGGTTATCGTAAATCGCCCTGGCCCACATGGCGTTGCCTATCAGGTCGGTGAAATCGAGCTTTTTCATGAAGCCGCGAGCGTTATAGGGGAGAAGGTCGGCATTGGTCGGGTCGGTGTGAAGGCCCTCGCCACCAACGAGGGCAAACGGAAAGCGGATGCTCGAACCGGGGGGAAGGTCATAAGGTCCGACCGACAGCAGATTGCCCGCGCGCGGCAGGCCCATGGTCGAGGCAAGCAGGGCCGCTTCTCCCGGCGGCGAGAGCCAGGTCGGGTCGTCCGGCGGAATCGTCGCCGCATAAACCATATCGTAGTCAATCTCGCCGTTGCTCAGCACGTGATACTTGTTCACATCACCCAGCGGCTGCCCGGTGCCGCCGGTGTTGAAATCGCGGAAATCCTGGCGGTGGCGGGGACCGAAATCATAGCCGGGCAGGTATTCTTCCAGATACATCGACCACCAGTTGTAGGATATATACGGCGGTTCGCCGGCACCAATGTCGGGGTAATCGAGAAAGAAAAGACCGTTGCCGTGCGTGCAGGACTTGATCCAGTCGTTCCACACTTCGTGGTCGAAGACTATCTCATCGGTGTACTCGCCGTCAATCGGGTCGCCGTCATTGTCGGCGGCCCAGACCATATCCAGGTCGGCAACGATACCGCAGTCCGTTGAGAAGACGACCGAGTCGATGAATCCGTTAATGCCGGCACGGGCATTATCAAACTCGTTCAGTCAGGGGAGCCATTGGAGATGGCCCACCAGGGGGCGCGAGTAAAGGCCGAAAAAGAGCTTTTCGATGGTCTGCTGACCCACATTCTTGACAGCCAGGTCGCCCAGGACGACATCCTCCACGGTGGCGCTGGACCAGCCATAGATGCTCTGGGTGATTTCGATGTAAAGCGGCTTGGGCGGCCAGCCGTAGAAATAGTCGGGCCAGTACGAGTCATTGCTCCACCACGTGTCGGTGCAAGTGGAGACCAGATCGAGTTCGGAGACGGCATCTTCGTATCCCGGCACCGACGGGTCGAGGACCGACCGGCCGGTGACGGCACCGCGACCGTCCATTACCGGCACCAGCTCATAACCGAAGACTTCGAAATCCAGATTCTCGCCTGACGAGACCAGGGTATCCCCGTTGAGAATCCCCCCGACCCAGTAGGTCAGCAGATAGAGGTTGTACAGTTGCGAATGCTTGGGGAACTCGCTGCTGATCTCGTACTCCTCGGCGGTAAAGTAGTCGACAGTGTATCCCAGGCCGCTTCCCAACCAGCACAGGTTGCTCACATCGAGGACCCAGTTGCCGACATTCTGGGCGGCATAGGCAACGCCGCCGGGGGCTGCGGTATCGGCCACAGTCTTGTAAGTCTGAGGAACCCCGGTGGAATCGGGACACACTACTGTCCTGGCCGAAACGATCGGCGCAGCGGAGCTACAAATGATTACGTAAAGCAGGCACAATGACAAGCTGCGATGCATACGACCCTCCACACCTGAGCCATACTAAAACCGACGTACGCGTTCCTGTTACCGTCCAAAAAAGTGTTTATAATCACCGTGGGCAACAATTATCGGCGCTAGCTGTTCGTTGCAGCTACATTATTATGACCAGCTTGCCCATCTGCGTGGAGCCGTCCTCGGCTTCGACCACCCAGTAGTACAAACCGGATACCACCATCTGCGTGTTGCGCGTAATCAGGTTCCAGGTGGCATGAGAACTGTTGGGGTCGGACGGGTCCATATCGTGATCCAGCCGGCGCACCAGGTCGCCGTCCAGAGAATATATCGATATGGTGCATTTAGCCGGCACGTTGCCGAACCGGATGGCCCGCACCCGATGGTCGGGCCGGTCCTCCTGTGTTCGTCCCTCCAGACCGAGGTCGCGGTAGTCGCCGTCGATGCGGTACGGATTGGGATAGACGTACACTTCGGCGCCGGCATCTCCGGGCCTCAGACCCGAACTCGGCAGGGGATAAGCGCTTTTAGCTCCTAATGTCGTCGAAGTCTCCAGCCCCTGAAGCCGCAGTGAGGGCGCTCCGAAGTCGAAGGTCGTCACATTCACCCAGTACGGAACCGTGGGAAGCAGGTTCTCGATGATAAGCTCGTACTCGAAATACTTAAGGTTCCCTTCGGCCGTCAGGGCCTCGGCCGGCACCGAGTCGACATTGAGACTGGCCGGATATGGCTCATCGGGATAGACCTTTTGAATAGGCGTGGTTACACCGAACTCACCGGTATTGCCCTCGTGGGGCAGAAAGTAGAATACGGAATCGGGAAACCCCTCGACCACGTAAGGCGAACTTCTCGTGTAACTGAGCGGGTCAAAAGCCGTGTCGCCGCAGGGGTCAGCCCCCGTGCCGTACAGGCACCGCAGGCTGTCTCTGGTGAAAGGAATATCCATGATGAAGAACCGAACATCATCCGGGTCGCCGTTCCACACGAACTTGTCATAGTCTTCCACGTCATAAGAGGCAACCAGGTGCAGGCTGGACTCCCGCTCGTCGAGGCCGAAATAGATTCGGTAGCCTTCGAAATCGACCTCGCTTGAAAACAGGTCCATGGCCGCCTCGGATTTGGTGCCGTTGAAGCGCACGCGCAGTCCCAGCGGCACCGGCTCCAGCCAGAACTCGGGCGGGGGAGGCGGCACCGCCACCTGCCAGTCGGGGATGCCGTCGCCTGACGTGTAAACCGTGTCGCCGTCGCACATGGCAAACTCGCCGGCATAACCGTCGCCGTCGGTATCCAGGCCGGGATTATCATATATCCATTTGGCCCAGGTGGCGTTCTGGATGAGATCGGAAAAATCCAGGTTGCCGTAAAAAGTGTTCACAGCATAAGGCAGGTTGGCGCTGTTGTTGGGGTCGGTATGCAAATTTCTGCCGCCCACGAAGGCCCAGGGTATGTTGACCGTTGCTCCGGGAGGAATATCAAAAGACCCGACCGACAGAAGATTGGGTTGGGCCGACGGCAATCCCAGGGTCGAGGCGATCTCGGCTATATCTGCCGGCGGGGGTAGCCAGACGGGGTCGTCGAACTTGATGGACATCGAGTAAAGCAGGTCGTAGTCGATCTCGCCGTTGCTCATCACGTAGTAGCGGCAGGCATCACCATCGTAAGGCCACCCGGTGCCACCGGAAAGGAATGTACGGTAGTTGTCTCGTCGGCGCGGTCCGAAGTCCCATTCGATCGGATCTCCGAGACCACTCCACCAGTTGTACGACAGCTTGGGCGGCCCCGAGGTCGGCGGGTAGCCGAGGAACAATACACCGTGCGCGTCGGGAGCGGACTTGATCCAGCCCTGCTCCAGCGTCCAGACGACGTCGTCAACGAACTCGCCGTCGACGGGGTCACCGGTGGTGTTAGCCGCCCACATCATGTTGAGCGTGTCTACAATGCCGCACCCGAGCGGAGAATGAACCAGCCCCTTGAAACCGTTTATGCTGCCACGAGCATAGATGAGAGTGTCGCCTCAGGTATATGTGTAGTTGAAACCTACCCGCGGACGGGTAAGCACACCGAAGTAACCGTTTTCGATGGTTTTTTCACCAATGTTCTTGATCTTCATGTTGAACAGCACGAAATCGTCGGCGAATTCTGTGGACCAGGCATAGGACTCCTGGGTGACTTCAATGTTAAGCGGTTGGTGATACCCGCCTCGAAGATCGTCCCACGCTACCGTTAGACCAAGGGTGTCGCTGTAGACTGCTATGATGTCCTGTTCCGAGACCGCCTGCTCGTGGCCCGGCTCGGCCGGCTGGCCTGTGGATCTGATATCCAGACCGCCGCCCGGGAACGGATCGGGTGCAAGCTCCCAGTAAGGAAAGTTCGTTGCCACGTAATAACCCTGGGTCACCAGGGTATCTCCGTCCAGAATGCCGCCTATCCAGAATGTCCCCCAGTAGAGGTGATTGACCTTTGACATTTTGGGGTACTCAGAAGGATAGTCAAACAGGATGCCGGTGAAGTAGTCCGGGAGCAATTCCACCTTGAGTCCGAAGACTCCGATATTACTCACACCGAACACGAGATCGCCCATAGTGTGGAAGGCGCCGGCATACTCACGGATTGACTGGTCGCCGAGGACCTTGCTGGTTTGAACCGAATCCGGGCATACGACGGTTCTACTCAGAGAGCTTGAAGTGAGGAAAATACAGACGGCGGCGGAAAGAAGGGAGATTGTCAAGTTGCGGCGCATAAGAGTCCTCCCTGAGCCTTTAATTGCTGCGAACGCAGTACCTGCTCTCCAACTTTTGCAATATGGTAAGAAAAGTCTTTGTTAGCAAGCTTTTTTATTCCAAAATGCAGACGGAAGGAGGTGTGTATTTGAAAGGCTACATGATTATAACGAGCTTGCCCATCTGCGTCGAGCCGTCCTCGGCCTCAACGACCCAGTAGTACAATCCCGACACGACCATCTGCGTGTTGCGTGTGATCAGGTTCCAGGTGTCGTGGCTGCTGTAAAGGTCGGACGGCTCGGTGTCATGCTCGAGCCTTCGAACCAGGTCGCCGTCGAGAGAATAGATGGATATGGTGCACTTGGGGGGCAAATTGCGGAAGTGAATCGCCCGCACCCGATAGTCGGGCCGGTCATCGTCCATGCGGCCTTCAAAACCATCGTCGCGGTAACCGGCATTGATACGGTAGGGATTGGGATACACATAAACGGTCGATTGGCTTTCGGATGTGGTTTCGTGCGCTCCCAGGGGATAAGCGCTCTTGGCACCGACCCCGACCGCCGATTCGAGCGGTCTCACCCCGGTGCCGGCATCCCCGAAATCGAAAGCCGTTACGTTGACGTACCAGGGTATGGTCGGCATGAGATTGTCGATGATCATTTCATATTCATAGTACTTCAGGTAGCCCTCGGCCGTGTAAGCATCCTGCGGGATCGAGTCGGGGTGGTACTGCGATGGGTCCGGCTGGTCGGGGTAGACTTTGCCGATGGGTGTGCTCACGCCCGAAAGCGAAGTGTTGTAATCATGCTTCTGGAAATAGAATAGGGAATCGCCGCAGCCGGGCAAAAGATAGGGTGACAGTTCGCTATAAGCGAGGGGGTCGAAGGTGGTATCGGCGCAGGGGTCGTCACCGGTGCCGTAAAGACACCTGAGACTGTCCGGGGAGAAAGGCATTTCCAGAACGAAGAACTGTGAATTCTCCTGGGAGCCGTTCCAGGTGTATTTGTCGTAGTTCTCGTGGTCGTACGATGCATTCAGGGCCAGGCTGGAGGCGCGTTCATCGAGACCGCAGTATACCCGATAGCCTTCGAAGTCGTATATCCCCGAAAGGGCGTCGGCCTCGCTTTCCGACCGCTCGCCGTTCCACCGCACGCGCAGGCCGCCCGCAATCGGTTCGAGCCAGAATATAGGCGGCGGTGGAGGTTCGCTGGTGCGCCAGTCGGGGATGCCGTCCCCGGTATAGTAGAGAGTGTCGCCGTCGCATATGGTGAACTCCCCTTTGTAACCGTCGCCGTTGGTGTCGCGGCCGGGGTTGTCAAAAATCTGTCGCGCCATGGAGACGTTTTTGAACAGGTCGGAGAAGTCCACGCCGGCATAATACTGACTGATCGAAAAGGGCAGGTGGTTGATGTTGCCCGGGTCGGTGTGGAAGTTCTCGCCGCAGACAAAAGCGAACGGCAGTCTGATGCTGGCTCCGGCCGGGATGTCGAAAGGCCCGATCGACAGCAGGTTGGGCGGCGCCGGGAGTCCCTCGGTCGAGGCCATTTCGGCGATCTCGCGGGGCGGATAGAGCCAGAGGGGGTCGTCCGTCGGAATGGAATAAGTGTAGACCATGTCGTAGTCGATTTCGCCGTTGCTGAGCAAATGGTAGCGGTTGACATCGGCCAGCGGCCAGCCCAGTCCGCCGGTCTGGAAATCGCGAAACTCCTCGCGGTGGCGAGGCCCGAAATCCATAGAACCTTCGGTAAACGGGCTCCACCAGTTGTAAGATAGTATCTTATTGACGCCCTGCCGGCGTCCCGGGTAGTCGAGGAAAAACAGACCGTGGACACTCGTAGCCGATTTCGTCCAGCCCTGCAGGTTCTCCGAATCCATGACAATCTCATCGATATACGCGCCATTGACCGGGTCGCCGTCGTTATTGGCGCCCCACATCATATTAAGCGTATCAACAAGGCCGCACCCGTAAACGGATGGAATCTCCTTGATGAAGCCGCAGAAGCTGTCGTTGGTATAGGCAAAGGCATGGCTGCCGCCGAGAAGCAGCCCCACGGACGGTCTGACGAGGTTGCCGAGGTAAACCCCGCGAACCATTTCGTTGCCGATATTCGTGACGGTTACGTCAAAGAGAACCATATCTTCGGCCAGCCCGTGCGACCAGCAATAAGTCTTCTGGGTTACTTCGAGTCCCATCGGTATGTGCGGGGTCCTGCGCAGGAAATCGAGGTGGTTCGGATGGGAGATGTTCAGGTCGTTGAAGCGGAGGAGGATGTCCTGGTTAGAGACCGCCTCTTCGTAGCCGGGCGAGCCGGGCAGGGTGTTTGTCCGGGTGACCATGGGCTCGTCGAACGTCCAGTCCGGCCACAGTTCCCATTCCGGGGTCTCCGGGTCGTAGACCATGGCGGTCGAAACGAGCGTGTCCCTGCCTACAATACCGCCCAGCCACATCTGGGCGCTCTGGATCTGGTTGATCAAGGTTCCCTTCGGGAACTCGCTGCCCCAGTAAAGAATCTCGTAATCGAAGTAGTCATCCCACACATCGGCCCCGAAACCCCAGAAAGCGAAGTTCGTAATGACCAGCCGCATGTTACCGGCATCGTGTTGCGCCCATGTCATGGGGCACCAGATGGCTGTCGACAGGGGCTGGGCGGCTTTTATGTTCTCGGGAAAGATCTGATCTCTGGCGTCGGTCGACGGATTCGCTAAGAGGCAGACGAAAACAGAGTAGATAACGTGCCCGAGGATGTATGATCTGCGCATGCCG
>CP070777.1:914082-950345 GCA_020346225.1 Candidatus Zixiibacteriota bacterium | reverse complement strand
GGCCAGGTAGACGACCGTTTCGCGCAGGGTCTTGGACGGGATGGTGCCGGTATGGATGCACACGCCGCCCTGAACGGACTTTCGCTCGATGATGGCCGAACTCTTGTGCATCCGGGCGGCCTCGATAGCGGCTTTTTCGCCGGCGGGGCCGGAGCCTATGACAACAAGATCGAATTCTCTCGTATCCAAATGGAGGTTCCTCCCGGGTCAAACGGTCAATAGCGCAACTTCTGATGTCTTCCTGCCTTAACAACCACAGGCGGCGGCAGGTTCGCCCGGCCGGAGCATTTAGCCGGGTCTATTGCGAGAGAATCTTGCTCGCGTTTTCGGTCGGCAGAGCGCCGCCGGCGACGTCTTTCGGAAAGCGGAAACGAACGGTGTTGCTCTCGGCCGAGTAGTAGTCTTTAGACGGCGCGATGCCCCAGATATACTTGCTCAAGAGGTGGTTGGTGGCGTAGTCATAGACGCCCACCTCGTTTTTGTCGAAGCGGATGCCGTAACGGTAGCCGGGGTGCGTGTTCTTGCCCTGATACTGGAGTTCGTAGAGAACCGACGGAGTATTTATCAGGGCAGAGTCCCGGCCAAAGAGGATATTGCCCTGCGGCGTGGCGCCGGAATCAGCCGAGGCTGTCACCGAGATCCAACCGTCCTTCTCGGCCACCAGCAGTTTGTCGGTGCGCAGCAGTTCCTTGCCGCCATCAAGCACGCCCGGATACAGGTCGGACCGGTCGGCCAGCCACCGGTCCACGAATTTATCGAAATCGGCCCGGACGTCCTCCCACGGCTCATCCAGGGCGGCGGCGACGGTGTCCTCCACCTGCGGAATGGTCATGGCCGCCAGGCTTTCGAAATCGCCGGAAAGAGAGCGGTACAGCCGCAGGGTCGCCTCGGTCCCGGCTTTTTCGAGAAGAAAGGCGGCAAAAAGGCCCGAGAGCGGGTAAGACAGATCGGCCCCGGCACTCTGCTCGAAACCCTGCATGGTCATTATGGAATCGAGCGAGACGATGCCTTCACGATAGATGTAGCCCCCCAGGGCCAGGATGGCGGTCGGCGATTTGCCCCAGCGCCCGCCATAGCAGACAGCCAGGCCCTCGCGCATGAGCGGCTGGGTGTACATATCCAGGCGGCGAAGACGGAAGTTGAGAAGGAAATGAACCAGCTCGTGGTAGTGAGGGAAGAAAGCGGAGATGATGTCATCGGAAGCCAGGTCGTAGGTGCCCTTGATGTCGTGGCCGGTGATTTCTCTCACAATGTTGTCACCCGGGCAATAGAAGTAGTGTATTTTTTCGTTTTCGAGAAGCTTCAGGTCCTTGTCGGTCAGACCCAGCGCTTTGGCGGTGCGCTCGATAAACCGGTCGGCCTGGGCCAGAACGACCGGGTTCAGGCGCGGCTTATCATCGGGATGGTACCGGATTTCGAAAAAGCGGGTTGCCATATCGCGCCAGCCCTGCGAAAAATAATCCTGCGGATACATGAGCCAGTAGTAATCGCCCTGATGGTATGTGTAATAGTAATGGCTCAGCGTGGTCCCGCCGACCTCGACTTCGTACGGGAAGCGCGAGTACTCGCCGGTGGCCAGTTTCGTTTCGCCGCCGATAAAGCGACGGGTGAAATCCGACGGAGCGCCGGTGTATCTGACCAGGGGCGAGGTGCAATCCACCTTGAGGGGAATGCCTGTGTATTCGATCCCGAAACGGTAAGCGCGCCGCTGGGATTCATCGGTCCAGAACCCCCGGGCCGACTCATAGTTGCCTGAGATGACCAGTTCGCTGTATTCGTTGAGCATCTGGGTGGGTGTTTCGGCAACGGCGGCTGCTGCTGAAAGCACGATGGATAGAATGACGGTTGCCGCGGGAAAGCGGATATATCCGGGCACAAGTGACCTCCTCGATGATGGATTTTGTCAAATATACGAACTTTTTACAGGTGAAGTCCAGAATTGGCTCCCCTTTAAAAGGGAGTCCGGAGAGGAGAAATTGGGCGGGAAGCGATGGCCTCAGAAGGTGAAACCAACCGAGAACCGCTGTGTTGACTGGAGCCGGCCGAAGTCCTGCCAGGCGTAGTCGATGACCAGCCGGGTGGACTTGGAGAGGTCGGTGGCCAGTCCGGCGCCGGCGGTCAGGCCTTCCTCGTCGTAGTTCAGCTTGTAGCCGCCGCGCAGAAAGAAGTTATCGTCGAAAGCATATTCAACGCCGAAAGCACCCTGCTGAACGTTATCGTTGGGATGCTTGAGTTCCCCGGCCACGGTCATAACCGACTTGTATCCGAGGTCGATGTCATAAGCGAGGCCGATCCGGAACAGGAGCGGCAGATCGTAGGGGGTGGTTTTCAGCTCGGCGCTGACCGGACCGGTGGGGTCATCATCAGGTTCGTCATAGTATTGCACTATCAGGTCGGAACCGGAGAACTTCATCTCGGGACCCATGTTGCTGATAGCCATACCCAGGCGCAGGGAGCGGTAGCCGAGGTAGACAAGGGTGCCGAAATCGACGGCAAAGCCCTCGGCCCTTTCGTTATGGATGCGTTCGGCGATATACTTGAGCGAGGCCCCGAAGGAGAAGCGCAGGTTGAGCTGTCGAGCGTAAGTAACACCCACGGCATAGGAGGAAGCCGTGTAGTATTCACCGGTACCGTCCTGCTGTTCGAGCGTGGTTATTTCCTGGTCCCCGGCCGAAAGCATGGTGGCCGAGAGCCCCAGGACGCCGACATCGTCAAAATACTTGGCGAATCCCACGTAGTTCAGGTCTATGTCGAGAAGGTAGTCGACCTTGGTGAAGCTGATGGCGCCGTTGCCGATCTCGGCGAGACCGGCCGGGTTGAAGAAGGTGGCATAGACATCATCGGCAGTGGCGGCGGCCGCCTCGCCCATGGCCTGGTAACGCGAGCCAACAGCAATCTTGAGAAACTGGGCGCCGCTCGATCCGACCTTGGTGAACTCCGCCGAGGCAGAAGAGACCAGCAGCGCCGACAGTAAAACCGATATCATTAGACGTTTCATAAGTCTCACCTTCTCTATTTTATCACCGCGAAACGGCCCAGGTGCTCGCCATACTCCGACTCAACGTGGTACAGGTAGAGACCGGAGGCAACCTGCTGATTATCGCTGGACAGCAGATTCCACTGCTCGGCCCCGGAGTCGTCGTCGTGTTCAATGGTCCTGACCAGATCGCCGGCCAGGGTGTAAATGCGGATGGTGCATCGGGCGGGAAGGTTATCGAAATAGAGAACCGACTCGCCTTCCGCCGTTTCCACCCGCGACGAATACTGGACAAAATACGGGTTGGGAACCACCCGGATATTATTGAGCTGATTGGCGGCATCGGCACTGTTGATCCCGCTGAGGGCAAAGGTGAAGATGTCATCGGGGCCGTTGAGAGGCGCACCCTCAATAGTAAGGACATCGCCATCGGCCGGGTTAAACACCGAGTCGACCAGGGTAAAGCGCCAGCCGTAGTAATACGGAAAGGCGTCGGCCGTCAAGTCACCGACGGGGTCGTAGGGGTAGTCAACTATGATCAGGCCATCACCGGGCTGCCACTGCCCATCGTAATTCCACTCGTCGTTCGCGAGTGACACTCGCTGATTGGTGGAAAGATTCCAGACCTCGAAGGGCACCGGAATCTTGGGGAAGTTGCCCGGCTCCCAGTATTCCCACATCCAGGGAGCGAGAGTCGAGTCGTCGGTGTACCTGAGCTCATACGTAGCGCGATACTGGGCGTATCCGAAGGTGTAATCATCGATACCATACCAGTAGACGAGGCAGGGACCGGAAAACTCATCGACCTCCAGGGTGGGTCCGGCGCCGCCGCCGGCGCTCTGATAAATGTCGGGCGGCGTGACCTCGGGATTCTGTACCACCACCCGGACGCCTTCGGCCAGCTCGTACATCTCGGGCTCGCCGTTGTAAAGGGTCTGGTCGGCCAGGATGGTGTCACCGGTGGTGTTGTTGATGAGGTGCCAGTAGGTCCAGGTGGGGTCATCCTCGAACACCACACTGTACTGAGTGCCCAGCAGAGCATTCTCGTCGAATATCACCGGAATAACTTCGCCGTCGGACGGCTGTTCATCACCATTATATATGTGCTCCACGGTCGTGGCCGCTTCGTAATAACCAGCCGGGGCGCTTTCGGGGCGGATGGAAATGACGTTAACGGCCTGCCCGGCCACACCGAAACCGGACTGAAGCGGGTCAATGGTCTCATCACCGAGGTCGAAGGCGACCAGACAGTACCAGTATTCGACACCGTTGATGAGATCATCATCGATAAATGAGTGTGGGATGGGGTCGCCCGGAGTGCTTACAGTGTGCAGGGCCACCGGAACGTATTCAAGTTCGAGGCAGGCATTGTCGTTATCTCTGTCTTCGGCACCCCAGGTCCGGCCGAGATCGTCACTGCGATAGAGCTTGTACCCGGCGAAGTCGTTTTCTCCGGTGAGCGGGTCAGCCGCGACCTCGGAAGTATCGCCCCAGTTCAGGTATATCTTTTCATCACCGGCCCGCGCCCTGAGGGTGGGTGTCGGAGGGGGCTGGGGACCGACAAAGTTGTTATCGTACATGGTTTGAGCCATCTCGGCGTTGGCCACGAAATCGGTCGAATCTTCCCCGGCAATAAGGGCATAAACCATTCTCACGGTCGACCCGGCCGGCAGGTCAAAGCCACGGGCGCACTGAACATAGTACTGGTCAGTCGGCGGCAGCGGATCGTCGAAACGGGTGCTGTTAATCATCTCGAAGCGGCCCGGGTCGTCATCAGGCAGATATGACCAGTCGCCGGTGCAAAAGGCGGTCATGCCGACATCACCGGGCGTCTCGAGCAGCTTGGTACCCATAATACCGGTCTGCACGGTGGGGCCCCAGCCGGGGTCAATGCCGACCACGTCGAATATGTAAGCAAGGTCGTCCCCCGGGAAATAGGTAACGGAGTCTTCCATATTGCCGTTGCCGCCCGTACCGTCGAGACCGCCAACATCGATGTCGACGTAAAGCCCGAAGGCACACTCGGTATAATCCACGGCGGAGGTGTTGGTTATATCGAGCTCAAAGAATATGAAATCTTCATTATAACAGTAATTCCACTGCATGGCGGTATGGGTCAGCTCCAGACCCATCAGGGAGGTCCCCAGAGCGGCATCATTGAAACGATAATGGGAGTCCTGCAGCGAGGTGGCACCGCCCTGCACGAAGCTGGTGCTGAGCGGGTTATAGCTGGTGTTGTACTCGTAGGTTTCCGTCTGGGCGTCCCAGATGCGCCATCCGTAAGCCGGGTGACCATCGCCGGCACCGACAGTGTCGGTCGGGTCATAATCATAGTAGCGGCTGGAGTCAGTCGAGAGATAGACACGGTATTTATCGACGCCGCTGACAGGCATGAGCATGGCCTGAAAATCATCATAAGTGTTGGCCACGAGGGTGTCACCGGCGGCCGTTACGGCCCCCATCCAGTAGCGTATTTCGGCCAGGTAATCGTGGCCCGAATTCCGCGGCCACTCGCCCGAGGGCAGGTAACCGGGATAGCCGCCCACCAGCCCCCAGTTATCGACGGTAGTGACGATGTTGCCTTCGCTCTGGATAATGCGGTCGATCGTCGTGGGTTCCGGAAAGAGAGCCAACCCGGAGCGGTCGTCCTTGCTTAAGTCCGCGGGATTCTGTCCCGGCGGCATAGAGCCGACACTAACGGCGGTCAAACCGATTGCCAGCATGATTGCCGGCTTTAAGAGTAGTGAAGCGCCACGCTTTTCCATCAGCATGCTCCGGTTAGAAGCTAAACTCCAAGCCGGCCCGGACTGTCCGGGGCGGCGAGAAGTTTTGCGGGTCATGGTCATAAAGGGCATCGTACTTCTGCAGGTCTTCCGCGCTCAGCGCCAGAGTCGCCGTCGGTATCGAGCCGTCGTAGTCCGGCCGACCCGTGAGCGAGTAAACATCGATGATGTTGCGGCGGTCGAAGACGTTGTCGGCCTCAACGAAAAGACTCAGCACGTACTGACCGCGGGCAAACCTGAAATCTTTGTTAAAGCGCATGTCGACGGTATAGTAAGCCGGCAGGCGTCCCTCGTTGCGTTCGCCCAGCCTGTTTCCGTCGACATCGGTCAGGGTATAAGGCAACCCGGAGCCATAGTGACCGACGACATTAAGGCCCCAGCCTCCAGGAACAGCGACGCCGGCGACTTCGAGCTTCCTGTCATGCGGCACGCGGAAGTCGACCACGGCGGTGACGGTATGTCTCTGGTCGAAGTCGAGAGGATACTCATTGACCGGCGCCAGGGTATCTTCGGTCGAAGTGAGGTAGGTGTAATAAGGCTCGAGAGCCCAGGAGCCTACCCCCTTGGCTATCATATATCCGTATGATACCGAGCCGGAGACAAAGCCGCCCGAGGCTAATTTCTCGAGACTGATATCAAGACCCTTGGCCGAGCCATAGTCATCGTTAACAAAGAAAGTGACCGAGTTCCCGGCGACTTTGAACGACGACCGGGTGGTCACAAGGTCTTTTATATCTTTATAATAGGCGGTGATATCGAAGCGGAAGGACTCTCCGACAAGATGGTCGAGACCGATCTCGTAAGAGGTAGTCTGTTCCGGCTGGAGATCGGGATTGCCAACGATGGGATAGCCGCTGGAAATGTCGCCGTCCATGTTCGTGTACAGGTAAGTGAAGCGGGGCACCTGATAGTAGACACCATAGTTGAGGTGCATCACGGATTTTTCGCTGATGGGATAGGAGACGCCGAAACGAGGCGACAGCTCCCAGCGTGAATCGGCATCTTTCCGATACGGGACACCATCACCATCCTCATTTACCGTCCAGGCGGTGTATGAGACGTCGGCGTTGCGGTAGTCATATCTCAGGCCCATATTAATGACGAAATAGTCATATTCCAATTTATCCTGCAAGAACAGCGACATGTAGTCCGGTTGGCTGGAGTAGTTTTCTCCGTACGGGCGGGTGTTATAAAACTGTTTGAAATCCCACTCGACGCGGTACTTACGGTATTCCCATCCGGCTTTCAGCTCATTGGAACTGCCGAGCTGACTGATCAGACTGAGATGGAAGGCGTCGTAGCTGGATTCGCGACGGCGGAAAGTCGGCTGATAGTCGTCGCCGATAGTGAAGCCGACAACCTGCATAGGATCCGACCAGTCAACATCGTTCAGGTAGTTATCATCATCGATGGTGCCGTTATAGGTGTCGGTTGAGTCCTCGGAATAACCGGGCCAGTCGCTCCAGTAAGTGTCAAACAGGTGTTCCGGCGCGGACTTGGTAAAAGTGTAAAAGCGGTTATACCGGGTGGTGGCCACCATATTATCGTTGAAGTGATAATTACTCGAAAACCCGAACAAATATGACCTCTTTTTGAAGAAAGGAAGCCCGTCGAGATTGAAATCATACGAAACGCCATTTACATCGCGGTGAGTATAAAGCTGTCCCTCGGACTCGAAATAGGTGCCGTTCGACACGACCTTCATCTTCCTCAACGGCTGCAGGGAGAGTTTGCCCGTTACGGTCCAGGCAGTCCGGCCGTTGTGGGGCAGGTCGGTCGGGTCGTGGCGGTATTCACCGGCGACGCTGAAGGTGTGCACTTCGGAA
Source organism: Candidatus Zixiibacteriota bacterium (assembly GCA_020346225.1). Lineage (GTDB taxonomy): Bacteria > Zixibacteria > MSB-5A5 > GN15 > FEB-12. The sequence goes on along the minus strand of CP070777.1, from coordinate 942,759 downwards.
CCGACCAGAGGCACCGGCCCGGAAAGATTCATTGCGGTGGCATAGTTACCGACGGATTTGAGACCGCTCCAGTCGCCGGTATTCACGTCGTAGGCGTGGGTGAAGCCCTGGTAGGCTTTGATACTGCCCCGGTAGTTGCCGGTTCCCTCGCGCGAGACAGCGCTGACGACTCCGGACAGGGCCTCACCGTACTCGGCCGCATAGCCGCCGGAAGTGAGGGTTAGCTCCTCTAAGGCGTTGGGTACGATGTGGATACCGGAAGTGGCATAGAAGGGGTCCTGAACCGAGAAGCCATCATAATAGTAACTGATCTGTCCGGCCCGGCCTCCCCGGACATGGAGAGCCTGGTCGCGGTCGAGGATAACGCCCGGGTAATTGGTCAGGACCGACTGCACGGTAGTGATATTGGGGAGAGTTTTCAGGCGATCGGAGGTAAATATAATCTTGGAGCTGGTAAGGTCTTTCTGAATGATGGGGTTTTCAGCATAGACTACCTTTTCCCCGAGCTGGACGGCTTCCTGGACGAGCGTAAAATCAAGAGGCGTGGTCAGGTCCACGAGGACGCGCACATCTCTGGTGATAACCGACTCGTAGCCAACGACCGTCACAGCAATATCGTACTTGCCACCGGGCACGTTGATAACGAAATATTCCCCATCGGCATCGGTTTCGGTAGCGATACCGGTTCCGACCACTCTAATGGTGGCACCCTCAATGGGCACTTTGCCGTCAGCGTCGATGACGACACCGGCTATCTTGCCCGTTACCCCGGCCCACGTCGTCGCGCTGAAACAGAGGCAAGCGAAACACAAGAGCGTGAGGACCGCTCTAAACGACCGCTTGGATGGCGATCTGATCCCTTCTACGGAAAGCATCATTCACCGCTTTACTTTTTAACATTAGGATTTCTACCCAGTCACAGACTGGATGACTTTCTGAAATTATCGGACGCCGCCGCGGATTCTTAACAAAGAGTTTTTAAAGCCGGCGGGGTAATCAGGTCAAAATCAGTCTATTATTGCCGGAGGTGTTCAGATTTCGATGCGGTATTCCGATAAGTTCGGTGATAGGACGGAAAACCGCGCCCGACTGGGCAATCGCCGTCAACAATCGATTGGCAGTCAATTGAAGGGGATTTCCGGTTGTTTAAGCATACGGGTTATTGCCTCAGAAAGACCCTGGCTGTTGCCGTTGCAGCTGTACTGTGCCAATGTGCCGGGCTGGCAGAACAGGTGCAGGCGGTTGATATTGCGGTTCTGACCAGCGACAACCTGACGTCGACACAGCGAACGCTGAGCGGTGCCAAGACGGTGATTGCTGGGGCCCATCCCGAAACGCGATTCACTGTCTTCTTCCTTGATAAGGACCCCGAGCACCACGCGGCGGCAGTGGATTCAATAAGAAATCTCAACCCATCACTGATATTGACAGTGGGCAGTTCGGCCACGGAACTGGCTCAGAAGAACTTTACCGGTATCCCGATCGTGTTTTCGTCCGTGAAATACCCGGAGCTTTCGGGATTCGTGGAGTCGGCACGCCGGCCGGGCAGAAACATCACCGGAGCCTCGCTGGACATCCCGGTGGACATCCAGTTCAAGTATTTTCGCCGGATCATCCCTGAGCTAAAGCGGCTGGGTGTTCTTTATACCAAGAACACCGAGAGCCTGATTCCCGGGGCCAAAGCGATCGCCCGGCAGATGGGCCTGGAGCTGGTGGCGGTACACGTGCAGAGCGACCGGGATTTGCCCGAGGCGCTGGATTCGCTGATAGAGTCGGTAGAAGCAATCTGGTCGGTGGCCGACGCCAATCTCTTCAAACCGACGTCGACGCGGTATATCCTTTTGAACACGGTTCGCAAGGGAATTCCCTTCATGGGGTTTTCGCGCTATGTGGTGGAATCGGGAGCGCTGTGCGCACTTGATTTCGACTACAAGGCGGTCGGGTTTCAAGCGGGCGCCATCGTAAACCGGGTAATCGCCGGCGAGCGGCCGGGAGATATCAGGGTCACCACGGCGGACGTGATCTGGTTTCACTACAACGAGAATACGGCCAAGCGCATCCATATCAGCATTCCTCAGGAGCTGGCCTCGATCGCCAAGGAGGTGTACCGATGAACCTCCTGCAGAGAGCCAAGCGGGTAGACCTGCGAACCAAGTTCGTGTTGCCGATCTCGGGATTGCTGATTGTGGTTATTCTCTCTATCAGCCTGATGCTAATCAAACAGCAGGCGGACGGTTTCCGGCGGGAGCTGGAGACGAACGGCGAAACGATGGTACGCATGCTGGAGATGAATGTCGAGAGCGGCGTGCTTTTCGAATCCCGGTATGATCTGGAGGAGGCCCTGAGCATCCTGAAGCGTTTTGACTTCGTGCAGTATGCCTCGGTGGCCAACAGTGAGGGTGAGGTTCTGGCCGAGATCGGCGCCTGGAACGAAAACCGGTTCGTTTCGGCCGCAGAGCTTTCCCATCTCGACCGGGTCGCACACTGGGATTGCAAGCACCTGTACCACAAAGACGATGCCGGCCACGAATTCATCGAGCTGGTCGTTCCCGTAACCTCCCGGATCGAGAAGCTCGACCGCGAGACACTGGGCATCACGGGCGGGCTCGACCGGGCCCTTGACCCGGCCTATACGACCGAGCGCATCGGATCGATCCGGCTGATACTCTCTCTGGAGATGGTCAACCATACGATAGCCGACGCGAAGCGGACGGTAGTAACGCTGACGCTGGTGGTACTGCTGCTGTCGCTTCTGATCCTGACCTCGTTCGCCAAACTGGTGACGCGGCCCATCAAGAAGCTGGTGGAAGCGACCGACCAGATCGGCCGGGGCGATCTGAGCCAGAAGGTGGATATCAAGCAGCAAGACGAAATAGGCCATCTGGCGGAGACCTTCAACGCGATGGTGGCGTCTCTCAAGCATTCCCGCGATGAGATCGAGAGGTACAACCGGACGCTGGAGCAGAAAATAGTGGAGCGCACGCTGGAGCTGGAAGAGGCACAGGCGCAATTGATTCAGTCGGAGAAGCTCAGCGCCATCGGGCAGTTGGCGGCGGGGGTGGCCCACGAGTTGAACAACCCGCTGGGCGGTATTCTCGGTTACGCCCAGTTTGCACTGGAGAAGATGAGGAAGCTGGACCCCGACAAGGCCACCGCCCAGGAGATCAACAGCTATATTCGGTATCTGTCGGACGTGGAGGCGCAGGCCCGCCGCTGCAAGACGATTGTCCAGAATCTGCTTCGCTTTTCGCGGTCCTCCCGGACGACGGCCTTTGACGACATCGATATCAACCGGGTGCTCGACGATACCTGCACCTTTGTAGAGCACCAGCTCAGCATGAACCACATCGATCTGGTCGTGGAAAAAGCGGAGAAGCTGCCGACCATTCAGGGCAACGCCGGGCAGCTTCAACAGGTTTTCACCAATCTCATCATCAACGCCATGCATGCTTCGGTTCCGGGAACGACCATCAAGATGGTGACCCGTCTGAGCCCGGCCCTGGGAGAATTCGCCGGGGCGGTGGAGATACTCTGCAGCGACCAGGGTGTGGGTATCCCGCCCGAGGAGATAAAGAAAATTTTCGAGCCGTTCTTCACCACCAAGGAAGTGGGCAAAGGCACCGGCCTGGGTCTTTCGGTGAGCTACGGCATCATCAAGGAGCACGGCGGCGAGATAAAAGTCAAGTCGGCCCCCGGTGAGGGGACAACTTTCACGGTTATTTTGCCCGTTCAGAAACGCCAGCCGCCGTCCGATATCCAGAATAAGGATTATCTTGCCGACATGGCTCGTAAGCCGGTGGATTAGCTCAATGAATACTGACAAGAAGACAATTCTCATCGTCGATGACGAGGAAATCATACGGGAATTTCTCTTCGAAGTCCTCAATGAGAGCTACCAGATAAGCGTTGCCTGCGACGGAGACGAGGCTATCGAGAAGATTCAGGATGAAAGCTACGACCTGATCATAACGGACCTTAAGATGCCTAAGGTGTCGGGAGAAGAGGTGGTTCGTTTCGCCCGTGAAGCGGACCCCGGCTCCAAGGTTATCGTGATATCCGGGTACTCCAGCCTTTACACGGTGAGCCAGTCGGTCAATTGCGGGGCTTGTGCCTTCCTGTCCAAGCCATTCAGCATCAAGGAACTACTGCAGGCGGTAACCAGCGCGATCGGGGTCTGAAAGGACACGGTATGATACGAATACTGGTAATCGACGACTCGGAAGTGATCAGACGGCTTCTGGAAGACTACCTGACCGATCTCGGATACCGGGTCGATACGGCCGAGGACGGGCTTAAAGGTGTCGAGAAGGCCCTGGCCGGAGATTATCAAATTATCATATGCGACATGCACATGCCTAAAAAGGACGGTCCTGACGTATACAGCGATGTAACATCGCGAAAGCCTGATGTAGCCTTCATCATGACTGATTCTCTGCCCGGCGACACAGCGGACACCGGCGGCCATCCGACCGGCTGGAGCTGTTTGAGAAAGCCGTTCGACCTGGCGGAAGTGCAACAGATGCTTGACAGCCTGCGGTCAACAATCAAGACCCGATGACAAAGCTCGAGAAAACAGACATAAACATTCTGGTGGTGGACGACGAGGAAGTGGTGCTTTCGCTCGTCCGGGACGCGCTTGAGGACGACGGCTTCCGCGTGGCCACGGCCCCGGATGCCCTCAAGGCCCTGGAGATAATCGAACACGACCATATCGATCTGATTGTCAGTGACATCAGAATGCCGCAGATGAGCGGCCTCGAGCTGGTGGAGCAGGTCCGCAAAACTCACCCCAAGGTGGAGGTGATTTTCACCACCGGGTACGCCAACCTCAATTCCGCCAAAGGCGCTCTCCGGCAGGGGGCCAGCGACTACATTCTCAAGCCATTCGAACTCAAAGAGATTCGCCAAGCGGTAAGCAAGGCGTGTGACAAGATCCGGTCGGAAACCGATGCCAGCGAGTCCGACAAGCAACTCAACCGGCTGTCGGACCTGCACCAGACGCTGTTTACAGTCGGCGACCGTAAGACACTGGTGACGGTGTCCCTGCGTTTTGCCATGATGCACTGCGATTCAACCGCCGGAGTCGTCGTTCACTGGAACAGCAATACGGCGGACGTCAATCTCGTTTCGATTTCGGAGGACGAGGTCACCGAGAGAACACTGCCCGAGCATGTCTGGCTGGAGTGTCTCAGCAGCACCAAGCTGGCGGCCCCGCCGGAACCGGCGCTGGTGTCATCGCTGAGAGACCACGCCCTGTTCAGAGACGGCAACGACTCTGAACTGGACAGGGAAATCGCTTCCTGCCCGGGGAACCACTACCAGACAAAGATAGTGGTGCCGGTCAGCCGCGGCTCAACCGTGTTCGGCTTTTTGATGGTCGGCGTTGACCGGAATTCTCCCAGGCTGGATGAAGCCGGCTTGAGGTTTCTGAACTTTACGGCCCATCAGCTGGCCATGTCGCTCGAGAACCTGGAACTTCTGGAAGAAGCACAAAACGCCTATACCCGTTTGAAAGAGCTTCAGGACGAGACAATCCAGCTGGAGAAGATGGCAACCAGAGGCGAGATGTCGGCGGAAATAGGCCACGAGTTGAACAACTTTCTCGGTGTCGTGGCGGGCAACCTGTCGCTTCTGGACCACAACCTGAAGCGGCAGAACTACAGTGAGCTGGAGAAATTCGTCCTGGCCATGGCCGACAACATCGAGAAGATCAAGAAGTTCACCAGCAACCTGATGGATCTGCGCCCGATTTCGAGCAGGAAAGAGGTGGTGCATTTCGACCGGCTGATCGCGGAGGTAATCGACTATTTAAAACCGCAGCGACGGTTCCAGGAAGTTGACATTCGGCTGGCCCCGATCAGCCATCCGCTGCCGTTCGAGGCCGACACCATCCACATACAGCAGGTCCTGTACAAACTGTTCAACAACGCCGCCGACGCCATGGTGGATTGCGACAGGAGGGATATCGAGGTCTCGGCGCGCATAAACGAAGACCGGGAAACCTTCTGCGTAACCATCAGTGATACCGGAGTGGGCATCCCGAGCGATCTCCTCCCGAAAGTGTTCAATGAGAAGTTCACGACCAAAGAGAAGGGCCACGGTTTCGGGCTGCTGGTATCGCGACGTATAATCGAAAGCCACAACGGTCAGCTCACAATCGATTCAACCGGCGACCGGGGAACCACTGTTGCCATAACCCTGCCCTTGAAGCAACCGACGCGGGAGATCCCGGCTCCGGCGGGTCAGGCGGCTGACGCCCCGGCCACAGCCTGAGGCTCACGATCTGAATTTCCGACTTCCCCTTTGCGTGATTTCGATCCCCTGAGCGCACAGCGGGCATTCGTCCGGCGCCCAGCTTTCGGCCGAGACTTTGGCCAGGGCAAAATACGGGTATTCGAACACCACGGTGCCGTTGGAGCGATCGAGCATAAGCCCGATGCCGACGATATTGGCCTGATACCGTTTTACCAGATCGATTACCTCAAAGACGGATCGGCCCGTGGTGAGAACATCGTCGACAATCACGATTTTCTGTCCCCGGTCGAGCGAGAAGCCGCGCTTGAAGACTCTCCCCTGATCACCCGGTTCGGCATAGATGGCTTCAATACCCATATACCGGGCAACATCATAGGCGATAATAATGCCGCCGGTGGTCGGTCCCACCACGGTCACGGCGCCGGAGCCGGAAAAGCGACGGGCCATTTCTTCGCAGATCCTGGTGCAGAGAGACGGCTGTTTGAGCAGCGTGAACTTTTCGTAGTAGATATCGCTGTGGCGGCCGGAACTGAGCTTGAAGTGGCCGGAGAGCAGGGCGTTGGATTGTTTGAACAGCTGTAGAACGTCTTCCTGGTTCATTTTTCCTCCACAAAGACGGCGACCGAGGCGGCGTAGTTTCGGTCGTGGGTGATTGATATCATGCACCTGACACCGGACATCTTATCCTTCAGGTATTGCGGCAATCGGAGAACGGGCTGACCGGTATCGTCGTTAAGTATCTGGAGATGAGAGAGCGGCGGTCGATCGGCAAGATAGTGCCCAAGAGCCTTTATAACGGCCTCTTTGGCGGCGAAACGCCCGGCCAAAAAGAGCGGTCGGTCGCGACGGCGGTCGAAAATCCGCTGTTCGTCGGCGCCCAGAACGCGATGCGCGAAGCGCTCGCCGTATTTATCGAGGTCCGCTCTAATCCGGTCAACCTCAACGAGATCCAAGCCGATCGATTTAAGCAAACGCCGTCTCCATTGAGTCGTAGATTCAGTGTAAAATATCAAAATCAAAAGGCCCAGGCAACCGTAAGAAAAAATAATTGCGTGGCGGTTTTGAACAGGATATCATGATAGTGAAATGGAGAGAGGACGGTCATTTGAAAATCTCTAACAATTAGTCGATGAAGGTCGTCTCTTATTTCGCTGCGTCTTCGCCGTGACCCGGCCTGACGGTCGGCAGCGAGGCTAAACGCGAGAAAGTGGCTGTAAAAACCCTTTACCGTAACAGTAGGGGAGTTTTTCAAATCGCAAACCTCTCTCCAAAAAATTTGGAGGACCTGCTTGAAGGCAGGTCTTTTCTTATGCAACGTCGCCGGAACGGCGATTCAGAACGGGAATCAGGGGGGAACCAGTGGGGGCCGTCAGGACTGCTGAAAGAAATCCTCGAGGGTCTGCCTGAGCGTTTGCTCGTAATTCGTCTCCGAGCTGGCGCCTCTCTTGACAGTGACGACGCAGATCTCGTCGCCGCAAGACACCAGGTACAGCCGTTCCCGTTCGACTTCGTAGACGCCGCGCTCGCGGGTCATGCCGAGACCGGGAACGGCGGCAAAGACCTCGATGAGGTCTTTCAAACCTTTGAACAGGGCGCTGTAGGCTTTTCGGAACTTTTCCTCGATGTCCTGCCGGCAGAAGTTACCTTCGTTATCCAACTCATAAACGGACTGCACACCCGCGATTGACCGGAGCCGATCCGACAGAGAAATATACCCGCTGGCCGATTCTTTGAACTCCTGCAGGGTGGCCGAGCTTGCGGAGGCTTTCTCCTTTATTACCGAGACCACCTCACTGTGCTGCCGTTTTATAAGTTGCTCCATCTCCGATTGCTCTTCGACAGACCCCACCGGCCGGTCCAGTTTCTTTTCGATTTTGTGAATAACCTGACCGTCGTTAAGAATGGTGGTGGTCAGCCTGGGGTAAGGCCTAAAGGCGTACTCGGTCTGCACCTGCAGGGCCAGGCCGTCTTTCTTGACGCGCGAGGTCCGGCCGTTGGGTATGAAGCTGGGCGTACTCATACGATACCGTTGCAAATGTACATACGAAGGCCCGAGGCCTTCTAAAAATATATCGGCAGAATCAGCAGGTAGAATAACCACAAGATGCGCAGGTAAAGCAGCCGGATTCGAATCTCATGGCGGCGGAGCACTGGGGGCAGATCTCGGCCGATCCGGGCGGCGGCGCGCTGTGGCCGGAAGCGCCGAAATGCTTGTTCAAAACTTGCGCAATGGCATCGGGGATGGACGAGACCTTGGCGCCGTTGGCAAACACCTGGCTCGAGCCGCCGATCCCACGAAGCTGCTTGATGACCTGCTGCACCGGGACGCCGGAGCGCAAGGCCAGCGAGATCAGCCGACAGATGGCCTCGGTATCGGCCATGGTGGTGTAACCGGACTTGCCGATGTGGGCGAAGACCTCGAAGGGCAGGTTGTCGCGGGTGTTGACGGTGACATACAGATTGCCATAGCCGGTCCTGATCTTCTCGGTGATGCCGCTGAGGACTCCCGGCCTCTCTTTCACCCTGGAAACGACGGTCTCGGGAGCGGGCTCGGCCATTGTCGACAAGACCTGCTCGGGGCGCGAATTATCGCGATAGATGGTAACTCCCTTGCAGCCGAGTTCATACGCGAGGAGATAAGCTTTTCTGACATCCCGACGCGTGGCGGATTCGCGAAAGTTGATGGTCTTGGACACAGAAGCATCGCAGTGCCTCTGGAAGGCGGCCTGCATACGGATATGGTCTTCGGGAGAGATATCGGCGGCCGTGAGAAAGAGCGCCTTGACACCGTCGGGAATGCCGTCAATATCGGCCAGGGACCTGGTCCGGTAGACCCTGGTTACCAGTTCATCGGACAGAAACTCCATCCGGCGCGCGGTGTCTTCGAAGAGGGGATTGAGTTCGACAAGTTTGGTGCCATCGAGAACGTTGCGTTCGAAGGCAACAGCGTAATAGGGCTCCACGCCGGAAGAGCAGCTGGCGATGATGGAGATGGTGCCGGTGGGAGCAATAGTCGTGACGGTGGCGTTGCGCATGGCCATGTTTTCGTCGCGGTAGACCGAGCCCTGCCAATTGGGGAACCGGCCGCGCGTTTTGGCCAGCTCGGAGGACTGGTTGCGGCACTCGGTTTCGATGAAGGCCATAATTTTTTCGGCCAGTTCGAAGGCCGGCGCGCTGTTGTAGGGCAAACCGAGTTTGACCAGCATATCGGCCCAGCCCATCACGCCGAGACCGACGCGCCGGTTCCTGAGGGTCTGCTTTTCGATTTCCTCGACCGGGTAGCGGTTCCGGTCGATGACATTGTCGAGGAAATGAATACCGGTCCTGGTCACGGCGCCGAGGCGGTCGAAGTCGATGCCCTCCTCCGATCGTGAGACGGTGTAGTCGGAGGGGAGCGGGTCGAGAACAAAGCGGCCGAGGTTGACCGAGCCCAGGTTACACGAGTCATAAGCGGGCAGCGGTTGTTCGCCGCACGGATTGGTGGCCTCGATGACCTCGGAGGGACGGGTCGGATTCAGGTCATTGATACGGTCGAGAAAGATTATGCCCGGCTCGCCCGTAGCCCAGGCGTGGTCGACGATGAGCTCGAAGACGTCGCGCGCTCTCAGTTCCACCGATTGACCGTCCACCTGGTGCACGCTGTCAGTATGCGGGTTGAAGAGCGGGTAGGCGGTGTCGCGCTCAAGGGCCTGCATGAAGGCGTCGGTTATGGCGACCGAGATGTTGAAATTGGTGATCTCGGCGGTGTCGCGCTTACAGGATATGAACTCGAGAATGTCGGGGTGGTCGACGCGGAGTATACCCATATTGGCGCCCCGGCGGGTGCCGCCCTGTTTGACGGCCTCGGTGGCGGCGTTATAGACTTTCATAAATGAGACCGGTCCCGAAGCGACACCCGAAGTGGAGGCGACGATAGAGTTCCTGGGCCTGAGACGAGAGAACGAGAAGCCGGTCCCGCCGCCGGATTTGTGAATCAGGGCGGCATGCTTATTGGTTTCGAAGATTTCGTCCATCGAGTCGCCCACGGGCAGAACAAAGCAGGCAGAGAGTTGTCCGAGGGGACGCCCGGCGTTCATCAGGGTGGGCGAGTTGGGCAGAAACTCCAGCGAGGTCATGATGTCGTAAAACCGTGACGCGGTGTCCTTGACGCCGTTATCGTCAGCGCCGTAGGCGCGGTCGGCCTCGGCGATAAAGTTCGATACGCGGAGGAAAAGGTCTTTGGGGCTCTCTATTACCCGCCCGCGGCTGTCTTTGACGAGGTAGCGCCGGTTCAGGACGGCCAGGGCGTTATCAGAGAGAGAAATATCTCTATAGGCAGACATTTAGCGGTCCTCTTTACCTCTATTATCGGATTACCGGGTCTATATTATTATACGAAGGAAAAGCGGAAAGGCCAATCACATTTGTCGGCGAGAGGCAAGCGGCCGGGGCCGATTGTCATTCGGCCGGGAGGTGGTCGGGGTCGCTCAGCCGGATCATGTCGATATAACTGGCGCCCCGCGCCCCGAAGTAAGCTTCGGGGGCCGAGTAGAGTTCGTCTTCCAGAGCCCGTTCAACGGAGATGAATTGGCAGCCCATGTCTTTCATGGCGGTGAGCATCTCATCGAGAAACACGGCGTTGAGGCGATTTGCCTTGAGCCGAAGGATATGCCGGCAGGGGCGCTTGAGAACCTCTGCGGAAAGAGCTTCCATGCGCTCGATCTCATCGAGAACATGGTTAACATACTCATTAAGGAGGTTGTCGTATTCGGCGGAATCGGGCACTTTACCCATTTTCTCGAGCGACAGGTTATAGAGGTAGTCCTCGGTCACCACGGAAGCGTGTACGACGGTGTAATCGTGCTCCTCGAGATAGAGCTTGACCTGCTTCTTGGCCTCGACGGTGGAGCCGTAATGCAAAAAGGGGTATCGGAAATAGCGCTCTTTCTGGCCGAACCCTTCGAGCATGGTTTCCAGGGCATCGGCGCCCGCCTTGATATCGAGAATGAACTGCTCAATACCGAGCTGATGGAGGTCCTGGTTGGAGTAGGTCATGTTGCCGAGGCGATGGCCGTCGTTGAGCCATTGGCCGAGGATGTCGAAACTGTCCTCGATCTGGTTGCCGACCACAAAGCCGATCGCTTTCACTTTATGCTTCTTCAACGTTTCCAAAATCAGGTAAGTCACGGCCTCGCGGTCGACCTCGTCGAACGATTGAGCGGCCGGGAGTTCGTCGAAGCTGATGCATATTTCCGTGGGCTTCTTCTTCCCCGCGACACAGTCGTCAAGGGGCAGGGCCACAGCCACAAGGGTCACGACCGAAACGGCAAGGCACAGGCTATTTCTGGCGGCGCGCATTTTTTCTCCTCTTTCCGATTTCGTAAAGCATCATGAAGTTGGTCGGTGCGGTGGACCCGAAGGGCGCCCCGCCGGCAATAATGACTTTATCGCGGGGACCGGCAAGACGGTAGGTGGAAACGACATCCTGAACGGTGGCCAGCATATCCTCGAACGAGCGCGGCTGCTCGATGCGGACGGGATAGACGGAGCGAAGAAGCGACAGTCTGGTGAGCACCCGGGCGCCCGGGGTCAGGGCCACAATCGGCTGCATCGGGAAAAGACAGGAGATGGCGGCGGCGGTGCGGCCGGAGGTGGTGAAAGCCAGGATAAGTTTGACAGCTCGCTCGTCATGACGGCTGACCGCTTCGGCGATGGTGCCGGTGATATCGGTCGACGGGCCGGGCGGCGCTGATGACCCGGGCGGCCGGAGGTCTTCTTCCGAGGCGGTAATAACCTGGTCCATGGTCTTCACGGTTTCCAGCGGATATTTCCCGGTGGCCGTTTCGGCGGAGAGCATAACGGCGTCGGCACCGTCAAAAACGGCCGAGGCGACATCGTTGATTTCGGCCCGGGTGGCCCGCGCGGAAAAGCGCATCGATTCCAGCATCTGCGTGGCTACGATGGCCGGTTTGTGCTGGGCGTTGGCCAGGGCGATAATCCGTTTTTGCAGACGCGGCAGGAGGGCAAAGGGGGTTTCGACGCCGAGATCGCCGCGCGCCACCATAACACCGTCGGCCGCCTGTACAATCTCATCGAGCTTTTCTACCGCCTGTCGTTTTTCAAGTTTGGCGATGAGGCGCTGATCGCCGCCGAAGCTCTCGACAATATGCCTGGCCTGAACGACGTCATCGGGCGACCGGACAAATGACAGAGCAATGTAATCGGCCTTGACCCTGATAGCGGTCTTGATGTCTTCCTTATCTTTTTCGCTCAAGGTCGGTATGTTAATCTTACTTTGCGGCAGGTTGATTCCCTTGCCGGGCAGCAGAGTGCCACCGTCGAGAGCTTTCAGGGTAGCCCACTTGCGGCCCGCGGAAGTAACATCGAAGGCGAGGCTGCCGTCATCGATATACACCCTCTCCCCTTTCTTGAGAGAACTGATAATGGCCGGTTGATTGACGGTCACCGATCGGGCCTTGGGGTCGGCGCGCCCGGCGGTAAGCTTCAGTGTCTGGCCGGCTTTGAGGCTGATCTTGCCGTCAAACCGTTCCAGCCGCAGCTTGGGGCCGGCGATATCGAAAAGCAGTCCGACGGGAAAGCGGGCTCTGGCGACCGACCTGCGGATCATGTCGGCGGCCTTGACGAAGTCAGAGGCGGCTCCGTAGGCGCAATTGACGCGAAAGACGTTGACTCCGGCGGCGGCAAGCTGTGAAAGTCGGGAGGGCGAGGCTACAGCCGGTCCGTAGGTAGCGATGATCTTGGTTTTTCTCACCGTGCTCATTACTACCGGCCGATGCTCAGAAAATCAACAAAAAAGCGGCCGGGTAAGCGGCTAAAGGATTTATCGGACGTTCCGATACATAGCATAGTTGTGTCATATTGAAACGAGAAAGCGATCATGCTAACTAAACAGTTTCACGCTGAAGCACTTCGGGTCGAAAGGAGGCCTCGCTTCGACCCCGCCCCGGAACCGTTCGGTTTTGACGAGAATGAGGCCAGCCGGGTAATGAAGGTACTCCTTACCAGGATGTTTCTGAGCGGATGGATCACGGACAAGGAGAAAGTCTTTCTGGACGGCCTGGCCCCGGAAGATTGCCTGACTTTTCTGGTGAGAGAGCGGACGTACATACATCCGGAAGGTTTGGAGCTTTTCCCTTTCGAAGAGATCGAGACCACGGCCACCCAGGCGGGCGCGGCCATTTTCTCTCATCGCTACCGGCCGGAAGCGATGGTCGAAAGCGGGCAGCACTACCGGATATTCTCGGCGACGGTCAATCCAGATGAGGACAATAAAATAGTCCTGGGCTTTTTCGGTCTGGAACACCGGCTGGGCGCCTTTTCCGAGGACTGCCACTTCGTCAGACTGGTGAACACCTGCCGGGATGCATATGAAAAGATAGCCGGAGACATCGCACCGCTGCGGAAGCACCTGAGTCGCAGCCGCGCGACCATCGTAATAAACCGCAGCACGGGACGGTTGCTGGCGGTCAATCGGACCGCCGGCCGGTTGATGTCGCGGCCGGAGCGCATGCTGGTCGGTATCGGTATGGACCAGTTGCGGTATCACATCTCACCGCTGCTGCCGCGATACAATCTCCGCATGGATAATCTCGATTCGAGGGGGCTGGATCTTTCGGTGATTACTTTCGAGCCCCGTGCGGCCGGGGAAACGGAAGACCGGACGGTATTGAACCAGATGGCGGATCGGCTGGAAAGTACTTCGGCCGAACTTCTCGAACGCGCTTCTCTTCTTCCGCAAGCGGAAAGGACGGAGGCGGTGGGCGAAGGGTCTGAGGCGGAGCAGGATGTCCGCCGGACGGCCTGTCAGACGCACCTTCTGGCCAGACAGCTCGCCCTGGTGCTGCGGATCGACGATAAAGAGCAGCAGACGTGCGATCTTTGCGGCGAGCTGGACAAAGCCATCGACGACTTACGCCGACAGCATCGAGGCTCCCTCGAGATAGCCGTGCGGGTGCACGGCGGCGGCCGGACGGCCAGCGCCCCCGGCGACGCCTTTCGGCTACTGTTTTACGAAACGCTGCTGGCTCACACCACGTTTGCCGGCAGCGATGCGCGCGTGAGCATTACGGTGACGCCGAATGCGGAAGGGGGCTGCGTGGTTGGATTCGTATCGTCGCTGCCCGGCGATAAACGGCTCAGCGGTCTGAGCCCGCAGGCCAGCATTTTCACACAGACGGTAGCCGCGCACATCGGAGTGGAAATAGTCAAACACTTACACATAGACAATGACGACCTGGTGACAGAGTTAACCATATTAGGCTGATGAGAAACCATGGAAACAACCGGCGACAATAACAGATTCCGGGTGCTTTATCTCAGCACCGGCAGCAGGCCGGACGCGCCCGTACTGCCGCTGGAGCGCGGCAACATTCAGGTGACCACGGTGGACTGCCTGAAAGACGCTACGGTCAGGCTGAACGAGAACACGTACCACCTGATAGTCGTTCGCGGAGACGACGGCGGCGAGCTGGGCGAAATCGTAAAGAAGGTGCGGTCCTCGTACCCCTGGGTGGAGGTTTTCGGCGTGCTGGACTCCGGCGACACCGAGGCCGCTTACGGGATAGTCGGGGCGGGAGCTTATGACTGCGTCACGGAGAATTTCACTTACGAGGATTTCGTGCTCCGCCTGAACAAAGCCCTGGAGCACAGTTGTATCAAGAACGAACTCACCAACCTCCGGGTGCATATGGCCATGAGCTACGGTTTCGACAACATCGTAGGCATATCCAAGCATATCGTAAACCTGAAGGAGACACTCCAGCGGGTTTCGGCCACCGACATATCGTTGATGCTGACGGGACCGGCCGGCTGCGGCAAGGAGCTGGTGGCCAAGGTAATTCATTACCATTCGAATCGTCGGAAGAACAGGTTCGTGATTGTCGATTGCGCCACGACCTCCGAGCAGGTGCTCGAAATGCAGTTGTTCGGCGAAACCGGCGGCGACACGCCAATGGGTCGAACGGGCTTTACCGGCTTGCTGTCCGAGGCCGACGGCGGCACGATATTCTTCGATGACGTTGACCGCCTGCCGGCATCGTTGCAGCCACGGCTGATGGAGTTCCTGCGGGATTTCACGGTGCCGATACCGGGGAGCGCCCAGCCCAAAAAGGTCGATGTCAGAGTTATTTCCGCAACTACGGTTGACCTGCCGGCGGTAGTGGAGGAGGGTTGCTTCTCCAAAGAGCTGTTCTACCAGTTGAGCGTGTTGCCCGTGAAGATGCCGGGTCTGGCCGAGCGAGCGGAAGATATCGAAATGCTGACCGAGCATTTTCTGCGGCGGCTGTCGCACGAAACGGGGCGGCCGCAAATTCAGGTAACGAGGCGGGCGCTCGATCTTCTTGTCGGTCACAAATGGCCGGGGAACGTGCGCGAAATGGAGAACACCCTGAAGCGGGCGGCGGCACTGTGCCGGGATGACCAGATCGACGCGGACGACATACTGTTCATCGGCACCGAGGCGGCGGACAGGGTCGAAGCGGGAGCAGCGAAGCGGCTGGCGCCGACCGGAAAGAGCGGCACTCTGGACGAGGGTCAGCGCAAGATCATTATCAAAGCTCTCTCCGAGAACAACTGGAATTTCACTCAGACCGCCCAGGAGCTGGGAATCGGACGGACGACACTATGGCGCAAGGTGAAAAAATACAACCTGAAGAGAGAAAAGGTGGCCCAGTAGGGCGGCGGCATATGGATGGACCGAAGACAGCCGGGCAGGCGAAGGATCCGGTCGGAAATCAGGGGGCGGCGATGGAGCTGTCCGCCAGGACGGGGATGCATGAACGTCCGGCGCAACTGTTTTTTGATTTGACGCGGCGGCTGAAGACTCGATTCGAAATCAGCCGGGGAGTTTTGCTGCTTCGCAGCGGCATCGGCGGGCCGCTGGCGGCGGTATCGACCTGGAACAACGGCCAGATGCGGGAGGGCCTGGCGATAAAACTGCCCAGCGAATCCTCGCTGTTCGAAAAGGTGGCCGAGTGCGGCCGGGTATATACCGAGAATTTCTGTGGGGCTTTCAGCGGCAATTTCTTCGAGCGCAAGCTGCTCGTTGACGAAGGTTCGCGGTCATTCGTTCTGCAGCCGCTGTGCCACCAAGGGGAGGTCATCGGCATGATCGGCTACAGCAGTGAGAGTCCCACGGCCTTTACGCTGTTCGAAGAAGGAGCCATGGACAACCTGCTGGCCGAGTTTGCCAGTGTCCTGCGCGACCAGCCCTGGTCCGCTTAGCTTGGCCTCAGTCTACTTTTTCTTCCTGAGATTATCGATTTGCTGCTTGGCACGATTGTGCTCGGCGTTGGTCTTCGAGAAAACGTGACGGCCGGAATCACCGGCCACGAAGTATAGGAATTCGGTTTCTTCGGGCTGCAAAGCAGCCACGATAGACGCCAGGCCAGGCGAATTGATGGGTGTCGGCGGCAGGCCCCGGTGGAGATAGGTATTATAGGGGGTGTCCCTGGTCAGGTCCTTGCGATACAGCGGCCGGTCCAGACCGCCCAGTCCGTATATGACGGTCGGATCGGCATCCAGGCGCATGTTGCGGCGCAGACGGTTGTGGTAGACCGATGAAACCAGCGTGCGTTCATCGATCTGGCCGGTTTCGGCCTCGATGATCGAGGCCAGTTTGATGATGTCGTGCCGGCCAAAGCCGTCAGGCATGACCTCGGGCCAGATGCTGTCGGTCTGGGAGTGATACATCTGCAGCATTCCGGCCACCACAGCGGTATCGCTTATGCCCCACGGAAAGAAGTATGTCTCCGGGAAAAGGTAACCTTCGAGAGTCGGCAGATCGAGCGAATCCAAAAAGGTCAAGTCCTGACACAGACCAAGAAACCCCGCCGAATCGAGCTGGAGCTTGTCGGCCATAATTGACGCGACCTTCCAGAGCGTGGCGCCCTCGGGGACGGTCACCTTGATCCTGACAAAATCGGCCGCTTTCAGTCTTGCCAGAACAGAGCGGCAGGAATTCTTCCCGGTGAAGTCGTAGCGGCCGGGAACGAGTTTCGTGTCGATGTTCATGAGACGGCCCGGGTAGACGAGCATCAGCCGCGACTGCACCACGCCTTCATCGAGCAGCCGGCGAGCTATGCCGGTGAGAGTATCACCGGGTTTGATGACAATGGTGGCGACCCGGTCACCGAGGTCGACCGTACGGTAATACAGATAAGCGCCGTATACAACGACGGCGACGACCACCACCGCCACCAGTTTCAGGACGAATTTGGTTCTCATGCGCTCTCTCGCAGCCTGAATCGTCTGCTGAATTCTACATTAAACATGTCGGCAGGTTCTTTTCAAGTAAAAAGCGGAAAGCTCAGGGGGCGGAATTTCAGGGCCGGGGGTGCTCATCGAGGTAGCGCTGCAGGACTATGACGGCGGCCAGCCGGTCGAGGCGCTTCTTGTCCTGGCCGATCCTGCGGCCGTGAGCGTGGATTATGTCGGCGGCTTCGGAGGTAGAGTGGCGCTCATCGACCTTTTCAATGGGGCCATCGTAGACCTTGCGAAGCTTCTCCACGAAGCGGTCGATTTCGCGGCACTTGTCGCTTTTGTCACCCGACGGCATTAGCGGGTAGCCGATTATGAGGCCATCGGGCTGATATTGCTCGATAACGCGGCTGAGCTGCCTGACCGCATCGGCCGCCGACTTAACCTCCAAGGTTATTAGAGCCGAAGCGATAGTGCCGGTAGGGTCGCTTTTGGCCAGGCCGATTCGGCGGGAACCGTAGTCGATAGCAATCAGTTCGCGGCGGGGGCGGTCGGTCATGTTTTGCGCTCTTTCTTCTTGGCCGCCGGAAAGAGGATGTTATTGAGAATAAGCCGGTAGCCGGGGGAATTCTTGTGCAGGAGAAGGTCCGTGGGCGGGTCATGAACCATGTGACGGTAGTCCTCTGGGTCGTGGCCGGACAGGAAAGTGAACGTTCCCCGGCCCAGGTTGCCGTGGATGTAGCGGACCTCATCGTAGTTATCCGGCTGGGCCATCACGGTTACGAATTTCTTCAAGAGCGATTTTCTAAAGCCGGTCGTCTGCCCCATAAAACCGTCGATAGTGTTGCGGTGGTTCTGGGTCAGCATGGTGGGGACAGGGTCGAGTTTGGCGGCGAAATCGAACAGGTAGAAGAAGTCGTCCTCCTGGCGGGGGAAGCGGATCTGGCGGTCGGGGTAAGTGTCGATTTCCGAGTGACGGTACAGGAGCGGGTCGATGGTGATTACGAAGTTTTCGAAAGCAAAAGTCCGGCTGTAATCGAGCCGTTCCTGACAGCCGGGATCGACCGGGTCACCATCGAACTCACGGGGGACGATATCGACCCCCTCGGCGGCCAGGGCTATATCGATAGTCTCCGGAGCGGAGCACATGGAAAAAAGGAAGCCGCCGCGCCGGACGTAATCGTAAATGGTCCGGGCGACATCGAGTTTCATCAGCGAGACCTTGCTGTAGCCCAGCCTGGCGGCCATGTCTTCGTTAGCCCGGACATCGGCCTGATACCACAACTGGTGGCGGTAGGCAGCGTAGAACTTGCCGTACTGGCCGGTGAAGTCCTCGTGGTGGCAGTGGAGCCAGTCGTACTCGTCGAGGGCCCCGGAAAGGACTTCCTCGTCCCAGACGACATCGTACTTTATTTCGGCGTAAGTGAGGGCGAGGGTGACGGCGTCGTCCCAAGGCTGCATGGACGGTGGCGAGTAGACGGCAATTTTCGGGGCTTTTTCAAGTTCCACCCGTTCCATGTTTTCGACTTCGATGACGCGATAGATATCGGCCACCTGGCCGGAGGTAACCTGCTCGCAGCTTACGCCCATCAGCAGGCACATGTTAGCGACGTCCTGAGAGTAATCGATGAGGAACGAGCCGCCTTTGTAGTTGAGGAGCCACTGGGCCTTGGAGCCGGTATCGAGGGCCTTGTAGACGACACCGTAGGCCTTGAGGTGGTCGGTCTGGGACTTATCCATGGGGATAAGCAGCGAGGCGGCAGCGGCGGGCAGCGGCAGGAGAAGCAGAGCTATTGTGAGTACCTTAGTCATGATGATCGAAGTTACAGAATTATCATTCCAAGCAGGCATTTCTTAAACACACTATGGAGTTACCGGTTGCACCGTATGACCGACTGAGAATCGAAATAAGTAGCGTTCAGGAAAAGCACTCCCCTATTTCTTGAAGAATTCCATGAGTCGGTCGCGGAGGTCGGCCTTGTTGATGTTGCGGTGCAACACGCCGTCGTAGGCGATCGAAATGTGGCTCGTTTCCTCGGAAACCACCACCACCACGGCATCGGAAACCTCGCTCACCCCGATGGCCGCCTTATGGCGCATACCGTAAAGCTTACGATAGCGCGGGTTGGTGGTCAGCGGCAGCGAAGCCGCCGCGGCGACGATAAACTCGCCGGAGACGATGACGGCGCCGTCGTGAAGCGGCGTGTAGGGCGTAAAGAGGGTGATCAGCATTTCGGCGGACAGCTCGGCGTTCAGTTCCTTGCCGGTCTCGGCGAAATTGCGCAACCCGGTGCCGCGCTCGATGACAATCAGGGCGCCGTGGCTGAGCTCGGACAGGCGCAGCGAGGCCCGGCAGATTTCTTCCAGAGAACGCCGCTGCTCCAGGGTCACAAAGCGCCGCAGAAAGCGGCTCTGGCCGAACTGGGCCAGAACCGAGCGGAGTTCCGGCTGGAAGACAATGACCAGAACAATCAGGCCGAAAGTGGTCAGGTTGGAAAAGAGCCAGGTGAGGCCCTCGAGTTGAAACCAGTAGGCAACAAAGGCCACCCCGGCCACGAGGAACAGCCCGACGATAATCTGTACCGAGCGGGTGCCTTTTACGAGTTTGAGGACCTGGAAGATGATAAAGGACACAATGAGAACGTCGACCAGGTCCTTTAGTCCGAATTTGATGAAATCGAACTGAAAAAGTGTCATTGCCTCTTCCTTATCGCCCGGGCGACCTTGAGCGCTTCAACCGTCTCGGCAACATCGTGCACCCTGACGATATCGGCGCCGCCAAAAGCGGCGGTGATCATGGAAGCTATCGACCCGCCGAGCCGGGCACTGGCCGGACCATCGGACGGGTTGACCTTGTTAATGAACGATTTTCGCGAGGTGCCTGTCAACAAAGTCTGGCCGAGTTTCTTGAATTCCCTGAGATTGGCAAGAATATCGAGATTATCCTGAAGCCGTTTACCGAATCCGATGCCGGGGTCGAGTATGACGCGTTCCCGGTCGATGCCACGGCTGTCGCAGTAGCGCAGGCGCTCTTTGAAGAACTCGGTGATCTCGGCGACACAGTTCTCGTAGGACGGGGCTATTTGCATCGTTCGCGGCGTTCCGAGCATGTGCATAAGAATCACCGGCACCTGCCTCGACGCGAGCAGTTCGGCCATCGCCTCGTCGAAGCGCAGCGCGGAGATGTCATTGACGATATCGGCTCCGGCGTCGAGAGCGGCGCGCGCCGTGGCCGCCTTAAAGGTGTCGATGGACAGGGGCACGCTCGAGGTCCGGCGAATGCCTTCAATGACGGGTATCACACGCCGGATCTCCTCGCCGGCCGGCACCGGGTCGGCTCCGGGACGGGTGGATTCACCGCCGACATCGATAATGTCAGCTCCCTGCCGCTCCATGGCCAGAGCGTGCTCGACGGCACGGGCAGGCTCGCGGAATATACCGCCGTCAGAAAAGGAATCCGGAGTGACGTTGAGAACGCCCATAACCAGGGTATGCGACAGGGGCAGCCGGCCGCCGGAAGCAAGACGAATAGCGCGCTCATGATTCTTCTGGTCTGTTAACGTCATCTAAAACAACACCTTATGAAAACGACTCCCTAAGGATTATATAACCCTAAACGGCTGTTGAGGCAAGAGATATTGTCTGAAACGAAGGTTTGGGACGGGAGAATAGGCAGGCGGGAGGGTGGGGCGGCCCAGAGCGAAACGAGGCCGCAAACGTGGCCATTTCGAAGCCATTTTGTCTTGACAAAAGGGGTGGCCGGGACTATACTGTTATATCGGGTGTCGTACCCCCCGTGTAGAATACCGCAGCAATATTGACAGTACCTATCATATTGACCTGGAGACAAATATAACATGCCAGTGAAGCATCTCCTCACCTGCAGTCTGGTCATGCTTATCTTCCAAACCGCCTTTTCGCAGGATGCAGGGCCGTTAACCGCCGAAACTGCCCGGGCCGCCAGCCATTTCGTCTTCACTGAGAACCAAGGACAGTGGGAAAATCAAATCAAATTTCGCGCCGGTGCGGACGGCGCCACGATGTGGTTTGCTCAGGAGGGGGCTTACTATCAGTTCGTGAAGAGTATGCCCGGCGAAGGGCCGCTCGGAACAGGGAGTTTCGAAGGTCCGGCCGGCCGATGTCTTATGATCAGGGCCACGTTTGTCGGTGCCAACCCGGATGTCCTGATCATCGGCGAACACAAAATGGATTACGTGTGCAATTACTTTGTCGGCAACGATCCGAGCCGGTGGCGGACGGGCGTGGCCAACTACGAGGCGATTGTCTATCGCGAGATTTACCCGAATACGAATCTACGGTACTACGGATGTGACGGAGAAATCAAGTACGACTTCATTGTGCTCCCGGGCGGTGACCCGGCCCGGATTCGCATTCGCTACGAGGGAGCCGAGCGGCTGCGCGTAAGCGGTGACGGTGAACTCATTATCGAAACGAAATGGGGCGCGGTCACCGAACGCCGGCCATTGTTGTACCAGGTGACCGGGGCCGGACCACGAGCGGTTGACGGCAGCTACCGGCTGCTTTCCGAAAACAGCTTCGGTTTTTGCGTCGAGGAAGAATACGACACGCAACGGGTTCTCGTTATCGATCCTTCGCTCCATTACAGCACCTATCTCGGGGGCAGCGGCAGCGACTATGCCTGGGGCATGGCGGTGGACGACGAGGGCTGCGCGCATGTTTCGGGCCTGACCTACTCGGCCGATTTTCCAACCGTGGCAGCCCTGCAGGAGGAATGTGCCGGGGATTGCGATATATTCGTATCCAAGCTGGCACCGTCGGGCGATGCGCTGATTTTCAGCACCTACCTGGGCGGGATGGGCCGGGAAGAAAATCCCCGTCTGACACTTGACGATTTGGGCAACGTGTACGTGGCCGGGCGCACTTCATCGCCGGACTTTCCCGTGGTCAACGGCTACTCCGGCACCCTGAACGGCGCCAGTGACGCTTTTGTGGCGAAGCTCGGCCCCGGAGGCGACGCGATTGTATATGCTTCCTTTCTCGGCGGCACCTCCGACGAGTGGGCCACCGGAATAGCGGTGGATGTCGCCGGCAGCGCGTATGTTGTCGGGATAACGGAATCGTCCAATTTCCCCACAGCGTCGGCCTGGAGCGGGGAGCTGGCAGGTGGTTCGGACGCGTATTTGACCAAGTTCACGGCGGGCGGTGATCAGCTGGTGTTCAGCACGTATCTCGGCGGCTCCAAGGACGATGCCGCCCGGGGCATCGGGCTGGACCAGCTCGGCCGACCCTGTTTGAGCGGTGAGACATATTCGAGAGATTTCCCGGTCGTCAATCCGCTGTATGGCAGTCTGGATGGCTTCTGTGACGGCTTTGTGGCCAGGTTCAGCGAGGCGGGAGACGATCTGATATACAGCACTTACCTGGGCGGCAGCAGCAACGATTGGTGCAAGAGCATCGCCACCGATGCGGACAATAACATCTATGTCTGCGGCGATACGGAAAGTGACGATTTCCCGACCGCGAACGCGATCCAGCCGGATTATGCCGGTGGAAGTCACATAGGCACCGACCTCTTCGTGGCCAAGCTCAGCAGCTCGGGGCAATCGCTTGGATACAGCACCTACCTGGGCGGGGCGGACGACGATTTCGGCTACGGGATGGCCGTGGACGCCGACGGCAACGTCTATTTGACAGGCGGAACCTACTCGGTGGATTTTCCCACGTACGCCATGGCCGGAGCGGGGCACTCCGGAGAAGTCGACGCTTTTGTCACCCAGATGGCGGGTTCGGGCGACAGTCTGGTATTCAGCACACTGCTGGGCGGGAGTCTTTCCGATATCGGGAGAACAGTGGCTTTTGATCCCTCCGGCAGCGTCTATATCACGGGGTACACTCTTTCGCAGGATTTTCCGACAATGAGTGCATACCAGGCGCAGCGCCTGGGCACCCGTGACGGATTCACGGCCAAGGTGGGACCCACCTGTTGCCGGAACCTGACCGGGAACTACAACGGTGATGCTGATGATGTTCTGAATGTCCTCGACCTGGTGTACGCTGTGGAGTGGATCTTCCTAGAGGGCCCGCCGCCGCCCTGCGTGGACGAAGCCGACGTCAACGGCGACGGAATAGTAACAGTGGAGGATTTGATTTTTATAGTGGACCTGCTCTACTTGAGCGGGCCGCTGCCGGTACCGTGCCATTAAGGTGGGCGCGGCGGCGACGGCGAATCGCCGGATGGTTTCTTCTAATGAATAAAGTAACGGTTTCTTATATACCCAAGTCTACTACGCCGAGCTCAAGGCGTCTGGAGGGAAGTCAGCCATGCTATCGAAGTTAGTTGCAATCGGCACGTTGCTTATGGCAACGGCTGCGGCGGCGATGTTACCGGGGACGGTGCGATCGGAACCTGCGCAGGATCTGATCGGTAATTTCCCGCCGACATTTACCAAGAACGAGGGGCAGTGGGGTAATGATATTAAGTTCCGCGCCAGCGGCGAGGGGGCCACGGTCTGGTTCACTATTGACGGACCGTATTACCAGTTGGTGAGAATTAAAGCACACTCCCCGCGGGGCGACAGCCATCCGCTCGAGGACCTCGACGCCTCCCCTGGTTCGGTCGAATATCTCATGATCAAGGCTTCGTTCGTGGGGGCGAATGCCTCGGTCAATCTCGTCGGTAAGGAGCTTCTGGATTATAAGTGCAACTATTTCCTGGGAAACGATCAGGAGAAGTGGAGGACCAACGTTGGCAACTATGCCGGAATCGTTTACCGCAATGTCTATCCGGGTATTGATCTGAGGTATTACGGTCAGTCGGAGGGTATCGAGTATGACTTCGTGGTCGCGCCGGGGGCGGATGTATCCCAGATTCAGGTGCAGTATGAAGGCATCGAGTCCCTCTCGGTGAATGAAGCCGGTGAACTGGTGCTGGAGACCATTTGGGGACAGGTTACGGAGCTGGCGCCGACTATCTACCAGGTGGAGGATAGCGGGGTTTATACTGAAATCAGCGGTGCATACACGGTCATATCGCACGATACGTTCGGCTTTGAGGTAGACCAGGCGTACAGCAGTGATTTGCCGCTCGTGATCGACCCGGTAATCATATTCAGCTCATTTCTGGGGGGAACGCGCAGCGACTACGGCTGGGGCGCTAGGGTCGATGATGCGGGCAACGCCTACCTGGTAGGCATGACCAACTCGACGGATTTTCCGACGGCGGTTTCTTTCCAGGACGCACTGGCCGGCGAGATGGACCTGTTCGTAAGCAAGATATCCCCGGAAAACAGCACCCTGCTCTTCAGCACTTACTTCGGCGGCTCAGCACAGGATGAGAACCCGCGCATAACGCTGGATCATTTCGGCAACGTCTATATCGCGGCGCGAACCCAATCGCCGGATTTCCCGACTGTTAATGCGTTTGACAACAGCCTGGACGGTCTCTCAGATGCCATCGTCGCCAAAATTTCGAGCACTGGCGACGTTCTGGTCTTCAGCACCTTCCTTGGTGGGATCGAGGACGAGTTCGGTAACGCTATCGACGTTGATCAGAATTGTAACGCGTACGTGTCGACGGTTACATATTCGGAAGATTTCCCCGTGGTGGATCCATTTCAGATCTCCCCCAGCAACGGCACCAAGGATATCACGGTGAGCAAATTCAGCGTTGCCGGAGACGCCTTGCTGTACAGCACGTATTTGGGGGGGGTTCAGGACGACGAAAGCAAAGCCCTGGTAGTAGATGACAATGGCTGCGTGTATCTTACCGGTCATACGTATTCGCAGGATTTTCCGGTGGTAGGCGGCTTTGATCCGTCCATGGAGTCCACAGACGCCTTTGTGACGAAACTCAACAACCAGGGGAACGGACTGATATACAGCAGTTTTCTCGGAGGCAGCGAGGGCGACTTTGGCACAGGCATAGATATTGATGCCAGCGGATGCGCTTATGTCACGGGCGGAACAGTATCCCCCGATTTTCCCATCGTTAACGCTTTTCAGCCGGTGTTCACTGGAGGCTCGACGTTCGGCCTTGACCTTTTCGTAAGCAAGGTAAATCCTTCGGGTGCCTCCCTCGAGTATAGCAGTTACCTCGGCGGCAGCGACGACGAGCATCCCGCAGGTATAAAAATCGACCGCTATGGTAACGCCTTCGTGGTCGGGGCAACCAACTCCCCGGATTTTCCTCTGGTCAACCCTATCGACAGCCTTATGACCGACGACGTGATGGACGCTATTATCAGTAGAGTCAGCAGCTCCGGCGACGAGCTGGAATTCAGCACGTACTTCGGTGGCGATTCTACGGACTATGCCCGGACCCTGCAGGTGGATGATAACCGAGACGTATACATAACCGGTTACACGTTATCGAACGATTTCCCGCTAATGGACCCCATTCAGCAGTGGCTACGCGGCACCCGTGATGCTTTTATTATCAAGCTGGAAATCGGCTGCTGTAACGGCAAGAGGGGCAATATGAATTACGATGAGGGTGATCTGGTTACTGCGATCGACGTCATCTACCTGGTTGACTGGCTTTTTGCAGGTGGGAACGACCCTGTCTGCCCTGGTGAAGTGGATGTCAACGACGACGGTCAGGCAGACGCCGAAGACCTGATCTTTCTGGTTGACTACATCTGGCTGGAAGGCGCCGCGCCACCGGATTGCGCCGAGTAAGATCCGGGCAAATCTAAATAGATTGTATGAGAAGCCCCGCTGCAACGCGGCTATCCGTCGGGCGGGGCTGATTCTTTGGCAAGAATTAGGCGAAGACCGGCGCTGGCGGGTTGCCCCTTACTTCTTGGGAGTCGGGGTTGGCTGTTCTCTGGGTTCCACATCGCCCGCGGCCCGCCCGATAATCTCATCAACTTCCTTGCTGTCGACGATCTCTCTCTCGAGAAGGGCTTTGGCGAGCTCATGCAGCTTATCGACGTTTTCAGTCAGGATCCCTCTGGCCGTCTCTTCGGCGCTCTCTATGAAAGCCCGAACCTCTTCGTCGATAACGATAGCGGTTGCCTCAGAATAGTCCTGGTGTTGCTGTATCTCACGGCCGAGGAAGATATGCTCTTCGGTTTTGCCGAAGGTAACGGGGCCGACTTTGTCCGACATGCCCCAGTTGCAGACCATCTTGCGGGCCAGCTTGGTGGCCCGTTCGAGGTCGTTGCCGGCGCCGGTATCGAGCTGGTCGAAGACAATCAGTTCGGCCACCCGGCCGCCCATCAACACGGCCAGAACCGTTTCGAGATAATCCCGCGAATGGGTATGACGCTCGTCCACCGGCAGGGACTGGGTCACGCCCAGAGCCATGCCGCGCGGGATAATAGTCACCTTGTGGATCGGGTCGGCTTTGGGGAGGAACTTGGCCACGAGAGTGTGCCCGGCCTCATGGTAAGCAATAACCTTCTTCTCCTCGTCGCTGATAACCAGGGACTTTCGGGCCGAGCCCATCATCACCTTATCCTTGGCCTCCTCGAAGTCTTCCATGGTGACGGCTTCGCGGTCTTTGCGCGAGGCGAGCAGGGCGGCTTCGTTAACCATGTTGGCGAGGTCGGCACCGGACATGCCGGGGGTACCCCGGGCGAGAATGGGCAGGTCAACATCGTCGGCGATTTTTATCTTGCGGACATGCACGTTAAGAATACCTTCGCGGCCCTTGACATCGGGGGTGGGGACGACGATCTGGCGGTCGAAGCGACCGGGTCTGAGCAGGGCCGGGTCGAGAACATCGGGCCGGTTGGTGGCGGCGATAAGGATGACGCCCTCGTTTGATTCAAAGCCGTCCATCTCTACGAGTAGTTGATTGAGGGTCTGCTCACGTTCATCGTGTCCGCCGCCGAGTCCGGCGCCGCGATGGCGGCCGACGGCGTCGATTTCGTCGATGAATATAATACACGGCGCGTTTTTCTTTCCCTGGTCGAACAAATCGCGAACGCGACTGGCGCCAACGCCGACGAACATCTCGACGAAATCAGAGCCAGACATCGAGAAGAAGGGCACGCCGGCTTCACCGGCCACGGCGCGGGCCAGAAGGGTCTTGCCGGTTCCGGGAGGCCCCAGAAGCAGGGCGCCTTTGGGAATCTTGCCGCCGAGCTTCTGAAACTTGCCCGGCTCCCGGAGGAACTCGATAATCTCCTGCAACTCTTCTTTGGCTTCTTCGGCCCCGGCGACATCGGTGAAATTCACCCGGGGGCGTTCGTCGGTGAGGAGTTTCGCTTTGCTTTTTCCGAATGAAAACAATCCTCGGGCGCCGCCACCGCCCTGCATCTGCCGCAGGAAGAAAATCCATATGAGGATCAGTATCAGCCAGGGAGCGATAGATATCAGGATCGAAAAGAAATCCGGGCCGTCGACCCGGGCCGTTATTTTGACCCCCTTGTCTTCCAGCCGGTGGATCAACTCGTAGTTGAGGTCGGCAAACGGGATCCGAGACCGAAACTTGGTCGCCGGCTCGGTGGACCGCGACGAGGCAAAGGTCTTTGGTGAGATCAACTCACCTTCCACTTCACGATCAGAAAATGTCACCTCGGAGACATTCTCGAGGTCTATTTCAGCAATGAACTCAGTGTAAGTGATCTCGACCATGTCCTGATCAAAACCGGCAAAATACCGGTAGGTCAGAAACACCAACAGGATCAGTGCCAGCCAGAAAATGAGCGATCGTCCCGACCCCCACAGCTTGGGGGGCGGCTTCTGGCCATCATCACGACCGCCGCCCGGACCGGGTCGGCGTCTATTGTTGTTCTCTGGATTGGTCACCCGTACTCCGTATTCGTCGTTATCTCCGGCTCTGATTATACGTCCAGAGCAACAATTGATTCAAGATTATCGCCCGGATACTGCGATTCTTATTCGTCAACGAGGCGCCCCACAAAAGGCAGATTGCGGTACCGCTGCGTATTATCCAGACCGTAACCGATTACAAATTCATTACCGATCGCGAACCCGCGATACTTGATCCCTACCCGAGTCCGGTGGCTGCTCGGCTTGTCCAGCAGGGCCACCAGCTCTATCGAGGCCGGGTTCTCCTTCTGGAGCCGGGTCAGAACGGTAGACACCGTTCGCGCCGAATCCACCACCCCCTCAACCAGGAGGACATGACGATCTTTGAGGGGTACCTCGACGCCGCCGCCAATTACGATATCGTCCTCCCTGGATATTCCCTTGCGATATGAAGCCGCCGATACAAACTCAAGCTCCATCGGCAGTTTGATGTGCCGCATGAGGTCGGCCAGGAAGATTATACAG
>CP070777.1:890811-913982 GCA_020346225.1 Candidatus Zixiibacteriota bacterium | reverse complement strand
GTCTGCCTGTCAAGAAGTTTCGTCAATCCCGGTAGGTCGAAATCCCTTGCCCGACAGGGTCCCCGCAAAGCGGCGAGATTTCGACCATTGAGTTGAATAGTCCTGTATGAAATGAGCCTCTGTAGGGCGGGTCCGTCCCTGTCCGCCGAAGGAGGATTCGAACCCGCCACGCAGCACTTTGGCCAGGGTGGCCCACCTTTCCGGTGGGTTTCTATCACGGGCTTCTAAACTCTACAGCGGCCCTTGATTGACAAGTTTCACAACTGGCTGTTGTCACTCACAATCATCCGCTCATGACCCGATTTGCCTCAATCTTGGATCGGAGGACCTTTCTTTCGTCCGAGCCTATATTCTCGTCTGAAAACCACTTGAAGGTCGGCCCACCCGGGTTTATAAGTTGCACTATCCGGAAGAATTCACACATCGCAACACCCGTTTCACGTCTGATTGCTGTAATTTGCTATTAGAAATTCATGCCAGCCTTCGTTCAGGATCTCCATGGTAACGCCCTCGCCCAGGGAAAACTCTATCCGGGACGGGTATCTCAGCAGCGTAGAAACCTTGGCGTAACCGTATTCGCTCAGAAGATACTCAAAGATTGTATAACTGAAGTGATATCCGTAGTTATTGTTGAAGAAATCAGCATCCTCGAATTGCTGTATTAGCGGTAGATTACCGTCGACAATTTCCTGGCGAATAATGTCGGGGTTGGGGCGAATGTTGGCTTCGAACGATCCGAAACCTTCAAATATCCAGTTCGGAGGGTAAGTCTCTCCTGCAATGACCACGAAAACACGGAAATGTATGGCATGCAGCGTTTCATGTATGGCCACCAGCAATATCTCGCCATAGCTATTGATAGGTTCAGAATTTAAAGGCGAAATGATCTTGATCTCGTCCGCGTCAACGCACTGACCTACGAGCGTAGCAGGTACATCGTCGGTGGGCCACTCAACGTTGTTGTGGAAAGTCTCAAAGTCGGGATATATCCTGACATCAATTGTATCATCTATGGAGTAGCCATACAGAGTCGACACTCTGGCGAGATTGGATTCCAGCAGCGTGCAGATCGTATCGATAACAGCGGCATCTCCTAAGGTACAGTAGTAGTTGAAATGCGGGCTTGATGAGCGAAGAATGATTTGATTGTCAGTGCCGGTCCCTCCAGAGGTGTCTGTCGGCTTGTCGGACGAACAGCCGCAAGCCAGTAACGCTGTCAGCGACGTAACGATAAATCGTCTGCATGTTGTTGAGATCATCTTGGCCTCAGTCTGGGGTTCTTTTTTACGATTAATACGAGCCGATACGAATTTTGTTCGGTCGGCCCCCCTGTCGCGATAAAAATTCCCTCAGACCGGGTAGTCCCTGTTGGCTTGTGTCGGAGTGTGCCAGATGATCAGGCGCCCGACGCAATAAGCGCTTGCCAGATAACCGCCGGTAGCGTTACTAATGTCGCCACGGCGACCCACCTTTCCGGTGGGTTTCTCGCCTCCCGACACTCGCACTTTCTCTACACAAACAATGGTAATACTCCGTCCCGCGCGTCATATGGGCGCGGTGTAACTGGACGTGACCCCGGTGAATCTGAAGATTCACCAGTCACGAATTTGGAGTTGAAAAACCAAAAAACGAGCAAACGAATTGAAACAAGTAAGGTCAATGCTGATATGATGTTAAGTACGGTTAATTATCCAGAGTTCCTGTAGGTCGAAATCCCCTGCCCGATAGGGTCGCCGCGGAGCGGCGAGGTTTCGACAACGAAACTAAAAGACGAGCAAACGAACCCGGATCGGGGTAAACCCCGTCTCACTCATCAGGATACACGGAAATTCCGAAAGGGGGGCGGCTAAGCCTCGGCGCTGGCTAACCAGGCTTTAATCTTGCCGTCAATCTCATCGCGGACACGTCGGAATTCATCCAGAATTTCATCTTCGGTGCCGGTCGCGGCGGCGGGATCGTCCAACGGCCAGTGTAAACGTGCGGTGTCGCCGGGAAATGTGGGGCAGTTGGCGGCGGCATTGTCGCAGACGGTTATCACATAATCGAATTGTTCGTCAAGGTACTCGCTCAGGTGATTAGATGTGTGACAGGAGATATCGATACCGATTTCGTTCATCACTTTGACGGCATTTGGGTTGACTCCGTGCGGCTCGAGTCCCGCTGACCGGACAGCCGAAGCTGATTCACTGTCTCCGGCATCCTCGAAATACCTCTTGAAAAATCCCTCGGCCATCTGCGAACGGCAGGAGTTGCCGGTGCAAAGGACGAGGATTTTCATGATTGCTCACCTTTTGACGTGGGGGCGCTCGTCTCGGCGGTGTCAGTCGCAGACACGGCCGCAGACGGCCTGAACCAGCGATTGGTCCTGAGGCAAAAACGGACCAGCATGAGCATCACCGGAACCTCGATCAGCACGCCCACGACGGTGGCCATGGCGGCGCCGGAATTGAGCCCGTAGAGTACCACCGCCGTGGCAATGGCCACCTCGAAATGATTCGAGGCGCCGATCATGGCGGCCGGGGCGGCATCTTCGTAGCGAAGCCGAAGCAGGCGCGCGGCCGTGTAGCCCACGGCAAAAATGAATATCGTCTGGACAAACAGCGGCAGGGCGATCAGGCCGATATCGAAGGGGCGGGTGATGAGAATCTCTCCTTTGAGCGTGAAGAGAACCACCAGCGTCACCAGCAGCGCCGTGATGGCTACCGGGGTCAGGCGGTGGAGGAAAACGGAGTTGAAGTAATCGACACCCTTGTTTTTGATGATGCCCTTGCGCGTGTAATAGCCGGTGATCAGGGGCAGGCCGACATATATCAGAACCGACAGGACAATAGTCTGCCACGGTATCGGCATCTTGTTGATGGATAACAGCAACCCGCCGAGAGGGGCGTAGAGAACCAGCATCAACAGTGAATTCAAAGCGACCATGACAAGCGTCATGGCGTCGTTGCCGCGCGACAGATAGCTCCACATAAGCACCATGGCGGTACACGGCGCAATGCCCAGCAGGATAGCGCCCGAGATATACGAGCGATAGATCTCGACCTGCTCGCCCTGAACGATCTCGGTGCCGGTGATAAACTCCCTGAAAACAAAGCCCAGGAAAAAATAGGCAATGGCATACATGGTGAACGGTTTGACCAGCCAGTTTATAACCAGTGTCAGGGCGACCGGCCGGGGCGTTCTGGCGGCCGTCTTGACCCGGGAAAAGTCGATCTTCACCATGATGGGAAACATCATGAAAAAGAGGCAGACGGCAATCGGAATGGAGACGTGAGCGTACGACAGTCCGTCGAGCCAGACCGCCAGGGCAGGGCAACAATAGCCTGTGGCTGTGCCGGCAATGATTGACAGCCCCACCCAGAGGGTGAGGTATTTTTCAAAGAACGAGAGACCCTGTCCCTTCATTTTTTCCTCCTCTTTCTCGACGAAGGTGGCGGGCCGGCTTCATCATCCCGACATTGATCATCGGATTTTCCCGCCAGATGTTTTCGCAGCCTGATGAGGTCCTCTTTGAACGGTTGCTGATAACAGAGTGATTTGAAATAGCCTGACAGCGAAACGAGGAAACGGCTGGAGGGGTCGGCCAGCCGGTAGTAGACCCATTTGCCTTCGCGCCGGTCGCTGACCAGCCCGGCCGTCTTGAGCCGCGACATATGGCGCGATACCGTCGATTGAGGCAGCGACAGAACCTCGGTCAGATCGCAAACGCAGAGTTCACCTTCGGTGAGCAGAACGACGGTGCGAAGTCTGACAGGTTCCGACAGGGCTTTGAAAGCCACGTGGGCGGAGCCCGGGTCCACGATTTACATCCTCCTATCCGCATATACGGATGAATCTCCGCGAAATCAAGATGTTTTTGTGGGAATCATAAGCTGTTGGAAAACAACGGAGTACCATGGGACGGAGGCGAGCCTCACAGAATGAGAGCTTAATCGTGTTTTCTGAAGGGCTATGGAACCCCGGACCGGTCTGAGACTGTTCAAAGAGCAGACAACTTTGTGGCATCTGTTGCAGGCTGTTCGAGACAATGCAACAAAATCAGGGGTGGCCCGTTATAGTCACAGAACGTCATTGGGGCTTTTGAGCCGCAATAGCTAAGAAAAGGATTAGGAGCGACATCAATGAAGAGATTCGGGATTATCGGTCTGGCCGCGCTGGCGATGGTTGCCTTGGTGGCGATAGTCGGGTTTGCCGACGGCGAGAAGAAGGCTGACGTTGAGAAAGACAAGAAAGTGACCGCCGAAAAGTCGGGCAAGGTCTGCCCGGTGACGGGGGAAGCGATTGACTACACCTGTTCCAGGGACGCGCGCGGTACGGCCGGAGTGGCCGTAGGTGAAGGCGAATCTCATCTGGTAATGCGCACGATATCGGTTCAGGGTATGACATGCACCGGCTGTGAAAAGGCGGTGTCGGCGTCGCTGGCCGAGCTGCCGGGTGTGTTCGAAGTAGTCAAGGTGTGTCACAAGAGCGCCGAGGCTTTGGTCAAGGTGGACCCGGAAGCTGTTAAGGACGATGCGCTGGTGATGGCGGTTTCCAGGAAGGGTTACGATGCCGAGATCGTTCCGGCCGTGGCCAGGACAGCGGAGGCCGGTGCTGAAGATGCGACATGTGCTATTTCAGCCAGGGCTTCCGGCGACAAGGCCTGCTGCGCCGGTAAATCCACGAAGGTTAGCGCGGGGACTAAAGCCGAAGAACCCAAATAGACGATTCGCTTGTATGAAACTGTCAGAGCGGGAGCTGTCTCCCGCTTTTTTCGTGCAAACCGGTCTGTTCAAGCCGTGAGTTTTTTCTTTAAAAATTTAAGGCCTCTGGTTAGTTTATATGGTGATGCGTCGCACGATCTACATCGCGCTGGCAACGTTGCTGCTGGCGGCATCGGCTCACGGGGCCAAGTACGCCGGGGAGGCCTTTTCGCTGGGCGTGGGAGGACGCGGCCTGGCGCTGGGCGGAGCGTTTGTGGCCGGGCCCTTTGACGGCACCGCACCTTACTGGAATCCCGCCGGGATGAACCGGCTTGATGGTCGTTATATCACGGCCATGCATGCGGAGACATTCGGGTCGCTTTTGAATCATGATTTTGTGGCCTATGTCAATGCCGCCCGCAGAGAGAACTCTGTCATTCAGTCGTTCGGCTTCTATCTTTACTATCTGGGCGGGGGTGGAATCAAGATTACGGCGCTGAACGAGTTTGACCGCCCCTATGTGGTGCGCGAGGAATCGCACGGAGATTATCTGCTGTCGGCGGCAGTGTCGGGCAGGATTTCGCGGAAGATCGACTTCGGTTTGACGGCGAAGATTATCTTTCGCGACCTGGGAACCGAGTCGGGCTACGGCCTGACTATGGATGCCGGGGCGCTTTATGATTTGATGGACTGGGCGAGTATTGGTTTGATGGTGACGGATATCACTACGGGCTTCATCCGCTACTCGGGCGAAACGTTCGGCACCGGGGCCAATTACGAAACGATATACCCGACCGTCAAGCCCGGGTTTATGCTTAGGCATTCGTACCGTCATTTTACCGGGCGTTTCATGGCCAGCAGCGACGTGAAGTTCGAAAGTATCAAGAGTTCGGCGCAGTACTGGTCGGGTCCGGTTTCGGTTGATACGCACTACGGCTGGGAGTTGTCGTACAGGGAGACGGTATTCGGCCGGGCCGGGTTTGATATCGGCAATTTCACGGTCGGCGGCGGGGTGGACGTGAAGAATATCACCGTTGATTTCGCCTTCCTTCAGCACGACGACCTGGAGGAAACCTACCGCGTCAGCGCCGGGTACCGGTTCTAAGAGAAGGCAGGATCGCAGGGATCCTGCCCAGTGCCCCGGATTCCTCGCTGCGCTCGAAATGACGGCGCACCCCTGCTAAAGATCACTGATGCTGTACTACTAAAGCGTATCCGAGGCGAGGGTTTCGGCGCGGGGCTTGCCCTCGGGCCACTTGACCTCGACCACGAACATGCCGCGCAGGTCGCCGGGCCTGTAACCGGTAGCTTTGTCCTCGGGGTACTTCTCTCTCAATGCAGTCCGGGTGGCATCGTCGATGTCGGCGTCGGTGCCGTGACATTTCAAACATAACGGCATTACGCGTATCGGTCTGTAATAGCGATATGTACTGTCGCCGGCGGTTTCTACCCATTCATAAGAGTGCGTGGGAGCGACAACGGTGGTGTCATCGAAAGCGGCCAGGATGCCCAGGTGGTGGTAGTCGGCAAGGTTGTTGGGATTGCGGTTTTTGACGGTGACGCGCCTGATGCTCCAGAATTCGCCCGAGTGGGCGGCCGCGATTTCCGGCGCCCTCACCCGGCACACGGTAATGGCGTGAGCGGCTCCGCCTTCGTTTATCGCAGCCATCAGCTCGCTTTTCAGGTCTTTCTGAAACCTGTCGATCAGTTTCGCGCTGGCCCTCATCAGGAGAATATCGTCGGCCGGTGCCGACTCTTGCTGGGTCTTTTTTGCGCAGCCGCTTAAAAACAGCGCAACGATTGTCACGGCTAAGACTTTTCTCATATCAGATCCCTCCAATAGTTCTGACACTGTCGTCTCTATTTAACTGCGGCGACCGTCTCTTAGTCAATCATTATATCGGGCGGTCGGTCAGAAGGCCAGGCCGATGTTGACGTAGAATCGGTCGATGTCGCTGTTGACGACACCATAGCCGAATTCGAAGGGGCCGATGGGAGAGTCGAGAGCCAGGGCCACGCCGACAGCGTGCCGCAGATTGCGCAGTTTGATCTCGTCGCTGGAAACGTAGACTTCGCCCATGTCGTGCCTGCCAGTAAAGTACACTCTCAAGGGCAGCTTGACACGCAGTTCACTGGAAAAGATGAACATCTTGTCGCCGGCCAGCTGGTTTGTTCGAAAACCGGTAAATGAGTGCATGCCGCCTAGGTAGAATTTCTCGGAAGGCGGCAGCCCGGAACGGGAGATGCCGAGAGCTGCCCGGGGGTGAAAGTTGAGGTAGCGGCCAATCGGGAAATAGGTTTCCATGGAGCCGTAGAAGCGCGTGAACTCTTCGTCGCCGCCGAAATACTTGCCGGCGAACTGGAGCTGCAGAAGCTGGCGGCTGCCGGAGTTGGGGAAGGGGATGCGGTCGAAATTCTCCACGAGTGATTCGAGCTTGATAATCCGAAGATCGAATTTCCGTCCGACATCGGTGTCAGGATCGCGGTACTCGACCTGCTCGACAGTAAGACCGGCTGAGACCGCACCGAGACGTTCGATTTGCTGGCCGAAGATCAGATCGGCACCGGTCTTTATCTCTTTGCGGATACCGTCTTCGTGGATGCCGTCGATGAACAGCGTGCGGTCGAGGCGGTCGTGAAACAGGCCGATGTGGCCGGTAAGGTAGGTGTTAAGGATCCGGTCGGCCTTGAAGTAGCCAAAGTAGCTCTGTCGGTGGGGCGCATGGCGGGCGTGGAGAAGGTACTGAAGGCCGATGCCGCCGACGTTGTCATCGAGCAACTCGATAAATTCCTCGGAGCGGTACTCGTCGTCCCAGTGCCAACCCAAACGAAGCTGGCGGCTTTCCTTTTCTTCGACGCCGATCTTGACAACGGCACCGCCGTCGCCGCGCTCGACCTCGACGGTGACCCGGTCGAACAGATCGGTGCCGTAGATGTTGGCAATGCCCTGTTCGGCCATCTCCGTGGAGTAAGGCTGCCCGGCGGCGAGCGTGAAATAGGAGCGAACATACCAGTCTCTGGTTTTGTCGTTGTTCTCGACATCGACCGAGACAATAACGGCTTCATCAATCTCGACCGAGATACTCTGCCGGTCGGGGTCGATCTCGACGCGACGTACGTGCACCAGATCAAAGCCCCGGTCGTGGTACAGGGCCACAACGCGGTCAAGGCCGGCTTTTAGACTCCGGGAGGTGATGACGCCTTCTTCGCCCAGCAGTTGTGCGCTGAGAACGCGACTGTCGTAGAGGTTGTTGCCGGTGAAGCTGACGGTGACGCTATCGGCGCGCAGGTTCTCGAAAGACCGGGCCATCAGGGCGACCGGTTGCGGCGAGGCGGCGGGTCCTTCCGGGGCGATGTCGACCTCAACGCGGAACAGATCGAGCTCGCGCGCCAGTGACTTCAGCTCCGAGACAAGCTCTTTCCGGGTCAGGCGCCGGGTATGCAGGCGATTTACGAATTCGCTTTCTTTTGAGGGTGGAAGGGACCGAACGGTTACGCTGCTCACGGCATACTCGTGCCTGTCGCGGTGCGATTTGATGAAAGCGATAATGGAATCGGCGATTGTCAGTCCGGTCTCATAGCCGATTTGGATGATCGTGTCCTGGCGTTTGAAATCGGCGGAGCTGAAATCGCCGAGGGGAGGGTCGATCACGAAGTCGGCGTGAGCAAGCTGTTCAACGAGCTGGTCGGCGGTCATAATGCTGGTCACCTGGTTGGCGATATCGAGAGGCGTAACCAGTTCCTCTTTGGACAGCAGTTTGCTGGCGGTGTTGACGGCAACGATGCAAAGCCCCGAATCACACATGCCCCGGACCAGGGTCACCGGTATCGGAGTGACCATGCCGCCGTCCATGAGCACCTGGTTCTCGTTTTCGAGGCCGGTGAAAGCCAGCGGGAAGGCCATCGTGGCGCGCATGGCGTCGGCAATCGAGCCGCTGTCGAGAACAACCTCGTGACCGGAAACGATATCGGTGCTGATGGTTTTGAAGGGAACCCGCATCCGCGAAAAGTCGGCGCCGGACTGGTAGCTGGCCCGGCTGGTGAGGCCGGTGATAAGGGTAGTGAGTTTCTGTCCGGCGGTCAGCGCCTGGGGAATGACCGGGCGGAGACCGTCGAACCGGATCGACAGAAGGTGCCGGTCGCGCTCCTCCCGTCGTGTGAACAGCATCGTCTTGCGCGACGGCGAGTTGGAAAAGAGGAAGTCGAAATCGAGTTGGGAGGCGATGGCGGCCAATTCATCGGGCGAGTAACCGGCGGCGTAGAGGCCGCCGACGATGCCGCCAATGGAAGTGCCGGTGATTGCCTTGACTTCGATTCCTTTCTCTTCGAAGGCCTTGAGAATGCCGATGACGGCCAGGCCCCTGGCGCCGCCGCCGGAAAGGGCCAGGCCAATATCGTAGTGGTCATGGGTATCATAAGCGCTGAGGCCGTCGGTCCCACCTATAACGATGGTCTCGCCCGATGCGGCCGCCGCAATGAGCGCCATCGAAAGAAGAATTACATGGGCAAACACAGTTTTCACTTGCCAATCCGTCCCGGCGTTGGATTCATTATTCAAAATATCAAAAATTCAACCGTAAGAACAAGTGTCAATTACAAAGAACGAACTGAAGGGCCTGAAGGCGCTGTTGACCAAAAAGGGGCGGAGAGAGGCGGGCATGTTTTCGGCCGAGGGCGTAAGGCTTCTGGAGGAAGCGCTTCGGCACGGTTTCCTGCCGCAGAAGGTTTATTATGCCCGGTCGCTGGCCGGTGAGCGGGGTGAACGGCTTCTGGCCGGGCTGGCAAAAAAAGGGGTGGCGCGGGCGGCGGTCGCCGGCCGGGAACTGGAAGCGATGAGCGACACCGAGACGCCTCAGGGACTGGTGGGCGTATTCAGAATACCCGAGACGAAGCTTCGCGAACTTTATATCCCCCGGTTTCGTAGAGTATTATGGTGTGAAAATATAGCCGACCCGGGCAATCTGGGTACAATGGTGCGCTCGGCCCTGGCCTTTGGTTTCGAGCCGGTAGTAATCAGCGGTGACAGTGCCGATGTTTTTGCCCCGAAGGTGGTGCGGTCGTCGGCGGGAGCGATTTTCGGGCTAAGGGTGGCCCGGGAAACCCCGGCCGCGGTGCTGCGCTTCGCCGCCGGAAACGGACTGAAAGTGGTTGCCACCGGCCCGCTTGGGAAAAAGCTTGACCCTGCCGCGAAAAAAGTGTTAAAAAGAGAAAAGTTTATAATGGTTGTCGGAAGCGAGGCCCATGGGGTATCGCCGCAGATTCTGGACGCCGCCGACATGACGGTGAGGGTGAGTCATTCGACGAAGGTTGAGTCGCTTAATGCGGCCATGGCGGGCTCGATTCTGATGAGTATGATTTACAACCTGGATAGAGGGCGACCGTGAAGATCGGTATGAAAGCAGGTTTTGTGGTTCTGGCAATTCTTGCCGGTGTTGCAGCGGTGAAGGCTCAGGAGGTCTTCGAGGAAGAAGGCAGTCTTTACAGCACCCGGGAATTGGAGAAGTCGGTGAAGGCGGCCGAAGGCAGCAAGGTCGTTGTCAAGTCGGCCCTGTCGCTCCAGGGGAGCCTGGATATTCGGACGTGGGATGAGCCTTCGGCAAAGCTCGTGTACAGGAAGAAGGCCAAGGCCGCAGAGAGGTCGAAAGCGATTGACTATATTGACCTGATCGGGGTCAATCTGGAGACTGTTCGCGGAGTGCTGTTTCTGGCCCTGAAGGCTCCCAATCCGGCGCCGTGGCAGGGCACCGAGGTGGGAATTGTGAAGGTCGAACTCTTCATCCCGGAGCAATGCCAGGTCGAGATCGAAGCGCAGTATTTCGACATCAAAGCCGACGGGCCGTTCAAGTCGCTGGTGGTGCCATCGTCCCTGGGCCGCCTGGACGTGACTCACGTTACCGAACGACTGGAGCTGTCGACATCGAATCGTCGGGTAAATATCGAGAACGTCGCGGGCAAAATAAACGTGTCGACGACTAATTCGGATCTGGTGGCCATAAATATAAAGGGCGCCGACAGCCGGTCGGTATTTCGAAACGAGAGCGGCGATATCAAGATACTGGGCGTAACCGGCGAGCTGAACGTGAAGAACGACTACGGGCGAATCACCATCGATGGATTCGCCGCCACCGGTAAGAAAAGCTATGTGCGGGGGCTGTATGCGCCGATTTCGGTGGCGGTGGTGGAGATGGGCGGGGGTCAGCTGGTCATGAGCAATCGTTTTGAAGATATAGAACTGACGCTTCCTTCGGACGTGTCGGCGGTGCTGTCGCTGGCGGTGGAAGAAGAGGGACAAATCGAGATAGCGAATCTGCTGGTCAAACCTGATCTGATTCAGCGCAACCGCCTGAATTTGATCGCGGGCGACGGCGAGGCGTTGATCACCGGTTCCACCCGTGGCGAAGGTAACGTGTATGTTCGAGGCGTTAATCAGGAGGATTAGTCTTTGAAGCATAGGGAAATCTTGCGCTGCACACTTCTGCTTTTGCTCGCGACCGTTCTCGGCCGGCAGCCGGCAGAGGGCCAGAGATTGGAAATCCCGCAAGGGGTTTTTTACTATCAGCCGGCGGCGTCCGTATTCGGCAGCGAGGCGGCCTGGGTCAACCCGGCCGGGCTGGGGATGTTCAGGGTATCGGGGTTCCAGTTCATGGCGGACTACCTGGAAGGCGATTACGCCAACGGCTGGGGCTCGGTGATTCATCGCGAGGGAATAGCGATGGTCTACCGGGCGGTGCACAACCGACCGGAAGAGGATTATGTGGAGTATATTCTTGCTCTGGGGGCGCCGCTCGGGAAGAAGGCGGCTTTCGGCGGTTCCTACAGATATTTCAAGAGCGGCGCCTTTCCGTTCGACAACCGGCACTTCTGGAACCTGGGCATGATACATCGACTGAGCCAGGCGGTCAGCCTCGGGGCGTTGTTCTCTAATCTGAACAGGGGAAAAGTTAACGGCGACCGGACCGAAACGGAAATGCGTTATTCACTGGCCTATCGCCTGAAGCAATACGACGTCACCCTGGCCCTGGACATGCTGCTGTCCACCGGGACGCGGCTCAGCAATGCCGATTACATTTATCATCTGGAAGCCTCGCCGATAAAGGGGCTCTATATAAACGGGTTTATCGACAGCGACAAGAATTTCCAGGTAGGGGTGCGGGCCAATTTCCTTCAGTACTTCGTGGGCACGAGGTATAACTCCGACAGGGACGGAAACCACCTGGGCACGACCGGTTTTGCCGGGGCCACCAGCCGCAAGCAGCCGTCGCTTATCAAGGAAAGAACCAGGCGCCTGGCCCTGAGCATTTCCAGGCGCCCGCATGAAAATCCCGCCCGGCCGGTGTTCGGCAAGAAAGAACGGTCGCTGTTGACGACACTTCTGAATATTTATCGCGCGGCCGATGACCCCGGTATCGGGGAGATGGTGCTCAGCCTGGACCGTCTGTCGCTGGGGTTCGCTCAGGCGCAGGAGCTCAGGGAGGCAATACGCTTTTTCCGGTCCAGGGGAAAGCCGGTAATCTGTCACATGACTTACCCGAGTAATATCAGCTACTACGTGGCAAGTGGATGTGACAAGATTCTGATTCCGCCGGTAAGCCAGTTGAACCTGGTGGGACTGAGAGCGGAGCTTACGTTCTATGCCGGGACGCTGGAGAAGCTGGGGATCAAGGTCGACCTGATGCGAATCGGCAGGTACAAAACGGCGGCGGAGAGCCTCACGCGCGAGAGCGCCACCGAAGAGAACCGGGAGCAGGTGAATCGGCTGCTCGATGACTTGTTCGATCAGTTTGCAGGAGGCATCGCCGAAGGTCGCGGCATAAGCAAGGACTCGGTGGCGGCGATTATCGACGGCGGGCCGTACACGTCCGAGCAGGCGCTGGCCTTCGGACTGGTGGACGGACTGAGTTACCGCGACGAAATGACCAACGAGTTTCTGGCGAAGATGCCGGAGGTTTCTTTCAGGAAGTACCTGACCGATACGCTGATCAACGATGACTGGGGTGTCAGGCCGGCAATCGCCGTGGTGGTGGCCGACGGCGAGATGACTTTCGACCGCGGCGCTAAGGGGCCGTTCAGCGAGGCCACCGACGTGACGCCGTCGAAAATGAAAAAGGCCTTCGGACGGGCGAAAGCTGACCGTGACATCAAAGGAGTCGTCTTTCGCATCAATTCCCCCGGCGGGCTGGCCCTGGCCGGAGAAGAGATTTATCACGCGGCCCAGAGAACCGCCGAAGTCAAACCGGTCATCGTATCGATGTCCAACGTGGCCGCCTCGGGCGGGTATTATATCGCCATGCCGGGGAAACACCTGGTAACCAACCCGGCGACGATAACGGGGTCGATTGGCATTTACGGCGGCAAAGCGGATTTGAGCGGGCTTTACGAGAAGATCGATCTGGGCAAAGAACTGTTTACCCGAGGCAAGTACGCCGGGATGCTCACCACGATGCGCCCGTTCACCGATGACGAGCGCGAAAAGTATTTTTCCCAGATGAAGGCGTTCTACGGGCATTTTGTGTCACTGGTGGCCGGCAACCGCGACATGGAGGCCGATTCGGTGGATAGCCTCGGGCAGGGACAGGTTTGGACGGGTCGCGAGGCGTTGCGCCACGGGCTGGTTGATGAAGTCGGGGGGCTCAAGGCGGCACTGGATTTCACGGCCCGGGAACTGGGGGTTAAGGAATACGACGTTGAAATTCTCCCCCGCAAGCGTCCGTTGTTTGTCTTACCGGCGAGTACGCCTTTGAAATTCGCGGCCCGTCTATTCGGCCTGGTCGGCGGGGAGGACGGGAGCTCTCAGGACGCCATTCAAGGGGTGTTCACGGAAGGCCTTCTGGCGCGCCTGCCGTTTGATATTGAGATCGAGTAAACTCCGCGTTCATCGGTCAGCCGCGGCGGCCGTTCTATCATTCATAGTCTAAACACGATACCGGCGGAGGCATAGTGGACGAGTGTAAACGTGTACACTTCGTCATTGTCAGCACCGCCCTCAAGCAGCCGATAACCCGCTTTGAAACCAAGGCGGGGACTGAGGTCGGCCGTGAAGGCAAGAAGAAAATCCTCGGCTCTTCCCTGAGGTGCAGCCAGACCGTCGCCCTCGACCAGCAAGCCGGTCCTTTTTGAAAACTGCCAGTGAAAGACCAAATGAAGGAGCGGGACGAATCCGGTGTTGCTCTTCTCGGCCGAGTTGCCGCCGCCGGATAGAGTAATGGCGGCATCGCGAATCTTCCCCGTGAAACCGATACCAAGTCTAATTCTGTCGGAACGGTGAAGATCGTAGATGTATGTGAGCCGGTACGAATCGAAGCGATAGCCGGCGTCGAGCGGCGTGTTGGCGTCGAACTTCTCACCATTAAACGAGATGCTGCGGTCGATTCGGCCTGCGGATTCCAGCCGGAGTGGGGCCACCAGCAGTGACAGGTGATGCCGTTGCCCGAGACTCCGGGTCAAACGAGCACGCCAGAAGAACGCCGGATCGGAGTCGAGCTCCTGGGACAGCGAGAAGAGAGTCCCGGTATTGCCGGGGATGCGGACATCGTTGTAGCCGCTGACAGCGACGCCGCCCTCAAAATCGATCGACCACCTGCTGTCGGCAGCCGTCGCTGCGGCTGGCGCCAGCAGTATGGCAACTGTGACGGCCAACAGGAGGCGCGGCGGGAAAAAGTCCATCATCGCTCGCTCACTTTCATGCCGGTATAACATTATTTAGCCCATCGGGTTCACTCTCAGGCGAAAAATCGGCCCAAATGTGCGGTGGGGTATCGCACGGGAGGGCGAGGGCGTCAGATAACCGGTTGAATCCCACCGGCAGCTTTGGTATAATAGGCTTTACCGGACTGAAAGGCCGGTCAAAACTGTGGAGGATAAGATGCCGGAATCATACAAGATGTATCTCGGAGGTGAGTGGGTTGACCGCAAGAGCAAAATCACGGTCGTCAACCCGTATGATAACTCGGTCGTGGGCCAGGTGGCGGCGGCCTCGAAAGAAGACTACACCAGGGCGATCGAGATAGCGCAGAAGACGTTCGCCGTCACGCGGGATCTGCCGTCGTACAAACGGGAGGAAACCTGCCGCCGGGTGGCCGAGGGGCTTGAAAAGAATTTCGACAGGCTCGCCGAGATGATGTCGCGCGAGCTGGGCAAGGCGCTGAAAGACTCCAGGGGCGAGGTCACACGGGCGATCGGCGTTTTCAAAGTGGCCGGAGAGGAGGCCAAGCGAATCGGCGGGGAAATAATGGATCTGGACTGGGCGGCCGGGGCCGAGCAGCGGATGGGGCTGATTCGCCGGTTTCCCAGAGGGGTGATTGCGGGCATATCACCTTTCAACTTTCCTCTCAACCTGGTGGCGCACAAGATCGCCCCGGCGATTGCCTCAGGCAATACGATCGTCCTCAAGCCGGCCTCAAAAACCCCGATCCTGGCGCTGATGCTGGCCGAACTGATAGACCGGACCGACCATCCCAAAGGCGCGGTGTCGGTGCTTCCGGGGTCGGCCCAAAACGCCTCGCCGCTTCTGGAAGACCCGCGCGTTAAGCTGATCACGTTTACGGGATCATCGGAGGTGGGCTGGTGGATCAAAAGTCACAGCGGTACCAAACAGGTAGTGCTTGAGTTGGGGGGTAATGCCGGTGTGGCCATTGCCGATGATGCCGACCTTGATTTTGCCACAACGCGTCTCTTGCTGGGGGCGTTTGCGGTAGCCGGGCAGTCGTGCATCTCGGTGCAGCGGATATACGCGCACGAGAAGGTGTATGACGAATTTCTGGCCATGTTCAGGGCGAAGGTGGGGAAGCTTAAGGTCGGTGACCCACTGGACCCGGCGACGGATGTCGGGACGATGGTTGATGAGCAGGCGGCGGCCGCTACGCTGGAAACCATCGAAGCTGCCGTCAAGGGCGGGGCGAAAATTCTGATTGGCGGCAGGGGGAAGGGCGTCATGCTGGAGCCGACCGTGCTTACGGATGTAGAGGCGTCGATGGACGTATGCGCCAGGGAAGCGTTCGCGCCCCTGGCCGTGGTATTCAGGTACAAGACGTTCGAGGAAGTCG
This sequence comes from Candidatus Zixiibacteriota bacterium, assembly GCA_020346225.1. Lineage (GTDB taxonomy): Bacteria > Zixibacteria > MSB-5A5 > GN15 > FEB-12. The sequence continues at coordinate 898,258 of CP070777.1, read as the reverse complement.
TGGATGAGATCAACAATTCGGTGTATGGCCTTCAGGCGGGCATTTTCACCAACCGGATGAAGGATGTCTTCTACGCTTTTAAACATATCGAGTGCGGCGGCGTGGTGGTCAACGATATCCCGACTTACCGGGCCGACCACCAGCCGTACGGCGGAATGAAGCATTCCGGCCTGGGTCGCGAGGGGGTGCGCTACGCTATTGAGGATATGACCGAAGTCAAGATACTGTCGATGAACCTCAAATAGCGGACTGCGGGCGGCAAAGTCGGCGTCGACGGAACTCTGTTCGCCGCCGAATTGTTGTATATCCAAAAGGCGGGCGCCGGAGCGCGAGGCGCACCGGGTCATGAGATTTCCCTGTAAACATCGGGAGAGACATTTATGAAGGCAAACATGGGTAGTGTCGACAGGACCCTGAGAATCCTCATAGGGGTTGTGGTTATCGTGCTGGGCTTCGTTTATCAGAGTTGGTGGGGTCTGGTGGGCTTTGTCCCGCTGATAACCGGTCTGGTCGGCTATTGCGGGCTGTATTCCCTTATTGGTGTATCCACCTGCAAGCTTAAGGATAAGCCGGCCCAAAGCTGAGTTGTTTCGATTTTCGAAATTGACAAGCCGCCGCGGACAGCGTTGTAACGCGGCGGTTTTTTTTGTCCGAATGCGAGCCGACAGGGCGGGCGAAGGGGTTGGATTGCGCAGAAACAGCACAAATTTAGTATGGTATTGGCCGGGCGCAGCCGTCTGGTGAAAAAGTGCTTGCCATCGGGGGAAAGGGCTGTTATTATAGCTTTTTGTTTTGGCTCAAGAGCTCCCGGACCATTCGGATAGCCAAGTTTTTTTGCACTGATACTGCGACTGAGACGTCGTTAATTTAAGCTCAAGAGCCGCCTTTTTTAGGTCAAAGACTTCGAAAAATCGTTGGACGACATACAATTTAGAGGAACCAAGCAAATGCGTCGCACAGATATCAAGCTTATCTTTTTGACAGCTTTGGTAGCGGGCCTGTCGCTTATGTTGATCTTGTCATGCTCCAATCCTGAGGCTCCGGTCGATTCCGAACCGCCCACAGTGACAGTGACAAGTCCGGCCGATGGCAGTATCGTGCCGAACACGGTCGATGTGGTGGCAGAGGCTGCCGACAACGTGGGGGTAGCCAAGGTAGAGTTCTACATAGATACTGAGCTTCATCATACCGACCAGTCGGCGCCGTGGAGTTGCTACTGGACGCTGGCGGTCGAGGAGGCGGGAGAGCACACCATCTTCGCGAAAGCGTTTGATGCCGCGGGTAACTGGGAATGTTCTGATCTGGTGACGGTCAACAGCACCATCACGCCGCCGGCGAAGATCACCGATCTGACAGCCAGTGACCCGGATCTGGCGGGGAATGTGACGCTTACGTGGACGGCTCCCGGTGATGACGGGAACGAGGGCACGGCGGCCGAATACGATCTGCGCTATTACTGGACTGAGATCACGCCGGACAACTGGGCTTCGGCGGCTCCTCTCGACGGTGAGCCGGCGCCACAGGAGGCGGGAAGCACTGAGACGTTTGATCTGACCGATCTGATGCTGAGCCGAGAGTACTTCTTTGCCATCAGGACGAAAGATGCTTCCGGGAACTGGTCGGAGGTTTCGGACAATGCCGTGGTGGTCACTCCGGACCTGTTTGGCGGCCAGCTCAAATACAGTGTCAATGATTCTCCCAGCGATTTAGCCATGGCTGATTTCAACGGCGATCTGCATATGGACCTGGCGGTTTCGCACCAGACGGATACCAACAACGTTTCGATTTTGCTTAACAAGGGCGACGGAACTTTTGACGACCCGGTGGTCTACTACGGCCGCTGGAATCCATCGGCCCTCAACGCCATTGACTACGATGACGACGGTGATTTGGATCTGGCCGTGGCGAACTGGGATATAGGCGTGCAGGTTGAGGAGCCGGACGGCGACACGGTTACTTTTGAGCACTCGGTCATGTCTTTACTTGCCAATAATGGCGACGGAACGTTCGAGCTGGTGGAACTGGCCGGACGCGATACGCTGGGATACATCTGGTGTGTATATCCGCCGATTTACATGCCGGGCTTTGCGTGTGTTGTATATGCGAATGACACACAGGAAACGCCCAAGAACGAGTACGATATCCTCATAACGGATGACTGGATCGACAATTACTATGCCGCTGACAACTCCGACAATGTCTGCGCGGTTGACCTCAACGGGGACAATCTTGAGGATCTGGCAATTTGCAATTACGGCTCGCACAACATTTCGGTGCTCATAAACAACGGCGACAGCACTTTTGCGGACCCGGTCAACTACACCGGCCAGAATTATCCGACGGCCGTCCGCGCGGGTGATCTCGATGGAGATGGTATCGTGGACCTGGCGCTGTCCTCGCTGACGGCGAGCCGGGTGGCCATTCTCATAAACAACGGTGACGGGACCTTTCAGGGCGAGTACCACTACGACGTGGGCGGCGCACCGACCTCGCTGGCCCTGCTCGACTGCGATGGTGACGGTGATCTGGATATTGCAGCGGCATCGCGCGATGATAACCTGGTATCGGTGCTCATTAACGACGGAACCGCGTCGTTCTCGGCGGCGCGGAGCCACATGGCCGGGCGGGGGCCGGCCGGGATATACTGTGCCGATTTCGACGGCGACAGCGCGCCGGATATGGTCGTCAGCAATGGTTACGCCGATGACGTATCTATCCTGCTTAACGCCGGCATCTTCATGTATTACTCGTACAACACCGTTAATTTTGAGGTGGGTGGCGACCCCGCCGCCGTCTGTGCCTACGACTTTGACGAGGACGGGGATATTGACATAGCGGTGCTCAACGAAGGGTCTGCTGAGATATCGATCCTTTACAATCAGAGCATCCACTAATCGAAGCCTTTTTGATCGCGCGAGGCAGGAAGACAGTCAGCAAAATTGTAGAAAAATAAGTCCATCCATACCTTTGCTTTGATGGAATGTGCAGCCCGGACCGTTAGCGGTTTCGGGCTGTTCTTTTGCCCGCGGCAAAAGAACGCAGCCAAAGGGCGGCAAATCCCGTATCGATAGCTGAAGGCCGCAATCAAGAAAGGAAATCAATGGAGAGAAAAAGGGTATCATCGGGCTCGCCATATGAAGATGCGATCGGTTTTTCGCGGGCCGTGCGAGCCGGGAATATGCTGGTGGTATCGGGCACAGCGCCGATCGCGCCCGACGGTTCGACGGCGTCGCCGGGTGACGCTTACGGTCAGACCAGATGTTGTCTGGAGATAGTCCGGGCCGCTGTCGAGCAGGGCGGGGGCAGCCTTAAGGATGTGGTCCGGACGCGTATTTACGTTACCGATGCCTCGTTCACATCGGAGGTCGGCCGGGCACATGCCGAGTATTTCAAGGAAATCAAGCCCGCGGCGACAATCGTGGTCGTGAAAGGATTTGTTCGCGAAGACTGGCTGGTGGAGATCGAGGCGGACTGCCTGCTGGATGACATCGCTTAGGTCCGGCGGCGTTCGTTCAGGGCGGCTCTTATCTCCGGCGTGGTGCGCCGGAGCAATCTCGCGATGAGGCTTACAGAAGCACCGTAGCGGTGAAGCCTGACGAGCTCGCTGATTTCACCCTCTTTCCAGGTGCCCGAGACCGTTCCGGCGGGAGCCGTCTGTTCGAGCCCGCGCCAGGGGCATTTCAAGAGCAAGTCTACCATCAGGCGCCCCAGTATCAAGTCGTGGGCCATGCGTGCAGCGCGCGCGATATCGGCTGAGGTCAGGGCCGGGTATTGCCGCAGGATGAGGTTATAATCGCAACCCCGGCCAAGCAAATCCAGCACATCGAGAATGCTGACGCCGGTCTTTCGGATTTCAAGCCGCTCGTTCATTTTGCCGACAGCCCCCTTCCGGCCCCTACGTGCTCAGTATAGGGACAGGTTGTGACAGGGGCAGTCAGTTTGAATTGCAGGGAAGGTTGAGCTTGTCCAGCGCAGAAAAATAGACTATTTTAGGCGACACCGGCAACAGGTAATCTTGAAACACTGAGAGGGCCTATGATATTCGGGGCTCACGAATCGATTGCGGGAGGTGTTTTTAACGCCGTCGAGCGGGGTAAAGCGGCCACGTGCGACACCATCCAGATGTTCAACAAGTCCAATAACCAGTGGCGGGCCAAGAAGCTGACCGGGGACGAGGTTGAGCAGTTCTTCAAGGCGATTGAAACGACCGGGGTGACGGTTTCCGTATCGCACACCAGTTATCTTATCAATATCGCGTCGCCGGACAAAGCCCTGGCCGAGAAGTCGTTTCAGTCATTGAAAGAAGAAATGGAGCGCTGCGCAGTCTTGAAGATTCCCAACCTGGTGATGCATCCGGGGTCTCACGTGGGGTCGGGGGAAGAGGCCGGGCTGAAGGCGATAGCGAAACATATCAATCGCATGTTCTCCGAGCTGAAAGACAATAACGTGACGCTGCTTCTGGAGACGACGGCCGGGCAGGGCACGAACCTGGGGTACACGTTCGAGCAGCTGGCTTATATAATTGATAAGATAGAGAACAAGGGCAAGATGGGGGTGTGCCTGGATACATGTCATATCTTCTCGGCCGGTTATCCTATTGTAAAGCCGAAAGACTACCGGGCGACGATGAAGAAGTTTGACGAGGTGCTGGGGCTGGAGCTGCTTAAGATTATTCACGCCAACGACAGCCTGAGGGAATTCGGCCTGAAGCGCGACCGGCATGAACATATCGGGGAGGGTCATATCGGGAAAGCCGGCTTCGCCAATTTTGTCAACGACCGTCGGCTCAAAAAGATTCCCATGATCCTGGAGACGCCCAAGGGGGAGGATTTGAAGGAAGACAAACGGAACCTGAAGATACTTCGGGGTTTGGTGAAGAAGTAAGGGATATTAGAGAGGGGGATCCATGGCGGATCTCAGTGTTGGACGCAGCAAGCTGCTGTTGGCGTGGGTGGTGATGATTGCGATGATCGCCGTTCATGTTCTCGATGAAATGATATCGGATTTCCTTCCTTTCTACAACCAGTTGGTGCTTGATCTGAGGGAAAAGGTCGGATTCTTTCCGGCACCGACGTTTTCATTCTGGATGTGGATGGGGGGTCTGATTGGCGGTATTGTTATCTGTTTCGCGCTGACGCCGCTGGTGGCGCGGGGCAGCAAATTCATCCGAATATTCACCACCGCGCTTGGGGTAATTATGATTTTTAACGCCCTGTTGCATATCGGCATGTCCGTCTATTACGGTCAGCTGGTGCCCGGTTTCTGGAGTTCGCCCTTCTTGCTGGTGGCGGCGGTGCTGGTAGTGGTGTGGGGCGTGAGGGGTCGGGGCGGCCCGGCTGACTCGGCGATCTGAGCGGCGATTCCTCACTCTGGTTAAAACGACATCAGGGACGGCCGGCTCGAATAACGGCTGGCGCGACCGGCAGGTTGACCGAATCCCGGCGTTAAGTGTCTCCAAAAACCCCGTCCCTCCGATCTCAAAACGATTATATTACCATACCATGAATCGAATTGCGCCCAGAACAGTGGCGGTTCAGACCGTCGGGTGCCGCCTCAACCAGTACGAGTCGGAGCGCATCGTGGCGCAGTTGGCGCCATACGGATTCCAGCGCGCCAAACCGGGTGAGGAGGCGAGCCTCTATATCATTAATACCTGTACCGTAACCCATCGAGCTGACTCCAACTGCCGCAATCTGATTAGGCGGGCGGCGCGGACGAATCCCAACGGGCGGATTGTGGTGATCGGTTGTTACGTTGATGCCGAGCCGGAGTTGATCGCCTCGCTGCAGGGCGTGGACCTGGTGCTCGGCAACGAGCATAAAGATGATATCGGGCGGATACTCCTGTCTGAGTTTCCGGAAATCTTCGAAAGTAAAACACCCGCCGGGTGCGTGCCTGTAATCGACGAGTTCTTCGAGCACAACCGGGCCTGGATAAAAGTCTCGGACGGGTGCAACCAGGCCTGCTCCTACTGTATCGTAACGAAGGTGCGGGGTCGATTGGTGAACCGTCCGTTGGCGGAGATAATCGACGAAATCAACGGACTGGTCGGACACGGCTACAAGGAAGTGGTGCTGACAGGGGTGCATATCGGGCATTACGCTTACCGCAAGAGTGAGCCGCACATCAAGAACCTGGCGTCGCTGTGCCGGATGATATTCACGGAAACCGATCTCTATCGGCTGCGGATATCGTCCATCGAGCCCCAGACGATTCGCGATGATCTGCTGGACGTTTATGCCGGGATGGAGGGTCGTATCTGTCATCATATGCACGTGCCGATGCAGTCCGGGTCGGAGAGGATTTTAAAAGAGATGCGCCGTCCGTATACACCGGCGCAATACCTCGAGCGGCTCGAGGCCGTCAAGAAAGCCGCCCCTCAGAGCATTATCGGGGCGGACGTGATTGTCGGTTTCCCCGGTGAGACGGACGAGGATTTTAGGTTGACCAGACAGGTGGCCGAATCCGGGTTGATTGATTACCTGCACGTGTTCAGCTATTCGGACCGCAAGGGCACGCTGGCCGCCGGGATGCCGGGGAAGGTCAGACCCGATGTCATTAAGGAACGCAACGCCATTCTGACGCGCGTATCCGATGATTTGCGCGAGCGCTCGCATCATCGCCAGCTCGGCCGGGTGCTGGAAGTAATCAGCGAACATAAGAAGAACGAACACGGGGGCTTCTGGGGGATCTCCGGTAATTATATCAGGGTCAAGCTTCCCGGCCATACCGAGTGGGGCAGGGACATCGTTCCGGTAAGGGTCGCCGGCGCGTGCGCCGAGTATGTCGAGGGGGAGGTGGGCGGCTGAGCCACCATCACATTAATATAGAGTCCGCACTTTTTGTCGAATAATTCCGCCGCCAGCCGGAAAAATATTCCCTTCCCATCAGAATCCAGGTTTCCAATCCAGGTTGACCATCAGGCGTAACCTGCTGTTGCGCAATGGGCTAAGGCGGGCGCCCGGTGCCCGGCATGGGCCATGCTTAGCAGAAGCTTGGAGAAATACCAGCTATTAATGCATTTGGGATAGGTGAAAATGCCGGAAGACGTTAAACAGAGCGAAGATAACAAGGCCGAGCCGAAAGCCCAGGCGGCCAGTCCGAAGGGTGCCGGGGGAAGGCTCGTCAAATATATCATCATGGCCGCGGCGGTGCTGGTGGTGACGGTGGTAGTCGCTGTCGGACTGACTTTTGTCATGAAGGGCAAGTCGTCAGGCGGTGAGGAAACGGCCGAGAAGGCGGAGCGTCCGAAACTGGAGCTTAAGAAGACCGACGCCAAGGATGCCGGGCAGGCCCGGGCTGACTCCGAAGCGGGCGACCAGGCCGTTGACAACGAAGCCGGAATGGAAGAGCTCGACGATTCGGCCATCGAAAAGATTCTGGATAATCTGGCTTTTCTGGATTATGAGCCGAGCGAAGATGAGCTGGCCGAAGACGAAGGACGGAT
>CP070777.1:876851-890711 GCA_020346225.1 Candidatus Zixiibacteriota bacterium | reverse complement strand
TTCCGACCCCGGGCGCTCCCGCCGCGAGGCCGCCTACCGCGCTTACTGTGCCGTCGGCGGTGAGCTTGCCGACGGTCTCGAACGTCTTATCAGGCTCCGCAACCAGTTCACCCGAAGACTCGGCTACAACAATTTTCTGGCTCTCAACTTCAATGTCGCCGGTCTTGATCTCGATGATTACCGGCGCACGCTGAGCGATTTGAAATCGCGCAGCGAGCAGCCCTACGAAGAGATTCTGAGCGGCGTCAAAACGCGACTCGGCCTGGACCGTCTGGAGATATGGGACCTGGCCTATGCCTACTCCAATACCCGGAATCGAATCGATGCCTACTTCCCGGCCGACGCCCAGCTCAATATAGCCCGGACAAGCCTGAGACAGATGGGCTTCGACCTGGACAAGCTGCCGATATATTTCGATCTCGATTCGCGCGAGGGGAAATCACAGCTGGCCTATGCCTTCTTGATCAAACCCCCGTACGAACAAAGGGTGATGGCCAACGTTTCCGACGGCCATTACAGCATGCGCGTTCTGCTGCATGAGATCGGTCACGCCGTGCACTTTGCGCATATCAGGCAGGACCACCCGCTTTTTGTCAACTACGTGGATGACCCGTGGGTGGAGGCCATGGGGCAGGTCTTCGCCTCGCTGGTCGATGACCGGCAGTGGCTTGCGACCTACGCCGGCGTGCCGTCGAGTCTGCTTGACGATTATCTGGACGCCAAAAAAGAAGAAGACATCATCTACCTCCGGGCGACGCTGCTGCGGTTGAACTGGGAGCTGGAAGCTTATTCAAACCCGAATCGCGACCTCAACAAGCTGTACTGGGACCTTTTCGAAGAGTACATGCGGCTGCCGCGCCACGATGATATCAAGCCGTGGGCGGGAATCATTCACTATACCACGCACCCGGTATACCTGCAGAACTACCTTCTGGGTGACATGCTGTCCGCGCAGATTCTGGCCTTCATGCGTGACAATTACGGCCCGGTGGTGGAAAGCCGCATGACGCAGTCATTTCTGGTGCAGAGCTGCTTTCGCTACGGTGGCCGCTATGACTGGAATGAGCTGCTGAGGCTGGCCACGGATGAGGTGCTCAGCGCGGCCTACTTGAGCGGCGGCCTGGGGCTCTGAGGCGCTATCCTTCAGCGCGAAGACATCGGAAAGCCGACCCCAAACTCCACTCCCAGGCATTGAGCGTTGAAGTCGACCTCGTAATCGGAAAGCTGCTCGATTTCATAACCTTCTGAGAAAGCATGGATATAATAGGCCTCGACCCTGGTGTTGGTGCTGCCGGCCGTGAAGGAAAAGACCCCGATGCCCATTCGGACGTACGGGTGAGTTCCGACCTTCAAGTCAGGGCCGCTGCGCGGCCATTTGCCTGATACCATCCCGGCGTCGAATCGGAGATAAGGAATCCGCTTGGCGAACGTCCGCAGATTGTAGATGAAACTGCCGGAGTAAAACCATCCCCTCCCGGTGCCAATATCAGCTCCCGGGAGTTCCTTGTAGGCGTATTCCAGATTGACGGCGACAGTGAATCGCGGACGCGGCAAGTAACATAAAGATGCGCCGAAACCGTAGAGAAGTTTGTCAGTCCCCGCCCCACCGTAATCCTCGATCTTTCGAGCCGTTTCCCCGATCACGAAGCCTCCGGTCAGAAAGGGCACGAAATTGATCTTGATGTTGCGAATGTTGGCGGCTTTTGATTCCATTTTGGGTTTGTCTTCTTTGCGGCCCGATACCTGCGGAGCCAGCAGGGCGAGCAACAATATCAGCAAGCCGAGAATGCGGACACTATACATAAGTACCTCCCCGTTCAGGGTTCTATCAGGGGATTGTTCTATTGACCAACGAAACCGCTTATCGTTTCATCAACGGAATCCCTATAGCCAACTCCAGGCCGACACATTCGCCGTTAAACCCGATTTCACTTCCGCCCAGCTGGTCCATTACGTGCTCCGAGGAAAACACGATTGCGTAATAGACCTCCAGTCTGGTGTTGAACTTGGACGATGCGAATGTGAATATGCCGCCGCCAAACCTCACCAGAGGGTGCGTTCCCAGTTTCAAATCGGTGTCGCCGTCGTAATCGGGGTACTTGCCGGTGACGAACCCGCCGTCCAGCCTGAGATAAGGAATCGCCTTGACCTGCTTCTGAGCAAACACCATCAGGCTGGCCGATGCCAGCCAGCCTCTTGAGGAGCTTATGCCGGGAATCGGCAGGCTTTTGTAAGCGTATTGCAGATTAAGGCCGAACGCATACCACGGCTTGGGATGGCTGACCAAAGAAACCCCGCCGCCGAACAGCATCTTGTCGGTCACGTTATTGCCGTACTCAGCGATTATCTTCGCCGCTTCGCCGGCGACCAGCCCGGTCGTGAAAAAGCCCATCAGATTCAGCTTGATGTCTGAGATCAGTGGGTTTTTGTGTCCTCTTTTCGCCCGGTCACCCGTATCGGCGCACGCCGCTGAGAAGAGCAAACCTTCGAGCAAAATGATAACGCACAGCAGGCGAATGATAGTCACGGAATCTCCGGGGTGAATAGTTAGGAACTGCGGAACCTCCTCTAAAGAATACCGGAAACCACCGCTTACGTCAAGTGGAGAAATGTCGCGGCGATTTTGCTTGAGGCGGCAGGTCGGCGACTTTAACTTGTGGCCGATATATCGGGTTTGCGAGCGCACGAATGATAAACCGGAATCAACAGCCCACGCAGAGCGACAGGATCACCAGCGGCCCTATCTCCAGAACCATCGTCAGTCTGGCCATGCCGGTCGTCATGGCCATGTTCATGGAATTCGCGCTGGCCTCGACCGACTACTACTGGGTCGGCAAGCTCGGTCCCACGGCGCAGGATGCCGTGACCAGCTCCATGGTGATCATGTGGACCGTCTACGCTCTCATAAACATCATCTCTGTGGGAATCACGGCGCTGGTGGCCAGATATGTCGGCGCCAGAGACCTGGGCAAGGTTACTTTTTACATCAAGCAGGGTATGGTGCTGGCCGGGATGGTAGGTATCATCTTTGCCGCCTCCGGTTTCCTGCTGGCTCCCGCGCTGCTTGGCTTTATGGACGCCGGCCCGAAGACCCTGGCCCTGGCCATACCGTATCTTCGCATTTTCTTCGTATCTTCGATCTTCTTTTTCTGGATGGACACCCTGTACGCCGTGTTCCGGGCTTCCGGTGACACCAAAACGCCGACCCTGGTAGGTGTCACCTCGGTTGTCATCAACATGGCCCTGGACCCCCTTTTGATATTCGGCTGGGGTCCGGTTCCGTCTCTGGGCGTTACGGGAGCCAGTATTGCCACCGCCATCGCCGTGTTCATCTCCAGCGCGATTATCACACTGTTTCTTGTGCGCGGCAAACTGGGTTACCCGGTGCCGGGGCCCTTTCCCGTCAAGCCCGATTTCGGCTCGATGTTCAAGATCGCCCGCATCGGCCTGCCGGTATCCAGCCAGCAACTCGTATTTGTGCTGGTCTACTGGTTCTTGATAAAATTCGTTCACGTTTTTGGCGAGGCCGCCGGGGCCGCCATGGGCATCGGCAATCGCATGGAGTCATTCTCCTATCTGACCTGCTTCGGTTTTTCCATCGCCGCCTCGACCATGGTGGGCCAGAATCTCGGCGCCGGCAAACCCGAGCGGGCCGCCCGTTGCGCCTGGGGCGCGACCGGCATCGCCATCGCCATCACCCTGATAATCTCGGTTATATTCATCGTACTGCCCCGGTTGATCGCCTCGGTATTCACCGACGACCCGCAGGTGCTTGAAATCGCGATAGACTACCTCATCATTCTGGGACTCTCTCAGACCGCTATGGCCGTAACTATCGTTCTCGAAGGCTCCTTCGGCGGCGCCGGCGACACCGTTCCCCCGATGCTCGTGGCGATACCTTCATCGGTAGCCCGAATCCCGCTCGCCTACCTTCTGGCCTTCACTCTCGGTTGGGGAATTAACGGCGTCTGGTGGACTCTCACCATCACCTCGTTCATCTCGGCCATCACCCTCACCGCGCTCTTCAAACGCGGCCGGTGGAAGAGAAAACAGGTGTGATATTATGTTGCCTCAACATTGCCCGCGCTGTTAATTCTAAGGTAGTTCACTGACCGAACAACCACTGCTATGATCATGAGGAATCAACAGGATGTCCGACAAATACGTACGCTTCAAGACAGGATCCGACGACATATCCTCTTACGGGCTGGTTAGGGACGAGAGCGTCGTTCAGCTGAGCGGTGCTCCCTGGGCCGGCGGTACACCGACCGACCGCGAATACCGGCTTGACGAGATTACTCTGCAGGCCCCCGTGGAGCCATCGAAGATCGTCTGCATCGGCCTGAATTACCATGCCCACGTCAAGGCCTCGCAGTCGGCCGACAAACCGCCGGAGTACCCGCTCATCTTTCTCAAACCGCCGTCGTCGGTTATCGGCCCGGAACAGTCAATCGTTCACCCGCCGCAATCGCAGCGGGTCGATTATGAAGCCGAACTCGGTATCGTCATCGGCCGGCCGGCATCGAATGTACCCATCGAAACGGCCGGGGACTACGTTTTCGGGTTTACCTGCGTCAACGACGTCACGGCGCGCGATCTGCAGAAGAAAGACGGACAATGGTCGCGGGCCAAAGGTTTTGACACCTTCTGCCCGGTCGGGCCATGGGTGGTGACCGGTCTCGATTACCGCGATCTGCTGGTCGAAGGTGTTCTCAACGGCGAAGTGAAGCAGTCCGGTCGAACCTCGCTCATGATCTTCGATATCCCGTACCTGGTCAGCTATGTATCCTCGGTGATGACGCTCAATCCGGGCGACCTGATTCCGACCGGAACCCCGGCCGGCATCGCCCCGATGAAATCGGGTGACGTGATTGAGGTGCGAATCGAGAAGATCGGCACGCTGAGAAACACCATGGCTTGAAAGGCAACGAAGATAGTACCGGATTGTACAACAGATGAGGGCGGCAAGACCGGGATTCTGACATGACGGAGAGGCTGTATTACCACAAGTCGGATTTGCTCGAGTTCGATGCCACCATCGTCGACTCCGGCCGGCACGGCGAGCTTTATTACACCGCCCTTGACCGGTCGGCTTTTTATCCCACCTCCGGTGGCCAGCAGCATGATACCGGTCTTTTGAATGGAAGACCGGTTATCGACGTGATCGAAACCGACGGGGGAGAGGTGTGGCATCTCTCGCGTGAACCGGTCGGCGAAATGGGTGAGAAGGTCACCGGCGTTGTGGACAAGGACCGCCGGCAGCTTCACTGCCAGCAGCACACCGCCCAGCATATTTTGAGCGGCGTTTTCTTCCGGCTGTACGGGTTCCAGACGGTTTCCGTTCATCTGGGCGAAGAGTACGGTGCCATTGAGCTGAAAACGGCCGAAATCACTTCGGAGCAAATGGCCCACGCCGAGCGGGCCGCCGCGCAAGTTATCGCCGATAACTGGCCGGTCGAGACTCTTATGGTCGAACCGGACCGGGTGGCCGGCCTCCCGTTGCGCAAAAAACCCGCGCGCACCGGAACGATACGCGTGCTCAAAATAGGCGACATTGACTATTCCGCCTGCGGCGGTACTCATTGTGCCTCGACCGGCGGCGTGGGCCTGGTCAAAATCAGCGGTGTGGAGAAGATGCGCGGTCGGGCGCTGGTAAAATTTCTGTCCGGGGGGCAGGCGTACGCGGACTACTGCGGTCGCTTCGTGGTCACCGACCGCTTGTCGCGCAGTCTGACCTGTCACGTCAGCGACCTGCCCGAAAAGCTCGACAGGATGGGCGAAGAAATCAAGGCCCTGCGTCTGGAGCTGGGCCAGCTCCAGCGCGAGCTGATCCCGGCCACAGCCGCGAAACTGGCCGAGAAGGCGCGCGATGTCAAAGGCGTGAAGCTGGTCGCCGCCGACATCGAGCCGTTTGACCCCCGCCTCGCCGCCCAGCTGGCCGCCGGAGTGGTCGAACTGACGGCCGGTGTGGCTGTCCTGTATACGGGCGGACGGCTGATAATTACCGCCTCTCCGGAAAGCGGCCATGATGCGTCCCGGTTGGTCAAGGGACTGGCCGCTACCGCCGGTCTCAAGGGCGGCGGCAGCCCGCGACAGGCCCAGGCCGGGGGTGCCGTAAAGGAGAAGCTGGATGATTATGTCGAAATAATCTCCGGGTTACTGGGTGATGCTTAAGAGAGTGTTTTTTCTGTGCCTTGCGGCGTTGCTGTCGCTTTATGCCACTCTGGTCGTGGCCGAGCGGCAGGAGAAGCTTATCCTCGACCACGCCGACCAGTTCGAGGTCGTCCTCTCCGGCGACCGTTACATCACCTACGTGGTCGGCCATGTATCCTTCAAGACCGAGACCGGCACCATCTACTGCGATTCTGCACGTTGGCTGCGCGGCGAGAGCGTCACCCTCAACGGCAACGTGTTCATCGATGACGCGGAGTATCAGCTCCGTGCCGATTCGACCTTTTACGATGTCGAGCGGGGTGAGGTCACGGCCCGCGGTAAGAGGGTGGAGCTGTGGTCCTACAAGGACTCGCTGTATGCCGTCGGGACGCACGCCTTTTTCGCCGAGAAGAGCGACTACTTCTTTATGGAGCAGCGGCCGGTGGTGTACATCGGCTATCCCGATACCGCCAAAATGATCGAGGTCATCGCGGAAACCGTCCAGTACGACGCCACCACCAAAGTGGCGCAGGCCCGCGAGGACGTCAAGATTTCTTCGGCGGAGTTTGCGACCCAGTCCGGTTGCGCCGTCATGCATACCGAGAGGAACCTGCTGGATCTGTTCGAGGGACCGGTCGTTCGCCGGGGCGAATCGGTCATCTCCGGAGGCCTGGTGTCGATTCAGCTGGAGGATGAGGTCCTCAGCCGGATCGATGTTGTCGATTCGGCACGGGGTGACTTCAAAGAGCCGGTCGATACGCTCCTGGGCTACTACGATGAATCGACCCTGACCGGGCGACGAATTATCCTGGATTTCGACGCGGGCGAACTGGCCGCCGTGACCTGCTACGGCCAGGCTTACTCGTGGTATTATCCGTCGCCGCAGGGGGGCTCCGAGACCCACCAGAACAGCGTGTCCGGCGATACCATACGCTTTACCGTGGAAAACGAACAGCTTCAAAAAGTCAATGTTGTCGGCGGCGCGGTCGGGCGCTATATCGCCACCAAGCCCGAGACGACGGATTCGCTCACGACTATCCGCGCCGATACCGTTGACTACACCGGCGATTTCATCGAGTATCACATCGTTGATTCTCTGATTACCCTGCAGTACCTGGCTCACGTCGAATCCGGCCCCGCCCAGCTCGACGCCCATGAAATATCGTTCGACACCAGGGCGAATATCATCGAGGCTTACTCGGCCTTTCTCGACCGGGATACGGTCGGGACCCGCTATAGCCTTTCGGCGCAACTACAGCCCAACAGCATTCCAGTTATTCTCAAGGACCGGGCCGGGGAGGTCTACGGCGACTATCTGCTATACTCGATCGACACCGAAAAGGGACGCATCATTCAATCCAAGTCCGATTATGAGGCGGGCCTGTATTACGGTAAGAAGCTGTTCCGTGAGCAGCGTCACATCTTTTACGTGAATGACGGCCGCTACACCACCTGCGATGCCTCCGAACCGCACTTCCACTTCCATTCGAGCAGTATGAAGCTCATCGAGGACGAGAAGCTTATCGCCCGGCCGGTCGTATTCTATATCGAGCGGCTGCCCATCGCCGCTTTACCCTATTATGTCTTTCCCCTCAAGAAAGGCCGGCATTCCGGTTTCCTGCCGTTTTCATGGGGCAAGTTCGAGCGCGGCGAGCGCTACGTGAGAGACGTCGGTTACTTCTGGGCGGCATCCGACTACTGGGACTGGCAGGGTTCCTTCGACTACCACGAGGTGCGCCGCACCCTCGCTTTCAAAAGCCGCGTCAATTTCAGGAAACGCTACGTGCTCGACGGCGATTTCAGCGGCAGTTACGCCCGGGAAACGGGCTATAACCGTGCCGTCGCTTCGGAAACCAGGAGCAACCGCTGGACGCTGCGCGGCTCTTATCGTCATGACTTCACGCCGAGCTTCACGGTCAGGGCCAACGGCGATTTCCAATCCGACAAAGCATACTATACCGATTATTCCCAGAACCTGGCCGAGCGGCTCAACCGGAACACCAAGTCTCAGGTTTCCTTCGCCAAGAAATTCGGCAACGGGGCGTCGCTGACCGGCAACATAACCCACAACGTCGACCTCGACCGCGAATCAAGGGTGGACAACATTCCCAACCTGTCGCTGTCTTTGCCCCAGATCTTTCCCTTCGGCAGCGGCGGCCGCGACGAGCAGGGGACGCTGAAGCAGTCATGGTATCAGAAAACGAGCCTGCAGTACTCTCCGAGACTGGAGAACTACTCCAGCCGCATAACCATCGATTCCGCGATCTTCGATACCGTCATCGACTCGTCACAGTCCCCCTTCGACACGACCATTGTAACGGACACCCTCTCGCGCCGGAGCCGCGTCAAGTATACCAAGCTCAACCACAATCCCCGGCTCACTTTGCCGCAGATCAGCCTGGGCGATTACATGAACCTGATACCACGCATCAATTATGCGGAAACATGGATAAAGGTCCACCGCACCGACTCGTCCGACGCCCTGGGTATCGATGCCTCCGAGTTCTACCGGACCTACTCCTGGAACGCCGGATTGACGGCCAACACCCGTTTGTATGGCACGGTGTATCCCAACTTGTACGGGCTGGTGGGTCTGCGTCACGTCATAACCCCGTCGGTCGGGTATACCTATTCGCCGGAAATCGACCGTCATCCCGAGATCAGGCGGTATGTTCGGGGCGGCGCCGGCAGTTCGAAAAGCTCCCGCCTCAATTTCAGCCTGCAGCATCTCTTTCAGGCGAAATATCGAAAAGACGAAGCCGAACTGAACAAGGACCTTTTGAGCATTACTTCCAGGTTCGGTTATGACTTTGAAGTAGATGACAAGCCGTGGTCGAACATGACCACCACCCTGCAGTCCTCGGCTCTTCCCATTATATCCAGCCTGAGCGGCAGCATGGCGCACAGTTTCTATGACCCGGACACCGATGAACTGGATTTCTGGTCGCCCACCCTGCTCAGTTTCAGCATCGATGCCAGGCTCAGCCTGAGAGGCAGCAGCTTCCTTTTCGACGAGGGCTCGGAAATCCCCCGGGGCGTCGACTCGGCTTCGCAGCTGAGCCGCTTGCCGGCGCGGCCGGCCGTCGGCGGCAGGGGCAAGGGCTGGAACCTCAGCGTCACCTACCGTTATGAGGAATCCGGCCGGGGCGCCTCGTGGAGAAAATCAAGCTTCGTGAACCTGAATCTGAATTTCAACCTAACCCCCACGACATCAATAGCGTACTCCCAGCGCTACGACATCGCCCGCGACGTCACCGTGTATAATTCGGTGAACATCATTAAGAAAATCCACTGCTGGTCCGGCAGCCTCTACTGGGTTCCCATCGGGTCCAACCGTGGCTTCGGATTCAAACTCTTCGTTACAGCTATCCCGGACATCAAGATCGACAGTAACCACGACGGCTTCTTCGAGACCCTTCAACAATAGCTGAAAAGGGCCTATTTTTGGGCGTTTTCCGGCTTTTTTTTGCGGTTTTATGTTGACAAGGCCGGACGGTACAATCTTTTTGGCGATAGTATTGCGTATGCTAAAAACCCAAAAATAACAATTCAGGAGTGACATTATGACCAAGGATGAAATGATTGCTCTGATTGCCGATAAGGCAACCATTTCGAAAAAGCAGGCCTCGCAGGCGCTCGATGCATTCATGGACGGCGTCACCAGTCAACTGAAGCAGGGCCGCAAGGTCAGTTTCTCGGGCTTTGGCACCTTCTCCGTTTCCCAGCGGAAAGCCCGCACCGGAAGAAATCCCCAGACGGGTGCCACTATTTCCATCCCGGCCACGAAGGTACCGGTTTTCAAGGCCGGCAAGCACCTGAAGGAGGAGATTAAGAAGTAACTGCGCTTTCACAAGATTACTTCAAGGCAGGGTGGAAAAACCCTGCCTTTTTCGTCTAATTTTAATTGATTTTTGTGGCCCCTTTATCCAACTTGGCGGCGAGATGGCGACCAGGAAAAATCGAAAGTCCAAGGAGCGAAAACGTAAGGCGCTGGGGGTAATTCTCTTCCTTCTGGGGCTTCTGATTCTGGTCTCGCTGGTGACCCACGACCGGATAGACGACAGCAGGATCACCGGCGAAACCGACGGCCATTTGAGCCCCTTTGAGATTCGCTTCCGCAACCAGGCCGGCATGCTTGGCGCCTACCTGTCTTATTTTCTGCTGGTCCTTATGGGCTGGCTCGCCTTCTTCGTGCCTTTTGGCTTCGTTCTTTTCTCCTTGAGGCTGTTCTCGTCAGAGATTGCCGAGCGCCTGAAGGTAAACAGTTTCATCATATTCATAATCTGTCTTCTCGGCACCCTGATCTACAATATCCATATTCTTACCGCCAGATATCTGGCCGCCGGGCCGGAGCCGGGCGGCGGCATAATCGGGGACAGGCTGACCGCCGTGTTCATAAGACTTGTCGGGGAAACCGGCTCCTACATCCTTCTGGCCGGCATTATCCTGGTGCTGCTGATCCTGTATACCTCCATAACGCCCGTTCTGTCCGTTCGGCTGCCGGCGTTGAAAGTATCGTCGGCCCGAAGGCTTTACGAGGCAATCCTGAGGCCGATAAGAGCCTTTTTACGCCTCAACTGGCTCACCTCGCTTTTTGAGAGCAAAACCGCCGACGAAGATGAAGACGAGTTCGCTGAAGTCGACGACGAGGAGGAGGCGGAGCCGGTTTTCGACGAAGTCGTGGAAGTCTCCGGGAAATCCACCACGGAGCCGGACACCAAGACCAGACGCCGGGCCGAGATAAAGCGAAAAGCGGAACGGCTCAGTATTCCATCGGTAAGCTACACCTATCCGACCATCGACCTTCTGACGGAGAACCCCGGCCGAGGAGCCGCCGTGGACAGCGACGAGCTCAACCAGACCTCTCGCGCTCTGAGAGACACTCTCGAAACCTTCAGTGTCGGTATCGACGGCGGCATTTCCCAGTACCCCGGTCCCATAATCACTCGTTATGAATTCAAGCCGGCCTCGGGCGTTAAGATAAATCAGATTGTGAACCTGTCCGATGACCTTGCCCTTGCTCTCAAGGCCAAACGGATTCGCATTATAGCGCCCATACCCGGCAAGGCAGCCGTCGGTGTAGAGATTCCCAACCGGCAGGCCCAGCTTGTCTATATCAGGGATATTCTGGAGTCCGACCGGTTCAACAACCCCGATCTGAGGCTGCCTCTGGCCATGGGCAAGACGACCTCCGGCAAGCCGTATGTGACCGACCTGACCAAGATGCCCCACTTGCTGATCGCCGGGGCCACCGGGTCGGGGAAATCGGTTTGCCTCAACGTGATGATCACGTCCCTTCTGTACCGTTTGCACCCGCATCAACTCCGGCTCATTTTCATTGACCCCAAGATGCTGGAGCTGTCGGTATATTCGGGCATACCTCATATGGGCCGGCCGGTGGTGACCAACCCCCGAAGGGCGGAGAAGGTCCTGTCCGACGCCGTTCAGGAAATGGAGAAGCGGTACCGCAAGCTGGCCGGTGCCGCCGTGCGCAATATCGTGGATTACAACCGAAAGCAGGAAAGCGACCGCAACAAGCTGCCCTACATTGTGATTTGCGTTGACGAGCTTGCCGATATGATGATGTCGGCCACGTCCTCGCGTACCGAGATGCTGATTACGCGTCTGGCCCAGATGTCGCGAGCGGTTGGCATACATCTGATTCTGGCCACCCAACGGCCGTCGGTTGATGTTATCACCGGGCTTATCAAGGCCAACTTTCCCGCCCGGGTCGCTTTCCAGGTATCTTCCAAAGTCGATTCC
Organism: Candidatus Zixiibacteriota bacterium; assembly: GCA_020346225.1. Classification (GTDB taxonomy): domain Bacteria; phylum Zixibacteria; class MSB-5A5; order GN15; family FEB-12. The sequence continues at coordinate 878,795 of CP070777.1, read as the reverse complement.
CGCACGATAATAGACGCCAACGGCGCCGAGAAGCTCCTGGGCAACGGCGATATGCTGTTTCTGCATACCGGCCAGCCGGAGCCGCTGCGCATTCACGGCGCCTACATATCCAGCGGCGAAACAGAAGATGTCGTGGCCTTTATCAACGAACAGGGTCTCGAACCTATGCCTCTGGAGGGTATAACCCAGGCCACCGGCGAGGCAGTCGAGGCGGAAGACGTCGACTACGGCGACCCTCTCTTCAAAGAGGCCTGCGAGGTGGTCGTACGGCACAAGCAGGGTTCTGTCTCACTGCTGCAACGAAGACTCGGTATCGGGTACCAGCGGGCGGCACGGTTAATCGATAAGCTCGAGCAGGCGGGCATCGTATCACCATTCGATGGTTCGAAAGCACGGGAGGTCCTGGTCGACAAGGCCTATCTGGAAACCCTGTTCTCCCGGCCCGACCACGCGCAGCACTCTGATTCGGGAAAGAACTGATTCTCTTTAAGGACGTATAAAAGCAGTATGAAGAAGGCTCCTGTAGCTCTGGTATGGGCTGTTGCGGCCGGCTCCGTGCTCGGTGCATCCGACAGTTTCGAACTGATAAAAGAAAAGCTCGGCGCCGAAGGCTGCAGCTACTATGAGTTTATCAGTATTGTTGAGTCCGACGTTTTCGACGATGCGGACACTGCCTCCGGCTTCGCCTGCCTGGCGTCGGACGGCCGGTACAACGTGAAGGTCGCCGACGAGCAGTACGTTTACGATCTGGCTTACCTTTACACTTACTCCGCCAGCAGCAATCAGGTGATCATCGAGACTCCCGACAGCGGCGCCGTGGCCGGCGAAGAGCTTTCCTTCATTACGCGTCTTGATGACGTCTATACGACGACGGCGGTCACCGCCGGTAAGCGCTATCACCTTGTCCGACAGCCGGATGCGGTCGGCGACTACCCGGACTCGCTGGACGTGCTCATTGACGCTCAGAATCTCCTGCTGAAACAAATCCGCTACTTCGATGTTAACGGTGACTTGAACATCATTCTGTTTACGGTTCAGGATTACGGGCTGCCCTGTGCCGACAGCCTGTTTCGTTTAATGGCCCCTGATTCAGTCGAAACCGTGAGGCTTTGAGATGAAATTCTATATTCACAAGCTGGGCTGCCCCAAAAACGATGTCGATGCCGACTATATTGCCGCGCGTTTGATACGAGACGGTCATGAGCCGGTATTCGACCCGCAGCAGGCCGACTCTATCGTCGTCAATACCTGCGGTTTCATTCTGTCGGCCAAGGAAGAATCGATCCACGAGCTGCTTCGCCTCGGCCTGCTGAAAAAAAGCGGCCGGCTCAAAACGCTTTACGCCTCGGGCTGCCTCTCACAGCGTCACGGAAACGAACTGCTCGGAGGTATCCCCGAACTGGACGGCGCCTTCGGGCTGGGGGAACTGGAAGCCGTGGCCGAAGCGGTCACCCGTCAGCAAAAACTCACGACGGCCGTATTTACCGAGGCCGACCGCCAGAGTTATCTCGACTGGACGGAGCGTTTTGTTGACGACAACCTGCCCTTTGCCTATTTGAAGATCTCGGACGGTTGCGATCGACGCTGTGCCTACTGTGCCATTCCCGATATACGCGGCCCCTACCGCAGCCGGCCCGTGGCGTCTGTTGTCGCCGAGGCGAACAGCCTGGCCGCCAGCGGCAAAAAGGAACTGATTCTGGTGTCGCAGGATGTGACTATGTACGGGCATAACTACCGGGGGGACGGTCAGCCGGGCATAACCGATCTCCTCGGGGCCCTCGAAGAAGTCGACGGGGTCGAGTGGATAAGGCTTTTATACCTTCATCCGGCGGGTGTCTCCGACCGGCTCATCGACTATGTCAGTGCCAGCCGGAAAACGCTTGATTACTACGATGTTCCGCTGCAGCACATCAATAACGAACTCCTTACGGCGATGAATCGCCG
>CP070777.1:872742-876751 GCA_020346225.1 Candidatus Zixiibacteriota bacterium | reverse complement strand
CTGTTCTGGTTCGATTTCCTGAGGGACATTGTGGACAGTCATTTCATCACGGCTGACATCGACAAGTACCCGGAGCCTCTTCGCAGCTACCGTGACCAGCTCGAAGGCCGCTCCATGCTAGTCACCAAAGCCGAACGAATTGACTGCGAGTGTATCGTGCGGGGGTACATCTCCGGTACCATGTGGAAAGAACTCCAGACTGCCCGCCGACGAGGATCAAACGTTGTGCATGGTTTTGAATTTCGCCCGGACCTTCAGGAATCGGAAAAACTCCCTGAGCCTATTTTCACTCCCTCCACGAAAAACGAGCAGGGCCACGATGAGAACATCAGTTTTGAGCAACTGATAGCGCTCATTGGTGAAGATAGCGCGACACTCTGCCGGGACAAATCGCTTGCGATCTACAAAAAAGCGGCGGATTACGCCGCGACCCGAGGCATCATCATCGCCGATACCAAGTTCGAATTCGGTTACAGGGATGACAGGTTCATCGTCATCTACGAAGTGCTTTCTCCCGATTCCAGCCGCTTCTGGCCGGCGGACAGGTACCAGTTGGGACGGAGCCAGCCGTCGTTTGACAAGCAGCCGATTCGGGACTACCTTGACACTCTTGACTGGGACAAGAAACCGCCGGCACCGGTCCTTCCCGAGGAGGTCGTTCGGGCCTCGGCCGAGAGGTATTTGAAAGCGCAACAACTTCTAACAGGTAAATAAGACATGTCTGAAAACGTCATCATCAAGCGAGCCCTCATCTCGGTTTCAGATAAGACGGGTGTGGAGAAACTGGCCCGGGCTCTCGAAGAGAGAGGAGTGGAAATCATCTCTACTGGCGGGACACTCAACGTTCTGAAAAAGGCCGGTATCCACGCCATTTCGGTTTCGACTTTCACCGGCGCCCCGGAGATTCTGGGCGGCCGGGTCAAAACACTTCATCCCAGGGTTCATGCCGGCATTCTCTACCGTCGTGATCATCCCGGCGATGTCGAGCAGATGAGCACCAGCGACAGCAAAGCGATAGACCTGGGGGTTGTTAATTTATATCCCTTTGAGCAGACCGTGGCCAAACAGGATGCGACCGATTGGGAGATAATCGAGAACATCGATATCGGCGGTCCCTCGATGATTCGTGCGGCGGCCAAGAACTACCGCAGCGTCACGGTCGTGGTCGAGCCGGATGATTATCCACGCTTGCTTCAGGAGATGGCAGCTCACGACGGCGGAACCAGCATGGCTTTCCGCCGTGAGTGTGCCGCGCGCGCCTTTGCCCTATCCGCGGCCTATGATACGTCCATCGCCGATTATTTCGGCCCCGGCGGTGCCAAACCGAAGGAAATCTTCCCGCCAAAGTTGCGTTTAAGGTTCTCCAAGCGCTCTGAACTCCGCTACGGCGAGAATCCTCATCAGAAGGCGTCGCTGTACGCGAGTGACGTGTTTCGAGGACCCTCTCTGATTCGGGCCGAGCAGCTTTCCGGAAAGGAACTTTCGTACAACAACTACGGTGATCTTGACGCCTGTCTGGAGATGCTTCTGGATTTCAGTGAACCGTTTGCCTGCGTTCTCAAACATGCCAACCCGTGCGGCGCAGCTATCGGGAAGAACGTTGCCGAAGCTTACAAACGCGCGTACGAAAGTGATCCGCTGTCAGCCTACGGTTCGATTATCGGGCTGAACAAAGAAGTTGATGACGAATGCGCGCAGCTTTTACACGAGACACCATTTGTGGAATGTATTCTTGCGCCCGCCTTTACCGCCGGGGCTATCAAGCTTCTCAAGAAGAAGAAAAACCGCCGTATTCTGACACTGCCGGAACTGATGAAAGGCCGGCCGGGCGGAGAACTGGTTTATCGTTTTGTGCGTGGCGGACTGCTGGTGCAGACGGCCGACGATCAGGATACACCTGAGGCCGAGCTTAAGGTTGTCACCAAACGTGCCCCGACTAAGAATGAAATGAAGGACCTTCTGTTCGGCTGGAAGGTTGTCAAGCACACCAAGTCCAACGCCATCGTGCTGGCCAAAGACGGCGCTACCGTCGGTATCGGTATGGGGCAGACCTCGCGGGTGGACTCCGGTTTCATGGCCGTGAAACGAGCCGGGGAAAGGGCCAAAGGCGCCGTGATGGCGTCCGATGCGTTTTTCCCGATGCCTGACGGGGTCGGGGTTGGCACCGACGCCGGCGTGACGGCGATCATTCAGCCGGGCGGTTCGAAGGGCGACGAGCAGACCATTGCGGCTGCTGACAAGGCCGGCGCGGCGATGGTGTTCACCGGCATGCGGCATTTCAAGCATTAGGCCTGTACAGACACATCAGTTGGGCCGCTAAGTGTCAGGAGGTCAAATCCAGCTCCCGGCTGACAAGCTCGATGATGGCGACCTTCTCCAGAATCTCGAAGTAATTTCTGCCGGTATCAGTCAGTTGAACAATCTTCTCAAGCCCCGATTTTGACACGTAACCTTTGTCAAATGTCCGATCATCAAACACTATATACATGAAATAATCGCGGCAGTCTTTGATTTTTCGGAAGTTGCGATCTTTGTTGTGCCTGGGCAGGGTTTCTATTCTCCCTTGGGTAAGGCGGCTCAAGTAGTATTTCGCCATGTTGAGCTTATCGAGATACTTACATATGAAATGCCGGTCCTTCGGTGAGGTAAGCGGCAGCCGGTTTCTAGACCAGGGTATTTTGCCTATTTCCGGGAAGGCCGAGGCGACCATGTCACGATAGAGGCGGGAACTTACTTTGACCTCGAACGGGACCCTGAGACAGAAATCCAGCAGCCGGTAATCCAGAACCGGCAGGCCCACGCTTGCCAGATACTGGTGTATGACACTGAAGAGCAGGGTAAACCGTCGTCCATAGTTTAACATAGTGAAATAAAGGTACTTGTCGTAATCGCGGTCGCTGGGGCAGCCGGCGATGATTTCCGCGATCTGATCATCGTGGTCGGTGAAGTAGACATCGCGGATTTTGGGGCCGAAGACGAAATCGAAGACTTTATTCAGCGGCGGGAAGCGTCGATTCATATCCGAGTAGCCGCCCGCGCCCAGGGTGGACAGCCCGCCGATGACCTCGTTCATAAGATAGCCGTCAACGATCAGGGTGCCGAATCCCCGGTTGATCTTGTTTTGCAGATGAGGATAGACCCAAAACTGATGAACGGAATGAATGGCGCATATGATAAAGGGATCAATGACCCGATATAGCTGATAGGCCCTGCGCGGGGAGATTTCGAGGTCGAGGTTGAGCTTAGCAGCCACTTTGCGGGCAAGTTTCTTTTCGAAGCCGTAATCGATATGAATCGCCCGGCAGTCGGCCTTACCCGACAAAAACGATGCTATGGTTCGTGAGTCCAGACCTCCGCTGAGGGGAATGATTATCTCGGCATCTTCAAGAGCGTACGACTCTATCGCATCTTTGAGCAGCCGACCGCCTTGTTCGACAAGATCTTCATATTTATCGGAAAGTTTCGGGGTGGATAACGAGTCGAAGTTCCAGTACCGTGTGATTTTGCGCCTACTTCCGTTCAGTTCCAGGTGCGAGGCAAAGGGCAGCAGCCTTATGGATTCCACCAGGGAACGGTTACTCATTATATACTCATGGGAAAGAAGGCTTATCACGGCCCGGTAATCCAAGGTCCTGTTTCTTACGAGTCCACTCGCCAGAATGACCTTCGGATTGGGGGCGAAGATGAAACTGTCATCATCCTCGTAGTAGTAGAGGTATCGGGCACCGTGACGGTCATTGAGAATGGTCAGCCCGCCGCTTGATTCATCGTACACGACGATATTGTAGATGCCGTTGTGCCCGGTTAGATTCAGGGGGTAGGCAGAGTGGTCGGTGGCACTTGCCTCGATCAGGAAGGCCTGTTTGTCCCTGATGAAACCATCGGTGTAGATATGCTTCGAAGCCGAGTTCAGATGGGTCGGTTTAAAAGCTTCCGGCGTTCGTCTATGCGACAGTGCGGCTACCGAGAAGGTCGGAAAATTACCGCGAATGATTTCCGCTGATGTTCT
>CP070777.1:866695-872642 GCA_020346225.1 Candidatus Zixiibacteriota bacterium | reverse complement strand
TGATGACCATGGCGCCGTCTTCGATACTCATGAGGTGGTACAACTCGGCATGCAGCTTGGCGGGGATCTTCTCGGTCGGGGCAATCTTCTTTCGCCAGCGGACGCTGAAATTATGGCCCGAGGCAATGGCCGCCCTGATGGTGGTTATGTTGCCCGACGATGTCGTCAGTACCTGCTGAGCCTGCGGAATCTCAACATCGATATCCTTAAGCGGCATCTGAAGGTTCAGCAGGGTGATAGGCGTCGGTTGAATCGACAGGTCGATCTTGTTGGGGCCTTTATCAAGCGAACTCGCCAGTGAAAACGCTGCTTCAACCGTGTATTCACCTGCTTTCGAGAGTACTATCGTATGATAGCCGCTCTCGTTGATTACCAGTGCCTGCTTTCCGTCAACCGTGATGTCCTCCAGGGGAACAGTTGTCGGGACAATCGGTATCTTGATATAGCTGCTCTCTTTGAGAACGTGCACTTTGAAGCTTGCCGTAAAGGCGGTGCTGCCGGTGGTCATTTTGCCGTCGTAGATCGCCTTGGTGATCAGGTAATCTACCGGACGATCGGTGGCCCCGTCGATCGGGGCTTTCATCCGGTCGACAAGATTTTCGAACTCGGTTTTGCTGAGGACAATATTGCCCCCTTTGATAGTGTGGGCCGGCGTGTACTTGACGCCGGTTTGCGCCAGCAACTTCCGGAACGTATCCAGTGAGATGACAACCTTATCGTCATCCAGATTCAGCAGTGTTTTGAACTCATCCCAGGGGACAGTAAGCTCGCCGCTTTTGTCTGTGGTGTTCTCGGAATCGGCCAGAGCCGGCAGGGCCGGACCCAGTAAAAGGATAAAAGCCAGGATATAACTTGCGAGGGGTTTCATGTTGCCTCCACCATTTATGATTGGTATTTGAGTCTTTCCGCGCCGGTTAGGGCATTTTCGGTATCAATGGATATATCGGACATAACTCATTTCCCTGTATCGGGTAATATCTCTACATTTGGCGGGCGGTTTTCTTCCCGGCTCTTTTCAGAGATTCCTGAATGCTTGAAATATAAGGGGTAGCGGGCGAGCTGCGGGCCAGGTCCTGTTTGGGCCCGACCCTGGCTCCTCCGCATGATCAGGTCAAGTAAAGGCCGAAAGGATCCTGGCGGAGGTTATTTCAGGCCCAGTTTTTCGCCTTTGGCCAGCAGGTCGATTGACTCGGCCACCCGGCGGGCTCGGGTCTCCGGTCGTTTGGCCATCGATATCCAGCCGATATACTGCCTCTTGTACGATGGTGCCAGCGAATCGAAAAACACCCTGGCTTTCTTGTTTTTGGCCATTGCCTTTTCCAGCTCGGGGGGAACGTCGAGCGTGATAACCGGTCGGTCCGGTTCGTCCCACATCCCGTTTCGTTTCGCCTCGGTAACCAGCGCCATCCCCGCCTCGGTCATCAGACCGCTCGTGATGACCCTGCTGACCCGCTTCTTGTTCAGCTCGGACCACACACTGCCCGGTTTGCGGGGCGTGAACTTTCGTACGAACCGGTTATCGTCGAGTTTTTTGATAGTGCTGTCAATCCAGCCGAAGCACAGAGCTTCCTCGACCGAGGCATCGTAGTTCAGGTCAGTCTTGTTGCCTGCATGCTTTTTCTCAAAGACCAGCCAGATTCCCGCACTGAGCTTATGGTTTTTCGAAAGCCACTGTCGCCACGCCCGGCGGCTTTTGACTTGCAGCTCTTTCATGATTCTCTATTACGACACGTTGACAACCATGTTACGCTATTTTCTCCCACGCCTCAAGTATGAGATATTCGTGGAAACCCATCGTTTTGCCGTAGAGCGCGTGCGTGGCCTCGCCCCACGACCCCACATAGGCGTACTTCGCGCCCAGCTTTTTCAACCGGCGCAGGCCTTCCGTCATAACGGCTCTGGCCAGGCCGCGACGCTGGTGTTCCGGCGCGGTTCCCACCGGCTCGAACACACCGGTGCGTGTCACGTCATCGAACCAGACGGTACAAAACGCTGCGAACTCGCCGCCCGGTGCGACCGCCACAATGTCCAAATCGCGATTATAGAGCGGCGCCCGTTGAATATTATGGTACCAGTGGTACCCTTGATAGGCTTCATCAGGCTCGTCGGGATGAAACGCGCGCCACGAAACCCAGCTTCGCGCCGGCAGTTCATGGGCATCGCCCAGCGCTCGCACGGTGTATCCGTCGGCCACTGTTACATCCTCAATCTCGACTCTCACATCCCGACGACGTTGATATTCCACTTTGGTGGTCCTGGTATAGCCGTAGTGTTTGAGGATACCCTGGCGAGGCTCATCCTCGCGCTCGACCCAAATGTGATGCCGCCGCTTGCCGTTGGCGGCCGGCACGGTCAGGTGCTTTCCCGCGACAGCTACCATCGTCTCTTCCAGCTCATGCGTGCGAAAATCCGGATGCACCTGCAAAAAGACGCTACCGGGGGCTTCGCGGTTCAGCACCGCGGCGATATCGCCCTGGTCCGTCTCCCATATAAAGACATCCGTTTCCAGTTTGCCGTGGCCCATATTCATAACGCCGTGCCAGCGCCAGTAGTCGAACCGGTTGACGTGCCAGCTTCGTTCCCAGTAGCCGTTCATCGATAACACCCGGCGCAGGAACTCGCGAATGCGCGGGTAGTCCGATTCGTCTTGATAGTTACGCATAGTCAGTCTCACAACTTGCTCCTTGCCCTCCCGATAAATTGTCAGCTTGAGTTGAGCTGCCCGATCGCTTTCGGGCAGCTGTCTTGCGGGTAGACCGCCCTTTGCTGAAGCGGCGGTCCCGGTATATGTGACGAATCAGAGGATCATTTCTCTTGACCGACCTCGAATGAATTTGCCGGCGGACCCGCCTCCCTGCATCGGGACGGCAGGCGTTCGCGTAATCCGAAATGCATATACGGTGTCATTCTGGACTTTGTTTCGCTGCTTGTGCGACCCGGTCGGCGTTTTTTACCACGGGCCTTGCGGATAGATCGCCACCAGGTGCTCTGTCTGCACAACGTGGGCCTTGGGCACCCGCAGCACAAAACCGTCGGTTGTCATTGTCAAATCGCTGTAAACGTCGCCGTCTCGCGACGCAAACTCCAGCATGAGGTCGCTGCCGTCTTCGGCCGGTTCGGGGTCGATCCACTCGAAAAACTCCATCCGGAATATTACCGGCACCTGCTTTGTTTCGCATCTCAGACCGGCCATTTCAAACTTCTCGATGCCGCCGAGCCAGATGGTCGGCCCGTGGTTCGACTTGGCAATGGGTTCGTAATCCCCTATCAGCGGGGCGAGCCTGTCGTCCACCTCGTACATCAGGTCACTCGGCACTTTGTACACCGGTCCGTGCGGTTTCCAGTTGATAGGAGGCGGCAGCTCAGAAATGAATACACGGTACCGGCGACCGGGAACCTCCAGAAACTGAAGCAGCGTATCCGTCCGCGCTGTTATCAGGCGCTCCTGCTCGGTGAAAACATCGCGGTATCTAAACTTCACCTTAGCCGCCCTCACCAGCGCCTCGCGTTCGTCGTCGGTGACCGGCAGCTCTTTTTCCAAAAGCCCGAACTGTGTCGAACCTTTTTCGCTCATCTCCCGTTTCCAGTCCGGACGCGCCCGGTCCAGCACCAGCCCCAGGGCCATGCCGTGGTTGTACTTTGAATGAAAGAACGTCACCACGAATCCCGGTGGCGGCAGGATGCGCCCCAGCATCAGCTGCAGCAGGCTGTCGGCGCTCTCAAACCCCCGGTAATGCGGATCCGTGCCCGGATATTTAGGCTCGATACCGGCGTTTCGCGCCAGCAGCTCGTACATCCTCGCCTGGATATAAGTCGCCGTTCCTTCGTTGTATTCCTCTTCGCCCTCGGACAGGATAATGTCGGCAGGCAGGTCCTCACGCCGTTCTTGCCGTACCGCCACGAACATTTTCGCCGTTTCGCGAATGTCGCGACCGGTTGTGTCGGTCAGAATTGCATGAAGGATGCGGCTCTCCAGGGCAAGCAGCGATGAGTAGTCGGTATCAAGTTCCGGAAGCTCGCCCCACGCCCCGTCGGCCATCTCCCGGTAGTCTCGCTGGAAGACGTGAAAACATTCGTGAATAATAAGCGAAATGTAATCTTCGGTGGGAAGCCCGTCGGCTTTGGTCCCGACATATGCCGACCGAACGCCGCCCACTTCCACCGCCCAGCCTCCGTTTCGCGGGCCGTACCGGGTGCAGCCGTCCATGATATGCATAGTTTGGTTCTCGATAGGAAACTCCGAATACGGCACGAATCCTTCCGGCGGGCTGGGATGTGCGACAAGCAGTTCCTCCTTGTCCATGTTGTTGATGCCAATTGGTATCCGGCGGACATCGAACCCCGGCCAGAGCGAATCGCCGAGCTGGTCGGCTATATGGTACAGTTCTTCCACGCGTCCCACATCGACCTTTCCCAGCGGCCGATACTCGGCCTCCTCGGCCGCTACCGTTGTCGCCACCGCGAGAACCAGCAGCGCCCCGTACATGATCACCTGTCTTCCTGCCTGAGAATGCATTCGTGACTCCCTCCGGTTGAACCTTCATTCAGCCTCTTGACAATGCCTTACAGACGTTTCAGTATACCGGACTGCTGCAACCGGAATCAACCTCAATATCTCGTTATCTCGGTGTTCCCAACAGCCATAAAATGGCTGCATTTGCCATTTGACACCGCTTATTGTACGTACGTTCTTTTTCTAAAGACTATAAAGGAGGGAATCCGTGGCAATCCGGAGTATCTTGATTCTGTCGCTGCTTATGCTTGTGGCCTGCGGCAGCGACGACCCCACCGGCCCGGTTGATACAAACCTTCACAGCGCTTACTTCCCGATAGGTGATACTCTCCGGTGGGTTTACGAGCACACCACCGACGCTGCCCCGACCGTGGATACGGTTGTCTTCACTCTCACCAAAACCGCCGACTCGTTCGATAGCAAGGTCCTGTACGAGTATAGCCAGTTCGGCGTCGCCAACTACTCGCTCTTCGTGGACCACGACACCGTTTTCTCGCTGCAGTATGTTGCCGGAAGCGACCCCCTGCCGCGGGTCTTCTGGAAACCTCTTTTCAGCCAGGGCGACGAGTGGGACATGGTCGGCCAGACTTACACCGGGCCGATCATAACTTTTACTATAAACAATGAGCTGCTCGATCTCTCGGCTGAGGTGAACGCAGGCGGAATCGATTACCGGCGCTGCCTCGAGGTTCAGGGCCGCTACTTTTACTTTGAAATCGCTCATAGTTACGAGGCCTACTACGCCCGTGGTATCGGTCTGGTATATATCACCGGATCATGGTGGAACGCAGTCGAGGTCCAGGAGGTAGTTGCCTACGAATACCGGCTGCTCGAATTCACGCAGCAGTAAAATAACGCGATGCCTGAAAACCTCATAATAACCAGAGCCACCGCCGAACTCGGCGGCCTGCGCCTGTTCTACCTCGATACGACGGGGGAGAAGCCCCCGATCCTCTGTCTCCACGGTCGCTGGGGGCGCTCGCTGACCTGGCTGAACTTCATGCGGCATTATCACGACCGCTACCGCATCATCGCCCCGGACCAGCGCGGTCACGGTCTGTCCGACAAACCCGGCAGCGGCTATACCCCGGAGCAGATGGCCGATGATGCCCACGCTCTCCTTGTACACCTCGGATGCGAGAGTGTTATCGTGGTCGGTCACTCGATGGGGGGACGGATCGCCGCCTTCCTGGCCGACCGCCACCCGGAAATCGTCAAGGCTCTCGCTATTCTCGATGTCAGCGCGGCCGACCCGTACGCCGATGACCCTGCCGCCAAACCGGTTGGCGACGAAGATATCGGCACCAAAGACTGGCCCACTCCCTTTCCGACCTACCAGCACGCGGCTGATTTTCTCAAGGCGATGTTCGGACGCTTTACGAACGTGCGTTACTTTCTGGATAGTCTCGTCGAAACGCCGGAGGGTTTCGATTT
>CP070777.1:857970-866595 GCA_020346225.1 Candidatus Zixiibacteriota bacterium | reverse complement strand
CCGGGCTTTCCCGGCCCGCTTCTGCGTACCACCACGTCCCCGAAACCATTTAAACGGGCCGCCGTAATTATAAACAGCAGCTACTTGGGTAAATTCAGCCGATACGATAATCAACGCAGGAGGAACTTATGGAGCGTCATCTCCGAAACCTCGCCATTTTTCATATGGTCTACGGGGGTATTGTCATCTTGTGGGGCTTCACGTCATTGTGGGCGGTGAGTCATCTGGGGTTGCTGATGGACAGAGCTCCCGTCCATATCGGGCACCTGGATTTCTTGAACTGCGACCTGCGCCTGCTGCCGCTCTGGGCCGCTCTTGCCTTCGCCACCGGTGTATTCGGAGCGGCGGCCATGGTCGGCGGCTGGGGGCTTTACAACTTAAAGAATTGGGGACGTATCGTAGTCTTCGTGGTGGGCCTTCTGGCTCTGGTGCGGTTCCCCTTCGGAATGGCCCTCGGCATATACACGTTGTATGTTCTTTTGAAGCCCGAAGCCGCCCGGCTGACGCGAAAGTAATCGGCACAGCCGCATAGCAAAAAGCACCGGAGAAACAAAAAACGGCGGCGAAGTCATCGGGACCTTCGCCGCCGTTCGATTTGAGCGCTATCCGCATCAGCCGGCTTGGCGAATCACGCTGCCGGTTCCGGATACAGTAGTATCGCCTCGCCCGGCACCACCGGTAATATTCTTATATCTCCGGCGTCTCTTTCAGGTGGGTGTCGAGGAAATCCAGCACCGCCTTGAAACCCTTGATGCGGTTGTCCTTTTTCAAAAACCCGTGCCCCTCGTCGACGAAAATCATGTACTCCACCGGTACGTCGTTATTCCTTACCGCCGCAACGATATCATCCGACTCGGGCTGTATGACGCGCGGGTCGTTGGCCCCCTGGAGTACCATCAGCGGCTTGACGATACGCTCGGCGTGAAACAGGGGCGAGATACTTTCCAGATACTCCCGGTCGGTTTTAGGATCACCCATTTCCTCGTAAAGAGCCTGCCGGAAAGACTCCCACCACGGCGGGATGCTCTCCAGCGTCCGGACCCAGTTGGAAATACCGAACATATCCACCCCGGCCGCGAATTCTTCCGGCTGGAACGTCAGCGCCGCCAGCACCATGTAACCGCCGTAGCTGGCCCCGTAAATGGCCACCCGGCTGGTGTCGACATAACCGAGCGAGGCCATGAAGTTCTTGGCATACACGCAGTCAAGCAGGTCGTCTTCCCCGTGCCTCATGTCGTCGAGCTTGAAAAACGTCTTCCCGTAACCGCTGCTGCCGCGGTTGTTGACGTCGATCACCACGTAGCCGTGATTCACCAGATACTGGATATCCGACGCATAGCCCACCCGCGCCTGGCCGCCCGGCCCGCCGTGCACCGATACGATCGCCGGAGCCTGCTCGCCCGGCTTGATATGGTGCGGCTTGTAAAGCAGCGCCGGTATCTCGATTCCGTCAAACGACTTGTACCGAACAACCTGCGCATCGACAAGATTATCCGTGTCAATCTCGGGTGTCATCGATTCCGTCAGTTTCTTGTACTCCATCGTTTCCAGATTGAGAACATATAGATTGTTTGGGGAACGAGACCCGTTGACATAGAATGTCATCAGCTTTTCGCTGTCCGATATCCTTACCGAGCTTATGTCGGCGTCCGGGAGTTTTGGCAGCGTCACCGGCTGGCCGGTTTCCGTGTTGAGGACCTGTATCTCGGTGCGCGCGTCATTGTTGATGAAAATCACGCGGTACTTGCCGCTGCGCGAGAAGTAGGCATACAGGATATCCCACGGCGACTCCGCCACTTTCTCGCGCTTGCCCGATTCCAGGTCATAGCGCACCAGGTACATGAATTCGCTGCTCTCGTTGGTCAGATAGTAGAGACTCTTGCCGTCAACACTGAACGTGGCGGGCTGGTAGACCACGTCCCCTTCATGCGGCGAAATATGCTTCAGCTCTTCCGTTTCGCGGTCGTAAAGATAGATGTCGATGTTGTGCTCGGTGATGTACTTCGAGAAGGCTATATAACGCTCGTCATTGGAGACATCACCCAGGTAGTAGCCCGAATCGTTCTGGTAGATCATCTCCGTTACGAATGTCTCGCCGTCCACTTCATAGATATCCATGAAACGCTGGTCGCGCCTGTTGCTGCTGAACAAAAAGCTCTCGTCGTCGTAAAGCCAGCCCAGGAAGGTCGAGCGCGCCCCTTCATACGGCGTCAGATCGGTCACCGTGCCGTCCTCGTCCAGACGGTACAGGTGATTGATCTCGTTGCCGGCCTGGTCGCTGGTAAAGAGAATACGGTCGTCGTGAGGGAAAAAGCCGGCGCTGAAAACGGCGCTGCTGTCCGAGAACGTTACCCGGGCCATCTCACCGCCCTCTACTCCGATGGTATAGAGATTGAAAACCCCCGATTTGTCCGTGGTCAGCAGAATCTTGCTCTCATCGTGGGAGAGCGAAGCGCCGTATATCGACACCTTGTTGAGGAATTGTTCGATCGTGTACTGGGGAACTTCGCGGTAGTCGGTCTGGCCGCAACCGGCGGCCAGAAGAGCCGCTGTAAACAGCACGATACTGAGCGCTTTGAGCCTCATGGCAGGATACCTCGTTCTTTGAAGTTAGCAATAAGCATGTGCGGAAGCGGCTTGTCCGGGCTGGTTATGGCGAGCCGCCTATGAAACTATTAGACGAATATAAGTCCGCCGGGTTTCCAGTCAACGTCATTTTCATCGCGCGCTCAAAAGCAAAACGGGAACCGCGTCGAGCGCGATTCCCGCCAGCACCCAAAAAGTGCCGTGATGCAGAACATCAACAGCTTTTCCAGGCGAAGAGCCTCATGCCCTGGAGAAAACTGCTGACTGCAGTATAGAGACGTCTTTTCCGCGGTGGTGATGCCCCCAACCGCTCGGTCGCAGTTTTTGCCCGGTGTCGAGCGCGACCGGCTTGAGAACAAAATAAACTGTCACCCTCGGCCGGGCCGGGGGTGACAGCTATCGGATGGTATACTCGCAGATGTCAGACCAAGTTGAACAGCTTCCAGCTTAACAGCCCTCGAATTCCGTGTCAATATTAAAAAAACCGTCTCGCCGAAAAAAAGGCAATCCTCACCATTTTCGCCGCGCGGCTAACGGGAACTGTCGGCCCCCGCGACCAGCTCATGGCCTCGCCAGATCACGTAAAACCGGTCGCTCTCACCCGTTTGCAGGTCTCGCGGCAGGGCGTAATCCCGACAGTCGGCTATTCCGGCCGGGTCTGCACAGGGATCGTCGCTGAAAACGCCTACCGTAACCTCCCAGTACCGGTTCGCCGCCAGCGGCATGGACATTTCGTCGGCGATGATGTTCGCTCCGTCGGGAGCCAGCACCCCCACCGCGAAACCGACTTCGCCGCTGTCCGGCGTGTTTACCCACGGTGAATACAAACCGCTGCCGCCGGCCACGGAATCCGGAGCGCAGACCCCGCCGGGAAGACCGTAACGATTGACGCCGTCATCGATTTCAACATAAAGCATGCCCGCCAGGGCGGTGCGAAGCTCCTCCGGGGCGGCCAGGACGATACGAATGCGAGGCTTGTCGGGATCGTACTCGTATACTTCCACCTTGCTGGCATCCACCTTCTTGGTCGTCCGCTTCTCTGTCTTGACGCAACCCGACAGCAACAGAATCGCGCTCAAAAACAGCGCCGGATATAACCATAGATGATCTCTCATAAATTCCCTCTGTCGCTGACAATGACTCAGGTTGCAGGCGCCCCGGCCACGAGGCAACATAAAAAAGACAGGCTCGCCTTGAGGCGCGAGCCTGCCTCAAAGATTCCGTTTTCGCCCACGTCGGCGCACAGGAACAATTATACGGCTGACTGTATTTCTAACGCGCGGAAAAGGCCTACATCTCCGGCGCTACCATTGTGTAGCCGAGCTGGCGATTGACCTCGAGCATGTTCCAGGTGATCCATTCCTCGACGATCTTGCCGTCAGCTATGCGGGCCATGGTGAGACCCGTTACGCGGATCGGTTTGCCCGTCGGCGGAAGGTCACGCAGCGGCCCGTCATTCGTTCCCGTCACCGTCCACTGCATGCAGACCATGTTTCCTTCCGTTATGATCTGGTCAACCGTCACCTTGAAATCAGAGTAAGCGCCACGGTTCAAATCAACCCAGTCTCTTAAACCGTCACGCCCCACCGCCGGTCCCTCCATGGACGAATAGTGACCGACATAGTTCGGAGCAATGACCTGCTCTATCAGCTCCATGTTACCGGTGTTGTAGATCTCGACATTTTCCAACATGATGTTCCGAGCCGCCTGGCCGGTGACCAGCGCATCGGCCTGCTGCTGCTGACAGCCGATAGCAGCGCAGCCCAAAAGCAGCATCGCTGCCAAACCGATTTTAAGCCGCCCGAGATTTGCGTTGAGCATTTTTTGCCTCCACACTGGGAGCCCCCAGTCAGATGAATTGAGATTTGAGAGTCGCAAGACTCAGGTGAATACCTGCGTTTACATAAACATAATACGCATCGCATTGGGGTCTTGTGAGAAGAAATATCGTTCGCCCCGACCGCCGGTCCGGCCGTGTATCAAATTGCCCCACAGAGACTTATAGCTGACACTCATGCCGCCCCGACGCGCCCCGCAGTATGCTGAACGCCACTGCGCCGTCACTGCATCTCCTTCGCAGTTTGAGTTTGTGTTTGCACCCCAAGACCTCTAATTTGTCGTCAAAGAGCAAATCGAGCGGGACCGTCCCAATTCATGGAACAGTTGGTTTACCTTCGCGATCTGGTCGTCATTCTCGGATTCGGAGTCATTATCGTGGCTCTGTTCCACCGCTTCAGGTTGCCGTCAACTGCTGGCTTCATTCTCTCCGGTGTGATTGTCGGCCCCGATGGCCTGGGGCTTATCGACGATGTCCATCAGGTCGAGGTCCTGGCTGAAATCGGCGTCGCCCTGCTTCTTTTCGGAATCGGCCTGGAACTGTCGCTGGAAAAACTGCGCCGCCTGTGGAAACTGATTCTCGCCGGCGGCTTCCTTCAGGTGGCTTTCAGTGTCCTCGCCACCTTCGGGCTGGCGCGTATGTACGGCCTGCCCACCGGACCGGCGCTGTTTGTCGGCTTTCTCGTCGCTTTGTCCAGTACGGCCATCGTCCTGAGGGGCCTGCAGGAACGTGGCGAGGTCGACGCCCCCCACGGTCGCCTGACGCTGGGTATTCTCGTCTTCCAGGATTTCGCCGTCGTGCCCATGATTCTCGCCATCCCTCTCCTCGTCGGCGCCGGGCCGGGCGGCAACCTCCTCATTGCCGCCGCCGAGTCGGTGGCCATCGTCGTCGGGGTGCTCCTGGCGGCCCATCTGGTCGTACCCAGAATACTCAATCTTGTCGCCAAAACTCGCCAGAGACAACTCTTCATTCTGTCCATCTTCGTCATCAGTGTCGGTACCGCCTGGCTCATCACAACATCCGGAGCCTCCCTGGCCATCGGCGCCTTCCTGGCCGGTCTGGTGGTGGCCGGAAGCGAATTCCGCCATCAGGCGCTGGCCGACCTGATTCCCTTTCGCGAGATCTTCGCCAGCCTGTTTTTCGTCTCGGTCGGCATGCTCCTCGCGCCGTCGGTCGTGCTGGGAAACATCGACACCATCATGATTCTCCTCCTCGCCGTGATGATCGGCAAAGCGCTGCTCGTATTCGCTTCCGCCGCCATCCTCCGTCTGCCGCTAAGAGTCTGCCTCCTGACTGCCCTGGCCCTGGCGCAAATCGGTGAGTTCTCGTTCGTGCTCGTTTTCGCCGCCCAGGGAACGGGCCTGCTCGACAAGGCCCTCGAAAGCAACCTCATATCGGCGGCTATCCTGTCGATGTTCCTTACCCCCATCGCCATCTCTTTCGGGCCGCACCTCGCTGCCGGCGTGGGCCGAATTCGCCGCCTTACCCATCTCATGAAGGTGCCTTCCGCCGAGGACGCTGCCGACGAAACCCGCCGCATGCGAGACCACGTCATCATCGGCGGCTACGGCTTCGCCGGGCAGCAACTGGCCCGGGCGCTCGAGCACTGCTCCATCCCTTTCGTGGTCGTTGATCTCAACGTCGAAAACGTCCGCAAAGCATCCTCCGAGGTCGGCCACGCTTATTTCGGCGATGTTACCAGCCACGAAGTGCTGGAAAGCGTCGGCGCCGCCTACGCCCGGCAACTGGTCCTGCTGATAAACGACCAGCGCGCCACCGAACGCGCCGTCCGTGTCGCCCGGCGTCTGGCTCCCGGCCTGGCTATCGTCGTCCGCGCTTTCTACCTGCTCGATATTAACCCCCTGCTGGCCGCCGGGGCCGACGATGTCATCGCCGCCGAACGCGAGGCCGCTGTCGAGGTCGCCACCCGCGTCCTCGGGCGCCACCAGGTCGATGCCGCTCGCATCGAGGAGCACTGCCGCCAAATCCGCCGCCGCAGCGAGGATTGACACGCCCCGCCCCCGACCGCTCCGCCCCACTTACAACTTGACAAATGGCTCCAGCTTTATTACGATACCCATGTTCGCCAAGACCGATCGCTTTGCATGGGAGGACAGATGCAAAAGCTCATTTGGGCAGTTGTTGTCGCCCTTGGTATCGGGACGGCCGCGGCCACGACCGAAGGCCCGCCCTTCAAAGAAGGCCCCCAGGCCTGCCGGTGCAACCAGATGTCCGAGGAGGCACCCCACGGTCCGTGGATGTGGCAGGGCGGCCCGTAAGACCGGCCCCGCTCCTGGTACCATTGAGCACAAACCGCGACATTTCTCGCAACCATAGATAAGCACCATAGAAGAAAGCTCCGGCAACGCAGACCGGAGCTTTCGTTATTGCAGCCTTCTTTTCGAAACCATCCCCTCGGCCCGCCGTAATGAAGATAGGCCGCGTAAGCAAGCCGGAGGTCATCTATGATAACGATAGCAACTGCCCTGGTCGCCCTCGCGATCCTCGTGCCGCCGCTCGACGAACCCGAGCACCGGGCCGGCTCGTCATCCGGCTTCGACTGGCGTGAGCACAACATTTTCACTCCCGTTAAGCACCAGCTCGAGTGCGGCTCCTGCGGCGAATTCGCCGCCGTCGCCCTCTTTGAAGCCCTCATCAAGAAAGAAACCGGCGCCGAACTCGACCTCTCCGAACAGCAGGTCGTAAGCTGCGTGCCGGGATGCGGATGCAACACCGGCTGCTCCAGCCTGGGCGCCCTCGAATACATCCGCGACCACGGCATTGTCCTCGAAGCCGATTTCCCCTACCTCAACCGCGACACCGACTGCCCGGAAGACATCCCCGGCGATTACTTCATCACCGAGGTCCTCTCCACCAATATTGATAAAATGTCGCTTGAAGACAGAATCCGAACCATCAAACAGACCATCCGCAAATACGGCCCGGTCGCCACCAACATGGTCCTTTACGAGGACCTCGACCGTTACCGCGAGGGCCTCTACAGCTACGACGGCGAATCCCGGTCCATGGGTGGCCATTGGGTGGTAATTGTCGGATGGAAAGATGACCCCGCTGTCCCCTCCGGCGGCTACTGGATCTGCCGCAACTCCTGGGGCGACCAGTGGGGCGAGAGCGGCTATTTCAACAGCCCCTGGGGCGATATTACCGGCATCGACGACTTCTACATCGTCTACGGCGCCTACCGCCCCCCGAAAACCTGACCCCGGCCCGCCGATCAGCCTATATCCCCTTAGTGCTCAACAGATTAGTCTTTTTGAAGAAAAGTGAACCCTTTTGGTATACTTTTGTGTTATACCTTAGTAGAATTCCACAAGGAATTGACAGACAAGCAACCCAAAAGGAGACATCTGTGAAACAGATTCTTGTAGCTCTCGCGATTCTCGCCCTGGCCGCCACTTCGGCCCAGGCCCACTGCGGATCATGCGGTGTCGGCGACGACCACTCCAAGGTCGAGAAAACCAGCGCCGAAATGAAAGAAATGAAGAAGCTCAACATCGTCGAAACCGCCACCAAAGCCGGTGAGTTCACCATCCTGCTCAAGGCGGTCGAGGTAGCCGGGCTTCAGGGCGCCCTGACCGGCGACGGTCCCCTGACCGTTTTCGCCCCCACCGACAAGGCCTTCAAGGCTCTGCCCAAGGGCACTCTCGACGAGCTTCTCAAAGACAAGGAAAAGCTCGCCTCGATTCTGACCTACCATGTCGTCAACGGCAAGGTTTCCTCAACCGAGGTCGTCAAGCTCGACAAGGCCAAAACGCTCAATGGTCAGGAAGTCAAGATCGTGACTGATGACAAAGGTGTGATGGTCAACGACGCCAGGGTCATGACCACCGACATCGAATGCACCAACGGCGTCATTCACGTTATCGACAAGGTCATCATTCCCGAAAAGAAAGGTTAAGCGCTTCTTTTCGTGGGTACACCCTCTATGGTGTGGTCGATTTTTCGGCCACCCTTTTTTATTGGCTGAACAGCCAGGCCACGAAGTACACCACCCCGATCAGCACCTCGGCCAGAAAGAAACCCAGCAGTATATTATAGGGAAGGATTATTCGCCGTTTCTTGTCTTCGCCGTAGCGCAGTTCGTGAAACCAGCGTATCTGCGTCCCGTAAACCGCATCTTCGACGAAGCCCCAGCCGATCCACGCCACTGCCGACACAACAGTGACCACTCTGATTGTGGT
>CP070777.1:835583-857870 GCA_020346225.1 Candidatus Zixiibacteriota bacterium | reverse complement strand
CCGATCCAAGATTGAGGCAAATCGGGTCATGAGCGGATGATTGTGAGTGACAACAGCCAGTTGTGAAACTTGTCAATCAAGGGCCGCTGTAGAGTTTAGAAGCCCGTGATAGAAACCCACCGGAAAGGTGGGTCGCCCTGGCCAAAGTGCTGCGTGGCGGGTTCGAATCCTCCTTCGGCGGACAGGGACGGACCCTCCCTACAGAGGCTCATTTCATACAGGACTATTCAACTCAATGGTCGAAATCTCGCCGCTTTGCGGGGACCCTGTCGGGCAAGGGATTTCGACCTACCGGGATTGACGAAACTTCTTGACAGGCAGACGGCGGCACAACTTAATAGCCGACAGGGTGCGCGGTTGCGCGGCTCGTATCACAAACTATTTGACTGGAGGTTGTAATGCTGTATCGCAGACGCTCAATGAGACTCTTTATTCTGATGGTAGCCTTGACATTTCTTGTGTCCTGTCAGGCGGAAAAATCACAGCCCGGTTCCGTCGCCAGTGACACGATGGAAACGCTCGTGTCAACGGAGTGGCTGAGTCAACACCTCAATGATCCAGATCTGGTAGTGCTCGACTGCTCTGTGTTAATGGAGCCGGACTCAGGTGGCGGCATGCGAGCGGTGAGTGGCCGTGCCCAGTACGAGGAGGGTCACATCCCATCGGCCGGGTTTGCCGATCTCACGAGCGATCTTTGCGATGTCGACAGCCCGCTCGGGTTCGCTCTGCCAACACCGGAGCAGTTCTGTGCCGCCATGGGTAAGCTGGGCGTTGGCGACGATTCCAGAGTCGTGCTATATGACGCGCTCAACTCCGTCTGGGCCGCCCGAGTCTGGTGGATGCTGCGATGGGTCGGCTTCGACCGGGCCGCATTGCTTGACGGCGGATTCAAGGCCTGGACCGCCGAGGAACGAGAGCTGTCAACCGAGATGCCCGACCGTCAAACCAGAAAGCTGACGCCTCATCTCCGACCGGCGCTGGTCGCTGACCGAGATGAGGTATTCGCAGCCATCAGTGACGATGCGGTTTCCCTCATCGACGCAATGCCCGAACAACACTACCGGGGGGAGATGGTCATGTACGGCCGCCCCGGACATATCCCCACTGCCCGCAACATCTCCGTTATGGCACTCAATGAAGAATCAGGCCGTTTCCGATCACAGGATACACTTGCCGCCCTGTTCACCGGCGATCGCAAAGCCCGTTTCATTACGTACTGTGGTGGAGGTATCGCGGCGTCATCCAATGCTTTCATCATGGTCCGACTCGGTTTTGAGGATGTCGCCGTATATATGGGTTCGCTCCAGGAATGGGCGGCCGACCCGGAGAATCCGTTAGTGGTCGACGAGCCATAAACCGGCAATACCCCACGCTAAGGGCGGGGTACCGGGGCTGCGAAGTCTCAGCGTTCCCCAGATCAATGGCGGGTTCGAATCCCTCGAAGCTCGGGACAGGGACGGGCCCGCCCTACTGAGCCAAGAGGCGGTTGGGGTCACCGACACGGTGACCGGAATAATCAGAGCCGCTTTAGATTACTTTTCAGGACTGCCTGCAGCTTGATCTTCGGATCTTTGGCGAAATCGGCCGGGGATATAAAGCCTTTCGGGTCATGTCTCACCCTGATCCCGAGGCTGTTATAGCACTCCCAGACGTATTCGGAGCAGATGTACTCGCGGTCCCGTTCGAGTTTTTTTTTCTCCCCGGATGAAAAGGGAAGGTACGTGCTTGCGATTCGAGCGGCGATTTTCGCGATTTCCTTCTTGTCGTAAGGGTAGCCAAAGAGATCCACTGCAAACTGTCCGAACTCGGCCATTTTCTTATCACTGGCTTTGCGTGCAAAGTCGTCGTGACGTACTATCACCACACCGCCCGGATAGGGATGCCCCTTGCTGTCATAGTTTCTAAGATACTTGCTCAGGGGCACCGTTCTCACTCCCAACGGTTCGACGCTCTCAAGAACCATAACGCGGTCGATGGCGTCGACTTTCATGACGAAGCCGACGTGACTCCATACACTGCTTGTAGCCCTTTGGATCAGCTTTGAAAACCAGGCCGACCCGGAACACAGAAGAATGTCGCCAGAACACAAGCTTTTCCTGAAGGCTCTGTAATTTACTTTCCGAGCCCCTGGAAATGATTTTGCAGACAGTTTCATACCGTTTTCCCCCGTTTGATTGAACATGGAACCCTTGCGGTTTATTCTCCGCTCGGGCATCGAATTATTTATCGGTGCCGGTCTTCGACACCACCAACAAATACATTATCACGAATGTGAGCACCCGATAATGGTGACGGATCCGAGGGAGAATACAGAAGCCGCGAAATGTATCTTATGCCAATGAAAGAGATTGAGGTTGAAATCCGCCCTCCCAAAACCGTCAAATCATATCGGGGACTGAGGACCAGTTTATATAGTCTAAAGCTGACGAGCCACTCCTCTTTTGTCAAGAAGAAAATCAAAGAGGGAATAGCCCCCGCAGGTCGGGTTCCGATTCCAGACGAATACAATCGTGAGAAACCCGATGATTGAATGGCCCTGCATCAAGAGAAGAGTCTCATCGGACCGCAATCCTTCGAAGCTCAAAACATGACGGTGGGGCACCAGCTGGTTTGGTAAGACGCCACAGCCCCGCCTGTGGCGGGGTTGGTTACGGGGCTACCGGGTCTATCAGAACGCTAAGATTTCTTTGCAGAATGGGCGTGAAGTCTTTTATTTCTGCCCCGGTAAACGGTCCAAATATCCTGCTTACAGATTCCAGGGCGGCCTCATCTATGGTACCATTCAGAATATTAATCGTGTCTTCTTGCGGAATATCTTCAAATCTTCCAGTGAATTCCAGGGCCTGCTCATTGGCCGGGCAAGACATCTGGCATTTCATGCAACCCAATAAGGCGTTGTGGATACCGGGGTCCATCCACCCCGGGAATTCACCATTCCTTTCGTTATACCAGGTGATGCATTTGAGCGCGTCAACCACGAAATTCTCTTCACGGATGCAGTCACAGGGGCATTCAAACATGCAGATTTGACAAGATTCGCAATTACCCATCATTTTTACTTCTTGCCAATTATCTTCCGCAAACTCAAAATCCGTCAAGAATCCGTGCAAGCTGATAAAACTGCCCATTTCATCCACGTAACAGATGTTATTCCTACCATATCTCCCCAGGCCGCTTCGGACCGCGAGTAATTTCAAAGGAATCGGCTCCCAGGCATCGATTCTGTATCCCGGTTGCTTTATGATTTCTTCTTCTATCAATTTAGCCCAATCGTGATCTGTCATTTGGCTGTAATAGCATTCAGGCGGCAGCATGATCTCGTGTTCGGTGTTGTTCAGCAGAAAATTCACCAGCATCAGAGGAGTGAAATGGGCCAAGACAACGATGAATCTGGCATCCGGGAAATTCTCAGGGAGGGTAAATCTATCCGAGCTTACATAGCGTCTAAAACGTTCGTTATCACTCAACTTTCCCTGACGATCCAATTCATTTATGTAACTATGCAATTCCTTCAAATGCTCCACCGATGTCGTTTTGTACTTGTATTTAAGGTCCATAGAGACGCTCCTCGCGTTTCCAGACTGTCAGTAGGATTACGAACCGGTGGGCGATGAGTTTCGCGCTTTCTACTCCTGGGGGCAATTGTCGAAACCCCGCCGTTTCGCGGGGACCCTGTCGGGCGGGGGGTTCGACCTGCGGGAACTGAACCGGCAATATCGCGGCAACAGGGTGGGGTATCGGGTCCCGAGTCTCGTCAACGCCGCATCTGGCTTTGAAAGCCCGCGGAGAGCGGGCTTTTTCTGTGTGCCAGCGTAAACGCGAATAGTATATTCCATTATCCGAGAGACCCATGCGGAAGGTAAGTCACCCTACCATGAAAGAGATGATACAAAGGAGCACAAACGTATGAAAGAACTGCCGCTGAACAAACTGCCAAAGCGAGTACTGGCATCACTGGACCTGGAGACAGTCTTTAAAGCATCGCGGTGTGTCGTGGCTGCAGAGCGTCTAATGATATTCCGTAACCTCCAGAAAAGGCCGCTGTCCGCCAGTGCAGTAGGCAAACGCGTCGGGCTTCACGAAAGGCACTGTGAGTCATTTCTTGACTACCTTGTCTTTCTCGGGTTATTGAGGAAGACAGACAATCTTTACAGCAACTCTGTCCTGGCCAACCGGTACTTCATTCAGGAGCGCTCGATTGAATGGACACGCTTCTGGTCGGCCGAGTGCGCCAAAGACTTCGAGGCGCTTACAGTTGTTGATGAAGCGCTGTCGAGCGGCAGGGATTGGAGGGAGATCCTTGGCAAGAACCGGAAGCGCGACTACGAGCTCACGCAACAAGATCCGGAATGGGCGGCAGGATTTGCCTATGCTCTTTACGATGACAACAAAGCGGACGCCGAGACCCTGGCCGATCACCTCGATCTTACCAACTACCGCAGCCTGCTGGATGTCGGCGGCGGCTCCGGTGTCATGTCGATTGCCCTGGCGCGTGCCAATCCTCAACTGAAAGCATGTGTCCTTGACTTCGAATACGTCTGCAAAGCGGCCAAGGAGATTATTCATCAAGAGCATTTGTCGAACCGGATCAGGACACTGACGGGAGACATGAATGAAACCATACCCGGTGGTTATGATGTCATCATGTTCTGGGAGATCGGGCATATTGACACCCGAGTCATGAAAATGGCGTTTGAGAGTCTTCCGACAGGGGGCATGTTAGTGCGGAGCTGTCGCCCGTCAGGAAAGTCACAAACCCCTTCGCCCTCCGGATTTCTGAACAACTACTTCGGAGTAAGGCCGGAGCACCAGACGAAAACTGAGAAGATCGAGTCAATAAAGTCGGCGGGCTTCACTACGGTTAAGTACCGCGCCCTGGGGCAAGGAATGGGCATGATAACCGCTATTAAGAACTGAGCCGGTGATAAAGAATCCACCCGGGTGGAGAGAAGGCTTGTTCAGAATGGAGCAGTGCAGCTTTGTATCAAGCTTAACCAGAATCAAAGAACGGTCAAAATCTGGATACAATACGGCGTTAGTTTTTGGGCTTGGGCAAGCATATGGTTCAACCTCGTGCCACGGCGGGTCACAAGCAGAAACAGAGCTGAAAGGTTCCTGCTACTGGATAGTCTACCCCGCCATGATTGAGTCGCCATTGCCGTGAGGATAAGCCTCATTGTGGTTTCCGGGGCCGCTTTTGCTCGATAACAGCAGAGCTGACCCACTTGATGTCACCGTTTGATGTGTAAAAAAGGTAGTCACCGCCCGGTGACAAGTTCGGGGCAGCGTCGATATTCACCGTGTTGATGTCCGGGCCAAGGTTGACCGGTTCGGACCATCCATCACCGTCTCCGTGGAAAGATACCCACAGATCACCCATACCGAAGCCGGGCAAGTCACAGCCGAACAAGAGAAAGTCGTCTTCAGGTGACACATAGATATTACCGGCGTCGACTCCTTTGGCGATGGTGAAATTCTCAGGGGAAGACCATCCCGGACTCTCGGGAAACAGTCGAGCCGGACCGTTTCTAAGTTTGGTGTAGAGAACATTATTCCTGGTTGCCGATACAGTAATCATGCCTTTAAGGTTTGGTGCGAGCGGGCTGGGTTCGCCCCACCCGTCAGGCTCTTTCCGGCAAACCCACACAGTGAAGCTAAGTCTCGGCGACGTCTGATCGGTCATTTCAGGCAGGGGACGGTTTGAAGTGAAGAATAGAAGCTGTCCGTCGGGTACTATTCTGGGCAACTCGTCATCAAAGGCACCTGAGAAGGGTGCAATACCAGGTGTGGTCCAGACCGAATCAACTCGGTATGAAACCAATATCACCTTGCGAGATGGATTTCTGAAAATCCTCCCGAAGTAGAATTCTTCCCCATCGGGTGAAAAAGTGCAACCGAACTCGACTGCTCCGGTGCTGACAAATCCGGGCGCAAAAACCTGAGGAATGAGATCGGGCGGTTCTTGACCGAGATAAGGGCCACTGAGAATGGAGGGATCAATCTGCTGAGCTTCTCCGAGAGACGTCGATGCGAAGGATATGACCACCGCAACGCACACAAGGTTGGAACTCACTTTCAGATCGCTCCTTTTCAGGAATTCATGTGTCTATACGTCCGAACGCAGGTGTTGTTGCGATTCTGTCTCTTACCATGCAACTACTTCCGGCCATACGGCGCAGTATTCAGAAGGAACTGAAAAGCACAAGTCCGGCTCTTGTCCGGCGAGCGTGATACCGGGAGCGCTTTTTCAGATTCGGAAGCAGAAGCGAAAAGTCCCGGCTATTGGATAGTCGATCCCGCTTTCTTGTATTAGCAGCACCTTTCTCGATGCGTTAAGGGAAGAGTCTGATCGACAGGGACCCATCGCAGTCCCGTGAGGTACCGGACAAGGCAACGGTGCACCCGCAGAGTTTACCTTGCTCATCAGTCCGGCAGACCGGGCTTATTTTCGGGCGTCGTCAAAGAGCTCGGGCTGGTGGCTGGCCCACGACTGAGGGTCAATCTTGTACTCGTACTTGTACTTGCACTCCCCTTTGCGGCACGTGTGCGGCGGCCGTTTGGTCGAATAGTCGAACTTGTCCCCGCACACTTCGCAGGTGGCCTTCTTCCAGTTGAGCTTGGGCATCGTCGGCATTTTTATTTCTTTGCTCATAGTATGCTCGCTCGCGTTGTTTTCACTCGCTACTTTACAACTTGCGCGTTGAATTCACCTTAAGAAGTTCAATGCATTAGCGCAATGACTTTTTTGTGGAAATTGATCACAAGTTCACTGCTGACGCCGGCGGCGGTTGGATACGAAATCCCAGATGACGTAACTGCCCAAGTTGTCGGCTGACGAAAAATAGGCCCGGCCGTTGTTGAGTTCCGTGAGGCGCTGCACGAATTTCTGAAGATACGGGTCATCCGTTACCATAAAGGTCGTGATGGGAATTTTCTTCTTGCGGCAGATGACGGCTTCATCCAGGGTGCGATTCACTATCATGGGGTCAAGCCCCATCGGGTTGCGATAAAGCTGACCGCCGGGCCGGGTGATCATCGAAGGTTTACCGTCGGTAATCATAAATATCTGACGGTTCACGTGCTTGCGCGAGAGCAGTATCTGGCGCGCCATACGCAGGCCGGCCTGGGTATTGGTGTGATACGGTCCCACGGCGATATAGGGGAGGTCACGGATGCTGACCTGCCGGGCCGTGTCGCCGAACAACACAATCGACAGCGAGTCGCGCGGATATTTGGTGAGAACCAGCTCGGTGAAGGCCATGGCCACCTGTTTGGCGGGCGTTATGCGGTCCTCACCGTAGAGGATCATCGAGTGCGAGATATCTATCATGAGCACGGTGGCGCACGAGGTCGACCACTCCGACTCGAAAACCTCCAGGTCTTTCTCTGACATGCTCAGATCAAAGCCGCCGGAGCGCTTGATAGTGTTAAAAAGCGAACTGTTGTAGTCAATGGACCGGTAGCTGTCGCCGAAACCGAACTCCCTTTTTTCGGGCAGTGGTTC
This sequence comes from Candidatus Zixiibacteriota bacterium, assembly GCA_020346225.1. Taxonomy (GTDB): domain Bacteria; phylum Zixibacteria; class MSB-5A5; order GN15; family FEB-12. The sequence continues at coordinate 850,366 of CP070777.1, read as the reverse complement.
TTCCGAACTGCCGCCCTCGTAGGGAAGCGCGTGCTGACCCTTACCACCGGCTTTCATCTTTTGGAAGATCTGCTCGAAGGCGTCCTGCCGGAGCCGGCGCTCGCCTTTGGGGGCCAGCTTGAGACCGCCCTGTGACGGCCTGACGAGGCGGGATTCCTTCAGCTTCTTCTCGAACTCGTCCAGGTCATATTTCGAGTCGATATACCCCTGCTGCTGGAGACGCCGCATCAACTTGAGGGTTTCTTCGACATCGCCGTTGAGGCGAATGAGCAGATAATTGAAAATGGCCATCAGGTCCGCCAGGTTTTTGAGCCGGCGGTAAAGCTCATCGTCCCATTCGGAGTAGACGAACCTCAACGGTTGCCTCCCATACCCCTCAGCATATCGGAGAAGATATCCCCGTAGGTAAACGTCGCATCTTCAGTTTCGCGGGCGATGATATTGTTCTGGTGCAGGCCTTCCAGGACGAACTCCATTCGCAAAAGCAGTTCCCGCTTATCCCTGGTGTTGAAATAACTCCGGACGATATCCTCCAGGCCGGGCACATCGGTCAACCGCCGGCGATAAGTGGCGAAGTCCATTTCATCGGATATCTCGAGTTTTCTTCCTGAAGAGAAATAATCCACGACCGCCTCGTAGGGATTTTCGGCCGGGGCGGCATCGGGATCGGCCTGTCCTTTTTCGGGTTTGGGGAACCGGCGGAGAAACTCTTTGTTGATGGCCTGCCCGACCAGGTTGTGGGCCACCACCACCGGTCCTTCCTGCTCGCCCTCGTAAACCAGTTCGATCTTGCCGCTTACCGAGGGCACGATCGAGTAGAGATCGCACATACGGGGATAATTGTCGCCATCGTTGTTTCGCGCCAGGCGTCGCTCTACATTCGAGAGCAGATTCTCGAAGGCCGAGATGGAAACCCGGGCCGAGACACCCGAAGACTGATCGACATATTCGCTGCGGCGGGCCTCAAACGAAACCTCTTCCAGAATATCCCACAGAAACTCGGGTATGTCGATATCGGCGTTATCGCGGGACATCTCACTGGCGGTAATCGTCTTGGCCTCGTTGACGGTGCGCGGGTAATGGGTCATTATCTGTGAATCGATCCGGTCCTTGAGCGGCGTGATGATATTGCCGCGGTTGGTGTAATCTTCCGGGTTGGCCGTGAAGACCAGAAGCATGTCGAGCGGTACGCGAAGCGGAAAGCCGCGGACCTGGATGTCGTTCTCTTCAAGTATGTTCAAAAGACCCACCTGGATGCGGGGCTGAAGGTCGGGCAGTTCGTTGATGGCGAAGATGCCCCGGTTGGTTCGCGGAATGATACCCCAATGGATTACTTCCTCGTTGGATATGTCCAGCTTTTCCCGGGCCGCCTTGATCGGGTCGATATCACCTATCAAATCGGCAATCGATACGTCGGGTGTGGCCAGCTTCTCGTGGTACCGCTGCTCGCGGCTCAGCCATTCTATCGGCAGGCTGTCACCCATCTCCGCCACCAGCCGGCGTCCCTGGGGCGAAAGCGGCGCCAGTGGATCTTCATTCAGCTGGGTACCGGGGATAACCGGAACGTACTCGTCCAGAAGAGTGGCGAGCTGACGAAGGATCCGACTCTTGGCCTGACCTCGCAGTCCCAGAAGTATGAAATTGTGCTTTGACAGGATGGCGTTTTGTATCTGCGGTATTACGGTCCGCTCGTAACCGACTATTCCCGGAAAGGTCGGCTCCGAATTTCCGATCCTTTTCAACAGATTTTGGCGGAGCTCTTCTCTCACGGTGCGGCTTTTCCAGCCGGATCGTTTCAACTCGCCCAGGGTGGACGGCCTGGAGTTGGTCGATTTTCGTTTCATCTCAGCAGAAATCTCCTCGTTATTTTACTCATATAACAGGACGCAAACAGGATAAGTTCGATGGCTTTTTCATGGAATGGGGGCGGTCGACCAACAGGACAAAGAGCGGGCGGCCGACTTTCAGATATGCTCGATTTGTCTGAAGTATTTATCCCGCTCGGACTTGGGGACGGAGCCGGAGGGAATGTCGAGAACCTCGGTGGTGATGGACCGGGTTCCCCTGATGTGGATGATGTCTCTGACTTTTACCTGATAGGAGGCTTTCACGGTACGGCCGTTGACGCCGACCATGCCGTTTTGAGCGAGCTGTTTGGCCAGGGTACGGCGCTTGACGATGCCGACAGTGGAGAGGTAGTCATCCAGCCGCATAGCCTATTCCAACCGGTAGCTAATGAAGGTCTCCTTCTTCAGTTCTTCTATCCATTCATCGACAAGGCGCCCGGTCTTGTCCTGGCGGGCCAACTCCTTGATGCGGTCATAATCATCTTCGAGCGTGTACTGCTTTTGCGCCTGGTAGTCGAGAAGCTTGAGGATGTGAAACCCGAAATTGGAAGTCACCGGTCCCTTGAGCTCACCGACGGCCGTCCAGTTCCTCACGGCGTCGGCAAACTCGACCGGCATCTGCTCGACGGCGAACCAGCCCAGCTCACCGCCGTGGGCCCGGGTGTTGTCGTCACTGGAGAACGCCTTGGCCAGCTGGGCGAAATCCTCCTCGCCGCTTGAGGCCACGCGTTTAAGTGAATCGACCAGCAACAGCGTTCTGGCCGTATCCTCGGCCAGGGGCGGCACCGACACCAGCAGGTGACGGAGTTTGAGGCGGTCCTCGCGCTTGCCTTCGCACTTGATCACGTGATATCCGAACTGGGTTCTGATAACGCCGGATATATCGCCGACGGAGAGATTGAAGGCCGCCCGTGCGAACTCCGGCACCACGTCATCGCGCGACAGATACCCCAAATCGCCTCCGTTGACGCCGGCGCCATCGGTCGAGTATTCGGAAGAAATCACTGCAAAATCGGCTCCATCCACGATACGCTGACGGAGAGCCTCCACATATTGCCGCACCGAATCCTCGACCCGGGGCGAGGGCTGGATGGTGAGCAGGATGTGGGCCAGCTTAACGGCCTCCGGCTGGGTCGGGATCGAATCCCTGAACTTTTCATAGAATTCGGTCACCTCGCGCCGCGAAACGCTGACCGAATAGAGCTTCTTCTGGATGTACCGCTGTTTTAGAAGCTGGTTTTCAATCTCGGGGCGCCACCTTTTTTTCAACTCACGGACCGTCAATGCCTCGGCGGCCAAAGCGTCGAGGAATTCGTCGTAACTGCCATAGTTGCCCGCAACCCGGGTGACCTGTTCATCCAGAGCGGCTTCAATTTCCTCCTCCCGGACCGAAATACTCGTATCTTCTCTGGCCGCGAGCAGGAAGAGGCGGTCGGAAACCATTTCATCGAGAACGTTCTGCTGGAACCGCTTTATCTCTTCCTCGGTCTTGAGCTGGGCACGCGACTGCAGCGCCAGCAACTGAATCTGGTTGGCCAGTTCGGAGGCGACGATGACCTGGTCCCCGACCACGGCCACGATTTTGTCGGCAACATCACGTTCCGCGGTCGCCGGGACGCTCGCCAGCACCGCCGCGGCCGCAACGGCCAGCATTTTCCTCACGTCCATGTTGCTTTTGTCCTTTTACGCTCCGGTCGTATCGACTGCGACCACCACGTACTTCTCCTCGTCGATGGTATCCCACAGCGCCTTTTCATCGATCTCGATTTCGGTGACTTTCATGCGCTCGTCGACCCAGGTGTGAATGGCATCCTCCTTTCGCTGCCGCGTCACCTTATCCGCGATGTTGCGCTTGACGCTGAGGAAGTCCTTGATCTCCGGTTCGATCCTGTCCACGACGTAAAAAATGGAGTACTTGCCGCCCGTCAGTACCGGTCCGCCGATGCGGCCGATGGCGGTGTTGTCGGCTATCTCGAAAATATCCGGGTACCATTTCTTCTCGATATAGCCCATGTCGCCGCCTTTGCCGCGTCGACCGGGACGTTCCGTCAACTCGGTGGCCTTTTTCTTGAAATCATTGAGCGACTTAATTTCTCTGACCAGCTGGCGCGCCGTCAATTCGTCGCTCAAAAGGATCTCATGGATATGGATCTTGGCGCCAGTGGTGAATTCCGCAATGTTCTGCTCGTAATACTCCCGCAGCGCAGCGTCATCGGGCGGCGGAGGCGTCGCTATCGAATCATTCTTCATGATGTCGGCCATATTGAGTTCCTTAAACACCCGCACCTGCTGGAGATAATGCTCCTCGTTGTCCAATCCCTCGGCCAGAGCCTCCTTTATCAGTATGTCCTCTTTCTTCATCTCGAAAACGATGCTGGCCAGAGAGTCGTAATGGTCCAGGTCAGGCCGAAACCTGGCGGGAATCCTTCGTTTCAGCAAATCCAGGTACTCGAATACCGGCATCTGGTTGCCCGCCCAGGTGGCGATTATAAGCTCTTTTTCGTTTCTGTCCAGGGCTTCCAGGTCGAAATCATTGCGGGGCAGATTCGCCAGCACCACCGGAGGATATATTACTTCCCGTTTGTGCATCAGGTATTCGCAGGTCGAGGTATCGATCACCACCGGGTACCTGGTCTTCAAAAGGTCGAAATATTCCTGAGTCAGGGTGGCCGACCGGCGCATGGTGATCTGGCTGCGTATGGACCGTTCCATGGTCGCAAAGTCCTGACGGCTTTCGTTGGGTTGCTTGTCGACCACCTTGATGATATGATAGCCAAAGCGCGATTTGACCGGCGGGGAAACCTCGCCCGGTTCCATACTGAAGGCCGTTTCCTGGAAAGCATCCACGGTCGCCCCCCACAGGAAATAGCCCAGGTCCCCCTTGTTGCGCTTGGCATCGGGATCTATGGAATAATCGAAGGCGAGCTGCTCGAAATTCTCGCCGTTCATGATCCGCTCGAACAAAGCCCGGGCGGTGTCCAGATCGGTCACGAGAATATGCGATGCCCTGACCCGATGCTCCAGACGGTTGTAGTAATCCTGAACCTCGGCATCAGTAGGTTCGAGACGGCCGGCGATGTGCTTTTCGTAGAGACTGGACATCAGGAACTTCTGCTGGTTGGCAGCCAGCGCCTGGGCCACCTCCGGTGACTGGTCGATTCCCATCTCGTAGGCACCCTGAATGAGGAGTCGCGTAATGATCAGCGAATCCACCAATTCCCGTCTCTTGTTGTACTCTTCCTGGCTGCTGGGGAAGGTCATGCGCAGCCGGGCCAGGTATTCATCCACTTCGGCGGCTTTGATTTCGTAGTCACCGACCGTCGCCACAGTCGGATTTTCCGACTTACCACATCCGCCCGCGAACAGAAGGACCAGGCAACCAGCTATCAGGGCTCCACGTAGGCTGTAACTCGTCATCAATACTATCCTCCAATTGTCATATCAGTTGTACCAGGAAAGAGTTGGGTTGTTCCCTGGATCATAATCGGATATAAAGTCTTAAAGTATAACCACAAAGCTCGAATTGTCCAAATTCTTTTTCCCGTGGATTGATTCGCGGAGAGGCTATTCGTAGTCAGACTCCAGGTAATCCTTGGTCATCGACTGCCGGCTCAGAGTCTGAGAGAGCTTTTTGGTGAACTCCAGAGCGGAATTCTCACCATACACCTTGAGCATATGGTTCATGGCTATCACTTCGGAAATGACCGTAATATTCTTGCCCGGAGAAATCGGCACGTGCACAATGGGGATGCCGACCCCCAGAACCGTGGTGCGCCGGTCCTCGACGCCCAGCCGTTCGTAATCGTCGGTCTCCGACCACAGGGTGAGATTGACTTCGACCTCGATGCGTTTCTGAAGCCTGATGGCCCGGATACCGAACAGCTCCTCGATGTCGATTATGCCCACGCCGCGTATTTCCATGTGGTGTCCGAGCAGTTCCGAACCGGTGCCGATTATGACATCGGGAGCCACCTTGGTTATCTTGACGACGTCATCGGCGACCAGGCGGTGTCCCCGCTCCACCAGGTCAAGGGCAACCTCGGACTTACCGATACCGGACTTGCCGGTGTACAGAAGACCAACGCCGTACACATCGACCAGGGTCCCGTGAACGTTGATGGTGGGCGCAAAAACATGGTCCAGGTAGGCCGATAGACGGTTGGTCAACTCGGCGGTACTGAGTCGACTGGAGAAGACCCCGGTATCGAACTTGTCGGCCGCCTCTATCAGCTCGAAGGGCGGTGTTATCCCCTTTGAAATTATCATGGTGGGGATGTTAAACTCGAACAGTTTACCGCAAATCTCGCACAACCGCTCCGACGACAACCGGCCGATATAGGCCATCTCGGTTTCGCCGAGGATCTGGATGCGCTTGTTGGCGAACCGCTCATAAAAGCCGGTGAGGGCCAGTCCCGGACGGTGCAGTTCGGCGTTGTGAATGACCTTGCCCAGTCCCTTCTCGTTGCCGTTGAGAAGCGTTAACTCCAACTCCTGACCGCGTTTCTGGAGGAGCTTTTCGACTGTGATAGTGGTCATGACGGTGTAAATATAAGCCCCCCCAAACTGAGCGGGCAAGAAAGAAAAAATAAAAACAGCTCCGCCAGGCGGAGCTGTATTCTCACACGTAACAGAGAACTTCCGGTATTCTATCTCAATCGAGTCTCTTCTCCAGATCCTCGAGATCTTCCCTGAGTTCCTCGAGCTCTTCTCTCAAGTCCTCGGTATCTTCGAGCTGCATCTCCTTAAGTTCCCGCCGGAGTTCCTGCATCTCTTGCTCGAGCTCCACCAGGTCTTCGAGATCCTCGAGATCCAAATCCCCATGCAAATTGTCAAGGTATACGCCGTGACGGAGGCCTTTGATGTCCGGGATGCGAATGTCGATATCCGGTGCCTTGTATATGTAAGCATCGTCCGACCAGTCGAAATCGCTGTTCTCAACCTCCACGCTGAACGTCATCTCGGCACGGTCGCGTATCACGACCACCTCGACAGTGTCGCCTTCCTCCTTATCACCGATAATTTCCCTGTGGACGTCTTCCCGGTCATAGATCTTCGCGCCGTCCACCCTGACAATCACGTCACCCGCCTTCAAACCGGCTTCCGCGGCCGGTGAATCCTCTTCGACCTCCATTACCAGAGCGCCGCGGCCGCCCTCAACTCCGAAATATTCGCCCAGCTGCTCGCCGAGATCGGTCAGGACGACCCCGAGATAGGCACCGCCCATTTCACCGCCGTGGATGTAGATCTGGTCGATCTTGGGTATCTTGGGTATCTTGGGCAACCTAGGGATTGCCATCACTCGCGGCACGGTTGGCGTCCTGGGTGCGTGTATCACGTACGGGTACCACCATTTCGAACGGTAGCCCCGCGGCCGCCCTTCCAGCATTACCTCTTTTTCAAGCTGGTCGCCGTCGCGGTCTATCTTCACAGTCACCTGGTCGCCGGGCTTGTGGTCTTCCAGCACATCCAGAAGATCATCGTAATCACCTATCTTCACTCCGGCGAATTCGATAATAACATCACCGTCCTCGAGACCGGCTTTCTCTGCCGGGGAATCATCCAAAACCTCGTTGACAATGGCGCCCCGTTCGACGGCCAGGTCAAAAGCGTCGGCCATGTCTTCGTCAACTGTCTGTCCCAGAATTCCCAGCCAGGCGTACTTGGATGATTTTTCCGAGCGGGTGACCCCAAAACTGGCCATGACAGCCACAACCAGCACAACGACCGCAAAAACCTTGAGAAAGTCTCGCATGATGTCCTCCGTTACCTGCAAAAATGATCTGATTTCAATTGTTTATACGGCGCATACCGGCAATGGTTGCCACCATTGTGGGCCGGCCGGAGACTTTGACCGGTGGTCAGTTAGCAGGATAAAAGGAGAAACCGACGCCGCCGAAGGCGGTACGGCGATAGGGGGATTCGATCCTTTCCCCCCGGATATTCAACTTCCAGGTCAGATTGTTGTTAATGGGGAACAGCAGTGTCAGGTCACCGAAGAAACCGTTTTTCGAGCCGCCGCCAGCCAAACTGACCGCCAGTTGGCCGGCCGGACCGTCGGGATTGGTGTAGGCGGAATCCGCCGAATATCGGGAAAGGTAGATATTCACCCCCCCAAGAACCTGTGCCACATCGACCTCCTCGATTTCTTCAAAATACCGATACCCGGCAGAGACCGTCAGGTACCGGGAAAGCGGCACGGCCAGTCCGAGATCAGCCAGCATGCGGGAGGTTTCCACGGCCAGGCTGGGATGCCGGATACCCACGCCGAGCGTTAGCACCGGCCCAAAGGCAGGGCCGTCGGGATTCTTCACCCCGTCCGCCCGCGAGGGATGGCGCGAAAACAGCCTGAGCCCGACAGTTGATTCGTAGCGGAGCGTGTCTTCGTCGATAGTCATGAAGCTGGCGTTCAGGCTCACTCTATGGTCCACCACCCAGTTGAGGCCAAAGTCGTACTTCTGGATATGGGGCCCAGAGACACCGGCACCTTTGTTCACACGGCCGTACTGGAGAAGTCCATGGAACGACACCGTGCCGACGGCGCCATCGGGGTGCCGCTCGACACTCTTGCCGACAAAGGTAACCACCTCGGTGGTGTCTTCCTGAGCGTAAGCCACGGAAGCCAAAAGTAGAATGAGGGCGATGACAATCATGCCTCTAAGAACCGTAATGTGGTTCCGTCTGTTCACGTTTTGTAACCTCATGGCTCGGAAATGTTAAGACGGCCCTGAAATCTAAGGCATGGCGGGCCATTTGGAAAGCGGCAAAATTTTCCTATTGGGAGGAGCATTGTGCGCGGGTCGCAAGTGCTTATCGACGCCTGCGAACAAGTGACTTATAGCGTGCTTGACAGTTATCACGCGCTTGTGACTCAGCCGGTAGAGTCGCGACGATGGCGGGATTAGTCAGTGGGTGGCCAGCCCGAGAAAGTAATTGACTTAATTGCCGAAAGACATATATATAGAGCCTGCTGAAACGGCTTATACTCCCCTGTAGCTCAGTCGGTAGAGCAGCTGACTGTTAATCAGCGGGTCGCTGGTTCGAGTCCAGCCGGGGGAGCAACTTATTTTTTGGCCGATAACATTGGCGCAAAACAAGAAAGCTCCGGCCGTCATAGACCGGAGCTTTTCTCATTTGAATTCAGTTTCTCACCGGAGCACTTGCTTCACCAGCACCATCTTCCTTGATTCAACAAAATCGTCCGTCTTGAGGCGGTACAAGTAAATACCCGTCGCCGTTATGCAGAAGAATATGGACACCCAGAAAGCGACTCACAACTCCAGCTCCACTATCACCAAACCACTATAACCATCCGCCACATAGGCATAACCATCCACTACAAAAATATCCCGGGCCTCCCCCGGTGTATCATGGCTCGTCACCAGTGTCGGGTTGGATGGATCGGAAATGTCGATCACCTGAATACCGGAGTCACCGTCCGCCACGTACGCATACTCGCCCACAAGGAACACCGACCAGGCATGATCCGGGGTATCACAGTTTCCCATCAGAGTGGGCGTTTGCGGATCACTAACATTGATTATCTGAAAACCGCTTGCCCCGTCCGCTATGTAGGCGTAAATACCGGATACAAGAACCGCGCGTGGGGACCCCTGAGTATTGCAGGTTCCTATCACGACCGGGTTAACCGGATTAGATATGTCAATCACATTAAAACCGTAAGTTGAAGGCGATAGGGCCGTTACATATGCGTAACTGCCGACTACAAATATGGCCTCAGGCACAATCAGATCGGCACAGCTACCAACCTCGGTTACGCTGGATGGTAGATCGGAAATGTCGAAAATGAAAAAACCACAGCCGTCGCATGCCACATATGCGTAATCGCCGGAACAAAATAGACCCCGAGGAGGCCCGGCCAGTAAGACAGACTTTACATCTATCAACGGGTTGTTCGCGTAGGCTTCAAATACCGCCAAACGATAATATTCGAAATCTGCTGCATAGATATACTCGCCAGAAACACAAACATCTGAATAGGAGCTACGCTCGTTTTCCGTATCGACCAGAACCGGAGCCGTTGGATCGGAGACATCGATTGCCTCAACACCATTCGTAGTCGAGACATAGGCCAAATCGCCGGACACATAAACTCCCGTGGCATACCCCATCGTTTCGTGGATTACCACCGCCGAGGGCTGGTTGACTATTATAAGCCTTGGGGGTTCATCGAGCGCTGAAGCCGCTATCCAAACCATGCCGGTCCGGGTCTCCCCGGTTACATTGATGTTGGCTGTAATGGTGAAGCCTGCCGGCGTGCTGCCGCTCGTCGTAGATATTGTCAGCCAGTCCTCATCCTCAGCAGCCTCCCAGTCAAGCGACACATCGTTGCCGCAGTTGGTCACCGATATCTCCGGGCTAACCTCGCCAAGTTTAGATGGCTCCCACTCCAACAGAGAGACGCAAAACACCGGTGGCGTCGTTGATTGCTTGGCTGTTATCGTTACCGATTCGTCGGCCAGCTCAGTCGCGGTGACCGTCACCATCGCCGTCCTTGCCAAACCCGTGCAGTTGGAGTCAGCCATCAGACATATGTTGCCCGGCGTCTGACCGCTTGAAGCGGACAAATCGAGCCAGGCGGCATCTGTTTCCGCGGTCCATGAAAGCACGGCACTATTTCCGCAATTCGAAATTGTCACCGTTAATACGGTGTCGCAATTGGCTCCCAGATCGCAGTCGACTTCCGACAGGCACAGAGCCGCCTCAGCCAGCGGGTCAACCGGCTCGGTGGCGTCATCCCCGCAATAAACGAACATCAGCGCCGCTGCTGCCAGCAGCGACACCAATCTTGCCAGGCCGCTTGATTCTTTCATGATTACTTCCGAGAAATAAGATTAACAACTACGCAGGTACCAATCCGATGACACGACTCGGTAATGAATGACGTGGAAGAACCTGCTGCGAACACTATCTAATGCAGGTGCGAGATGCTAATTTACCTGAATATATCCACGATTACTCTATTTGTCAACCCCTTACGCCAGCACCAACACCCCCAACTGCTTAGCCAGAATTTCCGTACCCGGCTCCAGCAGCGAGTTGCATATTTCGTCCAGTAGGGGGAGCAACTGATGTTAGTTCAACGACATACGCGCAAATAGAAAGAGCTCCGGCCATCGCGGGCCGGAGCTTCGGTTTTCTATCTATCGTTCGCGCATGCCTATGGGCACTCGACAAAGTCGCAGGCGTTGTTCGGCGAGAACAGTTCCCGCGCCAGGCATGACATGTCCTGACCGTTTAACTCACCATCACCGTTGACATCGGCCTGTTCAAAGCAAGGGGGCTCCTCTGCGCCATCCTTGTGTAAGTAATCACGCAGGGACTGGAAGTCCAGAGCGTTCACCGCGCCGTCGTCGTTAACATCGCCAGGCGTCTCACAGCACGGCACTATGGTTAGGTTAAACAGTACTGAAACGTTATCCGAGTCAAAATTGGCAACCGCCAAATCAGCATCCCCGTCGCCGTCGAGATCTGAAGCAAGAACACAAAGAGGAGAATATCCGACGACGAAATGCTCAGCGTCGGCAAATGTTGCGTCACCGTTGTTTAATAGGACAGAAACGTTGTCGGAACCCCTGTTAGCCACGACCAGATCGGCATCCCCGTCGCCATCAAGGTCAGAGGCACAAACAGAACGAGGAATACTGCCAACCGGGTAACTCAGGGAGGCGGTAAACGTCCCATTACCGTCGTTCCTCAGGATGGAAACATTGTTGAACCAACCTTCAGTCACGGCCAAGTCTGCGTCACCATCCCCATCAAGGTCAGAGGCACAAACAGCAAGAGCTACGTTCCCGATTGCGTAGTTGCCCGCGGCGATGAAGGTTCCATCGCCGTTGTTTTTCAGGATGGAGACATCGCCGGAAAATTCATTGGCCACGGCCAGATCAACGTCGTCGTCACCGTCAAGATTAGATGAACTGACAGAAAACGGACCATTCCCAGCCGCATAAGTCAGAACGGAAGGGAACATCCCGTCGCCGTTATTCTTCAGAATGGAGACATTGAAGGAGTAATAATTAGCTGCGGCCAGATCCGTGTCACCGTCCCCATCAAGGTCAGAGGCAGAGATAGAGACAACTGATCCCCCGGCTGCGTAATTGACTGCGTCGACAAATGTACCGTCACCGTTGTTTTTCAGGATAGAGACATCGCTGGAAAATTGATTGGCCACGGCCAGGTCATTGTCGCCGTCACCGTCAAAGTCAGAGGCAAAGACTGAAGTGGGGTTATTCCCGACCGCGTAACTGACGGCGGCCAAAAGAAACGTCCCGTTGCCGTTGTTTAGTAGGATAGAAACATTGTCGCTATTTCTGTTGGCCACAGCCAGATCAGCGTCGCCGTCGCCGTTGAGATCAGCAGCAAAGACCGCATCGGAGCCATCGCCCACATCATAATTGTTTGGCTCGCTGAAAAGTGGGTCCGCCGGTTCTCCCGAGGTCGCCAGAAACAGCGTCAACAATGCCGCGAGTGTAATTGACTTTTTCATAATTAAACCTCCCGCGATAAGTACTAATAACTGTGCAGGTACAACTTGATGAGATTGCTTGGAAGTATTCGGCGTAGGAGAACCTGCTGCTAATCCCGGTTGAAGCAGGCGCGAGATGTCAATTTATTGAAGTATACCCATTATTCCACCTTTTGTCAAGGTGTTACGCTACCATCAATTCCGCCAACTGTTTAGCGGCAATCTCGATTTCCGGCTGAAGGAGCGAGTTGCAAATTTCGTCCAATAGGGGGAGCTTTTTTATTGCATTGTAACAGGTTACAGAGGTTCCAGGCGTACTCTATGCGGATGACATTCGGTTGAGGTTGCCGGAGAGCACGGTACCGGCGCAAGATCTCCGTCATTCCCCGAAAAATCCCATCCCCGTGGTGAACTGGAGAGGCGGGTAAGCACCACATCCAGTTTGCGTGGGGGAACGGAGGCCAACTCATTGTAATGGTACCTGACCTGAATATGGTGGTAGTCAAAACCGCCGATAATTTCGCATTTCAGTGGGATGAAGAGCATCGGCTTTTGGACAAATCCGTTGTGGACATGGTGGACGAATTCATCTCATCGCAGTAAGGGGGGTCCGTCCCTGTACCGAACTTCGAGGGATTCGAACCCACCTTACACATATTCTTTTGTCGGGTACTGACCACTCTGGCGGTTGAGACCTGACGGCCGGGACTGCTCCCGATAGCAGTAACGAAAGTACGGGAGTCCGCAACAACCAGGCAGGTGAAACCGTATTTTATATCCTGATGCGGTTTTTGCCAAAGGAGTACACAACAGTGAAAAACACGCCGGCCTTTACGCTCACAATTATCGCTGACCGCCTGCCCTCGCTGGTATTCTTCGCCTTAGTGACAGCAAGCATTATCTTCGTCTGTACCGGCCTGCACGGCTGTGGAGATTCTTCTTTAAACTCGCAACCGCCAGTGGTGACGAATATTCCCGACCAGACTGTTACCGAGGGTGAGTTATTCGCGCCAATCTCGCTCGATGAGTATGTGGATGACCCGAACGATAGCGATGCGGAAATCACGTGGACATTTACCGGTTCCAGCTGGTTGACGGTGTCAATCGACGAGTCCCGGGTGGCCACCGTAAACCTCCCCTCGCTCGAGTGGAATGGTTGTGATACGGTAGCTTTCACGGCGACGGACCCGTCGGGTAATTCTGTCAGCGACCCGGTGGTACTTACGGTCACCGGAATTAACGACGCTCCGGTAGTGCAGTATATTCCGAACCAGATCATTTACGAAAGTTTTAGTTTCGGGACCATCGAGCTTGACAGTTTTGTTATTGATTACGATAACACTTACGCTGACATAGAATGGACCTGCAGCGGCAATGTCGACCTCTCCGTCTATATCAGCTCTCTTCGTTCAGCTATTGTAACCGTCCCTCATGGCTGGACGGGTCAGGAGACGCTCACGTTTCGAGCGACCGACCCCGACGGGCTCTTCAGTGAATATTCGGTGATATTCAAAGTCAATCCCGTCATACACGACCCGCTTGTCCTGAGCGACTGGCCGGTCTCGACTCCTGATGAACAGGGTCTGGAGTATGAAGATGTACATCGTACCTACCTTGAAGCCATGCGATTGGACCACCTTTACAGCCTTGTGATAGTCAAGAACGGTTACCTGGTGGCGGAGCGGTATTTCAACGGGGCATCGGTGTTCCTGGCCTCGACCATGGCGTCAGCGACCAAAAGCTGGACCTCGGCCCTGGCAGGGTTGGCTCTGCGGGAAGGTCACCTCACCGGCCTGGATCAGAAGATGGTTGATTTCTTTCCCGAGCTTAACTGGGCCGGCACTGACTCCAGGAAAGGTGATATTACTATTCGCCAGATGCTTCAGATGCGGGCCGGGTACCCGTATGAGGATGAGTATTACTGGGGTCTCTTGCTGGATAACTTCTACCAAGACTTGAGTCTGATGCTGGTCGAGTTTCCGCTGTCTTTCGACCCCGGAGCGGATCGCGCATACTCCAATCTGACGTCACACATGATTGGAGTGATTGTGGCCAGGGCCTCCGGCACCGACCTTAAGTCCTTGCTCCGGACTCATCTTCTTGACCCGTTGGAATGCGGGCCGGTATCCTGGCCGGTGGACGGGCGGGGATATTATGTCGGCTGGGGCGGTTTATGTGTCCGTCCGAGAGACATGGCCAAATTCGGACTCGTGTTTCTAAACGACGGCGTATACAAAGGTACGCAGGTTATTCCGGCTGACTGGGTAACCGAATCGCTGACGGCGCACACAACATCCATTACTGAATGGAGATATACCGATCATTTGACCGACATCAACTACGGGTACCAGTGGTGGGGCGGCAGGGCGGGTACTCACGATGTTCATTTCGCGGCGGGGGCCTGCGGCCAGTTGATAGTCATAGTACCTGACATGGATATGGTTGTGGTT
>CP070777.1:829369-835483 GCA_020346225.1 Candidatus Zixiibacteriota bacterium | reverse complement strand
TTTCACGGCCGCCTACACCTATGTCTCCTGCAGGTACATCTGTATTGGGCCCTATATGCCTAAAAAGCTCATTCATAAAACTTTGACAAAACCTCATCACCTCATTGTCAGACTTTCCCTTAGGGTCAAAATCAGAACCGCCCTTGCCGCCACCCATGGGAAGCGTCGTGAGGCTGTTTTTGAAAACCTGCTCAAAACCGAGAAACTTGAGAATACCCAGATTCACGCTCGGATGAAACCGGAGGCCGCCTTTATATGGCCCGATAGCGCTGTTGAACTCGACCCGGAAACCGCGGTTGACCTGTACTTCGCCCCGGTCATTGACCCACGGAACCCGAAACATGATCACGCGCTCCGGCTCAATAATCCTTTCCAGGATCCTGCCCTGTTTGTACTCGGGATGTTTTTCGATTACCTGCTCAAGGGATTCGACGACCTCTTGAACGGCCTGGTGAAACTCCGGTTCGGCGGGATTCTTGGCCTTGACGTCGGCCATAATGGCGTCCACGAACTTTGACATCTTCAACTCCTCTAATGTATTACAATACCAACCGTGAGTTCGAGCTTACCGGTAAGTGGGTGAAATAATTCACAACGGCATATAATTTACCGGTGTGGAAAAGTCAAGTCATTAGGCTGGAAATGACGAAAAAATTGATCGACCTGCCGGCCGATTTTAACAGCCCGCTGTCGGAGCGCTCAGCAACCGCATCCGGGACCGCACTCACCGGTCGTGATCAAAAAGCCGCTCGGTCCCTGAGGGTCCTTACGGTAATCGATGGTGACCCGGCCGAGTCCTTCAAGCACCTGCTTGAGTCGCGGTTCGATCCAGGCGGAGATCCCGTTGGACGTCAACTCGTCCATTCCTTCGACTGACTCCTCCAGAGCCAGACCCAGAGCCGGACCGCTTCAGCCGTAGCCGCGGAAATAGAGTATGAGCTTCTTTTTCTTTGCCGTTCCGGACTGGAGAACCGTGGCGAGTTCATCCCGGGCCGGATCGGTGACTTCAAAAATCAGCGTTGTTGTCTCGTTGCTATGCTTCATATACTGTTAGATACAAGATAAGCGAAAAGGATGCAACCGCGTGTCCTTTTTTCTTATTTTTTGGTCCCGTACTCGCCTCGGAAAGACGGGCGGAAAAAATCCTTGCCAGGGGCCGCAAAAACAGTCATCTATGCAAACTGACTTGAGAGCTAAAGAGTACGGCCAGGTGCCAGCCTGGCAATAGTTGTTCCTGTTGACGGTAAGGAGCCTCAGTATGGCATTGACTATCTGTCTGTATGAGGACAAGAAATACCGGAACTTCTTCCCGCTGACATATATGCGCCCGGTTTTTGCTCTTCGCGCCGGAATGGTTCCGCTGTTTGCCCGAACCCACCGGTTCTTTCCCGATGTCACGGTATCGCTGGCGTGTCGTCAGCAGCTGGCATCGATTCTGGCGGCGACCCACAAGGACTATCCGGTCAATATCATCAAGAAAGGGGAGATGGATGTCTTGCTGCTCAATGGGCGTATCCGCGACTTTGGAGACCTGCCGAAACTGATTGCGGAAGCCAGGATATCGACGTTGTTTACCAGCGGCGGGGAAACCGTCGGCATTCTCCTCAAGAACGAGGGTATCCGCAAGCTGGGCGGGGTGGCCACCCCGGCCGAGTATCAGCAGCATCTCCAGGCCGAGGGAGGCAACATTCCGGAGTTCCACACCAGCGCCACCCTTTACGGATATCTCTGGGAAATCATGGGCGGCATCGAAAAAGAGGTGGCGGCCGACTTCAGGTGGCTTCAGGACACGTGGCCGCCGTCGACCGGCGTGAAGGTTCACGACGGTGCCGGCTGGGTCAACCAGTCCGATATTTTCCTCGGCAACGGTGTCGAAGTCATGCCCGGTGCCGTGGTCGACGCCTCGGCCGGTCCGGTGTACCTGGGTGACAATACCCGCGTGGAGTCTTTTGCGGCCGTTTACGGCCCGACTTATGTAGGTCCCAACAGCGTGGTTGTCGCCGGTAAGCTGACATCGTCCTCTATAGGCCACACCTGTCGTATCGGGGGCGAGGTCGAGCACTGCGTTTTTCAGTCTTACGTCAACAAATACCACGCCGGCTTTATCGGTCACAGCTATGTCGGCGAATGGGTCAATTTCGGGGCCATGACGACCAATTCCGACCTGAAGAACAATTACTCCAACATCCGGGTCACGGTCAACGGTGAATCCATCGACACCGGGTCCATAAAGGTTGGTTCATTTATAGGTGATCATACCAAGTTTGGTATCGGGATGCTTCTCAACACCGGCATCAACATCGGTGTCTGCTGTAACATTTTCGGCGGTTCGCTGGTCAGCGACAAGGAGGTGCCCTGTTTTCGCTGGGGCAGCACCGGCGATTATGTTGACTACGATGTTAACAAGGCCATCGAGGCGGCTTCGGCCGTGGCCCGGCGACGGGACTATTCTCTTTCGGCCGCGGAGGTCGATTTGCTGGCGGCCATAGCAAGCGGGAGAATAGAGGACGAGGGTGTAAGCGACTTTCATATCCCCGGCACCTGACCGGGCGGTTGCCTGCGAAGTTGACAACGCCCCGTCTTATTGATATTATTGACGTCTGACACTGGGAGACCGAATGCCCGAGCTTCGAAAAGACCCGATTATAGGTCGATGGGTTATCATATCGACCGAGCGTGCCCGTCGTCCCTCTTCTTTCAGTTCGGTTGGTAAGCGCACCAGCGCCACCATGTGTCCGTTCTGTCCCGGCCATGAAGACAACACCCCTCCGGAAATAATCGCTTATCGCCCGCCCGGCACCGAGCCCAACCAGCCCGGCTGGAAACTCCGTGTCATTCCCAACAAGTACCCGGCCCTGATAGTCGAAGGCGGCCTGAACCGGGAGCCCAAGGGCCTTTACGACAAAATGCATGGAATCGGGGCTCATGAAGTCATTATCGAAACGGCCGACCACGCCAGGGATATGGTGCATATGTCCGTCGAGGAGGTGCGCGACATTCTCTGGGTCTATCGCGAACGCATGATCGACCTCGAGCGCGACGGCCGCCTCAAGTATATTTTGCTCTTCAAGAATCACGGTGAGGCGGCGGGGGCATCGCTGGAGCACTCCCACAGCCAGTTGATCGCCATGCCCATTATCCCGAAACGGGTGGCGGAAGAGATCGAGGGCGCCAAGGCGTATTACGACTACAAGGAACGCTGCATCTACTGCGACATTGTCCGGCAGGAGCTTGCCGACGGCGAGCGGATCGTGGCCGATTGCGACGCCTTCCTGGTGGTTCAGCCGTTTGCGCCGCGCTTTCCTTTCGAGACCTGGCTCATTCCCAAATCGCACCAGTCGAGCTATATCGACATGAGTGACTCCGAATACGTGACCCTGGCAGGTTGCCTGAAGGAGACGCTGCTGCGGCTGAAGCTGGCCCTGAACGACCCGCCCTTCAATTATATCGTTCACACTCGCCCGGTATCGAAAGACTATCAGGATTTCTACCACTGGCATATCGAAATCATCCCCAAACTCACCAAAATAGCCGGTTTTGAGTGGGGTTCCGGGTTCTATATCAACCCTACCGCTCCGGAGCAGGCGGCCGAATTCCTTCGCAAGATCGACGTTCACGTCGTACCGGAAAAGGTCGGCCCGGAAGCGGCCGACAGGGATTGATGATTATGCGAATTCTCGTAGTTGCCTCGGAAGCCGTGCCGTTCGTCAAGACGGGCGGGCTGGCCGATGTCGTGGGCGCTCTTCCCCGGGCGCTGGCCCGTCAGAAACACGATATCAAGGTGTTCATCCCGCGGTACAGCCAGTTCGACTCCGGGCGGCAGCAGCTCAAACCGTATCAATGGTCGGGCGCCGTCAAGGTCGGCTGTCGTCAGCATACCCTGTCGGTTGAATACGTGGCCGACCGGCGCCTCAGGCTGGAGCATTACTTTCTGAAAAACGACCATTTCTTTTCCCGCAACGGTCTGTACCATGATGAGGCGCGGAGCGCCGATTATAAAGACAACGACGAGAGGTTCGTGTTCTTCAACCGGGGCGTGCTCGAAACCGTCAGGCAACTCGACTGGAGACCCGATGTTATTCACGTGCACGACTGGCAGGCCGGCCTTATTCCGGCCTACCTGAAGATCCTGTTTCCGGATGACCCGTTTTTCGGCGGCGTCAGGACGGTGCTGACCATTCACAACCTGGCTTTCCAGGGAACGTTTGACAAGGAGCGCTTCGGGCTGCTCGGGCTGGTTGAGGAACACTTCTATCCCACCAGTCCTTTCGAATTCTTCGGCAAGACCAATTTTCTCAAGGCGGGCATTGTCTATGCCGACAAAATTACCGCCGTGTCGCCGCGATACGCTCAGGAAATTCAGACCGCGGAGCACGGCTGCGGTCTCGAGGGCGTCCTGCGCGAGCGAAGCGCCGACCTGGTCGGCATCCTCAACGGTGTCGATTATTCGGTCTGGTCGCCGACGCGGGACAAGAAGATTCCCTTCCGCTTTCACCCGGCCAACCTGTCGGGCAAGCGCATGAACAAGGTCGAGCTGCTGAGGGAACTCAACCTGCCGTCACGTGAGGGCACGCCGCTGATCGGCATAATTTCGCGTTTGGCCGACCAGAAAGGGTTCGACCTCCTGGCGGACATCGCCGACGAGGTTCTCGGGCTCAATCTGCAGGTCGTCGTGCTAGGCACCGGAGAACGGAAATACCACGACCTTTTCACCCGGCTCGAGCAGCGCTATCCCGACAAGCTCAGCGCGCGGCTGACCTTCGACGATAACCTGGCTCACCGGATCGAGGCCGCCGCCGACATGTTTCTCATGCCGTCGCGCTTCGAGCCATGCGGCCTGAATCAAATGTATTCGCTGAAGTACGGGACGGTGCCGATTGTAAGGGAAGTGGGAGGGCTGGCCGACACCGTGACCGACTTCGACCCGGAATCGGGACAGGGGACGGGCTTCGTTTTCAAAGAATATACTTCGGCGGCTCTCCTCGGTGCGATTAAGCGCGCCGTCAATCTGTACGGTAAGCGTCGCCTCTGGACGAAAATCATGAAGTCCGGCATGAAGCGGGATTTCTCGTGGGACACCGCCGCCCGGAAGTTTGCCGACCTGTTCCGCGAACTCGTTGAACGTTAAGCACAGAATCGTCTTGAAGAGAACCGTTACAACCTTGCTGCCGCTGCTGCCGGCGTTGTTGATTTACGCTTACCTGTCCCATCAGCTCAACTTCACCCAGGACGATGCCTACATATCGTACCGTTATGTCGCCAATTATCTGAACGGCGACGGTCTGGTGTACAACATAGGCGAGAGGGTGGAGGGCTTCACCAATTTCGGCTGGGTCGTCTACCTTATTCTGTGGGGTGCGTTCAAGGCGGGCTATATCACGGTTTCCAAGGTTACCGGTTTTATCTTCGGCGCCGGTGTAATTGTAGTCACTTTCCTGCTGGCGCGGCTGGTCTGCGACAAGCGCAACAGCGTCCTGTTGTGGCTGGCCGTTCTCCTGGCGGGTGTGAACCAGTCTCTGGCCTACTGGTCCCCGGCCGGGCTGGAAACGGCGGCCTTCGCCTTCTTCGCGTCGCTGTCACTTTACCTGTATATGACCGGCCACCGTCTGCTGATTTTTTCTCTCGTCCTGTCGGTGCTGCTGCGTCCCGAGGGCGTCCTCGTGGCCGGGCTGCTGGTCATCATCGAAGCGATTGAACGGCGCGGCCGACCGAAATTCTCGCTCCGGTGCGCTCTGATTGCGGCCGTTTTGCTCCTGCCTCTGGCCGCCTTCAAGATTCTTTATTACGGGTCGCTTCTGCCGAACCCGTTCTTTGCCAAGACCGCTCTCAGCACCGACAAGCTGATCGATGGTCTGACTTACGCCGGGCGGTTCCTGGCACATTACGGTTTCTACGGCGTTTTTCTGCTGGTGCCGCTTCTGTTCTACCGCAAGTTGTCCGTCGCCGGTCGCGCCATCTGGCTGTTCACAATACTCTACACGGTCTATATCGTGCTCGTCGGGGGCGATGTTCTCAAAGTGCATCGTTTCTTTCTGCCTGTGATCGCTCCCGCCGCGGTACTGGCGGCGCTTTCGCTCAGTTTGCTCGCGGCCCGGCTCTCGCTCAGGACCCGTC
>CP070777.1:821466-829269 GCA_020346225.1 Candidatus Zixiibacteriota bacterium | reverse complement strand
GGCGTGACGGCCGAGCTGGAGAAGTTCCTGCCGCTGCCGGTGCTCGAGTGTGACGGGGACGGGAGGCTGTTTTTCAACTATGATCGTCCCGATTCTGTCGGTCGCCTGCATTCGTTCTACGGCAACTTTGCCAACGTCGTGCGGGCCTACGCCTATATTCGCACCCTGGGCGGCGAGGGACTGCGAAAGGTGAGCGAGAACGCCGTGCTCAACGCCAACTACCTGAAACAACTGCTGAAGGAAGATTACGAGCTGCCCTACGATGTTCACTGTATGCACGAGTTCGTAATCTCCGGCAATCGTCAGAAGGCACGGGGTGTCAAGACTCTCGACATTTCCAAGCGCCTGCTGGATTTCGGTGTTCATTCGCCCACCAACTACTTTCCGCTGATCGTTCCGGAAGCGATGATGATCGAGCCCACCGAAACGGAAAGCCGCGAAACGCTTGACTACTTCGCCGCCGTCATGAAGCAGATCGCGCGTGAGGCCGCCGAGACGCCGGAGAAGGTGACTTCGGCGCCGCATGACACGCCGGTGAGGCGGCTCGACGAGGTCACCGCGGCGCGCTCCCTCGACGTAGCTTACCCCGAGTGATGATTCCGCTTGTAATTTCCGGCCGATGCCCTTATTTACAGGGCATCGGCTTTTTTATCGGGGACTTGCTGTGATTCATCTGGAAAACGTCACCTTCCGCTACCGCGACGACGCCCCTCCGGCGCTGACGAATATCAATCTTGCGATCAGGGCGGGCGAATCGGTCTGTGTCATGGGCGCCAACGGCTCCGGCAAATCCACCTTCGCCAGGCTGCTGGCCGGTCTTGTTGATTTGAGGCAGGGGCAGGTGAGGATAGCTTCGCCCGGGGGAAGGGCCGTTCCGGTGGCGCTGATTTTTCAGAATCCGGATAACCAGATGGTGGCCGTGACGGTCGAGAAAGAGCTGGCTTTCGGGCTGGAGAATCTCGGCTACGACCAGAGCGATATGGAACGGCTGGTGGGTCAGAGCCTGGAGAAATTCGGCATCGGCCATTTGCGCAATCGGCTGACGATGGAGCTTTCGGGAGGGGAGAAGCAGCGCGTGGCCCTGGCCTCGGTTATGATCTTTGAGCCGGATATACTCGTTCTGGACGAGCCGGATTCGTTTCTCGATGAGGAGGGCAAGGCCGCCCTGAAAAGAGAACTGGCCAATATCCGGTCGCGAAAACCGTCGATGGTGCAGATTCATATCACGCAGTATCCCGACGTGGCCCGGTCGTATGACCGCCTTCTTGTTTTCGACCGGGGTGAGATTGCCGCCGACGGTCGTCCCCGTGACGTTTTCGCCGACCGTCCGCTTTGCGTCAGGACGGGACTGGTTTTTGATGCCGGGGGGAAGGCGGCCCTGGCCATGCCCTTCGCCCCCAGCTACAGTGACCGGAACGACGCGACGCATATATACGGCATCGAGTCGAAACAGGTCGGCTTTCAGTACGCTGGGGACGGTTTTGTCCTCCGCAACCTCAGCTGTGAATTGCGGGCCGGCCAAACAGTCGGTATTGTCGGCCTGTCCGGCTCCGGCAAGAGCACCCTGGGGAGCATACTGTGCGGGTTGTTGAAACCGACGGCGGGAGAGGTGAGCTACGTCAGCCGGCACGGTCAGGTCATCGACTCAGAGCGTGCCTTTGGTCTCGTGTCGGGAGTGTTTCAGCAGCCGGAGCGGCAGTTCTTTCTGCCCACGTGCCGGGAAGAGGTGGCCTTCGGCCCCGGCAATTTCGGTCGCAAACTCAGCGAGGAGCAGATCCATGAACTTCTCGCCATGGTCGGGCTGGACGCAAAGGAATTCGCCGGCCGGGACCCTTTCACGCTGTCGGGGGGGGAGAAGCGGCGCCTGGCGTTTGCGGCGGTTCTGGCCATGTCACCCGATTTTGTCATTTTCGACGAACCGACCTGTGGCCTCGACCCCGAGGGAGTCGGCCGTTTCATCGTTCTGGCCAGGACCTTGCGCCGGTTGGGGGCGGGTCTTGCCGTGATTTCGCACGACGGTGAGCTTATCAGGGCGCTGGCTGACAGCATCGTAATGCTCCGGACCGACGTGAGCAACCTGGTCATGACGGCCGACGAATTTTTCGCCAACCCCGACTATTGCAAGATAGTCTCGCCGGCGGGCGACTCCTTTCAGCAATACTCATGATAATCTTGCGGTTTTTTGAATCAATCCCTTGACAGACGGGGATAATGGGTTATAATCGGCAGCAAGGTCGGCCGCGACTGGCTCGACCGGACGACCCAGAACCTTTTAAGGCGGTCCCGTGAGGCTGCTAAGGGTATGGCGATGGCACAGCAAAAGTCCCGTTTTCCAATCCAACCGACAAGACCATATATCGGCCCGCGTGACACTATTTTCTTTTTGATATATCAGGAGGTGATTCTTGTCCGCTAAAAGCGACGTTATCCTCAACGAAAAAAAGATCGACCGGGCCCTGACCAGGATCGCCCACGAGATTCTGGAGCAGAACCCGGATGCCGGATCGCTGGTGATCATCGGCATTATCACCCGCGGCGCCCATCTGGCCGACCGAATCGCCAAGATCGTCGAACGGCTGGAAAACGTCAAGGTCCCCGTGGGATACATGGACATCGGCCTTTATCGAGACGATGTGCACTCCAAACTCGACCAGCCGGTGGTGGAGAGAACGGACATACTTTTCGACGTGGTTAACCGCAATGTTATTCTCGTCGATGACGTCCTCTTCACCGGCCGAACGGTGCGGGCGGCTCTGGACCAGATCGTCGATTTCGGCCGCCCCCGAACGATACAACTGGCGGTCCTGATCGACCGCGGCCACCGCGAGCTGCCGATCAAGGCCGACTATGTCGGCGTCAACATTCCCACCGCCAAGGACGACCAGGTGGTGGTGCACATCAGGGAAAAAGACAAGGTCGACGAGGTGCTTATCGAGCAGGCCAGAAATCCTTCGCGGGCATCCGCCGCTGCGCGGGAGGGGGCAAGGAAGGATAACAAGGGGGGCAAGAAATGAGCCGACTGCATTCAAGACATCTTCTGGGGCTGGAGAATGTGCCCCGCGATGATATCGAGCTGATCCTGAAGACCACGGACTCCTTTCGCGAAGTGATCGATCGAACCATCAAGAAGGTTCCCACTCTGCGGGGCATCACCGTCCTCAACCTTTTCTATGAACCGTCGACCCGCACACGAATCTCGTTCGAACTGGCCGAGAAACGCCTGTCGGCCGACACCATAAATTTCACCACGACCACTTCCTCGGTGAAAAAGGGCGAGTCGCTCCGGGATACCGTCCAGAACATCGAGGCCATGAAGATCGACATGGTCGTGGTCCGGCACAATTCGCCGGGGGTCCCGCTGTATCTGACCACTTGTATGGATGCCAATATTGTCAACGCAGGCGACGGCTCCCACGAGCACCCCACCCAGGCTTTGCTGGACATGTACACCATCTGGAAGAAGTATGGAAAGATCGACGGGCTGCGGGTGGTGCTGGTGGGCGATGTGAAGCACTCGCGGGTCATCCGCTCCAACGTGTGGGGCCTCAAGACCATGGGCGCTTCGGTGGCCCTGTGCGGGCCGTCGACGCTGCTTCCGTACGAAGTCGAAAAGTTCGGTTGCGACATCTATACCAACATCGACGAAGCCCTGGAGGGCGCCGATGTTGTCAACGTGATGCGGATTCAGCTGGAGCGGCAGCAATCCGGTCTGTTTCCTTCACAGCGCGAGTACACCAACCTGTTCGGCATCAACAAAGAACGGCTCAAACTGCTCAACCGGAACTTCACCATAATGCATCCCGGTCCCATTAATCGGGGAGTGGAGATAACCAGCGAGGTGGCCGACAGCGGTCATTCGGTGATTCTCGAGCAGGTCACCAACGGACAGGCGGTGCGGATGGCCGTGCTGTACCTGCTGTCCGGCAGAAAAGAGGAAGCGAGATAGCTATGGCAAGCAAGAAATACGATCTGGTTATCAAGGGCGGACGCGTTATCGACCCCGCACTGGGTTTTGGGAAAGACGCCGGTGTTTTCATCAAGGACGGTCTTATAAAGAAGATCGCCGCCGTTTCTGCGGCCGAGAGCAAAGAGATCGCCGCCCTGGGTGAAAAGCAGCTGATAGACGCGTCGGGTATGCTGGTGGTTCCGGGGCTCATTGATATCCACGTTCATTTGCGCGAACCGGGCCGCGAGGACGCTGAGACTATCGAGTCCGGATGCCGGGCCGCCGCCGCCGGCGGTTTTACGTCGGTTTGCTGCATGCCCAACACGACCCCGTGTATCGACAACCAGGAAACGGTCAAGTTTGTCCAGGACCGCGCCAAAGATTGTAACGCGCATGTCTTCGTGGTCGGGGCGGTTACCAAGAACCTGGAGGGTAGGGAACTGTCGGAGATCGGGGACCTGGTAAAAATGGGAGCGGTGGCGGTCAGCGATGACGGCAAGTATCCGCAGAATCCGGAAATCATGCGCCGGGGGCTCGAGTACGCCAAGATGTTCGATATCTCGGTTATGCAGCACGCCGAGGACCAGCTTCTTTCGGCCGGAGCCGTCATGAACGAGTCCTACCAGTCGGCCCGTCTGGGGCTGAAGGGGGCCCCGCCGGTAGCCGAAGAGATCGCCGTCCTGCGCGACATCGCCCTGTGCCGTTTCACCGGCAGCCGCCTGCATATCCAGCATGTTTCCACGCGCGGCGCGGTGGAGGCCATCCGCAAAGCCAAAGCAGAAGGGGTGAACGTCACCGCCGAGGCCACCCCGCACCATCTTATCCTGACCGATGAAGAGATAGGCAAGGCCTTCAACACCAACCTGCGCGTCAACCCGCCGATCCGCGGCGCCGACGACCGGGATGCGGTTATCGAAGGTCTTGTGGACGGGACCATCGACTGCATCGCCTCCGACCACGCCCCGCACCCGGAAGAAGAAAAAGACTGTGAGTTCGACCGGGCGCCGGCGGGGATGATTGGACTGGAAACGACTCTCGGTCTGGTCAAGACTTACCTGATTGACAAAGGCTATCTGAGCTGGGCCGATGCTATCCGTAAAATGACAGCCAATCCGGCCCGGATCCTGAAACTGCCGGGCGGCACTCTCGAGGCCGGCTCCCCGGCCGATATCGCCATCATCGATCCCGAAAAGAGATGGACAGTCAAAGCCGAGAAGTTCCGGTCCAAGTCG
Source organism: Candidatus Zixiibacteriota bacterium (assembly GCA_020346225.1). Classification (GTDB taxonomy): domain Bacteria; phylum Zixibacteria; class MSB-5A5; order GN15; family FEB-12. The sequence goes on along the minus strand of CP070777.1, from coordinate 824,091 downwards.
AAGAATTCGCCCTTTATCGGTTGGAAACTGACCGGCCGGGTGCGCACGACGATTCTGGGCGGCCGCATCGTATTCGAGCAGTAGCCGGCCCGGCCGCCGGGCTCGTCGGCCAGTAAGTCAAGACATGCTGTTTGACATACCGGAAGAAATCCGAAAGCAGATGCACCGTCTCGAGGCGATTGATGCCGCAGACCGCGTCGATGGTACACCCCGCAGCGTACGCCTGAGGCAAATTCCGCCTGAGACCGGGAGATTCCTGACCATAGTCGCGGCGGGCGCCCCGAAAGGCGCCTTCATAGAGGTAGGCACCAGCGCGGGCTATTCGAGCCTCTACCTGGCCCTGGCCTGTCGGGAAGTTGGGGTTCGGCTGACCACGTTTGAGGTGCTCGAGGAGAAGGCGCGTATGGCGCGGGATACCTTTCGGTTGGCCGGAGTCGACGATCTCATCGATGTCGTGGTCGGTGATGCCCGCGACCACCTTGCGGGCTGCCGCGATATTGCTTTCTGCTTTCTCGACGCAGAAAAGGATGTTTATCTCGACTGCTACAATCTTGTCGTTCCGAACCTGGTCAGGGGCGGGTTGCTGGTGGCCGATAACGCCATCAGTCATGCCGAAGAGCTCAAGCCGCTGATCGACCGGGCCATGTCGGACCCACGGGTCGATGCCGTGGTGGTTCCCGTCGGCAAAGGTGAATTGATCTGCCGCCGCTGCTGATGACTGCGGCGCACCGCCGATTGAATGGCGGTCCCGGGTCCCTTTCAGCGTCAATGGCGTATTCCCCCGGTCATTTGTTTCGCAAGCCGCGCAAAAAAGCGGTTGAGTTTTTCGTTGTGGTTTAGCATCTTAGGGCCAGAAAGGCCCGGTTCGGCCGAGATTGGTGAGGCGCATAAGCGTGCGGCAGGTATAAAAGCAAAGCCTCGGACGACCCCGGCAGGCTGTGTCCGGTCTCGCGACAGGAAAACCGGCGAAATGTCACAGCAGGCAAAAGGAAATCAGCTTGGCACCTGAAAAAAGCTACAATTTCTTCGTTTCCACTATCGTCCCGGCCCGCAACGAGGAGGGGAATATCGAGGAGTTCTGCCGTCAGTACGGCGAAATGATGAAAACGGCTCAATTCGAGTCGGAACTGGTGTTCGTCGATGACGGTTCCACCGACGGCACCCTGGAGAAAATCAAGGCTGCCGCCAGCCGCTACTCTTTCGTGAAATTCGCCTCGCACCAGCGCAACCGGGGATTGACCGAGGCTCTGCAGAGCGGGTTTTCCGTGGCCCGGGGCGATGTCTATGTGTTTTATCCGGCTGATCTGCAATATCGACCCGATGATATTCCAAAACTGGTAGAGCCGATTGCAGGCGGCGCCGACCTGAGCACCGGCTGGAAGCAGGGTCGTTACGAGAAGTGGTTCGTCTCGGGCATCTATAACTGGATCTCGCGAAAGATATTTAACCTGAAGGTTCACGACCTGAACGCCGTCAAGGCCTTCAAGAAGGAAGTGGTCCAGCATATCTTCATGCGCAACGACTGGCACCGCTACCTGGTGGTGCTGGCGGCCGACGAGGGTTTCCGCATCGAGGAGGTGCGGGTGACGCTGTATAAGCGGCACTGGGGAACCAGCAAATTCTCCGTCTGGCGCATTCCTATCGGGGTTCTCGATATGCTGGCCGTCAAATTCCAGCTCACTTTTCTGCGCAAGCCGCTTTTGTTTTTCGGCCTGGTTGGATCGGCTTTCATCTTTCTCGGTTTCCTGGTCGGCCTGTGGGCCGTCTATCTCAAGTACTGGCTGGGAGAAACGCAGTTGCCACTTTTGTACCTGGTGATTCTCCTCGTGGGACTGGGTTTTGGCCTGTTCCTGATGGGATTCATGGCCGAGGGCCAAACGGCCATCAAAGAGGAAGTCGGCGACCTGAGAAGGAAACTGCGCAAGCTGACGGAAAAGTGACGGCACCGGCCCTGTGACCGATAACCGGGAGTGGTTTCTTGGCAAAAAAGAGGAAGTCCGGAAAAACTAAAGCAACTGTTCAGAAGAAGACTTTTGAGCTTGAAAGCCGGCGCTATTTTCTTCCCATCGCCGCCGCTGTCGTAATCCTGGCCCTGGTAATTCTCTTTAGCGATTTTGTTTTTTCTCCCGACAAGATGCTGCACATGTCGGACCAGATTCAGGCCGGTGTCTTCTTTCGCACGTTTCTGGTCGATTACTTTGCCGAGCACAGGGCTATCCCGCAGTGGAATCCCTACATCTTCGGCGGCATGCCCTACGTGGAAGCCTTCCACGGCGACATTTTCTACCCGGGGTCGGTTCTCAAGTTCATCCTCGATTGGTGGCGCTGGCAGGGGTGGACGCTGATAATTCACTTCTTCCTTGCCGGTCTGTTCATGTACGGTGCCGCGCGGCAGTTCCGCCTGTCGAAGATGGCGGCGGAACTGCCGCGCGGCACCGTACATGAACAGACCGGCGAGAAAGATGTGAATTATCACGGTCCACCCCTGCCAGCGCCACCACCCAGACAAGTAGTCTGGGAGAAAAAAGCAGATCTTTAGGATGGATCCCGGGTAGAAAATGTCGCCGTGGAAGGCTTCCACGTAGGGCATGCCGCCGAAGATGTAGGGATTCCACTGCGGGATAG
>CP070777.1:816823-821366 GCA_020346225.1 Candidatus Zixiibacteriota bacterium | reverse complement strand
TCCGATGGTGAAAATTCTGCCCACGCCGTAATTGAAAACTCGCAGTGTCGAAACTCTCCGGTTTCGGCAGGCAAGTTGACATAGACGATGCGCAAAATCTTCAGCTTGAAGGCGAAGGGGCTGCCCAGTGCCCCGGTTACGGTGTACCTTAACACCGCCGCCCGACGGCCCTCGCCGGACGGCGCGACAAAACCCTGTTGACCGCAAAAGAGTTTCGACCTGCGAATTTAAAAAAGGAAAAAACGAGGCCGGTCGCCTCGCCACAACCGGTAATAGGGTGCTGTACGCGCGCGCGTACCAATGCACCTCCGCACGTACTTGGCTCAGCCGGCTTGATCCGATTGCAGAAACCAGTCTATCCAGCGCTGAACGTCGTTGCGCCTGACTTCGGCCCGAAGCGCTTTCATCCGTTTCTGCCGTTCATCCCCGGGCATGATAAAGGCGGCATAGATGGCGTCCGCTGTGCCTTCGAGATCGTAAGGATTAACCATCAAGGCCCCCTTGGCCATCTGGTCGGCGGCGCCGGCGAATTCCGAAAGGATAAGAACGCCGTTGTTGTCAATCGAACTGGCACAGTATTCCTTGCACACCAGGTTCATGCCGTCGCGCAGGGGAGTGATGAAGGCAATCTCGCACGCGCGGTAGTAGCCGAGTAGCTGAGTGCGGTTGAGCTCACGAAACATATAGTGAATCGGGACCCAGCCCTCGGTCGAGTAGCGACTGTTTATCCGCCCGGCGAGAGTATCGAGATCCTCCTTCAGATCGCGGTACTGAGGCACCTTGGTCCGGCTGGGGACGGCTATCTGCACCAGGCTGATTTGCTTGCGCAGGTCCTCGTATTTTTCCAGTGCCCGCTCGAACGCCAGGAAGCGCTCCGGTATTCCCTTGGTATAGTCGAGGCGGTCGATACCGAGCAGCAGCGTGCGCTTGGGTATGTTCTCATGGACAAACCAGGCCGCGTCGGCGACTTCTTTGGAACGGGCGAAGCTGTTGAACTCGTCGAAATCGATGCTGATCGGGTAGGTGCCGAGCTTTACCGTGCGCCCCTCCAGAATGATTTCCGAGCGCTGCCGGTGACCTTTTATGGCCGCTTCGGGTATGAGTGAACGCACGCATTGGACAAAATTGCGCCGGTCATGGGCCGTCTGAAAACCGAGATGGTCGTATTGCAGCAAGCCCTCGATGATTTCGTACTTCCAGGGCAGGCGCCGGAGTAGGTCGCATGACGGAAAGGGAATATGCAAAAAGAAGTTCAGGTGCGTATCGATTCCCATCTCCCTCAGGAAATGGGCCACCAGCATGAGCTGATAGTCATGTATCCAGACGAAGTGGTCCGGTTTGAGGAAGTCGGCAACGGACGCGGCGAAGCGCTCATTGACCAGATTGTAAAAGTTCCAGTTCTCGGCATTAAAATCGCAGTAGCCGAGCAAATCATGAAACAGCGGCCAGATAGTCTGGTTGGAGAAACCCCGGTAGTACTTTTCAACCTGCTCCTCCTCCAGTGTCACCGGCCTCAACTCGTATCCCTGTTCGGCGCTGTGAGCCTCGAGCAGCGACTCCACCGGCGCCTCCGGGCCGCATCCGGGCCAGCCCAGCCATATCCCGTGATTGCGTTTCATCAGCGGCGCCAGGGCCGTTATCAGGCCGCCCGAACTGGCGTTGACCATCCACTCGTCGCCGTCGCGGGCCACCATTATAGGCAGCCGGTTGGAGACTATGAAGAGCTTCTTTTCTTCCGGTGACACGATAAATACCCTCGGTGTGAGCATTGTCCGTGCGGACACACACCAGCCCGCTGCTGATATTATACGAAGTTCTGCGGTGAAATGCAAACCGCGCGGCTTACCGGATCCAGCGCGTCAAAAACTCGGCCAGTTCATCCGGCGGTTTTAACCAGAGGTCGGCCGCCGTCTCCCTCAGGCTGTCGCGCACCAGCACGCTCAGCCCGCGACCGTGAATGGCGCGAAAGGCATCTTCGTCGGTTAAATCGTCCCCCAGGTAACAGGAAACCGTGTCGGCCTCGACGCTGTCCAGAAGTTGTTTGACCGGAATGGCTTTATTGGTCCCCGCGACCCTGATTTCGATGCCGCCGTCGAAAGAAAGCAGTTCCAGCCCCGGCATCGACGAAGCATCGCCCCATTTGTTCAAGACTGCTTTCTTGATTTCATCCGCCCGGTCGGAGGGAAGGCCGCGCCAGTGAAAAGCTGCCCCCGATGGCTTGAATTCGCTCACCTCGACCAGCCCGGTCTCCTCAATCCACAGCAGCAGTTCGGTGAGTTTGTTGCCGGTGTCTTCGGGGAGGGCGGCGCAGGAATACTCGCCTTCGCGCGTCAGGCGTTCCTGACCGTGACACCCCCATATCTCCGGATGCATCTTCGTCGGTAAGAGTTCGCTCAGGTTCGCCGTCGACCGGCCGCTGATCAGCACCACCCTGGTGCTCTGGCTGCCGAAGAGTTGCTCGAGGGTACCTTCGATCTCGGGGTAGGGGAGAGCCCTGTCGCGATCCGGCGTGAACGGAGCCAGCGTGCCGTCGTAGTCAAGCATCAACAGGCGCCGACGGGAACCCTCCAGTCGCGCGTAGAAAGATTCCGGGTCGAATTGACTGTTGAGTATCTGCATTGAAAAATCTAAACGCGGATAAGATGGTTTTCCAGACCCCGGCGGAAACCCAGCATCAGCGTCAGGTACTCGCGCAGGTGCCGGGTCAGAAGGAAATTCTCTCTGACGAACTGACGGGCCTTGTCCCCGATCATCCCGATTCTTTCGGGCTGACGCAACAGCTCCCGGATCCGCAGGGCCGCCCCTTCCGGTGAATCCACCAGGTAACCGGTGTGATGATTGTGCACCTGGAGACGAATACCGCCGACATTACCGCCGATAACCGGCTTCCCCTTCCACATGGCTTCGGTTACGGTCAACCCGAATCCTTCCTGCAGCGATTTCTGGATAATGATGGTGGACGCTCTCTGCAGGGCATTAATCGTACTGTGGGCGTCGCTCGGAAGCTGCAGCACGAAGATGCGGTCACTGCCCTCGGCAACGTCGAGAACCTCGCGGTAGACCATCTCGCCCTCCGGGTCGTCGGTTGCCCCGCCGCCCGCGAGAACCAGCTGGGCGTCGACCGAACTGTTGAGGAGCTTGAAGGCCTGTATCACCCCGAGGGGGTCTTTGAACCGGTCGAATCTCGATATCTGGGTAAGAATGGGATGGTCGGGGGCCAGGCCAAACCGCCTGAGAACGCCGTCGATTTCGGCCTGGGGAAGGTCCATATTCTTCTCGCTCAACGGGTCGATACTGGGCGCAATTATGAACTGGGGGTGCGGCAGGCTTTGAGCGAAATGCGGCATGGAAAAGATGCTGGCGTCGTAGTCGGCCACCCGCTTCTTGATATAGCTCCATACCTGGCGGTAAGGGCGACTGACGTCGATATGACACCGCCAGACCCATTTGCCGCGCCGGTCCGGGCAAAGCTCCCGAAGAAAAGCCGGCTGCGGGTCGTGAATGAAAACGTAATCGGCTTCCTGCAAAATGGGGCGCAGTCGGTCGGCGTTGGCCGCCACCGTCTCCTCGTAGACCTTAACCATGGAAGGCGTCAGCGTCACGGGACTGCCCTGCAAACCGTTGTGAAAAGCTTTGGTGACGTTGAAGTAGGCGTCGCGCCCCTCGACGATTTCCCACGAAGCGTTCAGCCCCAGGTCATTCATGAGGGGAATGAGCCAGTGCAGAATTTCGGCCACGCCGCCGCCGGCCTTGGTGGAGTTTACGTGAACCACCCGCGCCCCGGCCAGGTTGTCGGCCAGCTGCTGCAGCTGCGACACGGCCACGCTCCCGACCACCCTTTCGTATGCGGCCAGCGACTTGCTGTTCATTTCGTCACCTGTAAGGCTGCTGTCCTGACCCCGTCGATTAACGCACCCTTCAGTTCCGGCAGAGTCAGGTAATAAAAATCGATACCCCGAAAGACTTCAATCAGCTGTTCGCAGCCACTGCCGAACCCGTGGCACCAGGCGGTGAAATCGTCAACCCGCTGCTCGGTACGACGCCGGGCCTCGATGAAATGATAGTAAATGGAACTGTGGGTCATCAATGGCAGCGCCTGGCTGAGCTCCTCCGGTGTCTCCAGGATAATGCCGCAGTCAAACACGACTGTTGTCGCCCGCATGAAAAGAAAATCGTCCCCTTTGGGCACCGAGGGGATATAGGGAAGTTCCGCCAGGCGGTCGTCGATTATCTCGATGACGGTCTCCCGAAGTTGCTCCAGGCTGTCGAATTTGTACGGGTTCAGAATCCCCAGCCGCTCGGCCAGCACCCGGTCTCGAAGATAGCGGGCCGACCAGACGGCAAAGTCGTTTCGGAATTCCGGGTCATCAAACGAGGGGCGCACCAGTGTCTCGCTAAAGTGATGGAAGAGACAGGCTTCCGGACAACTGGCGATTCTCTCCCGCAACTCCCGCAGGTTGAGAGCCGAATTGACACCGCCCATCCGGGTAATCAGCGTGCAGTCCTTGACTTCAAAGGGCATATTCATTTTTTCGGTGACTAT
>CP070777.1:807581-816723 GCA_020346225.1 Candidatus Zixiibacteriota bacterium | reverse complement strand
GGTACCCTGAGCGGCACCGTGCGCTTCAGCGTAGGATCCCGCACCACCAGGTGCGCATCATCCTTATCTTTTTCGTCGGAGAAGAAAAGGGACACAAACGCCTGAATCAGTCTACCCAGCCCGCTATCCCGGTCACCACTGGATGCAAGGTTGGCAGTGATGATAAGTCGGGGACCGTCGAACCTCTCTATCCGCCCATCGTTGAGTACAAGAACCACATACCCGCTGTCCGCGACGACCAGCGTATCGGTACGGGACAGGTTCAGCCCCGAGGTCACCAACTTACCCTCAGCCGGTCTAACTTCCAGACCGGCGCTGAAATCCAGCAATCGGGCTAAAATGGAATCGCTTTCAGCCGCAACAACGGATGTGACTGCCAAATATGAAATGATCAGAACAATGAAGACAACCAGAGGATGTGGGCCAACTCGCTTGATGATTCTAACCCACACGGATTCCTCCCAATGAATTCAAGGTGATACGGACTCCGTAATCGGAATAAACATACTACAATCGCCGCTTTGGCGCAAATGCAAAGGAAGGCCAAAGAGAGTATCGCTGCCACTTGAGCTTCTTGCGTCGGCCCCGCCTCAACTACCTCCAGTCCCACAGTGCGATGAAGGCGCCCCAGCTGAAGGGATGATCCGCTTTACCCCGGTCGCGAAGTTCCTGAATCTTTTCTAACTGAATCCTCCGCATGCGATCGGGAATTGTTTCGTCGCTTCGCTCGTATAACCGGCCCATCATCTCCGCCGTCACCTTATCCGATACCGGCCACAGGGCGCTCACCACCGTCCGAGCTCCCGCCATCTGGAAGGCGCGACGAAGGCCGTATACTCCTTCACCCTCCTGCACCTCACCCAGACCCGTCTCGCAAGCCGACAACACTACCAGTTCGGTGCCATCGAGGACCATCTCGGATACTTCGTAAGCCGTAAGGATACCGTCTTCCGCGCCCTCCTGCTCACACCCCTCACCGTGAAGATTGGCGCCTGCAAAGCAAAGTCCGGACAACAGCAGCGGGTTCTCGCCAACAAGGCCGGTCTCATGGCGAATCCCTGATTGGCAGGCTCCCTCCAAAAAGAAACCATGAGTGGCAATATGGATAACCCTCTTGCCCGGCGCCTCGGCTTTGAACTTCTCCTCGCTCGCCTCACTGCCAAAGTAGGTGACCAGCGGCTCATTCTGATGCGCCGACCAGACCGCCGCAATCTGTTCTACCTCGCTTCTGGTGCCAGGCAGCGATGATACGCTAAATTCCCTCAACTCGCCGCAACCGGAACGAATATTGCGCGTACTGGCATAATACACTGGCTCTGAAGTCGTATCCGGCGGAGTCTCAGGCTCGGCAAGACGCGACGCTACCGTCGCATTGTAGTCCGGATCACCCAGAGCAAGCAGTCCACTGGTCGGGGCAGAGCGGTACTCGAGTCGAATCAGATCACGACCGGCCGACAGATAGTGAATCGCTAGCTTCTCAATCAAGTACTGGCCGTCATCATCGAACAGACCACCAAAGGAAAGCATATTCAGCGCTCCATCGGGAGCGACAAAAACCATCTGCTTATCATGTAATTGCTGTTCCACCGGCTGCCAGATCTTCTCGTACAGCGCTCGACAGATTTCGCTGTATTTCTTGTCATCGACAATTGAGGGTTCCTGACCCGAGGATGATACTTCAAGCATATGACTGCGGTACCGTTCCACCAACGCATCAATCTCCGAGGCCTCACCCAGATCGATGATGGCCGGCTGGATCCCTTTGCAGATTACAGTCACCAGGTAGTGTTCAACAGGATCAGTGAACACCTTGTCCGGCCTGAACCGTTGATAGCCAAACTTGATGAACTCCAGAAGAGCCGCGTTCACCGGCAATAGCCCCTCGATTCGATCAAGACTAATGCTCTTTATCTCCTGGCTTCGCCTGAAGCTGGCGCTGTGCTGGGCTAATTGTGTTTCCAGCTCGTTGACCAGCTGACCCAGTGAATCTACGCTGCTGCGATAGCTGTCGATGTCATCCCCGGCACCCTTCACGAACAACTGCGACAATTGGAACTTGCTCAATCTCAAGGATTCGGCCAGCGCGGCGGTGGCAGAGTCGGTTTCCGACACGAGGCCTCGCCGCCGCTCGAAGATCTCGTCCGATACCTCCCCCTTGTCCGACAAGATTATATCACAAGCGCTGGTGGCCCAATACGTCTGCGATGGCCCTGACTCGAGAAAACATGTAATGAAATCGTCACTTGCTCTTCGCAGGTTCCCCGCATATGCCAGAGCATCGCTCTCGGACAATACCGAGGCGTCATCCCTGAGATTCTTTCGCATGATACTCGCGGCCTGTTCGATCATCTTAAGCGATGTGTCGGTTTCATGCCTCAACCGGTGAAGCTCAGCGCAATGTCTTAGAAAGTCGGCGTATTGAGGGTGGTTTGTTCCCAAGGCGGTGCTAATAATCTGTAACGACCGTTGGTAAAGGGAATCTGCGCGCGAGTACTCCCCCCTCGCAATACTCACCTCGGCCAGACCATCCAGACATCGCGGTATATCGGGATGGTTGGCGCCAAGAAGTTCCTCTAAGATAGCCAAAGCTCTCAGATCGGCCTGCTCCGCCTCCTCATATTTGCCGTCAGTCAGATAACGATTTGCCAGAACAGTCAGGTCCTGGGCCACCTCAGGGTGCACCTGGCCATATATCTCTTCATCGACCGTCAGCGCGCGCTGGTAAAGGGATTCAGCCTCGGCAGGTCGGTTTTGGTAAGCACAAACCTGTCCCAGGCCTCTCAGACACAACGCGAGGCGATCCGACGCACGGTCACCGTCCTTGTTTACAGTATTGGCCAGGGCTTGTTCTAATAGTTGCTCGGCCTCGCTATACTGCCCCAGCCGGTTACAAAAGCTGGCCAGGTTAATGAAGGCTACCCCGAAGTTGCCGTGTCCCTCCGGCAGAGTCTGCTCCCATATCGAAACGATTCTTCTGTAGAGATTGCCAGCCTCAGCATATCGCCCTTGGCGACCGAGAGTCGCGGCGAGGTTAGTGAGGGACATGGCAACCCGGTTACTAACGGGTCCGTAGTACTTCTCCCAGACCGCCACTTCACGTTGAATAATCTGCTCCGCCTCATCATACCTGCCCATACTCTTAAGGCAAAGCCCGAGCCCGTCGAGACTGCGCGCAAGATCTGGATGGTCCTCACCGAAATAGTCCTCCTCTATGGCAACTATCCGGCGCCATATTGGTTCTTCCTGTCGGTGCTGACCCATGAAATTGTGTATCATCGCTATTCTGCGCAACGGAACAGAGACGTACAAATGATCAGCACCGAATTCACTTTCAAGCACTTCTGCCGCACGCAAGAAGAGCGTCTTCGCCTTATCCAGATTACCCCTGATCTGCATCACGTTACCCATACCACGGAGGCAGTCCGATAATTCAGAAGGTGTCGCGTCAGGGGCTTGTTCAAAGATTGCCATCGCCCGCATAAAATGCTGCCCCACTGTATCCAACAAAGGCGAATCTTGGTCATCCCAGGCCCGACCGTAAAGTACCCATGCGATATTCATTAAGCTTACACCGACGAGCCGGTCGTTGGGACCAGCGACTTTCTCCCTGATTTCGAGAGCCTGCCGGTAATAGTCAAGCTTCTGCTGATCTTGATTCACCCATCCAAGAAAATCAAGGACTTCTGCGACTCCGAGTTGGTCAGCACCCTCCAGCTGTTCTCGAATTGAACGGGCTCGCAGCAGACACGCTTCCGCCTCCGCGTACTCCCTTCGCATCTTGTGGTAAACAGCCAGGGATATCAGACTGGCTGCTGCCTCCGGACTGTTGACACCGTGAATCTGCTCTTGAACTTTCACGCGGAATTGAGCAAGCTCGCCACACCTGGCTTTTGCCTCATCCCCGCCAAACCACATGGCCTCGGTCCAGACTGGATAAAACTCGTCTCCGCGAAAGTGGCTGAAACCGTATCTGCCCCAAAGTGTTCCCATAGACTCCAAAGCCAGCAAACCGGCCTCGGCATACTGGCTGTCCTTCACCAGCTGCCGCACATACTGAGCGCTGGTGCCACAATTGAAAAGCGAGTCGAGACGGGCCAGCAATGTTGAATCCTCAGGCGAGATCCTGAGGATCTCATCGGCTTGCTCAGTACTCACCTGGCTTGAATCAGCTGCGGCACTCTCCACAAAAAGGATAAAACATATGATAACGCCGGTGATGAAAAGCTTCATGTTCATGATATTGCCTCCCTTCATCAGGTGCGACGCATACGCCCTGATTTCGACAATCCGATAGGGCTATTTTCAGAAGGTGTGGGGCAATGACGTGAAATACTATAATACCCGTTTCACACCAATTTGTCAACGCTTACTGAGACGGCGCTCTCGACTTACGACTGGAAGAAAGATCGCTCCCCGAAAACTGTGTGCCTCGGTTATTCTTCGGAATAGCCAAGACCACAAACACGTTTCCGGCCACATGCCGCGAGTATCGACCTCCGCTCTCATTATCTCCCCGCGAATTTTTCCTGAATTTTCTCTGAATTTTTTGCAGATTGACGTCAATTGACGTGGATTTTTGGGCGTAAGTGGTTGAAAAATATGAGCAGTCGTGCGGGTTCAAATCCCGCCTTCCGCATAGAATATAGGCCCCTAACCGCAATAGGTTAGGGGCCTCTCTTGAGTCATTGTGCGCTGATTCTATTTCAGCAGCATCATCTTCTTCGACTCAACAAAGTCACCGGCTGTCAGTCTGTAGAGATACATCCCACTGGCAACCTTGCTGCCGTCCCAGGTGACAGTGTGATATCCGGCTTCCATGTCCCCATCGACGAGAGTTGTTACTTTCTGGCCGAGGATGTTGAAGATTTCAAGCTTAGCATGGCACGGACGCGGAAGAGCGAACTCTATTTCCGTCGTTGGATTGAACGGGTTGGGGTAGTTCTGACCCAGGGCGAAGTTCTCCGGCAGTTCCACCGGAGTGAAATCCTGGACCGCGGTATGCACATCGGTGAGATTGAACAGAATAGAGACATTGTCGGAGGCGGAGTTCGCCACGGCCAGGTCGTTATCGCCATCGGAATCGAGATCAGCCGCGAAGACGTCGTTGGGGTCGATTCCAGCCATACAGATCCTGGGCCCTTGAAACGTGCCGTCGCCGTTGTTCTCCAGGATGGACACATTATCGGAGCCAAGGTTGGGAACGGCCAGATCGGGGTCACCGTCGCCGTCAAGATCGGCTGCAAACAATCCGCCCGGAGCATCCCCAACTTCAAAGTTTACCGCTGGTTGAAAAGTGCCGTTACCATTATTCATCAGTATCGATACATTGTCTGAAGCACTGTTAGGCACGGCCAGATCATTGTAGCCGTCGGAGTCCAGATCTATGGAGAAGACCGAAGCCGGCCCGGAACCCGTGGCGTATTTGGTTGGTGCCTGAAAAGTCCCGTCACCGTTGTTTTTCAAAACATAGACCTTATCGGAATAATTACATGCTACGGCAAGGTCATTGTAACCATCAGAGTGAAAGTCCGCCGAGAAAACCGATATGGGACGGTATCCAGCCACATAGTAGCCAGCCGGGCTGAGAGTGCCGTCACCGTCGTTCTTCAGCACGACCACAGTTGAGGAGTTACGGCAGGCGACGGCCACGTCATTATCGCCATCGGAGTCCAGATCGATGCAGAAGACAGAACGCGCATCTAGTCCCCAGTCCAGGTAGTATTCGACGGCTCCCGAAAAAGAGCCGTCACCGTTATTCTTCATGATACCGACTCTATGAGACCAGCCGTCCGTCAACGCCAAGTCATTATCGCCGTCGGCATCCATATCACACGAGAAGATCGAGAAGATCGGGTAGCAGCCCGTCGAATAAATCTCGGCCGGTTGATAAGTGCCGTCTCCGTTGTTTTTCAGAATGGCCAGCCCGTCAGAGTAGTAGCTGCCTGCGGCGATGTCGTTATCCCCATCTCCGTCAAGGTCGATGGAGAAGATACTGGTTGTACCATCCACTGCATCATAGTCGACCGGGGCTGCGAACAGGGCGAGTGGGGTGTTATTGAGTAATACGGAGATGTCATCCGAATAGGAATTGGCGGTGGCCAGGTCCGGGGTTCCGTCGCCGTCAAGATCGGCCGTCACCATGAAATAGGGTCCATCTCCGACCGCGAAATTGACGGCCGGGGCAAAAGTCCCATCGCCATTGTTGAACAGGAGAGATACTTCACCCCAGAACAGCGAACTGGTCACAGCCAGGTCGTTGTCACCGTCAAAGTCAAAATCGGCCGCCACAACCGAAATCGGTTCTTCCCCGACCGGATAGTTGACTGCAGAGGTAAAGGTTCCATCGCCGTCGTTCAGCGAAACGGAGACGTTATCGGTTGACCAGTTAGCGGTCGCGAAGTCCTGGTCGCCGTCACCATCCAAGTCGGCCGCGACAACGCCTCTGGGATAGGCCCCAACCGAAACGACGTACCGCTGGCCAAAGCTACCGGAGCCGTCATTGCACAGGATGATGACATTGTGAGAGTTATTGTTGGCCACGGCCAGGTCGCTGTCGCCATCACCGTCAAAATCAGCGGCGAAAACCGAAACGGGTCTTTCGTAAACCGTGTAATTAACGGCGGCGGCAAAGGTTCCATCACCGTTGTTTTTCAGGATGGAGACGTTGTCGTCATCATAGTTGGCCACGGCCAGATCATTGTCACCATCGCCGTCGAAATCGGCCGGTACAAGCGAAAAGGGATGATCCCCGGCCGCGAAGAACTCCGGGTCGGCGAAGGTCCCCCCTCCGCCGTTAATCATGACAGCAACACCAGTATTTTCCTCCGCGGCGGCCAGGTCGATATCCCCATCGCCGTCCAAATCGGCCGAAGTAACTGCGCAGAACACGGAAGGTTCCGCAAAGCTGACCGGAGCGGCAAACGAACCGTCCCCGTTATTAATCAGAATCGAGACCTTACCGGGATAGAAGTAGCTCGTGACGACAAGGTCCATACAGCCATCTCCATCGAAGTCGGCAGATGTTATTCCCCGAGGAGTTTCCTCGGCTGGATAGTTGACTGCGTCACAAAAAAGCGGATCTCCCAACAGGTCGAATTGAGGTGTCTGAGCCGACGCCGGCAGGCTTGTCAGGGCCAGGCAGGCGGCAGCCAGCAAGACCCGAACGAACAGGGATAGTTTGTCTGAGGCTTTCATGTTGTCCTCCTGAGTATAAGAGGTTCGAACTGGCATGTTAATCGTGTCATCTATGAGGGTATATATTGTCGTTACCGGCTCACTCGATAATCTGGCAGGGGTTCTCGTTGGAAAACAGGTATCGGGCCAGACACGACACATCGCCGACATCAACCACACCATCGCCGTTAACATCTCCCGCGATAGGGCAAGGCTCGCAGGGCGGGCAAACCAATGTCCAGTTGCGCAGGATTGAGACATTGTTATCACCCGAATTGGCTACGGCCAGATCGTAGTCGCCATCGCCGTCAAGATCGGTTGAGATAACTGACCTTGGATGCATCCCGACCGGAATGTCGAGCCGGGGGCCAAACGTCCCGTAGCCATCGTTCAGACGTATTGAGACGTTGTTAGTTAATTCGCAGGCCGTGACCAGGTCGCTGCTACCATCACTGTCAAAGTCGGCCGCGTAAACTGACTGTCCGTGAGCCGGGAGAGCATATAAATCAAAAGTTGGAAAGACGCCGGAGCCGTCGTTCAGCCCGACGACGGCTTCCCCACCGGCCACGGCCAGGTCGCGGCTGCCATCGCCGTCAAAATCGGCCGAGAAAATAGAATTACATAGGCGTAAGAATTCGCCCTTGCTCACCGAGAAGCCGCCGTAGCCATTATTCCGCAGGATGTAGTAATAAATCCCATCATCCGCCGCGGCGAGGTCTATGTCCCCGTCGCCGTCAACATCTGCAGGACAAATATTTACCCGGAGCGACATGTCCTGAGTCAGATCATAGTAGCTCCCCTGAACAAACGTCCCATCGCCGTTGTTCAGCAGGATTCGACATCCATTGTGGCTAACCAGATTCATAGTCACGGCCAAGTCGTAGTCGTCATCGCCGTCAAAATCCGCTGAGCAAACAGCCCAGGGGCGGCCGCCGTAGAAGCCACCATCAGCAGGATAGTTGACGGCGTCAGCAAAGGTCCCATCGCCGTGATTCTCCAAAATGGAAATGTAGTCCGAGTAGTAATTCGCGACGGCCAGATCGTAGTCGCCATCGCCATCAAAATCGGCCGAGCATACCGACCTGGGCGAAGTGCCGACCGCGTAATTGACCGCAAGAGCAAAGGTGGCATCCCCTTTGTTCAGTAAGATGGAGACGCTGTTAGAGCCATAATTGGCCGTGACGAGATCTTTGTCACCATCGCCGTCAAAATCGGCTGAGAATACCGAGTAGGGATTGCTGCCGACATAGTAGACCGCGGGGCTGAACTGAAGATCGGTGGGCAGGGCCTGGCCGGCGAGCAGAAGCAGGATGCTGATGAAGAGAGCCAGCCTGCAGATGTTGGTTGAAATTCTCATCTTGTCCTCCTGAACTGTAGCTTAATCGTTGTTTTTATGTTTTAAGCGCGAATCATCAAAGCCGCTCTCCCCGCCGGTCCAAGGCGCTACTTACGCTCGTGCCGTTCCCATTATTGCAATAGTGACCGCCGGGCGGATTTGTAGAGGATTTGGGCTTTTTGGTCGGATTTTTTTGTAAGGGGTTAAACGGCGGTGGCTTGGGGCGCCAAAATTGCGCTTTCGCGAAGGCGGCGGGTTAGAATGCCTCGAAGCTCGGGACAGGGACAGACCCGCCCTACGGTAAGGAAAAGGGGGTGGGGTTAATCGGGGCCGGGCAGGCTGCTATCGGTCGAGCTGGTCGGCGCCGACCCAACCGTTGGACGTCCAGTAGCGGATTTGCTCCAACTCACGCCTGCAGAAGTCATCGAGAGTCATGTTCGGGAGTTTGCCGTCGGCCACGAACATCTGCCGCCTCTGCCAGTAGATGTCGCCGGGGACCATCGAGACAACCCGGAAATCGTCGTCGAGGAAATAACTGCGAAAGCTGTTTACAATCCCATCCTCGTCGATCTGGACCCGTAAGCCGCCATCGGACAGGATGGCCATTCGGGCACAACAATTGTACGGAAGGCC
>CP070777.1:804847-807481 GCA_020346225.1 Candidatus Zixiibacteriota bacterium | reverse complement strand
GGCATAAGTTCTTTTTGTATTTTATCATGCTCAGGCTGTGTGAAAACTCATTAGAGCGAGACATAAGTCTCGACGCACGGACACTTGGAGCGGAAGAATGGGTCAGGATCGTCCCGACCTTGGGGCATATCCGTATAGTCGAATTCTCACATCGCCGGCACCTTGAGGATGAATACATCACGCTGATTCGCTCCTTCCCAATTGCTCGTGAAAACTATGAATCGACCATCCCGGCTAATGTTTGCACGCGGGCTGTCCCAATAGGTTTTAAAAACGGATCGGTGGTGCGCGAGACGCCGAACTCGACCGCTGCCGTCAGTCACAACCTGGACTATTTCATTTCTGAATATACCGGACGAGGGCAGCGAGTTTCCTACATAGAAACTCAGTGTTGCCCACGTCTCATCGTCAGCCAGCAGCGAAACATGGTAATCCTGACTCCAGTCATTCTTGAAGTCGAGCAGCGTTCTCACGTCGTGTGGAGAGTCCAGCCGCCTGAACGTGACTCGGTTTCTGACATTATCGTGGCCAACGACTATTCCTTGGCCGTTGTCCGAATGGCCGGGTGCAAAGTCGGGGCCGTCATCCGTCAAGTCTTCAATCCTGCCGGTATGCAAGTCAACGACACGAACCTCAACCACCTCTTTTCCCTGCCGACCGGTCTTGACTACACAGAAGCGGCCGGTTTTGTCCACCTGCACCTCATCGTGGTCCACAGTCTCCCTAAGGACAATCTTGTCTGCGGCTCGCCGCCAGACAAAATAGCCCGTCCGGTTCCACTTCAGGTCCTGGAGCGATCCAGCGAAAACATCATCTTTCGAGTTCTTTGACAATTGGCAGAGGTGTCCCGCCGGGAATGTATTCGAGAAGTCCTTCACAAGCGTATATTCGCCTGTAACAACGTTGTACGCCCAGAGATTCAAACCCTCATGGCAGTAGAGCAAATTCGGATCGGCATAGGCCCACATCGCGTCCTCCCACCGAGGCTCATGACCGCTTGGCGGCTTTCTTGCGAAAAGAAGTTCTTTTTCTGTCAAACGAAAGCCCTCGGGATCAAAGCTGTAGAGCACGTGCCGGTTGCCACAAGCGATGTGGAAGCGCGTGTTGTCGGCGTTGAACGACGGCCAGTAAGAGTAAGCGTTGCAGTTTTCTTTGCCGTCTCGTTCATCGGTAACGCGCATAATCTCCGTGCCGAATGTAGGATCTGTAAATACTCCGCCGGCCTTGGGCAACGTTGGCGCCGGCGGCAGAGGACAAACGCCGCGATCCGTCTTCACGCTCGGCCGGACAGCGGATACTTCAGTCTGCGCAGCCTGCAACCCGTCACTCAACATGATGTTTGAAAACACTACATAAACCGCTACCAACAGATATGAAGGTGCTCTCGAATGCGCTGATACAGCGTGACGAATCGAGCAAATGTGATATGTGGAAACGCTCATGCACATCATGAGTATAATGATAAGCAGCCAACGCTTCACTTTCAACAGATTCGAATCCCCATAAGCCGGGGTATTGTATGCCTGTGGGAGCTGGAGGAATCCTCTGTTACTGACAGCTTGAGCCGGATTCATCAGAAATTTGCTGAAAATACTGTGATACTTCCTTATTATTAGGGGTGAAATACGTGAGTCTGTTTGAAAGGGACAAGCTATGAGACTATGGTCGTGTTTGCTGTGCATATCAGCTTGGTTGTCCGCTGGTACGGTTTACTCAAAGGATATGTCGGTTTCTACCGTGCGCGGCAGTGGTCAATGGGTGGACATCTCGGCGAAAGTCATCCGGAGCCTTGAAGCCGAAGGTGCGCAAATCGGCTATCCGGGCAAGACAGCCGGCATTTCGGCCGATCGCATAACAGGCAATGTCTTTATGGTCATTCCGGACCAGGGCATCTGGCGGAGCGACGATCAGGGCAACTCCTTCACCCGGATCGATGGAGGGAAGATCGGGGGCAGGTGCGAAACCGGCTTTTCTCTGAACTTCGATCCTTTAGGCAGACGCCTGGCCTGTTTCATGCTCGACGGCCCGAGCGGTTACACGCTCGACGGCGGCAAGACCTGGCAGCCCATGACGCCGAATCAAAGGGGGTGGGATTCCGGCTCAGTCCAATGGTCGGGCGATAAGACCGCCAATATCTTCGCCCTGCGACACGAATGCGGCGGCGAGATCTATACGAGCGATAATATGGGCAAGAGCTGGAAGCTCAAAGGAAAAGCATTTGCTTCGGTGGATATCTTCGATGCCGAGACATTCGTCGCTACCAAAGAAGAGGAACCTGGAATATTTCGCACGATAGATGGCGGCGATAGCTGGACTAGAGTTTCCGAACTACAGCCCGCCGGCCGCGACATACGAATTTTCAAAGGCGTAGCCTATTGGACCAGCGAGAAGGGACTTTTGGTGAGTAAGGATCGGGGCAAGACCTGGAAGATACAGGGCAGCGAAGTGGGATGCTCGTTCGGCCCCTATTTTGGCAAAGACGAAATGCACATTGTCGTCGTTGGTAAGGACGGCTTCCATCAGGCAGCCAACGGCGGCGAGAAATGGGAGCGAGTGGCCCCTTTACCGCCTGAGTACAGTGTAACCATTCCCGGCTGGTTCTTGAACTTTGGCTGGGACCCTCATGCGGATATC
>CP070777.1:801428-804747 GCA_020346225.1 Candidatus Zixiibacteriota bacterium | reverse complement strand
GGTTCTCGATAAGTTCGGTAACGGCGAGCTGTTCCTGCGTGACCTGGCGCTGAAAAAGAGCGACTGGTTCACCGTGGGGCTCGCAGACCTGACCCTGTCCGGAAACAAGACAAGCGGTCCGGCCGAGCTCGTCGCCCCCGACAAATCCCGATACAGCGACGACACGAGCCTGGATGGCCGCCTGGCTTTCTATACCGACGGCAAATTCGAAAACGGCTGGTCGCTGACGGCGAGCGCAGATACGCGCGAAGGCCCCGTGGACGAGATCTTTTCCAATTTCATGGACAAATCCCCGGATGCTCTTTTCCGGCGGATGGATCCGGATTATCACTTCCCGACCTACGGTGATGACAGCACCGTCACGGAAGATGCGCCGACCAACGGAAAGTTCTATGCCAGGATCAAAAAAGGGGAAACTTACGGGCTCTGGGGGAACTTTAAGGTCGGATATACCGATAATGATCTGGCTCACGTGGACCGCGGGCTGTACGGCGCCAATCTGCATTACCAGCCCCTTGCAACAACCGGTTTCGGTGAGCCGCGCCTGGTTTTCGACGGATTTGGCGCTGACCCCGGTACCGTTGCGGGACGCGATGAGTTCCGGGGCACAGGCGGGTCGCTCTATTACATGCGTCGACAGGACATCCTTGAAGGCTCAGAACGTGTGCGCATCGAGATACGCGACAAAGATTCCGGGATAGTTATAGGCGTTAAGAACCTGACGCCTGTGCTCGATTACGATATCGACTACCTGCAGGGCCGCATCCTGCTGGCGCAGCCCCTGTCCCCCACAGCGGATGACAGCCTGCTGGTGAGCAGCGAATCAATAAGCGGCCATCCGGTCTTTCTGGTGGCGCGTTACGAATTCACTCCCGGTTTCGATGATCCGGACACCCTGGCTTACGGCGGCCGGGTTCATTACTGGTTTAATGACCACGTCAAGGTCGGCATGACCGCCAGTCGTAATGAAGAAGCGGATGCCGAAAACAGCCTTGGCGGCGCGGATTTAACCCTGCGAAAGTCCGCGGCGTCCTGGATCAAACTTGAAGCCGGTCGTACCAAGGGTCCGGGCGTTCTGGCTACCACATCCATCGACGGAGGTTACAATTTCGGCACCACCGATGCTATTGACGACAACGACACGGAGGCCTCGGCCTATCGCATCGATGCCAGTCTGGGCTTCAAGGACCTTTTTGAGAACGGCCGGGGGCGGGTTACCTTCTACCTGCAGGAGATCGAGGCAGGCTATTCGGCGCCGGGCCTGGTCTCCGCCAAGGAATTGACCCGATACGGGGCAACTGCGGAACTGCCATTTGCCGACCGCCTGAACGTACAGTTGAAGGTTGACAAGCAGGAGCAGCAGGAAGGCCTCAAGACCGAGGCAGGAGAGCTGAATCTTCACTACCGGATGGGTGAGCACTGGACCGTGGGATCGGGTGTGCGCCACGACAACCGCGAGGACAATTCGGAGGTCGTACCCGGGACCCAGGAAGAGGGCGAGCGGACGGATGGGGTGGTCAAGCTTCTCTACGACTCCCGTTCACGATGGACAGCATACGGTTTTGTGCAGGAGACTATTCAGAAGAGCGGCAACCGTGATGACAACGGCCGCATCGGCACCGGAGGCAGTTTGTGTTTCACCGACCGGCTCAAAATCGACGGTGAGATTTCCGAAGGAGATTTTGGAACAGGCGGCAATCTCGGGACCGAGTATCTTTATTCTGACCGTACCACGCTGTACAGCAATTATACCCTCGAGAACGAGCGGACCGACAATGGCCTGCGTGCCAGGAAAGGTGGAATGGCTTCCGGTTTCCGGACCCGTTATTCTGACAGCGCCACTGTCTATTTAGAAGAGCGGTATACCCATGGCGACGTACCGACCGGCTTGATACATTCCACCGGCGTTGATCTGGCGCCCACCGATCGTATTAACCTTGGCGCAAATCTCGATTTCGGTACCCTCAAAGATCATCAGACAGGGGCCGAGCTCAAGAGGACGGCGGCCGGCGTTAATATCGGCTATGGCTTTGAGGCGTTGAAGATCGCCAGTGCCCTGGAATATCGGGTGGATGACTCCGAGCAACCCGTTACGAGCGACTCACGGCGCACTACCTGGCTGGTGAAAAACAGCCTCAGATACAAGTTGTCGCCGGACTGGCGACTCATCTTCAAATTTAATTATGCCCACAGTGAGAGTTCGGAGGGGCAGTTCTTCGACGGTGACTATACGGAAGGGGTACTGGCCTATGCTTATCGCCCCGTCTACAATGACCGTCTCAATGCGCTGTTCAAGTACACCTATTTCTACAATGTCCCGGCGGCCGAGCAGGTGAGCGTCACCGATTCGGGGGCCGGCGTAATCCAGCTTAGCCACATTGGGGCGGTGGATGTCATGTATGACCTGACCAAGCGTTGGACCGTGGGGGGCAAGTACGCTTACCGCCATGGCCAGGTGAGCCAGGATCGTGTCGATCGAGAGTTCTTCGACAGCTGTGCCCACCTGGTCGTGCTGCGGGCAGACTGGCACTTCGTTCACCGCTGGGATGCCCTTGTGGAGGGACGTATACTCGATTTGCCCGACGCGGAGGACCGGCTCAGCGGGGTGCTGCTGGGTATCTACCGGCATGTGGGTAATTACATCAAGATGGGGGTCGGCTACAACTTCAGCAAATTCTCAGATGATCTGACCGACCTTGATTACGACCACCAGGGATTGTTCATTAATTTGGTCGGGAAGTATTAAAAACTTGGGCTTTGTACCAAATGGAATGGAATAAAAAAAATTTGGATTTTCGAGAAGCAAGGAGGTAAACATGTTTTGCTGGCGGAGAGGATTCATTTTAGTGATTTCAGTGCTTGTTTTGAGCGTCGCCGCTTATGGAGAGGAAATCTCCAGGGAACAGATCAAGGGCCTGGATGAACAGGTTCAGGAGATCAAGAGCGATGTTCTGAGCATCGCGGCGGAACTGAATCAGCTCGAAGAGAAGCTGCTGTATCCGTCCAATACGCAGATCGCCGTATTCATATCATTGATCAGCGGCGAAACCTTCCGTCTCGACTCGGTCGAGATCCGGTTGGACGGCAAGCCGGTCGCCCATCACCTTTACACCTTCAAGGAACTCGAAGCTTTGCAGAAGGGAGGGGTACAGCGGATCTATACCGGCAATGTCCGTTCCGGTGAGCATGATCTCGATGTCTTTATCATCGGTAAAACGGGAGGAGGCAATGACCTCCAGAGATCGGAACGCTTTACGGTCAACAAGGATGTGGGCCCCAAGATCGTGGAAATATCTCTGGCCGCCCAAAACATTACCCT
>CP070777.1:776107-801328 GCA_020346225.1 Candidatus Zixiibacteriota bacterium | reverse complement strand
GGCTTGATGCCAAGCGACTGGGCCCGGATTACTTCTTCGAGCTTAGCCTCATCCGCCGATTGACCGAGAGCCGATCCGGCAAAACCCAGAATCAGCAGAATCACAAGCGTCTTTTTCATGCTATCTTCCCCAACAATAACCTATTACAATTTATCCACGCATCAAGCGAGGGTCAATATAAAAATCCCGCCCGGGCACTGTCAGCGCTCAGCCCGCTCTGTACTCTTTTAACAATTACTACGACGTTTCGGATTAAAAATATGGTCAGCCGGTTACCTTCGCGACGCAAATTTCCGGCTCAACTGTTCAAGCTGCTCCAGTGAGTTGACGCCAAGACCTTCATCGGCGTCTTCAGCGGCCACCACCGAAACTCTAAACCCCTTATTATACATTATCTTAACACAATCGGTCAGATAGTACTCGCCCTGGTCGTTGTCGTTGTCAATCGCCTTCAAGGTCTCGAACAAAAGACGGTTATCGAAACAAAACGTGCCGGTGTTGATTTCGTTGACCCGGCGCAGTTCTTCCGAAGCATCCCGGTGCTCAACGATCTCCTTGAGAATATCGGTGTCGCCGTCTCGAACGATCCGGCCGTAGCCGGTCGGGTCGGGAACGATGGCCGACAGGCAGGTGGCTTTCGCTCCGGTCTTGCGGTGCGTCTCAAAGAGCTTTTCGATGGTGCCGGCCGTTAGAAAGGGCACATCCCCCAGCGCCACCAGCGTCGTGCCGTCAAAATCAGCAAGCTGCTTTTCTGTCATCATGACGGCATGCCCGGTTCCGAGCTGCTCGCGCTGCCGGGCTATGTCGACCGCAAAACCGGAAGCGGCTTTCTCCACCATCTCCCCCTTGAAGCCCACCACCACTACCGTCCGCTCGAAGGAAAAGGCGGCCAGGGTCCTCAGGACCATCTCTATCATCGGCCGACCGTGGATTTCGTGAAGCACCTTGGGAAGGTCCGACTTCATGCGCTTGCCCTTCCCGGCAGCCAGAACGATGGCGGCTCTTGGCTCAGCCATGGCTTTGCACCTTCGGGATAATCAGGATTCTTGAAACTGGCACAGAAATCAATCAGTCTGTGGGCTTATTGTCTTTGTCGACGTGTACCACCCCGGGCTTGAACCCGGCCGCCTCGCTCTTGTCGAGGTGACCGTAGGCGATAATGATAATCAAATCGCCGACAGTCCCTTTGCGGGCCGCCGCGCCGTTGAGGGTTATGGTGCCACTGCCGGCCTTGCCCTCTATGACATAGGTTTCAAACCTCTCGCCGTTGGAGACATTGGCTATCTGCACCTTCTCGTACGGTATCAGATCGGCCCTCTTCATCAGGTCGGCGTCGATCGTAATCGAGCCCTGGTAATCGAGGTTGGCGTCGGTGACGGTGGCCCGATGTATCTTTGATTTGCAGACAGTTATAAGCATTTCCTACAAGCCCATTGCCCGGTCAATCAGGCAGAAAATATACTTATTTTTACGTATTTGGCAAGCGCTTTGGTTCACCGCGGGCAACCTTTAGCACCCCTGTATTAACCTGCTGCGCCCTAAAAAGTTCCCGCCGAGCAACGGTAGCCGGTCGCTCGGCTGGTCTGATTCAGAGGCCGCGTTCAGCGCGGGGGGCCCGGCCGGCCTAAGCGAAGATCTGAACCCAGTTACGGGCCGGGAAAATCTCCAGCTCCTCGGCGATTCTGTCAATCGACCCCACCAGGTTGTTCCAGCTCACCAGGTGGCGCGCCTTGTTTGGCGGCAGCCATCGAAACTCGCTGTTTTCCGGCGAGAGGTTCACCTCGGCATCTTCCGGAACCAGTGCCACGATCAGCGGAAGTATCCAGATCGTGTCGAACTCCGGCTCATAGAACTGGACCAGGTATTCCGAGGCCCAGATGCTCTCCGGCACCAGGCTGGTTTCCTCCTTCAATTCGCGGACGACGACCTGGGCCACCGTTTCGTCGCCCTTCTTGCCGCCGGTCATGAAACCCCAGTAGCCGCCGTACGACTCCTTCTCGGCCCGCTTCAGCACCAGGAATTTCCAGCCGTCGTAATCCTTCTTCACCACCGCGACGTTAACGCCGGGTGACTCGATCTTTATATTGGTCAGCTTTGCCATATACTCAAATCTCTGACATCAACAATTTCACCGGGTAATAAAAGGACGGGCCGGGAAAGGTCAATAACTTTATGCCTTTGGCGGTAAATTCAAGAGCCGGGCGGGCCGCCGGAAAGCATCATATTGTCAATCAACCTCACGCCGTGCACCCACACCGCCAGCGAGCACACGGTGCGCTCTTTGACCGTTGTCACCGGCTCAAGACTGGTGAGGTCGGTGAAAGCGATATAGTCGCTCTTCGCGGTCGGGCAGGTGGCTTTGATGACCTCGCGCATCTCTTTTTCGATTCTGGCCGTGCCTTTTATGCCCGCTGTGACCATCTCGCGCGCGGTGCGCAGGGCGAAATACAGACACAGTGCCTCCGGCCGCTGCTTCGGCGTGAAGTACCTGTTGCGGGACGACATGGCCAGTCCGTCTTTCTCGCGGATGGTCGGCGCGATGATATACTTGACGGGATAGCCGAGGTCTCTGGTCATCTGTTTGAGCACAATCGCCTGCTGGTAGTCCTTCATGCCGAACACGGCCACGTCCGGCCGGGTGATATTGAACAGCTTGGCCACGATTGTCGTCACGCCGCGAAAGTGGGTCGGGCGCGAGGTTCCCTCAAGCGTCCGGGTCAGGTTCTCCACCGTGACATAAGTCTGGAAATCCTCCGGGTAGATGTCCCGGGCGCGGGGAATGAAGACGATATCGCCGCCGGCCGCCTTGATTTTTTTCAAATCCCCTTTCTCGTCACGCGGATACTTATTCAGGTCCTCGTGCGGTGCAAACTGGGCGGGGTTGACAAAAATCGTAACGATAACCACGTCGGCATGGCGACGCGCCCGCCCAATGAGCGACAGGTGCCCCTCGTGCAGAAACCCCATCGTGGGCACCAGACCGATTCTCTTGCCTTCGGCGGCCAGGTCTCGGCTGATATTCTGCATCGTCCGTATCGAGCGAACCGTCCGCATCACTCCTCCCGGCACCCGCACACCCATCTGACGACATCATTGGCGTAACCTTCCAGCTCCTGCCCGTCGGGGACGTCATCGCCGCGTATCTGGCAGGCCGCGTAGAGCACCAGACAGTCCCCCACCGCCAGGTTGCGCACGTGCGGCTGGAGGTCTTGAATTATGACGCGGCGAGCGTCGGCCGGGCTGAGCTTGTCGATATGGTCGAAATCCGGGGTCAGTTCGTGGGCGATATAGTTGCGCGAGTGTTTTGCCTTATAGAGCACCTGAACCAGCTCAAGCGGGGAGTTGAGTTCGGTGGCGAACTCTTTGACGTGCTGGAAGACGACCCTGCCCTGCATGCGATGGCACAGTTCGCCCAGCGTCTGGTCATCGACCATCAAGTGGGCGCTACCCTTGAGCTTGACCAAGTTACCCAGGGCGCGGCAGTGGCGTTCGAAACGGGTAGCCATGAACAGGGCGCGGCCGATAATGCCGTAGACATCATCGAGTTCGCCGCAACGTTCGTTGAACTGAAAGAGCGGGTGTGGCATAATTATCGGGGATAAATATAAGGCTGGCCAGGTGGACGGGCAACGGAAATTGAGCGGAAGGCAGACCCCACCGCAATACCGCCAGCAGCGGGACAGGACGGTCGGTCACCTTCCGTAAGGTCGCCTTTTTTTGCTCGCAGGTCGAAACTCTTTTTATCGGTCAACAGGGTTTTGTCGCGCCGTCCGGCGAGGGCCGTCGGGCGGCGGTGTTAAGGTACACCGTAACCGGGGCACTGGGCAGCCCCTCCGCCTTCAAGCTGAAGATTATGCGCACCGTCTATGTCAACTTGCCTGCCGAAACCGTAGAGTTTCGACACTGCGAGTTCTACCCCCAGGGACACGGTGACATTCAACAGCGATTTTATAGTGAAAATGGGCAGTTTTGCGGGGAATGACCGGTCGTCGGGTTTCTCACGATAGTATTTTCGTGGAATCGGAACCCGACCTACGAGAATTCCCTCTTATCAGGGGGAGGGAAGAAAGAAGATGTCGAAACCGCAGGGGCTTCGCCCTACGAGAGCTTTCACCGCAATCCCGCCAAGGCGCGGGACAGGACGGTGGGTTACCCGGGTGATGACACTACCAGGATGCTCCTCCCCCGCTTGCCCTAGTCGAGAGACTCCTCGTCGATGGGTGGGTTGACGGGCTCTTCCTCGAAGAAGAGAGGCTTTTCATCGGAGAGCCTGTACTCGTCTTTGATATATCGAATCGCCACATAGCCGCGGACCTGCCCCACCGCTATCGTGGCAAGGAAGTAGCCAATTACCGAGGCAAAAATCAGAAACAGCATAAAGGCCATCAGATGGCCGGCGGCCTCGTCGGTGCCGCCGCGCGCCCAGCGGGCCAGGTCGACCCCCCAGTCGATGCCCGGGAAGATGTTGAACGATTCGCGGGCGATATCCGCTTTCAGCGGCAAATGCGACAACCCCGAACGGATCAGCTGGTCCATCGTCTCCCCACCGCCGATCTTGGCGGCCCAGCCGATAAACTGCACCGCCCGGTAGCAGAAATAAGCATAGACAAAGCTGAAGACTTTCGCCGCCGCCGCGGCATAGAGCGTGTACAGCCCCCACCGGATCGGCTGGCGGATTATGGTCGAGAAGGTCTCAAGGATGGCATGGAAAGCCTCACCGTGACGTTCGGTGGCAGCCACGGCCGGCAGAAGCACCACCGACAGGGTCAGCACAAAAATGATAAAGACCGTAAAGATGGCGATAAAAAAGCCGGGAAAGACAAAGAAGACGCTGTAAATCCAGTCGCCGATTACCGGAAGGCGGCAGATCAGCCCGAATATGGCAAACAGGATCACAATAAATAGCAGAAATACAACAATGGCCAGCTCACTGAGCAGCATCTGCTTCAGTCGACTGAAGCTGAAACCTATCGCCCCGAACGGCGAGAAGAATTGGTGGCCGCGGATAGCCTCCACCTCGAGCGCCCCCACCCCGAAAAAGCCCATCATGGCCGCCAGCACACCCAATAGCGCGCCGATCGCGAAGACGATCTGCGCGATGATGCTGTCGAAGGCCAGCTTGTAAAACGGAAGCAGCCCGTAGACGGAATAGACATTGCCCAGACGCTCGCCCTCGATAGCCAAGGCGATATATGTAAATATGTCGTAGACCACCAGTCCCAGAATCAGGAAGAAGGTCATGACAAAGATTCTCTTGGCCGAGAGGGCGCCCGCCGGAGCGCGGAGAACATCGATAAAGTTATACTGGGGGGCTGGTTCCATTTTCCCTAAAGTGGCATCGTAGATATTCGTTGTCAAGATAATATTGGAGACCCGTCCGCTACACGTGGAATTCGAGGATGTCGCCGTCGGAGAGGACGAAGTCCTTCTGCACCCGCTGGCCCTGGAATTTGCCCTCGCCCCATATCTTGGCGTACTTCATCTTCTGCGCGAAATCCTTGTGCAGGGTCATGGCGGCATCCTCGACCGTACCGCCGATTTTCAGGATGATCGGGTCCTTGTAGTCCGGGTCGTGCCCCACCGGCTTGGTATAGACGCGGTTGATGTTCAAGGCGTCAAAGACGCCTTTCTTGAACGCCTCCATGCTGTCATCGTCGATAATCGAAGTCGCCACCATCCGGTAGCCGGGGAACATAGCCGCCAGTTTCGCCCGGCGGGAACCGTCCTCGTCCTCGTACTCCTTATGGGCGCAGATGATGGTTTTTTTGTAGGCATAGCGGGGATCGTCGGGCCTCTCAATCACCTCCGGCTTGAGCAGTATGCGCCGCTCTTCGAGTTTCTCCACGATGAATTTCAGATCCTCGATCATTCGGGCCGCACCGAGGTCGGCCACGAGCACCACCAGATCGGCGTTAAGGATCAAACCCGACAGGTAATTCTCATACGACTCCGGCGATATGGGCGGCGTATCGATAAGCTGAATCTGCACTGTCTCGAAGGTCATCATGCCCGTCATCGGCTCGCGCGTGGTGTAGGGGTAGTCGCCGACCAGGGGTTTGGCGTGGGTGAGGGTTTCCAGCAGCGACGATTTCCCGCAGTTGGGCGGTCCGACCAGAATGGCCTGCCCGGCGCCCTCTTTCTCGACATAGTCATAGACAGTTGCCTGGCGCGCCCCGTGCTTTTTCTCGCCTCCCTCGATCTGCTTTTGCAGTTTGGAGATCTTGGCCTTCATTTCGGCCTGGAGCTTGTCGGTGCCCTTGTGTTTGGGCATGATGGCGTACAGCTCCTCGGCCAGGCGCAGTTTCTCGCGGGGGTCTCTTTCCGCCTTGAACTCGCGCTCCAACTCGTAATACTGTGGTGGCAGATTGGCCGGCTTACCGCAATATTAATCAATCAAGGCGGGTTAGACAAGAGGCTAGCGCGCGGCGGTTTTCACGATATCGGCGACACACTCACACACGTAGTCCACATCGGCCGCCGCCAGCCCCGGATACAGCGGCAGGGTGACGACCCGTCGCCCGGCATAGGCGGTATTGGGCAGATACTGGCCGGTGGCGCCGAGCAATTGCCGGTAGTATGACAGCTCGAAAATCGGCTTGTAGTGCACCCCGCATTCCACGCCGCGCTCGGCCATTCTTCGAATGAAGGTATCGCGCTTGATCCTCAGCCGGGACAGGTGAAGTCTGATGATGAACAGATGCCAGCCGTGCCGGCAGTGGCGCTCCTCGACAGGCAGCTCCAAATAGTCGCCGAGGTCGGCCAGGTTCTTCAGATACCACGCAGCCAGCTGCCGCCTCCGCTTCTGGTCACGCTCGAAGACTCTTACCTGACCCAGCCCGATAGCGGCGTGCACCTCCGACATGTTCGCCTTGAAGCCGGGATAGACGGCGTCGTACTCCCACCCGGTCGCCGTGCGCCTCTGAAAAGCGTTGGATGTCAGGCCGTGGCGGGACATCAGCCTGACGGCATCGACCACCGCCTTATGCCGGGATAACACCATTCCCCCCTCGCCGCAGGTCAGGTTCTTCGTGGCGTGAAACGAAATCACCGAGACATCGGTGTACCTGCTGACCGGTTTCCCGCGATAGCGGGCGCCGATGGCGTGGGCCGAGTCGCCGATCATGGGCACCCTTTTCGTGTCGCAGATTTTCTTGAGCATGCGATAATCGGCGGGATACCCGGCGATATCGACCGGCATGACGGCGATAGTATGGTCCGTGATTTTGCGGAAGACCTCGTCCGGATCGATATTAAGCGTGTGCGGGTTAATGTCTCCGAAGACGACCGTCGCCCCGACGGACACGATCGCCTCAATCGTGCCCACGAAGGTAAAGGGTGTCGTCACCACTTCCTTGCCCGGCTCGGCCCCAATGGCCAGCAGGACCAGCTCCAGGCCCGATGTGGCCGAGGCCACCGCCGCCCCGTGGCGCGCCTGCATGAGGCCGCAGATGGCCTTCTCGAACGCAGCCACCTTCGGTCCCGGCGAAAGCCAGCCCGATTCCAAAGTCTGCGTAGCGCTCCTGATGGCCCCCGATGAAAGCTTGAGGTCGTAGAGGGCGACACGGCGGGATATCTTACTCTTGGCCATGAAGTACGCTCTCGTAAAGCTCCGTCATCATGTCGAGCGATTTGTCCCAGGTGTAATTGGCTTTAACGAATTCAAAGCCGGCCCGGCCCATCCTGGTTCTCAAATCGGCATTCTCGGCGAACCTGATGATGGCCGCAGCAAGCCCGGCAACATCTCCTTTATCAACCAAAAGACCTGTCTCCCCGTCAACCAAAACTTCCGGAATACCGCCGACGTTGGAGGCAGTCACCGGGCGGCATGGCGGAACCAGGACCATCCGCCGCGTCGCGGAAGGACGACGGTTTCGACTCCCTCCAGCGGCTGCCGGCCCAACGACACTACTTTTACGTCGTATCCCCGGTTCACCAGTCCCCCGGACCACCGCCTGATGTGGACCGAATGAGCCCACCCGAATATGACTATGCGCGCCCTGGCCATTTTCACCGCCGTCCGTTCAGTCCCGCCGTCTTCTGAAGAACTCTCTATACAGTCCTTTCAACCCCATGAAGTGAAGTCCCAGCCAGTATAGAACCACCAGGAAAGCACCCGACAGCGCCAGCCGGGCCAGGACGTGTTGGTAACCGCTCCCACCGGAATATCCCGCGATGAATCCGTTAAAGTGGTTCCCCGCCAGCCCCGCCACGACACCGGTCAGCAGAAGCATGACGACGTTCCACACAAAGCGAACCGTGTCGGTGGCCGGGACCTTCAGCGTCAGGAAAATCAGCATGAGGGCGGCAAAACTGACATGGGCGGTAGCCGTTGCCGCCGTGATGCCGGCGTACCCGAAGAACCCCGGCAGCACGAAGGTTCCGACGAACTTGGTCGCAAATACGACCACCGTGAAGGCCAGCACGTATTTTCCCCAGCCGCCCGAGTAGCAGGCTCGAATCGACGTTGAGATGACGAAGAGGGCCACTATGGACGGAGCGTAGGGTCTCAGAATGCCGGCTGTCATGGCCACCGAAGCCCGGTCAAACTGGCCCCGTCGAAACAGCAAGGAAACCAGGTCCTCGGCGTTTATCAGGTAGAAGACCGCAATAGGTATGGCGACGAGCATGGCGCCGGCCACCGCCTTCTGGTAAACATCGCCGAACCTCCTATTTTGCGCCTCGCCGGAGACCTGCGAAAACATGGGAAAGACGACGGCGCCAATGGCCAGTCCGATGATGGAATCCGGAAGTTGTATCAATACCTGACCGTAGTTGAGCGCCGAAATAACGCCTTCGCCGAACTGCGGCGCCACATAGCGGTCGATGAGAAAATAAGAGCGGTTGATCAGTTCGATCAGGATGATAATCCCGCCGGCGGCCAGAAGGGCTTTTGTGTCGCTGTCGGAGACCTTACGGACGAATTTCTCGAACGGCTTGAACGAAAGCACTTTCATCAGAAGATAGACATTCTGCACCAGCAGCCCGCCCAGCAAACCGACCACGATGGCTCCGACCGAGAGCCGGTCGTGAAGCACGACAATGGCGGCAATGCAGAAGACATTGTAGACGATATAACCGGCGGCCGGGTAGGTGAAAATGCGCCGGACGTTCAGGTAGGCTCGCATAAAAGCCTCGGTCGTGCCCAGCAGCACCATGACCGCCGTCAGGCGACAGTAAAGGACGATGCGGCCGAAGTCATCGCCAAGATAATGGCCGCCCCAGATTTTCATCACCAGCGGCGCCAGGGCGATCATCAGAATGACCAGCACCGCGGAAATCAAAGCCGCCAGATTGACGGCCGGCCACACCGCTGTCCAGCTGACCTCGGTTTCACCGCTTTCGGTCTTTTCGGTCCTGCGGGAAAAATAAGGGACAAACAGGTAGACGCTGGCAAAATTCAGCACGCCGTAAAGCAGCGCCGGGAGCATCACCGCCACCAGGTACAGATCATACCGGGCGGTCGTGCCGAAGACGTCAGCGATGACGACTTCCCTGAAAAACCCCAGCAGCCGCGACACCAGAAGTATCCCGGCCACGCCGAAGATCGCCTTTGCCGCACGCTCGGCCACCGCTCATGCTCCCGTGTATCGGTACTTATGTGTTATGACGCCGGGCAGTGAGGACGCCGGGCGCGGCGGGGCGGAGTCAAGAAGCGACCCGTGGGCGGGTTCAGGCGGTTGCACTCGTGACCGTTTCAATTACCAGACCCTGCTCCTCTGAAGTGAGCTCGGGATAGATCGGAAGCGAGAGGACAGTTTCCGCCGCTCTGTTGCTGTTGGGAAACTCTTCCGGCCGGTATCCAAGGTAAGCGAAGCACTCCTGTTTGTGGAAGGGCACCGGATAATAGATCTCGTATCCGATACCGGCCTCGCGCAGTTTACCGATAACTTCGTCCCGATTTTCCACCGCGATGGTGTACTGGTTGTAGATGTGAAAGGTCGTGTAGTCTTTCACCACCGGGCGGGTTATAGCCGAATTATCTTTGAAGGCGTCATCGTAGATGCCGGCATGCTGAATACGTTTTTCCGACCACTGGCGCAGGTAACGGAGTTTCACCAGCAGAATGGCCGCCTGCACCGTTGCCAGACGGGAATTATAACCCACGATTCTGTGGAAATACTTGGGACGGGCACCGTGGACGCGAAGGATCTGCAGCAGCTCGGCATTATCGTCGGAATCGGTGACAATCAGTCCGCCGTCCCCCCCGGCACCGAGGTTCTTTGACGGGTAGAACGAAAAACAGCCATAGTCGGCTATGGAGCCGGCCGGCCGACCTTTGTACCCGGCGCCGATCGCCTGGGCGGCGTCCTCGATTACGGCCACGCTGTGCCGGCGGCAAATCTCCGTGATCGGGTCCATATCGGCCACCTGTCCGAAAAGGTGAACGGGGATGACCGCCCTGGTTTTCGGGGTGACAGCTTTCTCTATCAGAGCGGGGTCGATATTGTAGCTGTCCGGTTCGATGTCGACAAAGACCGGACGCGCTCCCATCCGTGCGACCACTCCGGCGGTGGCGAAGAACGAAAAGTCGGTCGTGATTACTTCGTCGCCCGGCTGCACCCCGGCCGCTCTGAGCGCCAGCAACAGGGCGTCGGTGCCCGAAGCCACGCCCACCCCGTGCCGGACCGCGCACAGTTCAGCCAGCTGCTGCTCCAGCTGACGGACCTCCGGGCCGAGAATGAAGCGGCCGTGCTCCAGCACTTTCAGCACCGCCTCGTCCATCTCCGGCTTGAGGTACTCGTACTGACGCTTGAGATCCAGCAGTGGTACGCCCATGGTCGTGCCTGCTCAGTCTTTCCAGCCCTGGTTTTCCAGAAGCTGCTCCGGCGGTACGTCCTTAATGGTGCGGGCCGGGCTACCGGCGGCCAGTTTTCGGGCCGCAACGTCCCGCGTGACGAGCGCTCCCGCAGCCACGAGCGCGTCCTCATGGATGATCTTGCCGGGAAGGATGGTGGCGTTGACACCGATACGCCCGCCCTTCTCCACCGTGACGCCCTTGAAGTGTTTGAAACGCTCCTCCGTGCGACCGACATAGTTGTCGTTCGAAGTCGCCACGCACGGGGCCACAAAGGCCCGGTCGTCGATGCGGGAGTAGGCGGTGACATACACGTTCGTTTCCAGCTTCACAAAACTGCCGATGCGGCAGTGATTCTCAATGGCCGTGCCGCGACCGACTATGGTCGCCTTGCCGATGGCGACATTCTCCCTGATGGTGGCCAGATCCGCCACGAGCACCTTTTCGCCCACCTCGGCCCCGCGGTAGATTACGGCCCCGGTTCCCACCATACTGCCGTCGCCGATAGTGCACGGTTGGAGCTGCTGCTCTTTGGTCGTCGCCGAAATGGCGGCTTTCATCGGCTGCTTGCCTATTACCGATCCGTCATCGATACGAACATTGTCGCCGATAACCGTGTCATCGTGAACGACGACCCGGTGACCGATCACACACTTGCTGCCGATGATGACGTTCTTGCCGATAACGCAGAATTCCCCGCAGGTGGTATTGGCGCCAAGCCTGGCCGATGGATCGATTATGGTTGATGACATTCGCGCTTCCCTGACGATTCGGTTACGAGCCCCCGCGATTTGCGCGACGGCTTCTTTTCACACCCGGAAGCCAGCTGAAAAAGGCTTCCGCAAAAAGTACGGCCCGCCCGTAGTCATCCGGGCTGGCGCTTTTGAGCCTGGTAAAATACTCCACCACCGCGGCCAAAAAGACGGCCAGGATCACCGATAACCCGAAGGTCACACCTACAATGAGGCTTCGTTGCGGACGGCTCCGCATGGTCGGCGGCTTGGCCCGATCCAGAACCGATATGGTGGGCATCTTTTCAAACTCTTTTATCTTCGCCCGCTCAGTTTGTTCCAGAAGAACATGATAGAGCGCCTCGGCCACCCGGACCCGACTGTAGAGCACCTCGTACTGACCCTTGAGTGTCGGTATCGCCGCCACCGGCAGCGAAAAGAACGAGCTATCGACGTTCTCGCTCTCGAGTTGTTGCAGCTGCCCTTTGACTATGGCGCGCTTTCTTTGCAGCTCGATCAGTTCCGAGTTGTCCTCGCCGAGCGTCAGCTCGCTCATTCTGACCTGGAGTTCGGTCTCGGCCAGCGTGACTTTGAGCGCCGTCGCCTGCCCTATGGCCAGCCGGGTCTGCTGGTCAAAATCCACGGCTTTGTTGGTCATCTGGAATGTCTCCAGCTCCCGGCGGCTGGAGTCAAGCTCTGCCCTGACCTGCTCCAGACGACCTCGCAGAAACTCGCGCGTCTGGTTAACGCGGTCGGCCACTATCTCGTTGTTGACCCGGTCGAGCTCGTCCACAAAAGCATTGGCCATATCAGCGGCCATCTGAGGGTCTTTGTCCTCGGCCGAAATGACCAGAAGGCCCTCTTCCGAAACGGTAAAATCGGCGTGTTCCATGAGCTCCAGGTAAGCTTCCTCGAAATTGCTTTCGCCATAGCGCTCGATGAGGTCGAACTGTTCCATGACGCGCGACGTCACCGTGCGACTCCGCAGCATGCGGGCATATACGTCCGAGGGCGTCGCCCGTACCGGCAGATTGAGACCCGAGGTGACCGAAACGACCTCCGACCAGCTGTCAAGGCCCTCGATGGGAGCGGACAGGTTCTTGGGCGGAAGGAGCAAGGCCGAGGCCTGATACCATTTGGGCAGGACAAAAGAGACGACGACAGATATCAGCGTAGCCAGCGCGACGATAACGAAAATAAGACGGCGGCGTTTGGCCAGAAGCTCCAGATACAGCCACAGGTTGTGAGACTCAGGCTGGGTCATTTCAGTTCCTCTCTGATATCAACCGTCAGCACGCTGCCGTCACCCACAACCACTCCCGTCGCGCTCATAGCGGTTATCCTGGAGATTGGATTGAAAACAGCCACCTCCGCGCGGTTGGCCACCGGCAGAAAACCGCCGGCGCTGTTTACGTAAAACATGACGTCGCGACCCTTGATATAAGGCAGCAATCCGGGATTGTAGACCGCGCCGGTGACCGAGACGAAGCCTATCGTAACAGGCACGAACACCGAATCGTCCGGCTGAAGCTTGATCGACTTGAACTCATCTCCGTTGCCGGCCAGGTCGGATATGGGGTAACGTATATCGGTAATCCGCCCCTTTTCGTCTACGATGGGTTTGCGAAACACCGTGATGTTGTCGACGTTAGCCTCAGGCAGGTGGCCCCCCGCCATCCGGATCAGCTCACCCACCGTCATCCCGCCGTCATAATCATACAGACCGGGACTTCTTACCGCGCCGAACACGGAGACGGGCATTTCTTCGACACTCAAACGACGTGCCGGCACCAGGATTATGTCGCCACCCTTTATCTCACCGTCGAAGGCTTCTCCCGATTTGCGAATTACGCGCAAAGCAGTGGTGTCGGCCCGGATTCGGAGTCCGCCGGCCAGCGACAGAAGAAGGTCGAGGTCATCTCCCGGCACCAGTTCCACTTCCCGGGGACCAGTAACCTCCCCGGCTACCTGGACCCGGGCTCTGGCCTTGTTGGGCACCAGGATGGTCTGTCCGGCGTAAACGTACGGGTCCCTCACCAGCTCAGCCAGGTAGGCGGCCCGGTCAAGATCCACAGCCAGCGGTTCGGGCCCGCCTGTCAACGAAATCCATCGCCTTGAGCCATCCGGCAGTATCCCCCCGGCCAGTTCGATCACTTCGGAAACGCGCTGCGAAGTATAAGCGTTGTATGTTCCCGGCGCAACCACCTTGCCCTGAACGCTGATCGTTATCAGCCGCGGCTCGGTTATCCCGACGACAATATCAGGCACGTTATACAGTTGCCGGAGTGTCTCGACCAGGATACCTCGGGCCTGCGCCAGAGTTCTGTCGCTCAGGTCTATGACGCCAACGGTGTTGTCCACCACCCGACCCTCGGGGTCGACCACCAGCGTATCAGGAGGGATTTGAGATTGAAGGAAGGTAACCTGCAGAACATCACCGGGACGTATCAGGTACGTATTCGGATCGATCGGGCGGCTGAACGGCGGCGGCACGGCCGGCAACTCCGGCAGCGGCACTTCCTGTCCATAAACAAACGCCCCTGCCATCACGAGCAGGAGGCCGACAGGCAATAACCTGGTAATTCTCATAAGGATAATGATATTCTGCTCAATTTTGGTGCCTAATTCGATTTCAAGGATAGGAAAATGGTGACCCGATGTCAACTCATATTAGCCGACCCGGCGGTCCCGCTCAAAAGGCCGCGGTGCTTCGAAATATCCGTCTTCCGCTCCCTCTCGTCTTGATGCCGCTCGTTTATCGAAAGTCCGGCACGGCAGATCGGCACAGCTACCGCAGCAGAACGATCAGCTGAAACAGGGAGTCCCCGTTTCTCTTTTCGAAATAGACGGTGTCCCCGTGATTGACATAATCGGCGTCGAACTCGCCCCGCGGCACCCGCAGCGTGTCGCAGTTGGAGTCAAGAAACAAATGCGGGTCGAATTCCATGGTGTGGCTGGTATAGGTATCAAGCTCTCCCTCGCAGGAGCAGAAGTCAATTTCGTCCAATTCGTCCTTTTCCCAGAAACTCATGGCGTAGGTCAGCCCGTCGGTGATGACGAGATTAGTCGAGTCCATCTTGGCCATGAGAATGACATCGGTAACGTTCCTGACCATGTAGGTGCCGACGTAATTTTCGACGAAGGGCGTGTCAACGGCAGGATCGTCTCTGCACGCGGCTGCCAGCAGGAGCGCCGTCACGAGGCTGGCGATGCACCACGCGGTTTTCCGGACTTTTCCCGGAGAAGAAGGGTTCGGGTTCTCCGTGTTCATGTCTGCGGCACCTCTTCGGTCACTGGGTCGAGCGCGTGTAGTCCGCCGGTTTGTCCGAGTCGTCAAGTACCCGGTCGCGCTTTTCGTCGTGATACTTGACGGAAGCTCTGACGAATTCTCTGAACAGCGGATGCGGCCGGGTCGGACGGGATTTCAACTCCGGGTGAAACTGTACACCGATGAACCAGCGGTGCTCGGGAAGCTCGACAATTTCCACCAGCCGGCCGTCCGGCGAAATGCCGGCCATGGTCAGGCCGCTCTCCACCAGCATATCCCGATAGGCATTGTTAAGTTCGTAGC
This sequence comes from Candidatus Zixiibacteriota bacterium, assembly GCA_020346225.1. GTDB lineage: Bacteria > Zixibacteria > MSB-5A5 > GN15 > FEB-12. Next base: position 786,231 of record CP070777.1, on the reverse strand, counting down.
GATGTCGATGGCGCTCGTGAATCTCCGTATCGCGGTAGGCTTCGTAGGTCCGCGTCTTCTTGTCGATGACACAGGGATAAGCGCCCAGCCGCATGGTCCCGCCCAGTTCGGTGACGCCCTCCTGGTCGGCCATCAGGTGAATCACGGGGTGCTTCAGCTCGCGGTAGAACTCATAACTGTGAGCATCCTTGAGACCGCACACGTTGCGGGCGAACTCGATGACGGCGCACTGCATGCCCAGACAGATACCGAAAAACGGTATGTTTCTTTCCCTGACATACCGGATGGCCTCGATCTTCCCCTCGACCCCGCGCTCACCAAAGCCGCCGGGAATGAGCAGCCCGTCCATATCATGCAGGAACTTATCGGCCCCCCTCTGCTTGATATCTTCGGACGAGACCCAGACCAGGTTGACTTCGGCGTTGCTGTAAACGCCGCCGTGAGCGAAAGCCTCGATAATGGATTTGTAGGCGTCTCGCAGGTTAACGTACTTGCCGCAGATACCGATCTTGATGCTGCGCTCGGGATTGTGGATTTTTTCGACCATGCCTTCCCAGTCCATCATATCGGGATCGGGCAGTTCCCATCCGAAGTGCTTGCTTATGATCTCGTCGGCCTTCTGGGCATAATACTTCAACGGCACTTCATATATGGTCGATACGTCCTCGGCCGAGATGACCGCGCGGGGCGGCACCGAGCAGAACAGAGATATTTTCTGCCGCAGGCTGTCCGACAGCGGTTTGGCCGACCGGCACAGCAGCATGTTGGGCTGAATGCCGATCTCCCGCAGCTCGCGGACCGAGTGCTGCGTCGGCTTGGTCTTGAATTCACCGGCGGTCCGTACGTACGGCACCAGCGTGACGTGAATAAACATGCTCCGGTCGGGGCCTTCCTCCTGCCCGAGCTGCCGGATCGCTTCGAGAAAAGGCAGCGACTCGATGTCACCCACCGTCCCGCCGATCTCCACGATGATAACATCGGGTTTGTCTTCGATCTTCTCGAATTTCTTTATGCGGTTCTTGATCTCTTCGGTAATGTGCGGAATAACCTGCACCGTGGCACCAAGGTAGTCGCCGCGGCGCTCGCGCGTAATAACGGTGTTGTAAATTTGACCGGTGGTGACATTATGATCCCTGGTCAGCGACTCATCCAGGAAGCGTTCGTAGTGTCCGAGATCGAGGTCCGTCTCGGAACCGTCGTCGAGCACAAACACCTCGCCGTGCTGAAACGGGCTCATCGTCCCCGGGTCGACGTTCAGGTAGGGGTCAATCTTCATGTTAGCCACCCTGAGTCCGCGGCGCTTCAGCAGCAAGCCTATCGACGACGCCGCGATACCCTTGCCGAGCGATGAAACAACCCCTCCGGTCACGAAAATGTACCTGGTTCTGTCTGACATACTCTTTCCTATATATACAAACGTTTCAACTTCGTCAAATCATGAGGGCTATCGACCGAAACCGGTGCCGACCGCGTCTCGAAGACCCGGATGTCACCGCCGTTTTCCAGAATCCGCAGCTGCTCCAGCGACTCCGCTTTTTCCAGTTTTGTCTGGGGCCATCGGGCATAGTCGGCCAGGGCTTTGCTTCTGAACGCGTAAACACCGACGTGTCTCAGGAACCGATACTGCCGCCACCGCTTGCCGCCGGTCGCGTGCTGAAGATAGGGCAGGGGAAACCGCGAAAACCACAGGGCCCGTCCGTCGCGGCCGACCACCACTTTCACCTTGTTGGCATCGAAAAGGTCATCGTCGCTGTCGATGCGGCAGGCCAGCGTGGCAAACCGCAGCCGCCTGTCTTCTTTCATCCTGCCGATCAGGTTTTCCAGCGACGACGCTTTGAGACCGAAGTTGTCGCCCTGGAAATTGACAACTATGTCCGCTCCCAACTTGAGCGCCGCTTCCGCGACCCTGTCGGAGCCGGTTCGGTGTCGCGATGAGGTCATGACCACCTCGGCTCCGAAACCTTCAGCCGCCCTTCGTACCCGGTGGCTGTCGGTGGCTATAACCAGCCGGCCGATCCCCCTGGCCCGTCGCACCTCGCGGTGAACATAAAAAAGCAGCGGCTTTCCACCCAAGGGGTAAATGGCCTTGTTGGAAAACCGCCTTGATCCCAGGCGGGCCGGTATCACCACGAGAACCCTCGGTGTCATATCCTCATCACCCTCGGTGCCGGGAAAGGCACCCGGCCGACTGAGTTCTCCTCAGGCGTGTCAGTGCCCTGACGCTTCTCGAAACAATCAACAATCACGCCGCGCTGGCGCGTATATCGGTCAATTTCATGGGGGGATGGATTAAGGCGGGCAAGCCCGGCAGTATGCTCAACCTGTCTTTTTCCTACCGGCATAAGCCATGATACAGGTTTGACGTCAGGCTGTCAAGGCAAAACACCGATTGGATTATCTCGTTGCCGGGCATTGACATAACGCCCACACGGGGTCAGTCGGAGAGCTTTTTTTCAAGCAGTTCTTTGATTTCGGCGCAGATTTTATTATATTAGGGGGCACCTTCCGAACACCGCTGGAAGTTAAGTGTATAATAGCTAAATTCTTAGGGAAGAGTTAAGGATCATGAACAAGAAAGTTATCATTGCCGCCAACAATATGATCTTTACTTCTAAGATAATGTCCATCCTTGACGGAATGGAGGCGGAGGGCATAAAGGCCATCCGCTCCGACGAGATCTTTAACAAGGCTCAGGAACTCCGGCCTGACCTCATCATTATTGATTTGAACTTGAATGGTATCGAGGCCCCGTCGCTGATCAACAAGCTCCGCTCCTACGGCGCCACTCAGACCATTCCAATCGTCTGCTACTCACCGCACGTGCTCAAGGATCAGATGAAAGCCGCCAAGACGGCGGGAGCTACCGAGGTACTGCCCAATTCGAAAATGACCTCACGAATGGGCCACATTCTGGGCAAGTACATCACCAACTGAGCATTAGTAGGAACATTCGAAGCTGGGCCCGTCACGGGCCCGGCTTTTTTGTTGCCCGCCGCCGCAGAGGAACGTAGGTTATGATTTTCAACTCGGTCCGGAGGCCCGGTCAGAGTCATGACGACCCATCATCGGGCTGCCGGCTGCGTCATAAGGAGCGGAGACCTCCCCGTGAGAAAACTCGTCGGCTGTCTGGTGATACTCATTGCCGCGCCATGCGCGCGCCCCATCGATCTTGATTCCCTATTGCTTAAGTCCGCCGGCTCCGCGGGGGCCCTGGAAACGATCAACCGCCTCAAGACGATCGCTTCCTCGGGAACCGTTGTTCTGAACGGACAGGCGGGCACTTTCACCCACTACGTCGCCGTACCCGACCGGTACTACCTGAACGTGTCTTTTGAGGGTTTTTCTCTGGTTCAGGCCTTCGACGGTGCCGTCGCCTGGCAGCAAGACATGAACGGCGGTGTCTCTCGCGTTGAAGGGTACGCCCGGCGCGAGCTGCTCAAGAACCTGTATTTCGAATCATTCCTTTACCTCAAAAGCAGCGGCGAGGAAAGGGCTTACCTGGGGACGCGAGACCTTGACGGGACTTTGTATCATCTGGTCGCGTTCTTTCCGTACGATGACGACACGGTCTACTGTTTCTTCAATGTCGAAACGGCGCGCCGCGAACTGCTTGTCACCAGCCTCGACCAGGTAACCCTGGTGTCCTATCTGGGCGACTATCGTCCGGTCTCCGAGCTGCCGTTCCCGTTTTATCAATACGGGTCGGCCGAAGAAATCGCGTACGAGACCGAGTTCACCGTGGACACCGTCGTCCTGAACGGGACGGTACCGGACAGCATTTTCGCCATGCCGGTAATCGCCGCTTCAGACTATCATTTCCCCGACCACACCCAGGCCGTCGTCATTCCGTTCAGCTATGCCGCCGGCCACATCCGCGTGCCCATAGTGATAAGCGGACGGAAGAAATCCTGGGCCATTCTCGATTCCGGAGCCTCCGCCAACATCCTCCACACTGCGGCCGTGAGTGAACTCGACCTGCCGGCGGTCGGCCGACTCCCCGTGATGGGTGTGGCAGGATACGAGGAAGTCGATCTCGTCCGGACGGATTCTCTGCAGGTCGGCGAGCTGACTCTGTACCGCCAGGTGGCCGGTGCCATGGACCTCAGCGATGTTTCCTCGCACTTCGGTTTTGACTCGTCCTTTGGCGGTATGCTTGGACACGATTTTCTTTCTCGCTTCCCCATGCTGGTGCGGTTTTCGGACTCCTCGCTGGTGGTTTTCAACCCTGAGTCGTTCGAGCCGCCGCCGGGTGGTACCGCTGTCGACTTCTTTCTCACCATGCTGATTCCGACGGTAGAGGCCGAAATCAACGGTATCGGCGGCCGGTTTATCGTTGACCTGGGCAACGCCTACAGCGTTGTCCTGCACCACCACTTCGTCCGGGAGAACGACCTCGCTAACCGGCTGACCGATGTCGCCGTCAACCGCCTCGGTTTCGGCGGTGTCGGAGGGACTATCGGCGGCCGCTCGGCCACCGCCGCCACTTTCACCGTGGGCGGCGTCAGCGTGGAATCCCTTCAGGTGTTTATGCCCGATTCGGGTTCCGGCATTGCCGGCTCCGAAGCGCTGGCCGGAAATATAGGCAGCCTCTTTCTGCAGAATTACGACGTCCTCTTCGACTACCGGAACAGTCGCATAATCTTCTACGAAGCCGGTTCGGTTGAGTCGGATTAAAGCCGCTCCCGGTTCGTCAGTAGAACGGACTTTCAGATAATAAGTTGACATGAGCGAGGGGCTGAATATATTGCTGTCTGACCTTGAGCATGGGAGAGGCAGAAGCTTATGAACATCGGCATACTAACCGGCGGCGGCGACTGCCCGGGACTCAACGCCGTCATCAGGGCGATCGTCTACAAGGGCATAAGGCAATACAAGTACAACATTTATGGTATCTTCGAAGGCTGGCGGGGCCTGCTCGAAGGCGGTCCCATCGCCCCCGTCACACTCGAGGATGTCATACCCATCATAAACCTGGGCGGCACTATACTCAAAACCTCGCGGACCAATCCCTTCAAACACAAGAAGGGCATCGAGCGCATCAAGAAGACAATTGAGAAGTATCGACTCGACGCCATCATCGCTATCGGCGGCGAGGACACTCTCGGGGTAGCGGCCAAGCTCCATAAGGAAGGCATCAAAGTCGTGGGCATACCCAAGACCATCGATAACGATGTCGACGGCACCGACCAGACTTTCGGCTTCGATACCGCCGTAAACATCGCCACTGAAGCCATTGACCGTCTGCGCTCCACCGCTGAGGCTCACAACCGTGTCTTTCTGGTGGAAGTCATGGGGCGGCATGCCGGCTGGATCGCTCTGCACTCCGGCATCGCCGGCGGGGCGCACATGATTCTCGTGCCGGAGTATCCTATCGATGTCGACCAGGTGGTGAGCCGGATTGTCAAGCGCCACGCCCGCGGCGAGGAGTATTCGATGATTATTGTCGCCGAAGGCGCCCGCCTCAAGAAGGGGAGCGGCAAATCGGATTACATCCTGCTGGAGCCCGAGAAAGACGAGTTTGGCCATGTCCGTCTCGGCGGCATCGCTTATATCCTCGCCAAAATCATAGAAGAGAAGACCGGCTATGAGTGTCGCAACGCCATCCTGGGCCATATCCAGCGCGGCGGTACGCCCACCGCTTTCGACCGCGTTCTCTCGACTCGCTACGGCATCCATGCCATCGACCTCGTTCACCAGGGTAAGTTCGGGAAGATGGTGGCCCTCAAGGGAACAAAGATAACCGGCGTCCCGCTAATTCAGGCGATGAAGCGTATAAAGACTATCGACAAAAACTTCTATAAAGTGGCCGAGGTGTTTTTTGGCTAAGTTCAGCGCGATTCTGATAACCCTGGCGGCCGTCCTGACCGGTTCGGTGTACGCCCAGGAGGAGGAAGACAGCTTTCCCTCGATCGACAGGAAATACTACGTCGGGGTGCGTCTCGGCGGCTGGGTGAACGCCGGTGAAGATATTCCGCAATTCGCGGTAGATACTGTCGCCGACGCCGTTCTGGAAACCGATATCAAAGACGGCAGCTTCTACTTTGAGGCCTATGGCGCCTATGCCGTTCTCCCCCAGGCATACCTGGAACTCTCGGTCGGTGTTGTCAATCGCGGCACCGTTTCGGTGTTTCAGGGACCCTTCTCGGACATCGGCAACCTGGTTCTCTATCCGATGCTTTTGCAGCTCAAGTTCTATCCGTTCGCTCCCATTCGCTCGAGATTTCAGCCCTTTGTAGCTGTCGGCGGCGGTGTTTATTATGGCCGGCAGGATGTCCAGTTCACCAACGACCTGTTTTTTACGAATCTCAACGAGGACTCCGAGACTGATATCAATTACACCCTGGCCGCCGGCGCCGACTGGTTGCTGAACGACTTTCTGGCCCTGGAGCTGCACGGACGCTATATGCCCATCAACTTCTCTCAGCCCCTGATTACGGCCCGTGACTACGATGCCGTTTCGGTCAGCGTCGGCGTGAAATACTTGTTGGGTGAAAAATAGTAATCCTTAACCATTCTGGAGGGTTAGATGAAAGTAGGTATCAACGGATTCGGTCGCATCGGGAGGCTCGTTTTCAAGGCGGCGCAGAATACGGACATTGAAGTCGTCGGCATCAACGATATCACCGATGCCAAGACTCTAGCGCATCTGCTCAAATACGATTCCATTCACGGCCGTTTCCCCGGTGAAGTCAGGGCCACCGATAAGGCTATTGTGGTGAACTCGAAGGAGGTCCCGGTGACCGCCGAAAAGGACCCGTCCAAACTGCCGTGGAAGGCACTGGGCGTGGACGTCGCCCTCGAGTGCACCGGTCTTTTCAGAACCAAGGAAACGGCTATGGCCCACATCAATGCCGGCGCCAAAAAGGTGCTTATCTCGGCCCCGGCCAAAGGCCACGACGGCACCTTCATTCCCGGCATCAACTGCCGCCAGTACGACAAGAACAAGCATCATATTATTTCCATCGGCTCCTGCACCACTAACTGCCTCGCTCCCGTGGTCAAAGTCCTGATGGACAACTTCGGCATCGAAAAAGGCTTTATGACCACTATTCACTCTTACACCTCCGACCAGCGTCTGCTCGATGCTCCCCACAAGGACCTCCGGCGCGCCCGCGCCGCGGCTGTTTCCATGGTCCCCACCACCACCGGCGCGGCCAAGGCCATCTCCGAGGTCATTCCGGCCATGAAGGGTAAGATGGACGGTATCGCCATGCGCGTGCCCACTTTCGACGCCTCTGTGGTGGACCTGGCCGTTATCCTCGAGAAGGAAGCTTCGGTTGAAGACATCAACGGCGCCATGAAGAAAGCCGCCGCGACCGATTCACTCAAGAGCGCCCTGGAATACTGCGAGGACCCGATCGTTTCCATAGACGTCATCGGCAACCCGCACGGTTCCGTGTTCGACTCGGCCCTCACCGCCGTGCACGGCAACATGGCCAAGGTGTTCTCGTGGTACGATAACGAGTGGGGTTTCTCCAACCGCATGCTCGACATGCTCAACATTATGCTGTAAGCCGCGGAGCGGATCGAATTGATGAATAAATTGACTGTTGACGATATATACTTTAACGGCCGCCGGGTGCTGGTGCGAGTGGACTTCAACGTCCCCCTCGACCGGAATCAGAGCATTACCGACGACCGCCGCATCAAAGCCTCGCTGCCAACGATCAAGAAGATTCTGTCCGACGGCGGCATGGTTATCGCCTGCTCGCATCTGGGCCGACCGAAGGGGAAACCGGTGCCGGAAATGTCGCTGCGTCCGGCCGCCGTCAGGCTCGGCGAGCTGCTCGGCAAGGAAGTCGCCTTCGCCGAAGACTGCATCGGCCCGGAGGCGTCCAACCTTGTGGGCAAGATGTCCGACGGCGACTGCCTTCTGCTGGAGAACCTGCGTTTCCATGCCGGGGAAGAAAAGAACGACCCGGACTTCGCCGGCAAGCTGGCTTCTCTGGCTGACATCTATGTCAACGACGCTTTCGGCTCGGCCCATCGCGCCCACGCCTCTACCGAAGGGGTCACCCGTCACTTCAACCAATCGTTGGCCGGATACCTCATGGAAAAGGAGCTGCGTTATCTCGGCAAAGCTCTGGCCGACCCGGAAAGGCCCTTCGCGGCCATCCTCGGCGGCGCCAAGATATCCGGCAAGATCGATGTCATCACCAACCTGATGGACAAAGTCGACGTTCTCATCATCGGCGGCGGCATGGTCTTTACGTTTTCCCGAGCTCTGGGCCGTCCCATCGGTGACTCCCTGCTCGAAGAAGACAAGGTCGACCTGGCCCGCGAAATCATAGACAAAGTGAAAGGCTCGCGCGCGAAGCTGGTCTTCCCGAGCGATATCGTGGTAGCCGCCGAGATTGCCGACACCGCCGAAGGGAAAGTGGTCCCGCTTGACAAGATTCCCGACGGCATGAAAGGCCTTGATATCGGCCCCGACTCGATCAAACTGTTTGCCGGGGCGCTTGCCGGCGCCAGGACCATAGTGTGGAACGGCGCCATGGGCGTCTTTGAGAGCAAGCCGTTTGCCGAGGGCACGTTCGCCATAGCCCGTCTGCTGGCCGACCTGACCGCAAAGGGCGCCGTGACCGTTGTCGGCGGTGGCGATTCCGCCGCAGCCGTCTCTCAAGCCGGCCTGGAAGGAAGACTCACCCACATCTCCACCGGCGGCGGAGCCTCGCTGGAATTTCTGGAAGGTAAGAGACTGCCCGGTGTCGAAGCGCTCACGGCATCCGAGGTAACGGGAGAAAGAGTATGAGACAGATGATTATCGCCGGCAACTGGAAAATGAACGGCACCGTGCCCGAAACCGAAGCCCTGCTGAAGGCGCTTGTGGACGGTGACTCTCGCAGCGGCCGCGCCCGGGTCGTGGTCTGCCCGCCGTTTACCTCTCTGTATACCGCCGACGGGATACTCAAAGGCACCCATATCGCCCTGGGCGCCCAGGATGTTTCGGCCAAAGAGAAGGGCGCGTACACCTCGGAGGTCTCGGTGGCCATGCTCTTGACAGTTGGCGTTCAGTATGTTATACTTGGTCACTCTGAAAAGAGACAGTACCACGCCGAAAGCGACCGGCTGGTGAATGAGAAAGCCAAACTGGTTATCGGCAATGGTCTGACACCGATCATCTGCGTTGGCGAAACGCTCGAGCAGCGCGAGAAAGGCCTGACCGAGAAGGTGGTCGGCGAGCAGGTCGATGGTACTCTGAGCGGATTTTCCGCCGATTTCCTGGGGAAATCGGTCATCGCTTATGAACCCGTCTGGGCTATCGGCACCGGCAAAACAGCCACGCCGCAAATGGCCCAGGAGGTTCACGCGTTCATTCGAAACCGGGTTGCCGGCATCGACCCGAAGGCCGCCGAGAATCTGCCGATTCTCTACGGCGGGTCGGTCAAACCGGACAACGCTAAAGGATTGCTTGAGCAGGCCGATATCGACGGCGCCCTGGTGGGCGGCGCGTCGCTGAAGGCTGACGACTTTATCGCCATTATCAAGGCGGCATAGATGGAGGTTTGAAACTTGTTTACGATCTGGATTATCTTTCACGTTATCGTGAGTGTGGCGCTGGTTCTGGTTGTTCTGATGCAGTCGAGTAAAGGCGAAGGTCTGGCTGGATCGGCGTTTGGCGGCAGCGGCGGGCTCTCCGGCGCTGTTTTCGGCGGACGGGGCGCAGCCTCGTTTCTGTCCCGGGCAACCACCGTTCTGGCTATTCTGTTTATGGTAAACTGTGGCGTGCTGGCCTTTATGTCGGCCGGCCAGCGCGGCGGCAGTGCACCCGGAACGGGAACGGTTGAGTCGGTCGTTACGCAACAGGCCCAAGAGGATATGGCCCGCCGTCAGCAGATGCAGCAGTTGGCGCCGACGGATTCGGTGGGCGCGGTGGAACTGCCACCTGCGGCCGAAGAAACACCGGCCGAGCCGCAGCCGGCCCCGGCCGATACCGGTGGAGGCGGCCAGTAGGCGCGGCATTGTAAGCGGAGATTGTGCGTCGGGGTCAATGAACTCATTGGCACGAACTTTTTGAGATAGATTGTTCGGGTAGAGACGATTATTGCGGAAGTGGTGGAATAGGTAGACACGCTATCTTGAGGGGGTAGTGGGGCAACCCGTGCGGGTTCAAATCCCGCCTT
>CP070777.1:764214-776007 GCA_020346225.1 Candidatus Zixiibacteriota bacterium | reverse complement strand
TGGCGTCTTTAAGGCAGATGCTGTCGATATGCATGCCGCTGTCGAGGAGACGCTTGCCGATGTTTATGTAGAATTCCGGAGTGTGGACCTTGTCGGACTTGAAAGGCATCCCCATGAGAGCGATGCAGACCTGGTGATGCATACCGGCGTCGATTATGGGCTGGCCGGTCTTAATAAGATTATCAACGTCGTTCATGTAATCAAAATTGCGGTCCCAGGTGGTGCCGGCCTCTTTCATGAGTTTGGCCTGCAGCTTGAGGCCTTCCAGCGACTGAGTGGTCAGGGTCACCCCGGAGACGGAGCGCGTGAGTATTTGCAGATCGACGTCGGGTCCGACCGCCTGGCGCATTTTCTTCATGTTGTCAAAGGGGTCCTCGCCGAGGTAAAAATAGGGAGCCTGGTAGCGGGCGCCGCCGCCGAATTCGAAGTGCTTAATACCCATCTCGGCACTGGCCTCCATGACGGGCAGAATATCGTTGAGACGGACCTTTCCACCGAATGAGCTTTGAAGACCGTCACGAAACGGGGTGAACATCACCCTGATTTTCTTAGGTGTGCTGGTGAAAATCATTTTATCTCCTCAACCTTTGTAACTTTTGCATGGGGGTAAACCGCTGACGCGACCGAGGCGATAGCGACGACCACGGCGGAGTCGGACGCCAGTACCTTTTCGGGGAAAACAGCCATTATCAGCCGCATCACCAGCGCCAGCATGGTCAACGTGAAGAACACGACAGCAAAAGCGGACACACAGATCACCAATAGATTGACTGATTCCATGGACGTTTTCTCCTACGTTTGGCCGCGGACACAGGGCGGCATGTGTCCGGTCGAGCCCTTTCCAGGCCGGACCGGGGCTTCAGACAAAAACTAATTATATACTATCGTATCCGGACTATCAAGAAGGTTTTTGGGTGGCCGGGCCGATTTCCCATGCCTCTGTAATTGTTGCTTGTACCATGACTTCGGATTCGGTCTTTCCGCGAGCCCGCTTGTGACCATCGGCAGCCAAACAGAAAAGGACGCGCCCAAGTGCGTCCTTTTTGTGTGCAAGAAGTTGTCAGCTATGCTTGTGCATCGACGACGGCAATCGCGGCCATGTCCACGATCTCGTTGACATCCAGCGTTGGATGCAGGACGTGGACCGGCTTGGACAGGCCCATCAGGATCGGTCCGATGGCCTCCAGCCCGCCCATTCTCTGAGCCAGCTTGTAGGCGATGTTGCCGGAGTTGAGGTCGGGGAAGATAAAGACGTTAGCCGCCTCCTGAAGCTGAGAGAAGGGGTACCGCTTCTTCATGTATTCGGGCATCAGAGCGGTGTCGGCCTGCATCTCACCGTCGACAATCAAATCCGGAGCCTTTTTCTTGACGAGTTCGGTGGCCTGAGCGACTTTAATTGACTGCGGCGCCCGGGCGGAGCCGAAGTTGGAGAAGGAGAGCATGGCGACCTTCGGCACCATGTTGAACCGCCGGGCCATACCGACGGCGCAGAGGGCTATTTCGGCCAGCTCTTCGGCGGTAGGGTTGATGTTGACGGTGGTGTCGGCAAAAATGTACACTTTGCCTTTCTGGATCATGACAAACATGCCCGACACTTTCGTCACATTCTCGTCCAGGTCGATAATCTCCAAAGCCGGGCGAATGGTGGTGGGATAATCGACCGTGACACCGGCCAGCACGGCGTCACATTCGCCCATCTCCAGCATCATGTATCCAAAATAGGTGCGGTCGCGCATCAGCCAGACGGCTTTTTCCATGGTCATGCCTTTACGGCGCCGTTTCTCATAGTAGTACCGGGCATAGTCCTGCCGGCGGTCGGACTGGACGTGGTTGATGACCTGAATGCCCTCCAAATCGATCTCGTGCTCGGCGGCCAGCCTCTTGACCGTTTCCGGATTGCCCAGCACCATCGGTTGGGCGATCCCCTCCTTATGCACAATGTGAGCCGCCCGGAGAATGCGGCTGGAGTCGCCCTCGGGGAAGACGACCTTCTTGGGGTTTCGTCTGGCTTTGTCGGCAATCACTCTCATGATTGTCCGGCCGTGACCGATACGCTCATCCAACTCGCGTCTATATTGCTCGATGTCGACCTGCCTTTGAGCCACGCCGGAATCCATGGCGGCCTGGGCCACCGCCGATGATTCCCAGACAAGGATGCGGTGGTCAAAGGGTTTGGGGATGAGATACTCCCGACCGAACTTGAAGTGGTCAACGCCATAGGCTCTGGCCACCTCTTCGGGGACGTCCTGTTTGGCGAGACCGGCCAGGGCCTTCACGGCGGCTATCTTCATCTCCTCGTTAATAGCCGTCGCGTACACATCGAGGGCGCCGCGAAAGATAAAGGGGAAGCCGAGGACGTTATTGACCTGATTGGGATAGTCGGAACGGCCGGTGGCCATGATGACGTCCTTGCGCGCATCGAGAGCGTCAGGATAGGTGATCTCCGGATCGGGGTTGGCCATGGCGAAGATGATCGGGTCTTTGGCCATGGAGCGCACCATGTCTTTGGTAACAAGGTTCGCAACAGATACGCCGACGAAGACATCGGCATCTTTCATGGCGTCCTCGAGGGTGTGGCGGTCGGTCTTGCGGACGAATTCCTGCTTGTACTTGTTGAACTGGTCTCCCCTGCCCTCGTACATGACGCCCTTGGAGTCCACCATGAGCAGGTTTTCGTGCTTGACCCCGAGGCTGCAGTACAGCTTGGCGCAGGCGATGCCGGCGGCACCGGCGCCGGAGAATACGACGCGAATCTTGCCGATGTCCTTTCTAACGACTTCCAGAGCGTTCAGAAGGGCAGCCGCCGAAATAATGGCGGTTCCGTGCTGGTCGTCGTGGAAGACAGGAATCTGGGTGGTCTTCTTGAGTGTTTCCTCGATGTAGAAACACTCGGGCGCTTTGATGTCTTCGAGATTGATGCCGCCGAAGGTCGGCTCCAGAAGCTGCACGCACCTGATAAGCTCATCCGGATCTTCAGTATTGACCTCGATATCGAAAACATCGATATCGGCGAAGCGCTTGAAAAGAACGCCCTTGCCCTCCATCACCGGTTTGCCGGCGGCGGCGCCGATATTACCCAGACCCAACACCGCCGTGCCGTTACTGACAACGGCTACCAAGTTACCCTTGGCCGTATAGGTGTAGACATCCGATGGATTGCTCTTGATTTCCAAACACGGTTCTGCAACACCCGGAGTATAGGCCAGTGACAGATCGAGCTGCGTGCGGCAGGGTTTGGAAGGAACGACTTCAACCTTGCCGCGTCTTCCCCGGGCATGATAGTCAAGGGCCTGTTGTTTTGTTATCATTCGAATTTGCTCCCAAAGCAATATTGAGCCAGCGCCGGCGACAAAGCTGTCAGGTACTTAATGGCCCGGCGCTAGTTATTTTTTTCACAAGCGATATATACAGGCTATCTTCAGATTGTCAAGGTCTTTTAGCAAAATATAGTCTCCCGTGCCACAAAAGTTTACGGTCCGGGCCCCGTTGTGGAGTCGGCGAGGCGAACCTGCGAAAATGAGGCGCAACAGCCAGAACCGGCCCAACGGTCGGGCAAGCGGGTTCGTAGGTTGTGCAGAGAGCCGGACAGAAGGTCGTCGGGCCACGATGTTTTGTGGATGCTTGCTGGGAGAACGGGAATCTGAATAAGATTACCTGAACTGAATCGTTTCAGTAACAGGCAAACTTCCTCAGATAAGCTCGATGAGTCCGGCTCTTATTTTGTGTGAAGAGAGCGGCACCTATACCCTGTTCTACCACTTTACCCGATAAACGCGCTGGTCAGAGGGCGGTCTCCACCGGCCGCCGCGAGCTCTGAGGAGCAGCCTCAGCAGAACATAGCCAAAGGCAAAGCCGCCGACATGGGCCATCCAGGCCACGCCGCCGCCGGTGGAGCTTCCCACCATCGACATGAACAGCTGTATGACGAACCATATACCGAGGACGACCTTGGCCGGCAAAACCACGAACTGAATGAAGAAGAAGATGATGAGCACGGTAATACGCGCTCTGGGATGAAGCACCATATAGGCACCCATGACGCCGGCAATAGCCCCGGAGGCGCCGACCATGGGAACCTGTGAATTGGGCCCGAAAACGGTATAGAGGACGATGGCCGCCAGGCCGGAGGCAACGTAAAAGATCATGAATTTAACGGGGCCGAAGAAGTCTTCGATGTTGTTGCCGTAGATCCACAGAAAGAGCATGTTACCGATAAGGTGCATCCAGCCTCCGTGCATGAACATGGAGGTGAACGGCGTGAGGTAGGTTGAGGCCGGAATCTGGGGTGTCAGCTCTACGGAGTTTATCAGCTCATAGGGAATGAAGCCGAACTGATAGGTGATGAGCTGAAAGACGCGCGGACCCTGCATGATTGAGACGAGAAATATGAGGGTGTTGGCGACGATCAGCGATACCGTCAGGTACGGTCTACGGATAGTCGGGGCGTCGTCTTTGATCGGTATAAACAACGTTCTCTTCGCCTTCCGTTTCGCTCACTGTTTCTTAACGAAGAAATGAATTTCTCGTTCGGCGCGGTTGCCGGCCCGGTCGGTAACAACCAGACGCAAATCATGGCGGCCGTCGGCCAGCGGCTCAAGGGGAACGGTCCGACCGAGCTTCGTCTCGGGGTCATATTCCGGGATCATCCAGCGGCCGTCAAGTTCAATCAGTATATTGCGATCGTCCTCGATGCCGGCAAGAGCGTCGTCCACATAGAATTCCACGGGGTGCCGGGGATTGAAATAGGTGAGGCCATTTTTGATACTCGAAATACCTATGGCGGGCGGGGCGGAGTCGCGGAGGACGGCATAGCCGCCGCCACCGGTAACCTCGGCCTCATGGCGGCCGTCGACACGGGTGGTAGTCAACCACACCCACTCCGACTCCCCCTCATCCAGCCAGCAGACACCATACCGACCGCTGTCCGCATCGGAAATTTTACGCATAAAGGAGACGACGAAGTCCTGGCGGCAGGCGAAAGCCTCCGGAAGCAAGTGAAGCAGCGAAGAGTCCAGGCTGTCTTGCACCAATTCTATATATCGCGGCTCAAACAGGTGCTGCCGACCGATCCGGACGACCAAAGTGCTGTCAAGCGCAATCTCCTCCCCGTCGCGCCCGGAGCCGGCGAGGAAGATGTTCAGCGAATCGCGGGAGAATTCACGTCGCCACCGGCCGTCGGAAAGGACACAGGCCAGACGGTCAATGCGGCGGTATTTTTCCGTCGGAGGGATGAAACAGGCGCGGTGATGAGGGCTGAGATAGCGGAGTGTTTCGGTCCCCAGCAGGGAATCGCGAAAATACAACTTCACCCTGGCCGTCCCCGGAAAGGCAGAGTCGGACCGGAGGCTTATCAACAGACCATCCTCAACCACGTTGTGTTCGAAGGCGGCAGACACGGTTGCAGGTGTGGAGGAATCGGGGACCGGTCGGAAGTCATCGGCCTGCGGATCCCAGATGAAATCGAAGGTCAGTTCGGCGGTGTTGCCGGCACAGTCCTCGGCCAGGATTCTCCCCCGGTGTGGGCCGGGTGATATATCGCCGTCAAGGCCGTAGATGCCGCCGTCGGAACTGATGGCGCGGCTGCGCGGGTGCCGGTTGCCGGTCAGGTGAAAAAGGCGCCGCACCTTCTTTTCGTCGTTGAGGATCTCATCCAGGTCATATTCAAGGTTTATGGATCGCTGGTAGTCGAAATACACCGTGTCGAACGTCACCTCGTAGAAGAGAGTGTCATCAAAATACAAAGACAGGCGGTGAACGGCCTGTTTCATACCGCCTTGACGGGTCAGGTCGTAGGCATCGACGAGAAGGCCGAACGGGGCGCTTAAATCGATAGTCGTGTCAAGGCGGTAGACTCCGGTTGCGGGGTCGCCTGCCACCGGGAGAAACCGTTTTCGCCGCCCGTTGGGGAAGAGGGAGGAATCGTCGACAATACTCAACCCGAGACGGCGGAAGACCGGCTTTACACGGTCCCGGATACTGAACCCGTGGATAAGCGGGTTCACAGGATGGTTATCAGGAGTTCTTTTCTCAAAGTGAAGGTGAGGGGCCTTGGCGCCGGTTCGACCGGAGAGGCCGATGTACTCCCCCCGAGCTATGGAGATGGACCCTTCGTCAAAGGTGGTGTCAAGGTAATACCGCCTCAGTCCGGTCTGCATTCTCTTGACGATGGTATCGATTTTGGGCGCAAAATCGTGCAGGTGGCCAAAGACATAGATGTGGCCATCTTTGCCCATGATGTAAAGTCCTTTGCCGTAACCGTAATAAGACATCTTTATGCGCCAAACATAGCCGCTCACGGGGGAGTAGACCCGGGTGCCGATCTTGGCTCCGGTTCTAATGTCGATCCCGGCGTGAAAGCGGTTAAGGCGGTATTCACCGAACGAGCTGGACAGGTCTATCTGACGTTTGACCGGCCAGATCGGCTGCGTTTTGACTGCCGGCGTAAGCGCAAGCAGCACAAACAATAAAAGAAGCGAAAGCGGGGTTGTCGATCTGCCCATGAATGTCATCCAATATCGTCTTAGAGGTTTAACAAAGTAAATGGTTAATTGATTCAAAAAGGCAACGTTTTTGTCAACCGGCCCGAAAGCACTGTTGCCAAAACGGCAAATTGGGTTATATTCTTAGGTCGCTCCGGCGGCAAAATTCGACAAATCCGATGCCGATAATAGCGTTTGTTAGGAGAGATATAGCATGTTCGACTTCCTTCGCAGGATGATAGTTCCCATAATGGCCATTGCCCTGGTAGGCTTTCTCGCGACGATCGTTTTCCAGTGGGGTATGGATATTACGTCCCGGCGGGAATATCTCAGCGCCACGACGGCCGCGGTCATAAACGGCGAGGAGATAACGTGGCAGGAATTCAACGTCGTCGCCGACCGGCTCTACCAGGCGCAGTATGCCGATCTGGACGAGGACCTTGCCGACTACCAGCGAAAAGAGCTTCGGATGGCGGCCTGGCAGCGGATGCTCCATGACCGTCTGGTGATGCAGGAGGCGGCCAGGTACGAAATCACGGCCAGTGACCAGGAAGTGTACGCTTTCCTGCAGTATTCGCCGCCGCCGGAAGTACAGCAGATAGAGTATTTTCAGACCGACGGTGTTTTCGACTATCAGAAGTATCTCTCGGCTATGGCCGACCCCAACGCGGCACCGTTCTGGGCATCGATTGAGCCGACCGTCCGCAACGAGATAATCAAGCAGAAGCTCCAGTCGATGGTAATTCAGGCGGCCCAGGTGACCGAACCGGAGTTGAGGGAGGCCTATGTCGGCGGCAACGAGCGGGTGAAGGTGGGCATGGTGAATATAACCTTCGGGCAATTTTCCAATCTCCCGCAACCTTCCGAAGAGGAATTGCGGGAGTATTACAGCGAACACGCCGGCGACTACCAGGTCGAGGAGCGGGCGGTGCTGAATATCGTCATGATTGTGAAACAGCCCGAAGCCTATGACTGGGAGGTCGACAGCGCGGCGGCGATGGCGGTTTACGATTCGGTCCTGGCCGGCAGCGACTTTGGCGAGCTGGCCCAGATATATTCGGAAGACGTGACGGCTCAATCGGGGGGCGACCTGGGCTGGTTCGGGCAGGGACAGATGGTCCGCGCCTTTGATTCGGCCGCCTTCAGTATGGAAGCGGGCGAAGTATCGCCGCCGGTCCGTACTGAATTCGGCTGGCACATTATCAAGGTTCACGAATTCCGGGAGAAAGCAGGTGAGGCCGCGGGCGCGGAGAAGGCGAGAGAGGTGCACGCTTCACACATACTCTTTAAGGTGACCCCATCCACTGAAACGGCCGATCGCTGGCACAGCCGCCTGCGTGATTTCCGCACTTCGGCGGCCGAAGCAGGCTTCGCCGAGGCGGCCAGGAACTTCAACCTGGAGTTGATCACGACCAAGCCTTTCTCGCAGGGGGGCCCGGTCGACCGGCTCGGTTTCGACCCGGACGCGACGCAATTCGCCTTCGAAAGCGAGGTTAACGAAATCTCACGGGTACTGGAGAACCGTACGAGCGTTCTTGTTGTCCAGTTGACGGAGAAGCTCCCGGCCGGGCTGGCCGCATATGATGAAGTGCAGGACCGCGTGAAAAGAGACTATGAATCGTCTCTGATCAAGGGCCTCTGCCGCGACACCGCAAATGTTATCTATGCCGAGATTCAGCAGGGCACCGATATAAAGGAAGCGGCTCAGAGGCATGGTGGGAAGTACGAAACACCGCCGGAGTTCACCCGGAATACCACCATTCGGGGACTGGGGTCGGCCGTGGAACCGGTCGGTGCGGCGTTTGCGCTTAGGCAGCCGGGCGACATTTCGGTACCGGTCGAGTATTCCCGGGGCAGCGTTATCCTCCAGTTAATCGAGCGGACCGCAGCCGATACGGCGCAGTTTGCCGCCCAGCGTGATTCTCTTTATTCGGCGGTTCTGGCCGACAAGCAGCGGGAATTGTACGGCCTGTGGTTCGATAACCTGGTCGAGAATTCGGATATCATAAGCAATATCGAAGACGCCTTCGCGGAATCCGAGCAGTAGCGACGGGCAAAGCTACGATGCAACGGCCCTCAGCTAATCCTGAGGGCCTTGTTTTTTGCCAGCAGCACCAGACGGACTCCAGCCGCCAGCGCCCAGGTCAACTCCAGAACCACAAAAGGCGCGGCGCCGCCGTCGTAGGCATACCAGGCGGCCATGAGCGCCCCAACCGCGTTCATGACGAGATAGACGGGGCTTGAGTGCGACAGCTTCCTGACCAAGTTAAGAGCGAAGGCCAACAGCAGCAACCCCACCCCGGCTGAGCCAATTATCAATGATGACATATATCCTTTCGGCCGGATCGGAATAACGGCCGGCAGACCGTTTTCATCAAAGTATGACGAACCGGCAGAAGCTTCCACAAAAAAGCCCGACAATCTGCGGGCGGCGTGGAAGGAAGCGTTTCGGCAGCAGAATCAACAGTTGGTGTAGTTGGGGCCTTCGCCGCCCTGCGGCGTGACCCAGCGAATGACCTGGTAGGGGTCGGCGATATCGCACGTCTTGCAGTGGACACAGTTGGAAGGCGTCAACTGAAGTTTGGTTTTACCCGGACGCGCGGGGTCATCGACCATTTCGTACACCTGGGCCGGGCAGAAATGCTGGCAGGGGTTGCCGTACTCCTCGGTGCAGCGGTTGTTACATATGTCCGGGTCGCTGATCTGCAGGTGGGAGGGTTGTTCTTCTTCGTGCGCCGTTCCCGACTTGTAGACATCGGTCAGTTTGTCATAAGTATACTGATTATCCAGTTTGATCTCGGTCTTGGAGGGGTCCCGGCCAAACCGGCGCCGGTACGCATCCAGGGTGAGCATGTACTCATGATCCTCCTTTTTGGAGCGGCGGCTGAAGAAGCCGCGGCCGCCGGTAACAAGCTGTGCGGCGCCGTGAAACAGGCCGGCATAAAGACCGCCGTGGAACCCGGCGTGGAAGTTGCGCGTGCGATAGAGTTCTTTTCCGGCCCAGCTGCCCTCAAAGCGGTCCTGGTAGCCCTTCAGCGCGGCAGCAGAAAAGTCCTGCGCCTTGAGGCAATCCACGAGCGTTTCGGCGGCGAGGATTCCGGACTTGATGGCCAGATGAATCCCTTTCAGCTTCTGAGGATTGAGCATTCCGGCGCTGTCGCCGCACAGCACCAGACCGTCGTGATACAGCCGGGGAATGGAATAGTAGCCGTTATCGGGAATAGTCTTGGCGCCGTAATGTAGCATAGTGCCGCCGTCGAGAATCTCCTTCACCAGCGGATGGGACTTGTAGCGCTGGAACTTCATGTGCGGGTCGTTGGTCGGGTCGGGAGAGTTGAGGCCGACGGCGTAACCGACGGATACCATGGTGTCGCTCATGGCATATATCCAACCGCCGCCGTATTCATGCGAAGGCTGCGGGTAACCGATGGTGTGGACGACCCGACCGGCCTTAACACGCCCCGCCGGCACTTCCCAGACCTCCTTGACGCCGGTCAGGTATGCCTGAGGAACGGCCCCGGCGGCAAGCCCGGGAATATTTTCCAGAGCACGGCGTGTCAGTGACCCGTGCACGCCCTCGCAAAGCACGGTGACCCTGGCCCTGATAACGGAACCGGGCTCGAAATTGGACTTGGGCTGGCCTTCCTTGTCAAGGCCCATATCGACCGTCTGCACGCCGGTGACACGTTCGTTTTCGATGATGAGATCGTAGCCGGCCAGACCGGCATAGACGTCGACGCCGGCAGCTTCAACCTGTTCGCCCAGCCAGGCGACGAGCTTGTTGAGGGACACCACATAGTTGCCATGATTGCTGAACGACGGGGGCAAGAAGGGGAATCGTATGGCACCATTCTCACTCAGATGATACATGGCGTCGCCGGATACGGCCGCCTCGAGCGGAGCGCCCTTTTCCCGATAGTCGGGGATGAGTTCGGCCAGCCCGCGGGGGTCCATGACGGCTCCGGACAGAGCGTGGGCGCCGACATAGGCGCCTTTCTCCATGACCAGAACTTCGGGCATATCGAGCTGACTATCCTGCTCAACCAGATGGGCCAGCCTGAGGGCCAGGGCCAACCCGGCGGGCCCGGCGCCAACAACCAGGATATCTGTTTCGAGGATTTCGCGCTGAACATCCATAGTCGGCTTAACGGAAAATCAGTTGGGCGAATGATAGCACGGGAAAGATGAAAAAGCAACGAAGAAACCGACGGGTCATTTGCCCGTAGCGGTCATTCTCTCTCGGGCGTTGCGGCCGCCGCGGTTCCCTTCACTGACCCGGTCTTCACGCGGCTCACTGCCGTTGACACCGAGTTGAAGCATTTCCGCAACCCTTTTCTTATTGCAGCCGACCGTCAAAAGCCGGGACGTCTGGATGATGGGGCGTCGGATCAGAGTATGATCCTGAGCCATCAGCTCCAGCACCTTATCCCTTGGAGGCAGGTTCTTGTCGAGACGGTACTTGGCATAGGCGTCGGAAAAGGTGTTGAGAAAATGCCTGATGTCGATATGCCCAAAGAGATGGTTCAGCTCATCAAGGCTGAGGGGTTTCTCCCCGATGTCCCTGATCTCGAGCAGGACCCCGGCCTTTTCGATGAAGTCCTTGATCTCAACGCACATTGCATCATCGCCATAGGAGTAAAATTTCGCGCGCTTAGGAGCCATATATCCTCCAGTAACAAAGCACGAGTTCAAATTAATCGCGCTGCTAACGACGCGATCGAGCCGGTAACAATTTCCGAGAATCTACAAGGCAACTGATCCGCACCCGGCAGGGCCTTGCATCCGGACCAGGCCTGAGAACAAAAATCGGACCTAGAAGCAACTAACTATCAATAAACCGTACCGTTTTGTCAATAATAATTTTGCCAAAAAAACCGGTATCACCTCGTCATGCCGAGAATCATCGGAGATGAACGCCGCATGTCGCCCACTGCCGTTATGCGCCTCCCGTCTTCATCATAGAATTTAGTCTCTGGCTGACAACCAAGTACTGAAAGATAGTCGGGTGATTACCTGAATGATTTATCGGAACAAGTCGGCGATTACTTTACAGTACGCTCACCGAATAAGAAACGAACGAGGGTGCCGGTTTGTTCCATGTTTTTTTGCCGGCCGCGGGAATCTGCCCGGGGCGCGACTCCCCGCCGGGACGGTTGCGCTAAAGTCTTACGGCGACACTGATACCGTCGCGGATAGGCATGATGGTCGTGAAAAAGCGACTGTCCCGGTAAAGGCCTTCCGTGAACTCGACTATCGCTTTAGTTGTTTTATCTTTCTTCTTGTCGCACACCCGCCCCGACCAGATCACATTGTC
>CP070777.1:761397-764114 GCA_020346225.1 Candidatus Zixiibacteriota bacterium | reverse complement strand
GATGCCACTCGGCTCGCCCATGGCCGGGATAAAGTAAAACGACCGGCGGGTGACGATGCCTGAAAGGCCGAGCATTTCCACGGCCACGTTGTTGCGCGCATGAAAGTCGGCCATCAACCAGCCATCGAGTTTTTGCTCGGCAAGATACTGTTGTATTGATGTGATATCCATCTCTTCACTGTTTCTCCAAACGTTTCTTTGAATTAAAGTAAACGATTCAGCGGGCAAAGTCATCTGTATTTTGAAGACCCGGTTCAGTGGTGAGACTGATAAACCTTGCCCACCGGGAGAATCTTCCGTAAAATAGGTTGATCTGTTTTCTTTAAGCAGCACTTGACAAGGGAGGTGATCATCAACGTGAAAACTGACCAAGCGCGGCTCGCGGGATCAATCATCCTGATTATGACACTGAGTTTCTGCCTGGCGGGCTGCGGCAACGACGATGTCTCGTCGACGCTCGCCTCATCGGCAAACTTCCACAGCGGCGCCGTGGGAGATTACATAACCGATGAGAGTGCCGGGGCCACGGCCGTCATCGCAGGACAGCCGCTTCACTACGTTTTCGATGCCGGCGCGATTTCGATTCCCATCGGCATACCGGTGGCAGGTTATCTCACGATAACATTTTCGCCTATTGAGGCTGGCTGGCAGCCTGACGAATCGCCGGTTATGGCCGGTTCCGAACCGATAAGTGAAACCGGGCCGATACTGGTGTACGACCGGGAAATGGAGGCCGGCAGCTACATTCTTTCTTTCGGCGCCGACTATCTGCCCAGCGGTTGTTACCGCATTGTCATCAGTGTCACCGGCTCCTCGGGAACCCGCTTCCGGGCTATCCGTAACGCCCTGCTGGTTCACCACTTCGAGGAGATACCCGGTGATCTGTTGTGGTTTTACTACTACACCCTTTGCCAGACTCGCGGAGAGTGTTGAAAGACACGCGAGCAAATAACCTAAAGGAGAATGAACATGAGTCGCCGAAGCATTTCAAAGGTAAGCCTTGCAGTTGTTCTCGTGACCATCTTGACGGCGCAGGCTACAATCGCCCAGGAGGAAACGGGTGTTCGTGAATTCGGTATTTCCGCCGCTGTCCAGAGCGGCCAGCTGGACCTTATGTTCCCCATCTGGACCAGCCCGAAATTCGTCACGGTACCGTCTGTCTATTTCGCAAAGATGAGCGATATCGGTACCGATCTGGGATTCGGTTTGCTTCTCAGGCTCAATCTCCGAGATACAAAGGCGGTACCATATCTAGGCTTTAGGGCGGCTGTTTTCATATACAAGCCGGACGCGGTACCGTTCGAAGATGATCCTGAGACGGCGACCGATTTTCTGGTTGGTCCGGCCTTTGGCGGCGAGTATTTCCTTGACGACCATTTCAGTGTCGGCGTTGAGGGACAAGTCAATATAACCCTGTCGGATGAGGATTCTTTCCGGTTCGGCAACCCCGATGATGTCAATATCAATACGGCCACGGCCATCATGGCCACCTTCTATTTCTAAGATATCCGGGCGGGGCGTCGGCCCCGCCCCCCCTCTAATAGCCGCCAAACCCTATTGATTAGCTTCTTTATATGTGCTAACTTCTTTCTCTGTATGCCGCTTAGAATCGTCATAACCGGCGCTCCGGCATCGGGCAAGTCCGAGCTGATCGAGCGGCTGAAAGAAGAGCCGTCGCTCGGTGAATTTGTCTTTCTCGAAGAGATAGCCCGGCAGCTTCTCAAGGAGGACCCGAGCTATCGCGGCCGCTGGGGGGAGTTTCATGATGAGATCTACCGTCGCCAGGTGGCCCGCGAGAACAGCCTGACGGGCCGTTCTTTCATTGCCGACCGGGGGACGGCCGATGCTTTCGCCTTTCACCATCGAACCGCCGAGCATTACGGCACCACCGCGCGCGATGAATACGGGCGCTACGACGCGGTCATCCACCTCGGCAGCGCGGCCTCTCTGGGAGAAAAATATTACCGGCGGGACGCCGAGCGCAGCGAATCCGTTGAAGAGGTGATGAAGCTCGAGCGAGCATTGAGCGAGGTGTGGAGGGACCACCCGGGGTATCGGTTCATCGCAGCCAGCAGCAACCTGGAGGAAAAATACCGGACGCTTATCGAGACACTTACGGCGATTATTCGTGAAGCGGGATAATTGACAAACGCCAAGGTTATCCGTCTGTAATGATAAACTGTATGGAGGTTTGCGTGAGTACCCTGAAGATATTACTGACAGCTGTTCTCCTCCTTGCCACATTCGGAACAAGTGCGGCATCGGAGTTCATGGATGAATTCATGAGCGATTACGATCTACTGGACCTGGACCTGTTGAACAATGTCGGTGAGCTGGCCCGGGTCGAGAATTTCGTGTACCAGAAGGACGCGGCTACGTTCACCTTCGAAGAGGGCAGTATCCATTTGCTTAGGTACGTGAAAGGCCGGCCGACCACGGCCATTTTCGTCGGCAAGGGCCATGCCAGCATAGTGCCGCCCTGTCACCTGGAGCGCCAGTCGCTTATGAGCGTGACCAGAGACAGCGTCGTCAATGAGGACTTCGATGTCTGCCTGATCCGTATGGCCGATGATTTCGATTTGAGGGTCAAGGAGCAGTTCCCCGTCGAGGAGAAGGAGCTTAAGTGGAAAGACTTTACGGCGATGAAGCAGGCGCAGGGCGAGGTGTACTTCAAGCCGAGCATATATCACCTCTATGACAACTACTTTCGCCTCGTC
>CP070777.1:753006-761297 GCA_020346225.1 Candidatus Zixiibacteriota bacterium | reverse complement strand
GTAGTCCCAGGCGTCCCTGGCCGTGTCGGCATAAACAAAAAGCTCCAGGTCTTGCTCGTCGATGGTGCCTTCCTTCACGAGGTACTCGAAATCGATCAGGTTGCGCCAGTACTTCTCGCCGAACAGGACAATCGGCAGCGGTTTGACTTTATTGGTCTGCACCAGGTTCAGGGCCTCGAACAGCTCGTCCATGGTGCCATACCCTCCGGGAAAGGCCACCAGGGCTTTGGCGCGGAGCATGAAATGCATCTTGCGGATGGCAAAGTAATGAAACTGCAGGCACAGTTCCGGTGATATGTAGGGATTGGGCTCCTGCTCCATGGGCAGGGTGATATTGAGACCGATTGACTTGGCGCCGATATCATACGCGCCGCGGTTGGCCGCTTCCATAATACCCGGTCCGCCGCCGGTGACAATGACAAACCGGGCGTTGTCGCCGATCTGCTCCTCGGACGATACCAGCCGGGCGAATTCGCGGGCCTCGTCGTAGTAGGCCGATTTGGTCAGGACCGACCTGGCCGTGGCCAGCTTTCTTTTCAGCTCACGGTCACCGGGTTTGCGGGCCAGCCTGTTTTCCAGGCTCTTTACCTGGCGGCGGGCCTGGGACGGTTCGACGATGCGCGTGCCGCCGAACACCACAATGGTCGAAACGATATTCTGCTTTCTGAAGAGCATTTCGGATTTGAGAAGTTCCAGTTGAAGGCGCGCCGGGCGGCAGAAGTCTTCGTCCATGAAGTCGTTGTCGTAATAGGCGATCCTGTAAGCGGGCGATTTCTTGAGGTTTTCGACCATTTTCCTGGGGTTGAATCGTTTCGCCATATGTATCTGTATCCTTTCTACAGTTCCACGGTTTCGTCGAGAGCAGGTATATGAGTATTCCAGCCTCTCGTTTCTTTCAGTTGACGGGCCATGGCCTCGGATCGGGACATCTCGCCGTGAGTGACAAAAACCCGACGCGGGCCTTTGTTCAGCGGCTCCAGCCAGTGCATCAGCTCGAAAGAATCGGCGTGCCCCGACAGTCCCATCAGCTTGACCACGCGAGCCTTCACCTCGACCGGCATTTTGTGAATATACACCATCGGGGCGCCGTCGTGTATCTTGCGGCCAATGGTTCCCTCAGCCATGAAACCGACAATAAGCAGCGTTGTCCCGGGGTCAGGCAAGCGGTTTATGAGATGGTGGAGTATGCGCCCCCCGGTCATCATGCCGCTGGCCGATATGATAACGGCCGGGCCGCGGAGCCGGTTGAGCTTTTTGGAGGACTTCCGCTTACGGTGCAACTTTACATTATCGCCGTAAAGTACGTTCGCTTTGCGGGTTAGCTCTTTCCTGTTTATGCCGTGATAAGAGGGAAAGCGGCGATAAATGTCGGTGGCCCGGACGGCCATGGGCGAGTCTACGTGGATGGGGATGGAAGGTATGCGCCCCTGCCTGATGAGCACGTTGACGGCGTAGGTAATCTGCTGGGTGCGGCCGACGGCAAAGGCCGGAATGAGCAGAATGCTGCGGTTAGCGATGACCTCGTCCAGCAGCCGGGCCAGTTCGTAAAAGATATCCTGCGGTTCGTGCACCTCTCCCCCGTACGTTGACTCGACCACCAGGTAATCGGTCTCGGGGGGGCGAACGGGCTCGCGCACCAGCGGTACCGAATACCGGCCGACATCGCCGGAGAAGAGAATCGATGTCTTGCGGGAGCCGTCGTCGGCCCTGACCTCCACGCTGGCCGCACCGACGATGTGACCGGCCGGATGGTACCTGAACTTGATTTTGTCGTCAAGCTGCCGCCAGCGGTTGAAGGTCAGCGGCGCGAAACGCTCGGAAGCGGCCCGGGCGTCGCTGGTGGTAAAGAGCGGCAGTGCTTCGGGGTGGCTGGTCGCTTTCTTGCGGTTGCGGTACTCGGCGTCTTCTTCCTGTATTCGGGCGGAATCCATAAGCAGGATTCTGGCCAGCTCGATGGTGGGCGGGGTGGCATAGACCTTTCCTTTGAAACCTCCGTTGACGAGCCGGGGGAGGTAGCCGATGTGGTCGACATGAGCGTGGGTGAGAATGACAGCCTCGATTTCAGACGGCTCAAACGGCATCGGCACCCAGTTTCGTTTCCGGAGCCACTTGGCTCCCTGAAACATGCCGCAGTCTACCAGGACTTTCTTGCCGTTGACGGTCAGCAGGTTCTTCGAGCCGGTGACAGTACCAGCCGCGCCATAGAAGGATAAGGTAATCAACTACGCTTCCCCGATGTGAGCGGTCGTTCTATCAAGGCTCGCGACCGGCCTGCTTTCCTGCCAGTTCGGCGTAGAATTCTTCAAACGAAGTATCTTCGGGGTTTCCCAGACACAGCCCCAGCGACAGCGCCGTTTTCACCACCGGGTCATCGACCGTGACAAGTCGCAGTTTGCCGGCCACTTCCTCCAGAGGCAGCGAGTCCATAACACCGTGGCTCAGGACCACCAGATGGCCGAACTTGTTTTCAGCCGCCAGGTGCACCGCAGCAATACCG
The DNA here is from genome assembly GCA_020346225.1 of Candidatus Zixiibacteriota bacterium. Classification (GTDB taxonomy): domain Bacteria; phylum Zixibacteria; class MSB-5A5; order GN15; family FEB-12. Next base: position 758,800 of record CP070777.1, on the reverse strand, counting down.
AACCGGGTGGCCAGAATCCGGTCGAAAGCACTGGGCGAACCGCCCCTTAGAAGATGCCCCAGGATGGTCACGCGGCACTCGATGTTGGTGAGTCCCTCGATCTGCGCCGCTACCTGATGCGAAATACCGCCGAGACGGATAGCATCGGGAGAAGTCTTGATCTTGCGGCTGACCACCATTTCGCCACCAACCGGCCGGGCACCTTCGCCAACCACGACGATCGAGAATGTTTTCCCCTGCGCATTCCTGTTGCGGACGGCGTCGCAAACACCGTCGATATCATACGGGAACTCCGGCATCAGGATGATATCACCGCCTCCGGCCACGCCAGCGTAAAGGGCCAGCCAGCCGGCATAGCGTCCCATAACTTCGACAATCATAACCCGGTGATGCGACTGCGCCGTGGTGTGGATCTTGTCGATAGCCTCGGTGGCCGTCACCACGGCCGAATCAAAGCCGAAGGTGACATCGGTGCCCACGAGGTCGTTGTCAATTGTCTTGGGAACACCCACAATTGGCAGGCCCTTGCTGACCAGGCCGGCCGAGGCCGCCATGGTACCATCGCCCCCGATAGCGATCAGGGCATCGAGACCCAGCGCCTCGAAATTCCGTGTCGCCTGCGAGGAACGGTCCAGATACACATAATCGTCGCCTTCAAGAACGGGATAGTTGAAGGGGTCGGCCCGGTTGGAGGTGCCCAGAATAGTGCCACCCCGGGCCAGGACCCCGGATACGTCTTTGGAGCTGATCTCCTGGTAGCGGTTGAGAATCAGGCCTTCGTAGCCGTCCTTGAAGCCGATCACCTCCATGCCGTAATCGTTCTGGGCGGCTTTCACGATGGCCCGTATGACAGCGTTCAGCCCGGGGCAATCGCCGCCCCCGGTCAGCACGCCGATACGTTTTTTGGGTTTTCCCATGTGGCCCAATTTATGTGATGAGATGTTTCATACACAACAAAAAAAGCCGTCTGTGGTTCAAATTAGCCGCCGTTGACCGAAAACCACAGACGCCGTATCGGTGTTTAAGTATTGTGGACGGTGGCGGACATAAAATAATTGTTGATTTAGGCGATAAATAGTAATAGAAAACAGCCACAAAGCCACTTTTGCGGCCAAGAGTTTATAAATGAAAGTCAAGCAGTTCTTAGTACTTCCGAAGCTGCCCGAACGCATCGCCCCGATTCAGGAGATGGGGCAAAATCTGTGGTATTCCTGGAACTGGGAGATCGTGCGGCTCTTTATCCGTCTGAATCCGGAGATGTGGGAGGAGTGCGCCCAGAACCCGGTCGAGATGCTGTCACGCCTGCCGCAGGAGACGCTGGAGCGAGCGTCGCAGGATGACGGCTTTCTCGCCAGCATGGACCGGATTTACGAGAAGTTTAAGGCCTATCTGAACTCAAAGAAGTGGTTCGAGGAGAAATACAGCCATATCGAAAAAAACCGAGTGGCCTATTTCTCTCTGGAATACGGGCTCGACACCGGTCTGCCGGTATACTCGGGAGGTCTCGGAGTGCTGTCGGGGGACACGCTGAAGTCGGCTTCCGACCTGGGTCTGCCGGTGGTGGCTATGGGGCTTCTGTACCGGTACGGTTACTTCCGGCAGTTCCTCTCGAACGACGGGTGGCAACAGGAAAGGTACGAGGAGAACGACTGGTATCACATGCCGGTAGAGCCGGTCAAGACGGAGAACGACGAACCGCTCAAGGTGACCGTCCAGCTCGACGGCACACCGGTAAGAATCCAGATATGGAAGGTCAGGGTCGGTATCACGCCGCTGTATTTGCTGGACACCAACATTCCCGAGAATTCCTCGAAGTGCCGCGAGATAACTTCGGTCCTTTATGGCGGCGACAAGGACATGCGCATACGGCAGGAGATCATTCTCGGCGTGGGCGGCATGCGGGCGCTTAAGGCGATGGGCGCAGACCCCTTCATCTATCACATGAACGAGGGGCACTCCTGGTTTCTGACGCTGGAGAGGATAAGATACCTGATGCAGGAACAGCATCTCTCATTCGAGGAGGCTTCGCAATACGTCTGGGCCACGACCGTGTTCACCACGCACACGCCGGTGCCGGCCGGGAACGAGCGATTCGACCCGGTCCTGATTCATCGTTATCTGGGCAAATTCATAGGGGAGCTGGGCATCACCTGGAAGGATTTTCTGACCATCGGCCGGGTAATCGCGACCGATGAAACGGAGCCCTTTTGCATGACGGTGGCGGCGCTCAAGTACTCCGCCTTTGCCAACGGCGTATCAAAGCTTCACGGTCGCGTGTCGCGCGAGATGTGGCACAATATCTGGCCCGAACTGCCGCAGGAGGAGATTCCGATCACCTCCATCACCAACGGGGTGCACTCGTTTTCGTGGATTTCCCACGACATGAAGGAGCTTTTCGAATCCTACCTGGGTGTCAAGTACCAGGAGAAACCGGGAAATCTCGAAGTGTGGAAGCAGGCCAATAAGATTCCCGATGCCGAATTATGGCGCATCCACAATCGGCGGCGTGAACGGCTGGTGTTCTTTGCCCGCAAGAAACTGAAACGGCAGCTAACCCGGCGCGGCGCCTCGCAGCTGGAGATTCAGCGGGCCGACCAGATTCTCGACCCGCAGATACTGACGATCGGTTTCGCCAGGCGTTTTTCGACCTACAAGCGGGGCAACCTGATATTCAGCGACCTGGACCGGCTGGAGAAGATCATTCACAACGAGAACTGCCCGGTGCAGATAATCGTGGCCGGGAAGGCCCACCCGCTCGACAACCCGGGCAAGGAAATAATCAAGTTTATCGTTGCCTGCGCCTCCGAGGAGCGCTTCCGCAACCGCGTCATTTTCCTGGAAGACTATGACATCAACGTGGCGCGCTATCTGGTTCAGGGGGCCGATCTGTGGCTCAACAACCCGCGTCGGCCGCAGGAGGCGTCGGGCACGTCGGGCATGAAGGCGGCCCTGAACGGCGTGGTGAACCTTTCGATTCTCGACGGCTGGTGGGTCGAGGGGTACAGCGACGATGTCGGTTTCAAGATCGGCAACGGCGAAGAGTACGAGAACGTGGAGGTCCAGGACCGGCTGGAATCGGAGATGCTCTATACGAGCCTTGAAAGAGAAGTTATTCCGCTTTTTTACGAGCGCAACGAGATCGGGCTTCCTTCCAAGTGGATCGCTAAGATGAAGGCCACCATTCACATGGCCGGCGAGAGATTCTCCGCCCACCGCATGGCCATGGAGTATGCTGAGCGGTTTTATCTACCTGCAATCAACGCCGCCCAGAAATTGCGCGAGAACGACTATCAGCTGACCCGCGAGGTCACGGGTTGGGTGCAAAGGATGAGCCGAAGCTGGGACAATATCGCCATCAGAAATGTCGATATTCCAGAGGTGGGCGGGACGCTGTATGTCGGCCAGAAGTTCCCTATCAAGATCGACGTGGCGCTTGGCGACATCAATCCCGACGACGTGGCGGTGGAGATTGTCTCGGGCAGGCTCAACTCGCAGGAGCAGATTCTCGACTACAAGCCGGCCAGGGCGGTGCTCGCCGGAGGCTCGGAAAACGGCGTATATACTTTTGCTGGTGAGGTCACCTGTACCGAATCGGGTCGCTTCGGCATCACGGCACGCGTCATTCCGCTGAATGAGAATCTGCCTCACACTATCAAGCCCAAGCTGATCAGCTGGTGGTAAACCGCACAATAATCCGTCGGTTTACACGATTTTCGCGCTTCCCTCACATCTCAACGCAGACGGTTCTTGACGGCATGGCGTCGCAAGCGGGACTTATCGCTTGACAATGCCGCGTGCCGTTTTTTTATTCGCGATATCTCTCTTGTATAAGCCAAAGATTGGAGGAATTAATGAATCTTAAGCCCATCCGAGTTATTGCATGGCTTGTCGGAGCTCTGCTGGTGATGGCCGCCGCCACATCCGGCTTCGACTTCTCCGAATTGGAGGAGGCGGTGAGCGAGTACCAGCTCGACAACGGTCTGAAGATACTTGTTCTGGAGCGTCATGACGCGCCGGTAGCGTCATTCGTTACCTTGGCCAATGTCGGAGCCGCAAACGATCCCAAGGAATATACCGGCATGGCTCATATGTTCGAGCACATGGCCTTTAAAGGGACAACGACCCTAGGCACCAGTGACATCAAGAAGGAACTGGCGGCGATGAAGGTCGAGGACTCGGTCTGGTACGAACTCCGGGCCGAGCGCCAGAAGGGTCAGTTTGCCGACTCAACCCGCCTGGCTGAACTGGAGACAGCCTTTGAAGAGACCCTAGAGACGGCGAATGAGTACGTCGTGGCGGGCGAGTACGACCGGCTGATGGAGGTGCAGGGAGCGGTGAACACCAACGCCGGCACCGGCAGCGACCAGACCCAGTATATCATGAGCCTTCCATCGAACAAGCTGGAGCTGTTCATGGCGACGGAGTCCGAGCGGTTTTTGAACCCGGTGCTGCGCGAAATGTACCAGGAGCGAAACGTTATCGCCGAGGAGCGGCGCCAGGGGCTCGAGAACAATCCGATCAACAGAACCCTGTGGTTGTTGATGTCCACGGCTTTCGAAGCACATCCTTACCGGATACCGATTGTCGGCCATATGTCGGACATTCAGAATTACACGCGCGATGCCGCCAAGGCATACTACAAGAAGTACTATGTGCCATCGAACATGATAGTGGCTATCGTGGGGGACGTCGATCCCGAGGAAGTCTTCAAGCAGGCCAAGAAGTACTGGGGACGCATTCCGGCCAGTCCCCGACCGCCGGAACTAGCCACGGTCGAACCGGAGCAAGAAGGCGAGCGGCGGGTAGAACTTGAAGACCGTGCGCAGCCGCTGTTTGTGGCCGCATGGCACGTACCCCAGGAAACCCATCCTGACTGGCCCGCGGTGGAGGCTCTGGCCGATTACCTCGGCCAGGGGCGCACTTCGCTGCTTTACAAGAATCTCGTCAAGGAGAAGAAGATAGCGGCGCAGAGCGGTTCGTTTGCCGGCTGGCCGGGCAACAAGTATCCGTGTTTGATGATCGTTTACGCCGTTTCGTCACCCGGCCATACAAATGAGGAAGGCGAGGAGCAGATCTTCGCAGAGGTGGAAAAGCTGAAAGCCGAACTGATACCGGCCGACGAGGTCGATAAGATCAAAGCCCGGGCGAAGGCGAACCTAATCAACGGTCTGAGCAGCAACCTCGGTCTGGCCATAGCGCTGGCCGGTTATGAGAACCAGTGGGGTGACTGGCGGCAGCTCTTCTTGCAGCTGGACCGCATTAATGCCCTGACACCGGAGGATCTGCAGCGCGCGGCTCAGAAGTACCTGACCAAGCAGAATAGAACCGTAGCCAAACTGAACACTATCGAAGGTTAGCCAGGAGCGGAGAAAATGACTAAGAAGCTTATTACAGTTATCGCTGTCTGCGCCTTGACTCTCTCGGTGCTCGCTTCCGCAGCCCTGGCGCAGGATATAGACAAGCTGAAATTCCCTCAGCTAAATGAATTGAAGATTCCGGACATCCAGACGATGACCTTCGACAACGGGATGCGGCTTTACGTGCTGGAAGACAGGTCGTTGCCGCTGTTTCACGTGGCGGTCCGCGTCAACTGCGGCGATTTCCTGGAACCGGCCGAGAAAATCGGAATGGCCGGAATCTGCGGCAGTGTTATGCGCACCGGCGGCACCGAAAAGTGGAGCGGCGACGAGATCGACGAGCTTTTGGAGGGCATCGGCGGTTCGGTGGAGACTTTCATCGGCACGACCTCTGCGGGGGCGTCGGTCAATGTGCTGAGCGAGTACACCGACACGGG
>CP070777.1:726029-752906 GCA_020346225.1 Candidatus Zixiibacteriota bacterium | reverse complement strand
CACCTGATAACGCGAGAACCTCCGCCTCGTAATCGGACAGGCTTACCAGACGTCCGAGACTCTGGACTCTCTGAGGAGCGGCATACCGGGCTGAGTCTCCCGATTCCGGTGCGGTGCCACCCGAGACAAGTCCGGGTAGCAGTACTTTGTCGAGATTGTCGACCCGCTCTCCCGCTGATGGGGACGAGCCAGCCCGAAGTTCGCCGTATGCTCCGGATCCGCTACGGTACTTTGCGATGACATTGCCTTTACCCGAAGGCAGCCGGGAGCCGGTAATGCCGTCACCGAACTGCACGTGGCTGTTACCGTCACCATCCTCTCTAACTACGTATATTTCTTTCCGCGGTCCGTGGCCATAGAATGTGTCGACACGAGTCCACAGTCGGTCATTCACCCAAATCTCGAGTTCAGGCTGGTGAGTGGGAGTAGCGCCGGCGTTAAACAGATAGGTTAAGGGTGCTCTGGGCAGTTTAAAGGTCTGGAACTTGGCTCGGTTGTCGCCATTGCCCAGCTTGGCATCAGATTCTCGCTTTCCTTGAGTCGCGGCACAGAGATTACCGAAGACACTAACGGTCGGATTGGCTTCGTCGAACTCCTCCAGACTGAATTCTGAAGGCACCGCATCAAAGTCCAGCATCCATACCAGAGGTTGCCAGGAATCAGCGCTCTGTGACACATTGACACAGATCAGCCTCTGCGTACGGCCATCCTCGTGTCGCAGGAACAGCGACCGTCCCGAGAATAGACCGGCCTCTTCTTCCTTGCCGTAAAAGAAAAGTGCCCCGGACGCGGAGGTGAAAGGTCCCGCAGCCCCGCCCGCAACATTGCGAAACTTCAACTCATCGCTGGTAACCTCGTATATCCGGATGTCTCGCACGTCGGTTTCCGAGTCTAATATGGTGTTGTTATCCACGAGATCGCGGTCAAGCTCGACGAGCGTCGAACCTCCGTTGAGACTGCCGCACTGCAAGGTGGCCGGTTCGAGCGACGTTATCTGTCGAGCCACAATCATTCTGTGACGGCTGCCGTCGACCTTGACTCTGGTCTCGACTATAAGCCAGCCGCCCAGCGCCAGATCACCAATTTCATCCCCGAGGGCTACTTCATCCTGGCTGAGCCCCAGTGTGCTTCCCTGTCGAAGAATACTATGATAAGTGCAATCGTGATCCAGATGGCGCGTGAATTCGACCTTGTGCTCAATCGAACCCGTGATCACGCCTGATGAAGGCTGCGACGTAGTATACGTGGGCGGCGCATTGTGCCCGAAGTGGCGGAACGTCCGTCCTGTCCGAAAAGCTCGAACTGGTCCGGTCCAGGATCTGTCTATTGATTCTTCAAACTCCACCATGATGCGACCCAGCACCTCGGTCACAGACTTGATGGTGAGAAACTGCTTAGTCTTTTGCCCCGAAGCATCGGTTGTGTTTTGAGACCATCTTCCCTCATCGGGCATAAGAAGGATTCGATCGCCCTCGGCCAATTCCACGGCTCGAAGTGATTCGATGTTCTGAACCCCTCCAGCCTGATGCAACTCAAGGGCGTTCGTCCCGGCGTTCACGGAATTAACATAACTCCGCGGTCGATAAAGCGAAAACGCTCCAAGGTGAGGATACGCCGTGATTTCCTCGGACGTTGCGAAGTCGGTCATCACCGCTTCCTCGCCGATTTCAGCCTTCAACGGCAGTCCGGCAGGAATAGTTATGGGAGACGTGTCTCTAACGGTGAACGCAAAAATCGTTGTCCCTGCCAGCCCCGGTGCCAAGCGATAACCCGACAGATAAGTGAGCTTCGAGATGCTCTCCCGCCAGTCGGCGGTCCGCAGGAACGCCTCGTTGGCATACAGCTTCTGATAAAAAGTAAGAATGTCACCCACTATGGCAGCGCAGTCGATTAGCGCCATACCGGGATCATCTGGTTCACGGTGGGTCCAGGATTTCAGCGCGGTAGCGGCATCGATTTCATGCCGAATAGCCGAGACAAAATGCGCAAACTCGCCGATTCTGTAGTCCACCTCAGGGAGTGCCGGACGATTGAAGATCGGTACCGGAAACTCCAGCCCAGCATCGCCATAGTTCCTGCAGCGGTCCGCCATCAACCCCGACCTCCCATGACGGTAAGTTCAATAATACCTCGCTCCTGGTGGCTGGGATTGTTCTCAACCATGATTATCTCGTCGGCCCCGACCTCCATCACCTCGGTATCGGACATGCCCGGAGTCGGTCGGGCGAATCGTTGCATCACGATCGATTCAATATGATCGACCTCAGGTATCTGATGAATACGACCTTCGATTTCGCTTCGATGTAAGGGCTGCGCGAACGTCCAGTTATCGGGATGGAAGAGGCCCATTCGGCCGTCAGAGGTATAGTCGGACGACAGTTCCTCGATCAGGACAGATCGTACGTCCTGCGGCCAGGCGTCGGGGCGCACGCACAACCTAACCGAAATCCGCAACGGTACATATCGGGGTGCGCGAATCTCCAAATCTTCACCTATCAATCGGACCGCTTCCAGGTGCTCGAAGACTCGGTGCCGAAGCTCCGAGCCAAGCACGGTTGTACCAGCGGGATCGATTACGATGCGGACCGCGCGCCAGCTTCCGGTCCACACGTACCTGGCAGCGGCACGGGAAACCCCCGATACCTCGTTGGCGCGATCCACATAGTCCCCCAGAGTTATTGCCCGAAGCTGCCGTGCCCGATAGGCTTCAGGGGCGTAGCGCAGCACTTGATCCACCGGTTCCGGGTCGCGGCCGTCGGTCACGTCGAAGGGATTATGTATCTGGCAAATTTCGCTTGGTCCGTCGAAGAAGACCAAGGAATCGAAGCCGACGTTTCCGGACACACCGCCGCCGACCTGATAAGCACAGTGAATCCGTGAGCCAGCCGCCGGAGAACGTCCGTTCACACCATTTCCAAAGCGGAGTATGCTCTGTCGGAGCTCATCGGTCTCAACTGCGAAGTGATCGCCATTCTCGGAACTGTCATCGGAATGGACGAGACTTATGACTTCGTCCCATATATCCCTGCCCGCACCGGGTTCCTCCACCTCGACATGGAGAGTAGACTTGGGCGGCGACTCCTCTCCGGGTTCAGTCGACTCGTAGGCCACAGGTGCGTGGGGCAAACCGCACAGGGTACCGTAGCGCTCGGTCGGCTCGAAATAGCGATAAGATCTCTCGTCGGTATCCGGAGGCAAGGTTTCTCCCGGAGAATAGAACGTCATGTTGGCGATCCTCCCCTCGTACGCCCTGACCAGGTTGCCTCTGAATTTGGAGACATCGGAAATCGGTCCTTCCGGGCAGAAGGTCGTGAATACGTAGTTTCTCTTTAGGCGATCCTCATCGCGCCAGTGGACGCGAACCATGGACTGACCTGTCAACGTGTCTTTGACAACCTCGGCGCCGGTCAATTTCAGCAACTGTCGTTTATTTCTATCCCGTCCGGCCTCTTCGCCGGTAGCAGGATTGAGGCATTCCTCGACCAGCAAGTGCCTCACAAGTATCTTGCTGCTGTCTACACCGTTTATCAGATCGGCAATATCCTGAACGTCGGTGTCCGACGGTGCACTCCCGCCGGGAAGAAGGTCGGCCGAAGTACTCCCCGCCTTCAAGGAGGCCACGGCGCCTCCCCAGGTGTAGAGCAGCAGTCTATTAAGTCGCACATCCAGATCGGCCTCATCTCGCACCGTAAAGAAAACACTGTCTGCTTGCGGCTTCTCGCTGCCCGTCCACACCTGCAATACCGGTTCCAGGTCGAAATTGCCGTCGAATGCCAGCCCCGAAACCAGTCTCAGCGCACTGTTGACTTTGAGTGACAGCCAGGTGCTGGCCTGATTACCCTGATGAACGTGGTAATCCATCATACGAGCATGTCGAGCGAGCGAAACACGCCGACGACAGGTGGTAAAGAAGGCCTCGCTCATGACGCGATCCTGGAAATCACTCATCTCATCGCCCACAGCCGCAAGAAGATCTATCAGAACCTGGTCCAGGTCTGCCTCTGAGGTGGGCAGCCAATTCGGTACCCGCTGCGTCATTGCCGAAATGAGCGTATGACGGAAGGATTCGTAGTCCTTAGCGAGATAATCTATCGGGGGCGCTTCGGGGACCGGCGGCAGTGGCCGGGCCGGCGGATTACAGTCGGTGGTAAAACAACCTGGCCGAAATCTGAATTTGATCCAGTCGAAAAAGCGATCGATGCCCTGGTGGGTCATGCTCAATGTGTACGTGGAGTAGTCTCCGATCGGCTCGACAGTCAGATACAGACTCTCATCAGTGGAACCGTCGGCGGCACCCGTAACTTTGACCTGTCCTTCGGCAGAGCCCGCTAATATTCGTATGCCTCCGGTGATATTGCAGACCGCCCCGGGGTCAGCTGTGATGTGGTCGCGAATTGTATCACGATGCCGGTCGTTAAAGAAGAACACCTCCAGTTGTGCGTATGAAGGTGCTCCCGACGGCAGCAACTGCACGAGAACCATACGAATCCCGTTAAGGTTGGCGTCCTCCAGGTCGCGGGCTCGCTCATCGCGAAGATCTGAATCGTATAATGGAATCGATGGCATTAATCTACTGTCCTCTCCGTTCAAAGCGCAGAACGCGAGAATCCTCCGAGCCGGCGGGGCGGTACTGAATCTTAACCAGAATTCCGTCCGGCACTTTCTCATCGTTGAACCTGACATCCAGTTCCTCGAGAGTGAGGCGGTGTCCCAGCCAACGCGAGAGAGCCTGGGTTATGCGCGCCTTGGTCATACCCAAAAGGGCATCACTCATGTTCTCGAATAACAGTCGCCTCGCTCCTCCACCAAACTCTGCCAGAAACGGACGTTCACCCGGCGCGGTCAAGATCAGTTGGATGATTTCGTCCCTGATGTGCTCGGAGTCGTTCGACGGCGCAGCGGTCCTTCCGTCCGGTCCGACTCGAAAGGGAAATGCGAGATGGCGACCACTCGATCGACTCATATGCTCTTCACCTCCGTTTGAACCTGCAATACAATCGCGGCGCCTTGAGGGATCTGTTCTGCGCTATAACAGATACCGACGCTGGACTGAAGAAGCACCGCGGTCTGATTCACTTTCGATTGCGTCGAGCCGGCCATCCAGCGAACTGTCAGGCACGGTTGAGGTTTGACGGGAGTCGTAAAAGGACAGCCTGCCACCGTGTGAATGTCGCTTACCAGCAGAGCAGGCGAGCCCTGAACAAGGGCCACGCTGTTGGCGGTAGTGAGAGTCACCTGTCCTCCGTGGGGGCACATGACGACACTACTGGTTGTGAGGACCGGACTGCTCACTCACTATCCTCCGACCTTGAAAGCATCATTTACGAGGCTGGCGCCGGACGTGGTCACTTTTACCATGCCGTTGTTAAACGAGATCTCGGACTTTGTGATCTTGATCTCCTGTTGGCCCAGCGCGATGACGATTTCACTACTCCCCAGCTTCAGTTCTGCTCCCCCAGGATGGACCAGCTTCATTTCGTCGGCGTCTTCGTCGAGAATGAGTTGATGGCCGGCCGATGTCGCCAAAAGACGAATCTTTTCCCCTTTCGGCTGTGGTCGCTGTTCACTCGTCCAGAAGCAGCCGGACCAGATCGGACGCGCGATGTCGCCGCCTTCAAACTCGATCCAGACGCCGTCACCTACTTCCGGCAACAGCGTGAGACCGTGACTTGCTCCTCCAAAGGCCAGACAAGGCATCGCCCACGGAGAGAGTCCTTCCATATACACCGCGGGAACCTCGGCCTTTATTCGACCTAGATCTTCGGGATCAGAGATGTCCCTTACCGTTCCCCTGTACTTGCCGTAAATCCGGGAGCGCTCGTTCTCTGCGAGGCGAACCAGAGTGGAAAGGGGTTCGTTTTCTGGCATAACTTAAAACACCTTTTCAAACGCGGTTTCCGCATTTAGTTTGGTTAGGGAGTTGGCCTTGGCGGTGAACTCCTGAAGATACACCGAAGGCGTTATCCTGTGTGTAACTTTTTCGATGGTCCAATCACCACTATACGCCGTATTGGCTGCCTTCACCTCGAGCCGCAAATAGGGCCGCAATACCGCCGGGTAACACGGTATGACTGAAGCCGACATTCTCAAATTGTAGGATCGCCGCTCGGTCTGCGCCCGGGCGGTGGCCGAGGCATCCTCCCGGGTCGCTTCAGCCGGCGGCATATTGCGTATCGCCGATACGTCTTCCGGAACTGAGGGAAGCTCCCTCATCAGATCGGCATCGCTATAGCTCGAGTCATAGGGAACAAGTTGGCCGTCGCTCAGTCTCATGGTCCGCGACCTGGTACGTTCCGGTGACTCCGAATCCTCGTCGAACACCGCGCTAACAAGGTTCCTGTCTTTACCGAGCAAGACAATCGACGGATGGTCGGTAGAGTTACTGCTGGGGGGGGGCTGGAAGCACGCTTGGCTCTTGCCTGTCTTACCGGTAGGAAGAACATATGCTTGCATGTTGTGTGTTCTGGCGAGTTGACGCAAGAACACGTAATCACTGTCACGCTGGAAGGCGTCGCGAGGAGTGTCACCCGGGATGGTTGCGATCTCGAACGCCGAATCAAGGACATCCAGGTGACGGGAGAAGACCGCCTCCACTATCTCTCGATCAGTCTTCTTTTCATACGGTTCCTGCCGGTCCTCGCGATTCAGCATCGCGCCCACATCCCTTATGATAGCCGTCACGCTGCTTCGTCCCGGTAACGAACTCAGATTGGAATTGTATCCGGCCACCGGCCCGTCTATTAGCGGTACGAAGTCCTGACCGGCCACGCGCACTTCGATCCGAACCATCGAGAACGGAGCCGCAAGTTCGTGAATCTGGTGCTTCCAATTGCCGTCTTCGTCAAGGCAAAGCGACAGTTTGATCTGGGCCTGCCAGATGGCACCTTCCTGCTGCTCGACGACTATCTCCTCGACCAGACGCAACTCCGCGGCGGTTGCCGCGCGATCGCCAAACCACATGCGAAATGCAGCTTCCATCAAGTCTCCGGCACCAGGATGACACGACCCGTCGGTGAGAGCAGATTCCGTGCTTCTAATTCGGTGTTGGCATCGGCGATATGCCAGAACTTGGTGGAATCGGCATACAACACCTGGGCCATCACATCCAACTGATCGTTATCCTTGATTTCTCGCGATATGCCTGTAACCTCGGGAAGAGTGCGCACCTTCACTGCCGTGATTTCTCGGCCGCTACGTGTCTTCGTGACGACGGTCTTGACATTCGCGTATCTTGAATTAGGTAAGAACATGATCTAAAACGGTATAAGCTCCACAACTTGCTCGGCTGTATTGGCCAAGTTGGCGATCGCTTGGGCCTCCTTGGCCATGGACGTGTATTCCATCGCTCCCTTCGCTATCCAATCATCTGAACAGGCGTCTGTGGGATGGATATTTAAGCCAATGTCCACCTCGGCGCGCGAAGGATTCAGGAGGCTATCGTACTTCAGTTCGGTAATTCTCATTGAAGAAATAGTGACCGGCACAATCCTCGTAAGCCCCCATACAAACAAAATCTTCGGGTATTTTTCACGGGGAATCGGCTGCGACGGTGCACCGTCCTTTTCTCCCATACCCAATGCATCGCCAATCTTATCCAGGGCCGCACCGATAGCCCCGGCTATCTTTGCACTCGGATGGACCATCTTCTCCAGCGCGCACAGCTGCGGTCCGATACCGAAGGCGCGCGCCAAAAACTTGTCTTCGTTCAGCAAATTTGCGGAGTCAAACTCGGCCACGAACGAAATAGACTCCACCACAGTCTCTCCGGCTTGGCTGTTTTCCCGTCTGTTGGCTCCCCCGGGACGCGCAGGAATCTGCATGGTGCGCGTCAAGGTCCCCGGATTGTACTGGAATATCACTACATTCGGAATAGGACCGATCAGGTCGGTACCATACTCTATCAACGCTCCCCTTAACAGCAGGCTCATTCTTCGTCTCCAGAAATGGCCCGCGCAACAGCGCAGGCGATTGTCTTCGGTCGCGTATCCCCGGCCATGCGCAGACTAACGAGACCCGAGACGCGAGGCCGGCAAGATGCAAGTGCGGAAGGCAACTCCGCTGCAACTTTCCTGGCCGCGGTCACATCAAGTCCGCGAAGACGTATCGAAATGCCGGCGCTTCTTATCTTACGTTTCATCTGGTTCTCCCAGTGCCCTGACCCAGGGACCATACAGCTCCAGGCTGATGCTTCGATCCATCTTGTCGAATTCACGCGCCACGGCGGCTATTACCTGTGGCATCCTAAGCTCCTGCTTCGCGCCTCTCTCAGCCGCCTGAAGACAGGCATTGAAGATGACAGATTTAATATTGCCGCCCGATAATTGGAATTGACGCGCCAGGAAGGGGAACTCCAAGTCGGCTTCGGTGTCCTCCGGGATACAGCCTTTCCAGATCAGCTCTCGCTCCTTGGGACCGGGTAGAGGGAAATCAATGATGAAACGGAGCCGGCGGAGAAAGGCGACGTCCAGATCGTTCTTCCGGTTGGTGGCCAGAATCGCCAGCCCTTTAAACCGTTCCATCCTCTCAAGAAGATAGCTGATCTCCAGATTAGCGTAGCGATCGTGCGCATCGCGCACCTCGGTGCGTTTTCCGAACAGGGAGTCGGCTTCATCAAAGAAGAGAATCACGTCACTGGCGTCGGCGGCATCAAAGAGCCGGCGCAAGTTCTTCTCGGTCTCGCCAATGTACTTGTTGACCACTTGAGAGAGATCAATGCGGTAGAGCGGCAGCTTCAAGTCCTTGGCGATAACTTCCGCCGCCATTGTCTTTCCTGTGCCGGGAGGACCTGCAAAGAGTGCGCTGAGTCCACTCTCCGCCCACGGTCCGGCCGTGCCCCAATCGTAATGAACCCGGGTGAGATTGCGCATGGCACGGATCACCTCGTCGATCTGGCGCTTCTGCTTGCGAGGAAGGATCAATTCCTTGAGTTCGAAGCGAGGCGTTACGGGTTCGGCGAGGTCACCGAGCCGAAGGTCGCGTCGGCATATCGTCAGAAGCTCCTTCTCCTCCAGGGGGCGGTCCAAATGCCGGCACTCGTCGATTAGCCTCGCAATCGTCTCGCGTTCATACCGGAAGCGTCGCGCGCAATCCGCTATGATGCTCAGAGCCTGCTGATCATCTTCTCCGACCCGGAGACCCTCCTTCCACCACTGCAGCCGTTGTACATAGTTCGAGCGCGGGGCCTTGAGCGAAGTTGCCACCTCCGTGTCAAGGAATCGAACCGCAGTGGAATGTTCCGTTCTGGCGACTATGATTACGGCCGGCGCTCCCACCTGAATTGGGGGTATGTCTGCTTCGAAAATGTCCGGTCCGATGAAGAGTATCGAATTATCCAGCCAGGATCGGGCGACCCAAGGTGCCAGCCACTGGTCAACGGCCCCGCCGCGCGGTGGGCGACTCCTCAACCGGTATACCGGCCGGCCCATCTCCCGTCCCATTCCGGCAGCGAAGTCGGCGAACGGGGAGCCGTCCCTGCCAATCAAGGGGATGATGATCCCCCGTTCCAACGAGCCTGTTCCGATCCGGGCGGCGGCATACCGCATTTCGATTGTCAGGTTCACATCGTTCCCGCGAACGAACTGAAGGGCTTCGCTGGAAGTATCGGTCATCAGCAACGATGCAACCACCGGCAGTGGACATACCAGCGGCCTCTCCCACACGGTATCACCAGTTTGAGCGGCTATCAGCCCGAAGCGCACAAGTTTGTGGGCGGGATCTCCAAGCGAAAGGACGTTGCCGTTATCGTCCCAGAGCTTCTGAATGAGGCCGAGGGTGGGTAATACACTGGACGAGTCATTCATGATCGCAGCGACAACCGGCTCGCAGGAATGGTCGATCGCCGGCAAAATGGACAGGGCCAGGGTGAAAGCTTCGATCGGATTCAAGTCCAGTTCCTTAACGACCCATGAGAACGAGCCGCGACGAACTCCCTCAGGGACCGCGGGTGGACTCTGGCCGAGTTGGGCGGACAAGTAAGCTGCGGTCTCGTCTTGCATAAAGAATTCTTGCCTACGGCTGTCCAGACGGGAACTATCCAGCGCCGACTGAAGGCGATCAAAATGACTCTCGCGTCGCTCGTGGCGCAGCCAGCATACTTCGCGGCGCAACCGAACCGTCACCTGGGCCAGCCAATGAGCGGCGAGCGGTTCTTCGACCGAGATCGATGGGTGTAATGTAGGAAAAGCCGTGGTCGTACTCATGGTATCACCACCGTCGGACTGTTGATTGCCTGTATCCCATTGACCACGAAGAAAATCCTGTACGTACCGGAGTCGAGACCGTCAGGCCATTCCGCGTCAAGCGAGGTCTGATCGGTTGGGTCGGGCGCCGTCACATCGGTCACCTTCACAATCGCATTATTCCGTGCAAAAGCCACCCGGATATCGTCGATATCTCTCCCCAGAAGATTGCCGCTGACAGTAATCGTACCGGCTCCGACGGCCACACCGGTGACCGTGGGACGAAGCCGAGCCGTAAGAAGATTGCTCGTGCGGTATCGACCAGTTTCCAGTTGTTGCCGGACCAACACAGGGTGCTCTCCCGCCGAGATACCGCTGCCAGCTGCTACTTCACTTCCGATACGTACCGTCAGTCGATCCGTTCGCTGTGCAATGATCGGAAGCTGCAGGCTGCCAAGCAGACATTCAAGGTTGCTGAGATGAAGGTCAGCGCCGATAATTTCCACGTGCTGGGCCTGGCTGTCGTCGGGATTGGCGGCAAAGCTATCCGGGGAGATCTTGGAGATGCGCGGTCCCAGAGACGGCAGGACGAGTACCTCGATACCATCTTCTCCGATCTCCACCGCCGGGCTTACGCTGTAGTCAACACCAACAAGCTGTGTCAGGCTCGGAGGTTCGTCGGGTACGATCATGACCGGTCGTACCTGGAAGGCCGCCGCAAATCTATACGACCCCGTCGGACCAGGCATCAACTTAGAAAGCAGTTCGGGGGTAGCCTCTTCAAATGTCAGCTTGAGGACTTCGGGGTTGTTTTCAAGCGGACTGCGCACGTCGGCTACGAGGGAGCTGTCCAGCCTCAAGTAGTTGACTTCCTGCAAGGCGGCCATCCCCTGTCCTATGATTTCATGAGCGGAAGCCGAATCGCTCAAATCCTGAGCATCAAATGCGGTGAGTGCATACTTCAGCACCAGCCACAAGGGAGCCGGTGTCCCCTCGGACAGAGACACATTCCTCATACTGCCGTCGACCGACACTTCATAAAGGAAGAGCGCCAACTTGGGATTCTCACCCGTCACGGTGAGGGGATGTCCCACCGCGATGCTATGATGAGACTGTCGTCCAAGGTGCTCTACAAGCAACCGGGTTACTGCCCCTATGGCCTTCTTTGAATCTGATAGTGCCATTTCAATCTGGTAACAGACCGTAGCGGCGAAGTGAATCGCCAGACGGCATTAACGATTGACTCGGGTCCGGTCTCTCCTGCATCGGTACCATCGCTTGTTGAGGAGTCTCCGGCGGAATCTCGACTATAACCTCAATAGGTCCTACATGCACTTCGACGTTCTCCTCAACCGTGACGCTGGCAGTCTCCGCCTTCGGCTCCAACACGCCAGGGACCGGCCCCGAAGACGGTCGAACCACTTCGGTGAAAACCTCTCTGACTTCCTTCTGCGCCTTCGATTCCACCGATGGTGTCAGTTGAGGCTCCGCAGGCGGTTCGGCGCTTGTCTTGGGTATGACCGCCCCGGGCTCCGGGGCCCGAGCAATCCACCTGAAGACATGGTCAAGGATTTCCTCCCGCGTCGGACCTTGCGTCGCCGCTTTCGCGGTCTCCGGCTGTTTAGGTTCCACCACTCGCTCAACTTCATGTGTCGTCAACTCGATTACCTGCTCTGTTTCGTGTTCGGTTCGTTCGACAACACGGTTTATCTCGCGCTCAACTCGCGATTCCGTGAAATGCTCCACTACCTGAGGGCCGTCCGACGTTGGCGAAGGCGTGGACGATGCCGCTGATGGCGGAGCCTCCTGAGAAGCAGGCGAATCGCGCCCAGGCGCTTCGGCAGGAGTTTCTGGAGCAGCAGGAACCGCAGGAGGAGCCTCAACCTCTTCCGTGACCTCAAAGGCAACGAAAGTTCCCCTCCCTTTCGGACGGGCGGCGGCTCCAATGCCCGACGACCGGGCGAGTTGTTCGAAAAAGAAACTCACGGCGAAGCCCCGTCTATCAACCTGAGATATCTTTCCCGGCGTCGCGGAGATAGTCTCAGAATCTCCGCCTCCGTCCACCCGTACGCCGCGGCCAAACGGTGGATCGCGCGAAAAGCACCTTCCTGGATCGATCTCAGTATATTCAGGCATAGGCGCTGCAGGTCCAGCGCGGCGCGCTGTTTTTCTCCGCAGGAGGGGCATACAAAGTCCACGCGGAATGCTACGAGAGGGTCATTTTCCTGGAGGATGACGCTGGCTCGCTCCACCAACTGCCGGTCTTCGGGAAGCGGGCTTTCGCAGAGCGTTTGAGCGATCGGCACAGTGGCCTCTTCCACGGACTTGAAGTCGGCTCCAAGCCACAAAGCCTGGTCCCTGCCGGTAGGATGTCGAAACCGGAACGAGTCGACTTCGATCGAATCCCGCCCTTCCGGCTCGAGTTTCTTCAGATCGGGGATCAGTAACTCTACAGACGTCTGTTCTCCGCAGTACCGACAATGTGTCACCGCCTCGACAGACGGTTCGGCAGTCGTGTTTTGGATGATCTCCAGGAGTCTGCAGATTCGTCTCGAAACCGGCAGATCCCAGGCGTTGCTGTCCCCGCAGGCGGCCAGGATATCGGTTACCGTCTGCGGTGGGTTTTCATCCCGAAAGGAGATATCCAAATGGCGTGAATCGCCACCGAAAATCATGAACTCCCCTAGTCAGACCGTCGTTCGACGGGTCCTCATTTATGCAGAGACGGGAACGTCGGCGGTTTCGTCGGGCTCAGGCGTCTCGACGTCGCGTTCCCAGCCCTCCAATTCAATCTTGAGGTACTCGATCGCCACGGCATTCGCGTTGGCATCAAGATCCGGGACGGACTGGAATTCGCTGACCCAACAGTCGTAAAGGAAATAGCGCAGGGCCACATGGCCCTTCTCATTCATTACTTCCAGGGTCAGATCCTTCTTGAAAGATTTTAGGTCCATCGCGGCGTCACCCGCGTAGGGGTGAACCAGGTTGGCCCACTTTTCGAACTCAGGATCGTGCGTTATTCCCCGTTCCATGGTAACCGGCTCGTAGGATGTACGTCCAGGGGACTTGTGGTCACGCGAATTGTCTCCGCCATCCCGGTGCTTGACAACTTCGGTCGTGCGCTTCAAGGCCGTAACCTTGCTTACACCAAGCACGGTCTTTCCGTCCCAAGATACCCGGAACTTGAAATTCTTGTACGGATCGACGCGGTGTGCGTTAACAGAAAATCCTTTGGCCATACTGTTTCCCCTCTCCGTCGTTATTTCAGATCACCGGCGATCTGCTGTATGGTGATGACAACGAACTCCGCCGGCTTAAGCGGTGCAAAGCCGACCAGAATATTCACTATACCGAGATTTTGGTCCGCCGGAGTGGTGGTACTCTTATCGCATTTAACGAAATACGCCTGACTGGGTGACGTTCCCTGAAACGCTCCCTGGCGGAACAAACGGTTCATGAACACACCGACGTTAAGGCGAATCTTTGCCCACAGCGGTTCGTCATTGGGTTCGAATACGACCCACTTGGTGCCGCGGTAAAGGCTCTCTTCGATGAACAGAGCCAGCCGGCGAATGGGAATGTACTTCCATTCCGAGCCAAAATCGTCAGCTCCGTCGAGAGTCCGGGCACCCCAACAGACGTGGTCGATAGGAAACTTACGCAGACAGTTCACTCCCAGCTTGTTCAGAACACCGTTCTGCATATCGGTCAACTTGACTTCGAGACCTGAGATGTTCCTCAATCCGGCTTCGGTCCCGGCGGCTGCTTTCCAGACACCGCGGCTGGAGTCGATACGGGCCATCAGGCCGGCGATCGTCCCGGAGGGACCGATGTATCGAATCAAGCCATTGTCGTTTACGGCAACCTTCGGATAGAAGACAGCCGAGAAGTCGTTAGTCACGCCGGCACGCAGAGTGTTTATCCAATCAGTATTCTGAACCACGGCGGGTAGCTCCTTGTCAGTCCAATTGTCAGGTGGATCAATTAACAAGAAGGCTCGCCGGGACTTACAATAAGTGCATGCCGGCCCCCACAGTTGTTGCCGGTCGGCGTCGCTCATTTCGGCGTCAGCCGGCAATATCATCAGGTTGAACAGATCGACCTTGTCGAGAGCATAGAAACCAGTCTGTTCACTCTCTACCCCTGCGTAGTCGGCATACTCGGGTACAGTCCCATCGTCGCCATCGACATCGGTGTTAATAGCCGCACTGGTGGAGCCCGTACCCAATTTGTACTGGCGAACGTTGGTGTAGAGAGGGTTCGAGAATGCCGCAAGTCCTGCTCCGGCATTGAAGGTCACGGTAGGCGACTGGTTCAGGGGCTCTTCCTTGCATTTCAGGACCAAACAGTAGCCGCCGTGAACCTCGCCGCTGTATTTGCAGGTAGCCGAGTTGCTGATCGCCGTTGCAATAGCCTTGAGCTTCTCTCGAACGCCGTCGTTGTTGCCGTTAGGACTGCCCGTAAGACCGTCGAGGACCCAAGAGGCGTTGGCCGGTGCTCCGGCAACGTCCAGAGTGAGCGGAACAGAGACTCCGTCCAGATTGATCTCGGTCAAATCATTCGGATTCTGTTTAAGGAAGGCGATCCCGTCAAGGCGATCCAGAGCACCGGTACCATCGTCCGCCACGATACGGAAGATTGAACCGGTGGGAACAGGTCGGAAATTGCTGAAGCGCGAAAACTCCACGCCGCCGCTGTCGGTACCCAACATGAGACCCGCCGAAATGTCATTATTGGCAGATCGACGAACGTAGACGCTGCGAGAAGCTGCCGTCGCCGCCGTGATTCTCATCAAGTACTGGTCCTCCAGCGGTTCCCCCGGTCCGGGCGACAACTGGCGGAACGAGACCTGGACAGTCGGGGCCGGGACCAGGCTGTTAAGTGCATCGTTGATCCGGCTTTGAATCTCGGTGGCAATCGCACCCACGTCAGCATAGTCGCCGGCCTGCATGCTCATGTTTTCAAGACTGACTGTCTTGTACGCCGATCCGTCGACACTCAAGTCAAACGAATGGGCGCGAATGTTGCTTCCGCCGGGATTGATAAGCCCGTTGAGAGTATTGATTATTTCCGTGACGTCAGTTCCCAGCGGCCTGCGCCCCTCGCAGAAACCTCCAAAGCTCTGGGTGTTGTAGGTTGAGGTGTTATCGGCCGTGTCGCCCAGCCCCGAATTCAGGGTGACCTGGAGATACGTGGAGCTTTGTGTTACGTAGGTGGGCGCGTAACGATTGGACGCCGCATCCATCGAGAGGTTAGTGTGGTTTTCCAGTTGTTCCTGCTTGCCACCCTCATCAAGATAGACTCGAAGATTGAACGTTTCCCCCGGACGGGCCGTATTGTAGTCGATCTCCAGACGCAGACCGTTACCCCACGACCCTTCCATTTTGGCCCTGATATCTAAGACACTTTGACCGTTGAAGTCCTCGATGGTAGTACTGGCGAAAGTCGCGCCGTGGGCCAGCCGCACGACATAGCACTGCATTCCTCCGTTGTCAAAGAATTGGCGAACGGACAAACCCAGTTCGCTCGATTGATGTGCTCCACCGAGTTCGCGTAGGAAATCGGCGTAGCTAAAGCATCGTACCGCATGGTTCATCTTGCCACGCGTCGTCCTGCCTAAGAAAGCTGCGATCGAAGTTGAAACGCCGACGATGGTTTTGACGCCACTGGATACTTCCTGCACGTATACGCCCGGATAGCTCAGTTGAACCATAGTCCTCCCGCCTTTCAGTTTTCATGAGAGATAACCCAACTATAGTATTCCGTTCCAAGCGAGCGCAACCTTTTTTTTGCACCTGGGAGCAAAAATAATGCGGTCCCACGGACGTCGCTATTGCGATTAGGCCGTTCGCATCCTATTGTGGTTTCTGAGACGGACCCGCTTGCATTAACTCATTACTTTAGCATGAAGCCCATATGTCAATACATTTCAACGTCGCATTGGAAACGACCGCATCATTACGAGCTCGCGGTCGTGCTCCGCTTCAGCCCCGGCCTGCCCAACTGAAGCTCGATCAGCGTCGGCCCCGCTTTGTGTATTGAGCGTAAACGCTGGCTTTTGCGTATAGCAAAAAGCAGCATGGATCGAGTCCGCCCCCTTCGCTAATGTTCTGTTATTCAATATATTGCAGATGGGTCTCGGCGCTTGTTTATTGCCTGCCGTTTACCATCATTGGGCCTGCTGAACAAAACCTCTTGACAACGAAATTCTGTTCTGCCTATCAGAACTTGCAGATGGATTCCGCATCACTGTTCGAGCACTTCTCCCGATTCGCAGAACAATTCAGCTTGACCGGTCCGGGACAAAAGCGACTGGGATGCGATAGGTCTAATAAATCTACGAAGAGCGCCGTGTTGGTTGTGCTTACCACGATTCTATTCATACCAGTACGAATGTCACTTGCGCAAAGCGTTCAGCATGCCGGTCCAATTCCGGAAAGTTGAAAATGGTGCGGAGCCGTAAGCAGGCTTCCGGCTGACCGACGGTGAGTGGCGTATGACTCACGCGCACTGGTCTCTCGTCAAGCAGGAATAGTGTCACCGGTCTGATCTAGAAGCCGAAGAGCGATATAGGAGGTGGCCTCTTCAAATGCGGAGGCGGACTTGAAAAGTTCTTGCTGTTGGATAGTCAACCCCGCTTTGCATTGCAGTATGGTCCATTGGAAGAAGCATCCTGAACAGCATGAAGGCTCCCAACATGTATCGGGAGCCTTATCATGCCACACCCCCCCGGCTATTTCAACAAGAGCATCTTCTTCGACTCAACGAAATCGCCAGCCTGAAGGCGATACATGTAGACACCGCTGGCCACCTTGCTGCCGTCGAAGTTGACAGTATGTAAGCCAGCCTCCATCTGCCGGTTCACTAACGTGGTAACTCTCTGGCCGACGATGTTGTAGATCTCCAGCCTGGCATGGCACGCCTTCGGCAAGGCAAACTCGATTTCCGTGACCGGATTGAAAGGATTGGGGTAGTTCTGGCTCAGAGAGAAGGTGCCTGGCAACCCGCCACCCTCCTGCTTATACATGTCCTGCGGTGTTGAGAGGGGAATCCAACCGGCCGGAAGCACTCTACCCTTGTTGATCGTTTCGGCGATCACCTTGGCGGAGTCGTCGTTGATTTCAGTAAAGTCCGTCAGCAGCAGGTTACAGCGGGTGATGGCCTGGGACACCGTGGCGTCATCGTCGCTTATAACCGCCATCTGCGACAGTCTTGCTGAAACCACATTTAAAAGCAAAGCCGCCAGATGCGCCCGCGCCACTTCCCCGTCGCTTGGATTGATCCTGGGCGCAATAACCACCTGCATTTGCGGCAGGTTGAAACTGCAGTCTTCCGAGAGGTAAGTGATCATCACCGGATTGACCGGGTGCTCGTTGAAATGGGTTCGGATTGAGGCAAGATACCCGCACATCTCCGACTCGCTTATAGCGGGTGTGCCATGACCGGTCACAAGGGCATTCACTTGATGGGCCCAGAAGCCGCACGTTCGTTGCGACCCGAGCAGCTCTGCTTCGGTCAATTCAAAGTCGGCCACGCTGGTCTGCCCGCCCTCAACTATCACGATCTGGCTTTCGCCGCCCGCGGTTACCTCGAACCCCAGGGGTACGAGGACGGTGACCAGGTAGGAGCCCGGTTCGAGTGCATCAAACGAATACAGGCCTCCAAAATCGGTGGTAGTCACGGAAAGGAGCTCATTGGTCTCGTCATAAAGGCTGATCGCCACACCCTTGAGTGCGGTCGCATCAACTGTTACAGTGCCGGAAATCCGGGCGAACGAGCCACTACTCAGCTTGGTGACAAAAACATCTTCGCTACCCTGAGATGACACTTGGAACGGGTTCAGCGTCGGGAAATCGCTGGACAAAGTCCATCCGGTCACGTACGCCGCTCCAGCGCCGTCCACCGCGATTCCTCGCCCTTCGTCCTGATCGCCCCCGCCCAGATACGTGCTGTAGGCCAGGCTGTTGCCGCTACTGCTCAACTTGGTGACAAAGGCATCGTTGTCACCGCCCTGTAATGATGCCTGGAACGGGTTCAGCGTCGGAAAATCGGCGGAAGATGTCTGTCCGGTAACATACGCGGCCCCATAGGCATCGACTGCGATGCCACGCGCTTCGTCAGCGGCACTCCCGCCCAGATACGTGCTGTAGACAAGACCGCTGCCGCTGGCACTCAGCTTGGTGACAAAGGCATCTACGATGTTGCCCGGCTGCGGCTGGAATGGGTTCAAGGTCGGGAAATCGCTGGAAAGTGTAAGACCCGTCACATACGCCGCCCCGTCGGCATCCACCTCGATACCACGGCCATAGTCCCTGTAACTCCCGCCGAGACACGTGCTGTAAACCAGGCTGTTGCCACTGGCACTCAGCTTGGTGACAAAGGCATCGAACTCACCCTGCTGTGTCTGGAACGGGTTCTGCATCGGGAAATCGCTGGATAAAGTCCATCCGGTCACGTATGCCGACCCGGACGCATCCACCGCTATGTCAAGGCCTCTGTCATTTACACTCCCGCCCAGATAGGTGCTGTAGACAAGACTGTTCCCGTCGGCGCTCAGCTTGGTGACAAAGGCATCTAAGTCACGTTGCTCTGTCTGGTACGGGTTCTGGGTCGGGAAATCGCTGGATTTAGTCACTCCCGTCACAAACGCCGCCCCGGAGACATCCACCGCTATGCCGTAGCCATAATCATAACTACTGCTTCCACCCAGGTAAGTGCTGTAGATGAGGTCGTTGCCGGCGGCGCTAAGCTTGGCGACAAAGGCATCCTGGCCGTCCTGATTTGTCTGGAACGGGTTCTGCGTCGGAAAATTCGTGGAATTTGTTTCTCCCGTCAGGTACACTGCCCCGGAGCCGTCCACAGCGATGTCGTAGCCAATGTCAGAGGAACTCCCGCCCAGATAGGTGCTGTAGATAAGGTTGTTGCCGACGGCGCTCAGCTTGGTGACAAAAACATCACCAGCACCGCCCTGAAATGATGTCTGGAACGGGTTCAGCGTTGGGAAATTCGTCGAATTTGTCCCCCCTATCACGTACACCGCCCCGTCGGCGTCAACCGCAATGTCGCGACCAACATCACTGCCACCGCCCCCAAGGTATGTGCTGTAGGATAGTATCGGGTCAATAACCAAAGGCAGAGTCGGATCATAACCAGCACCAAGAGAGAAACCAAAGGAGTTGTCGGCCAACAGCCGGTACTGACCGTCCACCGGCATGTGGGTATCATCCTGCAGCTGGTAAACTACCGGCCGTCGCTCGATGACTTCGCCCCACGCTGTCGTTACCACCAGCTCACCGGCGTCGTTGACGGACACTGATTCCACGCCTTCATATTGAATCTCAATCTGTGAGTGATCGGCTCCCGGCGAGACCATGAAATCGTATTCCATCTCCATACCGTTACCGTAGTACTTCAGGTCAATGCCGGGATAGATTTCTTCATAGATAACGGCGTTGTAGTTGGGAACGCCGGTACGCCACGCGGCCGGGTCGTCGCCGAGGAAGTAGTTGCAATTATAGTCGAGCAGACCCTCGCCTGATACCGGTGGACCGGCATTGGCCCCTACAAACGAGGCTTTGATCACTATGGCTTCGATACCGTCTGCCTGCGGCTCCATTAGATCCTCAGGGTCGGCGTCGTTATCATCCATTGTTCGCGTGAACTGATAGTAGGCGCCGTCGGTGGTAAACCACATGGTGGCACTACCGGCGTCGGCCCGGAAGAGAACCTGTGAATCCCACTGCCCACGATTTTCGGTGAAGGCCAGGGGTGTGGAAGTCACGATCCCGGTGGCCGTGACCTCCAACCCGGACGGCAGTGCGCTGGCCGCCAGCACAAAAAGCGCCAGCAGGCTTCCCGTTATGACTGATTTACTCATTGAGTACCTCCCTAAAGAATTTCCTGAAATCCTGCGCAACCATACTCGCTTTTCACCTCAATACATTCTTCATCAGATACGTCTCGTACTTCGTATTTCGGGTATTGAAAAGAAGTTGCGTTCCGTCCGGCGACCAGTCGGGTGAACGAATCGTCGTGCCGGATGTAAAACTCTCGCCTAAGTCATATTCATTAAGAATTTCACCTTCGCGAGAGAAAACAACTATACCCGGTGTTTTCGACTCTTCATGCTGCCCACACGCCAGTATCTTCTGCCCGTCCGATGAAAAGGTTGGTACCCACCAGGGCCTCTTGTCGAGCACCTGGC
The DNA here is from genome assembly GCA_020346225.1 of Candidatus Zixiibacteriota bacterium. Lineage (GTDB taxonomy): Bacteria > Zixibacteria > MSB-5A5 > GN15 > FEB-12. Next base: position 732,524 of record CP070777.1, on the reverse strand, counting down.
TCATCCCTGTCTCGAGATCCACTACCATCAGATCTGTACTGTTCAACAGAAAGGTCAGCTTTTTGTGATCCCTGGAGAACTTCACACCTCTTGCGACAAATATGGTATCGCTTTCGCCCCGGAAGACACTATGAAATCCTCCCGTTTCAATGTTGAACTGATACAACCCGCATTCCGCATTTTCAGCATCAGAGTCATTCTCCGCCGGCGTCCTTATCCACCCGGCAAATACGAATGAGTTTTTATCCGGTCCCCAGTCGGTACGTGTCCAGTGTCCGATCGGCAGCGTCCAATCCTGCCATTGGCCGGTGACTATGTCAAGCCGGTGCACTACCGCCCCATTCGTATTGCTGTGAGTACTAAAACCAACTCCGCTGTTATCAGGAAGCCAGCGCAGGTCATGCAGTCCGGGAGCCCAGAAGTCAGAGGTGGGTATCGTAAAACGGCGTGCTTCCCCTCCATCCGCCGGAACAATAACCACCTTTGGTTTACCGGCCACCGAGATGAATGCGAGATGTTTTCCGTCGTGCGACCAAACGGGACAGATGTTGGATCCGCTGGGAGTATAATCAACAGGTTTCGGCTCTCCGGCCGGAGTGCCTGTTTCCGGATTCAATGGCATAGTATAAATCTCTCTCAGGTCCAGGAATAAAACGTAAGTAATCCCGGCCCCTGACCAACTACGCAATTCTACCCCTCGCATACCTTCCTTTATTAAAAAGGGCTGACCTTCAGCTTTTCCGTCCAGCATAGAGATTCCGAACAGAACGGTGCTTCCCTCGGTTTCTCTTATAAAGGCTATATGTCCGCCATCCGGCGACCACAGCGGGTCGAATTCATTGGCGGGATGCTCACTCAATACAGTCGGAGTTCCTCCCTGTGTGTCAATGATGAAGAGGTCCAGCTCGTGTGCGGGACCATCGGCAAACACCACAAATTGTCGATCCGGCGATAAAGATGCGCTGCCCTTGACAAACCGTCCTGTCCATTGCGTCTTGTGCAGAGCCTTAAACGAACCTTCCTTCACGGATACCAGACCAATCGTATAAGATCCGCTGCTGTCCTGTTTGAAAGCTAAGATATTCTTTCCATCCTGCGACCATTGCCTGGGAATGATCTGGATATCTCCGGGTGCGTTTTTGTGGAGCGTGCGTGTTACGCCGTCCAAAGTGGATATTCGAAGTTCACAGAGTCCATCGCTATTGGAGAAGAACTGATAGGCAATTTCCTTGCCATCAGGCGACCAGATCGGGTAATAAGTAACGCCATGATCCTCATTTAACCACTCATATTTGGTGATCATTCGCGTCTCGTTTTTCAAACGGTCATGGACATTAACGTTTTGACCAATGGAAAACTCGATGCCCGCCAGCTTGGTCCCATCGGGAGAAAGAGAGGAATTTTCCAGGTTGGGACCTTTTTCGTAAAGCTTAATGACAGATAGTTCGTCGTCGTCCTTCTTGTTCAGCTCGGCGAGACGTAAACTGGCAATGTAAACCTCGTCCTCAAAATTCTGGTAATTCTGTAGAACAAGTTCATAGGCTTTTATGGCTTCCGTCTTACCCATCTTCTCGTAGCAAAGGCCGATGTGCAGCTGGGCCTTGGCCTTAACGGCATCGTCGGCACTCTCATCTGCCACAATCTGTTGATAGATACTTATAGCTTCCTGTAAGTTACCTTCACCACTCTCTTTCAACAGCCCGTCTTGATATAGCTCTTCGGCCGTTTGAGCTGAAAGAGATGCCGCCAGAATCATTGCCGTGATGATGCCGATGCACACCTCAACGCATAAGCGTTTCATTTTAATCTCCTTTCCGCTGATAAGCTCAATGGTTCTGCACTTACTTGCGGCAAGATAAGGGTGAATTAAAATGCAGTGTCACGTTTGTGTCGCTCTTTTGTAAAAATCAGGTAAGATTTTGTCCAGAATGACTAAGGGATGAATTTATAGCCGACTCCCCTTACACTCAGGATATGTTTCGGTTTGGAAGGTTCGTCCTCTAATTTTTTTCTCAAATCTAATATGTGATTGTCGACAGTGCGGGTGGTCGGATATGACTCGTAGCCCCAGACCTCATCCAGAAGTACATGGCGGCGTACAACGTCTCCGGCATGTTTAATCAAAAATCTCATGATCTCATATTCTCTCGCCGACAGATGTATCTCTTTATTATTGACGACCGTTCGGTATTGTTTAAAGTCCATAACCACGTTACCGAAGGAGTATGTGTCCTTAGCCGGGGCTTCGTTTTGGGTTCTTCTCAATACCGCCCGTATGCGGGCCAACAGTTCCGGCGTCGAAAACGGTTTGGCCACATAATCATCCGCGCCTAAATCAAGGCCGGCGATCTTGTCCACTTCCTTACTCCTTGCAGTTAGCATAATTATGGGAAGGTCGGGCTTCTGCTCCTTGACCTTTCGGCAGATATCATAACCACTGATTCCCGGTAACATTATATCCAAGAGAACCAGGTCGGGCGACTTTTCCAGAGCCAGCACCATCCCTTCTTGTCCGTCCGCCGAAGTCAACACGTCATATCCTTCGAACGTCAGATTATCCTTAAGGCCCCGAAGAATGCTAACATCATCTTCAATGACGAGAATAGTTTTCACAGGAGACCTCCTATCATCCGCCTGGTTCCACCTGCGGGAAGACAATGGTGAAAGTCGTTCCCTCATTTACCTTGCTTTTCAGCTCAATCGTCCCTTCATGTGCGTCCACGATATGCTTCACAACGGCTAATCCCAGTCCCGAACCTCCTTTGTCCGCAGTATGTCCGGAGTGAGCCCGGTAATATTTCTCAAATATACGCGGTTGTTTCGACTCGGGAATTCCCAGCCCTCTATCCTGAACCTCGACTCGTATCGAGCCGTCCTTTTTGCACAACCGGACTGTAATTTCTTTACGGTCGTGGGAGAACTTCATGGCGTTGCTGAGAAGATTATTCATCGTCTGTTCGAGGGCGTCTTCGTCTCCCCTGATCGTGATATCCTCCTCGATGTCGACAACCACTGCAAATCCGTTTTCCTTCAACCAGTATGCCACGGCATCAACGGCTTTCTCGACAACTGTCGAAAAATTGACGCTATGCATGTGATATTGTTGTTCCTCCTGCTCGATTTTGGAAGAATCAAGGACAGTATTTATCAGCCGTGTGAGCTTGTCAGACTCATTCACGATGACCGACAAATATTCCCGCTGATCGCGCTTGTTTTTTACTCTGTCCATCAACATCGTCTCTGCGAACATACGGATAGAAGTTAGCGGCGTTTTGAGCTCATGAGTAACATTCGATACAAAATCATTTCTAAGTTGCGCCAGTTTCTGTTCGCGGGACATGTCACGCACAACGAGTGCTATCCCCAGTATCATGCCCAATGAGAGAAACAGTATGAATATTCCGTAGATCCATCGTCGCTTGGTCACATATTGCGAGATAGCTTCGGGATTCTTTGGTCGAAGCCACACGCGCCACAGCGGGACTAATGAACTCAATTCCTGTATCGACCCGGAATCGGCCGTATCTTCCGGCAGGGGCTGAGCCGTATTCACTACCGTGAATCCGATGTCGGAATCATGCAAATGGTCTTCGCCGGCTCTGATAAGCTCCTTTCTAATGTAGTCCAGATCGACTGTGAAGCCGGCGATGTTGGAATCCGACACTCTGTCCCTGAGGACTATTAATATCGGCTGATCATCTATACTGCCCGGAATCCAACTGAAACGCCCCAGCTTAGTCGCGGTTCTGAGCTGATTATTGTCTACATATTGCTTAATGATCCGTCCTGCTTCTGAGACGAACCGAATTGATTTGTGAATTACACTGAGATGTTCAGAGATGCCGTCTTCACCAGTAGTGACTTCATCCGGTAATGAGAGATACCAGGTTTCCGCATTGTGAATTAGATACACCGTTTGTTCGGTGATCGGGATATGACCTGCGCTTATGCGATGAAGGATGCCGTCAATTTTCGGAAGCAGCCTGGCTACGGATATTCGCGGATAAAATTGTGTCAACTGATGTAAAGCGTAATATGAAAATGGATATCCGGTTTCATCGACGATCGAACCGTAATCCTCCACCAAAGTGCCGTAGTGCCGCATTGACTCGGAATAGTAGCCCCTTTTTGCCGAAACGCGGGCCAGGCCGTTTACCGCAGAAGCCTGCTCATAAACGTCCCGGGCACCTTCGAGAGAAGTCCCATACAATTCAGCCGCCTTACTGAAATCGGTATATTCAAATTCGGCTGCCTGGGCCGCAGTATAGGAGCGCTGGAATCTATCCGAATAATGGATCCGCTTATTAATCGACACGGATCCATCATAGTAATTTGGCCTGATGAAATGTCCTTCTCGGCTGATAATAAAGGAGTATTCTACAGCTTTCATCGTGTCCAAATGCGTCATCGATTCAGGCGCAATGGTCCTGAGACCATCAAGATCGGCATAGAAAGATAACGCCTGGTTTTGAACCATTTCATGAAAGCGGTCGGTCAGATACCGTCCAATGTGAGCCTGTTCTTCCAGTAGTTGTTTCTCGGTCAAGTCTTGCTGGCTTGATATGTTCTGTATGCTGAAGTAGGTTAATACCGAACCCGGTATTAGTATGGCGGTAATAAACAGTAAGGTTAATTTTGATACAGAGTTTCTCATGGCATTTATCTAAACATAAATGCTCGGCGCCAGCCCACTATTTGAATACCGGCTATAGTATGATTTCTTCCATGGCGGCAGACGCGCCATGGCTGTCCGTCGTCAAACCATCCGGACACGCGTATTTCAACTTAAGACAAAGCTCGTTTCATCGCAAGGGCTTTCGCGGTTCGGGGCAAGGCGCATGGGGTCCTCGACACAACTTCATCCGACCATCACCCCCCGGCGAGCTCTCCACGAATCCGCTCTCTGGCTCCGTCAGCGAGAAGCATACTTCGTCCGGCCGGGCGTGCTTGGATCGCGTTTTCGATTACCCGGTTGTGAAACAGGTCAATTTTGAGCCGCTTTATAATTGAAAAGTAAGGTTGGTTTCTTCATATACCAGATAGTTGCGAAAATCGTCTACCCCCCGCCTTCTCTTATCGAAGATCAGCTACTGAGGCTGTTCCGTCACGGTTATCCTGAGATCATCAAAGTAGTACGTTCTGGCACCCTCCCAGGTCCCCCATATCCCCAGGATGAAAAACAGCTTGCCTTCACCGGTAGTGCGGACATTCTTGGTGAGACTCTTGTAAAGCCACACAAAATCTTCAATCCCGCCATTATAGGTACCTTCAGGAAAGTCGCCCTCCAGAACGCCCGACAGTATGTCATCGCGCGTTGTCGGTTCCTGCGGCAGAGCATTAGCGAGGATTGAGAAGACGTTCACCTCCCCGTGATCGGCCGAAGCGAGATCGAAACTGATGGTAACGGAGTAGGTCTTATCTGGAGTCACCTCCAGACTCCGCCCCAGCCAGATCTTGGCTGCATCAGTCAGATTGTCCATGTACAACTTGGCTGATTGAGAGCCCTTTGATGCCCGTTCATCGCTTGACAAGAAATACCAGTCGATCGTCAGTGTGTCCACCTCGTCGTCCAGACTGTGAACGGTCCACGAAGATATGCCATCCTCAAAGGAATCTTCGATCTGATAGATCTCCGGTTCCGGCGGTGTCGATTTGGAGCAGCCCAATAAGCTGAGGAGAGTTACAAATACCACGGGCAGATCGCTTCTGAACATATCATCTCCATTGAATGTCGCCAAGGCACGCGTTGTACTTATACGCGACAACCAGTAGTATGTTCAGCATCCGGGATTGCGCCATGCGGTTTGGAGGCCGTTCAAGAGCCGAAAACCGACGACATCGTTTTCATACAGCAGATGGTGGTGAAATTCGGCCCACCTCCCCGTCCACGGACTTTGAGACCGGCGATGACAATTTGCACCTCGCGGAGTGGCTGGCGCAGGCGGCTGTCAGTTCAAAATGAGGATTGCATTGTGGCGCCGGCCATTTCCCGCAGCAGGCGGTTGTGACGCTCCTCTTACTCTCCCCAAAGATATCGAAAGTTCCGCGAGTCGCCGGGACTGTCGCGTGATAGCGCTACTTTTCAAACCGATCGGCGTAGTGACTGTCATTGAGGAAAGAAACGAAATCAGTCACCCCGAGAATGTCCTTCACGGCCTGGGCCTTGTCGGTTGCCTGGTTGTAATAAGCCTCGACTATTCTAAAGCCCATAGCATAGCCGACATGATATGGCTGCTCGGGGTCGGCCGGTTTCTGCCACATCCAGTCCCCCGTCTCGGGCCCGTCGATCTCTTGAGCCAGCCAATTCCACAGCCTTTCCTCATGCTCCAGGGTATATTCCAGAGCTTCGTCCTGCGTGATTCTGCCGGTGGTGAGAGAGGCAAAAAACTCCGCGGTGCCTTCCCGGATACACAGACCCAGCAAATTCTTCTCATCGCCGAAGAGAGCCAGATACTTGGGATAGCCGACTGCCATTACCTGCTGAAGATGCACCAT
>CP070777.1:716211-725929 GCA_020346225.1 Candidatus Zixiibacteriota bacterium | reverse complement strand
TCTCTGCGATTCTGCTTCCTGCTCGAACTGCTTAGAACGATTTTCGGGAATGGCGATGAGCAGGCCGCCGGAGGTCTGCGGGTCGAAGAGAACGTGTTCGAGGTTCTTGTCCAGCTTGCCCTCTGAGGCCCATCGGCCTTCCAGAAACTCACGGTTGGCGTTGGCGCCGCCGGGAATCATCCCGGCTTCGGCCAGTTCCAGCGCCTGAGGCAGCAGCGGCAGCAGCGGCGCGAAAATCCGGATGGTAACACGGGATGCTTCGGCCATCTCGAAAGCGTGGCCCAGAAGTCCGTAGCCGGTGATATCCGTTGCGGCGGTGGCGTTCATTCGCAGCATCAGCTCGGCGGCCTTGCGGTTCAGTTGGGCCATCTGCCTGACGACGATAGTGGAAAGCTCGGCGGCGACTTTGCCCTGCTTGATGCCGGTGGTGATGAGTCCGGTGCCGAGGGGTTTGGTCAGGTACAGGCGATCGCCGGCTTTTGCTCCGGCGTTGGTCATGACTCTATCGGGATGCACCCGGCCGGTAATGGCGACGCCGTATTTGAGCTCTTTGTCCTTGATGGAATGACCGCCGACCACCACGGCACCGGCCTGCTCCACTTTTTCGTTGCCGCCGCGGAGAATGTCGGTCAGAATACCCGGCGGCATATCGGAAGGGAAGGCGACGATGTTGAGTGCCGTCAACGGGGTGCCGCCCATGGCGTAGACGTCGGAAAGAGCGTTAGCCGCCGCTATGAGGCCGAAACTGTACGGGTCATCGACGATTGGCGGGAAAAAGTCGAGCGTCTGCACCAGCGCCAGATCATCACTGATACGATAGACCCCGGCATCGTCACCCTTGTTGAAGCCAACAATCAGGTCAGGGTGACTGGATTGAGGAATATCTTTGAGTGCTTCCGCCAAGAACTTTGGCGCCAGTTTGGCGGCTCAACCGGCGCAACTAACTTCGGCGGTCAATTTGATACTGGCTTCTTTACGCTTGTCTTTCATAGGACCCTAAGGTAATAGAAACCAGTCGGATTGGCAATAATTGCTGCCAAAAGAAGTCCGCCGCGTAAGCTGCCGATATTCGACCAGCAACTTAAGCAGGTTGACAAACAGAGACTTACCGGATATAATTTTGTCAAGGGCAAACGCGGTCCCGGTTGAGTCAACTGTATGAACCGACTTTCAGACCTGCAAACCATCATACTCGTTGTGGACTTCGCTTTCATGGCCGTACTGATCATTGCTGGCAACCTTGTGTATTTCCTGAAGGTGCTGCCGACTCTGGACAAATTCGGCAGCCGTGGTGTACCGCGGTTCATGCCGTCAGGGCAGCGGAGGCAGTGTAAGGAGTACCGAAGACTCTGTGTCGAAAACGGGGTGGAGCCTCGTTACTGGTGGTTTGTCTCCGCCTTTCCGTACCTGATCGGTGCGGGCCTGGCGATTTGGATTGGGCTGTTTCTGGCTGACGTGTTTATGACCTGAGTTAGACCGAAAGGATCGACAATATGGCAACGGAAGGACTTCTCTGCTGGAGTTGCGGCAGACCGACCGGTATCACCGGCCGGGTCATGCGGTCGGACAGTTGTACCAGTTGTCTGGCTGATATGCGCTGCTGCCGCGGCTGCCGCTTCTTCGACCCGACCCGGCGCTTCCACTGTCGCGAGCCGGTGGAGACCAATATCGTCAACAAAGAGAAGAGCAACTTCTGTGATTTCTTCAGTCAGCGCGACGCCATGAAGACGGCCGGCGGCGTGACGCGTATCTCCGATTCCAAGGACGACCGCAAGAAGCGCTTCGACGATTTGTTCGATGATTGATGGCCGCGGCTGCCTCGCTCGACCGGGTCAGTCTTCGCGCGGCAACCCAAGGCATTGTAAGCCAGCGGGTTACCCTTCTTCTATACCACGTAAAGGATGATTATTGCGGTGATGAGCCAGAGGACGACTGTTGCCAGGATCGGCCAGTCGCTTATCAGAACTTTCGTGGGCGAGCCGCCCTTTTCCTCTTTGTGAATCAGGTACAGGTACCTGAATATCCCGTACACCACGAAGGGAATGGTCAGAAACAGGTTCTCCGTTCCCAGCTTGAGGGAAACCTCGGTAGAGAAGGAATAGAGCATATACATAACGACGACCGAGGCAGTGACTACTCCAATCAACTGGTCGAGCAGATATGGCGAGTACTTGATGAGGATCTTGCGGTGGGCGGTGGCGTCTTCTTCCAAAAAGACCAGTTCGTGGCGGCGCTTGCCGAAGGCCAGGAAAAGGGCCAGCAGCAGGGTGTTAATCAGAAGCCATTTGGAGGCGGCTACGTCGATAGCCAGCGCGCCGGCGTAGGCCCGGATGACGAAACTGATGGCGACACTCATGGCATCGACAATGACAACGTTTTTGAACCAGATGGTGTAGAGGAGGTTTATAGCCACAAACACCATCGAGATGACGAGAAAAGCGCTGCCGACCATGGCGCTGAGGATGAAAGCCGCCGCCAGGATAATGATCATGACAAAAACAGCGGTTGTTCTTGATATCGCGCCGGAGGCTATCGGCCGGTTTTTCTTGGCCGGGTGGAGGCGGTCTTTTTCGTAGTCGACAAAGTCGTTGAACATGTAAATTACAGATGAAAACAGGCAGAACAGGGCGGTGGCGGCCAGGGCGGTCAGCAGCTTATCGATATCGGTCATTTCCCCGGCGAAGATAAGCGGAGCCAGGAGAATGCCGTTTTTGAGCCACTGCTGGGGTCGGGCCAGCCGGATAATGGACAAAAGCATAGCCAACAATAAAGAAAGCTCCTGCCGGGTTCAAGTACAATTTGTGCTCCGCCAGCCCGGGCGTGTTTGGGCTTTATTTGCCTCTATGAATTCGTTATACTCGGCGTGAGATGAGACGACGCCAGCAGAAAGCCAGACAGAGCCATTACTGTCTTCTGGTCAACAAATCGGCGCCCAATTACAGCCGCCGGGCGGTGGAAAGGCTGACAGCTCAAATCCGTCGCCGGGGCGGTTATTTCACCGTTTTCGAGCCGGAATCGGCGGCGCAGCTGTCTCAGACGGCCCAGAAGGTGTGCGGTCTCAGGCGCTGGCATCGCGGCGCCCCCCAGCAATTCAGCCGGCGGGGGAAGGTAACCGGGCTGGTGGCCTGCGGCGGTGACGGGACTTTCAACCAGGTGGCCAGGGTGGCGCTCAAGGCCAATATCCCCGTGGGTATGCTGCCGATGGGGTCCGAGAACAACATCGCCCGTGCCCTCTGCGGCTCGGTAGACCACGACGACGCCATCAAGAAGATAGTAGCGAGGAAATATCGAAAGATAGATACGGCTACGGCGGCCGGGCAGATTTTCGTAAGCTCGGCGGGTATCGGTTTTATCCCGCAGCTGGGCCAGCTGTTGAAATCGCGCGGCAAACCCCGCTTCTGTTTGAGCTGGTCGCCGCTGGCTTCGCGGGCGGCGGCGTCGGTCAAGCTGCGGAAGATGGTGGTCAAGATCGACGCCTTCAGATTCGAAGTGCAGCCGATTATGGTCAACGTGAACCTGCTTCCGTATACGCTGACATTGCCGCTTAGCCCGGTGTCGGCCTTTGACGACCATCGGGCCGAGGTGCTTCTCGATTTCGGGCCGGAGGCGAGCGTCTTCGCACCTTTCGTGCGACAGATTTGTAGAAAGAAATACACCTACGGCAACCAGGTGAAGCTCTTCCGGGGAGCGGATATCAGTATCGAGCCGGCCCGGGGGGCCCTTCTGTATTACGACGGGGAGCTGGTGGAAGTGAAGGACAACGCGCTTGAGGTCAAGATCGCTTCGCGACAACTGAAGGTGTTTTGCTGATTATGATGAAAGGGCTGCTGGCGGGTTTTGCGATTGCCCTGTGCCTGTGCCCGGCTGTCGGGGCCGCGGCCGACACCACCTATACCGACAGCTCCGTCGCCGTCGACACGCTTTTGTTCGACGACACCGGTCTTCTCGAAGGCACCAATCCGGCGACCAGCCCCATCAATTTCGAGGAGCGCCTTACGCAGAACCCGACGGGGGCCCTCTTCAAGTCGATGTTAATCCCGGGCTGGGGCCAGTTGGGCAACAGGAAGTACTTCAAAGCGGTTCTGTTCGCCGGGCTGGACGCCTGGTTTATCGGTTCGGCCATTCATTACGGCCAACAGGCGTCCGATTTCAGGGAGCAGTTCGACGCTTCCACCGACCCGACCGCGCGCAACGAGTTTTATGATTTGTACCTCGACCGCAAGGACGAACGCAACAAGTTCACCTGGTTCGCGGTGATCATCACGTTCGTATCGATGTTCGACGCCTATGCCGACGCTCATCTTTCGGGCTATCCGAAGCGTCTGGATGACGACGCCCAGGTGGGTTTACGCGTTCGGCCGAGCGGCCGTGACGGATTCCTGGCGGCGGTTACGGTCGATTTCTAATCACACATAATGAAGTGCTTGACATCGAGGCCGTAGCGAGTGGGGTCGATGCGGCGCACGATGACGCGGTGGGCGTTGTCTTCGGCCGAGAGGTCGGCCCACTCGGGCTGCTCGAGAATACCCTGTTTGTTGCCCACGATCTTGACGTAGGGTCGGGCCTTGTCGTGCTCGCTGTTGGTCAGGACCAGGGCGATCTCGTCGGTGCTGAGCAGAACCACCGAGCCGGCCGGGTAGATGCCGACGATATCGTTGAATATCTTCAACAGGAAACCGTCGAACTTGACGTTCATCTGGTAGTGCATCTTTTTGAGCACGTCTTCGGGCGGAATGGGTTTGCGGATGTAGATGCGGCCGGAAGTCAGGGCGTCGAAGGTGTCGACGATGGAGATGATTTTTGAAAACAGGTTGAGCGACTTTTTGCTTCGGGGCCGGCGGAGCATGGGGTAGCCGGTGAAATCCTTGTTGACGTGATGTTCCAGAGCGCCGCGGGCAGCCCGGGCGGCGTGGGTGTCGAAGGTAAGGTTGCGCAGGATCGTCTTGGCGCCCAGGTGCGGATGGGTCTGCATCTGGATCCAGTCGTTTTCGTCATAGGCCTGCGGTTTGCGGATAAGGTCGGTGGGCAGCTTGACCTTGCCGATGTCGTGGAAGAGCGCCGTCATGCCCAGCTGCGACAGCCGCGCCCGGTCGAGGCCGAGCCTCACGCCGAGAGTCAGGGCATAGACACAGACGTTGGTGCAGTGGGCGTAGGTGTAGTCGTCGAAGTCCTTGATGGCGGTGAGTTCGATGAGCGATGCCTCGTCGCGGGTGATGTGGTCGATCAGGGAATGGACCACCCGTTTCGTTTTGGAGATGTTGATGTCGCGCTCCTGTTTGGTGTTGACCATGACTTCCTTGACGACGCTCATGGCCTTGAAGAAGGTGCTGCGCGCCCCCCGTCGAAACTCGCGCCGGATTTCCTCCGACACCATGGCCTCCTTGTCTTCGGCACCGGTCCGGGAGAGCAGCTGGACGCTCGACATGTGATAGGCCTTGAGGTGCTCCGAGAGTGATTCGAGATTTTCGGAGTTGGGCTTCACCTGGGCCATGAAAGTGAAGAACTGCTCGATTTCGGCATGTTCGATGTCGGACGCGAAGCGCACGCCGCCCACGCCCAGCGAATCCCATTCCGAGACGACGGCGGCGGCTCCGGAAAGGCCCCGGTCATCGAACCTGACCATCCTGTCATTGATGAAATACCGGCTGGAAATAATCTTGATATGGACTTTGCCGCCCTCGTCGGAGCATTCTTCGAGGCACCTGGCGAAGCCGGCTGTCTGCCTTTTGAAGGTAGCGTTGTTTTCTTCTATGATCCGGGCAGTTTTGTAGAGGACGAAAAAGGCGGTCAGGAGCCGCTCCTCCCGGGGTCCGGCGAGGAGCCTGCTTTTCGGTTCGGCCGGTATTACATCCATCATCTGACTCCGTATTTCTGCTCGCGCCTCCGGCGCACGGCCTGCAGGGCCTGGCGTTTTATGTCGGGACGCCAGCTTCGGGTCAACTTCCTGAGAACATCGTCAGCCCGGTCACTGCGGTTGATGGTCAGAGCTTCAAAAGCCGCCTGCCTGAGGAACGTCAGGGTGCGATTGCGGAAATGGTTGAAGGTGAGAATCAACTCCGACAGGTAGGTCAGGGCCTGCTCCCCGCCGAGGATGGAGAAAGCGTCGAGGAGCGTCTGCTGATCTTCCTCGTCGAGTGTGGGAAACTTCTCGTCGTTTATGATGTCGGTTATGGTGGCGAAAGCATCGGCACCGCGTCGGGCGACGATACCTTTGACCGCGGCGCGCCGAATCTCGGACTGGGGGTCAGAGACCGCCTTCTTGAGGATGCCGAGGGCCCGCTTGTGGGGGCAATCCTTGAGAAGCTTAATCAGCTCCATACGGACTTCTTCGCTGGTGTGGGCGGTTACTTTCTCCAGATAGGCCAGGGCCCGGTCGTCGGCGACCTGGGCCAGTATTGCCATGGCGTTGCGAACAATGTCGGGGCTTTTGTCAAAGACGCCTTTGGCCACGATATCCAGGTTATTTTTCCCGCGTTCGGCCAGGTATTTGAGAATGCAGTCCCGGTGGGGCCGATGCTGAAGACCGCCGGCGAGATCGCTGATACCGGCCAGCGCCTCCCAGCCGAAGTACGACAGGTACTTTTTCAGTTCTACGGGCTCGATATCGGGATGAGAGTTCAGGGATTCGGCCAGGGTGCTCAGGCGGTCGCGACTTCCGGCGCCGATGTAGGCGCCTTTGAGCCGGTCGGCCCAGAGCGGATTGTCCTTGCGCACCCGCGGTTCCAGCGTCTTGATATGTTCCAGCAGGGAACTCGCCTCGACCAGCCTGGCCGCCCTGATGAACTCGGCCATGATTTTCTCGCAGATGGTAATGGTTTCGCTGAATCCCGGCAACTCGGTTTCCTGAAGGAGCATTTCTTTGAGCAGGTCGACGGTTGACGTATAGGGTTCGAAGAAGGCGTCCTCGGCGATAAGCTCTTTTATCTGCAATTCCTCTTCCTCGGACAGTTTAAACTCGTCATTGAGGATAAGGGTGCTGTTCGGCACGGCCTCCCGCTGCCCTTCCGGCGCGCCGGGTCCGCCGGTGAAACCGAGCGCCTCCGCCGCGCCCTGTGTCTCGAGAGCCACGCCTGACGGGGCGCTGTCGTCGAGTTCGACATAATGCAGGCCGGTGTTCGGTGAATCGGTCCCCGACGCGACGTCGCCGCCGCCGGAAACGGGGCCCATCTCAGCTTCGTAGGCGATATGGCCCGGCTTAAAATCATCGGAATCGTCCGTCAGGGTGGACTCATACTTGCCGGAGTCTTCCTCTCGAGAGAATATGCTCTGATAACCGGCATCCGTTTCGGTGCCGAAAACGCCCTGCTGGTCGAAGGAACTCCCGCCGGACGAGATATATTCCTGGATGTCGAAACTGCTGTCGTACTCGGACAGGGCAATGTCTTCGAGTGTCTTGAGGGCAACGGCCGAAATTCCGGCTTCCCAGATCATGCCGGCCAGATCCTGCGATTTGTCGGCGGAGTTTATATAGGTCTTGATAACGTCCAGAAGCTTGTAGATCTCTATAACGTCGAGGCCACCTTTCAGGACGATCTGGGTAATGCCGGCCTCGAAAAAGATGCCGGCGAGATTCTCTTCCCTGGCGTTGCCGTGAAAGACCACCTCGTCATTGTAGATGAGGGTTTCTCTCTGCACGTTGATGGTGAGTTCGCCGTAGTCTTCGACCATCGCTTCCAGCTTCTCGGCGAAGGACCGTCTCATAGACTGCGGAAGGGGGTTGTTCTCCGGATACATGGAGACAACCTTGATCACCTTCAACAAGTCTTTCAGGATTAGGGATATATCCTCGATTTTGCGTTCACTGGTTGACATATCAGCGGTCATACGTAAAAGGTCGAGTATTCCGTATTTATATCGGCATTTTCGGCGCTTATTTGACGTGTCTGTCAGGGAAAAGAAAGCCCGCCTGTCGGCGGGCAAGAGTTTGCTTCTCAGGCAGTTAAAATCTACAGCAATTCTATCTTGTTACGTTGCTTCTTGACCGATTTGGTGGCGTTGCGGCTGTCGAAAACAGCCCGGGCGTTCTCGACGATCATGTTGTAATCGTATTGCGAGTGGTCGGTGACGATTACGACCAGGTCCACGCTTCCAAGCAGGCGTTTGGTCAGTTTTGCCGACCGATGCCGGTTGCCGTTGAAGTCAAACTGGGGCACGAAGGGGTCGTTGTAGTGTATCTTCGCCCCTTTCGCCTCGAGCAGGTTGATCACGTCGAGAGCCGGCGACTCGCGCATATCTTTGATATCACGCTTGTAGGTCACGCCCAGGATGAGTATGCTCGACTTGTTGAGGGCTTTGGCAAAACGCCGGTTCAAGAGCGCGGTGATTCGCTCGACGACGTACTCCGGCATGTGACTGTTGATATCGCCGGCCAGTTCGATAAAGCGGGCATAGTAGTTAAGCGATTTGAGCTTCCACGACAGGTAGTGGGGATCGATGGGAATACAGTGGCCGCCCAAACCGGGTCCCGGATAAAACGGCATGAAGCCAAACGGCTTGGTCGCCGCAGCATCGATGATTTCCCAGACGTCCAGGTTCAACCGGTCGCACATCACGGCTACTTCGTTTACCAGGCCGATGTTGACGGAGCGAAAGGTGTTTTCCAGCAGCTTGACCATCTCGGCCGCCTGGGTGGACGAAACGGCGTGCACGAGCGGCAGGGTCTGCTCATAGAAAGTCCTGGCGATCCGGGTGCAGGTGGGGGTGGTTCCGCCCACGACCCGCGGCGTGTTCCTGGTGGTGTAGGTCTTGTTGCCGGGGTCGACCCTTTCGGGGGAAAAGGCCAGGAAGAAATCGCGGCCCACTTTCATGCCCGTTTCGGTCAGAAGCGGCAGAATCAAATCCTCGGTCGTGCCGGGATAGGTAGTCGACTCGAGAACCACGAGCGTGCCCTTCTTGACATACCGCTTGATGCTGTTGAGGGCCGTGAGGATGAAGCTGACATCCGGGTCTTTTGTCTTGGAAAGCGGGGTCGGGACGCAGATCGAAATAGTATCCATTCCGGCTATTTTTTTCCAGTCACCGGTGGCCTTGAAATGACCGGATTTCACCGCCCTTTTCACGTCGGCATCGGCAACGTCGTCGATGTCCGAGCGGCCTGAATTAAGGAGTCTGACCTTATCGGATGAGATGTCGAACCCGGTTACATGAAAGCCGCACTCGGCCAGCTCCACCGACAGCGGCAGGCCGACATAACCGAGGCCGACCACTCCCGCACGGGCCGTCCTGTTCTTTATCTTTTCGAGCAGCTCTCTGGAGTGTTTATTCGCTCTCGCAGCTTTTTTCGCCATTGCTTTTGCCTTTCCAAGCGGGTAGCCCCGTGTCACTTTCTCGCTTTGTCTCTCCAGTAGTTGAGGGTATCGCTCAGCGTCTGCCCGAAATCACGGCGGACGCGGTACCCCAGTTTTCTTACGGCCAGAGAGTTGTCTCCTCTCAGGTACGGCAGGTCGTCAGCGCGCAGCCGCGCTGAATCCACTTTGACCCTGATCTTGCTTTCCGAGAGTCGGAGCATCTTATCGAGGATCGTCCTGATCGCTCGTGCCCGCCCCGAGCAGAAGTGGTAGGCCCGGCCCGGCTCACCATTTTCGGCCAGCAGCCGGTAACCGCATACGATATCGCGAACATCGGAAATGTCGCGCCTGACCGAAAGATCGCCTACCAGCATTACCGGTTCGGCCCGGCCTTTCTCGATGGCCGCAATCTGCCTGGCAAAGGACGGGAT
>CP070777.1:712182-716111 GCA_020346225.1 Candidatus Zixiibacteriota bacterium | reverse complement strand
TTGATTCGGGTATAGCTCAGATCGAGCAGGTTATCGAACTTGATCCGTTCTACGAACACGCATACAATCAGTTAGCATATCTGTACGACCGTCAGGGCCATTTTGATCGGGCCATTGAGGCGGTAAATGAATATATTCGGCTGGTACCTGATCAGCCGAACCCCTACGATTCCAGGGCGGAAATTTACGCTCTCAACGGAGAGTTCCAACAGGCTGAGAAGTCGTACCGCCAGGCGCTGGCGATTGACCCCGACTTCATACAATCCATAAGAGGCATGGGAATTCTCTTCGCCCAGAGACGAATGTACGACTCGGCCGCCGTGTATTTCCAGAGACAGATAAGAATAGGCCGAAGCATGGACCGCTTAACTGGCCGCAGATACCTGGGCAGATTATTGATTATGCAGGGTCGCCTTAAGGAGGCCCTGGTCCAATTGAAACGGGCTACCGAGCAGGGTGAACTTGACGGCGTAACCGATTGGGAAAATTACAGCTGGCAGGGTTACCTGTATACCGAACTGAAACTGGTTGATTCGATTCTGGCAACGAGCAGACGCGAATTCGATATTCTCCGGGATGCCTATGAGGGTTCGCGGGAGGGTCTTTCGTATATGTGGCTTGTGTCAAACCTTGTAAGGATTGGCGCCCTGGACGAGGCCAGGCGGGTCTACGAAAGTTGGACGGTGCGGGATGATCAGTGGGAAGACCGATACTGGAACATTTTGGTCCGCGCCAGTCTCGAGTCTGGCGAGGGCAATTTTGAACGAGCTGCCGGTATGGTTGACTCCATAATATTACTGATATCGACACGAACTCCCTGGATTTATTTCTATTCGAGTCACTCAAAGGGCAGGTACCTGTTCGAGGCAGGGAAGTACGACGCGGCGATCGACGCTTTTGAATCCATCCGCACAGTATACGGCAGAGGTCGTTTCGGATGCCCGCTGGAAGCGGTGAAGCTGCACTACTATCTTGGCCGGTCATACGAGGCCACCGGCCGGACTGACAAAGCGATAGCGCAATACGAAGAGTTCCTTGAATGGTGGAAAAACGCCGATCCGGGTCTCGAACTGATCGATGATGCCAGGCAGCGCCTCGCCGAGCTCAAGGCTACTCTCTGAGCAAGCTGTGCAAGCAGTGGACGAGAAGATACATGGAACCTGAGGACGGCTCGCCGGTGAACAAAACACTCTCAAGACGAATAAGCGTAGTCGTCAGTAAAAGGAGGTTTGAGCGATGTATAAGAAGCTCGGTCTGATTATCGCCGGGGTCCTGCTGCTTCTAATTGTGTCGGGCTGCTCGCATGAGGCCCGGACAACACTAAGAAACAAGTCAATCGTCCTGGAAGGTCTTAAAGCCCTCGATAATCAGGAGTATGACCGGTTAGACAAGTTCTTTGCCGAGGATTTCACGAGGCATTGTCAGGCCACGCCCGACGTTGAGGTCAACAGCCTCGATGAGATGATAGAGTTTGTCAAGACATGGTACGAGGCCTTTCCCGATATGAAGGCAAAATATCATGAGATTATCGCCGAAGGCGATCTGGTTGCTGTCTATGCCACTTTCGTCGGGACGCACGAGGCCCCGATGGGCGATATACCCGCAACCGGCAAGACGATGGATTCGGAGACGTTCGCGATTTTCCGAGTCGAGAACGGCAAGATTGTCGAATCCTGGGTAACATGGGACAACCTGGCCGTTATGAAACAACTCGGCCTGATGCCGCCGGAGCCGGCCGAAGATATATAAACTGTGTTTGGTAAAGCAGGAGGGATGAAGGAATGCATGAGCGAATGAAGTCTTGCGGGCGACCCTGGTGCAGAAATGCACTGAGGGTGCTTTTGTTCGCACTACCGCTGGTGCTAAGCGTGACGTGCGGCAGACCCAGACCGTCAGACGAGGACTGGCGCAGTTCGGAGAGGTCACTCTGGATAACGATTGAAAGCGTGCCAAAAGATGCCAGGATCTACGGGGTGCGCGATGGAGAGCCGGGCACCCTGCTCGGCGAGGCGCCGATTACACTGAAGTTCTGGAAGGCCAGAGTTGCCTCCAAACGTGTCTTCTGGCAGTCTCCGGTCCCCGAAGCGCGGGTATACGAGGTTCTTGTCTACCATTACTCCGCCATGCTGGCTCAGGCATATACCGGCCCCGGGCTGAAAGATCGTCGTCCCGGCGACACTATCGACCGGCAATACCCCAAATATCGGAGGTACCGCAGCGGAATGCAGATTTCGGAAAAAGCCGACTTTCGTTTCTTTGTGGTCAAGGATGGGTTCCAGCCGCACCTGCTGGAGTTCACAATCGAAGACAAATTTCCCAGCGTATTTACAGGCGACAGGAGATATTCGGTTAAACTGAAGCCGATTGCTGAAGATCAATAACAGGAATAGGACATTACAGCATCTATGAAAAGAACAACGCTGCTCTCGCTGCTGATTTCTGCTCTGGTGTTATGCAACGGGGCGGAGGCAGCCAATGATCGACAGGACAACTGCTTTTCGCTGGTCGTCGGAAAGGATGCCTCGGCCGACGGCTGGGTAATCATGGCCCACAACGAAGACGACTACATTCCGCAGGTCGTCAACCATCACAAGATTCCGCGCCGGCAACATGGCCCGGATGATGTGGTCGAGCTGACCAACGGCGGCACCCTTGAGCAGGCGCCCGAGACGTGGGCGTATATCTGGTCCGAGATCCCCGGCCTGCTCTTTTCCGACAGCTACCTGAATGAATGGGGCGTGTGCATATGTTCCGACGCCTGCCCATCGCGCGAGGACCAACCCGAACTGACCGACGGCGGTATCAGCTATATGCTAAGGCGGCTGGTGGCCGAGCGGGCCAGAACATCCCGTGAGGGCGTTCATATTGCGGGTGAGCTTATCGAGCGTTTCGGCTACGCTTCCTCGGGGCGAACCTATACCATAAGCGATCCCAACGAGGGCTGGCTGCTTTGCGCCGTCAACGGCAAGCACTGGGTGGCGCAGCGGGTGCCCGACGACAAAGTAGCTGTGATTGCCAATACATACACCGTCCACGAGATCGACCTGGCCGAAACGCTCAACTTCCTGGGTAGCGCCGACGTCATTGACTACGCTATTCAGCGCGGCTGGTATGATCCCGAAACCGATGGTGCTTTCGATTTCGCCGTCGCCTATGCCGATCCGCAGACCGCAGTTGACAAAAGAAACCTCGGCCGCCAGTGGGACGGCCTGTGCCAGGCCGCCGCTGATCCGCCCGCTTACAACACCACGCTGCCGTTTTCCGTCAGGCCTTCCGGCAAAGTGGATGTGCGCAAGATTGCGCAGGTGTTGCGGCGTCATTATGAAGACACCGAGCTGTATGCAGTTGACTCGGTGACCGGCTGCCCGCACTCAGGCGGCGCCACCCCTATCTGCCGAAGCGACACCCAGACCAGTTTCATCGCGCAGCTAAGAGGCGACATACCTCCCGACATCGGGCTGGTCTACTGGGTTTGCCTTTCGTCGCCCTGCCTTTCCTGCTATGTGCCTTTTCACTTCGGTATCGAAGAATTCCCTGCCGGCTACTGCGGGGAAAGTGTGCAACCGACAGAAGACCATTACCGGCAGAGAGTAAACCGCCCTTTCGAGATCGATCCTGCCTCGACCTTCTGGACCTTCACACACTTCAGATACACGGTTGAACAGACTTACGCAGATCGGAGCCCGGGAGTACGAAAGGCTCTGGGCGCGATCGAATTGGAGGCTCTGTCAAAACAGGCGACGGTCGAGAGTCAGGCGGCGGCGCTTCTTGAGAATGACCGCGAAGCCGCGATCAAGCTGCTGACCGGCTATTCACAGGGTGTTATTGGTGCCGCTATGGATACGCTGGCGGAGCTGCAGCCGCTCCGGTGACCTGCTTTCCGTTTTTGGCTTTCCGCGAGCAGGATAGCTGGACTCCCGATTGCCGCG
>CP070777.1:694661-712082 GCA_020346225.1 Candidatus Zixiibacteriota bacterium | reverse complement strand
CAACAGCAAGCAACTAAAGGCCACTCCTGTGAGGTGGCCTTTTTGCGAATTCGGCGTTCTTCGGTCATCACCGGCAAGCACTTAATGCACAAGTGCTTATGAGTGCACAGGGGGAACTCACCTTGACAAATACGATATATTTGCTATATTTTTACCCGATAACCAATTACAAGAGGATCAGCGGCACCTTTCTCTCCCTTGAAATACCTCGCAAATCAAAAGGTTACCTCAGGAGTCCCGACAATTAACGTCCTTACCCAAAAAAGCAGGGGAATATCATGAAATCAACCGGCCTTATTGTCTGCGCGTTCGTGTGTCTCGCCCTGGCGTCGGTCGCGTCCGGTGTCGACATCGACCATCTCCTCATCCGCGACATGCCCCGCGCCAAGATGGTGGAGAAATTCGGCAAGCTGCCCGGCGAAAAACTGACCACCGACCAGCTCACTGAGATGGCCACTTACCAGTTCACCGGCGACACCCTCAAGATGCTCGCCATTTTAGTCGAATGGCGCGACCGCCTGGCTACCTACCCCCGGGAGACTTTCGACAGCATGCTCTTCTCGCGCGATATCTGGACCACCGGCTCGGTGGCCGACTATTTCGATGAATCATCCTACGGCCAGGTCGCTGTCACCGGCGACGCCAACGACTGGTACGACGCCGGAAAATACATCAACTGGGGCATGGATGATTTCATCGCTCTCTTTGCCGAACTCGACCCGATTATCGACTACTCGCAGTATGACGGCGACGGTGACGGCGTTGTCGACGCCGTTTGCTTTCTCCGTTCGGGCAACGGCCAGGAGACCTCCGGCGACCCGAACGACATCTGGTCCTACGCCGTCTCCAGCTACTACGGCTGGGGGCCGTACGACGGGGTGATGATCAAGCACTGGAATACCTCGCCGGAAACCCGTCCCCTGCGCGACCCCGACAATCCCACCGAGTTTCTCGGTGTCGATCCCCTGAACCGCATTCGCGTGTTCGCCCACGAGCTCAGCCACAACCTGGGCCTGCCGGACCTGTACGACTATGACGACAAGCTCGTTACTTCCACCTACTACACTCCCAACGACGGCAACGATCACCCGATGGTGGACTGGTGTCTGATGGGTTACGGCGGCTACGGAATCCTGTCGCTGGGTCAGGATATTCCCAACCACCACAGCGGTTGGTGCAAGATGAAAATGGGATGGGTGGAGCCGATCGTACTTGAAGGCGAATTCGAGGACGTGGTCCTTTTCAACACCGAGACAACCAATGTCAATTCGCTGTACATGCTACCTATCGACCCTTCGGAAGGCGAATACTTCCTGCTGGAGTACCGCAACCGCAACTCGGCGGGGCAGTTCGATAAGTACGATTCTGATTTCTGCGCCTACTTCTGGCCCGATCTGGCCTATGGCAACGATCCTTTGGACCGCGGTTTGATGATTACCCACGTGCATGACTCGCTGGTTCCCGCGTTCGATGAATACCGCATGAACGACGGCTGGCCGACCTATCCGCACTACACTGTCGCTATCGAAGACGCCGGTTATGACCCGGCCCGCGATTATACTTACAATCCCGAGGGTCGCGTTACCGACAGCGCGCAGTGGTGGTATCCCTACGAAACCCGCAAGGCGGCCATATTTTCCGACGATGTCCCCGGCCAGAGCGAGTTCGGTCCAAGCACGGTGCCTTCCAGCGACGGCTACAACGGCCCGACTGACATCTATGTCAGGGTCGATTCGATTGTTGGTGACCGCCTGTACCTGTACGTGAACAATCCCGGCGGTCCGATCAGCTGTTGCGAAGTTCGGGGCGATGTAGACCACAGCGGCACGTTCGATGCCCTGGACATTATCTATCTGGTCGACTACTTCTGGGGCGGTGGTGATCCGCCGCCGTGCGAGGAAGAGGCCGACGCCAACGGCGATGAACAGGTTGACACGCTCGACCTGTTGTATCTCGTCGCCCACATGTGGGAGAGCGGCCCGGCGCCCGTCCCCTGCCCGTAGCTTCCAGCCGGATTGAGATAAAACATACAAAAGCCACCTTTTTTGAGCGGGTGGCTTTTCTTTTTTGAGGCGCAGATGCACTCGGTCGTTGACATCCGGTGGTTGATTGTTTATGTATACGGCAAGGAGCCGTTTCGCGGAAGCAGCACCTGTTGCCACCGTTAGGGAATGGGCCGGAATTGTCCGGCTACCGGCCGTCTGATTGAATTCAGCGGCACCGCACCGAACTAAAGCGTACCAGTTAAACACAACCCATGGGAGGTATTATGCGCGCTTTGATCATCTTCACGCTTCTGAGCCTTTGTCTGGTGTCCCTCGCCGTCGCGGGCGAGCGGAAATGTGATGTCGGCAAAACGATAATCTACGACATGCCGGCCGAAGAGCAGATCGCAAGATACGGCAAACTGGCCGGTCAGGACCTCACCCCGGAGGACCTGGCCATGATAGCCGCCGACAACTTCACCGGCGACACGCTGCGGCTGCTGGCCATACTCGTGGAATGGGATGACCGCCCCGGGACCTGGGACCGCGAGGTTTTCGACTCCATGCTCTTCTCGCGCGACGTGTACCCGGGCGGGTCGCTTGCCGACTACATATACGAAGTGTCATATGGACAGGTAACGATGACCGGCGACGTCATCGACTGGGTCAACGGCGGCGAATATGACCCGCACTTTCCATTCTCGACTTTGCTCGAACCGCTGGATTCTATAATCGATTACTCCCTTTATGATGGCGACAACAACAATAAGGTTGATGCTGTCTGTTTCTTACGCTCCGGCAACGGTCAGGAATTGACTCACGACACGACGGATATCTGGTCCTTCGCAAATATCGAGACTCACTGGTGCTGTGGACCGTTTGACGGCGTCAAGGTGACGCGCTGGCACAGCTGTCCCGAGACCCGCCCTATGCAGGATTCCCTGGACCCTCGAGAACTCTCAGGCGAGGATACTCTCATCAATATTCGTGTCTTCGCCCATGAACTCGTTCACAACCTGGGCCTTCACGACCTGTACGACTACGATAACAAACTTGATACGTCCACATTCACAGAGCAGGACGCCAATGATCACCCCCTGTATGATTGGTGTATCATGGGCTACCATGGATATCACCTGTTGTCATACGGCTCGCACATCCCCTCCCATCCCTGTGGCTGGAGCAAGTGCCAGCTTGGCTGGATTGAACCCCTCACCATCGACGACGGCTTCGAGGGCACCATAGCCATCAGGGACATAGAGACTAATGCCGATAGTTCCCTGTACAAAATACCGGTTGGTCAATCCGGGGACGAGTACTATCTTCTCGAATACCGAAACCCCAATTCCTCCGGCACATTCGACAAGTTCGATTCGGATTTCAGTTGTTACTTCCATCCCTACCTCGCCATCGGCGGGGACCTCATGGATCGCGGTTTGCTGATCACCCACATAGACGACTCGCTTTGCGCCGACGGCCAGTGGACCTGTTCAAACAACGGAACTCCAGGCAAGCCTCACTACGTGGTTGCCGTGGAAGACGCCGGGTACAATCCTAACAGAGATGCTTCCTCCAATCCCGGAGGGCATGTGACCGATAGTGCCCAGTGGTGGTACCCTTACGAATGTAAGAAAGGCGCGCTCTTTTCCCATGACGTCGAAGGGCAGAGTGAGTTTAGTGCCACCACTACCCCCAGCAGTGTTCCGTACAGCGCCTATTCGCCGGTCTACGTGCGCGTGGATTCAATAGTCGGCGACCGCCTCTATGCCTATGTAAGCACTCAGTACTGCTGCGAAGTACCCGGCGACGCGGACCACAGCGGTCAGTTCGACATCCTCGACCTGGATTTCCTTATTGGCTACCTCTACAGAAATGGTGAGCCTCCCACGTGCTACGAGGAAGCCGACCCCAATGGGGACGGAATTATATCCATACTGGATCTTGACTATCTCAGCGATTTCCTCTATCGCGGCGGGCCGGCCCCGGTCCCCTGCCCGGAGTGGTAAATCCTGAGATGTCACGGTGAAAACGACTTGATGACAAAAATCTATAACCGCAAAATGAGGGAGGCAGTGTGAGATATGTGATGTTTCTGGTGCCCTTGTGCATCTTTTTGATTCTCCCCGCGGTAGCGGGTGAGAAGAAGATGGATGTAGGCAAGATGATTATATTCGACATGTCACCCGAGGAACAGATCGCCAGATACGGCAAGCTGGCCGGCTCGGATCTGACCCCGGAAGAGCTGCTTCTGATGGCCGCCGACACCTTCGAGGGCGATACACTTAGACTGCTGGCGATACTCGTGGAATGGGATGATCGAGAGCACACCTACCCCGCAGACACCTTCTACTCGAGACTCTTCTCAACCGACGACACTACGTTCGGATCTCTAACGGAGTATTTCAGTGAGGTATCCTACGGTGAACTGACGGTCACCGGTGAGCTCATCGACTGGTTCAACTATGGTGCGGACTATGAATCGTTCACAAGTTACGCCGACCTTTTTGATATGCTGGATCCCTATGTCGACTACAATGATTTCGACGGCGACCACAATGGCAAGGTTGATGCTATTCTGATCATCAGCGCAGGCCCCGGTTGGGAGGACTCACAAGACCCTGAAGACCCTTGGTGCAGTACTTCGGGTGTTGGAACTCCCCTTGGCCCGTTCGATCAAGGTGTCAAAATACATCAATGGAGTCAGTGCTCTGAACTCAAACCACTACGCATGCCGTCCGACCCGACCCAGTTTTCCGGCGAATATGAACCTGTCGGAATCCGCATGTTCGCTCATGAACTGTGCCATCAGTTGAAGCTCCCCGATCTCTATGACTATGACGGCAAGCTCAACGAATCCACATACTATACTCCCGCTGATTCCAACGATCACCCTCTTGTCGACTGGTGCGTCATGGGCTACTACGGTTACGGGTACTTATCGCTGGGGTCGACAATTCCATCGCATCTCTGTGGCTGGAGTAAAATGAAAGCCCACTGGATTCAACCGGTGTCACTTGACGGCGAGTATAGTGACCTAGTGATCTATGACATTGAAATGCACTCCGAGAATTCTCTTTACAAGATACCTGTCGGCGGCAGCGAAACTGAGTACTTTCTGCTAGAGTACCGAAATCCCAACTCGGCCGGCATTTTTGACAAGCTTGACTCCGACTTCAGCTCGTACTTCTGGCCCGACGTGTCCTATGGCAACGACCCCCTTGATGGTGGCCTTTTGATTACTCACGTTGATGATGCCGTCGCCGACAACGAGTTAACGGGGCCCAATTCAGGCTGGCCGGACTATACCCATTATACGGTGGCCGTCGAGGACGCTGGTTACGACCCGGCACGAGATACTTTGTACAACCCCGAGGGTGGCATTACCGACAGCGCCCAGTGGTGGTATCCATATGAAACCAGGAAGGGCGCTCTCTTTTCGGATGACGTCGAAGGTCAGAACGAGTTCGGGCCCAACACCATCCCCAGCAGCCAGGGATATTACGGCTACTCCGGGGTCTATGTGAGGGTTGACTCAATCGTCGGCGACAGCCTTTATGCGTACGTCAACACTTATGTCCAGTGCTGCGTTGTTCCCGGTGACGCTGATCACAGTGGCGAGCTTGACCCCCTGGACGTCAACTACCTGCAGAGCTATCTCACGAGGGGCGGTCCTCCTCCGCCGTGCCCAGAAGAAGCCGACGCCAACGGTGACGGCGAGATAGATCAGCAGGACGCAAACTACCTCAGAGACTATCTCTGGAAGGGAGGCCCGGCTCCCGTGCCGTGCCCGGAGTAGAGCGAAACCCAGGGCCAGTTTTCAAGCCGCCCCTGCTGTGGGGGCGGCTTTCTTATCTCCGGGCCCCAGAAACCGCCGATTGACAAAAAGGACCTTTCCGGCTATATTGGGTGAGTACCAGCCCGGGCGGGGATACCACGCTTTACAGTCCTGAAGAAATCGGCCGACAATTTCATTAATGCCGCTATCTTCACTTACATACCGCGTCCGCCCCCCGGTTGGCCCCACAACGAGGCAAACATGAAAGCCGGTATTGCGAAGCACCTGATCCTGGCCGTCTGCTGCTCTCTTGCCGCGCGAGTAAGCATGGCCGGTGATGTTGACCACATGGTCGTCCATGACGTTCCCCGCGAGAAGCTGGTAAAGCAGTTCGGCAGAATTCCCGGACAGAAACTCCTGGCCGAAGACCTCGCCGAACTGGCCGCTTACACGTTCGAGGGCGACACCCTCCGTCTGCTTGCCGTATTGGTGGAATGGACCGACCGCCCCGGGACTTACCCCCGTGAGTCATTCGATTCGCTGCTCTTCTCGCGCGACATCTTTCCCGGCGGTTCAGTCGCGGACTATTTTCGGGAGGTTTCCTACGGCCAGATGGAGCTTACGGGTGATGTCATCGACTGGTTCAATGCCGGCGCTTATTCGCCTTATTTTGACTTCTCGTCGCTTTTCGACGATCTCGACCCCATTGTCGATTATTCCTTATACGACGGCGACGGCGATCACAAGGTGGATGCCGTCTGCTTTATCCGTTCCGGTAACGGCGAGGAAGACTCCGGCGACCCAAACGACATCTGGTCCTACGCCACATCCAGACCCTCCGGCTGGGGGCCTTTTGACAACATCAAGATCAATCGCTACAATACGTCGCCGGAAACACGCCCCCTTCGTGACCCCGCCAACCCGACCCAGTTTCTCGGTGTTGATACTCGCAACCGTATCCGGGTCTTCTGCCATGAACTATCCCACAACCTGGGCCTTTACGATCTGTACGATTACGATTACAAGCTTACTTACTCCAGTTTCACCACCCCCGGCGACTTTAACGACCATCCTATTTATGACTGGTGTCTGATGGGTTATTACGGTTACGGCCTGTTCTCGATCGGTTCCGATATCCCCTCGCATCTATGCGGCTGGAGCAAGGCCGAGCTCGGCTGGATAGAGCCAATCACGCTGGCCGAGGATTTCGCGGGTGAGATCACTTTAAGAAACATCGAGACCGAAACCGACAGCGCCCTGTTCCTGCTGCCTATTGATATGTCTCAGGGCGAGTACTTCCTTTTGGAGTACCGCAACCCGCAGTCGGCGGCGCAGTATGACAGGTACGACTCGGACTTCAGCTGTTACTTCTGGCCCAACCTGACCTACGGCTGTGACCCTCTCGACCGAGGGCTTCTGATCACCCACGCGCATGACTCACTGGTCCCCGATGAGGACTTCGTTACGATGAACAGCGGCACCCCGCGCTACGCCCACTACTCGGTAATCATCGAGGATATCGGTTACAATCCGGACCGACCGGCCTCGTTCAACCCGGAAGGCCACCCGACCGACAGCGCCCAGTGGTGGTATCCATATGAAAGCAGGAAAGGCGCGCTATTGTCGGATGACGTTGATGGTCAGTCGGAATTCGGCCCCCAGACCTATCCGAGCAGCGACGGTTACGGCGGCCGGTCCGGAATCTACGTGCGGGTGGACTCGATCGTTTCCGACCGTCTGTATGCCCGGGTGGATATGGATTACAGCGAGCCGCCGTGCTGTGTTCTCCCCGGTGACATCGATCACAACGGTCAGCTCGATGCGCTTGATATCGGTTACTTTGTTGAATATATCTGGCTGAATGGACCGGCCCCCGAATGCGACGAGGAAGCCGATGTTGACGGCAACGACCAAATCGACGCCCTCGACGTGGTCTACCTCGTGGACTATTTCTTCATCGTGGGTGCGCCGCCGCCGGCTGATTGCCCCCAGTAAATGCCCCCCGATGCGGCTTGCGGCTTACAGCTGACGCCACCCGATCATCCTCATGACACCCGTTTTCCCGCCCTCTTTATCTCTCAGGGCCCGGTCGTAGTGCACACAAGCCGCGTTTATCGCGCTACTTGTGCGACATACGATAGCGCCGTAGAACTGGCTGTTGTTCTGCATGCTCACGTCCACCGTCGGTCCGTAGAAGGCCGCGTAAATTTCGGTGCTCTGGCCGATGTCGAGCGACGTCCCCCGGGAGAAGATTATCAGATCCCCGGGGGCACCGTCGGTGTTGATGGACCCATTCTGGCCGACACTGAGGTCGCCGTCGAGGTATATCACCACCTGCTCACCGGCGGCAACCTGGAGGGTCACAGTGTTGCCCAGGGTGATGCTGGAGAAATAATAGACACCGCCGGACATCACCACCGACTGGTTGAGCGTCATGCTCAGTTCATAGGTGGTCGGATTGTAGGTATAGGAGCCGCTCAGCCCGGCCGGGGCCGCGGTCACGGTCCGCGCCCAGTCATAGACTGAATCCGGCACAGTTTGAATCACATACGGTTCCACGCCGCTGGCCGTGTCGCCGCAGACAGTGCTGTTCGGGTCGATGCTGATACCGCCGGCCGTGGCGCTGGAAGCGTCCCCCCCGACAACGGCCGTGTGGATAAAGTCGAGCGGCCCGTTCGACGCCACGTCCCCTTCGTCCAGATCCAGGGTGGCGGCGTAAGACCCGGAATCCGAGTTATACGAATCGGTGCAGGTGTTGTTGTCCATGAGCACCGAAACGTCACCGAAGACGGAGAACTGAAACGGTCGCCAGTATTCCGGCACGACTATGGCCTCGAGGGTGACATTAGCATCACCCAGACTTCCCGCCGAGCGAAGCACGATGGTATCCACAAGGGCGGGCATATAGCTGCTGTCGACCAGCGCCACTGAGAACACGCCCCGGTCGAAAGGCTCGTCGACATAGCCGGCCGTCCAGTCGTTGTTTTCGTTGAGTTCGTTGAAGGCGCTCATCAGGCCCGCTTCGGCCACATAGAAGGCCTGGTCGGACTCAAGTTGGTTGAACGACAGATCGATGTCGGTCTGCGCCGTTTTGACGGCCATCAAAGCGCCCACCATCAACAGGAGCATGATAGCCAGGACGATCAGCAGCGCTCCGCCCCGCTGCCCTACGTGTACACCTTTCAAAGCAGTACTCCTTATACAACAACATTCGCCGTTGTAACACGCTGGCTGCGTTTGAAGGCGATTAAGCCCCCGACGAAGTATCGAATCTAACGCATGTTACGTTACATCATGCTGTCCGCCAGCCATTCAGGTCTCGCGGACGCGGCGACCCAATGTTACGGCCCGGTCGCCGCAGCCCCAATCGAAAAAAGAAATATCATCGATGCGGTAAGGCCTCAAGGCCGAAGGTACTATTCCTCACTCCAGGCAATCATGAGCATTCTACCGGTTGTCCTCAGCGGAATCTCGGCCAAGGCCCGGTCATAATATATGCTGGCGGTGTTCTTTATGACGACGCTGTTGGCAACAATAGAACCATATACGACACAACTGTTGGCCAGATAGACATCGGCGTCCGGCCCGTAGAACAACACATGCAGGTCGACATCATTCCCGACCGTCTGTATCGATCCCGTTGAGATAATCAGCAGGTCGGCGGGGTCGTTGTAGGGATTGACCGACGTATTGTTCGACAGAAGCATGTCGCCGCTCATGTATATCGTCACGCCATCGTCGACGGTGAGAGTCGAATTCTCGTCCAGGGTCACATCGGTGAAGTAATAGATGCCTGTCGCCAGATGCACCGAGTCACCGTTGCCCACGGCCAATGAAGTGTCGGCTCCCAGGTCGTAGGTTCCCGAAATTCCGGTCAGATTATCGTTGTTGGCCATGGCGTCGGCCATGGCTTCCTCGTCTATGGGTTCAAGCGGATAGGGCGGCAACCCCGAAGCCGTGTCCTCCGTGACCGTGCACGTGGGGTCCATAATCACCCCCGGATCGGCGGAACTGGAGGCGTCGCCTCCGATACTGGCAGAATTGTCAAGCGTGACCGTCCCGTTTGAAGCCACATCACCCAGCGAATCGAGGAGAGTAGTGGCAAAGGTACCCGAGTCCGGGTCGGAGTGGTACGAGGCGGTGTTCGTATTCTGGTCCAACAGGATAGAGTCATCACCATACACGGCATAATCGAAGGGGAAGAGAAGCTCCGGCACAATCAGAGCCCGAACGTTGGCGCAGGCTGCCTGAACCCGACCGGTGGCGCGGACATCCACCGTGTCCCGGAGCGGTTCGGTCGGATACCAGTGATCGACGGCCACCCAGTAAGTACCTTCTTCAAAGACAACGTCGGCGTATCCGGCGGCCCAGGCGTTATCATCGTTGAGGTCCTGGAAGGCCCGTCTGAGGCCGGCCTCGGCTACATAAAAAGACTGGTCGTAATGAAGCTGGTTGAATGATAAATTTATGTCGGTCTCGGCCCGATTGACGGCCATGAGCGCCGCAATCGTCAGCATCAGCATTATACCCAGTGCGATTATCAGTGCCCCACCCAAGTTGCTCTTGACTCTATTCACAAATAATGCCCTCCTCATAAGTTGGCATTGCGCATGTTCACACGCTCAGTATTTACAAATCTCCTAAAACCGTCGTTTTCCAAGTAATCCTCGTCAGCCCGGGAGGTCTGTACTTCCAGCGTGATGGCCACCTCGGAGCTGTCGACATTAACCACATTATATTGTATTGACGTCACGAAGTCCGAAAATGTCTCGGCCGGGTCGCTACTCACCTTTTTCATGACCTTGTAAAGATGCAGACCGGCCGGTCGATGCGGTACGTCCAGATACTCGATCTCATTAAACTCCTCGAGATAGT
This sequence comes from Candidatus Zixiibacteriota bacterium, assembly GCA_020346225.1. Classification (GTDB taxonomy): domain Bacteria; phylum Zixibacteria; class MSB-5A5; order GN15; family FEB-12. The sequence continues at coordinate 701,447 of CP070777.1, read as the reverse complement.
ATAAGACCGAATCGACGTCGTTTAAATTACCGGTAAAACTATAGTAAACGGCAAGGCTGCAGCCGTTGATACGGTAGGGGGCGTGATCCGGCACCATGTAGCCGGCCATCCGCAGCGTCTTGCCCATTTCCTGAAGCGTTGCCCGCGAAAGCTGCTGCATATCCGATATTTCCTGCTGCGTGACGACCTGCTGGTTCATCTGGACATAGAAGTGGAAGGCCGCCGCCGCCACGATACCGGTGATGAGTACCGCTATCAAAAGCTCGATGAGTGAGAATCCCCCCATCCGGCTATGTTGTCCGATTCTTCTTACGACCATAGTCGGCAATCCTTTCCTCAGTAATTGGTCATCAGGGTGGAGTGCTTGGTTGAACGGGGCTTACCGACCTTGTCCGTCCATGATATGATCACCTCAACCTTGCACAGACGGGGCGGATTAACGGCCTCGGTCGGCGATATCCTCACCCATCTGGTGTACCCCAGGGTATCCGGCGGCGTCGCGATCGAATCAGCGACCATCTGGTCCTCGGCTTTGAACGGATCCTCGGGCAGCAATTCGTCCTGCGCTTCATAGAATTCGAGTTGCTGCCTGGCCAGTTCAGTGGCGACCGAAAAATCACGCGAAATACTGTTCCCTTCGATAGAGAGTACGACCATAGGTGCCAGTCCTAAAATCCCAACCGCCAGGACTATCATTGCGACGAGCACTTCCAGAAGGCTCAGTCCGCGGTTTCCCCCAAAAAGGCATCTTCTGCTACTGTACATATGCTTAAGTTCCCTATTGCATAGGTGAAGAGCACGGCCGGATTTCCCCGGTCTTTTCTCTCAATATCGGCAAATTGCGACATACCTTTACTTGCCGGTTCTCCCCGGCCAGCCTTCCGCCACAGCCTGATAACGCATTGTCAATGAGCCGGTTATGTGGCCAAGCCTGGAGCCGGCGGGGGCCTTGGCCGATGTCGGCCACGCGTACCCGCAAGCGGGCGCGATACATATTGACCTTTGCTCGCTCAGGGTATACTTTGAGGCGGGTTCTTACGGCTCAGAGAACGTCGAATCTTCAGTTCTAACCTCTGAGCAGAGGCGTCTGGTGGAGGGAAAGGAATACAACATTTCAAACTGTTCCCGGAGACAATTCCTGAGGTCCTCGCTCTATGCGTCCACCGGCCTTCTCGGCGTCGGTCCGGTCCTTTCAGCTCTGGCCTGTGGCGGGCCGCCGGACCCGTTGCCGTCCGACCGGTTCGACCGACGCGTACTGGCTGACCTCCACATTCACTCTTTAATCGACGACTGGAATCGCAACACTCCGCTCGGCATCAGGTATCCCGCTATCGCCGATTTCGCTGACAGGTACTTTAACCGCAGCGGCATGAACTGGCGGGATTGCCATGCCGCCGGCATCGACCTGATCTGCGCCGCCCATTTCAACGTCTTTGACGAGTGGTTGTCGATGCCGACCGACTCCAATCCCGAAGCCCCGACGCAGACCTTTCGCATGATGGACCACCTGGAGGAGGAGCTCAGCGGTCCCGCTGAACCTTACGCCCGGCTGGCTCGCAATCGCCATCAGCTGGCCGAGTTCCTCGACATTCCCAAGGACAGTCCCGAATACCGTGTTGCCGTGGTGCACACGGTCGAGGGTGGCCATGCTCTCGGCGGCAGTATTTACCCCCTGGAAAAGCTGGCCTCGCGCGGCGTGGCCATGCTGGACATTACTCACTTCTTCAGCAAAGACGTTGCCTCGGCCGCCAACTCATTTCCCTTTTTCCCGGATGCCAACAGCCGTCGACCCAACCTCGGGCTGAGTGAATTCGGCCGAGAGGTCGTGTGTGAAATGGAGCGCCTCGGTATGATCGTCGATGTTACCCATGCCACGGCTACCGCCGTCGAAGACGTTCTCGATGTCGCCTGCCGACCTATCGCCGTCAGTCACGGCGCCTCGCGCACCCTGGCGGAACATCCCTACTCGCTTTACGATGAACACATCCAGGAGATCGTCGCCCGTGGCGGCATTTTCGGTGTTATTCTCGACCCTTATCTTCTGACCAACTATGCCAATGTACATTATGCCGAGAGGAGCGGTTCTCTGCGGGACGTCGTGCGCATGGTGCGCCATCTGGTCAAGCTGTGCGGCGGTCACGAACATATCGCGATCGGCAGCGACTTCGCCGGATACACGGTAGCACCTTCTGATATGCCCCGTCTGAGCTACGTTCATCGGCTCACCAAAATGCTAAAGGACGAGTTCGAAGATAGGCGCATGGTGGAAGATATAATGGCCAACAACGCCATTGATTTCCTAATGGCCAACTGGAAGACCGGAGGGTGAGGGCGTGAAGAAACGGATTACAGCCTTTTCGGCGACCTTCGTTATCGTCGTGATCACCGTCACGAATACTCTTGGCTGGGACGTGAAGGAGCACCGACTGCTGGCGGATTCTGTTTATCATGCTACCCTCAGAGAGTATGCCACCCCGCTCGGCGACACCGCCTTTGCCGTGGGCGACAACAGCGCCGGCCCCGTGCTCCCGTGCCCTCAATGGGATAACCTGAGTTTTGGCCGGCTGTGTGCGCGGCATGCCGCGGACGACTTCGCCCCCGCCCGGTTTCAGAAGCCAGGGCGGACGATTCTGCAGCAACTGCAGAACCTCACCCCGGACGCTATCGCGGCCGGATGGCAGGCAGCCCTGCACCGGGCACTGGACACCGGCTCCGTTCCGGACGGAGACAATCTTCAGCAGCTCGATGCCCCCAATGTCGTCTGCGGCTATTTGCTGCATCATCTCATGGCCTTGCGACTGGCCGGACACAGCGAGAGCCTTGAGCTGACCGAACAGCAGACTTTACTCGCTGCTCTGCACTGGGAAGCCGTCGCCCTGGGGTATCTGGCCGATGCTTTCTCGTCGGGGCATCTCCTTGTCCCGCGCTTCGGGCCGCTGGCCGGGCTGCAGAAACGCAATCATGTCGAGGCCCACAATCACTTCCGACATGAGGGTGTGTATGTCATAAATTCACGTGGTGATGTCTGGCAGACTTTCGGCGACCGGCTGATGCACTGGTACGCTCCCACTTACCGCGCCGTCTTCGAGGCCAGTCGGTGCTCGCTCATCGAAGTGCTGCTTGTTTTCCACCAGACCGGCGGTTACCCCATTCCCGGCCAACTTCAGGCGTGGCTCGATTCGAACGCGCCCGATGTACATCCGGATACACTTGTCTCTTCCTGGCTCTCGACCAGAAACGGCGCCGATTATTACGAGGTTTTACGGATGCCCGCCCTTCTGCTCATTCCGATGCCCATCGCCGCCACGTGGAGTCTCCGCACCGCCGACCAGGACGAACACGGCATCCGGCGCCGCCACCACTACCCGCAGTTGAGCGACGCCGGCCTGCATGACCCGGACCTGACGGCCGGGGAAAGCGAGTTTCTTTACGACAGCGCCTCCGTGCCCGCCTGGCTGATTCCGCCGCCGCTTTCATCTGACCTCCCCGTGCCAACCGATTCGCTTATAAGGAAGGACCCGAACTGGGCTTCGGTAAGGTGGATTCAGGATCGCCACGCCCCGCCCAGCTACAAGGGTGTGCTATTGCATGTCGGGGGGCAGTTGACCATCCAGAGCGGGAAGGTTCGGTCGGGAAGTCTGCTGGGAATCGGTTACGGGATATGGGACGACTTGATACTTTTCAAGAATGTCTCGGCCAGCGCTCTTATCATGCCTTCCGTGCATGAACCGCGACGGCTGCTTTTGGTCACCTCACTCGGCGGCGGTCTGGGGATGAGCATCGGTCGGCTCAAGGCGCTCAGGGTAGACGGTGGTCTGGCGGTCGGTCTCCGCTCGGACTACGGCGAGGTCGCCCCGGTATTAAGTGTCGGCGTCGACAGCCGCGTCTGGCCGCTCTATTTCACCAACGCCGGCATAACGGTGCGCTTTAAGTATCAATGGTTTTACTTCGATGAATTGCTACACGGCCCCTCGCTGGAGCTGATTCTGCACTGATCAACTGTAATCTCAGTGTCCGATGGGCAGACGCACTGTCACGACCGTCCCCTCGCCGGGCTTGCTGGTCAGGTCGATCCTTCCGCCGTGACTTTCCACTATTTGATGGCAGATGGAAAGCCCCAGTCCGGTTCCCACACCGACCCCTTTGGTGGTATAGCCGGGATCAAAGACCCGCTGCTGGTCCTGGGGCGGAATGCCGCAGCCGGTGTCGGCCACATCGACTACTACCCCGTCACCATCCCTGCGCGTCGTGATGGTGACGGTGCCTTCGCTGTCGATAGCTTCCATCGAGTTCAGCACCAGGTTCATGACCACCTGGTTGACCTGGCTGGGGAAACAACTGACCTCGGGGAGCTCCCCGAACCGGCGCACGACCGAGATGTTCTTGCCGGCGGGCTGGGGCAGAACGGTCAGAGCGCTTTCGATTCCTTCGTGCAGATCCACCCTCTTGCGCTCAGCTTCATCGAGGCGGGCGAAATTACGCAGCGCCCTGATGACGGTATCGATTCGACCCGAGGCTTTCTGTGTCACGGCGTTCATATCTCTCAGGACTCGCAGTGACTGATGAATCTCTTCCCCCGGGTCGAGAGCCTCGGCGACTTTGTCAAGAGCGCGCGCCGCCAGGTTGGAGTTGGAATGAATCGCGCCCAACGGCGTGTTGATCTCGTGGGCAATCCCCGCCACCAGGTTGCCAAGGGAAGCCATCTTGGCCGACTGCACCAATTGCGCCTGGGTCCGAAGCAGCTCGCGATTCGTGGCGGCGAGCATCCGGCGCGCCTGATGCTGATAATACAGGCTGCCGTACAGAAGCCCGCTTATGCCGCTGCACGCCACGGTCACCAGAACCAGGAATATCAAAAATTCCGGCCCGGCTTCCGACGGCGGCCAGCCCATTATACCGGAAGCATAACTAACACAGAGAACAAACCCCCCAATCACGGCGGCACCGATCACCAGCGTATGCCACAGCCGGTATGGCACCGTAAGCGATACGAACAAGATAAGGGCCAGCCAAGCAACCGTCAGCGACACATCTCCTCGCGCCAGGTCATCCATAAGCGTGGCCATGCAGGCCAAAACGATGATCAGACCCACCATAAGGCGGCCGAACTTAGGCCCGATGCGCGTCAGCGACAGAACCAGCGACGCCGCCCCCAGAAGCATAATCAGCAGCTTGTCCCATATCAGAAGACCCGCTGTCGAGCTGAACTCATCGTACTTCCACGAAATCTGCTTGTCCATGAAGACGAGCAGCGACAGCACATAGACAGCCGGAATCGCAAGGCCCAGCATGCCCACCAGGAACATGCTGCGCCTGGTCAGCCGAAGAATAGCGGCACGAAAAGTCAGGTCTCTTTCGGCACCCCGCGGCGCCGTAAACGACCTTACTGAAACCTCGCGGTCGGCGGATTCTTTCAAACCCACATCTCCCCTCGTGCGGAACGGTTAAGCCCCGGTCAGTTTGCCCACGATTGAATACTTGCCTGAACGTAGTTGCAAGATAGGCTAAAATGCCCCCCAATGCAAACCCGCATGGGCGCCGGCTTTGGTTTCCTGGGCGTGAAGGCACGCCCGGGACGGCTGGCGGCTAGCTGAGATTCTCGCCGCCGGCACCGGCGCCTACGGCTCCACCAGATTTATCGATCTCATTTTTGAGCGCGAAATCCGATGACACAATTCGCCGGCTCTCTCTGCCGGCATTAGTTTCTATCCATACTGCATAATAAATATTATCTCGCTCGCTCCAATCGCACCGGCGCATACTATCCAACTGATTGACTCCGAATGGCTTGGCTTTCAGGAGCCGTGCCGCGCCATCCGGCACGAATGTTGAACGTCAGTCCGGTGGACCATAAAGAAAGGAGAGGGCCATGTTTAGAAAGACAATCAGCCTGGTAACCCTGACGGCTTTGACCATTTACACCTTCGGAGCTTCCGGATGCACCAAAGTCGTCACGCGCCCGGGATGGAAAATCAGGGTGACCGAGCCTGTGAAGGTCACCGGTTTGAAACTGACAAGCGGCGAAACGGTCGCCTTCGATTCCACCGGCGCCGCCTATCATTCCAAACAGGCCATTTTCAGCGGCACAAGCAGTGACGCGACCAGCAGGAGCATCCGGCTCGACGCCGTTGACTCGGTCTACTACACCAAAACTCTCGACTCGACGGTCCGGTCGGCCTCGGCTGAATGGTTCGGCCGGTATCAGAGCGACGAACGCCAGCGTTCCGACCGCCAAAAAGCCGATGTCGGTCAGATCATAACTGTCTTCACGCCGGACACCACTATCTGGTTCAAGGAGAAGACCGGACGAATCGACATCCCGAACCATGCCGTGGTCGGCATCAGCCAGGACGGAAATGCAGTCAGGATCCCCATCAACGAGGTCGACAGTCTGACGACAGCACGGCCACAGGGTCAAGGGCTGGCCAGCAAACTCATACTCGGCGCAGCGGTGATAGGTGTGGCAGCCCTCATAGTCGTAATGATCAAGAGTTTTCCCGGGGAAAGCGGCGAAGGGTTCCCCATCTTCGGTGAGTAGGGCTGAGGCAAAATCGTCGGCAATAAGAGGAGGATGTAGAAAATGTGTAGAAAACTCGCAAGACTGGCGCCGTTGCTGCTGGCTGTGGCAGCGGCAGGGCTGACAGGGTGCACCAAATCGGTTATGATCCCCATCGAACAGGTCCGCATTCCGCCCCGCACGACCGTCACCCAACTCGAACTGAAGTCAGGCGAAACAGTCACCTTCGACTCCACCGGCGGCAGGTACGCCCAGCCCAGCGACGCAAT
>CP070777.1:691401-694561 GCA_020346225.1 Candidatus Zixiibacteriota bacterium | reverse complement strand
ACTTTATTCGTCAGGACCATGGACTTTGCCAGCAACGGTGGATCTTCTTTCCTCCACCGATAACCCACCGCTGTCAACTCCTTCGCCGAGTGTTGTCTGCGAAACTTCCAATTTGCTTTATCTCCTTCACCTTGTTCGCGTTTGTCGCGAGCCTTACTCGCGATATCCTTCTCGGTCCTTAAGACACGGGCGGGTCCGTCCTCATCTGGAGTCCGGTTAGCCGCATAGAGTTGGTATTCCATTATCGGCGACTGTGCGTAGTGTGCCGGCTTGCGCCCGAATCCGTAGACGGTTGTGTCGTCGAAGGCAAGGATTCTTCCGGCTGGTGCGAAGCGTCCGCCTTCGAACCACATGCGCCAACCGTAGGTTACCGTGACACCCAGCATCCAATACGTGCGGTGCATCCAGGTATCATCCAGCAAACCGACCGGCCTAAATAAGTGGGCTCCCTTTCTGCCCTGATGAGCGACGTCGAGGTCGGGTGCTATGCGCAGCCGCCTGCCTTGAAGATCGAACTGCTGGGATCGCATGTAAATTCGTTCGCCGTCGCTCGAAAGAATATCGGGCAGGGTTACCGGCATCGTCAGGCCGATCCAACCGGCCTGAAGCTTCTGGAGATTCTTGCCCGTTTCCGGGTCTCTGTCGTCCATAATATTCACCGAGAGCATATGTCCGTTCCGTGCATTTAGACGATATAATCGCAGGCCACCGTCGAGGAACATAGATCTGCCTGCTACGAAATGTACGACATTGTTCTGCACGAGGACACTGCCGTGAACCGGCCAAACTGATTCGAGTTGACTGTACGACATGAGTAGTCTCTTGGACGGGGCCGCGAGAAAGCGCCAAACAAGCTCGCCGTCACGTGCACGCAGGCAGTAAACCCAGCCATCTCGGGAGCCAAATATCACGAGATTCTTATACACGGTTGGTGGAGAATCCACACGGGCGTTGGAAGTAAATGACCAGAGTTTGGCCCCTGATGTGGCATCGAGAGCCTGCACCGTGTGTGTGTCGATCGATACGGCAAAGACCCTGCCCTCCGCTGAGACTAAGCTGCTGAGCCGGCCACCGATATACGTTTGCCAGGCCTGCGTGAGTGATGGAGAAAAGTCCGACGGCACAAAACCGCTTCGCTCAGCATCATGTCTGTATGTCGGCCAGTCGTGACTGATTGGATCCGGGGACGTCTGGTGTTCCATCTGTCCATAAGCTGATCCGCGCTGGAGCCTATTTTCATTAGGTAATTCGCACAGCGGAACGTCCAGAGCGGGCGCCAGAGCATTGAAACCCCGGGTCTTGGTTTCGTGCAAACAGGCACAGGGATTGGGTGGCGTGTAAACGAGTCCGTTGCAGGGCATGATGCCGTACACACACGCGCCACGGGTCCAGTGGTGTACGATCACTTCCTTCTTATGCACGTCCGCGAATTCGATCCCCGTTCGAGACGCGAGAATGTAACGATCAGTTGCCTTCGAGCGGTGACAGCGAGGATGGAACCATGTCATCTGAGGCGGTTTGAAGCTAACTTCCACCCTGCCGGTCAAAAGGTTCTTACCTATAAATGGTGTGGCTCCTGAACCGCCCGACCAGACCAGGTCGTTGACGACCAGGACGTCACCCGGAGAATGGTGACCGGCGCGAGGATGTTTCGATTTCCATAAGACATTTCCATCACGGGCGTCCAGAGCAATAATGGAAGAAACCTTCGGTGAATAGAGAACAATGTCCTCGTAGATGACGAGCGTCGGCGCATTCTGGCTTGTGTACTCCGTCACCGAAGCAATTGGTTCAGATTGCCAGCGTTCTTCACCGTTGTCACGGCGAAGGCAAATGATCTTCTGGCCATCGCTGAAGTACACACTTTTCTCATCGACACCGAGGCTCAGAGGCGCCACAGGATACCGCTTGCGCCACAACAGCTCGCCCGTCTCGGCTTTCAATGCCGCAACAAATTGCTTGCCCTGGCCGCGAGTCCATTTGTCGATGATCCTCGCGCGGGCAGCTTCATTCCAGACAAAGGGGTCTTTGGGCTTGAAGACAGGCGTTTTCAAATCTTCGATGATATTGGCGAACAGGACTCCCTCCGATACGATCAATCCTTCCGTCCCGGCTGTACCTTTATACGTAAGAAGCGTCTCGCCCGTAACAACGTCCAGAGCTGTCACGGGCGCCTCGTAGCCCAGCGTGACATAGACGCGGCCACCCGCTGCTACCAGACGCCGGGGCAGTTTGGCCGGACCACTCTTGAGCGGCCACAAATGCGGATACCATGATGGAATGGAACGTTTCCACAGAAGCGCCCCGTTAAAAGCGTCACGGGCGACCAAGCGCCAATCGGGAGGAAGTTGAATGGACGCCATGGGCGCTTCATCTATAGTGTAGAAAATCCGCCCCCCTGTCGAGACCAGAGCGTGCATCCCCGACATCTTTTCATGAGACCGGGTCCATTTCGGACCGCTCTCCCACTGAAGCCGCCGACACGGACCCACTACAGTATCATGCGCCACCGCATTATTGCTCGGGTCGTGCATATAGTGAGTCCACTCATCAATCTCCGGAGGGCGGAGCTTGATCATCTTCTCCCATCCGCCGTCTCGCTCGATGTAGGCAACCCCGTTGGGTACGAGCGCACGCATGATCTCATCCATCGCAACCGTGCCCGACTCTTCGCAGATCAGCAGATTCACGAGATTGTCAATGTAAGGCAAGTCGTTGCCGGCGTATTCTACAACAGATACTTTCCCGTAAAGCCCGAGAGACTTGATGTGCGCGCGAGCCTCAGCTACACTCTCCTGCTTCTCAGCAAGACCATGGATAACCAGACGCTCATTAGCCCCCAGCGCAGCTGTAAGTTTGCCATCCCCACAGTTCAGATGAACAACCAGGCCGCCCTGAATGCCCGTCGCCCTCAGTATCTCCGCGGCCTCTCGCTGGACATCCGTGGCATCTGTTGAAGCCGGGGACAAAAACGCAGTCCATCCCGCAAGAAGCAACCAGGTTAAAGTCTTGTTCATTTCGTTCTCCTTTGCTCTCGGTGTATTAACCGGGAGAAACTATGTAACCGAAGCCTTCTAAGTTGGCCACAATGCATGGTAGTCTTACTAAAGCCATAGTAACGTTAATGACAGAAGGTCATCATGGACAAGTATATTGGATT
>CP070777.1:684579-691301 GCA_020346225.1 Candidatus Zixiibacteriota bacterium | reverse complement strand
TAGTAGTTTCCGGCATGGGGGTTCATTTCCCAATCGTCGGTAAAAATGGTTGCTCCGAGGTAAGCCGCGGCACCGTCTTCCCGGCAGGAGGTGAAAGCTTCGCCCAAGGTTCGTTCGCCGGAGTTAAGATCGAAATAAAGCGTTCCATTGGCGATAGCGAATACCACGGGCGTCTTCTGGCCGTTATCGAGATCGTTAACGTTCCCGAAATAGAACCGGTCGTGATTAATGCTCCACTCCTCCCATCCGAGGACGCTGCCGTTGCCACGGTAATTCACGAATCGACAGCCATCGTTGATGTAGTTTATGACATCCCGGTTGGTGGCCTCATCCCCGCCGTCTTCGTATGAGGCGCCATAGGCCGTGATGAAATCGGGGTGGAGCACGCTATATGTTTTTCGCGGAGCACCAATTCGCCACGTGGGCTCGATTATGTCATTCGAGCAATCCTGGAAAGAGCTTTCCAAGGTGGCATAATGGTAGGCGGCAATCATCAGGGATTTTTCCAGCCAGTCCCCGGGCGGCGGGTTGGACTGGAAGGCGATACTCTTGTTGATCATATTCTGCAATTCCGAAACCCTGGTAACGGAGAAACGACCGACCCCGATGTCCGGGTAGTTGTCTATGCCGGCCACACGTGAATACTCGTAGTCACTTCTCTCAGTGAATAAGAAATAGCCGAGAGCTATGTCCTTCGGGTGCCCTACAATGAGGAGGTAACTGAAGTGGCCGGCCGCGTATTCGTCCTCCAGGAAGAACAGGATTTGGTGAGGTGGCAGCCAGTCATCCTCAGGCGGAAGCCCGCGCGCAATCATAACCTCGGTTTTGGAGTACATCTTGGTCTTGAGTCCCAGCGATTCTTTCCAGTCGATGAACGGCTGCATATGCTCCAGCCACCGGTCGGCGCATATTATCAGATAGTCGTAACCGTCATCATCGTCACCCGGCGCGAGAGCCGGTTGTTCTACTTCGAGGTTCAGGTGATCGTAGTTGAGCACCAGGTCGGTATACATCCGGTGGTAGTTGGGTTTTACCGGTCGACCGGTCGTCTCCAGCACGTTGACACCGCTGGTCCCGGAGTAATCCAGTTTCACGGTCATTTCGGTGCAGGCCCTGATCTGGCCGGTGGCGGGATTATAGCGGATCGGGTTGACCTTAAGGCTGACCACCCGGATATCACGCCAGATTCCGGGCTGGCCGACGGAAACCTGGTTTTCCGGAAAGAAGGCGTTCTGTTGATCGGGATAGACGGCGTAACCGGAAAGAGTAACTTCCTTGCGGTCTATGATGCTGACCTTAACATTGGCGTTGCCGGGAATGCCTATCAACTCAGATATAACAGGCAACTCCAGGTTGCCGGTCTTAAGAGTACCGGCGCATCCCGGAAGGCTCAGCGAACGGTGCGTTACACCGTCAACGGTAACGTCCTCCACCATGAATCCGCTGATGGAGATCTTGATTACGGTTTCCTGCTGATCAGATCTGAGCACGGCGGACGAGGGGTTTTCAACCGGCGATGTCCCCCTGAGCGAGACGCGGCTCGCGTCAGCGTAAGCCGTTGCCACCACACTGAATACGAGTAGCGGCAACAGGAAAATTACAGATAGAAAGGTGCGATTCATACTTCCTCCTCGTTCTGGTGTTAAGCACAACTGATGTCTTAGCCGTAGCCATGGGTATTCCGGTCCACCTACGATGCATTAATCCGGTGAAGGGGCAATGGCATCGTCGGTGAGGTAAATCGCCTGAAATTGGAGTAAGACCGAATAGCAGTGAATTACTTCCAATTTATCCTGAAATCACAGGGCCGCTAATGTGCGACGCAAACGTAACCGGTCCGGTAGTAAACCGAGGAACCGTATTACAATAAAAGACAAAACAGGCCATTGTCAAGTTCAAAGAGGAAGGGGTTCGCCGGTGATGTCCCCGAAGCTGCCGTGCCCCGGAATCGACGGCAAATAACAAGGGCCTCGTAGAGAGGCCCTTTGAGGAGTTTCGACACAGCGGCGACCGACCAAGAACCGCCATGGACAGTGGAACTTGGTCGTGTTTTACCCGTTCTACTTCAGGTGCTTGGAAACGAGTTTGGTCATTTCAAACATCGAGACTTTCCTTTTGCCACCGAATATCCTTCTGAGTTTGGCGTCGGCATTGATCATCCGGCGATTGACGGTATCCTGCAGTTTGTTTCTCTTGATGTAAGCCCAGAGTTTCTTGGTGACCTCAGTGCGCGGGATCGGCCTGCTGCCGACAACGGCGCCGAGATCGGCGGAGAGCGTCATCGGGCGCATGAAAGCCGGGTTGGGTTTGCGTTTGGTTTTGACTTTCTTCTTCGTAGCTCTGCGGACCCTGCGAGCGGTTGCCTTCCTTTTTGTGGTGACCTTTCTAGGTGTGGCCTTCTTGCGCTTAACAGGCTTCCTCACTGTTTTCTTCTTAGGCGGTTTCTTCTTGCGACGCCGTTGAGGGCTCCCACCATTTCCGCCGTTAGACTTTTTCTTCACTTCCACTTGATTACCTCCTTTGCGTTTTGAGGTTTTTCCGCATAATCACGCTAAAATCTGACCTATGGTGCCATATTCTTATAGACAAAAATCAGTAGCGATATGATTCCTGCTAGGAAGGCGACGCCCGCAACAACTTCGAATGTTTCAGCAGCTATCCATATGTAGCGACATCGCGCCCCTGTGGTTAGCTCCTTCTTTTCATAGATTTCTTTGTGAATGGCCCGTGTCTGTCTCTTGTAGCCTAAGTGGCAGAGTCTTACGGAAGCCATTGCCATCAGAATGCAGAAGACGAAGAGAATCCAGGATGCGATGAGATACGACCGGTAGAGGCACAGGTCGACTCCAAACATTCCTACCAAGGTAATAGAGAGTACCAAACCAGCGCCCGAGAAATTCCACAGGGCGCGTGAATAATCCTGCGCAAGCTGTCTTTCTCTTTGCTGGCAACCCTTCGTATATTCAAGATTTCTCTTGTAGCGCTCAACCTTACTGAAGAATCTCTGTTCCTCTCGGGCTGCTTCCCGATCTTCTACTTCTTCACCCATGAGAGTTCCTTTCCAATCCGAGATGTCAAAGTGAGCTGGCTGAGATGCCTCAGTGGAAGGACCGAATGCCCCCTGCCACCAAGTCAGCATCCAGCGATTAAATGCCCGTTAAGGCTTTCTATCCTTTATGGAATTCAGTTGTCGGCGTCAAGCGCGGTGAGAATACCTAACGAAGCCCTCCTCCTCGTACGGTGTGTGGAAAACTAAAGCTGGAGAATCTAACGAGATACTATTCAACTATGATGTATTGACCGTACAATAGCAAGGACTTTCTTGACAAAGTGCGAGATTCGTAACAATAACAAGGGCCTCGTAGAGAGGCCCTTTGAGGAGTTTCCCTGCCGTAAATCACAAGAACCGACGATGTCAAGATCGGCTCTCAACGGCCCAGGGAATTTTTCTCGAAACGGATCATGCTCGATCAGCTGTTGAGTATCTGTTCTACCTCCGTCTTGCCGTAGTCCATTATGTATTGGATGCCGCTGACCTCGGCCGCATCGCGCGTGAGAGCGGCCAGGTCGTCACGCGAAATGTGCTCGAGGGTGAATTTGCGGCTGCCGCACATGAGCTGCCTGAGGCCCTGGGCGAGACGCTCATAGTACGTATACAGGCCGAGGGCACCGGTGGGCAGAGTTTCGAACTCTTTATCGCCGATTTCCTTGCGCAGGTGACCCGAGGTCACGAAGATTTCGTCTCTGGTCTGGCCGAAACGCTCCACGTACACGGGAACCTGATGGGCGTCGATGGTCATGCCGATGGTCTTTCCGACCATAGCGGCCGCGATCGGGCCGCGCGCCATGCCCACCAGCCTGACAAAGGGAGCCCCGATGGCCAGACCCTTGAAGATCTGGTCCTCGAAGGTGAATCCGCCGGCCACGGCAAGAGACGGAACATACTCGCCCTTGTCGGCGAGCTGCCTGGCGTAGCGGTAAAGCAGCGAATGGAGTTCAACCGGCGGCACGCCCCACTCGTTCATCATGCGCCACGGGCTCATACCGGTGCCACCGCCGGCACCGTCCACGGTGAGCAGGTCGATTTTGTATTTGGATGCGTATTTGACAGCCCGGGCCAGATCGGCGGGAGTGTAGGCGCCGGTCTTGAGAAAGACGTATTTGGCGCCGGCCTTGCGCAACTCTTCCACCCGCTGGGCGAACGAGTCCTCGCTCACCATGCCGAGTCGTGAGTGCCTTTCGAATTCCTTGAAAGCCCCGTTTTCGAATGCTTTGATGACAACCGGGTCGGTCGGATCGGGCATAACAACATAGCCCCGCTCGAAGAGCATCTGGGCTTTCTCGAGGTTCTTGATTTTGACCTCGCCGCCGATGTTCTTGGCCCCCTGGCCCCACTTGAGCTCCACGACCTGAACGCCCAGTTTCTCAATGGCGTACTCCTGGGTGCCCAGACGGGTATCTTCGACATTGGCCTGCACGATGATCGCCCCATAGCCGTCGCGCTGGTGGTCCTTATACAGTTTCACGCGCCTTTTCAGGTCGGCGGTGTCCGTCACCCGGCCCTTTTTGATGACCGATTCCGGGTCCATGCCGACCACGTTCTCGCCAATGGTGAGGCCGGTGCCGGCCAGGGCGGAGCCGATAGCCAAACCTTCCCAGTTGTTCTTGGCGATATCGGTGGAGCCGATGCCGGGAATAATCCACGGGTAGCGGAACTTGACGCCCTTGTCATGCCCGAAGGCAACCTCAAGGTTGACATTGGGGAATATGGCCTTGTCGCTGTCGGCCTCGATGCCGTGGGCCCCGACGGCCGTTCCCATGATATTGAAGTGCGAGTAGTCGACGGGATACGTCTTCTCAGACGCCGTGGTTATGACACCGAAAGGCTGCGGGTAAATCACCTCGTGGCCCCGGTAGGCCGACTTTCCGATTTCGCACATGCCGATGCATCCGTCGACACAGGTCACGCACATGCCGGAGTTCGGCGAGATCGATTCCTCGGTCCGGTTCTTTGTCAGAGTCGCGGCCGACGAGTTTATTCTTGATAAGGTTATGGACATAAAATTACCTCCGTTGCCAACCTCAGTCTTTCTTTATTTCACAGGCTACACAGGGTTCCATGTAACACATCATATCATCAAACTTCTCTTTCTCGACACAGGGCGGGCTCAAATTGGCACAGCCGCCGCAGATGGCCTTGTCCGGCTCGGTGTAGGTGCATCTCAGCTGGCATGCGGGGCAGACATAGATGCACCCGCCGCAGAGCCGGCAGACCTCCGACCTGGCGTTGAACGGGGTGTTGATGCCCCGCTTCTCGCCCCGCCCGTGAAAACCTATCGCCTTGGCCATCATCTGCTGCTCGCACATGCGAACACACAGGCCGCACAGGATGCAATCTTCGTGTTCCTGGCGGAATCGCTGCTGCCGCACCTGGTGGGCCGAGGCCAGGTCCTGGATCACCTTCGACTGCGGGCAGGAGGCCAGCAGAAGCTCCAGGATCAATTTGCGAGCCTTGACCACCCGGTGTGAAGCCGTGCGGACCTTCAAACCTTCTTCCACCGGGTAGGTGCACGACGACACCAGGCGCGCCCGCGCGCCTTCACCGATCTCCACGGCGCAGAGTCGACAGGCTCCGTAGGGCGACAGCCCATCCATGTGGCACAACGTCGGTATCGGAAAGCCGAGGAATCTGGCTGCTTCCAGAACGGTGGTGCCTTCGTCCACCGAAACTTTCAAACCGTTTATGAAGAGTGTAATCATGTGTCTATTTCCTCGCTGCGGCCGCGGCCTCGGTCTCGGTCCTGTCATCGGCATCCTTCGGGCGGGTGTACTCCAGATCGCAACGCAGGCAGCGGCGAGCTTCGCACATAGCCTCATCGACCGACAGGGACACCTCCACCTCCGAGAAATTGCGCGCCCGCCAGGCGGCGGGGGCACGCGGTGTTTCGACGCGGCCGGCCGGCGGTCCTTCCTCCTCTTCCGCCGCCATCGGCTCCACATAGACCCGCGGCAACTTCGGTTCCTCGGGTTGTTTCAACTCCTCGCGGCGAATGAAGCGATCTATCATCAGAGCCGCTCTCTTGCCGGCGGCAATGGAATCAACGACGGTATTGGGACCGGTCACGACGTCGCCGGCGGCGAATACCCCCGGACGGTTGGCCGCAAGAGTGGCCGGGTCGACTTCGACGGTGCTCGAGCGGGTTGTTTCGATGCCGGACTTATCCTCGCCGACGCCATCCAGACAGGGTTCCTCGCCGATAGCGACAACGAGGGTGTCGAGTTCGATCCTGTGCTCGGTGCCCTCGATGGGAACCGGTCGGCGCCTCCCGCTGGCGTCGGTATCGCCCAGTTTGTTGGTGACGCACTCGATGCCTTTTAGTCGGCCGTCACCGGCAACGACCCGCACCGGCGTGACCAGGGTCTTGATCTCGATACCTTCCTGGTCGGCGCCCTCGATCTCCTCGGCAAAGGCCGGCATCTCGTCGCGGGTGCGGCGGTAAAGGATGGTCACGCTTTCGACGTCTTTCTGGCGCAGGGCCATGCGGGCGGCATCGATGGCGGAGTTGCCACCGCCGATAACGCCGACCCGCCCCCTGCCGAGCTGTTCACCGCGCAGATTGAAGGCCTTCAGGAATTCAATCGACGGGTAAATGCCGGCTATATTCTCATTATCCAGCCCCAGCGGCTTGCTCTGGTGGGCTCCCATAGCCAGAAGGACAGCC
>CP070777.1:676438-684479 GCA_020346225.1 Candidatus Zixiibacteriota bacterium | reverse complement strand
GCTGTACTCGATAGCCCTCAACCAAGCCCGGGCGCACCTGGCGCGGCAGAAGCAGGCCGACCTCAGGCCTATAGAAGATTACCTGCCGACTCGCTCAGCCGATGATTTTCACAGCGGCGACAAACATCGTTTATTTGACTGGAAAGACCCGCACCAGCTCATGGAGAGCCAGGAGCTAAGAAGAATAATGGACGAAGTTATAGGTAGTCTGCCACTTAAGTATCGCGAGGCGTTCCTTTTGAGGTATTTCGAGGAGCTGTCTATCAAGGAGATCGCCAAGATCATAAATGAATCGGTAGCGTCGACAAAATCGCGGGTCCTCAGGGCGCGGCTGGCCGTGCGCGACGAGCTTTCGAGGAGGCTGGAGGATAGATATGGGAAAGAAGTGTCTTGACTATATACAGGAGCTGAATGACTATCTCGACGGCGAGCTGGACGAGCAGCTTTGCGGCGAGATAGAAAAGCACATCGGTCAGTGCGAGAACTGCCGGATCATGGTCGACACTCTGCGGCAGACGGTTACGCTCTGCCGCGAGGGACGGCCGGAGAAACTGCCGGCGGCGCTGGAGGCCAAGCTGGGCAACCTGCTCAGGCAGCGCTGGGAGAAGAAGTTCGGGAGGTAGGTCTTAGTTTTTCGAGTACCAAGGGGCAGACGGCGCCATCTGCCGCCCACGGATTTTCGATAAGGATGGCGGGTTCAAGGACAGACCCGCCCTACGTTTCTCAACAGTTTAGTCATTATCCCATAACAGCTTAGGCTTTGCCGAGTCGGGTCTTTTGATCCGGCCGCTTTTTTTGAATCATTTCCTAATTGGGTCTATCTAATAGGCTAAAGAGGCGAAAACCAAAAAGGAAAATTTGATGAAAAAGAGAGTTACCGAGTTTTCAATCAGGCATCCCTGGGCCGTGATCGGCATCGCCGTGGTCATTACGGCTTTCTTTGCCATGCAGTTTCCGAGCATGAAGATCGATACCGATCCCCAGAACATGCTCGAGGCCGACGAGCCCACCCGGCTTTTCCATCAGTTTGCCAAAGAAGAATTCAATCTATATGATTTCATCGCCGTCGGCGTGGTCAAAGAACCGACTGCCTTCTCCACCGACATGCTCAACCGCATCTATCGAATTACATCAGAGATAACGGAACTTGACGGGATTATCGTGGAAGACATCATGGCCCCGTCGACGGTCGATGATATAAAGCAGGGGCCGGGCGGTTCGCTGGTTATCGAGCCGCTGATGGCGGGCGAGATTGAAACCGACGAGCAGGCCCGCTATATCCTGGGGCGTATCAATGACAGCCCGATTCTGAAAGGCAAGCTGGCCAGCGAGGACGGCAGGGCCATCGCCCTGTTTATTCCGCTCGAATCGAAAGACGTGTCACATAGTGTGGCCGGTCAGATCCGTGAGATAACCGACCGTCTTGGCGGCGAGGCCACCTATCATATCGCCGGGCTGCCCCTGGCCGAGGATTCATTCGGCTCGGAGATGTTCGTGCAGATGGCTTATTCGGCTCCGGCCGCCCTGATCATCATCATGCTTCTTCTGCTGATGTTTTTCCGACAGATGAAGATAGTAGTCGCGCCGATGGTGGTGGCGATGATGTCGACAATCTGGGCTATGGGACTACTGATACTGACGGGTAACACCGTTCATATCATGTCATCGATGATTCCCATTTTTCTGATACCGATCTCGGTTTTGAACTCGATTCATATCATTTCCGAATTTCACGATCATTACAAGCGTTACAAGCACAAGGATGCCACCATCCGCCATTCCATCAACGAGCTGTTCGTGCCCATGCTGTTTACTTCGATGACGACGGTGGCGGGTTTTGTCTCCCTGGCCCTGACGCCGATACCACCGGTAAGAGTTTTCGGGGCTTTCGTGGCCTTCGGTATCGTGGTGGCGTGGTTTCTGTCGCTGACAATCAATCCGGCTATCGGTATGCTGGTCTCTTCCAGGGCATTGCGCAATTTCGGCCGGACCGACGACGCCCACGGGCCGCTGTCGCGCGTTCTGAACACCTTTCGCAACCTGTCGGGCAGGCGCAACAAGAGCATCATCGCGGCAGCATCAGTGGTAATAGTCGTCGCGGCAGTGGGGCTGACACTCATCGAGGTGAACGACAACCCCGTCAAGTGGTTCAAGAAGTCACATCCTATCCGGCAGGCCGATATGGCCATGAACCAGCACCTGGCCGGGACCTACATGAACTATCTGGTGTTCGAGAGCGAAGACCCGGACCACATGAAGGATCCGCAGGTACTTGCTTACATGGAAGATTTCCAGCGTGAACTGGAAAAGGAAGAGGTGGTGGGCGCCACCACGGGTCTGACGGATATCGTGAAGAAAGTCCGCTATGAGTTGTTCGGGGCGGATTCCGCCAGGGCGGTGATACCGGACAACCAGACCGAGGTGGGTCAGATGCTGTTTCTGTTCGAGATGTCGGGTGGTGATCCGGATGACCTGTTCAAATTCGTCACGAATGACTACGCCAGGGCCAATCTCTGGGTTCAGTTGAAGAACGGCGACAACCAGCAGGTCCAGCGGGTAGTTGACCGCAGCGAAGCATTTTTGGCCGCCCATGAGCCGCCGGACGGTATTTCCGTGCAGTGGGCCGGGCTGCCTTACATCAATATTGAGTGGCAGCGCCAGATGGTAACGGGCATGCGTTCGTCGCTGATGAGCTCCTACATCGTGGTATTCCTGATGATGACCTTTTTGTTCCGATCAATTCGCTGGGGGGCCATTTCTATGCTTCCGCTCACGATAACGATCATGGCCATCTACGCCTTCATCGGCTATATCGGCAAGCCGTACGACATGCCGGTGGCGGTGCTGTCGTCGCTGACGCTCGGTCTGTCGATCGACTTCGCCATACACTTCATACAGCGATTAAGGACGCTGCACGCGCGGACGCAGAGCTTCAAGGAAGCCTTTCACGAGATTTTCGAGGGTGCCGGTAGGGCCATCAGCAGAAACGTACTGGTGATAGCCATCGGCTTTGTGCCCATGATGTTTTCATCGCTGGTGCCTTACGTTACAGTCGGCTCGTTCTTCCTGGCGATTATGGTAGTCTCCGGGCTGGTGACGATGCTGCTGCTGCCGGCGATATCGGCGACGTTTAACAAGGCGTTGTTTCCGGCCAGAGCACAGGCTTCCGGGAAGGAATCGGCCCCGGTCAGAGGCAGGGCCGCCTGAGAGGATGAAAGAAGAATGTTAGAATACAAAGAGAGGAAAGACACAATGAGAAAGGTAACAACTTACCTGATTCTGGTCTTCACGGCCGTACTGGCCTCGACGGCCATGGCCGCCAGCGAAGACGCCACCGAGATCATGAAGAAATCGCATCTTGCCTATTACTATGCCGGAAACGACGGCCTGGCCGAGGTCGGTATGACCCTGATCGACAAAAAGGGCAAGGAGCGCAGCCGCCAGTTCAGCATGCTGCGCCTGGATGTGGAAGAGGGGGGCAACCAGAAGTATTACACCTATTTCAAGAAGCCCTCGGACGTTTCCCGGCTGACCTTCATGGTCCACAAGACGTCGGGTGGCAACGACGCCCGCTGGATCTATGTGCCGGCGGTCGATCTGGTCAAGCCCATTTCGGCCGATGACAAGAATTCCAGCTTTGTCGGTTCCGACTTCTCGTACGAGGATGTGTCGGGCCGGCACTGGATGGAGGATAACCATACCTTTGTGAAAGACAGCGCCTTGGCCGGTGCGCCGGTTTATGTGATTGAGTCGGTGCCGAAGGAGTCGTACAAGGGTTTCAGCAGGAAGCTGTCATACATCGACAAGACCACTCTTTTGCCCATGAAAGAGGAATACTACGACAAGAAAGGCAACCTGATTCGCGTCTTCAAGGCTGAAAAGGTGGAAGTTATCGACGGTATTGCTACGGTGACGGTTCGGTCGATGGAGGATGTGAAGAAGGGGAGCAGGACGGTGGTCAGCTTCTCCAGCATATCGTACAACATCGGCATCGAGGAAGACGTTTTCACGGAGCGATACCTCAAGTCGCCGCCGCGTAAGTTCATCAAGTAGGGAACGGAGATTATCGGATGAAGAAGATAGCACTTGTGGTTGCGGGGCTGCTGTTTTCAGCGGCCCCTTCGCGCGGGGAAGTCAGCCTGGACGGATTCCTTCAGGGGCTGTACGGGGCGCGTCTGGACAGTCACAACCCGACCTCGACCGAGCAGACCGCCTCTGAAACGCGCATGCAGCTTCGGGCGGAGCATTTCGGTGACAAGGGCGAGTTTTTCGGACGGCTGGACTTTTTCTGGGACGGGGCCGACACGGCCGATTACGATTGGGAACTGCGCGAGGGTTATTTGAAATTCAGGCTGGGCAGCAGCTTTGATTTCAAGATCGGTCGTCAGGTTTTAACCTGGGGAACGGGTGATCTGATATTCATTAATGATGTTTTCGCCAAGGACTACCGTTCCTTTTTCGTCGGCCGCGACGACCAGTATCTGAAAGCGCCTCAGAACGCCATTCGGGCCGAGTATTATCACAATATAGGCTCGCTCGCCGTGGTCTGGACGCCGCGCTTCGAACCGAACCGGTTGCCGACCGGACGAAGGCTGAGCTATTACAGTCCGATGGCGGGAGACATTGTCGGGACCGAGATGGGTGATGAGTTTTTCTTCGACCCGCCGCTGCCGGAAGCAGAGTTAAAAAACGGTGAAGTGGCGGCGCGCTTTCAGCGCCGTCTGGGCGGTTTCGCCAGCGCGGTGTATTTCTATCGCGGTTTCTACAAGAACCCGCTGGGGATGGACCTGGATAACATGGTGCCGATCTATCCTAGGCTCAATGTTTACGGCGCTTCGATTCGGGGCGCAATCTGGGGGGGCATCCTGTGGGCCGAGGGCGGCTATTTTGACTCCCGTGACGACCGCTGCGGGGAAAAGCCGAATGTTCCCAATTCATCGATTACCGGTATGGTCGGGTTCGAACGCCAGGTGGCCACCGATTTGACGGTCAACGGCCAGTGGCAGCTCGACTATATGACCGACTACGATCAGTTCGCCGCTCAGCAGCCTGAAGGGGTTTATGTGCGCGACGAGGTCCGCCACCTATTGACCAGCCGGATAACCAAAAGACTCAACATGGAGACCATTACACTGTCCGGGTTCCTGTTCTACTCGCCGTCGGATGAAGATTTGTATTTCCGCTTCTCGACGGAGTACAAGTATACCGATGAAATCACTCTAGCACTCGGGGGGAACATTTTCGACGGCAAGTATGAAAACACGGAATTCGGCCAATTCGCCTTGAATGACAACGTATATGTCAAAGTGACCTACGGGTTCTAAGACACCCGCGGGGCCTCTGTCTGAGAAAGGAAAGGAGCTTTAGTGAGTTTGGAGAATTCTATCAGAATGTTGGCCGGGACGCTGATTATTGTTTCCCTGGTTTTATATCACCTCGTTTCTCCCTATTTTCTTTTGCTGACCGCCTTCGTGGGGCTGAACCTGTTTCAGTCGTCGCTGACCGGGTTGTGCCCCGCCGAAAAGGTCATAAAAAGGCTGTTTTTTGCGAAAAAAGCCGCGTAAGCGGCTTTTTTTTGGCCTTGAAATCCCCGCGAAATTGTGTAATAAATAGGTGAAGGCCAAGGAGAACAAAGGGTTAAACTTATCCACTTTTGCGGTCGATATATTGAGAATATGGGACAGAGAATCAGCAAACTGCCCTCGTTGGCGCCTTTTATCATGGTGCTGCTGGTTGTCGCCGGGCAATTCTCCTGTGACGGCTCGTCAGATGTTGTCAGTCCGCCCGAGCGGAATACTTACGCCGTTACCGGTGTTCTCGTCAAGGACCTGAACACCGACCTGAGCCAGTTGGACAGCTCGTGGATCGCCGTGCGGCTGTGGCGCAACGACACCCTCCTTTCGGACGCCGGGGTGGTACTCGATGATGACACGCTGGTCTTTGACCACCCGGCCTTCCCGCTGGACTCGGTTTATTCGTTCGCTTTCAGTCCACCCGGGCTTGTAGCGGCCGGTTCTCATCAGTTGTCTCTCAAAGATCAGTCGCGTTTCAGTGATGCTTTTGCGGTCAACGTTCCCGACACCTTTCGCGTGAGCTCTTACACCGGAGACTCGACCGTCCCCAATGCCGGCGGGGTGGAGATGCAGATCGCCTGGACAGCGGCTCAAAACGCTGAAGGCTACGGAGTCGCGGTTGTCAAAGACGACCAGGTGTACACGGGTGCCGGATACACCAAGTACGTGACCGAAACCGGGACACAAACGACGATTCCACCCGAGGCTTTCCGTTTGAGCGCCGGGGAGCTGGTTGTCGGCACCTACTATATTTTCATCTATGCTTTTGCCGGCAGCCCCGACAGTACTTTCACATCGGAGTTGCTGCCGGTACCGCTTCGCTCTCAACTGAGCGACAACATTGACCGCGTCGACCTCGGAGGCCGCTTCGGTTCAGTCGTTGTGACCAGGAGAGTTCCGAAAGTGGTCGAGGTCATCCCGTAGTCCGCACACAAAACTGCTTATTACTACAGGCTGCCGCAGCCTGTTTTTTATTGCACGCTTCGAAGACGTCGTTTAGTTTTCCGGTATGTCGGCTTACGAGGAACTGATTCGTATGCTCAGTCGGCTCGAAACCGAGCAAATCAACCAGAATACCATAAATATCGACCGGCTGTCACCATTGGAAATCGCAACGAAAATCAACGCTGAAGACCGAACGGTAGCCGGTGTGGTCGAAGGGCAGTTGCCGCAGATCGCGCGGGCGGCGGAGGTGTTCGCCGAGACAATCAGAAAGGGCGGGCGAGTTTTCTATATAGGGGCCGGCACGTCCGGCCGACTCGGCGTGCTCGACGCCGCCGAATGCCCACCCACCTTCGGCACCGACCCCGGCCGGATAGTGGGCGTGATATCCGGTGGTTATGAGACGCTGGTTCTTTCTCGTGAGGGAGTGGAGGACCGTGAAGACGAGGCGGTAGCGGATTTAAAAGAGCATAAGCTGTCCGGCCGCGATTTTGTCATCGGCCTGGCGGCCTCGCGGCGCACGCCTTACACGCTGGCGGGTTTGCGCTTTGCCAAGTCGATCGGATGCACCACCGCCTTTGTAATCTGCAACCGCTGGGATCCGCGCAAGAGCGAGCGTCACAACCCGGACATAGTCATCCAGTTGCCGGTAGGTCCGGAAGTCATTACCGGTTCGACGCGGATGAAGTCCGGCACAGCTCAGAAGCTGACGCTGAATACCATCTCAACCACCGCCATGGTTTTGCTGGGAAAGACCTACGGCAACCTGATGGTTGATTTGCAGGCGCGCTCAGATAAACTGGCCGCCCGCTCCCGAAAGATTCTGATGGACCTTTTCGATATGCCTCTCGACGTGGCGAACAGACTGCTGGAGCAATCGGAAGGTTCCGTGAAGCTGGCCATCGCCATGTTCAAGCTGGGCTGCGACGCCGAGGCAGCCCGCCGCGAACTGGATCGGGTCGGGGGGTTTATCTCTAAGCTGGAGGAAGGGAGTGAGTGAACCGATGTCGAGACCAAGTATCACGTTGTGGCTTCTGTCCGGCGCTGTCATATTGTCCTTGATAACCATATCACCGGCCGACGAACCCAAACAGCAACTGGAAAAGGCTTTCATCGAGGGTCGTTTGAGCCTTGAAGAATTCGTGGCCAAGAAAGACAGCCTGTTCAGGCAGATTAACGAAAGTTACCAGAGCATCAGGCCGATGCTCGAGCATAGCTGCTTCGACTGCCACAGTCGATTTACAGAATATCCCTGGTACTATCGCCTGCCCGTCATCAAGGGCATGATTGACGACGATGTCAGCGAGGCAATGGAGCGCCTTGACCTGTCCGACGATTTCCCTTTCGCCGGTCGGGGGGACATGTCCTCTCT
This sequence comes from Candidatus Zixiibacteriota bacterium, assembly GCA_020346225.1. Classification (GTDB taxonomy): domain Bacteria; phylum Zixibacteria; class MSB-5A5; order GN15; family FEB-12. The sequence continues at coordinate 676,592 of CP070777.1, read as the reverse complement.
TCTGGAAGAGATGAAAGAAGAGGTGGCAGAAGGGAAAATGCCGCCTTCAAACTATCGCCTTCTGCACTGGGGGACGCTGATCGAGGACGAAAGGCGCGATTCCCTTTTTGCCTGGATCGATGCCACCGACTCGACCCTGACCCACTTTTACGAG
>CP070777.1:672875-676338 GCA_020346225.1 Candidatus Zixiibacteriota bacterium | reverse complement strand
TATCAGCATATCAGGAAGTGCGCCTGCGCCGACGGTTGCCCGACCTGCGTCGGCCCGCCGATGGAGGTCGGTGACGGCGGCAAAGAGGGCGTGCTGAAACTGATCGAATTCATGCTGGCCGTAACGCCGGTGTAACCCCCTAAAAGACGCTGAATTTGAAGTACTTGCGGGGGTTCTTTTGAATGTCGGTGATCAGGTTGTTCATCCGCGCCATCAGATTGGTCATCTCAGAATACAGGGCGGTATCGCTGGCCAGAAGGCCCAGAGTACCCTCGGCATCGTTTATCCGTCGCAAAAGGGTGTCGAGCTTGGCCGTGGAGGCGCTCAGGTTGTCATAAAGGGCCGGGTCGTTCATCAAACGTCCGATAGAACCGGTGTTGTTATCCACCTTGGTCGAGAGATTCTCCACCGAGGTGGCCGTCTTCTCGATAGACGATATGATCCGTTCCTGATTTTTCTGAAGGCCGGAGGTCAGGTCGGTAAGTTTCGCGAGGAGGGCCGTCATGTCGCGGTACAACTGATCGTCGGTGGCTATCCGTCCCAGCGTCCCCTCGCCGCGGTTCATCCGGGCCAGCAGGATATCCAGTTCGGAGACAAAGGCGCGGGCGTCGTCGATAGCCTCCTCCCCCGCTTTGAACATGGCCGCAGCATCACCGGCGTCGATAGTCTCGATGACGTCCATCTCCTCGATGGCCGGGCCGCCGGTAATACCGGGAATCACCTCGACATACTTGTCGCCGAGAAAACCGATTGTTCCCAGCTGCACGCGGGCGTCTTTGGTCAGGCGGTCCCAGACGGATTTCTTCACCCGACAGACTACCTTCACCTGGCGCAGGGAATCGAGGTTGACGAAATCAACCGAGCGCACATTGCCCACCTCGACTCCGGACATCCACACCGGCGAACCGGACACGAGGCCGCTGACATTTCTGAAGTAGCAGATGAATTTTCCTTTGGGGTCGAATATGGATGTTCCGCCGCCGGAAAAAGAGGCCCAGAACATTACGGCAATGACAAACATCAGCAGGATGCCGATCTTGAGGCTGCCCCATTTGACGACCGTTGTCCTTTTCATAATCTAAACTTCCGCTTTTATCCCGCTTGAGTCAACTAAGATTATAAAATCCGGGCCGTCGGATTCTCCCGGCACGTCTATTGTTTATTCACGAATCTCTTGTCGGCGACTTCGGCAATCGAGAGCCTGAAAGGCGCCAGGAACAAAAGGACCCGGGGATCTTCCGAATCCCTGAGCTGCCGCAGATCGCCGTCGAAAACAACCTCACCGTCGACAATCACCACAAATCGGTCGCCGATGGAGATGGCATCGGCAATCTGGTGGGTAACTACGATCGAGGAGATCGACTTCTCGTCGTGAAGCCTGTTTATGAGGGTAATAACGTTCTCGGCCGATTGCGGGTCCAGGCCGGTGGTCGGCTCGTCGTAAAGCATAATCTTGGGGTCGGTCGAAAGCAAAGCCCGGCCGATGGCCACCCGGCGCTGCATGCCCCCGGACAAATGTTCGGGGAGCTTGTCCATTATCTCGGCGGCATCCAGTCCCACGAAACCGAGCATCTTGATCGCCCTCTCGCCTACCTCGTCCACCGACAGGCTGCTGTGTTCGAGCAGGTAGTAACCGACATTCTCCCAGACCGAAAGTGAATCAAAAAGAGCCCCGTCCTGAAACACCATGCCGATCTTCTTGCGAATCTCCTGCTTCTGTCTCTCCCTCATGGTACAGACATTCTGGCCGTCGATAAGAATCTGGCCCTGCTGCGGACACTCCAGACCGAGAATCAGGCGCAGGATGGTTGATTTCCCGGAACCGGAGGGACCCATAATCACCAGCGACTCCGACTCGCCCACCCGAAAGGTCACGTTCTTGAGAATGGGCCTTTCATCGTAAGAAAAATGGACGCTCTTGAACTCAATCATAGATATCCCTTGATGAAAGAGAAAACAACCTTGGTTATAAAGAAGTTCACGACCAGAATCATAATCGACGCCAGCACCACCGACTGGGTGGTGGCGCGCCCCACGCCCTTCGTGCCGCCCTCAGAGGCGAATCCCTTATAGCAGGACACAAAGGCAATGACGAAGGAAAAGACGAACGGCTTGAAAAGGCCGATGAAGAGATTGCCGAATATCAATCGTTCGCGTACCGCCGACCAGTACATGGTGTGCGTCACATGAGCGATGAAGATGGCTACAATGTAGCCGCCGAGTATTGCGATAACGTCGCAGACCACGGTCAGGGCCGGCACCATGACGACCAGGGAAATCAACCTGGGCACGGCCAGTTTTCGGATGGGGTCAACACCGAAAGCGGTCAGCGCGTCGAACTGGGCTGATGATTTCATGGCTCCGAGTTCGGCCGTTATCCCCGCGGCGACGCGCGCCGCAATCATGAGGGCGGTAAGAACCGGGCCCAGTTCACGGACTATGGCGATGGCCATAATTCGTCCCAGATAGTTCTTGGAACCGAAATCGGCCAATTCCACCGAGAAGGCCAGGGCGAAACCCTGACCGGCGAATATGCCGGTGAGTACCACCAGATAAAGCGAGCCGATGCCGATCAGGTACATCTGCTCCCTCGTTTCCATCAAATAAAGCGGGCGACCGAAAATGCCCCGGAGCATTTTCATGGAAAAGAAGAACAGGCTCTGGCTTTCGTAAGCGAATCTTTTCAGCCAGTGATTTAACAGTCTGAAGACAGTCATATTCGTCTTTGCGTTGCCTTGCCGCTCGGCATCATGCTCTCAGGTCGGACAGAAAGCAAAATAAATCAAATATATTCAAAGACAAGGCATAAATTTGTCGTTATATTACGAATCGAAAGGGGTACCGCGAACCGGTACAACGGGTTATGGGTGACAAATCAAGCCCGTCCGGAGGGCACGCCATCGCACTGTTTTCGGGAGGCCTGGACTCGGCGCTGGCCATACTCTTGATGCTACGCCAGGATATCAAGGTGACCGCGCTGACTTTTCTGACTCATTTCGGCTGCGATATCGGCGACCGATCCGCCTGCGGCACCGACCCCTACCCGGTCGCGGAGAAATTCGGCTTCGACGTCAAGCTGATGCATCTGGGCCAGAAGTTTCTCGATATCGTCGAGAAGCCGCGCTACGGCCGCGGGAGGAACATGAACGTGTGCACTGACTGCCGTATCCTGATGCTCACCGAAGCGCGAAAGTTCATGGTACTTGTCGGTGCCGACTTTGTCATCACCGGCGAGGTGCTCGGTCAGCGTCCCATGTCGCAGGTGAGAAACAAGCTCAACCTCACCGAGAATCAGTCGGGACTGAAAGGGAAGCTGCTTCGTCCTCTGTCGGCCAGGCTGTGCCGGCCCACCGAAGCCGAGCTAAGCGGACTGGTCGACCGCGACAAGCTGGAGGCTATCCAGGGACGCAGCCGCAAGCGCCAGATGGAACTGGCCCGGCAGTTCGGGCTCGAGGATTACCCC
>CP070777.1:661633-672775 GCA_020346225.1 Candidatus Zixiibacteriota bacterium | reverse complement strand
GAGCGCGTTCGTCCGACGGAAAAGTGTAGGCCTTCGCCCTCATCTTCATAAGAGCCGGCAGGTTCCGGCCCTTTTGCCCCTTTTTGTGTTTCCCGGCTGCAGTGGCCGGCGCCAGCACGGCCAGGCACAGCCCGGCGGCCAGGAAAGCCGGAAATAGCTTCTTGCAGTACATGTTCCTCCCTCTTTGTTACTACACTTAAGCCTTGTTTTGGGATCTACCCTGTAAGTGCCGTCCCCTCCCCGGGCTGGTGGGCTTTTGCGCGCGTCCTGCTGCAGAAAGCGGAAGCGGGGAATCTGATGGAAGACAAGGTGCGGTTGGTCCCTCACTGCATTATAAGAGGCAAGCGATGTCCGTGTCAAGGAAAAAGAGTAAATCAATCCATTTTCGGTCGTGTATGTTGGGTATGATAAAAAGAAAGCCACCCGCGCGGTGGCACGGGTGGCTGTTTTAAGGTCAATTCAGACCGTGGCCGGTTACGGACAATCCGGCAACGGGTCGTGCATTCCCTGGAAGATATACTCGGCCAGGTAAATCAAGTCGAGCGCGTCTCCCTGACCGTCGCCGTTGACGTCGACCTCATCAAGACACGGTGGTTCGGCCGAACCCGGCGTCCACAACCAGTCAACAAAGAAGATGACATCAAGAGCATCAACCTGACCGCTGTGCTCGATATCACCCATGTTCTGACAGCAGGTCTCGCAGACGTCGATGTCACCGTTGGCCGGGTCGACATCGGCAAACATGCTCACGCCGCCGTTGGCCGCAAACCAGCTGTTGGCCCGGTCAATGGCCGCCTGAAGGTCGGTCAGAGCACCGGTCTCGACGGCCGCCAGAACCGTGACCACCTCGTAGTAGTCACTGGCGCCAAGATCAAGACCCGGCTCAAAACACAGACCGACATGCAAATCCTCGGTCGAGTCGGTACCGCGCAGACCGGAGGCCATCATTTCCGTCCATATGTTGGCATAGATGAAACCCTCATCCGGAGCAAACATAGCCTCGTTCTCTCCGACCCAGCCGCTGTACGGCATCGAATAACGCGGGGTGCCGTTCAAATACGACTGGATAAAGGCCGTTCCGCCAAAACGGGTGTCGTTGTACACACAGTTGTTGGGATAGAGAGTGTCATCGCAGTAACACTCATAGCCCTGCTGGTACAGCAGGTTGCGGCCGGGATCGATGCCGCCGGTGTTGAAGGGCATCCAGTCACGGCTGTCATCGGGTAGCGCGTCATAGGGAATATCCCAGTCAACCAGCTCACCCAGAGTGAGACCGGTCAGGGCGACGTTGTCAAACGACCAGACCCGCATGTACTCGATGATGTACTCGCAGTCATCCGACGGAGCCACCCAGATCTTCTCGAAGGCCACCGAGGTGTCCTGATCGGTGAAGGTGCCCGATTCGTAAACCTCGGCGTTCAGGGTGGCGCAGGCCTTGGTAGCGGTGTGGCCGCCCTGGGGACGGAGACCGTCGTCGTCGGTGAACGAATTACCCCAGAGAATGTAGTTGAACTCGGTGCCGCCGTTGCGGGCCAGCAGTGGCGTGCCCTCGTACAAATACAACAGGGCGGTCGTGTCGCAGTCCTCCGGATAGAAGTCCATGTTGACCTCACCCCGGCCGGCGCGACCGGTGCTGCCGTGGTTGCTGCACGTGAGCGCCAGGCAGCTGGTGTTGACCACATCCCAGGCCGGGAAGTGAACGGTGTCGGCCACGATGTACTCGATCTCGATCGAGGACGGGAAGTCGGGGTCGTTGCCGGTGAAGGTCAGCCGGCCGTAGAGAACCGTTTCGTAGTCGACGATACCGCCGGTGTTCAGATGAACCGTGCCCTCCTCGGTGTTGTACAGGCCCGAGGGGGTGGAGCCGGAAAAGCCGCTGTACGTCAGCCAGCCGGTGGGGCCGTTGTCCTCGACAACCGTGATGTCGTAAGTCAGGTCGGTGTTGCCGAGGTTCTCGATAACCAGGGTGGTATCTTTCGGAATGGTCGGCTTGCCCCAGGCCGGGTCGCCGATGAACCAGAAACTGGGCACGAAGTTCGGGGCCGCGATTGGCTCGACGCAGGGGATGCGGAACCACTTCATCGCGTTGTATGTCCAGGTGCCTTCGAACTCCTCCCAGATGACGGCGCCGGCGTCACGGTCGTTGACATACTGAATATCCAGATAGTAGTCGGTGGGAGATTCGCCGCCCGACGGGTCAACGATGACAGCGCCCGACCAGTCTTCGCCGGTCTGGGTCTGACGTCCCCAGCGCGTCATCGAAGCCCAGTAGTCGCTCTCGCAGTCGGCGCCGACGTACGGCTCGCAGTGCGGAGTGTAGGAGTTGGTCAGGTTACGCGGGGCATCCCAGGTCATACCGCCGTCCGAAGACACCGTGATCCAGAGGTCGCCGTTGGCGGGACCGGCCCAGAGACCCATATCGTATCCCCACTGGGCGCAGTCGTCATCAATCCCGTTGGGGATGTCGTTGAACTGGGTGTACAGGCAGTACAGCTTGTTGTCACATTCCGAAATCGACATCTTGGCCGCCTGGACCGTCCAGAAATGCGGCGGGCCGCAGCTGTCGCTCGGCAGGTAGGTCTGGTCCGTGACCGTCCGGATATACGGTACGTTTTCGGAATAGTGGAAGATACGAGTGGGATCCCACCACCAACCATCGGTGAAGCACCAGCCGCCTTCCTCGATACAGGTGTCGGCCGGGAAGGGTGTGGCGTTCCAGACAATGTGGAAGTAGCCGCTCTGGTCGAAAACAACCGACAGGTCGCAGTAGGCCTTGTAATGCGCTTCGCCAATGGGGATCTTGGTGACGTTCTGTTTCGGTTCCCAGTTAAGGCCCTGGTCCGTGGAAATCTGGTAGTATACGTCGTTGTCATACTGACCGACGAGATAGGTGTCATAGATAGTGAGACCGGAGCAAGTGTCGCAACTCGGCTGCTGGTAAGGGGGACTGGCCAGCCAGGCGATAGCTACCTTGTTACCCATCTGAATGCCCGTCAGGTCATGGGCATAACACTGCACCGTGTCGGGCAGGTACGGGGGGTAATCCCATTCACCGGTGCCTTCGTAGCCGACGTTGCGGCAGTACATGAGCGCCCCGTAGTACTCCCAGTTCTTGGTTATCGAGTGCAGAACGGTGTCGGCGCCGAACTGGAAGAGGAACTTCGGCCACATCGCCGACTGGTCGCCCAACTGGTCATAGGCGCCGAGGCTGTCGGGAATCCGGTAGTAGTTGGCGAAATCAGCGCAGCCCTGGCACTCATCGAAGTGAAAATGCCCCATGTAGTGCTGGGGACCGGTCATCAGGTCGCAATGACCGCCGATAACGGCACGGTTGTCCGAAGTTACGTCGATGTTGACATAACCGGAGTACTGGTGGTCCGGATCGTGAAGAATGGTCGGGCCGACAAAACTGTGGGTCGATGATATGTAGGCGTTGTAGGCATATGACCGCGACTCGAACACCGAGTCGGGTAGGTACATCCACGAGAAGTGGACAATAGCGGGCCCGGTCACGCCTGAGTGGGGCCCGATGCCGATCATGCGACCCATCGAGTTGTTGTGCTGGTAGTCGTAGTAGGTCGCACCGAACTCAACGCCCGGTGATTCAGATGCGGAAGTGTAGGAGTTCACGCCGAGGGGCAAACGGAGTGCCTTGTCGCCGCTCGGCCAGGTGTGATCCTCCGGGGCGAACGAGTAACCCAGCGTTTTCGCTACGGCCATTTTGGCGGTGTCGATTCGAAGTCGCTGCTTGGCCTTCATGTCGGCGGCCTGAACGGTCACCGATGTCGCCAAGAAGAGGACGGCGAGGAAAGCTGCTGAAACTCGACGGAGTGTCATAGGGGACTCCTCCTTATTGGATTAGGTGAAATTAAGATATTGTTAATTGCTGCTGTATCTATTCCTTCACAAAAAGACGACAGCTCAATCGTACAGCGGTGTAAACAGCGGGTAAGGATACGACGTCGGACTACTGAAATTGCAGTATCCTGATTCACTATAAAATAATAAATGCGCCCGAAAAGTCAATGATATTAGTAAAACAGCCCACTTTTTGTCCTGTTTTGCTCCACGGTGAAAAAGAGCCGCCCGGCCTCTGGTCCGGGCGGCTTTTGTCCAAGACACTTTATGTCCCGTTTCTACGGACACGGCGGCGGCGGAGGACCGCCTCCAAAGATGTATTCCACCAGGTAGATTATGTCAAGGGCATTGATGTAACCGTCACCGTCGACGTCAAGGTGCTCGTCACAACAGGGTTCGCAGATGGGCGGGATTGACCACATCCAACTGACGTAGCAAATAATGTCCAGAGCATCGACCTGGTCATCGCAATTGACGTCGCCGCGCAAGGTGCAGCAACTCTCGCAGATGTCGATCTGGCCGTCGTCATTGAGGTCTTCGAACAGACTCATGCCGCCGTTGTTTGCCAGCCAGACGTACTTGGCTTCATCAACGGCATTTCGCAGGTCGGTAAGAGTTCCCTCGTGCACCGTTGCCAGAATCGTGATTACTTCGTAGTAATCACCGGGCCCCAGAGTGAGGTCGGGTTCGAAGCACAAGCCGGTAAAGAGGTCTTCGGTAGAATCGCTGCCGGTGAAACCGCTCAGTATCATCTGATCCCACATCAGCGAGTGGACGAACCCCTGGTCGGGGTCGGACATCCTGTCGAACTCGCCGGCGAAACCGCTGTATGCATACGTGCTACGGGGGGCTCCGTTCAAGCGCGATTCGACAAAAGCATTGCCGGCGAAACGGTCATCATTGAACTGGCAATTGAACGGGTACAGAGTGTCATCAAGGTACGACTCGTAGCCCTGCTGATAGACCAGGTTGCGGGTGGGATCGATGTGGCCGGTGTTCACAAAGAACCGGTCGGGTTCGTCAGGCAGATAATCCCACGGAACATCCCAGTCTATGACTTCACCCAGCAAAAGGCCGTCGTGTGTCTGGCCGTCGGCCGACCAGACCCGCAGATACTCTATGACAAAATCGCAGTCATCCTGCGGCGCCACCCAGATTTTCTCCATGGCGATAGTGGAGTCCGGGGTTATGATCGTGCCCGACTCGAAGACTTCGGCTTGGATTGCCCCACAATAGGTGGTCGGAATGTGGTCGCCCTGTGCCCAGAGGCCGGTGGGATCGAAGTAATCGGCTCCCCACATGATGTAGTTGAAAGTGTTACCGCCGTCACGGCCAAGCACGGTGGAACCTTCGTACATGTACACGATTGCCGTACTGTCACAGTCCTCGGGGTAGTAGTCCATGTTGACCTTGCCCCAGCCATGCCGACCGGTGTTGCTGTGGCTGCCGCAAATCAGCGCCAGGCAGTTGGTGTGCACCGTGTCCCAGTAGGGTGGCGGCGGCGGAACACCGATCCTGGCGTACACCGGTATGGTGACCGGCGAGTTGCTGAAATTACCCTCGAAGATCAGCCGACCGGACAGTTCCATATAATCGCCCACGATACCCTGGTAGTTGACGTGGACCGTGCCGGTATCGGCGTTAAGCAAACCGAACGGAACGGTTCCGGAGAAATCGGACACGGCCAGCCAGCCGGTGGGGCCGTTGTCCTCTTCGATAGTGATCATGTAATTGGCATCAGTGTTGCCGATGTTCTCGAGAATCAGCGTCGTATCCATCTGCGTGCCCGGAGGCGCAAAAACCGGGAACCAGGGTTGGCCGAAGTGATCGGGGTCGAACAACAACTGGGTCCAGTACCAGACGGGGAAGCAGGGCATGCGGAACCATTTTATGGGGCTGTAGGTCCAGCCGCCTTCCCCTTGCACAACACCGCCGGCCTCGAGGTCATTGAGATACTGGATATCCAGGTGCCAATCGGTGGGATAACCCCCCGACGGGTCGACCACAACGGCCCCGGTCCAATCCTCACCGGTCTCATTGCGGCGTCCGTAAGGGGTCATGGATGCCCAGTAATCGCTCTGGCAGTCGTAACCGATGTCCGGGTCGCAGTGCGGCGTGTAGGAGTTGGTCAGGTTTTGCGCCAGGCCCCACGTCAGACCGCCGTCGCCGGAAGCCGTCACCCAGATGTCAGCATTGGCGGCGCCCGAGGGCATAGCTCCCGCGTAGCCCCACTCGGCGCAGTCGTCGTCGATACCATTGGGGATGTCGTTGAACTGCGACCAGATGCAGTACAGCTTGCCGTCGCATTCGGAAACGGACATTTTGGCCACGTTGGCGCCCCAGGCCGGCGGACCGCAGGAATCGGATGCCGGGTAAGTGTGATCGGTGACGGTGCGAATATAAGGCATGTTCTCCGACCAGTGGGATATGCGAGAGCTGCCCTCTATGAACTCCCCGGTGAAGCAGAAGCCGCCGGTCTCTACGCACGTGTCTGCTGGCCACGGTGCTTCATTCCAGACGATACGGAAGTTATCGGCCTGGTCAAAGAGTATTGACAGGTCACTGAAAGCCTTGAAACCCGCCTCGCCGATACCGGCGCTGGTGATATTCTGGCGCGGTTCCCAGTTCAGGCCCTGGTCATTGGATATCTGTATGTAAACATCGTTGTCCATCTGTCCCAGCAGGTAGCCCTCGTAGATACTCAGACCGCTGCACGTATCACAGCCCGGTTCCTCGTATGGCAGGCTGGCCAGCCAGGCCAGGGCGACGCGGTCACCGGCCTGGGAACCGGCAATGTCATGAGCGATACTCACCGTGGTATCGAAGACGCGCGGGGGATAATCCCAACTGCCGCCGTTCTCCGGGTCGACAATGCGGAAATACGATGTGGGTGTGTAATTCGTCGGATTGGACATATCATACAGTTTGGCTGCGACATGCAGGACGGTGTCGGTCCCGAACTGGTAGAAGAATTTCGGCCACACCGCCTCGGCGTAATCGGGGACGTAATAAGCGCTTGAGTCGGGCACCCGCACAAAGAAGGAAAAATCCTTATAGCCCTGTTCGAAGTGAATCTGGGCCATAGTTCGCTGCTGCCCCCCCTGCAGAGGCAGAACATGGCCGCCGACGACAGCGCGGTTGTCAGGGGATACCCCGGTATTGACGTAACCCGAATAGTAGTCCTCCGGATCGGGAAATAAGACCGGCGGCGAGGGGCCCTGCAGCGGGTCGCTGTCGAAATCGTTGTAGGCGTACGAGCGGTACTCTAAGACAGAGTCCGGCAGGTACATCCACCCGAAATGAACCCGCCCGAAACCCGTCTCGCCCGAGTGCGGCCCGATGCCGACCATCCGGCCCATGGAAGAGTTATGCTGGTAGTCGTAATAAGTGGCACCGACAGTCACTCCGGGCGATGCCGACGAACTGACCGAGGTTACGCCCAGGGGAAGGCGCGGCGTGGGCGCAGGGCCTGTCGGCACCCGTCCCTTATCAATCGGGACCGAATAGGCTGCAGCCCTCATTTTCACAAGCGCCGACTGGTTTTGCGGCGCGTAACTTTTCTTCTGGTGATTCTTGCCGGCCCATGCCGGTGTGAGCATGGCCAGGCACAAAACGATGGTGAGGAGAACGACAAAAGATCTCCGGTAGTACATCATCACCCTCCTTAAATTTGTGTGACACTCCTGTCAGAATATCCAGATGTTCCAGGCACAAATGCTCTGAAACGGTCCCGAGAAATCTAAACAGAACTTGTTGTACGGCGGCGGAAAAGCGCGGGGACGAGGCTCCGGATGACAAGCAAGGTGCGGCTGAGTACTCAATACATAATATAACTCATATGGCCGCGGTGTCAACGAAAAATGCCTATATAATCCACTTTTGCTCCGGTATCGCCGCGCGGATAAGAAAAAGCCACCCGCGCTGTGGCACGGGTGACTGTTTGCTTGCGGTTTTTGCAGGATTTAACTACGGGCACTCGCCGGGCGATCCGATACCGTGGAAGAACCAGTCAACGAAGCAGATTAGATCGAGAGCATTGATCTCCTCGTCGCCGGTACAGTCAGCCTCTTCCGGACAGGGTATGTCGGGTGAACCGGGTTTCCAGAGCCAATCGACGAAGAAGATAATGTCAAGGACATCAACCTGCCCGCTGTGACTTATGTCGCCCATGATCATGCAGCAGCCTTCGCAGAGATCGATCTGGCCGTCAGCGTTAGCGTCGGCGAACATGCTTATGCCGCCGCGGTCGACAAACCAGGTTTTGCCGCGGTCAATAGCGGCCTGGAAATCGGCCAGGGTGCCGGTTTCGAGCGTGGCCATGACCGTGACGACTTCGTAGTAGTCGGTAGCGTCGAGACTCAGCGACGGCTCAAAACACATGGCCGAGGCCAAGTCCTCCGTTGAGTCGGAACCCCTCAGACCTGATGTGCTGAGTTCGGTCCACATGACCGACTGGATGAATCCCTGGTAGGAGTCGGCCATCTCGTCTAACTCGCCGACAAACCCGCTGTACGGAATCGAATAACGCGGCGAGCCGTTAAGGTACGACTGCACGAAGGCGTGTCCGGCAAAGCGGGAGTCATTGTAGACGCAGTTGTGCGGGTACAGCGTGTCATCGCAGTAACACTCAAAACCCTGCAGGTATAGCATATTGCGACTGGCGTCAATACCGCCGCTGTTGATCGAGTGGCCATCGCGACCCGGGTCATCAGGATTGTTGTCGTTCGGCACGTCCCAGTCGAACATTTCGCCAATTAGCAGGTCGCTCTGGGCCTGACCCTCGCCGGGCCACACCCTCATGTAGGCGAGGATGAACTCGCAATCGTCGGCGGGGGCTACATAGATCCGCTCGAAGGCGACATTGCTGTCAGGAGTCCTGAACAGGCCGGTTTCGAACACTTCGGCATTCAAACCGGCACAGGGCTTGTGCGTGTGCGGACCTTCGACCGAAGAAAGCGGACGCCAGCCCGTTTCGTCGTACCAGTCGTTGCCCCAGATGAGATAGTTCCAGTCAGCACCGCCGTTGCGGGCCAGCAGATGCGTACCTTCATACATGTACACGGTGGCAGTAGAATCGCAGTCTTCGGGGTAGTAATCCATGTTGGCGCCGCCCCAGCCGCCGCGCCCCATGTTGCCAAAGCGATTGACGGTCAGGCTCAGGCAGGAACTGTTGACTGTTTCCCAAACCGGTAAGCCTTCGACGACCATCAATTCAACCGGGACAGTGTCGGGGCTGCAGGAGGCGTCCGAGGTGACGATCAGTCGGCCCGTCAGGTCAGCCGCCTGCAGGCATACCCCGTTCTGATTGAGGTGGACGGTACCCGTTTCGGTGTTATTCTCGAAGCAGGGTATGTAACCGGAGAAACCGGATACACCCAGCCATCCCTCGGGGCCGTTGTCTTCTTCGACGGTGATATCGTACGTGACGGCGGAGGCGCTGAGGTTCTCAATCGTCAGTGAAACATCCTTTTGCGTATGTACCGCAGCCCATTCCGAAAAGCTGCCCGGCATGTACCTCAGGCACAGATTCGGGTCTTCGCAGGGAACCTGCTGGACACAGGGGACCCGGAACCACTTGATATTGCTGTAAGTCCAGCTTCCCTCGGCCCCCACGACACTGCCGGCATCCAGGTCGTTAAGGTACTGTATATCGAGATAGTGGTTAGTCGGGAATGCGCCGCCGGACGGGTCGACGGTCACGGTGCCCGACCAGTCCTCTCCGGTCTCGGTCTGCCGCCCCCAGCGGGTCATCGAGGCATAGTAGTCGCTCTGGCAGTCGCCCGCCTCGCAATGTGGTGTGTATGAGTTGGTCAGGTTGCCAAGATTGCACCAGGACAGGCCGCCGTCGGCCGAGCCGGCCAGCCATATATCGGCGTTGGCTCCGCCGTAGTAGACCCCCTGGTCAAAGACCCACTGCGCGCAGTCGTTGAGGATGCCGTTGGGGACGTCATTGAACTGCGACCAGATGCAGTACAACCACCCGTCGCACTCAGAAAGCGTCATCTTGGCCACAGTGGGCGCCCACATCGGCGGGCCGCAGGAGTCGGACGGTGGGTAAGTGTGGTCGGTTATAGTGCGGTTATAGGGCATATTCTCCGACCAGTGGAAGATCCGCGAAGCACTCGGATAGAATTCCCCTTCAAAGCAGAAGCCGCCTGACTCGATACAGGTATCGGCCGTCCACGGGGTGGCGTTCCAAACAGTGTGCAAATAGCCGCTCTGGTCGAACAGGATTGACAGGTCGCAATAGGCCTTGAAAGCCGCCTGGCCGATACCAACGTTGGTGATATTCTGGCGCGGCTCCCAGGAAATACCCTGATCGTCGGAGATCTGCACGTACACGTCGTTGTCCATCTGGCCGATCAGGTAGCCGTCATAGATCGTCAGGCCGCTGCAGGTGTCGCACTCCGGCTCCTGGTAGGGTGGGTTGGCCAGCCACGCCAGGGCCACGCGGTCACCGGTGCGGGTACCGGTGATATCATGGGCTATACCTATGACGCTGTCCACGACGCGGGGAGGATAATCCCACTCGCCGGAGCCTTCCGGGTCGACCTGGCGGAAATACATAAGCGCCTGCAGAGCAGTCGTAGATGAAATTATCGAAAAGGCATGCAGGACGGTGTCGGAACCGAACTGGTAGAAGATCTTCGGCATTAACGCCTCATCGCCGTCCTGAGGGTCCTGATGATATCCGGCCACACTGTCCGGTACTCGGGTGTAGTAGGTAAAGTCGGCGCAGGCGGAACAGTCGTCAAAGTGGATCTGTGTCTGGTACCCCTGGGTAGGACCTTTGAGCAAGTCGCAGTTACCGCCAAGCAGTGCCCGGTTGTCCGGGGTGACATCGACCTGGACAAAACCAGAATACACCATATCCGGGTCGTGAAGGATGGTCTCGCCCACAAAGCTGTGAGTAGCCGAAATGTAGGCGTTGTACGCGAACGAACGAGCTACAAACACAGAGTCAGGGAGACGCGTCCAGCCGAAGTGCACAGTAGACGGCCCGGTCTCGCCGGAATGGGGCCCGATGCCGATCATGCGGCCCATCGAACAGCTCTGCTGGTAGTCATACCAGGTTCCGCCGACAGGCACACCGGGCGATTCGGTTGAGGAAGTGTACGAAACCGTCCCCAGAGGAATCCGGCCGTCAAAAGACCGGCTGGCGTGAGGGTCAGGTTTGTCCAATGGGATAGCGTAGGCTCTGGCCTTCATTTTGACGAGAGCCGACGGGCTTATTCTACCCTCTCCCTTCCTGTAATCCTTGCCCGCCTGGGCCGGGGTCAGCAT
>CP070777.1:632635-661533 GCA_020346225.1 Candidatus Zixiibacteriota bacterium | reverse complement strand
GGCTGCATGCCGGCAATCTGTGTTTTGGCGTTGGCGATGCGTTCCTGGGTGGCCGGGTGGCTGGCAGCCAGTTTTTCGAAGACGCTGTACTCCCCGCCGCCGCCGAGCGCGGCCAGCTTTTCGAACATGCCCAGAGCGCCCATGGGGTTATAGCCGGCTTTGGTCATATAGATAATGCCGTACTGGTCGGCCTCGCGCTCGTTGTCGCGCGAGTAGTCGGCAAAGAGCATACCCATACCGATACCGATAGCGGCATTGAGTACGTCGGAAGCACCCTCCTCGCCGAAAACAAGCTGATAAGCGGCGGCCACGCCCAGCGCGGCCTGGAGGCGTTTTATGGAATGGCGGCCGACGACGTGCGAAATTTCGTGGGCCACGACGGCGGCCATCTCGGCCTCGTTGTCCATCTCACGCAGCAGCCCGGTGTAGAAGTAGATATATCCGCCGGGGGCGGCGAAGGCGTTAATCTGGTCGGATTCAATCACCTTGAAATGGTATTCGATGTCCTTGCGGTCGCTGACGGCGGCGATCTTCTGCCCCACTTCGTTAAGGTAATCCTGCCACAGGGAATCTTCGAGCAGTTTCTCGGTTTCCTCCACCTGCTGGGCCATGCCGGCGCCGATACTCACCTCCTGCGAGGTGGGAATTATGATGAACGATTGTTTGCCGCCGGGCCCGGTGGTGGCACACGACAGCAAAAGCGCGAGCAGCGACATCAGGACTATTATGAGCGATGTTTTTCTGGCAGAGTTCATTCTGTCCCCCATCCCTTAGCGGCACCGCAGCGCCGGGTTATCTACATTTTGGCTTTGTCGGCCCAGTCGCCGATGACAGGCAGCTTGTAGCTCTTTCCCTGGACGGCGAAATAAATACCGACCACGGACAGGGCGATGGCGACAATCAGAACGGCCTTGAAAACGAATCTGGAGATGCCGTCGATAAGAAAGATCACGGCCACGAGTTCGATCAGAAAAAGGAGAACGCCCTGACGCGCGTGGAAGTGAGCTTCCCGGTTCTCCTTCATGTTGAGCAGGGGGATGAAACACAGCAAGGGGATATAGGCCATGATGGCGGCCATGCGGCTTTCCTCGGACCGGAAGCTCTCCCCTTCGGGACGGTCAGCCGCTTCGGTGTTTCCTGATGTATCTTCGAGGTCGGGGATCTCACCCGACGGCTTTTTTTCGGGCTCGCTTTTGAAGAAAGACTCGGTCATTTATCCTCCATGACTGCAGGTTGCCTTTACGGCCAGAACATTTCGCGACCCGCGTCGGGCACGTCAAACGTAATGGCGTCGGTCTCGGGCCAGCTTTCAAGCTCATCTTCGCCGTCGAGCAAAGCCACCTGCAGACCCAGCTCGCCGGAAGAGTTTTCGAAGATGAAAGACCGCTTGACCGAAATCTCAAGGATTTCCCTGAAGGCAAAAGTATAATCGGAGCTTTTCGCCTTCTCCCTGTTTTCGGCCCCGATGTCAAAAGTCACGGTCTTTGCCTCGGGCGCGAACAGCGTAAGCCGGCATTTAAGCTTCTTAACCAAGTCTAAGTTTTTTTTATTTTCAAAGTCAAGCCGAATATAGACGTTGTCGTGGTCGTAGGCGAAATGAATCCCGGCGGTGCGGCGGTCGGCCCGGTGCATGGCGCCGCCCGCTTTGCGGCAATCGTAGAAGCCCGCCCCGGCCCATTCATAAAAGTGCGTGAGCCGACCGTCGATCTGCGGGGTAATCAATTCATCCGGCAAAACCGCCTTGATGGCCGCTTCGCTGTGATAGATGGGATTGAGCAGCTCGAAGGGGACCTCGAGACCCAGCAACTCATAGACGGCAACGAGATGACGGCGGTAGGTGCGGTCAAACTCCTCGTTATGGCTGCCGCGGTGCTCGTCGCCGTACCACCAGCACCAGTCAGAGCCTTCGGCGACATAAATCTGGTTCCAGGCCTGCTCGATTCTGGAGCGGTCGAACCGCGGGTTCTCCCGCTGGAACTGCACCAGACGGGCGCGCGTCTTGCCGAGCAGGTCCCAAGCGGCGTTGTCTTCGGGATGACCGATCCAGATGCGGAAATTGTGGTTGATCCATGATCCGGCAACGAGCGATTTGAGCTCGCGGGGTTTGACGGTCTCGGTCGCCTCACTGAAAGTCACGGTTTCGATCAGGGGGTCATCGTTCAACCGCCGGTAAAGCGAATCGAGAAACTCGCGTCCGTCCTGAGGGAAATACTCCCAGGCGTTTTCGCCATCGAGGATAACGGCGACAACGGTATTGTCGAGGTCTTCGAGCCGCTGTTCCCGGATAGCTTTGACACGGGAGATAAAATCCTCCACGGCCCGCTCGGTACCCATCGCGGAATAAACGAAACCGATGCGGTCCGAGAGCAGATGGTCGCGGAAAAAGATTTTAAGTCCCGGCCCGTACTCATAGACGGTGTGGATGACGTTGTCGGTCGCCTGACTGCCTGATTTTTTCAGGGAGTTGAAGAGAATCTCCTCATCGGTGGCTATCCATTTTATCCCCTGCTCCATCATAATATCAGCCACCTTTTCGGAGACGGACCCCTCGGAGGGCCACATGCCCGCCGGGTCCCTGTCAAAAAGGTCCCTGAACATCTCCAGGGACATTTCGACCTGTTTGACGGCGTCTTCCGGGTGGGTAAACCGGCTCGACGGGAGCTTTATCTTGGGCGTGGCTTCCAGCGCCACATCGGTGTCACACAGCAGCGGCAGGATAGGATGATAGTAAGGGGTAAAGGAGATTTCAATCCGACCCTGTCTTTGCAGCTCGCGGTAGGTGGGCACGATACGCCTCATAAGATCGAGCTGCCAGTCAAGCAACTGCTGCTTGTCCTCCTCGGTGAAATGCTTGCCTTTGGCCAGCAGCGCGGCCACCGGGGGTTCATCCCTGAAAACAGGGTCGACCCAGGCGAGGTTGGACCAGACCTGGAGATCACGTATTTCCGCCGACGAGAACAGGGCGGGAAGAACGGACTCGGTGTAGTTTTCCTTCGCCTTTCGGTACAGTTCGAAATAGCGGCGATGCGGTCGAATCATGGTGGCGGGGTTGGCCGAGAAGAAGGTGCTCAGGATTTGCGATTTCTGCGTCTGATCCAGATCTTTGGCCCGCATCCGCGACAGTTCCAGGTGCGGGTCGGTGCCACCCTTAAGGTAAATTTCGATCTGCTCGAGAAGCGACGGCACCAGGTTGAATGTAACTTTCACATTTTCAAACCGGGCCGCGGTCAGCGGCATATCGAGGTAGTCTTTCAGAGCATGCAGCCGTACCCAGGGCATGACCATGCGGTCAGACTGCGGTTCGCGATAGTTGGGCTGGTGCATATGCCAGAGAATGGCCAGCTTGACGGGCTTATCCTGCGGCAATGAGTGTCCCCTGCGAGAAGTTAGCTTCGACTTTTCTCGGCGAACAGACGTAAGGCCCTGGGCTCGAGGCCGGTGCCTTTAAATTCGTCCTTGATAACATCGAGGTGAGTTCTGGCCGACGTCAAGTCACCGGCGGCAAGGTAATTACGCATGGCCGCGAGGTGGTGGTCACCGTTGAGAGGGCCCCCCGGGTCGGCAGCGATCGCGGCGGCAAAGGTCTGGGCAGCCTGAAGGAAGTTGCCCTCATTCTCATAGCAACCGGCGATCCCGGCCAGGGCCGAAGCACGGCGGAACTTGCTGTCGTGATAGTTGTCCGCGTACATCTGAAAATAGCGGAGCGCTTCGGCATAGTTCTGCCCCTCGTAGTTGAGCTTGCCCAGAAGAAAGGTGGCCTGCTCGGCTACGGTCGTCCCGGCGTAGTCTTCCAGGATCTGGTCAAGGCTCATCATGGCCACCTGCGAGTTACCGGTGCGATAGTCCATGAGAGCGCGGGAGTAAGCCTCGGCGGCTTCCTGCTTTTTAACCTGCTGACTGTTGAAGTAATAGACAACGGCCACGATCACCAGCACCACGGCCGCGATGCCGATAACGAAAAACTGCCAGTTCTCGAGAAACTGGTGCTTGGCCGTGAGCATGAAGGTGGTGAACTTGTCTTCTTTGATTTGCCGTTTTGTCAGCTTGACTTTGCCGTACATTTCTACTCCCAATAATACTTACGCTGCCGTTGCCGCTTTCGACCAAAAAAAGGCCCATGAGCGGGCCGTATCCGGCCGGCCTTTTGGGCCGGCCGGGACATATCTTGAAATGCCTTTCTTAGAACACCCCCGTAAAGGAAAAGTTCAGGTGGTGGTTACGGTTGGTGTAGTCGAGCGTTGGCCAGAACTGCCGTTCAATGGTCGAAAGAGAATATGCCACATCAAATCTAATCTGCTCCCAGTGGATGCCGGTGCCCAGGCTGAAACCGTATGAGGTTGCGGTCGAGGTTTCACCGAGTTCACCGTAGTTGGGGGTCGGAATCGGGCAGGCACCGGCCCCGGCGCGCAGGGGGATCTCACCTATACCGGTTTGCAGAAGGTATTCGCCGCCGAACCGGAACACGAAAGCGTTGTTCCACTGGGGGTCAATCTCGACATAGATTTCTTCATTATCACCGCCGGGATTGATGATAATCGACTCGCGGAATTTGACCTTTCTTCCCTTAAAGGCTCTCGCCTCGACGTCGGCCGCCAGCAGGAAATTCTCCTTAACATTGTAGGCCAACCCCAGCCCGACCATCCAGGGCATTTCGTATTTCGTAAGGCGGTCCATGAAGTAAAGGGTGTCGGTGCCGTCATCAAAGGGAAGACCGTTAATATAGACTATACTGAAGACACTCTCGTCAAAGTCCTGGGCCAACTCAAACGGCGTCTTGATGACCAGCCCCGCTCCGAGCTTCTCTCCCGAGTACTTGAAACCGATGGTGAAATTGACACCGGAGAACTTGTTGGTGTCAGTGACCGTCACCACGTGCTCGCGCAGGGCAACCTGCATGCCGTCGTCCAACGGCGCATCCGGTATGATAGTGAATGATGTTTGCTCAAAGACGGTCTTGCCGGTGTATACATTGGCGCTCAGGCCGAAAGAGATGTTCTCATAGAGGCGTGTGCCGAATCCCAGGCTAACCGAGTTTACACCGCCGTCGAGCCTGGTCTCCGTAGCTTCTTCGAGGTAGACGGTCGACCGCAAATCATCAACATATACGTCTCCGGCAAAGAAGTAGGCATAGTTCTCAAAAACGTCGAAATTCCGGGTGTAATTGAAAGAACCGACAAAGGGGTGACCTTTGATGCGGATGGGGGCGGCGAAGTTCAATGAGCCGATATTATCAAACGAACCGCTATGCTCGAAGTGTCTGAAGTTCGAGAACACGAGCATGTTGGATGCGCCGCGCGGCCTCAGGGAGCCCCAGCTCAGTCCGACAATGGGTTTGTCAATGGTATAAATGCCAGCCGGATTCCAGCTGCCGCCGGTTACGTCGTCAGATACCCCGAGAAATGCCTTGCCCATACCCTCGGCCCTGGCTCCACCTCCACAAAAATCAAAGCTCATCTGCCCGTAAGCAACCGAGGCAAAAATGAGCACCAACAGCAGCGCCTTCGTTGCAGTCCCTTTCATCCCTCTTGACTCCTTATGCAAAGATATATCTTTTCTTATCTATTTACAGACGTGCCACACCTGAAAAACAGTTAACAAATATATGATATGTTTTCCGTTCTGTCAAATCTTTTCGGGTGATTTTCGGCGGTTTATCTTATTGATTTTTAACTGGTTGCGGTGCCAAGACTCAGGTGACTGATAGATAGGGTGGGACGGCCAGAATCACGAGGCCCCACTCACGTGGGGCCCGTAACAAGAATACTGATCAATCCGGTTGTGACGGGGGTTCATTCGGCTGGGGAGCCGGGCGGAGTCTCGTAGCATCCGTAAGTTAGACGACAGACTGTGCAATTTTCCCAAGAACCGGTCCAGTAAACAATCGTACAATAATATTCTCCGGATTCGCACCACGGCCACCCCGGGTTACAATCTATCTGCGTCCTGATCGCGCAATCAGCACTGGGACAACCCACATGGGGCGCCTTCTCAGCCCGGACCTCTACCGGCACTATAGTGCCAACGCCGAAGCCAAAGATGAATGCCAGGAACAGAATGACCATACCATACTGAATCGACTTCATCTTTTCACCTCCTCTCCTCCTTCCCTACAGTTCAACGTGTGAATCGGGCGACTTGCTACGCAGGCCGCTACCAGACCCTTCCTCTACGAAATCGACAATACTCTCCCACGTGCGCAGATAATTGTCTGCCAAGCGCTGAGAGCACCCGCCACGCGGAATCTCACTAAGACCCCCTCACTGGTATCTCTTATTGAACAGTCCAGAAGCAACATACAGGTCACCTGCGACACCGACAAATATCTTAGGACTGCATACAAGTGCCTTTGAGACAAATGAGCTTGGCAAATAAGAAGTCCTCCCCTGACGTGTGCATTCTTAGAAGTGGGCCCTTTGGAGAAACCCCCCGAATTAAGAGTCCTCTATAACTAGGGCAACCTTCAACTAGGTGTCAAGCAATAAACACCTTGCCGCAGTGGTATTAATAGACGCCAGCGGCGGGCACCTTGCCATAAAGGTCCATGCATGCTCAACGGAGTTAGCGGCAGAGCAAGGGAGGCTGTGGCCAGTATAGCTGGTACCCCCGGCAGGAGTCGAACCTGCGACCTGCGGTTTAGGAAACCGATGCTCTATCCTACTGAGCTACGGGGGCAGCCTCAGGCTGATAAATAGCCCAACAGACAGTGGATATTAACGAAGATGGGTTCAAAAGGCAAGTTCAGTTTGGCGGTCACTCTGAATCGTACGATACCAGGCAGTTGACATCGTAGCCGGACAGCTTCTCGCGCCACGGGAGAAAGGCGAGGTCGATGACGACCGATATACCGACCACCTCGCCGCCGAGCCGTTCCACCATGCGGCAAACCGCCCTGAGGGTTCCCCCGGTGGCGATGAGGTCGTCGACGACCACGACGCGGTCGCCGTCGCCCACCGCATCGGAATGGATTTCGAGGCTGTCGGTGCCGTACTCGAGGTCGTACTCTTCGGAGACGGTTTTGTACGGCAGTTTGCCCGGTTTGCGGGCCGGAATCAGGCCGATTTTGAGGCGGTCGGCCAAAGCGGCCCCGAAGACGAAGCCACGAGATTCAATCGAAAGCAGCTTGGTTGGATTTTTGGAGCTGACGAAGCGCTCCATCGCCTCCAGCGCGGCCTGAAAACCGGCCGGGTCCAGAAGGAGCGGCGTAATATCGAAGAAGTTTATCCCCGGCCTGGGGAAGTCGGTGACATTACGAATGTACTTCTTCAGATCATGCATATTGTCTTAGACGGTGATGTCGAACCGGTCATAGCGACCGGTGAAATCGGCCCACTGAACCCGGACGTCCTGCACGGAGGCCGACCGCGGCCCGACCTTCAAGTCTGCAATGTAGGCTTCGATATCGCCGCGCGCCCCCTCGACATGAGCCGAAACCGAACCGTCGGGATTATTCCTTGCCCACCCTGACAGATT
This sequence comes from Candidatus Zixiibacteriota bacterium, assembly GCA_020346225.1. Lineage (GTDB taxonomy): Bacteria > Zixibacteria > MSB-5A5 > GN15 > FEB-12. The sequence goes on along the minus strand of CP070777.1, from coordinate 654,063 downwards.
TAGTTCGAGCGCCCTGCGATAACAGAAGTAGCGGAAGCCGACACCCTGAACGATACCACGGATGTTAAGTTCGGCCGCAACCGAACTCATCATTTTCCTCCCGCCAACTCCATAGCCAATTTGGCTGCTTCCTGCGGGGTTTCGGCCTGTGTGATGCCGTCACCCAGCTTCCAGGCGTTGACCGAGATAAGCGGTTTGCCCGCCTGCAGGGTGAACGCCATTTCGGACAGCGTGCCGTATTTCCCTGGAAAGGCGACGACGACATCGGCGGTTCGCACGACCAGGATGTTACGCGCTTCGCCGAGCCCGGTCGGTATTACATGGTCGATGTATTCGTTGGCGTCACCGGGGTTGTCCGAAGGGATGATTCCGATAGTAACTCCTCCGGCCTCCCTGGCGCCCCTGGCCGCTCCCTCCATAATGCCTCCAAGCCCGCCGCACACAATCACGCCCCCGTTTTCGGCAACGTATCGCCCGACCTCTGCCGCCATTTCCTTCAGTTTCCCTGAACACTTGCCAGCCCCAACTACCCCAATAACCGGTTTCCGGTTAGGTCTCATGGTAAGAACCCTCTCTTACCCCCCACCTGATGAAATATCTAAGCTGTCTTTTGCGTAAGGCCGCCCAACATCTAAGAGTAAATCGGGGCGACTGGATTTGAACCAGCGACCTCTTAGTCCCGAACCAAGCGCGCTACCAACCTGCGCCACGCCCCGATAGAACAGTAGTTGAGAACTCCTTATGATACACCATTTTCGGCCGTTGTCAACTTGTTTGTAATTAGCCGTCGAGTCGACCCGCCGGGTCACAGGCCGAGGTTCAGGTCGGACAATTTGCGAAGGGAAGCAGTGTCGGTAAAGTTAACTTTGAGAGGAGAGATGGACACGACGCCTCGCTTAACGGCCTCGAAGTCGGAGCCGCGGGTGGTCTTCCACTTGGCACGGCCGCCGATCCAGTAATAAGGTTTCCCGCGCGGGTCGGTCTTGTTTATCACAATGTCTTTGTAGTGCCGCGAGCCCAGTTCGGTGAACTCATGATTGCGATAGGGCCGGCCGTTATCGAGAGGTAGATTGACATTCAGAAAAGTCGAGGGGTCGAGATCCATTTTGCCGACCGATTTGACCAGCCGGGCCAGGAAATCGGCCGCCCGGACCATGGGGGTGCCGAGCTCGTAGTTGGCCATGGAAACCGCCATGGACGGTATGCCGAGGATAGAACCCTCGATGGCCGCCGCCACCGTTCCCGAGTAGGTCACGTCATCGCCCATATTGGCACCGTGGTTGATGCCGGAAATGATCATGTCCGGTCGTTTTTTCTTAAACAGCATATGAATGGCCAGCATGACGCAATCGGTGGGGGTCCCGTCGGTGGTATAGCGGCATCCGTCCACCTTGTGCACCCGCAGGGGACGGTTCAGAGTCAGTGAGTGAGAGCTGGCCGACTGCTCCCGGTCCGGGGCCACGATATAAACATCGTAGCTCTTCTTGAGGGTCTTGAAGGCCGCCGTTATACCGTCTGAGAAGTACCCATCGTCGTTGGTGAGAAGAATTCTTTTCCTGGCCATGAATCTGCAACCTTATAGCGTCAAGATAGTGCAGACATAGTAACCGATTCGCGGCGGCCGGGCAAGCGATAGTTGTACGGCGGTTGCCTTGCCGCGACCTCAGGTGTCAGGCCCAGATGCGCTTCCAGATCTGCCTGATGAAACGACCGGTGTCTATCAGGGGGTTTATGTAGGACGTGGAATCCTCGTAGACGGTGGTAATCGGCACCTCGGCGACAGTGCAGCCCAGGGCGCCGGCTTTGAAAAGCATTTCCGATTCGAAATCATAGTTGACCGTTTTGAGGCGCACGGCTCGCAGCACCGCGGTGGGTATCAGGCGGAAACCGGACTGGCTGTCGCGGACGCGCCGGGTCGAGAAAACGGAGATGATCAGGGAGGTGAGATTGTTGGTGAGCCACCGGTCAAACGGCATGATGCGCAGGTCCATCCGGCGAGTGCCGATAATCAGCCGCCGGCCGTTGTCAAGAGCGTAAAACCGGTAGAGTTCCTCGGGCAGGTGCTGCAGATCGGCATCGATGGTCAGCACCGAACGGTAGCCGGCCTTGATGGCATATTCGAACCCGGCCATCAGGGCCGCCCCTTTGCCCCGGTTTTCAGGAAAGCTGAGGTGCGTGACGCCGTGCTCACGGAGTATCTGAAGGCTGTTGTCGGTGGAGCCGTCGTTTACGAAGAGGAGGTTGTCGTCACAAACACACTGGCGCAGGCGGGAAATAAGTTCCGGCAGGTGCCGGGCGGCATTATAAGCCGGGACCAGAACCAGTGCGGAGTATGGGGCCAGCGGGGAAGCCATATCGTACCCTGAACACAAACCGCGAAAAACAGCCGTAGATGCAGCATCAGGCTCCAACCCTGTCGCTGGAGCCCGGCGGCATCTGTCCATTCAGATGTAAGGCACGAAGCCAGAACTCGTGTGTCAACTATTATAAGCGCCGGGCGGTGATTGGTTTCAGGGAATCGGGGAAAAGAGAAAAAAATGGTCGGAGCGAGCCGATTTGAACGGCCGACCTCTCGCACCCCAAGCGAGTGCGCTAACCAGACTGCGCTACGCTCCGACGCAAACCAGGTTCGACTTATGCTGTCAGTATCAGCTTATGCAAGCATAAAGGTATCGAAAACAGGTCAAAGTTCAAGAGAAATCTTCAAGAAGGTCGAGAACGTCTTTCCTTATCTGGCCGATCAGGGTCCTGGTCCTGGCCGAAGAGGCGACCACTTTCTTCCCTTCGCCCTGCTTTTTCATCATGAGTTTCTTGCGGGTACCTTCAATGGTGAGCTTTTCCTTTTTCCGCAAGTAGCTGATGCGGTTGATAATCTCGATGTCCTTCTGGGTATAGGTCCGGTTGCCGCCCCGGTTCTTCTTCGGGCGAAGCAATTCGAACTCCTTTTCCCAGTACCTGAGGACATAGGGTTTTAGACCGGTTATCCTGGAAACCTCACTAATGGAGTAATAGAGTTTCTCGCCCGGTTTACTTCTCGTCATAGTATAATCCCGCTTTATGGTTTCTTCACTGCCAAATTTCCGCTTTCAGGGTCCTCCCCATCAGATCGCCCACCGCTTCCGCCGGCGGCTTGTTATTAAACAGAACTTCATAGACTTCGTTGGTTATGGGCATCTCGACGCCATACTTGCGGGCCAGGGCGTGGCCGGACCGGGCGGTTTCGACGCCCTCGGCCACCATGGTCATGCCGGCCAGGATATCGGCGAGTTTCTCACCGCGTCCGATCTTCTCCCCCACGTACCGGTTACGACTGTGCTTTGACGAACAGGTGGTGATAAGATCGCCGACTCCGGACAGGCCGGCGAAGGTCCGGGGCTGGGCCCCCATAGTCACACCGAGCCGGGTGATTTCGGCCAGACCTCGCGTCAGCAGCGCCCCCATGGTGTTGTCGCCCAGCCCGAGACCGGCCGTGATTCCGGCGGCGATGGCGATGATGTTCTTGAGGGAGCCTCCCAGCTCCACGCCGAGCAGGTCGTCGCTGGCATAGACGCGAAAGGTGCGGTCGCTGAAGATTCGCTGCACGTCGGCGATCAACTTCAGCGAGGGGCCGGCGGCAACCACCGCCGTGGGCAGATCAGCGGCCACCTCCTCGGCGTGGGACGGCCCGGAAAGGGTGGACACGGCTTCCAGATCGACGCCGAGCTGCTCAGTGACGACCTCCGACATGCGCATGAGAGTGGAAGTTTCGATGCCCTTGGCCAGGTTGACGAGGCGCACGCCGGCAAAGTCGCGACCGCTCAGCCGGGCCAGGGCCGAACGAAGATACTGTGACGGCACCGCCAGAACCAGCCATGCGGCGTCCTCGACGGCATATTCGATATCATTGGTGATATCGATGGAATCGGCCAGCGTCAGTTGCTTCAGCTTGTCCGGGTGGCAGCGCAGTTCCACCAGCTTCTCGTAATCCGGGCGGTTGAATTCCCACAACCGAACATCGGCCCCGTTGCGGTCAAGCAGCGCGGCGACAGCCAGGCCCCAGGAGCCGGCCCCGAGTACGGCTATTCTCTCAGCCATTGTCGCCCTCCCGTTTCAATCTGGAGGAAAGAGAAAACCGGCTCTCGGTACCGCTCAGCAGGCGCCTGATATTCTGACGATGAGTGACCACAATGAGCAACGCCACAGCGGCGGCGAGGTATACATAAAAGGCGGCGATCTCGGTTTTCAGGACAAATCTTTCCACGGCGACAACGACAAAGAAACTCAATGCCGCCGTGACCGAGCCCAGGGAAACATAGCGAAACAGCAGAACCACCAACACAAATACCCCGAAACTTATGAGCGTTTCGACCGGCAACAGGACGAGCATGGCTCCCAGCGCCGTATTCACACCCTTGCCCCCTCTGAAGCCGAGATATACCGGAAAGACATGTCCGGCGACCGCGGCCGCACCGCAAACGACGGGAAGAAGTTCAGCCGGAAGCATCCAACTGCCGTAAGCGGCCAGACAGTAGCGGCCCAGCAGCACGGCCGCCACACCTTTACCGATATCACCGATGAACACCCAGAGGGCGGCTTTAAACCCGGCGACGCGCCACACATTGGTGGCTCCGAGGTTACCGGAGCCCGCTTTTCTGATGTCCCCAACACCGAAGAGCCGACTGACCACGAGCGCAAAGGGGACGGAACCCAGCAGGTAGGCGGCGATTACCGCCGTCACGGTCGGCATAGACGGATTCACCTCGCTTCCGCCGGCGTCAGGAGCAGACCGGCCCGCCGATTAGAATGACTCGGCGGCTGCGGCCGTGTCGGGTACCTCTTCTACCGGGTAAAGATCTTTCAGCTCAGGATAGTAATTGAACATCGCTTCGAGAACCATCTGAGCTTCCAGAGAGTCAACAGCACCATCCGATGGTACGGGCTGAATCTCGGTAAAGAATTCGCTGAACCTTTCTCCGTCGAGCGGCTCGGCATCGAGCTTCTCCATGAAGTTGTCCACCACCGCGTTAAAACGGACAGTATCGACACCCGGCGTGCCCTGGTCGGCGACCATGGTTTTGATGCTGGTGAGCACGGTGCTCGCTCCGAACTTCGCCACATCTTCGCGCTTCAGATAACACGTCAGCGCGGCCGCAATGACCAGCACGACAAAGACAATGCCGATGATAAGGGCAATCAGGCACCCTTTGGACATTCCCTTTTTCTTAGGTTCTACCTCGTTCATGTTACCTCGGCTATTGTTGATCTTACTTTAAACGGATTGTTTGCCATTGATTGACTGGATGATAAACATGTCATTTTCAAGTGTTGGTTGATGCCGGATCTACTGGGAGTATATAACAAACGGGCGGCGGGATGGCAAGCTTTATGAGGCCGCCGGCGCCGGATTTATGGGCCGCGTCACCGCCCCGCCGACCGGCCGAAAAAGAGAGAGCCCGCGGCAACGGCGGGCTCTCGTACCGGCTTGGAAGAAATGTACTTACTTGTTTTTGGTCCGCTGGGCTGTTTTCTGCTTGCCGCCGCCTTTCTTTCTGGCCTGGGTCTTCTTGGAGAACCTCTTGGATGCCTTGGTTCCTTTGGGACCGGCGGTCACCCGGGGCCGGCCGGCAGCGGTTTTGGCGTCCTTCTTTTCCTTTTTCGCCTTGGCTTCCTCCTTCTCGGGAGGTCTCTCGACGAGCAGTTCAACCACCGACAGGGCCGCGCCGTCGCCGCGACGGACGCCCAGCTTGATAACCCGTGAGAACCCGGAATCACGCTCGGCGAACTGAGGGGCGATTTCGCCGAACAGTTTGCGGAAGACGCGCTTGTTCTTAACGGTGCGCGCCACCATCCGCTTGGCGTGCAGCGTGTCTTGCTTGGCGGTGGCAATCAGGCGGTCCACCAGAGGCTTCAGCGCCTTGGCCTTGGCATCGGTCGTCTTGATCACGCGATGAGTGAACAGCGACATGGCCATATTGGCGAGCATGGCTTCCCGGTGTGATTTTGTCCGCCCCAGCTTCTTGACTTTATCTCTGTGTCCCATAGCAAGTCTCGTTTATTTCTTCTCCGTTTCGAGGAAGCGGGAGATATCCATACCGAAGGATAAATCCATCTCCTCGAGGATGGAGTTGATTTCGTTAAGGGACTTTCGGCCGAAGTTGCGGTACTTGAGCATTTCGCTTTCGGTCTTGGTGACCAGGTCCTTGATGGTCTGGATGTTGGCCGCGCGCAGACAGTTCGATGAACGCACGGACAGCTCCAACTCATCGACGCGCATATTGAGGAGGTTACGCACCCGAACGACCTCCTCGTCTTCCTCAGGCTCTTCTTCCACCATAATCTCCTCATCCAGATGAATAAAGAGCTGCACGTAGTCCTTGAGGAGTTTGGCCGCGAAGCTGAGGGCGTCTTCGGGCGTGATGGAACCGTCGGTCGTGATTTCGAGAATCAGGCGGTCATAGTCGGTTTTCTGCCCCACGCGGGTGTTCTCGACGGTATAGGAGACCTTGACCACCGGCGAAAACAGGGCGTCCACGAAGATCGTTCCGGCGGGAGCGTCGGGCCGCTTGTTCTGTTCGGCCACCACGTAGCTGCGGCCGGAATCGATATCCACCTCCAGCTCCAAATCGATGTCGTCGGTCAGTTCGCAGATATTCTGGTCCGGGTTGAGGATCTCGATATCGGGGGTCCCTTCGAACATAGCGGCGGTGACTTTCCCCTTGCTGCCGGCTTTCAGCGAGAGAGTGCGCATCTCGTCGGCATGCATGCGTACCCGGAGGCTCTTGACATTGAGGACAATGTTGGCCACGTCCTCGTAGATACCGGGCATGGTCGAGAACTCGTGCAGGCAGCCTTTGATGCGCATGGAAACGACCGCCGCGCCCTGAATCGAAGAGAGGAGCACGCGGCGGAGGCTGTTCCCCAGGGTAGTCCCGAAACCTCTTTCGAGGGGTTCAACGATGAATCGAGAATAACTATCGGTTGCCGAAGACTGGTCGCTGACGACCTCTTTGGGCATGGTTAACGGCTTCCATTTCATAACTCAATAAACCTCCCAGAGGGATTTACTTAGAATATAGCTCCACAACCAATTGTTCATTGGCCGTCATGGGTATGTCGGCGCGCTTGGGGACTTCCAATAGTTCGCCCTCAAGCGCCGCTTTGTTAAGCCGAAGCCAGGCCAGGTCCTCTCCACGACCGACCTCCTTCAGCGCCGCATGAACCAGGTCAAGGTTCTTTGACTTCTCTTTTATACGAATGACCTCGTTAGGCCGCACCTGGTAAGAAGGGATATCAACGATACGCCCGCCGACCATGACGTGGCGGTGTCTTACCAGCTGACGGGCGGCCTTGCGCGAAGGCGCAAAGCCGAGACGGTAGACCAGATTGTCGAGCCGGGTTTCCAGCATCTGAATCAGGTTTTCGCCGGTGATACCCGTTTTGCGGTCGGCCTTTTTGAAGTAATTGTGAAACTGACTTTCCAGCAGACCGTAGGTACGGCGTATTTTCTGTTTCTCACGCAGCTGCAAACCATAGTTGGACACTTTGCGGCGCATACGCTGACCGTGCTGGCCGGGGGCATACTGACGTCGTTCCAGCGCGCACTTTTCGGAGTAGCATCGGCTACCCTTGAGAAAGAGCTTCTCGCTTTCCCGACGACACAGCTTGCAGTTAGCGTCACGATATCGAGCCATTCATTCTCCTTATATTCATCAAAACGGTAACTTCTCGGTCATACCCGCCGACGTTTAGGCGGGCGGCACCCGTTATGCGGAATGGGCGTGACGTCCTTAATAACGGTTATTTCAAGTCCGGCCGCGGAAAGCGATCGGATGGCGGCTTCCCGCCCGGAGCCGGGTCCCTTGACCCAGACTTCGACTTTTCGCAGGCCCATGTCCATGGCCTCCCTGGCCGCGGTCGAGGCCGCCTGCTGGGCGGCGAAGGGGGTCGATTTCTTGGAGCCCTTGAAACCCTGCTTGCCGGCCGTTCCCCACGATATGGTTCTTCCGGCGGTGTCCGTTATGGTAATGATGGTGTTGTTGAAACTGGCCTTCACATGGACGATGCCGTTGGTTTCAACCTTGCGGGCTTTTTTCTTGGCCCGTGTTTTCTTTTTGGGTTCAGCCAAATCTACACCTCAACTGTTCCGAATAGTTTATTTCTTGCCCGGGGGCTTCTTTTTCAGGCCGCCCACCTGGCGGCGCGGCCCCTTTCGGGTTCGGGCATTGGTCTTGGTGCGTTGCCCGCGCACGGGTAAGCCGCGGCGGTGGCGCAGGCCGCGGTAGGAGCCAATGTCCATGAGTCGCTTGATGTTCATCGAGATCTCACCGCGCAGGGTACCCTCGACGGCGTAATCGTTCTCAATGACACCGCGCAACTTGGCCACGTCTTCATCCGTCAGCTTGTTGACCCGCGTGTCAGGGTTGATACCGGTCTTATCAAGAATCTGCCGGGAGCGATAGGGACCGATACCGAAGATATATGTCAGGCCAACTTCGATTCTCTTTTCTTTGGGCAAGTCAACACCGGCAATGCGTGCCAATTGTAACTCCTTTATCTAACAAATACTCGTTTACTAACCCTGGCGCTGCTTGTGATTCGGGTTCTTGGAGCAGATGACCCGGAGCACGCCTTTGCGTTTGATTATCTTGCAGTGCTCGCAACGTTTCTTGACAGCTGATCCGACTTTCATAACATCCATCCCATCTTCGCGTCATTTATAGCGATAGGTTATGCGTCCCCGGCTCAAATCGTACGGCGACAGCTCCAGCGTCACCTTGTCACCCGGCAGAATCTTGATGAAGTGCATCCGCATCTTGCCGGATATGTGGGCCAGGACAACATGGCCATTGTCGAGCTCAACCCTGAACATGGCGTTGGGCAACGTTTCAATGACCTTCCCTTCAACCTGTATGGTTTCCTCTTTAGCCATACTTTCCTTACAGTAACGTCAGTATATCCGGTCCGTCGTCGGTAACGGCAACGGTATGTTCGAAATGGGCCGACGGCAGGCCATCAACGGTGACAAAGGTCCATCCATCGGGCATGGTCTTCACTTCATACGCCCCCATATTGATCATCGGTTCGATGGCCAGAACCACGCCCGTCTCCAGCACCGGACCGTCATCGGGGAAACCGTAGTTCGGCACCTGGGGTTCCTCGTGCATTTTCCGTCCGATGCCGTGACCGACCAGCTGGCGCACCACCGAGAAACCCTCGCGCTCGGCAAGACCTTGCACGGCGGCCGATATCTGACCCAGCTTGTTGCCGGTGCGGACCTTGTCGATACCGGCCTGAAGGCAGCTTCGTGTCACGTCCATCAGCCGGGCTTTTTCCGCGGACACTTTCCCGACGGCGAAGGTCGCGGCGGCATCACCATAGAAACCGTCGTATATGGCACCGACGTCAACTGAAACAATCTGCCCTTCCTGCAGCGCCCGCTTTCCGGGAATACCGTGGACCACTTCTTCATCGATAGAGATACAGGCCGACGCCGGGTAACCCTGATAATCTTTAAAAGCCGGAATGGCGTTCCTTTCCCGGATAAAAGTGTCAACCATATCGTTCAGTTCGCCGGTGGTAATACCGGGCCGGACATTCGCCTCAACCATGGCCAGGGTATGGGCCACGATGCGTCCGGCCTGGCGCATAATCTCAATATCGTCCCTCGATTTTTGTATGATCTCAGTCACTAACCGCCCACCTCATCCAACAGACTCTGAAAGACTTCGTCCGGTGACCTCTGACCTTCAATCGAGGTCAGAATCGATTCACCGCGATAAAATTCCTCAATGGGCCTGGTCTGTTTTCGATAGACCTCAAGACGGTTTTTCACGACCGCCTCTTCGTCGTCGGGGCGCCTCTGCAGCTCGGCGTCATCGTTGTCGCAGCGACCTTCGACCCGGGGCAGTTTGGCCGGATAATTGTAGCCGGCGTTGCATTTCGGGCAGAACCAGCGGCCCGAGAGACGCTTAATAATCTCTTGGTCGCCTACATCGAAAAGTACTGCCTTGTCTAATCTTATGGCATTGTTATCAAGCATTTGTTTAAGTCCGGTCGCCTGCGGAACGGTTCTCGGAAAACCATCGAGTATGAATCCACCGTTAAGCTTGCCGGTCGTGAGCAGGTTTTCGATGAGGTCGATCAGGACGGCGTCGGGGACCAGCTCACCGCGCGACATGAAGCCTTCGGCCTTCTTCCCCAGCTCGGTGCCGCGCTTGACGGCATCACGCAGGACGTCGCCCGTAGACAGATGCACCAGGCTCAGTTTCTCGGCCAGTCTAACCGCCTGCGTTCCCTTGCCGGAGCCGGGAGGGCCCAAGAAGACGAGATTCACAGCTACATCGACCTCCCGCGAATTCGACCTTTTTTCATAAAGCCGTCGTAGTGCCGCATCAGCAGGTGCGACTCGATCTGCTGAAGTGTATCGAGCGCCACACCGACGACAATCAGCAGGCCGGTGCCGCCGAAGAAGAAGTTGACATTGGCCTGGGATATCAGCACCCAGGGCAGAATAGCTATCATGGCAAAGAAGATGGCACCCGGCAGGGTGATGCGGGTGAGGATCCTCTCGATGTATTCGGAAGTGTTGCGGCCGGGGCGAATGCCGGGGATGTAACCGCCGTTGCGTCGCATGTTGTCGGCGATTTCCATCGGGTTGAACACGATGGCGGTATAGAAGTAGCCGAAGAATATAATGATCAAACCGTAGATGAGCGAGTACCAGAACTCGCCCGGGGCCAGCCAGATAGCCACCATATTCTGAACCCAGTCGGTATTGGGGAACAACTGCGCCAGAGTCGACGGCAAGAACATGATCGACTGAGCGAAAATGATGGGAATGACGCCGGCGGAGTTGACCGACAACGGCAGGTGCGTGGCGGCGCCCCCGAACACCTTGCGTCCGACCACCCGGCGGGGATACTGCACCGGGACCTTTCGCTGGGCCCGCGTCACCAGGATGATGGCGGCCACCACGGCGACCATCATGCCCACCATGACCACTTCCCAGAAGAAAGAGCGGGTTCCGAACCAGAGCGCCCGGACTTCTTCCCAGACGGCTTCGGGGAAGCGGGCGATGATCCCGATAAAAATAATAAGGGAGATACCGTTACCGATACCACGTTCGGTAATCTGCTCGCCGAGCCACATGATGAAAATACAGCCGCAGGTGAAAGTGAGCACGGTCAGCGGTATGAAACCGGCCGAGTCCATGTGTACGGCCGGCATGCCGTTGAGGTTGATGGTTGTCAGGAATCCCGCCGTTCCCCAGCCCTGCAGAGCGGCGATGAGCACGGTCAGGTACCGGGTGTACTGGGTGATCTTGCGTCGACCTTCCTCGCCCTCTCTCTGAAGCCTTTGCAGAAAGGGCACGACGGCGCCCAACAGCTGCAGCATAATCGAGGCCGAGATGTAGGGCATGATACCGAGGGCGAATATGGTTGCCTTGGCGAAGGCTCCTCCGGCGAACAGATCGAGCAGACCGAAGATGGAGTTCTGCGACAGGGCGGCCGCCAGGATGGAACCGTCCACGCCCGGGGTGGGGATGTGACCGCCGACGCGGTAGACCACGAGGATGGCACAGGTAAAGAATATCCTCTTGCGCAACTCTTCAACTTTGAAAATCGATTTGAAAGTATCCAGCACTAGATCACCTCGACTTTTCCGCCCGCCGCTTCGATTTTCTCCCTGGCCGTTTTGGAAAAGGCCTGTGCCTTGACGCTATATGCTTTCTCGACATTCCCGCCCCCCAAAAGCTTCACGGGAACATTGACTTTCTTGATAAGCCCGACCTTCTTGAGCGTTTCACTGGTCACTTCGCCGGGTTCGATACGACTCAAATCGGCGACATTGACCACCTGGAATTCTTTTTTGAAGACATTGGTGAAACCGCGCTTGGGCAGCCGTCGGTGCAACGGCATCTGGCCGCCTTCGCGCCCGGGTTTCTTGCTGAAACCGCTTCGCTGACCGGCGCCCTTATGGCCGCGTCCGGATGTTTTGCCCAGGCCGCTGCCGGGGCCCCGCCCCACGCGCCGCCGGCGCTTCTTCGAGCCTTCTGCCGGTTTTAAAGAATGAAGATCCATCTATTGTGCCTTCTTTATGCTCTTAATCTATCTCTTCCACTTCAACCAGATGCGCCACCGCCCGGATCATGCCGCGGATCTGGGGGGTATCTTCGTGAACCACCGTCCGGCGGATTTTCCCCAGACCGAGAGCTGCGATCGTTCGCTTCTGCGGCTGTTTGCGGTCAATGGTACTTCTAACCTGTGTTATTTTGAGCTTTGCCATAGTCTATACCACCTACCGGCCTTCACGCTTTCTGGCGCGCCTGTTCATCCTGGTCGCGCGTTCTCAGCTCCAGAAGCCCGTTCATAGTCGCCTTGACGACATTATTGGGATTGCGGCTGCCGAGAACCTTGGTCAGGATATCCTGTACCCCGGCCGACTCGAGAATGGTGCGCACGGCGCCGCCGGCGATAACTCCCGTACCCGGCGAAGCCGGACGCATGACGACGGTGGTGGCGCCGAACTGACCGTCGATACGGTGGGGAATGGTACCTTTGACCAGATTTATGTTGGTCATTTCCTTTTTGGCGCTTTCGGTCGCCTTGCGGATGGCCTCGGAGACTTCCGAGGCTTTGCCGTGACCGACCCCGACGCGGTTGCGCTTGTCGCCGACCGCAACGAGGGCGGTAAAACTGAACCGGCGCCCGCCCTTGACCACCTTGGCCACGCGATTAACGTTAATTACGCGCTCTTCGAACTCCAGACTTTCAACATCGAATCTTGCCACCTAAACCTCTTCTTATTCTAAACGACACCTGTTATCAGAATTTGAGACCGCCTTCGCGGGCGCCTTCGGCCACCGCTTTAACGCGGCCGTGATAGCGGGAGACGTTGCGGTCGAAAACGACCCGTTCGACACCCTTCTCTTTGGCCAGACGCGCCAGCGCCAATCCCGCCTGGCGGGCTTTCTGCGTCTTGGTCATATCGTCTTTCAGCTCTTTAGCGATCACCTTGGAGTTGGTCGCCACCGCCGCCAGGGTAACATGATTCACATCGTCAATAATCTGGGCAAAGACGTTCTTGAGCGACTTGGCCACGGTGAGCCGGGGACAGTCGGGCGTGCCGACGATGCTTTTGCGGACGCGCTTGCGGCGACGTTGCGCTTTTTTCATCTTGATGATATTTGCGTCAGCCATAATTCAAAACCACATGTTTAAGCACCGGCGGTCTTACCGGCCTTGCTGCGGACGTGCTCCCCGACATATCTAATGCCTTTGCCTTTGTAAGGCTCGGGCCGGCGGAAAGAGCGAATCTTGGCAGCGACCTGACCGACCAGCTGTTTATCTATGCCTTCAATCACAATCTTGCTCTCTTTGGGCAGCGCCGTAACCGTGACACCATCGGGCGGGGCGAAGAAGATGGGATGCGAGTAGCCCAGATACAGTATTAGGTTCTTGCCTCTCATCTCCAGGCGGTAACCCACCCCGATGACCTGAAGCTCGCGTTTGTAGCCCTCGGTTACGCCCACGACCATGTTGTTGATGAGCGCCCGGGTCAGGCCGTGAAGAGCGCGGTGGCGCTTGGCGTCGGAAGGCCGGTTGACGACCACCTGATTGTCCTCAAGCGCGGCCGTGATATCCGGGTGTATCTCATGACTCAGGCTGCCCTTCGGTCCGGTAACCGTGACCAGAGACTTCTGAATCTCGACTTTGGTCTTGTCCGGAATCGGGATGGGACTTTTACCTACACGCGACATTACCAATCCTTCCTTTACCAGCACCGGCAGATAGCTTCGCCGCCAATGCCCCGCTTGGCCGCGTCAAAGTTAGTCATGACGCCCTGCGAGGTGGAGACGATCATCATACCGCGCACATTGTGCGTGGAGAGACGAACCTGTTCGGCGTCAAAATATTTTCTCAGGCCGGGACGGGAAACGCGCTGGAGACCCTTGAGAACGGGGCGGTCATCACGGGTGTAGCGGATATATACGCGCAGGATGCCCTGCTTGTTGTCAGGCAGTTCCACCATATCCCGGAGGTACTTGTGTTCCGTCAGGATACGAATGATTTCCCGCTTCAAATTCGAGGCTGGAATATCGACAGCGTTCTTCTTCGCTTTGGAAGCGTTTCTAATCCTCGTCATCAAATCAGACACAGGGTCAGTCATACTCATATCGAGTTTACTCCAACAATCTGCGGGTTACCAGCTCGCCTTAACAACACCGGGAATTTCGCCGGCGAGAGCCATTTCTCTGAAACAGATTCGACACAGACCGAACCTTCGCATATAGGCCCGGGGGCGACCGCACCGGCGGCAGCGGTTATAGCTGCGCACGGCGAATCGCGGTCGGCGCTTCTGTTTCTCCATCAAACACTTTTTTGCCATCAGTCTCCTACCTGCGGAAAGGCATGCCCATTTCGGTCAGGAGCTGGCGAGCCTCCTCGTCAGTCTTGGCCGTCGTAACGATAGTGATGTTCATGCCGCGAATTTTCTCGACTTTATCGTAATCTATTTCCGGAAATATCAATTGTTCTTTCAGTCCCAAATTGTAGTTGCCGCGCCCGTCAAACGCCTTGGGGCTGACTCCCCGGAAATCCCTGATCCTGGGGATGGCGATATTGATGAGGCGGTCGAGGAACTCATACATGGTTTTTCGCCGGAGGGTCACGGCGCAGCCGATAGGGTTGCCCTTGCGCAGCTTGAAATTCGAGATAGCTTTCTTGGCCCGCGTGAGGGTCGGTTTGCGACCGGTAATCTGGGTCAGGTCGGCCATGGCGGCCTCGAGGAGCTTGGGATTCTGGGTCGCCTCGCCGACGCCGATGTTGACGGTAACTTTGCTTACCCGTGGGATTTCCATCACCGAGGAGTACTTGTTCTCCTTCATCAGCTTCGGCTGGATTTCCTTTATATATCTTTCCTGAAGAGTTGCCATCGTAATCAATCCTTAAATCTGCTCACCCGTCTTGCGGCAAATTCTCACCTTGACCGACTTACCCGCATCCTGAATGGTCGCCGAGCATACTTTGGTCGGGCCGCCCAGCGTGGAGCTGTACAGGGCGATATTGCTCAGATGAATCGGGGCCTCGATGGTAAGGATGCCGCCCTTGGGATTTTTCTGGGTCGGTCGCTGGTGACGTTTCTTCATGTTGATGCCTTCCACCACGGCCGTTTCTTTCTTGGTGTCCACATGCAGGACCTTGCCGGTCTTGCCTTTGTACTGGCCGCTGAGGACGTAAACGGTATCACCTTTTCTTATTCTCATAGCAGCACTTTCCTTACCTAAATGACCTCGGGCGCCAGCGAGATGATTTTCATGAACTGTTTTTCGCGCAGCTCCCGGGCAACCGGACCGAATATACGGGTACCGCGAGGCTCGTTTTGCTCGTTTATGATAACGGCGGCATTATCCGAAAAGCGAATGACCGAACCATCCTTGCGTCTCTGGCTGGCCTTGGTTCGGACGACGACCGCCTTGCACACTTCCGATTTCTTAACCGTTCCGCCGGGAATGGCTTCCTTGACCGTCACGACAATAATATCCCCGATACCGGCGTACTTCTTGCGCCCGCCGAGAACGCGGAAGCACATGACTTTCTTAGCGCCGGAGTTGTCGGCCACTGATAGCATGGTATACTCTTGAATCATCGATCCTACACCCTTCCTGACAGATCCTTACTTGGCTTTCTCGACAATCTCCACGAGCCGCCAGCGCTTTTTCTTGGAGAGCGGCCGCGTCTCCATGACGCGAACGATATCACCGACCCTGGCTTCGTTCTTCTCATCGTGGGCATAGAGCTTCGAGAAGGTGCGAAAGATTTTTTCGTAGAGACTGTGGCGCATAGTCCGGTCGACGCGCACCACGATGCTCTTATCCATTTTGTCGCTGACTACCGTTCCCTGACGGACTTTTCTCACGTTTTTCCGTTTGACTTCAGTCATTTATCGCTCCATCACTTCTCAGCCTCTCGGTCCGCTCTCTTACTGCTTCCGGCATCCCCCAGGATGGAGGTACGCTGTTCGGCCAGCTTGCGAATACCCTGACTATCCTCATTGAGCACCGTTTTAATGCGGGCGATTTCACGCCTGACCTGCCGAAGGCGAAGCGGATTATCCAGCGACTTCAGAGACCGCCTCATATTCAGGTTAAAGAACTCATCATTCAGTTCGCTCAGCCTTTGTCGAAGTTCTTCCGCCGTCAATTCCCGTAGAGCCTGTATTTTCACCTCGATTAAACTCCTTCCGTATCGCCCCTGGTGACAAACTTGGTCTTCATGGGCAGCTTGTTGGCGGCCAGCCGGAGGGCCTCCTTGGCCATATCCGTCGACACACCTTCGATCTCGAAGAGGATCCGTCCGGGTTTAACGACAGCCACCCAGTATTCGGGGGCGCCTTTGCCCTTACCCATGCGGGTTTCGGCCGGCTTCTTGGTGACCGGTTTGTCGGGAAAGACGCGAATCCAGATTTTGCCGCCGCGTTTAATGTAACGCGTCATAGCGACACGGGCGGCTTCAATCTGCCGGTTGGTGAGCCAGCAGGGATCCAGCGATTTCAAACCGAACTCACCGAAATTGACGGCCGAACCGCCTTTGGTTTTGCCTTTCATGCGACCGCGCTGGGCTTTGCGGAACTTCGTTTTCTTCGGCATCAACATCTATCATCTCTCCCGACTATGACTTGCTCGTATCGTCTTTGGGCTTATCGGACGACTTTTTCTCGCCGGAGACTTTGCGCGGGCTGGCCGCGGTCTTCGGGGGCCGGTCGCTCGACGCCGGGGTTTTTTCCGCGCCGGGGGCGCCGGCGGGTGCTGATTCACGGCTCTTTTTGTCGCCTTGGGTGCGGGCCGGCCGTTCCGGACGCCGGCCGCGCGGCGCCTCATCCTCGGCCACAATAGCCCCACCGGTCTTCCGCCGAATCC
The DNA here is from genome assembly GCA_020346225.1 of Candidatus Zixiibacteriota bacterium. Classification (GTDB taxonomy): domain Bacteria; phylum Zixibacteria; class MSB-5A5; order GN15; family FEB-12. The sequence continues at coordinate 637,166 of CP070777.1, read as the reverse complement.
GGCCGCGAGGACGCTTGCGCGCCCGGTCACCGCCGCGGGGACGACGCGAGCGCGCAGACGGAGCTTCCGGTTCCATCTCGGCCCGGGTTTCTTCCTCGGCATAAAATTGGCCGGTTTCCATTATTTCACCGCGGCTGATCCATACTTTGACACCGATAGTCCCGTAGGTCGTGCGGGCGGTGGAGGTGGCGTAATCTATATCGGCGCGCAGAGTGTGGAGCGGGACGCGGCCTTCGCGATACTTCTCGGTGCGGGCGATTTCGGCTCCGCCGAGGCGGCCGGCGCACTGAATCTTGATGCCGGTGGCACCCATCTTCATCGTGGCGGCCAGCGACTTTTTCATGGCCCGTCGGAAGGAGACACGACCTTCGAGCTGACGGGCGATGGAGTCGGCTACCAGCTGGGCATCGAGTTCCGGCTTGCGCACCTCGACTATATTGAGAAGAATATCTTTCTTGGTCAAAAGCTGCAGCTCCTCCCGCAGCTTATCCACTTCGGCGCCTTTACGGCCGATAACGATGCCGGGGCGCGACGTGTGGATGTCGACGGTCACCTTTTTCGGCGCCCGGGAGATACAGACGTTGGCAATGCCGGCATTATCGAGACGCTGGTTGATATAGCGCTTGATCATCATATCCTCGTAAATGAGATCCGAGAAGTTGCGATCCGGCGCGAACCAGCGGCTATTCCACGTTCTTGTAATTCCGAGACGTAAACCTATGGGATGTGTCTTCTGTCCCAAGAGTAACTCCTTAAATAGTCAGACTATTTTTCCTTCTTCCCCTTTTTAGGGGTTTGCTTGGCTGTCGTTTTCTTAGCGGTTCTTTTAGCGGTCGTCTTTTTCGCAGTTTTGGCGCCCTTGGAAGCGGCAGGCTTCTTTTTGGCGCCGGTCGATTTGGCCTTCTTCGACGCGGCTTTGGCTTTGGCGGTTTTCTTTTTGCCGGCGGCGGTTTTCTTCGGAGCCGCCTTCGGTCCGGCCGCCTTCTTCTCGGCCACCGTGTCGGTCCGGCCTTCCAGTTCCACGAAAAGATGACAGAAGCGCTTCCGGTACCGATAAACCCGTCCCATCGACCGGAAACGGATACGCTTGGCCATCGGTGCGGCATTCACGATAATCTTCTTTATTTTCAGGTCTTCCGGGCTCAGGTGGTCGGTGCCTTCCCGTGACAAGGCGTTGGCGGCGGCCGACTTGAGGGTCTTGGCGAGATGGCGCGCCGCGATCTTGGGCGTGAAGTTGAGGATGTTCAGGGCCTTCTCGACGGGCAGACCCTTGACCACACCAGCCACCAGACGCATTTTCCGAGGCGGAATGCTCAAATATCTAAGTTGCGCAGTTGCCTTAACGAGCATCGTCTATTAACCTCCCTTCACCGAGGAGGAGCGTTCCGCCATTCTACCTCCGTGCCCGCGGAAAGTGCGGGTGGGGGCAAACTCTCCCAGCTTGTGACCAACCATGTTCTCGGTGATGTATATCGGGATGAACTTATTGCCGTTGTGGACCGCGAAGGTGTGGCCGACGAATTCCGGCAGAATAGTCGAACGACGCGACCAGGTCTTAACAACCTTCTTGTCGCCGCTGTCGTTGAGCACCTGCACCTTCTGAAGCAGCTTCTCATCGACAAAAGGTCCTTTTTTCAGCGATCTGGGCATTTATGATTCTCCGTCCCTATATTTTCTGCCGCCGATCCTGAACGATATGATCGGTCGGTTTACGTTTGCTTCTGGTCTTGTACCCTTTGGTCGGTTTGCCCCAGGGCGTGCAGGGGTGGCGACCGCCCGACGACCGGCCTTCACCGCCGCCCATCGGATGATCCACCGGGTTCATGGCCACACCGCGAACGGTGGGCCGGATGCCGCGCCAGCGGGAGGCCCCGGCCTTGCCCCAGACGATATTCTTGTGGTCGAGATTCGAGACCTGACCGATAGTGGCATAGCAGTTGTCGGGGACGGTACGCACTTCCCCAGACGGCATCTTGAGGATGGCCTTGCCGCCTTCCTTGGCCACCAGCTGACAGAAGGAGCCAGCCGACCGGGCCATCTGCCCGCCCTTGCCCGGGCGCAACTCGACGTTATGCACGGTGGTTCCCAGCAGCATCTGCGACAGCGGCATGGCGTTACCGATGCGATTCTCGGCCGACTCACCGGACATCAGGACATCGTTAACCTGCAAGTCCACCGGAGCCAGGATATATGTCTTTTCACCGTCAGCGTAGTGCAGAAGAGCGATCCGCGCCGAGCGGTTGGGGTCGTATTCAATCGAGGCCACCCGTGCCGGGATATTATGCTTCTTTCTCTTGAAATCGATAATGCGGTATTTTCTCTTGTGCCCGCCGCCGCGAGAAGAAGCCGTAATGCGCCCCTTGTTATTGCGCCCGCCGCTTTTTTTCAGCGGCCGCAGCAGCGATTTCTCCGGAACGGTGGAAGTTATCTCATCAAAGGCCGGAACCGTTCTGAAACGCAGCGATGGAGTCTTGGGACGAAACTTCTTGATAGCCATAACTCAATACCAACCTGTCTATACGTTCTCGAACATAGAGATTACCTCGCCCTTTTTCAGCCGCACGACGGCTTTCTTCCAAGTCGAGGTTTTCCCCTCGTTGCGACCCATGCGCCGAAGCTTCCCGGCCACGACCATGGTCCGGACATCTTCGACCTTCACCTTGAAAAGACTCTCGGCCGCCCGTTTTATCTCGTGCTTGTTGGCTTTCTTGTCCACCTCGAACACGTACTCGTTATTTTCCTCGCGCAGGCGCGTTGTGCGCTCCGTGGTCAGGTGCAGCTTGATTATCTGACGGGGATCCTTGCTCATCCGAACACCTCGTGCACTTTGTCCAGCCCGGCTTTAGTCATCAGCACGTAATCGGCATTGAGCAGGTCATAGCCGTTGGCCAGGGCCGCCCGCGAGTACATGATCATCTGCAGATTCCGGCAGGACAGACGGCAATTGTCGTTAGTTCCTTCATCCAGTATCAGGCATTTCTTGCCGTCCAGTTCAAAAACCTGCAGCAGACTTTGCATGCTTTTCGTCTTGGCCTGCTCGAAATTAATCTGGTCGAGCACCCGGATACGATCGGCCTGGGCCTTGTCGGCCAGAACGGATCGGATGGCCATTTTCTTCATTCGCTTGGGCATGGCGTTGCCGTAGAGCCGTGTTTTGGGGCCGAAGACAGTCCCGCCGCCGCGCCAAAGCGGCGAGCGAATGGTGCCCGCGCGCGCCCGGCCGGTTCCCTTCTGACGATAGGGCTTGCGTCCGCCGCCGCGCACCTCGCGGCGCACTTTCGTCTTGGCGTTGCCCTGACGCTGCCGCGCCAGATAGGTAACGATATACTGATGCACCAGCGCCTCGTTTGGCTCGACCTCGAAGACCTCCGGCTTCAGCTCAACGGTACCGACCTCGGCCGCTTCCTGGTTGTATAACTTGACTTTCATTTTCACTTTCCCGCTCAGCCTCGATTCGTGGAGCGAATTTTCACCACGGCGCCCTTAAAACCGGGCACGGAACCCTTCACAAACATCAGGTTTTCCTCTTCGACTATCCGCACAATCTCAAGATTCACGACAGTCACGTTTTCATTACCCATACGACCGGCCATGCGCAACCCCTTGAAGACACGCGAGGGATATGACGACTGACCGATGGAGCCCGGCGCCCGCCACCGGTCGGACTGGCCGTGGGTCTTATTGGCCCCGGAGAAACCGTGACGCTTCATGCCACCGGCAAAGCCGAGTCCGCGGGAGATACCGCTGACATCGACGCGCTCGCCTTCTTTGAAGACGGCCACGGTAAGCTGCGAACCTATCTCCAGCTCACCCTCGTCGAAAGAAATCTCCTTGAGGTACCGGGTCGGTTCTACCTTGGCCCGGGCAAAATGGCCGGCCAGGGGTTTCCTGACCAGTTTGGAACGGCGCGAGCCGAAGCCGATCTGATAGGCGGCGTAGCCGTCCTTCTCGACCGTCTTCTTGTCGATTACAGGACAGGGCCCGGCCTGGAGAACCGTCACGGGCAGGGAATCACCGGCCTCATTGAAGACGCGGGTCATACCGAGTTTCTTGCCTAAAATCTCTTTCATGCTGTCAACGCCCTATCAGGTTTTAATCTCCACGTCCACGCCCGCCGGCAGATCCAGTTTCATGAGCGCATCAACCGTCTGCGGCGTGGATTCATAAATATCTATCAGGCGCTTATGAACCCTCGTCTCGAACTGCTCACGGGATTTCTTGTCCACGTGAGGAGAACGCAAGACGGTATACACGGTTCGCTTGGTCGGCAGCGGGACCGGCCCGACGATCCGGGCTCCCGTCCGCACCACCGTGCGGGCGATTTCCTTGGTCGACTTGTCCAGCGCATAGTGATCATACGCCTTTAACCTAATTCTGATTTTCTGAACATCCATCAGTGTGTTACCTTAGTTACTCCATGATGTCGGAGATGACGCCGGCGCCGACGGTGCGGCCGCCCTCGCGGATGGCGAAGCGAAGCTCCTTCTCCATCGCGATCGGCGTGATCAACTCCACCTCGATACTTACGTTG
>CP070777.1:620847-632535 GCA_020346225.1 Candidatus Zixiibacteriota bacterium | reverse complement strand
GTATTTCGGCCAGGTGGCCCGCGACGCCTCGGACTCGGTGCGCAGTTACCAGGATGCCGGGAACGAAGAGCAGAAAGTTCTCTGGACGGGTAAGCGGAACGAGGCTTTCGATTCGTCTGCCGTGTATTACAAGCGGACGATCGACGCTCATCCCGACGACGTCCTCGCGCTGGAGCAGTATGGCACTATTACCGGTCTTCGGGAAAAGTACCCGGAAGCGGCCGGGGCCTTCAAGAAACTTGCGGAGCTCGAACCTGACCGGTCCGAGTACTGGCGGGCATACGGCGATTTCAGTTTAAGGCTCAAGGATTTCGATGAGGCCATCACGGCCTACGAGAGGACAGTTGAACTCGAGCCCGACGACGCCGAAACGTGGGACCGTCTCGCCGGCCTGTACAAAGAGAAGGGTATGACTCAAAAAGAGCAACAGGCGACTCAGAAATATAATGAACTGAAGAAATAAGCGGCCGAAGGCCCATAGCAAGCGGCAGGTCGCCAGGTCTGCCGCTTTATTTATTGCCATGCCCAGATTCGCCTCAGTAGCAGTTAGCGGACCGCTTAAAAAGACCTTCATCTATCGCATCCCCCACAACATCGAAGATCTCCGGCCCGGCCAACGCGTGCTCGTCCCTTTCGGGCGTATGCGAAAAGCGGGCTTCTTTCTTGGTCCGGGCCGGCCCCCGGAAAACCTCGAGATCAAAGACATCATCCGGACAATCGATACGGTCAGCTGTTTTACCGATGAACTGTTCGGTTTCTGTCAGTGGATGGCCGGGTATTATTTTGCCAACCCGGCCGACTGCCTGACAGCCGCCCTGCCCCCGATCTACAAAAGCCGTCGTGCGGCTGCATTGATCTGGAGCGAGCAGTTGGGCGGCGAACTTCCCGCACCGCTGCGGAAACTGTACCGTCCGGGCAAGAGAGTTTCGAAAGCGACGCTGGCAAGGATCAACGAGTGCGATAGGGGTGTCCTCGAACGTCTTATGGCATCCGGCTCAATAGTGGAACGATGGCCTCAGAAGCGGTCCGAGGTCGGGAAAAAGATGCTGGGCTTCAAGGCCGGCCCCGAAGACGCCTGGGCCGGTCACTTCGCCGGGCGTCGGTTCCGGCCGGACCCGGTCGACGGCATCAGGAGCCGTGCCGAACTCAAAGCCGATGGCTGGAGCGACCACCACATAAGAGAAGCGTCAAAAAACAGCGTCCTGATACCCGTATATTCGCAGGAGCCGGTGGGACTGCTCAGTTTCATCAAGCCCAGAACCGACCTGCGAAATATAACTCTGAATGACGAGCAAAAGGTTGCGGTCGCCGGTCTGGTAGAGGCGCTTGACAGGGGGTTCAGGGCGCACCTGCTGCATGGCGTAACCGGTTCCGGTAAAACGCTCGTTTACTGTCACCTGTGTGAACAGGTGCTTAACCGCGGCAAGACCGCGCTGGTGCTGACCCCGGAGATAGCGTTGACATCGACGGCTCTGGCTTATTTTCGGGGCTATTTCGGTGAAGGCGTGGCGGTCATGCACTCAGCCATGACAGCCAGGGAACGCCTTGAAAGCTGGCGAGGCATACGCGAGGGTCGGTACCGCATCGTGGTGGGACCGCGCTCGGCCGTATTCGCACCGCTGCCCGAGCTCGGCGTGATAATCGTCGACGAGGAACACGACGGCTCCTACAAGCAGGATAACCCGACCCCCCGGTTCCAGGGGCGGGACAGCGCCATCATGCGGGCCAAAATGAACGACATTCCGGTGGTGCTCGGCTCGGCCTCACCTTCGGTGGAATCATACCACCACGCCGTATCGGGCCGGTACGAGTTACTTGAGCTGACCCAGCGCCCGGGCGGGTCCCAACTTCCGACAGTCCACATCGTGGACATGAAGAAGGATCGCCTCGGCGGTGACGTGGCCTACATCTCTTACGCCCTCAAAAAACGACTCGAAGAAAGCCTCTCAAAGAGCGAACAGGCAATTCTGTACCTGAATCGCCGTGGTCATTCTCCGCAGCTGAAGTGCGGCGGATGCGGCCGGGCGCCCAAGTGTCCCAACTGCGAGGTCAATCTCACTTACCATAAGGTCGGGGCAAGATTATCCTGCCACTACTGTGGCCACATGCTGAAGGATTATGACCGATGCAGTTACTGCCAGGGGACGGAATTCATCTACCAGGGCGTCGGCACCCAGAAGGTGGAGGAAGTAATTCCCCGGCTGCTGCCTGAAGCCTCGGTCGTGCGCATGGACTCCGACTCCGCCTCCGGCCGCAAGCGAGCCTATCAAATCCTGGCGGATTTCGCCGCTCACAAGAGCAGCCTCCTGCTCGGAACGCAGATGGTGACCAAGGGACTGGATTTGCCTGATGTTACCTTGGTGGGCGTTCTTTCCGCCGATATGAGTCTCGATCTGCCGGACTACCGAGCGTCGGAAAAGGCCTTCGCCAGACTTCTGCAGGTGGCCGGCCGCAGCGGACGCGCCAGGAGTTCCGGGACGGTGATGATACAAACGTTTTACCCGGAACACGAGGTCATCTGCGACGCCGCCCGCCAGGATTATAGAGGATTCTTCGACCGTGAAATCCAATCCAGAAAAGCTCTCTTTTACCCTCCCTTCAGCCGCATCGTGAATTTTGTGCTGACGGCGACCGACGAAGGCAGGCTGGAGCGAGAGGCCGCCGGTTTCAGAATGCGTTTGCGCGACTTGCTGACCGAAAGCAAGATAGAGGCTCAGGTGCTCGGACCGGCGCCCTGCCCCATGTACCGCCTGCGTGGACGTTATCGACGCCATCTGTTTGTAAAGACCGGGCAGATGGTCAGACTGGTACGGGCGCTGACCGATTGGGAATCGCGTCTCGCGCGATTCGGGCTGCCGTCGCCGATACGCGTCGCCGTTGATGTTGACCCGGACGATATGATGTAAGCCGCCAAAAACCAAGGGGGTGCCGGCGGTCGAGCGACCCTTTATCGTTCCTGCTGCGGTCTTGACTGAATACCACTGAAGTTAATGCCGCGATCTAAGGTGACCGTCTGCCCCCTCTGACCTCTCGTCGGACAGGGTTGGCATATTCGAACATGCTGCGCAGTGACAGGTACACTCCCGTCGGAGCCGTTCCCCGTTTGCCCGCGGCCCTGCCCCCCAACTTTAGACTAACGCACACTCGGTGAGAGACTTCCGGCCTCATTCCCGTATCAGGTTGGCCGTCCCATCAAGGCACAACAAACGGGTATTTCTTGGGCCTGGGCTCCGGAGTCGGATCATCCGGGTCGCAGAAGGCAAATTGGCACATGCAATGCGTGAGGCCCGGTCCGATGGGCGGGTCGTAGTATCCTTCACAATAGTAGACAACCGAACCCGGCTGACCGGCGGCAGTAGTGCAGGCTACATCCGAGTAAAAGTAGTGTACTTCCCAGATGTCACACACGGGTATGGCCACCGGTTCATCAACGACGGCGACTCCGAACCCCACCAAAAAGGCCACTACGAGACCGAGAGGTACGAAAACACGTGTTCTCATGAGATATCTCCTTTCGCGACATCCAGCAGACGCCGCTGTTTTCCGAGAGCGGTTCAATCGAACTCGCCCCGGTTCGTCGACAACCACCCTGTGGGTCGACATCTTCAGCAAAGGGCCAACTTCACTGAAAGCCCTGCAGCCGCTACGGAGAGAGTAAGGTGGGGATAAGCGAGTCAACTTCGACCAGCCCGGCACCGGGCATGAACGAAATACTCTATTACTAATGTACAGCCGCCGCCCCGCAAGTCAAGAGTGTTCTCTGTTCGGACCGTTCCGAAAACGGAGCACGCCGCCGCTCCGGATATCGGTAGATACCGATAATGATGACTTGATGCGGCGCTTGATCGGCCGGCGACCAGGCCGGCCCGTCACAGACAAACCCTGATAAGAAAAATCGCCGATGACTCGGCGATTTCTTCGTTCGACGCGCTCGGTCGTACCGGCGTTATTCTTTCTTCTTTTCAGTCTTCTTGTCGTCGGCCTTCTTGTCTTCGGGCTTGGTGGTCCCCTCGGCTTCGCCTTCAGCAGGAGCGCCCTCGGCAGCTTCGGCCTCTTCACCTTCGGCGAGTTCCGCGGCCTCTTCAACCGGTTCCTCTACCTTGACAACAGTAGGTGCCGCCACGACGACAACGGTTCGCTGGGGTTCATCGAGAATCTTGGCATTGGGAATCTCCAGGTCGCGCACGTGGACAGAGTCGCCGATACCGAGATCGGAAACATCCACGGTCACCTGTTCGGGGATGTCGGCTGGAAGACATGAAATCTCCAGCTCGCGCATGGTCGTTTGGAGAATCCCGCCGTCGGTCTTCACGCCGCGCGCCACGCCCGTCATCCTGATGGGGATCGACAGGTGAAGCGGCTTGTTCATGCTGATAGCGTGGAAATCAATATGAATAACGTGACTGCTGATCGGGTCACGCTGAAGGTCACGAATAATAACCTTGCTTTTCTTACCGTCCACTTCCAGGTTAAAAATGGCGCTGGTGCCGGCGGCCTCTTTCAGGGCCGAACGAAAAGCCCGTTCGGTCACCTCGATAGACATCGGGGTGATCTCCGGGCCATAGACAACGCCCGGGATACTACCCTCCCTTCGACTGCGCCTGGCCGAGCCCTTTCCGGTTGAAGCGCGAGGTGATGCGGCCAAAGTGACTTCTTTCATTGTGTCTGAATATCCTCCAACAAAGATTGTTTTTCGCCTGGTTTCTAACCCGGCTGGGGCTGGTCCTCGAACAACGACGAAACCGACTCTTCCTCGAAAATTCTCTTGATCGCCTCGCCGATCAACTCGGAGCAGGAGAGAACCTCGAATTTCTCAGGCAGATCGCGCCGGGACTGGTCGATGGAATCGGAAATCAACATTTTCTTGATGGGCGACTTGTCGATCCTCTCGATGGCCTCGCCCGACAAAACACCGTGGGTGCACGCGGCATAAATGTCGAGGGCACCGCGCTGCTTGAGGAAGTCCGCGGCCGAGCATATCGAGCCGGCCGTGTCAACCATGTCATCCCTGATCAGGATGTTCCGTTCCTTGACTTCGCCGATCAGATTCATCACCTGGGAGACATTGGCTTTCGGCCGTCGCTTGTCCACAATAGCCAGGTCGGCGTCCAGCTTACTGGCGGTAGCCCGGGCAAGCTTTATGGAGCCGACATCCGGTGAAACCACGGTCAGATTCGACAGATTCATACTGGCCATGTGTTCGTTGAATATCACCGACGAGTACAGGTGATCATGCGGAAGATCGAAAAAACCCTGGATCTGGCTGGCGTGCAGGTCCATCGTAATGATGCGGTCGGCTCCGGCGGTAGTAATCAGGTTGGCCACCAGCTTGGCCGTTATGGAAACGCGCGGGCGATCTTTCCGGTCCGCCCGGGCATAACCGTAATAAGGAATGACTGCGGTTATTCGCATAGCCGAGGCGCGTCTCGACGCCTCGATCAACATCAACAGTTCCATAAGATTGTCGGCCGGGGCGTTGGTTGACTGGACGATGAAGAGGTCGGCGCCGCGAATGTTGTCATCAATCTGGACAAAAACCTCACCGTCCGAAAACCGGGTTACGGTACATTCGGATAGTTCGGCACCGACGTAGGCGGCGATCTTCTCGGCCAGGCCGCGGTTTGAGGTACCGGTGACAAGCTTGATTTCTTCACGCAAGTTCATGGCTGCTTATTCTGTCCCAAACGGTTCAAGGTATTATCGACAATAGGTGCCGGCGTTGCCGCCGTCCTGAAATGACCATTCTTTAGCTGGGGCGCCAGGATTCGAACCTGGGAATGCCAGCTCCAAAGGCTGGTGTCTTACCACTTGACGACGCCCCAAAAACCCTTTCAGCTTTGTGTACTAGGAACGTGACTTCAGTTCGGCTTGATAAGCCTCAAGTACCTTCTCTTCTATCATCCGCCGCATATCACTGTTGATAGGGTGGGCGATGTCCTGATAAGTCCCATCCGGGCGCTTACGACTGGGCATAGAGACAAAGAAACCGTTGTTTCCCTGAATAATTTTCATCCCCCTAATCACAAAGGCGTCGTCAAAAGTCACATTGGCGAATCCTTTCAGCCGTTCCTCATCCCGTAATGTGACCCGGATCTCTGTAATCTCCACGGTTGAATCCCCCATATATTATGCCTGCGTAGGGAAGAGAACCGGCAAGACCGTGTGCATTCGCCAGCCCTTCCGACCGAACGCTTCTCCTCCTATTAATTCGGGCGCCTCGGAAAAAACACCAAACACGGAAGGCCCGGAACCCGTCATCCGGCTCAAGGCCGCGCCCGCCTGCAATAGCTCATCTTTGATCCTGCCCAATTCCGGGTAAGATTCAAGATGTATCTCTTCGAAATCGTTGCCGGAAAGTTGCAAGGACTCCACCAGTTCTTCAACCCTCGGGCCCGGAGCTAAGTTAAACGGCGTCTTAGAGATTGTCAAGCCTCTTTTGAGCGAAGCATAGCTCGAAGCAGTGGATATTTCCATCCCGGGACATACCAGCACAATCCAGTAATCAGTGGAAAAATCGGTCTCTTTTACCGTTTCGCCCCGTCCGGTCACCAGAGCCTGGCCCCGACTGAAAAAGAATGCCAGGTCCGAGCCAATCAGGAGCGACAACCGGACCATATCCCCGGTACTTAATCCCAAATTGAACAATAAGTTGCATGCCGCAATCGTCGCCGCACCATCACTCGACCCGCCCCCCAGACCGGCGGCCACCGGGATGTTCTTCTCCAGAATCACTTCAAGACCGCGCGGCAGACGGAACTGACCATCGAGGAGCCGGTAGACCTGCCAGACAAGATTATCCTGACCGGTGGTAACCTGTATTTCACCATCCAGCTCAATAGTGACACCCGGTTTTTCGCTTACGGAAAAGGTCAGGCGGTCGTAGAGAGAAACCGCCTGAAAGAGCGAGTTTATATTGTGGTAGCCATCGGGCCGACGGTTGAGGACCTCCAGAAACAGGTTGATCTTGGCGGGAGTTATAATTTCGACCGACTGATCTGAAATTCTCTCTATCAGCATAGCAAGCCTTCCAAAAGCGCCGGTCTTATGCCTGAGGCTAACCGACTTTCCGCAGGAGTCCTAAGATAGCCGCCAACTGTATGAAAGCAAAGGAAATTAGTGCCGGGATTTTGGGCGGCGGTCTTGTGAAAAGGACGTCAGTTTTGTATAATGCCGAGGAATTTGCAGATGTTTTTTCTGAAGAGAGTAAGGAGATGCACAGATGAACGCCTTTGGTGCCGCTACGGATTTGAAGACCAAACACGGCAGCTATAAGTACTACCCGATAGGCAAGTTGTCGGAACATGGAGCGATCGACAGGCTGCCATACTCCATAAAGGTGCTGCTGGAAAATGTGTTGCGGAACGTTGACGGCCGGATCGTTAAGGAGAGCGATGTTGCGGCTCTGGCCGGATACAACGCCAAAAACGTCGGGGACAGGGAACTGCCGTTCAAGCCGGCCCGGGTGCTGCTTCAGGATTTCACCGGTGTGCCGGCGGTGGTCGACCTGGCCGCCCTCAGGGCGGCGATGAGTCGCATGGGCGGCGACCCGAAGAAAATCAACCCGATGGTCAAGGTAGACCTGATTATCGATCACTCGGTGCAGGTCGATTCCTTTGCGTCACCGGAATCGTTGCGCATCAACATGGAAATGGAATTCGAGCGCAACAAGGAACGTTACGAGTTTCTTCACTGGGGGCAGAAATCGTTCAGCAACTTTTCGGTGGTGCCCCCGGCGACAGGTATCTGTCACCAGGTGAATCTCGAATACCTGGCCAAATGCGTCCTCGAAAAGGACGGCGTGGTCATGCCGGATACGCTGGTTGGCACAGACAGCCACACCGTAATGATTAACGGCCTGGGCGTGGTCGGCTGGGGTGTCGGCGGCATCGAGGCCGAGGCGGTTATGCTGGGCCAGCCGATCTATATGCTCACACCGGAAGTGGTCGGGCTGCGGATGACCGGCAAACTCTCCGAGGGCGTCACCGGCACCGACCTGGTGCTGACCATCACCCAGATGCTTCGCGCCAGGGGCGTGGTCGGCAAATTCGTCGAATACTGCGGACCGGCCCTGGACGAGTTGACGCTGCCGACCAAGGCGATGATTGCCAACATGGCGCCCGAGTACGGCGCGACGATGGGGTATTTCCCCTTCGATCAGTCCACGCTCGATTACCTGCGGCTGACGGGACGTTCCGACGAGCAGGTGGAGCTGGTCGAACGGTACGCCAAAGAGCAGCTTATGTTCCGCGAAAAAGGCTCGAAGGATCCCGAGTTCAGTGACCTGCTTCAGTTGGACATCTCGACAGTGGAACCGTCGCTGGCCGGTCCCAAGCGGCCCCAGGACAGGGTGAGACTGTCGGCCATGAAAGACGAATTCATGCAGGCGCTAACGCGACCCGTCAAAGAGCGCGGCTTCGAACTGCCGGCCGGCGAAATCGACAACAAAGTCGAGGTCTCCGATGGTTACAAAGCACAGATCGGTCACGGTTCCGTCGTGATCGCGGCCATTACCTCCTGTACCAATACTTCCGACCCGTCCGTGCTGGTGGCCTCGGGCCTGCTGGCCAAGAAAGCCGTGGAAAAGGGCCTGACGGTGCAGCCGTATGTCAAGACTTCCCTTGCCCCCGGTTCGCGGGTGGTGATCGAGTATCTGAAGAAAGCCGGACTTATGCCGTATCTGGAGAAGCTCGGGTTTCACAATGTCGGTTACGGGTGTACCTCGTGCATCGGCAACTCGGGACCGCTGCCGGGGCCGGTGGTCGACGCCATCAACAGCGGCAACCTGGTTGTCTCGGCGGTGCTTTCGGGCAACCGTAATTTCGAAGGCCGCGTCAACCCGTTCACCAAGGCCAACTACCTGGCCTCTCCCCCGCTGGTGGTGGCCTACGCCATCGCCGGCACGACGAATGTCGACCTGACCACCGAACCGATCGGTCACAACAGCGGCGGCGAGCCGGTGTACCTGAAAGAGATCTGGCCGACCGAAAAAGAAGTGCTGGAGACCATCGAGCAATCGGTCAGCCCGGCCATGTTCCGCGAGCAGTATGCGTCCGTGTTCGACGGCAACGAAACGTGGAACAAGATCGAAAGCCCCACCGGCGACTTGTACCAGTGGGACCAAAGCTCCACGTACATCCAGGAGCCGCCGTTCTTCATCGACCTGCCGGCCGAGCCGGAGGATATCAAGCCTATCCAGGGGGCGCGGGTGCTGGCCATGCTGGGTGACTCGATAACCACCGACCATATCTCCCCCGCCGGGGCGATAAAGGCCGATTCGCCGGCCGGGAAGTTCCTCCTCGATAACGGCGTGCAGTTTGCCGATTTCAACAGTTTCGGCTCCCGACGGGGTAACGACCGCGTGATGACACGCGGCACCTTCGGCAATATCCGTCTGCGCAACCTGCTGGCTCCCGGCACCGAAGGCGGCGTGACCATCCACCTGCCGACCGACGAGCAGATGTCGGTGTACGACGCCGCCCAGAAATACAAAGCGGAGAACATTCCACTGGTGGTTCTGGCCGGCAACGACTACGGCATGGGGTCGTCGCGCGACTGGGCCGCCAAAGGAACGATGCTTCTGGGCATCAGGGCGGTGCTGGCGCAGAGTTTCGAAAGGATTCATCGCTCCAACCTGGTCGGAATGGGCGTCCTGCCTTTGCAGTTTGCCAACGGCGCCTCCAGAGAGAGTCTTGGCCTGGACGGACACGAAGTGTTTACGATCGAAGGGCTGTCGAATGACATCCGCCCGCAGCAGACGGTGACGGTGAAGGCGTACGGTCAGAACGGCGAGAAGAAATTCAAGATGGTGGCCCGCCTGGATACGCCGGTCGAGATCGAGTATTACCGTCACGGCGGCATCCTGCAAACGGTGCTTCGACAGCTACTGAAGCAAGGCTAAGCCGCCCTATCAATAGCTGGCAATAAACGATACGGCGGGGACACGCCGCGGCGTGTCTCAACAGGCTTGCCTGTTTGATCTTTGGTCAACATTCCATGACGAACCTTGATTTGATGTATACGATCCCTACAGTTGTTGTCGAGCCGGCTGTCAGGCGGGGACGCCCGACAGCACCTTAAATATCGGCGTATTCCCATGTGGCGCATGGGGTTTACCCCGATCTGGCTTCGTTTGCTCATTTTTAGGGACCCACGAGAATCACGCCCTTTCCTCTTACAGGTTATCCCGGCACCCTTGATGCCATCGGCGCATCTCCCTGTCATCCCCGCGACGGCGGGGATCCATCTTGAATGTACGGCTTTTGGTCTGGAGCTGTAATTGACGGTCATAGTTCCTCCCGGTGTTTTACGTATGGGGAGAATCAGCAATCACCATAGAGGTTGTATTGATTTTGCGGATGCATCTGCGGTTGACAAAAAGTGGAATTGTGGGTATATTTAAATCAACATACATTTCGCACCTGTGTTGGATGACGTCCGCAGCAGGTTCTTCAGCATCATTTGCCACATAGCTCTCTCGTCCCGTGGTGCCTGCACAGGTGTGGCAGTTAATTGGGGAGATCCACTATGACAAAGTCAATTATCCTGGCAGCTTTATGGGTGCTGCTTGCTACGACCGGTGTTTTGGCAGCCGAACGGGATGTCAAGCTTGCCGGGAACCTTATTTCCAATAACGCAGGTGCCAGCATCGGCGAATTTGTAGGCTCCAACGGCAGTCTCGACCTGGAGGCGGTGCGCAGGTCGGGGTACGAGGGGGCGCTGGACATGGAAGGCTTTGAATTCGACATCGATCCTGCCACTGGGCAGCCGTTGCTTCGGCCCTCTGCTGTCACCAGGACTGTTGCGGACCCGGACGATGTCTACTGGGACAACAGCATCTCGCCGTCACTACCCGGAATGAATCGCACTATCACCGCCCTGACCGTGTATGACGGGAAACTGATAGCGGGAGGCGATTTCACAGCGGCCGGCGATGTGGCAGCTAACTATATCGCATCCTGGGACGGCAGCAGATGGTCGCCGCTGGGGTCGGGGATGGACGGAAGTGTCTATGCTCTGACGGTATATGACGGCAAGCTGATAGCGGGGGGCTATTTCTGGACGGCCGGCGATGTGACGGCCCACTATATCGGAGCATGGGATGGGAGCAGCTGGTCGGCGCTGGGGTCGGGTATGGATGACCGTGTATTTGGGCTGACTGTGTATGACGGGAAACTGATAGCGGGGGGCGATTTCGCAGAGGCCGGCGGTATGACGGCGAATAGAATAGCGACCTGGGATGGAAGCAGCTGGTCGCCGCTGGGGTCGGGAATGAATAACTGGGTCTTTTTCCTAAGCGTCTATGACGGGAAACTCATAGCGGCGGGCCAATTCGAAGAGGCCGGTGGTGTGGAGGCTAACCATATCGCCTCTTGGGATGGAAGCAACTGGTCGCCGCTGGGGTCGGAGATGGATTTAGCGGTCAATGCCTTGACCGCGTATGACGGCAACCTGATAGCGGGGGGCAATTTCTTGACGGCTGGTGGTATGGCGGCGACCAGAATCGCGTCCTGGGATGGAAGCAGCTGGTTGCAGATGGGATCGGGGATGGATAGGGCGGTCTTAGCCTTGACCGTGTATGACGGGAAACCGGTAGCTGCCGGGTATTTCACAATGGCTGGCGGCGTGACGGCGAGCAGAATCGCGTCATGGGATGGAAGCGAATGGTCGCCGCTGGGGTCGGGGATGGAT
>CP070777.1:618122-620747 GCA_020346225.1 Candidatus Zixiibacteriota bacterium | reverse complement strand
GATGGAGGTCTGGGACTCGCCCAATTCGGCCGGAGTGGTTATCGATGCCATCCGCTGCTGCAAGCTGGCCCTGGATAACGGGCTGTCGGGCGCGTTGATTGAGCCGTCGGCTTACTTCAAGAAATCGCCGCCGGTGCAGTACACCGACGACGAGGCACACCGCCTGACCGAGGAGTATATCACGCGGTACGGCTGGAAGCACGCCGAAGCCAGGCCGCGCAAGACCCGCGTGGCGGCCAAGAAGCCGTCCAAAGCCAAACCGGCGGTTAAACCAAAGACCAGAAAGACAGCCAAAACGGCCACCAAGAGACGGGTCGTCCGCAAAAAAAAGTAGTTTATTGACATCTTTGTTTTGCCTAACTTTACCGGCGATATTGATATCGCCGGTTTTTTTTGCAGGCTGACAGGTGGTAGTGGTGGCACAACTCAATGAAAGACCTCTATTTGTCACTTTCGAGGGCATTGACGGGTGCGGCAAGAGCACCCAGGCCTTTCTGACCCATCAATTTCTCGTCAGCCGGGGGTACAAGGTCAAGCTGCTCCGCGAACCGGGTTCCACCAGCGTGGCCGAGAGAATCCGGGAAGTTGTTCTCAATAAACGACTTAAGATGTCCGACCTGACCGAGCTTTTCCTCTACGAGGCGGCCCGGGCCGAGATAACCTCGCGCGAAATAGCCCCCGCCCTGGACAAAGGAACCATCGTTCTGTGCGACCGTTTTTATGACAGCACCACCGCCTACCAAGGCTACGGGCGCAAGCTGGACATACGGATGGTGAAGGCGCTTCATAAGATTGCCGTGAAAGGCGTTACACCGGACCTCACGTTTGTTTTCGACGTTGATCTCAAGACCGCTTTCGCCCGTCTGGGGAAAAGCAAAGACCGGCTCGAGTCTCAGCCGAAAGCGTTTTTCAAGCGCGTTCGGCTGGGCTTTCTCGAGATCGCCCGCAAAGAACGCCGTCGGGTGAAACTGATTGACGGCACTCGCCCGGTCGACGAGGTGTTTGACAACGTCAGGAAGTACCTGCTCAGAAAACTTGACCGATGAACCAACCTGACTTACTGGACAGAAAATCGCTGCTCCTGTCGGCACTTATAATCGTGCTGCTGGTGCTTCTGTGCGGCACGGGCAGTCTTTATGTTCTTTCCGATCCGGCCATAGCCGACGTTCTCAGCCTGACCGCCGCCGCCATCATGATCGATTCGGTTTACCACGACGAGGTCGACTGGAAGCAACTGGTGGGAACGGCGCGAGAAGAGATATTCGGGAGACTCGACCGTTACTCGGCGTATATGGACCGGGACCGGTTCACGGAGATTGACGAGCAATTCGAAGGGAGTTACACCGGTATCGGTATCAGTGTGGTATCGCACGACGAAGGGTTGCTGATCATGTCGGTGCGCGAGGACGGTCCGGCGGCCGAGGTCGGTCTTTTGCCGGGCGATGTTATCATCGGGGTCGATTCGGTTATGCTGGCCGGTCTGTCCGCCGACGAAGCGGTCACGCATCTGCGCGGCGAGGAAAACACCGCCGTGGTGGTGCAAATGCGGCGGCCCGCCACCGAGGAGGTGTTCGAGGTGGAGCTTACCCGCCGGCGCATACCGTTTCTTCATATTCCCTTTGCCGGCTACACCCCGGACAGCATGGTATACATTCGCCTGCTCGACTTTGACGCCGGGGCGACGGACGACCTTCGTCGCGCTCTCGACAGTCTGCGGCAGGGGCGGGGCCTGTCGGCTCGCGGGCTTATTCTTGACCTGCGCGGCAACCCGGGCGGCCTGTTCAAAGAGGCGTATCGCACGGCGGACCTTTTTCTGGACGAAGGCGTGTTTATGGTCGGCACGGAGGGACGTTCCAGGTGGCACAACCGCAAGCATTACTCGTCGGGTGGCGACGTCACCGGCGGTCTGCCGATGGCCGTGATAGTTGACCGCGGCTCGGCGTCGGCAGCCGAAATCGTGGCCGGAGCGCTGCAGGCGTCGGGTCGGGCGGTGCTGGTCGGCGACACCACTTTCGGCAAAGGCCTGGTGCAGGGGTTTGTCAGGTTTCCCGGCGGCGACGGGGTCAGGCTGACCATCTCGCGCTACTATTTCGAGGGGCCGGTCTACCTGAACGATTTTGATTCAACCCTGAGTGATACCGGGCACGGTCTGGTGCCGGACTATCACTTCGATGTTTACCAGATAAACCCGCTGAGGCGCGCGCTGGAGAACTCGCTTTTGCTGCGGCAGTTTGCCGAGCGGCACCAGGATGAAATACTCGCGGCGCTCGAATCAGATACGCTGGGCGACAGGTGGGTGGGCCGTTTCGATACCTATGCCGCGGAGAACGACTTCGCCTTCGACTCTCCTCTCACGGCCCTGGCCCTCGAACTGAAAGCTACGGCCGAACTGGACAAGTCCTCCCTTGCCACCCGCCGGGTCGCCGAGAGCGTGATCCAGCGCGCCCGCCAGCTGGACAGAGTCCGGCTTCAGCAGGACGGCGGTTACATCAAGGACCGGCTGGCCCGCATCGCTTACGAGAGAAAGTACGGTACTTACCGGACCTACAAGGAAGTGCTGATACATTCCCGCCCGGAGATTGAATTTGCCTCGAAGCTGCTGGTGAAAGGCGACTGATGCTGGAT
>CP070777.1:615279-618022 GCA_020346225.1 Candidatus Zixiibacteriota bacterium | reverse complement strand
GGTAAAACTGGTTATTCTCGCCGAGCAGTTCCGCCGCGCCAGACTGTACCGCATTTCGTTGCTGAGTTACTTACTTATTCTCATACTGGTGGCGACGATTTCGCTGAAGGTGTACTACTTTTGATGAGTGACGCCCCGATAGCCGTGTTTTGCGATTTTGACGGGACGGTTTCCCGCCGCGACGTCGGCTACCACCTGTTTCGGCACTTCTCCGGCGGCGAGAACGAGAAGCTGCTGCCGGATTGGAAGTCCGGTCGGTTGTCGACCCGGGACTGTCTCGTAAGGGAAGCCGCCATGGTCCGGGCGAGCCGGGAGGAGATCTATCGTTTTATTGAGCAGTTCGAGCTCGACAGCGGTTTTCAGTCATTTGTCGACCGCTGCCGCGCGAACGGGACGGATTTGACGGTCGTGTCCGACGGACTGGATTTCTACATCAAGCACATTTTCGAACGTGACGGTCTGAAACACCTGCCGGTGATCGCCAACCGGGGAGTGATTGCCAACGGGGGCCTCCAGGTAGAGTTTGTTCATCACAACCGGTCCTGTGAACGTTGCGGTAGCTGCAAGGGGGAGAGGATCCGGGAATACCGCCAGCGGCGGGGCAGCGCCGTCGGGGTCGTTTTCGTCGGTGACGGTTATTCAGACGCCTGCGCCGTCACAGAGGCCGACATCGTCTTTGCTAAAAAAGACCTTGAACAATACTGCCGGGTTCACAATATTGGCTACTACGAGTACGATGACTTCTTTGACGTCGCCCAAAAGCTGGTCGATCTGGGTTACCTGACGGCATAACCGAGTATGCAGGCAGTCGGAGCGAAGCTATGAAGGGAATCATAATGGCCGGCGGGTTCGGCACGCGCCTGCGGCCTCTCACGATCAATATTCCAAAGCCGATGGTACCGGTGGGCAACCTGCCCATGATGGAGCACGTGGTCGGACTCCTGGCCAAACACGGCATTACGCGGGTTACATCGCTGCTGTATTTTCAGGGCGATACCATCCGGAACCACTTTAAGGACGGCTCAGCGTTTGGCGTCCATATGGACTATGTGCAGCCGGACGAAGACTTTGGCACGGCCGGGGCCGTGCGCTACGCGCTCGAGGCTGCGGATGAGCCGGTACTAGTGATTTCGGGCGACCTGGTGACGGATTTCGATCTGGCCGGGGCGATCAGATGGCATCAGGAGAAAGGAGCCGAGGCTACCATTCTTCTTACCCGGGTGGAAAACCCGCTGGCATACGGCATCGTGATTACGGATCCAGAGGGACGTATCGTTCGGTTTCTGGAAAAGCCCTCGTGGGGAGAGGCGTTTTCAGATACGATCAACACCGGCATTTACCTGCTCGAGCCGGCGGCCACTGAACTGATCCCACCCAGGACCGGTTTCGATTTTTCTCAGAATCTCTACCCGCTGATGCTGTCGAGGAAGATGAAGTTGTACGGCAATATCATGGATGGCTACTGGCGCGATGTCGGCAACGTCGGCGAGTACCGGCGGGTTCATGTCGATTTTTACGAGGGGAACCTGGACCTCGATCTCAAGTCGGAGGTCACGCAGACCGAGAGTGGTCGCGTCTACACGGGCGCCAATGTCCACGTGCCCGACGACGCTCAGCTGACCGGCCGCGTGGTGCTCGGCGACGACGTATACATAGATTCGGGAGCCGTTCTGCACAACTGCGTTATCGGTCAGCGGACACGCGTCGGCGGGCGGTGCGATCTGAAGAATGCGGTCATCTGGCAGGACTGCACCATCGGCGCCGAGACTGAAATGAGCAGCAGTGTCGTGTGCAGCCGCACCCGGATCGGTCAGAATGTACAGCTTCTGGATGACGTTATAGTCTCGGACGAATGTATCATCGGTGATTCGGCAACCGTCAAAGCCAACTGCAAGATCTGGCCGGGCAAGACGGTTGATCCCGGTGCCATAGTCTCGACGTCGATGGTGTGGGGCGAGAAGTGGAACCGGGAACTGTTCACCGACTCCAAAATCACGGGGCTGGCCCTGACCGAGATAACGCCGGAAATGGCGGTGCGGGTGGGTTCCGCGTTTGGCGCCTTCCTGGGGCAGGGCAGTTCCGTTGTCACCAGTCGCGACGCCTCCGATACTTCACGCCTGCTCAAGCGGGGTCTGATATCGGGGCTGCTGGCGGCCGGAATAAATGTCTCCGATCTGGAGAATTTACCCATCCCGGTAGTGCGGTATGCCCTTCAGAAGGGCGGCCATGCGGCGGGAATATATGTTCGTCACAGCCCCGAGGATTTCCGACTCATCGACGCCATCTTCTTTGACGGCTCCGGGCTGGATATGCCTATGGCGAGGCTCAAAAAGGTTGAGCGCATGTACTTCGGCGAGGACTACGAGCGGGCGTCGCTCGACCGGATAGGGCATCTGGAGAGGCCGCAGAGGGTGCTGGAGAACTACCGGATTGATTTTCTGCGCTCAATTGATGTTGAGACTATCAAGAAAGCCGGCTTCAAGGTAGTGATTGACCATTCCAACGGATCGTCCAGTGAAATCTTCCCGACGCTGTTTACGGAACTGGGCATTTCCGCAGTCGAGCTTAATGCCACCGTCAATCCGCGCAAATTCTCAGGTTCTCCGGAGGAAACGGCTCAGGCGATCGTGCAGCTTTCGTCGATCGTGACGTCGCTCAATGCCGATGTCGGCTTCCTGCTTAATCCGGCAGCGGAGAAGCTCACGGTAGTCGACGAGCAGGGCAGACCTATCGACAGCCAGCT
>CP070777.1:599578-615179 GCA_020346225.1 Candidatus Zixiibacteriota bacterium | reverse complement strand
CTTTGGTTTTTCAGTCCCTTGCGCTCAGGAGAGCCAGGACCGTTCCGGGCAGCTGCGCGAGGAGTCGATAACCGATAACGAGCGTCAGCTTACGGCCAACATAAATTTCTGCCGTCAACTCATACGCGAACGCAATTATGAAGGAGCCGCCGCGCTGCTGGAGCTTCTTTACGAGTCATCGCCCGAGAACGTCGTCATCATATCCCTGCTGGTACAGTGCTATAACCAGCTTCAGCACTACGAGAAATCGCAGGCCGTTATCACTCGTCACCTCGACCGTTACCCCGGCCATTTCAATTTCCGGCTGCTTCTGGCCGAGGTCTTCTGCAGGCAGGGGAAACGCGATGAGGCCCGGCAAACGTATTACCGGGCGGCCGCCTCGCTGCCGCCGGAAAACGACGGCGGTCTCGAGGCCGTGGTGCAAAGCATGGTGATGCACGAACTGGACGATGCTGCAGAGAATCTCATCGACAGCCTGCGGCTTCAGCTGGCCGACAGCACCCGCTTCGCCATTCAAAAAGGGATGATTCTGCAGCGGCACAAGCGCTATGCCGAGGCCGCCCGGGAGTACTACTTGCTGCTGCCGGACACTTCCGGCACGGGCAGTGCGGCCGAGAAAAGAATAGTGGCCCTGCTGGATTTCATAGAAGCCGCCGGGCAGGCGGAGCAGGCCATGCTGGGTCAGCCGGACCTGTTTGACAACTCCCGCGCCCTTAAGATACTGTCCGCCTATTACCTGAAATCGGGTCAGCTGGACCGGGCTTTTCAATTCGCCGTCCATCAGGATTCGCTGGAGGGCTTTCGGGGGAGCACCCCGCTTGCCTATATGAAAAGCTCTTTCGAACGCAAGCTTTACGGGGAAACCGTGCGCATGGGTGATTATCTGACGGCGCGCGGCGGCGAGTTGTCGAAAAGCGCGGAGCCGCATTTCATTTATGCCGAGGCCCTGGTCGAACTGGGGCGGCACGGGGATGCCATCCGGGCCTACAGCTCTATCCATGACACTTTTTCTCGCAACCGCGAACGGGCGCGTGCTCTTATCGGGATAGGCTCCGTCTATCTGGACCGGCTCAGCGAGTATGACACGGCCCTGGTTTATTTCGACTCCGTTAAGACATACTACACTCACGACCGGATATTCCTGACGGCAATGATGGCCATTCCTTTTTGCCACCTGCGCCGGGGCGACCTGCCGGCGGCGGCCGGCGAATTCGAAGGGCTGCTGCAACGTCGCCTCGACTCGGAGCAGCAAGAAACAGTCGCATATTATCTCGCCCTGATTCGGCTTATCGACGGGCAAACAGATTCGGCGGCGGCTGCCCTCAACAAGCTGCTCGTGGATTTCCCGCGCGGGTTTTATGTTAACGATGCCGTCAGACTTCTGGTCACGATCGACGAAGCCCGGCAATATCCGACGGTCCTGCGGGCGTACTCGGATGCCCTCCTGTTTGAGGAACGCCGCATGCCCGATTCGTCGTCGTCGCGACTCAACACCATTTGGCAAAGCGGCGCCGGTGTTCTGGCCGATCTGGCCCTGTACAAGCTGGCGGTAATCGGCCTTGCCGAAGGTGACAGCGCTTCTGCCGCGGGTTACCTGGACAGCCTGCTAAGTCAGCATCCCGATTCGTATTACGTTCCCTATGCTCTGAAGACAAAGGCGGATCTTCTCTCCGCCGATATGGGCACTCTTGACGAGGCCAAAGAGATTCTGCGCCGGCTGCTCGAAGATTACCCCAACTATCCCTTCATTTCGGAGGCCCGAAAGAAGTTACGCCGGTTGGAGGAAACCTCCGGGTCGGCCTAAAAGCTTCCCAGTTTCTCTTTCGCGGAAACCAGGGTTTTGATTTGCTGCTCTAACTCGAAAATCCGTCGCTCGTAGCTCTCTTTTCTCTTCTTCTTTGCCTTAGTCGTTGTCCTGATAAGCAGTCCCAGCGAGATCAACATAAACAGCACCGAGTTAACCTGTCGGAAGATCTCGCCCATGTTGAAAAGAGAGTCTGCAAACGCGAAAATACCGAGGACGAACAAAACGATACACCAGATAAACACGATAAGCCCTCCCGGGCCGCACACTGAACAGGCCGGGAATTAAAAAGTTGTGATAGGCCTGTTATGTATTATATTCTTGCGCTAACTCGCGAAATTATTGATACTACATAACTTTTATCGGTATAATGGGTAGTTGCTTTAGAAGGAGATTCCATCAGACATGAACGACGCGAAGTTCCCTCGCCTTGATCGCACCAACGCCATTACCGCCGCGGTGGTCTTTATAATCGCTTTTGTTGTCTATGCCCTGACGGTCCAGAGAACTTTCTCATGGTGGGACTGCGGGGAATTCATTGCCTGTTCCTACATTCTCGGCATCCCGCATCCCCCGGGCTTTCCTCTGTTTATCCTGATCGGACGGGTGTTTTCCCTGATTCCTTTTGCGGAAGATATTTCATACCGGATCAATTATCTCTCGGTTATCTCGTCGGCCTTCAGCGCCATGATGAGCTATCTTCTTACCGTGCGGCTGGTTGGCTACTTCTTCAAGAACGGGGAAGATAACCGGTTTGCCCGCCTGATTACCTATGCCGGCGGTTTTGCCGCCGCTATGTTTGTGGCCTTCTCTCTGACCAACTGGGCCAACGCGGTCGAAACCGAGGTGTACGGTCTCAGCATCGCTCTGGAGCTGCTGATTGTCTGGCTGACACTGAGGTATTTCGAGCAGCGCGGCACCCTATCGGCTACCAAGATTATGGTATTCACATTCTTCCTGGCTCTTTTGGGAGTCGGCATTCACATGACGGTGTTTCTGGTAGTGCCGGTCTGTGCCATCTTCTTCATCCTCAAGAAGGAGGCCACCGCCCGGGACTGGGCTATGGTCTGCGGGTTTATCATCGCCGAACTGGCTCTGATCATTATTTTATCCAACGGTCGCGGCGGATTGTTCGTGTTCTACCTTCTTACGGCCGCCCTGGGACTGACGTTGGTGGTCCTGCTCTACCGGAAAATCAACTGGGCCGTGCTGGTCGCCATCGGATCTGTCAGCACCGTTATGCTGGCGTTCTCCAAGTACATCGTCGTCACCCCCGTAGTCCTGCTAGCGTTGTTGGCGCTGGGCCTGATCTCTGACAGAAAGGGGTGGGGCCTGAAGTGGAAACCGGCCCTGGCCGTGGTGGTGGTGGCCGCTCTGGGCCTGTCGGTCCATCTGTTCGTGCCGATTCGTTCTTCGCTCAACCCGCGTATCGATGAAAACAACCCTTCGCGGGACTGGCGAACCTTCGTCAATTTCCTCGACCGCAAACAATACGGCCAGATATCGATGGTGGAGCGTATGTTTGAAAGGCGCGGTACCTGGGCCAACCAGTTCGGCCGCCACCCTCACATGGGTTTCTGGTCATACTTTGAAGAGCAGTATTCCGGGAGCGGCTGGAGATTCATCTTCCCCTTTTTCATCCTCGGCCTGATAGGTCTGGTGACCGCCATCCGAAAGCGGGTCGAGATAGGTCTTCCTTTCATGACGCTCTTTCTCCTGCTCTCGGTCGGCTTGGTTCTGTATATGAACTTCGCCGACGGCACGCAGTACAACTTCAGGACCGGTGACGCTTACCTGGAGGTGCGCAACCGGGACTATTTCTTCACACCCGCCTTTGTCTTCTTCGGCATCGCCATGGGCATGGGCGTGTCGGCTGTGATGACGTATGTTAAGGAAAGGACGGCCCGGGTCGGCGCCGCCCGTCAGCGCCTGGCCGTTCTGGTTTCCACGGTGCTGGTTCTTCTGCCGGCCGTTTCCCTGGCCCGGAACTACCACATCAATGACCGCTCCGATAATTTCACTCCCTATATTTATGCTGCCAACATTCTCAATACCTGCGAGCCGAATGCCATGCTTTTCACCACCGGCGACAACGATACCTTCCCGGTATGGTGCATTCAGGAAGTATATGACTATCGCAAGGACGTGGTGGTCATCAACCTGTCCCTGCTTAACACGGACTGGTACGTGGAGCAGATGAAGAACCGCTACGGGGTGCCCATATCGCTTAAGGACGAACAGATCCTGTGGTATCCGGAGCAGATTACCCCGAGTCTGACAGTCAGCCGGCCGCGTGTGCCGTTTTACGACAGACCGCGCCAGCGACGCACCTATCTCTTCAGCGCCATACACGACGGCAAGCAGATCAGGGTCCAGGATATGATGGTCGATGAAATCGTGATCGAAAACAAGTGGCAGCGACCGATCTATTTCAGCTCGCCGCCGTATGCCGATTCGCCCCTGAATCTCCGCGACCACGCCACCAGTGTCGGGATGATGTTCCGGCTGGACCGCGAGCCGCCCGCCGCGCTGGTTGACATTGACAAGGGATATGACCTCTTCATGAACACATACAAGTTCGACGGCTTCCACAACAGCGAAGTGTTCCGCGATGAAAGCGCCACCGGTCTGTTTATGGCTATCGGCCAGGGCAGCATACGCGTGTTCGAAGAGCTCATCCGGCGCGGCGAGGTCGACAGTGCTAAAACGCTCGCACACGATCTTATCGAGAGATATCCCGAGTACTGGAATGCGTATGTCCTTCTACTCGAACAGTATGAGCGCGAGGGAGACACGGCCACCTCCGACCGGCTCATAACTACCCTGCATGACACCCTGACCGCGTACGTCGAGACGAACCCCGGCAACATATACTATCTTCAGGATCTCGGCCTGGTTAAGGCGGAACTGGGCCGCCGAACCGGTGACCGGGTTCTGTTTGAGACGGGCATCAACCTCATGTACCGGGCCTATGACCTTAACCCCAACAACGGTTACGGCTTCCGTAAACTGGCCTCAGTGCTGGCCAGAGAAGGACGCTTCCAGGAACTGACTGACCTGGCCAGGGATTTCGCGCAGTACAAGCGCAATCTGCAGGATCCCTTCCTGCAGCGCTTGCTCGGGATCAGTGCCCCTACCGGGACCTCTCCCTGGGATGGATAGGCTTTGGTGTAAAAGCTCCGTGGAGGCTTCGAGCCGGATTGCTGCTCGAAGCCTTTTCGTATGAGCCGCGCAATCGGATTTCAGTCGGACAGACGGTACTGCGTACGTCGGCGGTACTTGCCGTCAACGCGATCCATCATCTTCTCGGCGATGAACTCGCGCCGCACCGTGCAAAAATCGGCGTGGACGCGGCCGATCATCTGGTTGACCTCCTTTTCGGAGTAAACCCGGTTCGGCTCGAAGCGGGCCAGGATGTATTCGAGCAGGTACTTGCGCTTGCTGCGCTGAGCGGGGAGCCGATCGATGTGGTCATCTTTGACGTAATTGGAGACCACTTTGTCGCGAACGGTGCGAACCCGGTCGTTGGCGTGCTCCTCCAGCCAGTGGTAAACGGACGGCTCCGGTATGCGCCAGTCCTTGCCGATCTTGTAGGCCCGTATCTCACCCGACTGGACTTTTCGGGTGATCACCTGAACGTTCATCTTGAGCTTCTTGGCCAGTTCCGCGGTGGTAAAGAACTCGGTGTTTCTGATAACGCCTTCTTTGTATTCCATGCATTCCCCGTGCGAAGTAAATGTCCCGCCATTAAACAACGACCGCATAGTATTGTCAAGTACCTTATTGTACCGAATGATGATTTAGACGTGTGACGGAGGGCCGTGATGTCTGGGCGGAGAGAGAGCATCCGACGTGCGCCGACTCCCTCTTGACTATGGCAAAAAAACGGCCGGTCAGCCGTGGAATCCGCCGCACCCATCATAATATGTGAGTTCTCAATGTCTTACGGGAAGCGGCCACGGGGGCCGGTCGAGAAATAAAAGACCTTTCTGCCCTTGCCAAATGGGCTTTTTTTTGGTAAATTATAGAAGTAGAGGTTGCGAGCGAAGTTTAGCATCAGACGATATGTTGTAACCAGCTGCTCTCGGCCATTGCGGCCACTGCCTTGTAAGGCCTTTTGAATCCTCGAAGCAACCTCAAATACGTGACTTCGTTAGCGTCGTTCAAATGCGTCTGCTACGCTCGGCAGCCTCTACCGGTGCGAAAGGATGTAAGTATGGACACTAAAGGTCATGGAGATTTGACCGTCAGGAAAAGACGCCCCCGGACGGTTTTCGACCTGGATCGCCTTCCCCAGTTGCCCTCCTCCGAGAAGATCCGGCTGAGGGCCGTTACGGAGCAATTCGCTTTCAAGGCCAACGACTACTATCTCGGCCTGGTTGACTGGTACGACCCCGACGATCCCATCCGGCGCCTCATAATCCCTCACCGGAGTGAACTTTCCCGGTTCGGCAAACTTGACCCCTCCAATGAGAAGGCTGTCACCGTTTGTCGGGGTGTTCAGCATAAGTATGAATCAACCGTCTTGCTGCTGGTCAACGAGACCTGCCCGGCCTTTTGTCGGTACTGTTTTCGCAAGAGGCTGTTCGCAAACGACACCCCCGAGGCCGCTTATGATATGAAGGACGGCCTTGAGTATGTCCGTCAGCATCCCGAGGTGAGCAACGTGCTGATGACCGGCGGGGACCCGCTGGTACTGTCCACGCCGAGGCTGGAGAAGATCGTTGCCGCGCTGCGGTGCATCGATCACGTGCGGATAATTCGAATCGGATCGAAGATGCCCGCCTTCAACCCCTTCAGGATCCTCAATGATGACACTCTGGTCGAGATGCTGGCGAAATACTCGTGGCCGGACCGCCGAATCTACCTGATGTGCCATTTTGACCATCCCCGCGAGCTTACCTCCGAGGCCCGTCAGGCCGTCGACCGCCTCCTAAGAGCCGGCGTCGTCTGCGTCAATCAGAACCCGATCATCCGCGGGATCTCGGACGATCCCGATGTTATGGCCGAACTCTGGAACGAGCTGTCCTTTATGGGCGTCCCGCAGTACTATGTTTTCCAGTGTCGGCCCGCCGTGGGCAATGAGCCGTATTCAGTACCCGTTGTCGAAGCCTACCATAAGATCGAACAGGCCAAGAAACTCTGCTCCGGGCTGGCTAAACGGCTCAAATACGGCATGTCCCACGAATCGGGCAAAATCGAGATTGTCGGGGTCGACCATCGCCATGTCTACCTGAAATACCACCGGGCCAAGCGAAAAGTGGACGAGCAGAGGTTCATCGTCTGTCATCGTGATGACAAGGCCTGCTGGCTGGACCAGCTCCGGCCGGTCGAAGGTTACCGCAACGATTATTACCGGGCCGTCTCCCGGCCCGATTCAGCACATCAGTGGATTTAGAGTCGGCCGCTGCAGCCGATGTCAGCGGGTTTGGCGCCGGGTTACCGACGCCGAGGCCTGAGCCGACGGGAAAATTATCACTTCGGCAATTTGAACATGTTCGGGACGGCTGGCCACCCAGACCACGGCATCGGCGACGTCGTCGCCGCTGAGCGGTTTCAAACCCTGGTAAACACGGTCGGCCCGGTTTTCGTCCCCTCGAAACCTTACTTTTGAGAATTCGGTCTGAACCAGACCGGGGTCGACCGTTGAGACCTTCACCGCGGTGTCGACCAGATCCAGACGCATCCCCTGCGTGACGGCATCGACGGCGTGCTTGGTGGCACAATAGACATTGCCGCCCGGATAGACCTGATGGCCGGCTATTGAGCCGATGTTGATTACGTGCCCCCGGCCCCGGCTGACCATCAGGGGAATAATCGCGCGGCTGACGTAAAGAAGTCCCTTCACGTTCGTGTCGATCATCTCTTCCCAGTCTTCTATCTTCGCCTCATGGATTTTGTCCAAACCCCGGCTCAGGCCGGCATTGTTGATCAGGATGTCGATTTCGTTCCACCGGGGGGGAAGGTCGTTTATCGCCTTTTCGACCTCCTGCTGACTGCGTACGTCGAGGGCAATCGGATATGTCGGCGACGGCAGTGCTGCCGCAAGCGCCTCCAGACGATCCAACCTTCGTGCAGCCAGAATCACTCTGGCGCCCGCCGCCGAGAATCTGCGGGCGCAGGCCTCGCCGATCCCGGAAGAGCTGCCGCTGATGAAAACTATTTTATCCCGTAAGTCCGTCATATTGGCCTACCTCCGCTGAATCTCAGGTTTTGGGAAATGTAGCTATTTGGCGAGGCCGCGTCAAACCCGGCTCTTCGGAAAGGCCGGCCGGCTGCGGCCACCCCCTAAGGCCGGTCTCGGGGCACGGCCCTTCCGATGGTCGAATTGTGGGGTAAAACTCCGTGACAGTTGGGAGTTCCCCATACTTTTACCTTGTTCGGGTTCCCTGTTCCCCCACTCCGGCGGTCCGGTATTGGCACATAAATCTAACGGCAACAGCAACATAATGTCAAATCAAGAATAGCCTGTCACGCCGGTCGGCGGGCACAATATCTGCACCCTCAACAGACGTGGAACTGGGCTAAATTCGAAGCCGCCGCCACCCGATACTAAGGTATACGCGTTCAAGCGCCTGTGCCTTAAGGGTTGGCCGGCGACAACCGGAGGTTACAGGTATGGCTGAAAACCTGAAAAAGCAGGAGCTGAGACTGATTCGGAGCAAGAAGACTTACTGGCATCTTTACAGCCTCCAGACGCTCGAATCGGAGAAACTGGCGCGGATAGTGAACAAAATTCTCAAGCGGGAATACTTCCTGGTCAAATAGACGGTAACTTAAAACTTGACAGTCGAGGCCGTCGAGTATACCTTCTGCGCTTGTAAAACCAGCCTTTAAGCCTGTATGGAATTTCTGAAACTTTCCGGTCCCTACTCGTATTTTGAAAGACAGTAGATGGTGCTAAAAAAGAAGCTTACATTAATGCTGATTCCCAACTCGATGGGAATACTCAAACAACTCAGCATACCAGTGGCCCTTCTGTATTGCGTGGCTTTTGCCATTATCGCTTTGCTGGTCGCCAACCTGTTTTTGTCGGCCGAGTTTTTCACCACCAAAGTCGACCAATCCGAGCTTGAG
This sequence comes from Candidatus Zixiibacteriota bacterium, assembly GCA_020346225.1. Classification (GTDB taxonomy): domain Bacteria; phylum Zixibacteria; class MSB-5A5; order GN15; family FEB-12. The sequence continues at coordinate 606,298 of CP070777.1, read as the reverse complement.
CAGTTGCGCGCCGAAAACAAGCGCCTTAACGAAAAGTACGAGCAATTGCGCTGGAACCTGGCCGAGGTCAGCGACCGTTACCAACAACTGGTTTTACGGGAGACCAGAATCCGCTCTATTTTCAACCTGCCGGAGATAAATGAGGAAGAAAGACAGCTGGGTGTCGGCGGTCCGTCGAGCCAGGCGCTGGCTAGCATGTCCGAACTGGAGCAGGACGCCGTTGCCACCGAGTTGGAGGTCGACCGCCTTCTGCGCCTTTCGCGGTTTGAGCTGGAAAAGTACGACGAGGTCGAACAAAACCTTCTGAAGGTGAAAGACCGACTTGATCATACGCCTTCCATTTGGCCCACCCGGGGATGGATCAGTCGCGGTTTCGGCATGAAGTATGATCCCTTCACCGGTTATAAGCAGATGCACCGCGGTATCGATATTGCCAATCGCACCGGAACGCCCATCGTGGCCACCGCCGACGGTGTCGTGAAACAGATCGCCACCGATAACATGATGGGCAAGTTCATCATGGTCGACCATGGCTATGGCTTCCGGACAAGATACGGTCACCTTTCCAAGGCCAAAGTGAAACGGGGTCAGAAAGTGAAACGGGGCGAGGTCATCGCCCTGATGGGCTCCACCGGTTATTCGACCGGGCCTCACGTTCACTACGAGGTAATCCGCAACGGTCAGTTTTTCAGCCCCAGCAAGTATATTCTCAACGATATGAAGAAATAGATTTTCGACTCCCGAGAGTCTGACCCAGCCGCCTGCGACCAGGCGGTTTTTTTTTGCTCACTACCCGCCCGGCCCGATATTTCTGCCTAAGTAGCCTCTGAACAAAGGCTTAATGCTGAGTGCCCGGAGCCGACCGGCTACTGGAATCCGCCGGAAGACGGCTAATTAGGATAAAAAAGACTGGTTTACTCTATGCTGATGTATTACTTTTCGGATGTTGTCGGCGGTTTGACCGCCCGGTGTAAGGAACCAGGAGGTGGAGAAGATTGTTTGTAATACACGACAGGTTGGGATAAGTGAAAGAGGATAATTTCAAAAATGCCCGTAGCGGCGCGGCGCTTCCCAACGACAAAGATGAACGACACGTCAAGCGACTGGTAGCCGAAATAAAAAGGGGCAACAAGCAGGCCTTCACGGAACTGGTCAAACGCTATCGCAGTCAGGTGGCTTCCCTTGCTTACAAGATGGTCAATGACTACGATGAGGCGGCCGATATAGCCCAGATCGTCTTTGTCAAGATGTCCAGAAACATCTGGCGCTACGATGAATCCAAGAAGTTCTATACCTGGCTTTATCGGATCACCGTCAATGCCGCCATCGACTACATCCGCAAGCACAAACGGCATCGTCATGAGCCGCTGGAGAATTTCCGCGAATCGATCGAAAACGCCGCCGCCGATCCGGAGTTCTCCTACCGTCGTCAGCAGATCAGCCGCTTCATCAACCAGGCGGCCAAATCCCTCAACGAGAAACAGCGCTCGGCTTTCATTCTGCGTGATGTCGAAGGGTGCAAGATTGACGATGTGGCCAACATCATGAATATGCCGGAGGCCACCGTTCGCTGGTATCTGCACCGGGCCCGCACCAAGGTTCGCAAGGAACTGATACGGAATTGCCCTCAGCTTTTGCTGATGCTCGGTATCAAGTAGCGACATAACCGTAACGTCGACCGGGTGGCCGGACTCCTATGGCTAGCGTATCTCAGCTCGACCTCAAGATTGACGGCATGCATTGTGCCGGCTGTGTCAGTTCCATCGAGAAGGCCGTGGCTGCCATGGACGGCGTCAAAGACTGTCGCGTGAACCTGGCTTTGAGTTCGGCCCAAGTTGCCTTCGACCCGGGACGGGCCGCCGAAACCGATATAATATCGGGCATCGAGAGGCTCGGTTACCGCGCCGCCGTCGGTCCCTCCGATGTTCTCACTTCCAACGTTCGGGAGCTGAGTGTCTCGCGCCGGAATTTCCTTTCGGCCTTGTTCATCACCCTGCCGCTTATGGTCATCGCCATGGCGCCGGTCTGGGCCGGCGGGTCTCTTTTCAGCGACAGTGTGGACGCCTTCGCGCAGGCCGTTATCGCCGCGACCGTCTTGTTCTACGCCGGCCGCAGTATCCTTGCCGATGCCTTCAGGCAGACCCGGCAATTCAGGGCCAATATGAACAGTCTTATCGCGCTGGGTACGCTGACCGCTTTTGGCTGGAGCCTCTATGTTCTTATCCGGCTGGTTTACGGCGGACCGGCCGAATCGCTTTACTTCGATTCCGCCGCCATGATTGTCACCCTGATTCTGCTGGGACGGTACCTTGAAGCCCGGGCCAGGGGGAGAGCCGGGCGGGCGGTGAAAGCGCTCATGGATCTGAAACCGTCGAAAGCGATGGCCGTCATTAACGGCGTGGAACTTGAAGTCGATGTGGCCGCTATCAGGCCGGGCATGCGGATCGTCGTCCGGCCGGGGGAGAGGGTCGCCGCCGACGGTGATATCGTGGAGAGCAGGCCGGTCATCGACGAATCGATGTTGACCGGCGAGTCGTTGCCCGTGGACAAGGAGGTTGGTGACCGGGTTATCGGCGGCTCGCTCAACGGCAACGTTTCGTTCACGATGAAGGTCACCGCTTCCGGCGAGCAGAGTTTTCTCGCCTCGGTCATAAGGCTTGTTTCCGAGGCCCAGAGCCGAAAAGCCCCGGTGCAGCGGCTGGCCGACCGGGTCGCCTCGGTCTTCGTGCCGGCCGTGATGGCGGTCGCCGCCCTGACCTTTGCCGCCTGGTACCTCTTCGCTCCCGACAGTCCCATGCTGGTCAGAAGCGTTATCGCCGTGCTGATTATCGCCTGTCCCTGCGCGCTCGGTCTGGCCACGCCCACGGCCGTCCTGGTCGGCACCGGCCGTGCCGCTCGCGGCGGCATCATTGTTCGCGGGGGCGATGTGCTCGAAAGACTCAGCCGCATCAATACCGTAATCTTTGACAAGACCGGTACGCTGACCCACGGCCAGCTCGAAGTGGTTCATGTTCAGACTTTCGACGCCGTCACCGAGAGGAATTTCCTCAAGCTTATCGGTTCGGCGGAGATGAAGTCCGAACACCCGGTGGCCAGGGCCATCGTCGCTCACATGAAGTGGCAGCAGATTCCGCCGGCCGCGGTGAAGGATGTCGAGGCCTTCCCCGGCTTCGGTCTCAGTGCCGAGTGCGACGGCCGCCAGGTAATCATCGGCAACAGGAAGATGATGTCCGACCGGCGCATAGCCCTTGGCGCGGCTGATGAGCCCGCCGAGAAAGAGATGGAGAAAGGACGCACCGTCGTTCTCGGCGCCGTCGACGGTCGCGTGGTCGGCCTGATTGCGCTGGCCGACCGCGTCCGGGACGAAGCGCAGGATGTTATCGGGCAGCTCAAAGGCCAGAGGCGCAGGGTCATCATGCTCTCCGGGGACACTTTCAAAACCGCTCGCGGTGTTGCGCATTCGCTCGGCATCAATGATTTCCAGGCCGGGGTCAGGCCCGAACAGAAAAAGACGGTGGTCGAGTCGCTGCACCTGGCCCTGTCCAACGTGGCCATGGTCGGAGACGGCATCAACGACGCTCCGGCGCTGGCCGCGGCCGATGTCGGCGTGGCTATCGGCAGCGGAACCGATGTTGCCATCGAATCGGCCGGCGTGATTCTGGTGCGGCCCGAACTGACCGGTGTCCTCGATATGTTCGATATTGCCGCCCGCACCATGAAGATCATCAGGCAGAATCTCTTCTGGGCTTTCGCCTATAACGTGCTCGCCATTCCGATCGCGGCCGGCCTGTTCTACCCGGCTTTTGGCTGGACACTCTCGCCGATGATCGCTGCGGCGGCCATGGCCTTCTCATCCGTCTTCGTCGTGAGCAACTCCCTCCGCCTGGGGCGCACCCCGCTTGACGGCCGCGCTCAGCATTCCTTCAACTGAGCGAGACTGCAGTCTCGGACCTTTCTTGCTGAACTTACTACTGCAGACTACCCTTGACTTAATGGATATTTGAGACTATTTTTGCGGTAAGGATACCGTTCGAGCACTTTGTTCTATTTGTCCTCGCCGCAGAAAAAAGTCATGTCGATAACATGAAGGAAAACCTTGATTGGCCTTAAATTAATTGTCGCAGCGAATCTGCTGTTGCTCCTTGCGGCGTGCCCGGCGCCGGCCGCGGACGAACCCACGGCTGTCAGCAAGACGGCGGCGCAACTGTCGGCGGAAATTGCCGATCTGTATGGTCTGGGTGGGCAACTCCCGTCGCAATATCTCAAGCCCCGGGCCGAGATGCCCTATCGCATGGTTACCCCGGTGGGCGTGCCCTGTCCCCTTGAGTACAATTTCGTCGGGGGCACCGCGCCGGTGGCGTGTTTCGCTTGGGATTTTGAATCGGACGGGATAATCGACTGGGCGTCGCGTTATCAGATGCCGGTCAAGCACACTTATCCCCGGGTCGGCAATTACTGCGCAACTTTCTATGTCTTCGACGTCCTCGGCCAATACGGCCTTGCCGAGATTCCGATTGAGGTGCGTCCCGGGCGAGGCGAGCCGAAAAGGGAAAAACATGCGCTGAAGCTGTCGCTCAAGGGCCTGGACAAACATGAGCACCGGCAGTCCCGCGAAGGGCTGCCTGACAGCCGGCAGTTCTGTCTTCTGATAGCCGACCAGGATGATTTTCTGTGGCACCCCGTCGTACAGGCTTATCACCGGCTTGTCGACTCGCTGGGATACGACGGCGACGATATAATAGTCGTGGCCGGTGGTGACCTGGGCTTGACCAGGTATTACTACTCCTTTCTCGAGGACACCGTCATAATCGATTATCGCTATACTCCCGACGGGATGGATTCGGCGTTCAATTACCTGCTGGAAAACATGACGGGTAACGATGACCTGCATGTTATCAGTTCGGCTCACGGCGGCGGGCAGCTCGACTCGAGCGTGTCCAATTACACCGGTACCCATGGCGCCTACCAGTTTGTCTCCGGCCGTATCTTCTCCGACGAGAAAGACCCCGACCTCTTCGAACTGGAAGAGAACTTCAAGCTGGCCATACCGTACTGGTGGCATGGGTTCTGGGCTGGCAACCGCAGTGTCGGTTTGAACGAGTGGTCTTATAATCCCTACCGCGGTTACCAGGGCTGGTGCCGGGAAAAACGGGTAGCGACCTTCGAGGGTGTGACTTTCATCAACACCGACAAAACCGCCGACGACGATTTCTACATCGAAACCATCGTGCAGTATTTGATGGGCGATGCCAATCACAACGGCATGATTGATTATGGGCTGGGGGAAGTGTTTGACTGGGACGGCGACGGCCGGTATCCGGCTTATATCGAAAACGATTCGCTGGTTTTTGACGAGGACGACTGGGGCGATTTCGCCCTCTCTGTTGACAACAGCGATACCGCCTGGGTGAACAGCCATTACCTCATGATCGATGAAGGATTCGACGGAAAGGCGGACATGTGTTTCGAATGCTGGAACCATTTCCCGGTGCCGTTTGTCCACGGCACCGATCTGGATAACGACGGCATTCTCGACAGATTCGATGCCAATGGAGACGGCGACTTCCTCGATTCAATCGGCGTCGACGAGGCTGGTTTCAAGGGACTGGATAACGATGTCGCCGAGTTTCTTGACAGTCTCGATTATCGCTATGTCACCTTCATACTCCAGAACTGTTTCTCGGGGGGGTTCATCAATGACCTCTCCCGAAAGGACGTGCTCATCGCCACCTCCACTTCTGAGAATGCCCTGGTTTACGGCACCGGGTTTGAACTGCTCATGTTCCGGAACTTGACGGGCGGTGCTTATCCTTACCAGGCCTTTGAGCCGGCCGACGACCGGGTTGTGACGTTCTTTGAAGCTTATAATGAGGCGTGCCGCGACCGCAATCTGCTTGATGATAACGGCGATGGTGTCGGGCATTTCTGCCCGCTGCCGAGTGAGGGCGACGGCTATCTGGCGGCGGAACTGAACTGGGGGACCCTCTTGCCCCACATGCCGCTGGCGGTTCACATCTCGCCGGCCGATGGCGAGACCCTCTTTGAGAACCTCACCCCGACTTTCGTCTGGTCCGACAGCATCGCTTCCGATTCTTTTCAGATGACCGTCACTTCCAGCCCCTGCTCATGCATTGTCTATGATACGGTTTTCACGCTGCCCGATTCCTGCCGGCCGACATGGATTCCGGCCGACTTGTACTGGCGGGTACGGTCGTTCAAAGACGGCCGCGAAGGCGGCTGGCCCCTGGGCAACAAGTTCTTCCTCAGCTGCGATTTCCACTGTTGTGAAGGTATGCGGGGGAATGTTGATGGCGATCCTGATGATGTGGTGGATGCCGTCGACCTGATGTGGCTGAGCGAATTCGTTTACAACTACGGCCGTCAGCCTCCCTGTTTCCCAGAGGCCAACGTGGACGGGGGCCCGGGGTATAATAACGAGATGCCGGACTCGCTTGATGTCAAGTACCTGAGCGACTACCTGTATCACGGCGGCCCGCCGCCCGCGACCTGTCGTTGACCGGTTGCGGTATCCTTTGCCTTGTACGAGTGCGAAGTTTATGTCGCATGGCGTTAGGTCTTGACAGCGTTGGGTTAGTCAACTATATTTGCATCGGACGATAGAGTTCGAGCACGTTACCCTATTTGTCCTCGCCACGTACATCCATCCGTTAGCTAGGGGAGGATGTTATAGCAGGCGCATTCGTCTGGCTGCAGATGTGT
>CP070777.1:591405-599478 GCA_020346225.1 Candidatus Zixiibacteriota bacterium | reverse complement strand
CCGAGGTCATAAATGGACGCTGCGTTGGCTGTCACGGTGATGGTTTCTACGCCGGTGGCCGGTCCGCCCGTGTTGCTGAGCTGCGCGTACACCATCGAGTAGCCGGTGGCGGCCGACAAGGGTGTGGTTAGAAAGGAATCTGCATAGAAGCCCGAAACCGCGGCGCTGGTAAGGCCGCCGCCGTTTTGCTGAAACGTCACAGTGAATTCCGTCGGCTGGATGGCAGTGGTCTGGGCGTTATCCCCCCAGACTTTTTCGGAGAAGAGCAACGTGAGGTAAGCGTTGGTGGTCGCCATTGTACCGGAGAGGATGGTGGGGCTGCCCCCATCGTAGGTTACCGTGACCTGGGCGCCGGTGTAGCTTCCTGCATTGAGGTTTGTGGCTGTGGCCCGGAGCAGATAATCGCCGTCGCTCAAGTCGCCGGCCCCCGGCAAGGTGGCGGCGGCTGTCCAACTCACCTGGTTGCTTCCGCTCGTCGCGGGGTGGGTGGTGGCAAGGGAGGCGGTGCCGGCCTGCCAGCCGGTGCCGTTCCAGTAGAAGCCGTCCGCCGCACGAATGAGCGTGAAGGTCGTCGAGTTGGCGGCCAGTCCGACTCCTCCCTCGTGGTCGGCCGCCTGACCTGAGACGCCGAAGGGGCTGGACACCACACTGCCGTTGGCCGGGCTGGTCACCGAGGCTACCTCCGGGACGTCGTCGAAGAGGAAGGAATAGGAACTGCTGGCCGTATTGCCCGCCCGATCGGTTATGGTAATGGCGAACGTATAGGTCTCCCCGTTGGTGAGGTTGGCGAGAGTCGGAACGGTGGCATTCTTGACCCAGTTGACAGCCGTGTCGTCCGTAGTCCCCAGGTGAGTAGTGGGTAATTGGGTCAGAGCACCCCAACCGGATCCTGTCCAATACGCGCCATCGCCGCTTCTCTGAATCGAGAAAGTGGCGAGGTTCGCCTTGAAGCCGCCGCCCGCGGCCGCGTCACCGATCTGGCCCGCGACGGTCGGCAGCGAGCTGAAAGGATCCGAGGAGGGCGCCCCTACTGTGGCGACGGTCGGGGCGATGGTATCTTTCCAGAACTGGAGGGCGACCACCGTCTCGTTAATGTTTGCGAGGTCGTCGATGGCGCGAAAGTAGATGTCGCTCTTACCTTCCGGGAGCGCGGCAAAATCAGTGTTGCGAATGTAGCCCAGGGCGGTGACGGATGTGTCTGCGGGCCCTGTCAGATTAAAAGGCGCGATTCCGTCTGAGGTCAGCTCTGTCCACGCCCCGGCAGCACCGATCTTGTACTGGGTGGACTGCAGGTCGGTATCATCACTGAAGTCCACATCGATCGGCGCAAAGGCGTTGTTGCGTGCGGGTCCCACGGAGCTCATGTTCATGGTTATTCGGGGAACCCCGGGGATCACGGTGAAGGTGACCGGCGCGCCTGTGTACGGGCCGTTGCCCAGATTGTCGTCTACGCTGATCCGCGCGGTTATGGCCACTCCTGTAAGCGGCGGAAGGCCTCCGCTGTTGATCCAATTCGAGGCGGAACCATCGGTCGTCCCGGCGTGTGTGCTTGGAAGGGGTGCCGCGCCCACCTGCCAGGCCGACCCATTCCAGTACTGGAGGTTGTCCTGTCTCTGCAGGGTAAAGGTAGCAGTATTTGCTGCAATTCCGCTGACCGCATCCCTCACTTCACCTTCGATCGAGGTTAGTGCCGGAATCGTCGTCGAGTTTGGAACGTCGACCCTGGCTGTGTTCGGTACCTGCGTGTCTTTATAATAGGACAGATAGGCGTCGCTTTCAGTGACCTGTGCTGCGTTGTCTTCGGCTCGAAAGTAGATCTGATTCTCGCCTTCGGACATTGCAGCGAAGTCTGCATCTGTGATGTAAACAAGAGCAGTCACTGAGGTGTCTGCACCGCCGGTCAGGTTGAAAGTATTCGTCCCGTCGCTGGTTAAGTCCTTCCATAGCCCACTTGTACCGATCTTATACTGTATCGAAACGAGGTCGATGTCGTCGGAAAAATCGACGTTGAGCCCGGTGTTGGAATTCACCGGTCCCCTGCTATACTCCTGAAAGATAATGGTCGGGCCTTGTACAGGTGGGGCTGTCGAACCCTGATAGACGAATATGTTATCAAAATAGCTTCCGTTGCCGCTGTTCATCGTGGTACCAAACCATACCTTGCGAATATACCCAGCATTGGAATCGTTGAAGGGCAATCCTTGAAGAGAGTCGCTGGTACCGGTAGATTTGTCGGTTATCTTGAGATCGAAGGTCTTGTTCTGTTGATCCGCAACGACCTGGATTCTGTACCACCTCCCAACTGACCAAGTGATACCTGTGGTCCACTCATTTCCATCGTAAGTTGTCACGTCGTTGTCTTGTCCGGTCGTCCTGTAGAAATAGTTGTTCTTGCCGTTATCGTCGTCGGGTATGGCGTCATCATCGTTGAATTGTATGTGGATAGCGAGTTTCGTAGAACCACCGGTTCCGTCTATATTGCCGTATCCGTCCGTGTAGTACACCTCACCAGTGGGATCCTTAACATTCATCCCCGTTGTCAGCATGTCGTACTCTACAACGACGAATCTTTCCGAAGATGGATTGAAGCTGGCACCCAGCAGCACCGGCTTGGCGGCTCCGGTGGGATCTAGCCGGTACTTCTTTGTGGGATTCCCGCCTACGACCGTGGCATCAATCTCGTTGGCGTCAACACCAGAGTTCAAGGGGTCCAATAGGATGTTGTCCCAATCCGGGTTGGCCGAACCGGAGGGCATGAACTTGTCAGGCGTATCCCCTGCATTCAGGTTTTCGAAGTCGTCGTAGAACATGACGTCAATCTGGGCGAAGCAGAGCACAGTGGTCACGAAGAGAAAGAGGCCGACCATGAAGACTTGCGAGCCGAAACTCTGGAAGAGATCCGGTCCGACCCGTCTGAAACGCCGTGATCTCACCGCTTGTCCCCCAAATCGAGCGTGACGGTCGCGCTGAACATGTCGATAGGATTCAAGCCTCCCATCAGATCCACGTTGTAGTTGACTATGAAGCCAACCTTGCCGACGTCGATGGTGCTCCCAACGGATACTCGGGGATTGTCGGCTTTGAAATGCAGACCGCCGTGGAAGGCCAGAAAACGGGTCACGGTCAACTCGATCCCTCCGGCCAAATCGAATTGTGCGGCTGGAAACGCGCTGCTGTCGAAGCTGATCGGTAGATTTGCGTCCAGGGCCAGCAGCAAGGGACGCGCCGGCGAATAGGCAATACCTACCGAGAGAAGGGTCGGTACGGGGTACCCCATCGGATATACCGTAGGCGCGATATTCTTCAATACCGCCCCCACAGCGGCGTTTTTGTCTTTCACCGATGAAAAAGTAGGCATCCGAAAGCGGGCGAGCACACCCACATCTAACGGCAGTGCAAAGGCGGATTGATCAGCGGCGATGGCTTCCGGAACATATCGGAAGATGCCCTTGATGTTTACCCCGACAGAAAGGCTGAATCTGTCGGTCAAATCGATGAGTTTCATCGAGCCGTTGCCGGTGATGAGAATCTCGGAGAAATAACCCGTAGAAATCCGTTCTCCCGCCCCGTCATAAGACGTAAACGGGCTGTAGAAGAGCTTCCCACCCACACCGAAACCAAAGATTCGATTGCCCGTTACGAAGGCGATCGTTTCCACAGCGCTGTCTGCAATCCAATTATGATGATAAAAGGCAAGCTCCGGATGGTCGAGCTGACTGCTTCCCGCCGGATTAGCCTCGAGCAATCCGGAATCGTCGGCTACGGCCGTAAAGGCTGTTCCCATGCCTTCGTATTTCCCGCCCATAGGGATAAGAAGGGAAGGAAACATGACCATGCCAGAATTGCTGTCACCGAAAAAGTCGAAAAACTCACTCCAGGAAGAGAACAGATCATTGAACTCCGTATAGGCAGGCACTGCTAAAAGGAACAGCAGTGCAAAGAGTGCGTGGCGAACTCGCGTCCTATTCGAGATAGATTGCTTCGGCCTCACTGATCTCCCCTTGATCGTCCCTGACCTGAATCACGGCACTTCCTGGAAATCCCGGGGCGCTAAAGATGCCGCTGTCAGCATCAATCAATCCTCCTCCGGATTGAACGGAGAAGGCGTAGGGGGGCGTGCCGCCGCTTGCCGCAAACACACACGTCGTATTCACAAGAAGTGTCGTAGAAATTGGACTGATGACCAGCGGCCCGCTGCCGCCGGCGGAAAGGCCGTCCATAATATCGGAGAAGAGAAAGTTCTCACACCCTGTCACGAACAAAACAGAAATGCAAACAACCACGGTTAGGACGAGTTTTCTCACCTTGTTTGCCACAGAATTCACGTCGTTCATTCTCCTACCCCACCTAAATCTCCCGGATCACCGCCTGCATCAGGCAGCTTTATAGGGAACGTTTTGCTTTATGTAACAATTTTTGAATTGGAACTATATGTAGACCGCTCACGAGGTACGGAGTACTGGTCTCTATTTGATAAATATAACCCACTATCGGAAAAATACATGCTTCATTTCCCATTTCTCCTCTACTATTCCTCGAAGGGGAAATATAGAAAGGAAGCTAACACATCATTCTATGAGAACGTAGAGAACCGTAAAGAACTGCTGCAGGAGCTGCTGAAGTTGTTCCTCTCCGTAGGGCGCAACGATAGAGAAGAGGTCATCTGTACTTTTCCCTTCAGCCAGTGCTTGCAGGAGGGTGATTACATCGTGGAGCATCGTTGCCCTTCCCTCGTTCTCGAAGGTCTGGCCATAGACTCGAAGATAGGTCTCAACATTATCATAGAGATTTGGATGGTCCTGTCGGACTGGTCCTGAACTGAGGACCTCCTTCAGTCGGAGTTTCGTTTCAAGGAGGGAAAGTAGTTGATCTTCAGTGTGCGCGGCTTTCGGAGTGGCGGCGATCTGACCAAAGCGCTCGTCGATTCCCCGTATTCTTTCCAGCAATTCCTGGTTTTCATTCGATCGTTCTGTTGCCCTTTCCAGCTTTGACCGCTCCTCGTCTAGATCTCTGTTGGCCGAAGCTAGTTGCGCTTCGAGTTGATCGATTTGTCCCAAAATGCCTGGATCGATCGCAGCGGTTGCTACCGTTTCGCCGCGCTGTGATTCCAGCTCGGATTCCAAACGGTTGATTACCTCCTGCAGGTTGGCGATGTTGCTTTGCAGTGATTCGACATCTGCTTCCAAGCTCAGCCGTTCCAGATCTCGCAACACGGGGTAACTCTGTTTCAGCTTCGGGATCTTTTCGATCGCGGCAATATAGAGCTGTTTGGCTCTGTCGGCGTCTCCACTTCGATAAGCCGAATCCGCCTGCTCGACGGTCTGAGAGACCGAGGTCAACAGCTCTGCTGCGGCGATCAAGTTCGTCGTTGGTTGGCTGGTCGCAACCTGTTGATTTTCAATCAATTCTCGAAGGGACCGGATGATGAACAACTCGACGGGCCGTCGCCGCTGGATCGCGGGGAGGGCCGCAACCGATTCCTGGGAAAGGAATGACTGAATGACATCGAGCTGCTGCAACGCCTGCTCGTAATCGGGCATTTGAAGAGAGCTTGAGACTCGGGAGTAGCCGGAGAGAATCTGATCCAGGACCAGCCGCTCCTTTTCGTTCTGTGCCTGCAGGCTTTCCAACTGCAGTTGGACGGCAGTCCGTTCTCGTTCCAGTGTTTCCCTTTCTCTCTGCAAGCGTGCTTCTGAGTCCGATTCAAGCTGCTGCAGCTCCTCTTCGATCCTGTCTTTGTCAGCTTGCAGCTGCAGAAGATTCTGGTCGTACTTTGATGTCAGTTCCGTCAATGCGGCTTCCTGCTCTGCAAGCTGCTCGTCGACCTGTCTTTTATAGGCTTCCAACTCCTCCTGCTGTTGCCGGGCCAGTTGCTGCTCCAGCTCACTCAGGCGGGTAGTGATTGCAGTTGTAGTCAAGCCTTGACTTGCAAGTCGCTGTCTCTCCTGTTCAATCACCCTATCCAACTCTGCCCGCAACTGTTCGGTTCGTTCGGCAATCAGGGTTTCCCCTTCCTGTTGGAGTCGATCCCGTTCCCGGCCCATCTCAGCAAGTCTTCGCTGAGTTTCCCGAATTTCACGGTCCTTGCGGGTCAGCTGTTCTTCTGTTTGTTCCCTAAAGGATGCAAATAGTCTGGCTTCGGCGGTCATGATATTATCTTCCGCCCTCGAAATAGACCGGGCTTCGCCGGAGAAGAGAACAACGAGCGCTAGGATACCGGCAGCAGTTAAAACAACGGCTGCGATGTTGAACAGCAGGGGAAAAAAGCGATCGTTGCGCTCAGGAGTGAAGGATAGTTTTCCCGGCTTGTCCTGGATCGTGCTTCCGGTGCTTACTCCATCGAGCTCTACAAAGATCTTTCTTCTTTCTTCCGGGGTGATCCACTGCTCGATTTCATCGCCGAGGCTCATTTCGAGATTTTCGATATCGCGATCGATCTTTTTCCTAAGAGCTAATGCTCTTTGATAAAGACTCCCCATGGGTCGTAAGATTGTCTATTCCTCCTCTTATATCGTCGACAATTCGAATATCAATGTTGATTCGCATATAACTGTGTTCACAAAATGGTCAGGCGGCTTTTTTCATGATCAAGAAACGCCGAAATATATAGGTAGAATGCAGTGTCTTTCCGATAACTGTTGGAAAATAGGTCAACAACTCTCGAACTTTCAAGGCTTCGATGAAAATTAGAGATAAGATCATTCTCGTGGTTCTCCCGCTCATCGTGGCACCCTTCGTGTTTATGGGATTCGCCGCTGCTCTGGCTGCGCGAGGCGGAATTACCGATGTGGCCACGTCATTCCTGCAGTTCAAGGCGGAAGAAATGCTGAAGTATGCGGCAACCCAATGGGGACTGCTGGAGGAGAATGCACTAACAGGAGATGATGAGTTTGTAACCGTCGCAAAGGAAGCGGTCGCCTCGTATGCCCGAGGTCTGGTGCGCACTCGAACCGAACTGATCATGGCTGTCGACAATCGTGGGGCGGTTGTGATGGCTACCAGCCCGGTCGAGCTACAGCCTGCTGAAACCGCGCAGCTTGCCCGACTGGCATCAGAGGCTCGCACAGGCTGGACAGAGATAACCGTCGCTGGAGTGGACCGGGTAGCTGAATCTTCTCTGTTCGAACCGTTTGGCTGGTATCTGATGGTTACAGAGGCTCGGGATACCTTCTACAGCTCGATCAACAGGATATTTGTGCAGAGCGGTGTCATACTGGCTTCTACGGGGCTGCTATCGATGATTCTTCTGGCCTTTTTCTCCAGTTATTTGACAAAACCGTTACGAATCGTCGTCGCCGCGATGCGTGAGGTCATATCGAGGAATGATTTAAGCAAGAGAGTGCCTCTGATCTACGGTGATGAGATCGGTGAGTTGGGACATACCTTCAACCTGATGACAGGAGAGCTGGAACAGGCGTACAACCAAATAAAGACATATGCCTTTAAGGCGGTGGTCGCACAAAAGCGGGAGCAGAGAATTCGCAACATTTTCCAGAAATACGTGCCGAATGAGGTGATCGAGCAGTACATCTCCTCTCCCGATTCGATGCTCGTGGGAGATTACCGGGTGCTGGCTGTGCTTTTTTCCGATATTCGAAGCTTTACAGCCTTATCGGAGAAGTTGACTCCGGATACGGTTGTCGAGTCTCTCAACCGCTATTTCGGTATGATGGTCGATGCCATTATGAGTCGCAACGGAATTGTGGACAAGTATATCGGGGACGCTATTATGGCCTTTTTCGGTGCTCCGGTACGGCATGAGAACGATCCTCTTTTAGCCGTGGAAGCAGGATTGGATATGCTCGATGTTTTGGAGAAGTTCAACCAGTGGCAAGTGGAACGCAACCGCCCGAAATTCCAAATCGGCATCGGCATTAACTACGGTGTGGTCACGGTCGGAAATATCGGCTCGGAACAGAAGATGGATTATACGATTATTGGAGATATGGTCAATCTGGCCTCTCGTCTCGAGGAATTGACCAAAACCTACGGCATACCCTTCATCATATCGGAGGCTGTGTACCGGCGCATTCATGAAGAGATACCCTGCCGTCAAATCGATACGGTGGCGGT
>CP070777.1:581008-591305 GCA_020346225.1 Candidatus Zixiibacteriota bacterium | reverse complement strand
GCCAGACCATGCGTCCATCATCCCAGCGAGCTGCTGCTTCAGCGTGTCGAGCGCTGCGGGCGCCCGGCCGTAAATATTACGTAATTCGTCTCGGTCCTCGCACAGGTCGTAGTACTCGGGCCTCGGGGCCTGGATGTACTTGTCTCCGTGACGTCGCAGGCCGTAGAGCGGGCTGCAACTGTTCGAGAGCGGCATCAACGTCTCGATGTAGATCGCGCGCTGCGGCGAGCCCGCTGCCGCTAACAGACTCTGCCCGTCAACCGGCGCCGACGACGACACATCGAGAAGATCGAGAATGGTGGGCAGGATGTCCACGGTGGCCACGACCCGGTCTTCCACGCGATAGGGCCCGTCAAACAGAGCCGGACAGGACAGGATCAGCGCCACGCGCACCGTAGTCTCGTAAATGAAGATCCCGTGCGTGGCTTCGTCGTGCTCGAAAAGCCCCTCACCATGGTCTGATGCCAGGACGATCAGCGTCCGATCGCGCAGACCGCGCTCGTCAAACGCGGCCAGAAGCCGCTTGAGCTGATCGAGGACGAAAGGCGCGATTCCCTTTTTGCCTGGATCGATGCCACCGACTCGACCCTGACCCACTTTTACGAGCAGCTGCTCAGCCCGTCAGACAGCTCGAGTGACTGACGCTCGCACGCGAGCGGCAGACGGCCCTTATTTTCACCGAATGCGACCGTGCGACCGCTGTGCGAGCAGTGGAATGTACCATCACGTTCAAAGCGCGCCGGATGTACCTGCCGGTACAGGTCCTGGCGACGCGACGTCCTCTTGCTACCAGATCAAGTGATTGTCTGACAACAAAATAACTGTGCGAGTGGGAAACGGCACAGAAATTGTATTATTACCGCTCGCAGCCCGATAAACAATTCTCAAGGAGAACCAGAATGCCGAGAGGACTACTGCCGTTTCTTGCTCTGAGCGTGCTGTTCTGGATCTCCGGGTGTTCCAATCACACCTCCGATCCCAACCTGGACTCGGACGCGTCGAGTCTGGACGAGCCTTTTGGCGGCTTTACCGCCACGGACGAGGCGCCGGCTTTTGGCGATCCGGACCTGCTGGCTCAAAAGGCAAGTGATGAGGGTTACGACGATCCTATCCTGGGCCTTGCCGAGGTCGACGCGTTGATCTGTGACCAAGAATCGGAGTTTTACCATCTGAGACTTGTGTGGGGCCGCCTCAGTTATGATTCATCGGTTAGCGTAGCAACTGACTGGAGCGGCTCACTAACTATCAGCAGGGGCGCTGCGATCCTCCGAAGGGTGATACGTTTTGAACCCGGCCAAGATTACATTCTCCCCCGTACCGAACGCACCCTGTTAGAGTGGGTATCCCGAACTGCAGTCCACCATGACGGTATCGCGTTGAATATCGTCGTTGGTCGGCCCGCACCGGTTCTGGATACTACTGTAACACACGACATCTCCCCCGAAGGCGACCCTATTGTGACGATTACGGTTGACACGACGTTCCCGAGTATGGAACCGCTCGAAGTTGTGCTCGAGACGGGACCATACAGCAGCTCTTTCACGGTGGAGGAGATCAGCGCCCTTGATACAATCGTCTATCTGGACGACGGCAACGCCGTCGCGATGCTCGGGCTTAAGCTCGATCATCGGCCCTGCCCGCGGGGTATCGTCGCGGGGTTGTGGGGTCAGGATGAGGACGGACGGGGTGTTTTCAAAGGGCTCTGGGTATCGCGAGTTGGGGAAATAGCGGGTTACCTGAAAGGCCGGTACGGTCAGAACCAGGACGGAGAGAAGGTCTTTCGCGGAAAGTGGATTTCTCTGTCAGGTCGTTTCGAGGGGTTCCTCACCGG
Organism: Candidatus Zixiibacteriota bacterium; assembly: GCA_020346225.1. GTDB lineage: Bacteria > Zixibacteria > MSB-5A5 > GN15 > FEB-12. The sequence continues at coordinate 589,474 of CP070777.1, read as the reverse complement.
CCGTTATCGCCATTACCCCGATGACGAGTCCGATGCTGTTGCGCTGGAGCGAGCCGGCGGCGCGTTCGCCGGGAGGATCTACTCAGCCGAGCGCGTGGCCATCGGCGTGATGAAGGGCGGTTTCAGACCGGCGTTGCCGGAAGAAGGCGGCTTCTTCCAGGGTCGCTGGCGGCTTGCCTGTCTGCAGGAGGATGACACTGACGCTCTGTTAGAAGGTTTTTAACTCCTTCATACCTTTGCCTTTACTGAAGGTCCCCGGGCCGGGAGACGTCCCGCCCGGGGATAACAACGGGCCGCCATTGCGGCGATTCCGAAGATTGTTTTTGTGGACGGCCGAACTGAAAAGGGATATATTTTGTTAAAAGTATAGAGACCCACAGCAAACCCCCCTCTGTCTCTCTCAGAGACAGCCCTGCGTTGGGCAGGATTAGCAATAATCCTGCCCTTAGTTTTTGGCGGATCAATTGCCGATGTTGAGTTCTGCTTCGAGCGCGGCGACGGCCGAGTCTATCTTGTAGTCGGCAACCATCAGCTGTTGAATTTCACGGTAGAGGCGATAGGCTTCGCGCTTCTTGGCCGCTGCTTGCTGCAGCGACAGGGCGACGGCCAGGTTGAACTTGGAGACAAGGACGGTGGTATCGGCCTCATAGATTGGACGCAGCAGCTTCTCGGCCTGCTCGAACTCACCGCCGGTAATCAGAAAAAGACCTTTGGCTGAAAGGAACCTGGTCTGGGGACCAAACCTGACGATGGCGCTGTCGATTATCGCCAGGGCCAGGTCGACCGAATCGATTTCGTGCGCGAGCATAGCCAGCTGGTAGTGGTGATCGGGGTTGTCGGGAGCGGCCTCGATAAGTGCCTGAGCGTGCTGGAAGGCCGCCCAAGGGTTACCCTGTTTGGCGTTCAGGTCGGCCAGCAGGAAGCGATATTTCTCGAGCGGGTCGCCGGTCCGTATGAGAGTGTTTATGGCTCGAATTGCTGTCTCCCATTCTCTCAGTTCGGCCGCGATGGGATAGATGGCGGCATTTATTTCACGGTCCTCGGGGTGCAGCAGATCGGCCCGCTTGAGATAGAACAGGGCGGAATCAAGGATGTACTCGCGTCGGAATGTCATCCCCAGAAAGTAAAGGACATCGCGGTCCGAAGACTTGAGGGCGACCGCCTTTCTCAGGTACTCACGAGCCTGCCGGTAATCCTCGGCCAGGTACGCCTTTCTTCCGGCCTCTTCGAAATCGGCAAGCGTTTCCGGCTCTTTGTCGCATGCAACGGTAAAAAGCAGCAGCGCCAGCACCCAGACGAGTTTCTTCATAGGTTGAGTCCCTTCCGATAGATACAGAAGTGATTATATAAAAATTGTACACTCAAGACAAGACGGATCTCCCACCGGCATAAAGAAGATTGATTACGGGGTCGAATCTGGTTATTCTTGAGGGATAAATTATCCTCCCGAGAAGGCTCGATACCGACCGTGTCACGAAATCAGAAGATTATACTCGGGGCCCTGGTAGCCTGGCATTTTGTGCTGCTGGTATTGATGCTGACCCGCCAGCTGGATTTTCTTTTTAACGATGCCGCTCACCGCATCGGTCCCGGCTCCGACTTCTGGGCCATTTACAACGCCGGCAAGCACTGGCTGCGGGGGAACGAGATTTACGGACAGGGACCCGGCTTCGGCTTTCGGTACCATCCCATCCTGGCCCAGACGGCAGTGGCCCTTCTGTCGACACTGAAACAGCAATGGGCCTACTGGGTCTGGGTTGCCGCCTGTGAGATTCTCTTTCTGTCGGTCATGGCTCTTTTGAGAAAACTCTGCCGGTCAACGCGTCATTTCCTGATTATAGCGACGGTTCTGGTCTTTTTCACGCCCTATTACCTCGAGGTATACATGGGCAACGCTTCATTCATAGCGGCAGCCCTGCTGCTTTTCGCATTCCAGCATTACCTCCGAGGCGGTTACCGTCCTTTTTTCTTCTTTTATATCGCCAGCATTCTGGTAAAGCCGATAGGGCTTTTGATGCTCCCCATCCTGCTGGCCCACCGGCACTACAAGCTGGCCGTTCTGACCATCGTTATCGTCATATCGCTGGCCCTGCCCTATTTCCTGAGCAGCCCCGAGGGCTGGCACAGCTTTAGAAGCGTCAATTTTGAAGGCTACCCGACCAGCCCGGGCTTTTTGGTGCACGGCGGCAATCAGGGCTTTCATGCACTGGCGGTCAGGATCAGCGCCTTCGCGGCCGCTATCCCGCTCACACAGCTGTTCAGCACCGGCCAGCTGTCGTGGTGGAACAATATTCTGATTCGTCTGATTCCTTACCTGCTGGTGCTGTCGGCAGTGATTCTCACGATCCGCCTGCGTGACCCCGCTCACACCCATTTGCTGCTCTTTATCTGGTCAGCCACTTACCTGCTGGGTTACAAGGACGTATGGGAGCACAGCTACTGCTTTTTGATTTTCGGGCTGACTCATCTGTTTTTGTCCGAGCGAGTCGACCGGAGGCTGCTATTGGTGCTTTCGGCAGGTCTGGCCCTGCCCACGGCTTTTGCCCTGTACGACATAACCTTTTACGGGGGAGGCCTTCACGACCCGGACTGGCACTGGAATTTCATGACTTCCCTGATTCATCACCTTTCCAAACCAGTCTGGCTGGCGGCCCTTTTCGCGGTCGCGACCCTTGCCGGCTACCGGTTGAGGCGGTGCGATCAGCGGGAGGTTGCGGCCGGGAGGGGTTAAAGGTTGGCTCTGGCCAGTCCGATTCGCACGGGCGATTCGTGATTAATCGCAATTCCGAGGTTGACAAGGTGTTTTAAATACCGTACTTTTAATGCCACAGGTTCGAGGCTATTCACCGTTAAGAGTTTGGAATCGGTAGAGTAAAGGGTACACATGGTATTGTTCGCTGCCCGCATGAGCCGGGGCAACAGCTAAAGGGCAGCACACGTATTGAGCGATGCCGTGACGCCGACAGCTTCATGGTGAGGTTTTAACAAGTAAGACCCAAGCAGCCGAAGCAACTTAAGATTGTATCTTTATTTTACAGCCACCCCTGGGTGCCAGGGGTGGCCGTTTTTTTTACGCTCCGGACCTACAACTCATCCTTGTCCAGCGAGCTAATTGCAATTACATTGCAGCCCGGTGTGAGCGAACGCCGCAGCGGTTTCCGTAAATTGTCAAAGAAAGTGCAACCATGAATGTCGCCGCCATTCCATACCAGGGTGAGTCACTGGCTCTGATTACCGCTATCGTCTGGGCCACCGCCGTCATTCTGTTCAGAAAGAGCGGCGAAACGGTGCACCCGATCGCCCTGAACCTGTTCAAGGACATTCTGGCGGTTGTCCTGTTCCTTCCGACCATCTGGCTTTTCGGCGAAAGCCTTTTGAGAACGGCGCCTCTCAACGACTACCTGCTGCTGATGCTCAGCGGGGCCCTGGGAATCGGCATCGCCGACACCCTTTTCTTTCACTGTCTCAACCGGCTGGGCGCCAGCCTGACGGCTATTGTCGACTGCCTTTACAGCCCGTTCATCATCGGCCTGTCCATGCTCTGGCTAGGGGAAGTTCTCTCGTTGTTACAGGTGGTCGGGACGATCCTCATCATTTCGGCGGTCCTCACGGCCACCTACCGCAGAGAGCGAAACGTTATCAGCCGTCGCGACCTGGTGGTCGGCCTGATTTCCGGAGTGATGTCTATGGCCTTCACTGCCCTCGGAATTGTCATGATAAAACCCCTGTTGAATACTTCCCCGCTGTTATGGGTGACGGAGGTCCGGCTCATCGGGGGCGTGATCGTGCTGCTGGCCATACTTATTTTCCACCGGGGCAGAAAAACCATCCTGTCCTCGCTGATGATCTCAAGGGGCCGGGTATACACGGTTTCCGGTTCCGTGGTGGGATGTTACGGGGCGATGGTTCTGTGGCTGGCCGGGATGAAATTCGCGCAGGTTTCGGTGGCGGCGGCGTTGAACCAGACCACGAGCATATTCATCTTCGTTCTGGCGGCCATATTTCTGAAGGAGAAAATCAACTTTCAACGGACTCTCGGCATCATCCTGGCGGTCGGCGGCGCCATTCTGGTGACGTTTGCCTGAGCATTCGGAAGCGGCCTTTGTTGACAAACGGAGGCAAGGAATTAGATTTAGACGTGAGCCAAGATACCCGAACAAACGCGGCCATAAAGGTCCTGGCCCTCAGTTGCTTTTGCGGCGCCACGCCGCGCCTCATGGAGGCCCTGCTGGGGTATTTTCACAGTATCGACAGGATATTCGAGGCCGACGCCGGGTCGCTGATGACGATAAGCGGCATGACAGCCGAGACCGCCAACCGGGTGGCCCAGGCGAACCTGCTTCTGGAAGAGGCCGGTGAATATTATCACGCCCTTGGCCGCCGGGATATCAACGTGGTTTCGCGCTTCGAAGAAAATTACCCGCAACGCCTGTTCGAACTAAACGATCCCCCATCGATACTGTTCTTCCGGGGTCGGTTGCCCCGGCCGGACGTGAAAACAGTCGCCCTGGTCGGCGGCGAGAAGGCATCCAACGAGGGAATCGAGCTGACCGTGGAGCTTGCCGGGCGTCTGGCCGCGGCGGGAGTGCAGATTGTTTCTTCACTCAGGTCGGGAATCGACTCGGCTGCACACCTCGGCACCAAAGCAGGAAAAGGACATTCGTACTCGGTCCTGAGCGGCGGCCTCGACAACATCTACCCCGAGGAAAATCGTCCGCTGGCGATAGACATTGTCGGCACGGGCGGCCTGCTGAGCGAGCACAGACCCGAAACGGCCCACAGCGAAAACGGCTGGCTGGCGTCGAACCGGCTGGTCGCCGCCCTGGCCCAAGCAGTCGTGGTCACCGAATTCTACAGCGATTCCGTGCACACTCTCGATCTGCTGAAATGCTGCAGCCAGATAGGCAAGCTGGCTTTTATCATGATCGACCCCCGGCACGGCGCCCTGACCGACGAGGCAAGCTTGAACCGGGCTTACACCTACGGCGCCATTCCGCTGGTGGGGTTGGAGAAGGTGCCGGACATAGTCGATTCACTCGTATGAGTATTTGTGATGGATGACGACTACCTGATTATCGCGAGCCCGGCGAAAGTGGAGACCAAAGTTCGCGGCTCGCGGTTTATCGCGCGGACCGCTCTGGTCGAATCGGCCGAAGACGCCGAGTCGGAACTGGCGCGAATCCGCAAGAGCGAGCACGCCGCCACCCATAACTGCTTCGCCTACGTGGCCGGAGTTCCCGGCGGACAGTGCACTTTCAGGTATTCCGACGACGGTGAGCCGAGCGGGACGGCCGGACGGCCCATCTATGACGTCATTTGCGGCCGCAATCTAAGCAATGTTCTGCTGGTGGTGACGCGTTATTTCGGCGGGACCAAGCTGGGTACCGGGGGGCTGGCCAAGGCGTACGGCGAGGCGGCGCGTCTGGTGCTGGAGAAATCCGGCGTGCGGGAGAGGTTCGTTTCAGACCGGCTGCGAGTGGCAGTAGATTTCGCTCTTTATGACAGTCTGACACAGCTATTGAAGCGTCTGGGCGCGGTGCAGACAACGGCCGATTTTACGGATACAGTTACATTAGAGCTTGAAGTCCGCCGCAGCAAGTCCGACCTTCTGAAAGCGGAGATACAGAAGCTCTCGAGGGGTACAGCAAAGATTGAGGAAATCCGGTAAGACGTGGCGAATTGACTACCTCGGCATGGGGATCATCCCGCTCGACCTGCTTTTCAGCGTGGCCAGGTACCCGCAGGTCGGGATGAAAATAAACGCCACTGATTTCTGTATGCAGGGGGGCGGCCCGGTGCCCAATGTGGCGGTGGGTTTATCGCGTCTCGGTTTCAAGACGGCCCTTATCGCACCGATCGGCAACGACCCTTTCGGGAAAATACTTCTTGGAGAACTCAAGAGAGACAGAGTTGATGTTCGCTTCATGGTCATCAAGGATCGTCCCACCGCTCTGGCCAGCGGCTGGATCGAGGACGGCCGCGGGCGGAGAACGATGGTGTTGTCGCGTCAGGTGTTCGTGAGGCCCTCGGATATCAGAACTTCGGAGTACCCGATTCCCCGGGTCCTGCACCTGGACGGGCGCGACATGCCGGCCACCCTCAAGCTGGCGCGGTGGGGCAAGCACAAGAAGATAACCGTTTCTTTCGATATCGGGTCGATGCGCAACGACGTTTCGGCCGTCTTCAAATACGTGGATCACCTGGTCGTGGCCGACAGTTACGCCTTGCCCTTCACGGGGGCGAGGACGGCCCGGGGGGCCATTGCGCGGCTCGCCCGCCTTTGCCCGGGGACGATTGTCGTCACGGAAGGGGTCAAAGGCTCGCTCGGCTACGAGAGACGTGAGGATGGCGCGACCCGGTTCGTTTCTCACCCGGCCTACCGGGTGAAAACCGTGGACGCCACCGGCGCCGGCGACTGCTACCACACCGGTTATCTCTACGGTCTGTTGAAAGGATGTGACCTGCTCCAACGGATGAAATACGGCTCGGCCGCAGCCGCCCTCAAATGCACCCGGCCGGGGGCGCGAAGCGGCATTCCCAACCAGGCCCAACTGCGGAAGTTCTTACGGAGCAACCCTCCCGTGTACGGGTAGTTCGTCATGCTGGAAACCTTGAGCGAAATCGACAAGAGCATATTCCTGTTTGTCAACGGCAACCTGGCCAACCCGATCACGGATTTCATCATGCCCGTCATCACCAACGACTGGGGCCTGAGAGTGGTCTACGCCCTGGCCATGGTCACCCTGCTGATAACGGGAAAGGCGCGTTTGCGATGGCTGGTTTTGTTTTCGGCGATAACGTTGCTTCTGACCGACCAGATCTCGGCCGGTTATCTCAAGCCTCTGATTGCCCGGGTGCGTCCCTGCCACGTACTTACCGATATCAATTTGCTGGTTGACTGCGGCGGCGGCTACGCTATGCCGTCGACTCATGCCGCCAACGTCTTCGGACAGGCCGCGCTATTTTCATACCACTACCGGAGGGCCTGGTGGTACCTTTGCCTGATTGCCGTGCTGGTGGCGCTCAGCCGCCTGTTCGTGGGGGTACATTATCCCGGGGACATTCTGGCGGGAGCGGTGCTGGGTGCGGTTATCGGCTTACTGCTGGCCGTTGGTTTTGACCGATTTCATAAGAGAATGCCGCGCCGAACGGCCCCGCCAAACGTTAATGAGGGGACAAACGCCCCTGATCCGATTGACAGGAGAGACTCTTAATGGCATACACGATCGAGATAGTTAAGGGCGATATAACCCGGACAGATACCGAAGCCATCGTAAACGCCGCGAACAATCATTTCTGGATGGGGTCGGGCGTGGCCGGGGCCATCAAGGCCGCCGGCGGCGATATTATCGAGAAGGAAGCGGTTAAGAAAGGCCCGGTCATGCCGGGGGAGGCCGTTCATACGACGGCCGGGAAGCTTCCGTTCAAGATGGTCATTCACGCGGCGGTCATGGGCCAGGATTTGCGCACATCCGACAAATATATCCGCCGGGCGACGATCAGCTGCCTCAACATCGCGGAGAAACTGAAAATCGCATCGATCTCGTTTCCCGCCTTCGGCACCGGTGTGGGGGGATTTCCCATGAAGGCGTGCGCCCACGTCATGCTCGACGCCGTGTGCGGTTATCGGTCGCTGGCGAAGAGCCTGCAACGGGTGCAGTTTTGTCTCTTCGACGAACCGGGCTATGCCGCCTTCACCGAGAAGCTCGAAAGAAGAGAGGGGCGCCTCTAAGCAGAGCCACCGCGGCTACTCGGAGACCTTTACCTTAAACGCCCCGTCGAATTTGACCGCGTTGTCATCCCGGTTCCGGTAGCTGCCGTCCATAGTGACGAAAAGCCAGTCAGAGGTGACCGAGTCGACATCGAAGAATCCCGTGACCGGGAGGAATATCTTCTGGTCGGGCTGGAGCTGATAATGCTCCATAAGCTGCAGAAAAGAAGTATTTTCCAGACTAACCCGTCCGGCACCGAGATCCGCAGACAATTGCAGATAGATGCGGCATCGCCAGTACTGGTCAAAGCCGAGAAGGGTGAATCGCTTCGACTCCTGCGAATCCCAGCGCGTGCCCACGGTGACCACGGCGACGTGCCCCTCCCCCGTGACCATTTTACTCTCCCCGTAAGGGTCTCCCAGAACGGCATCCTTGACGAACTGGGTATGTTCGACAGCCACTTTCTTGTGCGTATCGCCGCTGCTGACGAACAGATCGAGGCGATACCTGCTGACCAGACCACATGAGCTTAAGGCGACCAGCAACGACACGGCGGCCGCCGCCTTTATGATTCTGATTTTTTTGGCGGCCATGATACTACCCTGCCCATTATGAGCGTCACTTTATTGACGTTAATAACGACAATTGCGTCTATAGCGGAAGTTCTGCAATTCGATATTTCTTATAAGGCCTGGCGCCCATCTGTTCCATAGCCCGCAGCATCAGATCGTTCGTTTCGAGCACCCAGGAGAGT
>CP070777.1:564917-580908 GCA_020346225.1 Candidatus Zixiibacteriota bacterium | reverse complement strand
TACCTTAGTTACTCCATGATGTCGGAGATGACGCCGGCGCCGACGGTGCGGCCGCCCTCGCGGATGGCGAAGCGAAGCTCCTTCTCCATCGCGATCGGCGTGATCAACTCCACCTCGATACTTACGTTGTCACCCGGCATGACCATCTCAACCCCCTCCGGAAGCTGCGCCACACCCGTCACGTCCGTCGTCCGAAAATAAAACTGCGGCCGATAACCACTGAAAAACGGCGTGTGACGACCCCCCTCCTCCTTCGTCAAAACGTAAACCTCCGCCTTGAACTTCTTGTGAGGCGTGATCGAACCCGGCTTGGCCAGGACCATCCCCCGCTCCAAATCGTCCTTGTCTATGCCGCGCAAAAGCAAACCAACGTTGTCGCCGGCCTCGCCCTGGTCCAGAAGCTTGCGGAACATCTCCACACCCGTCACCACCGTCTTGCGCGTCTCCCGTATACCAACAATCTCCACCTCTTCACCCTGCTTGATAATCCCGCGCTCAATGCGACCGGTGCCTACCGTACCACGACCCGTGATCGAAAAAACATCCTCTACCGGCATCAAAAACGGCTTGTCCGTCTCACGCTTCGGCTCCGGTATGTACTCGTCCAAAGCCGCCAGTATCTCGTCAATCGACTTGAAAGACGGATCGTCAAGCCCCTTCGACGTGTCCGCCCCCGCCGTCATCGCCTGCAAAGCACTGCCCCGAATCACCGGAACATCATCACCCGGAAACTGATAACTGTTCAAAAGCTCCCGAACCTCCAACTCCACCAAGTCCAAAAGCTCCGGATCATCCACCATGTCTACCTTGTTCATGTATACTATGATGTAAGGCACGCCCACCTGACGAGCCAGCAAGATGTGCTCACGCGTCTGTGGCATCGGCCCGTCAGAAGCACTCACCACCAATATGGCTCCATCCATCTGAGCCGCACCCGTAATCATGTTCTTAACGTAATCAGCATGACCCGGACAATCCACATGAGCATAATGACGCGTGTCACTCTCATACTCAACGTGAGCCGTCGCAATCGTTATACCGCGCTCCCGCTCCTCCGGAGCATTGTCAATCGAATCAAAACTGCGTACCGCCGTCTTGTTCTTGCGACTCAAATACATCGTCATCGCCGCCGTCAACGTCGTCTTGCCATGATCAACATGACCTATCGTGCCCACATTGACATGCGGCTTCGTCCGCTCAAACTTCTCCTTAGCCATGACTCAGCTCTCCTCCACTATATTTTGACACCTTCAAACATCTTCTGTGACACTTCGGCCGGCACCCGGGCGTAGCGGGCGAATTCCATCGAAAACACGGCCCGGCCCTGCGAGATATTCCGGAGGGTGTTGGCGTAACCGAACATCTCCGACAGGGGCACGGTGACGGCCACCACGGTTACCTCGCTGCGGGGCACCATACCCTTTATCTTGCCGCGCCGCGAGTTCAAATCGCCGACGACGGCGCCCATATAGGCCTCAGGGACGACCACCTCGACATCCATAATCGGCTCCAACAGGACCGGCCCGGCTTTGCGGGCGCCGTCCTGAAAGGCCATCGATCCGGCGATCTTGAAGGCCATCTCGTTGGAATCCACCTCGTGGTGGCTGCCGTCCAGCAGCTCGCATTTGACACCGGTCACCGGGTAGCCGGCGAGCACGCCATTGGTCATGGCGCCCTCCACCCCCTTCTGGATCGCGGGAATGAACTCCCGCGGAATTTTTCCGCCCACCAACTTGTTCTCGAAAACGAAATGCGAACCATCCTCAGTCGGTCCGAGGTTCAGGACGACATGACCGTACTGGCCCTTGCCGCCGGTCTGGCGGACGAACTTGCCCTCGCACTGAACCGATTCGGTCAGGGCTTCCTTGTAGGCGACCGACGGCCGACCGACCGAGGCCCCCACCGAGAAATCGCGCATGAGACGATCCACGAGAATCTCCAGATGCAGCTCGCCCATACCGCTGATGATGGTCTGCCCGGTTTCATCGTCGTAGCGCACCTTGAAGGTCGGATCTTCTTCCGAAAGACGGGTGAGCGCTTCGCTCAGTTTCTCCTGGTCGGCCTTGGTCTTGGGCTCGATGGACACCGAAACGACCGGCTCGGGGAAAGTCATGCTTTCGAGCACGACGGGATGCTTGGGGTCGCAGAGCGTGTCGCCGGTAGTCGTTTTGCGCAGCCCGATGACGGCCACGATATCACCGGCTCCGGCTTCCCTGATATCCTCTCTTTTATTGGAGTGCATCCGCAGCAGCCGGGCTATACGCTCCTTGATGCCCGAGGCGGGATTGAGGAGGTACGAACCGGCCTTAACCAGCCCGGAATAGACCCGGATGTAAGTGAGCTTGCCGACATAGGGGTCGGTCATGATTTTGAAAGCAAGGGCCGAAGTCGGTTCATCGAGACTGGATTTGCGCTCGACGATTTTGCCCGGTTTGTCTACAGCGTGTCCTTTTATGGCCGGCTTATCAAGGGGCGAGGGGAGAAAGTCGACGATGCAGTCCAGCAGCTTCTGAATGCCTTTGTTCTTGAACGATGAGCCGCAAAGGACGGGAACCATGTGTGATTCGATAGTGGCCTTTCTCACGGCCGCCAGGACCTCGCTGGGGTTCAGTTCCTCATCGTGGAGAAACTGCTCGAGAAGGTGGTCGTCGTACTCGGCCACCGCCTCGAGCAACTTCTCCCGATACTCATTGGCCGTATCGATCATATCATCGGGCACTTCCAGGTCATCGAAGGTGGTGCCCTGGGAGTCCTCGTGGAAGACACGGAACTTCATCGACATCAGGTCAATAATGCCACTGAACATCTCGCCTTCGCCGGCCGGAATCGCCACGGCCACGCAGCGGGTGGCGAAGCGGTCATTCATCATTTTCATGGTGTTGGAGAAGCTGGCACCGGTGCGGTCCATCTTATTGATGTAAGCGATCCGGGGGACGCCATACTTGTCGGCCTGCCGCCAGACGGTTTCCGACTGCGGTTCGACTCCGCCGACGGCGCAGAACAGCGCCACGGCACCGTCCAGGACCCTCAGCGACCGCTCCACTTCCACCGTGAAATCGACGTGACCCGGGGTGTCAATTATATTGATAGTATGGTCCCGCCAGAAACAGGTCGTCGCGGCCGAGGTGATGGTGATACCGCGCTCCTTTTCCTGTTCCATCCAGTCCATGGTGGCGGCGCCGTCGTGGACCTCACCCATCCGGTGCGTTTTGCCCGTATAAAACAGGATACGCTCGGTGGTGGTGGTCTTTCCGGCGTCGATATGCGCCATAATACCAATGTTTCGGATCTCTTCTAATCTCTGTATATCGGACATAAAAAATCCCTAACTGACCAATCCCATCCAGTTATTGACGAAGACGAAAAGCAGCGTAACGGTGCAATCAGTAGGGCAAATACGGAGCTACCATCTGAAGTGGGCGAAAGCCTTATTGGCTTCAGCCATCTTGTGGGTGTCCTCTTTCTTCTTGATGGACGCCCCTTCGTTATTGGCAGCGGCCATGAACTCGCCAGCCAACTTCTCCGCCATGGTGTTTCCGCTCCGCGCGGAAGCGTAAGAAATCAGCCAACGAATAGCCAGGGCCGTGCGCCGATCCGCCCGTACCTCCACCGGTACCTGGTAAGTGGCACCGCCGACTCTTCGTGATCTAACCTCCAAAACCGGCTTGACATTGTTAACCGCCTTGTGAAACAACTCAAGACCATCCTGGCCGGTTTTCTTCTCCATGCTCCCGAGCGCCGAGTAGAAGATTCTCTCAGCGGTCGAGCGCTTACCGTTCTTCATCAAACAGGACACAAACTGACTTATCAGCCGGTCCTGGTATTTATAATCAGGGATTACATCCCTTCTGCCTGTTCTGGTTCTTCTCGACATAGCCTATTCAACTATTCCTTAGGTTTCTTGGTCCCGTACTTGGAACGGCTCCGCCGCCTCTCGGCCACACCCGAGGTGTCCATGGTGCCGCGAATGATGTGATAGCGGACACCGGGCAAATCCTTGACTCGGCCGCCACGGATCATGACGATCGAGTGTTCCTGAAGGTTGTGGCCTTCACCGGGGATATAAGCCGTCACTTCAATCTGGTTGGTCAGGCGGACACGGGCCACTTTCCGAAGCGCCGAATTAGGCTTTTTGGGTGTCGAGGTATAGACCCTGGTGCAGACACCACGCTTCTGGGGACAGGACGCCAAAGCAGGGGCCTTGGTCTTTTCAATGACCCGGGTTCGACCCTTTCGAATCAACTGATTAATAGTCGGCAAAATGTCTCCTGTTACCTATTTCTTGTCATTGCAGAGTTTTTCCACAAAGACGCCCATCTTAGCCACTTAGGCCGAAAATGTCAAGAGTTTTTGTCAAAAATATCGGCCGCGGAGCGCTCCTCGGGGGCAATCCCACCTGACGCCTCTTCGGCCTCTTCCTCTTCATCCTCAACGATGATTTTCAGCCCTTTGTATTTCTCAATTCCGGTCCCGGCCGGGATGAGATGTCCAATGATAACGTTCTCCTTCAAACCGAGCAAATAGTCCACTTTGCCGGAAACGGCCGCCTCAGTGAGAACCTTGGTGGTCTCCTGGAAGGAAGCCGCCGAAATGAAGCTTTCGGTCGTCAGGGAGGCTCGGGTGATACCCAGCAACAGCGGCTGGAACCGGGCCGGTTCGCCGCCTTCGGCGATGACCCTGGCGTTCTCCTCGTAGAACTTGATCTTGTCGACCTTTTCGCCCTCGAGGAACTTGGTGTCGCCGACGTGCTCAATCAGCACCTTCTGCATCATCTGGCGGACGATAACTTCAATGTGCTTGTCATTTATCTTGACGCCCTGAAGACGGTAGACTTCCTGGATTTCATCGACCAGGTAGGCCTGTACTTCCTCGTCTCCCGATACCTTGAGAATATCGTGGGGGTCCTTTGGTCCCTCGCACAGCCGGTCACCGGCCCGGACCCGATCCGCGGAGTGAACCATCAGGTGCTTGCCGTGAGGAATGAGATACTCGCGCACCTCGCCTTCCTCGCCCTTGATGAATATCTGCTGCTGGCCGCGGACGGTCTTGCCGAATTCGACCATGCCCTCGATCTCAGCGATAACAGCCGGGTCGGCCGGCCGCCGCGCCTCAAACAACTCGGCCACACGAGGAAGACCGCCGGTAATATCACGAGATTTGGAGATAAACCGGGGTTTCTTGACCAGCACGTCACCAGCCACAACCTGCTGCCCGTCAGCGGCTTGCAGCTGCGCCTCGGTGGGGATGCGATAGATGGCCAAGGTCTTGCCTTTATCGGAATGAATCAAAATGGACGGAAACAGCGATTTGTCCTTGGTGTCGACAATGATCTGCTGGATCATACCGGTCTGCTCGTCGATTGCCTCGCGGAACGATACGTCCTTGATTATGTCTTTGAACTTGACTTTACCGGTTTTCTCCGTCAGGATGGTGCCGGTGTACGGGTCCCACTCGAAGACGACCTCACCCTTGCCGACTTTCTGGCCTTCCTTCACGAACAGGTGAGCGCCGTAAGGGAGCTGCAGGCGGGCCCTGACACGGCCGTCATCGTCCAGAACGTGGGCCTCTCCCACACCGTCGCGAGAAGTCACCATAACGGTCCCATCGGCCCGGTCCACGGCGCGCAGTTCCTTGAACTTGATGGTGCCGGAATGTTTCGATTCGACCTGTGACTGCTCGGCGATGCGAGCCGCGGTCCCGCCGATGTGGAAAGTTCGCAAAGTCAGCTGGGTGCCCGGCTCGCCGATCGACTGAGCCGCAATGACCCCGACCGCTTCGCCGATCTGGACCATCTGCTGCGTGGCCAGGTTACGACCGTAACACTTGGCGCACACGCCGTACTTGGATTCGCAGGTAAGAACGGACCTGATACCGACCCGTTCGATACCGGCCTCCTCGACGGCGCTGGCGTGCGCTTCTTCGATCTGCTCGCCGCTGGCCACGATCAGCTCTTCCGAGATAGGATCGTAAATGTCCTCGAGGGCGACCCGACCGAGGATACGGTCGGCGAGGGATTCGATAATCTCTTCTCCCTCCTTAATCGCGGCCACCCTCAGACCGAGAATGGTGCCGCAGTCGCGTTCCCTGATGATTACATCCTGCGCCACATCGACCAGGCGGCGGGTCAGATAGCCGGCATCGGCCGTCTTCAGGGCGGTATCCGCCAACCCCTTGCGGGCACCATGGGTCGAGATGAAGTACTCCTGCACGGTGAGCCCTTCGCGGAAGTTGGCCGTAATCGGGTTTTCGATGATCTCACCCACGCCGCCGGTGATCTTCTTCTGCGGTTTCGCCATGAGACCGCGCATACCGGCCAGCTGGCGAATCTGTTCCTTGGAGCCGCGGGCGCCGGAATCGGCCATCATATACACCGGATTGAAGCCTTTTCGCTGAGCCGCCAGGTTGTCAAACATCACGCTGGCGATCTCACCGGTGACCCGGGTCCAGGTGTCGATAACCTGGTTATATCGCTCACCGTTAGTGATGACCCCGCGCTCGTAACGTTTCGTTATCTTGGTTACTTCGGCGCTGGCATCGGAAATCAGCTTGTCCTTTTCGGGAGGCACGACCAGGTCATCGATCGAAACCGTTACACCCGACAACGTGGCGTACTCGAAGCCGAGATATTTCAGCCGGTCGAGAAACTCGACAGTCGCCTCCTGACCCAGGTCGGTGTAAACCTTCTTGACGATTTCTTCGAGTGAAGACCGGTTGGCGCCGTCGTTGAAGAAGGGTATGCCATCAGGCAGGATGCCGTTAAAGATAAGCCGGCCGGGGGTGGTTTCTACGAGTTGATGGTCGATGCGGACGTTTATCAGCGAGTGGAGATCAAGATGACCGTGGTCGTACGCGGCCATAGCTTCATCGATAGACGTGAAGCTCATGCCCTCACCGCGGCCGCCGGCGCTGGCCTTGGTCAAATAATAGCAGCCGAGGACAATGTCCTGACTGGGTACGGCGATAGGTCTTCCAGAGGACGGCAGAAGGATGTTGTTCGTAGAGAGCATGAGAATGCGCGCCTCCAACTGAGCCTCGAAAGACAGCGGTACGTGCACGGCCATCTGGTCGCCGTCAAAGTCGGCGTTGAAAGCGGCACAGACCAGCGGGTGAAGGCGAATGGCCTTACCCTCGACCAGAACCGGGTAGAAGGCCTGAATACCCAGACGATGCAGCGTCGGGGCTCGGTTGAGCAGGACCGGGTGGTCCTCAATGATTTCTTCCAGGATATCCCAGACTTCGGGACGCTCCTTTTCCACCAGTTTTTTAGCCGACTTGACCGTCTGCACATAGCCCTTCTCTTCCAGCTTCATGATGATGAAGGGCTTGAACAGCTCCAGAGCCATGTTCTTGGGCAACCCGCACTGGTGCAGCTTCAACTCCGGGCCGACGACAATTACGGAACGGCCGGAGTAGTCCACGCGCTTGCCGAGGAGGTTCTGGCGGAAGCGCCCCTGCTTGCCCTTCAAGAGATCGGACAGCGATTTCAGGGGGCGCTTGGAGTCGCCGCGGACGGAATGGGTGCGGCGGCCGTTATCCAGCAGGGCGTCGACGGCTTCCTGAAGCATCCTTTTCTCGTTCCTCAGGATTACCTCGGGCGCCTGGATGTCGATCAGCTTTTTGAGACGGTTGTTCCGGTTGATGACACGGCGATACAGGTCGTTCAGGTCGGAGGTGGCGAAGCGGCCGCCCTCCAGCGGTACCAGGGGACGCAGGTCGGGCGGGATAACCGGAACCACATCCATGATCATCCAGTCCGGCCGGTTGTTGGATTGCCGAAACGACTCAATGATCCGGAGGCGTTTAAGAATATCTTTTTTGCGCTGGGCCGAGGTTTCCACCTTGGCCTGAGCGCGCAGTGTGACCGCCATTTCATCGATATCCAGCTTGCGGAGCATCTCGCGGACGGCGTCGGCCCCCATGCGGGCGTCGAAGGTCTTCCCCGCCTCCTCCAGCTCCATGCAGTCTTCTTCGGAGATAACGTCGCCTTCGTTGTAGGAGGTATTGCCGGGGTCGATCATCAGGTAAGATTCGTAGTACAGAATCCGTTCCAGTTCGCGGATGGATATATCCAGCAGATTACCGATGCGCGACGGAAGCGACTTGAAATACCAGATGTGCGAGACGGGCACGGCAAGCTGAATATGTCCCATTCTCTCGCGGCGCACTTTCGATTGCGTGACTTCCACGCCGCAGCGATCACAGACGATGCCGCGGAAACGAATCCGTTTGTACTTGCCGCAATTGCACTCCCAGTCTTTAACGGGACCGAAGATTCTCTCACAGAAAAGACCGTCGCGCTCGGGTTTGAAGGAGCGATAGTTGATGGTCTCAGGTTTGGTTACCTCACCGTAAGACCACGACAGGATTGTTTCCGGCGAAGCGATCTGAATCTGGATCGCCGCAAAATCAGAAGGCTTTTTTCTGTCGGCCTGACTTCTTCCTGCCAGATCGGCCATGGATAACTCCTTTATTTGAGCTGCCCGCCGGGCGGGCAGATTTTCTTTCCGTTAGACTCACCCCTAATTCTCAACCAGCTTGACATCGAGTCCAAGCGCCTGAAGTTCCTTTATCAGCACGTTGAAGGCTTCCGGGTAGCCCGGTTCGGGCGGGTTTTCGCCCTTGACGATGGCTTCGTACACCTTGCTGCGACCGGTGACATCATCCGACTTCACCGTCAGCATCTCCTGCAGGGTGTAGGCGGCGCCATAAGCCTCAAGCGCCCAGACTTCCATCTCGCCGAACCTCTGGCCGCCGAACTGGGCCTTACCGCCCAGAGGCTGTTGCGTTACCAGCGAGTAGGGCCCGATGGAGCGGGCGTGAATCTTATCATCGACCAGATGCGACAGTTTGAGCATATATATGTATCCGACCGTGACCGGGTTATCGAACGGCTGACCGGTGAGTCCGTCGTGAAGCGCCAGCTTGCCGTCCTCGGGCAACCCGGCCCGGCGCAACTTATCCTGTATCTGGGTGACCGTCGCTCCCTCGAAAACCGGTGTGGCCACATATTCTCCGAGCTTGCTGGCGGCCCAGCCCAGGTGTGTCTCGAGAATCTGCCCGACATTCATGCGCGATGGCACCCCCAGCGGGTTCAGGATGATATCGACCGACGTACCATCGGCCATGTACGGCATATCCTCGAGCGGAACGATCTTGGACACGACGCCCTTGTTGCCGTGTCGTCCGGCCATCTTGTCGCCAACCGATATTTTCCGCCGAATGGCGACCGTTACCTTCACCAGCTGTTTGACGCCGGGCGGTAGCTCGGCTCCGCGGACGACCTTGTCGATCTCGATTTCCATCTCCTGCTTCTTGGCAGCGAGCAGTTCGGTCGCCTCGCCGAGAACGGCATTGACGTGGCGATTGACGGTATTATCGTCGCAGAAGCCTTCCGGAGCGACCACCATGTCGAAATCGAAGTCGGTGAAGAAATCCTCTTTATACTTGTGGCCGGCGCGCACCACCACGGTATTGTCAACCGCCGAGCGTACCGTCTGCGAATTCTTTCCGTCGAGCAGTTCCCCTATTTTCTGGTTGCGCAAGACGGCAATCTCGTTGAACTTCTTCCCGAAGGTCTTTTTGATGTGCGAGACCTGCTCTTTTTCCTGCTTCTTGGCGTCCTCGGTGCGCTCCTTGCGGGTGAAAACCTGGGTCTTGATGACGACACCCTTCATCCCCGGAGGGGCTTTGAGGCTGGCGTCCTTGACGTCACCCGCCTTCTCACCGAAGATGGCTCGGAGGAGGCGCTCCTCGGGCGACAACTCGGTTTCACCTTTGGGGGTAACCTTACCGACCATAATGTCGCCGGCCTCCACTTCGGCGCCGACCCGGACGATACCTTCCTCGTCAAGATTAAGAAGGGCTTCCTCTGAGACGTTGGGGATCTCACGGGTAATTTCTTCCGAACCGCGCTTGGTGTCGCGAACCTGAAGCTCGTACTCCTCGACGTGGATGGAGGTGAAGATATCCTCTCGCACCAGGCGTTCCGAAAGGATGATGGCGTCCTCGAAGTTGTACCCGCGCCACGGCATAAAGGCCACGAGGACGTTGTGTCCCAGGGCCAGCTCACCGTTTTGAACGGCGGGCCCGTCAGCGACGACATCGCCCGGCCTGACCGTTTCGCCGATACGCACGGCCGGCCTGAAGCTGATGCAGGTATCCTGGTTGGAGCGCCGGAATTTAGTCAGGTGATACTCGTCGTCTTCGACGTAGCCCAGCTTGCCGACGCGACCTCTGACGTCCGGGCGGACGACCACCCGGTCGGCGTCCACAAAGACAACCTCGCCGCCGCGGGTGGCCTTGACCACCGCTCCGGCATCCGAGGCGACTTTTCGCTCCATACCGGTGCCGATGAGGGGCGCCTCGGTCCTCAAAAGCGGAACCGCCTGACGCTGCATGTTGGACCCCATCAGCGCACGGTTGGCGTCATCATGCTCCAGAAACGGGATAAGCGAGGCCGCCACCGACACGATCTGACGGGGCGAAACGTCCATGTATTGAATCTGGTCCGGCTTGAGGAGCGGGTAATCGGAGCGGTTGCGGGCCAGGACGGCATCTTTCTTGAAGCGGCCGCGGTTGTCGATTGGCTCGTTGCACTGCGCGATAAAATAGCGGTCTTCCTGGTCGGCCGACAGGTAAACAATCTCGTCGGTAACGCGACCGTCGACGACCTTACGATACGGCGTCTCCAGAAAACCATACTTGTTTATCCGGGCGAAAGTGGCCATGGAAGTGATCAGCCCGATGTTGGGGCCTTCGGGCGTTTCGATGGGGCACATCCGGCCGTAATGGGTGTGATGCACGTCGCGGACTTCGAACCCGGCCCGTTCCCTGGTCAATCCGCCGGGCCCGAGGGCCGATAAACGTCTCTTATGGGTAAGTTCCGACAGAGGATTAGTTTGGTCCATGAACTGTGAAAGCTGCGAGGAGCCAAAGAAGGTATCCACGACCGATGAAACGGTGCGGGCGTTGACCAGCAGCTGGGGGGTCAGGTTCTCCTGGTCCTTGAGCGACAGGCGCTCGCGGATGGTGCGGGCGATCCTGGTCAGACCGACCGAGAACAGGTTGGCCAGCAGCTCGCCGACGGTGCGGGCGCGACGGTTACCCAGGTGATCGATATCGTCGGTGAAGCCGACAGCGTTGCACAGCCCGGTGAGATAAGTGACGATGGAAACGAAATCCTGGGGGTCGAGGGTGGTCTTGTCGAGGGGGATCTCCAGGCCCATGCGCTGGTTGATCATGTATCGTCCGACCTCACCGAGGTCATACCGCTTGTTGCCGAAGAAGAACTTGTCGACCAGCGACTCGGCCATCTCCAGTGACGGCGGCTCTCCGGGGCGTAGAATCGAGTAAATCTTGAACAGGGCTTCCTCGCGTGACTTGGTGGGGTCCTTCTTGAGGGTGTTCAGCATGACCGGCACTTCGCGACGGTCCTTGGCCGGCACGATCTTGAAGGCTTTGACGCCGTTCTCGATTATCTTGTCAACGACATCGTCATCCAGCGGGTCGCCGGCCCCGTAAAGCACTTCGCCGGTTTCCTTGTTAATGACAGTCTCGGCCAGGTAAGCCCCTTCCAGAGGCGTATCCTTGCGGCGGGCCGCGGTGAGCTTGACCGGCTTGTAGAACAGGTTGATGATATCATCATCCGTCGAATACCCCAGTGCCCGCAGCATAATAGTGACCGGCAGCTTGCGCTTGGAGTCGATATAGAGATACATGATATCGTTGATGTCGGTACTGAACTCCATCCAACTGCCGCGGTAGGGAATGATTCTGGCCGAGTACAACCGCTTACCGTTGGGATGGATGTCTTCATCGAAGAAAACGCCGGGGCTGCGATGCAACTGGCTGACGATGACGCGCTCGGCACCGTTGATGATAAAGGTACCCCATTCGGTGATGAGGGGAAGTTCGCCGAGATAGACATCCTGCTCGATGATGTCCTTCACCTCTTTTTCCTCCCCTTCGCCCTGGCGTGCGATGAGCCTCATGGTCACGCGGAGCGGAGCGGCGTAGGTCATATTACGTTCACGGCACTCGTCGATGGTGTAGCGGGTCGGACCCAAATGATAGCTGATATACTCCAGCGAGTAGTTCTCATGAACGTCAGTCACCGGGAATATCTCGCTGAATATCTGGTGCAGGCCAGACATCTGACGCTTATCCGGAGGTACAATTGACTGCAGAAAGTCGTCATACGAGCGCAGTTGCACTTCCAGGAAATTGGGCATTTCGGTGGCGTCGGCGAGCTCCCCATAACTAATTCTTTCAATCATTCTGGACTGGGCCAAGTTACAACCCTCCTAAAAAAGACAAAACATCCCACGGGACCACGACACCTGTCCCGGGAACAGTAACATGATTTACAATTTCAGACCCTTTGGCGATCCTGTCATCGCGATTACTTAAGTCTCCCGTTGATTCATATCAGGGAGCCGTGTGTTGCAGTCAATCCGCCAACAAAAAACGAAAACAGGGATTTTAATTCATGCGAAGTTAAAACCGGCCGGGACCACCGCGGTTCCCGGCAAATCGGGTCATCCTTTTATTTTATCTCAACGACTGCACCAACTTCTTCGAGCTTGGCTTTAGCCTTCTCGGCATCTTCTTTCGCCAACCCCTCTTTGACCTTGGCCGGAGCGCCTTCAACGAGCTCCTTGGCCTACTTCAGGCCCAGAGAAGTCAGTTCGCGAACAACCTTGATAACCTGAATCTTCTTATCGCCAGCCGAGTTCAACACGACGTCAAATTCAGTCTTGTCTTCGACTTCAGCCGCACCGCCGGCCGCGGGCGCACCGCCCGGCATGGCCATCACGGGAGCGGCCGCGGTTACACCGAACTTCTCCTGTATCGCCTTGGATAGCTCGGCCAGATCCATCGCGCTCAGTTCCGAGATCTTGTTGACAATCTCGTCAATCGCTGCATTAGCCACTTCATTTACCTCATAGATTCTAAGTTAACTCATTTCTCGACTATTTCGGGGGCCGCAAGCCCAGACGGCGAGACCGAACCGCCTAGAAGCATGGGCAGCGCCAACCCCGTCAGGTCTCAATCAACTTTCACCTTTCCTTTTCTCTGTCAGAGCATCCAGCGAACCAACGAGCTCGCGGAAAAATCCGTCGAGACTGCCCACCAGCGCCGTCAGCGGCGACTCAACCGCCGCAACCAGCTGGCTGAGAAGGACTTCTCTGGGCGGCAGATCGGCCAGACGCCTGATATCGGTGGCCCCGTAGACTCTCTGGTCGACGACAAACACTTTCACGCGGGGCAGTTCTCTCGCCTTGAACGAATCGTAAAGCACCTTGGCCGCCGCGGCCGGGTCGTCGCTGGTAAAGGCAACCGCCGTCGGCCCGACGAAGTGCTCGTCGACCCCGGTGACGCCGGCCTCTTTGGCGGCCAGCTTCAGCAGGGTGTTCTTGGCTATGAGATACTTGACGTTGCTTCCCCGGAGGTTCCTTCGCAGGGTGGTCATGTCGGCGACATTCAGACCCTGGTAGTCGGTGACAAAGAAGGAGCCATAAGACTCGAAGAGTCTTTTCATTTCCGTCACAGCTTGGACTTTTTCTGGTCTTGCCATTTTCCTCTCAGGCTCCTTTCCGACTATTTCTTCAAAGCAGCCAGTAGCTGCTGGTAATCGAGTTTAACGCCGGGACTCATGGTCGAGCACAGGGACGCGGACAAAAAGTAAGCTCCCTTGGCCGCGGCCGGCTTGGCCCGCTGAACGGCGTCGATGAAGGCCAGGACGTTCTCGGCGATCTGGTTGGCCTCGAAGGAGAGTTTTCCGACCGCCACGGCGATGTTGGCCTGTTTGTCGACCCGGAATTCAATCCGGCCGCCCTTGAGCTCCTTCACGGCCTTGCCGATGTCCATTGTGACGGTGCCGGTCTTGGGATTGGGCATCAGTCCCCGCGGCCCCAGCACCTTACCGAGGGGCCCGAGAATCTTCATCATATCCGGGGTCGCCACGGCCACGTCGAACTCGGTCCAGCCGCCCTTGATTTTTTCGGCCAGATCCTCGGCGCCGACAAAATCCGCGCCGGCCTCGCCAGCCTCGGTGGCTTTCTCACCCTGCGCGAAAACGGCCACGCGGACCTGCTTGCCGGTCCCGTTGGGCAGAGCCACCGTGCCCCGGACCATCTGGTCGGCGTGCTTGGGGTTTACCCCGAGACGAACCGCAACTTCAACGGTTTCGTCGAACTTGGCGTAATGATTCTCTTTGATAATCTGAACGGCTTCGTCCAGCGGGTAACGCCTGGTCCGGTCGACCTTGCTGCGGTACTGTTGGAAATTCTTGGATCGTTTCATATGACTCTTTTCTCCCTGAAAACCACGCGGGTATCAGGTACAAACGAATTAATCGGTTATCTATTCCACCTCTAAGCCCATCGAGCGGGCGGTGCCTTCAATCACCAGCATGGCGGCTTCAACCGAGGCCGCGTTGAGATCTTTCATCTTTGTTTCGGCAATCTTTCGAACCTGGTCTTTGGTGACCTTACCGACTTTGTCCTTGTTGGGAACGCCCGAACCCTTTTCCACCTTGGCCGCCATCTTCAAAAGGGTCGAGGCCGGCGGTGTTTTGGTTTCAAAGGAGAAGGACTTGTCGGTATAGACCGTTATGATGACCGGTGTCAGAATACCGTTGCCGGTCTGAGTACGCGCGTTGAAGGCTTTGCAGAATTCCATGATGTTAACGCCGCGCTGTCCCAGAGCCGGTCCCACCGGCGGCGCCGGAGTGGCGCCACCCGCCGGTATCTGAAGCTTTATCAATCCTGCTACTTTCTTGGCCACTTTTGACTTATCCCTAAAACACTATTCTTGATTACTTCTTCAATAACTCAACCTGCAGAAAATCCAGTTCCACCGGGGTCGGCCGGCCGAATATGGAAACCATCACCTTCACCTTGCGGCGTTCCATGTTGACCTCGCTGACGGTTCCCGAGAAATCCTGGAACGGCCCGTCATTGACCTTCACGCCGTCGCCGGCCTGAAAGGGGATATCGCCGACTTCTTCAGTCCGGCTGCGGTCGATCTGGCCGATGATGCGTTCCACCTCGTTGTCTTTGAGGGCCTTGGGCTTGCCGCCGGCGCCGACGAAGTTAGTGATGCCGGGCGTGGACACGACCAGTTCCTGTGTCTGTTTGGTCAGCTCCATCTCGACCAGAATGTAGCTCGGCAGGAACTTCTTGGTGCTAGTGGTGCGCCGCCCCTGTTTCATCTCGGTGACTTCCTCGGTGGGCACCAGAATCTGCCCGAAACTGCCTTCCATACCGGCGTTGATGACGGCCGATTCAAGGTACTTTTTCGCCTTCTGTTCGTGCCCCGAAAGGGTGTGAACGGCATACCAGTGCAGGGCCATCAGCTTATCATCCCCCCAGTCCGCCGCCGAATATGGTGCGAACGATTAAAGTCAGAATACGGTCAACAATGCCGATGAAAATAGCCACGATCAACGACACGACAATCGTCACAATAGTGGAGCCAACCAGCTCATCCTTGCTCGGCCACGTCACCTTCCTGAGTTCGGCAACGACTTCTTTAAGAAACTTCTTGATCTTTTCCATCACAATCCGACCAAAGTTTATGGCAGGCCAGGAGGGACTCGAACCCCCAGCATCCGGTTTTGGAGACCGGCGCTCTACCGATTGGAGCTACTGGCCTATCTAAAACGAATAACAGCCTACCTTGTTTCCTTGTGCAGGGTGTGTTTATCACAGAAGCGGCAGTACTTGCGGTACTCCACGCGTTCCGGGTGAAGACGCTTGTTTTTCGTCGTGTAATAGTTGCGTCTCTTACACTCACCGCAGGCCAGTATGACTCTGTCTCTGGGCATGTTCTATGTCTCAACCTCTCTAAGAGAATATCCTACCTTAGTTACTCCATGATGTCGGAGATGACGCCGGCGCCGACGGTGCGGCCGCCCTCGCGGATGGCGAAGCGAAGCTCCTTCTCCATCGCGATCGGCGTGATCAACTCCACCTCGATACTTACGTTG
>CP070777.1:560621-564817 GCA_020346225.1 Candidatus Zixiibacteriota bacterium | reverse complement strand
GCAGGCGGTTGTGACGCTCCTCTTACTCTCCCCAAAGATATCGAAAGTTCCGCGAGTCGCCGGGACTGTCGCGTGATAGCGCTACTTTTCAAACCGATCGGCGTAGTGACTGTCATTGAGGAAAGAAACAAAATCAGTCACCCCGAGAATGTCCTTCACGGCCTGGGCCTTATCCGACGCCTGGTTATAATAAGCTTCAACTATTCTAAAGCCCATAGCATAGCCGACGTGATATGGCTGCTCGGGGTCGGCCGGCTTTTGCCACATCCAATCTCCGGTTTCGGCGCCGTCCATCTCTTGAGCCAACCACTTCCACAGCCTTTCCTCATGCTCCACGGTATATTCCAGAGCTTCGTCCTGCGTGATTCTGCCGGTGGTGAGATGGGCAAAAAACTCCGCGGGGCCTTCCCGGATGCAAAGCCCCAGCAAGTTCTTCTCGTCGCCGAAGAGAGCCAGATACTTGGGATAGCCGACAGCCATTACCTGCTGAAGGTGCACCATCTCGTGGATTATCAAGGTTGTCTTCTCATCAAGGGGCGGGACCCATTTATCAACCGCGATCAACTGCCCCACCGCGGAACCGGAGCCGATACCGCGATGCCTCTCAACCAGGAAATATGTTGGCGGGAAGACTACATCGGGGATGTATTTCTGCAGATCAGCCAGTGACCCGCGCACCGTGGATTCCAGCTCCTTCAGGGGATCTAACAGCGTGTGGAGACCGGCGTACTTCTCGGGATGCTTGCGCATGGCTTTGATTAGCGACTCCGTCGACAGACCGTACTTCTTGATGAACTCCGTCAGGCCGGGGCTGCCTTTCCCAAAATACTCCCGTTCGAGAATACCCGCCGTGTCAGCGGCATCGGCGAGCATTTCGCTGGCCCTGATAAAATTCAGCACATCGTCATAAATGAACCTGGCTTCGCTTATTTCGCTGGTTGATTCGAAATTCAACTCTTGAGCCACAGACACAGAGCCGATCGTGAGCATAAAGATGCTGCTGATACATGCGGCAAGGGCATTTCGCATTCCAGATCTCCTCTCATTTACAGCGTTTTCATCCGGCATTATCGTATTAATGCGGCCCGATGTCAATGTCGACACAGGATTTCAACCACCAACCGGCGAGGCCCGCCGGGACGGCGGGTTGGTTCAATTCCTGTACATGTTGCCGGGAGCACGGGAGCGTGCCCGTCTGTCTTATCTGGGAGACTGACCGACTGCAATCACGTGAAAGCTGATTGCATAACCCCACTAATTAACCCCGGATTCTCCATCCGGACGGAAGCGCTCAGCCGGAAGAATCCCCGGCAAGCCGCAACGGCCCGAATTTGCGGCCGCCTCAGCTCTTGACAAAACGTGGAATTGTGGGTATACTTATAGCACAACTTGATCCGACTCCCAGCACAAGTAACAGCAGATACTTGTGATCCACACCTACTCGTTCAATCTGACACACTGAGTACCTGCATCGCATCAAACAGTTTCTTTCGGGAGGTGTAACATGAAGAAAGCGGTTATTCCGGTGGTATTGGCGGCACTGCTTCTGCCCGCCGCCGGTGCAGGGTCGGTCGAGGTGCGCTTCGATTACCCGCACAATTATGCGACCGGGAGCAGCTATCCGTATGGCCTTTTCCCGACCGATCTCGACGGCGATGGCGACACTGACCTGGCCGTGTGCGATCATATTGCGAACCACGTGGCCATCCTGCTGAACAACGGATATGGGAGCTTTTTCCTCACCGGCACTTATCCGGTCGGGGACTACCCCTTGCGGGTTTTCTCGGCCGATTTTGACAGCGATGGCAACAGCGACCTGGTCACAGCAAATCACAATAGTGACAACGTCTCCATCCTGCTGGGTAACGGTGACGGGACGTTTGCCGCCGCGGTCAATTACGCGGCAGGGGCTAATCCCAAGTCAGTTTTTGCGACTGACCTGGACGGGGACGGGGACGCGGATCTCGCCGTGACCAATATGAGTTCCGACGATGTCTCAATTCTGATGAACAACGGATACGGGAGCTTTGCCGCCGCGGTCAATTATCCGGTCGGGGACTACCCCTTCCCGGTTTTCGCGGCCGATTTTGACAACGATGGTCTCAGCGACCTGGCCGTGGGCAATTATTTTAGTTCTACCGTGTCCATCCTGTGGAACAGAGGCGGCACCTTTGCCGACGCCGAAGACTATCCGGTTGGCAACCGACCCCATGCGATTGAGGCGGCCGATTTTGACGGCGACGGCTATTTTGACCTGGCCGTGACCAACTATTTTGATTCTAACGTGTCCATCCTGCTGAACAACGGCGACAATACCTTTGCCGCCGCGGTAAACTATGACGCAGGCGGTTATCCCAACTCCCTTTGCGCGGCGGACTTTGACGGCGACGGCGACAGCGATCTGGCCGTCCTCAGCAACACCGTGGGCGCCGCCATAGTCATGCCGTCAAATGGCGACGGGACCTTTGGTGCAAAGCTCGATTTTACAGTTGGAACCAATCCACGATCGATGGACGCGGCCGATTTTGACGGCGATGGTGACATCGACCTCGTCGCATGTGTTGGCTGGACGTATGATGTGGCCGTCCTGTTCAATCTGACTCCTGTTGAGTGCCCGGAATGCCCGCCACCCTGCCTGCGGGCCGATGCGAACGATAGCGGGCAGTTTGACGTCGTTGATGTTATATACCTGGTCGACTACCTGTGGAACAACGGCCCCGCGCCGGTGCCGTGCCCCGAATGACGTCGGGTAAGAGGATACGATGAACAGAAGCTCCGGCGGGAGACGGCCGGGGCTCTGTCATTTGGCAGCCAACGCTGCTGTCTGAAAATCAGTTGTTTCCCCGGTTGGATGAAATATGCATCCTGCCGCCGGAGCCGGACATTGACCCGTTGGCCCGATTCGCGAATGATACGAGGGATACCGCTAAAAGGATCAGCACTGTCGGCGCCAACAGGGGCACCGACAGAGAAAGCAGCGATTCGACCCCCTTCGCCGACAGGGCCGCATCCGACGGCCGAATCACCAGGGCAGTGAGAATCGCGACCGCAACGCCGGATACGATTCCGGCGGGCAGGCCGAGCCTGCGGGTGCGTTTCCGTTTCTCACGCCGCGCGAGCGCGGCCCTGCTCCAGATAATGTCGGCCAGGCGGACATCTACCACGCCGTCGCCCGCACTTTCCTTTTCAACCTGAAACATGCGTGTCATGCCGGCGGCCGCCCGACAACTCTCGCAGGTTTCGATATGCTCAGAAACAGATCTGTCCATCTGCCCGCTTATGACGGCAGCGACGATCTCCTCTTCCCGCTCGCATATTGATGTCTTCATGTCCTTTCCTTATGCGGCTCGCTGCTTTTCTTAAGCTCGCAGATCAGTTTCTGCCGCGCCCGATAAAGCAGCACTTTCACGCTCTTTTCTTTTACGCCCGTTGTGGCGGCTATCTCCCGATGGGAATAACCCTCGCCATAAGCCAGCCAGACCAGCGATCTTTGCAGTATGCTCAGGCCGGCGAGGGCCCTTTCGGTGTCAATCCTGGTCAGAACGTCCTCCGTGTCGGACCGGGCTGGCGCCGACTCTTCGTCGAGAGGCATCCATTCACCGGCCACGGCACCTCGCCGCCACGAGTCCCGAACGATATTGGTCGCAGTCGAAAACAAATAAGCTTGCAGCTGCCGGCCGGCCAGGCCGGCCGGTGCGGACGTGAGCACCCGCAGGTACGCTTCCTGCATGATATCATCCACCTGTGAACACCGTCCGATCATCTTGCCGACATAAAGCCGCAATCCGACACAGGTTTCTTCATAAAATAAAGTAAAACCCGACCTGTCCATCATCGGCGTTGGTTGCTCTCAATCTAGGTCGTGCTGCTATCGTGTCCGCCCGACCATCTTTCCCATATACTGGTGACAGCTGCCGTTACGAAAAGCCCGACGCCCAGGCTGATGGCCGTCGTGCCCGAGAAACTCAGCACCGCCAGCACCTCTCTCATCTCCCTGTCCGTGGTCCCGCCGTACATGTAGACGAAGATAAAGATGCCGATCCCGGCAAACAACATCAGGATGCCGATCTGCACAAAACGGATGCTCGTCCGGCTTCGAATCGTTTCAGGCACATCGCCGTTGCTGAGCATGGCCTGACCCTGGGGGCTCTGCAAAAACGCCACGAATTCATTGGCTGCTCCGAACTTCTGTAAGG
>CP070777.1:535489-560521 GCA_020346225.1 Candidatus Zixiibacteriota bacterium | reverse complement strand
ATAAACCCGCTGAGGCGCGCGCTGGAGAACTCGCTTTTGCTGCGGCAGTTTGCCGAGCGGCACCAGGATGAAATACTCGCGGCGCTCGAATCAGATACGCTGGGCGACAGGTGGGTGGACCGTTTCGATACCTATGCTGCGGAGAACGACTTCGCCTTCGACTCTCCTCTCACGGCCCTGGCCCTCGAACTGAAAGCTACGGCCGATCTGGACAACTCCTCTCTTGCCACCAGCCGGGTCGCCGAGAGCGTGATCCGGCGCGCCCGCCAACTGGACAGAGTCCGGCTTCAGCAGGACGGCGGTTACATCAAGGACCGGCTGGCCCGCATCGCTTACGAGAGAAAGTACGGCACTTACCGGACCTACAAGGAAGTGCTGATACATTCCCGCCCGGAGATTGAATTTGCCTCGAAGCTGCTGGTGAAAGGCGACTGATGCTGGATTTTTCGCTTTACCTTCTTTGCGGGCTGGTGGCCGGGTTGCTGGGCGGCTATCTCGGTCTGGGCGGGGGTATCGTCATGATGCCCTTTTTGACGGTCATTGCCGGTGTCAACGTCAAGGCGGCCGTACCGGTATCGATTACCGCCATCGTAGTCAACTCCCTGGCCGCCTCCAGCGAATACCTCAAGAAAGGCATGGTGGACCTGGAGCTGGTGGTGATCCTGTCGGTATTTATGGTTCTCGGCAACATCACCGGGAGTCTTCTCTCGGAGCATATACCGGGTGACTATACCCGGCTGATGCTGACGGTGATTGTCGTTTACGCGGCGTTTTCGCTTTTGAAGGGGCGGAGAACCACTGAGCGCATGACTTTCGCCGACAACCGGGCCAGGTATCTCTTGATAACGACGGTAGTGGCTTTCGTGACGGGGGCGTTGTCGGCCGTTGTCGGCATCGGCGGCGGCGTGGTGATTCTCCCGGTGCTGTATCTGGTGATCGGTTTGCCGTTGTCGACGGCGCGGGGGACGACCTCACTTATGATCGGTTTTTCGGCGGCCGCGGCGACCACGGTTTATTTTCTGAACGGCCAGATAGAGCCGGTAATAGTATCCGGGGTCATTCTCGGCATCATCGTCGGCGCCAAACTGGGCGGGTTTCTGGGGACCATGGCCAAGCCGCTCGTTATAAAACTCATGCTTTTCTCGGTACTGCTGTATCTGGCCTTCAGGCTCGCCTATGAACCGGTGAGGGAGCTGCTATGAGAGAGAAGATCTTCAAGGTGGATACACTTATACGGCTGCAGCAGGTGATCTGGTATATTATCCTTATGTATTTTGCCGCCCTGGCGGCTCTGTTCATGCTGGACTTTGAGGGTGTCCTCGAGCTGGCCGGTTACGGCATTATATTTATCATCGCCACTACGGCCCTGAGGCTGGTGGTGATGGCGGAGGAGTTCCGGAAGTCCGGGTTGCGCCGGTTCTGGGCCCTGAGTTACCTGCTGATTCTCATCCTGGCGGGCATAGTGATCGGAGATTACCTGCTATGAAGACGGCGATTTTCTGTGACTTTGACGGAACGGTAACGCGGCGCGATGTCGGTTACTCCATCTTTCACCACTTCTCGGGGGGCAAGAACGACGAACTCCTGCCCGATTGGAAAGCGGGCCGGATGACCACCAGGGAATGTCTCACGCGGGAGGCGGCCATGGTCAGGGCCTCGACCGACGAGCTGTACCGTTTTATAGACCTCTTTGAGCTGGATGCGGGTTTTTTGGAGTTCGCCCGGCTGTGCCGGAAGAACGATATTCCGCTGATGATAGCGTCAGACGGCCTGGATTTTTATATCAGGCATATTCTCGGAAAATATGATCTGGGGCACCTGATGTTGCCGACCAATGTCGGCCGGGCCGAAAACGGCGGTCTGACGGTCGAGTTTCCGCACCGCAACCGGTCCTGTCCCCGCTGCGGTACGTGCAAGGGAGAGCGAATAGAGCAATTTCGCGAGGACCACGGCGGCCGGCACAGCGTTGTCTTCGTGGGCGACGGTTACTCGGACGCCTGCGCCGCGCATCGGGCCGATATTATTTTCGCCAAAAAAGACCTCGAACGATATTGCCAGGCCGGAAAAATCGCATATCTTAAGTTCGACACGTTTGATGACGTATCGCGTCAACTGATTCAAATGAATCACCTGGAGCGCTGACACGGATGCTGCGGAAAGGGATTCCTGGATGAAAGCGGTCATAATGGCGGGCGGTTTCGGGACCCGGCTGCGCCCGCTCACGATAAACATCCCCAAACCCATGGTTCCCATCGCCAATGTCCCCATCATGGAGCATGTCGTCGGTCTGCTGAGAAGGCACGGCATAACTGAAATCACCGCACTTTTGTACTTCCAGCCCGACATTATCCAGGACTATTTCAGGGACGGCAGTGCTTTCGGGGTGAGGATGGATTATGTAAAGCCGGACGAAGATTTCGGGACGGCCGGAGCGGTTCGATACGCGGTCGGCGAGGGTGACGAGCCGGTGCTGGTTATATCGGGCGACCTGATCACGGATTTTGATTTGACGGAAGCCATCACCTGGCACCGGCAGAAAGAGGCCGGGGCGACGATCCTGCTGACCCGTATGGAGAATCCCCTCGCCTACGGTATCGTTATCACCGACAAGGAGGGTCGGATTGTTCGCTTTCTGGAGAAGCCGTCCTGGGGCGAGGCTTTTTCGGATACCATCAACACCGGCATCTATCTTCTGCAGCCGGAGGCGGTGAAGCTGATCCCGCCGCGGACGAATTTCGACTTCTCGCAGAACCTCTATCCGCTGATGTTGTCAAAGCGCATGGGTTTGTACGGCAAGACCATGGCTGGTTACTGGCGGGACGTTGGCAATGTCGATGAATACCAGGTGGTGCACGCCGACTTCTTTGACGCCAAGCTGAACCTCGATTTGAAGCCCGACCAGGCATCGGCCTACGGCGGTACGGTGTACCGCGGCTCCAACGTTCAGCTCGGCAGTGATGTTACCTTTACCGGCCGGGTGGTGCTGGGTAACGATGTTACTATCGGTGACGGGGTCAAGCTGGAGAATTGCGCTATCGGTCACCGCAGCTTCGTGGGAGGGGGTTGCGAGATCTACAGCACGGTGGTCTGGTCCGACAACGAGATCGGCCGCGACTGCGTCATCAACAATGCCATTGTCGGACAGCGTTCCCGTTTCGGCAACAATGTCGAGCTACTGGACCGGGTGATTGTTTCCGATGACTGTTCCATCGGCAGTTTCGCCACCATCAAAGCCAACTGCAAGATCTGGCCGGGCAAGACGGTCGATGAGGGTGCCATTGTTTCCACCTCGATGGTGTGGGGCGAAAAGTGGAACCGCGAGCTTTTTACCGACGCCAAGATAACCGGCCTGGCCCTGACGGAGATTACGCCGGAAATGGCTCTCAAGGTCGGGGCCGCTTTCGGGGCTTACCTGGGTCAGAAGAGCGGTGTCGTGGTCAGCCGCGATGCTTCGGATACCTCGCGTCTTTTGAAGCGCAGCCTGATCTCGGGGCTTCTGTCGGCCGGCGCCAATGTCGGCGATATTGAGACTCTTCCGGTTCCGATTGTCCGCTATTTGCTTCAGAAGGGCAGCTATGCCGCCGGTATATATGTGCGCCACAATCCCGATGATTACCGGCAGATGGACCTGATATTCTTCGACGGTTCGGGGCTGGACCTGCCCACGGCCAAATCCAAAAAAGTCGAGCGCCTGTATTTCAGCGAGGACTACGAGCGGGCTTCGCTCGACAGTATCGGTCACCTCGACATGCCCCAGCACGTTCTCGAGGATTATCGTCAGGACTTCATGGCCAATATCGATGCCGACCTGATTAACCACGTCGGTTTCAAGGTGGTGGTGGATCACACTAACGGTTCGTCCAGTCAGGTTTTCCCGACCCTCTTCACCCGGTTGGGAATTTCGGCGACAGAACTGAACGCCAGCCTCAATCCGCGCAAGTTCTCCACCTCGCCCGAGGAATACGCCCAGTCGGTGGTGCAGCTGGCCTCAATCGTTACGACCCTGAACGCCGATATCGGTTTTCTGATAAACCCGGCCGCCGAGAAGCTGGTGGTTGTCGACGAAACCGGCACGCCCATAGACAATCACGTCCTTCTGCTGGTGGTGACCGATATGTACCTCGAGACCCACAAGTGCAAGAAGATCGCGGTGCCGGTGGGAGCCTCGATGGGCGTCGAGGATATTGCTGAAAAGCACGGGGTGGAAGTGGTGCGGGTGGCCAACGACCACCTTTCCATGATGGAGATTTTCCGTCGGGGCGAAGTCGATTTCGTGGGCGGGACCCGCGGCGGATTCATTTTCCCGGGTCTGCAGATGGGTTCCGATGCCATTTTGACCACGGTAAAGATACTCGAGATGATGGCGGCCACGCGGAGCCGCCTGGGTACGCGCCGCACCGGATTCGAGTATCTCAACCGGCAAACCGCCTCGGTTCCGTGCCCTTGGTCGAAGAAGGGTACGGTCATGCGCCAGCTCATCATCAACTCTGAGAATAAAAGCCGCCAGCTCATCGACGGTGTCAGGATCTTCGAGGATGACGGTTGGGTGCTGGTGGCCCCGGACAGGCTCAAAGCTTCCTTTAATATCTTCGCCGAATCAAAAAACAAGGGCGAGGCGGCCAAGCTGGCCGAGCGTTACAAGAATCTCGTCGAGGAATATCAGCTAAGCTGATCGGCCGGTCAAATCATCGAAAAGCTTCTCAAGGAGATCGCATTGCCGCCGGTGGGAAAACCTGGTCCGGGCATCCTCCTGAGCCTGTGCGGCCAGTGTTTGCGACAGCGGTTTGTCGTGTATGAGTCGCTTCAGCGCCTCGACTAACTGCGCGACACTCCCAGGCTCTATGAGGAGTCCGTTTTGCTCGTGAGCAACAATCCCCGGCGTGCCCCCTTCGGAAGTGGCGATCACCGGCAGGCCGGAAGCCATGGCCTCGATGGTAACCATGCCATAGGTTTCCGACTGCGAGGTCAGCGCAAAGATGTCAAGGGCGGCGAAGACCGTTTCGATGTCGTCCGTGTGAGGGCGAAAGTACACGTAATCTGTGAGGCCGAGCCGGCCGGTCAGGTGATGAAGACGGTCGCCGTAGCCGGTCTGCTCGCCGCGGGATTGGTCGCCGACGATCAAAACATGAAGCGGCGTGCCGCTGTCGTGGAGGCGCCGGCAGGCCTCGATTAGAATGTGCTGGCCTTTTTTGGGGTCAAGGCGCCCGATGACCCCGGCCAGGGGGACATCCTGAGGTATTCCCAGTTTGTTGCGGGCTGCGGGCTTGTCAGGCCTCTTGACGAAACGGTCCAGCTCTACGCCGAGGGGAATGACGGCGATGCGCGAGGGCTCAAGGCCGGTCTTTTCCAGCAAGGTGTCTTTGAACATCTCAAGCGGCGTCACCCAGGCGTCGATTTGCCGGTGCAGCCATCGGTGAAAGGGGTCCCTCTTTTTCCCGCCGACATGCATGTGCTGCATGTAGACGAGCTTTAGAGAACGTCGGGAGAACTTTTTAGCGAGGGCGCCCAGCAGGAGGTTCTTGTTCAGGTGCACCACGGCGATGTCTGCACGGTCGGCGCGCAGCATCCGTGACAGGGGTACTGAAAGGAGAGCGTCCCCGAATTTGGAGGTAGACCTGAGTTTTTTTACATCAAAACCGGCCTTCTGGAAATTGCGGTACAGTTCCGTGCCGGGGTAGCCGTAGAAGAGCATTGGTCGGCCCCGCTCTTTCAGCCAGCCGGCGAGCCGGAAGACGTTCATCTCCAGCCCTCCCCAGGATTTGGAGGGGCAGATGAAGGCCGTTCTGCATTTTCTCATTTACGGTTGCCCTCGTACGACTATCAGGGTCCGCCAGCTGCTTTCAGGAACATCGGTTTGGCGGCGTTATTTATAATTAGCCTGGCCTGTTCGGATGCGAGGTCGTATTGATATATGCCATTCCCCCGGCTCATAAGCAGGTGCTTATCATCGATCCAGCTGAAATGGTTACCCTTGATTCTGTGGGTTTCAAGCGGATTCTCGACCGCTGTTAACAGCATCTCAACACCATCGGCCAACCCGATAAACTTTCCATCGGGACTCCAGGTCGGTCCATTACGAGGCAGCCCGGCCGAGTCGGAAAGAAACAGTTCCAGTGATTCGTCCTCTACGCGGTATATCCACACATCTCTGGCGACCCAGTTGTCTCGTGACACCCGGCCCATCAAGGCAACGGACTTGTTGTCCGGCGAGAGGTTGTGACTGAAAATCGAGTTTTGCCGAACCAATATCCTGTCTTCGCCAGTAGTCCTGTCCAGAAGGTGCAGGCGATGGTGATACGTTTCTCCGAGACCGGAATCAGTGGTGTAGAGCACGAGGTTATAATCGGCCGAGTAGCTGGGGCCGTACAAATCGTATTCTTTGCTACGATCCACTTTGGTTTGAGTATTGCTCTTGATGTCATGTTCGACATAACCGGCCAAGGTGTGGGTGCCAGTCAGGTAGAAAACGAACCTGTCGGGCGCTGTCCACTGCCCCAAATGCTGCCATAACTCCTCCGGCTCTATCTCGGTCAGAGTCGACATGGTCGCCAGATTGATAAATACCACTGAATGAATAGGCACCATGGGCCATTCTTCGCCGTCAAAGTCGCACGGAACCAGCCCCGGAGCCATCGCGAACTCTCTGGTGAAGGCCAGGTATTCCAGCCGGGGGGAGAACACGAAATCGTCGACTTTTCCCCCGGTTTGGGTGACAGCGATTATGTCGGAGCCGTCTGCGTGGGACGCGCAGACCTCACCGTTCTGGAGGAAGGCGATCTTGCCGTCCAAACCGCTTGCCGCCCGGTCCTGACCGACCGCCGGTGCGGCTGAGAGAAGCAGCACTACAGTAAGCGCTAAAACGATGGCGGCTGGTGTTATTTTCATCTGAGTCTCCCCCGGTAAGTTTTCTGTTTGTTCCGGTCGGGTTGGCGCCGGATGCTGTGTCCATGCTAACACGGGAGGATTCGGAAAGCAACAACTTGTCGGGGTACAAAAAACCCGCCTGAGGGAGCGGGGCGGGCCGGGTCGGATTTGCCGGCGGCGACTATGACCGGTCGGACGGAGGGGAGTTGTCTTCTTCGGGCTTGCCCTTGATGATCAGGGCTACGGGAAGGAGGACACAGTAGCCGAGGACAAGCAGAACCGGGGCCAGGGTAATCGACCCCTGCCCGAGCGTGATAAAACCGACTATTATCACTACCAGAGCCGCGGCGAGGGCGATGTAGTTGCGGGGGCCGTAGGGCCAGCCGGTTTCGTTGTCGCTGTCGGCAGCGTTTTTCTTGCTTTTGGCAGCCATTATCAAACTCCAATAAACTCAAAGCGTGTTGATTGTCAAGAGCTTTTACCGCCCAGGTTTCCCCCGGTTCCATGGTCAGGCATTTCTTCTTCCCGCCATGGCCACAGCCCCACGGCCCAGATGAACATCAGCATCTGGCGAACCTCCTCGTCGGCGAAGGTGGCCTCGGTGAGGGAAGTCACGGCAAAGACTACCGTCCCGGCCAGGGCCGCCACCCACATTTGCCTGCGAGCCGGCGACTGGCCTGTCTTGCGCCAGCCCAGGATGATATGGCGGAATACGATAACCCACATTCCCGCGAAGAACAGCATTCCGGGGATGCCGGCTATGGCAGCGATGTTGATCAGGTCATTGTGAGCGTGCACCCTGATTCTTATTCCCGGTATGTCGGGCCGCAGGAGCTTTACGTACTCGTCGCGGAAGTTACCCTGCCCTACCCCGACTACGGGATTGGCCAGCGCGATTGAGATCGAATTGTTCCAGATAAAGGCCCGTCCGCCCTCGTAGGCGGGGTTGATTTCTTTTCCCAGGTTGCTGAGAAGGCGCGCCCGGACCCCCGGCGAAGCGATGAAGACGGCCGCAGCGACGACAATCACTCCGGCCACTCCCAGCAGAAGTTTCCTGTTGGGCAAAGTCAGCCCCAGTATGATCGAGCAGGCCAGCAGGCCGAGAAAGGCGCCCCGGTTGTATGAGCCCAGCGTTGACAGCAGACCCAGCACGATGATCGCGACAAGCAAGAGACGTTTTTTTCGCGTGAAGTCTTTCCATCCGGCCAGAGCGAGGCCGGCCAGGAAGGCGGTGGCGGTGCCGAAGTAGTTGCCGTAGGTCATGGGGCTGGGGAAGTTCCCTTTGACAACATAGCCGAACTCGGAGCCCGGTTGGGGCGCCACGGACTTGAACCAGTGAACGCCTGTGATCATCTGCACCACGCCGTAGAGAGCGAAAATGCCGACGCCCACGGTGAAAACATTCAGCAGCCTCCGGCGGTAGCGCTCCCCGGACAGGAGGTAAATACCGATAGGCACGGTAAGGAAGAGCCACTCCTCTTTCAGAATAAGGATTGAACGAAGCGGTGTTTTACCGGCAAGGCAGGCTATCAGCATCCAGAGGATATAAAGACCGACAAAGCCGTAAAACCATCGCAGCGATTTGTCGAACGGCTGATATCGTTCCGCCGCAGCAACGATAATGAAAAGCAGCAGCGATATCCCGAGGGATACCTGGGCCAGGGCGATGGAAAAGGTCGAGCCGAAAACGAAAAGGGCATAGAAGTAAAACAGGAGTTCGCGCAGGACTCTGGTACGCTGATTGAGCATCTAAAAAAGGTCGCTTTCAACCAGTTCCACCAGCAGATGAATGATGAAAGTATGCTCTTCCTGGATGCGCTGAGTGGAAACGTGCGGAATCACCAGGGCGCGGTCCACCAGTCCGACCAATTTGCCGCCGTTGCCTCCCAGAAGACCGACGGTGATAAGTCCTTTCTCGCGGGCCACCTGGACCGCCTTGACGAGGTTGGCCGAGTTACCCGAGGTCGAAATCGCGAAGAGCATATCGCCTTTTACGCCGAGACCCTCAATCTGGCGGGCGAAGACATTCTCGAAGCCGAAGTCGTTCGAGGTCGCCGTTACGACGGCCGGGTCGACGCTCAGCGACAGGGCCGGCAGGGACTGGCGGTTCTTGTTGGCCGAAAGACGGACAACCATCTCGGCGGCGAAATGGGAGGCGTCGGCCGCCGAGCCGCCGTTACCGGCCATGAGTATCTTTCCGCCGGCGCCGATGACGCCGGATATAACCGCCGCCAGATCCAGAATTTGCGGTCCCAGCTGGTCGACCACCGACTTGCGGAGAATCGAGGTTTCATCGGCCAGTTTTCTCAGATGCGAAAGTTGCTGATCTCTATTCATATCTTTACAGAATCCTCCGAGTGTACGGCTGCGACCAGTTCGCGAAGCAGGCCGATATCCGGGGAGCTTTCGAGATGGTTACCCACGACGATGAAAGCGGCACCGGCCTGCACCCGCTCGGCGCAGTCACGGGGGGTAGTCAAGCCGCCGCCCACCATCACCGGTAAATCCACGTACGACGACACGGCCTGGACCATAGCCGGCGGGACAGGGTACCGGCACCCGGAGCCTGCGTCGAGGTAGACCAGTTTCATCCCCAGGTAGCGGGCGGCCAGGGCGTGGGCGCAGGCGATGTCGTTCTTGTCAGCCGGGATCGGAAGCGATGCCGAAACGTATTGAACCGAGGTGAGCTTTCCCGATTCTACCAAGATGTACCCGGTGGGGATGGCTTCGAGCCCGTATCTTTTCACCAGCGGCGCTCCTTTGACCTGTTCGTCGATCAAGTAGGCGGGGTTTCTGCCCGAGATCAGAGAGGAGAACAGAATGGCGTCGGCGTCGGGTGTAATCTGGGCGGACGAACCCGGAAAGATGACCACCGGCAGACGGGTTTGCTGTTTGATCTGCCGGACGGTCCCGGCAAAATCGTTGTTGAGCATAAACGACGAGCCGACCAGGACGGCATCGACGCCGCACTCCTGGGCCGCTTCGACTATGGCCAGGCGGTCGCGGTCCAGGCCCCGGTCCGGGTCGATAAGAACCATAAAGCCGGCCCCGCGGCTTTCTCTTACGGAGAGCAGAGTGTCAAACACCCCCATACAACTATTCCTTGCTTTTTGATATTAGTTCCAAAGCTTTCGCGAATAGTTGCTTCGGATTCGTGTCGGCGGCCACCGTCCCCTGGGCGAAAGAAGCTTTGCCTCCTCCTCTGCCGCCAAATTGCGACAGCAAAACTTTAGCGACAGCCCCGGCGTCGATTTTGTACTGCCTGGTGGCTTTGGCGCTGGCCGCAAGCATGACGGTTGCCTTACCGTTGACCGTCCCCAGGCCGGCCGCCACAATCGCCTCGCTGAGCGCCTTCTGAGAGTCGATCCATCCGGCCATGATGTCGCGGTCGGTTTTACCGAAATCATGGGTAACGAGAGTGAGCTGGCCGACCTGCTGTTTTTCCCCGACGGTTTTGCGCGCCCCGGAGAACATCTCGGACTTGACCCGCTTGAGTTCCTTCTGAAGGGAGGCGTGCTCCTGTTTCAGCAGCTCGACCCCGGCCAGCGAGTCTATCTCGGGTCGACCGACGATATCGGCCACGCGGCGGCGATATTCTTTGGCACCGAGCATATACTTGATGGCTTCCCGGCCGGTGACAGCCTCGAGCCGGCGTACGCCGGAAGCAATGCCGGTCTCCAGCGTTATGAAGAACGGTCCGATCTGACTGACATTGTCCACATGGGTACCGCCGCACAACTCTTTCGAGAAATCATCGACCGAAACCACCCTGACTTTGTCTTCGTACTTCTCGCCGAAGAGCGCCATGGCTCCGGTCTTTCTGGCGGATTCGATGTCGGTGATTTCCGTTCTGACCGGGCTGGCTTTGAGGATCTGGCTGTTGACTATCTGTTCGACGGCGTTGATTTCTTCGGGTGTCATGGGTTGATGATGCGAGAAGTCGAAGCGCATGCGGTCGGGGCCGACATACGAACCGGACTGCTTGATATGGCCGCCGAGGACCTTACGCAGGGCGGCGTGAGTCAGGTGCGTTACCGTATGATTGCGCTGGATATCCCAGCGTCGGTCGAAATCGACTTCGGCGGTGACGGTGGCGCCCTTTTTCAGGTGCCTGGCGTCTCCCTGTGTGAGCAGTCCTTCGTGAACGAACGCGTCCCGGAAGAGATACATGGCTCGCACCTCAAGCTCAAACTTGTCGCTATATATACGGCCGACATCGCTCACCTGTCCGCCGGATTCCGCGTAGAAGGGGGTTTTATCGAGGACGAGAGAATACGCGACCGGCTCACCGCCTTCATCCTGCGGCGTGATTCTGCGTGCATCAAGAATGGTAGCTGCCGTCGGCTGCAAAGTTCTGACGTACTCCGTGGCCGGCAAACTCAACTTTTCCTTTTCGAATATGTCTGTAATGACCGATGAGTGGTTTTCGAAGACGGTCGCGGCGCGTGATTGCTCGCGCTGGCGCTGCATGGCCTTGTCGAACCCCTCCCGGTCGAGCGTAAGGCCCTTCTCGACGGCCATGATCTCGGTCAGGTCGTAGGGGAAACCGTAAGTGTCGTAAAGGCGGAAGACTTCCTCGCCGGGGATCACTTTGCTTTTCGCCTTGCGGGCGATTCTCTCGAACAGTTCCAGTCCCGTTTCCAGGGTGCGGCCGAAGGATTCCTCCTCGGCCTTGATGACATTCTCGATGTGGGTCTGCTTTTCGACGATTTCCGGGTAAGCGTCGCCCATCTGTTCGACCAGCACCGGCACGAGCTTAAAAATGAACGGCTCGTGGGCGCCGAGCAGGCGGCCATGGCGCGAGGCCCGGCGGAGGATGCGCCTGAGCACATAGCCCTGACCCTCGTTGGAAATACCGGCGCCATCGGCGATGGCGAAGGTCAGTGCCCTGAGATGGTCGGCCACGACGTGGTGCGAAGACACATGCTTTTTGTAATTCGCGTGGGTGATCTCGGAAATGGCCTCGATGAGGCTTTTGAAAATATCGATCTGGTAGTTCGACTCGACACCCTGCATGATGGTGGCGATGCGCTCCAGTCCGGCCCCGGTGTCCACCGACGGACTGGGCAGGTCAACGAGTTTGCCGTCCGGCTGCTGATCGTACTGCATGAAGACCAGGTTCCAGATCTCGGCGAAGCGCTCGGTTTCGCCGTTGACGACATCCTGCGGTCCGGTGCCGAATTTCTCGCCCCGGTCATAGTGAACCTCGCTGCAGGGTCCGGCCGGGCCGATATCGCCCATCGCCCAGTAGTTGTCCTTCTTGCCGAAGCGGAGCACGCGTCCGCCTTTCAGCTCCGGCGCGATCTTCTCCCATAGCTCGAACGCCTCGTCGTCGGTTTCATAAACGGTCGCATACAGCTGGTCGACCGGCAGATCAAGCACCCCGGTGACCCATTCCCAGGCGAAATAGATGGCTTCCTCTTTGAAATAGTCCCCGAAAGAGAAGTTTCCCAGCATTTCGAAGAAGGTGTGGTGCCGGGCGGTAAAGCCGACGTTGTCCAGGTCGTTGTGTTTGCCGCCGGCCCGGATACACTTCTGGCAACTGGCGGCACGCTTGTAGTCGACGCGGCGCTTGCCGGTGAAGATATCCTTGAACTGGTTCATCCCGGCGTTGGTGAACAGAATGGTGGGATCATCGAAGGGGATAACCGGCGACGAGGGTACTACGCGGTGGTCGTTTTCGGCGAAGTAGTCCAGGAACGACTGTCTGAGCTGGGCGGTTTTAATGGTCGCTGTCCTCTTTGCTCTGGTTAATCAGTTTTTCGAACGCTTTTCTGGCGGCATCGTAGCTAAAGCCACGCCGGGACAGATAATTATACGCTTTGTTGCGGGCTACTTCAAGTTCAAACTGGCTGAAGTGCCGCCAGCGCTTGTCGAGCGCCCGTAGCGCCTGCTCCGATTCCTCGTGTCTGGCCAGTGTCATCTCCGCCGTCTGTTCCGCGAGAGCGCGGTCGATCTGCTTCTTCTGCAAGTGGGCGATCAGATACGACCGCCCGCAGGGACGGTTCTCCGCCAGTTTCTCGGAGAGCTTGAAGGCGTAACGGGCGTCATCGAGAAGCCCCTGGCGTCGATACCTCTTTATGGTATTCGCGATGACATCACCGGCGAACTCTTTTCGCTTCAGCTTGGTTCGCAACTCGCCGACAGAGTGCTCCCGCAGGGCCAGAAGTCGCGCCGTTTCACCGTCACAGCGAAAAAGCTCCGACTCGTGCCGGAGCTGCTCGAGCTGGGAGCGGGTGATGACAATACCGTCCACGAGGCGGTGTCGGTGAACGGTCTCTTCGGACACGATCAGCGGCTTTTCCTGGTTGGACAAGGTGATGGTAACCCGGCTGCCCGATCGGCCCAGCTTGATAATCCTGACTTGATCCGTCATCGGCCGCAATCCTTGCCGGCAAATAATGGTTCCCGGTGACTGTAGTAGATTATTAACGCCGCGGCGGGGCTTGAGACAACAACAAACTACCCCGGCTGCGACGGTGCAAAGAGAAACCCGGAGCGGTCATTTGATAGTTGACAGCCAGGCGTGAACAGGATATCTTGATGAATATAGACGGTGCCGGTAACCTGTTACCAATCAGGGAGGTCGCGGCACCTGAAAAATTGAGCGCGATGTAATTAGCTGTCTTTCAGTCACTAGAGAGCCAATAAGAGTGATGAAGAAGGGGTAAGTAGCAGGGAGCAGATATGGATTCAGGATTGCAGGGGAATATCGAGAAATTCACTTTGCCGGAAATCTTCCAGCTGATCGCTTCGGGCAGAAAATCAGGCACGCTGGGCATTCAGAAAGACGATTCGATCGTGATGGTATATTTCAGGGAGGGCGAGATCATTTACGGGTACGGACCCCGACAGACCTTTCATCTGGGTCAGTTGCTTCGCGAGAAGAAGATCATAACCGACGAACAGCTCGAGCAGGCCGTGACCATTCAGGCCAAGACCGAAAACAGCAAACGTCTGGGAGAAATTCTCATCTCGCGCGGCTTTATCGACCGGGCCGACCTTGACGTGGTGGTTCGCAGGCAGGTCGAGGAGTTGCTGTATTCGCTTCTTTCCTGGCGGAGCGGTTCGTTCAAGTTCTATGAAGACCAATTCCCCACGCAGGAAGAAATTACGGTCAGGCTTTCGGTCGAAAACGTCATTCTCGAAGGCCTGAGGCGGGTGGATGAAATAAACATGGTCAACGAGACCCTGTCGGACATGGACGACGTTTATGTCATCGGCGCGACCGAAGGTGAGCGCAACCGCAATGTCGCCTTCCAGGCCCAGGAATGGAATATCATGGCGCTGGTCGATGGCCATCGTACCCTCAACGACATCTGTCGGATCAGCCCCATCGATCGTCACCATACCTTGAAGAAGTTGGCCCAGCTCAAGCTGGCCGGTCTTATAACCAAAAGCGAGCGCCGGGAAGCTCCCCGGAGCGGCGATCTGGACAAAATGGTCGGCCGCCTGGCCAATCTCTTCGAGGATTATCTCATGGAGAAATCGCGCGTCCGGACGGTCGAGTCCCGGGTGGACAGCACTTTGTTGGAGTCGGATAGTTGAACCGTCAGGAAACCTTGAAATCCCTCGCATCGTTGCTCGAGTCTTTTATCGAGCGGGTGGTGCACCTGAAGGAAGAGCGTCTCTCGGTTTCGGAGGGTATCCGTCGTCTCGACGATATTGCCGATAAGGCGAGTCAGGGGCTGGACATGACCGATCAGGCGGGGGACTGGTTTGCCGAGCATAACCGCTGGCTCACCGACAGCAGTCTCAGTCCGCCGGATGTCAGCCGCATCAACCGCATTCTTCAGCAGTTCAAGACCAACCTGCGCCTGGCGGGGGAGGCGTCTTTGTCCGAGGACAAGATACACCGGGAGATTGACCGCTGGAGCAAGACCGGTGAAAAGCTCGACCGGAAGCTGATTCTCAGGCGGGGGCCGGAGGCGCGCGCGGTGGCGGGCGAAGAGCAAGAAGACACCATCGCCCGGTTCGAGCATTGCCTGGAGAGATTAACCGCGATTTTCAAGGATACCTGCGGAGGCAAGAAGCATATTCTGTCGGTGGCCGACGATCTTTTGAAAGCCGCCCGACTTCAGAGCAATAAAGACGCCTTGATTTTGTCGGCTTTTGTGATATATTATCTCAAACAAAACGGTTACAAAGTCGAGCCGTACGTAAAGAAACTTCGAGAGGCCGAAGCTGTCATCGGCGAGGGTATTTCAGGTGGCCAATAGAGGCGAAAGAGCATATCTGGCTGCGCTGATGGCCCTGAAGCAAAAGGACTACCGGGCCGCCCAGGAGCACTTCGAGAGAGCCGCTCCCTTTTACGGTGATGATAAGGAGTTCAACCTCTGTTTCGAGACGACTCGACTGCTCAACGCCGTCAGGACCGAGTTGGCCGGACCGGCGTCGACCGACAAAATAGATATCGAGGAGGTTTTCTCGGATGGCTAAGAAGACGAGCTTCGCGGAAAAATCGACCAAGAAAGCTCAGACTACAACCTGCCCGGTGTGCCAGGAGACGATCCAGTACGTAAGGCACGTCAAGGCGGTTAAAAGCGATACCGGCTCGTGGAAATTCCGCAACCAGAATGTCGGCGTCTGCAAATGTAACAGCGCCGAAATCTACGGATAACATTTGAGCGGGCCATCGGCCCGCCTCAGCCGAGAATTCATCGGGACGGCAGTGCCGTCCCGGTTTTTTTGCGGGTTTTTCCGGGGTTTACATTTCGCTCAGCCGGAGGTAGGGCACGGCATTGGTGATAAGTTCCGACGGTCCGTCCTGCCGGTAGCGATAGTAACCGGCGGCAGCGATCATGGCGGCGTTGTCGGTGCAAAG
Source organism: Candidatus Zixiibacteriota bacterium (assembly GCA_020346225.1). Taxonomy (GTDB): domain Bacteria; phylum Zixibacteria; class MSB-5A5; order GN15; family FEB-12. Next base: position 544,833 of record CP070777.1, on the reverse strand, counting down.
CTCCACCGGCGGCCAGAAAAGGCGATGGCGGTTTTTGTCGATCCTTTCGGCAAACATGGAGCGCAGGCGGCTGTTGGCGGCGACGCCTCCGGCGAGGGCGATGTCGCGGATATTCCGTTCCCCGGCGGCCCTTATGGTTTTTTCCACCAGGACCTCGACCGCCGCCTCCTGAAAAGAAGCGGCCAGATCCGCTTTCTGCCTTTCAAAGTCCCCTTCAGACAGCTTGCCGATATGCAGAGCCACGGCCGTTTTCAGACCGGAGTATGAAAACTGGTAGCCTTCCTCTTTCATCATAGCCCGGGGGAAACGGTGGAAGCGGGCGTTTCCTGATTGGGCCAGTTTATCGAGTTTCTCGCCGCCGGGATAACCCATTCCCATGATTTTGGCCACCTTATCAAAGGCCTCGCCCACGGCGTCATCCTTGGTCTGGCCGATTACATCATAGCTGCCGAAGCCGTCGACTTCGACCAGCAAAGTGTGTCCGCCCGAGACGATCAGGCTGAGGTGCCGCTTTTCCATGTCGGGATGTTCCAGGTAGTTTGCGGCCAGATGACCTTCGATATGATTGACCGCGACAAAGGGAATCGAGTTGGCGAAAGCCAGGCCTTTGGCGAAAGTCAGGCCGACCAGCAGCGGTCCTACCAGGCCCGGCCCCATGGTCGCGGCGACCAGGCCGACCCGGTCGATGGTGACGCCGGCCTCCTCGAGCGCCTGGCGGTAGATTGGAACCACGGTCTTGATGTGGGCGCGGCTGGCCAGTTCGGGTACGACGCCGCCGAACCTGCCGTGGATGGCCTGAGACAGGACAATGTTCGAGAGTACCTCGGCGCCGTCCTTTATGACCGCGGCCGATGTTTCGTCGCAGGAAGTCTCTATTCCCAGCGTCAGCACGGCTACTGGACCCTGATTGTCACCGAATCGGTAGAGGAGTTTCTGATTTTGAACTTGGAGGGACAGTCTATCTTGATGGGCGCGCGATTTTCCGCGTTAAGGTCGCTGAAATCGGCGGAAACGATAAGGGCGTTCCTGTTGAGGAGGTCGATTTCGGCCGGGGGGCCGGTTACCTCCACGGTAACAGCGGGCGGCTCGACCCGGATACTGCGCCCGACGGGGCTGTTATAAACGGCCACGGGGACATTTTCGAAAATTCTGGTTTTGACGGGTATCACGCGCACCGACACCGAGACCGAGTCCGGCCTAACGGCTGTTCCGTGGCCCTCGGGTTTGGCCACGGCCAGCCTGAGATTCAGGTTGTTGCGGATTCCCCGGAGAGTTTTCTTTTCCGTGCGCACGTTCACCATCCGGCTTATGATGGAACGCGGCCCGCTCACGGTGACCTCCTGCTCGTCGGTCAGCGCGATTTCACTCACCACGAAACCGTCATCGGGCTCGGCATCGATGTCGGGAATCACCGGCAGTCTGGATTCAGCGACCAGATCGACATTGAGCATGACGCTGGAGGGCGAGACTATTTCCTGCAGGGTAATGGACCCGGCCGGGGATTCCAGCGACGTGTTGGCGGTCGTCAGTTCCAGGCGGTGGCGACCGGCGCCCAGCTGGGTGGCGGTTATCCGGAGCCCGCGTTCGCGCCACTTCTGGCGGAGCAGTTGTTTACCGGTGGCCGAGACAACAACGGTCAGCGATTCGGGCGGCGCCTGCGCCAGCGAATGGTTGTCGCTGAGCACGACCGTGTTTAACGGCAGGAGGAGTTCGTAGTTATAGACTTTCTCGGTGGCGACGTGTATCCACAGCAGCAGCCCCAGAACGACGGCCGTTATTTTCAACCAGAAATGATCCAGAACCTTAATCATATTTCGAACTCACGCGATGCTCTCGGCCATTCGTGCGACCGTAACCTAATAAACGAGGCACCCGGTGGCAACCGATAATGCCGGCCCGGCTCTAGTCGATACGGCCGGGATCATTCCACAGAAAACGGGTCAGGCCGCGGTCGCTGCCGATCCAGAGGTAATCGTCGTCCAGCAAGAGAGCGCGAATATTGTGGGACGGGAGACCGTCATCGACCGAGAACTCGCGTTCCCGCGCCTGGCGTTCATCATCAAGGAAAAAGAGAGTGACGCCGCGGCTGGAAGTGATCGCCGCGACTTCCCCGGCCACCGCCATGGGGCGGAAATCGACGCCGCCCATGGTGGCCACAAAGGGCGTGGTCCGACTCGTTTCCAGGTCGAGCCGTACCATGCCGCCGTCCGAGGCCAGCCACAAATACTGCTCGTAGCGTTCAGCGCTGTAGACGCGGCTGAAGATGATCGAGTGGGGATCCCGGAACCGCTGCAGCCGCCCCGAGGCAAGAAGAAGTTGATAGGCTCCGGCCGAACTGGCGATCCAGATAGAGGTGTCGGTGGTAGCGAAATCGTAGACGGCGACGTTGGAGAATTGCCTCGGTCGGACGTATCGCACGGAATCGCCCCCGACAGTGATGATGTTCATACCGCTGACGGTACCGACAAACACGGAGTCGCCGGTCACCGCCAGGCTCAGCACCTGATCGTCGGCAAGACCGGAGGCACCGGTGATGCTTCGCTGCACCTGCCGGGTGTCCCGGTCGAGAAGGAACAAACCGCGATGCGTGCCGACATAAATGTACTCATCATCAGCCTCGAAGCAGCTTATATCCGCTTCCGGCAGCCCTTCGCCGACCCCGGACTCAATGAAGCTGAAAGTCCGGTCATACGGGTCGAAAGCGGTAATCCCGGACCTGAAACCGCCCAGGGACGAGCCGCCCAGCCACAGCACGCCTTCATCGCTGAAGATAGCGTCGACTCTGTTCTGAAGCAGACCGAAGGGGAGAAGCTCGATGAAACTGGAGGAACTCGAGGCGGTCAGGGCGCCATAGCCCCAGGTGCCTATCCAGAGATTGCCGGAGCGATCGTCGAGGATATCGCTGAAGTAGAAATCGCGTCCGTGGCGATCGATGAGGACCCCCTCGGAAGCATAGTTGAAGCCGGCCGGAGGGTGCATCACCTCGGGAGGGCGAATGTGCACGGAATTGGTTTGGAGCGGCGGAATCTCGTCTAAGGGGAACCACCGCTCGAACAGGAGATCGTATTCGAATGACCCGGTTGAGGTCTGGACATACAGCTTCTCGTCGAACATATCCACCCAGATGCGGCGTAAATCCCGATTGTCGATTCCCTCGGCCCCGGTAAGGGGCTCTTCCCACCGCCCCTCGGACTTGTTGTACCGTATAATGCCTTCGGTGGTGGCGAAATAGACGTGGGTCATGGAACTGGCGATGTGATTGATTCGTGAGAAGTCGGCATAGGTGACCGTTTCAAGGTCGCTCATGGCGCCGGCGCCGCCGGCCGGCAGCGTCACGGTGAGTACGAGTACGAAGATATTCCGCCGGGTTTTCTTCATGAGACCCCGCCATGTAGAAAATCAATTACGGATGCGGCGATAAGGGCGGTTCCATACAGGATGGCCTTCTCGTCGACAGTAAAGGCCGGCGAATGCCACGGTTTGTCGGCGCCGATTTTCCGGTTCATTACGCCCAGCCGGAACATGGCTCCTTTCGTTTTCTGCAGGTAGCGGGCGAAATCCTCGCCTCCGAGGACGAGTTCGGTCCTTTCGATTTTTCCTTTGCCGAAGAGAGCCTCGTAGTTTGTGGCCAGAATGCGGTTGGCCTCCGGATGATTGGACAGCACGGGATAGCTGGCCACCAGATTCATTTCCAGACGGGCGCGGCGAGCCTGACAGGCCCCGCGGGCGGCTTTCTTTATCAGGCCGGGCAGGCGCCGGGCCAGGGCCGGCGACAGCGTTCTGGCCGTACCGGTCAGCTTGACCCGGTCGCAGATAGTATTACGGGCGGTGCCGCCTTCGATTTTCCCGAAAGTAATCACCAGGGGTTCAATCGGGTCGACCTCGCGGGCAACCACCTTCTGCACCGAATTCACCACGTCGGCCGCCGTGGCAATTGCATCCACGCCGTCGTTCGGCCGGGCGGCATGGCCGCCGCGGCCGTGCACGATCAGGTCGAAATCGGTGACGGAACCCATAGTCACACCGTCGCGCAGGCTGATTTTCCCGGTGCTCAGATGGGGGTCGACGTGCAGTCCGAAAATCATCTTCACATCTTTTAATACACCGCCGGCTATCAATGGTTCGGCCCCGCCGGGCGGTTCCTCTTCGGCCGGTTGAAAGATGAATCTGACCTTTCCCTTGAGGTCGGCCCTCAATTCACCGAGGATGGCAGCGACTCCCAGCACCACGGCCATGTGCACGTCGTGACCGCATGCGTGCATCGCACCGTCGATTCTGGACTTAAAGGATAGACGGGTCATCTCGCGGACGGGCAGGGCATCGATATCAGTGCGAACCGCGGCGGTCTTGCCCCGGTGTCCGCCGTGCAGCTCAGCGACGAGGCCGGTGTCAAGTTTGATCGGGGTGACCTTCAGACCCAGGTTTTTGACCTGCCTTTCTATATAGGCAGTGGTCCGGAACTCCTGATTCGAAATCTCGGGCGCCTGATGAAAGTGCCGCCGCCATTTGACCTGAAGCGGCAGTTTGCCTCGGGCCTTCTGAAGCACCAGCGTTCTCATTTTCTCGCTTATGGCCATGTGACAGCACCGCCTTTTCTCGTTATTCCCCGGTCTCACCCGTAATGGATACTTTGTTTCTTTGCTCGGTGCGTCGTCTGAACTTGTTGGCGTAGAGGTGGGCCAGCCGGAGCGGTTCGGGCAGGCGAAACCCGCGCATATTCTTGACTATCATCTCTCGGGCCTGTGGGAGGTCGCATCGGTGGCCGGGTGAGATGAAGATCGGCTTGACGTTGTCTTTGCTTCGGTAGGCCCAGCCGATTTCCCGTGATTTCAAGACTATCGGCTGATAACTGCCCCTGGCAGGGGGCACCGGCCGATGCTGACCCGTCAGCAGCTTGCGGGCGCAGCCGATGGTCGGCCTATCCACGACCAAACCGATCTGGCATGCGATGCCGCAGCGGCGCGGATGGGCGATACCGTGCCCGTGAACCACTATCAGGTCAGGCTCATGCTGCAGTTTGGCCAGGGCTCCGAGCATGGCGGGGCCTTCCCGGTAGAAAAACAGTCCGGGTACGTAAGGGAAGTTTACGGTTTTGTAGTAGTAAGTACGTTCCAGCACGTCGAGCTCCGGAAAGGATACGACCACCGCCGCGGCGTAAATGATTTCGCAATTGGTGCCATAGGCGGTGTCGACGGCGCCGACCAACTTTACGTCGTTGAGGTGCGAGAGCAGCGAGACGCGCCCGGCGTCGTCTTTTTGGGCCGCCAGAGCATCTTCTTTCGTTTCCGGCCATATCTCAGGAGCAGTGAATTGCACTAACAGTACCTCGTGTCGAGTCCTAGGGTGTGAGCATTCAAAGAACGAGTTCCGGAGAGCCGGACCCGGCGGCCGGCCGCCTCCCATTCCACAGCGATAACTTAGGAGTTTCAAAACGCCGGGACAACTTTTTTGTTTTCGGCGAGGGAACGGCTGTTTGCTGATGTTAGACGGTAAGCTCCATAAGGGCGCTTATTCAGTCTTTGAGCTCATTCCAGAAGCGGTAGGCCCGCCGGATATGCGGAATCGTTATGGAACCGCCCACCACCATTCCCACCGACATGACTTCGTCGAATTCCTCGTCGGTCACCTCGTTTTCGCCGGCTCGCAAAAGGTGATATGCGATACAGTCGTCACATCGCAAGACGAGCGAGGCAACCAGCCCCAGAAGTTCCTTGGTTTTCGCATCCAGAGCGCCGTCGCGGTAGACAGCGCTGTCCAGGCCGAAGAATCTCTTGATATCCAGATTTCCGCGGGCAAGTATGTGCTCGTTGAGCCTTTCCCGCTCTCGTTTGAATTTCTCTACCTGCTCCGACATGTGCCTCTCCCGACGCGTTGGGGTTGAAGATTTAGCCAACGATATGAAATATCACGGCGATGTCAAGGGTTGGGTCGGCTCGATGCATGAAGAAGAGCCGGCCGGCGCGGCGGCCCGATGATCGGTCGGAGGATCGCGGTATGAAGGCGCCGGTCAACCGGCTTTTTTCTTTTCGCCGGCGGTTATGAGCCGGGGTTTTTTTCCTTCGGTGATGACCTTCTCGGTGACGATAACCTCGGCGATGTCGGTCAGCGAGGGTATCTCGTACATAACTTCCAGCATGGCCCGCTCCAAGATGGAGCGCAGCGCCCGCGCCCCGGTCTTGCGCTCCTGGGCTATTTTCACGGCTGCCTTGAGCGCTTTGGGCTCGAAGTGCAGCTTGACGCCCTCAATCTCGAAGAGCCGGGCATACTGCTTGACAAGGGCGTTTTTGGGCTCTGTCAGGATGGACAGTAGCGCGGCCTCGTCGAGTTCGTGAAGGGCGGCGGTGACCGGCAGGCGGCCGACCAGCTCGGGAATCAGGCCGTAGTTCATGAGGTCGGTGGGCATAACGTGCTCGAAGATCTCCTGGGAGCCTTCGTCCACGTAGTGTTTTTCGGCTTCGAATCCCACCGTCTTCTTGCCGATGCGGCGGGCGATGATCTTTTCCAGCCCGTCGAAAGCCCCACCGCAAATAAAGAGGATGTTATTGGTGTTTATCTGGACAAACGATTGCTCCGGATGTTTGCGGCCTCCCTTGGGAGGGATATTGGCCACAGTGCCTTCGAGAATCTTGAGCAGTCCCTGCTGGACGCCTTCACCGGAGACATCGCGGGTGATCGACGGGTTGCCGTCCTTGCGGGAGATCTTGTCGAGCTCGTCGATGTAAATGATACCGCGCTCGGTCTTGTGTTGATTGAAATTGGCGGCCTGATACAGGCGGACCAGAATATTCTCTACGTCCTCACCCACGTAGCCCGCCTCGGTGAGCACGGTGGCGTCGGCGATAGTGAAGGGCACTTTCAGGTACTTGGCCAGCGAGCGGGCGATAAGGGTTTTGCCGGTACCGGTCGGTCCGATAAGCAGGATGTTGGACTTTTCCAGCTCCACGTCGTCCGATTTTCGGGTGGCGCCATCGAGTTTACCACGGTACTGTTCATTGATGCGCTTGTAGTGGTTGTAGACCGCGACGGCGACAGTCTTCTTGGTCCTCTCCTGTCCGATTACATACTGGTCGAGGGAACTCTTGATTTCCACCGGCGTTGGCAGGTCGGCGATTTCAGGCGGCTGTTCCGCGTCGGGGGTGCTCTGTATCAGGTCGTGACACAGTTCGACGCATTCGTCACAGATATACGACTCGTGGCCGGAGAACAGGCGCTTTACCTGGCCGGCCGACTTGCCGCAGAAGGAGCACCGTTGAGGCAGGCGGGGTATGTCTCGGTCACGTGGCATAGGGGGCTACTCTACTTTTTCTCCTCGCGCTTGGACCCGTAGATCTTGTCGATGAGGCCGTAGTCCTGGGCTTCCTTGGGCGACATGAAGAAATTGCGGTCGGTGTCTTTCTCGACCCGCTCCAGTTTCTGGCCGGTGTGCTTTACGAGGAGCTCAATCAGTCGTTTCTTGGTCCTGGCAAACTCTTCGCTCATGATGACGATGTCGGAAACCTGCCCCTGTGTTCCGGCCATCGGCTGGTGAATCATAACCCGGCTGTTGGGCAGGGCCGCCCGTTTGCCGTTGGTGCCCGAAGCCAGCAGGAAGGCACCCATCGAGGCCGCGATGCCCATGCACGTGGTGGCGACATCCGGTTTGATGAACTGCATGGTGTCGTATATGGCCATTCCGGCGGTGACCGACCCGCCCGGGGTGTTGATGTACACGAAAATGTCCTTCTCCGGGTCCTCGGCCTCCAGAAACAGCATCTGGGCTATCACCAGGTTGGCTACATTGTCGTCAATGGGTGAACCGATGAAGATAATTCGGTCCTTGAGCAGCCGTGAAAAGATATCGTAGGCTCGCTCGCCCCGACCGGTCTGTTCGACCACCATCGGTACCAGGAAATTCGAATGAATCTTGTCGCTCATATAACCTTTCACATCCTTGTTACGCCTAAATGCGGCTCATGTTTATTTGCCGGGTTTACTGATGTTCGCCCGGCTGACGAGGAAATCGATTACTTTATCTTCGAGAATTGACTCCCTCATGTCGGCGATATTGCCGGATTTCTGAAGTGCCTCGCGGGCCTGCTCGGGAGTCATCTTATAGTTCTCGGCAAACCTGTTAATAAGATTTTCGGTATCTGACGGCAAAACTTCAATGCTTTCCTGTTTGGCCAGGTGGTGCATGAGCATGTTCCAGCGAATGTTGGTGGCGCCGATCGGTTCATAATTCTTGCGGAGTTCTTCCTCGTTGACGTCGCTGTGCCGGCCCTTGAAGTTTTTCACAACATTGTCCAGGTATTCGCTGAGCATGGCCCTGGGAATCGGAACCTGATTTTTGTCGCAGACCTGCTGGATAATCTGCCCCTTGAACATGCGGTTGCGGTCGTCGGTCTTCCTGCGCTCGAGTTCTTTGCGCACTTTCATGCGCAGTTCCAGGAGAGTTTCACCCTCGCCGACGGTCCTGGCGAACTGGTCGCTTAGTATCGGCAGGATTCTTTCTTTGACGGCCTTGACGTGGCAACGGTACGTGAGTTTCGCCCCGGCGAAGGTTTCATCGGGATAGTCGTCGGCATAGGTGACATCGATTTCTTTCACGTCACCGGCTTTCATACCGGGAATCTGCTCCTTGAATTCTTTCACGGTGAGCTTGTTGCCCAAATCGACCTCGGAATCGGGAAACCGGTCAGTCTTGAGGACCTTGCCCGGGTCGGAGACGACCTCGATATCAAGCGAGACGACATCGGTACCCCCGGCCTCGCGGGTAACCTCGCGGAGTTCCGAATGACGCTTGCGCAGGGCTTCGATGACCTCGTCGACCTCTTCGTCTTTTACCTCGATTTCGTCCGCCTCGAGTTTGAGATCGGCATAATCGACTTTGCCGACTTCGGGGAAAACCTCGACTTTGGCTTTATATGCAAAACCGCCGTCGTCGGTGAAAGAGAAATCGGTAACGGTCGGGTACGACGCCACCTGCAGGGTCTTCTCGCGGACGGCCTGGGGGTAGGTGGCCTTGATTATGTCCTCGGCGGCATCGATCTTGGCCTGCTCGCCGTACATCGACTTAATCATGTTCATCGGGGCCTTACCCTTGCGGAACCCCTTGATGCTGGCATTGCGCTGGATATCTTTGAGTTTGCCGTCGATTTTGTCGTTAACGGTCTCGGAGGGTACCTCGACGGAGAGCTCCCGGACGAGATCCTCAAGCTGTTTGACTTCCACTTTCACAATCGATGACTCCAGGTGGGGATGTTAGCCCCGCCAAACTTGTTGCCTGTGGGCCTGTTTGGCCCGGCGATAAAACCAGCCAGGCTGGTGCGAAAGGGGGGATTTGAACCCCCATGCCTTTCGGCACT
>CP070777.1:532314-535389 GCA_020346225.1 Candidatus Zixiibacteriota bacterium | reverse complement strand
CGAAATTCAACTGGCTATCAGAGTGTATGGCAAACCGGAAGACCCTGTATGAATATCCCGTCAATCCCCTATCAGGGTGAATCTTTTGCTCTTATCACGGCCGTATTCTGGGCGATCGCAGTAATCTTATTTAAAAAGAGCGGCGAAACGGTTCACCCGGTCGGGCTGAATCTCTTCAAAGACGTTCTGGCGGCGATACTGTTCGTTCCGACCTTGTGGATATTTGAAGGAAGCGTCTTCAGGGCGGCCCCCTGGCAGGATTATCTCTTGCTGCTGGCCAGCGGCGCCCTGGGCATCGGTATCGCCGATACCCTCTTTTTCATGTGTCTCAACCGCCTCGGAGCCGGTCTAACGGCCATTGTCGACTGCTTCTACAGCCCGTTTATAATCGGCCTGTCGATGCTGTGGTTGGGCGAAAGCCTGTCCTGGCTGCAGCTTGTAGGCGTCTTGCTGATCATATCAGCTGTGCTGGCCGCCACATACCAGAGCCCGTCGGGCGGAGCCGACCCCAGGAACATCATCCTGGGGATAGCCTATGGTATACTTTCTCTGGCTCTGATGGCGCTCGGTATCGTGATGATAAAGCCGCTCCTGAACCAGTCGCCCCTACTCTGGGTGACTGAAACCCGCCTTCTGGGGGGAGTCGTGGTGCTGGTCGTGATACTCGCATGCCATCCGTTGCGGCGAAGGATAATATCCTCGATCTACAGTTCTGGCGGAAGAGTCTACACTATCAGCGGCTCGGTTGTGGGGGGGTATCTGTCAATGGTGCTCTGGCTGGCGGGGATGAAATTCACTCAAGTATCGACTGCCGCCGCTCTCAACCAGACCACCAATATATTCATCTTCATCTTCGCCGCCATCTTTCTCAAGGAAAGGATCAATATCCAGAGGTTAGCCGGCATCGTACTGGCCGTCCTGGGGGCGTTGCTGGTGACATTCACCCAAAACATCTGAACTTCGCCGGCATTTGTTGACACCGGGAGCATTTGAGATAAATTAGAGCATGACTGGTGACATGAATACCGCCGCTATCACTCAAATTCTGGCATTATGTCAATTCTCTGGTGTGCAACCACGTCTTTTAGAGGTTCTCGTTCGTCGTTACGGAAACTTGGAGCGTATCCTCACCGCCGATGCCGGTTCGCTCATGGGGATTGCCGGTATGTCGACCGAGGTAGCCAACAGGGTGGCCAACGCGAAATCACATCTTACCCGGGCCGAGGACTACTACCAGCAGTTGCGACAACGTGACATCAACGTTATTTCCCGGTTCGAAACTTCCTATCCGCAACGTCTGTTTGAGCTCAACGACCCCCCGACGCTCTTGTTCTACCGCGGCACCCTGCCTGACGAAAACGGAAAGGCCGTGGCTCTGGCGGGAGACGAGCAGGCCTCCAACGAAGGCATTGAGCTGACGGTGGAGCTGGCGCGACGCTTTGCCGTGGCAAAGGTACAGTTAATCGCGTCGCTGAGCCGCGGTATCGATTCGGCGGCCCATCTGGGGAGCCGGGCCGGTGACGGCCTGTCGTTTGCGGTTCTTGACAGCGGCCTGGAGAGCATCCATCCTGAAGAAAGTAGCCCGCTGGCCGCTGATATTGCCCGTGCCGGAGGACTCCTGAGTGAATTCGGTCCGGATAAGAAACACGAAGCTGACAGCTTCAAGGCTTCGAATCGAATCATAGCGGCTCTTTCGCAGGCTGTTGTGGTTACGGAATTTTTCAGCAGTTCACGCCATACTCTGGACCTGCTCAAATGCTGCAGCCAGATCGGAAAACTGGTATTCATCATGATAGATCCGCGCCACGGGGCGCTGACCGACAAAGACGGCTTCGATGCCGCTGTTACTTACGGCGCCATCCCCATGGTCGGGATGGAGAAAGTTGATGACATCATCCAGGCGCTGGTGTAAGTTTACTTCATGGATGACCGGTATTTTACGATCGCCCAACGGTCCCAGCAAGAAATAAAAGTTAAAGGTTCCCGTTTCATCGCCAGGACCATCCCGGCCGGATCCGTGAGAGATGCGGAGGAGCAACTGGCAGGTATACGTCGACTGGAATACGCCGCCACGCACAATTGTTTTGCCTACGTGGTGGGCGTTCCGGTGGTGAAAGCGGACTTTAAGTACTCCGACGACGGTGAACCGAACGGCACGGCCGGGCGACCTATTTATGATGTCATAGCCGGCAGCGGCGTAACGAATGTCCTGCTGGTCGTAACGCGGTACTTCGGCGGCACCAAGCTGGGCACCGGAGGTCTGGCCAAAGCGTACGGCGAGGCCGCCGGTCTGGCGATGCACCACAGCGGCGTCAGAGAGAATTTCATCACCGAACGTCTGCAGGTCGAAGTGGCGTTTCCGGTTTACGACAGTCTTGTCAAAACCATCCATCGTTTCGGGGCGAGCCAGGCACAAACCGACTTTACAGACAGGGTTTCTCTACTGCTTGACATTCGTCAAAGCAGAACTGAACAGCTCATAGCGGAAATCCTCGAGTTATCGAAAGGCAAGGCGAAGATTGAAAAGGTCTCTTAAACCGCGCCGGATCGACTGCCTGGGAATGGGTATTATTCCCTTTGACCTGTTGTTCAATGTGAAGGCTTACCCGGGGGCCGGGATGAAAATCGACGCCTCCGGTTTTTTCATGCAGGGCGGAGGACCGGTGCCCAACGTCGTCATCGGCCTGGCCCGTCTGGGGTTCAAGACGGCTCTGATCGCGGCCATAGGCGACGATCCTTTCGGCAGAATCTCGATTGACGAGATTAAACGGGAAGGCGTCGATCTCCGCTTTATTATCGTGAAGAAGACGGCGTCGGCGCTGGCCGCAGGATGGGTAGAGGACGGCAGCGGCCGGCGAACGATGGTGCTTTCCCGTGAGACCTTCGTGAAACCATCCGATATCAGAGTCTCCCAATACCCGCTGCCCCGCATCCTTCATCTCGACGGCCGCGACATGCCGGCCACTCTCAAGCTGGCACGGTGGGCAAGGCGAAAAGGGATAACGGTGTCATTCGATATCGGCTCGGTGCGCAACGACGTGTCGGCCGTATTCCCCCTTGTGGACCATCTGGTGG
>CP070777.1:529184-532214 GCA_020346225.1 Candidatus Zixiibacteriota bacterium | reverse complement strand
TCACCAGCATCTAAATACTCGTAGGCAACCCCCAAAGTCATATCGTTGTTCCAGTCATACTGTATTCCGGTGCCGATGCGGATCTGGCGGTCCAGTGGCAGGTCCGGGGTTCGGGTATCCTCATCGGTGGGCGAGGTGTCGTAAGCCGCGCCGACAGACCACAACCAGCTGTCGGCAAACCGGTACTGGGCCCCCAGGGCGAAGTGCCAGGTGTCGTCGTAGTCCAGATCCTTGGTAAACGAGGTCGCTGTGGTGGCGCTCAGCGTCAGGTCCTGCTTGCCGAACTCGCTCCAATCCTGCCAGCCGATGTTCCCCATGACCGCCCAGCGGTCGGTCAGCTGATGGTAGGCGCTTACCATCACTAGTTGGGGAACCGTCATGTCGATGTCCACTTTGCTGCCGGCAAGACCGGACAGGTTCAAAATACCCTGCAGGACAGGTCCGATGTTCTTCAGGCTGGCCACATCCTTGAACTCCAGATCCACTTCAGATCGATAGGCGGCGCCGAAGCGGGTGCCATCCCGGGGCTCCAGCAGGATCCCCAGGTTGAATCCATAAGCCACGTCATCGTCTTCGAGTCTTAGCTTGCCGTCGGACAGGTCGGCCTGCCCCGGCACGGCGCCATTGTTGATGGCCGCCGTCTGGGTCAGTTCGGCGTAGACGATATTGAATCCGCCGCCACCAGACAGCCAGTCGTTGATCTTATAGCCCACGGATGGATTTATGCCGAAGGTCAAAAGCTCGGCTTCGGTGGTGTAGTAGCGGCCAGTCCAATCGTCGCCGTAGTCCACCCCCAGGCCGAAATAGGAACCGGCGCTGATGCCCAACTTCCAGTCCGGCGTGAGGCTGTGGACATAATGGAGGCTGCCGGCCGGTATGAATCCTCCCGCGTTACCGCCGTCGCCGCCACCGGAGGATGCTATGTCGGTGTCGAATCGGGCATGGGCGTAAAGCCCCTGGAAAGCCGCCAGCATCTGGGACCGGTCGAGGCGGGTCATCCCGGCCGGATTGCTGGCAGCCGTGGAGGCATCGGCGGCCAAAGTTGCCCTGCCGGCAGCGGCGGTCCCCAGATCGGGGGTTCCAAGTTCATAAAGAATCAAGCCGCCGGCCCTAGCCGGCGCAACGATAAGCAAGCAAAAAAGGACTGCCATCGTGAGATTCAATCCTGAACGCCTGATGACCATTAAATTCCTCCTTTATTGAGTCGGCTTACCAGTTGCTGAGTTGGAAATAGCACTGAATTTCACCCTTCGCAAACACCAAACTCGCCTCACCGACCGGATAATGGCTTTTGCCGAGCCTAGAATGAATCGCTAATTGATCACTCGTGGTGCCATCTCTGCAATATCGAGGTAGCCCTCTTGATCGATGCTGAACCCGGGCACATCATCTCCGCACCGGTCATCTGGTGTCATCGTGCAAATGGGTTCGGTATAACCGGTATGAACAGCAAGCGGAAGTTCCAATCTGTCCCGACGTTGTCCGGCTTGATCAAGGAGTACTGGAACTACGCGGCGAGGCGGATCGGCAAGGGACCAATCTTATATACGTTCGAATAGCCCAGTCCCACGGGCAAGGTGAGCTTGTCGTCATTATCCGCCTCCCAATTGATCCGGATATTCGGCGTCATGCCGACCAACGCTGTCTTCGTGAGACGGTAGTTGATAAAATATTGAATATCGGTTTGACTCGTGTCTTCGCGATCACCGTCTCCCGCATACGACCACCAGTGTTGCACGAGAGCTCCCAGGTTAAATCCGCCAACATTGGGCGCAAGCCTTGCAATGAGCGCCGCCGGACCGGCCTGCCATTTGCCTTGGCCGAGCACGTCTTCCTCGGCGGTAGGAAAGATTTGGGAAATGCCTGCCCCCCATATGAATCCATCCAGGCGATCGGGGCCCAGCAGTGTCAAAAGGGCCGTGTCGCCAAACCCGCTGGTGCGTCCATCGAAGGCATTTAAGGCAATCCGGCTCAAGTCAGGATCTGCTATAATATCTGTCTCGGAGACACCAAACAGCTCTCCGACGTCTTTGTCGAGAGGCACGCTCTGAAACTGAAATACCGGGCGGACAATCAAATTCCAGTCATCACCTGCAAGATCGATTGGAAACGACATTACCGGTTGAAATTTTGTACTATTGACGCGCTGGCCTCCGGGAACCAGATCGCCTCTCACCTCGGAGTAATCATTTTGCGTCCAGAGCATCCAGGCTGCGCCGAGCGGATTCGAGGTCATTTTAGCTATCTTTTCCATTTCCTCCGGGCTTGGCTCGGCACTCAAGGCTGACTGTTTCGACGCCTCTTTGCCTGAGGTAGCCTGTGCCACCAGATTAGACTCAGAGCCGGCCAGGCAGGGCACGACGAAGACTGCGTACGCCAGCAACAGAACTGTTCTAATCGAGATCAATCTGTAAAAGGGTTTCATTTTTCCCTCCTGAAGATGGAACTGCGGCAAGAGATGTTGATTATCAAAATACGGCCTTCGATGAGTGGAAACGTGAAATTTTCACTATCAAATATCGCTCATGGTTGCCAGAATTTTCACCACTTACGCTGTTTACGGATTTACCATCGTAGAGAGTAATTTATTCTGGCAGTGGGATAACCGTATCGAGCATGTTCCTATCGATATGTTCGGACAATAGAGATGTCGCGGTTGCAGCGAATGACGTTCAAAGCCCTTCACTGCAACCGTGAATTTTGGGATGCTGAAAGAAATTTAGTTATCGCAGGATACAGCCGACGAGCCATCAACCTCCGGAAGTATCGGCGGGCTCCTCTTGCTCAAAGGGCTTCTGCTCCGGCGTGAGATCCTTTGATCCCGTTCCAGGCATCATCTCGAAGCCGAGATCGAAGTGCACCAGCATCGTCTTCAGCCGCTCATACACATCACGCTTACCCGTCAGCTTGGCCTTACCGGAGGCGATCTGCTCATCGAAGCTGACCGCACCCATCATCGTCTTTTCCAGATCTTCTCGATTAATGGTGACCGTCAGATCGGCGTCGTCCGCCTGGAAGCCCTCGATGTTG
>CP070777.1:511695-529084 GCA_020346225.1 Candidatus Zixiibacteriota bacterium | reverse complement strand
CGGTGTTCGGTATGTACGGCATTATCGACTTTCAGTTTGCGGCCGGGAGCACCGACCGGGGCTAAGCCTGACCGATCACCTCGTTGTAACCGGCGGCATCGAGTAACTGTTCTATCTCGCTTTCGTCAGCCAGTTCGACCTTTATCATCCAGCCGTCGCCGTACGGATCGCGATTGATTATCATCGGGTCGTCATCGAGCGCCGAATTAACCTCAGCCACCTTTCCCGTGACCGGAGCGAACATATCGCTGACGGCCTTGACGGCTTCGATGGTGCCGAAAGGTTTCATCTGCGCGATTTCATCACCCACCGCGGGAAGTTCCACGAACACGATATCCCCCAGTTCGCCCTGGGCGTAGTCGGTGATTCCGACCGCAGCCAGATTGCCGTCGAGCTTGACCCACTCGTGTTCCTTGGTGTATTTGAGGTCGGCAGGTATGTTAGCCATTCTACCAGCTCCTAAAGTTAAGAGTCCGTGAACTCAGTTGTCTTCGGTTTTGTCGGAGACGGCCGTGGCCGGAGCCGGGGCGTCGGAAGGGGTTTTCGACTCGCTCTCGGCATCAACCCGGTCTGCTCTCGTCTGCTTAAACTTGGCATCTATAAAACCTATATCGTACTCTCCGGCCACAAAATCCGGATGCCGGAAAATCTCCTGGTGGAACGGAATAGTGGTCGGTATCCCTTCTACGATAAACTCGTCCAGAGCGTTGCGCATCTTGACCACGGCCTGTTCCCGCGTCCGCGCCCTGACGATCAGCTTGGCAATCATGGAATCATAATAGGGCGGAATGGCATAGCCGGTGTACACGGCCCGATCCACCCGCACCCCCGGACCACCGGGGACATGAAGGGCGGTGATCATCCCGGGAGCCGGCCGGAAGTCCTTCTCGACATCCTCCGCGTTTATCCGGCATTCGATCGACGCCCAGCGGTGCTTGAGGTCTTCCTGGCGCAGATTCACCTTTTCACCGAGCGCCACCCGTATCTGTTCCTTGATGAGATCGACCTCGAAGGCCTCTTCCGTAACCGGGTGTTCCACCTGGATACGGGTGTTCATTTCCATGAAGTAGAAGTGGCGCTCCCGGTCGACAAGAAACTCCACCGTCCCCACCCCGCGATAGCCCGTCTGCCGGGCACCCTCGACGGCGGCCGAGCCCATCCTTTCCCGCAATTCGTCGGTCATCAACGGCGACGGCGTTTCCTCGATCAGCTTCTGGTGCCGCCTCTGAATGGAGCAGTCACGCTCGCCGAAATGGAAGTAATTCCCGTGCGTGTCGCCGATGATCTGAATCTCGACGTGATGCGGATTCAATATGAATTTCTCAAGGTACAGGTCGGCGTTGTCGAAGGCATTGGCCGCTTCGGTGGAGGCGAGATGAAAGCCCCGTTCCAGCTCGGCCATGTCGCGGCATACGCGCATGCCCTTGCCGCCGCCCCCGGCGACCGCTTTCAGCATCACCGGGTAGCCCATTTCCCGGGCCAGGTCGCTGGCATCGTCAAAACTGGCCACCACTCCCTCCGAACCGGGCGTCACCGGCACGCCCGCCGCTTTCATCAACTCCTTGGCCTTGATTTTGTCGCCCAGTTGACGGATATGAGAAGCCGTGGGACCGATGAAAACTATCCCGCACGACTCGCAGATCTCCGCAAAGTCGGCGTTTTCGGCCAGGAAACCGTAGCCGGGGTGAATGGCGCCGGCGTTGGTCACCTCGGCGGCGGCGATGATGCGCTTGGTGTCAAGGTATGACTGACCGGGCTGCGGCGGACCGATACAAACATCCTCATCGGCAAAACGCACGTGGAGGGCGTCGCGGTCGGCCTCGGAGTAAACAGCAACCGTTTTGATGCCGAGTTCTTTGCAGGCTCGAATCACCCGAAGGGCTATCTCACCGCGATTGGCAATCAAGATTTTATCAAACAACGGATTGGTCCTGCTATTCTCAATGCTAATATCAGTCGGGGCCGCGTCTTTCAGGCGCCCGAAAACAAGAGCCAAATATAAGCCATGCCGATTCTAAAGACAACAAGAAAGGCAGATTTTTGGCGTCGGCATTGCGGCGCAGACGCCCTTATAAGCCCTTGATACTAAGAGGTAACTGGTACGGTGCGTGCGAATCGGCCGGGCAGGAGCAGTACCGTCAGAATTTGGTGTAGTCGGTGCTGGAATCGAGTCGTTCGGAAGAGTGATCCATATCTTCCTCCTCCTCTTCCTCTTTCCAGCGGTCGGCCGAGCCCGTGATACCGCGAAGCCGGAGGTCGAAGTCGTCCGGATTGGTGGCGTGACTGATGGCCTCCTCGAACGAAATGAGCCCCTGTTTGTGAAGCTGCATAATCGACTGGTCGAATGTCTGCATCCCGTACTGTACGCCGCCCTGTTCCATGAGGTCCATGATACCGGCCGTCTTGTCCGGGTCGATGATACACTCTTTGATGGCACCGGATTCATACATGATCTCGAGGGCGGGAACCCGGCCCGGCATATCGGCTCGCGTCAGCAGCCGCTGGCACACGATAGCTTCCAGGGTCCCGGCCAGCAGCAGCCTGATCTGCTGGTGCTGATGGGGCGGGAAGAACGATATGATACGGGTTATCGTTTCCACCACGTTCATCGTGTGAAGCGTGGTTAAAACCAGATGACCGGTGTCGGCCGCCGTCAGGGCGATGGACATGGTTTCGATGTCACGAACCTCACCGATTAGAATCACGTCGGGGTCCTGCCGAAAGGCGTGCCTCAGAGAAGCCGCAAACGATTCCGTATCGCCGCCCACCTCGCGCTGCGAGATGATCGACTTCTTGTCGCGGTATATATACTCGATAGGGTCTTCGATAGTCAGGATGTTGTCGGTGCGCTTGGCGTTCATCTCCTCGATCAGGGCGGCCAGGGTGGTCGACTTACCCGAACCGGTGGTCCCCGTAATGATGACCAGACCGCGCTTGAGTTCGGCAATCTTGCGCACGGAATCCGGCAGGTGAAGTTCCTCGAACGACGGCACCGTGGTGTTGACGGCACGAATGGCGATACCGGTGGTGCCTCTCTGACGGAAAAGGTTTATTCGAAACCGACCCAGCTTGGCTACCGACAGAGCCAGGTCCATCTCGTTCTTGCGATAGAATCTTTCTCTTTGCTTCTCGTTGAGAACCTGCTGGACCACCTGGTCCATGAGGTCGATGGTTATCGGATCGGTGGCAATCTGCTCCAGCCGACCGTTTACGCGAAGATGGGGTCTTATACCGACTCGAATGTGTAAGTCAGAGGCCTTGCGGTTGAGCATCTCAACCAGCATTTGCTTCAAAGTCATGTAGAACCCCTTTCTCGGAACATCAGCCGGCGGGGTCGATCAGAAACAACTCCTGGCCAAACTCGACCGGCTGCGCGTTATCGACCATAATCTTCACCACACGGCCGCTAATCTCGGATTCGATTTCGTTCATCAACTTCATCGCCTCGACTATGCATACCACCTGACCCACCGTGACTTTCTCGTTAAGAGAAACATAGGGATCGGCGTCGGGCGACGGCGCGGCGTAGAAGGTGCCGACCATGGGGGATTTGACAGCGACCAACCGCCCGGTCTCCTCTTCCGGCGGAGGGGGCTGCGGCGCCCTCTCGGTCGGCGGCGGTGCCGGTTGCCGCTCTTCAACGTCTTTCGCCGATACCACCGGCTGCAATACAGCCGGCTGTTCACTGGTCCCGTTGGAAGATGGGGACAACTTTTGCGTGATCCTCACCTTTCGACCCCAACTCGAGACCTCTAATGATTCAATATCGGACTCTTCGACCAGTCTTATTAGCTTTCTTATATATTTTTCGTTCATAGCGATCCCTCGGGAAAACCCTTAAAAATAGCAGGCAGGATAACCTGCCTGCCGTCGGCCATCATTTACGACCGTATGATAAATCAACGATATTAGAGTTCCAACAAGTTTTTTGGCGCCCGGGTCAGCACCTTGCAGCCGCCTCTCGTCACCTGAACATCGTCTTCAATACGCACCCCGCCCCAACCGGAGAAATAAATACCCGGCTCGATTGTTATGACGTTGTTAATCATTAGCTTATCGTCGGATACCGTCGACAATCTGGGCCCCACATGAACAAAAAAGCCGATGCCGTGACCGGTGCCGTGACCGAATTTCTTGCCATAGCCGGCCCTGGTTATGACCGTGCGGCAGGCCCTGTCAACAGCCTTACCCGACACCCCCGGCCTGACTTTCCGGATACCCGCCTTGTTGGCGCGCAAGACCACCTCGTAAACCTTTTTCTGCCTGGCCGTCGCCTTTCCCACGACCACCGTGCGTGTGAGATCCGACACGTATCCGCCGACGGTCGCGCCGAAGTCGAAAGTGACCAGATCACCTTTCTGCACTTTCTTGAGTGAGGCCACGCCGTGCGGCAGTGCGGAGCGGTAACCCGAGGCGATGATCGTCTCGAAGGCCGGCTTTTCGGAACCCATCATCTTCATCTGGTATTCCAGCTCCGCCGCGATTTCGCTTTCCCGTGCGCCCGGCCTGACCAGCGGAAGGACCCTCTCGAATGCGGCATCGCCGATCTTGACCGCCTGGGAAATGTTGGCGACCTCCGGCGGCTCCTTGACCCAGCCCAGTTCCGTGAAGATTCCGTCACACGACACCAGAATGGCGTCGGGAAGGCTCTCCTGGAGACGCTTGCGGTCGGTGATGGTAAGATACTCGCCGTTAAAACCGTATTTGCGGTTCCTGACATTGAGATGAGGAAAATCCTTCAGGGCCGCCGTCGGCAGGCGCTTGATGATATTGATCCGGGCCCCTGTCACCTCTTTGGCCGCCTGGTCCTTGTAACGAAAGTCGGTGAAGAACTCCGCTCGGCCGCCGCTTATCACCAGCAATCCGGCCGAGCCGGTGAAACCGCTCAGATACCGGACATGGTCGAGATACGTCACGATCAGACCATCAAGGTTTTCCGCTTTCATCTTCTTGCGCAAACCGTCAATCCGCTTTTTTGACATGGCCGTCCTCTTTCTCTTTGATCTGCGTCTCCGCCCGCGCCAGTTTCTCCCTTAATCGGGGGTTCTGGTCGGCTGAATTCAATGTTCGGTAAACTTCGGCGGCCATCCCCGGATAACCCTGGGCCAGGTACAGGTCACCGATGGTTTCGGTGCAAAAATACACATCGCGCAGGGCACAGCGACCGGCCGCTTTCTGACGCCCCTCGTGCGGACGTCCTATCGTTATGGTTCGGGTCGTCTCGCGCTGCCCGGCCTTAAGCGGAAGCGCCAGCACCCGTGAATCGGGGTCAATCTCCAGAACACGACGGTAGCTCGCCAGCGCCGCCGGAACATCGCCGGAAACGAAAAGAACATCACCCAGGTATTTCAAGGCCGCCACATTCTGGGGATCCCTGGAGAGCACATGATAGAACTGTTCGACGGCGGTCTCGGTCTGCCCGGCATGGAAAAGTGCCCGGCCGTAGACCAGCCGCCCGGACAGCGGCCCGGATTCTTCGGGCAGGTGTTCCTTGCATATCTCCACGGCTCTCGAATAACGACCCTCTTCGAGATATCGCGCCGCCAGCGCCGGCCAGTGTCCCTGCTCCGCGAGAAGGTCGACGGCGCGTGAGGCGGTATCGTCAGGAGATTCAAACATAAGGCTATAAGAAATACCGGCTGGAAGAAAAAATCAAGATCACAGCAGAGTCAGCAAGCGATTTTCCTCGGCCCGAACCTCAAGTCAGCTTCTTCAGAAGTTTGCTGGTACTGCGGCCGGCGGTCAACCTGATTCGCCGCACCCGCCCGCCGTACGACCTGACCAGCGTCGCGCCGACAATCGCGTTCATCGCATAATCCGCCCCTTTGACGAGCACGTCGGGCCTTATCCGGGCGATCAGTTTATCCGGAGTGTCCTCACCGAAAACAACCACGTAATCGACCGGCCTGAGGGCGGCCAGTATCACGGCGCGATCCTTTTCACTCTGCACCGGGCGCGATTTGCCTTTGAGCCGGCGGGCCGACTTATCGCTGTTGAGCCCGACAATGAGAACATCACCGAAGGAAGCCGCTTTGGTCAGATACTCAACATGCCCCCGGTGGATAATATCGAAGACGCCGTTGGTGAATACGATCTTCTTCCTGCCGCGTCTGAGACGGGTAAGCAGTCGATTGAGGTTGCGTTGATTGACCAGGCGGGCCGGCATATTATCTCGGATTCCTTGCAGATGTGCTGACACCCTTGCTCGTGCGACCGGCTGGCCGCCGCAGGAAAGTTACGAGGTCGCCCTGGCAAGATTGCCGTTCTTGATGTTGTGCTCGAGTTCGCTTTTCAACTGCTGGACCGATACCGCCGCCGTGCCTACCTCGGCCACCGTTATCCCGGCTCCGGCGTTGGCCACGATAGCCGCTTCAACCAGATCGGCACCGGCGCATACGGCCGAAACGAAGGTGGCAATGACGGTGTCACCGGCACCGGTGACGTCGTAAACCTGTCGCGCAAAGGTCGGGATATGAGTCGGCTCTTCGTCCCGACGAAAGATCGACATGCCGCCGGCACCGCGCGTGATGAGGATGGATTTCGCCTGAAGCTTGGCCAGCAGGCCGTTACCAACTTCCAGCAAATCCTGTTCGGTGCGGATCCTCTTGCCGTAAGCGAAGCCGGCCTCATGATGGTTGGGCGTAATGACCGAGACCCGCCGATAATTGTGAAAATGCGTTTCCTTGGGGTCAACGCCGATGAAAATGTCCTTCTCGACACAGATGTCGATCACCTGCTCCAAAAGCGAAAGACTTATTACGCCCTTACCGTAGTCCGAAATGAGGACCGCCGAAATCTCGTCCACGACCGATTTGAACCGGCTGAGCACTTTTCGCTCGGTGTCCTTGTCGAGCTCGTGGGTATTCTCCCGGTCGGCGCGCACCACCTGCTGGTTATTGGCGATTACCCGAGTCTTGATGGTCGTGCGCCGGGAGGCATCGTTGACCACAAACTGCGGTGAAATGCGCCGCTCTTTCAGCAACTGGACCAGCTTGACCGATGCCTCGTCTTCGCCCACGGTCCCCAGCAGAAGCGGCTCGTCGCCGAGCGCCTTGATGTTGGCCGCGACGTTGGCGGCACCTCCAAGAAGGTACTGGTCGGAGGTTATCTCCACCACCGGCACCGGGGCTTCGGGCGAGATCCGACTCACCGTTCCGAAAAGATATTCATCGAGCATGATGTCACCGAGGATAAGTATCTTGGACTTACCCATCCCGGAAGTCAATTGCCCGATTCTTTCAGAGGTCAAAGGCACAAAGAACCCCTTAATCAGCCCGCAGACAGCACTTCTGTCATACTAAACTGTTGACTTAAGCTGGGAATATATTAAAATGGGTTGCCTTATACAAGAAAATACCCGTGAAATTTGATTGATTAAACGAACAGGTGCCCTGATGAAACAACCCCAACCGTCCCAACAAATTAACATAGAACTCGGCGAGAAAGAGGCCGAGGGAATCTACGCCAATCTGGCCATGATTATGCACTCGCCGACGGAGATCATTATCGATTTTGCGCGCGTCATGCCGCGAATGCCAAAATCAAAAGTCCTGGCCAGAATCATTATGACGCCCATGCATGCCAAGCTGCTTCACAAGGCGCTGACCGAAAATATCAAGAAATTCGAGAGTCAGTTTGGCGAGATAAAAATGCACGGTTCTCCCGATAAGGACATGAAACCGATTGGCTTTCAGTCAAGTACCGACGACACCGGGGAGGCCCAATGACACACGGGTATTTCGCCTTCGTTTTGCACAGCCATCTGCCCTACGTGCTGTCACACGGCCGATGGCCCCACGGCACGGACTGGTTGTGCGAGGCCACCGCCGAAACCTATCTGCCCCTGCTCGAGGTGCTCGAAGAGTTGATAGCCGAAGGCCTGCGGCCCAAATTGACGGTCGGCCTGTCACCGGTCCTGTGCGAACAGCTCGCCGATAACTCGTTCAAAGAGGAATTCAACGGATACCTGAACCAGAAAATCGCCGCCGCCGAGCATGATGCCGAGGAGTTCTACAAGTACGGTCAGGATAACATGCTTGCCACCGCCCATCTGTGGGAGCGCTTCTACCGGCGCACTCTCGAATTCTTCAATGATATCGGGCAGGATGTTTTGTTCGAATTCAGGAAGATGCAGGACGACGGCTTCCTGGAGATAATGACGTGCGGCGCCACCCACGGCTATTATCCCCTGCTGTCACGCGATGAAAGCCTTCAGGCGCAGACCAAAATGGCGGTCAAGAGCTACCGGCGCCATTTCGGACGCGCCCCGCGCGGTATATGGCTGCCCGAGTGTGCCTACCGCCCCCGTTATGAATGGACCCCCCCGGTGCCAATCGGCGGCGTGCAGAAACCGTATCAGCGCAAGGGCGTGGATGAATTCGTCACTGAAAACGGCCTGGATTTCTTCATAATCGACTCCGCGCTGCTGAAGGGCGGCAAATCGATCGGCGTCTATATCGACCGCTTCGAGGCCCTGAAACTGCTGTGGGGCCAGTTCGAAAAGAGCTACCGCCCCCGCCGGGAAGAAGTCGACAAAACGCCCCGGGAAGTCTACCTGGTGTCCTCGTCGGCCGAGGGAAAGAAGCCGACCGCCATCTACACCCGCGACCCCGAGACGGGTCTTTTGGTGTGGTCGGGAGAACACGGCTACCCGGGTGACGGCAATTACGTCGACTTCCACAAGAAGCGCTTTCCCGGCGGGCACCGCTACTGGGCGGTCACCTCGTCCAAAGCGGATCTGGCCGACAAAGTCGAATACAACCATCAGACGGCCCTGGCCCGTCTTCCGGAAAACGCCGCTCATTTCACCGGCAAGGTTAGAGAGATTCTGACCGGATATCACGAGCAGACCGGGGAAAAGGGTATTCTGGTGGCGCCGTATGACGCCGAACTGTTCGGCCACTGGTGGTTCGAGGGCCCGCTTTTCCTCAAGCAGACCCTGACCGACATTCTCAAAGACGATAAGATCGAACTCACCTTTCTCTCAGAAGACCTCGACCGGCGTCAGCCCGCCCAGATCGTCTCGATCCCGGAGGGAAGCTGGGGACAGGGCAACCACCATTACATCTGGCTCAACGAGCATACCGAGTGGACATGGAAACACATCTACGAATGTGAAGCGAAGATGTGCGAACTGGCGCGCTGGTGGCTGGAGAACCCCGGGCGGCGCGATGCCGAGATGGAATCGCTCCTTAAGCAGCTGGCCCGGGAGATGATGCTCCTGTCGGCCTCCGACTGGCAGTTTTTGATATCCACATGGGCCGCCCGCGACTACGCCGAACTCCGACTCAGCGAACATTACGAGGATTTCAAGCGCCTCGCCCGTATGGCGCAGCAGAAAATCGACGGGCAGCCGGTCGAGAAGGGCGACTGGCAATTCCTGCATGATTGCCATCAGCGCGACTCCCTTTTCGAGGACATCGAGATAGAGTGGTTCGCGCGGGTGGAATTTCCGCCGACAGCGACGGGATAACATCCCGACCGCTATCGAAGTGAAAGTGACTTGCCCAGGCTGTCGAACACCAGCCGCGAGTCGCTTTTTTTATTGCTTATTCGCCGCGTCTGTCGGGATATTTAACCGATGACTCTGGCCAAAGAATTCAAGAAGTGCCCGTATTGCCGCGAGAAAATAGCGGTGGAGGCCACGCGATGTCGGTACTGCCATGCCGATCTTTCCGGCGACCGCAAAAGGCAGCCCTGGCTCGCCAACCTGAATACCTTCCGCACCGGTTTTTTGACCGGGATTCTCTTTACCCTGATCCTGGCCGTGCTCGTTTACTTCCATTTCAAAGGCAGCCCTTAAGGCCCGGTGGCGCCCGGACAGATATTGCCCGCTTCTCGCCACTCTGTCCTAAAAGCCTACTGATTTTGTCTAATTAAAACCGCCTCCCTTCCGATAATCAGAACAATGAGTACGATTCTCGGGCCATAGGCAAACAAGAGAGGCCCGAAACAGGAACCAAAATGGGGGCAGCCACCTTCTCTGCGACCCCGGACGATTCAACGGAGTGCGGATGGCTTCTGAAAAGATAAAAGCCCGAATTCTCTTGCCGTTGACCATTGCCATATTCGGACTGCTAGGCACCTTCGTGACCGGCACCTATCGCGTCCTTAACAAAAACCTCGACGAAGAGATCGGTCGCTATCTCGCCTCGGTTAAGAAGTATGTCCAGGCCTCTCACCGCCGTGACATAGACGCCATGAGTTCCGAACTGATCAGTCTGACGCGCAGTGGCGAAGTTCGCCGGGCCTGGACCGACGAAAGCGACCGGGATTTGTGTGCTGTCGTCAAACCTTATTTTGACCGCATGAGACTGCGCAGCGATATAAGCCACTGCTACGTATTCGACAGCACCGGAGCAAAGATTCTCTGCGCCGGCGAGCCCGACATTGCCGGTGAACCGACCGGTCGGTTCACCCTGGCCCAGGCGCAGCGAACCGGACAGATGGCTTTCGGCGTGGAGCTTTGCGCTCACGGCACCTTCAGCTTGAAGGTCGTCACACCGTGGGTGCTTGAGGACCGACCGGCTGGGTTTATCGAAGCGGGTAAAGAACTCAGCGGGCTGACGGGGGCGGTACCATCACTGCTGGGAGTGCAGATCGCGACATTGGTCCGCAAGGAATACATCGATCGCCCCGCCTGGGAAGCCAACTGCCGGAGTTCCGGAATCGCTGTCGACTGGGACCGATTCGCCGACTTTGTGGTGGTCGAGAAATCCCTCGAAAACGTGCCAACCGGCACAGAAGAGTGGCTGTCACGGGATCGGAAGGCCTATGTCTCCGCCCGCCAAGAGGTTAAAGATGACGGCCGCACGTTCGCGACCGCCTTCATACCGCTTATCGATGCCAGGGCCCGTCATGTTGGTGATCTGGTGTTGTTTCACGACACCACCGCCCGCGTCAGCCGGGCCCACCATCTCCTTTTCTCGATAACGGTCATGTGCATCCTTATTGGTTTGGCCCTGTGCGTGTCGTTCTACAAAATGCTCGGCAACATTGAACGGGAATTGGCGGAGTCCCGACATAAGCTGATCGAAGAGAGCCGGGCCCGCCTTGAATTCGAGAAACGTCACACCAAAGAGCTGGCCGCCCACGTGGTGCAGCTGGAACTGGCCCGCCAGGCCGCCGGAAGACTGGCTGAGACCATTCGAAACGAAACCGAAAATAATCCGAAAGATCGTCGGGGTTCGAGAAGAACCGATTAGGAGGGGGCTTTCCGTCTTACCACGACCTGCCTGATTCGTTGCCCTTCCACCTTGTCGACTTGCAGCTCCAGGTCGTGCCACCTGACAACCTGACCTTCGCCCGGAACCGAGCCCACCAGATCATAGATAAGACCGCCCACGGTGTCGTAATCGCCCTGCTCGTACTCGGTATCAAGATAGTCCTGCAGCTTGTCCACCATCAGCGCGGCGCTGACGACGAAGCGCCCGTCACCCATGTCCGAGAACTCGGCCGCCTCGGAATCGTGCTCGTCCTGAATCTCCCCGAAAATCTCCTCGATAATATCTTCGAGCGTCACGACACCGGCCACGCCGCCATATTCATCGGCGACCATGGCGATATGCTGTCTCTTGTCTTTGAACTCCCGCAGCAGCTCCCCGATAATCTTCGTCTCGGGCACAAAGTAGGGCTTGCGGAGATAATCGGTGATAACGAACTTCTCCCCCGCTTCCGGCATGTTGCTGAACAGGTCCTTTACGTACAGCAGCCCCAGGATTTTGTCGATCGTCTCTTCGTAGACGGGGTAGCGCGAGTGGCCGTCTTCGTGCACCAGCTTGCGAATGCTCTTGAAGCTCATGTTCTTCTCGACGGCCACGATGTCGATACGCGGTATCATTATTTCCCGCACCACCTTCTGGTCCAGAAGAAATATCTGGCTGATCATCTCCCGCTCTTCGTCGTCAACGATTGTATCGACGATGCCGGCATGGTCGGCGACCGTCTCCAGCGCCCGTTCGACTATCTCTTCTTTCTCTTCCTCGGTGACCGGCTCCTCGGCCATACTCCGCTTGAGCGATCTCCGGTAAACCCGCACCACCGGCACGAACACCAGGTAGACCAGGTGCACCAGCCAGAGATAGCGCAGCATCGTCCGGCGTACCGCCTTTCTCGAGTAGTATCGCGGCAGGGCCTCGACCACGGCCAGATACAGCACCCAGATGAACACAAACCCGACCGCATAACCGAGATACGCGGCCACCCCCAGGTAAGCGACCGCGGTCGATACCAATCTCAAAGACAAACCCGAGACAAGAATAAGAACGAACGCTTTGTACGCGTCGGCCACCTGCATCAGCGCCCGGGGATCGTCGGCCAGTCTCCGCATGAAAGCCCGCTGCGAAGGGGACGCCTTCGGATAAAAAGTGTCAATCTCGTCCGGATCGACGAAGACCATCGAGGCGTATCTCGAAACGATGTAGCCCGTCAGAAAACCGGCCACTATCACCAGGGCTGCCAGAAACTCAGCCACGGCCGGACCTCCCGGCGTAGGCGACATAATAGTCTTCCAGCGCCTTCATCTGCCGAACGTCCCTCTGCTTAATGTGGTCATAGCCGAAGAGGTGCAACAAGCCGTGACAGGCCAGCCGGAGCAGTCGCTCGCCGACACTGACTCCCGACTCGGCGGCCTGCCGCACGGCCGCGGGTATCGAAACGTAAACTTCCCCGAACATGCTGTCCGTCGAATCAGGGTAATCTATCGAAAAGGCCAGAACGTCGGTGGCCGCGTCGACCCGGCGAAACTCCCGGTTCAGCCTGCGCACGGATTTGTCGTCGGTGAAGATCAGATTGATATTACCCTGCCAGTCGGGCTTTCGCTCTTCGCGGCTGAGCTTGCGGAACATCTTCTCGAGCCTGGCCGAGGGTATCCGGCCCTGGACCTCCTTGAATATCATGAGTCTCATTCCCCCTCCGATTTGTCCTTCTTGGGATAGACAACACGATGGTGAAACGTCCCTATCAGCACCTGGGCGAAGGCCTCCCTTATCTTGGCCAGATCCCTCAGCGTCAACGGACATTGATCCAGTTCGCCGGACTGAAAACGTTCGTTGATGATACGTTGAATGAGATGGGTGATGCGGGCCGGTTTGGGGTCGTCCAGGGTCCGGCTGGCGGCCTCGATAGCGTCGGCCAGCATGGCAATCCCGGTCTCACGCGTCTGCGGTTTCGGGCCCGGATACCGGAACTTGTCCACGTTGTCTTCATCGGTTCCCTGTTCCAGGGCCTTGTTGTAGAAGTAGGATTGTACCATGGTGCCGTGATGTTCTTCCACGAAGTTCAACACGTCGTCGGGAAGCCCGGCTTCCTCACCCAGTTGCCGTCCCATTTTTACATGGGACGAAAGGATGATCGATGACATGCTCGGCGTCAGCTCATCGTGCTTCGATTTCACCGAGAGCTGGTTTTCCACGAAATACTCCGGGATTTCTATCTTGCCGATGTCATGGAAGAAGGCACCGACCCTTGCCAGAAGGGCGTTGGCGCCGATAGCCGCGGCCGCCGCCTCGGTAAGATTGCCCACTATCACCGAATGGTGGTAGGTACCGGGGGCTTCCAGGGCCAGCCGCTTCAGCAACGGGTGATTGGGATTGGAAAGCTCCAGCAGCGTGATATCGGTGGAGATGCCAAAAAGCGATTCGAAAAACGGCAGTACGCCGATGGCCAGCAGTGATGTCACGATACCGTTTATCAGGCCGTAACCCACTTCCGTGAGAACATCCGGGTTGGGTGTCAGCTTGAGCGTCTCGATCATCACGGCATAAGCGGCAAAGGCCAGCGCCGTCGAGTACATGATCCTGAAAAACTCGGTGCGGCGGCGAACCTGTCGCGCCGTCAGGCAGGCCACCGTGCCGACCGCCACCGTCATGAAGGTCAGGGCAAAGTCGAAACGGTGCATAATGCCGAGAAGGAAGGCCAGAACAACGGTCGACAGAATGCCTACTTCGGCATCGAACAGAATGGTCACCATGATGGGCAACAGCGCCACCGGATACAGGTAAATTGACAGCTCCAGCCGCACCCCCAGCAGATAAACCAGAAACAGCTGCAAAGCGAACACCAGAAACAGCGCCAGCAGTTTCGGGTTGGACCGGAACATGTCCCGCCGGAAAAAGAACAGGAAAAGATAAAGGGCCGAGAATGCCGCCAGGACCAGAATGACCCTAGCCAGCGGCGGCAGGATCGTCGACAGCCACGGCTGGTCGGCCGCCTCTTCGCGCAAACTCCGGGCCATCTCCCGCAGCACCCGCTCCTGGTCTTCACTCACCCGCTGACCGGCCCGCAGGATAATCTCGTTCTTGTCGACGATCTTCTTGATCTGGGACACCGAGGCCAGGGCTTCGTCAATCCGGCGCTCGTACTCGACCAGGTTTACGCGCAGGTTGGGCTGAATGAATCCCAGCCCGATCTTGTAGTAGTAGTCGACATCTATCGAATCGGAGGCGCTGAGCCGGTTGAGCGCCGTCAGCAGACGCGGATAGGCCATGGCCACCGGGTAAAGTTTGTCACGGGAAATGATATTCTGCCGGTCACCGCGTCGCACCAGGACACTCCGGTTGCGCGACTCCGGCAATGAATAACCGTCCGGCAGAACACCGATCTGATAGATTTCATCCTGAAGAATCTTCTTCAAATCGGCGTGAATTTTCGGAAGGCTGTCCTGCTCGAATGACTTTTCAACGGCCGTCTTACTGAGCAGCGGGAACCTCTGGGAAACAATGACCGGAAAATCGCCGGCGTGAGCGGTATCGTCGGGTACCGTCGCCGCCTGCAGCGAGTCGACCAGCGCGAAGAACTGGTCCATCCGCGTAAAGGCGCTGCTTACGATAGTCGTGTCATAGTCAATCACGTGCGGCTCGCTCAGCCGCGTCTCTTCTACCTCATCGCGCACCTCGCGATCCGTCTTCAGGACCGTGATCTGGAAGGGAGCGATGACATCCTCCAGGGCTATCTCGCCCTCGCGCGGCATATCGAGCGGGTCATAGAGCGATTGATACGGGTAGAGCAGCCCGACCAGAAGCGAGATGAGAACCAGCAGCAGCACCTTGACCGTCCGGGATTGAATCGTCGCCTGGGGGCGTTGCCGCGTCTCGCTCTGCACCTTGAGGAGCTTCTTGATGCGGCGTTTTATTTTGAGTAGAATCGAAAACATGGGGCGAAAGTCCCTTTCGCCTTAACCCCGTCTCTTGGGTTTCTCGTGTTTTTCGTACGCCTTGATGATATTCTGCACCAGCCGGTGTCTGATGACGTCTTTCTCGGTCAAATATACAAAGCGGATCCCGTCTATCCCGGCCAGTATCTTCTGGACTTTGACCAGACCGGACTGGCGCCGGTCATCGAGATCGATCTGCGTGATGTCACCGGTGATGATGGCCTTGGATTTTTCGCCGATGCGGGTCAGAAACATTTTCATCTGTGCGCTGGTGGTGTTCTGCGCCTCGTCGAGCACAACAAACGCCTCGTTCAGGGTACGGCCCCGCATAAAGGCCAGGGGGGCGATTTCGATAATGCCCAGTTCCAGAAGCTTGCGAATCTTGTCGGGCTGCAGCATATCGTACAGGGCGTCGTAAACCGGCCTGAGATAAGGGTCGACCTTGGCGCGGATGTCCCCCGGCAAAAAGCCCAGCGATTCACCCGCTTCCACTGCCGGTCTGGCGAAAACCAGCCGGCTGACCCGCTTGGCCTTGAGTTCCGCCACCGCCATGGCCACCGCCAGATACGTCTTGCCGGTTCCCGCCGGCCCGATAGAGAAAACAAGGTCGTTTTGCTCGATCGCCTCAACATACTTCGACTGCCCGATCGTCTTGGGCTTGATGACCTTCTTGAGCGAATTGGTCAGGAGCTGTTCGGTCGATATGTATTCCGCCGGACCGTAGCCGTTCTCCTTGACCATGCTGATAGCATAGTGGACATACTGCTCGGTCAGGTAGTCGCCCTGCTTCAGCCGCGTCACGAAATCCTTCAGCAGGCGGATAATCTGGTCGACGTCCTTAGGGTTGCCCTCGATCGTTATCCGGTCGCCCCGGGCCACGATGCGCGTCGAAAAGTGCGCCTCGATCAGCCGCAGGAAAACATCGTTCTGGCCGAACAGCAGACGCTGGTCGACCCCCTCCACCACGAAACTGCGAGTCTGTTTGTCGTTAACGTTCACGGCCATTTCTCATCTCTCAATTCCGCTGCCTGTTCTTCAGGACCAGGCCGAGCTCATCGAGCTGGTCGGCGTCGATTTCCGAAGGCGAGCCGTCCATAAGCGATACGGCGTTGGTCGTCTTCGGAAAGGCAATCACGTCGCGAATCGTGTCGGTCCCCGCGAAAAGCGATACCAGCCGGTCCAGACCGGCGGCAATACCGGCATGGGGCGGCGCCCCGTACTCCAGCGCCCGCAGCAGAAATCCGAACATCCTCTCGGCCCGCTCGTGGTCGATACCCAGAATAGCCAGAATCTTCTCCTGAAGCTCACGACGGTTTACGCGCTGACCGCCGGAGGCAATCTCCCACCCGTTGACAACAAAATCATACTGCAGGGCGCGGGCCTGACGCCAGGGATGATTCAGGTCGGAACCGTTGAGTTTACTCTTAAATCCCTCGTCGATCAGATGCAGATCCTCCTCGAGCGGATGCGATACTATGTTGTGCATCGCCAGGTACCGCCCGGTTTCCGCATCGAAATCGAACAGCGGGAAATGCGTCACCCAGCAACATCGCCACCGGTCGGGCGAGGCCAGGTTATGGGCCCGGCCCAGGTGCACTCGCAACTGACCGAGGATCGTTTCGGTTTTCAGCTTCATGTCCGAGACAATAAAAAGCGCATCACCCGTCTCGACTTCAGCTTTCGCGATAAGCTTCTCTTTCACCGACTCGCCGATGAACTTCACCAGCGGCGACTTGTCGCCGTCCGCTCCCCTCAGTATATACGCCAGTCCCCCCGCGCCGTGCTCCTTTGCCACCGAGGTCAGCTCGTCGATCTGCTTGCGCGAATACGTCCCTCCCCCCTTCAGCACGATGCCCTTGACCACCCCGCCTCCGGCAATATTTTCGGCAAGGACCTTGAAACCGCACTCTCTTACTTCATCGGTCAAATCGACTATTTCCATACCGAATCGAAGGTCGGGTTTGTCGATGCCCCAGCGATTCATGACCTCCTCGAAAGTAAGACGCGGGAATGGCGTCTCCACGCTGACATTCAGAATTTCACTGAACAGATGCTTCGACAGTCCCTCGACAACCGCAAAGACATCGTCCGGAGTGGCAAAAGACATCTCCAGGTCTATCTGGGTATGCTCCGGCTGGCGGTCCGAGCGCAGGTCCTCGTCACGAAGGCAACGGGCTATCTGAAAGTACTTGTCAAAACCGGATATCATCAATATCTGCTTGAGCAGTTGCGGTGACT
>CP070777.1:501960-511595 GCA_020346225.1 Candidatus Zixiibacteriota bacterium | reverse complement strand
GAGGCCGATGTCAACGGAGACGGGGTACTGACGAAAGAAGATATGTCGTGCCTTGCCCAGTATCTGTTCTCGGGCGGCAACCCGTGCGTGTTTGTCGAT
Source organism: Candidatus Zixiibacteriota bacterium (assembly GCA_020346225.1). Lineage (GTDB taxonomy): Bacteria > Zixibacteria > MSB-5A5 > GN15 > FEB-12. The sequence continues at coordinate 511,496 of CP070777.1, read as the reverse complement.
TGTCCGTAGGCATGCGCGCATAACCGATGGAAAACAAAAGCTCCGGCTGTAGCAGGCCGGAGCCTGGTTTACGGACCGAGTCAATGCCGGATCTGTCAGGTACGATTGGTATTGACCAATCTGTGGGAGATTTATGATGCGAAAAGTAATCGCCCTGGCAGCACTTCTGGTGCTGTTTTTAGCGGCCGGCATACAATCAGCTGACGTGCCGCCTGTGACCGAAGGGGCCAAAAGCGCCACGGCCGATGTCAGCGCAAATGAATTCGTCGATCCGGATGATATCTACTGGTCACCGCTGGGATCAGGGATGGATGGCAGGGTCCTGGCCCTGACCGTGTACGAAGGGAAGCTGATAGCGGGAGGGGATTTCACCACGGCCGGCGGCGTGTTGGTGAACCACATCGCATCATGGGACGGAAGCAACTGGTCGTGGCTGAGGCCGGGGCCGCCGCTGGACCCGGGGTGCGATGACCGTATCGTTGCTATGACCGTATACGATGAAAAGCTGATAGTGGCAGGGAATTTTCACACGGCCGGTGGTGTAGCGGCAAACCATATCGCGTCCTGGGACGGGAGCAGTTGGTCACCACTGGGGTCCGGGACGAGCGGCGGTGTAAAGGCACTGGCCGTCTACGGCGACCAACTGTTTGTCGGGGGTTACTTCGGAACGGCGGGTGGTGTGGAAGTGAACAACATCGCGTCGTGGGACGGTAGCACCTGGTCGCCATTGGGGTCAGGGACGAATGGAGATGTAAGGGCCCTGACCGTGTACGACGGGAAGTTGATAGCGGCGGGATCGTTTGTAGAGATCGAACCCTGGCCAGTGTTTACGTTCATGTGTATAGCATCCTGGGATGGAAGCAGCTGGTCGCAGGTGGGGTACCCGCTGTGGACCTGGCCTATTTCTTCGCCCAAGGCCCTGACCGTATACAACGGAGCGCTCTATGCGGGGGGACGCGCGATACAAGAATTCTCAGAAGAGATATGTAGTAGAGCCTTTATCCATGTCTGGAATGGCAGCGGCTGGTGCTTCTTTTGGACGTCGTACTGCAGTTACGGTTACCCCGGCCGTGACTCATACACACTAAACGTATACGACGGTCGGCTGGTAGCGGGGGGAATATTCGGGTCCGAGGAGTACATTCGGTCCTGGGGCGGCATTAGTAACGGCTTCGGGTCCAATACCGATGGGCCCGTTCACGCGCTTACCGCATACAACGCCGAACTCATCGTCGGAGGCGATTTCACAATGGCCGGCGACAAGGCGGCGGCCTATATAGCAGCCTGGACCAAGCGAGACCCGTGCTGTGAAACCCCCGGCGCTGTGGACCACGATGGTGATGTCGACGCTCTCGATTTCCAGTGTCTGCACGATTATCTGCACAAGGACGGCCCCGAGCCGTGCCTCGAAGAAGCCGATGTCAATGGCGACGGAGTGGTAGATGGCAAAGACATGTCGTGCCTCGGCCGCCATCTGTACTCAACCGGCAATCCCTGCGAGTTTGTCGAGTGCCCGTAGGCATGTATGAGTAGCTGATAGTAAACAAAAGCTCCGGCGATGGCCGGGGCTTTTTTATTGGCGGCAATGCGACTGGCCGAGGAAGGACCCGCCGGTCGCGTCGCTCCGGCCATAACCGGAGTTCGTAGGGGTTCAAATTTTTGAACCCCTACGAAAACAGATCTACCTCTTGAGTTCATATCTCTTTTAACCACAACATATAGCCCTCCCTCACAAACCTTATTAATGTGATTTGCGGCCAAGGGAAATTACGTATAATATACTGCACAGATGTACAGTATTGGCCGATATAGAAATTTAGACTCAACGGGTGAGACCATCGCCATGTACACCATTGCCGAACTGAAAGAGATGCTCAATAAGAAGTGGCCGGAGGCGGCGTTCAAAACCACCGGGGAAAAGCAGGCGGTTTTCAGCACCGATATTAAAGCGATCGATTCTTTGTTTCCGCACGGGGGGATTCCTTTCGGTCAACTGGTCGAGATAACCGGGCCGATATCGTCGGGGAAGACGAGTCTTCTCTACAAGATGCTGGTCAGGATAACTTGCGAGGGTACGGCCGTTTATTTTGACCTGAGCAACACCTTCTTCCCTTCCGCAGCGGCCTATTTCGGGGTGGACCTCGACCGGCTGGTGGTGGTCAGAACCGGCGATGTTCTCGAAGGGATGCGGGCGACCGAGATCGTGCTGCAGTATCAACAGGCGGCCTGCGCCGTGCTCGATCTTACCGGCGAGAAGAAGCTTTTGCCGATGGGGCTACTTCACCGGCTGCGCATGCAAACGGTAAAAAGCAAAGGGCTGGTGATTTTCCTGACCGAAGACAACTCGCATATCATTCCATCCAGCATCGTCTCCCTGCGGCTTGCGGTAAGCAGGTTGAGCCTGCGTTCTATCGGCGCGGAAGTCACCAAGAGCCGGGTGTCAAAAGAAGGGTTAAAGGCCGAGGTGATGCTGTATGACTAAAGAGAGAATAGCGTGCGCACAGGTCATCAATTTCCCGATGGCGGTCTGTCTTCGGGGGGACCGGTCGCTGTGGGGCAAACCGGTCGCCCTGGCCCAGACGACCAGGGAGTCATCGCCGATATGCGCCGTAAACAAGAACGCCGGCGGGTGCGGTGTTTTTGTCGGGATGACGGTGGGGCAGGCGATGTCGTACTGCCCGGAACTGATAGTCAAAAAGACATCATCGGCAAAAGAGACGAAAGCCTCGGAAAAGATTCGTGACATTCTTTTCACGGCCAGCCCGCTTATCGAAGAGACCGACCCCGGCTGTTATTTTCTGGATGCCTCGGGTTTGAAATGGCTTTACAAAAACGAAGAGGACCTGGCGCAGAGACTCGTCTCCCTTATAATTTCTCTCAAGCTGCCGGTGCAGGCGGGGGTGGCCGGGTGCAAGTTTGTCGCCAGTGTCGCCGCCAGGACATCGCCGGTCAATTCGTTCACGGTGGTGCCGCCTAATACCGAGCGAAGGTTTCTGAACCATCTGACAATCGACCACCTGCCGTTGTCCGAAGAGACGCGCGAGCGGCTTGCGGCGCTGGGGCTTAAAACCATCGGGCAGGTGGCGGCGTTTCCCTCAAACGAGATAATCTCCCGGTTCGGCGAAGAAGGCACGAACATATCGCGCCTTGCCAGAGGCGACGATGTTGATTTTTTCGTGCCGGAGTTCGCCCGCTCCAGGCTGTCGGCCCGCATTCCCCTGTTCGAACCGCTGGAGTCCGCCCGGGCTATTATGGCGCACGTGGAAAAAGCCCTGACGGAACTTCTCGAAAAGCCCCGCCGGGCCGACCGGGGTTGCGCGACAGTTTATATAAAGCTTCATCTCGAAGATAAAACGGACAAGTCCGTGCGTCTGGCTCTCAAGCAGCCGGTGGGGACAGCTCAACAATTCATGCGGGCGCTGGTCAACCAACTGATCGGCCTGCGGCTGTCTTCGAGAGTAAACGATATAACCGTAACCATCCCCGAGATCCTGCCGCTGGTGTCGTCGCAGATGGAGCTGCTGGGAGTCGGGGGGTCGCTTAAGGGACGGCTTTTGGATGACCGGCACATCACGGGCGAACTGGGCCGGGTGAGCATGTTTTCGCCGACGACCGGGGATGCCGTCATCCCGGACAGCAACTTCAGTTTTTTGCCGGTCGGTCAGAAGAACAAACCGGCCGGCAAAAATAAGTCAGGCAACGCGAATAAAACAGCCACTGGCTATAAAACAGGCAATGCCTGTTTTTATGCTTTGAATCCGGTGGCCGGGTTGAGGCTTTTGCAGCCGCCCCAGAAAACGACCGTGGTTGCCCGGGGCAAGAAACTGCAGCAGATCAGATTGAGGCACCAGAGCAAATCGATAATCGAGCAGAAGGGGCCGTGGCAGCTTTCCGGGGGCTGGTGGAGTCGGGGGTTTGACCGGCTTTACTACGAGGTTCAGACCGGGGATAATCAAATGTACCTGCTTTACTTCGACCGGCAAACGCCGGGGTGGTTTGTGCAGGGGGTGTTTGATTGAGATAAGACCCCGAAGGGGCAGCCATGAAATACGTCGAGCTGCATTGCCATTCCAACTTTTCCTTCTTAAGTGGCGCCAGTCATCCCGAAGTGTTAGTGAAACAGGCGCATCAACTTGGGTATGAAGCGCTGGCGCTGACCGACAGCAACGGGTTGTACGGAATTGTCCGGTTCAACCAGGCAGCGATAGAAAAAGGTGTCAAGCCGATATTCGGAAGCGAGATCACGCTGGAAAACGGGCATCACCTGCTCCTTTTGATAAAAGATGAAACCGGCTACGGCAATCTGTGTCAACTAATCTCAGACGCCAGACTGGAAAGCAAAAAGACCGAGACAAAAATCCCCCAAACAGGCGTTGCCTGTTTTAACAGCGGGTTGATTGCTCTGTCCGGTTGTACGAACGGAGCAATACCGTCGGCGATACTGAAAGGTGACTGGCCACAGGCCAGGCGGGTCGCGGCGGAATACCGCGAGCTGTTCGGCCGGGAGAATTTTTACCTGGAGCTGCAGCATCACAATCTGCCGATTCACCAGACCCTCATCGAGGGTTTTATTCGTCTGGGGCGGGAGTTGCATCTTGATGTTGTCGCCACCAACAACGTTCATTATGCCACCGTCGAGGGTCGGAAGCTTCAGGATGTTCTGACGTGCATAGGAAACCACACCACTCTCGATGAGGCGGGCGGGCTTTTGTATCCCAACGCCGAGCGTTATTTGAAATCTCCCGGCGAAATGCTCCGGCGTTTTTCGAATTCTCCTGAAGCCATCGAAAACAGCGCCGTTATAGCCGGACGATGCCGCTTTTCGTTTGATAATCTGCAGACTTCGCTTCCCGATTTCCCCGTACCCGACGGAGAGACAGACGCCAGTTACCTGAGAAAACTCACCTATGACGGCGCCCGGCGGCGTTACGGCGAACTGACCGAGAAAGTAATCAGGCAGCTCGAACACGAACTGGCGATTATCGAAAGGCTCAATCTGTCGGGTTATTTTCTCATTGTCTGGGATATCGCCCGCTTTTGCAAGGCCAACGGGATACTCTGCCAGGGGCGCGGCTCGGCGGCCAACTCGGCGGTGTGTTTTTGCCTGGAGATAACCGCGGTCGATCCCATCAAGCTGGATTTGTTGTTCGAACGGTTCATGTCGGAAAACCGTCGGGAGCCGCCGGATATCGATATCGATATCGCCAACAACCGCCGCGAGGAAGCTATCCAGTATGTTTACAACAAGTATGGACGCCGTCACGCCGCCATGGTGTGCGAGGTGATAACGTATAGGGGGCGTTCGGCGGTAAGGGATGTCGGCAAGGCGCTGGGGTTCTCGCTGGAGGAAGTGGACAAGCTGGCCAAACACCTGGACCACTTCTCCAACGCCGAGGAGATAGAGGAAAGACTTCAGGAAATAAATTTCAAGTCGGGCAGCAAGAGAGTCCGGCTGCTGGTGGAGTTGTGCCGGCAGATAAAAAAGTTTCCGCGGCACCTGGGTATTCACGTGGGCGGGATGATTATCACGAAAAGGCCGCTGACGCGGGTGGTACCGGTGGAGAACTCCACCATGCCGGAGCGCAGTGTGATTCAGTGGGACAAGGATGATGCCGCCGATGCCGGGCTGGTGAAGATCGACCTGCTCGGGCTGGGGATGCTTTCGCTTATCGATATGGCTTTCAAACTGGTGGAGAAACATCGCGGCGTGCACATCGACCCGGCCCGGCTTTCCTACGACGACCCGAAAGTCTACGAGCTTTTGAGCACGGCCGATACGGTGGGGGTTTTCCAGGTGGAGTCGCGCGCCCAGATGAACACTCTCCCCCGCCACCGGCCCCGGTGCTTTTACGATCTGGTGATCGAGGTCGCCCTGATCAGGCCGGGACCGATTCAGGGAGATATGGTGCACCCGTATCTGCGAAGAAGAAACGGCGAGGAGCAGGTAACTTACCCGCATCCCAGCCTCGAGCCCATCTTGAAAAAGACCCTGGGGGTGCCGCTGTTTCAGGAACAGGGAATGAAAGTGGCGGTGGCCGCGGCCGGGTTCAGCCCCAGTGAAGCGGATGAACTTCGCCGCGCCATGGGTCACAAGCGCTCCCGCGAGAAGATGGCGGCATTAAGCGACAAGCTGATAATGGGGATGGTAAAAAACGGAATAAGATTCGAGGCCGCCGAGAGGATTTTCAATCAACTGGCGGCTTTTGCGGACTTCGGTTTCGCCGAGTCGCACGCCGCCTCGTTCGCGCTTTTAGTGTACGTATCGGCGTTTCTCAAACTGTACTACCCGCAGGAGTTTTACTGCGCCCTTTTGAACGCTCAACCGATGGGGTTTTATACGCCGTCAACCATCCTCTATGAAATGCAAAGACGGGGTGTCAGGACCGCACACGTGGACGTATGCCGCAGCGAGTGGGATTGTACGGTCGAGGACGGCTTTATTCGGTTGGGCTTTCGGTATATCAAAAGTTTCGGCGACAACATTAAAAGCAGAATCGAGGCCGCTAAAAAAGAAAGAGCCTTTGTATCGATACAGGATTTCGTGTTCAGAACGGGATTGAACAAAACGGAACTGACACAACTGGCCCGGGCGGACGGGTTCAAGTGCTTCGGATTCACCCGGCGCGAAGGGTTGTGGGAAGTGCTGTCCGTTTTGTCCAGGTCGCCCGATGAGCTGCCGGTCAGTGCCGAGGAGACAGGACAAAAGTTGCTCCGGGCAACGACATTGGGCGAGGACCTGGTGTCGGATTTCAAGAGCATGGGCTTGTCACCGGGGCCGCACCCGATGGAGCTGGTCAGGGAACGTCTCGATAAGGAGGGCATCGCCCGCTGCGCGGATCTGAAACTACACCCGGTAACAAGACCGGTAAAAGTGGCCGGTGTGGTGGTTATCCGGCAAAGGCCCATGACGGCCAAGGGGTTTATATTTCTCACGCTGGAGGACGAAACCGGTTTTTCCAATATCGTGATAAAGCCCAATCTGGCCAGCCGGTTTCGGAAAGCAGTGTCTCACTCCAAGGCGCTGATCGTGACGGGAAGACTGGAAAAAAAGGATGGTGTGATAAACGTGATCGGCCGGGAATTTATTCCCTTTACCATCAATAACGAGAACCTCGGCCCCAAAAGCCGGGATTTCAGATAACCGAAATTTTACGCCTTCGCTGCCGATAATGAGAGCATGGGTGTCACCAATCGCATCGCCGCGATTATTTGTATCATCGCACTGACGGTCGCAGCACAGCATGTGCTCAGTCCGCGCCAGGCGCAGTCGAGCGAACACCTCGGTAATCCTCACCGCGACGCGATATGCACCGATTGCCACGCGCTACGGGTCGATGCCGGACCAAACAGCGCGATACCGGCGGGCCTGCGCCGGGAATGCGAGACGTGTCACACCCCGGACACAGATAATCTGACCGGCATCCCCCTGAACTTCCACATCGCTCGCGAAAAACCGTGCACCGCGTGCCACTGTTTCCATGATGCCAGCAAGATAAAGGCGGCGGGCCGCAGCTTTTTGGTGCGCTTCGACAACAGTTTTCAAAGGGGCCAGTGTTATTCCTGCCATGGGCTTTCGGAAGATATCACCCGGCTCACGCCGGGGCACCGTCAGGCCGCGGCCTTGTTTCACGGCAACTCGGCGCTGCTTGGCAGGCTCAGCCCCTCGGAGGCCTGTCTGGTCTGCCATTCCGGGTCGACTTCGATAGACCTCAAGGATCTGGCCGAAACACGTGACCGGGCGCCGTGCTTTGACGAACATGGCAGCCACCCGGTCGGCGTGACGGTGGAACCCGGTAAGGGCGAATCCGGAAATCGAATCCGCCGCGACCTCGACCGGCGGATCAGGCTGTTCGGCGGGCGAATCGAGTGCCAGACGTGCCACTCGCTGTCGGCAGACGGGACGGCAGCACTGGTGAAGTTTTCAGGTCGTGACGACCTGTGTCGGGGCTGTCATTATCTCGCTTGACTACTCTGAATCTTCTGAGTTTGTAGAGGGTGGTGAGTGCAAAGAAGAAGGAGAGCCAGGGCTCTCCTTCTCTTATTATCACGGGAGGGTTGCTCCCTGGATCGTGGCTACTATCCCTGAACGTGGCACTGACCGCAAAGGTCTTTGTAGGTGGTGCCATCGCCGTTCTCGCCCCAGTTGGCCGCGCCGGTCGCCCAGATAATGCCGAAAGCATTCTGGTTGCCGTGAGCCTTGTGGCACGACATACAGCTCGGGGTCAGGTCGGCCGGAGCGCCGGTCCAGGCAGTACCCCAGGTACCCCAGTCGCCGGTCGGGCTCATAACGTGAACACGATAGGCATGGGCCGAGTAGACGCCGAGGTTGGAATGGCCGCCACCAACGAAGCCGATCTGAGCATCGGCGGTGGGGTGACGATACCACTCTTCCTGAGTCGCGGCGGTGGTATTTCTCATGTTAGCGTCGGCAGACGAACCATGGAAATTGGTGTGGCAGCCCTGACACCAGGCGCCGTAAGCCGAAGCGGTTTCGTCCGGCTCGTTGAAGGCGACGTTCTGGATGTCATAGTGGTCGCCACCGTAACCGGCCGAGGTTTCGAACACATCGGTGGTGAGAACGTTGGTCCCGACCGAATAGCTGACGCCCGGACCCGCCGTTCCACCGGCACTGTAAAGCAGGTTACGATAGGGGTTGTTGCCGACGGCAACAGATCCGCCATAGCCGTGCTGCTGGTGGCAGTTGATGCAGTTGAGGCCGTCGGCGTTGCTCCAGGTGCCGCCCGGGGCGGCATCGGTAGAGCCAAGCGTGTGGCCGGTAGCATCGTAGTACGGCGCGGTGTTGTCACGGTTCAGGGCGCCTGCCTGCCGGCCGTTGGTCGGCACGTTGCCGCCGTTGGCGGCCAGCACGTCGGGAGCATACGTCTGATTGTCGTGGCACGACAGACACAGGGCGTTTATCTCGTTGCGGAGCAGGAAGTGGTAAGGTCCGGAGCCGCCGAGCGGGGTCGTTATACCGGAACCGTCACTGTTGTACCCGTGGGTCTGACTGTAGTGCATCACGTGGCATTCAGCACAATTGAGCGAGGCACCCGTATGGTAATCCCCGGCGATTGCGCCGCCAGCGAGAAGCGCGAAAGCCGCGATACCCACCAGTAGCAGTTTTCTCATTGTTTTTGCCTCCATACCTTTGCTTTGGGTTGTTAGACAAAGTTCCTTAAATTATTGTATCTCAACTTATTCTCTGAAACAGCAAGGCTAAACGCGAAAAAACAGCACAAGTATGTGACACATTTCACAAGACTGTTTTGGCTCTTTCTTCGCTTTTGCTTATCCTTTCGCGACAATTTTGTCGTCTTCGATCCTAATGTTTTGGGAAGGTGCCCCGGAAGCTTGTGAAAAAAGTATCTTTATTTGGGCCAAACCTAATTAAAACGGTCTTATTTGTCAAGAAAATTCTCAAGTTTTTTTGAGAATTCTGTGTCAGGTGAGTAAATGCTTCCCCCTTTTTAGGCTACGTACCTTTTTCTGTAGTAGCTACGTGCGGCTGGCGGAGGTTATTTGATTTCGAATCGTTG
>CP070777.1:496060-501860 GCA_020346225.1 Candidatus Zixiibacteriota bacterium | reverse complement strand
CCGGTAGACGATAGAAATCAGGATCGCCACAATACACATCTGGAAAGTCCACAGAATGCGCGACATCAGGATAGTATAGCTGTCGCCGAAAATTTCGATTCGGACGGCCTGGATATAAACTGACATTGGTGTGCGGAAAAAGTAGAAGTCCGTGTAGGGGCGCTGCCCGTCAACCACCCGCTGACCCAGCGACAGCAGGTAGCCTTCATCGGTGGCGTTGAAACCGTGTCCCAGCGTCAACGCGGAGTATACGGCGACAAGCAGCACAAAAGCCGCGTAGGGCCAGATTATATCGAATACTGGCTGCCTGCCGCGGCTTTTTGAAGCGGTAGTCATCTGTCGTGATCAGCTCACCGGATGCTCGACTCTTTCGGCATAAAGCGGGAATCTCTCGCAAAAGGCCGCCACTTCCTTCGCGATTCCTTCGAGAATCTCGTCCTTGCGACGATTCTGAATGGCGCGATCGATGAAATCGCCGATCTGTTTCATTTCCTCCGTGCCCATCCCGCGGGTGGTCACCGCCGGGGTTCCGATTCTTATACCGGAGGTCACGAACGGCTTCTCCGGGTCGAACGGGACGGTGTTCTTGTTCACCGTTATACCGGCCTTGTCGAGCGCCGTTTCGACCTTCCGGCCGGTAACCTTGGGAACATCGATGAACGACACCAGCATCAGGTGAGTGTCGGTACCTCCCGCCACCAGACGATAGCCGCGCTCTTTGAGGCATTCGGCCAGCGTGGATGCGTTATCCACGATGCGCTTCTGGTAGGCCTTGAACTCGTCGGTCGCCGCCTCCTTGAAGGCCACCGCTTTAGCGGCGATTATGTGCATAAGCGGACCGCCCTGGATGCCGGGCATGACCATGCGGTCGAGATCAGCCGCGTACTGTTCCTTGCACATAACGACCCCGCCGCGCGGGCCGCGAAGGGTCTTGTGAGTGGTCGATGTCACGAAATCGGCATACGGTATCGGCGACGGATGCAGCCCGGCCGCTATCAGACCGGCAATGTGGGCGATATCGACCACCATCACCGCCCCGCAGGCATCGCACGCCTCGCGGATCTTCTCAAAATCCCAGAAACGGGGATAGGCCGAGGCTCCCGCCATGATCATTTTCGGTTTGACCTCTTTGGCGCGCTCGATCAGGTTATCGTAATCGATTACTTCGGTCTCCCGGTCGACCTGGTAACCTTCGAAATCGAACAGGAACCCTGAGAAATTAATGGGATGGCCGTGTGTGAGATGGCCGCCGCAGGACAGGTCGAGCCCCATGACTTTATCGCCCGGCTTGAGAACCGTGAAGTACACCGCCATATTCGCCTGGGAACCGGAATGCGGCTGAACGTTGGCGTGCTCGCAGCCAAACAGGACCTTCAGACGCTCCCGCGCCAGGTCCTCGGCAACATCGACGAATTCACACCCGCCGTAATAGCGCTTGCCCGGATAACCTTCGGCATACTTGTTGGTCATCACACCGCCGGCCGCCTCCAGCACCGCTTCCGAAACGAAGTTCTCGGACGCAATCAGTTCCAGTTTGCTCTGCTGACGGTTGGTTTCGCCGACAATGGCTTCATATATCTCGGGGTCGACTTGTTTTAGATAGGACATAGCTAATCTCCACTCGAATATAGTCTTTGGCGAAATGTAAGGAATTTTGACGCACCGGTCAACAGGGCCAAAAGCAGAGCGGCCGTACCCATCAAAGAGCACGGCCGCCCGGTATGTTTCAGGTATGACGCCGCTACGAGGCCTTCGGCACCAGCCAGAAGTCACGGGGATAAATACGATGAAGGGCAGTGTCCTCCCCCTCCACCGTTTTCAGGTACTCCCCGAACGACTCAAACTGCATTTCCGGTCCAATCATGAAGAACATCCCGCCCGGCACCTCTTTACCGGCCGGGTCGAGCCCCGGCAGAATCCGGCCATAGACACCGAGCATGCGAGCCTTTATACCATTGAACAAGCCCGGTTCTTTTCTCAGTTCGAGAATTGCCTGGCGATACTCTGTGACCAGTTCCGGCGTCAGGCCGTCGGCCAGATTTTCGGCCATGGCACCTCCCCGACTCTCATAGCTCGCGCCCGCCCGGTTGCCCACAAACGTCTGGGCCACGGCGTAGTCCAGAAGGGTGCTGTCCGGATCGGCGTTTCTTAGCTCGCCGATGACAAACTGCATCGTCTGTACAAGACTGGGGCAGCGTTCGGCATAGTAACCTATCTGCCCGGTGGTTTGGCGATGCCGGATGCCGTTGGAGTAGGCCAGTCCGGCCGCCCACGTTTTCATGAACATGGAGTGAGCGCCGCCGCCACCGTAAAGCCGGCCGGCCAGCAGATCGCGCAGCTTCTCACCGTCATAGTCGAAGTACCCGCAGCAAGCGGCGAAATTCATGAAAACGCCGTTGCGGGTGCCGGGGTTAATCAGACCGACATAAACCGGCTGCTGCCCGCCGGTGCGACCTGACAACCGGCCGTGAATTACCGGCGTCGACGAATAGGTTTGCCTGACCGACGGCTCGGTGGCGAAACGTGCCACAAGAGCGTTCTGATCTGGCAGGAGTTCCTTCTGAGCAGCGTTGCTGCCCACCAGATACCCGCGCACATTGTCCTGACGCAAAATCAAAGCCATAAGTTGTTTGTAGTCGTCCAGAACTTTGGCCGGCGACGTGCCCAGATCGGCACTCATACGGCCGCACAGATACTCCCAGTCCTCGGCCATGGTAGCATCGGGCACCACGCTTAGCAGCCACTGCAGGTCCTCGGCCGCATCCACCACCAGCTCTTTTGCCGGCTCCGGCAGGTTGTTGAAGCCGACCACCAGGGTGTTGTTCTCGACCATTTCGTTTTCCGAGGCTTCCCCCCCGGCCAGCCGGGCCGCGAGACCCTCCAGCACGGAACGATCAGCATAATCAGCGCGCGCAAAAGCACCCAGACTGCTCATGAAGCCGGTGAAAACTTCCCTCACGGATTCGTCGGCAGCCTCTTTCAGCATCCAGCGCAGCCGCAGAAGGTCATGCTGCTGAGTCAGGAAAGAGCCCGCGCTGAGGATGAGCGGATTGGACTGTTTCCAGTAGGCGTTGGCCGGGTTGTCCACCCAGTCTTCTTCGGAACCGCGCATACCGTTGCGGGCATCGGTCATGGCAATGTCGACGGCATCGCGAATTCGCGCCAAGTTCTCGGGGCGCCAGTCCGGGCTGAAAAGAAACGTCGCCATCCACTCGATACCCTTTCGGGACTCCTCGAGCGTGCTGCCGGAGGCGACCAGCATCAACTCTACCCGTTCGCTGAAATGAGTTATGTCGTAGTAGGCATAGCAGCTGAGAATCTCCTGACGAATCAACTCTCTGGTTTTATCGAAGGCCACCGGCTTGCCGTCTTTTATAACACCCACTTCGGTGAGCAGGGTCGGCAGACCGGCTACGTAAGGCAGCATGGATTCGGGAACGACGTTCATATTCATGGCCAGGGCTACCCGGCCGCTGGTGATATTGTCGAAAGTGGAAACCACGTTGGTTCCGCCGCCGGGGAGTTCTTCCACCCGATAATCGAGCTGCTCGTCGAACGTCAGCGGCGGATTATCGACAAACCCGGGAGTTTCGATCTCCTTGCCCACGGCGTCGATCACCGCCGTCTTGCTGTCGTACTCGGACACGAACTGCTCTATGGCGGCATCCCTGTCATCAGTGCCATACTGCTCTTTCAGAAACTCGATGTACGCCTCGATCCGTGCCGTGCGCTGCTCTTCCGTGCGAGTAATCATATCCGGCCTGGCCTTTACGGCCACGCCGTACGGCTTGTTTTCGAGCAGTTTCCACTTGGCGATATAGTCCTTCCAGAAATTTTTACCCGAAGCCATCAGGTCCTTGACGAACTTATACTGTTTCTCGGCGATAAGCTGCTTTCTGAAACCGGGATCGCGATACAGAGTCTGAAGCTGCGTCAGCCACCACCAACTGGCTCCCCGGAAGCCGAACCCGGGCGGCGAGTTGAGGTTTCTCCGCACCCGGCGCTGGATTTCGAGAATACGGTTGGCCGCGCGCTCGTTAAACTCTCTTAATTCCTCGGAATTATCCGGGTAATTACCGACCTTTTCGATTTCGCTGACCAGAAGTGTGCGCACCGAGTCGATCATTTCCTCCCGGGCAACTTCTCTCTTTATGTTGGAAAAGCCGATGTAGAACGGGCACCCCTGGTCGTCCGAAGCCCACCCGAAGACGTAATTCGAACCGAGGTCGATAACGCGAGTCTGCGAGTTGATGAACGTCTTATACAAATTCGAGCTCTCGCCGCTGGCGAAGACGCCAATCAAAAGCTCCTGGAGAATCGCTTCCTGCCGATCGTATTCAAGCACCGGCGGCCAGGCAAAGAGAAGCACACCCGGCTCGTTTTCATTCTGATGCGGGAATTCAGCCACGGCGATGCTGCCGACCGGCGCCATCTCCGGTCTGGGAAACCTGTCGCGGGCCGTGGCCGGGTCCTCGCCGGGCTGTGCGTCCGGCTCCAGCCTGGCGAAAATCTCACTGGTACGGGTGAGAAATTCATCGAGGCTGATTTCATCGGGAATCGAGATAATCATCCCCATGTTGTTGAGATGATAATAGTCGCCGTGAAATGCCTTCAAATCTTCGGCCGTAGCCTCCCTTATAGCCGGCGGGTAACCACCGGAAGAATTGGACAGAGGGTGGTTGGCACCATACATCATGTCGTCCAGCTTGAGCGCCAGGTTGCTCCACGCACCCTCATAAGCGCTAACCATCTCGGTATAAACGGAACCTTTCTCTTCCAGCCGGATGGAACCGTCCGTCGGGTCGGTGCTGTATCCCAGGTTACACATCTCGCGACGAATCTCCTCGTCGGAGTAATTGGGATGCAAAAGGGCGTCCATCTTTTTCTCCATCAACTCGAAGAAATTCTCCTTGCCTGAACTGGCATAGAAGTGATAGGCGGTAATGGTCTGACCGGTACCGGCCGAACTGCTGGCCAGGGACATATCCTCATACGAAGCCATGTATTGCGCTTTTGGACCTTTGCCTAAAACGAGATGTTCGAGGGTGTGGGGCCGGCCCATGTCCGTGGATGGCGGCGTGTTGACCCAGATAAATCCCTGAGGCAGGGATTGAATTCGCAACACGTCGAGAACGAAATTACTGGGAACATGGCGGAACTCCGCTCCGATTCCCCGGCCTTCCTCGTTCTCGTAGACGGCGGCCACTCTAAACGTGGCCAGCGTCTGATCTTTCTGCAGTGAGTCAAACTCACCCTCGGCGAACGCCGACGAAAACGTCGCCAGCAGGGCACACGTCACCAGCCCGAGCCTGAACATAAGTCTCTTCATGGTAATCTCTCCATATGCAGTCATTTGCGGGAAGGTTTTGCTGCAAAAACAAGCATGCCTACCCTCTTGATGATGAATCAACCCGGAATTTAGTCAATTATCCAATCCAGGTCAAAGGGAATGAATGCAAAACTCCGGCCGCCGGTGAAAGCCGTCTGAAAGCGGAAAGCGCGGCCGGCTACGTATAAAACAAGCCCCGGAATCTCCGGTAACCGTCAATCCCTGAGCGTGGCCCTTCCTGAAGCCGTCGCGACAAGGATTTCGGGTGTGTCCGAGCCCCGGGTGAATGTCTTGCTCACGTATTTATCGCCCCACTTCCGGAAGGTCTCTACATTGTCAAAGTCGAACGGGGCGTCGATATCGCCGCTCCTCTCCTTGGCGATGAGCTCGAAGCGCCCGGTCAGAGTGTTGCCGTTGTAATCCAGTATGGCACGACCGGAGGCGGTCGACACTTTGAGATCGTGTTCCGGG
>CP070777.1:485512-495960 GCA_020346225.1 Candidatus Zixiibacteriota bacterium | reverse complement strand
CGACTTGGGTTACATGCTCAACGTGGGTCGCCGGGACGCTCTGGGGGCCTCGCTGGCGGTAATCACGAATTATGAGGGCAATGCCGATACCTACGCGGCGCTCAAGCCGCGTTACCGCAGGTGGTTGTCGCGCGATTTCGCACTCGAAATCGGCCTGGGCTTGGGCATCCACGGGCGTGAATCCGACCCGGAAGGCCTTCCGCTTATCGCACAACTCGACCTGACCTTCCGGGACTACTTCTCCGTGACCCTGCTGGCCGAGCGTTTCCGGTGGACGGAGTCGGTCTGGGATAATGCCGCCGGTCGCATGATTGACGGCGATTCGCACACAGCCATGACGTTTTCGGCGGGGGTGACAGCCGGCTCGTATCCCGGCCTGGTAGCGGCCGGCGTGGCGCTGGTGGTGGCGTTGAGCACGATTAATACTACCGTTTATTAGTTCTGTTGATAGCCGCAACGCGGGGCCAATCCTTCAAACCACTAAAGAAACCCTCAGGCGGGATGCCCGAGGGTCTCTTGTGTTGGTGCACAAGGGGGGGGTTAGCAGGGTTTCCCAGCGAAGGGAAACCGCATATCGCATAAAGAGCGAAGGCAGACAGTTCGTGGTCACCCACCGTAGTGGTTTAGAGCGATCCCCTTCGCCGGGTATAATCCCTTATAATCCGTTTGGGCCGGCGGCCGGCGCCCCGTTTAGGTGGGCCGCGAAAGCGCCGGCCGTCATTAGAGTTACACTCCTTTCGGCACGCCTCCCTTTTTAGAAGGCGTCATCGGGCGCCTTTGGCCCCCTGTTAACATGACAGCCACCGCAACCTACGTGCTCCAGGTACGGCGGCAGCTTGAATCCGACAACCGAGTGAAACAGCCCGCTCCGTTCACGCCGGTCGTGGCACTCACCACAACCCGTAGCGTCCGCCATATCGCCGCCGATCTCGTGACAGTTGGAGCAGATACTATGTACCTGGGCCAGCGGTTTGCTCAATCCTTCGCGGTTCACCTGATCGTGACAGTATCGGCAGTTCTCGTGCTGATGGCATTCAACACACTCGAATTGGAAGAGTTCGATGTGCTCGATATGCTGAAAGGTAACCACGGGCGCCGACTTGTAAGTGGTCATGTATGTCTTGGCGATGGGCACGTTCACGGTGGGCATGGTAAAGTTACCCCTCACGAACTTGGGCATGTGAGCTCCCTCGCCCGGTGGCTGGTGACATACGTCGCACAGGGCCTCGTGTGCCCACTGGCTGTGGCAGACAAGGCATTGCCGGTGGTAAGCGGTCTTGAGATCAGGCTGGGCGAAGTTGATCGACGCGGCGTCCTTGGGATGGCAGGATCGGCATGGGGGTATCTCACCCTCCGGACTGTAGTGATGGCAGGTGGCGCAGTTATCGCTCATGCCGGCCATCTCGGCGTGCGGCCGGTGGTCGAACAGGATGGGCAGATAGTCCGTAGCCAGTTCGTCAAGCAGGATGGAGTCAGGCGCCTCACCGATGCTGTGCCGGCTCGACTGGGCTCTGGCCGTGTGCCGGAAACACGGCTTCAGGCAAAGGTCGCGTGCCGTCGGCTTTTCGCACGTGTGACACCGATCGCAATCGAGCTCATCGGCCGTCAGCGTCTGCGCTTCCTGATAGTTGGCGTATACGACCCCGGTCACAGCGAACAGTACCGCCGCAACAATCATCATTGGTAAAGCACGATTGCTCATAATTTACTCTCCTTTCATTGGCGTCACCAGGGACTCGGCCTGCCCCGGTGACACTGCCTCCGGCTCTGGCGGCCGTGGCAGCACCGGTAACTTCACTACAAAGAAACGGTATATCAAAATCAGCGTCGAAATAAGCCCGACCGTCACAGCGGTTTCAATCAGGGAAGGGACATAGCGGGAAGAGGCGTACAGCGGTTCATAAGCGATAAGAAAGACGTTGGTGCGATTGAGTACGACACCGACAATCACCAGAATTACGGAAATAAGCAGGCCGCGCACGGAGTAGCGAACCCGCTTCCGGGCGAGAAGAAGCAGGGGGAGAATCACACCAACCCCGATTTCAACTATAAAGGCGGCGGCGGGGAAAGAGCCGTCGAGCACATACGGCCAGACTTCACGTAAGGTCAAATCGCCGATCCTCACGGCGAAATAGATACCGAGGAGAACCGGAATATACCGGGCCAGGTGGCTCAGCAGAGAAACGTCCGGCGCGCGGTGAAAAATCCGCGAAACGAGAATGATTTCGAATATGAGAATGGGGAAACCGACGGCGATGGCCGAAAGCAGAAAGAGGATTGGCGATATGGGGGAGTTCCAGATGGGGTGCATTTTGGTCGGCGCCACCAGCATGAGCGCCCCCAGCGAAGACTGATGCAAACAGGAAAGCACAACGCCGGCGATGATAAACAGCGAGATGAACCGGACCAGGTACCGCTGGCACACCTCAAGAAGAGACTCCACCAGCGAGTTGAAATGCGCCAGCACGCCCGGGAGATCGACCCGGTTTCGGTAGCGCTCCACCACCGTGGGCAGAAATTCGATATAAAGGACGCAGAGATACATCATGACACACATGCCGACCTCGAAGAGCACGGAGTCACCCTGCCACATCGAGGGTATTATGGGATGCCAGATGTTGTAGTACCGGCCCAGATCGGCGATAAGACCGATCACCGCAAAGGTGTAGCCGAGCAGCGCCGTCAGGATAGCCGGCCGCACCAGGACGTGGTATCGCTCGCGGTGAAAAACGTCCGCCACGGCGGCCGTGGTAAAGCCGGCCGCCGCCAGAGCCACGCCGGCAACGACGTTGATCGTCTTCCAGATACCCCACGGGTAGGCATTGCTCAGGTTGGTGGCCGCCTCCAGCCCGAAGAAGACCCGGTAAAGGTATGCCGCTATGCCCAGCCCCGCGATGGCCGCCACGACAGTAGTACCCCTGGTGAAGAATTTTGTCCGAACTGGCAGTGTCTCGAATTTACTGTTCATGATTCTCTCCAGCCTCTCATCCGTTGTCTTTAAGGGAGTGCATTATCAGCCCCAGCAGCCCGTAAAGCGCAAGAGGAGGGACGAATGATTTGAAAACTCCGTGTTGAATTGTCTCGGTTAAGCTTGAAATGGGCTGGTCACCCGGCTCCGGCAAAGAGGTCTTGGCGAAATCCACTCCCGCCAGATACATCCAGCTGGTGCCGCCCACCTCGTGCTGACCGTAAATCCGATCAATGTACTTCTCGGGTGATTGCTTTATACGCAGCAGGGCCAGATCAATCAGCTGCTCCCTGGTTCCGTAAGTGAGCGCCCCGCCCGGACACACCTTCACGCAGGCCGGCCGAAAACCGGGTTCCGCCATGCGCTCGTGGCAAAAGGTGCATTTGCGGACCTGAGGATCGAGGGCGTTGTTGTATTCGTAGGCGAGAATATCAAAAGGACAGGCCAGAAAACAGTAGCGGCAGCCGATGCACTTCCACGTGTCGTACACTACCGGCCCGCGCCAGTCTTTGGTAAGGGCCCCGACGATGCAGGCGGAAACGCACGCCGGCTGATTACAGTGCATACACTGGGCTTTCATCCAGAAATTGCGATCCGGACGGTCGGGATCGACGAAGCGATTGACGACGGTGTAGGCACACTCATCGGGCCGTCGGGACTCCTCGAAAACCGTCCGGTCCAGAAGCGACTCGGGGTCTTTCTTACAATGAGAGTGAGCTAGGTAGCAGGCCTGCTCGCACTTTCGGCAGCCGACACACAAGACGGTGTCGACCAGGACGCCGTAGGCCCGGGAAAAATCTGCGGTGACTGGTGTCTCGGCAGCCGAAGCAGCACCGGCTACAAGGGCGCCGGTAGCGGCTGCCGACATCTTAAGGAAGTCTCGTCTGTCCTTGCGCATTAGAAGGTCCTTTGCAAATGGTCAAGTCTGACCCCGGGGCATGCGGAAGAGCGTCTCCACAGCGCCTCCTTCTACCGCCGCCCTGCGGCCTAAACACTGGTTCCGACATTCTGTGATACAAGCCGCGTGCCGGATGCTTCGGCGAAGCGAAAGCAGAGCCGCAAGGCGCCGGATGACACCGGTTAACAGAGAGCCACCGGGTCTGGTTTGTCGCACAGAGACCCCTCTAACCATCGGTGTGCCAGACAGATAAGATAGACCCGCTTAACCATGATAAATTCCACCGGTTATGACGACTATGCCGCGCTCTTTTTTGCCGAACCCGACCGGAGCCGGACAAGAGCCTTCAGCCAGAAAGCACTTTATTTCAAAATGAAATGGAAATTATTTCAATATGAGCCAACGCCTTGCCTCATATACGGTTCTATTGGCTTTCATCCGGAATATGGCCAGTCCTGACAAACCATCGAAAGAGATTAGCGAGATTAGCTCCAGCACCCATTGTAACCTCTTGTCGCACAGGGGAAATACTGCTGATAAATTTACTTGACAAACGAGCCAATGCTTCTATTTTGAAAGGTAGGTATTTAATAATGAAAGGATTTCTCCGATGCGCCCGGAAGATCTCGAACTGGATGAATTGGTCGAAATATCCAAAGGGAATATAAATCTTCATGGCCGACGGCTTGTGCTTCACTCCATTAATGCATTCGCCCAGTTTCGTGAAGATATACTCAGCATGCTGGGCTGGGACCATGCGCGACGGCTATTTACGCGATTCGGCTTCTTCTGCGGTCAGGCCGACGCGGCCGCTCTACAGAGGATTTTCCGCTGGGATAATATGAGCGACTGGTTGAGAGCCGGGGCCAGAATGCACGAGCTGATGGGCATAGTACATGCTACCATTAATGAAATGCGGGTCGATGAAGTCTCGGGGAAGCTCTATCTTGAGTGCACCTGGCGCGATTCGGCCGAGGCAGAAGAACACCTCATGGAAATCGGTCCGGGCAATAGTACTGTCTGCTGGAAGCTGACAGGATATGCCAGCGGATTCGCCACCTATTGCCTGGGCAAGAGTGTCTACTTTTTGGAGCGCTCCTGTCGTGGAAAGGGGGACCAGGTCTGTCAGGCCGTCGGCATGGACGGCGACTCCTGGGGCGAGGAAATAGGTCCCCATCTGCCGTTCTTTGAAGCCGAGGATATCAAGGGTACGGTCGAAAACTTAACGGGGCAACTGCGCATGAAAACCGAGGAACTGGAAAAGCACCGCCAGCGGATAGATCTGCTTCAGTACAATCTGGCGTCTTCTTTCGTCGAAATCCGCAGCAAGAAGATGCAGGAGGTGCTGGATCTGTCAGGACGGGTGGCGCACTTTGACACCTCGGTGCTGATAACCGGGGAAACCGGGGTCGGCAAAGAGGTGTTGGCCCGTTACATTCACGATGCCTCGCACCGGTCGAAGGGTCTGTTCGTCCCGGTGAACTGTGCCGCCCTGCCCGAGACTCTGCTCGAGAGCGAGCTTTTCGGACACAAGTCGGGAAGTTTCACCGGCGCCGTCCGCGACCGGATCGGACTGTTCGAAGAAGCCTCGCAGGGGACCATTTTTCTCGATGAGATCGGCGACATCAGTCTGACCACGCAGCTCAAAATCCTGCGGGTGCTTCAGGAAAAAGAGGTTCTCCGTATCGGTGAGAATAGGCCTCGTAAAATCGACGTGCGCGTTATCGCGGCCACCAACCAGAACCTCGAAAAGGCCGTAAGCGATGGCCGCTTCCGGGAAGACCTGCTCTACCGCTTGCGGGTGATAGAGATTGAGATGCCCCCGCTCCGCACGCGCCCGGAAGATATCCTGCCGCTGGCAAGATCGCTCATTAAGAAAATCGCCAAAAAACTCAAACTCCGCCGGCTGCGTCTCGATGCCACCTGTGCCGACATTCTTCTGGCCTATCCCTGGCCGGGCAACGTGCGCGAGCTGGAGAACATTCTGGAACGGGCAGCGGTGCTTTCGAGGGAAGGCATCATCCTGCCGGAGCATTTGCCGCCGCAGGTCGTCAACCAGGCTTCGCTCCATGCCCCTCACGGCGGGCTGTACGAGGGAACTCTTAATGATGTCGAGTTGAAGTACATTCAGCAGGTGCTGGAGGATGTCAATGGCAACCGCACCATGGCGGCCAAGAAGCTGGGCATCAGCGCCGCCACCCTCTGGCGTAAGCTCAAGGAAATTGAGTGAAACGTTTTACGGGCAAGCACACCATAAACAATAAAGACCCTCGCGCGCAACGCCCGAGGGTTTCTTTATTCTACGCGGAAGGCGGGATTTGCGGCTGTGCCGCACTTATTTCGGACCGGAGGTGCAGCCCGGTCCGCGTCAATTGACGTCAACTCAGAGAAAATGCCGGAAAAATTCCGGTCTCTTTGGGTCGCTGTTGAACACGATTGTCAGCTCTCGCAGCAAGAGCCTTGAACGATCGGCATTACGTCCTCTGCCACGCAGCCTTCACGGCTGCGACCCGGGGTCAAGGATGGATCAACAACTCCTTGACCCATCCGGCTCGATTGCTTATGTTGCGAATAAGCCGAGCAGCCTTGGCTGTGATGTTCGTCAGTGTTTTTGCGACGCAGCAACTTTCGAAAGGCTTATTCACCGATGAGTCGGCCCGGAGAGATTGTCAGGGCTTTTTTGCACGACCCGTGTCGACGAGGCAATTTCAATCCGTTTTTTGCACTTGCTCATTCCACGGCAGTCGGCTTTCTGCGGTATTATCACGGCAGGGGTTACCAGTTGCCCCTGCATCAGGCCGATCAGGAAGCGGCTTACTCTGATCTGGCCGTGACGTTGCTCGGCGACCTCTTCCGCAGCCAGTCGCGGAAACCGTTTGCGCCCGTAGTCGACTATTTCGAGCGCCACAGCCTTGAGGAAGGCCGGTCGGTGAGCGACGCTGAACTCTTCCGGCATTTCAAAACCCTGATATGCGGTTATGTCAAGAAGCAACTCTTTCGTTTGCGCAAAACGGAGAACAGCCAGGCCGAGAATCTCAAGAGGCGAATGAAGGACATTCTCCGCCCGCCCACCTTTATCAGGATCGAATCCGGATACAATGAGCCGTCCCGGGTGGCCCTCGCGAAATGGCGCGATAATCTCCGGGCCGATGCACCGCCGGTATCGTTCGACCGCCTACGGCAGATTGTCCAGCGGGCCTACGTGCAGTCGCTCAGCCGCACCGAGTGGTGTCAGAAAATTTTTGAGTTGCTCAACGCTGAGGATGATACCCGCAACTTCGTCTATTTGAACGACCTTCTGACTATTATGGTGTCCACCAACGCCGAGGCGCTGCAGGAAATGCTTCCGCCCCTGTACCGACCGGCCTCGCCCGAGACAGAAAGTATGCGGCGTTCCGTGGATTGCCTGGTCGACCAGACGGTGGGCTGGGCCGAACAGAACGTCATAGCTGAATTCATACTCAAAGGCCGGCTCGCGGCGTGCGAAGGCCGGGCCTATTGCCGGGCGCTTGAAAACTACCTTCTGGACCTCAGTTATTGCGGTGACACCGACAGCATTCCACAGTACTTCCGGGAGGTTACCCCTGCCGACCAGCACGGAAGCTATCTGGCCCGGCACAAATACACCTTTGAGACAGTGATTTCAGCTTCGGTAAAATATTTTAGAGAAAAACTGAAGGAGAAATCGACATAAGCGGATGTCGGGAACTATAAGAGTATACGGAGCCGATGAAAGGGAGTAAATGCATCCTGCACAATACGTTTTGAGGCGCTATTGCGACCGCCATCTGGATCCCGAAACCGCCGGGCAGGTAGAAAAACACGTCGAGACCTGCCAGTTTTGCCGTGAATTCTGCGAGGAGTATCGGGCTCTTTCACAATTCGTCGATCAGGCCGCCGAGGAAGCACTGCCGGCCCGCGCAAAGCAGGCAGCCGGTTACCTCTATCGAGTCGGCTATTGCGTCGAACCGATTGTGCTGTCGCTACTTAGACAAGAACCCTCGGCCTTGCGGGTGCCGCTCGCGGCCGACGGAACCCCCAAAGACGAACTCCGATTCGAGAACCTGGCCACTTTCTTTTCTGAAGAGCCTGAAATGGTGCTGCGGGTTATGCGCGATAACCGGAAGCAGCGCGATTTCCTGCAGCTGGTCAGCGACGACTCCAGCCTGGTGTCGCGGGTGCTGGTCGAGGTTCCCGACCTGGACCTCAGTATCATTACCGACGAAAACGGTCGCGGGGATTTTGACCGGCCATATCCCGATGATGCCTCTGACTTGAAGTGGCAAGTCAAGATGCCGCAGGCGGAGTTTTCCCTGTTGCCGCTGCAGTATGATCCCGCCAGGGTCGAGTATTCGGAAGACATCGTGCTGGAGACTGTCCACAAGGATCGCGTGGCCGTACGCTTTGAAGGTCAAAAGGACGGAAAGCGCATCTCGATTCGCATTCTTGAGCTCAACGGCCATCCGGACTTTGAACCGGTCGCGGTAGCCGTCTCCCAGGGGGGGAAATCATTGGTGGCCGGAGCTTCGCGAGACGATACTCTGTATTTCGAGATGGAGGGAACCGAAAACTCGATAGATATTCGTCTTTTTCGAGGCCAGTAACACCTTATGGCTGTGCAACCCCTCAAATTCGAAGAGCAATTCTCGAAACTTAAGTCGGGGCTTCAAAGCACTCCCTCAGCCGACCTTCGCCTGCTGAATCTGCTGTCTTTCTGGCCGCTTCTCAGGCCCCTGGTAAACAATCGGTCATTTGACAGTCACGTTGCCGAGTACACGGCGCTTCTCGTGAGTCATTGCGAGCGGGATAACCTGCCCGATCTCAAAGTGGACGAACTGGAAGGCATCGCCACCGTTCTCTCCTCGCTCGAGGGGGTGGCCGGGAGGCTTTTGCTGCGCGACGACGTCGATGCCGCCGGGGAGACTGTCACTGTGGAGTGGGCCCGACAGCTTTTTTATGTCGGCCTGGCTGAGTCGGGCCTCAGGGCGCTGAATAAGGTCCTTGGCGGCGCGGCCGACGGCTATGACAGGATCGATCTTCCTCCCGGCCTGGACGAGCTGGACACCCTCCGATGGCTGAAAGAGAAGCGGGGCGGGGGAGAAGACCCGGCCACACGACCGCTTCAGGAGATTCTGAGAGACTGGGAAATTCTGCGAGAAGAAACCTCGCATACCCAGCTCGAATGTCTGTTCGTCGAGAAGGGTCTTTATCAGCCGGGCAGGCGGGGCCGCCTTCGCGCGCTCCAGGCCGCCGGCGAGTATTCCTCGGTCAAGGCCCGCTCGCACGAAGTGACCTTCGAGCACCAGATCAGGAGCCCCGATGACCCGTTTGTGGGGTCGGTGTACCAGGCCTTGGCAGCGGTGCAAAAGTTACTCGCCGGTCCGGATTTCAGGATACGGCGCGGCGATTACATTCATGCCCATTTCCACATTTTGCCTTCGGACCATCCTTTCACCGGAGATTCGATCGGGCTGGCCGCAGCGCTTATTACGCTGGTGCAATTGCTGTCCGGCGAGGTTCTTCGTTATGAGCGAGGCATCGCTTTTGGCGCCGCTTTCACCGGCGGCATCGACAGCGACGGCAAGATTCTCGCCGTTAATAACGACACGCTGGCACATAAGGTAGAACGCGCCTTCTGTTCTCATGTGAAGTATCTGGTTCTGCCGCGCGAGAACCTTCCGGCGGCCCGGGAGCACCTCGCCGCCCTGGGGCAGGCGTATCCGCGACGCAGGCTGAAACTGATCGGGGTCGATCAACTCGACGAGGCCGTGCGCGATCGCAACATTGTTCGCAGCGAGAAGATCTGTCCCGGTCAGTACGTGATCCGCAAGGCGCATGCTTACAGCCGTCTGACCTATATCCAGCTCCCGCTGCTGGCCATTCTCATTTACGTTCTGGCCTGTCTGCTTTATCCCAAGGCCTGGCTGGGGTTCGACTGGAACCCGCAGCACGTCGCGTTGAACGAGGCCAAAGACCGCATCATGGTCTACAATCAGGACACCACTTTGCTGTGGAGTGCGATGGCCGACTGCCCGCCCGTCGAGCGACTGCATTTCGAGACCTATGATCTTGACGGTGACGGCAAGAATGAAATTATCTACGTGCCGTGCAACGCCGAAGCGGTGGCGTGCTCGGTAAGCGCACGGTTTTATGTCACCGACCACGATAGTAAGCCGCTGTTTAACCGGTCGGGCTACATCATGGGGGAGTACGAAGGTGACTCTGTTGACAATGTGGTCACTGGCGGCGGCAGACTTCGCGTGTTCGAATCTTCGGGCGGACCGATCATTCTCACCAATGTGGCGCAGAATTACCCCGGCCGGTCTCATTTGAAGATCTGGTCGGCCGACGGCGATCTCCTGGGATGGTATGTACATGCCGGCCACCTGCGCTTTGTGTCAGCGAAAGACCTCGACGGCGACGGGTCGCTGGAGATTCTGGCACTGGCCATCAACAATCCCATGAACGGATTCGGACTGTTTGTGCTGCCCTCGGTCGGCAGCCACGGTGTTTCTCCGCCTCACATGAATACCGCCGAAAGTCCTCGTCGCTATACCGTCGGTAATCAATGGCGCTATGTGT
>CP070777.1:481095-485412 GCA_020346225.1 Candidatus Zixiibacteriota bacterium | reverse complement strand
TAACGCGATCAGAGCCTGCACCGAGGTCAAGAAGGTCACCAGCAGCGCCACCGCCCAGAGAGACGAATCACTCTTCAGGAACTTCTTTTTCAATAGAGAACCGATACCGACCAGGGACGCGAGCTCAGAGATCTGCGTGACACCGCGAAGCCACCCATCAAGAATGCTGCCGTCAAGTATGACCAGGAAGAAGAACATGGCCGCGGAAAAACATAAGAGTGCTTTTGCCGCTGTTCTGGACATTTTGCTCCTATCGCGTCACGATCCGAAAACCGGCGAGAGTGGTCCACCCGTTCAACTTTCCTCGCGGAGGCGAAGCTATGCTATCATCGAATGGCACTGTCTCAAAACAGGTAATATCCGCACCCATCTGAAAGACATGTCGCTGAACAACCTGTAACTTGAGCCAATCGGTGACCGGAACCTCCAACTTGCCGGAAACCGAAAAAAGACCCCTGATTTCGCCATCTTCCAACCTACATGTTCCTTCATACGGTGCTTCGCCGGCTTCGTATTTATAGCTTATGCCACCGATCCCCAGCCCTACTCCGAAACCAAACAGAATAGGCAAATTAGAATATTGTAGTGCCGTGAAGAGCATCCGGCCCGTCAACCCCATATTACCGGCTGTTGTCCCCTCGCGCAGAAGTGTCCCCTGTCCGAATTCCAGCCCGACGGACATTTCGAGCTCTGTGGCCAGCCAGGGTGGAAAGCTTCGCACATCAGGTAATCTGATTGAATAAAACAGTTCTATGTATTCTGCAGATCTCTTCCCAAGATACAGCTGTTCATCGGCATGATTAATCGCACCAACACGAATGCCAATCCCCTTGTTGGGCCGAATATCCTGAACTCTTGCCCCCGCCATATGGTTTTTCATTGACTCTATCGCCGCGGAAATCTCAGCCGAAGACGCCTCACCGGAAATGATGTCTTGTCTTTTGGGTCCGGGGAGACAGGCGCTCGAGTCCGGAACCACACCCAATTCGCATAGCCGACTGAATATACTCAGAATGGTTTCATCCAAAAGATATTCAAACTTCGCTTTGCTTTGTGAGCCATCGTGTATCGGCTCACCCAAAATAGGCGGATCAGTCATATACGAATAGAGCGTCGACACGGCACGTATTCCCTGACCAACATCCTCGATCCCGACCAGAACCAGATAGTCAGCCGATAGGTCGCTAAGAATTTCTCCGGGCGCAAAGGACGAATCAATGAACCTGTCAAAACGATCAGTATCTTCCATAACATGCACTCTGACGTCGCTTGTCGGCGATCCCTGCAGTTTCACCAGAGTGCGAAGCTTGTCTACCAGATTATGCCGGAAGATACGGGCGACAGCGCGAAGGCCGTCCATTCCCGGGTGTCCGGCGAAATATCGCCGCGGCGATGACGCTACTACTGCGATAGTGATTTGAGACCGCTGAAAGTCCGCCAGCATGGCCGACTTCATTTTGCTCGTAGCCTGCGCCACCCGATTGGAAAGAACGTGCAGAGACAACGTGTCCAGAACGATACTCTCACTCAATAATATTCGCTGAGACTCCGTGTTCTTACACAGGATATCCACGCGAATACCGCCCTGGTAACTGAAGAAACTTCCCGATAATACGTAGTTGGCGAAAGGCGGAGTCTCGGACTCCTCTTCTCGAGGGCCCGGCGCATAGACTATGAATGCCTGCGAGCGTGTCAGTTCGGTCCTGACCATATTGGCCAGACCCGGGGTAAGAAAACGGTAGCTTTCATTACGGTCCTCCGCGACGAAATCTTCTATAATCACCCGAACCTTATAGACGCTCTCGACAATCCAGCGGGCGATGACCGGAACAAGCTCTCGCGCAACAAGGTCGGCGGCCTGCTTCGGCGATTTCTGTACCGATAAAGCGCTGGCGGTAAAGATCGAGAATGTCGCGTCCTCAATCGCCCCGGAGAACTCCGACTTGTTCAACGTGGCACGCACCGACATCAACCCGCGACTGTCAAAGCTCAACGCCAGGGTGACAAGATGATCCGGGTATACGGTGTCAACAGCAGACTCATCCTCAATGCCCGGCAAATAAACGGGAAAAGCTATCTCCATGCTCGAGAGTGTGCTGTCTATTCTTTTCTTGACACTCATGGCAGCAGCCGCCAGAAACGATTCTCGGATTTCAGCGGTTATGCGACTGTCGAGGATTGCGCTGTCTGAGGCCTTGGTGTCGATATAGACGTGGATCGCCGCACCGGCGAAATCATCTGATGCGGCCCTGCCGGCAAACAGGAAGATGCTTGAGCAGAGAGCGCAAAATACAGCCATCTTCATTATCGCACCTTTAAGCTTTTTTTCAGGTACCATAATTGACTACTCCTTTTTGCCGGTGCAAGCAGCAACTACCCTCATATTCACCGGCATCCGACACCACGGTTGCCGTCGGGAAGCGCTCGTTTGAGTTTTTAGACTTATTCCGGGAATTTCTGTCGCTTGTTTCCCTCCGATATGACTTTTTTCCCTCAAATCTTTCGTGAAAACAAGCCGGATGTCGTCTTCTCGTGTCCCGCTGAAACAGATAGAATCAGCAAATGCTCTGACCCTGTTGAAACCCACGACAGAGGGGAGACACGAGGAGGCTTCTAATAAACCGAATCAATCCTCCCGCTACATGGTGCAATAGTGTTGTGGATGCGGAATCAAAAGGCAGTCGTATTCTCTGATCGAAATGTAAACGGCACCGGCCACGTGTGTCAAGCCATAAGCGCGAAAGGCATTCTTTGGTCAGAAAGGCAAGCGAATGACAAGCCCTCTGCTTTCTTGAACATTCCCGGCGTAATCAGCCAAAACAGCAAAAAATAAGGGAAAACACGAGACAGCGGATTCCTCCTAAGTAATTGATATTACTAGAGGTTAGTGTCCGGTGTTTTCCGGCGTGCCACATGCGCCAACGATTCATCAAGGGCGGCTGGGCCGCTTCAAGTCCTACCTCCGCTAAAAAATCACAAGCCGGGGCCGGCCGGCCTTCTTGTTTGACCCCTTTGTGATCTGCCAAACGGCTTCCTGCCTAGTAAAGATACTTAACCGACTAAGAGTGTCACGAGTAACTTACTCAAGCGACAGCAATAGTCAATTGCCGAGCAGGGCATATTCGGCGAAAAGAAAAGGAACAGGCCGCGGGCCTGTTCCTTAGGCTGTCCACAGTTTGTGGTAACCGTTACTTTAGTAACATGATCTTCTTCGATACTGCAAAACTGCCGGCCTTGAGCCGACACAGGTAGACCCCACTGGCAACTTGACTTCCGTCCCATCTGACCGAGTGGCCACCCGCGCTGAGGTGAGCGTTGACAAGTGTGCTGACCTTCTGTCCCCTGATATTGAATATTTCAAGTTTCACCTGCGCCGGTTCTGCAAGACTGAACCTGATCTCCGTCGTTGGGTTGAACGGATTCGGCGACACCGAAACTTCAACCACTCCTGAAGCGGCGCTAACGCCTCCGTCGGCCTTTTGAAGCGAAATATCTTCATACTCGAGACCCAGGTACATGATGTCGGGATCGGACGGATTGAAAGCAATGGCATCAATACCATCAAGGTCATCAATATGGACCACGCTCAGAGAGCCGGTCCCCTTGTCATAGCGCCACAGGTCCGTGCCGTAATTCTGATAGTACGTACCGTACACGAAATACACCACATCAGGCTGCTCGGGATGGGCCGCTATCAGAGATTGGTTGGGCAAAATCAAACTACGCATTATGCCGTCCTGGTCCGTCGCCGTCTCGAACTGCTCAGCAACCGATACAAAACTGGCCCCACCGTCATCGGACACAATAATCATTGGATGCCTGTCCAGATTGCCGACAGCCACATTAGCCTCACCCCAAATTCGTTGTGGATCAATGGGCGACCGGGCGAACGTGAAGACTACATCCGACGTCCCCCATTCAGGGTTGACCGGAGGCGCCACCTCCCAGGTCGACCCGTGATTGCTGGTTCTCCAGGCTCCGCTGGCGCTGCCGCAGAGCGCACTGCCCCAACTCAGCGAATCAAAGTCGACCTCATACGTAAGGGCCGCCCCCTCGACCGGGTTACCCACGGGAGTCCAGGTAAGCCCCCAATCATATGATTCGTATATCTGACAGTATCGCGATCCGATGCGAACATGCCCGGCATTATTAGGATCAACCGCGAGCCCGCGGATATTGACGGGCGGCGGTTGCACGGTCTTGACAACAGAGCCTATGAGGCGATATATCTGCCTGTTGTTCAGTGACCAGAGGTAGGCACCGCCATCGGGCGCCGGCGTCACGACCAGGGGCATTCCTGCCGGGAGCGTCCGTATC
>CP070777.1:463452-480995 GCA_020346225.1 Candidatus Zixiibacteriota bacterium | reverse complement strand
TTGCCGAACAGGTAGGTCATCAAATCCTGGTTATATCCGGGCGTGAGGGTAATGAAAATGATCCCGACCGCCATGCCGATAGCCCAGATGGCGCCTATAACCGTATCCTCGCGCTCGCGCGCCCGCAGGCTCACCCAGCCGATAATCACGGCGGCGGCCAGGGCCGCGACGATGGCGCCGTACATGGGGTCCAGCCAGTGCCATTCGTGGACTGTTTGCAGGTACCGCGCCAGCCCCAGGCCGCCCAGGACACTGTGGGCGATACCACCGGCAATATAGGTGATTCTTCGGGCGACTACATAGGTGCCCACCACGCCGCAGGCCACCCCGGCCAGAAGACCGGCCAGCAGGGCGTTGACCATGAAAGAATGATTGGCGACAGCGTGGAGAAACTCACCCATGGTTCGTTCATTCCCCTTCGGCGTGCCGGTCGTGGCGCACCATGCGCACGTCGCGATAAAGCTCGTCGATGTACTCCCGGTGCCGGTCGGTGGTGGGATGAACGGCGACCGTGCGGTTGACGCAGACGACCTGCTCGACGAAATCCGAAACGAAGGCGGGGTCATGGGAAACCATGATAATCGTCAGCCGCTGGTTCAGCTTCTTCAGAAGCCCGAACAGCTCGCGTTCGGCTTTTCGGTCGAGGTTGGCCGTCGGTTCATCGAGAACCAGCAAATCCGGCTGACAGGCCAGAGCTCGCGCGATAAGAAGCCGTCGCTGCTGCCCGCCGGAGAGTTCCTTAAGCGGTACGCGCGCCATCGACTCCAGCCCCACCAGCTGAAGCGCCTCTTCGGCGATGCGTTTGTCCGACGCCGAGCCGGCGCCGGTTTGCAGACCGCCGTTGAGACGGCCCATCATGGTGACGTCCATCACCGTGACGGGAAAACGATGGTCAAGCTGCGCCTGCTGGGGCATATAGCCGATCCGCGTACGCGCGGCGACCGGGCTTTGCCCGAATATTTCAATCGTGCCCGACTTCGGCTGCAAAAGTCCCAGCACCAGCTTCACCAGTGTCGTCTTGCCGCCGCCGTTGGGACCGACTATCCAGACGAACTGCTTCTCGGCAACCGAAAGCGTCACACCCTCGAGCACCGGCCGGGAATTATACGAGAAGCATACGTCCTTTATGCTTATGACTGCATCAGTCGCCATGGCACTCTCCAGAATATACGGCGCCCATCATCGCTTTGCCTCTCCCCCGGCGGGCGGCACACCCAGTGCCGAGGCAATGCTGGTCGCCATGTCGACGAGATTGTTCAGATAATCGCCCGAAAGGGGATCAAGCGTCTGCACGCCGGCCCCGATGGCCCGGCCGACCGATTCGGCCTGCCTCTGGGAAAACTGCGGCTGAATGAATATGACGCTGACGCTGTCGCGCTCTGCTCGCTCGACCAGTTCGGCCAGTTGACGTGCCGACGGTTCTTTCCCGCCGGCCTCGATCGCCGCCTGTACAAGACCGTAGGCGTCGCAGAAGTAGCCGTAGGCCGGGTGGAAGACATAAATGGCCCGCCCGCGAACCGGCGCGAGCATCTGTCTTACGACCGTGTCCACCGAGTCCAGCCGACGGGTGAAGTCATCGAGGTTGCGCTCGAACACCGGGCGGTTCGACGGATCGATTTCGATCAGTGCCGCACATATATTGGCCGCCTGAATTTCGGCCAGAGCCGGGTCGAGCCAGACGTGAGGGTCAAAGATCTCCTCGTGGGCGTGGCCCTCGCTGTGGTGGCGATCAATGGCTTTGAGAGTAATGCCGGCCTGCGTTGCCACGATTTTGAGAGTCTGAAAGTCCGCCGCTATCTTCCTGAGCAGTCGGCTTTCAAACGGGACGCCGGTAGTAAACAAAACATCGGCATTGGCCAGCCGCGTCAACTGCTGCGGCGTCGGCTCATACGTGGCGGGCGACTGTCCGGCCGCAACGAGTATTTCCACATTCACCAGCGAGCCACCGACCTGCTCGACAAAATAAGCCTGGGGCGGGATGCTCGCGAAACAGTCGATACCGGCCGCGTGCGACGCCAACGCACCGGCCAACAGAGATGCCGTGCAGACAATCGCCGCCGGAAGACGCCGAAAGCGACCGGCCTGCTCACGAGTCATTTTCACGATCGTTGCCCGCTTTCTCATGGGAGCAGACCAGGTGTCGTTCATGACAATCAGAGCATTCTTCCACGGCGTGGGACTCGCGAAAACCGTCCCAGTGGCCCTGTTGCTTGGGCGTGAGGATTCCCGTCCCGGCGCAGAGCGGGCAGGTGCTGTCCAGCGCCGCCAGCACCGCCGACCTGATGAAACTGGAACGGTTGGGAATGCCCTGCATAGCCTCGAGAAGGCTTTGATCCACCTTGAAAGTGACTATCTCGGATTTCTTCTTCATTACAAACCGCGCCCCTCAACAATACGCGTTACGTACTTCTACAGGCAATTATTACTTCGTATTACCTCCCTGTCAAGCGAAAACCCTGACATTTGTAGACCGGGTTTTCAGGCAGCCCCGCTCTGCCAGCCACGTCAGTTCACGAGTCTTGCTCTTCTTCTCTTTGCTTGATCACGTCGGCGAGAGTCTGGCGTGTTTTCTCGAGTCGTTCCAGCCGCCCGGCCAGCTCTTCGCGCGCCCCGGGATCAGTCGATGCGCCGATATTTTCCTTGAGAGCTGCAATATCTTTGCCCATCGATTCGAACCTCTCGCGCAGCTTCTCGAGCGACTCGGCCTGCTCGGCCTTGTCGAAGACCACTTTCTCCGGGGCCGGTTTTTCGGGCGGCGACGCGGCGGCCTTCGGCTCCACCTCCGGGGGAATAAACCGTCTCGCCTCGGCCAGGGAGCGGGTGTTCATGAAAGTCGGCGAAACTATTTCCACGCCGGCCCGATGCAGGTGATCAAGGACGAGTTCGCGAAGTCGGGAGCGGGTGGACAGGATATGCTTGACCTCTTCGAGCAGTCCCGATACGCGGTAGGTTACGGAGAAATCGCCCAGTTCCAGTATGAGCACAAACGGATCCTTCAGCGGCACTTCCGCGGCGGCGCGAACCAGCAGTTGCTCTATCCTGGTGCGCGGCACATCGTATCCCAGAGAAACGTCAGCTGAGACGATCGTCCCGGATGTCCGGATGACCTTGACGGGGTTGGTAACGAGATAGAGGTTCGGCATGGTGGTAAGGTCGCGGTCCTCCGTCTGTATTTCGACGTGGAACAGGCTCTGCTCGGAGACGCGCCCGAAATTGTCGCCGACGCGGATAAAGTCGCCCGGTCGGAAGCCTCGCACCGCCCGCAGCATCAGCCCGGCCATGATGTTGCCGATGAAGGTGGTGGACGACAGCGCGATGGCGGCGCTGAGCAGGATCCCCAGCAGGCTCAGAAGCCGGCCGCGGAGTGATTCCGAGACCGGCAAAACGATGATCACGACCAGCAACCCGACCAGCGACAGGACCATCGTGACCATCTGCAGCCTGAATTTGTGTCCGGGCGCACCGGCATAGCGCTTCTCAAGCACATAACGGATAACCGAAACGACCACGACGGCACCGACAACAGCGGCCGCCGTCGGAATCAGTGACTCGATGCCCTGAAAAAACTTCTCAAGTATCTCCATAGGTTTCCCCTCGATTAGTCCAGTGTCAGCCGGAATCGACGTCCGGCGCAGCCAGGGCTGCGGCGCGCCTGGCCGACGAGCGCTCGCGGAAGAGCTGGCCGAGTTCGGCCCCGATCACAAAAGCGATAGAGGTATAGTAAACCCAGAAGGCGACCACTATCAGCAAGGCATAGGTACCGTAGACCCTCTTGAGCATGACAAAGTGGGTGATGTAGTACCCGAATACCTGTTTGGCCAGCTCCCAGAGCACGGCCGCGCACAGGGCACTCACCAGTATCGTCTTCTTCGGGGGTTTACGATACGGCACGGCGTAGTAGATGACAACGAAAGCCATGAAAACAAGCACGAAGGATACTACGCCGATAACAAAGTCTTCCAGCATGCCGAAGCGAAGGTTCTGGAGAAACTCGATTCTTTCGGCCAGCTCCTTGACCACCTCCCACATCGACAGGACCGTCGTCGAAATCACAAAATAGACAAGCACCAGAAGAACC
Source organism: Candidatus Zixiibacteriota bacterium (assembly GCA_020346225.1). Lineage (GTDB taxonomy): Bacteria > Zixibacteria > MSB-5A5 > GN15 > FEB-12. The sequence goes on along the minus strand of CP070777.1, from coordinate 476,917 downwards.
AGCCCGAAATCACGCAGCTTGCCGACCAGAATCGAGGCATCATCGCCGACTCTGTACACCTTGTCCAGAACGGTCCGCATGCTGCTGAACAGTGTGCTGGCCGCAAACAGAAGACCGGCAAGGCCGATTATACCCGCCACGTTCTTGTACTGGCGGAAGTCGTCGACGCGGGAGAAGAGGAGACTCTTGACGAATTCGGCGTAGTTCTCATAGGGAATCATGCGCTCAATGAAGGTGCTTATCTCGGCGGCAAGTGACGGATTCTCGAGTATGCGGCCCAGAACGTAAAAGACTATCAGAACCAGCGGAACGATACTGACAAACATGGAAAAGGCGAGTCCGCCCGAGAGCAGAAATACGTGATGCTCTTCAACCCGATAGTACAGCCCGCCGACATAGTGCTTGAGGAACTCCCAGCACCAGCGCCGGCATTTAAGGTTCCGGATTCGTTCGAAGAGCTTCATCACTGTTCATATCTCGCAGGTTCGCCCGTCACAGGATTCAAGGTCGGGGCCTGCCGGTGCGCCGCTTCGGCAAATTACTCCGGCCGCGTCCTGACATGGAGCGGCGGCGACAATCCCTTCTTATCTTCACCCATATACAGAGTCACATGGGGGAAGGGAATCTCGATGTTCCTTTCGTCGAATTTCTTTTTGAGCCGCCGGTTGAACTCCCGGCCAATTCGCCACTGCTTGATGGGCCGCGTTTTGGTTCGAGCTTTGACAATGATGGCCGAATCCGCGAACTGGTCGAGACCGAACACTTCAATCGGCTCCAGAATATCGTCCTTGAACTCCGCATCACTTCTCAGGTCCTCGTCAACGCCCTTGATTATATCGATGACTTCATCGACATCCTCGCGGTAGCCCACGCCTATATCGAAGACATAGTGCGAGAATTCCTTGGTCATGTTGGTGACAACATCGATCTGACCGTTTCGCACATAGTGGACATTGCCGGCCAGATCGCGCAGGACGGTCACCCGCAAAGTTACGCGTTCGACGACCCCGCCTTTGCCCGAGATGTCGACAACATCACCGACCCGAATGGAATCATCCAGGAGGATGAAAAAGCCGCTAATGATGTCCTGCACCAGGTTCTGCGCGCCGAAGCCGACAGCCAGTCCGACGATACCGGCGGCGGCCAGAATCGGGCCGATCTCGACTCCGAATTCACCGAGAATCATCATCAGGGCAACCGCCCCTATCACGACCGTAAGTATGTGTCTGATAAGTGAGTTTAAAGTCTGCGCCCTTTTCCGGGCTTCTTCCTCGAGTTCTCCCTTGATAAGCGGGGCCAGGATGCGTTGTGACAGCAGGCGGGCCACTCTCAGGGCCACGAAGGCCAGCACAATTATCAGCAGAACCCTCAGGCCGCTTGACGACAGCCACGCTACCGCACGGTCCAGAATATTCTGCAGGTCCATTGGTTCTCCTCTCTATTACAGTGCTACCGCCAAACTACAGCCAACGTTTGCGGCGGAAGAAAATGAACAGACCGCCGCCAACTATCAGAACGGCCAGCCAGAACAGCGGGTAGCCATACTCAAACCCCAATTCGGGAAGGTTGAAGGGGCTGGCGGAAGTATCGAAGTTCATACCGTAGACGCCGGCCAGAAAGCCCAGGGGGATGAAGATGGTAGCAATTATAGTCAGGACTTTCATCACCTCATTCATGCGGTTGCTGACGCTGGAGAGATAGATGTCCAGCAGCCCCGACACCATGTCGCGAAAGGTTTCTACCGTGTCGATCACCTGGATGGCGTGTTCGTATAAATCGCGCAAATACATTTTGGTCGAGCTCTGAATCAGACCGCTTTCCATCCGGTCAAGGCCTCCTATTACCTCTCGCAGCGGCCACACCGCCCGGCGTATGAAGACGAGTTCACGCTTGAGGCGATGAATGGTGTCCAGGTGGGCCGAGACGGGATTGGCGACCAACTCCTCTTCGAGAGCTTCGACCCTTTCACCGATGCTTTCCAGAACGACAAAGTAATGATCCACTATCGCATCGATCAGAGCGTAAGCAAGGTAATCGGCTGTCATAAACCGCACCCTCGGCACTGTCTTTTTTATGCGCTCCCGCACCGGCTGAAAAACGTCACCCCGTTTCTCCTGAAAGGAGATGACAAAGTTGTTGCCGAAGATGAGGCTGATCTGTTCAGAGAGAATGTCGTGGTTTTCCGGTTTCAGGTAGAGCATTTTGAGCATCACCAAGATGAACTTCTCGGATTCCTCAAGCTTCGGCCGGTGACCGGTGTTGACGATGTCTTCGAGAATCAGGGGATGCAAATCAAAGTGACTGCCCAGCTTCTCGACGAGGCCAATATCATGAATGCCGCTGAGATTAATCCATGATACGGTAGGACTGTCTTTGAATGAAAAGCAGTCCTCAACTCGCTCGGTTGTCTTGTCAGTATAGTTGGTCTGGTCGTAGTCGATAATGCTTATTTCCACCGGTTCTTCCCGGTGTTCGCCGACGTAAACGACGGCGCCCGGCTTCAGGCCGAGCTTTTTCTTGGCTCTTTTCACGAGCCGCGCCATAGTTAACCCTCCAACATTACATCCGGAATCATGGAAATCACGCTGCCGGCACGGAGCTTGGAAACATGATTCCGCTTTCAATTTACGGAGTTTTACATGAGGAAATTGCGGCCGCCCGGTCTGTTTTGTCAAGGCTAAAACGGGCAGATGGTCGATCGATACGGCCCGTTTCATCAAATGAGGCTGTCCACTTTCAGGATATAGCCCTGCACATCGAACTTGCGGCGGCAGCCCTCATAGCTCATGTATCGAATCTTCCCGAATATGTCCCGTTCAAACCAGGGACGGTCGTGCACCCCGCCAATGCTCCAGGCGATACCAGCATAACCGTTGGGGTCGCGGCCGTCGAGTTGATAGCGGTCGTTCAGATATATGGCTGTTTCCAAAGCGATTTCCGGAGACGGGCTCCACTCGAGTATCTTCTTGGCCCAGTACATGCGCATGTATCCGTGCATCTTCCCCGCCCGGGCCATTTCCATCTGTGCGGCGTTCCACAGCATATCGTGGGTGGCCGCGTTCTCCAGTTCGTCCGGGTCATAGAGGTGTTGGCGCGGATCGGTGCGGTGGACGTCAAGGGTCTTTCGGGCCCAATCGGGAAAGCCCTGGAATGAATCGTAGCTTTCGTTGTAGTAACAGAAGTTTTCCGCCAGTTCCCGGCGCACAATCAGTTCCTCCAGAAAGGCTTCCTGCGACCTGATATCCTCGGCGTGCTTCGACACCTCCAACGCCACTCGTTGCGGTGCTATCTGACCAAAGTGCAGGTAAGGAGACAGCTGCGACTGAACCCCGCGAGTGGGGTCATTGCGGAGTCCGGCATAGGAAGGCAGTTGCGTCTTTATGAAGCGCCGAAGCACCCTCCGGGCGGCATTTTCTCCGGGTTCCACGTGAGGTACTTCCTCGACCGACCGATCCACACGCAGCGTTTCCATGGCGTTCTCGAAGTCGGGCCGTGACGTTGCGCCTCTCCACGGGACGGGATGTCGGCGAGGTTTCGGAAACTCCTTGAGGAACTCGGACAACAGACGGGTGATCCTGGGCCGGAAGGTGTAGGCGGCATATTCGAGTTTGGGAGAACCGATCCAGCAGGGGACGATGTTGTGAGCATCGACTTCGTGCACCGGCAGATCGAGTTTATCCACGACAGCCGTCTTCCACCGGCGGCTCAGCCGCAGCGGCGAGAAGTCCGTGACGAGACCGGCGATATCCGTATCGCGCGCCAGCTGAGGCAACGTGCGTTCGGGCCGACCGATTGTCAGAATAAACGGAATATCATAGCGTTCAAGTTCGTCGGCAACCTGCCGCAGCCCGGCCAGCATAAAGGCATACTGCCTAAGGGTGGCTCCCAGAAACTCCGGAACAAGGTTGAACACAACGGCCAGCGGCCGCTTAAGATGAACTGCCAGATCCTGGGCGTACAGCAGAGCCCAGTTGTCACGAACACGCTGGTCGCGGCTCATCCAGTAGACCACCGGCCCGGAGCGAATGGGAGCATCGTTGAGAGACCGCGCCCGCCCTTTATCGATGCGGCTTTTGAAATCGTCCGGATACACCTGGCTTACGCGCTTAACACCTGATTTAAAGAGTCAATTCAACCCCGTGCGATGCGAAGTCATCTCAGCCGGGACGTGCAGCGCGATACAAAACCTGCTGTTTGAATCACGACAACCCGGCGGCACTTCGGAAGCATCTTTGAGTTGGTGACTTCAATCGGTCGTCGGTTCAACCGAAGCGACTGCCTTCTTAACGCCGCTCGATCATTTTGAGTTCCCCTTGGCACCCGTCACACCGGCGCTACGCACTAAATACGCACAATGTCCGCATCGAAAAGGAGCGATGCGGAGTCGACACAGGAAACGAGTGCGCCACTGGAATGCGACAACCCTTGGGAATGGATTTACACCTGTTGAACTACTGAGCACAATCCAAAAACTAAACAGACTATAGGCGGCTGGTAACACTTTGCGGCGCAAGACAGAGGCTCCCAATGTGCTGAGGGAGAAAGGGTTGCGAGAATGGTGCTGGAATGGGTGCTCCGTTTGCTTGGCATTTCATTTCGAAACGTACAAAACGACCTCTACGGGAGCAAGCGATGGACAGTCTTCGTCACACAACCCGCCTTCTCACCCGCGCAGTGCGACTGGCCCAGATTGCTGCTGCGACGATCATCCTTTACACGCCCTGTGTACACGCCAGTCTAACGGCGCCGGGCGCCACACCCAATTCGGTCACTCTGAGCTGGACGGCCCCCGGCGACGACGGCGGTGTCGGGACGGCTACCGTTTACGACGTGCGGTATTCGACAAGCTATATAACCGATGCCAACTGGGATCAGGCCACGCAGGTGGCAGGAGAGCCGGCGCCGCAGCCGGCCGGTTCCGCAGAAACACTTACCGTCACCGGCCTTGATCCGTCCACGACCTATTACTTCGCCGTCAAGACGGCCGACGAAGTGCCTAACTGGTCGCCGCTGTCAAACGTGGCAACCATTACGACAGAACCGGAACAGGAAGCCCCAGGCAACATTGCCGATCTGCAGGTGCTGGAGAGTCTTCGCTACTCGGTGCTACTCGGCTGGACGGCTCCCGGCGACGACGGCGATTCCGGGACCGCGGCCGCCTACGATATTCGCTACTGGTCGGCCATGATTACCGAAGCTAACTGGGATTCGGCACTGCAGGTAGATAACGAACCGGTTCCCGGTCCCGCCGGAACTCCCGAAAGCTGCACCGTGGCCGATCTAAACGAGAGCACCGTGTACTACTTCGCCATCAAGACGGCTGACGAGGTGCCCAACTGGTCAGGCCTTTCCAATGTCGTTACCACGTCCACCAGCGGCGACGAAACGCCGCCGTCGGCTGTCGAAGACCTCGAGGTGGCTTCGGGCGACAACGATGGCGAGATTGATCTCAGCTGGACCGCTCCCGGCGATGACGGATTGTTCGGAACGGCCCACCATTATGAAATCAGGTACTCGCTCAACATGATCTCGCCGCAGAACTGGGATTCCTGCGCGGCCTGCCCCAGCCCCCCGTCCCCTCTGGCTGGAGGCGACGCTCAGGCATTCACGCTGTGCGAACTGGAGCCCGGTCAGATGTACTATGTGGCCCTGAAGGCTTTCGATGAGGCCGGCAACCCGGCGCCGATCTCCAATATTGACTCGGCTGTGGCCTATTACTCGATTATTTCGGACGTTGACGACGAAGACGCGCTGCCGACCGAATTCGCTCTCTCACAGAATTACCCCAATCCGTTCAACCCGGAGACCGAGATACATTTCTCTCTTGCAGCCGATTGCAACGTAAGACTTGAAATCTTCAACGCCCTGGGGCAGAAAATTACTACCCTGGTCGACCGACAACTGCCGGCCGGAAATCACGCCGCCCGCTGGGACGGGACAACCTCTGCAGGACAAAGCGCGGCTACCGGTGTGTACTTCTATCGCCTACAGGCCGAGAACTTCCTCGACAGCAAGAAAATGGTATTACTGAAGTAGCTGGTAAACGGTAGCTTAGCCGGGGACAGGCACACCGCCTGTCCCCTTTTTTTGTGCCTGATCCCGATCCGTTTCATAATGCGGGAACTTATTGGCTCAAGAATGCGTTGGAACAACCTGACATAAAGAAACAGGGTCCACAGAGATGAAGAGAAAGCTGAAGAATCTACTCATTAACCTCTCCCTTCTGGGTAGCTCTCTTATTATGGCGGGGGGCCTGGGAGAGATGTTTCTGCGGGTTTTGGCCCCGCCTCCTTTTGAGCGGCACCACCAGAGCCTCTTCGTGGAATATGACCCGACGCTGGGCTGGCGCAAGATTCCCGGTAAGACGGCCAAACATGTTACGAGCGAATACGAGATTACCGAGAGCATCAACTCTAAAGGGCTGCGCGGTCCGGAATACCCATACGCCAAAGACAGCTCAGAGTACCGCGTCCTGGTTTTGGGAGACTCATTCGTAGAGGGTTATACTGTCGAGTTCGACGAGCTTTTCACTGAAGTGCTCAGACGCAGGCTTAACGACTCCGGGCAGAAGCGTTACACGGTGGTCAACGCCGGCACCGGTGGTTACAGCACCGATCAGGAGCTTTTATACTTCGAGCAGGATGGTTATAAATACCATCCCGATCTTACTATCCTGATGTTCTATGCCAACGACGTCCTGTACAACAATCGTGACCGGGCCTGGCGCGGATACAAACCGGTGTTTGTCGTCCGGGACAAAGACCTCGTTTTGACCAACATACCGGTCCCGCCGCCGGACACGACAGTGGCTGAGGCTGACACCGTCTATTATGGTAGTCTTTCTCAGAGGGTTCGCGGTTGGCTAAATGACCATAGCCGGCTTTACGCCACCACCCGAAACGTTCTCCTCAACAATTATAATCTTCATAAGCTCGCCGTCAAACTGGGTTTTGCGAAGAAGCTCGATGAGTCGGAAGCAAGTGAGCGAGTGCCGGATGAACTGCTGGTATGGCAGAAGGATTACAGCCCCGAGGTCAAAGAGGCGTGGCGGGTGACCGAAGCCGTTATCGGCAGGCTGAAGCAAAGAGTTGAAGCCGCCGGCAGCGAGCTTATGGTTTTTTACGTGCCCATTTCGGCGGCGATCGACCGTTCCGAGTGGGAAGCCACCGTGGCTCGCTATTTCCTGATTGAGGACCAGTGGAGCATAGATCAGGTCTGTATGGAGTTGGAGTCTATCTGCGCAAGAAACGACATCGATTTTGTCGATCCCACTTCGCGTTTCAGAAGAGAGGCTGAAACTCTCGAAGAGCAGAACCAACGCCTGTATTTCAAGAGAGACCGTCACTGGACAGCCACCGGTCACCGTCTCGCCGCAGATATCATGGCCGAGCACGTCAAAAGAAGACACGCGCCCGAACCGCCGCCGTATGAGCCGGACCTTTACAGCATGTAGCGGGCGGCAGGTGGCGTGCCTGTCATCGGTAAGCCAAAAGGCTTGACCGTAAGAGCTTGCATCACATTATTGAAATGTCCGGCGCCGTGCGGCGCGAGGTAAAACGCAGGGCTTCTATAAGCGGAGGGTCTTTTGAAATCTCTGTTATTGAGCGGAATCGACGCCCTGAATCTGTATTCATGGTTTAACCGGTTCACGGCCGACACCGCTACCGTTTTCATGCTTCATCAGGTCCGTCTGCCCGGAGACAGCCGGGAAATTTCGGCCGACCGCCTGGCGGCGTACCTGGCTTATCTCCAAAAAAACGGATATAATGTCATCTCGCTGGCCGATTACCTCGATGCCCTCCGCGAAAAGAGACGGACCTACAAGACGGTAGTCTTCACCGTGGACGACGGTTACCGCGACTTCTATTTGAACGCTTACCCCCTCTTCAAAGAATACGGGTTTCCCGCGGCGGTTTTCCTCACCGGTGATTTTATCGAGAAGAGGTTGTTTCTGTGGTGGAATCGAATCGAGTTCGCCCTGGCGAGCACAAAACACACGGAGATAGACCTGCGGTCGTGCGGCCTCGGCCGCTTCTCGCTCGGCTCGAAGCCGGACAGGTCGCTTGTCGCCAAGCAGATCATCGAGCACTGTAAGCGGATTCCCAACGACGCCAAGGAGGATATCATCGCGAAGCTGGTCGATGAGCTTGAGGTGGACATTTCCGGGCAGCCGACAGGGGAATACGAGCCGCTCGGATGGCATGAAATCACCAAGATGAGTCAAAACGGGATCGATTTCTACCCGCATTCCATTACACACCCGATCATGACACGAATACCGTACGGGCAGAGGCTGGCCGAACTGGCCGAACCAAAGCGCCTGATAGAGCAGAAGCTCGGGCGGAAGGCGGATATCTTCGCCTACCCCAACGGCGAGGAGGATGACATCGACGACGATACCATCAGGGCGTTGCGAGAAACCGGTTACACCGCCGCCCTTACCACCACGCCCGGTTTCAACCTTACCACACAGACAAATGATTTCTACCGGATTCACCGGTTCGCCCTGCCGATAAAACCACAGTGGTTCAAGCAGTATGTGTCCGGCCTTGAACACCTCAAGGGCAGATACCGCCGCGATTGATTTGGAGACTTACTTGGGGGAACGGGTCTGCGTCGAGGGTTCAGTCATCCGGAGTCGACGGCGGTGAGGATGGAGGGGGCGACGGGGAATCGTCCAAAGGCTGCTCAACGCGAGAGCCAATGACGCGGGCCGGGTTACCGGCCAGTATCTTGTATGGCGAGACGGGCTTGGCACCGACGACGGCACCCGCCGATACGATCGTACCCCTGCCGATGCGGGCGCCGGGCATGATGAAAACATTGGAGCCTATCCAGCAGTCTTCCTCGATCACAACCTTCTTGTATTCGTAGCCCTGCTCCATGATGTGCTTGGTCGGATCGTCGAACTTATGATTAATCGACCATATTTTCACCCCCGGTCCGAGAACGACCCGGTCGCCGAGTTCTATTTCGCCCGAGGCCTGAAGCATGTTACCGACGCCGAGGTGAACGTCATCCCCGACGAACAACTTATCGCCGCCGACTATCCTGACATCGGGATGCACCACAATATTGTTGCCGGTACGTCCCAGAAAACGGCGATAGATTCTCCTGCGAATCTCCACCCCGTACTCTCCCGGGATGTCCTTGACGAGAAACTGCCAGACGGCAAACCGACCCGGTTTCCTGCGTATCGACCACCAGAATAGCTTGAGAATTCTTATCACAGATCGAGGTCTCCTAAGCCCGCATCCCCAGCCGCCGTGCGGACGGCTGCCTGTCGCCCGGAAAATAAAGAAAGCGGCCCGGCAGTCAACAAATATGTGCTGCACCCGCGCCGCCTTTGCCGGCCGGGACAGGCAGTCGAGGCTCAACGGGAGCAGGAACAATACGCCCGCCGAGGGTGTTCTATAAAATCGGACCCGGCTACGAATGGGTAGAACCGGGTCGCGGTGAACAGGCGAAGCAGAGCGGCGTTTTTGAAGAGGATTCGCAGAACTTCATCATGCCGGTTATTTTGGAGTATTCGAAAACGCAGGGTCAGCTTCAGATTCGCAACAAAAGTTGAGAATGCAAAAGGGCGGCAAGGGGCAACTGACCTCTCCTTGCGAAGCACCAATATTCATGGGTTTGGAGTTATATCAATGAGCAAGCTACTCATAGTCATTCTGGTAATTTCGATTATCGGCAACGCGCTCGGCCTGACCGTCTTATACAAGTATTTCGGGGCGAAGCGAGCTATCGAACGGGAGCGAAACCGACTCGAAAGGGCCAATGACGTGGTCGAGGACCTGACCGAAACGCTCGACCGCATGTATTCTAATCGGATGATCTTTCTGCATCACTCGGTTGGCCGGGGAATCCTCTATGAGGGCGGTCTTCGGGACAGCCTGCTTGAGATGGGTGTTCTGGTGAAAGGCGCCACCTACGGCGACGAGATTGGCGAAAAGACGGATATCGGCGACTGGGCAGGCAAGTTTGCCTCGGACATGGACCGGATCCTTGATTTCAAGGCCCATCCCAACCGGTATTACTCCGGCTCCCTGTCCAACGATGTCATCATGTTCAAGTCCTGCTTCCCCAACAGCAACATTCAGGCCGACGGTACCCTTCCGGGCGATCCTTCCGGCACCGAGAGAACGACAGCAAACTACAAGGCGGCTTTCGAACGTCTTGCTGAAACCATGAAGGATTATCCCGACAAGCTGTACATTTATGTCACCTCGCCACCTCTGGTTCCGGAATCGACCACGCCGGAAAACGCCAGAAGAGCCAAGGAATTCAACGCCTGGCTTCAGGGCGAGTATCTGGCCGCTTATACCAAAGATACAGGCTTCTCGAATCTTGCGATATTCGACCTGTTCGGCGTATTAGCTGATGAAAGCGGCATGTTGAAAGCGGAGTACCGTCGCCCAACGCCGGGTGATTCGCACCCCAACAAGCTCGGAAATGAGGTGGCGGCCAGCCGGTTCATGGAGTTCTTCAGACCGCTCTGGCCCCATTGGACCGGCAAGAAAGCAGGCACTCAGCCACAGAGGGCCCAGAGATAGAGTCTTTTACAGTAGGCCGGGTTGTCAACACAGCTTTCGCACGACCCGACCGTAACGGGACGAATAATGCTAAACACTTTACTGGATCCTATACGTTCACTGCGCAGTTATATCGAGCTTCCCAGAGCGGCCCGGGCAGAACATCGCCTCGACCGCCGCGGCCTGCCGGGCACCGATCCGGGTATCGATGCCGCCATAAGTGAGAGCCTCGCCTGGCTCGGCCGGGCGCAGGACAGCTCTACCAGTTGCGACGGTGGTGTCGCCCGTCATTACAGCCTCCTCACCGGATGGAGCGCCTCGTACCCAGAGACAACCGGATACATTATCCCCACGTTGCTTCGCGGCTCGGATGTTACCGGCGACACGTTCCTGCGTGAACGTGCCCGTCGCATGCTGGACTGGCTGGTTTCCATCCAGCTGCCCGGAGGGGGCTTTCAGGGCGGGCTAATCGACTCCGAGCCGGTTGTACCGGTGACTTTCAACACCGGTCAGATCCTGCTGGGGCTGGCGGCGGGCGTAAAGGCGTTCGGGGATAAATACCGCGACCCGCTCCGTCGGGCCGCCGACTGGCTGGTGCAGACTCAGGATAAAGACGGCTGCTGGCGAAGTCAGCCCACGCCGTTTGCCGCCCCCGGAGAGAAAGCATATGAAACCCATGTAGCCTGGGGTCTTCTCGAAGCCGAGCGAGTTGAGCCGGGCCGGGGTTACGGAGAAGCGGCCATGGCCAACGTGCGCTGGTCGCTGACCAAGCAAGCCGAAAACGGCTGGTTCGACTGTTGCTGCCTCCGCTATCCATCGGCGCCCCTGACACACACCCTCGGGTACGTGCTCCGAGGTTTGACGGAAGCCTATCACTTCTCCGATGACGAGAACCTGCTGAAGGCTTGCCGCAAGACTGCCGACGGACTCCTGTCGGCCATTCGGCCGCAGGACGGCTTCCTGCCGGGGCGGCTCGACGCCAACTGGCGCGGCGCGGTATCCTGGGTTTGCCTTACGGGCAGCGTGCAGATCGCCTACTGCTGGCTGGATTTGTACCGAATCACCAAAGACAAACGGTATCGCGACGCCGGCTTTGCCGCCAACAGTTACGTCCGGCGGACTGTGAAGGTTGCGGGGCCGCTGGAAACTCGGGGCGCCATTAAGGGGTCCTTCCCGATCTCCAGCGGGTACACCGGCCGGGAGTACGGCGGCTACGGCCCATATGAGTACCTCAACTGGGTCAGCAAGTTCTTTATAGATTCGAATATACTCGAGAGGACGATCAGGGAGGCCGAAGAGAAAGAGTGACGGATTGCTCTGAACGTTAACAGTATGCCGAATTTCCGAGCCGCGTCGGTCGGTAATTCGTCGGTTTGAGTACTTAAAAAGAGGGCTTTCAGGGGGCTGGAAATGTCCAACGAAAAAGGTTTTCCTCCGGCGGTGATCATCGGGATGGAAGAGAATGGTCTGGGAGTGGCCCGGCCGCTGGCCAGACTCAATATCCCATGCGTCGGGTTTGCCACCCCATGGCGCAATCCCGCATGCCGCACCAACGCCTGCCGGGTCATCCACGCAACATCCTGGGAGAAAGAGGCCGTTATCGACGATCTCTCGCGGATGGGTCAAACCCTGGGTCAGAAGGCTCCCATACTGATCACCAAAGATGAACCGGTGCTCTGGATTTCGGAGGCACGAGAGGAACTGAGCCGTTATTTCCATATCAACCTGCCGGACCAGGAAACCGTGAATCTTCTTATGGACAAGCAGCAGTTCACCCGACTGGCTCTGGAAGAAGGCTGGCCGCTGCCGCTGACCTGGTTTATCTGCAGCCGGGCCGAGCTTATCTCGCACCTGAGTGAAATAGTCTACCCGTGTATTCTCAAGCCGGCGGTCAAAAACAGTGTCTTCCGGCAGAAGTCGCCCAGAAAGGCGTTCAAGATTTTCAGCACCGAGGAACTTCTCAGAGTCTATGACATGGTCGCGCAGTGGGAAGAAGAGGTAGTTATTCAGGAATGGATCGAAGGAGGCGACGAGCGAGTGGCCTACTGCCTGACATATTACGACCGGCAGAGTAAGCCTCTGGCGCTGTTTGCGGGACGGAAACTCAGGCAGTGGCCGATCGAATGCGGCAACACGGCCATAGCGGCACCGGCCCCCCGGCCGTGGGCGGAAAAGATAATCGATCTGACCGACACGATCTTCCGGAAAGTCGGTTATCGAGGCCTGGGCTCCATAGAATATAAAATGAGAGCCAATTCCGATGAACCGGTGATCATGGAACCCACCGTGGGACGGACCAACTACCAGAACGAGATTGCCGTTCTCAACGGGCAGAACATACCGGCCATAGCCTACTGGGACACCCTGGATAATAAGTACTTCCCGACCTACTCGACGCTGGTGCGGTGCAAGCTCATTGACGGTTCCGCCGAGAGGAAAGCGGCCTGGCAGTATTATCGCTCGGGCAGGCTTACCCTCGCTCAATGGTTAAAGGACCGGCAGGGCCACAAGGCCTACATGCGCCTGCGCCGTGATGACCCCGGTCCTTTCGTCGCCGCCATGTACCTAAAGCTGAGGCGCTTCGCCGGCAAGGCCGTCAGGCATGTACTGGGGCTGGCCTGACACAGCCGGCCTTGGATATTAAGGCTTTCCCAAAACCGATTCTTGCCTAAACTCGTTTCAGACGCGTATATTCACTTTGTTTTTCCCTTGGGTAAGCAGGTCCATACAATGTCCAGCAGTTTGATCTCAAACAGGCCGTCGTTGTGTATGATGGCGGCACCTGAGTTCAGGCGCCACGGGAGGTATCCGTGGCGGAGCTAAAGGGCAAGGTACTCAGCGGTCTGAAGTGGAGCGTCGGTGGCAAGGCCGCCACCCAGCTCATTACCTGGGCCAGTACCATCATCGTCATGCGGCTTCTCAATCCCGATGAC
>CP070777.1:445234-463352 GCA_020346225.1 Candidatus Zixiibacteriota bacterium | reverse complement strand
TCGGCAGGTCCGTGACGCCCACCCAAGACAGGCTGCGCCTGTATCTTTTAGTTGCATAAACGCCCAGATTGACTATTTTAACATCTTGTCGAAAGAAGGCAAGCCTTTGGCGGGCTTGGGATAACTTGTTGCACCATAAGGAATAAGATGATGCGCTGGACGCAGACCTACATACCGACCCTTCGCCAGAAACAGACCGAAGCCGAACTCATCTCGCACCAGCTCTTGCTTCGCGGGGGGTATATTCGCAAGCTCGCGTCCGGCATCTACCTGTACCTGCCCCTGATGCAGCGCGTTATCGAGAAGTTTGCCAATATCGTCCGCGAGGAAATGAACCGGGCGGGTGCCCTGGAGATACACATGTCGGTTCTCTGCCCGGCCGAGATCTGGCAGGCCACCGGACGGTACCAGAGTGTCGGCAAGGAACAGATGCGTATGAAAGACCGCCACGAGCACGAGTTCGTCATGTGCGGCACCCACGAGGAGACCGTCACCACGCTTATCAAGGGCGAAGTGAAAAGCTACCGCCAGCTGCCCATGAACCTGTACCAGATCCAGGTGAAGTTTCGCGACGAGATCCGTCCCCGGTTTGGCCTCATGCGCGGGCGTGAGTTTATCATGAAGGATGCTTACACGTTCGACGCCACCCAGGAGTCGTTCGACCGTTCGTACCAGAAGATGGTCGATGCTTACTACACGATTTTCAAGCGGGCAGGGCTGGATACGGTCAAGGTCGAGTCGGATACCGGCGCCATGGGCGGTAAGGCGGCTCACGAGTTCATGCTGCTGGTCGATACCAACGGGGGAGAGGAGACGATTCTCATCTGCGACAAGTGCGGTTACGCCGCCAACGCCGAAAAGGCCGCCTTCCGGGATACGGTGAAGATCGGCAAGCCCGAAAAACCCAAACCACTCGAAACCGTGGACACCCCGGGCGCGGCCACGATTGAAGAGGTAACGGCGTTTCTGAAAGTCAAACCGCACGAGCTGGTCAAGACGCTTATTTATATGGCCGATGACAAACCGGTGGCGACACTGGTGCGCGGCGACCGCGACGTAAACGAAATCAAGCTGAAAAACGCCGTGGGCGCCATACAACTGGAACTGGCCACGCCGGGACAGATCGAGGAGTACACCGGCGCGCCGGTCGGTTTCGCCGGCCCGGTGGGGCTGAAAGACGTCCCGCTCTACGTGGACCCGCTGGTGACCAAACTTTCGAATTTCATTGTCGGGGCCAACGCCGACCAGAAACATATCGTCAATGTAAACCTCGACCGCGATTTCAAGGCGACAAAGGTCATAGACCTCAGCATGGCCCGCGGCGGCGACGGCTGCCCGATGTGCAACGCCAACCTGGACAGCAAAAGCGGTATCGAGGTTGGCAACACCTTCCAGCTGGGCACGAAATACTCCCTGTCGCTGGGCGCCAAGTTCCTTGACGCCGAAGGCAAGGAACACCCGATTATAATGGGCTCCTACGGCATCGGGATCACCCGGACCCCCCAGGCGGCGCTGGAGAAATATTACGACGACAAGGGCATAATATGGCCCAGGAGTATAGCGCCGTATCTGGTCGAGTTGATTCCGCTCAGTATGGAAAACGAGGGCCAGGTGGCGGCCGCCGAAAAGATTTACACGGCCCTGACCGAGGCCGGGATAGACGTGCTCATGGACGACCGGGCGGAAAGACCGGGGGTAAAGTTCAACGATGCCGACCTTATCGGCATGCCGATACGTATCACCATTGGGGATAAGTCCTTGGCCAAAGGGAAGGTAGAGATAAAGGCGCGAGCCGAAGATAAGGTCGAATTGGTCGCTGTTGACTCGGTGGTGGGGGCCGTAGAGGAAGTGGCCCAACGGCTTAACTGATTACAAATCGCTTGCAAAGGGGGGGCGTTTGAAGTATCTTGTTAGGTTCGAGTGGGCTGTGCCCACTCTTTAGTTTATGGTTTGTAATGACTGACGAGTTGAAAGACAAAATTATTGCCCTGGTGGAAAAACCGCTGCTGGCTGAAGGATGCGAACTGGCCGAAGTGGTCATTTCGAAGTACACAAAAAGCACCACTCTCAGGTTGTTCGTGTATTCCGAGCACGGCACCACCATCGACGAATGCGCCCGCATCTCGCGGCTGGTCGGTGACCTTATCGCCGGAACCGATCTGTTCCCGTCCCGTTATACCTTAGAGGTGTCGTCACCGGGGCTCGACCGGCCGCTTAAGACCTCCCGGGATTTCCGCTACAGGATAGGCGAAACGGTGCGACTGGAGTTCGCCGACGAGTGTCGCGAGAAGCTCACCGCCGAGATAATCGGCCTGACCGACGATGATATCGAGTTTAGAAATGAAAACGGGGAGTTTACGGTAAACGTGCGAGAGATCGCAAGAGCAAAGATAATCTTTTAACGGTGAGGGTATAAATGCCGTTCGACATGATTGAGGCGATGACGCTGATAGCCCGCGAGAAGAATATAGAGTTCGATGCCGTCCTGGAAACGCTCAAAGGCAGTTTGCTGGCCGCGGCCAAGAAAAAGTATGCGTTCACCGACAACATCAGCTTCAAGTTCGACCGCAAGAACAACGAGCTGCTGATGATGATCACCAAGCGGGTGGTTAAGGATGTCGCCGATCCCAATATCGAAATATCCCTCAAAGAGGCGCAGGAGATCGACCCGGACGCCGAGGTCGGCGATGAAATCGATGAGTATATCGATTACGAGGTCGAATTCGGCCGCAACGCCATCATGACCGCCAAACAGATACTGATTCAGAAGGTCCGCGAGGCGGAGCGTGACCGGATCTACGAAGAATACATCGACAAGGTCGGCAGCCTGGTGTCCGGTGTGGTACAGCAGATCGATAAAGGCAACGTCATCGTAAACCTGGGCCGCGGCGAGGGTATCCTGCCCATCAAAGAACAGATTCCCCGGGAGAAGTTCCGCCAGGGCGACCGCATCAGGTCTTTCATCCTCGACGTGCAGAAATCCATGAAAGGCCCGCAGATCGTGCTGTCCCGGGTCAACAACGATTTCCTCAGCGCCCTGTTCGCTCTGGAGGTGCCGGAAATCTACGAGCGGGTTATCGAAATCAAAGCCATCGCGCGCGAACCCGGCGAACGCGCCAAGATCGCCGTCTACTCGTCCGATGACCGGATCGACCCGGTGGGCGCCTGCGTCGGAATCAAAGGCGTCCGGGTGCAGTCGATTGTCCGCGAGCTGAACAACGAAAGAATCGACATCGTCCCGTTTTCATCCAATCCGGAAGTGTTCGTCACTCGGGCGCTGGCCCCGGCCCGGGTTGTCTATATTGATGTCTACGACCTGGAGAAGAAGATGACGGTGGCCGTCGAGGACGAGAAACTGTCCCTGGCCATCGGCCGCAACGGGCAGAATGCCCGCCTGGCTTCGAAGTTGACCGGCTGGAAAGTCAATATAATGTCGGAGACGGAGTACAACGAAGCCAAGAAACGCGAGGCCGAGCTGCTCGTTCCGGTGGGGCAACTCGAGGGTATCGGTGCCAAGCTTGAGGAGCGCCTGGCCGCGGCTGATATCGGCTCGATACAGCGGCTGGCCCAGGCCTCGATAGAGAACCTCATCAAGATTGAGGGCCTGGGACAGAAGACCGCCGAGACGCTCGTGGAAAGAGCCAAGAATTACGTGGCCGAGCTGGAGGCCGAGTACGAGCGAAAGAAAGCCGAGGAGGCCGAACTGGCGGTCGAAAGTGAAGAAGAAGAAAAGCTGACGGAGGAGGACGTCTTCGAGGATGAGGAAGAAGCCGCCTCCGAAGAGACCGAGGCCGAGGAGGTCCCGGCCGGGGAAGAAGAAGCCGGAGAGGCCGAAGCGACTGAGACGGCGGAACCGACCGAAATCGAAACAGAGGACAAGGCGCAGTCCGAATGACTGCACGATAGTGATTGTTAGGAGGTGAGCGGCAGATGGCAAAAAAGAGAATATATGAACTGGCCAAGCAATACAAGCTATCGTCCAACGCCATGGTGGCTATTCTGCAGGAGCTCAACTTCCAGCCCAAATCTCACATGTCGGTCGTGACCGACGACATGGCCGAGGCCATCCGCAAGAAATTCGCCGAGCAGAAACAGGTCGCCAAGAAAGAAATGGAGCACCAGGAACAGATCAAGGCGGCCGTCCGCAAGAAAACCAATATCGGCAGCATCCAGATATCGGACGGGAAGTCGTCGCTGGCCGGACTGGTCCGTAAACTGGAAAAGAAACAGCGCAAGAAAGACCGGCGGCGCAAAAAAGCGCGTAAGGTGGTCGACAAAACCGAAGTTGCCAAGAGTTTCAAGACGACTATGGCGACCCTGTCGGGAACCAGGGGCAAGAAGAAATACAGAAGATCGCCCCAGGCGCAGCACGGCGCGGCGGTCGAAGAATCCAACGTCATCCATGTTAACGAGTATATGTCGGTTGCCGAACTGGCCCGCATGATCGAGCACAAACCGGCCGAGATCATCGCCAAGCTTTTTGAGATGGGCATGATGGCCACCATTAACCAGCGCCTCGATATGGATACCATCGAAATGGTCGCTTCCGAGTTCGGCTTTGAAGTGGCGCAGGTGGCCGAGGTCGGCGAATACGCCCGGGAAGAAGAGAAAGAGGAAGCTCTCTCCAAGCGGGCGCCGGTCGTGACGGTCATGGGGCACGTCGATCACGGCAAAACTTCGCTGCTGGACCACATCCGCGAAACCTCGGTCGTTTCCGGGGAAGCGGGAGCCATCACTCAGCACATCGGAGCTTACGAGGTCGAGCATCAGGGCGACCGTATCGCCTTTTTGGATACGCCCGGTCACGAGGCTTTTACGGCCATGCGGGCGCGCGGCGCCCAGCTGACCGACATCGTTGTACTGGTGGTGGCCGCCGATGACGGTGTCCGTCCCCAGACCATCGAGGCTATCGACCATGCCCGGGCCGCCGATGTTCCGATAATCGTGGCCATAAACAAGATCGACAAGCCGGGCGCCAATGCCGAAAACGTCCGCACCCAGCTGGCCAAGCTCAATCTGGTCCCGGAAGAGTGGAGCGGCAAGACCATCATGGTCGAGGTTTCCGCCAAGCAGGGCACCGGCGTCGACAAGCTGCTCGAGATGATTCTGCTGCAGGCCGAGGTAATGGACCTGAAAGCCGACCCGACCATCAGGGCCCAGGGGGTGGTGGTCGACGCACGCCTGGAAAAAGGCATGGGCCCGGTCATCACCGTTATGATTCAAAAGGGCACCTGCACCATCGGTGACTCGGTCGTGGCCGGTACGTACTTCGGCCGCATTCGCACGATTACCGACGACCGCGACAACAAACTGACGGTCATCGGGCCGTCCACGCCCGCCCGCATAACCGGCCTCAACGGCGTCCCCCAGGCCGGGGACTCCTTTATCGCCGTCAAGTCCGACCAGGAAGCCAAGGAAATCAGTTTCAAGCGCTCCCAGGTAAAACGGGAACAGGAAGCCCGCCGCACGCTGGGGCGGCTCTCGCTGGATAAGGTTTTCGACCGCATCAAGGAAGGACAGATTAAGGAGTTGCGGCTGATTATCAAGGCCGATGTGGACGGCTCGGTCGAGGTTCTCACCGACACGCTGGGCAAAATTGCCACCGAAGAGGTGAAAACCAATATCATTCACGCCAGTGTGGGAGCCGTAAACGAATCCGATGTTCTCCTGGCCGCCGCCTCTGATGCCGTTATTATCGGCTTCAACATCACCGTCGACGCCAGGGCGCGCGACCTCTCCAAGAATGAAAAGGTCGATATCCGGCTGTACAATGTTATCTACGAAGCCGAGGGCGACATCAAGAAGGCCCTGGAAGGCATGCTCAGCCCGGAGGTCTCGGAGCGTTTCGCCGGGCTGGCCGAGGTCCGCAACACTTTTCGCGTCCCCAAGGTGGGCGTCATCGCCGGCTGCTATGTCAAGGAGGGACGCATCGCCCGCCGCGACAAAGTCAGGCTCACGCGCGACGGCCGGATAATCTTCACCGGGATCCTGACATCATTGAAGCGTTTCAAGGACGATGCCCGGGAAGTCAAGGAAGGCTTTGAATGCGGCGTCGGCCTGGAGAATTTTAACGATATCAAAGTAGGGGATTTGCTCGAAGCTATCGAGATTGTCGAAACGGCAAGAACTTTGAGTTAGAGGTCCGTTGGTTACTGTAGTCCTGAAAGTACGCCTCGATATCCCCGGTGTCACATCCCTCAAAGAGAAGAGGCGAATATTAAAGTCTTTACTGACCCGGCTCGGAAATAACTTCAACATATCCATCGCCGAAGTGGGAGACAACGACGTGCTCAGAAGGGCCACCATTGCGGCGGCCGTCGTCTCCAACAGCGGCGCCCACGGCGACGAGGTCATAGCCAAAGTCGTCAACAGAATTGAAGCCTCGCCGGACGTGCTGATTGCCGACTACTCAACGGAAAGTTACTGACATGAAACAATACAAAAGGTCATCCCGAATCAGCGAACAGGTCCTCAGAGACATTTCGCAACTGATGGAAACAGAGCTGGTCGATGAAGCGCCGGGCATGATCACCTTTACCCACGTCCGGATTTCCGATGACCTGCGCTACGCCAAGGTCTATTACTCCTGCCTGGGACAGGACGAAGAGCAGCGAAAAGCGGCTGACTTCCTCGAAAAGGAAAAGAAGAGAATCCGTCATCTCATCGGCAGGAACCTCAGGCTGAAACATGTTCCGGAATTCACCTTCAAGTTTGATCGTTCCGTACAGGACGGCATAAGGATTGAACAGCTTCTCGATGAAATCAAGAACAGGCCAAATGAATAAAGTAGTCTCTCACGACCGGCGACCGCCCCTTGACGCTATCCGTACCGTCCTCGAGTCCTCATCGAGCGTTCTGGTGGCGTCGCACCTCGACCCGGACGGCGACGCCCTGGGCACGCAACTGGCCTTTGCCGCATATTTGCGCCACCTGGGCAAAGAGGTTGCGCTGGTCCGGGAGGGAGAGATACCCTCCAAGTACCGTTTTCTGGAGGGAAGCAACGATATTCCTTCAGCCGATGCTTACGACCCGGCGCGACGATTTGACTGCGCCGTTATTCTCGAATGCCCCAACATCCAGCGAATCGGGCGGGCTAGCCGGCTGCTTAACAGCGGTATAAGGGTCATTAACATCGATCATCACCGGGATAACGACCTGTTCGGCGAGGTCAACTGGATCTACATCGTGGCTTCGTCGGTTGGAGAATTGACCTTCGACCTGTACGTACAGAGCGGCTACGAAATCGACACGGCCGTAGCCGAGCAGCTTTATACCGCCATCATGACCGATACCGGCCGCTTCCGGTACCGGTCGACCTCGCCGCGCACCATGGAGATAGTCGGCAAGCTGATAGAAGTCGGGGCCGACCCACAGGCGATATGTGACCGGGTCTACTTTAATCTCGAACCCTCAACGATGAAACTCATCGGCAAAGTCCTTAACGGTATCGAGTTTCACCACGACGGCCAAATCTGCCTTCTGGCTCTGACCCGCGAGATGCTTCAGAAAGCCGAGGCGGCCGACTCGGAGTCCGACGGCCTGGTGGATTACACCCTGTTCAACGCCGGGGTAGTCGCCGGCGCTCTCTTGAAGGAAGTTAACTCCCGAAGCACCAAGATTTCGCTGCGGTCCAAGGACGGCATCAATGTCACCGAGATCGCCGCCCGGTACGGCGGCGGCGGCCATTTCAATGCCTCCGGATTCACCGTCGACATGCCGCTCGAAGAAGCCCGGGGCCATTTGATAACGGTTTTGAGTGAAGCCATAGACAGACATGAAAGCTGACAGAATACACGGCGTTTTGCTGGTTGACAAGCCGGCCGGCATGACCAGCCATGATGCGGTTCAAAAGATCCGCCGGCAGGTCGGTCAGCGCCGGGTCGGTCACACCGGTACCCTCGACCCGCAGGCCACCGGGCTGCTGGTGGTTTGCCTGGGCCAGGCGACCAAGCTGTCACGCTTCCTGTCGGAAATGGACAAGACATACCGCGCCCGGGTCTGCCTGGGCCGCACCTCGTCGACCTACGATGCCGAAGGTGTCGATCTCAGTGAACCGGCTGCAGCCGTGCCGCCGCTTACGTCCGATAAGCTGGCCGAAGTTCTGAACCGGTACACCGGCATAATCACGCAGCAGGTTCCGGCCTATTCAGCGGTGCGGGTCGGTGGCCAGCGTCTATACCGGCAGGCACGAAAGGGAACCGATGTGGAGCCGCCGGAGCGCGAAGTCCAGATCAAACGGATTGATCTGGAAGATTTCAGCGATCCCATGTTGACCATCACGGTGGCCTGTTCCAGCGGCACTTACATTCGCACGCTGGCCCACGACATCGGCCGCCATCTCGGTTGCGGAGGCTACCTGGCCGGCCTGCGGCGGGTCTCGGTGGGGCACCTTCTGGTGAGCGAGGCCGTGCCTGTCGATGACATCGCCGACGTGGTCCGATCCGGCCGGCTGGCCGAACGCCTGCTTTCGCCCGACCGGGTGCTCGAGTACGGTTGTCTCACGGTTAGCGACGGCTTCGCCGAAGAAGTTCTCTCCGGCAAAGACCTCAGAGCTGTTGACGTGGTGGACACTGAGGGAAGTTTCGAGGCCGGGCAGAAAGTCTTCCTGAGAGGCACCGACGGCGCCATCCTGGCCATCGGCGTGGCGGAGACGGCCTCCAGAGATATCGGCCGCACCGAAAGCGGCGACAAACTGTTCAAATACTTGAGGGTGCTTAAGTGACTACGACATTCATAAAGGGTCTCGTCGACTACCGCAAGAAAAGCGACCGGCCGACGGTGGTTACCGTTGGTACCTTCGACGGCATCCATCGCGGCCACCAAGCGATCCTCAAGACTCTGCGCGCTGAAAGCACCCGGCTCGACCTGGAGCCTGTTCTCCTGACGTTCGACCCGCACCCGAGAGTGCTGGTCTCGCCCGAAGACATTCCGCTGCTTCTGACGACGATAGAGGAAAAGGAAAAGTTCGTTCCGGACTTCTTCGACGGAACCGTACTGGTTCTGCGGTTCGATGATACTCTCAAGGAGATGTCGGCCGAACAATTTGTGGGCGAAATCCTGGTGGAGGCCCTGGGCGCCCGCAAGGTGATAGTGGGGCACGACCACGCGTTCGGTCGAAACCGCAGCGGCAATATCGCCGCGTTGAAGTCGCTGGGGGAGAAGCACCACTTCGACGTTCAGGTGGTGCAGCCGGTCATGCACGGCGGCGAGCCGATCTCGTCATCGCGAATTCGCGCCGCCATGCGCGACGACGATTACGCCGGGGCCCTGGAAATGCTCGGCCACGATTACGCTATCTTCGGAACGGTCGAGAAGGGTATCGGCCTCGGTCGGCGGCTCGGCTTTCCCACCGCCAACATTCGCTACGGTTTGCGTAAGCTGCTTCCGCGCGAGGGCGTATATTCCTGCTGGGCGCAGCTCGGCGGCCGGTGCTGGCCGGGTATGATGTTTATCGGGAGAAACTACTTCAACCCGCAGGAACGTATCTCGGTGGAGGCTAACCTGTTCGATTTCGACGACGACGTGCACGGCGAAGAGATGATGCTGTACCCGACCGTCTATCTGCGCGCTAACCGTCGCTTTGAGTCGACCGGGCGACTGGCCGAACAGCTGAATCTGGATAAAGAGAATGCAATGAGGATAATTGAAAAGGAGAAGAAAGATGTCAACAGACAAAGAGCGTAAGGCTCGGATTGTTCAGGGACATCGCCTTCACGAGTCCGACACGGGCTCGCCCGAGGTTCAAATCGCGCTTCTCACGGAGCGTATCAACGAATTAACGGAACACATGAAAGAACACAAGAAGGATTTTCACAGCCGTCAGGGTCTTCTGAAGCTGGTCGGTCAACGGCGTCGCCTGCTGGATTATCTCCGGGACAGGGACATTGAAAGTTACCGTCAGATAATATCAGAGTTGGGGATTCGCCGGTAGGAAAACAGGAATTAAGTATGTCACACAAGGTTGAATTTGAAATTGGCGGTCGTCAGATTGTTATTGAGAGCGGCGTTGTGGCCAATCAGGCCAACGGCGCCGTCACCGTGCGCTACGGCGACTCTCTGACGGTATCGACCGTTTGCGCCGAAACCGAACCGAAAGAAGGTCTTGACTTCTTTCCGTTGACGGTTGAGTACCGCGAAAAATCCTACGCCGCGGGTAAAATCCCGGGCGGCTTCTTCAAGAGGGAAGGCCGTCCCTCGGAAAAGGAGATTATCTCGGCTCGCATTATCGATCGCACTATCCGGCCCCTCTTTCCCGATGATTTTCAGTCGGAAACCCAGTGCGTTAATTACGTGGTCTCGCACGACCAGGAGAACGACACCGATATACTGGCTCTCATCGGCACCTCGGCCGCCATCGCCATTTCCGATGTGCCCTTCGAGAAAACCGTGGCCGGCGTCCGCGTCGGCCGGGTCAACGGCCAACTCGTCATCAATCCCAGCATCAGCCAGCTGGACGAGAGCGACATCAACATCACCGTGTCCGGCTCCAGAGACGCTATCGCCATGGTTGAAGGCGGGGCGCGCGAGCTGCCCGAAAGCGACCTGGTCGATGCCCTGATGTTCGCCCACGACCACATCAAGCTGATTGTCGACCAGATCGAGCAGCTCAGGAGCGCCTGCGGCAAAGAGAAATTCCAGTATACCCCGGTGGTGATCGATGAAGCGCTCAAGACCAGGGTGGTTGAACTGACCGGCAATCGTCTGGATGAGTTTAATCGCATCGCCGACAAGGATACGCGGCGGGACAATAAGAAAGCCATGCAGACCGAGATCACCGAGGCCCTGGCCGAAGAGTTCGAGGACAGTGAAGGTACCATCAAGGGTATCATACATGATCTCGATGCCGAAACCATGCGGCGCATGATCGTCCAGGAGAATCAACGCATTGACGAACGCGGCCCGGATGACATCCGCCAGTTGAACAGCCAGGTCGGTCTTCTGCCGCGCGCCCACGGGTCGGCCCTGTTCACGCGCGGTCAGACGCAGGCCCTGGTGGCCGTAACGCTGGGCACCAAGATCGACGAACAACGGCTCGACGAGCTGGAGGGCGAATCGACCAAGAGCTACATGCTGCACTACAACTTTCCTCCCTTCGCCACCGGTGAAGCCAGACCGATACGCGGGACCAGCCGACGGGAGGTCGGCCACGGCGTTCTGGCCGAACGGGCCCTGCTGCCGGTGGTGCCGGTGGAGGACAGCTTCCCGTACACCATCCGCATCGTTTCCGATATTCTCGAGTCCAACGGCTCCTCGTCGATGGCTTCGGTTTGCGGCGGCTCGCTGGCGCTCATGGATGCCGGCGTGCCCATCAAGGCGGCCGTGGCCGGTATCGCCATGGGGCTCATCAAAGAAGGGGAGAAGATAATCATCCTCACCGACATTCTCGGCGATGAGGACCACTTCGGCGACATGGATTTCAAGGTTACCGGAACCGCTGCCGGCGTCACGGCTATCCAGATGGATATAAAGATCTCCGGTCTTGATATCGACACCATGCGCCTGGCGCTGGAAAAGGCCAGGGTGGCACGCTCGAAGATTCTCGAGCACATGATAGCCACTATCCCGAAACACCGCGACCAGCTTTCCGAGTATGCTCCACGGATCATCACGCTGAAAATCCCGATTCCCAAGATCGGCGATGTCATTGGTCCCGGCGGTAAGACCATTCGCGGCATTATCGAACAGACCGGCGCCAAGATTGACATTGACGACGACGGCACCGTGATCATTGCCACTATCGACGGCGAGGCCGGCCAGAAGGCCCGGGAGATGGTCGAAGCCCTTGTGGAAGAAGCCGAGATAGGCAAGACCTACGAAGGCGTCGTCCGCCGCGTCACCAACTTCGGCGCTTTCGTGGAAATTCTCCCCGGTACCGACGGCCTGGTGCACATTTCGGAGCTCGACCACAGCCGCGTCAACCGGGTCGAGGATGTCTGCAATGTCGGCGACCGCATGACGGTCAAGGTGATTGATATCGATGCCGAAGGTAAAGTGCGGCTCTCCCGACGGGCCCTGTTGAAAGGCAATTCCGAGCGCAGGGATCGGGAGGCGCCCAGACCGAGACGCCGCTGATGGTGAGAAAGTCCGTATCTTCTGATGCCGGCGCATACCAGAAGACGATACTTGCCGACGGGCTGAGGGTGGTAACGGAAAGGATACCCTCGGTCCGCTCGATCTCTCTCGGTGCGTGGGTCGACGTCGGTTCCCGGAATGAAACCGCCCGGGAAAGCGGCGTGACCCACCTTATCGAGCACACCGTCTTCAAAGGCACCCGGCACCGCAGCGCCAGAGAAATTGCCTCTTCGCTAGAATCTATCGGCGGCTCCCTTAACGCCTTCACCTCCAAAGAACAAACCTGCTACACGGCCAGGATCCTCGATGAACATCTCGACATCGCCGCCGATGTCCTCTCCGACCTGACGTGCCACGCCAGGCTTACCCCGACCGACATAGGTCGCGAGAAACTGGTTGTCTTCGAGGAAATAAAAGAGGTCGAAGGCACCCCGTCGGAGCACGTTCACGACCTTTTCGCTGCCGCTTTCTGGGGAGATCACCCCCTGGGTCGGCCCATCATGGGCGATATTGACACCCTCTCAAAAGTCGGCCGCGCCACCATCACCGACTACATCGCGAAAAACTACCGGGCCGGCTCGATTGTCGTCGCTGCCGCCGGCTCGGTGTCACACCGCAAACTGGTAAAGCTGGTCCGCGACAAGTTCAAATTTCCTCCCGGCCGGGCGGCCGTTGCCGTTCCGGCGCAGCGCTCCGAGCCGACCTCCGTCGGCCTGCAGCGAAGCAGCAACAAGCAGGTGCACCTGTGTCTGGGTTACCCGGGAATCGAATACGGCTCGCGCGACCGCATCGCGGCCTCGGCGCTCCAGACCTATCTCGGCGGCGGCATGTCGTCGGTTCTTTTCCAGAAAATTCGTGAGGAAAAGGGACTGGCCTACACGGTATATATGTTCAACGAGATGCTTCGTGACGCCGGTGTGCTGGGTGCCTACGTGGCGACGGACAAAGACAATCTGAAAGCGTGCCTGGAAATCGCGCTCAAAGAACTGGATCGCGTCAGACGAAGGCGGCTGCCGACAACCAGACTGGATAAGGTAAAGGCTCAGATGAAGGGGCAGGTGACGCTGGGTCTGGAGTCGACCTCGAGTCGCATGAGCCGTCTGGCACGGATCGAGCTTGTTCTGGGCACCTACATTCCTATCCGCAAGACCCTCCAGTCTATCGATAAAGTGACCTCGTCCGATATTCTCCGGCTGGCCAACGAGCATTTCGACAACTCTCAGATCGCCCTGGCGGCTCTGGGAGCGGCCGACAGGAGCACTATCGACGATGTCCTCTGAGAAATCATCCGATGGGTCCGGCGAGGCGTCGCCGCGGATCCTCGCCTTTCACAAGATCCAGAGGGGGTTCAGCTACGGTGTCACCAACTACTCACCGCGCCGGTTCACGCGGCTGCTTTCCTGCCTGCTGAAGAAAGGCTACCGGTTCGGCTCTGCTGACCGGACCCTCACCCGGCGGCAACCCGATCTCTTGGCATTCACTTTCGACGACGGCTACGGCCATCTGGCCGAGTGCCTTCCGGCCGTTATCGAAAGATTCCGCTTACAGCCGGTGATTTTCATGCCCACGGCGTATATCGGCCGTGACAACAGCTGGGACTACAGTCACGTGTTTACAAATTGCCCGCATCTCGACGAGAAGGGAATAAAGCTGCTGGCCGATCTCGGCGCCGAGTTCGGCAGCCACGGCCACAGCCACCGTCCGCTGACGCGGCTTTCCGACCAGGCCCTGGCGGCGGAACTGCGCGTATCGCGGCAGATTCTCGAGGATATCACCGAAAAGCCGGTGCGGTACTTGAGCTACCCCTTCGGACGGTACGACCAGCGGGTCATCGATACCGCCGACCGCGCCGGTTACCAGTCCGCTTTCACCATGGAGTTCCCCGGCCGGTCGGATATTTCGATGGCACTGGGGCGACTTCCCGTTTACTGCCACGACACCAACTTTACTGTCGGGCAGAAGATCTCGGCCGGCCCGCTGTACGCCGTGGAGCGCGCCAAAAGCCGGCTCACTACCGCGCTGTCACGTGGCACCAGCCTGTACCGTCGTTTCTCCCGCAGCAGACTTTAGCGGCCGGGCCTGATGGCCGATGATGCAGTCTTATAGGCCTTGCCTTTTGGCTTTTTTTTCGATATTATTTCAGCTTAATCGCTTAACCGGAACGCAATCATGACCACCAAGGCGAAGAAATACGACTTCAGGGAGATCGAAGGTAAGTGGCAGAAACACTGGGAATCGAGCGGGCTTAACCGAGCCGCCGCCGACCCCGATCCCAAAAATAAGTTCTACATGCTGGTGATGTTCGCCTATCCGTCCGGCGACATCCACATGGGCCACTTCCGCAATTACATCATCGGCGACGCCGTCGCCCGGCAACAGATGATGTTCGGCAAGAGCGTGCTGCATCCGTTCGGGTGGGACGCCTTCGGCCTGCCGGCCGAAAGAGCCGCTATCGGACGGGGCGTGCATCCCGAAGAATGGACCCGTCAAAATGTCGAGGTTTCCCGCTCTACCCTCCAGAAAGCCGGTATTTCCTACGACTGGTCGCGCGAGGTCAACTCGTGTCGGCCGGATTACTACAAGTGGACCCAGTGGATGTTCGTCCAGTTGTTCAAGAAAAGCCTCGCCTACCGCAAGCGCGGTTTTGTCAACTGGTGTCCCGAAGACAAAACGGTGCTGGCCAATGAACAGGTTAAGGACGGCAAGTGTGAACGCTGCCACACACCGGTCGTGAAGAAAGACCAGGAGCAGTGGTACTTCAAAATCACCGACTATGCCGACCGGCTTACCGACGACCTGGACAGCCTGCCGGGCTGGCCCGACAACGTCAAGACGATGCAGAAAGAGTGGATCGGACGTTCCTACGGCGCTGAAATCGACTTCGTTATCGAAGAAACGGGGGAGAAGCTGCCGGTTTTCACCACCCGCCCGGATACCATCTACGGCGTGACTTTTATGGCTATCGCCCCCGAAGCCGAGATAGTACAGCGGCTTAACCTGGAAGGGGAAGACAAGAAAAAGGTCGAGGAGTACAAGCATAAAGCGCTGGCCCGCAACGACATAGAACGCGCGGCCGTTACCGAGGACAAGGACGGAGTGTTCACCGGCAAGTATGCCATAAACCCGTTCAATAATGAGCGGGTCCAGCTCTGGGTGGCCGATTACGTTCTTGCCGGCTACGGCACGGGAGCCGTCATGGCCGTCCCGGCCCACGATACCAGAGATTTCGCTTTCGCCAAAAAGTACGGTATTCCCATAAAGGTTGTGATCCATCCGGACGAAAAGACATCGCTTGACCCTGACCAAATGCCTGACGCTTATGTTGACTACGGGCCGATGGTGAATTCGGCCCACTTCGACGGGCTTTCCGGAGACAGTGCCATAAAGAGCGTGACCGAGTTCGCGAGTCAGAAAAGTATCGGGCGAAGCAAGGTCAATTACAAGCTGAGAGACTGGCTTATTTCGCGTCAGCGGTACTGGGGCTGTCCCATTCCGATTATTCACTGCGCCAAATGCGGCCAGGTCGCCGTGCCCGAGTCCGATCTGCCGGTCTTGCTGCCGAAAGTGGAAAATTTCATGCCCAAGGGCCGGTCACCGCTGGCCGATGTGCCCGAGTATGTCCGCGTCAAATGCCCCGAATGCGGGGGAGAGGCCGAGCGCGACCCCGATACCATGGATACCTTCGTTTGCTCGTCGTGGTACTACCTCAGGTATGTCGATTCCGCCAACAGTCGCGAGCCTTTCGGCCGCGAGCGAGCCGCCGCCTGGATGCCGATCGACCTTTATGTGGGCGGTATAACCCACGCTACCGGGCATCTGCTGTATTTCCGCTTTTTCCAGAAGTTCCTCAAGGATATCGGCTGGGCCGCCGACTCCGAGCCGGCCACGAGGCTTTTCAACCACGGCATGGTTATGGACAGCAAAGGCGAGGTCATGTCAAAGTCCAAGGGAAATGTGGTCTCGCCCGTGGCCCTTATGGAGCAGCGAGGAGTCGATGTCACCCGCCTGGCCATGTTCTTTACGGCACCCTCCGAAAAGGAAGTGCTGTGGAGCGACGAGTCCATCTCCGGGGTCGAAAAGTTCGCCATCAATAAATTCTTCCCGCTGGCGTCGCTGTTCCGGCGCAGCGAGCCGGACTTAAAGTGTTACTTTAAGCACGACCATTTGAGCGACTTCGAATGGCAACTATATGTTAAGCTCAACCAGACAATCAAGAGAGTCAGCGATTCGTTTGAGCGGCTTCAGTTCAATACCGCCATAGCCGCCCTGATGGAGCTGGTGCGCGACTACGACGCCGACAGAGTCAAAAATGACGTCTTCAACGATTACCTGATTCTCAAGACAATCCAACTGGCCGCCCCGATGGTTCCGCACATGGCCGAAGAAATGTGGGAGATTACGGGCCAGGCTGATTCGATATTCAAGTCACGCTGGCCGGTCCATGACCCTGAGGCGGTCGTGGGCGACACCATTGAAGTGGCTGTACAGGTGAACGGAAAACTGCGTGATTCTGTCACTGTAGCGGCTGATGCCGACCAGAAAGCGGTGGAAGAAGCCGCTTTTGAGAGCCAGAAGGTGCTGAAGTTCACCCAGGGGAAACAAATCGTCAAGAAGATCTATGTTAGGGGACGAATCCTGAATATCGTGGCAAAAGGGTGAAGCGGCTTGGTAAAGGGAGTTTAGACAAGTAGCAAGTTAACATAATATATCTTATGGGACATTAACACGTGAACTCCAAGCAACTAACCGTCATAATTCCAGTTTATAATGAGGCCTCCACTATCCGCGAGCTCGTCTCCCGGGTCAAGGCCTCCCCTGTTGAGGACAAAGAGATTATTCTCGTTGATGACTTCTCCACCGATGGTACCCGCGAACTCCTCGACACCGAGATGCGCTCCGAGGTCGACAAAGTGCTTCTCCAGCCCCGCAACTACGGGAAAGGCTTTGCTCTCAAGACGGGTTTTCAGCACGCCAGCGGCGATATCGTTATCATCCAGGACGCCGATCTTGAGTACGACCCCGGCCAGTACCCCGATGTTATCAGGCCGATTGTCGAAGGTAAAGCCGACGTGGTGTTTGGTTCCCGATTCATGGGCGGAGGCCCGCATCGGGTAGTCTACTACTGGCATTATGTGGGCAACCGGCTCCTGACGACGCTGTCGAACATGTTCACCAACATTAACCTGACCGACATGGAGACCTGCTACAAGGCCTTTCGTCGCGATCTGATTCAATCCATTGATATAAAAGAGCATCGCTTTGGCTTTGAGCCGGAAATCACGGCCAAAGTGGCCAAACGCAAGGCCAGGATTTATGAGGTCGGGATTTCGTACTACGGCCGAACGTATGACGAAGGCAAGAAAATCGGCTGGCGCGACGGCTTCAAGGCCGTCTGGTGCATCCTGAAGTACAATCTCTTCGATTGAGCGCCGACTCAGGCCCAGCCGCGGCGCAGAAGGTCGCGGCGCTGAGCCTCGTAGATCTTTCGAGTCTTCATAACCTCAAGGTACCACTCAATATTCCTCTCCAGACCGACTTCAAGTGATACTTTAGGTCGATAACCGAGCAGTCTTTGAGCCTTTGAAATATTCGCGACGAACTTGGAGATTTCCCCGGTCCTGGCCGTGCCCAGCGTGATCCGGGATTTCGAGCCGACCTTATCGATAATTATCCGGGCGACATCGATTATTCGCCGCGATTTCCCGGCGCTGATATTGAAGGTTTCCGGAGCCACCCGATCGAACCTTCGTACTATACCGATCAGGCCCGCAATGGCATCATCGGTGTAGGTAAAATCGAGGCTCTTTTCCTTGCCGAAGATGCTGATATTGCGATTTCGCACCGCATAATAGATAAAAAGCGGCACGGCCCTTTCGGAAACATCATAACGCCCGTACACGTTGGACAGCCTGACTATGACGGGTCTTATGCCGTAGCATTCGTGATACGAATGCACCAGGGCCTCGGCGGCGAATTTCGACGCCGTATATGGCGATTTGATCCTGGTTACGTGGGTGTCGCTTTCCGGGCGCCTCTGCCCCGACTT
>CP070777.1:436770-445134 GCA_020346225.1 Candidatus Zixiibacteriota bacterium | reverse complement strand
TGATCGTCATGGGGCTGCTGCGCAGCACGACTTCTTCCCCGCGCCCGAAGACATCGCCGAAGATATCAAAAGGGTCGCGGTAGGTCCGGCGCTCGGACGGCACGGTAGTGGTCAACACGGCCCGGCCGATGGTCAGCTCGCCGGCCTGCGTGGGAAAAAGGGCATACTTGATCTCGAAGACGCGATAGTTGCGGCCGTTGATGCGCTGGTAATAGGGCGCCTTGTTGCCGAGGATCTCCGTCCAGAAACCGATGGTGGGCGGTTCGGTCAAATCAGGGTTGCTGTAAAGACGAACGGCCGTGTAGAACTTGATGGTGAGAGTGACCTGCTCGTTGACGTAGGGGTTTCGTTTGTCGACGGAAGCCTCGAGAAAATAGTCTCTGGTTTTGCCGGAATCGTCCTGGGCGCGCTCGGACAGCTCCGGGCTGGTGGCGCTGCCTTTGTCCAGCACGGTCAGCACGAGATTGTTGCCCTTGTACCGCCTGTTTTTGTGCACCACGGCGATGTTGTTGATGGGGAACGAGCCGGGCTTGGTGGGAAGTACGATGTAGCGATATGTTACCGAGGAGCTCACCTGACCGTTGACAATGGAGATACTGCTGGAACGGCCCTGGGAATACACCTCGAACATCGACAGCGTGGGCATCTGCGGGTCGGGCAGGTTTTGCTCCGCGCCGGCGACCTCGACCGTCAGCAAAGCCTGCTCATCGAGGCCGATGGTATCGCGGTCGAGCGTCACGGCCACGGTGATGTCCTGGGCGGATACGGGCGCGGCCGGCGCCAGAAAAGCGGCCAGAAGCAATCCCACCACGTAAATGCATGTCGACCGTTCAGTCATTCGTCACACTACCAGTCTTTGCCCAGATAATCGCTGGCCTTTGCCCGCCGTTTTATCTTCTTCTGCGTTTCCTGTTCATCGTCGCGCAGGGCGTTGAGAATGCGCTCGGCGTCCTCGCGGGAGATATCCTTGTCATCGCGTGGCTGCTGTTCCTGCGGTTGTTGCTGCTCCTGATTCTGCTGTTCCTGCTGGTCCTGATTCTGCTGTTGCTCCTGCTGCTGTTCGTTCTGCTGCTGATTCTGCTGCGGCTGCTGTTGCTTTTCTTGCTGCTGCTGTTGTTGTTGTTGCTGTTGCTGGTCGTCCTGCTGCTCGGGTTTAATCTGCTCTTTCAGCATCCGGCGGGCCAGTTCAAGATTGAACTTGGCATCGATATCGCCGGGATCGATATCCAGAGCGCGCTGGTACGCCAAAATGGCGTTCTGGTAATCACCCATACGATAGTACGTGTTGCCCAGATTATAATGGGTGCCGGCCTCGAGAACAACGTTGTCGGTGCCCAGAGCACTGCTGTACTTATCGACGGTTTCTTCGTAATTACCCTGCTGGTGCAGCGCCCCGGCGATGTTGTAATCCAGCTCAGGCGACACGGGCAGCTCGGTCCGGGCACGATTGTAGAACTCCAGGGCTTTTTTGTAATCCTGTTTTCGGAACGCCTCGTTGCCCCGGTCAACCAGGTCAACGTAGTCGTCGGCCAGCGCCGGGCCGGCCAGCAGAAGAACAAGGGCTGTCAAGAAGCGACTCTTATTCACGGCTGACACCCCCCACAGCCTTCTTCCGTTCGGGTATGAAGAACTCGCCGACGATGAGCAGCAGGGCCAGAAGCAGGGGCCACTGGAAGCGGTCATCGTAACGAGTCACCAGGGTGCCTTCCAGCTCTTTCTTCTCCATCTTAGATATTTCGTCAAAAATCCGTTCGAGTTCCATCTCGCCAGCGGTGGCATGATAATACTTGCCGCCGGTGGCCAGAGAGATTTTCTGCAGGATGGCTTCGTCGAGCCTGGTGACAATGACCTCACCGTCCTCGTCTTTCTTGAAGCCGACCTGATTACCGTTGCGGTCAACCACCGGTATGGGTTCCCCCACGGGACTGCCTATCCCGACGGTATATATCTTTATACCCTGCCGGCGGGCTTCTTCTGCAACCTCAAGAGCTCCCTGACCATGGTCCTCGCCGTCGGTCAGCATCAGCAGCACCTTGTGCTTGCGCTGCGTCTGGTCGAACATGGCGGCGGCGGTTTCGATGGCGTCTCGGAGGGAAGTCCCCTGAACGCTTACGGAAGTCTGGTCCATGGCGCCCAGCAGAAAACGCGCGGCGGCGTAATCAAGGGTCAACGGGCACTGCGCGAAGGCCTCTCCGGCGAAGGCCACCAGCCCAATACGGTCGCCCTGCAGGCGGTCGATAATGGCGCGAATTTCCTGACGTGCCTTGGTCAGGCGGTCGGGCTGCATATCGCGGGCCAGCATGGAGTTGGAGACATCGAGAGCCACCACGATGTCAATGCCCTCGCGACGGAGCATCTCCAGGTGGGTACCGAACTGCAGCCGGGCCAGGGCAAAAGTCACGAAAAGAAGCCCCAGCAGAAACAGGAGGGTCCGGGTACGCTGACGGGCGAAAGAAATATGCGGAGCATTCTTCAAAATCAGAGGCAGGTCACCGAAGCGGGCCAGCAGCTTCTTCTTTCGGGCGATAACCCAGAAGGCGAAGACGGCCAGAATCAAGACCGGCACGATCAACAGAAAATTCTCGGGTTGGGCAAAACGCATCTATCTCTCCGTCAGGGCAGTTTCCTGAATACGGTGTTGGCCAGAAGCAACTCAAGCACGAGCAAGAGCAGCCCGGCATAGGCAAAATAATGAAACAGCTCGGTGTACTGAACGTGGGCGGCAATCTGCACCTCGGTCTTCTCCATGTCGTCGATGATGCCGTATATCTCCTCGAGTTCCTTGCCGGAACGGGCCCGGAAGTATTTACCGTCGGTTCGGGCGGCAATGTCCTTGAGCGTCTTTTCGTCGATCTGCGTCGGCTGGTAGATATACCGTTTTCCCCAGATCGGGTCCTGCACGGGGTACATGGCGTTGCCGGGTTTCCCGGCGCCGATGGTGTATACTTTTATGTCCATGGCGCTGGCCAGATTGGCCGCCGTGAGGGGGTCGATTTCGCCGGCGTTATTGACGCCGTCGGTAAGCAGGACGATAATCTTCGACTTGGACTCGGAGTCGCGGAGCCGGTTGACGGCGTTGGCCAGAGCCATGCCGATGGCGGTGCCGTCTTCGACAACGCCGAAGTTGACCTGGTCGACGAAATTGACCAGCACGCCGTAGTCGGTGGTGAGCGGACACTGAGTATAGGAATAGCGGGCGAAAACGACCAGGCCGATGCGGTCGTTAACACGGCGACCGATGAATTTCTTGATTTCTTCTTTGGCCACGAACAGGCGGTTGTGCGGTTTGAAGTCCTCGGCCTGCATGGAGGAGGATACATCGAGCGCCATCATGATATCGACACCCTCGGAGGTGATCTCGCGATACTCGACACCGGAGCGGGGGCGGGCAAAGGCGACGACAAACAGAGCCACGGCCAGAATCCGAAGCAGTGTCAGGATGAAGCGATAGCGCTGGCGATTGGAGCGGGCGGCCCGCTTGACGATGCGGATATCGGAATACCTTATGGTGGCCGATTTGAAGCGCTTGCTCTTGAGATGATAGACAAGCATCAGCAGGATAACGACACCACCGACGACAAACAGCACCGGGGGCGGGATGGTGGCATCGATGACGTCGAACAGGTTGATGCCGAGACCGGAGAACTCGATGTTCACGACGGCACCTCCTCGGCGGCCACCCCGTCGCCGGCGTCGATATCGGTAATATCGTGTTGCGGGCGGAGGCGGCGGTCGTAGTCGGCCCGCACCTCCTCAACGGCCCAGTGGGTAGTCTCGAAATCTTCTTCGGTCCTCTCTATCTCGGGAATGTGTTTGGCGAATTTAACCAGGTCGGCGCAGTGGAGCAGATCTTCCGTACGCTCGTACAGGCCCGGCGGGAGATCCCTGCCTATGAACTGCTCGAGAAATTCAGTGGTGGTCATGTCGAGCACGTTCAGGTCGTACATGCTTTCGTAGTAGGCGCGGAGTATCTCCGACAATTCGATATAGAACTCCTTGTGCTTGCCCTGCTGCGGCAGGTTTTTCTCTTTGAGAAAAGCCAGCTTCTCGAAGGCGATTTCCCAGGCGGGCCGCAGATCGAGAGGCCCCCGCTTTTCCTGCCGGCGGCGCAGGCGGAACCAGATAATGGTCAGGGCGACCAGAACGAGAGCCAGTATGACACTTCCCCAGAAGTAATACGGCGTCAGGTCGCGCTCGAACTCGTACGGAGCCTTGAGCGGCTTGATGTCAACCGAGTCGCCGGCGGCGGCCAGAAGCGACAGGACCTTGATCGGGACACCTTCCGACATCAGCGCCTTGCTGGAGCCGTCGGGAAGGTTGAATATCACCGGGATGGGCGGGATAACGTAGTCGCCGGTAGTAAAAGTGCTCAGGATGAAAATATTGTCACTCTGGCGGCGACCGTCGGGCAGGCGGGAGAGGATATCAGACTGATAGTCCTTGACATCGAAAGCCCCCAGGTTGGCGCCCAGAGGCGGCGGAATCAGCTCATAGGTCGAATCGTATTTAATGGTGACCTTATAAGTGATCAGGTCGCCGACGTACATTTCGGCGCGGTCGACGGAAGTTTCGATCTCGATACCCGGCAGGGAGGTCACGGTATCCGGAGCCGCCTGCGCGTGCACCGGGCCGCCGCCCAGAATCAGCGTCAGAGTCCATATGGCTAAAATCCGTGTCGTCATACCGCTTCAGTCCGCCTCTATCTCAGGTTCTCCTCGAAGATCCGGACACGTTCGCTTTCGGCCAGATCGGCTATATAGTCGAGCACCGCTTTTTCCGCCTTTTGCGACTGGTAATCCACAAACACCCGTGCCCGGACGGAATCGTAGGGCTTGTTCTCGTAGCGGCTGCTCTTATTGGCCTGATAGAAGTTGAAAACGTCGAGGCTGTCGACTTTCACCTGGGGCACCACTTTGTCCAGCAGGTATTTGTCGATAAGAAGCTGCCGCAGAAACAGCCGGTGCTTTTCCATAATGACAGGGTCGTTATCATAGTTCTCGCGCACGGCGGCCCGGTAGACCAGCTGCAGCCCCACATACTGCTCGACGAATTTCTTCTTCTCGCCGGGATCGAGCATCTGCTCTTGCACCTGCGGCGGAAGGTTCTGGATCTGGTTGTCTATCTCCGAAAGCCAGATTTTCTCGTCGCCGATCTGAGCCACGGCCACGTCGTCCTTGTCGGCGGGCCTGCTGTCGATATCGGTGGTAACGCTCAGTTCGCGCCGGGCGTCGACCAGATGACCCATCTTCTCCAGAGCGGCGACCAGGTTGCGCGAGGCCTCGGCCTGGAAGGAACCATCGGGCAGAAGCGAACGGGCCCGGATGTAACAGGCGGCCGCCTTTTCATAGTCGTGAAGATAACGAAAGCAGATGTCGGCGATGAGATAGTTCACATTGGCGCGGGTGGACGTGTCGATAGTCGTGAAGGCGAGAATCTTTTCGTATTCCTCCACGGCGGCCAAGTAGAGCTTGTTGCTCTGAAGCTCACCGGCCAGCATCTTGTGCTGTTCGACCAGCTCGGCCTGTCCCCCGTCGCCGGAGCAGGCCGCCAGGGTCAGCATGACGGCCAAAGCCGCGGACACCGTACAGGTTATGCGTAATCTCATCATGTCGTTATCCCTCTAAAGTCGTCTCTCCCTCATCCTGAAGAAGTTGATAAGTGGCACGATATAGGACTGGTCGGTGCGAATGTTTATGAAGTCGAGATTTATCAGCTTGAAGGCCTTGCTCAACCCCAGGTTGTCCTCCTCGGCGCGGGCGGCAAACTCTTTTCTGAACTCGCGGGAGCCGGTGTCGACCATGAAGACTTCGCCCGTTTCGGCATCCTGCAGCTCAAGAAGGCCGATACTCTCGAAGCTCGATTCACGCGGGTCGGAGATTTTCACGGCGATGACATCATGCTTGTTGTTGGCGATCCGCAAAGGGTGAAGGTAATTCTCGGACAGGAAATCGGACACGAGGAAAACCACGGA
Organism: Candidatus Zixiibacteriota bacterium; assembly: GCA_020346225.1. Taxonomy (GTDB): domain Bacteria; phylum Zixibacteria; class MSB-5A5; order GN15; family FEB-12. The sequence continues at coordinate 439,163 of CP070777.1, read as the reverse complement.
TTTGCGCTTGATGACCCGGTTGAAATATTCCAGCGCGCCGCCGATGTCGGTGGCCACCCCACGGGGCTTGAAATAGAGAATCTCGCGGATAAGGCGCAGCACGTGCGCCCGACCCTTCTGCGGCGGAATGAACTTCTCGATCTTGTCGGTGAAAATTATCAGGCCGACCTTGTCATTGTTTTTGATAGCGGAGAATGCCAGAAGAGCGCAGAGTTCGGCCGAGGTTTCGCTCTTGTAGCGATCACGCGTGCCGAAGTGCCCCGAAGACGAGGCGTCGACCAGCATCACCACCGACAGCTCTCTTTCCTCCTTGAATTTCTTGATATGGGGGTAGCCGGTGCGGGCGGTGACGTTCCAGTCGATGAGGCGGATATCGTCACCGGGTTCGTACTGACGCACCTCTTCGAACTCCATTCCCTGCCCCTTGAAGGTGGAGTGGTACTCACCGGAAAAAAGGTCGTTGACCAGTTTCTTGGTCCGGATTTCTATGCGCCGAATCTTTTTGAGTATCTCTTTCGGAATCATCGGTCGGTATTACGGTACCTCGACAGCGTCAAATATTTTCGTGACAATATCGTCACTGGTAACTTCCTCGGCTTCGGCCTCGTAGGTGATCAGAATCCGGTGGCGCAGGACATCGTGGCCGATAGCCTTGACATCTTCGGGCGTGATATAGCCGCGTCCCTTCAAGAAGGCGTGGGCCTTGGCGGCCAGGTTCAGGTAAATAGTCGCGCGCGGGGAAGCGCCGTAGGCGATCAGGTCCTTGAGGTCGCCCAGGCCGTATTTACCCGGCTCGCGCGAAGCGAAGACGATATTGACGATGTAGTCCTTGACCTTATCGTCAACATAGATGGAGCGCACGACCTTGCGGGCCTGCAGAATGTCTTTGGGTTTGATTACCTTGGAGACCGCCGGCAGGTCGGCGGTGGTGTTGCGATCCATGATCTCGAGCTCTTCCGTCGGCGACGGGTAAGTTATCTTCAGCATGAGCATGAAGCGGTCAACCTGTGCTTCGGGCAGGGGATACGTGCCTTCCTGCTCGATCGGGTTCTGGGTGGCCAGAACCAGAAAAGGCCGGTCGAGTTTGAAGGTTTGGTCGCCGATGGTGACCTGGCGTTCCTGCATGGCCTCGAGAAGGGCCGACTGGACCTTGGCGGGAGCGCGGTTGATTTCGTCGGCCAGGATGATATTGGCGAATACCGGGCCCTTCTTGACCGAGAACTTGGCCGTCTGGGGGTTGTAAATCATCGTGCCGATCAGGTCGGCGGGAAGCAAGTCCGGGGTGAACTGGATGCGCTGGAACTTGGTGTCAAGGGCGCTGGAGAGGGTGCTCACCGAAAGAGTCTTGGCCAACCCCGGCACACCTTCAATCAGAATGTGACCGTCGGCCAGAAGACCCACCAGAAGCCGCTCCACCAGGTATTTCTGACCGACAATGACCTGGCCGATTTGCTCCAGAAGTTTGTCGACAAAGGTCGATTCTTTTTCCACTTTCGCTTGAATTTTCTGAATGTCGGTATCCATCAGAATGCAATCCTCCGTTTATGCAGAACTTCACAAATTTTCAAAGAGCTGTCGGATCTCGGTTTCGAGCCGCACGGTTTCACCGGGCGCAGCCGAGACCGGGCTGAATTTATCGCGCCGCGCGCGTGAAAGCCAGCCGCTGATGCGGTCGGCCACGGCTGAGTCCACACCGGCGGCAAGAAGCCTCTCGCCCAACTCGTTGTCGGGGATGTCGGCAGCGTCTAAGTTATGCTGCTCACGCAGAAATGCCACCATAATCTTGTAAAGACCGGTCTGGAACTTCTTGAGATCGTCGCCCGCCTCGAGGCGAACTTCGGCGAGCCGTTCGAGGAATATTTCACGCGCCGTCCTGACGGGCTGAGACGACCGGCGCGATTTCCCCCGGAAGACATGAACCAGGACACCAACCGCAACCAGCAGACCGAGGGGGACAGCCAGCCAGAGGATCCAGCGGTATTTCGATTCCGGCGCGGGAGGTTCGGGGGCGGCGATGCTGACCGTAATGACCTCCGTCATAAGCTTACCGGGGATGCTGTCGGGCCACGAGAGATACTCGATGGCGAAGGGCTCGATAACAGCCGTTCCGGCCGAAACAGGCTCAAGAACGAAGCGGAATTTCTTGGTGGTCTGCTCGGTTTCGCCCATTGGCGATGAGCTGATCGACGATGAAAAGCCCTTGACCTTGAGACCGCTTACGGGCAGGTTGAGCGGCTTGTCAAAGCGGTAGGCGGCCTGGGAGCCTTCCCAGCGGAGGGTAATGTCGAACAGGAGGCTGTCGGTGTAAGCGATGCTCGACTTGTCGACCGACTGCGAGACGGCTATAGCGCCCGCGTGTGCGGTCGGTGCAAGCAATGATAGAACAAGAAGGG
>CP070777.1:420492-436670 GCA_020346225.1 Candidatus Zixiibacteriota bacterium | reverse complement strand
CTGCAGCAGGTCGAACTGAAGACCAACCCCGACATCAAGGGCCGGATAGTGGTGGTCGGCGGCGGCAACACGGCTATCGACGCCGCCCGCACTTCGCTCCGGCTAGGCGCCGACGAGGTGATTTTGCTTTATCGCCGTACCCGCAAGGAGATGCCGGCCAACGAAATGGAAATCGTCGCCGCCGAAGAAGAAGGCGTCAAGATGGAATTCCTGGCCGCCCCCGTGAAAGTCAATGTCGAAGACGGCCGCATGAAATCCATCGACTGCATCCGCATGGAACTGGGCGCCCCCGACGAGTCCGGGCGCCGGCGACCGGTGACCATCGAGGGCTCGGAGTATACCCTCGAGGCCGACTGGATCATTTCCGCCATCGGCCAGGAGCCGGACCTGGGCGGAGTCGACGCCGACCAGAAGCTGCAGATCACCAAGTGGAAAACGATAATTGCCAAGGACGGAACGTTCAACACCGACCGCCCGGGTGTCTTCGCCGGCGGTGACGTCGTCACCGGACCGGCCGACGCCATCGACGCCATCGCGGCCGGCAGAAAAGCCGCCTTCGCCATCGACAGGTATCTTCGCGAGAATGTCATCACGCCGCTTACCGGCCGCTTCGAGAGCCGCCGGGACAATTTCCACAAAATGACCAAAGATGACCTGCCGGATATCGGCATAAGCGAGCGGCACCACATGCCGGAGCTGTCGGCGACCGAGAGAATCAAGACTTTCGATGAAGTCGAAACCGGCTACACCGAGGAAATGGCCATGGCCGAGTCGCTCCGCTGCGCCGAGTGCGGCTGCGACGTGGCCCTCTCGTGCACCCTGCAGGATTACTGCACGGAATACGGCGTCGACCAGACCCGTTTTGTCGGCAGCTACAGCAAATTCAAAGTCGACACGCGTCACCCGTTTATCAAGATCGATTCCAATAAGTGCATCCGCTGCGGGCGATGCGTGGCCACGTGCAGCGAAATCCTCAACGTTTCGGCCCTGGGTTTCGTCAACCGCGGTTTCAAGACCATCATCAAACCGGCGCTGGAGAAGGCCCTTCACGAGACGAACTGCGTCTCGTGCGGCAACTGTATCGACGTCTGCCCGACCGGCGCGCTCAACGAAAAAATGCCGTTCCGGCGCAGTGGACCGTGGAAGATGGACACCACCTACAGTATCTGCAACTACTGCTCGGTGGGTTGCGCCATAACGATCAATCACAAAACGCCGGACCTGTTTTTCGTCACCGGCGCGCCGCCCGACTCGGAGCCCAATCACGGCGAGTTGTGCGTCCGCGGCCGGTTCGGGTACGAACACTATCTTGACGGCAGCCGTCTGACACGGCCCATGGTGAGAAAAGGCGACAAGCTGGTCAAGGCCACGTGGGACGAAGCTTTCGATGCCGTCAAAAAAGGCTTCAAGCGCGTCTTCGCCGACCACGGCCGCGACCGGACGCTCGTGGCCGCCTCGCCCAAGCTGCCCGGCGAAGAACTATACCTGGCCGGGATGATGGCCCGGGCCGCCGTCGGCACCAACAACCTGATTTCCTTCCATCGCCTGGTCACCGAAGCCGACTACCACGCCGTCGATGATATGATCGGCGTGACGGCTTCGACAGTGACCAACGATGATGCCCTGAACGCCGACATGTACATCTTTCTGGGCGGTAACCCGACCTCGGAGAACCCGGTGCTGGGCTGGCAGTTGAAGCGCCGAATGAAAAGCGGCGTTCCAGCCATCGTGATTAACTCCGGGGAGATCGACCTGGTTCGATACGCCACCGTATGGGCCGATCCGCGACGGGGGACGTCCACCGTGCTTCTAAATGCGGTCATGGCCCGGCTTCTCAATGGCGGCAAGATTGACGAGAGTTTCATCGCCGAAAGAACAACGGGTTTCGAGCAACTGAAGAAGGAACTTCTGAAGACGGATGTCGACGAGGCGGCGTCGGTCTGCGGCGTATCCGCGGAAACCATCGACAAAGTCACCGATATGCTCTCCGACCGATCCCGGAAGATTGTTGCTTTCTATAATATTGACAGCCGTATCGACCGCGCCACCAACGACCTTAAAGCGCTTACGACGCTCATGTTGATGCTGGGTAAAGCGGGCGTCGAGGGCTCGGGCATAGCCATAACCAGCAGCCAGTGTAACCACACCGGCATGCAGCTGGCCGGCTTCGACAGCCGCCTCCTTCCGGGGGGGATATCGGCCGAAAATGCCTCCGCCCTCAAAGAAGTCGGTGCCGTCTGGCAAACCGATCTCGGCGCCATCGTCAAAGAATCGGGCCTGAACGTTTCCCGCAAGATACGGGAAGACAAAATCAGGGCCGCCATCATCCTCGGTGAGAATCCGGCGAAGGAAGCCCGGTTTGGCTTCATCGACACCCTTGAATTTGTGGTCGCGGCCGATATGTTCGTGACGGAAACGGTTCAGATGGCCGATGTCTTCCTGCCTCTTTCGGCGTACCTTGAAAACCAGGGGCACCTGACCAACTGGGCCGGACAGTCGCGGCTTACGGCACCGATCGGGCCGCCCATGACCGGGATGTCGAATATCGATCTGATCACCAAGCTGTGCGAATGCCTGGACTATTCGCGGGCAATAAACGGTTTCGACGAACTGGTCGGCGAGATTGACTTTCTCGAGAAGAAGGCGGGCGTGCCCATCCCGGTGGGGGATGCCTTCGCCACCGCCGACGGCAAAGCCCATTTTGTACCGTACTCAACCGAGGTTTCGACCACCTCGGCCCAGGCTGGCCGGGTCATTGAAATCGACGCCCGCATGGCCGACCGAGCCAAGATGATAAACGTGTAGACATCATTGCTGCGCACGATGAAAGCTGCCTGCAGCCCTGCGGGCGGCTTTTCTTTTTGCCGAAAAGGCAGCAACAAGTTTGCGGTAAGCTCGTTTATATAAAGGGATTACAGCGACAAGACAGCTCGAATTTCCCCCTTGAGTTTTAATTTTAAACTGTTATCTTGGCGGGGACGTTTGAGCATAAATCCAAACCGATTACGTAAACGGTTACCGAAAGATAAAGGAGGCGCCCATGACCGATATAAATACTCTCAAAAAAGCCGCATTCGGATTCTCACAACTGCCCGACGACCAGATTATCGGTTTCGAAAGTAGTTTCGGTGCTCATCACTATGGCCGCCTGAAATTGGTGGTGAGGAAAGCCGAGGGAGCTTGGCTCTGGGACATCAACGACAAGAAGTACCTCGACTGTCTGGCCGCTTACTCGGCCGCTAACCAGGGGCACCATCATCCCGCCATCGTAAAGGCGGTCGTGGATTCGCTGCAGGGAAACTACGGATCGGTGATTTCCAATGTCGTTTATACCGACGCCCTGGGTCTTTTCCTTAAAAGAGTGGCCAACCTGGTACCGCAGATGGGACTTCGCTTCGGCGGCAACGCCAATAAAGTCCTGCCGAAAAACGGCGGCGTGGAATCGGTCGAGACCGCCGTAAAGATGGCCCGGTACTACGGTTTCAAAGCGAAAGGAATCGAAGACGGCAAGCAGCAGATCATCGTATTCACGCGGAATTTCCACGGTCGTATGATAACCACCATATCATTCTCGCCCACCCCGAAGTACAAAGAGGGTTTCGGCCCTCTCACACCCGGCTTCAAAATAGTTGAATTCGGCGACCTCGAAGGTGTGAAGAAAGCCATCACACCGAACACCTGCGGCATACTGGTGGAACCGATGCAGGGTGAGGGCGGCATGTACCCGGCCCCGAAGGGTTTCCTCAAGGGCCTGCGAGAGCTGGCCGACGAGCACGACCTGCTTTTGCTTTTCGACGAGATCCAGGTCGGTCTGGGGCGCACCGGCAAGATGTTCTGCTTCGAACACGAGAATGTCGTCCCGGACGGCATCATTCTGGGCAAGGCCATTTCCGGCGGGCTGATTCCCGTGTCGGTGTTCGTCACTGATTCCAAGTTGATGGACATGGCCTTCCAGCCGGGCCGCGACGGTTCGACCTACGGCGGCTATCCGCTGGCCTGCGTGGCCGGCATAGCGGCCCTGGACGTGATCGAGAAAGAGAATCTGGTCGAGAACTCGCGCAAGATGGGCGAGATTCTCAAAGGCAAGATTCTTGATATCGCTTCCCGTTCATCGCACGTAAAGGAAGTCCGCGGGAGCGGCCTGTTTATCGGCATCGAGGTCAAAGACGGCGATGCCATGGTCTTCTGCCGCAAGTTGCTCGATATCGGCATGCTGGCCAACGACAGCTATGGTCACAGCATTCGCATCTCGCCGCCGCTTATCATAGGCGAGGAGGAAGTCGACTATATCGCCGACAAGTTGGAAAAGGTCCTCGTCGATTAGGTGCAAATCGCATGACAATAACAAAGGCGGCCCACCCGGGCCGCCTTTTTCGTTTTGCCCTGTGCGGATGGGTCGGGGTCAGTATGGAACCTGTTTCTTTCTCACGGAACCGGCGTAAATCGCCACCAGCGTTACGGCTGCGCCGACCACCTGAAGCAGCGTCAGATGCTCGGCAAAAAACAGCACACCCCACACCGTCGCCAGCACCGGCTGGAGCAGCAGAATCAGCCCGCTCTGGGCGGCCCTGAGTTTCGGCAAAGTTGTGGAGATTACATACCAGCCGAGCGCCTGCGCCACCAGCGCCAGCGACACCAGCACGAAAATCGAATACCAATCCGGCGGCAGATAAGGGTCGGATTCTACCAGCATGGAAATGCCGCAAAAGACGGCCGTGAAAAGCGAAGTCCAGGCCATGACGGTCATAAAACCCGGACACTCCTTGCGGTGACCGGCCTTCTTCAGGGTCACAAGATAGGAGCCGTAGACAATCCCGGTCAGCACTCCAAAGATGACGCCGTTGAGATACACCGAGGTAAACTCAACCTCGCTGCCAACACCTATCAGCAGAACAACTCCGCCGAAAGCGGCTATTGCGGCGATTATGAAGATGAAACTCAGTCTCTCTCTGAAAAGGAAGAAACCCACCGCGGAGACAAAGAACACCTGGGTGTTAGCCAGGATCGTGGCCATGCCGGCCCCGGCATAGATTATCGAGCGATGCCAGAAGAAAAGGTCGAGAAAAAACAGAAAACCGGCCGCCACCGAGAAGACAAGTATCGAAGGCGGCATTTTCAGGGAGTCTCCCCTGGCTATCACCCAGGCAAAGAGAATCAGCGCCCCGATGGCGGTTCTCCAGAAGCCAATCGCGGTCGGTCCGAGCATATCCTGACCGAGAAGCTTGACGAATATGGCTGCGAAACTGATGCAGAGCGCCCCGAAGGAGAGCACCAGGACGGCCCGCAAAGGCGACGCGCTTTGCTCGGAAGGCACTTAATACTCCTGCCAGCGGTAGTCGGCCGAGGCAATCAGGGCGATCAGTGTCCAGGACAGGACCAGTGAGGTCCCGCCATAACTCACAAACGGCAGCGGCAAACCGGTCACCGGCATGAAACCCAGGGTCATACCGATATTGACCAGAAACTGGAAGAGGAGAATGGACGCTGAGCCCATTACCAGAAGCGACGCGAACCTCGAGCGGCAGCGCACCGCTATCCTGACGGCCCGGTAGAAGATGTAGCAGAACAGCAACAGCACGATAAGCGAGCCCCACAATCCGAACTCTTCGCCGAGCACGGAAAAGACGAAATCGGTGTGCGGCTCGGGGAGGAAATCGAGTCTCGTTTGAGAGCCGTTCAGGAAACCCTTGCCGAGAATCCCTCCCGAGCCGATGGCGATTTTCGACTGGATGATCTGGTACCCGGCGCCGCGCGGGTCAAGACCGGGATCGAGAAAGGTCAGGATGCGAAGTCTCTGATAGTCGGCCAGTCTGCCCCACACGAAGGGCGTGATAATGCCGAAGGCCAGGTTCGCCACCACCACGAAGAAGCCGAAAACGAAGCCGGGTCGAAGAAGCAGCAGAAAGACGAGCAGAACCGTTATATAGATAGCCCAGGCCAGCCAGTGCGAGGCCGCCACCAGGGAAAACAACGGCGAAATTATCAGCAGCATGTAAAGGGGGGACAGCCCCGACCAGAACCACATGCCGAAAAGGATCACGAAAAAGACCAGTGATGTGCCCAGGTCGGGCTGCCTCAGTATCAGCGCCACTGGGATGAGGGCCAGCATCGCCGAGAAGCCCAGCCGACGTTTGCTGATGACGGGCAGCTTGGTGTAGGCGAAAAACCGGGCCAGCGCGAATACCAGGGCAATCTTGGCGAAATCGGACGGCGCGAAGTTGACGGGGCCGAAAGAAAACCAGCGAAGCGCTCCCATCCGGGCGGTACCCACGAAAAGAACCAGGACCAGAAGAAGCAACGACACGAAATATGACAGCGGCGCGGTCAGGTCAAAAAAACGAAGCGGGAAATGCAGCACCACGGCGGCGATGGTCAGGGCAATACCCAGCCACATCAACTGCCGCAGGTAGTACTGCTGCTGGTAGGCGGTGTCGGCATAGTGCTGAGCCGACATTATCAGCATGATGCCGATGGCCGAGAGAACCAGCGCGGCGCCGATAAGCTTCCAGTCAATGGCGGCATAATGCAGGGTCATGGTTCCGTGTTATCCTCAGCCACGGTGATGGTTTCATCCAGCAGCTTCCGCTCGAAGTAACCGCGAATCACCTGGCCCACCAGGGGCGCGGCCACGTCGGAGCCGTGCCCGGCATTCTCGACGATGGCGCACACAACGATCTCCGGGCTTTCCAGGGGAGCCACGCCGATGAACCAGGAGTGATCTTCCCCGTGCGGGTTCTGCGCCGTACCGGTCTTGCCGCCGATGCTGTAAAGATCGTTTCGCAGGCTCCTGGCGGTGCCCTGCTCGCCCTCGACGACCCGCCGCAGCCCTTCTTTCAGCACTCTCAGGGTCGCCTCTGAAAACGGCAGCCGCCGGCTAACGGTCGGCGAAACCGAGACTGTTCGACCGTCCGCATAAGCGATCCTTTTCACCACGTGCGGCAGATACACGATGCCGTCGTTGGCCAGCCCGCAGAAGAAAGTCGTCAGCTGCAGCGGCGTCACCAGAAGCTCACCCTGGCCGATAGCGTTATTAAGCACCAGCGCCGAAGTCCAGCCGCGCACGCCGTAGCGACGATCATAGTATTCGCTGTTCGGGTTTAGACCGCGCTCCTCGATGGGTAGGTCGATACCGGGGGCATGACTGAAACCGCAGCCGTCGTAGAATTCACTCAGCCGGTCAACGCCCAGCTTCAGACCGAGCTGATACAGGTAGACATCGCACGATACCTCCAGGGCCTTGGCCGGTCCCACCGAGCCGTGTCCGCCGGGGTTCCAGCACCGGAAGAAGCGGTCGCCGAACTGCATGCCGCCCAGACACGGCTTGAGAGCGGTGCTTTCCGTGATCAGACCGGACTCAAGAGCGGCCCCGACGGCTATGAATTTGACGGTCGAGCCGGGCGGGTACAGACCCATCAGCGGGCGATTGAGAAGCGGGTGAGTGGAATCGCTGCTTATCTCCTGCCAGAGACTTTCGGGAATAACGGACGAGAAGATGTTGGCGTCGTAAGTGGGATAAGAGGTCATGGCCAGCAGCTCGCCGTTGCGCGGGTCCACGGCCACCATCGCCCCGCAACAGAAGGTGTCGAGAGCGGCGGCACACGAACGCTGCAGGTCGCTGTCAATGGTGAGAGTGACATTGGCCCCGGGTGTGGCCGGCACCGGCTGCCGTTCTTTGTATTCACCAAGGATCTGGCCGGCCGCGGACACCTCGATATAGGCGGTGCCCTCACGGCCGCGCAGAGGTCGGTCATACTGTTTCTCCAGCCCCTTCTTGCCGATGATACTTCCCAATCGGTAAGCCGGCCGGCTCAGTCCGCTGAGCTCCTCCTCGGATACCTCACCGACATACCCCGTCACCACCTCCAGGCCGAGTTCGCCGGGATACTGCCTCACCTGCTCCATCTGATACGTGACACCGGGGAAACGCTTGCTCTGTTCCTCGAGAATAGCCACTTTCTCGAAAGACATGTCTCTCTTGACCGAGGCGGGTTGATACCGGCTGATCATGTTTCGATTGATCCGGCTTCTTATCAGCGTCGTATCCATGCCGAGCAGCTCACCGAGGTTGGCCAGAGTGCGGCCGGTCGCCTCTTCGGCCGGCACCACCGAAACAGTGTAGGAAGGACGATTATCGATAATTACGTTGCCGCTGCGGTCAAAAACGAGGCCGCGACGCGGTATGATGGGAACGACCCGGATCTGGTTGTTCTCGGACTGGATAGCCAGACCGCGGTGTTCAAAAAGTTGGAGCTTGACCAGACCGCTGGCCAGCACCACCAGAACGATGAGAATAACGGCATAGCCGACTCTCTCCCGGCCCTCGAGGGACAACTTGAATCTTTCCATCTCGTACTAAAAGATCGCTCTGAGCTTCTGATAAGTTATTTTACCTTCTTTTACCAGAAAGAACAGCCAGGCGACAACGCTGGTATACACGGCCCCGGAAAGGACGCGGACGAGCAGAATCGCGAAAGAGCCGTCGCCCCCGGCCGTAGCCATCACCACGGCGTTGTGAACAAGCACGCCGATGAATACGACCACCAGGCGGGAATAAACGGACTCGAGGTTAATTCTCACTCGGACGTGATAGGTGCCAAATCCGATCGCGGCCATAAGCAGGATATACCAGCCGGTGGCGTCGCCATAACCTATATACGCAACCATACCTATGAAAAAGGCGAACCAGCAAGTATCCAGCTCCGACTTGTAGAGGCTGACCAACAGGACGAGCAGGGCCGGCAGGTTGATGACGGCGCCTGCAATTGAGGTGATGTCGCCCAGAAAGACCTGGTGCGCCGCGGCGAGCCAGAGGTAAAGCAGGAAAGGGATTACTCTGATCATCTGGCCCCCGTCTTCAGTATGAAGATCTCATCGATGGAGTAGAAATTGACGGCCGGGTCGATGGTGATTTCGCAGAAGGGTTCCAGGTCCGGGCGCCTGACCTCGACCACGGTGCCTACTTTCAGGCCGGGGGGGTAAACGCCGCCCAGCCCGGAAGACAGGACCGTATCGCCCGGCGCCACCGTACCCTGAACCGGTAAGTTATCCAGAATCATTCCTCTCGAAGACGTGAATTTGACAATACCCACCTCGCGGCTTCGCGCCAGCCGGGCGGCTACCCGGTTGGAGGGATCGGTAAGAAGCTGAATGGTGGCGTAGTCCTGCGATACCGAACTGACGCGCCCGATCAAGCCCTGCTGATTGATAACGGGTTGATCGACTAATACGGAATCCGAGGCCCCCTTGTCGATGACGGCGTAAATGGGCGTGAAGTCACCGGCCAGCGAGATGACCTCGGCCGGAAGAAGTTCGTAACCGGGCGGCGGTTCGAAACCGAGCACGGAGCGAAGCCTGACATTCTCACGGACGGCCTCTTCATACATGGCTATCGTCATCGATGACTGGGTCAGGAGCCGCCGCAGCCGGTCGTTCTCGGCCGCCTCGTCACGAAGCTCGGCGATACTGCTTTTCAAATGGGCGAAAGGAAAATGAAAGACGCTGACAATAACCTGTCTGACCGGCGGCATTACAGCGGCGGGGGCGGCAATAAACCCCGCCGAGAAGATGACGATTAAACCGAGATGAATATTACGAGAGTGCTTGGCAAAAAGGTTCGTGAACCAGCTCATGTTTCAAAGGCATCCTTGCCGCCGCGGACATTAATCAATGGCGTCCATCAGGACCAGAACGTCCCCCGGAGATGTGGCTTCGAGGAGCTTCTGCCGATTCTTCTCGGACTTCATCAGGTACGACAGGCGCGCCATTACGTTCAGGTGAGCGCCTATAGCGTCCTCGGGGGCCGCTATCAGGAAGAACAGATGAACCGGTTTGTGATCCATGGCGTCAAAGTCGATCCCCTGCGAACTGCGACCGAAAGCAATAATAATCCCCTTGACCGATCTGGTCTTGGCATGCGGGAAAGCCACCCCGTAGCCGACCCCGGTGGTGACCAGGCTTTCGCGGTCGACCACATCCTGAAGCAACTGATCGCGGTTCTTAACCATGTTCGAGGTGGCCACGAGATCAACCAGTTCTTCGATAACGTCGTTTTTCCCCTCGGCCTTAAGACTGAAAATGACTAAACTTTCGTCGCAAAACTTGGACAGTTTCAATTTTCCAACCCTTATCTACAGTTTTTCGGCCTCGTCAACCAACATTACGGGCACATCGTTGTCGATTCGATAAGCCAGCCGGCAGCGGTCGCAGACAAGCCGGCACTCCTTCTCTTGATAAATCAAAACGCCCTTGCAGTTGGGGCAAACCAGTTTTTTCAGAAGTCCCTCGGGAAGGGTCATCAAAGCATCCTAACCTTCGAATTCGCCCATTCGACGATACTTCTCCAGCCGCTCAGCCAGAAGCTGCTGGACGGGTTTGGCGCTCAGCTCCGCCAGGGCGACCACGATCTTCTCCTTGACTGTGGCGGCCGCCTCTTTCGGGTCGTTATGGGCGCCGCTCGGCGGCTCGGGAATGACTTCGTCGATAACACCCAGCGAAATCAGATCTTCCGAAGTCGGCTTGAGGGCTTCGGCCGCCTCCGGGGCCTTGGCGGCATCGCGCCACAATATCGCGGCGCAACCCTCGGGAGAAATAACCGAATACCACGAATACTGCATCATGAACACGCGGTCGCCGACCCCGATACCCAGGGCGCCGCCGGAGGCGCCTTCGCCGATGATGACGATTACGATCGGCACCGTCAGCCGCGACATCTCCCTGATATTTTTCGCTATGGCTTCGGCCTGACCGCGCTCTTCGGCTCCGATTCCCGGAAAGGCGCCGGGTGTATCCACCAACACGATGATCGGAACATTGAATTTCTCCGCCAGCCTGAAAAGACGCAGCGCCTTCCGATATCCTTCCGGGTGGGCCATGCCGAAATTGCGATACAGTTTATCCTTGGTGTCGCGGCCTTTTTGCTGGCCGACAAACATCACCGGCCGGTCGTCGATATATGCGAAGCCCCCCACCATTGCCTTGTCATCGGCATACCCGCGGTCGCCGTGCAGCTCAACGAAATCACGGCTCATCATCCTGATATAATCGAGCGTGTACGGTCGCTTGGGATGACGTGACAGCTGTACTTTCTGCCACCGAGAGAGATTGGAGTAGATTTCCTGACGCAGCCGGGTCAGCTTTTTTTCCATCGACGTGATTTCGCCCTTAAGCTCGATATCCTCGCCGACCGAAAAATCCTTCATATCCGAGATTTTTCGCTCCAGCTCGACAATCGGCCGTTCGAAATCAAGATGCGGTCTTTCGGCCATAGTATAAAATCGTCCTTCGCAACCCGTCAGATTCGTCCGTTACGCCCATTAAGCCTTTTGCGCAGCGAAAATTTGGTTAGTAAGATAAAGAATACACCGAAAATTACAACCATAAAAAGGAGCAAAAACCCGAAGACTACCAATCGGTTCCAGTAAAACATGGCCAGCGCGAACAACCCGTAGATGCCGCCCAGCGAATAAAAAGTGACAATCACCTGGCGCCGGGAAAAGCCCAGCAGGGTCAGGTAGTGAAACAGATGTCGCCGGTCGGCCCGCAGAATGCTCTTGCCGCGCGCCAGCCGGCGTACCACCGACACCATCACTTCCATTATAGGCACTCCCAGAGCCAGGAGCGGCACATATAAAGCCGTTGCCGTAAAGGATTTTAGCGGCACCATCAGTGAGAACACTGCGAAGTAATAGCCGACCTGCATTGAGCCGGAGTCTCCGAGAAAAACCCGCGCCGGGTGACGGTTGTAATACCAGAATGGGCCCAGGAATCCTATGAGAATCAGAATCAGCACCAACACCACTCCGACCTGGTACATCTGGCCCACGGCCAGAAGGTAGAGCGCTCCTATAAAAGACACGCCGCAAGCCAGACCGTCGAGACCGTCAATGAGGTTTACGGCGTTGGTCAGAATAACCACCCATAGCACCGTTACCGCCACCGAAATACCACCCACGTCCACCGACCGAAAAGGTATCGACAGCAGCTCAATCTTCAGCCCGCCCAGGTAAAGCAGGAGTCCCGCCGCGACCTGCGCGGCCAGTTTTACCCAGGCCGGAAGCGGTCTCAGGTCATCAGAGAGGCCGACGAGGAGTACGACGATGGCGCCGCACAGAATGAACAGAAGTGAACCGGGCAGTTCGCGGCAGAAATCGCCGAAGAAGATACATATCACGCTCATCGTCAGCCAGACGGCCAAAAACAGGGCCACACCGCCCAGCACCGGCGTCGGATTCTTATGCCGCTTGTGCCGGCCCGGCAGGTCCATAATCTCGTACCGGTAACCGAAGCGGATAAGGGCTGGAATCAGCAGCATGCTGAGCACCAGGCTCAGCAGAAAAGCGGTGAGCAGCGGCGTTACCGACATCTGTTTACCCTCGACTCCTTGCTGACGGCGGCGGCAGCAACCAGGTCAGTACCAGGTTGACAGCCAGAATCACCGGCAAGATAAGCAATGAGACACCGTTCGGAAAATGCTTTACAAAAAACTTCCATACGGAAACATGATGATAATACTGCCGGGCCGTCTTGCCTTTCTGGCTGCCTCTCCCCCACAGGTGAATACCGCCGGCCGACGGAACAAAGTAATTGCGAAGGCCCGCCTGACGGAGTCGCAGGCACAGGTCGGTATCCTCCATATACATAAAGAAACGTTCGTCGAAGCCCGCCTGTGAAAAGAAAACATCGCGCCGGATCATCATCAGGGTGCCGGATACGACCGGTACCTCCGTCAGTTCGGAATAATCTCCGAGAGTGTACTCCGAGGTGTCCCGCCACAGAAAAGACAGGACCGAACCCCGCGAGAACAGGAGGTTTCTGATGGTCGGGAAATTGCGGCAGGTAGCCTGAAACCGGCCGTCTTCGAATCGCATGCGGCCAACCACCGCCCCGGCGCGGGGCGACTCTTCAAACGTAGCCATTAAATTGGCTATACAGTCGCCGTCGATTTGTACATCGGGGTTGTGAAACAGCAGAAATTCACCACCGGCGATTTTTGCCCCCAGATTGCAGGCCGCGGCGAAACCCCGGTTCTTGCGATTGGCGATGGTCTCCGCCTGCGGAAAGTGCCGGCGAACACAACTCTGCCACTCGTCGCTGGAGGCGTTGTCGACAATTATAACCTGCCACCCGGAAATCTTCTCCAGCCCCTTTTTGAGGCTGCCCAGAGCATCGTCCAGAGCCGGCAGCGAGTTGTGGGTAACGATGATAACCGAAACCCGGTGTTGGTCAGACATTGTTCCGTGCAGCTAATTGAGTTTTCCGAAGATCGATCTGATCCGCAGCCACCAGACCATCCATATGGCCTCACGCATGATTTTCTTGGACATTTTGGACGAGCCGGCCACCCGATCAACGAATATAATGGGAATTTCCTTTATGCGGAAGCCCTTCTTCCAGGCGCGCATGGTCATCTCGATCTGGAAGGAATATCCCGAGGCCGTCACCGCGTCGAGGTCGATACCCTCCAGCACTTCGCGGCGAAAACACTTGAAGCCGCCGGTGGCGTCACGTATCGGCATACCCGTTATGATACGGGTGTAGACGTTGGCAAAATATGATAGCAGCAGGCGCGACATGGGCCAGTTGATAACATTGACCCCCGAAATATAGCGGGAGCCGAGAACCAGATCGTGATTCTGGATTTCCCTGAGAAAATCTTTAATGTACTCGGGACCGTGCGAAAAATCGGCGTCCATTTCCAGTACGAAATCAAACTGTCGCTCGATGGCCCAGTGAAAACCGGCGATATAGGCGCGACCCAGACCGTCCTTTTTGTCCCGGTGCATGACCTCGACCTTCTCTTCCTCCCGGGCCAGTCGATCGGCTATCTCACCGGTGCCGTCCGGAGAATTGTCGTCGACGATCAGAACGTGTATCCGGGCGTCAAGCGGAAGAACGGCGTGGACGATTTTTTCGATGTTGTCCCGTTCGTTGTACGTCGGGAATATGATCAACGCTCGTTGATGGGGCATGGGACTTATGACTCTCTTTTGGGTTTCGCTCTTATTCGATCGAAGTATAGGTAAGAACCGAAAATAATCACCAGATACGCTAAAGTCAACCCGGTCACCGTCCGGCCCAGGCCGTACCGTTCGGAGCTGTATTTGAACAGGACGCTCGAGGCGCCGGCGGGCAGCTCCACGGCGCGAAAAGTGCCGTAGCTTCGAAGAAGCTTCGCCGGGCGGCCGTCGACGAAAACCTGCCAGGCGTCGAAATAATTGTCGGCGAGAACCAGAAGACTGTTGTGACTGCACGAAACACCGACCAGTACCGAATCGATTTGATAATCGGCAACCCACGCGGAATCGACGGCGAGACTGTCGGGGGCTATCGACAGCTGCGGCTGCTCTTCCAGGTATACCACCCGCCTCAGGTCGTCGCTACCGCTCAGAACTTCCGAATATATTTCTCCGGTGTCGGCAAGCACCCGGTACTCGTCGGCCAGAAACACTCTGGGCAGAGCGTTATCGTTGCGGAGAATCTCGACCGGCCCCAGGTTGACTTCCATTGCCAGCGGCTTCTCGCCGAAATAGCCATCGGCCCATTGTCTACCGCTCGGATTGAGAATGTAACGGGCGCCGGCCAGGTTCAAAAGGCGCGGGTTGGTGTCATTGGTGCGGTTGGGGCCGCCCAGAAGCCGGTCGTACCACCTGAGCTGGTTACCGTGATAGCCAACGGCCACTTCCACGCCGAAAAACGGCAGGAAGTCTTCGGGGATGACATTCGCGGCGAAGTTCATAACCCGGTAATGTCCGGGCGTTCTTTCGAAAAACTCCGTGACCGGGTTCGGTGACCAGTAACGCGGCGCGTCGAAGGTGTTGACAAACCGGCTGTTGAACCGGACCCCATCAATAACGGGAACAAGCAACACGGCCACAAGGATACCCTGTCCCAGCCGGCCAGTGCGGTAAAGCCAGATACACAGAGCCACGGCGGCGCTGAACAAAAAGGCCAGCCAGGCTCCCTTCTGCACCGCCGGCAGACTCATATAAGCCAGGTCGAGCTTGGACACACCCGCCCGGACCAGACTCCGCGAGGCCTCGCTGTGGAAGAGCCACGCCCAGAGCGACATCATGCCCTTGCCGGCGAAACTGAAAAGCAAAGCTAGAAGAAACATGATGGCAGGAAAACCGAGAAGAAAGCGGTTAAGCCACGGCGATTTTCGCGGCGCTTCTCCCCGCTTCTCATCGATAATATGCTGAAGTCCCATTCCGGCCAGAAGGGCCATCGAGAATGAGAAGATGAACATAATTACCGATGGCGCCCGGAGCGATTTGACCATGGGTATCACGTAGAAGAACAGTTTGAATATCGGCGTGGTGGCCCCCAGGGCGTAAACAACGGCTAAGACGGCCAGCCCTCCGAAGAAGTATGATTCTTTTCTGCGATAAAAGAAAAAGCCGGCCAGGCCCATGAAAATGGTGACGATCCCGATCGCCTCCGAATTGTCCTTGAAAAAGTTCTTACCCCAGTAGTAGGCCCCTTCCAGCCCGGATGAGGTCCCGGCGAATTCAGGGATAACCTGCGCGAACAGTTCTTCCTCGTGCATCGACCACGATGTCGCCCACTGCCAGCCGCGCTTGGAATCGGCCCGCGGTGAGAAGTTCGATGTATACTTATAACCCGGATAGAACTGGATAGCCGATATCAAAAGACCGATCACCACCGCGTAGGCCGTTAGCACGGCCGGGCGAATGACATGCTTGACAGAACGGCTCTCCCGGAGAATGACGATAAGCTTGAAGAGTGTGTACAAAGCCAGCGCCCAGAGCGTGAAGTATGACATCTGGGGATGCGGCGACAGAATGACACAACCGATAACGGCCCCCAGTCCCGAGAACCACATGAAGCTCCGAAGTTTGGTTTCGGCGGTGAACCCGTGTTGCAGGCACCAGAATGCTGCGGGGAACAGCGATGCCACGTAGATCTTGCCGTCATGCCCCGGCGACACCCATGATATCAGGAGCGACGCGAACATATAACAGACGCCCGACAGCACCGCCGCCATCTTCGACAGGCGGAACTGCCGCGCGGCACCGTACATGAACAGACCAGCAAGGAAGAAGTGAATTATCAGCGTCCACCCCTGCCAGCGCCACCAATCGAGGATGAACTTGAGAACCGACCCCGGGTAGAAAATGTCGCCGTGGAAGGCTTCCACGTAGGGCATGCCGCCGAAGATG
>CP070777.1:401358-420392 GCA_020346225.1 Candidatus Zixiibacteriota bacterium | reverse complement strand
GTCAAAAGACCGGCTGGCGTGAGGGTCAGGTTTGTCCAATGGGATAGCGTAGGCTCTGGCCTTCATTTTGACGAGAGCCGACGGGCTTATTCTACCCTCTCCCTTCCTGTAATCCTTGCCCGCCTGGGCCGGGGTCAGCATGAGCAAGCACAGCAAAGAGGTGAGGCAAACCGCGAAGAGCTTCTTCTGGTACATGGGCATCCCTCCTTACGATCACTCCTGTAAAGCCATTTTACATCTGCTGCGCAACACCCTGACAGTGTTGAGCGCAGAGCTTTTGCAAGGCGGTGAAGTAGCGAAGATGGTGAGCGTGATAAACGGCAAAGGTGCAGCTGTTCGCTTATATATAACATACGATCATGACCTTTTACTGTCAAGGGATAAAGCCAATCAACCTGTTCTTGGTCCGGTATCGCCGGTGCGCTCGAAAGAAAACCACCTGTCGATTCGAGCAGGTGGTCGTTCGGAATCGTTATCGTAAGCACATGGTTACGGGCACGGCGGCAGCGGGTCGTGCATCCCCTGGAAGATGTACTCGGCCAGGTAAATGAGATCGAGGGCGTCGCCCTGATTGTCACCGTTAACGTTAACTTCATCGTCACAGGGCGGAGCCGCCGACCCCGGCACCCAGATCCAGTCGGCAAAGTAGGTGATATCGAGAGCGTCCACCTGCTGGCTGTGATCTATGTCACCCATATTCAAACAGCAGCCGACATCGGCCGTGACCGAACCTGAAATGATAAACGGGGCGTAATCGATGATGCTTCCGTAGAACCGGCAGTCATAGGGTTCGTATCCGTCGAGTTCAATCGTGGTCGACTGGCCCAGCTCGCCCGAGGCGCCGATGGTGAAGTAGAGTTTGATGATATCGCCGGCACCGGGTTCAAGCTCCGGCTGCCCGAAACCGGTCTTGAGCCTGAGGGTCATCCGATTGTTGAAAGGATCCCAGTGCAAAAGGTCTTGGGTGGCAAAATAGTCCGTGCGGCAACCGTCCGTGGAGATGGAGTCGAAAGACAGGGGAAGCTCGCCGCCGAATTCAACGGGAATGCGGATGTAATCGAGAGGGAACCAGTTCCGGGCATAGATAACGACTTCCACGGGACTGTCGATATCGCCCACGGCATCCGAGCCGATCAGGGTATCGGCCAGGACGGTGATGTAGTTCTGGTAGGACCTCCGTTTCACCACCTCGCCGGCGTGCACCTCCAGGCTGACATCGAACGGGCCCGGCTCATCGTAGACGTGCGGGGGAGACTGCACGAAAGCCGAATCGCCGTCGCCGAAATCCCAGATCCATTCGTCGATTTCCATCACCGAGGAGCCGGTGAAGTTGACGGCGAGAGGGACCCATCCGATAGTCGGGTCCGCAGAGAAAGACAACCCGCCCAGGTCGGTACCGTCGATAGCCAGGGTTCCCGTGTTATCCGGGTCGAGCCAGTCGACCAGCCGCGACTCCGGGGTGCCGCCGTAGTCCCAGGATTTGGAGAACTTGCCGTACCAGTCGGCGCGAATCACCTGACACGAGGCGTAACCGCCGTGGAGCTGCCCGACAATATGGTGGTCCCAGTTAAACAGCGGCGAGCCGGAGGAGCCGGGTTCGGTGGTGCCCAGTTCCCACTCGCCGACCCTCCAGTGGCTCTCGCCGCTGGTGGTAAAGTAGTCGGTCGAGGTGAGAGGATCGAAATCAAAGGAGATCTTCTTGATATCCCCCGAAGGATGGTGTATGGCCACCGCTGAATCGGCGGCCGTGTCCACGGCGCTCCAGCCGGCGTAATAGACGTTGTATGAATCGGGGGGTGCTTCGCTGAGCTCAAGCAGGGCGAAGTCGGAATAATTATAGAATGCCAGAAGGGTCGTGCCCTGCACCGTCATCCAGGTAGGGCCGTCGATATCGTCGCAACTGGGACTCTCGTAGTTGAACATGATTATCCAGGTTTCCTCGTCGCCGAGGCAGTGATGGGCGGTGAGAAAGAACGGCGTGAGGTCTTCACGGACGTTGTTGATCAGCGAACCGGAGCAGATGCGGTAGCCGCCGGCGGTCAGGATCATGGCCACGGCGCGGATGTCGTCCCGCCACAGGTCGCCTTCGGGACAGTTAACGTTGATGTTGCACTCGCCGCTGTTGCCGAAATCGAGCACCTCCTTGGCCCCGGCACGGCTGAAGAAGATGTTCCGGTAGCCGTGCACCACACGCTCGACTTTGATCTCGCCGACCTCGTCGGCGCCGGGCGGAAGGTAATACTCCAACACGCAAACGTCGCCGCGCACCGGGGCGGTGGCGAATTGGCCGTGAGGCTTGTTGTTGTCACGGGTGAAGGCGCCCAGTACCGTGCTCGTGTCCTTGCTGTAAACGAAGAATTCGGCATCATGAGGGAGCCGGAATCGCTCGTAGATAAGGTTTACCGAAAAGGCTCCGGGACATCTTATCTCGAGCCGCCATAGCCTGCCGCCATCGTCAAGCTCTTCCCAGACGCCGGAATTGGTGAGGTCGTAGTCGACTTCGTGCGGATAGCCGAACCGGAGGGGCAGGCCCATCCTCTGCTCCTCGATGTCTTCGGAAAGAAGGGCGGCGACATCGACAGCGGGCATCACGGCCTGCGGAACGGAGGCGGCGGTTTTCTTCTGGAAACTGACGGGCCGACCCCCTTTGCTCACCTGGCCTGCCGATGACCCGGCCAGAAGCAACAGGCCGGTCAGGAATATGAACATGCCTTTCACGTCTGAAACTCCCTCACTAAGTGCTGCTCGATCACCTTCAATATACTACGGAATCGATTTTTGTCAACGCAGGAGAGCTAACGCGGGGACCGGCAAGGGATTGGCCTCCACCGATTACGGCCGCTTTTTTGTGCGATTATTTTGCCAGCAGCATTTTCCTGGTGCTGACATGGTCGCCCGCGGTGAGCTTGTAGAAATACAGCCCCGATGCAGCCACTTCGCCGTCGCGGTCGGTGCCGTCCCAGTCGACAAAATGGCGGCCGGCGGGAAGGTCGGCATCAACCAGTGTTTTCACTTTTTGACCGACGATGTTGTAAATGTCGATCTTTGCCCGGCACGCCACCGGCACGGAGAACTCTATTCGCGTGAGCGGGTTGGACGGATTGGGGAAGGGATTGGGATAATTCTGGCTCAGCCGGAAGGTAGTGGGGAGCGACGGCACCGGCGGCACGACGTCGCCGGTGTCCGACGGCGTGAGACCGTTGAGGATTTCCCTGAGACGTGTTATCGACGAAAGCCGGTCGTCGCCCAGCCCTACCGCAACTTTGACCAGCACATACTGGCTGTCGCCGGGAGCCATGTCGAACGGTCCGCAGGTGCCCATCATGCGCCGATCGTCGGAAGCGAAGTCAATGTCGCCCTCCCCGGTAACCGGGTCGCCCGGCAGCATGTAGGTGGTGCCGTTGGGCAGAGGTATGCCGCCCGCCGAAGCATTCAGCCCGTTCATGTACTCGTATATTTGCCTGTAGTTCTGCGGGTCATCGCCGCCGACGTACTTGATGAACGAAGTCATGTTCAGGTTGCGGTAATCGCTGATCCAGGTCCCGTCGAAACAGGCGCTGTCTCCGGATGATGGCACCAGCGGGCCGTGCAGAAACTTGAAGCCGACGGCCGGCGGTCGGTCACCGTACGCATAGTCGTCGTTGGTCGCGTTGTAACAGAAGAATACATCGTCGAGCGTGTCGCAACCGACCAGGTCGTCCGAGGCACCGCCCAGGTCGGGGTCGGCCCACAGGGAAAAGAAACAGGAATCGAGCCTGCGACCACCCTTGTTGTAGATGAGATAGCGCATGTAGACGGCGAAGATGGTCTGGTCGACGGCCGCCAGGCCGGCCTTGCCGGTGCCCTCGTCGCCGCAAACGGCGGTAAGATTGGGGCCTTCCATGGCCGCCCACACCGTCTGCCGAATTTCTACACCCAGAGGTTCGGTGATGGAATAGTAACTGGTGCGGGCGTCGGGGTTGGCATCGTTGTAAACCGTCCATAACATCTGGTCGCCGAGCATCGCCGGCTGACCGAAATTGTCCACCGGTGCTCCCTGCGGCACCGCGTAGGTCATGTAATCTTCGTAGTCGCCGCCCGGATTGCCGGCAAGGCTGTCGGCGTACAGCTTATACACGCGGTAGTCGGGGTTGATGTCGCCGTTGGGGTCAAAGGTTCCGTCGAACATCGGGCCCGGCCAGAAGTCATCCGAGAATTCGGAGATGGCCGTCAGCGTGTCCCCGGTATCGTGGTCGATAGCGCCCAGCCACGGACCGGCCGCGTACATAGCGGTCCGGTCGTAAAGGCCGCTGGTTATGTCGTCGATGGTTCTGAAGGGGAAATAGAGGCCTTCTTGCCTGCCGAAAGTGTGTTCGTCCTGGTGTCCGAAGCTGCCGGTGTTGGTGACGAACATCAAAAGCCGATTGGCATCGATATAGGTGTCTTTGTCGTATGCCGCCGCGGTCGAGGGCGGCGTTCTGTCCGATCTGTCGCCGGCCGGCAAAGCGGCCGCTGCCAGAAGTATGGCCAGAGCCGGACCGGCACAGAAGCAGCTTCGTATTGCTCTACCCCCAGGCATATGCCCTCCCTGAATCGGCGCTATTTCAACAAAAGCATCTTCTTGCTGCTTACGTAATCTCCGGCTTCGATGCGGTAGAAGTAAAGCCCCGTTGACACCGGTCGATTGTTCTCGTCCGTGCCGTCCCAGACGACGCTGTGTTGCCCGGCCGGACGGGTCTCATCCAATATAGTAACGACCCGCTGACCGAGAATGTTGAAAATATCTATTTTTACATCGGAGCGCCGCGGCAGAGTGAATTTAATCGTAGTTGTCGGGTTGAACGGGTTGGGATAGTTCTGTTTCAGGCTGTATTGTATCGGCAGAGTCGGCTGTTCGCTGCCGGGTGCGTCGGTTACGATGTCGAACGGCCGGTTGAGAATCTCGCGAAGCCTGGTTATTGACTCGAGCCGGTCACCCCCTTGGGCTACGGCCAGCCTGACAAGGACATACTGGCTGTCATCCGGGGCCATGTTGAACGGCCCGCAGGTCCCCATCATGCGGCGGTCATCCGGGGCGGCATCAATCCAGCCTACACCGGTCACGGGGTCACCGGAGAAGGCGAACTTCGTCCCGTTGGGAAGCGGAACTCCTCCCTGCGAGGCATCCAGACCATTCATATACTGGTAGGTCCAGACATAATTCTGCGGGTCGGTGCCATTGATGTACTTCATGAACGCTGTCATGGGCAGGTTGCGGTAGTCGTCGACCCAACGGCCGTCAAAGTAGGCACTGTCGCCCGGCGACGGCACCATGGGACCGAAGAGATACTTGAATCCCACGGCCGGCGCGCGGTAGCCATATTCCTCGTCAAGGGCCGCGCCGTTGTAACAGAAGAACAGGTCCGACAACGTATCGCATCCCACAAGGTCATCGTAGAGACCGCCAAGGTCGGGGTCGGCCCAGATAGAGAAGAAGCAGTTGTCCAGCGTTTTGCCCCCCTTGTTGAAGATCAGGTATCGCATGTATATTTCGAGCCCGCCCGCACCTGATGTTGTTATCCCCGGTATTGCGGATTGGAAAGTGAAAGTGTCGGGAGGGGCCGACGCGAGTGGTCTCGTGTTAATCCGGAATACAGTGCCCTGCTCCGGACAGTCCTGGCCAAAAGGCGGCTCTATACCGGCGTTCCAGTTGATGAGGACGGTACGAGCGAAAATCTCGACCTGCAAAAGGCTGAAGTCGAATGAGCCGGCCAGCATCCGGTCTTCATTGGCCTGATAACCGGCATCGCCGGGCGTCTCATCGAGCGGCAGCCACCAGTAGACCCAGTCGGTGAAGGGGTCGTCGTCGCCGTCCGACGCCGAGTGCTCGCCGTAGCCGGAACCGGTGACATCTTGTATGCATCCCCAGCTCTCCAGGCTGTACTTGTCGTTGCCCCCGAGGCCATCAACGATAATCGGAACCAGCCTCACGTCGTCATCCGGGTTGTCAGGTGTGTCTGCCCCGATTCGCCACAGCTCAAACGGCACCCAGAAGACGTTGTTGTCGTTATATATTTCGATAGCATAGCCGCCGCCGACGCCGGGATTCGAGTTGGAGCCGGTGAAGCGCATCTCGTAGTCGTAGTTTCCTATAAACTCGTCGTTGCGTCCATCGCGGGTGGCCCGGCGGATGAAGTCCATGTAATCACCCCATTCGCCGCCGCCGCAGGTGCCGCCGTTGTCGGCGGTGTGAAACGCCCAGAGGCCGCTGCCAACCTGCTGGTCACTGCCGGGGTCTTCGTTGTTCGGAGTCGGAAAGCCCGCGCTCGCCAGCGCGCCGGGAACGGGTGGATCAAGTTCCCCGCCGGCATTGGCAACTACTTCGAACGAACTGAGACTTTGAAGGCCGGCATCGACGCTCGCGGTGATGCCCTCGACCGGCCCGCCGACACCGGGCACTGGCTGCCACTCGAGGAGGCGCTCGCCGGTGGTGACATTCTCCAGATGCCAGGCGAAGGGGTAGTCCGATGTAGTACTTGCCCCGTCACCCCGAACGGCAGCTTCGGAAGCGATGTCTTCGAAGACAACCCGGTAGGTATCACCCGTAATCGCGTCGGGTTCGACGGCCCAGGCTACCACCGACAATGATGCCGAGCCTATGTGTGTCACATCGTACCAGATGTCGTAGTAAAGCGAATCGCTGCCCGGCTCTGCTGACGCCCAGGCCGTTAGCTGTATTTCTATCCCCAGCGGCGCGGTTCCCGAGGCGTTGTTCGTCTTATTGTCCGGGTTGGCGTCGTTATAAACAGTCCACAACATCTGGTCACCCAGCATGGCCGGTTCGCCAAAGTCATCTACAGGCGCGCCCTGCGGGACGGCGTAGTTGAGATAATCTTCATAGTCGCCGCCGGGATTGCCGGAAAGGCTGTCGGCATAGAGTTTGAAGACCCTCACGTTCGGGTTGGACTCGGCATCCGGGTCATACGTCCCGCCGACCATCGGCCCCGGATAGTATTCATCCGTGAATTCCGCGATCACGGTCAGGGTGTCGCTGGTGGCCCGGTCGACAGCGCCTAACCACGGCCCGGCGGCAAAGATTACGGTGTTGTCGTTCAGACCGGACTCGATGTCGTCGACCGAGGTGAACGGGAAGTACAAACCGTCGCTCTTGCCGAAGGTGTTGACCGCCTGGTGCGCGAACGAGCCGGTGTTGGTTACGAACATCAGCAGGTGATTGGCATCAATCCAGGTCTCCACATCGTAGCTGGTCGCTTTGACAGGCAGGTTCTTTTCCTGCCCGCCTCTGGCATAAAGAACTGCCGCCGTGAGCAGCAGAATGGTGGTGAGGAGGAAGAAACGTCCTCTCAGGGTACTACAGAAATGCATGTGCCCTCCCGTCCAGTGATTACTTCAACATAAGCATCTTCTTACTGTCCGTATAATCTCCGGCTTTGATGCGGTAGAAGTAAAGCCCCGTTGACACCGGTCGATTGTTCTCGTCCGTGCCGTCCCAGACGACGCTGTGTTGTCCGGCCGGACGCGCCTCATCCAATATAGTCACGATGCGCTGTCCAAGGATATTAAAAATATCGATCTTCACGTCGGAGCGCCGCGGCAGCGTGAAGCGGATGGTGGTCGACGGGTTGAACGGGTTAGGATAGTTCTGGCTCAGCAGATAGCCCTGCGGCAGCTGCGCCGCGGGCGGTTCGTCCTCGATGCCGACCGGGAAGTCGGTGTAGCTGTTAAGAATACTCCGCAACTCGGTGATGGAATTGAGATTGCTTGTTCCCGAAACGCTGGCAAAAGCCAGAAGCACATACTGGCTGTCACCGGCGTTGAAATCAAACGGCCCGGCGCTGCCGACCATGACACGGTCGCCGGCATCGTAGTCTATGAAGCCGGACGACGGAGGCACCGGGTCACCGGGTACATCGTAAAGGGTCCCCGTCTCGAGCGTGGCCCCGTCGGCCTCCAGGCCACTCATGTAGTTATAAGCCTCCAGGCTGTCGGTCGGCGGGACAGCCATACCGTGTCGCTTGAGACTGGTCAACCCAAGATTCTTGTGGTCCGGTATGAGATGACCGTCGAAGTAGGCGGTCTCACCGGACGCCGGCACAACCGGGCCTTTCAGAATTCTGTATCCCGCCGCCGGCGTTGTCAGGGGGGCGTAGTAATTATCGCTGGGCAAGCCGTTGTAAGCATAAAAGATGTCGTCAAGCGTATCGCATCCAATGAAGTCATCGAGAAAATCACCGATTTCCATGTCGGCGAAAATCGACAGGCGGAAATCGGTGATATCGTCGCCGCCCTTGTTGTAGATCTTGTACCGGATGAACACCGTGTTGGCCGAATCTTTGTCGGCCCGGTCAAAGGCCCAGACCGTCTGCTGAACCTCGATACCCAGCGGCGTGCATTTACCGCCTGTGACCGTATGACGATCCGGGTTGGCGTCGTTGAAGACCGACCACAGCATGCGGTCACCCATCATGGCCGGTTTGCCCTCGCCGTCAACCGGCGCCCCCTGGCTTTCCGGCCAGTCGGTGTAGTCGGCGTTGGGGTTGCCTTCCAGACTGTCCGAGTACAGCTTGTAGACGTGGTACTGCGGATCCGTGTCGGCGTCGAGGATAAAGGTCTCGCTTTCCATCGGGCCGGGCCAGTACTCATCCATCGACCCATTCGTAATCGTCACCCTCAGTTCGCCGGCGACATATCCACCCATCCATAGCCCGGCGCTATACTGGACGGTGTGATCGTTGACTCCGCCTTCAACTCCGATGTAATCCGCCGTGTCACCGCTGAACGGCCACCACGTTCCGCAACCGTAATTCGTGCTGATCAGTTTGACGAGATCACGGCCGAAGATGCCGTGGTTGGTCACGAACATCAGGATTTGATTGGCGTCGATAAACGATGCGTTGTCACGTATCAGCGTTTCCGCCGACAGAGGCACGTCGATCCCCTTTTCCGGCGGAGCCGCCGGAGCGATCGTCGATACCAGAAGCAAAGCTGTAAAAATTCCAGGTGCGCGCCTCATAGTGCCTCCTTTTTAGCCTACTTCAGTAGCAGCATCTTCTTCTTTTGGACTTCCTCCCCTGCTTTAATTCTGTAGAAATACACGCCGGTCGAAACGGCATGGCCGCCCTGGTCGGTGCCGTCCCAGACGACGCTGTGAACGCCGGCCGGCTGTGTTTCGCTGACGAGATTCTTGACCTTCCGTCCGAGGATATTGAAGATATCGACGGTCACCTCGGCCCGGGCCGGCAGGGAGTAACTTATGGTCGTCGACGGGTTGAACGGGTTGGGATGGTTTTGAATCACGGTGAGCTGGTCGGTTTCTCCGGACCGGTGTTGCCTCGGACCGGGAACGGTAAGCTCGAACAGTTCGTTGAGAATCGCTCTCAGTTTGGTGATCGAATTCAGCCGGTCGGTCCCCTGGGCCACGGTCATTTTGACCAGGACATACTGACTGTCGCCGGGGGCCATATCGAACGGTCCGCTGGTGCCTAACATGCGCCTGTCCTCCAGGCCGATATCGAGCCACCCCTCGCCGGCCACGGGGTCGCCGGAAACCATGTAGGTGGTGCCGTCGGGCAGGGGCACGCCGCCCATGGCGGCGTCCAGGCCGTTCATGTACTGGTACGTCCAGACATAGTTCTGCGGGTCGGTGCCGCCGAGGAACATCATGAATGATGTCAGGCCGAGGTTCTTGTGATCGGCAATCCAGCGGTCCTCAAAGTAAGCGCTATCGCCGGGTGAGGGCACCATCGGCCCGTAGATGTACTTGAAGCCTATCGCCGGCACCCGGTAGCCATAGCTGCGGTCGACATCCTGGGCGTTGTAACAGTAGAACAGGTCATCCAGCGTATCGCAGCCGACGAAGTCATCGGAGGCGTCGCCCAGGTCCGGATCGCTCCACATGCTGAAAAAGCAGTCGCGCAGCGACCTGTCACCTTTGTTATGAAGTTTGTACGCCAGGTAAATGGACTGGCCCTCGCTGCCGGTGGGTATGGCCGGCGGTTGCGTCGCCGTGAACAGAAACACGTCTTCGGGCAGTTCCGGGCGCTTGACCGTGGTGATTCTGAACACCGTACCCTCTTCCGGGCAGTTCTGTCCAAAAGGCGGCTCGACACCGGCGTTCCAGTTGACCAGAACGGTGCGCGGGAGAACCTCGGCGGTGTAATATGCACCGCCGTAGAGAAGCGAGCCGTCGAAAGTTCCGTACAGCATCTGGTCCTCGTTGTCCTGGTAACCGCTCTCGCCGGGCGAATCATCGGCGGGAAGATACCAGTAAACCCAGTCGGTGAACGGGTCGTCGTCGCCGTCGGAAACCGAGTGTTCGCCGTCGCCGCTGCCCGTTTCGTCGAGGATACAGCCCCAGCTCTCCAGGCCGTACTCATCGTTGCCGGGCCATTCGCCGTAGGGACCGTAATCGTCGATTATGAACGGCACCAGGCGGACATCGTCGCTGGGGTCATCGGGCGTGCCAACGCCGATTCGCCACAGTTCGAACGGCACCCAGGTGATAGTCTCCTCGGGATAGTTGAAGAATTCAACTGCATAACTCCCCCCGACCTTCGGGTTGTCGTTGGAGCCGGTAAAGCGCATCTCATAATCGTAATCACCGATCATCTGTCTGATGGTGGGCCGACGTAAAGTTCTCAGGAGGAAATCATCATAGTCGGGCCTGCTTCCGCCGCCGCAGGTGCCGCCGTCATCGGCGGTGTGGAAGGCCCAGAGACCGTCGCCGACCTGCTGGTTGCTGCCCGGGTTTTCGTTACCGGGAGTCGGGAAGCCGGCCGTGGCCAGGGCACCGGGAACCGGCGGGTCCAGTTCGCCCCCGGCATTGGCCACGACTTCAAAAGATGTGAACACGCCGGTGGTAGCCTCGGACACCGACACGGCCATCCCTTCCACAACCGTTATGGGTGCGTGGATGGACTGATCCTCGAGCAGGCGCTGGGCGGTGGTCAGGTTATCGAGGTTCCATACAAAATAAGTGGTGTCGATCAGCGTATCGAGATAGCCGACTTCGATAGTGTCGACCTTGAAACCTGCCTCAAAACTGACCTGGTAATCGTCGCCGGTCATGACCGAGGGGTCGGCGGCCCAGGCGTAGACCTCCAGATCCGAGGCGCCGACGTGGGTAACCGCCAGTTCCGTGTTGTAGTAGACGGCATCATCGTGAAAGGCCGGACTCTCTCCCGGTTCACCCGAGGCCCAGGCCGAAAGCTGCACCTCGATCCCCATCGGGTGGGTGCCGCCGGAGCGATTGATGTGGCTGACCGGGTTGGCGTCATTGAAAACGCCCCACAACGTCTGGTCACCCAGAAGCCGCGGCTTTCCGTCCGGGGTGAGCGGGGCGCCCTGCTCGGGCGCGGCGTGGCTCAGATAATCCAGATAATCCTGGTTGGGATGAGCCGTGGCGCTGTCTGTGTACAGCTTGTACATGCGGTAGTATGGATCGCTCATGGCGTTCGGGTCGTAAGAACCGTTTAACATGGGTCCGGGCCAGAACTCGGACGAATATTCCGAAACGGCCACGAGAGTGTCGCCGGTGTCGTCATCGATACCGGCAAGCCAGCAGCCGGCGGCATAGAGGGGACTGGTGGCCAGCTCACCCGACCGGATCATGCTCGTGTCGATATACGGGTAGTATGTCCCGTACCCGGGGGATGTGTGGAACAGCTTGGCCAGATCCCAGCCGAAGCTGCCATGGTTGGTTATGAACATAAAGATCGTATTGGCGTCGATGTAGCTTTCATAGCTGATAACGTCCGGGACGGGGGGGGTGGGGGTGTCCTGCGTCTTGTCAGGCGACAGGGCCAGCGCAGAAGTGATACAGACAAGCAGAACACAAGTTGCTAACTTACTCCACGTAAACATACTAATGCCTCCTAATGCCTCCCGATTGGTTTTGATTTGTACCGAGATTGGTAGTCAGAATAAATATAACTAAATGGAAGGAAAAGTCAATTATTCGTTGACGGGCATCGCCTTAGTTGATGATTGACAACCGCTTAGAACGACCTTCGCGCAGTCGACGATCCTGCGGTTTCCCCTGCAAAAAAAACCGGAGTTCATCGCTGATGAGACTCCGGGAAAATCGTCCGCCCGATAAAAATGTTACCGGTAGAAGGGACTGGTACCGGCGGTGTGGTCGGTGGCGTCGATTACTTCGGTTACTTCCGGCACCGCCTCGCGAATGGCGCGTTCGATACCATGCTTGAGAGTGATGTGAGCCGACGCGCACCCCTGGCAGCCGCCGCCGAGACGAACAAAGACCTTGGTACCTTCGACTTCGGCCAGTTCCACACGGCCGCCGTGGGAGGCGATGGCGGGATTGATGTTGCGCTCGAAGAGCTCTTCGACAGCCTGGCGGATTTTTTCCTCCGACGGTTGTTTCTTCTCGACATCAGCCGCGATCAGCGTCCCGCCGGCCGCGATTTTTTCGCGGATCACGGCGCCGATCTGCTGGCCGAGCTCCACCCACGGAATCGGGTTGGTCTTGACAATAGTCAGCGAATTATCCGCCACCATGACCTGCGAGATGCCGTCTATGGCAAACAGAGCCTCCAGAAGCGGCGAGCCTTCGGCCGTCTCCTTGCTTCGACAGTTAAACGAGCCCCCGGGGAAAATCGGATGATCGACAGTGAACTTGCATACCATAGGGTCCACTGACGGTTCACCGGTTATCTTGATTCTCTCGGCGTCATCGGCCATCTATAATCTCCTTGCCGTTTACAGCGTAAACGAATCCTGTTTTTTGTCCTTTGTGCACTTTTCGCATTCACAGATTTGTTTCAGGCGGTTGAACGTATAAATCCCCGTGTTGTGGCCGTCGGAAAACGATACCGACAGGCCGTAGCGGCCGACCGGACTGACGCCGGTAATCTTGATATCGAGCGGCACCTTGCCGGTATCGAGCAGCTGCTTGCCGGTGTCCTCGTCGATGCACGAAGCGCACACGCAACTGAGACGAAGATGATGCGGCGTGTAGAGGCTCTCGTGCTCATCAGGCCAGACAACCAGCAGGTTCCCCTCCTTTGACATCTTCACGTCACGGGGCTGATCGGCCTGAAGCGTTTCGTGGATACTCTCGGCGCTTTTCTTC
Source organism: Candidatus Zixiibacteriota bacterium (assembly GCA_020346225.1). Classification (GTDB taxonomy): domain Bacteria; phylum Zixibacteria; class MSB-5A5; order GN15; family FEB-12. Next base: position 407,323 of record CP070777.1, on the reverse strand, counting down.
ACGTTTTCAGCGATGCTGATGAATGATTTGGCTGCGGGAGTCTCGCTGCCGTTGGTCAGCACCGGGGTGCCCTCTTCGCCCGACATCATGATAGCCGGATCCAGGGGAATGGCCCCCAGGTAGGGAACGCTGAGTGTTTCGGCCATCTGCCGGCCGCCGCCTTCTTTGAAAACGGCCGTGACCTGACCGCAATGTTCGCAGGTGAATCCGCTCATATTCTCGATTATACCGACAATAGGGACGTTGACCTGCTCAAACATGCGCAACCCTTTTCTTGCCACGCCCAGCGCTACCTGCTGCGGAGTGGTGACGATTATCGCGCCCGTAAGTGAGGCCTGCTGGGCCAACGTGAGCTGCACGTCGCCGGTGCCCGGGGGAAGATCGATAAAGAGATAGTCGAGCCGGCCCCAGACGACCGAGCCGATAAACTGCTGGATCATTTTCATGGCCATGGGGGCCCGCCAGATCACCGGGCTGTCGTCGGGAATCAAGAGGCCCATAGAAATGAAGTCGACGCCGTGTTTGTTGACGGGGCGAAGCTGCCCGTTGGCTATATCCGGTTTGGCGTCGGCCGAACCCAGCATGCCGGGCTGGCTGGGACCGTAGATGTCGGCATCCATCAGGCCGACTTTCAGTCCCAGCTGACTCAGGGCCACAGCCAGGTTGGTGCAAACGGTGGATTTGCCCACGCCGCCTTTACCGCTCGCCACAGCGATAATATTCTGTATGCCAGCCAGTCCCGGCTGCACGCTTACCTGGGAAAGAGTCGAATCGCTGCTTTCTGTCATTGTCTACTCCGCCTGTTGTCAATCATTTGGGCCTCAAGTCGCAGGCCTCTAAATTGGTACGCTCCGGCGTCTCGTCTGCTTGCCAATAATAACATTTAAGGAGCAATTTTGTTCTGTTTAGAGTAGCTCCGGTGAGAAGACTCAAATCCGCGATGCTTTCTCGGTCAGTTGCTGCAGACGGCGTCCAGTCAGGATGCTATATTAGCACCGCGAGGGGGCAATGTCAACCGCCTTATAGCTCTTTTTGGCCGCTCACCGCCGGGACAAAATAAAAGGTGACAGGCCTTTTGGTCTTTCGTAATTTGGGCGATATCGAACCGCGGAGCGAGTTCAGCGGCAATGGTGAAAAGATATTTCCGCTTCGAACAATTCGGCACGAGCTACAAGCGAGAAATCATCGGTGGCCTGACCACCTTCTTCACCATGTCGTATATCATTATCGTCAACCCCAAGATTCTCGAAGCGGCCGGCATTCCGTTCGGGCCGTCGATGGTGGCCACGATCCTGGCCGCCTTTTTCGGCACGCTGGCCATGGGAATTTTCGCCCGCCGGCCGTTCGCCGTTGCGCCTTATATGGGTGAGAACGCCTTTATCGCCTACACTGTGGTCGGCGTGCTCGGCTACAGTTGGCAGACGGCGCTGGGGGCGATTTTTATCGGCGGCGTGCTGTTTACGCTCGTAAGTGCCCTGAAAATCAGAAGCTGGCTGGCGGCATCGATACCGAATTCGCTGAAGATATCGTTCGCCGTCGGCATCGGTCTGTTTCTGACCTTTATCGGTCTTAACGAAACCGGCATTGTCACGCTGGGCGTTCCAAGCGCGCCGGTGCATGTGGGTCAGCTAAGCGATACGGCCGTGATTCTGGCCGTGGTCTGCTTTCTGCTTATGAGCATACTGATGATCCACCGGGTGACGGGGGCGCTGCTTATCGGGATAATGGTTACGACACTCGTGGCCTTCTTCTTGAGCGTGGCCCAATGGCCGGCTGAATGGGTCAGCATGCCGCCGTCGCTGGAGCCGATCTTTCTGCAGCTCGATATCGCCGGCGCCCTGACTTGGGGCTTCGTATCGGTGATTCTGACCGTATTCGTGATGGATTTCGTCGATACCACCGGGACGCTGCTCGGCCTGGCCCTCAAGGCGGACCTGCTCGACGAGAAGGGTAACCTGCCGGATATCGAAAAGCCTATGCTGTGCGATTCCAGTGCCACGGTCGTGGGGGCGCTTCTGGGAACGACCACGACCGGGACCTTTATCGAGTCGGCCGCGGGAATGGAAGCCGGCGGCCGCAGCGGGTTTGCCTCGGTGGTGACGGCCCTGATGTTTCTTCTGGGGCTGTTTTTCGCACCCACGTTCGCGGTAATCCCGCCCTGCGCCTACGCCCCGGCCCTGATCATCGTGGGACTTCTGATGATGACAACCGTCACCCGGCTCGACTTCAGCGACCTGACCGAGGCCGTCCCGGCTTTCTGCGTGATAGTGCTGATGAGTTTTACTTACAATCTCGGGATCGGCATCACTGCCGGGTTTGCCGTTTATCCGATTATGAAGATTTTCGCCGGGCGGGTGCGCGAGGTGAACGCCGGGATGTGGATTCTGGCGGCGATATCGGTCCTGTTTTTCATCTTTTATCCGTACTAATTTCGTTCATGGCACGGAGGAGCCATACATGAGCGAGCCCTTTTTGTCTATAGCCACATCCCTTTCGACCATGGGAGGGCTGGCCCTGTTCATCTTTCTTCTGACCCGCAAATCGTTTTGGAAGACGCGGGTCAGGTTCAAGCTGACGGCAATTTTCTTTTTGTCATACACAATATTTTCCCTTCCGGGTCTGTTCAGCTGGGCCGGACTCCACAGCCCCTTCGGTCTTGTATACGCCGTTTTCAATTATCCCCTAATTTTACTCCATGAAATCCATGTGATTGATCTAGATGCAATTGAAAGGAGTCTGTTCAAACGCCAATCCCTTGAAACGGCAAATCTTGCCTTCGGGATGGTCTCAATTGTGTTCTGGACAGTCGCCGCATACCTTGCCGGCGGCGTAATTGATTTGCTTAGGAGGCGACAGAACCGAAGGGCAAGCGTCCCTTCCGGTGCCAAATGAGCGCGGCCGGACGACAACGAAGCAGGATATGGAAATAGGAATGAAATACTGCACCGTGATCAACTGCATGGATGGGCGCACGCAGAGCGTGGTTAACGAGTATCTAAAGGAGCGATTCAAGGTCGAATTCGTCGATACCATAACCGAACCCGGACCGAATCGCATCCTGGCCGAGCGGTCCCAGCCGGTTCTGGTGGAGTCAATCATGTCCAGGCTTGAGATATCGCTGCGAGAGCACCAATCGGTCGGTGTGGCGGTCGTCGGGCATCACGATTGCGCCGGTAATCCGGCGGCGGAGGACGAGCAAATCAGGCACATCAAGCATGCCGTGAGGTTCATTCGCACCCGGCACGAGGGTGTGAATGTGATAGGCCTCTGGGTGAACGAAAGATGGGAAGTGGAGGAGGTTTAGTATAACTATGAAAATAACCAACATCACATCGACATCAATCGTCCTGCTAACCGTATGTGCCGTGATGCTGATATCAATGGCAACGGCCGCCGACGAAGGAGAGGCTATGTCGGATCAGAAAGAACAGTTTTTCGTCCAGCTTCTGGGCACCCGCGAGGGCTGGCCGAACGATATGACGCCGGGCGAAGAACAGATCATGACTGAACACTACCATTACCTCGAGGGCCTCGTCAAACAAGGGAAGGTCATTACGGCGGGGCCGGTGTTCGACCCCGTGTTCGGCCTTATTATCGTCAAGGCAGCCTCGAAAGCCGAAGCCCGTGCCCTCATCGAAAAGGACCCGTCGGTGACGGCCGGTCTGCACACCTTTGAGATTCATCCCATGCGGGTATCACTGCTGGTCGAGAATTTTGACGAGGACCGGTACGTAAAAAATCCGACGAACCGTCGGTTGACCAAAGAAGTGCTGGTTGATGCCGTCATCAGCGAAGTTTACCGGGCCTGGACCACCAGCGAGGGCGTGCGGACATTCTTTGCGCCCGATGCGAAAGTCGAGCTGTGGCCGGGCGGGGCGTACGAGATGTATTTCAGCCCCGGCGAGCCGGAAGGCCTGCGCGGCTCGGACGGATGCCGGGTGCTCAGCTTTCTGCCCAGCAGCATGTTCTCGTTTGAATGGAACGCGCCCGTCAGGTTCGGGCCGCTGCGCGACGTTTATACCCAGGTGGTCATCATGTTCGAGGAACTGGACACCGGTGAGACGCGGGTGACACTCACCCAGCACGGATGGGGCGAGGGTGAAGACTGGGACGAGCTTCACGACTATTTCGACGGTGCCTGGACGTACGTGCTGGAGAATCTGAAAAAACGCTTCACCACCGGCCCGGTTGACTGGTCTTCCAACTGAATACAGGGCGTAGGTCGCTGAGACCTATCGTCTTGGCTGCCCCGATAGATTGTCGGAACTCTGCCGGCTTTATCCGGTTTTAATGAGTAGAACAACTGATTACTTCAAAAGCGGGGCTATTTGTGTGCTTCCGGGCACTCCCCGGGCCACCGGGCACGGGGTTTCACACAAGGCCTTCCCAACCAGACAAGGAGCAATGAATGGCTGACAAAAAAGTCATCGCCGTAGTCGGCGCCACCGGCGCGCAGGGAGGCGGCCTGGTGCGCGCTATCCTGGGCGACCCCAACAGCGAGTTCACCGTTCGCGCCCTAACCCGCAACACCGACACCGAAAAGGCCAGAAAACTGGCCGAACTGGGCACCGAGGTCGTCAAGGCCGATGTCGACGACGTGGCCAGCCTCAAGCGCGCTTTCAAGGGCGCCTACGGCGCCTATCTCGTTACGTTCTTCTGGGAGCATATGAATCCCGAGACCGAGAAGACGCAGGCGAGAAACCTGGCGACAGCCGCCAAGGATGCCGGACTGAAGCATGTCATCTGGTCGACGCTCGAAGACACCCGCAAGTGGGTGCCGCTGGACGACAACCGCATGCCGACTCTGATGGACAATTACAAGGTGCCGCATTTCGACGCCAAGGGCGAGGCGGACAAGATTTTCAGCGAGATCGGCGTGCCCACGACCTTTCTGCTGACGTCGTTCTACTGGGACAACTTCATCCATTTCGGTATGGGTCCCAAGAAGGGTCCGGACGGCCGCTTGGCCATCACCCTGCCCCTCGGCGATACCAAGATGCCGGCCATCGCAGCCGAGGATATCGGCAGGTGCGCCTATGGCATTTTCAAGAAGGGCACGCATTATATCGGACAGACCGTGGGTGTTTCCGGTGAGCACCTGGACGGCAACCAGATCGCCAAAGCCCTTTCGGTGGCGCTGGGCAAGGACGTCTATTACAACAGCGTGCCGCCGGATGTCTACCGTAGTTTCGATTTCCCCGGTGCCGACGACCTGGGCAACATGTTCCAGTTCTGGCAGGATTTCGAGACTGATTACCGCGGCGCGCGTGACCCGAAGGTAGCCCGCGAGCTGAACCCGCAGATTCAGACGCTGGACACCTGGCTGTCACGCAACAAGACGCGCATCCCGATAGAATAGCGCGTTTATTCACGCACATATCTTGTAGGGCAGGATCCCCGTGATCCTGCCTTTCTTTTAACCCCACCAAACAAGTCTTGATTGGTCTATTTTCGCGTTGACCACCGGGTGATTGGGCCTTATGTTACGGTTAAGACGGGAGGCTTCTTAGGGGAATCATCTAGAGACACTCGTCATAACGTCGGAGACATGTTTCTAAGCTAAAGATACCCGCAACCCCGCTGCAAGCGGGGTGGGTTACCGGCCCCGCGCCGCAGCCGTGGACGTCGATTCCTTCAATGCGGGGCTGCGGAAATGTCAACTGTAAGGAGGTAGCACGTCATGAAGAAATTCCTGAGTGTCTTTCTGGTCACGCTGCTGGTGGCGTCGTTTATTGTCGGCGCATTGGCTTCAGACAGCCAGGCCAACGTCCCCCAGAAATGCTGGATCGAGTGTCAGGGCGTTTATGCGGTAGAGTGCTGTAAGTTCGTTCAGCCGAAGGTGGGCACGTGGGTACGCTGCACCGTGGTCGGTTATTGCCCTTTCTGAGATCGCGGTCTGAAATAAACAGAAACGATTTCTCATAGACCGGGCGGGCGGGTCCGTCCCGGTCTCGTCTTTAGTCTT
>CP070777.1:391686-401258 GCA_020346225.1 Candidatus Zixiibacteriota bacterium | reverse complement strand
CGAGCCGGGCGGCTGTCCCTTGAAGGCGGCCGAGAATACACGGAAACAGCCCGACCGGGAAATCGAAATTGAACTTTCTGTCGATCCATTTCGTTCTGGTGACCATACTTACCTCGCTTTTGCGGCTTAACCGACAACTGACTTAGTATATACCAGTATTGTCTACGGAGAAAGGATGCTTCCGGGCGAAAATCTGCTGCGCCTGCCATGAAAAAGTTACATCCGGCCGGGTTCGGCAGAAACTACAGCGGCAGGGCGGGTGTTTGGTATCAAGTGCCCTAAACCAATTAATGGTCTTGACGATGGGGGCATATTTATTATATTGCCTCCCTTGGTTTTTAGAGGTGATTATACATGAAACGACCATTTCAGCCATCGAACAGAAAAATGCTTAACGACCACGGTTTTCGGGCCCGTATGGCGACCAAGGCGGGTCGCCGCGTGCTGGCTCGGCGCCGTGCCAAAGGCAGGAAGCGACTGACCGTCAAAGTTGCCCGGAAGAAATAAATTGCCCCGGAGATTCAGCCTCAAAAGCAAGGTCGAAATTGATCAGCTCTTGAAAACCGGCAAGAAACTCTCTGGGGATTATTTTTCCCTTATCTTTGAGCCGAGCGAGGACTTCCGGTACGGAATATTTATCTCCAGAGGACTTGGCGGCGCGATCAGAAGGAATCGAGTCAAGCGCGTTTTCAGGGAAGCCGTCAGGAAGAATCGGGACCTTCTGAAGAGCAACGTAAAGATGGTCATTCTCCCCCGCTCCGGTGTCACTGATCCGGAATTCGAGACCATAGATGCTGAAATCAAGAGGATATTCAGACTTGTCGATGTCAGGACCTAGCTTGACCTCCCGGATCCTCGCTTTCCCGCTGCTGATCCTGATACAGGTGTATCGATACACCCTGTCGCCTATATTCGGAAACAGTTGCCGGTTTTATCCCACCTGCTCTCACTATGCCGAGGAGGCGCTGCGCAGGTACGGCGTGCTGAAGGGGTGCGCGCTCGCGGCCGGTCGGCTCTTGCGCTGCCATCCCTGGCATCAGGGCGGCTACGATCCGGTTGAATAATTGCCCGGAGATCCGGTAGAAAAGATGCATGGAGCATAACATTTAGGGGACAAACATTGGACAAGAAGACAATCGGCCTCATCGTAATCCTCGTTGTCGTTCTGCTTTTCTACTTTCAGATAATGGAGTTTCTGGGGCTGTATAAACCGGCCCCGCCGCAACCGGCTCAGCCCGCACCCGCCGATACCACCACCCAGGTCGTGCAGCAGCCGATCGAACCGGACACCGTGCCCGCCGCCACCTTGGTCCAAGCGGATACGAGCGCACCGGTGCCGGCGGACACGCTGGTGCCGTCCGACACCATCATCGTAACCACCGACAAGTATGTCATCACCATGACCTCCTTCGGCGGCGCGGCCGTCTCGATGCTTCTGAAAGAGTACGATTACCGCGATGAAAACCGCATCGAGATGATTCCCGACGCTGAGGCGGCCACACCGGAAGTGGCGTTTGCCGGTGGCCAGTTTTCCACGTCGCGGTTTGCCTTCACTTCCAGCCTTCGTCCGGGAACCTACCGGGTTACTGACCAGCCCCTGGAACTGGTGTATACATATGCTCCGACGACCGGCGGGGTAATTGAGAAGACTTATCGCTTTTATCCGGATGATTATCATTACGACCTGACCCTGGAAGTCACCGGTTTGCAGGAGCTGGGGTTCGACCGCAATTACGATCTGGTCTGGAATACGCCGCTCGGCGTGACCGAACCGCAGGCAAGCACGGACTACGATGCCATGGAAGCGGTGGCGATGCAGTCCGGGACAAGAGAGACTCTCGACGATTTCGACGACGGGCGGCTCAACCAGTCCTTAACCGGTTCCACCTCTTGGGCGGGGCTGAGGTCCAAGTATTTCGCGGCCGTCATGATTCCCCGCGGCCGAACGGGCGAGAGTGTCTTCGCCCGTGGCGAGAAACGCTCGATTTCCACTCCGGCCGGTTCGGTTGAGCAGAAACTCATCACGGTGGGTCTGGACATGCCCTTCTCCGCCATGACCGGGAGTTTTGCGGACACCTTCACCGTCTTTGTCGGACCGCTGGACTATTCGCTTCTTTCGGACTACGAAGTCGGTCTGGAGGATATGCTGGGCATTGGTACCACCCCGTACGTGGGCTGGATAATAAAGCCGTTCGCTATCGCGGTCATCTGGCTTCTGCCCAAGATGTATTCAACCATCCCCAACTACGGCCTCGTTATAATACTGTTCGCCCTTTTCGTTAAGCTTATTACCATGCCGCTTTCGATGAAGTCTTTCAAGTCGATGAATGCGATGAAGGAACTTCAGCCGAAAATCGAAGAACTGAAAAAGAAGTACAAGAAGAACCCGCAGGCGATGAACCAGGAGATGATGAAGCTGTACAAGCAACACGGCGTCAACCCGCTCTCCGGGTGTCTGCCGATTCTGCCGCAGATGCCGCTCTTTTTTGCTCTCTTTTCGGTTTTCCGTTCCACCATCCTCCTTCGCGACGCCCCCTTTGTCTGGTTCATAAGCGATCTGTCGCGCGGCGCCGCCAGTCTGACGGACCCGTATATCATTCTGGTGATCATAATGATAGCGGCCCAGTTCGTCTCCCAGAAGCTGACCATGGGTGCCACGCAGCAGAACAAGGCCCTAATGTACATCATGCCGCTGTTCATGGGCTTCATTTTTTACAAGTTTGCCGCCGGGCTGGTGCTGTACTGGACGTGTTTCTCGGTGTTCTCGCTGATCGACTACTTCGCGTTCAAACGCAGAAAGACCGTGCCGGTGAAAGCGGCTTAGGTCGATATGGCCTCGAAAAAAAAAATTCAACCGGTCCGCTCGATACCATTGTCGCGGTGATCACCCCGCCCGGTGAGGGTGGAGTCGCCGCTATCCGCGTTGCCGGGAGGCGAAGCCTCTCTTATCTCAAGCGACACTTCCGGCCCATTTCAAAAGCTCAATCAGACCCGGAACCTTTCGTGCTCAAGTACGGGCATTTCCTCGGCCGCGACAGCTCCGTAATCGACGAGGTGATGGCAGTATATATGCCTCAGGGCAGGTCTTACACCGGCCTTGACCAGGTGGAGATATACTGCCATGGCGGCCGCAGCGTGGTGACGGCGATCCAGGATGAGATAGTCGCCGCCGGGGCGCGGGTGGCCGAGCCGGGCGAATTCACCAAGCTGGCCTTTCTTGCCGGCCGCATTGACCTGACCAAAGCCGAGGCTGTCGCGGAAGTTGTTGCCGCAAACACAGATACTTCGCTGGCGGCAGCCCGGGACCACCTGCTCGGAACATACCGAAATCATATCGAGGAACTTCGCGAGAACTTGGTGGATATTCTTGCCGAGATTGAGGCCGGCATTGACTATCCGGAGGAGGAGTTCGAAGCGGCCGAGCAACAAGAGATAACCTCGCGTCTGGACCTTATAATGCAATCCGTCAAAGAGTTAACAGCGACCTACAGCGGCGGCCGGATTATTAACGAAGGCTACAGAATAGCCATATGTGGTCGACCCAATGCCGGGAAGTCATCGCTTTTCAATCTCTTGCTAAGGCAGGAACGGGCGCTGGTGACGGCGACACCGGGCACTACGCGGGATTATCTCTCGGAGTGGATTGATCTGGGAGGGTTCAAGGTGAACATCATCGATACGGCCGGTCTTCGCCAGGGCGGCGGCGCTGTCGAAAGAAAAGGCCAGAAGTCAGCACAGGGTATAATCGCCTCCTCGGACATGGTGCTCTGGTTGACCGACATCTCGGCTGGCTCTTGGCAAAAACTGCTTCAGGCGGATGTGAAGACTCTGGAGGGTAAACTTATAATATTGGTAGGCAACAAGATAGACAAGAAAACGCGGAGCCGCACGCTTAACCGGAAGCTCGGCAAACTGGGGATTGTCCCTTTCTCGTGCAAGACAAAGGCGGGTATGAAGACTCTCAAGCAGAAGATCCTTGGGCGGATTCAAGAGAAGGCACCCGACCTGACCTCGGGAGTCGTTGTTACCTCGGCGCGTCACAGGCAGAAACTCCGTGCCGCGCTGACCTGTCTGAACGTCGCGCGGCGCATGCTGCGCCGAAACGAGTCTCCAGAAGTCACATCGTTCGAACTTCGCGCCGCGCTCACTGCTCTGGACGAAATAACCGGACGGATCTACAACGAGGAAATCCTGGGGAAGATCTTCTCCAAATTCTGTATCGGCAAGTAACGCGCGGCCCGTCGCACGGGCACAGCGATGTATCGGCCTTCGTTCTAAGTGAAACCGGCAAATGCGACCGCAACGGTGTTTGGTCTTGCCAGGCTGTGCTGAACACTTATATTTTGAGCCGTTAACGGAGTCTTTTGCGGATGATTTTCGATTATGATGTCCTGATTGTCGGCGGCGGTCATGCCGGGGTGGAAGCGGCCCTGGCGGCATCCCGGATGGGCAAGAAGGCGGCTATAGTAACCATGGACGCCAGGAAACTGGCTCTAATGTCGTGCAATCCGGCGATCGGCGGGATCGGGAAGTCGCACCTCGTCAAAGAGGTCGATGCTCTGGGAGGTGTCATGGGTCTGGCTATTGACGCTACCGGTATTCAGTTTCGACGGCTCAACCTTTCCCGCGGTCCGGCGGTCTGGTCGACGAGGGTGCAGGCCGACCGGACAGCCTACAATCAGTTCGTTGTCGAATATATTGCCTCTCACCGGATCGAGGTCATAGAAGGCATTGCGGGAGAAATACTTACTGACCAGGACAAGGTATGCGGGGTACGTACTGAGGATGGCCGCCCGATAACAGCCAGAGCTGTCGTTATCGGTACGGGCACTTTTCTTGACGGTCTGATCCATATTGGTGAGAGTAAGATCAAAGCGGGAAGGATGGGCGAACAGGCAGCCCATAAGCTTTCAGACTCTTTCCATCGGCTTGGATTCGAAATAGGCAGGCTCAAGACCGGCACCCCGCCGCGGCTTGATGGCGACACCATAGACTGGTCGAAATGCCAAAAGCAGCCCGGAGAAACACCTCTGCCTTTCTTCTCTTCGCGCTCGAACCGCCGGCCGTTCGAGCAGGCACTGTGTCATCTAACTCACACTACGGCAAAGACTAAAGAGATAATCTCGGCCAACTTCAAGGCCTCGCCGATGTTCTCCGGGCAAATTAAGTCGACCGGACCGCGCTATTGCCCGTCGATTGAGGACAAGTTCTACCGGTTCGCCGACAAAGAGCGCCACCAGATCTTCCTCGAACCCGAAGGAAACGGGACTTCGGAGATATATCCGAACGGGTTTTCCACTGCTCTTCCAGAAGAAATACAGCAAAAAGCAGTAAAGACGGTGGTCGGCCTCGAGCAGGTCGAAATTACCCGCCCCGGCTACGCCATTGAGTACGATTACTGCCCGGCTTATCAGGTCAAGCCGTCGATGGAAACACGCCGCCTGGCAGGTCTCTTTTTGGCCGGCCAGATAAACGGAACCTCCGGCTATGAAGAAGCTGCCGGTCAGGGGCTTATGGCCGGAGTCAACGCTGTCCTGCACATAGAGGGTGAGCCTCCGTTTGTGCTCGACCGCTCGGAGGCTTATATCGGGGTAATGATCGATGACCTCACGACGCGTTCGACTACCGAGCCATATCGTCTCTTTACGTCTCGCGCTGAGTACCGGCTGGCGCTGCGTGAGGATAACGCCAGGGATCGCCTTTACGAGCATGCGAAAAGGTATAACCTTATTGATAACAGCAACTTTCGCCAATTTCGCGAGCTGCAGTCCGCAACCCGAGCAGAGATAAAACAACTCCGTTCGACGCGTTTGAAGGTTGGCGAGCTCGGACCGTTGGGAGCACGGTTTCAGAGGCGGGAATCAGTCACCATAGAAGATCTCCTCAAACAGCCCGGGGTTACTTTGGGCGAGGTTCTCCCGATTCTGACCCGGTTCGATGGTCGATTTTCCGGTGATACGGAGGTGCTCCAGAGAGCTGCGATTTCTATCAGGTACAGCGGCTATATAGACAAGCAGAGGCGGGAAATCGAGAAGTTCAGGCGTCTCGAAAATGAGACCATCCCTTCGGACTTTGATTTCGGTGCCGTTAGCGGCCTCAAGGCGGAAGCCCATCACAAGTTTCAAAAGTTCCGTCCGGCTTCCCTCGGTCAGGCGGGACGCATTGAGGGCGTGACACCCGGCGATGTAGCTGTGCTTTCAGTTTATCTCAAAAGACACAAGGCGGTTGCCAGGTGACCGAACCGCCGGCGCCGGTCCCCTTCGAACCGGCACACCTGCTTTCAAAGTACGACCCCGGCGGCGTTCTGGGCGAGTATCTGCGGCTTCTGCAGCAGGAAAGCCGCAGGCTAAACCTTGTTTCACGTGAAACATCGTTTTCTGATCTTGAGCGTCTGGCCGCAGAGTCCTTGCTCCCGCTTGAGCACATAGGGCCCCCGATGTTCGAGCGATATCTCGATATCGGGTCCGGCGGGGGCTTTCCGGGTATACCGACAGTCGTCGGAGCGCAGATAAGAGAGGCGATTCTCATGGAGCGAACGCTCAAGAAGTCTCTCGCCTTGAAGCGCATCGCCACTGCCCTGGGATATGAGCCGCCCCGGCTGGATGTCGTTCACAGCGATTTTGAGCAACACAAGTTCTCCAGCGGTTTCTCGCTCATAACCCTGCGCCTGGTAAAACTCAGCCGCCGGTTGCTCAAAAAGGTGGTCAAATGTCTGGATGATGACGGCACCTTTGTTTACTTCTCTGAACCTCCACCGGAAATCGAGACCACTCATTTGTGCCTTAAAACCCATCGTTATATCAGCGGAATGTCGTCTACCCCAAAGGCTTTCACGATCCTGCGAAAAAAACCCCAAGTTTTTGTTGATTAGGTTTTCAACAACTCGTAATCTTTTGCTCGACTTACGGTTGAAATACACAAGGAGCCTAATTTGGGTAAGGTTATTGCCATAACCAATCAGAAGGGTGGCGTGGGCAAGACAACAACGGCCATCAACCTGAGTTCTTGCCTGGCCGCGGCCGAACAGAAAACATGTCTGATCGATATGGATCCGCAGGCCAATTCCACCAGCGGCATGGGGCTGGAAAGGACTAATGTAGAGTTATCGGTCTACGATGTCCTTATTGGCGACAAGAGCCTGCGGGACGTTGTCCGGACCACCGAGCTCAACTATCTCAATCTCGTCCCGTCGTCGATCAATCTCGTCGGAGCCGAGGTCGAGCTGGTGTCGGTGATGTCGCGAGAAACGCGATTGAAAACGGCGGTTCGTGAAATACTTGATGACTACCGTTACATCATCATCGACTGTCCTCCTTCGCTGGGACTTTTGACGATCAATACTCTCACCGCGGCTGATTCGATCATCATACCGATTCAGTGCGAGTACTATGCCATGGAGGGTCTGGGTCAGTTGATGAGCACGATCGGACTCGTTAAGGAGAATCTGAATCCGGGCCTGGAGATTCAGGGGGTTCTTCTGACGATGTTCGACAGCCGGTTGAATCTTTCCCGGCAGGTCTCGGACGAAGTGCGAAAGTATTTCACCGACAAAGTGTACAGCACGGTAATCTCTCGTAACGTGCGTCTGTCCGAGGCGCCGTCGTTTGGGAAACCGATAATTCTCTATGACATCATGTCAACGGGAGCGGAAAACTATATGTCGTTGACGAAAGAGGTGCTAGCGCAATGAGTAAACTGGTTTTGGGTAAAGGGCTGGGGGCACTGATACCCGGCGACGAGGAGAAGGCGGCGCAGCAGCGGAAGTATCAAATGGTTCCGCTGGACAAGATCGGTCCGAATCCGATGCAGCCGCGTCGTGATTTCGACGAAGAGAGCCTTCGGGCACTGGCCGAGTCTTTCAAACAGAACGGAGTTATGCAGCCGCTGATTGTCCGCATCAACGGGTCCGGTTTCACCATCATTGCGGGCGAGCGTCGTTTTCGTGCGGCCAAGCTGGCCGGTCTGGCCGAGGTTCCCGTGACGCTGGTCGATGATGTCAGCGACGCCCGCATGCTGGAACTGGCCCTGGTGGAGAATCTCCAGCGCGAGGATCTCAACCCGATGGAGATGGCCGAGGCTTACCGTCGCCTGACCGAGGAGTGCGGCCTCACGCAGAGCCAGCTCGCCGAGAAAGTGGGCCGGAGCCGCCCGGCCGTGGCCAACATTCTTCGCCTGCATTCGCTTCCCGATACCATCAAGGAGATGCTTCGCAAGGGGCACCTCAGCGAGGGTCACGCGCGTGCCATCCTTGCCCTGGATTCGCACGCCGCCATGCTTCGGCTGGCCGACCAGATCGTATCCGATTCCATGTCCGTTCGCCAGGCCGAAACGGTCTCCGGTCGCACCCGGAGAAGACGGCTCATACCGAAGCGAAAGATTCCGGCTCTGGCCGAGGTAGAAGTCTACCTCAAGAGGCTCCTGGGCACGTCGGTAAAGATCACGCCGGGGCTGAAGCGGGGCAGAATTGAAATCGAATATTACGGCGACGTGGATCTCGACCGCCTGGTGGAGCTGTTCAAGAAGATCGAAAGTTAGTCATGGCCGAGTCCAAGTACATAACGCTTATGCTGATCCCGGAGGGGACGGAGTCGCGTCGCGGTTTCCGCATGCGCACCTGGGTCTTTCGCTTCGCGATCGGGGCCTTCATCGCCCTTCTCGTCGGCATCATCCTGTTTTTTGTCTTCTATGGAAAGGTGTTGACACGAGCCGCACTCGCCGATAAACTTGAAAAGGAGAATGAGCGCCTCCTTCGGTACCAGTATAAGGTGCACCTTCTTGAATCCAATCTGAAGCAGGCGCGGGAGATTGTTACCAGGGTGACCGAGTTGGCCGGCATCGACATTGAGTTTCCTGAGCTTCCCGACGATTCCACGCTGTTTGCCACCCTCGACGAGAAAGGCATGGCGGTTGTGTCGCGTGCCTCCGGGCTCGACTTCTCCATTCCCTCGGGGCTGCCGATTCAGGGATTCATCACCCAGGACTTCGAGGTTGATAACATGAGCCAGTACCACCCCGGCGTCGACATAGCCTGTGCTGAAGGCACGCCGGTTCTGGCCACCGCGTCCGGCGAGGTTATCTACGCCGGTTTTGACTCCGCCGCGTACGGATACGTGGTGATCGTCCAGCACAGCGACAGCGTCACCACGCTGTACGGACACAACCGGGAACTTCTGGTGCAAGAGGGACAAACGGTTCTGGCCGGAGGCCGGGTGGCCATGTCGGGCAGTACCGGGAAATCGACCGCCCCCCACCTGCATTATGAGATAAGAATCAACGACAAACCTATAGATCCATTGGGAAACTGGTATGATCAAAAAAGATAACCATAACGAAGTGGATGGACTGATGAACACTATTATTGGCAAGGACACGGTTATCAACGGTACTCTGGATGTCAAGGGAGCCCTCAGGATTGACGGCACCGTAAAGGGCAAGGTCATTTGCTCCGACTGTGTTACCGTTGGCGCGACAGGCATTGTGGAGGCTGAAATCGAAGCTAACACCGCAATCATTGCCGGCCGCATGGTGGGCAATGTGGCCACCACTGAGAAGGTTGAACTTCAGGCCAAGTG
>CP070777.1:387614-391586 GCA_020346225.1 Candidatus Zixiibacteriota bacterium | reverse complement strand
TTGACGGCCCTCGCCTTATAGCCACCGCTAACCTTACTGCCGATGAAGGCAAGGATAGCCGGCTGGGCAAATTGATTCAGGCTTTTGTATCCCTTTTCTTCTCGGATGACAAAGAAAAGAACGATGCGCACTTGGTAGTGCGCGATCCAATGTTGAAGCGTTTGGCGCCGATCAGGGTACCTCGCCTCCTGTTTCCGCCTTCGGAATGCCGGCTTCGCGCCGGGCCGGTCCAACTAAGATGGGAACCCGTGGATGGGGTCCACCTGTATACGGTGTCGATCTTTGACAACAAGGGTTTGATTCACCAGGAGACATCGAGCGATAACTACGTTGAGATCAAACAGCAGGACAGTCTGCTGAGTCCGGCGGAGAAATACTATTGGGTTGTTGAAGCCAAAGTGGGAAGCGGCTCAGTGAGCTCTCCCGAGCGAACTTTCCGCTTGCTGGATGACGCTGAAACGGCGCGGGTGGACAGTCTGATAGCGCAGCAGCGAGCCGCTGTAGCCGATGAGAGAGTCTCCCGGCTCCTGGCAGCCGGCATATACTGGGAGTCCGGCCTTAAGGCCGATTGCTACGGGGAGCTAGAAGAGATTCTCGATCGCTGGCCGGGCAACTACTCAGCAGGTTTGATGAAAGCCCAGCTTCTGGAAGACATGGGGTTTTACCGGGAGGCCAGCAGTATATACCGGGCCTTAATAGAGAATACTCGGCGGCAATGAACTTGCAGTCGTGCCTGCTACGAGCACCAATGGAACAATGAAAACCGTCAGGCTCATCATTGGAATAGCCTTTGCTCTGTCTTTCTATATGTTATCTGCCAGCAATGACTGGTTCTCGCCGCTGTCCTTTAAGATCTTCGATCTCGGAGTCAGCGCCAGAGATTATTCGGGCCGGCAAAGCGACATCGTCGTAATAGAAATAACCCCCGACTGTCTCTCCAGATATTTCCCCGATCCTCATTACCCCATCTCGAGAAATCTGGATCAATTCACGAGAATCCTGATGACATTCGAGCAGCACAGGCCGCGCCTGGTAGTTTTCGATGTTCTGTTTGATTTCTACGATTCATCGGCGGTTGACGATCTGAACGTCTTTTGTGACGAACTCCGTCGTCTGGGCAAGGTAATTCTTCCCGCCACCGTTGAGAGGGTACCAATCGCAGATTCATATGTTGCTCGCAAAGACAGCCTGATTCTGCCGATTCCTGCGATACGGGAAGCCGCATACAGAATCGGTATCGTCAACTTGCCGGTGGACGGCGATGGCTGTATTCGGAGATATTACTACAATAAGAGTTATCGGAGTGAAGTGATATATTCTCTGGCCTGTCAGGTACTACGGGAAAAGGTATCAGTGGAGGAGATCGACTGTTTCGCAAATGAAACCTTCTACATCGATTACTCATGGCAGAGCGCGGGGATTGCCAAGGTATCGTATTCGGATTATATCGAAACCCCCGCGCTGGCGAGCCTATGTGAAGGTAAAGTGGTTTTCGTGGGCGTGAACTCGCCGGAGTTTAGCGATCGCTATCTGACGCCTTTGGGGACAACCAACAATGGACAGGAAAACCTGTCGGGTGTACAGATCCACGGTCTGGCGACCCAGACCGTCTTGGCCGGTACCGGTATTCGTAAAGCATCAGGTCTCGTGACATTCCTTGCTTTTGGCTTGCTTGTGTCACTGCTGGCGATCGTTGTATACCGGGCCCGGATCGCTGTCGGGATACTAATAACCGTACTGGGCTTTGTGCTGATTCTCTTGTTGGGGCTGCTCTCAGTAGTGTTCTTCAATATGTACTTTCCGACCGGCGTTGTAGCCGTGAGTACTACTGCTGCGCTGGTTGTCTTCGGATTTCTGAAGTCATCTATCGTTATAACGACTGCTGAACAGCAAAGCAGGATCAAGGACAACCACATTTCTCAGCTTGAGGAAAAGAACCGGATCATAACAGAAACCAAAACCGCACTGGAAATAGAGCATCAGCGTTTGAAGGACACTCAGGCGCGGCTCATACAATCCGAGAAAATGGCCTCGCTCGGCATGCTTGCGGCCGGTATCGCGCACGAGGTCAACAGCCCCTTGGGGGGGATAACCTCCATGAATCAAACGCTCTTGTCCGGTCTGGGAAAAGTAAGAGATCATTGCGCCGACAATGCGCGGGACGATGATAGCCGGCAGCGGTTGGAGCGAATACTGACGATGATGGAGCAGGCCAACAAGACTGTTGGCGATGGCGCCGCGCGGGTGGCCGAGATCGTCAATAGACTCAAGAGTTTCGCCGGGCTTGACGAGGCCGAGATTCAGGAAGTTGACATAAACGAAGCCCTCGACAACACACTGTCGCTGGTGAGCGGCAGGCTGAAGCAGGGCGTGGAGATCGTTAAAGAGTATGGCAGACTTCCGCGCCTGTCATGTCACGCCGCCAATCTCAACCAGGTCTTCCTGAATCTGGTTCTCAATGCAAACGATCCCATTGAAAGTGTCGGCCAGATTACTGTCAGGACGGCCGTTGAAGATGCGAGCATACATATATCGATAAGCGATACAGGGGCAGGGATTCCGGAGGAGAACCGGTCAAAGATATTCGACCCCGGTTTCACCACCAAAGGCGTCAAGGTGGGAACGGGATTGGGGCTGGCCATTTGTTACCAGATAGTCAAAGAGCATAATGGAGATATATTGGTTGAGAGCCAAAAGGGTAAGGGTTCCACATTCACCGTCGTTTTGCCTCTGGGGGCCGCAGACGGCGGAGTGAACCGAATCTTAAGCTAGCCACCTTCTGTGCTTGTGAGCCCGCATCCCCTAAATATGGGCGTTAGACAGAAACCGCAGTGTAAGGAGGGAGTGTCGTGTTTTCGAAGCCCCTGATCATAATTCTTGGCATAAGCCTTCTTCTGGGTGTGTCAAGTGCATCTGCCGATACGAGCCAGGTGGTGCTGGAGCGGGCCGACACGCTCGTGAACTTGGCGCGTGCCGACTCAACATCACTGGCAGTCATTGACACGCTGATAGAGAAAGCTGAGTACGCCGAGGCGGAGACACAGGCGCGCGAGCTACTGGCAAAAGTTGAGGTGGAACACGGCGCCGAGTCACTCGAAGCAGCGGTCGTGATTGACCGCGTGATCAGGTCTTTCGTCTTGGCTGACAAGAATGTTGATGAGGCTACCATCGAACTCGCAAAGCGAGCTATCGTTATTAAGGAGACGGCGCTGGGCACCGAGCATCAAGATGTGGCCGTGAGTCTGAACAGCCTTGGAAATCTCTACCTGAATCGAAAAGATTTATCCAACGCCGAGCGGATATTCAGTCGCGTGGTTACCATCCGGGAGACGGCACTCGGTTCGGAACATCCAAGCACTGTCGGGAGTCTCTACAACCTGGCCCGTACGTATTATAGGCAGCACCGGTACGCCGAGGCGGAACGATTGGGTGATAGCGTCCTTGCAATAAGAGAGAAGATCAACGGCCCTGTGCACTTCGATGTCGTATCAAGTCTGGCTCTTCTCGGTGCTATTTGCCGTCGCCAGGCCCGGTATGAGGAGACGGAAACCTACTACCGGCGGGCGCTTGAAGTAGTTGAACAGGTGTTCGGTCCGGAACACTTGCAGGTGGCCAGGTACGCGGCAATCCTGGGTGGCGTCTACCGTGGCCTGGCGAGATACGACGAAGCCGAAGCTGCCTATAAACGAGCTCTTGCGATTAGAGAACTGGCCCTTGGGCCCGAGCACCCGGACGTGGCCGAGGTGCTTTTCCAATTGGCCGTCTCTTACTACCACGCCCTTGGGGGATTAAGTAACGCCGAACTGCTCTTATGCCGCGTGATTGAAATCTACGAAAAGGCACTCGGCCGTGAGCACCCGAGGTTGGCGACTATCCTCAGCCTCCTTGGCGGAGTCTACTCGCAGCTAGGCAGATACACGGAGGCGCATGCCCTTCACAACCGGGCTCTCGCGATCGTTGAGGAGTCTCGGG
>CP070777.1:375800-387514 GCA_020346225.1 Candidatus Zixiibacteriota bacterium | reverse complement strand
TCTATCGGGCAAATTCTCGATTTGAGCATCCAGATATGCGATGGTCTCAAGGCGGCCGACAAGGCCGGTATCGTCCATCGTGATATCAAACCATCGAATATCCTGATTGACTCCGAGGGCCGTCCGCGCATAGTCGATTTCGGCTTGGCATCGAGCCGCGGCAGCGAGAAGATCACGATGACCGGCTCAACGATGGGGACGGTGGGTTACATGTCGCCGGAACAGGCCCGCGGCCAGACGGTCGACCACCGTTCCGACCTGTTTTCCCTGGGCGTGGTGATGTATGAGATAATTGCCGGGCGGCGTCCTTTTCGCGGCGAGGACGAGGCGGCCACGCTGCTGGCGGTCACCCAGGATACGCCCGAGCCGATCAGCCGGCACCGGGGCGGTGTCCCCGATGAACTCGAACGCATAGTTGCGAAACTATTGGAGAAAGACCCCGCCTCGCGGTATCAGAGCGCAGAGGCTTTGCTGGCCGACCTGACCGAATTGAAGCAGGATGTGACCAGCGGCGTCAGCCGCCCGCCGAAGAAGCGGCGGCTCAAGGGCCGTAAACTGGTCTATGCCGGGCTGGCGCTTGTGATGGCGCTGGCGGCTTTCGCGGCAGTCTCCGCTTACGTTTGGCACAGCGAGTGGCTTTCTTTCCTGCCGGGGACGATGACGCCTGAAGAGCGGGTCCTGGCGGCAATTCAAGCGGGCTCGGAGACTTGCCGCATCGTTGTCGCTCCCTTCTGGGGCCAAACGGATGAAGCCATTGACGAAGGCAAGGTCATGCAGGCGCTGGTACAGAAGCAGATTGCGCAGGAGCTTGCCGGTGAGGAGGACGTTGAGATCTTCGATGACGATATATCCGATATTCCCCGTTCGCACGAGCAGGCAAAGGCTTTGGGGGAGAAGCATAATGCGGCCATGGTTATCTGGGGCGAGGTTCTGGTGCTTCACGGCGAGGTGGAGATTCAGCCATACGTGACAACGATCAGTCCCGGCCGGGCTTTCCAGCGTGCGGCTTCGGTCTTTGAAGCAAACCTGCTCGAGCCAAACCAGCTCGACCTGCGCAAGTCGAAAGCCGAGGAAATCGGCGACATGGCGATTCTGGTGGCGGCGCAGTATTACTACCGTCGAAAGGACCTTGAAAAAGCCATGGCCGTCGCTAAGAAGGTCCGCCCACCCACAGGGGAGAGCCTGAGTCTGCAAGGCGCCATAGCCTGGGCGCAGGGAAAGGATGACGAAGAAGAGCAGCTTTATCGGCAGGCTCTCGAGCTGGATTCCGGAAATATCACCGCCTACCTCAAAATGGCGAGGGTTTACAGCGAAAGAAGACAGTGGGATTCGGCTTTCGCAACATATGAGGCTGCTCAGGCCCTCGATCCCGAGAACGAATCGGTATCGATTAGTATTGCCCAGGCGTATAGAGCTCGTGGTCAATATCAGCAGTCCATATCGCATCTTGAGAGTGCAATAGATGCTAATCCGGAAAGCTCGGCCCTGCACGCCGTGCTGGGTTGGTCGTTGCTTGGCGGAAAGCGAACCGCTGATGCCGTGGCCAGCCTGAGGCGCGCTATCGAACTCGATTCGGCAAACGGCGACGCTTATTATGGATTGGGATGGGTTTACGAGTGGGGCTATAGCGACTCGCTGGATCAGGCCGCGTTCAACTACAGCGAGGCAATTCGTATCGGTACCCGGCAAACCGGCAGGTTTGCCCCTCATCTCACGCTCGGCAGGGTATATGCCAAGCAGGAGAAATACGAACAGGCGGTGTCCGAGCTTCTCAAGGCGGTCCGGTTGAACCCGTGGTATCTGGGCACCTACAACATATTACATTCAGTCTATTTCACGCTGGGATGGAGTGAAAGGGGGGTGACTCTCCTGCGGGGTCTCATTCCCCTTAATCCTGACAATGTCGGGTTGCGCCGCGTGTTGATATGGTTCTACATCGACCTGGATTGGTGGCACGAAGTAATAAGAGAGGGGGAAACGATTGTCCGCTTAAAACCGGAAGACGGCGACGCCCATGCCGATTTAGGCAACTGGCTGGATCGTGTCGATTCGCTCAATCGCGGTGCCGCGTGCTACCAGGAAGCGCTGCGCCTGGGAACAAAACGACGGCAGGCGTATATGGTTCATTATCGACTGGCCTGGAATTTCATCCTGCAATCTGAATTCGATGATGCCGTCGGGCAGGGGAAAGAAATACTGGCGATGAACCCCCCGCCCAATTACGCCCGTGGGGCGCACTGGATAACAGGTCATGCTTATATCTGCCAGGACAGGTATGACGAGGCGGTGAGTGAGTTTCAAAAAGCCATCGCGGCGGATTCGACCGACGTTTACGCCCATTTCTATTACACCCTGGCTGTCGCACGCTCCGGAAAGCCGGAGCAGGCGCGGGAGCATATGCAGAATGTTTCGGGGGCGTTCAGCGACAGCTCCTGGAGCGGCTGGATTATCCGTTTTCTGAACGGCGAGGCCGACGAGAGGTCGTTTCTGAATGAAGCTGCGCGGGCGGATACGACTACTCCCCCGGAGCACAAGCTCTGCGAGGCCTATTACTTCGTGGGCATAACCTATCTGCTGGGCTCAATGGACTGGCTGGAGCCAGAACACGCCGACACCACCAGGGCCCGGGACTACTTTGAGAAGTGTGTTGCCACCGATATGCGCCAGTTCTATGAGTATCGCTTCGCCCGGACGGAGCTGGCCCGTCTTGAGGCTTCCATTTAGGCTGCTCGTGCGGCTATGCACGCATCGCACTAACGCCGCCGCCTGTCGGCGCCAACCGTGGCAGCTCTATCAACCCGTAGCGAGCCCGACAGGCTCACTCAATCCGCTTTGAGCTGAACCCCTTCTCGGTGTCGTACAGGAACACCTCGGCCCCGCAGAATTTTCGCTTGCCGTTCTCATCGGTTTTCCACAGCCAGCCGCCGGTGTTGTGCAGGTAGACAGTAACCCCGTCGACGTTGACGTCTTCGGCATCATCTGAGTACCATTTATCGGGAATGTGAGAGTGTCCGTAAATCACTCTTGGCGGAAAGTCAATAGGCGGAAAGTCAATTTTCTTCAGTTCGGGGTCGCGATTCAACTGCTCGATCTCGGTCTTGCTGAATCTGTAATAGCCCGCGAACCTCTCTTTACCCTCCTCGGTGGAGACAGGTCTGCGATAACGGGGATCTTTCCTTTTCTTCAGGCCATCCATCAGGCACTTCTCGCCCCTGCTCAAGCACAGTTTCAGGAAGCCCTTTTTGACCCAGCTCAGCGGATTGTACCACTTGCTTTTGGTCAGGCTGCTGATGAACTTACGCAGACGGCTGCAGTACTTCTTAATCCGGCCCAACTCTTGGCGTTTGACTTCTTTTTGCACCTCTTGCACTACGCTCGTCAGTTTACCGGCCTGACCTATACCCGAACACGCCAGCTGGCAGAGCGGCTGGTTGAGGGCCACCTCGTCCTCGAGGGTGTTCGTGTCGTGAAGTTCTTCCTGCTCCAGCTTGCGGACCAGAAGGCCAGAGATGGTCCAGAAAGTCTCAATATAATGGCCGTGCGTGAGCAGCACCGATTCCCGGTCGGTCACCATATACAGGTTTGGGTAAGCAATGTAGAAGTAGGTCTCTCTCCCCGTGCCATCGGGCTCCTTGGAGATACCGTTCAGAAACAGCGTCTCGTAGTCCGGCTCCTGGTCCGGTCCCTTCTCGGGGTCGATGGGACCGAGCACACCACCCGGTAGCAGGAAGCCACGTGTTGGACTGTCGGTCCGGTCATCGATAATACCGGGCAGCGACCAGCGAAACGCCCGGGCCGGCTTGCCCTGTCTTACCTGGCGGATGACATGGATTTGCTGCTGCACCGTATGCCACATGTCGACATCGTGGTTGCCCGGTACATAAATAATGTTCTTGGCGATGTCCCGCTCCTGGACCAGTTGAAAGAAAACCTTCGCCACTTTGTACGCCTCCGCGTAGCTGGTTATTGAGAAATCGAAGATATCACCAAGCAGGACCAGAAAATCGTTGTGCTCGCCGGCGGCGTCTCTAAAAGCCTGGAACTTGTCACCCGGCTTGGCGACGCCGTCCTTAAAGAGAGCACGGTGGTCCACCAGGGTGCACGCTTCATCACCGAAATGTGTGTCAGAAATAATGGCCAGTTTCATTACGTTCCTCCTCAGCTATCGGGGTTGTGCGGATCGGACCCGGCACGACCCCGGCGGTTGTTTCAGGCTGTCTGATCCCACTGGGCCGCGAGCGCAGCCGTGAAGTTGGCGGAATCGGCGCGCTCGGTTACGTAGGAAATCTGGCGCGGCGTCCATCCGCCGTTGTATTTGAAAATAATGTTCCCTCTTGCCCCGGTGACGTGACGGTTATTCGGATCGACCAGCACGTCGAAAATCGTATCAGTCAGTCGGTGCGGGAAATAGCCGACCCACTCGGGAATATTCTGAGTGTACCACGGCTGACTTCCGGCCGGTATGACCACGTGATCGGGATCGACGCGCTCGAGGTACTCCAGGCTGGTGCCGTGCTTGCTGCCGTGATGGGAGACCCGGAGCACGTTGCACTTGAGCTGGTCGGAGGTGTCCTCTCTTGCGGCGAATCCGAGGGCGTCGCTGAAGAACTCGATGCGTCGCTGGCGGGGGAATTCCTCGGTGGTCTTGCCCCACGATGCAAACTGCGCGTCGCCGGCGATGATGGCATAGGAGTTTCTGAATTTGATCCGGAGCACCACCGAGGCGTTGTTGCGGTTGATGCCGTAGGTGTCGTAGCGGTTGCGGAGGTCTATCGACGGCGCCAGGACCGTGACCCGCGCCTCGCCGAATTCATACTCGGCCCCGGATGAAACGCGCGTAAAGGTGATGTTGACGTTGTCGCGTATGGTGGCCAGCGCCTGGTTGTACCGGCTGGCCGTGGTCCAGAAACCGCAATCCCAGTAACGGCTTATTTTGTTATTCTGCCGGTTTTGGGGATCCGCAAACGCCGCGAGAAACCGATTAAGTCCCCCGTAGTGGTCGTCATGGGGGTGGGAAACGCAGACAAAGTCGATGACATAGTCCAGGGTGGGGTCGGTGTCGCGACGTACGTCGATAAGCGCCTGCATATAGTCGCGCGGCAGCGCCCGGTCGGCGCCGAGTTTGGCGCCGAAGTCGACCACGCCGAAATGGACGGCCGGGCTGCCGAAATCGGGAAACTCGATTATGGTGCAGTCGCCGTGGTTGACGTTTACGAAGTGCAGTTTCAATTCGTTATTTGGTCTCATTTCCGCTCACCTCCTTATCACCCAGGAGCTGTTGGTACAGAGATGCCGACATGTTTCGGGCGGACGAAGTGAAATCGCACCACCGGGATTTGCCCAGTGCGGCCAGCTTCTCGACATTGGGAATTCCCTCGGCGCTTTTCAGCCGATTCCATGTCTTATCGAACTCGCTCAGATCACTCTTCGGTATGAACTGAAGAAAGACCATCCCCTCGGTCAAAGTCCGATCGGCGACGAGGTCAGCCGGCTTATCGCCTTCCTGTCCGACGTTGCGGGATGCGATGCTCTCAAGCAGAACGTCGTGGTCCGCCGTGCCGTCAACCTCGCCCTCGTCGTCGTCCATCCACCAGGCCAGGTTATCCGCCACTTTGTCGGTCATCTTCTCGGGATGCCCCTTCAGGTCGGCGGGCACGCCCATCTGAGATTCCAGCGTAATGGTCACGCTGAGCCAGTCTTTCTGGTCTTTTTCGGTTTCATCCGGTTCGGTCAGTCGGCTGACGAACCATCTGAGAACTTTGGCCGCAACCATAGCGACTCCTCCCTTTGTGGATATTCCGGGCCGGCGAACCTGGGAATGTACAATCCCGGCCCTGTCTTGACTATTTGAACCCCACCCCTGGCGGCGGCGGATTGGCCCTGTAGAAGGAAAACCGCCTCCCCGGAGATGTAACTTTGAAGCAGCAGGGGGAGGATTGAATCCTCCGGCCGAACGGCGATGAACTCCCACTGGTGAGACGACGTCAGCCGACGTCAGGCTTTGACCCCAATATCAAACGCACGGGAACCGGAGTCAAGTCCCTCCCCGCTTTTTTTCTCAGCCCCGGGCCGGCCGGTTTGAGGTGAAATCGTAAGCAACACTTGAGCGTCCATATCCGTAATAATCTGCTGTCAGGGTGTTTTTTAAAAGGAGGAGAGAAACACGTGAAAGTCACCATAAGTCTTTTATCAGTGGTTTTGCTGCTTTCAACTTCGACCGGTGCCCAGTCTCTGGAAAAGCGGCATCAGGTGGGCTTAAGAGCAGGCGCATGGAATCAGGTGACGAATGTCAGAGCGGAGGTGAGCGCGGACGGCGTTACTACCTCGGTGGGAAGTACGGGCGCTTTCGGTGGCGTATTCTACGGCCACTGGCTCAAGGAGAACCTGGCGCTGGATATCAGCGTCGGTGGCATGGTAGCCGATATCGAAACTGAAGTCAGCACCATCGGGGTAACATCCAAGACCGGCTACGTGGGGCAGATTCTTCTCGGAGCAAGGTACTATTTCCTGGAGTCGACGCTGAGTTCCTCGGTCCGACCCTTCGGCAAGGCCGGTGTCGGTCCGTTGATCGGGTCGCAAAACGAAACCCGCGTGGGCACGACCGTCACCACGGAGGAAAGATCCGAGATGGCCTTCGGGGGACAGGTGGGCGGCGGTGTCGATTTTATCCTGAGTCGGAGATTCGCTCTGGCAACGGCGGTGGGCTACAATTTCATGACCGATTTCTCGGAGTCAATCGGCGGCAGCACCAACTACAGCGGCCCCGAGTTCACTATCAGCTTCAGTTACGTGTTCGGCCGGGGCAGCAGCCGATAGTTCAGGCCGGGTGGGAATTGAAACCTACCGGCAGCCCAGCGATTCAGGATACCCGGAGAGAAGTTCAATGGCGGCGGGGGAAACCTCGTCCATAAAGCCGACCTCGTTGTAAATCGCCATCACCGAGCTTACCAGGTTTCGGTTAGCCTCCGGCGTATAGGCTATAAACTTCGTTGATACTTCGCCCGTCAGGCCGTTGCCCATATCGAATACCAGCGAAGGGGCCGGGCAACTGAAATCGAAATCAGCGAAGCTGACGATTCTCAGTTCCCTGTTCTCGTATGTCTTGAAATAAATCTGCATGTTCCTGATATCGTACACGACGGTCCAGGCGGTGCAGTGCCGGCCGAATTTCCCCTGTGTGACCGAACCCAGAATGTCGAAGGCGTATTCGACGGTGGGCCTTATGTTGTCGCGCCGGTAATCGCGTATTCTTCTGGCGATGGTGGCAAAACGCTCTTTTGAATCCAGCGAGGTGTTGTTTATTTGCTGGGCCGGCTCAAGGCTATCGTAAGCCTTGCGGAATTGGAGGCTTTCACGGTAGGTGCTGTTGGTCAGGGCCGCCACCGGAAGATCGTTGCCGGTGCGGGACACCAGCCGGCCGCCGAGAAACTCAACTGTCGCCGCCTTTCCGGAACGGTCGCAGATCAAAAAGTGCAGCTTGGAGGCCGACTGGTCGCGGGCGATTCTCAGCCGGTCATGGGTGGCGATGACTTCCTCCACCGTGGCGCAATTATCGAGCTGGTACTGGATCCACTGCACTTCCATGATGCCCGGCCGCTCATCCGGCGCCGGGTAAACGGTTTCATCGAGCCACATCGTTTCGACCACCAGACCGGCTTCGTTCATACCCCCGAAAGGGAACTCCTTGCCGATCTGGTTGAAGGTGATACTGCCGTATTTTGAAACCCAGCTTACCGGGTTTTCCGGCGGCGCCAGGAAAGCCGTTTTGGCGACATCCCGCTTGTTTATGACGACCAGGCCCTTGCTCGAAAAGAAGTCCCAGTTTCTTCCGAAGACCAGGTCCCCTTCGCTTTGAAGAACGAAAGTTGAGCAGGGAAAGCTATCCCCGGCGCCTGCCAGGCAGATTGCCGACAGCACCAGCAGGAATCGTATCAGGCTACTTGTCTTCATCATGACTGAATCCTTTTCGCATCGAATCCTTTCAGGCATTCACCCCGAAATATATTCTTTCCGGCGCAGCAGTAAAGCCAAATGGGATGAGGTGCATCGATTTGGGATGAAATCCAAACAATCCGCGGCCCGACCGGGCAGGCCCGGCGCTATCGCTCAGTCAAGCCCCGCACGTCGCCGGAGCTCTTTAGTGTACTGACGGGCGACCGGTATGGGCCGTTCAACCTGCTCCAGGGTCAGCTTCAGCCCCTGTGCGTTGCCGGTGACCCGTTTGACCTTGTCGATGTTGACAATGTAGGCCCGGTGGCACCTGACGAGAAACGGGTAGTCGGCCAGTTGTCTCGCGATTCTCTTAAGGCTGCTTCGAATGAACACCTTCTCCGGACTCTGCCGGCCCACAATAACATTGGTGTAATTCCCTTGCGATGAGGCAAAAAGAATATCCCGGGCGGTCAATTCGTATTTTTCCCTGTCGTTTTCGGAGGTAAGCGCGACCCGCGCCTCCGGCTCGGGCCCGGTTTCCGTCGGCTTCTCGGGGATTTCGAGCTTTGCCGACAATTCGACCGAGAGTTCGAGGTTACGCCTGAGCAGGTGATTCTGGTTCAGGAGGTTGATTACGACGATGCACGGCAGGGCGATCACGAGGGTAGCCATCTGCAGATACAGGAAAAACCCGAAACTACGGCCGTGAAAATCCGAGATGGCGTCGAAAAGCAGCGCCCAGAGGTAACTGCCGACGCCGACGCAGAAGACTATCCAGAGTTGCCAAACGATTGTCTTGAGAACGGTCCATTTCTCTTCGTCAAAGAGGCTTTTCAACAGTCTCGGAACCAGCAGAAGGTTTAGAAGCAGCACCATAAAACACACAAGTGTGTATCCGCCAATGAGATAGTATCTCAGGCCGGATCGTACGTGGCTCAGGCCGAAAGGCTCAAAGGCCAGAAGAAACACCAGCACGAACAGGGCCACCAGGGCCGAGACCTTGAGATCATAGCCGGTTTCATACCGGACAGGGTGCGGCCGGGTCAGAATCCGAAGCATGGCTTCAATATACGGAGAATGGGCCTTGCTGTTCAATGGCTCAATTGGAGACTGCAGCGAGCCATCGGGTGATAGATCCCCCGGAGGCAATCCAGGATCTGCCTTCGGGAAAAAAGATTGACAAAACCCACCCATGTTGTATTATATCGATTACCGATAAGGGGGCATGTTCCAACCGCAGTCTTTGCTATCCGCGTCCGGCGGCAGAGGGCGGGACGGTTCGACTCATGCCGCATTAGAACGTTAAGAGAAACGAATCACATACAGGTATTTGGAGGTTCTTGGTCAAATGAAACGCATCTTAGCAGTAGTTGCCCTGCTCACGCTGTCCGTCATGTGCGGATGTTTCGATTACGAGGAAAACCTCGTTCTCAACAAGGACGGTTCCGGTTCGATTCAGATGCATTACGCCGTCGATAAATCGTATTTGGATCAGATGAAGAATATGTACGAGCAGATGGCTGCCAGTATGCCGGAGCTGGATGTCCCCGATGACCCGAGCGAGACCATGTTCAATGAATCGCGCATTCGGGAAACGCTGGCCATGGAGAGGTCGGGCGTTACCCTCGATCATTACGAGATTTCCGAAACGGAAACCTCGAAGGTCTGGGATATGAAATTCTCGTTCGGCGATATCAACGATCTCGCTGTCCTGGATAAGGCGCTCTCGCCGGAGGAGGAATACGAAAGTGAAGAAAGCCGGGAGCAGGAAGAGGACGAGCCGTTTCTGGTGAAACAGCCCGATGGGACCCTGCTTTATCTGAGGCCGGTAGCTGACGATAGCGACGAGGACCAGGGTTATGGCGATGATCATTATTCGGCGGATGAATATGCTGACTACGACGAAAGCTACACGACCGAGTATGAAGGTGAGTACGACGATAATTCGTACGCCGGCCAGCTCGGGAAGGAAATCGAGCAGGGCGTGGATCAGTGGGTCGGGGAGATGGAGGCGATGACTGAAGGGATGGCTGATCGCACAATCCGGTTCGTGATCACATTCCCGGGTGAAATTTTGGAGTCCAACGCCGCCGAAGTAGATGGGAAGACGGCCGTGTGGGAATATAAGCTCGGTGAGCTGCAGGGCCGGGTCGAGCCACAGAGAGCGGTGATAAGACCCTGATGTAGACACGCTCTGATTGCAGTGTTCGCTCTGGCACAATTCGCCAAGAGGCAACATTACCGGTCAGGAATTCCGGGTTCCTGACCTTCTTATTTGCACACTTGTATGGTCGATCAAACGTAGCAGCCGTCTCGGGTCGCAGGACGTTTCCCGCCCCGGGCCGCATCCCTGAGCTAATCCGGCGCGGCAGAGGGTCGGCGGCCAGTCCTCCTGAACAAACACGGTTTGATGCCATCCGTATCTTTTTAAGAGAAAACACATTTCCGATCATTCATCACTTGACCGAGAGATTAGCCGGAGCTTAATTCTAAAAAGCGTCAGGGGCCTGAGTTTTTTGTCCTGCAACGAGATAATCACGCACTGCTCAATCATCTTCAGAATCGGCGCCGGGGGCGTGGGCATTGTGGATGTAGATAAACCATCGAGATGACCCAAACGGAAAAAAGGAGAGACAATCGTGAACGAGAGAATTCTGCAAATCAATTTTCGGTTCAATGTCTCGCGAACCGAGTACGAGCAGGCCGCCAACGCGCTGGCCGGCGAGTTTGCCGAGCTTGACGGTCTTCGCTGGAAAATCTGGCTCATGAACGAAAAGGAGCGCGAAGCAGGCGGCATCTACGTGTTCGAAAATGAGAAGTCTTTGGGCGCTTTCCTGGCCGGCCCGCTGGCCGCCAAAGTGACCAACCATCCGGCCATCAGCAACATGACCGTGAAACAATGGGAAAACATGCCCGATGTCACCACCATTACCCGGGGCCCCATTAAGCCATAGCGTTGAACGCCATTTAGATTAAGTAAACAAATCGAGGGTCGTATCGTGACCGCCGGCTTTCCTGCTGGCAGGTCAACGATTTGTTGAAAACCGCAGCGCGGGAACTGCTGCGGTGGGGGGAGAGGTATGAGTCTGCCTGGCAGCCTCGACAACAGGAGACACCAGACAGCAGCCGATGATATGGGCGATCATCCCGGTGTCGGATGATTTTCCCGGTATGGACTACCGCTGATTTTATCGCCGTTGACATTGACTCTACGGTTGGATAAGTTGCCGTAAGAAAGCGTTGTGCGGTATTTTAGACGCACGAAGGATTAGCTCCTCGCGAGCGTTTTTCAACTCAATGGCAACAAGCAGGGAGGTTACGGGTTATGGTCTTGGCACTAATTGCCTTAGCGCTGTTTATCGTGTCAGTGTTCGCCGACCGAGTGCTGCACGCCGGAAGGTTGGCGCAGTGGTCTTTTGGTCTTTCCTTTTTCGTTTTAATGATGACCATAGAAATTTTCATCCAGGACATGGTCTTGGACATGCCGCCACAAGAATTGGGCTTCATTGATTTCATGGCTTGGTCAGCCAAAGAAATGGGGGGATGGTGGGCGTGGTTGGCAATGGGCTGGTTCGTCATCGCAGGTGCGTGTGCTATTATGTACTTGCCTGCGCGTTTCGTTGATGCAGTAGAACCCTCGATCTTGGGATGGTCACTTATTTTTTCTTCAGTGATCGGCGCTATATTTTTGATAGGCATTTTCGCCTTTTTGGAGAAAGTGGCCTTAATTTTAGGGATCGTAGCAACAATTATCGGTATCATAGTCGGGCTCAAGAAGCTTG
>CP070777.1:303773-375700 GCA_020346225.1 Candidatus Zixiibacteriota bacterium | reverse complement strand
GCTTCCCTTTGGCCACGTCGGCCAAGGCGCCGATATCCTGCACTGTACCGGTTTCGTTGTTGGCATGCATGACGGAGACAATGGCGGTGCGGTCGGTAGTCAGGCGGCGGAGGTCGTCCGGCGTTGAGAAGCCTTCGTGGTCGACAGGCAAAAGGTCGAGTTTGAAGTTCTCCCTGTGAGCCAGGTACTCGGCCGGTTCCAGCACGGCGTGGTGCTCGGCGGCGCCGACGATGACGTGGTCACGTTTACCCCGGAACTGGTAAGCGGTTCCCACGATGGCGATATTGTCGGATTCGGTCCCGCCGGACGTGAAGTAGAGTTCCGACGGCTGACAGTTTATGACAGAGGCGATCTGTTCACGGGCGTTTTCCAGGGCCACTTTGGCATCCCGACCGAACGAATGCACCGAGCTGGCGTTACCGAAGTCGCCGCGCAGATAGGGAGCCATGGCGTCGAGTACCCCCGGGTCAACAGGAGTGGTGGCGTTGTGGTCAAGGTATATGGGATCCATGATCATCCTTCATACTGCTTTGCGCATCAACATATTATACGTATGAACCCTGCCGGGACAGGAACGGTTCCGGCAGGATTTAACCTGTTAGAAGGCATACAATATAGTGAAATGCCAGCGGGTGTCAAAGTCATAATTAGGTGTTTTGACGCGGCGGGCGTAGTCGACACGGATGGGCCCGGCCGGGGACATGAGCTGGATACCGCTGCCGTAGCTCACGGCGAGGTTGTTGACGGCGATTTCGCGGTCGTTTCTGAAGCCGTTGCCGACGTCAAAGAAGACCGACTGGTACAGCGGCAGGGATTCAAAGAAGGTGCCTATTACCGGCAGTGGTTTGAGGACCTGCACGGTTTTCCACCGGAACTCCTGGTTGAAAATCAAAGTGATGCAGGCGCCCTCGACGGTCGAATCGGCCCGGAGCGGACCGAGCGTGTTTTCCTTGAAGCCACGAATGGTGTTGGCGCCACCGAGGTAGAGCAGCTCCTCTTTGGGGACTTCGTCGGAATCGCCGAACTCGGTAACGTAGCCACCCTTGAGGCGAATGGCGAGAATCCATCCCGGCCAGACGACTTGGTAGGTGGACCAGCCGGCTTCGATCTTGTAGTAATCATCATCACCCCCAAGAAAGCCGCCGACGTACTCCGCGGAGATATCAGCCAGCGCTCCGCGGCGCGGAATAAAAATATTGTCCCGGCTGTCCATGCGGAAGCCAGCGTAGAGCTTTCTTCGGGCCGAGATACCTTCGGCCTGCCGGAGGGAATCCTCGCTGCCTTCGGGCACTCCGGAAATGCGGACGGTATTGTATTCCCATCCGGCGGTGGTTTTTATCTCGTCACCGAACCACCTGAGAGTGGAGACGGTGGCCGACCATGACTCGATCTTGAAGTCCTGCGGTGTAAACTTGATGGGCGGTTCATACTCACCGGTGATGGAAAGGGGCATTCTGATGCCGAGAAACCAGGGTTCGGTGTAGCGCAGACGGTACCGGTGCTGGATGAGCCGGATTTCCTCCCCGAAACCAAAAGAATAATCCGGGCCGAAGCTGATGCGCCGTGACCCGAAGAGGTTTCTTTTACCGATTCCGAAAGAGAAATCCCACTGCAGGTCGCGAAACTCGGACTGACCGGCACCGGTGGTCACCGAAACGTAGTAGGGCTTTCTTTCCCTGACCGAAAGCAGAAAATCGGGCCTCAGACTGTCACCCCCGTTGGCGGCCCGGTCGAGCCGGAGGTAACTGAAATAACCCGATTCGAAGAGCCGCTTTCGTGAATCGATGATAGTTTGCCTTCTGTATACTGCATCCGGCTTTATTTTGAGTTCCCTCAGCGCGACATAGTCGGGGTATTCATCGAGGCCCTGCAATCCGACCTCTCCGAAAAGGACAAGCGAGTCGGGATCGATGTGGAAACTGACATCGGCTATCGGCGGAGCGGTGACGGTATCCAGCGCATACGTTACCCGGGCGTAGGGATAGCCGTTGTTGGCCAGAACGGTCTTCATATCGAAGACAGCCTGTCTGAGCTGAAAGATACTGACGGGTTTGCCTTCTTCGAGCTTGACGTACGCCCGGTAGAAACCGCCGATAAACCGGTCCTCGAAAGTTCCCAGAACCGATTTCTTACCGTACAGATACTGCCGTCCCTCGGCGATATTCACTCTGATAAGGGCGGTTGAATCGGTGCCGAGGGGCTCAAAGGTCTGGTGCACCCGGATTCCGAGGAAACCGTTGGTGAGATAAAGAAATTTGATCTCGAGCGTGTCGCGATCATACGTTTCGTACTGAAGACGGGTGCGGCGATCGCCTTTGATGGCGCCCCAGACGCCCCGTTCGCGAGAATACATCTGCCTCTTTATACGTGATGCCGAGAAGTACTCGTTGCCGCCGATGTGGATGGAATCGATGATCGGTTTGTCGCGCATCCAGCGGAGGAGCGCCTTATCCATGGGCGCCGCCCCGGCCGGAACCTGACCCAGCGCGAACAATGTTGCCAACAACACGGGTACCAGTCGGGTCACTTGAATTCCCAGTTGAGTTTCAGGTTCAGGTGGTACAGTTCCTCTTCGTCGCGCAGCCCCTGAATCAGGAACGACTTGCTGAGGCGGTATTCGAAGCCGACCTCGCGACCGGCCTGTCCCGAAATGGTGGAGCGACCGTACAGGTACAGGTTCGGCGAAGTGTAGAAGCCGAGGGTGACTCTCGTCTGGAGGGGGTCGAACTCACCGCCGTAGGCGGGGTCGATTTCGAATGTTTCCACGCCCAGGCGACCAAGCTGCCGGGAACCTATGCGCGAAACCTCGGCGGACAGCAAGCCGGCCATGCGCCGTTCGAAGCCTCCGGAAGTCTGGGTACCGCCCTCAGAGTAGTAATCGGCAACCAGCAAGGGAACGATATCCTCGCGCGAACCTACATCGGAATCAGCGGTGGGGTTTATCTCCGGTTCATCGAGGGTTCCGGTAATGCGTATGCCCAGCTGCAGATCTTCCGGAGCGCTCTCATCTTCGCTGCGATACCGTACGGCCGGGATGCGGGTGTATCCGGTAATATCCAGCGCGGGGTTGAACGTCTCGCCACCCTCAAAAGTGACCGTCCCGCCGCGCTCCAGGCGGAAGATCTTGTCGAAAAGGAAACCGCGCCCGCGCAGAACCTCCATCTGACCGACGAAACTGTAAACGCCGGCCCGCCGGATCAGGGTAATTTCACCGGCAAACTCGGCGTCGATGTCCTCGTTCTTTATCGAGTAGTTTGATTGAATGTTGATGTCGATCTCGAGGTCCCAGGTGTTCTCGCCGGAGAGGGCAGCCATGATGGGCGACCCCTCACCCGGCTCGGCGAAATTCACAAAGTACCGCATAGCGGTGAGTTTCAGGTCGCCGGTGACCAGCGGGGGCGTATCACCGTCGACGTGCAGATCGCCACTGACGCGGCCCTCGATATCGTCCAGCTCATACCGGAAAGGGAAGTCCTCCGGGACACTGACATCAAGATCGTAGTAGAAATTGTCGAGAGTCTTCACGGTGACCGAGCCGTCGACAAAGGCCGAGCGTCGCCGCTCGTTGGGTTTTCCCCTGTTCTCGTACACGTAGAGTTCGAGGGTATCGATAACGATCCGGTTGTCTGCCATGGTGACTGCGATCGAATCGCCGTTGAGCCAGTCCTCCAGGTCGAAATACTTGAGCCGGAGGTTTATCATAAAAGCTTCCCCCTCGAGATGCGGATTGCGGGGAGTGCCGGAGAGAACGAAGTCGGCGAAGAAATCGCCCTCAAGCTGTTCCACGGACGGCTGCAGCAGGCTGACCAGGTCAAAGCGGCTGTCGACGGCGGCGAAATTGATTTGCATGGGCAGGTCGGGAAAGCGTTCCAGCGAGTCGGAAGTAAAAGCAAGGTCGGCGTGCAAGGAGCCGTCGGCCCGGTAATCGCCATAATCCGACAGCAGCTGGAAATTCTCTATGGTCAGCAGCAGGTCCCGGTAGGTGAGGCTGGCGACGATGTCGCCCAGCCAGAGATCCTCGTAGACCAGAGAATCGATCTGGGTGTTGAGGATAAACTCAGGCTCTCGGAAGGTTCCCGCCACCACCGCCTCACACGAAAGCCGGCCGTCAACCAGGAGGCTTTCGGCAAAAAGGTTCTTCCAGGGCTTGATCGGCGCCTTGTGAATGGAGAAATCGAGATCCATCGTTTCATCATAGTTGGCGCGGCCGCCAACCGCCAGCCAGGCGCCGTTGTTCCCGATGGCGGCCTCGCGGAAGATGAAACCAAGCGAGTCCACGTCGACGCGCACCGCGGCGCGGTTATAAAAGACCTGGCCAAAAAGGTCCAGCACCAGCGAGTCGAGGCTCAGTCGTGCCGGGTAGGCATCATATTGGTAGTTGCCGCGGGTGTCCAGATGCGTGTACGGGTTTCTCAGGCAGGCGGTATCGATGTACACCATGCCGGAATCAACGCGGAGAAGAGCGTAGCCGGTGTCATAGGGGGTGTCCCAGGCGGTGCCCTCGTAGAAATCGATCTCGACCCGGCCGAGCTTCCCGGAGAGAAAGCGGTCGATGTCCACCGAGGCATAGAGGCTGTCACAGTACAGGCCGTAGATCCAGACCGAGTCGGAAGCGAAATATCCTTCGAGGTCCGGATCGGAACTTCGCCCGATCAGGCGGGCCCGCACATAGCCGCGACCGCCGGGCTGGTCGATAAAGAGCTTGCCCCGATATCGATCGAGATTATTGAGATAAACGCTGAGGTCGAGGTCCATCTGTTCGGAGTAATCGACCTTGCCGGCGGCGTAAAAGACATTCTCGAAGTAATCAACCCTGAATGAATCAAGGAAGATTATCGAATCGGAGGTGATAACCAGCTCACCGAAACCGGCCTGGATGGGATACTCATCGAACGACGATTCATAAAGCTCGGCGTCGACATTGAGCACCATATTCTCTTTCTTGAACGATTCGCCGGACATCCCGAAGCGACCGTTGAGATTGGAGGCGAAGGAATTGGCGATCAGGCTGCTCAGGTCGAACTGCCTGAGGTCGGCCGTCAACTCGTAAAGCGGCTCGGGCTGAGAGAAGTCAATGTAGCCGCTGCCATCAATGCCGCAACTTCCAAGGATCGTGCCGTAGAGCGTGTCGAACTGAAGGAATTTGTCGGCATAAGCAAATTCGGTAAAGAGATTGTCAAACGACATGAACATGAATTCGCCGGCCATGCCGACCGAGCCGCCGATGTAACCATCTCGGAACTCGAGCGATCCGTTAAGATCAACAAGTCCCTTCAGCTTCGGGCCGAGGTAATAGGCGATATCTTCGAGCCTGACGCTGTCAGCCTCGAAACTGATCAGGCCGGCGACCGGTTCGGCCAGCTCGATATAGCCGTCGAGTTTAACCCGGGTGCCTGCCGTTAGCAACCAGATGTCTTTGAAAACCAGACGGCCGGCGCCAAAGGTCACCTTTCCTTCAGCGGCGCTCAAGGCCAGCTCCCGTTTGTTGGATACAAATTCAAAGCGCTCAATATCGAGGGCATATGTGTTCTCCTGCCCTTTTATGGCCAGTAAAGCCGTAATGGCAGTGAAATTCAGGGTGTCATCGATTTTCTCCAGTGTGGCCTGCACGCCGTTGAGGCTGAGCCGGTCAACAGAGAAGCTGGGCGGGGTGGGTTGCTCGCCGGCGGCGGGCCGGCCGGTGAAGGCGGCCGGAATCAACCAGCGGCCACTCTCATCCTGCCTGATGGTAATGACCGCCGAGTCGATCTCAAGAAACTCAATCTCGAGTCTCTTAGCCAGCAGGTTCGATAACGAATAGGAGGTGCGCAGTCGCGGAACATAGACCATCTGGTAAAGCGTCAGCGAGTCCCGATAGTAAACACGAAGATCGCGGAGAGTGAAGCCGGAATGTATACTGCCCTCGATGCCGCCGACCTCGATCTCCAGTTCTTGCTCTTCTTCGAGCATGGAATCGACCTTCAGGTTAACGACCTCTTCCAGTCCACCGAGGTGGAAGACATAGAGGTACCCCCCACCCAGGATGACCACGAGGGCGATAACCAGAATCAGAAGAATTTTCTTCCATCGCGCCATGACTAAGGCTTAATCCCTTCCAGCAGTCTTCGGGCAGTTTTAAAACCGTCACCGGCGGACTCACCGATATCTCCAACGAGACTGGCGATAAGCTCGGTCGGTGTTCCGACGTTGACGGCACCCATCATATGCGAGTGCAGTTGTTTCTCACGGTTCTCCATGATCAAGAAGGCGACAATCGAGAGTTCGCGGCTGACAATGTCGAGGCCGGGGCGGGACAGGACTTTACCGTAGCCTTCTATGATCATCCAGCGGGAGACTTCGGGGGCAAGCGACGACACCCGCTGAATAAGAGAGTCATATTTTTGGCCGTACACCTTCCGGCATAGCGTCATGCCATCGTCAAACCACTCCTGCGATTCGCGCCGTTCAACCGGCTTGAGTTCCGTCTCACGGTACTGATACGGATGAACGTCGGCGAGGTTCTCCGCCGCGTTGAGCATGCGCGGAAAGCCGAGAAACAGATATGACTGCAGGACTATCTCGTACAGCATTTCGCGCGTAACGCCGTGGCGTTCACCCAGCCGGATGCACCCGGTCATAAGCTCGCCGTCGGCTAAGGTCACCGCGGCGGAATAAAGACCGAGAGCTCTCTCGGTCGCATACCGGCGGGGATCGAAGGCAGCCATCTTCTCACGGAAGAGACGGCGACAAACAGTCGTGTTCACAACCGACAATTATGGTCAAATCAGCGAACTTGGCAATGTAAAAGTTGTCACCGTAGTTTCTTCAGGCGGCTTTCGAGATAGATGATCGTTCTTTTGAGGGTAGTGATCTCGACCATGAGGGAATCACGCGCATTGTCGGCCGCCGGCTTACCGGCAGCCAGACCGAGACCGGGCTGACGCGGGCTTCGCTGGACGTGTCCGACTTTGACAGGGATGTTGTAAGGCTGGTTTTGTCTGATGACGCCGAGCTCAAAGACCGTTCCCGGTTCGGCCCGACGAACGAGATCAGCCAATTCGGCGGCCGACGGTATGCTTTCGTGGTCGATGCTGAAGACCAGGTCTCCTTCCTTAAGGCCCGCCTGCGCCGCCGGCGACGCCGGCACCACGCGAGTGACCACCACACCGCGGTCAATTTCGATGAGAGGCGTCTCCGCCTGTGCCAGATAGCCGTGATACGCGATCTCCAGGGGCGGGACAATTTCAATTTCAGTGGTGGTCAACCCGACAAACCCGGCGGGACGGTCACCCCTGGTCAAGAGGTAGTCAGCGGCCTGACGAACCTCGTGCGCCGGAATGGCCAGACCGGCTTCGGCCTGACCGGCTTGACCGAGTCCCCCGGAAATGATACCGAGCAGCTGTCCCTCGAGGTCGAACAGTCCCCCGCCGAGAGCACCGGAGGTGATCGGGGCGGTGAATTGGACGAGACCGTCGGGTCTGACCCCGGCACAGAACCCGATCGAGGGAGCCGCCCTCAGACCGTAGGCATTGCCCAGGGTAAGAACCATCTTTCCGGCGCAACCGTGGTAGATACTGAGGTCAGCAGGCTCCCCGAGCGGAGCATCCGTCTCCAGCATGACCAGTCCGTTGAGGTGATCGACCGCTACGACCCGGGCCGGGACAGTCAGATCCTCGAACCTGACGAACACCTGCAAATGGTCATCTATGGACGACGCCATCGTGAGCACGTGACCGAGGGAATCGTAGATGATACCGGTAGTGAAGAAGTTGAAGACGGCTTCGTCCTGAGAACCCCGGCTTAATTCGGTGGGAATGGAGTAACGGGACTCCACGGTGACGACCGACCGGGAAAGCCGGTAGATAAGGTCATTAAGACTCGCCTCCAACTGACTCAGGGAGTAGTCAGCCGGGAAAGCCGACGAAAAAAGGACCGCCCAAAAAGCTGTCGTCAAGATGCATTTCCCGGCGGCCCTGCTAAACCGATTCCTCAGCATTTCAATAGACCTGTATAACCTCCTTGACCGGAGCCGCCTGCGGAGCGCCGTAAATGCGAACCACTGGCCGCACTTTGAAATACTCGGGAACGTAAGGAGCCCGGTCGAGAACGCGCGATGACGCTCTCCGGGCATTCCCCGAGAGGACATAGCGGTCGAAACTACCGGCGGCGGTCAGAGAGGTGGAAATTCTGGCGATGCGCTCGGCTCTGGCCATTTCATTACTGAGCGACCATTCGCGATTCATCGGCACCGCCATATTGGGATTATCCTGAGGCTGAGCCGTCAAGTAAGCATTGTCCAGCGAACTGCCGCCGGGACCGGCCATATTCGGGTCGGCCTGGCGCAAAGGCGAAAAGGTCGTGGCGAGGGCCAGGATAACAACACAGGCCGCCGCCATCACGGGGGCGACGCGGCTGAACGACACGCGCGGCGCCGGTTTCGGCAGAAAAGCCCTGGTGCGGGTTTCGGCGAAACGCTCCCGGGCGATTCGGTTGAGGAGCTGAACGTTGAAATCCTCGGTGACAGTGAGTTTGTCCACATCGGCCCGGGCGGCATTAATGTTCTTGTATATGGCTTCCTCTTTTCGACAGGCTGAACAAGTCGAAAGATGCTCGACGACCGCCAGCCTGGTTCGATCAGTCAACTCCCCGTTAGAGTAGGCCGACAGGTAAGAGCGCACTTTTCGACAACGCATCGTATCCCTCCATTTTGGGCAGCAGTTTGTCGCGCAACATCATGCGGGCACGATTGACGCGCGACTTGACGGTTCCGAGGGGAACGCCCAGAATTTTGGCCACTTCCTCGTACGGCAACTCCTGCATATCGCGAAGGATAAAGGCTGTCCGATATTTTTCGGGCAGTTCCTTGATGGCGGCATTCAGCGCCTGAGGAAATCGGCTGGGTGGCTTCATTTCCACCGCAAATTCGGTTTCGTTACCCTTCATGTCATGAATGTCAAAGAACTTGAACTTCTTTCTCTTTCTCAACTCGTTGCGGGCCAGGTTAAGGGCGATGGTATAAATCCAGGTCGAGAAGCAATGCTGAAAGTTGAAGGACTGGCGATGCTGGTAAACTCTGACAAAGGTCTCCTGCACGATATCCTGGGCCTCATCGGCCGAGGACAGCATCCTGCCAATAACGTTCATCAGCCGGTCCTTGTAGCGATCAACGAGGGCGTTGAAAGCTACCATATCACCGCTCTGAACCGCTTTGATCAGCGTGAAGTCAATGTCTTTTTCAGTTTCTTTCGGCATCTGGTAAAGTCAGGTTCAGTTCTTTACTAATACTACCCACGAAGGGTCCGGAAGTTCCAGATTTCTCGGTTCGCGGAAGCCTTATTACTTATTGTCATATAATAAGTTAACAAATAAATACGGGGCGTCAACAGAATTTTCCCGGTGCCCGGTAAAGCCCAGCCAGAACAAAGGGTAAGATATTGTGCCAACTTGGCTTAGGTCCGACAGCGGGCGGCACCGGGTCAGCAAAAAAGTGGCTGACACCACCTTGAGGGGCATATATAATGAGAAGACTTCAGCTCACGGCAGTCAGGGATAGATGATTTGCGCGGCAAGAAACTCAAAACAGTAACCAGCATCAACGGGCGCCTGGTCAGGCGCGGCCGGGACAAAATCTCGGTGTTCGACAACGCCGTGCTTTACGCCGAAGGTCTGTTCGAAACCTTCCTGGCTGTGGACGACCAAATAATATTTCCGGCAGAGCATCTCAGGAGGCTTTATAAGGGTGCCGGCGTAATCGATCTGCGCATTCCGGTAACGGCGAAGACCCTGAGCCTGTGGATGCGAAGAACGTTAAAAGCCCATCCCGACCGCATCAAGAAACTGCGTATGACCGTAACCAGCGGAGAATCGGCCCGCTGGGTCGGCGTGTCCGGCAAACCGCAAGTAATCCTGAGCGCCTCGCCGCACGAGATGCCTTCGCAACCATTCAAGCTTCATGTTTCCGAGTTTCGCGTCGACCAGAAATCGGTTTTTCGAGTCATCAAGACCCTATCCTACGCCATCCACGCCGCCGCTCTGAAGCAGGCGAAAAAGCGCGGTTGCGACGACGCCCTGCTTTTGAACGAGTCGGACAAAGTGGCCGAGGTTACTTCGGCGAACGTGTTCTGGGTGGAAGGCGGAGTCGTTTACACGCCGGCGATAGGTTCGGGGTGCCTGGACGGGATCACACGCGGGATCGCCATCAAGGTGGCGCGGCAGCTGGGGATGACGGTAAGAGAAAGAAACTGCCGACTGGAGCAACTGGTGGCGGCCGACGAGGTGTTCATTTCGAGTTCTCTCAAACTGGTGGTCGGTGTTTCTCAAATCAAAACGGCCAGGAAGAATTTCCGAATCAAGACAGGCCCCGTAACGGAAGGGCTGCGTCGACATTTTCTGCAAATAACCGGGCTGCGGTGACAGGCTTGTTTTAATTGACTTGGCGTTTTTGACGCCTCTATCTTCCCCGAAAAGAGTCCATCGAAGAGACATATTAGGAAGGAACGTAAGATGAGAAAGATATACGCAGGTGCGGCCGCGCTGCTGATTCTTCTGTTCGGAGCTTCAGGAGTCAAAGGCCAGGAGGAGTTTTCGGCGACCCTTTACGACGTGCCGCCGCGATGGCTGGTGGATCTGCCGACAGCGGGAACGCTGCCGCGCGGGTATTTCAACATCGGAGTGCGCTTCTATCCCAACGGCGGAGCGATAGGTTATACTGATATCGGACTTTCCAACCGCCTCCAGCTGGGCATTTCCTACGGCGCGGAGGACGTAATTTCCAATACCGATCCCAACTGGAACCCGCGCATCGAGTTCAACATCAAGTTTCGCGTAGTCGATGAGCTGGAGTATTTCCCGGCGGTGACGGTGGGGTTCAGTTCGCAGGGCTTCGGTGCCTGGAACGACGAATTCGACAGGTACACGTTCAAGTCGCGCGGCTTTTATGGCGTGGTCAGCCGCAGTTTCTACTTTTATGAATGGACCTCGGGCTGGCACTTCGGTGTGAACTACAGTCTGGAAAACGATGTCGATGACGAAAAGGACATCAGTGTCTTCGCGGGGTTTGACGCGACCTTCAAGTACAACCTGGCCCTTTTGATGGAATACGACGCCGCCCTCAATGACGACCGCTCCGGCCTGCCGAACGGTGACCCGAACACGTTTGGCGGCAAAGGTCGGGGCTATTTGAATATCGGGATCAAATGGCTTTTCACGGAGAAGCTGGAACTGGCGGCGCATGTGAAGGATCTGCTGCTGAACCGGCGCGAATCGGACACCATCACACGCGAGATCAGCATCACCTATATCGATAAGTTCTGAGTTGCGGGGATCGGTCTGTCCCGCGAGCCGACGGAGACGGGATTTCCCTCGGCCGGAGTCCACGGCACTGTGCCGCAGTGGGTTCAGCCGGCCGGTTCGAGGGCTCTTCGCCAATATTCGTAGGCAATCGCTCAGAAGCCGAGCCTGGACCAGCGGGACAGTACGGATTCAACAAATTCGCCCACCGCCTCGACGACCTTCTGCCGATACTGCTTGGCTCTCTTGAGGTCGAACTCCGGGTAGCCTTCGCCCTCTTTGTACAGGAGGATAGAGCCGGGAACGGGATAAACATCGGCGCCCGGCCGGAAGTAATAAGCGGATTCGGGGTCGTAGAGCTTTTCACTGACCAGGGAGGGGTCGATGGCCTGCACCATGGCGGTTTCATCGGTGCCCCCGTGGCCGCCGGTATGCCCGAAGAACTTCTCGGTCATATCGGCGCAGAGATGCCACCAGTGGACCACGGCGACGTTGGCTCTTTTCTCGTGATGAAACTGATTGGCGACGGTCTTAAGGTCGGTGTTGTTGCCGCCGTGCCCGTTGAGAAGGATCATATTGCGGAAACCAGTGGCCGCAAGCGAGTCAAGAACCTGCCTTACGTAATC
Source organism: Candidatus Zixiibacteriota bacterium (assembly GCA_020346225.1). Lineage (GTDB taxonomy): Bacteria > Zixibacteria > MSB-5A5 > GN15 > FEB-12. Next base: position 363,806 of record CP070777.1, on the reverse strand, counting down.
CTGGAAGGTGGACGGTTTGATGGTAAAGGCGCCAGGGTAGCGAGCCAGGGACCGGGTGATACCATAACTTATGGTGGGAGCGATGAGGGCGTTGACACGCTCGGCGATACCGGCGGCAATGGCTTCGGGGATATAATTATCGGTGCCCACGCATGACGGGCCGTGAGCCTCCACCGTGCCCACCGGCAATAGAACCGTGTCGATTTCTTCAGGAACGAGCCGGGCGATGTCCAGCCAGTTGAGTTTCTGCAGTTCTCGCTGCAATCAGGGCTCCAATCGGGTGAGAATCCTTTCGAGGACCTTTTCCGTTTCCCGGGCGGTCTGTTCGTCACCCTCGTAGCGAAATTGATTGATGTCCCTGATCATCATTTCGATTTCCTCGGTGTTTTCGACGCAGTACCAGATTTCGAGTTCGGACCACTCCAGGTTCTTCTGGGTGAAAGCTTCGGCGACCTCGGAATAGATGGCCGGCGACTTCCAGTCGAAATCAGCCAAGTTGATTTTGTAGGAGCCGGACATGCCGATAACGTAATAACGCCCCTCCGGGGTGGGTCCGAAAACGGCATCCGATTCAGAGAGCATCTTGAGAGCCGTCTCAAACATCGCCGGGCGGATGGTGGGCGTGCGGCTGCCGGCCACCAGAACATGCTTATAGCCCTGCGCGAAACAGTCCTTGAAGACCTCTTCGATCCTGATACCCCAGCGCTGTTTCTCGAGCTCGACGGTCTGGAAACGACTCTTGAACTGATCGCCTTTCTTGCCTTGGGAACGGTTCATGAGATAGTCGGTGACGATTCGCACGAGCTTCTTCCGGTCGGGCTGATCAATGTGGTACAGCTTGATATCGGCGTTCTCGACGACGCTGGCGTTGACGATAGTGTCGGTGATGAACGCCTGGTGCAGGAATCTCAGGTTGTCGCCCTGAATGGGGCCGAAGTCCATCGAGGAACCGTCTTCCTGCGGTTCCTGGATGCAGATGGCGATTACGGAATTTCTTTTCTTCTTTTCGCCCATGCGATACGGCTGGTCCTCAGATTAAATTCTGCGACAATATAAAAACCGTGCTGGAGCCAGTCAAGGCGATGCGGATGAAAAAAATAACTATCCTACGTTCTGAAGGGCCGGGATTTTTTCGAGGAGAAACGTCGAAATGACCTGCAGCAGGTTGAAGAAGATCAGGATACCGACCAGCATAAGCAGCGAGCCGGAGATGATTTCAACGGCGCGGAAGTGCCGTTTGATAAAACCAAAGGCTCCAATAAGGTAGTTGAAGAGCAGGGCCGTGAGGATGAACGGAATACCCAGCCCCGCCGAGTAGAACAGCAGCAGTACGATGCCCTGATTGACGGAGCCCTGCTGGGCGGCCAGCGTCAGAATAGCGCCAAGGATAGGGCCGATACAGGGTGTCCAGCCGAAGGCGAAAGCGATGCCGACAAGCATGGAACCGACGACGCCCATGGTTTTCTGTCGCGAGTGAAACCGTTTTTCGTAGTTGAGAAAGCTGATTTTGAACACACCGGCCACGTGCAGGCCGAAGACGAACACGATCACTCCGGCTACCCTGTTGAATATGACGAGATTTCCGCGCAACAGGTTGCCGATCTGGGTCGCTCCGGCACCCAGAATGACAAAGACGATAGAGAAACCGATGACAAAAAAGACGGTATTAATGAAGACCTTCCAGAGATGTGGTTTTCCCTTCCCTCCGCCGCTCAGGTCCTCGATAGAAACCCCGGAGATAAAGGACAGATAGCCGGGAATCAGAGGCAGAACACACGGTGAGATGAACGAAAGGAAGCCGGCCAGAACGGCCGCAGGTATTTCAACGCTGGGTTGCTCAAACATGGCGACCTCGGCGGACTATACGATGGCATGAAAGGTGAGATCCGGGCATGGGATAATCAACTGGAGGGTTTGCGGCTGGCCTGCAGATATTTAATGATTTCCTTTTTGAGCAGGCTCAGCAGCTTTTCATCGTCGATCTTGGCGGCTATGAGCCGAGCTATTCTGTCAGCCAACTCGGCCACAAATTGCCGAGTGAAGAGGTTTATCTCCTCGGGCGTCATCTTCTCGAGAGTGTCCTGCCAGGACAGTTCGCGACCGTCGGCCTCGGAAGCGATCTTCTGTTCATCGATGGCGACACTATCCGGTTCATCGGAACGCATTTTCTCCATCTCGCGCCGGAACTCATTTATAAACTGGCCCGCGGCGGGTTCGCCGGACTTGCCGGCCGGAGGGGCCGATGACGCCTTCGGCGGCGGTGTTACCGGGTCCACCATCGACGATGGTTCCGAGAAGGAGAGATCCGAGGAGGCGGGCTCGTCAGCCGGTGAAGACGTGGCCGGCGGCGTCGGGGGAAAATTCACGTCCTTTTGCATCTCATTGATAAACCACTGATAATCATGGGCGCTGTCCTCATCATCGACCGGTAGGCCGTCATCATCGCTCAGCCCGAACTGGTCATCGAGAATCTCGATTTTGCCGGAGGACGACATGCTTTTGTCGCGACCGCCGCGGCTGCCATGGGGGCGAATGTCGGTATCGTCCTCACGGATTATCAGTGACTCGACCTTGCGGGAATCGGTGGTTGCTTCACCCTGGGGGCGAAGGTCATCGGAACCGCTCGCCTCGGCGTGAGATTCACTCTTGGCGGAAGCGGTGCCGGCCTGAGTCCGGTCCATCACTTCCGAGTCGGTGACATGAATATGATCGAGGCCCAGAGCGGCATCGAGAAAATCATCTTCCAGCGCGGCCTCACCCAGCGGATTATCGGCCGCGGCCGGTTGGCTCTCGACCGGCTTGGCGATAACGCCGTTAACCGTGTCGATAAGATCAGCCGGCTCGAAAGGACGAGTAAGGGTCGCCTCGACCGGCGCGGACAGCTCGCCTTCAGGCGAGTCGGTGAGAATGATCATCGGCACCGAGGACACCTTAGGGTCTTCCTTGATGTGCTCGTGCAGCGGTTTTCTGGCCTTGCCGGTCAGGTCGCTGCCGGCAATGATTATATCCGGACGAGAGAACTGAATTACTTCGAGAGCTTTTTCGCCGCTCACCACCGGTATGACTTCAAAACCGTTTTGTCTCAGTACCGACTCGGCGACGCCGCGCACGGTATCGGAAGCCTCAGCCAACAGAACTCTCTTACGCATATCAACAACCCACCGCTATTCTTTCATTTTCTTATCCGACAACCGGGACGAGGCTTCCTCGAGAAACTTGCGGTCTTCCTTGCTGATATTCTCGATACCCACCTCGTTGATCTTGTCGAGGATATCATCTACCCTCTTCATTATTTCTTCGGCTTTTTGCCGGTTTTTCTCCAGTTTCGCGGATTGGCGTCGGTAGCGCAAGTCTTTAATTTTCCGCGAGAAAGACCAGAGCCGCCAGTCGGATTTGAAGTAGATGAATCCGAAAACAGCTCCGCCCAGATGGGCAAAATGGGCCACGTGGGGGCCGCCAAAGAGAAAGCCCAACAGCATAAAACCGGGCACGAACCACTTAACTTTAATCGGGAAAAGAAAATACAGGTAGACATAACGCTGCGGGAAGCTGACCCAGTAGGCTGCCATGACGCCGTAAACGGCTGCCGAAGCTCCAATCATCGGGTTGGTCTGGTACGATTTCGCAATCATTGTCAGCACGGCGCCGGCCAGACCGGCCAGAATATAAAAACGAGCGAATCTCCGGGTGCCGAGATTGAACTCGATTTCCGTTCCGAACATCCACAGCACAAACATATTAAAGAAGATGTGCCAGAAGTCCCCATGGAGGAACATGTAGGTGAACGGCTGGTATATAAGGTTCGGAAAATCAGCGAAGAAGTTTTTGGGCGACAGGCCCAGATGTACGGTTAGCGACGGGTACAGATTCTGAGCGATGAAAACGCCCAGGTTGACCAGAATCATGACCTTTATGAAAGGTGAGAGGGCGCCCGGGCCAATCCTGAATCCCCGTCGGGGAGCGTCGCCGCTATCCTGGTAGTACTTCATATCTTACCTTATCGGAAGAACGCCGGCATCTCTTGAAGATAGCCACCTTATTCCGCTGGAAGGCCCGCTTATTCTTCGGCGGGCTGTTCCTTGTGCCCTTTTTCTTCGTCCCCCTCCGGGAAACGCGACATCGGTATCCTTCAGGAGTGGACGCCGAAGCGAGGCAGCACCTTGGTGACCAGGAGCAGCCAAACACCGATAAAGACAACGACAAAAATGACATCGTACCAGTCCACTGCTATAGACCTTTCCGGTTGCCCGTGCAAGATGAATCTACAACATATTTATACATCTAACCTAATTAAAATGCAAATCGGGCGAATATGTTCCGCCACGGCGGTCCGATAATCAGGGCAAGCTGCGTGGGCCAGAGACAAACGTAAAAGGGCCGGCTTCAATCAAAGCCGGCCCTGATTTTCTCAAGCAAAGGGCGGTCTACGCCAGGACCTTATCGAGGCGGGAAGTCAGTTGAGCTTTGGGGATGGCGCCTACCACCTGATCGACCATCTCGCCACCCTTGAAGAAGAGCAGCGACGGGATGGACATAATATTGTACTTCCCGGCCGTCTTGTTGTTAGCATCAACGTCCAGTTTGACCACCTTGATCTTATTGGCATATTCCGCGGCCACTTCTTCGAGAATGGGAGCGATCATTTTACAGGGGCCACACCAGGTTGCCCAGAAGTCGACAATAACCGGTATATCGGACTGGAGAACTTCCTGTTCGAAAGTATCATCAGTGATGTTGAGCGGCTTACTCATCCGTACCTCCAATAAATGTGCGAATATAAATCTTTCTTTATAACACGGACAGTTTTGAGTTGTTCCTGAAACCTGTCTCGGGTCCGGCGAACGCGGCTACATCGTTCTCAGTGTACATTGTAAGCGCATCAATATCAAGTATTTAATTTGTTAGAGCGGGTCGCCCGGCACGGGCGGATACGCAGTTTTCACTTTTGCTGCTCTTTCAGCAGCAGGGTGGCTTCGGCGGTCGTTTGACGGCTGCGGCTGCGCTGGTAGGCGCGGGCCTGATCGGCAAAAGCCTCAAGTCGCGTTTCCTCGCCGGAGTCTCGCAAACCTTCATAGGAAATGTTGAGCCACGGGATATCGCCGTAATCTTCGGAAATCCTCTTCGACAGGGAGGACACGACCGTACCCGGCATGCAGTTAAAAGGCATTGCGTTGACAATGCCGCCGGCGCCCTCAATAGTCATCTCAATGGCTTTTCCGATGGACAGCACCGCCTCGCCCTTGAAATCCAAAGGCAGGTACGCCGAGGCCAGCTTGAGAACCTTCTCAACGGGATAGTCACTCCAGAAGTGTTTATCGCGGCTGAAGGCGCGGGCGATACGATGTTCCTGCCGACGCTGGAAAACAAGCTGCAGGGAACTCTCGACCAGACCCTTGAGGTTGAATTGCGAGATGGAGTCTTTCTGATAACTCCACGACGTATACAGCGGCCATTCGGTGAAGGTGGCCAGCCACACTTCAAGGCCGAGTTTCTCCAGTGTTTCAATCAGATGATTATTCGAGAACCGGTTATTCCTGAGATAGATCTCCCCCACCACACCTACACGCGGGCGCACCGAGGGCTCCCTTTCTATTGCGGCGAAAGCTGCTGCCGCTTCGCGGCCAAGGCGATCCAGCGATTCGTCGTGAACCAGGGCGCGGTCAAGTCGGGCCAGATATTTGAGATATACTTTCTCGGTCTCGCCCTCGTTGATTTCATAGGGTCGGATGCCGAACAACAGCTTCTGAAGACAGTCCACGAAGACAAATCCCTTCCACGCAATCTTGCGGAACGCGGTGCCGTCGAGACCGAAGTCGGCGTAGCCGTTGTCGGAGTTCGGCGAGTAGATAGGGATATCGGTGTAGCCCAGGTCGTCGAGAATCATCCGGTGAAACTGGCTGTACAGACCGAACCGGCAGGGACCGTTGGCGCCGGGCATAAAGAACACCGCCCGGGAGGTATCGAAGTGCGGTGATTTGATCTTCTTGATCATGTCTCCGGTGGTGATAACACAGGGGAAACACTCCTTGCCGGAAGTAAATTTCTTGCCGTATTCCAGGGTCAGATCATCGGGTTCATCCAGAACCTCAGCCCTGAGTCCGCATCGTTCAAAAGCGCCGCGCAACGCGTAGGCGTGGTCGCACATGTTCGGTATGTAAATGGTTCTTTCGAACGGCCGGAAATCATCGCAGGCGATATTGAAGCCGCTTACTGGCACCTTGAACCGGTAGAACCGGAGCGAATCGATAAACGCCTCGGACCGGGTTATCAGACCGGCGTCGGCAGAATGTTCGTCCAGTTCGAGCTGAAGATAGGGTTTGCCGGACATCGCCTTGCGGAAAAAATGGGTAATGAACGAGTCCGGGCCACAGCCAAAAGAGGTGATATAGACGGCAAAAAGGTTGGGATGCTCTCGGATATACTTGGCGGCCGACAGGATGCGGCGTCCGTAGCGCCAGTACATGAACGGTACGTCGCTGCCATTGCCGGTATCCAGAAAGTCGAGAGGAATGGATTTCACGCCGAGTTCACGTATTTTATCGGGCAGCTCCAGCGACAACCTCGGGTCGTAGCCGTTATAGGGGCGGCTGACTATCACCAGCGCCTTCTCGTCGGGACCGAGCCGGCCGAGCACCTTTCGGCCTTCGTCGCGCAAGGCCAGCCGGTAGGTTTGATACGCTTTCAGGCCGGCGTCGATAGCGCGATTGTATTCCCGGTCGGACAGGCCGAAATCAGAAGCCAGGCCCTTCAGCTTGTGGCGCAAGTCACCGACATTCTGGCTCAGGTTGATGGGCCGGTTGACGAGTTTCGCTCCGGCGGCAGCAAAATCGAAGGACGTGGCAATGGTCGACCCGATGGTCTGCACATAGGGGCAAATATAGGCGCCTTCCTCAGCCAACTCCTGCTGATCGGCAACTTTTATGAGGGACGGGAGAAACAGCCAATCGACGCCTTTGTCAAGGAGGTTGCCAACGTGACCGAAGACGATTTTGATGGGGTAGCAGGTTTCGGCGCTGAAAAGCTCCAGCGAGTTTTCCACTATCTTCTGGTTGGAGACATCGGAGTTGACCACCTTGAAACCGGCCGATTCGAAGAAAGCCCGCCAGAAGGGATAATAATCGAAGAAATGAAGAACCCTTGGAATACCGACCCTTCCTTTTGATCCGGATACCACGGCCGGCTCCAAATAGCGCTTGAATAAAAGACGCTTCCTGACGGCGGCGTAGTCCGTCGGGAGGTCCCGCCCCTGGCGGCGGTCGACCTCGTATCGCTCACACCGCGAGCCATAGTACAGCGGCTCCTCGCCTTCGAGAATCACCTTGTGGATTTCACACTGGTTGGCGCAGTCTTCGCACGTGAACGATTCTAGTTCATAACGCCGTTTATGAAAATCGAAACCCTTGAAGGAGGTTTCGAAGCCGGGTTGATCGATTTGTTCCTTAGCCAGGATGGCGGCGCCGATAGCACCGGTGACGTCGTGATGCGGCGGCACCGTTACATGCTTGCCCGTCATCTTTTCAAAGGCAGCCACGACCGCTTTATTCCAGGCAACGCCGCCCTGAAAGAAGATATGATCACCCACGCGCCGGTCTCCGACAACCTTTGTCAAGTAGTTGCTGACTATGGAGTAAGCCAGTCCGGCCAACAGGTCATCCTTGCTGGCGCCGGAGCGCTGGTGAGCCACCAGATCGGATTCCATGAACACCGTGCAGCGCTCGCCGCATCCCACCGGGCAGGTGGCGCAAAGGGCGCGATCGCTGAACTCGGTTTCTATGTTGACGTTGAGCTTCTCGGCCTGCTCCTGCAGGAAGGACCCGGTGCCGGCGGCACAGGCCTTGTTCATCTCGAAATCAACGACCGCCCGCTTGTCTATGGAAATGTACTTGGAATCCTGCCCGCCTATTTCAAAGACGGTATCGACCTCGGGATCGATATCGATGGCCGCAGTGGCCTGAGCCGTAATCTCGTTGCGGATCACATCGGCTCCGATCAGGTCACCGATGAGATAGCGACCGGAACCGGTGGAGCCGACCGCTTTCACGGTTACCCGGTCGCCCACCTCTTCGCTGATTTCCCGAAGGCCCCGCCGGACCGCCTCGATGGGACGTCCCTCGGTCATGAGGTAACGACGGGCGATCACGCGATGGTCAGCGTCAATGAGAACGAGGTTGGTGGAGAGGGAGCCGACATCGACCCCCAGATAAACCTCCAGATCGTCGATATCGGCGGGCCTGTCAGCCATGGTTATATCATAGTATTTCGAGTCCGGAAAATCGAAAGACAGCGCTTCGCGGCCGGAGGCAACCACCTGCCGGTAATCCAGATAGCTTCGAATTTTTTCGCTGTCGAAGGATTCGACCAGGGTTGAGTTTTCGCCGGCCAGAACGGCGGCGCCGAGCGCCCCAATGACGTTGTAGTGTTCGGGGACCTGCAGCTGTCCATCGGTCAGCCCGAGTATCTCGGCAAAGGCGCGAACCATGCCCGGGTTGGCGGCCACGCCGCCTTCAAATACGATGGGCGGTTCGAACTTCTTGGCCCGGGCAATAGAGCTTTTGAAGTTTCGGGCCACGGCGAAGCACAGGCCTGCGACTATATCATAGTCCGGTGCAGCGATCTGCTGGAGATGAATCATGTCAGATTTGGCGAAGACGGAACAACGCCCGGCAATCCGCGGGGGCTTTTGAGACTTTAAAGCCAGCCGGCCGAACTCACCCTCGATAGAGATCTTGAGCCGGGCGGCCTGCTGGTCCAGAAACGAGCCGGTGCCCGCGGCACACTGCGCGTTCATGGCGAAGTCCCTGACGGTCCGGGTAGGGGAATCGACCACGATGAGTTTCGAATCCTCGCCGCCCATCTCGATGATAGTCCTGGCCTGCGGCACGCTGTGAAAGTTGCCCGCAGCTATCGAGGCGATCTCGCCGAAGAATTTCCCGCCGAGCACGCGCCGGGCCGTTTTGCCGCCGATACCGGTGAAACCGAGGTTGAGCGAAGAACCGTCGAGGTCCCGAAACTGTTCATTGAGAAGTTGACACAGGGTTTCGAAAGGCCTCCCGTGAAAGCGACGATAGGCAGTTCGCACGACTCGGTCGTTTTCAAGGAGAACGAGCTTAACGGAAACCGAGCCGATATCTATCCCGAGCGATGTAGACAACCCCGACATGACGCTAAATGAACGCTGACCCCTGAGTTTTAGCAAGCATTTTATACTTCATTGTTGCTCCGCTGGCTTCCCTGTTTAAAGTTGTTGTCTTTATTAGTTGTTACGGTATATTCTCATGAGGATAAGAGATTTAATATGCGGGTAGTGGTTCAGAGAACGGACGGCGCGGAACTTGCGATCGACGGCCGGGCGCACAGCCGCACCGGGGCCGGTCTTCTGGTGCTGTTTGGCACCCGGAGGGGGGACGAGGAGCCGTCCTGCGTCAAGCTGGCCGACAAGGTTGTCAACCTGCGCATTTTCGAAGACGAGCAGGGCAAGATGAACCTTTCAGCGCTCGACATCGGGGCGGAGATTATGATAGTCTCGCAGTTTACGCTGTACGCTGACACCCGCAAGGGACGCCGTCCGGCCTTCACGGAAGCTCAGGAGCCGGAAGAAGCGGAGCGACTGTACGAGCGCTTCGTGGGGCTGGTCCGGGACTCGGGCCTGAGGGTCGGCACCGGTAAGTTCGGCGCCAGGATGGATATAAGATTCAACAACACGGGTCCGGTAACGATAATTATTGACCATGACCTATAAATACCTGCCGCTTCTCGCCGAGAAATACCGTCTTGTTCTCGGCTCACGATCGCCGCGGAGAATGAAACTTCTGAGTGAGACCGGGGTGAGTTTCGCCCGAATCATTCCCGACCTCGAGGAGGCCCCTTTTGAGGGGGAACACCCGTATAACTTTGCGGAACGGCTGGCCAGGGACAAGGCCCTTCAGGTTGCCCGACGGAGTGAGGCCGGTGACGCCGTCATCGGGTGCGACACCGTTGTCGTTCTCGAAGGCGAAGTGCTGGGGAAACCGGCGAATGAGAGCGATGCCTACGAGATCCTGTCGCGCCTTTCGGGAAAACGGCACGTGGTCTGCACAGCTCTGGCAATTGCGGAGCACTCCGGCATCCTGGCCAGCGGTTACGAACTGACCGAGGTTCGGTTTAACAAGGTGACGGCAGAACAAATTCGCGAATACATTGCGACGGGTGAACCGATGGATAAGGCCGGCGCTTACGGCATACAGGGTATGGGGGCATTTTTAGTTGACAGTATCAAGGGCGAGTTGGATACTGTGATTGGCTTTCCCCGGACGCTTCTGGAGCGACTGGCCAAACAGGTCATAGAAGAATAGTAAGGTGGCAACTGTTTTCTTATGAGCGAGTTATACAATAAATTTGGAGAGCTGCTTCATATGGAGAGGAAGCGCAAGGGCGTCACCCTTGAGGACCTCTCCGATCAGCTCAAAATCTCGCAGGCCAACCTCGAACACATCGAGAAGGGGGAGGTCGGGGAACTTCCCTCTATGATATACTACGACCTTTTTGCCAAGGCCTATGCCGAGTCGCTCGGGATCGACTTCGACCGCACCATGGAGGCGATAAAGGAAGACGTGGGTGAGGCGATTGAGGGTCGCCCCAACGCGGTCAAGAGCGGCGCTGATAAAAAGACGGAGAAGAGGCGCGAGGAAACCGAGAAGGAAACGGAGCGGGACGGTGACAACGCCAGGCTGATAAAAAAACTGCTGTACCTGTTCGGTGCCATCGTTGTCGTTTTCGTTCTCTTCCTGATCGGTTACAGCATTCTTATGCCATCCGAGGGGCGCGATGAGGAGCCGGGCGACACCGCCGGAGAATCGTCCGAGGCGGTCGCGGAGCAACCCGTTACGGCTGCCGACAGCCAGACGGAAGCGGCTTTCGACTGGAACGTGCCGGGGTACCAGGAACCCGAGATCATCAGGCTCAGACTCATTCCGCAGAGTGAAAGCTGGTCGACGGTGCTGGCTGACGGCGATACGGCCATTTTCCGTAATCTTCTGCCGGGTCGCATTTACGAGGTTGAGGCACAGTACCGCCTGACCGTATCGGTCGGCATTCCCTCACAGGTACGGGTGGAGCTGAACGGCCGGGAGGTAAATCTGGCCGATGCGGAGACCGGTCGGATATCGAGAGTCGAGATAAACCAGGTCAACCTCGAGCAGTTCCTCTCCCCTGAGCGCGCCGTTGAGCCGACGGATGAACCGGAGGAAGCTGTGGAGCGGACGGCGCCCCCGGTAGACACGAATGAGGCGGTACCCTCCGTTGAGGAAAGTCAAGATGAGCCTTAAGAGCCTGGTGGCACAGATGGCGATACGTCGCGGAGCCAGACAAATGGTTTCGCAGCAACTGGTGTTTCCCGATTCGCTCCGGAAACCCAGACACATACTGGTGTGCCTGCCCAGCGGCCTGAGGGAGCTGACGCTTGTAAAGCAGTTTCTTCCGACGATTTCGGACCTGTTCAAGCCGGCCGATATAGCCCTTCTCAGCAGTCCGGGAATCAGAGTGAACGACATTTTCCCGCGGAAAGGGTTTCAGATTCTCTCTCCGACCTCGGAGCAACTCACCTGGTCGGGATTACCGAAGAGGAGTTATATCCAGACGCTCAAGGAACTGAAGATCGACCTGGTACTGGATTTGAATCTTCAGCAGTCGAACTTCACCTCGAGCATCCTTCTGAATTTTCCCGATGCCGTCAGGATCGGGCGGGGCAATCACCTCGGCCGACCCTACTACAACCTAGAGATAAAGACCAAGTATTTACGTGATGAGCGCAATATTTATCGTTCACTGCTGGAGACTATTCGGCTCATGCGCAGCAGCGAGAGCCGAGCGGCATCCTAGTCAATGACAACCAACTCGGAGGCACCGTGCACCTTAAGAAGCTTGATATAATCGGATTCAAATCTTTTGCGAACAAGACAACCATACATTTTTCCAGCGGCATTACGGCGATAGTCGGGCCCAACGGGTGCGGCAAAACGAATATTCTCGACGCCCTTCGCTGGGTGCTGGGCGAACAGAAGGTAACGCTTCTGCGCGGCAGCAAGATGGAAGAGGTCATTTTCAACGGTACCCGCGACATGAAACCGCTGGGGATGGCCGAGGTGACGCTGTCGCTGGTGAACGACCGCGGCATTTTGCCCACGGAATATACCGAGGTCCAGATCACCCGGCGTCTGTTCCGAAGCGGCGAGTCGGAATACCTGCTCAACAAGGTCCCGTGCCGTTTGAAAGACATTACCGAACTGTTTTACGATACCGGGGTGGGGGCGCATTCATACTCGGTCATCCAGCAGGACATGATCGAGGCCGTAATATCGGACAAGGCCGAGGAACGCCGGTTTCTCTTTGAAGAGGCGGCCGGCATCACCAAGTACAAGCAGCGCAAGAAGGCCGCCATCCGAAAGCTGGAGGCGACCGAGAATGACTGGCTGCGCCTCAACGATATCTACGCCGAGGTGAAGACGCAGGTCAACTCCCTGCGGCGCCAGCAGAAGAAAGCCGAGCGGTACCAAAAGGTCGTGGACAGCGTGCGGCAATGGGAACTGTTCCTGAGCTCTCAGCGAATCGGAGCCGTCGCCGGGGAGCGGCGGCAGCTGCAGGCCTCGGCTGACCGGCTGGCTGACAGACTTGAAGAGAGCAAAACGGCAGTGAACTCCCTGGCCTCGCAACTCGAGGTTGATCGCACGCAGCAGATAGAGATGGAGCAGGAACTGACCAGGGTGGGCGCCGAGGTCTATGAGATATCGGAGCAGGCACACGGTTATGAGACCGAAATCTCTATTCTTAAAGAGAAGAAACGCAACGCCGCCGATCTGATCGAGCGCAATGAGAACGATATTGTCGCTTTAAAGAAGCGCTCGGAGATGTTGCGCGAACAACTCGAAGAAACGAAGCGGCAAGTGGTCGATGAGAAAGAAAAACTCGTTGCCACCGAAGCGTTTCTGAAAGAGGCGGAGAAGACGCAGGCCGAGGCTGACCGGCGGCTGCTGGCGGCACGGTCGGCAAAAGAGCAGGAGAACAAACACCTGCTGGAACTCGAGGGGAAACTGTCGTCGGGGAAAACGGAGGAAGTCAACCTCAGGGAACAAACCGAGGAATTGGCCGAGAGCGCGGCCTCGGTCGAACGGCAACTGGACGAAAACCGGCGGTGCGGGCGCGACAAGGAGACCGAGTACGCACAGGCCAGGAGCGAACTGGAAAGGCTGCTGGAAGAAAGGGCCGGAACAGAGCGTTCGAGCAGCGAGCTGTCGGGCAAGCTCGAGGAGCTTATCTCCAGAGGTGATGACATTACTCAGGAGATATCCAACCTGACGGCATCAATCGAAGCGTGCCAGGCGCGCAAGAACCTTCTGGAAGAGATGATGCTGCACTACGAAGGCTACGAGTCGGGGGTGAAGGCGGTCATGGATGTCAGGGACCGGTGGCCGGGGATTCACGGGACGGTGGCCGAGAGGTTCGTGCCTGAGGAGGGGTTTGAGGTCGCCACGGAAGCGGCCCTGGGCGAGCTGGCCCGGTTCATTATATGTGACGATCGTCGGACCGGTGAAGCCATCATTGGGTTTCTCAAATCGGAAAGCAAGGGTCGCGCCGGGATACTGGTGCCCGATACGGGGACGATCAATCCCGCTGTCAAGCGTCCCCAGCTGGAAATGCCGGAGTTTATCGGATGGCTGGACGACTTTATCACCGCCGACCAGCCATTGGTGCCGCTGATGCGGGCGGTGCTGTCGCGCACGGCCGTATTCAAGTCGGGTTTCGAGCCGGACGAAATCCTGCGGCGCCTGCCCTACGGATTTCAGGCTGTCTCGACGAGCGGGGACCTGTACAGCAAGAATACGATTTCGGGCGGGTCCCAGGATAATTTCCCGCTGTTTCGCCGCAAGGAGAAGGTCAAGCAACAGGCCGTAATGATAGCCAAGTTCGAAGGTCAACTGGTTGAGGTAAACAAAGAGAAAGGGCAGGTTACGGCAGAGATCGCCGCGGTGAGAGCCGAACTCAGCAGCCTGGCCGAGAAAACGGAAACGCTGGCGGAAGACATCGAGACCGCCAGGGAGCAGGTCAAGGAAATCGATTTCGGGCGCCGCAGCCTGGGCAGCGAGCGAGCACGGCTGGAGAAGGAGAGAACGACGCTGACCGGCAAACTTGAACGGGTCAAGAACCGGCAGTACACGCTGGGGCTGGATTTCAACCAGCTCAGCCGAAGCCGCGAAACTCTGGTAAACGATATCGCGCAGTCACTGGCGCAACTCGAGGAATGCGAGGCGGCGGCGGCCAACGCCCTGCAGCAGGTTTCCGAGCTGCAGGTCAGGCAGGTCGAGTGCCGCAGCCTCGTGGAGCAAACGGAAAGCAAGACTTCGCATTTGGAGGAGCTGCTGAACGATATCGCCGGCACCGTCGAGACCAAGACGGAAGAGATCAGCCAGGCGCGGCAGCAGATTGCCGTCGCCACCGAAAGTACCGAAGAGTTGGAATCCAAACTCAAAGAAACCTTCCAGCGGCGCCAGGAGGCGATCGAACGGCAGTCCGCTCATCGGGTCAAACAGAGTGAACTGCTGGAAAAGGCGGACGCCAGAGAGAAGCAGTTGAAAGAGCTCCGCTCCGAACGGGAGGGGCTCAGCGACGAACGTCACCAGCTGGAAATGCGCCTCAATACCATGGATGCCGAAGTTCGGTCCATCTGTGAGCGGATTCGTGACGAGTACGAAATCGATATTCGGGCTTCCGAAATCGAAAACCCGGACAGCGGCCTGACGGAAGAGGAGGCCAGAACGAAGCTGCACGAGCTCAAGGAGCGGCTGAAGGGATTCGGGGCGGTGAACCTGCTGGCCCTGGAGGAGTACAAGACGGCGGCGGAGCGAAAGGCTTTTCTGGAGGAACAGCTGAAAGACCTGTCGACGGCCAAAGACGACCTGAAGACAACCATCGTCAAGGTAAACCATACCGCCCGGCAGATGTTTCTGGAGACATTCGACCAGGTGCGGGTGAATTTCCGCAACCTGTTCGTCGAACTGTTTACCGGCGGCGAAGCGGATATCTTCCTTAAAGACCCGAGCGACCCGCTGGAATCGGATATTGAAATCATCGCACGCCCGAAAGGTAAAAAGCTTCTTTCGATAACGATGATGTCGGGTGGCGAAAGGGCGCTGACGGCAATATCGCTGTTGTTTTCACTCTACCTGGTTAAACCGTCACCGTTCTGTATTCTTGACGAGATCGACGCTCCGCTGGATGATGCCAACTGCCAGCGTTTTCTGAGAATCATCAGGAAATTCTCGGAGCAGACACAGTTCATCATCATCACCCACAACAAGATCACCATGGAGGCGGCGCACAACCTGTACGGCGTGACGATGGAGCAGTTCGGTGTGTCCAAGATGGTGGCGGTCAAGTTCGGCGGCAGCGCCGAAGGCGACAGCCCGGAAGAGATCGTCGAGGTCGACGATGCGGCTGTGGCGGAAACCGAGGCGGAACCGGGCAACGGCAATCGACCGGTCGCAACGGACCCGGTCGACGCGGGCGGTCCCGAGGAGCTGCCGGCGAGAGTGGCGGAGCGGCTGGGCCAACCGATAAGCGAGTCGCGCCAGGATGATGAGGCGTGACCTGACCCGCACCAATGGCAACCCCATTTGAGAAGCTGAAGAATTCGCTCAGCAAGACCAAAGCCAACTTGCTGGGCCGAATCACGCAGGCGGTATCGCAACGCCGGCTGGACGACGACTTGCTCGATGATATCGAGGAGATTCTCATCGAGGCCGATGTGGGCGTGGCGGCCACTACAAGACTCATCGGCGGTATCCGGGAAAAAGCCGCGCAACACAAGCTGAGCGAGGGACAGGAAATAATGGCCCTGCTCAAGGAGGAGATACAGGTTATACTCTCGCGCGGCGGGTCTCCCCTGCTGAAAGACAGCGACCCCCGCCCGGTGGTGTGGCTGATCGTCGGCGTCAACGGCGTGGGCAAGACAACCGCTATCGGGAAGCTGGCAACGCGGTTCTCCTCGGAGGGCAAGAAAGTAATAATAGCCGCCTGTGACACCTTTCGCGCCGCTGCCATAGAGCAGATCGCCATCTGGGCCGAGCGCAGCAACGTCGACATAGTGAAATCGCAGAGCGGTTCGGACCCGGCGGCGGTGGCGTTCGACGGCGCCAAGGCGGCCCGGGCGCGGTCGGCCGATCTGCTGCTGGTGGACACGGCGGGCCGGCTGCAGACCAAGGCGAATCTCATGGAGGAACTCAAGAAGATAAAGCGGGTGGTCGCCAAGGCGCTGCCCGGGGCGGCCATCTACAGCAAGCTCATTATAGACGGGTCAACCGGTCAGAACGCTCTCTCGCAGGTGCAGGTCTTCACCGACGCCGTGGGTTGCGACGGCATCATCGTCACCAAGCTCGACGGGACAGCCAAGGGCGGCGTGGTGATAGCGGTAGCCGAACAACTGGGAGTACCGGTGGACTTTATCGGAATCGGCGAGGGACTGGACGACCTCCAGGCCTTCGACGCCAAACAGTTTACGGAGGCTCTGTTTTCGTAATGGAAGCGTATGCGGTGGAGTCACGTCAGCGCGAGGAGCTGATCGATGTCACCCATCTGGTACAGGAGGCAGTGAACACCAGCGGCCGCCAGAGCGGCGTCGCGCACTGTTTCGTGCCGCACACAACCGCCGGTATAACCATCAATGAAAACGCCGACCCCGACGTGCGCCGGGACATCCTGTACAAGCTGGCCAAAGAGATACCCCAGAGCGACGGCTACCACCACGCCGAAGGAAATTCGGATGCCCACCTCAAGGCCTCGCTGATGGGTTTTTCGCAGCAGGTGTTGATCGAGAAGGGGCGGCTGGTTCTGGGGACCTGGCAGGCTGTTTACTTCTGCGAGTTCGACGGCCCGCGCCGGCGGCGGCTTATCATCAAGGTGCAGGCTTTTGACTAAGATCAGTATCGTTTCGGTGGGACGGGATAAACAGCGCTGGGTCACCGAGGGGTGCCGGCACTTTGTGCGGCTGTTGTCGCGATATGCCAGGGTCGAGCTTGAAACGGCGGCGGCGTGCAAGAGGGGTTCCTCACTTTCACCGGCGGAGATAAGAAGAAAAGAGGCGCTGGCGGTGAGGAAGAAGCTGGCCGGGAGGCCATATTTCGCCCTGGCCGACGACGGCGTGGCGATGGACAGCGGCAAGTTCGCGAAATGGCTCGAAAAAACACAGGTCAGCGGCCGGACGCCGCTCGTCTTAGTGATGGGCGGGCCTTATGGGCTGGACGAATCGATTCTGAAGGGGGCCGAACGGGTTATTTCGCTCTCGCCGCTCACATTCTCGCACCAGCTCGTCAGGCTGGTCGTACTGGAACAACTGTTCAGAGCTTTCTCCATAATACACGGTACCGATTATCACAAGTGAGACGGCCGGGCTCCGTCGCAAAGACTGCCTGCTAAACACCGTCGCGGTTGCCCCGTCTAATTAGTGTTCGGACATGCTAATACAGGGAGGTGAGCTTGCCGGGAGCGGTTGGTCGGTACTGTATAATCCCCTTACTCTTGGTATTTACTGGCGGCCAGGGGGCGGCGCGCTCGCCGCTGGACATAACGCGGCTCGATGATAGCAGCATTGACGAGGCCAGCGTCCGGGACCCGCTCGACGACGCTGACATCCCCTGGCCCACCAAGTACGGTGTTCAGCAAACGGGTTCAGTGGACGTCTCCTTCGACTGTTACGGCTTATTCGGCATGGGGGCGACGCCCTGGTATCCCTCCATTCCGGACTGGCCGTCCGCTTCCTTCGAGACACCGCCCGGAAGCGGCAAAGAGTACCTGTGGATGGGGGCCCTCTGGATCGGCGGGGTTGTCGGCGGCGACACACTGGTATCGCACGGTCTTAACGGCTGGGGGTACATAGTCGGTCGCGAGTTTTTCCCCCCGACTCATCCCTACGGGTCGGTGACCGGGTTCGATTACCCCTCCGACGAGGCGATGCGGGCCATCTTCACCGACACGATCACGCAGTATGTCGAGCGCGACTTTTTCGGGCGACCCCATGTGCCGCTGAATCTGCGCGTGGTCAACCGGAGCCACATCTGGCGGGCACCCGAGTATCAGGATTTTGTGATTTACGACCTGGTAATGACGAACTTGGGGAGTCAGGATATCGAGCAGGGATACATCGGAATATACGTCGATGGCGACGTTGGTCACGAGAGTAAGGACTATTTCTGGACCGATGACGTCGCCGGCGGGCTCCGGGATCAAGGTATAGCGTATGTCATTGACGCCGACGGTGACCCGGTAGGGGGCGATTACGACTCCACCACCAGCGTGCGCAAGGTGCTGGCGCTGTCTCTGCTGGCGGCGTCACAACCCGTCCAAGACACCAACTTCAACTGGTGGGTAAACAGATTTGGCGTCAACGTCGACTTCGGGCCGCGTCAGCTCGGCACATCGGAGGACCCGTTTTTCGACTTCCAAACGGGCACACTGGGGACTCCCGAGGGCGACCGCAACAAGTACTATCTTCTTAAGCATCGCGAGTGGGATTACGACCAGGTGCTCACGGCGATAATTCCGCCCGATGACCCGCAGTGGTGTTATCCTCCCCAGGACATGGCGGCCGATCTGGCTGACGGGTACGACGTCAAAATAGTCCTGTCGTTCGGCCCATTCGACATTGCTCCCGACTCAAGTGTGCGGGTTCTGTATGCCATGTCCACGGCTGACGAGGTCCACGAGTTAATCTGGAACATCTATAATCTGCCGGATAATCCTCTGGGGTACGTTCGGAATCTCAATTTTGACGGGTTGATCGCGAACATTGCACGGGCGGGAGCGCTGGCCGACTCGCTGCTGAACCCCATGCTTCCGGCGACCGGTCTGGAAGTGGTGACCGAAAGCTGGGATTCCGTGGTAATCGAATGGGACCCCTTCACGTTCAGCGAGGTGGAGGGCTACGACATTTACCTGGCCGAGATTCCGGAGGACTCGTTGCCCTACCCCGGGCTGGTACCCCCCTGGTATCAGCCGGCCAACCTGGGGCCGATAGCCTCAGTCGGCCCGACCTACCGGCATAAGTTGGACAATCTCGACCCCGGCAAGTTTTATTTTCTGAGCATAGCGCCACGGTCACAGGCCGGTATCGGCCAGTTGAGCGAGCCGGAATGCGCGGTACAAAGAGGCCGCCTCGAGCCACCGGTTGTACAGGAAGACTACGAGTACTTCATCAGCGGCGAGACGGTGACCATTCAGTGGGAAGACGCGACAGGTTGTGAAGTCGACCATTACACTCTGTACCGGTTCCCCGACGAAGAGGCGCTTCAGGACATGTACCGTCCGTTTTACACCAAGACGGCCCCCGGTGAGGCCATCGAGCCGGCAGATACCTTCTATATAGGTGACGACACCTATTACTATTATGCCATGGAGCCCTACGTCACGGTGGAGCCGGACGTCAACGCTTTCGAGGTCGTCTCTCCGACTAACGGGGAATATTACGTTCTCACGGTGACGGACGAGGAAGGGTTTGAATCCGAGTTCTCTTCCCCGCTTCAACTGCTGGAGGTATATCCTCAAACGCGGGATATCCTGCTGATCACGAATCTGGGCAACAGTTACTTTGGCGTGTACGATTCGGTTCGGGCATTTTATGAATCCGTACTGGCCGACTACGACTACGCCGTCTACAGCGTCCTCGATACGGTGGCGGACTATTATTGCGATCCGAGTCAGCCGGGATGCATCAACTGGGCCGATTTCACGCGGTTCAGGCTGACGATTTTCGACGGTGAAAAATACGACAATCTGATGACGCAGAAGGCGGAAGAGAACGTTCATACATTCGCCAAGTACCTGCTTTCGGGCGGCCGGCTGGCCTATTTCGGCTGCCTTAACGGCATGAACTACTTTGACGGCTACGAGTCCTGTTACTACCTCCAGAACGACTGGTTTGTGAATCGATTTTTCGGGATCGACTCGCTGTATTTCCAGCATTATCGTTATTACTTCTATAACGAGTTGCCGATCGACAGTGATACCTGTTTCGGGTTCGCCGCAGCCGAGCCGTGCGCCGCCGACCTGCCGGTCCTGGCTTTCGACAGTCTGGGCGGGGCGATCAGCCCGTTTGTCCGGAACCTGTGGCAGGACCAAACGCCGCCCTCCGTATCGACTTTCCATGTTAACGATAACGCCGAGTTGCTTTACCGGTACCGCTCGCGTTATCCCGTGAGCAGCCGGCTCGAGGGCGACCCAGTCGGTGTCAGGCTGACGACAGGCGAGTTCGAAACCTACCTCTTCGGGTTTCACCTGTGGTACATCGAGCGGGAGTCGGCCCGGGAACTGGTGGACTATCTGTTCGAGGGATCGCCGACCGACGAACGGGATGCCGCTCCGGCCGCCCTGCCCGCCCGGTTTGCCCTGCGACAGAACTATCCCAATCCTTTCAATCCGGCCACGAGAATTACCTTCGACCTGCCGCGCGCCGGCGAGGTTACACTGGAAATATTCAATATCCTGGGCAGGCGGGTAAGGGTGCTCCTCGACGGAGTCCCCCTGGAGGCCGGCACACACGTGGCGGAGTGGAACGGCACGGCCCCTGATGGCCGCCCGGTCTCGTCGGGTATCTACTTCTACCGGATCCGGTACGGTCAGAACCATTACAGCCGGAAGATGATGCTGGTCAGATAGGCATCTTGGTCCGGGTGCCGGACAGACTCCGGTCAACAGGAGCCCGGTCATAGATTTAAACAACGCCGGTCCCAGTTTCGTCATTATCCTAAGAGCCACCCCGCCGCTGCCCTGAAGACAATCAAAACGCCTCACAGTAAAGTTGACAAATTTGGAAATTATTGCATATTGAGATACGCGGAGGGTCGGCGGGAATGAATCCGGCCGGGAGTTCCGCGGGAGGGACCGATGTTTTCACGAGTCATGGGTACGGGGAGTTTGTTGCTTGCTATTGCGGCATGGGCTGCGCCGGTCCAGGGTCGCTCACTGCTTTACGACGAAGAGAAGGCGGCAGCTCCGGCAACGCCGTCGGTGGTGTGGGTAGACCAGACGGGTTCGTTGATGGACGACCCGGATATCCCCTGTCCAGTCCCCTACGGTGTCCAGCAAACCGGTATGGTCAATACCTCTTTTGATTGCTTCGGCAGGTTTGCCAGTTACAACGGCACATACGGGTATCCAGACTACGGCTGGCCGCAGGCCGGTTTCCGTACACCGTCTTATAGCGGCAAAGATTACTTATTTACAAGCGCGCTCTGGGTGGGTGGTCGAATCGGAAGCGACACTCTGGTTTCTACAGGATGGGATGGATGGAGCACCTCCGGAGAGGAGTTCTCTCCGCCGAATTATCCGATAGGCTCGGTCACCGGGTTGGAGGGATTCTCGGACTACTCCATGCGCGCCGTATATACGGATACAGCGGAGTATATAGACCCCTTCACCCTTGTGCCTCACGTGCCGCTGAACGTCAAGATAGTCCTGAGGAGCCACGTCTGGCGAAACGATACTTACGAAGACATCGTTGCCTATGACATGGTCATATCGAACATCGGCACACAGGATATCAGCGAGTGCTATATAGGGTTCTATATGGACGGCGATGTGCTGCTGATTACTTCACCTTTCGGGTACCAGGACGATATCAGCGGTTCAATAAGAGAACACGGGATAGGCTACCTAATCGACAATGACGGCGACCCGGATGGGTACGAGTTCGACCCGGCCACCAGCCTGGAGAAGATTTTTGCCTTCAGGTTGCTGGCCTCGTCTCACGCTATAGCCGATACCAACTTCAACTGGTGGACGAGCAGTACTTACGCGGAGTGGGACTTCGGCCCGCGACTGCTGGGCACTCCTGATGACCCGTTCTTCGATTTTGAAACCAACGGTTTGGGCACTCCAACAGGCGACACCAACAAATATTACATGCTCAGCCACCCAGAGTGGGATTACGACCAGGTTTTCACGGCCAGCATCGAGCCCGATGACCCGGTATGGATGTATCCCCCGCAGTCCAAAGCTGAAGATTATACCGACGGCTGCGATACCAAGTTCCTGATGTCTTACGGGCCGTTCGAGCTGGCGCCGGACTCGAGCATCAGGCTGATCTTCGCCATGTTCACAGCGGACCACGTTCACTGGTTGACGTGGAACCCTCTCAACCTTCCTGATAATCCCACGGGCTATCTGGCCAATCTCGATTTTAGCGACGTCCTCGCCAATGCCGGCCGCGCTGAGGAGTTATCCGTGATCCTGCGGGATCCGGTTCGACCCGTCACCGGACTGGAAGGTGCGTTTGAGGACTGGGATTCGGTCGTGGTGGTCTGGGATCCCTGGGTTTTTGACAATTATGACGGGTACGATATTTTTCTCTCTGAGGTTCCCGAGGATACTCTCCCCTACCCCGGCCTGGTGCCGCCGTGGCTGGAGCCGCAAGATTTCGAACCGGCCGCTTCGGTAGGCAAAACAGCCTCCTGCGCTCTTACCGGCCTCGACCCACACAAGTTCTACTTTGCCGCCGCCGCTCATCGACTCTCCGGCGGCACCGGTGCACTGAGCGGCGAGCGAGTCGTCATCACCCAGCGTGGACGCATGGCGGCGCCCGTCCCTGACGGGTCGCGGCTCTACTACGCGCAGGGTATACCGGCGGCGCTGACATGGACCGACTCCACCGAGGCCGACCTCAGCCACTACAACATATACCGGGCCGACAGCATCGAGGGGATATCGTTGCTCTACAAACCTTTTTACAGTTATACGATACCCGACCCGCCCCTCGTTCCGAAAGACAGTTTTAAGATAACCGAGGACAGCATAACCTGCTACTACTTCGCCATGGATCCGTTCGCCTCGGTCGACTCCGGGACCTACGTTTTTGAAGACACGGAACCGCTCAACGACGCCTCCTACGTTATTACCGCCGTGGACAAAGAGGGTTTCGAATCCGAGTTCTCATCGGCGGTACAGGCCTGCGAGGTGTATGAGACAACCCGTGACATTCTGCTTATCACGCAGCTCGGCAACGGTGTTCTCGCACATCCGGACACGGTGATGGATTTCTACGACGGCCTGCGGTCCGGCCTTGACCTCGATATCGACGTGTACTGTTACAAGGATACGATTATCGTGAACAGTTGTGATCCCACGATGGACGAGTATTGCATGGACTGGCGGGACCTTACCCGGTACGAAATGGTCATTGTCGACGGCGAGGATTACGACGGCATGCTCAAGACCTCGTCGGAAAGCAAGTATCACCGCTTTGAAAAATATCTGCTGTCGGGCGGAAAGGTGGCGTATTTCGGAGAATTCAAGGGCATGAACTTCTTCGAAGCCAATGTGGGCCAGTACTACCGTCAGAACGACTGGTTCATTCAACCGTACTTCGGGGTGGATTCACTGTATTTCTACCACCACCGGTACTATCTGTATAACTCGCTGCCGCTGAACTACGATTCCTGCTTCGGCTTCGGCTCGGCGCAGCCGCTCGTCGGCACCCTGCCCGCCATCGCTTTCGACATCGCGCGCCAGCCGTTTACTGCCTACGTGACAGCTTACTGGCAGGATGCCACCCCGCCGGCAGTGGCATGCTTCGCTACCGGCGCCGGGGCGCAACCGCTCTATAGCTACACCTCAATATATCCGGAGACATCGCGGATCGACGGCTACACTGTCGCCGCCACGCTGAAGACCGACAGCACCGAGACTTACATATTCGGTTTCCACCTGTGGTATATGGAGCTGGACGCCGCCCGCGAACTGGTGAGTCAGATATTTCAGGGAGTGCCGACCGACGCGCCGCCGGGTGAGACATTATCTCTGCCGGGAGAATTCACGCTGCGACAGAATTACCCGAACCCGTTCAATCCCGGCACGGTAATTTGCTTTGAGTTACCGGCGGCCGCCAACGTGACTCTGGAGATATTCAATATCCTCGGACAAAGAGTGAACACCCTTGTTGACCGGGAGCGGCTACCGGCGGGAGCACATCGTATCGATTGGCGCGGCACCGACAGCCGGGGCGAGCGGGTAGCTTCGGGGATATATCTATACCGGCTAACGGCGGGTGACCGAGCCGTGACGAAGAAGATGGTTCTTCTGAAGTAGACGCGAATGATACCGGCGCCGACCGGGTTCTGACGGGACATAACGGTCGATTGAGGTTTCTATTTATCGCACAGGGGTTCAGGTATCTGAACCCCTGTTGTCGTTAGTTGCCCGTGCAGCGAGAAGGGCAGTTTGACGGCCGGGGCCTGACTCAGTGGCGGTCACGCACCTCGGCCGCATCGAACCAGGCGCTTCCTTCCAGGGCCTCGAATGTCAGGGTTACCATGTTATCTTCCTCGGTGCGAACAGGCAGCGTTTCAGACAGTATGTACCTGTTGTTGACCCAGTACCTGAGGCGCACATTACCCTCATCGATACGTTCATACCGTATCCTCAGCAGGTACCATTCCAGGCTGTTGTAGGTACCGAGCACCTCACCGCCGCTGCTGATAATTTCGCCGTAACGGTTAAAATAAACAAAGGTTCGCCAGGGATCCCACCAGTTGGTGCCGGCCAAAATGCCCACGTGGCCGCGAGCCGGCTGACACGAACTCGAGAGCGGTTCATTACCGTTGTAAACGGCCACCTTGACTTCGTACGGCGGTGATACGGTAAGGGCACGGTAAGCACACCCGGCCCAACAGCCGCCAACCACTCCGTAGAGTCGGAGGCTCTGAGCCCCTTCATAAAAAACATCATTGACGATACCGTTGGGCGGGACTGGAGCGTTGCCGTCGGCCTTGAAGGTCGGCGGCCAGGTACCGACGGTGTATGTTTCGAAGCCATCTTGCCAGGCGACGTACGGGTAGCCGACGTCGAAGTAGTCTATCCCGGTGACCAGTGACTGTTGAACCGCAGTGGCTCGACCGTTGGCAAAATCGTCGGGGCCGGTAGAGCTGTCCCGGGAGCAGCCGGTGCCTATCAAGGCTGCCGCCGAAACGACCATAAGACAGGTTAAAATGCGTCTCACGGAATCCTCCCTTGCTCGGAGTTTAATAAACAAACTGCCTCGGGAGTACGTGATACGGTGCTTCAATCGTTGTGATGCACCCCCTGAACCAGCAGATAGCATGCCGCCTTGTCGTGTAGAAAATCCTCCCGCTCGTGAGAGCAAGGCAATGCGGTCAGCGACTAATTCGCCTTTCACTTAATCGTAGGATTTTCGCAGATAACTGTCAAGAGAAATCGCCCCAGTTGCACCAACAAATCCCGACTGACCGGGGAATAGAGGACTATATTCATCCAGTAAGCTGCTGCCGGCAGCCGCGTGGTTCAACGGCGCCTCTCCGAGCGAGGAGTATCGGGTTGCCCGCTACTTTTTCATAAGGACGATATCATCCAGGGCGAATTCGGCGCCCGCCGAAGTGGCATAACCATAGACACGGAAGTGAACCGCCGCCTGACCGCTTTCGGGGAAGATCATCGTTTCGTTTACAAACTGCCAGTCCTGGGAAGGGAAGATGAGCGGGTGGTTGGAGTAACAGTTGCCGTTCACTTTAACGCAGCAGCCGACTATGGATAAATCGGGGTGCCCCGGTTTGTGCGTGTATCTTTCACGGAGCCAGAACGAAAAGCGATAGGCAACGTCCTGCTCTATGAACATAAAATACGGATCGGTTTCTATGGCGGCGCTGTAGAAACCGGCATCGTCGGGAAAAGTAAAGGTCATACAGGAGTCGCCGCCGTGCGGGTTGTAGCCGGACACACTCCAGCCGTGAGCATAGAACACCGGATGCCACAGGGCGAAACCGGATTCAAAGCCGGGGTTGTGGACCAGATTCTTGCGCGGCCCGCCACCGCCGGAGCCGGCATCGAGGCCGGAAACACTCTTGGCCGTCCCGGTCACCACCGGCGCCTGCGGTCCGGACGGATTATCGGTGGAACAATCACAGCCGAACAATACCAGGACGACAATCGCGGTAATGATTGTCACAATGCGGTATAGCCGCTGGGCCATAACATCCTTTTGAAACGGGCTGCCTGACACTGCCCGCCGGGAACGACAAGACAGCGTGATCCGTGAGGGTTCGCATCAAGACGGTGAGGTTCGTCCTAAATATACCATCGCCTCCACGTTGTGTCAAGAAGAAGGCCGGGGCTACCCAAGGGTGCCCCGGCCGAATCAATCAGAGTTTCTGTGAGACAAAGACGCCCGACGTTACTGGCCGCCGAGGATGATGGGCAGGCTGCCCGCGTCGTTGCCGACGATAACGACTTTGGTGTTGGGCGACTCAGCTATTTTCAGAGTAGCTTCGATACCCTTCCATTTGAGCAGCGAGGGCGTGATGCCGGCCGAGACTATCTTCTGGAAGTCGGCGATGCCCTGGGCCTCGATTCGCTTTCGCTCGGCCTCGAGCCTTTCCTTTTCGATGGTGAACTGCATCTTCTGGGCTTCCTGGTCGGCGGTGAGCTTAAAGTTAATAGCCTCCGATATCTTGGCGGGAATCTTCACATCGCGCACCAGCACTTTCTCGATTATGATGTACTTGGCCTGCATGGCCTCCTGCAGCTCCGTAAGAATTTCCGTGTTGAGCTGCTCGCGCTTGGTGGAATATATCTCCTCCGGTTTGTAGCGACCGGCAATGCCGCGAGCGATGCCCCTTATACTCGGTGCAACAGCGACATCGTAATATCGGGGACCCACTTCAATCTGCAGGGAGTCGAGCTTGCCGGTCATGGGCCGATACAGAATGGACACTTCCATGTTGATGGTCGCGCCGTCGGACGAAAGAACCGTCAGGTCCTCCTTGCGCTCCTGCAGCTGGGTCTTGTAAACGAACATGCTGTTCCAGGGCAGATGCCAGGCGAAACCCTCGCGATAAATCTTGCCCATCTCGGTGCCATCGCCGAACTTGTAGTAGAAGACACCGCGATGGCCCGAGGGAACCTGGGTGCCGCACCCCACGAAATTAAGCGACAGGGCGATAATGATCAGCAGCGGCAAATAGCGGGAATACTTTCTCGACATAAGACCTCCTTGGTTATTTTTCTGCCTGAGGATTGTGCTATAACTTACTAAATTCCGCCCCACATATTCAACCAAAAAAGGAATGGCAAAAACAGCGGCGCGGTGTCAGTCACCGACGCGGTAGGGCACGCACCACCCTTTTATCTCGAGAGCGTTTATGGAGGTGAAGGTGACGGGGCTGCCCGAGGGGACGCAGAACTCCTGAAGGTAAACGACATTCCACGGCCGCGAATTATCCGAGGGCGTGCTTATGGAAGCAACGGGCAGGGAATCCGAATCGGGTTGCAGAACACTGACCGCAAAATCGCCCGTGGTCTCCCCGGCAAGCGTGTAGAAGAGAGTGGAGTCGCCCAGCTCGGTCACCCGGAACCGCAACTGCGCGCCATCGTCAATTCTGGTCACCTGCGGATCTCCGTTCAGCCACAGATAGGAGAACCTGGTCCTGCCTAAGTAGTTTTCGAGCGTATCCCAGGGCCTGTTGGTGATATCGATCATGAGAAAGGGAATGTCATAGTAAGTGACGCTGTCAGCGGGAAAGGTCGTGTTGTCGGGACGAATCCCCTGTACGCGGGAAGTTCCCAGCCAGCTCTGGCGTGCGAACGGCCCGCCGCCGCTGAAAGCCATCAAGAGCCAGCCTCTGAAGGCCTGGTTGTCATCACCGAGTTTCACGAAGAAGCCATACCTGATGACCGGCCTTACCATGTGATAAACGGTCGAGTCGCCACCCTCATAGCGGATAGTGCGGATATAGAAGTTATCGGTAACGGTAGCCTCGGCACCTCTGGTCACGCCGATGGGCGGGCCGAAATCCTGGATGTACTCGCGGTCTTCCGAACCGAAATTATCGACCAGAATGTAGATGTCATAGATGCGAGTGACGGAATCCACGCGGTCCACATAGAAAGCGTCGGGGTCGTCCGGTATTACGTAGGGATTGGACGGCAGAAGGCTGTCGGTGCGGAAAAGTTCTACGCCGACATCGGACTCAACGATGTAGCGCATGATCTCTTCTTCGTCTATCACGTAGGGGACGTCGATTTCCTCACAGGCGAAAAGGCCCAGAGAGAAAGCCGCGGCGGCGGCGAGGTACTTAATCAAGCTTGATTTACTCATAGGTTGTCTATGGTGCAGTGACGTTTGACTATTTCTTTTTGTTTTTTCCTTTTTTCAGCTCGGCCTTCAGCTCCTTAATCTCGTCGCGGATGAGCATGGCCGTTTCGAAATCGAGGTTGTCGGCGGCCTGTTTCATGGCTTTAAGCATAAAAGCCACCTGGTCCTCTTTGCGCATGGTATCAAAATGGGCCGGTTTTTCGAAAGTTTTTTCTTCAACCGTCCGGGCATCGGCAAACTGGGTGGATCGCAGGATCTCCTCACGGGTCTTGAAAATTGTCTCGGGGTCGATATTGTGTTTCCTGTTGTATTCCAGTTGCTTCCGGCGACGCCGCTCGGTTTCGTCGATGGCCCGGCGCATGGATTCAGTGATTTTGTCGGCGTAAAGAATAACCTCGCCGTTCTTGTTCCGGGCGGCGCGACCGACGGTCTGGATGAGCGACCGCTCGGAGCGCAGAAAGCCCTCCTTGTCGGCGTCAAGAATGGCCACCAGGGACACTTCGGGCAGGTCCAGCCCTTCGCGCAAAAGATTTACCCCGACGAGGACATCGAATTCGGCCAGACGGAGATCGCGAATTATCTCGGTGCGGTCGATGGCGTCAATTTCGCTATGCAGATAGCGAATTCTAACGCCCATCTTCTTCATATACTCGGTGAGGTCTTCGGCCATGCGCTTGGTGAGGGTGGTGACCAGGGTACGCTCCTTTCGGGACTGCCGGAGTCTCACCTGCTGGAGGAGGTCATCCACCTGCGTCGACAACGGCTTGACGCTGATCCTGGGGTCCAGCAGGCCGGTCGGACGGATTACCTGATCGACCACCACTCCTTCGCATTTCTCCAGCTCGTACTCGGCCGGAGTGGCCGAAACGAAAATGGTGCGCTGGGAGAGGGCGTCGAATTCTTCGAGAAAGAGCGGCCGGTTATCCAGAGCCGAGGGCAGCCGGAAACCGTGGGCGACCAGCGTTTCCTTGCGGCTCCGGTCCCCTGCATACATGGCCCTGAGCTGGGGTACGGTCTGGTGGGATTCGTCGATTATAGTCAGAAAACCGTCCGGGAAAAAGTCGACCAGGGTGAACGGTCTTTCGCCGGCTTTGCGGCCGGTGAGATGGCGGGAGTAGTTTTCAATGCCGCTGCAGTAGCCGACCTCCTGGAGCATTTCCAGATCATACTTGGTGCGCATTTCGATGCGCTGCGCCTCGAGAAGTTTGTTCTCCGCCACGAAGTGCTCGACCGATTCCTTGAGCTCGACCTTGATGTCAGCGATAGCCCTCTCCAGCTGGGGCTCAGTGGTAACAAAGTGTTTGGCCGGATAAACGGCCAGGCGGCGGCGCTCTTTTATGATCTCACCGGTCAGGAGATCTATCTCGGTGATACGGTCGATATCGTCGCCGAAGAACTCGATTCGGAAAGCGTTTTCGTGGTAGGCGGGGATCAATTCGATGGTATCACCACGGACGCGGAAGTTGCCGCGGGTAAAGGAGACGTCATTGCGATTGTAGTGGATAGAGATTAATTGACGGATGACCTCATCGCGGTCTCTCTCGGTGCCTTTCTCGATGAACACGAATTGTCTTTTGTATTCGTCCGGCGAACCCAGACCGTAGATACACGACACCGAGGCTACGATTATAACATCCTCCCTATCCAGCAGCGAGGCCGTGGCCCTCAGGCGGAGACGGTCGATATCGTCGTTGATCGAAGTGTCTTTCTCGATATAGGTGTCCGTGGTGGGCAGGTAGGCTTCCGGTTGATAGTAATCGTAGTAACTGATGAAGAACTCGACGGCGTTCTTCGGAAAAAAGGCCTTGAGTTCTCCGTAGAGCTGGGCCGCCAGAGTCTTGTTGTGGGAAATGACCAGCGTCGGCCGGCCGATGCGGGCAATAACGTTGGCGATGGTGAATGTTTTGCCCGACCCGGTGACGCCGAGCAGAGTCTGGTAGCGGCGGTTGCCGTTCAGGCCTTCCACGAGTTGAGCAATGGCCTGCGGCTGGTCCCCGGTGGGGGTGAAACTGGAGTGAAGTTCAAACAGCCCCGTCGTTTCCGTGTGTGTTAACGCCGTTTTCTTTGCCATTTCGCTGCCTGCTTTTGGCTCAGCCAGTTAATATAGCCGGCTGAAACAACGGGAGCAATCATATTTGGCCGATGAATTTTGGTGCGATTGATCGGCAGAGCATGTATAAGGTGATGATTCCGGCATTTGCGGCCGCGGATGACAGATTCGGTCGCGGAAAAATTGCCTTGACTTGGGTGGTGGATTTGTTACCTTTTACAGCTTAAGTGTAAGGCTGAAAATAATTTCGATTAGTTGGAGGATACGATGTACGCGGTTTTCGAGCTGGCCGGAATGCAGTTTTCCGCTTCGGAAGGGGATGTTCTGAAGGTGCCTCTCCAGGAGGTTGAACAGGGCAACAGAATCAGTATTACGGACGTGCTGCTGGTCAAAACCAACGGCGAAACTAAGGTCGGGAAACCTTATCTGGACAATGCCGTAGTGGAAGCGGAGGTGCTCGGCCACGGCCAGGGTGACAAAGTCCAGGTTTACAAGTATAAGCGCCGCACGAAGTATCGTCGACGCCAAGGGCACCGCCAGGACTACAGCGAGATAAAAATAGACAAGATCGTGCCACCGAAAAGCTAATTCAGGAATGACGATGCCACGTCACAGGGCATGGATAGCTCTACTGGTCGCCGTGATGCTCCTCGGAGCCGGCGCGGCGTCCGCCCAGCAAAGCTTCAACGTTGTCGACATCGAGGTCGAAGGCAACCGGGTCGCATCCAAATCACTCATACTCGGGGTGTCTTCGGTCAGCCGGGGCTCTCCTCTCACTCCCGTGGTAACAGCGGAAACCATCCGGCGTCTCTACGGCCTGGGCATTTTCTCGGACGTTCGCATCGAGGCCGAAGAGGTCATGGGGGGCATCAAAGTCTATATCGTCGTCGAAGAGCTTCCCAAACTGGCCGGTCTGAACTTCGAAGGCAACAAGAAGATCAAGACCGACAAAATGAAGGAAGATCTCAAGCTCGGTGTCGGCGGCTATATATCCCCCAATCTTATCCAGAGGAAGAAGAACGAAATCAGGCAGATGTACGCCGAGAAGGGCTATTTCCAGGCGGCCGTGCAACCTTCGCTGGAGTACAGCACCGATTCGGCGGAAGCGGTTTTGACCTTTCGCATCGACGAGAAGTCCAAAGTCAAGGTCGAGCAGGTTGTCATGACCGGTAATGTCCGCGTGCCGGCCAAAGAGGTAATCGGCAAGATGCGTAACCGCAAGCGGGGTTTTCTGAAGAGTTCCGACTTTGCCAAGGACAAGTATGA
Organism: Candidatus Zixiibacteriota bacterium; assembly: GCA_020346225.1. Lineage (GTDB taxonomy): Bacteria > Zixibacteria > MSB-5A5 > GN15 > FEB-12. The sequence continues at coordinate 332,370 of CP070777.1, read as the reverse complement.
AGAAGACCTGGAGAAGGTCGTCGACGAGTTCCACAAGAAGGGGCACATCGACGCTTATCTCGTCTCGGATTCGATGACAATCGATACCACGCGGAACCGCATGACCATCTACCTCGATGTCTATGAGGGTCCTCGGTACTACTTCGGTGAAGTCGCCTTCGCATCGAATCAGGAGTTGAGCACGGAAAGGCTGCGCAGGCTCATCAAGTTTGACGAGGGTGAGGTTTTCGATTCGGAAAAGTACGACAAGACCATCGAAGAAATTTACTCGGCTTATTATGACATCGGGCATCTGAATATCCGCATGTACGATGACCGGGTCACGCGCAGCGATTCGATCATAGACATCACCTACGAAGTCAGCGAAGGGTTGCCGTCGCACGTCAACCTGGTCAACATCGTGGGTAACACCAAGACCAAGGACAAGGTCATCCGGCGCGAGATTTCGATGCTTCCCGGTCTGAAATTCAGCCGGGCCCTTCTGATACGCTCGGTGCGGGATGTCATGGCCCTGAACTTTTTCGGCAATGTCGAACCGGTACCCATCAACCTGCCGAGCGGCGACGTGGACATTGAGTTTCGCGTCGAAGAGAAACAGACCGGCTCCATTTCAGCCGGTGCCGGCTATAACAGCCAGGACAAGATAGTCGGCAACCTCAGCATGGGGATACCGAATTTCCGCGGGATGGGCCAGAACCTGGGCTTCAGCATGGATTTCGGCAGTCGCCGCAATTCCTTCTCCATCTCGTTTACGGAGCCCTGGCTGTTCGGACGTCCTACCCTAATGGGCGCCGATATCTACACGCTCAACCGGCGCTGGTTTACCGATTATACGGAAGGCCGCCAGGGCGGCCTGATCCGGCTGGGACGACGGCTGCGCTGGCCGGATAATTACTTCCGGGTGCTGACTTCATACCGCCTGGAAAGAGCGCGATACTATGACTACGATGATGATTTTCGCGAGAATAATTCCTTCAAGGCACTGCACTATTACGACCGGGCAAATGACGGCGTCTACGATTCTCTTCTGGCGGAAGTGGTCCATCTCGATAACCCCTATCCCGGCTCGGTGCTCACCTACGGCGAACAGTGGAACACGGCTTCCCGGATTGCCGTTACCATCGTGCGCGACTCCCGGAACCTGCCGGAGTTTGCCACCTCGGGCTCCAAAGTCAGCTACACCTTCGAGAATACCGGCGGCATCATGGGCGGTTTCTGGAAGTACCAGAAGCATACCATATCGGTTGCCAAGTTCTTTCCGCTTTTCTGGAGGTTTGCGCTGGCCGCAAAGCTGCAGTACGGGGTCGTGACATCGCCGGCGGGCGACGACCGCATACTGCTTTCGGACAGGTTCACGCCGGGCGGAACGGCCTTTGATGGCATCGTCCGCGGCTACGATGACGGAATCCTCACACCCGATTCCATTGTGACGCAGTCGGACACCGTGTTCGTTTATTACGATTCATCGGCGGTGATCGGCGAGGACGAGCCCGACGAGACGCTCTTTCGCGTCGCGACCACGCGGGTCCGCGGTAAGTACATGCTGGTGGGCAATCTGGAGCTGCAGTTCCCGGTGATAGAGCAGCAGGTGTACCTGCTGGCGTTTTACGACGCCGGTAATTCGTGGTTGCACCGACGGGACATAATGCCCTTCAGAGACATTTACAAGGGAGCGGGTCTGGGCTTCAGAATCGTGGTCCCGGGTATAGGTACGCTGGGGTTTGACTTCGGCTATGCCTTTGACAGTATCAGAGGCTCCAAGTTAGGCTGGAAACCGCATTTTCAGATAGGCACGACATTCAGATAACAACATAAAGATTCAGGGGACAGACATGTTCAGAATCAGAAGAACCGTATATGTAACACTTATCGTGGCGTTTTTGCTGGCCATCGCGGTCGGCACCACCGACGCCCAGGGCCTGCGAATCGGTTTCGTCAAAGACGATGTGATTCAGCAGAGCTACAAAGCGTGGCAGCGAGCCCAGGAGGAACTGGAGCTGGAATTCAAGGCCTGGGACGATGAGGCGGTGGCCAAGCAGCAGGAGATCGAAGAGCTTCTCGAGGAGTACGACAAGCAGAAACTGATTCTCTCGGACGAAAAGCGCAACGAGAAGGAAGCCGCCATCCGGGCCAAGCGGGAGGCGCTGGATGCCTTCACGCGCCAGATTTACGGTCCCGGCGGCCGGGCCGAGCAGAAACAAAAAACCCTGCTCGAACCGCTGCTGGAGAAGGCCAACCGGGCGATTGAAGCCGTCGCTTTGGAAGGCGATTACGATGTCATCTTCACTCTCCAGAGCGGCCTGGGTTATATCAAGGAAACTTACGACGTGACGGATAAAGTTCTTGAGTACCTTGAAAAGCAGGAAGACTGATACCAGGATCACCCTCCGAGAACTGGCCGACCGCACGAATTCCGAGCTTGACGGCGACGGCAGCATTGAAATATGCGGTGCCGCCACCATTACGGCTGCGACAACGGGCGATATCACCTTCGTAGCCAACGAGCGATACCTTAAGTTCCTGGCGACAACCAAAGCTTCGGCGGTCGTGCTCGACAGGCAGGTGCCCTGCACACACTTAGCGGTGCTGCGCCACGACAACCCGTACCTTGTCTTTGCCGAAGTTGTTGACATCCTCTACCCCACCGAAGCCAAAACTGCCGCCGGTATCGATGATTCGGCGATCGTTTCGGCCGATGCTACCGTGGCCCCGGATGCCTGTATCGGTCCCCTGTGCCGTGTCGGCGGCGGGACCTCGATAGGCCGCAACACGCGTCTGATATCGTCGGTATATGTGGGTGAGAACGTCACCATCGGGGAGAACTGTCTCCTGTACCCGGGGGTGGCGATTCTCAATGACTGTATAATCGGCAATAATGTAATTATCCACCCGTCGGGCGTCATCGGTTCCGACGGATTCGGTTTCGCCGAGTCCGACAAAGGTCTGAAGAAAGTCAAGCAGATCGGGTGGGTCGAGATCGGCGACGATGTCGAGATTGGCGCCGGCACAACGATCGACCGGGGAGCCCTGGGGCCGACCAAAGTCGGCAAGGGGACGAAGATAGACAATCTGGTTCAAATCGCCCATAACGTCGAAATCGGCAATAACTGCATAATAGTGTCGCAGGTAGGCATCTCCGGCTCCACCAAGCTGGGCAACAGCGTGATACTGGCCGGGCAGGTAGGTATAGTCGGTCACGTGGAAATCGGCGAGGGAGCCGTAATAGGCGCTCAGTCGGGCGTGTCCAAATCGGTCGGGGCGGGCAAGACGATGTTCGGCTACCCGGCCCGCGAAATCATGCAGATGAAACGAATCGATGCCTGCCTGACCAAACTCCCGGAACTGTTCAAAAGAGTCAAGAAGCTCGAAGACGAATCGTAGAGTCGGCTCAGGTGGACAGGCGACCCTCGATTTGAGCGATCATCTTCCAGTTCTCCTCCATCTTCTCCACCAGGCTGAGTATAATGAGCGATTTGTCGCTCACGGCCTCGTCCCTGATGCCTTCCAGCAGGTCCCACTGTTGCCGGTTTATTATTTTCCACTGAGCGACCAGACCGCTCAGGGTTCCGATGGCATAATTAAGCTCAGTGGCAACATCCCTGAGATGCTGGTTGTCCGACTCGACCCGCGAACCCACTGTCAGGTCGCCGTCGCTGAGCCGTTTCAGACGAAGAAGGATACGGTAGGCGGTCTGCTTGCTTCGGATCATCGGCAGCATCGTCATGATGCCGATGGCGGTAAGGGTGGCCACCACCGCCGAGATCATATACGGCATGAGGGTAATGCCGAGAAGCTCCAGCCAGGTGTATACATGCTGGATCTGTTCGTAGTACATCTTGTGGCTGTAGTACACGATGACGGCCACCGAGAGGACGGCGGCCGAAGTTCCGAGCAGCCAGATGCGACGATAGTCACTCTGCGTGAGTCGACGCACGTATTCGGTCGGGCTGAGTGCTTTGGCGTGAAACATGAGAATCATCTCCTATAATTTGAGCCATGCTGACGGCTTATGGTTTTCCTATCCGGGCGTGCATGATTTCGGCAGAAAAAGCCGACAAGATTAGTACTACTTTTTTACAATCGCTGAACCGGTTTTGAGCAACAAAAGAGCCCCGCCACCAACAGGTTACGGGGCTCTGCGTCTCACTATTCAGGAATTCATCAGAAGGGCAAGTCGTCGTCGGTCTCACTCGTATCGGGTGCCGGGGCCGATTCGTCCGCGGGAGGCGCCTGCGAGAAATCGCGTTCGTCGCCGGCCCCGCCCGGCCGGCCGCCGATGAACTGGAAGCTCTGGACGACGACTTCAGACACATATCTTTTGTTGCCGTCCTTGTCGTCGTAACTTCGATTGACTATCCGCCCCTCGATGTACACCTGGCGGCCCTTGGCCAGGTACTCCTTGATGACCTCGGCCTGACGTCCCCAGGCGACGATGTTGTGCCAGGTGGTCGATTCGTTCTTCTGCCCTTCCTGACTGGTCCACCGCTCGGTGGTCGCAAGAGGAAAAGTGGCGACTGCTTTGCCTCCGGGAGTATAGCGCAATTCAGGGTCCTTGCCCAGATTGCCGATAAGGATTGCTTTATTCACTGACATGATTCCCCTCAAAGATTCGGTGTTCTTATCTCGTTGCGTCAATATACAGGATAGCTCCGAGCCGTGTCAAGCGGCCACATTTTGCTTGATAGGCCTGCCGTAATAATATATTGTACGGCCCAAAGGAGAGTTGCAGGATGACCGAACAAGTCAACGCGGCCAGGGCAATTTCGTCGATCAAGAGTTTTCTTTCATCCAAGCTGGCACAGTCCGGTCTCAGCGGCTATGTGATCGGCCTGTCGGGCGGGATCGACTCGGCGCTTTCGGCAACGCTGGCGGCCCAGGCGGTGGGAGCCGACAGGGTCCTGGCGCTGCTGATGCCCTACAAGAGTTCGTCAAAAGACTCCGTCGCCGACGCCATGGCGCTCATAGACCGGCTGGGATTGGAGTATCGTCAGATCGACATTACGCCGATGGTGGACGCTTACTTTGAGCGGGTTGACCGGGTCAGCGAGATTCGTCGGGGCAACAAGATGGCGCGGGAGCGGATGTCAATCCTGTTCGATGTCGCCCGCGAAACGAATCGGCTGGTGCTGGGCACGGGGAATCGCACCGAGATCTGTCTGGGCTACACAACGTGGTACGGCGACTCGGCCTGTTCGGTAAATCCGCTCGGGGAGCTTTACAAAAGCGAAGTTCGCCTGCTGGCCGAAGAAGTCGGCATTCCCCAGCAGATAATCGCCAAACCGCCGTCAGCCGATCTGTGGGCCGGTCAGACCGACGAGGGCGAAATCGGGTTGACCTACGAAAAGATGGATCGGCTCCTGCGACGGCTGGTCGATGACGGCGAAAGGTCGACGTCACGACTGGAGGCGGAGGGATTTGAGAAATCTGACATAGAGCGGGTAGCATCTCTTCTGACCAGATATTCGTTCAAAAGGCGCGTCCCGGATATCGCCCCTTTGGGGCGAGCGTCGATCCCGGCTGCGATCGAACTGGAGGCATAAGGGGTTGGAGATGGGGCCAGTGGCTGGGAAAATCTACCTGGTGCCGACGCCGATCGGAAATATGGGCGACATGACGGCCCGGGCGGTCGAGGTGCTCGCGGCGGCGGATATCGTTGCCTGCGAGGATACGCGTCACAGCGGCCGATTTCTCAAGAAGCTGGGCCTGAAAAAGAAACTTGTCAGCTACCATGATTTTAACGAGGCGAGTCGCGCCCGTAAACTCATAGGACAGATCAGCCAGGGTTTGACAGTTGCCGTAATAACCGACGGCGGCTCGCCGGGAATATCGGACCCGGCCTACCGGGTAGTCCGGGCGGCTATCGACAATGATATACAGGTGGTGCCGCTTCCGGGACCCACCGCCATCATCCCGGCCCTGACCGCGTCCGGGCTGGCCACCGACCGTTTCTTTTTCGAAGGCTTTCTCCCTCACAAAACGGCGGCCAGGAAGAAGCGGCTGGAGAAGCTGACCGACCTGGAACACACGCTGGTGTTCTTCGAATCACCGCACCGCGTCGGTAAAACGCTCGAAGACATCTTGGCCGTGCTGGGTAACAGGCCGATGTGCCTGGCACGAGAGGTCAGCAAGAAATTCGAGGAATTTGTGAGAGGGAGCACCGGCGAGGTTTGCGAGCAGGTAAAAGCCAAACCGCCCAAAGGGGAAATCGTGATCGTAGTCGCGGGACACAGGCAGTGACGGTAACAGCAGCACCAACAGCGAGGGTACTGAAGACGGGCGGGCTTTATCTCTATGACAGGCTGGTAATCGGTTACTGTTTGCTGATGCTAGCCCTGCTGCTGGCCATCGGGCGACCGATCGGCGAATACATCGACGAGATTGTGTTCTACGCTTCGGCGGCGGCCGCAGCGGCGCTGATCATCCGTTATGTCAACGAAGAAAAGAACATAGTAAGCAGGTTTCTGCGCCTCTTTTACCCGGCACTGCTGTTTACGTTCTTCTATCGTGAAACCGGCGGGATGATGTTTCTCGTCTTTGACGGTTTTTATGACTGGCAACTGACAGCTTTTGAAAAGACGGTATTCGGAGCGTACCCGACCATTCTCATCGACCGGCATCTGCTTAACGTGTGGATCAACGAGCTGTTGTCGCTGTGCTATTTCAGCTACTACTTTATGATACCCGTTTTTCTGCTGGTCTTTTTCATCCGGAAAGAGTACGGGCTGATCAAGAGTTTCATGGCGGCGACCTGCCTCACCTTTTTTGTTTCCTACCTGCTGTTTTTTCTGTATCCCATAGAAGGCCCCCGCTGGCACTTCGCCGGCCAGTATGTAAACGGTATCGAGGGGCCGGTGTTCCGACGACTGGCCGAGTTCGTAATCTCGAACGCCGCCGTGCGAGGCGGCTGTATGCCGTCGTCGCACTTCGGCGTGGCTTTGGTGATTTTGATGTATACTTTCAGGTACCGGTCCGGATCCGGATGGTGGCTGCTGCCGGCGGTGGTCGGTCTCGGCCTGGGCACGGTGTGGGGCCGATATCACTACGTGTCCGACGTTGTGGCGGGCGGACTGATAGGGTTGGCTTCGGTGCTGATTGTGTGGAAATACTGCGGTATCGGGGTCACCCAGGAGTATAACAATGCAAAGACAGAGGAGTTGACAACCAAGAATGTGCCCTGACCTGTTCCAAATCGGCCCCTTGCCGATTCGCGCCTACGGTTTGGCCCTGGCTGTATCGTTCTTTTTGGGAGTGCTGTACGTGTGGCGGCAAACCTCGAAACGCGGACTGTCTTTTGACCCGTACCTGTCGATTTCGTACATCATGATCGCTGCGGGCGTTATCGGCGCCCGGCTTTTCTATGTCTTCTCGCACGTCGATGAATTCTCCGGCAACTGGCCGAGCAGCTTCAATCCATTCGGCGGTAGCCGCTTCGGCATCGCCGGCCTGAACGTATACGGCGGCGTGATCGCCGCCGTGCTGGCCACATACATCTACTGCCGGGTCAAGAAGATGTCGCTGCTGGAGGTGCTGGACTTTTTCGCACCGACGCTCGGGCTGGGGCTGGCCATCACCAGGATAGGCTGCTTTATGAACGGCTGCTGTTTTGGCACGCCGACCGAGCTGCCCTGGGGGGTTTCGTTTCCGGTCGCGTCGATACCACACTATGTTTTCGGTGACGCCCATCTGCACCCCTCTCAACTCTACAGTTCCCTTTACGGCCTGCTGGTCTTTCTCCTTCTCCATTTCATGCTCAAGCACCGGCGGTTCGCCGGTCAGATACTGGCCACTCTGTTCATGGTCGAGGCGGTTTTCAGGTATGCTATCGAATATGTCCGCTACTACGAGGATGAGATGCATTTTTCGCTGCTGGGCATGAATCCGACCTACAACCAGATTATTTCTATCGCCCTGTTCTGTCTTGGGCTGGGAATTTATCTAACGCAAGGGAGAAAGCGCCGGACCACCGTGGACGAGGACAATTAGAAAAGCGGTAAATAAACAAAGCCCCGGCCGCGAGGCGGGGGCTTCTTTTTTTTCATAATGCGGTGATCATCAGGGATTTCCGCCGCAGTCGGTAAACCTGATCGTATTAGCGTTGCCAACCGCCCAACCGGTCACATCATCGAGGAAGAAGATACTATTGAGCCACTGGGCGGTGTTGGATTCCTGTTCCATCCAGGTGACCCCGGCGTCGACAGTATACAGAATGACACCGGCCTGGCCCGAGATCCATCCGGTGGAGTCGTTGACGAAGGTGACCGAGCTCAGCCAGGTGTTGAGCCCCGAGGTCTGGGTGTTGAAACTGGCACCACCATCGACGGTATAGACGATTGTGCCGTTCTTACCTACGATCCAGACGTTACCGGGATCGAAGTAGCAAATGTCGCGGAAATCATTCGTCCCGGTGCCGGTATTCTCGGACGTCCAGGTGGCACCACCGTCATCGGTGACCAGCACGTTAAAATAAGTGCCGACCGCCATGCCCAGATCTTCACTGCAGAAATCCACCGCGATCAGGTCGAACACGACACCACTCGTTTGCTGTTGCCAGGTATCGCCGCCGTCGACGGTCTTTAAAATAAGCCCCTCCTGGCCGACGATCCAGCCAACCTGCGAATTAACAAAGCAGATATCATACAGGTGCACCAACGTATCGGCCAGACCGGTAGAGCGCTGCTGCCAGGTGGCGCCGTAGTCCTCGCTCAACCATATCATCCCGGACTCCCCGACCGCCCACACCGTCTCTCCCACCGTACAGACAGAGGCCAGGGCCAGACTGTCATTAGGATCGGACCACATCAATATCTGGCCATCCCAGTTTTCACCGCCGTCAATCGAGCCGAACAGAAAGCCCGAGTGCGAATTGCCGTCCTCAACGATTCCGACCGCCCAGCCGAGCGTATCATCGAGGAAGGTAATATCGGTCAGGTCAATAGTCAGCGGCAACGACTGTGACTGCCAGGGCGGAATCCAGAGGCTGCAGGGAACGGGCACGGGCGAGTTCAGAACATTGTCCGCCGTAACGAAGAATGTATCGACACTGGCTCCTCCATGGGCTGCCTCGAGATCGAGGCTGACAACAACCGTGTCCGGCGTCACCCCGGAGGTTTTGGAGAAATCCAGCCAGGCCACCGATGGATCCAGGTCGAAGTTGATGATCTCGCCGCTGGTGCATGTCACGTAAACGGTATCAACGAGCAGCTGCTCCTCTTCGGAGTTCTCGAAAGACAAATGCGGGGGCCAGACATCGAGCTCGGGGGGGATGGGATTGATGGTTAGGCTCACGTACACGTACTGGGGTGAGTCGCAGGCATCAGAGGAAGCGACCGTCACCGAATCCAGATGTGTACCCACCGGCAAATTGTCAATATCGAAGCGAACCGAGAAGCTGTCCCGGGTTACTCCTTCGCTGGTGCCCTCAAGATTTGACAGGTTCAGCCACGAACAATCCTCGGAGAAGGTGAAGCGGATATTCGAGTGAGGATCGCAGTCGACTTTGACCAGAACCTGGGAGGGGTCGGGTCCGTCCACCAGCCCCGAGACAGATATTGTCTGAGGCCAGACATAAAGGGCCGGCAAGACCGGCTCAACACCGTTGTCGGATGAACACTGTAGTGCGGTCAGGCCCAGGGTCACGACAAAGACGAACAAATACGACCATCGACCCAAGGTGCTGGCGGTTGCATGCTTTTTCATATGCTACCTATTTACGAGAAATTAACTCTCTATGTTTCCTCTTGTCAAGTTCATGGCGGGACCGAACCTTTCACAGTAGCCAGAACAGGGAGTTGAATTATCCTGTTTTCCCGGTGTGTCTTCAACCTATAGACGGATTTTTTGATGACCTTGTCCAATATGCATTTGCCGGGTGTCGGGTGACCGCTGAAGTTGTAAGAGCGGCCCGGGCATGATAGTGCGCCGGGCCGTCTTCGCAAACGAACGACTCAGCGAACCAGCTCCTCGAGCTGGTAACGCTTGTATATCCTGGCATACTGCCCGCCCCGAGCGACCAGGTCGTCGTGGGAGCCGGCTTCGACCATAACCCCCTCGGCAAGAACAATTATCTTGTCGGCCCGCTGGAGCGTGTCGGGTCGATGAGTAATGAGTATAGCCGTCATGCCGGGCAGTACCTGGTGAAGTCGTTCCCACAAAGCCGCCTCGGTTCGGGAGTCGAGCGCCGAGGTACAGTCATCGAGGATGAGGATAGCGGGTTTGCCCACCAGGGCCCGGGCCAGGCCCAGACGCTGTTTCTGGCCGCCGGAGATGGACATGCCCCTGGTTCCGATAAACGTTTCGAGTCCTTTCGGAAAGGCCGCTACTTCGTCCTTGAGCTGGGCCACGTCGATCGCCCACTTAAGAAGCTCATCGGAGATCTCGCGTCCCAAAATGATGTTGTTCCTGACGGTGTCGCTGAACAGCATCGGTTCCTGCGGCACGTAACCGATATGGCGGCGCAGGTCCTCGAGCCGGAACCGCCTGAGGTCACGGCCATTGAGAGTGATCCGGCCGCCGCTGGGGTCGACCAGCCGCGGCAACAGGTTCACCAGCCAGCTTTTGCCTGAACCGACCCTTCCCACCAGAGCCACCGTTGAGCCGGCCTCGATATCAAGGGTCAGCCCCGCCAGTATCGGGCGGTCGGAGTCGGCGAAGGCGAAAGTCACATCTTCGAAACGGATGCTGCCGGCAAGATCGCTCTCTTGCGAACCGCCACCGTCGTCGATAACCATCGGTTCGGTCTTCTCCAGCTGCACCAGCCGGTTTATCGAAACGGCCGACTGACGGGACTTGACCAGAAACTGGCCGATGTCGAACATCGGGAAAACCAGCCAAACGGTGTAGAAGATGAACGAGGCCAGTTTTCCTCGCGAGAGGTCGGCGTTCATGACCATGTACCCGCCTGCAACCAGTATGATGAGAATGCTCAACTGCCAGATGTACATATACAGCGAGTCTATCACGGTCGAGGCCTTGATCGACGAGATCTCCGCGCCCCGTCGGTCAACCGCGGCCTTTTCGAATTTCAGCTTCTGAGCTTTCTCTCTCACGTAAGCCTTGATGACCCGGATGCCGGAAAAGCATGCTTCCATGACGTCGTTGAATCTCGATATGCGCGACTGCAGGTGGTCGTACCTGCGGTCGAGCATCGACGACGACTTGAAAAATATGACAATCAAGACCGGCAGCGGGCCCACGGCCCACAACGTCAGCATCGGCTCGATGGAAATCATCATCGTGATGGTGAAGACGACCATAATGAGGGCCTCGTACAGCCGGAATATTCCGGAGCAGGCGAACCAGGAGAGCTTCTCGGCCACATCGTCGGTCAGCCTCGTAACCAGGTCACCGGTGCGGAAGCGGTTGAAGAAGTCCGGCCCTTTATTGGTGATATCATCGAACGCGTCCTGGCGGAAAAGCCATTCCAGCCTGAGGTTCATCCAGGCGCGGTGCGCCTGCACGAATGCATACAGGATGGCGGCGATCAATCCGAGCAGAACGAAGCTCAGACCAAAGGTCACCTCCGGGGTCAAATCCAGCCGCCGCCCCAGACCGGCCAGCCAGATGGCCAAGGTGTCAGAGGGAACCTGGCCGGAGTCGAGGAAATCGACCGTAAAATCAATCATCCTCGGTATCGATACCTGGAACACGGCCTGGACGGGGGTCAGGACAAGCAGCACAAACAGCACATAGGGATAGCGCCGGTAGTACCGCCAGAACCATTGTATTTTATCAAGCATTTGTTGTCACTCCGTTAGCATTCTTGAACTGCAGGTGGAACAGTTTCGAGTAATAGCCATCCTGCATGATCAACTCGGTATGCGTACCTCGTTCGATAATCTCGCCCCGCCTGATCACCAGGATCTGGTCGGCATCGAGAATCGTCGAAAGACGGTGCGCGATCACCAGCGAGGTGCGACCCTCCATCAGCCTTTTGAGCGAGTTCTGAATGGTTCGCTCCGTTTCGGGGTCGACCGAGCTGGTGGCCTCGTCGAGAATGAGCACATCCGGGTCGTAGGCCAGGGCACGGGCAAACGACAAAAGCTGCCTCTCCCCCCGGCTGAAATTAGCGCCTTTTTCGGACACCTCGGTGCCGTAACCGCCAGACAGCCGCCGGATAAAGCGGTCGGCTTCCACCGTCTGCGCCGCCCGGATGACGGCCTCCCGCGAGATGGCGTCGGATTCCAAGGAGATGTTCGATTCGACATCGCCCGGGAACAGGACTATATCCTGCAGCACCAGGGCCAGCCGCGAACGCAGCCGGTCGCTGGCCAGGTCGCGGATATCGAGGCCGTCGACCGTGATTTTCCCCTTCTGCGGGTCATAGAGCCGAAGCAGCAGTGATATCACGGTCGTCTTGCCGCCGCCCGTCACGCCGACCAGGGCGACCCGTTTGCCCACGGGAACCTCAAAGGTAGCGTCCTTCAGAGCATAGTTGCCGTCGCCGGTGTACGAGAACGAGACATTCTCGAAGCGGATACCCTTCTCGAGCCTGTCCCAGCGACGCGGCTGAGCCGGCTGCGGGAGCCGGGATTTCTGCGACATCAGCGCGAAAATCCGCTTGGAGCCGGCCACCGCTTTCTGGAGCGTCGAGAGCTGCTCCGATGTTCGCCAGATCGGCTCGAAAGAGCGCCAGATGTATATTATGAACATCAGAATCGCACCGTAAGTAATGCCCAGAATGGGGCCGACCACCAGAACCAGGCCGATCTTGACATATTCGAGAAAGAAGACGGCGTTGAAAAACAGCACCACGCTGATATTCACGTAAGCGTCGTCGTTGAACTTGGCCTGGTTAGCCTTGAACGCCTTGTACCGGGCATAGGCGCCCCGGTGGAATATCTGGATAATGGACATGCCATGCAGAAGCTCCGTCAGGGTCGCCGTCACTTCGGCCATTTTCTTGCGCACTTCCAGAAACCTCGGCGTGGTTTTCTTATGGAAGACCCAGACCATGAAGCCGATCAGCGGTACTCCGAAGAACAAAGGCAGAGCCAGGCGCCACTCGGTATAAAAGAGGACGCCGTAGATGCCGGCCACCAGGATAGCGTCACCCACAAGCATAACGGCCGTATTGGTGAAAAGCATGCGGAGGGCTTCGGTGTCGGACTCTACCCGCGCCATCAGGCGTCCCACCGGGTTCTTGTCAAAGTACGAAATGTCCAGCGACAGGATATGGTGGAACAGCCGGCGCTTCAGGGAGAGCATGACGTCCTGACCAATGATTTCTAGCCTGACGCGCATCAGGTACTGGAGCACTATCGTTACCACCTGAATGAGGCCGATGGCCGCCACCGTGGTCAACAGACCGCGCACATCGCCGCTGGCTATGTTTACATCGAGAGCCCGCTTGAGAAGCAGCGGCCAGTACAGTGACAGAACGGTAGCGCCGGCCAGCAGAAACAGGCACAACAGCAGGCCGCGAACATGGCTTTTCAAAAGCGGCAGAAGCCGGGCGAATGCCTTGCGTGAACCGATCTGCTTTTCCTGTTCGTTTATCTGTTCGTGTTCAAATAAGTCTGCCGACATTTTCTTGTCCTTGCCTTAACGGTTTACATTCTTTGCCGCAGGTCCGGACAGGACGCTACCAAAAAAAACCCGCCGAACCTTTCAGTTGCGGCGGGTAAAGTCTTTATATGCCAGTGGCGTCATAATCGAGATGCACTACCTCCGCCGCATGTTCCCATAAGAGGGACTACCTGAATTGTATTGATAGCCTTATTCATACAGCTGATAACTTTCCTGTTGAGCTTAGTAAATCACAAACTTACTCTACGCACGCGGTTAGAGGTTGTTTCAACTATAAGCCATCATTTCGGCTCTGTCAAAACTTTTTTTAGCAATCTGCGAAAAAAAATCACCCGCCGCCGGTTTCCGTGGGCTTGTGCACCATTAATAGAGGAATGCCCTTGTGGGACGGTTGCCGAGGACACTCCAGCCGAAAGTCTTTGACAGAAAGTCGTTTTGTGGCTACATTTTACAGGGCAGCACCTTGAGCCGACGCGCCGATTCAGCTTTATAAGGCAGTTTCCGCAGTTGAGGAGGAGATATTGAATTCTAAGCTTTACTTCAGAGTTCTGGGGGGCGTGACCGTCCTAATATTATTGTGGGTGGCCGGATGCTACAACGAGCGCAAAAGTCCGGTTAGTTTCCAGCCGGTGTACGATGCCAGATGGATCTACGGCGGGGCCGAGGACGATACGGGCGAATCCGTAATCACCACAGATGACGGCGGCTATGCCGTGGTCGGGGCAACCAGCTCATTCGGCGCGGGGGACAGCGATGTTTATCTGCTGAAGATTGACGCCGCCGGCAACCTCGAGTGGCAGCGTACCTTCGGCGGAGCGGCGGGCGATGAGGGACACACGCTGATTCAGACATCCGACGGCGGGTTCGTGATTGCGGGTAAATCGAAGTCGGTTGACGACCAGCCGGTGCCGTACATCTGGGTGATCAGAACCGATGCATCCGGGAAAACTGTGTGGAAGAGACTGTTTGAAAGCGGCTGGGGCAGCCATTATACGGTGGTGTTAACCGGGGAGGACGGGCTGGTGATCGGAGGAAGTTGCTACGATGACACCGTTGGCTACAAAGCCAGTCTCATCGGGATGGACCTCTCGGGTGACGTTCCGTGGTGGGAATTTTATAGGGGAGGTGACAGCGCCTCCTATACATGCCACGATGTAACCGTTGCGCCCGATGGTGGGTTTATCATCACGGGCACCGCTCACGTGTGGAGCGATGACAGGCTGTGCCTGCTTACGCTGAAAACCGACCACGAGGGGAATCTTCTGTGGGAAAGGATGAGCGACACCGATCGTGATTTCGGCGTTTCGATCAAGTGTACCTCTGATGACGGATTCGTCGTCGCAGGTCTTTGCGGCGGCTCCACGGGTTACGGGTATGACATATGCCTGACCAGGTTCGACGCCGACGGTTATGTCGTCTGGCGACAGGTTTATGGCGACGAAGAGAACAATGTCGGCGAGTCCGTTGTCTGCTGCCCCGATGGCGGCTATGCTATAACCGGCTATACAACCATTCCGGGAGAAGAGGCCCCGGATGCCTTTCTGATTAAGACTGATGCCGGTGGAAACATGCAGTGGCAACAGACATACGGCGGAAGCATGTCGGACTACGGCAATGACATCGCATGTGCCCCCGACGGCGGCTATGTAATCACCGGCGCTATCGGTTCCTATGGCACCAGCTATATGAAGGACGTCTGGCTGATCAAAACGGACGACAGCGGGGTGCAGCAGGAATAGCGGCTATACGCGCTCTTCGCTGTCGGGAATACTGTTGTTTGACTCGCGCCTGGCCTACAGAAGCCTTTTGACAAAACATGACCGTGCTCGTCTCTTATTTGCAGCGCAGCACATTCGGGTTCAAGGGAGTAATCAAACGTACGCTTTACATCTCAGGGAGGTCTTATGAAGTTTCGGCATCATCGGCTGATTACGGCGGCAATCTGCCTGTCTGTCGCAGCGCTGATTCTTAGCTGCGGCAAGGATGACAACCCGGTCGCGCCCAATAACCCGCCTGTCATTTCAGGGATAGAAGTTAAACAGGGGTCTTATGTCTTGCCCCCGGAGCTGTACAGCCGTATTCCGGCCGGGCAGCCGCTGACTCTGACGTGCACGGCGACTGACGCCGACAACGACCCGCTTACGTCCACGTGGTCGGCCAACGTCGGCTCGTTCAACATCGATGATTCCAGCTGCGTGGAATGGATGGCGCCGGACACCAGCGCCACCGTCAGTATCGTGGTGGTGGTGTCGGACGGACGGGCCTCGGCGGAGGACACGCTGGCCCTTGTCACCGTCCACACGGCTTTTCTGAACGCCGGCAAGGTGACTCCGGGAAGCGGCAATGACGGCGAGACCTTTACATACGAGGTGACGTTCCGTGATCCGACCGGAAATCAACCGGCCAAGGCAGAGGTTTTCGTCAACGGCGAGGCCCATGCCATGACCCACGTATCGGGAGAACCCCTGACAGGAAGCCTTTATCGCTACGAGACAGCATTGGGCAACGGTCAGCATCAGTATTATTTCCGGTTTGAGGATTACCGTGACAGCGTTCTGAGCGAACCTGCTGGCTCCTATGCGATAGGCCCGGCGGTCACCGAGACAGGGGTACTCCTTGGCGAGGGCGTGATTGTGATTGACGAGCTGGAGGGTGTCTCATTAATAGGCGCCACCGGTTCCACTTACACCTTCAGTTTCAGCGGGCGCCAGCCAATGTTGGAACCCGGCAGGATAGTGGTTGGCACCGAGCCGTCAGGTTACCTGAGGAAAGTCGTTTCATCGACATACTCCGCCGGCCAGGTCTCGGTCGAGACGGGACCAGCCTCACTCGTCGAGGCCATCACCACCGGCACCTGCCATACATCACTGACGTTTCTCATTATGCCGTTTGGCGCCGACAAATCAACCACGACGACGGTGAACGTCCCGGATGGCGTATATATCGAGGAGGGCCGAATAAGATTCGAGGATGTGAGCCTATACTCAGGGACGCTCGGCTCCGCGACCGTGTCGGCGTCGATTCCGCAGGGTGAGATGACATTCGAGCCGCACGTTCTAAGCAATGCAGTTTTCGACGGCGGCAGCCTGACGGAGTTTGTGGCTCGGACCACAGGGGACCTGTCGGTCAACTGTGATTTCACCGTGGAAACCGACGGGCCCGTGACTCTTCAGCAAACGCCGCCGCTGGAGCTGGCGAGCTTCTCAGGGGTCGGGATTCAGCTTCTGGACTGGTTTCCAGTGTGGTTAGAAGCCAGCCTCAGATTCGTGGCGACGGTGGAACTGGAATCCGAGGTAAGCGGCGAGGTCGCCTTCGGCGCGGAGAGCTCCAGCAACATATGGATCGGCTGCCAATACCAGGACAACAGCTGGGCGCCGGAGGGTGGTCACACCGGCGACGATGTTCCCCGCCCGTCAGCATGGGCCGAATTCGGCGACATGCGGGCCAGGGTCATAATCAAGCCGATCATAGAGTTCACACCTTATTCATATTCAGCGGCAAGGTTGGAGGCTGAGCGCAATCTTCAGCTCCACGGCCAGGTCGCGTCTGAACCGTCCTGCTCCTGGAGCCTTTATTCCAGCGTGGCCGGTGCGGTCGACATTACCGGCGGTGTATACGACGTAAACGTAGCCGATTATTCGGCCGAAGTGTTCCGTGACGAAACCATGATAGCCGAAGGCAACTGTTTCCCGGTTACGCTCGTGACCGCCGAATACGACGCGGGCGGGGCCAGCGACGATATTGGATATTCAGTAGTCCCGACCGGTGATGGCGGGCTGGTCATTGCCGGTTCAACCGAGTCCTCCGGCGCGGGCGGCAGCGACGTATACCTTGCCAAGCTCAACGCATCCGGGAGCGTCGTGTGGGAAGAGACGTTCGGCGGAGCGGCCGATGACTGCGGGCACTCGGTCATAGCCACCGAGGATGGCGGCTTTGCCGTGGTCGGTTACACGTTCTCGTCAGGCGAAGGTGAAGGCGACGTTTATCTGGTTAAAACCGACGCCAACGGGACCCTGACCTGGGAGAAAACCTTCGGCGGGAGCCTCGACGACCGCGGCAGGAGCGTTCTTCAGACTGCCGATGGCGGGTATATCATTGGCGGAAGGGCGCGCTCCTGGAGCGGCGGCATATGCGATTTCTATCTCATCAAGACCGATGAAAACGGGGACACGCTGTGGACCCGGACATACGGCGGGAGCGGTTCCGACCGGGCTTACACCGTGGTGAAGACTACCGACGGCGGGTACGCCCTCGCCGGTTATACAAGGTCGTTTGGAGCTGTTGCCAGGGATGTCTGGCTGGTCAAGGTCGACGGTAGCGGCACTCTCGTCTGGGATGAGGTGTTTGCTCTCACCACCGGCGATGACTGCGCCTATTCGCTCGTGGCGCTGGAGGACGGTTCGCTGGTGATGGCCGGGAGCACTCCGGAGGATGCCTTCCTGATCAAAACCGACGGCGGTGGCAGCCAGGTGTGGCAGCGGACAGATCTGGGCGGGCCGTGGCTGGATGAGGCCAACTCACTGGCCCCGGCGTCGGATGATGGGTTCTTGATGACAGGCTTTTCCCACAGCGGCGACACCGAACCGTCCGATGTATACGTGGTCAAGACCGACAGCTACGGCTATCTGCTCTGGTACTACCTTATGGGCGGGGCCGAAGCCGACATCGGTTATTCGGTCGCTCTGACCTCGGATAACAGTTTCGCCATCGCCGGCGGCACGCAATCTTACGGAAGCGGCGGATGGGATGTGTATGTAATCAGGGCCGATGAGATTTCCGCGGCGGCCTGGTAAGGGCTAACAAATTCTCGGCAGTTGTTCGGCGACCGGCATATCGACGATGCGCCGGCCGCCGATTCTCGTGGTCATCGACACCATCCCCGGCTGCTCGGACGTGACCTCGCCGATCATCGCGGCATCCTGGCCCAAGGGATGCGATTTCATTGCCCTAAGCACAGCCTCAGCCTTATCCGGCGGAACTGCAGCAATCAGCTTCCCTTCGTTGGCAACATAGAGGAGGTCAAGACCCAAAACCTCGCAGGCCCCTGACACCGCCGGCTTGACGGGGATATGGTCCTCGCGGATATGAATACCGACATCCGAAGCATGAGCGAACTCGTTTAGAGTGGCGGCCACGCCCCCGCGGGTGGGGTCACGCATGGCGTGGACATGACCCGCCTTGAGAATCTGCGCAACGAGCGAATTGAGCGGGCAGGTATCGCTTTCAACGGGCGTTTCGAACGAAAGGCCCTCACGCTTGGACAGTACCGCTATGCCGTGGTCGCCGATAGTGCCGCTGAGGAGTATTTTGTCACCGGGTCTGAGTTGGTCGGCTGATATCGTATAATCGTGCTCCAGAATGCCTATCCCGGCGGTATTGATGAAAAGCTTATCCCCTTTGCCCTTGTTGACGACCTTGGTATCGCCGGTGACTATCACAACCCCCGCTTCTTCGGCAGCCCGCTTCATCGAAACGACTATCTTCTCGAGGTCCGCCAGCGGCATGCCTTCCTCGATAATCATCCCGACCGACAGGTACAGCGGTCTGGCTCCGTTCATGCAGATATCATTGACCGTGCCGTACACGGCCAGTTCGCCGATGTCGCCGCCGGGAAAGAATATGGGGTCAACTACGAATGAATCAGTGGTAAAAGACAGCCTTTGTTTGCCAATTTCGACCACAGCCTGGTCATCCTGTTTGTTCAGAGCCGGGTTATCGAAAGCCCATACGAACAGTCTGCTGATCAGGTCGGTCATCATTTTGCCGCCGCTGCCGTGCGCCAGCTGAATGGTGTCATGCTCGGTGATGGGAAGCGGGCAGGTAAGGTCTTCGGGCTTTATCTTCTTTGCCATGTCTCAGTTCTCCACGTGGTCGGTGCGGTGTCGATGATAAGCGTAGTAAGCGGCACAGGCGCCCTCAGATGACACCATGGTGGCCCCCAGCGGATTTTGAGGAGTGCATCGAGAGCCAAACTGTCCGCATTCATGAGGTTTTTTCAGACCCTGCAGGATAAGACCGCTGATGCACTCGGGCGATTCTTCTACCCTCATCTGGCCTATTTCGAATATCTTTTCAGCATCGTGCGCTTCGAATTCCGGGCGCAGCACCAGGCCGCTCTGCGGAAACTCGCCTATCCCCCGCCACTTGCGGCCGGTGACCTGAAACACGCGGGCTATCAGCTCCTGCGCCGGGCGGTTACCCTCGCGTTTGACGACCCGCGCGTACTGATTCTCGACCTCGGCCCGACCGTCTTCGAGCTGCCTCACAGCCATAAGGATGCCTTCGAGTATGTCAATCGGCTCGAACCCGGTGACAACAATGGGCACCCGGTACTTTTCTGCTATCGGGATGTATTCCTCCCAGCCCATGACCGTACATACATGCCCAGCCGCAAGGAAAGCCTGAATGCGGTTTTCGGGGGAATTCAGCAGCGCCGTTATGGCGGGCGGAACAAGAACATGGGCCACCAGCATTGAGAAGTTGTCGATCTGCTGCTGATGCGCCTGCCAGACGGCCATCGCGGTAAGAGGCGCGGTGGTTTCGAAGCCGACCCCGAAAAAGACGACCTGCTTAGCAGGATTCTCTCGCGCTATCCTGAGCGCATCGAGGGGCGAATACACCATGCGTACGTCGCCGCCCTCGGATTTGACCGTGAACAGATCCTTCTTTGAACCGGGGACACGGAGCATATCACCAAACGAGGTGAATATCACGCCGGGGCGCGAGGCAATAGCGAGCGCTTTGTCGATCAGTTCCAGCGGTGTGACGCAGACGGGACAACCGGGGCCGTGGACCAATTCTATTTTATCGGGCAGCAATCGATCTATGCCGTTCTTCACGATGGCGTGGGTCTGCCCACCGCAGACTTCCATGATGACGCACGGCCGGGACGTTGTCTCTTTTATATCGTCGAGCAAACGTCGGGCACGAAGTAAGTCGCGGAATTCGTCGAGATACTTCACTTCTCTTCCCCCGCTCCCAAGTCGCCCGGGAACATCTCGCCCATCAGGTCGAGCGTTTTCCGCGCTTCCTCTTCGTCGATGATGCTCAGGGCGAACCCGGCGTGAACAATAACATACTGGCCGATCTTAACCTCGGGCACATAGGCCAGGCAGGCGGTATTTACCGTACCGGAGTAATCGATACGCCCCATCGGAAGACCGTTCTCTTCGGTTATTTCAATTACTTTTCCGGGAATCGCCAGACACACGGAGCTTCTTTCCTTTCTCAATCTTCAGAGCACCGGCGCGAAGTTGAGCGTCGGCGACGACTATCTGTCCCAGGGCTATGCCGCCGTCGTTGGTCGGCACTTGCTGGTGAGTCAGGGCTTCGAGTCCCTCGGCGTCCATTCGGCGCACAAGGTACCCGCTGAAATAGCGATTCTGGTAGACACCTCCGCTCAGGGCTACACGATTGATCCCCATCTTTTCTCGTGCGGCCAGAGCGACCGTGATGAACATCTCCGCGAGCATCACATGAAACTGCGCCGCCAAGTCGGCCACCGATTTACCGGCGATCACACCTTCGACCACAGCTCGAATCAGATGAGATGTATCCAGAGCGCCCGCAAGTTCGGAGTCGACGGTATGCCGCCCGATGTTCGGATACTCGTAACCGGCAACCATCTCCAATTCGATGGCCGCCTGAGCCTCGAAATTGATGCTCTGCCGTATGCCCAGGATCGCCGAGACGGCATCGAACAGCCGCCCGCAACTGGACGTCAGCGGACAGTTGATATCCTTCTTTATCATTTCCGCCAGAATACTGCACTGGTTGATGTCGATTCTCTCCAAAAGCGGAAGTTTCAGCTTCACGAAATCGTCACCGTAAACACTGTACAGGTAGCTGAAGCCCATACGCCAGGGTTCTTTGATAGCTGCCGCTGCACCCGGCATGGGAAGGGGTTTGAGCCAGGCGTGACGTTCGAACCGGGAGGCATCGCCAATAAGCACTTCGCCACCCCAGATGGTGCCGTCGGTACCGTAACCGGTGCCGTCCAGTATAATGCCGATGGTCGGCTCGGTCACGCCGTTGTCGGCCATAACCGAGGCCAGGTGCGCGTGGTGATGCTGGACTGCCACTTTCGCTTTCGGCAGGTCCTGATTCAGGGCCCATTTGGTGCTGAGATACTCCGGATGCATGTCGTATGCTATCACTTCGGGTTCTATTTCCAGAATCCGGCTTAGGTGCTCCAATGAGTTCTCGAAGAAGGCAAATGCGGCCGGATTATCGAGGTCACCGATATGCTGACTCAGGAAAACCTGATCACCACGCGAGATGGCGACGGTATTCTTGAGCTCGGCGCCACAGGCCAGGATGGTCCGCCCCGTTTCGTGCGTAATAAAGACGGGCCGGGGCACATAGCCGCGGGCGCGGCGGATAATCTGGGAGGTTCCGGCTGACTTGACGGCAATGGAATCGTCGCAGCGCTGGAGGATTTTGCGGTCGTGGAAGAGAAAGTAATCGGCGATGTCTCCGAGGCGCTCAACGGCCTCCTCGTTATCTATAGCGATAGGCTCCTCGGAATAATTTCCGCTGGTCATGATGAGGGCGTCGAAGCTGTTCCTCATCAGCAGATGGTGAAGCGGCGTATACGGCAGCATAATTCCCAGATAATTATTGCGCGGTGCGATGCTATCGGGGAGACCGCAGCGACCGTTTCGACGCAGGAGGACAATGGGGCGCGTGTAGTGGGTGAGCAGCGCCTCTTCATCGGGGTCGATATCACAGAACGATCTTGCCGTTTCCAGGTCGGGCACCATGATGGCCAGCGGCTTCCGGGCCCTTCCTTTGCGAAGCCGCAACTCTTCGATGGCATCCCCGCTACGGGCATCCACGGCCAGATGGAACCCGCCCAGTCCCCGTATGGCTACGATGCTTCCACCGCGCAGCAGGCGGGCCGCCTCGGCGACACAGTCGTCCGATGCGACCTTATTGACACCGTTGTGCAAGGTCAGTTCGGGGCCGCATACCGGGCAGGCATTGGGCTGAGCATGAAAACGCCGGCTTTGCGGGTTGTGGTATTCTTCCGAGCAGGCGGCACACATGGGGAAGATTTTCATGGAGGTGCGGCTGCGGTCGTACGGAATGCTTTCCACAATCGTATAGCGGGGGCCGCAGGTGGTGCAGTTGATGAACGGATAGCGAAAGCGGCGGTCGCTCGGGTCAAAGAGCTCGTCAAGGCAGTCTTCACAAACGGCGACATCGGGGGCAATCAGCGTGGCCGCCCGCCGGTGGCGCCGGCTTTGCAGGATGGAAAAGCCGGCTTCCCCGAGACAGTCTATATCGCTGGTGTCGACTCTGACGATACGGGACAGCACCGGAGCCTCACCGGTCAGGCGCCGGGTAAAGCTCTCGACATCGCCTGGCGGACCTTCCACCTCGACCAGCACCCCGGTGGTATCATTGTTGACGAAACCACTCAGACCCAGCTGGCAGGCCAGCTTGAAGACGAAGGGTCGAAAACCGACGCCCTGAACGACTCCGTCCACATGGAACCTTCGCCTCTTAATCTGAAGCGTCCGCTTGCCGCCTGATGACGTATGCTCCCACATAGGTAATATGCAAAGATCAGTTAGCGCTTTTTCCGATGTACCTCTTCGACCAACCAGCCGAACCACGCCTCCAGGCCGGCACCGGTCCGACACGAAGTCTCGAAGACAGTAAGATCGCCGTTTATCTTGAGGGCGTGGTCTCTCATGGTGGCAATATCGAAATCGGAGGTCCCGAGCAGGTCGATCTTGTTGACGATCATCACCGATGAACGCCGAAACATAGCCGGATACTTGAGCGGCTTGTCATCCCCCTCGGTGGTGGACAGCACCACCACTTTCATGTCCTCGCCGAGATCGTAGCTTGAGGGACAGACGAGGTTCCCCACGTTTTCGATCAGCAGCAGTTCGGTACCGTCGAGATCGAGCTGACCGATCGCCTCGCGGACCATGGCCGCGTCGAGATGACAGGCGCCACCGGTGATGATCGGCCGGACCATACGAGCTCCGGCCCGCATGAGCCGGACCGCGTCGTTATCGGTCTGTACGTCGCCGACCACCAGGGCGATACTCAACTCACTGTGCAGGGCCGCGACTGTTTTCTCGAGCAGGCTGGTCTTTCCGGAACCGGGCGAACTGACCAGATTCAGGGCAAATATCCGCCGCCGCTTCAATTCGCCTCGTATGCCGGCGGCAATGCGGTCGTTTTCTGAAAGGACCTTTTTTTCTATGGGTATTCTATCCGGCATGGCCTTGTCTCATGAGTCGCGTTGGCTGACTAATCATCGCCCACTTCAATGTAAGCAATATCAAGCTCTTCCCCCCGGTCAATCTTTATCTTGCCCGAGCCGCACCGGGGGCAGGCAAAAACCATTTCCTTGATGTCGAAGGACTCCGAGCAAGCCCGGCAGGTTCCGCCCAGCGGTACCCGCTCGATTTCCAGCCGCACGCCCTGTAGCGGCGTATTGCTGATTATGGCGGAGAAACCGAACTCCAGGGCCTCCGGGACGATATCGGTGAGATCTCCCACCCGCAGGCCTACCGCAGTGATAGCTTTGAGGTTACGCCTGGCGGCCTCGTCGAGGACGGTGTCAACAATCGAGTTTGCGATGGCCAGTTCGTGCATGCTTTTGGACCAACCGGACAATTCTGCGCTAAGTCGTTCTGCTGCTATCGTAATACAGCCGAAACGACAATGCAAGTTTGGAATTTGTCGCTTTTTCACACGAAGTACGCCACGGACAAGACTATAAGGCTGTGGTTGCCGAGAAAGGATTTACGTGGCGCAGGACAACTGATAGATCGTAAAACACCCGATGGAGTGAGCACCGCTCCATCGGGCATCTAATCGCAGATAAGCAATATAAGACAGACCCTTCAGGTCTCCCCTCTGTCTCCCTGGACTAACCCCGGCGATTGTCGGAATCCTGCAAATCCGGTCAAGCGCCATGCGACAAGGTGCTGACTATTTTCTATGACCTCTGCTATCCCGTAGACCGGACCTTCCAGCACCCTGAAAGCTGCTGTTATTCGGCCTATCCATCGCATGTAGCAATCAAAAAACGTGCCCGTGCGGGTCGTTTTTGTGCACTGTAAGCCGTTGTTATGTTGTGATCTGTAAATGAAAAAAGGGGGGCGGCAGGAGATCAGGTACGATTCACCAAATTGCGCCTCCAAACCGGGGGTCGATTTAACCTAAAGTGATCTTCAGGTCACGGATTATTTTGCGAAGGTTGGAAGGGTCAAGGGAGAGTTCTCGCGCCGCCGCGCTGATGTTCTTTTTGTTCCTGTCGAGGCTTTTGAGGATAAGGGTTCGTTTAAAATCTCTGATCTGCTGTGCGAAAGTGCCATCCCCCTCGGCCGGGCTGTCTGACAGCACGAGATAATTGGCTACCTCTTTCCGGGTCACATAGTAAGACGGGGACAGGTCGATAAGGGACTGAACCGTGTCAAGGAGCTGGCGGACATTGCCGGGCCAGTCATACTCTATCAGATAATCGCGGGCGGCCGGTTCGAATATTTTGAGGGCGCACCCGAGCTTCATACAGTAGCGTCTGGCGAAGAAATCGATGAGATCGGGAATATCCTCGCGCCGCTCGCGAAGCGGCGGCAGGGCGATGGTAACGCCTTTCAGTCGGTAGTACAGATCCTCGCGGAACCGTCTTTCGATAATACGCTGGGGCAGGATATGGTGGGTGGCACAAATCAAGCGTACATCGACTCTTATGATTTCGGGTGAGCCGATGCGCTGCATTTCGCCCGTTTCCAGAACGCGGAGGATCTTGGCCTGGGTGGTAATATCCAGATCGCCGATTTCGTCGAGAAAAACGGTGCCGCCGTCGGCATATTCAAACATACCGATTCGGTCCGCCACGGCTCCGGTGAAACTGCCCTTGAGATGTCCAAACAGTTCTGATTCAACCAGATCGGGGGCCTTGTGATTGCAGTTGAATATGGCCAGTTGCTTGCGAGCTCGCTGGCTGCGCCTATGGATGGCGCGTGCTACCAACTCTTTGCCCGATCCGGTCGGTCCGAGAATCATCACCTTGTTGTCGGTCGGCCCAATTTTCTCTATGGTCCGATAAACGTCGAGCATAGCCCGGGACTTACCGACCATCCCGAATTCTTCGCGGGCCAGCTTGGCCAGGTCGGTATAACCGGCCTTGAGGCGGTAGAAATTAACGGCGTTTCTGACGGCACGTCTGAGGCGGGCCGGTCGTTCGTTCTTGCCCACGTAGTCGAACGGCTGGTGGCCTTTCTCGATTTCATCTTCGGAATAATCCCCCGGATAACCGGTATGAAAAATAATGGGGATATCCGGATTGATTTCTTTGAGCCGGGATGCCGTCTTAAGGCCGTCCAGCTGGGCCATCTTGATATCGAGGACGATGGTCTCGATAGTGTGGTCGGAGCTGATTATGGCAATCGCCTCATTCCCCGAGGCGACCGCCATCACTTCATAGTCGTCCATAAAAGTCTGGTTGAGAGCCTCCAGGACGAGCGGGTCATCATCAACCACCAGGATTTTGCTTCGTCTGTCCACTGACGCCTAACGGTTTAAAGAAGACTTAATCTGCTATGATTTTACTAATATAGTAAAAGTGGTTCCTCTGTCAAGGGTCGACTCCACAGATATGTCGCCGCCGTATATATCAACAATTCGTTTGCATATGGCCAGCCCCAACCCGGTGCCTTTCCGGGGCTTGGTGCTGACAAACGGATTAAAGATATCCGGTATAATCTCAGGCGCGATGCCAGCACCGCTGTCGGAAATACTGATTGTCAGGGCACCGTTCGTCTTGAAGGCCTTAATATTAACCGCCCGCCTCTTGCGGTCCTCCAGCGCGTCAAGGGCGTTGTTAATGATGTTGGTGAAGAGGCTAATAGCATGAAGGCGGTTCATCGATATATCCGCATTCTCGGGAACGTCAAGATTGATTCTGGCCCCGATTTCATCGATTCGGGGACTTTCCTGAAAGATTTGCTCGAACAGGTACCGAAGGTTGAGCGATTCGATTTCACTGTGAGAATCAAGACGCGAGAACTGCGTTACCAGTTCCGTCATCTGTATGGCCCTCTCGACAGAGGCTTCGGCCAGTTCCACAAGCCGGCCGTTCCGGCCACCGTCATCACCCCGGTCGTCTCGGGATCTCTCCTTCAGCTTATCGAGAGAACTCATGGCGGGAAAGAGGGCATTGTAAATTTCGTGGGCAACACCGCCGGCTATTTGCTTAACCTGGGTATACCTCTCGGCGTGAGCCAGCTGGAGCTGCGCTTCGGCCTTCTTGCGCTCGGTAATATCAATGGTGGTTCCCAGGACAGCGGGCCTCCCGCTGTATTCAATAGTGCATCCGGTGTACATAACCCACTTCTCACTGCCGTCCCTAGCGATCAGCGGTATCTCCAGGTTCTCGGTAAGGTTGTCCCGGGGGCTCTCGGCACGGTTGCGCGCCCTGGCCTTGATGGCTACTCTGAAGTCGGGGCGAATGATCTCAATGGGGTCGCAGGACAGGAGTTCTTCTCTGGAATAGCCGACCAGGTCAAGAGTCGCCTGATTGGTATATACCAGGCGACCGTCCTGGTAAATGAAGATAGCCGCCGCGGTTGTCTCCGCCAGGGACCGAAATTTCTTCTCGCTTTCAGCCAGAGCCTGCTCGGCTTTCGTGCGGGCGGTTATATCTACCGTAATCACCATAACTGAGTCCGGCGGGATATAGGCATAGCTGACAGCGAGGTAGCGCTCTTCCCCGGTACGCCGGTACAGATAGCGCATGGGTTTGTCAGACCTGACGGTTGTCTTTTCTCTCACGCATCGGAGCATGGCCTGCAGCCAGTCGTCGCGATCCGGAAAAATCTCCCGCAGTCCCTTCCCTACCAGCTCCTGAGCCATGTTGCCGGTGATGTTGCTCGCTTCATCGTTATAATCGATAAACACGAAATCGTCTCCGACCAATTGCCAGATGTACGTCGGCGCCGGAATCGCTTTGAACTGGGCCCGCGCCTTCTCATCGCTTTCGCGGATTTGCCTTTCGCGCTCCTTGAGCTCGCTGACATCGGTGAAGCTGGCGATAATCCCTTCGATAGTGCCGTCAGGCCCCTTATACGGCGAGGATACAGCCGTAAACGAGAGCCGGTGTCCGTCCGCATGAATGTGCTCCCGCTCGTATTTCGTCTCCGGCAGGCCGCCACTGATGAGCCTCATGGGGCACTCGTCGGTGTGGCAGGCGGAATCCGGCCAGACGTCATAGCACTTGCGGCCGACGATATCTTCCTGCCGGCGGCCGGTTTCTGCGCAGAAGGTCTTATTCACCTTGAGCACCGTGTAGTCCTTGGCAACAACGTATAACGGCACCGAAGAGTTGAATATCTGGCTGAGGTCAGAGTGAGCTTTGAGCAGCTCGAGCTGTGTTCTCTTTCGCTCGGTGACATCCAGAAGGGTGCCCACGACAGCCGGCCGGCCGTGGTAGATCATTCGCGACCCATAGACCTCGACCGTCCTCACCTCGCCTTCTCTGGTCATCACCCGGGCTTCGTACTGGGAGAACTCGTCGACGCCGGATACTCGCCGATTCAGCTTCGCCAATACCAGCCCCCTGTCGTCCGGGTAAACAACATCCAGCGGGCCCTTCTTGTCAACCAGCTCCTCTTCCTCGTAACCCAGCATCTCTGTCAGCCGCGGATTGACATAACGGTAGATGTCATCCTGTATGACGGCGATACCCACCATGGAGCGCTCGGCAAGAGCATAGAATCTGAGCTCGGATTCCCGCAATGCCCGCTGGTTTTTCAGGCGATGGTGGTTAATAACGAGCAGGGCAATGGTCACGACGATCAAAGCCATCAGAACGAAGTCGTGCCAGAGGGTGAGAAAATGGTGCGTACCATCCACTTCGGAGTGCACGGAATCAGGAGCGCCGAAAGCTTCGGCCATTGGAAGCACTGCGGCGAACAAGAGCGTCCGAACGATCCCTGCGAAGCGGCCCACAATACCGGAGGACATATATTCAAATTAACGTATTTCAGTGTTTTGTCAATTCTTCCGTTTGGATATTTTAGGAGTTTTTAAGTCCCCTTTTTTGGAT
>CP070777.1:300365-303673 GCA_020346225.1 Candidatus Zixiibacteriota bacterium | reverse complement strand
GCCCCCAGTGCGCACGAACTGTCCGAAAGACACAGGGCCGCCCCGGCCAGCGGGTCCACCGGTTCGGTGGCGTCATCCCCGCAATAAACGAGCATCAGCACCGCCAAAACCAGCAGCGCAAATACCGGAGACAGACGTTTGTTGATCAGCATGATAGACTTACCTCCGCCTATAGTGTTATGAGACGATGTCCGCTATCGGGCGTGCCGAATCTCTCAGACAGGGCGCACTCCGATTACACGGAAACGAGCTGCTGTTTCACAACTCCTGACTGCCAATCGTGATACTATGGTTCTGTTGCTGAGAGTTGCGATGGTGACTGCGATAACATCTTCATCGATGTCGCGGCCCAACGGAAGGTGTTAGGGCAAGGACCAAGTGTCACTCCCATTGACAATCAAGAAAACTCAATCGCGCGCTGTTGTCAACAGCAAAGACAATCAGCCGAGAAGACGGTCCCAAAGCACCCCTCCGGTAACCTCAACCCGCTCTCGGCACTGTCGACCGCTTGCGAAAGTCTTGTAACCCGTCAGTATGCAATAAAAAAGCTCCCCCGGTCCGCCTTCGGCGGGCGACCCGCTGATTAATCACGACGGGAATCATCGCTGCCGCCTTTTCGTATAAGAACTGTAACATTCCACCCTCTTCGGGACTCTTTAGTTGCAGATGGACAGCGATAAGGACCTGTTCTGGAAGCTCGTCGAAAGTGAGCACCTTAAGGCGCGAGCCCTCTGCCGCAAGCTGATCGGCAGCCGTGACGACGGTGACGACCTCTATCACGACGCTCTGCTGGCGGCACGAAAGGGATTCAGCGGACTTAGGGATCCGGAGGCATTCATACCATGGTTCTATCGAATCATTGTCAATGCCTTCAAGCGACGGGTAAAACGACCGTGGTGCCGGCGCCTGTTGCCGATAACTCCGGGGGTCATAGAGCGTGCCGGAGGTCTCGACCCAACTGACGGCTATGCCGCCCGCCGCTATCTCGAGCGCGCTTTCAAGGTTCTCTCGCCTGACGACCAGGCCGTTGTGATCATGTTCGAGCTTGACGGCCGGTCAACCTCCGAGATCGCCCAGATGCTGGGCAAATCGGAAGGATCCGTCAGAGTCCGGTTACACCGGGCGCGAGGAAGAATGAGAGAAGCCCTGGCCAGGTTTCAATCGACTTCCACACTGGAATCTGTAACAGAACCTGCGTTGACGAAGGAGAATCTATGCGTTGTCACGAAGCCAAAGAAAGACTGACGCGACTGGCGTCGGCTCGGTCGGCGATAGATATCGATGACGACCTCAGGGAGCATCTCAAGACCTGCCGCCGCTGTGCCGGTCAGTACCGGGCGGCTCTTGACCTGCGGTCCTCCTTAGAGCGGGCCTCGGGGTCCGATGATACCGAAACGGTATCGCTGGCGGCGCTCAGGACTCGCACTGAAGCGCAGGTAGAGTCGGCTTCAAAAGAAGCGGAAAGGATGAATGTTATGGCTAAAGTTGTCGATCAGATGAAGCGCCCCAGATACAGCCTCCCGGCGGCGGCCGTAGCCGCCGTGGTACTGCTGGCCGTTATATTGCCTCTAAGGTTCGGCAATCCGGTCGAATACGAAGTAGCCTTCGCCAATGTCGACCCGGCCCTGGCGCAGGATGGAACCACACTTCGAATGATCCTCAGCGAGATCGAAATGCCCGACGTTGACGTTACTGTCGGTTCGTGCGAAGAAGACTGTAAGCTGACAATATCGAGCATCAAGTCCGAAGAAGAACTCGGTAAGCTCATAGCGGTCTTCGAGAAAAGCGCCAATGCTATCGTCGTATCGGCAAACGAAGTCCGCTACGATCACGGTGTTCGCCTGTACTTCAGCGTAAGCGAAGACCAGTTGGAGCAAATGCGAAAGATCAACATTCGGATTTCCCCGCGCGTGCAGCAAATGGTGAACGTAGTGGTGCCGGCCGTTATCGAAGCTTCCCGGCAGGTCGAGGGACAATTTAAGGGGGAGGCGGTGGTAATTCTCGAGAAATCTGATGGTGTGTATCGGGTGAAATCCTACGAACCGGGAGACAATTCCATCTGGATAAAAATCGTCATGCCGGGCGGAGGTATCGCCCACCGCTTCAGAAACGATGACGGCAGCGCGGACACGTTCCTGCAGGGTTGTGACATCGATCCGTCTTTCTTGCATGAAGGGAAGGAGACCGAGACCGAAAATGCACTCGCTAAAGGGACCGATGGCTTGCCTGGGGAATTCTCACTCGGTCAGAACTATCCCAACCCCTTCAACCCGGCCACGGATATTCAATTCACTCTGCCGCACGCCACGCACGTGAAGCTGGAAGTATTCAACATTATGGGACAGAGAGTATCGACCCTTGTTGATCGCCAGATGGGGGCTGGCACGCATTCTGTCACCTTTGACGGCGGTCAGCTGGCCAGCGGCACCTATTTGTATCGCCTGCAGGCCGGCGACAAAGTGGAAACGAAGAAGATGTCCTTGGTCAAATAGCCACACCGGCAGTATAGGACCTCAATCAGGCTCCGGGCTTTTCTCCGGAGCCTTCTCATATCCGTAACCCCACCCCTCCGGTAACCTCAACCCGCTCTCGCCTGTGTATATTATTAGCGTAACGTCTGTAACCCGTTAGTATGCAATAAAAAAGCTCCCCCGGTCCCGCTAAGAGCGGGACGACCCGCTGATTAACCGAGCGCTAAAAAAAACTAAACCCATCGGTTATGTATTGTTTGGCTGCCGGCTCCCCTGCCTTAGAGCCGCGTCCGAAACGTAATTCAAAAACGTGTTGACTTAACTCCACGAACGGGAACCAAACCCGGGTCGCATGAGTTAGTAACATATCCAATAAGGAGCGCAAGAGGACTTTACCGCAAGCAAATCTGTATTCCCGTGTTTAGCTCGGGCAATACTGTATATATAAAAGTCGGCATCGATTCAGCAACTCGGGAACAGCTGTTTTGAACAGTGCTGCACCTTTGGGGCGACAACAATCGTTTCATCTCAGATAGCACTCACACGGGTGAGAGCGTCGACTACAAAAAGGTATGATTCTGGGGTGGCCCGCCGTCCGTTCATTCCGGTGCAGTGCTGCGAACGAGAGAACCTTTGAGGTAGGAGGTATTTCTTATGCGCAAAGTTCTGTTTGTGTGCGCGGCCATGGTACTCATCGGACTGGTGGCCGTCTGGGCGGCGCTCGTGCCAACCACCATCGTCGATGTTTTTCTTCCCGGCTCACAGCCGCTCCAGAGCGGCGGCCTTCAGACCCCGTTTGGCTGTGCAAACTGTCACGGCGGCTACGATATCAATGTC
>CP070777.1:284087-300265 GCA_020346225.1 Candidatus Zixiibacteriota bacterium | reverse complement strand
GTAAGCCAGCTCATTGGGAGAAATTCCATGAAAATGCTAATCACCGTCACTGCGGCGCTGGTGCTGCTTACGGCAACCAACGCCCCGGCTTTCCTTTTTTTGTGGTCCGCCGGACTCGTGATTGGCTAAGCCCATAAAACCAAAAGGCTTACGAAAGCACTTCTTTTGTTGACATAAACCTGAGAGCACAATACCTTGATCCTTGAAAGAATTGAGATTTATGTAAGGTTATGCGCAGTGCGGAGAATACCGATAGAATACAGGGAGGCTCTTTCCAGAGCACTATTAGGTGCAACATGCCGCATGGCGGCATCGTAATTACCTAGAGAGGAGGATAGTCGAAAAATGGAACCCAAATACTCTGGTATCTTAGTCAGGGATGGTACGGGGGACGAACCGTAAGTACTTGGAAATTATTATTGACAAATCAACCTCCGTTTGTATCCTTCGACGGAGGTTTTCTTTTGCATCCGTAACCAAATGTCCAAAAACAGCAAAATAATTGTAGGCATTAGTCTGTCAGCGAACTTTCTAGGCGTCTGGGGAATAGTCTCAGCTCACCTTACAGGCAATCAGATGCTAGTGGGATTTAAGCCCGTTTCTTTCTTTCTTCTCTTTGTCGGCACTGGCCTTCTCGCTCTACAAATATACAAGATTCTGGTTGAAATCAAAAAGACGATTCTGTTGGTTCAGTCCTATTTTACTCTTCAAACGTACCCGGTTTCGAGGCAAATTGAGAGACTAATAAAGGATGCTCCATACCGGCTCAACTACTCCAGGATAACTCTGGAGTATCTTGATCCCAACGGGAAGAGGGTTAAAATAGCGAAAGATCAAAGCTTCAGGGTCTTTAGTGATGGGCTTAGCGAAATGTGGGACAGGGGCATAACGCTCGACCCGAGTCAGCCTACCGCAGAAATCGAAGGGGTAGATAACCTTCGAAGATTTTCGACCTCTGTAGGGACAATTCAAGACGTTAACTGCGATGGAGGTAAATGGAACGTTCTGACAAGATTCCATCGTACGTATAATTCTGGGGATACCTTTGACAGGACTTTTGGGTATACTGTGCTAAACTGCTATCTTAAGGAGCATGAGAACTTCCACCTTTCTGTTTAGAAATTGGCTGATCGGGTTTCCGTTCATGTGAAAGTACCGCAAGGGACAAGTTTATCTGATCCTGTCGGCATCATATCGCTTGGCAATTTCTCAGGAGAATATGAGTTGAGCAGACCGGAGTTGGCCAACAACAACCGGATGATTGTATGGTCGATTGAAAGGCCCGTACTTGGTGAGACTTATGAACTTCGTTGGCACCGGATTACCGAGTCAACTGGAGAAAAACCTGAGCAGATTCAGGCGAGTCATACTGAGGACGATTGACGTGCCGGCGAAACAAGGTCGTCGTAAGCGCAGTGGCTGAGCACCTGTGTCTGGGTCGGATCGCTATCCCCCGCTCCTAACGTTATTCTGCCAAGTCTACTGGGAAACGGTCGTTTCCCTATCAATTAAATCGCGCAATTCGTGCCTTCGTGTGTGATCATCACATGCCGTCTGGAGTTGCAGCCAATGCAAGGTGACCACCGTAAGATCTTCTTCCTAATTCTACTGCGCTTCGACTATACGCCGGGTGTCGTGGGCGATGACCAGCTCTTCGTTGGTGGGAATGACCAGCGTGCGCACGCGCGCGCCGTCGGTCGAGATATCCATCTGCTTGCCGACCGCCTGGTTGTTTTTGGTCTTGTCGATCTCGATACCCAGGCACTCCAGCCGCTCGCAGCTGCACTCGCGCACATCCGGTGAATTTTCGCCGATACCTGCCGTGTACACCAGTGCGTCCAGACCGCCCAGTGCACCGACATAAGCCGCTATATACTTGCGTAGTCGATAGCAGTATGCATCCAGAGCGATCTTCGCGTTGGCGTGGTTGTCTTTAGCTGCCTCGATTATCTCCCGCATATCCGACGACACCCCGGATATCCCGGCCAGCCCGGAATGCTTGTTCAAAAGGGTATTGGCCTCGTGGAGGGTCAGCTCCTCGCGCGCCATGACATGCAAAATTATAGCCGGGTCCAGATCGCCGCTGCGCGTTCCCATCATCAAACCCTCCAGCGGCGTGAAACCCATCGAGGTATCAATGGACACCCCGCCGTCGATGGCCGCCACCGACGCTCCGTTTCCTAAATGGCAGGTAATCAGCTTCAGCTCGCTAAGCGGCTTCCCGAGCATCTCCGCCGCTCGCTCGCTGACATACTGATGCGACGTTCCATGGAAACCGTAGCGGCGAATCCCGTAGCGTTTGTACATGACATAGGGGAGACCGTAGATATAGGCGTGGGCCGGCATCTTATGGTGGAAAGCCGTGTCGAAAACGGCCACCATCGGTACCCCGGGCAGCGTCTTCAGACAGGCGTTGATACCCCGGATATTGTGCGGGTTGTGAAGCGGCGCCAGGTCGATCAGATTGCGCAGGTCTACTAAAAGGTCGGGCGTAATAAGCACCGAATCGGAGAACTTCTCGCCTCCGTGCACCACCCGGTGGCCAATCGCCTCGATCTCGCTACGCTCCTTGATTACCCCGTGATTCTCCGACATCAGGATCGAAACCACGTACTCGATCGCCACGATATGATCGAGTATTTCCGCCGACACCTTCACCTCCCGGCGGTCGTGAGGTTTGTGCGTCAGGACCGAACCCGACATGCCGATTCGCGCCACCATTCCCTTGGCCAGCGACACATCCGTGTCCGTATCGATAAGCTGATATTTTACCGATGATGACCCGCAATTGATAACCAGTACTTTCATCTCTTACATCCCTGCTTTGGCCAGCCCGGTCGCCATGCCGCTGCCTTCGATCTTGTTGCCTTCCGCGTCATATTCAAAAAAGCCGCGGCCCGTCTTGACCCCCAGATGCCCCGCCCGTACCAGCTTCCGCAGCAGCGGACAGGGATTGTACTTGTGTTCGGAAAGCTCACCCAGCAGGTTCTCCATCCACGACATCACCACGTCCAGCCCCATCATGTCGGCCAGGGTCAGCGGCCCCACGTTAAAGCCGAAACCCAGTTTCATGGCATTGTCGATATCCTCCGCCGTCGCCACCCCTTCCATCAGCACATGCATCGCTTCGTTGAGCAGTGGCACGATTATGCGTGTCGTTACATAGCCCGGGGACTCGTGCACCGTGATCCATTTCTTGCCCAGAAGGTCGGCAAATTGCACCGCCTTCTCGAACGTGACGTCGCTCGTCTTCAGTCCCCGGACAATCTCCACCAGCGGAATCTTCGTCACCGGGTTCAGAAAGTGCATCCCGATTATCTTCTCCGGACGCTCGGTGGTGGCGCCTATTTCCGAGATGGAAAGGGTGGCCGTATTGGTGATCATTACGGCGTCCGGCTTGCATATTTTGTCCAGCCGCTCAAACAACACCCGCTTGAGCTTCAAATCCTCCGGGATAGCTTCCAGGACTATCTCGGCGTCCTCCGCTTCCGATATGTCCGATGAAGGAAAAACACGCGAGAGAATGGCCTTCTTGTCGGATTTGGTCAGCCCCCACCGTTCTATTTCCCGGTCGATCGATTCGGAAATCCCCTTGACGCCCTTTTCCGCCAGTTTGGTCGTCCTGTCAATAAGGGTTACTTCCGTTCCCTCGGTCGCTATCGCTTCCGCCAGTCCCTGGCCCATTATGCCGGCACCTATTATAACTATCGAAGTATGCGCCATATGTGCGTCCTTTCTGATCTGCCCTGTGAATCTACGGACAGATAACAACCAGTCAAGCGATTTTCCTTTTCAGCTTAACCGGCTGTTTGGCAAGCGATTTCCGGCCAGAGGCCGGCCCGGCCCGGGGCCCGTTTTGCCTTTCGTACATCCAATTTTCGGCTCGTTTGTATATATATTGACTATATAATTGACACGCGGCGGAGGATTATCTATCTAAGCCCCGATCAAGCTATGAACTTGCCGAATGCAGGAGAGAATATGCGTAGAAAATTAATCTGGCTGGCGGCGGCCGTATTGGCCCTTGCCCTGACTTCGCCGGCTCACGCCGGCATCGTGAAAGTCGCCAAACGACTGAATGTCGTCACGTTTTTCGGCGGATACGCCCATCCGGTGGGCAGCTATAACGGCATCGATGTCATCGATTTCATTGACTCCGGTGGGAGGCTGGCAAACCTCGACGCCGGCGATGTTTATGACCCCGGCTTCTATTTCGGCCTCGGCTATGGACAGATCCGAAATGATCACATTCTCTTCAACCTCAGTTTCCGCTGGATTCACATCAATACCGAGGATACCTTCTGGGTGGATCCCTTTATCGGCTATACCTTCTATCCGCAAACGCCCGCTTTCAATCAGTACGATCTTGACTTCGACCTCAATTGGCTCTTCGTCAACCCGTCCTACAGCCTTCTATCGCCGTACCTCGGTCTGGGCTTTCACGCCGGGATCACCTCCGCCTCCGGCGAGTTTATCGAAACCGAGAACGACGTCACCCTTGCTCTCGGCTTGAATTTCGGGGCCGACCTGGCCGTCTGGCGGGCCGGCGATAACCGTTCGGTGATAACCGTATCATCGGTCAACGAGTGGATCGTCGCTGCGTCCGATAAAAGACCCAGGTATCTCAATCTTGGCGCCGCCGTGAAGTACTACTTCCGACCGTGAACGGCGCGCGGCGACACCGGCTTTCCATCTTGACAGCCCGGTGGACAAGCGATATATTCGCGCGAACACGAATGCTTCTTAGCTATGCAGGAATATCCTTCATGAGGAAAATAGCCTTTTTGCTCCTGGTTGCCGTGTCACTGGCCGCGGTGATGAGCTGCTCCAAGAAGGAAGAAACCGCCAGGGACGAAACGGAAAATGTAGCCGACTCCACTCCCGCCAACCTCTCCGACAGCCTGGCCGCCATCCGTCACCCCGTTCGCAGCGACGACAACCCTTTTGTCACGCTGGTTACCGACTACGGCAACATGACCCTTGAGCTTTACCGCGATGTTGCCCCGACCCATGTCGACTCTTTCCTCGCTCGCGCTGCGGAAGGTTTCTACGACAACACGACCTTCCACCGCATTATCCCGCAGTTCATGGTTCAGGGCGGGGATCCGCTGGGCAACGGTAGTGGCGGCGCCGGCTATTACCTCAAGGCCGAGTTGAGTGACCTGCCGCACCGCGAGGGAACGCTGGCTATGGCCCGCGGACGTGACCCCAACTCCGCCTCCAGCCAGTTCTACATCTGCCTCGCGCGAAATGCCGTGACCAGGAGTCTCGACGGCAAGTACACTGTCTTCGGGCATCTCATCAGGGGGTACGATGTCCTGCACAAAATGACGTTGGTGGAATGTGTCGTCAACCCCTTCGACCCAACCGAAATATCGAGGCCGAAAGAACCCGTCTATCTCAGAACCGTCTACACCTCCGATGCCGAGGGCAACGAGATATTATGATGCTGTGGAAAATCCCTCGCCTCCTGCCGCGGCATAACGCACATCCCGCCTCTTGCTATGGTGTCGACGGTTCTTGGAACAGAGTGCCGCCGCATCCGTTATAAAGTGGTATGACTGTGCGAAATCTGACAGTGCTCGGCTCCACCGGCTCGATAGGCCGCGCCACCCTCGAAGTTATCTCGAAACACCCTCGCCGGTTTGTCATTCGTGCTCTGGCCGCCTTCTCCAATGTCGATCTGCTCGTCGAGCAGTATCATGCCTTCAGGCCGCAGTACCTGTGCCTCGTTGACCGCGAAAAGAGCCTCGAGCTGAAAAACCGTCTGCGCGACGAACCGGTGGAAATTCTGGCCGGGGAGACGGATCTGGTCCGTCTCGCCTCCCTCGACGGTGTGGATATGGTCGTCAATGCCGTCGTCGGCGCCGCCGGTATGCTGGCCTCTCTTGAAACAGTCAGGAAGGGCAGAGCGCTGGCTCTGGCCAACAAGGAGTCGCTCGTCTGCGGCGGGCCTCTCTTCGCTCCCCTGATGAAAACCACCGGCGCAAAAATACTGCCTGTCGATTCCGAACACTCAGCCATCTGGCAGGCGCTGGCTTGCGGCCGGGAAAACGAAATTCGGCGGATAATAATCACCGGCTCCGGCGGCCCCTTCCGCCGGCTGCCTCTGGATAAATTTGACGAGATTACCGTCGAACAGGCGCTCAGCCACCCCACCTGGAAGATGGGCCCCAAGATTACCATCGACTCCGCCACCCTGGTCAACAAGGGACTGGAGGTCATCGAAGCGGCGATCTTGTTTTCCATGCCGCTCGAAAAAATCAGGGTGGTCATCCATCCCCAGTCAATCGTTCACTCCATGGTCGAATTCATCGATTCCTCCGTGATTGCCCAGATGTCCCGTCCCGACATGCGGCTGCCCATAACCTACGCGCTTTTCTGGCCGGAAAGAATAGAATCCGACTTCGGCACCCTCGATCTCGGCCGTCTTGCTGAACTGACTTTCGAGGAGCCGGATTTCAAGAAGTTTCGCGCCCTCCCGATCGCCTTCGATGTTGCCCGAATCGGCGGCACCGCCCCGGCTGCGTACAATGCCGCCAACGAGATCGCCGTCGGCGCTTTCCTGGAGGGCGGCCTGAAATTCTCGCAGATCACCGAAATCATCGAAAAAGTTCTCAGTGATTTCAATGTTGTGTCAGAACCCAATCTGGACGATATTCTCAGTGCGGATAAAAACGCCCGGCAACGGGCCCGAAAGCTGGTTGAGAAACTGCCATGTTGTTGACATTCGTCTCATTCGTCTTTGTCCTCGGTATCCTTATCTTTATCCACGAGCTGGGACATTTCCTGGTGGCCAAGAAAGTCGGCATCAGGGTCGAGCGCTTCTCACTGGGCTTCCCGCCGAACATATTCGCCCGCAAATACGGCGAAACCACATACTGCATCGGTGTCATTCCCCTCGGCGGCTACGTTAAGATGGCCGGCGACAACCCGGCCGACGAACCCTCCGGATCGCCCAATGAATTTATGTCCCGGCCGGTCGGCCAGCGTGCCGCCGTCATCTTTGCCGGCCCCTTTATGAACTACACTCTGTCCATCGCCCTGCTTATAGGTATATTCCTGTTCTCCGGCAGACCGCTGTTCGATGACAGCCGCGTACTGGTCGGTGAACTGACCCGCGGCGGTCCGGCCGAAAACGCCGGGCTTCGGGTTGACGATCAGATTATCGCCATCAACGGCGAGCCGGTCTCCGAGTTCGATTCCTTACGGGTCCGGATCAACCGCGTCGTCGAAAAATCGCTTGATTTGACCTGGATTCACGACGGGGATACCGTGAGCGCCGCCATGACCACCGTAACGCAGGAAGTCCCTACCCTTGACGGCAAGATAGACACCGTCGGAATAATCGGTTTCAGTCAAAAAGTCATCGGGTACGAGCGGTATGGATTCTTTGAGTCGATTTCACAGGGCTTCGTGACGGCCCACGTTATTGTCTGGGAAACCGTCAAATTCATCAAAAAAGTTCTGGCCGGGGAGATTTCCGCCAAAATGATCGGCGGACCGGTCTTCATCGCCCAGCAATCCGGCAAGGAAGCCCGCAAAGGCGCCGCCAGCCTGTTCTTCTTCATGGCCCTGCTTTCGGTCAACCTCGCCGTGCTCAACGTTCTGCCCATACCTGTTCTCGACGGCGGCCATTTGATTTTCCTGGCTCTGGAGAAGGCCAAGGGTTCGCCGCTGTCCATCAGGGCACGGGTGGTCGCCCAGCAGGTCGGCCTGTTGCTGCTGCTGGGCTTGATTCTCATCGTCACATATAACGACATCCTCAGGGTCATCAGGGGATTGTAAGAAGCGGGTTGTAATACATGGTTTTGGCCGGGAAACGAATCATCGCGCCGGAAAAACAGTATAATAGTAGAAGAACAGATAAAAAGGCCGAATGACAGGAGCAATACGAATACCGCTATGAGCAGACCAAGTTTAACAGAATCTCTCTGGGATAATTTCAAGCAGATTTTCATTGCCGTTATCCTGGCTATCGTCATCAAGACTTCGATCGTCGAAGCCTACAAGATTCCGTCTCAGTCGATGGAGGATACGCTTTTGGTGGGCGATTTCCTCCTGGCCAACAAGTTCGCCTATGGCGCCCGGCTGCCTCTGGTTAACTGGCGGTTCCCGGCCATAGGTCGGCCCGAACCCGGTGACATCGTCATCTTCATATGGCCGCAGGACGGCGTCACCAAGTATATCAAGCGCTGCGTGGCCGGCCCGGGCGATACGGTCGAATTGAAAGACAAGTTGCTTTTTGTCAACGGCAAGTTGGTCGAGCTGCCCGAGCACGGCAAATACGGCGGCAACACCCCCGACGGCAGGATAGTTGTTGAGCCGCGTCAGCCCGGGGGCCTTGACAGCCGCGACAACTTCGGGCCGTATGTCGTCCCCGATGACTGCTACTTCATGATGGGTGACAACCGCGACAACTCCTTCGATTCGCGCTACTGGGGCGTCGTGCCTTACGAGCTGATCCTCGGCGAGGCCATTTTGGTCCACTGGTCCTGGGACGACTCCAGGTATCCGTCACCCGAGGTCACCGTCACCGACCCGCTGTCGGTGCCGCGCCTGTTTATATTTAATGCTGTTCATTTCGTTCAGAAAGTGCGATGGGGGAGACTGTTCGACCTGATTTCGTAGCACTTCGACCGCCTTTCGGCGGTCGGGGCGACTTCCACGGAGGGAATATGTACAGATATGGCGTAAGACCGAAACTGTGGCTCGCGGTCATTGTTACGTGCGCCGCGCCTGTCCTGGCTGGCCCCGCCATAGAAATCGCGCCCGGTACCTTCAACTTCGGTAAGACCATGCAGCATTCCACCGTCACCCATACCTTCTGGGTCAGGTCAACCGGTGATGCTCCCCTGAAAATCACTGAAGTGGTGCCGGGTTGCGGATGCACCCGGGCGCCTCTGAAAGACTCGCTGCTGGCTCCCGGCGACAGCACTTCCCTGGAGATTATTTTCTCCACCCGTTCCTTCACCGGTCAGGTGCACAAACGCCCCTATCTGCTCACCAATGCCTCCGACGACAAAATCTACATCGATATAAAAGCCGAGGTGCTCTCCGATGCAAAAACGATGCATCCTCTGCGCCTCACGCCCTACCCGGTCGACATCCCGCACAACCCCGGCCGGCAAAATCAGCGCGCTCTGTTTCTGATCGAAAATGTCGGTGACCGCGCCGTCGTCCTGCGGGTCATCGACCAGCCTTCGGCCACCTTCCAGGTCACCCTGCCCGACAAAATCGAACCCGGGCAGACCGCCGAAGGAGTCGTGACCGTGGCCAAAGAGAGCGCCGGCATCGAATTCAACAGGTCCTTCTCTTTCGATATTGTCGAGAATCCCCGAATTCGCTACACGGTTCCAGTGAGAAGAATCCTGCCTGCACCGCAGGAACCCGCGACAGGGAATTGAGTCAGGCATTGGCCTGTCTTTTAACTTGATTTATCCCGCTGTTTTTAGTAATTGCCGGTAATGTATACCCTAAAAGCGAGCCAGCTTGCCAAGCGCTTCGGCGCGCGGAAGGTCTTTTCCGACATCGACTTCCAGCTGCACACCGGACAGTCTCTGGCCGTCGTCGGCCCCAACGGTTCCGGCAAATCGACTCTGCTCAAAGTCCTCGTCTCGCTCCTTCGGCCGGCCCGCGGGAGGGTCGAGTATGCCGAGGACGGCCGACCGATGGACGAAACGACTATTCGAAACCGTCTCTCCTTCGTCGCCCCATATCTGAATCTCTATGATCACCTGACTGCCGAAGAGAACCTGCGTTTCTTCTGCACCGTGGGCGGTCACCGCGTCACCGGCAAAGAAATAAATGGATTGCTGGCCGGAGTCGGTCTCGAAGGCCGCGGCCATGATCTCGTTGACGGTTATTCGTCGGGGATGAAGCAGCGCCTTAAGTACGCCGTGGCCCTTTTGGGTGACCCCGATTTTCTGTTTCTCGATGAACCGGGCTCTAACCTCGATGAGCAGGGCAGGGAAATGATCCGGGCGCTGATCGAAAAGCGAAGACAAAGCAGCATCGTCGTTATCGCCACCAATGAACCACAGGAGGTGGGTCTTGCCGAGCAAATCTGCCGGCTTGGCGGGTAGGACCTTCGCCGTCTACGCCAAGGACATCCGCCTTGAGTTGCGCACCCGCTACGGGCTCAATGCCATCCTTATGTTCGGCATCACCACTCTCGCCGTGGTCTCCTTTTCGCTCGGCCAGAGCGGTCTCTCGCCCAAGCTGCTCGCCGCTCTGTTCTGGATCA
Source organism: Candidatus Zixiibacteriota bacterium (assembly GCA_020346225.1). GTDB lineage: Bacteria > Zixibacteria > MSB-5A5 > GN15 > FEB-12. The sequence continues at coordinate 290,019 of CP070777.1, read as the reverse complement.
TCATATTTTTCTCGGCCATGTCCGGCCTGGCCCAGGTCTTCATACGTGAGGAGGAATCGGGTACCGCCCTGGCTCTCCGTCTTACCGCCGATCCCGACGCCATCTATCTCGGTAAGCTGTTTTTCAACCTGACGCTCCTGTCCGTCATGGTTGTCATCATCACGCCGCTGTTTTTCATTTTTACCGATGCCCCTGCCGGCAACGTGGGCCGCTTTGTGGTGGTGCTCGTGCTGGGCGTGCTGGGCCTGTGCGGAGCCACCACGCTGGTTGCGGCCATTATCGCCAAAGCTTCGGTCAAGGGCGCCCTGTTCTCGGTCCTGTCATTTCCCATTCTGGTGCCCCTTTTGATAACCCTGACCGCCGCCACCGAGAAGATTTTCGACGGCCTGACTTTCACCTCCGTCTCGGCCGAACTGCAGTTCCTGACGGCCTATGCCGTGGTGATGATTACCGCTTCCGTGCTCCTTTTCAAGTTCGTATGGCAGGAGTGACCGCCCATAGGGAAAAATGGCCAAATGGCTGAACTTTGTTGCTTTTATGCTGTTTCGCTGTATAATTGGTGCTCTGATTTGAATAGGCGTTGAAGATTCGACTCATGTGGTGGAAAATATTGATATTCATGGCCATGGCGGCCGTAATCGTGTTTAGCTTCGTAACGCCCATGCCGCAGGCCCAGATCGGCTCGGCCAGCCGCATTTTCTATTACCACATCCCGCAGGCCTGGATATGCGTCCTGGCCTTTGCCATGTCCATGGTCTTTTCGATCAGGTACTTGATGTACCGACGGCCGGCTGAAGACGACAAGGCTGTGGTGGCCGCCGGCCTGGGTTTCGTCTTCTGCCTGCTGGCCACCATCACCGGCTCGATTTTCGCCAAAGTCACCTGGGGGTCGTTCTGGAACTGGGACCCCCGCGAAACTTCCATATTCATTTTATTGCTTATCTACGGGGCGTATTTTGCCCTGCGCGGAGCCGTCGAGGTCGAGGAAAGGAGAGCCTCTCTTTCGGCCGTGTATTCCATCTTCGCTTTTGTTACCGTTCCCTTCCTGATTTTCGTCGTTCCGCGCATCGTGCCATCGCTGCATCCGGAGGATTCCGTTGTAAACGAAAACCTCCGCTTTACCATGGGGCCTGCCGTGCGTGCCATCTTCTTTTCTTCGCTGGCCCTGTTTACCGTTTTGTACCTCTGGATCTTTTCGCTGGCCCGACGGGTGCGGGTCGTCGAAAGGTTCCGGATGGAACAGGAGGACTGAATGGACGGCAATTATGTTGCACTTATAGTGACGCTGGTCGTGTGGATCGGCCTGTTCTTGTATCTGCTGAGACTCGACAAACGGGTAAAGAAAATTGAGGAGAAGACTAAGTGAAGGCTAAATACATCATCGGGGGCGTTATCATTGTCCTCTTTCTGATCTGGGGGTCGTCAGCCTTTCTCAAGACGACCGTCCAGTACGTTTCCATAGGGGAAGCGTCCCGCGCCACCAGGACCGTTCAGGTGATGGGGAAGATTGACTTCGACCGGGTGGTTTACAGCGCCGAAAGATCGCGGCTGGAGTTCGCTATTTACGATGCCGAGGCTCCCGACAAAACCGCCGCTGAATCGATGAATGTCGTCTACTATGGCGTCGTGCCCGGCAACTTCGACCAGGCCACCTCGGTGGTGCTCAAGGGCAAGAGCGAAGGTGAGTATTTTGTTGCCGAGCAGATGCTGGTCAAGTGCCCGTCCAAGTACCAGGGCGAAGGCGGCGAGTATCAGGATCCGCGAAAGCACGACGAGGCCCAGGAGGGTTCCATATAATCATGGCTGACAACGTACCCGGCGATCTGCTGATTCTGCTCGGCTTTGTCTTCAACGCTCTGGCCGGCGTCTCCTTCTTCTTGGTCGCGCGCGGCCGCACCGCTCTGGAGCACCTCGCCCGCAGCAGCTACAGTTTCTTTACCATTTTCATTACCCTGGCGGTAGCCTACCTCTTCTTTCTGTTCTTCACTCACAATTTTGATATCAAGTACGTCTACGAGTATTCCGACAGCACCCTGCCGTTTCTCTATCTTCTCTCGGCTTTCTGGGGCGGCCAGGAGGGTACCTACCTGCTGTGGCTGTTTATGAGCGCCCTCTTCGGCTATATCATCCTGCGACGCGGCGGACAGTATCGCCTCTACGGTATGGTCGTCTATACCTCGGTGAACCTTTTCTTCCTCGCCATCTTGCTCAAGCTTTCGCCGTTTGCGCTCATGGATTTCCATCCCACCGAAGGCGCCGGGCTAAACCCGCTTCTGCAGGATCCCTGGATGGTCATTCATCCGCCGGTCATCTTTGTCGGCTACGCCATGGCGGCCGTCCCCTACGCCATCGCTATGGCCGCCCTCATCATCAATGATTATTCCGCATGGCTTAAGAAAGTTTTTCCGTGGGCGGCCGTTACCGCCCTCATGCTGGCGGCTGGCAATATCCTGGGCGGCTACTGGGCCTATAAGACTCTGGGGTGGGGCGGCTACTGGGCCTGGGACCCCGTCGAAAACTCCTCGTTCATCCCCTGGTTCGCCTCCCTGGCCCTGATCCACGGTCTCGTGATTGAAAAGCGCACCGGTGCCCTCAGAAGAACCAATATGCTCCTCACGTCATTTGTGTTCGTGCTGGTCGTTTACGGCACTTTCCTCACCCGAAGCGGCGTGCTCGCCGATTTCTCCGTCCACAGCTTCGTCGACCTGGGCATCAACCAGTACCTCGTCGGCTTCTTGGTCTTTTATCTGCTTTTCACGCTGGTTCTGTTCTTGACCAGGGTCACCCGGACCGGACACGTGCCGCTCAAATACAACTTCTACAACCGGGAGTTCATCTTGTTTGCCGGCATGACGCTGCTGTTTATCTTCTCGGTGGTGGTGCTGTTCTGGACCTCACTGCCCATCCTGTCAGGTCTTATGAGCGACACGCCACGGGCCGCTGATCTGGCTACTTATAACGATTTCGCCCTGCCGTTTGCCATAATGTTCTCGCTGCTGTTGACGGTGTCTCCTTTCTTGAACTACAACAATTTCGTCCCGCGCGGCTGGAAGAAAAAACTGGCCGTGGCGGCGCTGCTGTCGGCCGCGGTGGGCTTCGGTGTCTTCTTTCTGTTACTGAAAACCACCGTTCTGTTTGCCGCGGTCTTCACCGTCGTGATCACCGGTCTGGTCATGTACTTTTTCAAACCGGACCTTCTGAAATCAATCGCCCCGTCGGTAATCGTCTTTGTTATTACTATCGTTGTCAGCGCCGCCCTCGGTGTCGCCGACTACACTTACCTGCTTTTCTTCGGCGCGGCGGCCATGGCGGTTGTCGCCAACCTGATTTCTCTGTCCAGTTTCCTGCCCGGCCGCTGGAAAATCATGGGCGGCCAGCTCACTCATCTCGGCTTCGGGCTTATGCTTATTGGCGTCCTGGCGTCGTCGGCCTTTGCCGTCGACCGGAAACTGGTTCTGCCCAGGGGCGAGAAGGACCGGGTGTATGACTTGGCCGTTTCCTACCTGGGTATGGAGAGCGATATATCCGTGCCGAAAAACAAACTCCGGCTCGCCTTTGAACGCGGCGGTGAAACCTTCGAGGTCAACCCGCAGCTCTATTTCTCGGAGCGTCTCAACGGCGTCTTCAGAAAACCCTATATAGACCGCAGTCTCCTCTACGATCTCTATTTCTCACCCGAACAGGTGCAGCCTCTCGGTGGCGGCAACGGTCTGGTGCTGGCCAGAGGCGAAACCGAAACGATCGGAGATTATTCGTTTACGTTCGTCGACTTCGAAATGGGCTCTCACGGAACCAATCCGGAGATGACCGTTACGGCAAAAATTCAGGTCAGCCGCGGTGACCGGGTCGATACGTTGCGCCCCGGTCTGCAGGTCACCAGCGATGCTGACCACCAGCACACCGTCCCCGTACCCGCCGTCTTCGGCGACGAGAAACAGTACACCATGACCATCACTCAGATAATCGCCGATCAGGGAGCCGTCGGACTGGCTGTTCCCGGCCTGGTTGATACCGGCCCGGCCGACCGCCTTATTCTGGATATCACCAGAAAACCCATCATCAACCTGGTCTGGATCGGCACCACTCTGATTCTTCTCGGCACCCTGATTGTGTTCGTACGCCGCCGCTCGGAAATGGCCGCCTGACCGCGCGAGTTTGATTCTTCAAGACCGGCCTCTCTGCTGCCGATTAATACAGTATGTCTGCAATTAATCGCGCCAGGTATCATCTTATCTTGTCCGTTATTGCTGTTGCAGTTTCGGCTCGGCCCGTCCCGTTCGAGCCGAGCCGGGGGCTGGTCGAAATCGAGGTGACTGTAAATGGCCTCGTAAAAGGCACTTTCGGCATCGACACCGGCGCCGACCGCCTCTATATCGACCGCCAGTTCGCCGAAGAAAACGGTCTCAAGCTCGGCCCCACTTCGGAAAATTCCCGCGTGGCCGGAATCGAGGGCTCGTCGGAAGCCGCAGCCGTCCACCTTCGATCTCTCCGCGTGAGCGAGCGCGAGACACTCTACAATTTGACGGCCACCGCTGTCGACATGGCCAGGCTCGGAGGTAAGCCGGGCGGATACCGCCCCGATGGCCTGATTGGATTCGATATCCTTAGACGCTTCTATGTTACCGTCGATTACCCCGGCCGAACCATGGAACTGATTTCTCATGAACCGGACTTCATTGCCGGCGGCGACGCGGCGGCCGTGGTGCCCTTTCGACAGGACGGACATGTCATATTGGTGGACGTCGTCTTTGATGATACCGTTAAGGCCCCCATGATCTTCGACTTCTGCGCCTCGCACACGACCATCGAACCGCCTCTGGCCGAAATGTTGGGATACGCACCGGATGAGTCCCGGCAGATCATGGTCGGCAGCATTGCCCTGGGCACCGATTCCGGCGTCGCCTCGAGCGATGTGCAGGTGGTCGTGATGGACCACTCCAACCTGAGACAGTCGGTGTCCGACAGTGAGTTCTACGGTCTTTTGGGAGCCAGCTTTTTCTATCGGTGGAAAATAACGGTCGACTACCGGCGCCGGCTTATCTACATTCACTAAACCCATCCTGTCTGGCGACCCATCCAACGAAATCGCAGGTCGCCCATCGGCCGCAACGGTCGGCCGGGAGAAATCTCTTGACAGGTCGGATCAACCGGGTTTTCTTGGGTTTGTCCACTAGGTTTTTTGGGCGTTGCATTCCGCCCTGCAAATATCATTTTTCTGCACGACGATAATCACTGTTGGGGCGGGGGGGCTACATCATAAACACATTTCATGTGATACTCTCTGCCTGGGGACATAGCTGTTGAACGGACCGGGCAATCCGGCTTCTCCAGTCGGCTTGTTCAGGCTCTGTTGAAACATCAATAGGCCGAGAGCCTGCTCGACGAACGGCGCTGTCGCAAACAGGCGCGGTGATGCCGCGCGTGCTGCGCGAAATGCCGTTGACGTCGAGCAACAAAAGGGTGGGTAGTCGCTCCAATGTCGGCAGGCTGTCTCTTTGGCCGCGACGGCGCAAAAACGACGATGGCTATGCCTGGAGCCACGCCCCCGGTCTCTCGGGTATCCGCAAGCCCGTGTGTCGCGGGGAGGTGATGTCTATGAGAAATAAACCCCGTAGGTAGCTGAAAACAGAAAGCGTGTGAAGAAATCGAATGAAAGAGGGGCACCACAATGTACATGGAAATCGAGGAACTGAAAAAAATTGTTCCGGCCGTGCAGAGCATGGAAGAGTATGCAGCTTCGCTTCGCAAAGACGAGCCCACCGTCATTTTGCGGAACTATAACGAACCCACCACGCCGCCCTGGCTGGAAAAAGATGTTGAGCTTTTCAGCTTTGACGAAAACCCGCGTCCCGCCGACGACGTCACGAACGCCTATGGGACCAAACCCAATGTCCCCGGCGTCAATATCGTAAACGGCATTAAGGCGGCCCTT
>CP070777.1:278367-283987 GCA_020346225.1 Candidatus Zixiibacteriota bacterium | reverse complement strand
GAGGAGCCATGAAGTTGTTTCCGCCTGAGCCGGAGCTGCCGAAACTCAGTCGACCCGGCAATCTGCTATCGGTTTTCCAGTTCAACCACTCCGCTGCAAGTATCGGTCACGTTCGCTCTCGCCTGCCCGCGGAGCGGATGCGGTTTGGCGGTCCGGCATGACCGCCTTTGCCACAATATACACTATTGCGGGTGCAAAGCAAGCGGGCGAGGGGTGTTCCCGGTCGGCGACGACGAGAAACCTGACAGCGGCCGGTGATTCTCCCCGCCGCGGCACCGTCCATCGTGGCGATCGGGAAGACCACATCCAACTGTATGGTCTGGAGTTAACCGACGTGTTCGGCGACATCCAGGACGTAATGAGGCCGGAAAGAGAGCGCTCCGCGATTGAAGTTCCGTCTTGCCTTTCATGTTCCCTGGTAAACGCCAATTCCGTTGACAAAACGTGGTTGATTGAGTATACTATTGTCTGTCGGTCCAGCCCCGAAACGGACTTCCGGGTAATAATTTCAAAACGTACTCACCTGAACGAAGCCGGGTGACAGATTAATGCGAGAGCGGCTCATGCCGCGCCGCCCGGTCAAACGGCGGTGTCGGATGAGCTTTGAAACACGATGTCTCGCCGTCCGTATACGGGAATAATCTGTATCGTTGTTTCGAATGTTAACCGCAGGTACCTTGTTGGCTGCCCGTAACAGAAGCATAATGTCTTCTCAAATGTTGCGTTCCGGAGTTCACCTTAATCAATAAGGGCGGACTTCTCGTTTCAGGGTAGCACAACTGTGATCGGCAAATCTAAATAGAGGACCTTTGCGATGAAGAGATTTTTCTTTCCGATTGTGACATTATCACTGCTTCTGGTAGCCACGGTGGGCTATGCTCTCGAGCCGCTTTTTGACGCCCGGGTCAATTTTCTGGCCGGCAACCATCCCTACTGGGTTGTTGCCGCCGATCTCGACGGCGACGAACTGCCCGACCTTGCCGTAGCCAATATGTACTCGGCCGATCTGTCGGTGTTCATCGCCAATGGCGACGGCACCTACCAGCCGGCCGTCAACTACCTCGCCGGGGGTGAATCCCCCGAGTGCCTGTGTGCCGAGGATTTCGATGGCGATGGCGACAACGACCTGGCTGTCGCTACCGGTGTTGGTGATGATATATCGGTCCTGCTCAATAACGGCGACGGCACCTTCGCCCCGGCGGTCACCTATGCGGCCGCAGTCTGGCCGCACGCCATCTGGGCGGCCGATTTGGATGGCGATCTGGATATCGACCTGGCTGTGACCAATCTTGGCTCGGACGAGGTTTCTATCCTGCTCAATAACGGTGACGCCACTTTTGCCGCCCCGGCGAACTACGCCGTTGATATCGATCCCACCACCATGACATCGGCCGATTTCGACAACGACAACGACCCGGACCTGGCTTTCGCCAACTCGTACACCGACAATATCGCCGTTCTGCTCAACAACGGCGATGCCACTTTCCAGGAGGCTCGATACTACCCGTCCGGCGAGGTCCCGGTGGGTATCTCATCCGCCGACTTTGATTCCGATGGCAACCCGGACCTGGTGGCTGTCAGCAATCGGGACGATAACGCCGCGATCTACCTGGGCAACGGCGACGGCACCTTCCAGGCCCCGGTCTACTACGATATCTGCCCGTATTCCATCGATGTGACTACTTCCGATGTCGATGACGACGGTGACAGCGATCTTGTTATCGCTGCCTCGAAAGTCTGCGTGCTCAAAAACAACGGTGACGGCACCTTCGGAGCGTTTGTCAATTATGACGGCACCGCCGCCATGAGCTGTATCATCTGCACCGATGCTGACAGCGACGGCGACGAGGACGTGGTTGTTCTCGGCGAGTATGCCAACAACTTCTCGGTTCTGCTCAATCCCGGTGACGGAACCTTTCACTTGAACATAAACTGTGAAGTGGGCAATGCCCCCACCGACCTCTGCGCGGCCGATTTCGACAACGATGGCAATGTCGACCTGGCCAGCTCCAATTACATAGACGGTGAGTTTACCATCGTCCGTAACAACGGCGACTCCACCTTAACCGGCCTTAACAGTTACAAAACCGGCATGAATCCCCGCGGAATCACCACCGCCGATTTCGACAGCGATGGCGACTATGACATTGTCACGTCCAATGCCGGTTCGGATAACATTTCCTATTTTGCGAACAATGGTGACGCCACGTTTCCGGCTGGCATCAAATACAAAACCGGTCAGGAGCCCTATTCAGTTGTTTCTGGCCACCTTAACGGCGACAGTCATTACGATGTTGTCACCGTCAACCGGCTCGGCAACACGGTATCGGTCCTTATCAATAACGGCGACGGCACTTTCCAGGACGCCGTGGACTATGTCACCACAGGCGACCCAAAGTATGCGGCGGTTGGCGATCTGGACGGCGACGGCTCGAAGGATATAGCCGTTTGCTGCGCTTTCAACGTCGCCTCGATACTGCTAAACAATGGTGACGGGACTTTCCAGCCCCCCATTTTGATCCCGGCCGGAGGCAATGAAAATATTGCCGTCGCCGATCTCGACAACGATAACGATCTGGATCTGATCACAGCCAGTTACGTTCATCCCTATCCCGGCCATGCCTGCGTATTGCTTAACAATGGCGACGCAACCTTCCAGCCGCCGGTTTATTATCCGGCCGGGCGGGTACCGCATTGGATTGTCGCGGCCGATTTTGACGATGATGGTGATAACGACCTGGCTCTTGCCAACCGGGACACCTGGGATATATCCTTGTTTCTCAATAACGGCGATGCCACTTTCGAGCCCGCGACCAATTACGGTGTCGGGGCCGGTCCCAGTGCGCTCGTCGCCTTTGATTTCGATGGCGACAACGACCTTGATTGTGCTACTTCCAACTTGAACATCGACGAAGTAGGTATCATTCTCAATTTCGGTATCGGTTCGGGTGGCAGTTGTTGTGCCAGGCGCGGTGACATTGACCGGAGCGGTCAGTTCGATGTGCTCGATGTTGATATGTTTATCGAATACCTGTACCGATCCGGGAGCGAGCCGGAGTGTCTGGAGGAGGCCGATGCTGACAACAACGGCCAGGCCGATGTACTCGACCTGGATTACCTGATCGACTACCTGTGGCGTGGCGGCCCCGCCCCCGTCCCCTGCCCGTAGGGATGAGCACATGGGTGCCCCACCGCTTGCGGTGGGAATAGACTCACCGGCCGCCTTCTCAGTCATTCCAGCGAAAGCTGGAATCCACGACCAATTAACCGGGGTCACGGCTTTGTGTGGCATTCACTTATGCATTTCAATTCGTTTCCTCATTTTTTGGTTTTTGGGTGCCTCTTTGACTGCGGCGGGTTGTGAGTCGTATCGACCTTCTTCATGCGTCTTCGTCCCGCCTTTCGCGGGATCATTTCGAGTCTTTCGAGAAATCTTAGACATACTTCAGCCTCTGTCCCTACACCAACCGATGCCAATTTACAAAAAGAGGAATATTTGTAGAAAAAATGAAGGGACGTAGTAGGGGTTCAAAATTTTGAACCCCTACGAAAGGGCGTTGTAGGGCGGGTCCGTCTTCGAACCCGCCATCCAATCGTAGGTCGAAATCCCCTGCTCGATAGAGGCCCCGCGGAGGGGGAGGTTTCGACAAACTCGTGGATTCCGGCCTTCACCGGAATGACGCGCTTGAGAGCGCGGGGCTTGATTCTCTGGGTTCCCGCCTTCGCGGGAATGACTTGAGAGAAGATGGGTCCCTGCGTTCGCAGGGATGACTTGAGAAGGTGGAATGACGGGTGTGAGCACCCGTAGGCACTCGCCGCGGCGTGTGCCTGCGGCCTTAGGAAGATGGGTCCATGCTTTCGCAGGAATGACTTGAAAACGGACCGCGTGATTGGAGTACGGCAGAACCACTATCGGGTTCTTCCCTACTACGAAGACTCGCCTGACAAAAACGGCCAATCCGCTTGACTTTAGGGCCGATTTTCTTAACTTGGCTTAGTGAAAAAGTTCACTTGAGACGGATAGCCACCACGGGGTACATATAATGCGAAATACAGCTGATGCGGTCATAATAGGCGGAGGAATCATAGGGCTGGCAGTGGCTTTCTACCTGGCCAGGGAAAAATACGGCGATATCGTCCTGGTCGAAAAAGAGCCCCTCCTGGGCGCCGGGGCCACCTCCAAGGCGGCCGGAGGTATCAGGGCCCAGTTTGCCACCAAGGACAATGTCGAAATGTCGATGCTCTCAGAAAAGCTGTTCGTCTCGTTCAAGGAAGACACCGGTCACGAAGCCCTCTTTGACCAGGTTGGCTATATGTTCCTTCTCCGTAGCGACGAGGAAGTGGCCAGCTTCAAGAAGAACTTCGAAATGTGGCAGTCGGTCGGTCTCCCAGCGCAGTGGCTCAAGCCCGAAGATATACCTCAACACGCCCCCAACGTTGCGCTCGATGAGGTCCAGTTTGCCACATTCTGTAAAGATGACGGACTGGGCGACCCGCACGAGTTTCTCTCCGGTTACGACCACGCCGCCCGGGCCATGGGTGTTGAAATAGCTTTTGAAGCCGAAGTGACCGGTATAGCGACCGCGAACGGAAAGATTACCGAGGTCCAGACCGCCAAGGGCAATATCAGCACGCCGCTGGTGATAAATTGCGCCGGTCCCCACGCCAAGCTGATTGGCGAGATGGTAGGCGCTAAAGTCAAGGTGGAGCCGATTAAAAGACAGATCGTCACAACCGGCGAGCTTGACTGGGTTCAGCCGTTTTTCCCGATGGTGGTCGATGTTCGCTCCGGGTTGTACTGCCACAAGGAATCAAAAGGAATGCTGCTGGGATGGGCCGATAAAGAGGTCAAGCCCTCGTTCGATATCTCGATAGATCCCGATTACACCGACGCCATTCTCGAACGGGCGCTGGAGTTGATGCCGCGGATGGAAGAGGCCGAAATGGCCAACGAATGGGCGGGACTGTACGAAACGACCCCGGACCATAAGGCGATTATCGGCTACGAACCGTCGGTTGAAGGGATGTTTCATGTGACGGGGTTTTCCGGGCACGGGTTTATGCAAGCCCCGGGAGCCGGCCTGGTAACGGCCGAGATTCTTACCGGCAAGAAACCATCGATAGACATAGCCAACTTCTCGCCGGATCGGTTCACCAGCGACGCCCTGGTCAAGGAAACCAACGTCATCTAAATCTGTAGAAGTTTATAATAAGTCACAATACTCATAGTCTCAGTCGAGGGAGACAACATGAAGAATTGTCTGTTGTTGTTGCTGATAATCGGTGTCCTGATTTCCACAGTCAGTGCCGACGAGAGCAGTTGCCCGGCCCGGCGCGCCGCCGAAAAGGGTTTCAAGGCAATCGAACAGTTTCACCACGTCCTGGGTCCGGCCTGGCACAGCAGCTGGTCGGCTAAGGATTACGATGCCCTGATAGCTGCCGGACCGAAGTTCGATGAATCGTTCAAGGCGATTGCCGAGCTTGAGATGGTATTCAAAACCGAAAAGAGGACCGATAACTTCGTCAAGGGTCGCGATGAACTGGCAGCGGCGGTCAAGCAGTACAGCGAGGCCTGCCAGGCCGGCGATAAAGAAAAGGTATACGAATTGATGCCGGCCCT
>CP070777.1:266334-278267 GCA_020346225.1 Candidatus Zixiibacteriota bacterium | reverse complement strand
GGGCGGTGACATAGGGATACAGAACGCGGCTGTCCGAAACGACCACCTGGGCGCTGCAGGCGCTGCCCCGGGCTTCCGGCCCGAAGCTCTGCGTCAGCGTAGCGTGCTGTTCGTTGAAGATAGAGGCGGCCTTGCCGATGATGTAACCGCACAGGATGACCCCCTGGCCGCCGAAGCCGGTGATTCTTATTTCAGTTGTCGCCATCGCTGACTCCGTATGGTTTGTATTTGTCGCCAAATACCCGCTTATTGCCTTCGTTGAGGCAGTCGATATAGGTCGGCTTTTCGATATCCACGAATTTGCCGACGACGATCTTCGACTGGAAGTCGATATCGATCTCTTTCAGGTCGGCACCGTGTTTGATGACGCTGTTGTCGTGATAGAATTTCATCAAATCGAGGCCGGTGCCGAGTTTATTGATGCGCGCGTACAGGGTGGAGCACGGCGCGATTACTTCGACAAACGAAAAACCCCTTTTCGAAATGGCCTCTTTGATGGCGGTGGTGAGGCGGCGGATGTGGAGGGCGGTCCAGCGGGCCACGTAGACGGCGCCGGAGGAGGCGGCGAGCAGCGGCAGGTTGAAGGGATGTTCCCAGTTGCCGTAGGGGGTGGTGGCCGCCTTGGCCGTAAGCGGGGTGGTGGGGGCGACCTGGCCGCCGGTCATGGCATAGATGAAATTGTTAACGCATATAACGGTCATATCGACGTTCCGGCGGGCGGTGTGGATGAGGTGGTTGCCGCCGATGGAGACAATGTCGCCGTCGCCGGAGAAGACGATCGTCTTGAGGTCGGGACGGGCGATGTGCAGTCCGAGAGCGAACGGCAGCGCCCGGCCGTGGGTGGTATGGAAGGAATCGAGCTTCATGTAACCGGCCACGCGTCCGGTTCATCCGATTCCCGACACGACAGCCACGTTTTTGAGGTCAAACTGGAGCTGCTCCAGGGCCACCGAAAGAGCCGTAACCTACGTTCCCAGCCAGCAGGTGGGGCACCAGATATGCGGGATGCGGTCCATCCGAAGGAGTCTTTCCATCGGATGTTCTTCTTTGACGAGTTCCTCTACTTTGGCACTCATTTCGCGGCTTCCTTTATGGTATTATAAATATCATCCGGTTTGTGAACGGTCCCGCCGGCGTGCCCGACGAGGTAAGTGCGGCACTTGCCGGCAGCGCAGCGGTCCATTTCCAGGTAGACCTGACCGAAGTTCATTTCGACCATAACCAGGGCCTTGACCTTGGCGGCCAGTTCGCGGACGCGCTCTTCGGGAAACGGCCACACCGTAATCATCTTTATCTGGCCGATCTTCATGCCCTCTTTGCGGGCCCGGGCGATAGCCGGCTGGACGACCCGGGAGGAGATACCGTAGGACATCACCACCACGTCGGCATCGTCGACATCCTTCTCATCGAGCCAGATTATCTCGTGGGCATGGAGCCGCACCTTGTCAACAAGGCGCTGGACGTTCTTCTGCTGGGCCTCGGCGTTGATGACGGGGTAGCCTCGGTAGTCGTGGGTGAGGCCGGTGATGTGAAATTTGTAGCCTTTGCCGACGGGCAGCATGGGTGAAACCAGGTCTTCAGTCTGTTCGAAGGGCCAGGCTTCGCCGGGTTTCTTGTCGGTGTACCTTCGTTCGATAAGGTCGATCTTATCGGCTGACGGGATAACGACCTTTTCCGTCATGTGGCCGACGCATTCGTCGGTCATGATCAGGATCGGCATCCGATATTTTTCCGAGAGGTTAAAAGCATGAATGGCCAGTTCGAACGATTCCTGGGGCGAATCGGGAGCGAGGGCGATCACTTCGTAGTCGCCGTGGGAGCCCCAGCGGGCCTGCATCATGTCGGCCTGACCGGGCAGGGTGGGCAGGCCGGTGGAGGGGCCGCCTCGCTGGACGTTAACGAGGACACAGGGGGTTTCCAGCATCATGCCCAGGCCGAAGTTCTCCATCATGAGCGAGAAGCCCGGACCGGAAGTGCAGCTCATCGACTTAACGCCGCCCCAGGAGGCGCCGAGGATGGCGTTCATCGAGGCCAGTTCGTCCTCCATCTGTATAAAGACGCCGCCGGTAAGGGGGAAGCGGCGAGACACTCTCTCGGCGATTTCAGTTGAAGGCGTGATGGGGTAGCCGGCGAAGAACTTGCATCCGGCGGCAATGGCTCCCTCGGCACTGGCGTGGTTGCCGTCGAGATAATGGGAGCCGGTCAGGACGTTGCTAGGGTCGGCTTTCAATTGGCCACCTCCTTCTCACCCTCATCGGTGCGCAGGCAGTAAATAGCAAAATCGGGGCACAGCATTTCGCACAGGTCGCAGTTGACGCATTCGCCCGGTTTGACAACCACTGGCGGGTGATAACCTTTGGAGTTGAATTCGTCGGAAAGTTCAAGAACGCCCTTGGGGCAGTACTGGACGCAGAAAGCGCAGCCCTTACAGCGTTCCTTTATAATGTGCAGTTCACCCCGAGGGATTTGAAGTTTGTCGACATCTAACGGGGTTCTCCAGAATTTCATATAAGGCCTCCGCGTTGGCCACATCAAAACTTGAGCTTTTGCGGCCTTATCATATCTATTATGATCTTTCTTTCGCTACCACTGGTAATGTGCTGGCTGATTTATTGCCAAACCGACAGAGAGGACACACAAGACAATGACATCTGGCGGCTCTGTAGGCGCTTCTTCCCAGCTTAGCCGGCTCTGATGACGACTCCAAACGCTGTGATCCCAGTCCGACCGACGTTCCAATTTTGGTTACAGACCAATGTAACAAATGGGGTTGCGCTTCCGCAAGAAGAATTCGCAAAATTATGCCGCCGCGGCCATGATCGGCGATGTCGACCTGCCCACTGAAGCTCGGGTCGAGCGGCCGGGCGGTTACGGCTCGCATTTTTTAGCGGTTGCCGAGCCTGCAGCCTCGCTATATATTGGATTAGAGCAACCAAATCCAAATTGCCGAAATATTGGCACCAATCTTTGACTATGGCACCAGCATTCAGGTACTGTATCAGATTCAGCGGAGCGGGCGGACAGGGGCTCATCCAAGCGGCCCGGATACTCGCCGAGGCAGCCGCTATTTACGACAACAAGAATGCCGCCGAAAGCTGCTCCTACGGGCCGGAAGCGCGGGGAAATGCCAGCCGGGCGGAAATCATCGTTTCGGATGAAGCGATTGACTACCCCCGGGCCGAATCGATCGACCTTCTGATGGTTTTGACCCAAGAGGCATACGAGAAGAACATCAGTGACATCGGCTATCAGGGGACGATCGTAGCCGACAGCCACGTGACCATGGGTGATCAGCCGGAGGGCCGGAAGGTTTACACGGTACCCTTCCGCGAGATAGCCGAGAAGGATTGCAGTCGACCGGGGATGGTGAATATAGTCGCACTCGGTTTTTTTGCGGCGGTATCCGGGGTAATCGACAGAAAGTCGATCCGCAAGGCTATCCTGGCCAGAGTGCCAAAGAAGTCCGAGGATATCTACATTTGCGCTTTCGAGGCGGGGCTCAAGGCAGCAGCCGAACAGGGACTCAAATGAGGCCGGGGGGGCAGTCACGACAGGGCCGCACCCGGATTTCGCCGCCTTCACCCGAGCCGGTTTTTTTGGTCAGGAACGGCCAACTGCTCCGACGACCATGCCTGCGGGCTGAGAGCGAGGACCTATGAAGGAGCCGCTGGCCAGGCTGACCGACAGGACCGCCAGTCTGGGGAATTACCACCGCAAGTATCTTCACGTCATCTCCTCAAACATAGACAAGCTGACTCTGGCTCTGGAGCAGGTAGGAACCCGCGACAAGGTGCACCTGTGGACGTACTCCCTGGAAGTCCCGGGCGAGATGGACACGGTTCTCGAAGTCGCCAAAACGAGAGAAGAAAAGCTGGATTTCCTGGGTTGCTACTTTGGTCTTCAATTTCTCCATATGAACCTGCGCATGGTGGATATTTTCAAGCTGGAGCTGGCGACCAGCCCCGAGCGCTGGAAGGTGGCCAGGAGGTTGATGCTGGAAGCCGGGCGGATGTTTCGCAATCTCACCAAGTGCTACATGGAAAGGCTGCTTCGCATTTTCTTCGAAGACGAAGCGGTGCCGGAGTTCGCCATGCTGGGGGTGGGGACGCGAGCGGATCAGGACGATATCGATCTGGGCATAATACAGCGGTCTTCAGAGGACTCCGAGATTCTCAATCGCGCCATCGGCCGTCTATCAAGCGAGATGTTCAAGAAATCGACACGGCTTCATTTCCATCTCTCGGAGCACGTCGGCGAACACAGCCTGGCGGCCACCATCGAAGATTACGAAGACATACTCGACCGCGGGCTTTACGATTTCGTTATCGTTACGGAGATGCTGGGTGCGGCGACCATCCTGGGCAGCCAGTCCCTGTTCGAAGATTTCAAGAAAAGAGTCACCAGCCGTTTCTATTTCGATCCCAAGAAGAAAGAGAACCGGTTTCACGAGGGATACCTTCGCGGGATCCTGGGTGAAATCCGTTCTCTTCTGACCCGGCTCAAACCGCCGGAGACGATTAACCCGAAGGATGATGGTCTGCGTCCCATCAAGAGTCTCCTGTCGGCGCTCAAGCTGGTGCATGGTATCGACAAGCCCAACGCCTGGAACATAATCGATGACCTGAAGCTCAAGAGCCCTGAACGCCGGGAGCAGTATGAGGATCTCGAGGAGACCCTGAGCTTCTTCGAAATTTTCCGTCACCTCTATCAGATCATGGTGGCCCAAGACGAGGACATACTGCTCAACGAGCCGGGGACCTCGGAGATGGTGGCGAACATAGCGCGCATAATCGGTTTCGAGAAGAAGGGCGTGGTGACGGCCAAGGACGTCATGCTGGTCAACTACTACGAATCACTCGAAAAGAGCATGAAGTCGATCGACGTGCTTCTCGACGATTTGCGGCAGCACCTGCGCGAGGTGACCATATTTCAGACGGTATTCTCCGGGGACATCGAGGGGCGTCTTCACTTCCGGGGCAACCTGGCGGTGGATTTCGTGCGGGCGTCCAATTTCGTCAAGGGTATAACGTACTGGGACGATTTCCACCGGGAGCTGAGCCGGGAAGGAAGTCCTTTTTACGACGAGTTCATAAACAGCTTCCGTCGCCTGCCGGAGCGCGTTCAGCGCCGGGTGGCCCAGGGTTACGTGGCTGGTATTGAGTACGATGCCTCTTCGGTCCTGAGGTTTCTGGTGATTCTGGGCCGTCAGGCCAAGACCGACAGTGCCCGCGAGGTTTTCGACGTGATCAGCCGCTTGTTCATCAAGGGGCTCGGGCGGCTCCCGAACAGTTCCGCGGCGCTGGCCCATATGCTAATCAATTATCCGGACAGCCTGAACAGTTTCCTGGCGCTTCTGGACTGGGATTCGCTGGCCGAATTCGCGAGGCTGACCGACAAGAAGCCGGCGTCGGCGGACCTGCTGCCGGCACACCGCCAGCTTCACACGCTGGCCGACGTGCACTTCCAGAGCAGCCATTTCTTTCGCCAGCACTTTCATCAGATTCTCAACAAGTACCCGGTTTTCATCAGGAACCTGTACCACGACGATAAGCTCAAGGAGATAACGGACGGTTCGTACAGCGACCTGACCTCGCTGTCGTCCCTTCCCGAGCGGCTGGAGCGTCTGGGCGATTACTATGACCTGGAGTTCGTCCGGGTGGCCCTGCTGGCTATGTCGGGAGCCGGCTGTGAGCAAACGGACGCGGAGTTCATCGAGTTCTGCGACAACTACACGCACTCGCTCTACGAATTCTGCTCGCAAGATGTTCACCTGTCGCTGGGGTATTCGATGCATACCCACGACCTGTTCGCGCTTTACGCGGCCGGGGGGCACGCCCGGGAGCAGGGCTTCGATGACGACTACGATATGATCGTGATTCTGTACTCGGTCGACAAAGACGAGATAGATTACTGCAACAAGATCGTCGGCAAGATGAACATGCACATCCTGAAGCGGGGGATTTTTCCGCATCACCGGTTTGCCGACCATTTCGGCAGCTATGTAATCAGTTTCGAACAGCTGGCAGATTTTCTCGGCCAACAGGACGAGCACATCTTTGTCGACCAGTCGCAGGTGCTCTGCTCCCGGATGCTGGTGGGCACGAGCAAGCTGGAGCAGAAGCTTCAGGAGCAGATAATTCAGCCGAGGATATTCGCGGGGGCACAGCAGTACCTGGATTACATGAAGGCGGAGATGAGCGCCCGTCATGCCGCCGAGGATGACGAAGTGCGAAGCAATATCAAGGAGTGCCGGGGGGGGCTGCGTGATATCGAGATGCTGCTTTTGATGTACGAAACCAAATTCCAGGTACGCGAGCCGCTGTCACGCAAGTTCCTGCGCCGACTGATGGAGCTCGAGCCGGAGAACGCCGAGAAGTTTCAGCAGATAGAGGACCACCTCAATTTCGCCAAGAACCTTCGCGACGTTTATCGTCTCAAAGTAGCGGCGCACTATGTCATCGGCCGGGAGTACCTGCCGTCGGTGGCCGAGAGCATGGGTTACGGCGAGGACGAAAAAGCCGGTGACAGCCTTTACGAGGATTTTTTGAGCCAGACGGACAGGGCGGGCGGTGTTATCGGAGAGCTGGCAAGCAAGATACGCGTCTGAGCGCGTTACCTGACCGGGGCGGGGGTGAAGAGGTGGTCGACCTTCACTTTGTGCATATTGAGACCGACTTCTTCGGGGCTGAACCCCTGAGCCACTCCCAGAAGCTGGAAATAATAGACGACCGGGATATCGAACGTTTTTTTCAGTTTCCGGCCCAGGACTATCTGGCCCAAATCGAACTCGTCGAAACAGGTGGGGCAGATAAGCCCCATGCAGTCGGCCTGTTTGGCTTTGATGGCTTCAAGGATTTCAGTGACCATCTGGTTGGGGATGGCGTCGTTCATACAGGCCCGGCCGCAGCACAGAAGGGTCAGGTCGTGGCGAATCGGTTCGGCGCCCGCTATCCGGACAAGGTCATCGAGAATGGTCGGGCGGTCGGGGTCATCGACGCGCATAACCCGCGAGGGTTTAAGGAGATGGCAACCGTAATGGACGGCGACTTTCAGGCCCTCGAGGGGGCGGGTGACGGTCTTGGCGACATGGTCGAGACCGTAATCGTCGCGCAGCACGGTGACGGCGTGGCGGACGTTGATGGTGCCCTTGAACTGCCGGCCGATGGGCTTGAGGCGCTCGTTGATCTCCTTTTTGAGGGCCTCGTCTTCCTTCAGGGCAAGATTGACCTCGCTGAGAGTAGCGGTGCACCCGGAGCAGGTGGTAATGACGTCGTGGCCGACATCCTCGGCCAATGACAGATTGCGGGCGGCCACGGTGTACCACTCCATTTTGTCGCGCGCCTGGAAGTAGATGGGGTCGGGACAACAGGTGAATCCGTCGACATCGACCAGGTCCAGACCGACCTTACCGAGGGTTTTGCGCACGGCAGCCTCGAACCAGGGGTATTTGACGGTCAGCATGCATCCGAAGAAGGGGGTGTATTTCATATCAGTCTCGTCGGGTAATCTTCTTTAAGTCTTCGACCGGGTACTGTTTGATCGGGCCCAGGCCGAGCTCCTGGCGGCGGCGCTCGGCGAGCGAGGTTACCTTGGTGGTGATACCGGCCTCGAAGACGGTATCGGAAACGGTCGTGACCAGGTCGGGGGCCTTGCCCTCTTTGACGCACAGGTTCTTCATGGCGATGATAACATCGACGGGCCGGACATCCTGGGGGCAGCGCTCGGAGCAGGTGTAGCAGTTGGTGCAGTTCCAGATTTCGGTATCGGGGCCTATCAGTTCGTCCTCGAAACCGAGGATGGCCTTGAGCATGATAAGGCGCGGGTTGAAGGTCTTGGAATACAGGCCGGCGGGGCAGTCGGCGACACAGGCGCCGCACTGGTAACAGTAGTTGTGGCGGAAGCCTTCCGCCATGGCGTCGAGTTTTTCCCGGAAGGCAAAATTAATGCCGTGTCTTGCCGGCTCGGGTAAGTTCTTTTTCTCGCTCACGTGTCGTTCCACCTGGTGCCGTGTCTTGTCTGAATCGAGTCTAATTTAGCGACCCGGCGAGGAAAGGTCAAATGCTTTTATTGGCAGCCTTCAGGCTGAGCAAGACAGCGGGGACCCGGCCCATAAACTTCCCGGTTTGTGCTTGACACGGCGGAGCTTTCGTGTCATCTCTACCAGCAGATGATACTCATACCAACGAGTAAGCTTTTCGCGGGGGCAGTGAAATGACTCTTCTGCGCGCTGTTGCCTTGTGCGCCGTGCTCGGGCTGCTGCTGACGGCCGCCGAGTCGCCGGATCTTCTCAACAATCCCATGGATATCGTTTTTGACAGCGTGCACAACCGGTATCTGGTATCCAACTACGCCGATGGTCGGATAATCAGCATTGATGCCGACAACCAGCAAAGGGTGGTGCTTCAGACCGGCGGGCATTGTAAATCGCTGGACCTGGTCGGCGATACGCTGTATGTGGCGGTGGACAGCCGTCTTTGTGGGTATCTGCTTCCATCCGGCGACAGGTTTCTGGATGTGAAAATCGAGACAGTTTACGGCACGGCCGGGGTGGCCGCAGATGACAGTGGCCACGTGTATGTCACGGCGCCGGAAGGAAGAGTATTCAAAGTGCTTGTTGCTGACGGTTCTCATGTGCTGCTTGCCGACGAAGGGTTGAAGCTTCACCTGCACAACTGCGCCTTCGACCGGACTCGAAATCGGCTGATAGTAGTGGAGCACCAGCCGCAGGCACCGATCAAGGCGGTGAACATCGACGATGGCTCGGTGAGCGAGTGGATCCGCGACGGAGTGGGTGATTGGGAGGGTGTGGCCGTGGGTGAGCGGGGCGATATCTATGTGGCGAGCTATGACAGCGATGGGTCGGTTTATCGTATCGACGCTGAAGGTGTCGAAAAGCCGGTTCTTCTGTCCGGCGGTCTGGGAATACCAACAGGGCTGACTTACAACCGCAGGGAGGGTATCGTGGCTCTTTGTTGCTATGAGCCGAGCCGGGTTGTCTTTGTCACGGATACGGTGCGCGTCGGTCGCTGAGTGTTTCAAGCTCCGTCCTATTTTCTCGGTTCGGGGGCACTTTGATCTTCGCCAGCTTAAAACGGGCTTGCTAACAGCGTGCTGCGGAGCTATATTCGCATCATGATACGACGACTCGCACTGCTAGCAGCCTTTACGGGGGTCCTTCTAAGCTGTTCGGGGGAGCAGCGAGATTACCTGCAAATCCACAAATCCGCGATCGTGGCCGACATGCACAGCGACACACCGCTTCGCATGAAGCGCGGGTTTGACATCGCCGCGCGCTCCAACGACGGTCAGATGGACCTGCCGCGCCTTGTCGAAGGCGGGACCGACCTTCAGGTGTTCGCCTGCTATGTCTCGACCGGCACGCCGAAAGAAGAGTGCCGGCCGAAGGTAGACGAACTGATCGACACGCTCACGGCGCAGATCGCCCGCAACAGCGACAGAATCGGAATTTGCCTGACGGCGGCCGAGGCGGAGAGTCTGGTCGCCGAGGGGAAAGTGGCGTCCTTTATCGGTATCGAAAACGGCGTGGCGATCGCCGGCGATCTGGCGAACCTGGAGCATTTTTACAATCGCGGGGTGCGGTATTTGACGCTGACGCACACGGCTTCGAGCGACTGGTGTATATCGTCGGCGGATACCGCCCCGGCCTTTGGCGGTCTGACGGATTTCGGCCGCGAGGTGGTGCATAAGATGAACGAACTGGGTATGATTATCGACATTTCGCACGCCTCGGTCGAAGCTGTTGACGAGGTGCTCAAATTAACTACGTCACCGGTGATAGCGTCGCACTCCTGCGTGCACGCCATCTGCCCGCACGACCGCAATCTTACCGATGAGCAGATAAAGGCGGTAGCGGCCAACGGCGGGGTGATCGGGATCAACTATTTCAGCGGGTACATATCAGCCGATTACAGCCGGATGATGGATTCGCTGTTCGAGGCTCAGGAGCCGCTATACGACTCGTTAAGGGAGCTTTACAAGGATAACGACAGTCTCTGGAGACTGAAGAAAGCGGAACTCTGGGACGGGATCATGGCCGAGCTGGACAAGATTGAAGTTAATGTGGGGCATGTGGTTGATCACATTGATCATATCGTACGGCTGGTCGGGGCGGACTATGTCGGGCTGGGGTCGGATTTCGACGGTGTTTTTGCGATGCCGAAGGGCCTGGAGGATTGCACCGGTGTGCCGCTTATCACCAAAGAACTGATGGCGCGGGGCTATTCAGAAGATGACATCCGCAAGATATTAGGGGGCAATTTCATGCGCGTTTTCAGGCAGGTGTGCGACCGCAGAATATCGTAGGAGCGCAGCAGCCGGCCCTGTTGAAGTGTTCCCGGTAAGTGTTGCTGGCCGGCGCCGGACAAGGCCGAGCTTGATCCGTCAAACACCCGGCCTGTCCGACACCAAACAGAGTAACTGAACGATTCTCAAACAGTCGCGCCAAGGGCGCGGCTTCCGCTACTCCGGCACGGGTAAGTCAGTGCAGAAGTACCCCGCGGGTTCGTTTATCAGATCAACATCGACCGTGATCGGCTCGGTAAGATACGGACTGGTGATGTTGATGGTATACTCACCGGCGACGAGATTGATGACTCTCACGTCCAGGTCATAGGCACAGACGCAGAAACAGGGCTCGGGCGCCGTTTCACTTTCAGCTATATCGATAACGTTGTCGGTCACCGTTATAACCGCCGACAATTCCTGGACACAGCAATTGAAGGTAGCGTTCTGATGCCTGATGGTCAGGGTGTTGGAAACGTCATACTGATAGATTATACAATTGGAGTCCGCCGGCGGATCGGGGCTGTACCGTGCGCTGTCAAAACCGCCACACTGGCTGTAGGCGATCAGCGCCCCGAGGGGTGGTCCCATCGGCACCCAGGGATAATGGCCGCGCGGGACAGTGAGGGTGTCGGCGGCCGGCGTATCCTTCAGGGTCACCGGGAATTCCAGCTTCTGGTCATCGTCATTGAGGTGCAGCTCGACGAACCTGACGTCGTACGTTCCGGCCGTGAGTCCGCTGACCTCACAATCAAGATCCATCAGGCACAGGCAGTCGCACGTTCCGGTTTCCGTTTCGGTGATGGTGATGGTATTATCGGATACGGATATGGCACAGCTAATCTCCGGGCAGCAGTTGAAGGCGGCGTTGATATGCTGCAGGGTGAGCGTCCCTTCTCCATCGAACGTCCAGACCACCCCCGTCTGGTCTGCGGGCACATAGGCCTTCGCTACGGTTTCCGGGTAACCACCGCAGTCACTATGTTCAACAAGTCGTCCAACGGTTGCCGATGTATCGGGCCCGGTGCTATCACCATCATCGCTGCATCCGAGCATGAGACCCGCACACACCGATAATGACATTGCCATGACAAACAAGGTCCAGCATCTTCCGGCTTTGGTCTGCGTTACATTCATACTAACCTCCCTATGAGCAATTGGTTATCGCGCCCTGGCACGACCATCGTGCCTGAAGTGAATCGGTGAAGCGGTTACGGTGGGCAAACTTCGAAAGTTAATCAACATAGCGACGTTCTCCGGGGCAGTAATGTTCATGAATTTCCACGGCAGTCCGGGCAACGTGAAAGATGCGCCGCCGATGCGAGCAGAGCGGAGCCATGAAGTCGTCTTTCATGGGATAGCGATGCCGGGAAGGCAGGAAGCCTGCCCCGCACATTCAGTTAGCCGGAGTATCAGCCGGCGTAGCGGTCGCGGAGAAACTGCATCCACCCCGCTTCAAACTGTTCCATGGTGACACCCTCGCCGAAGGCGGCCTCGAAATCGTTAGGTGCCAGGATAAGTGCAACCACGGCATCCATGCCGAACTCATGCACGGCGTACTCGATGATTGTATACGAAAACTGGTAACCGTTAAGGCCGGGGAAATCGCCCTCCAAATCGAGCAGGGTGGG
>CP070777.1:235519-266234 GCA_020346225.1 Candidatus Zixiibacteriota bacterium | reverse complement strand
CAATGTACATGGAAATCGAGGAACTGAAAAAAATTGTTCCGGCCGTGCAGAGCATGGAAGAGTATGCAGCTTCGCTTCCCAAAGACGAGCCGAGCGTCATTTTGCGGAACTATAACGAACCCACCACGCCGCGCTGGCTGGAAAAAGATGTTGAGCTTTTCGACTTTGACGAAAACCCGCGTCCCGCCGACGACGTTACGAACGCCTATGGGACCAAACCCAACGTCCCCGGCGTCAATATCGTAAACGCCATTAAGGCGGCCCTTGGACCGGGAAATTACGCCCTCCACATATCGGATGGAAGCTACACCGGCTACTCCATCTGGGAGCTGAACGAGTTCATGAAAAACTTCGACAACACCAACCTCCGGGTGTGGATACCGGAAGTGTTTGACTGCGACGATTTCTCTCAGGTTCTTCAGGGGCATGTCAACGGCTTCTTTCCCGGGATCGCTTTCGGCACCATCTGGTACGGGCCGAAGAATCCCCCGTTTAACTGGGGCCATTCCGTCAATCTCTTCTACTCGTACACACCGCACAACCGCGTCTTCCTGGTGGAGCCGCAGAGCGACAAGTTCTATGTCTTCGATCAGAAGAAGTGGCGGGCCTGGATGGTGATCATATAGTACTCGACCGCGCAGCGGCGCGCCTGAGATCGACCGTGAAGCACCCCGGCAGCGACCAAAAACTGCCGACAAACTTATGCGCTTGGGTTGGGGGGGTAGCGCCACCGCGCTCCCCCCGCGGTAAATCCGTGATACCCGGATACTCCGAGCGGCGACGTCCGGGGTCTGTCCGGGTGGACCCGGTCTCGCATGCGCGGCGCAAACCAAAGACCCCGCAATTCAGCCAACACAGAGTCACTTTTTTACCGCAGAGACTTGACTTACGGCCGCCCGCCTGTCATCTTGAACGAACATCGTTGCGGTGCCGTCAGAGGTAGACGGGTAAAAGGGAAGGCGGTGCGAATCCGTCGCAGCCCCGCTACTGTGTCGGTTACTCTCAGGGCATAACGCCACCTGCTTTGCGCGGGGAAGGCGCCCTGAGGGGTCTGAAACCGGAGCCAGGAAACCTGCCGTAGCCAAATCACTGAGTCTGTCGTCAGCGCGGGCTGACCGGTGACCGTTTGCCCGCCAGTAGCGCTGATGGCATGAAAAGGAGAATGCCGTGAAGCGCATTTTTTCTGCTCTCGTGCTGGCCGTCTTCGGGGCGATGGGAACCGGGATGGCCGAGGATTCCGCCGACAGGGAAAACCCCCGACAACTTCCCGACAGCATTGTCGTCACCGCCAATCGCATCGGTGTCGCCGCCGCCCGGTCGATCTGGCCCGTCGTCGTCCTCGACTCCGACCGGCTTGAAGCCGTGGACGATATCGAGTCCGGCCTGGACGGCTGCGCCGGTCTCGATGTTCGCAGCTATAACGGTTTCGGCTCCCTGGCCACGCTCTCCAACTGGGGCACTTTCAACCGGCACATGCTCCTGCTTTATAACGGCCGGGCCGTCAAAGACTACTCCTTGGGCGGCTTCAACCTGGCCGACTTCAGCAGCGACGAAATCGACCGTATCGAAATCCTCAAAGGCCCGCAATCGGCGTTCTACGGTTCCGATGCCGTCGGCGGCGTCGTCAATCTGATAACCCGCAGCAGCCTGCACGACCGGCTTGAACTGTCCGTCAGGCGCGGCAGCTTCGACTATGGGCACTACCATCTCGATTTCTCCCGCCGCCTCGGTACTTTCGGCGCCGGCGCTTTTGCCGAATTCTCCTCGACCGATAACAGCCGTGACAATGCCGGCAGCCGACGCCTGGTCTTGGGCGTTCGCGCCGACCACCTCTCGTCCGATGGCCACCGGCAGGCCGCCTTCACGGCCCGATACTTCCGCGACAGCCTGGGCGTCCCCGGCCCGCAACCGGACCCCGCCCTGATACCCGTCTATGGAAGCGATGAGTCCTGGTCTTTGTTCGACCACCAGCAAGATGAAAACTACTCCGCCGATTTCCAGTATCGCTTCGACCACCCGGTCTTCGGACGGGCCCGTCTCGACCTCTTCTGGGAAAAGAAAAATCTCGATTACAACTCTCTTTACAACTATTTGCTGCCCTACTATCCGGATGATTCGACGCTGTATGTCGACTCGGTTGATGTCTACTCCCGTGCGATTTTCAACAAACGCTCCCTTGGAGCCGGTTTCCGCTATGCCCGGGATTCCGGCCCCGCCCATCTTGCCGGCGGGCTCGATTTCCTCTCCGGGTCCGTTCGCGCCACCACCGATGACCGCAGTTTCGCCACCAACGTGGATGGCCCCCTGGCCCCTTATGAATACAGCTTTGAGACTTACAATTACTGGCGGGCCTCCCAGAACCAATACGACCTCTGGGCGAGCGCCATGTTCGACCTCCCGCGCCGCTTCCAGGCCGACCTGAGCGGCCGCGTGCAGCTCGTGAAAGACCGTCGGGCCCAGCCGTCATACAATCTCGGCCTGATTTTTTCGCCCGGCGCCGCTATAAGCTTCAAAATCGGATATGCCTTTGCCTTTCGCCTGCCCACCATCGTCGAGCAGTTCGCCGAGAACGTCTTCACCCCCGGCAACTCCCGGCTCAGCGCCGAAACCTCGCGCTCTGTTATCGGTACCGTCAACCTCGCTCCCGGCGACGGCCGCTTCCGGTCGCACCTTACCGTTTTCCACCAGACGGTCGATTCCCTCATTCAATATCAGTACGACCCGGCCTCGTTCCACTTCGTGCCGCGCAACGTGAACCGTTTCCGGACCACCGGGATCGACCTCGGCGCCAGGGTTGTCCTGAAAGCCGGCCACGCCGCCACGCTGGGCGGGGTGATGCAAAAGGCCGAGCAAACGCTTGCGGCCGACGGCGAGCTGGTGGACGCTTTCTATGTCCCTGATATCAAGTACCGCTTCGGGTTAAGCGGCTCTTTCGGGGTGGTGAATTATGACGGCAGCGTCACTTACACCTCCCGGCGGTCTATCATCCAGGCCGACCGTGAAAGAACCATCGACCCCGTATATGAAATCAACCTGGCCGTGTCCGCCGCCCTGACCGAACACCTCACCGCCTCGCTCAGCGGCTATGACCTGACCGACCGGCAGCGGCCCGACCAGTTCGGGTTCTCGAGCGCCGACAGAAACTACCCCTCGCCCGGCCGACGGTTCGTGCTGGGGGTCAAGTATGACCTCTTCTAGCAGGCTGCTTGAAATTCGGGAACAAATAATCCCCGGCAGGCATTTGAGATGTGGTAGAGGGCGGCGGGGGACGTTTAGTTTCTGCATTTTTGTTGACATCTGTTCAACCGTAGCGTATATAACCAACCCTTTTTGTTGAGTACACTCTTTGTCCGGTCTGCGAGCGAATTATGAACAAATGGCATTTCGAGTACGCTCTCGACGCTGATGTCGAAAACGGTATCATGTACGAGAAGATCTACGGTAGCTGGCGGATTGAAACCGCCAACCACTACAACGATGATTACAGGCAGGAAGCCGCCGAGTTGGTAAAAAAACCCTGGGCCAAGCTGATTGACCTGTCCAACTGGAAAACCGGCTCCCCTGAAGTGATCGAGAAAATCGGCGAGCATCTTGAATGGTGCCGCAAGAACAACATGGTCTGGTCGGTGAACATCATCAACAACCCCGTCACCTATTCTCAGCTTCAGAAGATGTTCTCCCGGGGCGGCACCAAAGAGATCTCCAAAACCTTCCGAACCCGCCAGGAGGGGGAGCAGTTTCTAAAGGGGCAGGGCTTCAAGGTCAAATCCTCCAACAGCGCCCGCTTCTGAAAGCACGCCGACAGCCACATGCCTTTAATAAAAAAAGGACTGAGATCGAATCTCAGCCCTTTTACGGTTCGCTCTCTGACTGATTTTCGTCACAGGTACTTTCTGAACCACTTCTCGACCCACTCCAGGCGGGCGATGCGCCGGTCGGGACGTCCGTGACGCGACAGGCCGTGCGGCTCCTCCGGGAAACGCACCATCTCGACCGTCTTTTTCAGCATCTTCAGCATCACGAACATCTGCTCGGCCTGCTCGATTGCGCACCGCAGGTCATTTTCGCTGTGAATTATCAGAACCGGCGTCTTGACGTTCTTGTAGTAAGTGATCGGTGAGCCCTTCTCGTAGTTCTCTTTGTTATTCCAGGGGAAACCGTCGAACTCGCGCATCAGCGACCAGCCTATATCCGATGACCCGAAGAACGATTTCAGGTCTACCACGGAACGCTGCGTGACGGCCGCCTTGAAGCGGTTCGTGCGGCCGATTATCCAGTTGGTCATATAGCCGCCGTAGGACCCGCCCGTAACGCCCATTCTGTTGCGATTGATGAAGCGCTGTTTTTCCAGATAATCCGCCGCCGCCATGCAGTCTTTGTAGTCGAGTTCCCCCCAGCCGCCCGCAATGGCCCGCGCCCAGGTCTCACCCCGCCCGCAGCCGCCGCGGGGATTAGTGTAAAACACCACATACCCCTTGGCCGCCAGGTACTGCATCTCGTGGAAGAAGGTGTAGGCGTACTGTACCCGCGGGCCGCCGTGAATCTGGAGAATCGACGGGTACCTGCGGTTAGGGTTGAAATTCGGCGGCAGAACCATCCAGCCCTGCACCTCGGTGCCGTCGAACGACCGGAACATGATATCCCTCGTCCGGCCCAGTTGCACCTCCGTGCGCAGGAACCGGTTCAGGTCGGTATGTTTGGTCGCCTTCTTCTCACCGCCGTACTGGGCCGGGCAGGTCATGATCTCGCCCGGGTTGTTCAGATCGCCATACACCAGCGCCGCCAGCCTTGCCTTGCCGTTAATGTGGTAGCTTCGAATATGGCACTTACCCCTGAAAACGCAGGTCGGCTTCCCGCCTCGCGCCGGGATATAGTAAAGGTTGGTCCGCCCGGTGTCCGACGACACAAAATAAATCCGCTTGCCGTCGGCCGACCAGCCAAGCCGGCCGTGGTCGTGGGCGTCGCTGGTATCGGTGATCGAATCGTCGTGAGCGTTTCGGTCGTAACCCGGCATCAGATCCCTGGCCTTCGGTTTGCCGTGAAGGCCGACCTTCCACACAGGCGTATTGGTGCCGCCCCAGTCGTCGTCGGGATTATCGTGCCCTACATAGGCGATGCTCTTGCTGTCGGGAGAAAAGGCCGGGCTCTCTATGGGGCCGGCCGGCGTCGGTACTTTCTTTTCGGCTCCGCCCGCCAGGGGAACCACGAAAAGGTCGTCTCGCAGAAACTCCACGTCCGGGTTGCGGTGCCGGTTGGAAACATAGGCCACCCACCGGCCGTCCGGCGAAACCGTCGGAAAAATATTGTCCCTCTGGCCGCTCGTCAGCTTCTTCAACCTGCCGCTGGCGATCTCCAGCCGGTAAACATGGAACCTGTCTTTGGGAAGAAAACCGGTGCCGTCAAGCCGGTAAAACAGCCGCGTGATATGGCGGTAAACCGGCGCCTTCTTCTTCTCTTTCTCGTCCTCGATGAAATGCGAGTCGTTATATCGAAGGCAGAACACCAGCAGCTTGCCGTCGGGCGACCAGCTCAGGTTGCTGATGGAACCCTCCACTTCCAGCAGTTTTCTCTCGGCCCCGCCGCCCGCCGGCATCAGGTAGATCCCGACCTTCTTGTTGCGCGTCGAGGTAAAAGCGATCTGCTCGCCGTCCGGCGACCATGCTGTCTGGCCGTCGTGGTGATTCCCGTAGGTGTACTGGCGCGAGGCCCCCTGGCGCAGGTCGTGAACAAAAAGATGCGCGAAATACTTGTTCTCTTTCTTGTCCATCCGTTCGACCGTGTAGGCGATTCTGGTCTCGTCGGGAGATAGCGACAGCGACGTGGGAATGCGCAGATCGAACAGGTGCTCGGCGGTGATGGGCCTTCTCCTGCCCGCCTTTCGGCTTATTTCTTTCATGGTCAGTTACCTCTTTCTCTCTCAAATGTTGAATAGTTGCCAAATTACCGCCGCCCGAGCCTCCGGACAAGGGAAAAAACCGCACCCCGCCGCCCGGGCAAAAAAGGAGTTTAACTTTTTGCCCGAAATCGGTATTTTTCGGGAAGGATTTTTGGCTCGGGGCTGTTATTATCATTTAGCCACTCAGCAAATTGACGGGCCCGCCCCGGTTATCGAGAGGAGATTGAACCTTGGATGTTCTGGCCATAATTGATAAAGTCGAAGAGTTCCAGCCGAAGGTCAAAACCAGACCGAAGGACAACGAGCCGCTTGAAGCCTACTCAGGCAAAACTCCCGCCGAACTCAGGGGCATGCTCTATACCATGCTCAAGGCGCGAAGGGTCGAGCGCGAAGAGAAACTCCTGCTTCGTAAAGGTTACAACCGTTTCTTCATCGGCTGCGGCGGCAAAGAGCTTATCGACGTCTGCTTCGCGCAGACACTCCGCAAGAACGACCCCTGGGTCGGCTATTACCGCAATAAGGCCTTCGACCTTCACCGCGGCTCCACCCTCACCGACAAAATGCTCGAAGCCATCGGCGATGCCCGCGGACCCAACAAGGGTCAGCAAATACCCGCCCATCCGGGTTACCCCGACCTGGCCGTTCTGCCGCAGTCGTCGCCGACCGGCGGCCACGCCCTCGAAGCCGCCGGCCTGAGCGAAGCTATCAACCACCCCCTGCCGATATCACCGCTCTCGCATTACCCGGGCGGAGCTTACCCCACCGACGCCGTCACCGTGTGCAGCATCGGCGAAGGCTCTACCTCCGAAGCCGAGTTCGGCCGCGCCGTCTTCTACGCCGCTTTCTATAAAACCCGTTTTATCGCCGCCATCTATAACTGCGGCTGGGCCATCTCTGTCTCCGTCGAGGAGCAGTTCCCCGAAGGCGACCCGACCACGCCCTTTGAAGGATACCAGCGTTTCGGCCTCAAGATCATGCAGGTCGACGGCACCGAGATCAAAGATTCCCTGGCCAGGGTGGCCGAGGGCATCGAATACACCCGCTCCGGAAAGGGCCCGGTCCTGATGAACGTGCGCACCACCCGCGAGGGCTCGCACTCCGGCTCCGACGACCAGTCTTTCTACATGGACCCGGTCGAGCAGGACTGGCACACCTACAACGACTGCATTCTCAAAACGGCCAATACCCTCATCGAGGACGGCGTCATCACGCCCGGAGATATCAAGGCCATGTGGGATGAACTGGATAAAGCCGTCACCGAGGAGTCGCAAAAGGCCGTGGCCTCCTTTCAGCCCAAAACCACCGAGCTGATAGAGAGTCTCGTCTACACCTATGATTTCGAGCGGGCCAGGGAAACCTGGAAAAAATACCGTGACGCCGGCGGCATCGACCGCAGCGAGAAATACCGTCAGTTTCACGAGAAGGGCTACTTTGTCACACCCGAACTGCCCGAGAATGTCGGCCCTATGACCATGCGCTTCGCCATCAATTATACCCTCTTTGACCTGTTTATGCTCGGCGACGATGTCATCCTCTTCGGCGAAGATGTCGCCGACTTCTCCGGCCACATGGTCGAGGAGATCGAGAAACAGTCCAAGCTGAAGGGCAAGGGAGGTGTCTTTCTGGTCACCAAGAACCTTCAGCGGGAATTCGGCAATTACCGCTGCTTCAACACCCCGCTTGACGAGGCCGGTATTCTCGGCCGCGCCGCCCGTCACGTCTACCAGGGCCGCCGGCCGATCCCCGAAATACAGTTTCTCGACTACATGTCGCCCGCCTATCAGCTCCTCAAGGACCGCATCGCCACCACTTACCAGCGCTCCGGCGGGCTTTTCAAAATGCCTCTCACCATCCGCACCACTTACGGCGGTTACAAGCAGGGAGCCGGCGCCTTCTGGCACTCCGAGGGAAATCTCGGCACCTGGATGAACATCCCCGGCCTTCTTATCGCCGTGCCGTCCAATGCCTATGACGCCGCCGGTCTGCTCAAAACCGCCTGGGCCTGCGATGACCCTGTCCTGTTCTGCGAATCGGTGGCTCTTTACAACCGGCGCGACTGGGAGGGTGTCCCCATCGAAACACCCGTTCCCGATATCGACGAACTCATACCGTTCGGCGTGGCGAAGGTCTACAACCAAGAAAATACCGATATCGGTGTCATCACCTATGGCGCCACCTTCCAGATGGCCCGAAAAGCCGCCGAGACCGTCAGGGAAAAAGGCATCAACGTGCGCCTGGTCGA
Organism: Candidatus Zixiibacteriota bacterium; assembly: GCA_020346225.1. GTDB lineage: Bacteria > Zixibacteria > MSB-5A5 > GN15 > FEB-12. Next base: position 258,096 of record CP070777.1, on the reverse strand, counting down.
CCTCAGGACCGTCAAACCGATCGATGAAGATGCGATTATTCAGACGGCGAAAGACTGCGGCAAGGTGCTGGTCGTGACCGAGGATCGCTTCCCCGGCGGCGCCGCGGCCACCATATCATCCATCATCACCCGCGGCGAAGGTCTTTACCATCTTGAAGCTCCGGTGAAACTGGTCACGGCTATTGATGCCAGGGTGGCGTACGGTGTGGACGGCGACAACGCCTGCCTGCCCAATGTCGATAAGATAACCGCCGCTATCGAAGACCTGCACGATAACTACTGAGTTGCCTCGGAAGATTTGACTGACCGGCTGCCTGCCGAGCGCTTTCCGGGGCGGCCTCTTTCATGCGCTTCTGTTGAGCAATGCCGTCAGCTTCTGCCGGTCGCCCTTCTCGAGCAAAAAATAGCCGACAAATACCGACCCTGCCACTACGGTTGCCACGTTTGCCGCGAACGACCCCCAGCCGGTCGGCGGTAGCAACCGGCTCACGATCAAGGCCGCCGGTAGCGATACTACGGCCCCCAGCATCCCTGTGGCCAGCCCCAGGCCGACTATCTTTCTCATCTCCACGGCCAGTACCCGGGACATGAAATAGGGAAAGAGCGTAACATACAGAACCAGCTGTGGCACGGCGTTGGCCAGCGCCATGCCCACCAGATCGTACTTGGGAATGAGAATGACCGACAGAACAATCTTGGCCAGCGATTCGAAAACCAGTGTGCGCAGGATGTACCGGTGCTGCCCGATACCGAACAGCACCGAGTTCCCGATTATCTGCGGAAGGAAAATCGCCGCGCCGAACGAAAGGATAATCATTACCGTAGCCGCCTCCGAAAACTCGGCCGGCAGCCAGAGTCTGACGAACGGCCGGGCGTAGATCACCACCCCGACCAGGAACACATACGAGACATAAGAGACGTACTTGACTCCGCGCAGGTAAACGCTGCGAACCTTGTCCATTTCCCCGCCCGCCTCGACGTGCGAGATGGCCGGCGTCAGCGGAATCCCGATTGAATTGACTATGTTGCGAAGATACAGCATGAGCTGTGCCCCGGGGTTGTACACGCCGGCCGCCGCCGAGGAGCTGAGGAGACCGAGCAGGAACGTGTCGGCATTGAAAATTATCAGCCAGCCGATGGTGATGCCGAACGATATCTTCGAATATCCCAGCAGCATCCTGGCCGTTGCCGAAGTCACCCCGCCGCCGGATAGTCGCACCTGCGGGTACAGCTTTCTCAGCCAAAGCCCCCCGACCAGGTGCTTGGCCACGCTGGCGAAAAGGATCACCAGGGCCAGCGCCATCAGGCCGTAGCCTTCCCTGATAAGCCACACCATCACCACCACCCGTATCAGTTCCTCGAACACCGCCAGCAGCCGGGTGATATCGTGCCTCTGGAAAGCCGCCAGTGAGTTGCCCCACGGAAGCAGATACGAGTTGAAAGCCATAAAACCGCCCAGCACCAGAAGGGCCCTCTTGCCCTCCTCGACCAGCCCCGGGTCGCCTATCCTGAAGTAGCCGAAGAACAGATGGACGAACAGGTAGATGCCGCCGAACACGGCCGACCCTATCACCAGGTACAGCGCGCTTGAAGTACTCAATACCCGGTTGATGGCCGGGAAATCACGCTCGCTCAGGTAGCGCGACACGTAGCGCGTCAGAGCGGAACTCAGACCCAGATCCAGAAGGGAAAAATAGGCGATGGTCTGAAAGACGATCACCCAGACGCCGTACCGGGCATCGCCGAAAACGCCCGCTATATAGGGAACAAAGAAAAACGTGATGACGAGCCTGACGACATACCCTCCCCAGGATGAGAAGATGTTCTTCAGGAGCTGACGGCCTAACGCAGCCAAGGGCGGTCCCTTCGTATTCGGTTGCTGTCCGAAGGCGGGTGCGATACTGGAAATAATCCGCCTGTTCCGGACAAGTATATACTCCGGCCCGCTGCGATACTAGGGCAAAAACAGCCTCGCCTTGAGTTCGGACCGGGGGCACATCGGGCATTGCCGGGCTCTGCCGTGCCAACGAAACGATAAAATCATACGAATCAACGTCTTATAGCTCGTGTATATGTACGGACAGCCTTAAGACTAATATATTCCCTGACAATAACTTAACTCGTTCTTCCGGGGGATTGCGGCTTGGTGTCGGCGCACAAGTTGCGACAGCATGAACCCGACAATAGCGGCACGCCGCACTCTGGACCCTAAGGCACTACCAATCAACAAACTACAGCGCCGCTGCGGCTGCCTTCACGCCGCGGCATGCTTCTTGAGGTACTGATGTATCGGTTCCTGTCATGACTGCATCAGAGTGACACCTGGGAAGAATAAGAGGGTCTTTATTGTATAAATAAGGAGAAGCAAATAATGGCAAAGGCGACTCGGATGTTAAATCTACTTTCAGCAGTGATAATGTTTGTGACGGGTCTCTATATTCATGCTGCTTTTGATGCAATATTGACCCCGGCTACCAAGGTATTGCTGTGGTGGACCATCATCGCTTACGCGCTGCTCCAGGTCGAACTAAGTTACCGTCCGCTTCGGAAACACGTTGGTGGAAAGTAGCGTTTATAGAGTGAAATTATTCTCTTGACAACGATGATAGAACTTATATTTTTGTTGTCTTAATTGAAGTCATGATAAGGGATTATGTTTTGGCAGGACACTTCAGAGGCCGGTATATTGCCGGATTTTTTGCCGCTTTCTTGTTCATAATTCTGGCCGCCGCCGTCTACTCGCAAAATGTCAAGCCGGAGATTATCGAGGCTCTCGACGCGGGAGACACCACTCTGGCTATCCAGTTACTGGACAAAGATATCGAGTTTGACAAAGGCAACCCCTGGAATTACTACACCAAAGGTATGATTTTCTCGGAGAGGGGTAAGTTCCGTGATGCGGTCGAACAGTTCGAAACCGCCCTCGATAAGAGGAGCAAGCACTTCGAATCGCGTTACCAGTTGGGGCTGTCCTACCTGAATCTTGGCGAACTGGACAAGGCCCAACAGGCCATGGAGTACGGCATCCAGAGGGACAAGAAAAACAAACATCTTTTCGAAGACGGTCTGGGGCTGGTCATGCTCGCCCGCGGCGATTATCAGGAAGCCGACCGCCACTTTCGCCAGGCCCTTGTCGAAGACTCCCTCAATGCCCTGTATCACATTCATCTCGGTGACGCCAATTTCTATCAGGGTGTTCCTGCTCTTGCCGTGATTGAATATGAAAAAGCCCTTGAACTCGACACGGCCGGTCTCGAGGTCTATTTCCACTGGGCCGAAGCCTGTCTCGAGATGAGAGATTATAGCTGCGCTATGGAGAAACTCCGGGTGGTGCTGGTCAAGGATACCACCCACGCGCCGGCCTGGATGCGTGCCGGCGGCATTTACTTCAAAGCCGGACTCTCCTCCCGTACCCGCCAGGAACGCAACGACCGTTTTCGGGAAGCCATCGGTTCCTATAAGCGCTATTTGGAACTCACCGGGGCGCAGCCCGACTCATCCAATGTGCGCGTCTTTTTCGAGCTCGCCATGGCTTATTCCAACATCTACGGCTACGAGGATGCCGCCGACAATTACGCTAAGGTCCTCTCCATCCCCTATGAGCCCAAGGACGTTTATTTCCATTACGGCAAGGCCCTCTGGTATCTGAAGGATTATGTCAGGGCGGCCGAGATGCTGCAAAAACACCTCGAGTGGGTTCCCCTGCAGGGCGAAACTTATACGACCGGCGTCGAAGAGTACGAGGTTTACCAGTTCCTCGGCGACAGCTATTTCTATCGCGACCCCAAAGATTTCTCCGGCGCCATGGATCATTACAAGCGGTCACTGGAGGGTAACCCGAACCAGCTCCGGGTCCTGCAGAACTTGGCTATCTGCTACCACAGCCTGAAAAGCTATCACCAGGCTCTCGAATACTATCAAAAGAGGATCGAGGCCGGTATCGATTCCACTTCCGCGTCCATTTACAAAAACGCCGGCTATTGTGCTCTCAACATTGCCAACGCTGCCGCCGAGGGCGGTGATGAGGGAGACCCGGAAGAAGAAGAGGATATGGGTGATCCCGGCGGCAATCCCGACATTGACTACTATCAACTGGCCGCTGACTACTTCGTCAATTACCTCGGTTTTGTCAGCGACGACGTCAGGGTTCTCGAGGCGGTAGCCAGTACTTACCTGTACCGGCTGTCCGATTGTGCCAACGGTGTGAAATACTATGAGCAGGTCCTGGCTCTCGACTCCAAAAATTGCGAGGCCCTCAAATCGCTGGGCCTGGCAAACTTCCTCGGTGTCTGTCCGGAGAACTATTCCCGGGCCCTGGGATACTTCCAGCGAGCCTACGACTGCCTCACCCCGGCTTCCGGAGAATGCGCCGATGTCGATTTGGTTCTCTATATCGCCCAGGCCTACCATCTCAGGGCGGTCAAGAAAGCCGAACAAAAGCAGGATACCGGCGATGATTTCCGTAACGCCAACACCTGGTACGGCAAGTGCTTGAAATGCGACCCCGGCAACCCGAAAGCTAAAGAGGGCAAGGACCAGACTGAGTACGAATTTTAGCCCGTTGCTGATACATTATCGATCTTGAACCATACTACTGGGAGTATTAATGGCTGCAGAAGAAGATAAGAGCAAAAAGCCCTCTGCCGAACCTGTCAGCGAAGCACAGAGGTTCCGCTACATCGGTTTTGAAGTCTTTCCGGGCAAGCCCAAGGATCATTTCAAGTCTGAGGCTGAACGAGACGAGTTGGTCAAGAGCGTGCAGGCTAAGCGTGAGAAAGGCGATCTTTTAAGAGAACAATGCACGCTCATGGAAGAGCGAGTGTCCTTCGCCGATCGCCTCGTCATGACCGTCGCATCGGTCTTGATCCTCGTAACGCTCTTCCTGCCGTGGTACGCCGCCTACAACGAGATCGTCGAGGAAAACGTCGAACCCGAGGTTACCGAGCAGGTCGCTGTCGTCGCCGACAGCCTCGCCGACAGCACCGTGCTCGCCGGAACGGCCGACAGCCTCGCCGCTGTCGAAGACAGCGCCGCTGCCGCCGCCGTTGAAGGCGCCGCCGCTCCGCCGGCGGGCACACCGGAGACGGGTCAGCAGACGGCTGTTACCAGGACCGGCGTCAGCGAAGAACTTATTCACGGTTACGTCGCTAAGAAGAAAATTCACAAGGAGTACTCACGTCTTTCCGCCATCGGTTCTTTTATCGCGCTGGGCTCGGTCGGCTCCTATGTCTTCTCGTCCGGAGGCATCCTGGTGATTACGGCTATCTTGTTCCTGATATATACTCTGCTGTGTGTCGGCCTGCCCGTTTACACTCTGTACGGTATCTATGGTACCAAGGGCGACGCCGACTCGCGGGCGCTCAAGCTGAAGAAAATGGTCAGGCTCAACTGGGTGCCCCTGATCCTGTTCGTCCTGGCCCTGGTCTTGTCTTTCGTCGGGGCCGAATACGGTTTCGATTCTGCGGAGACTTTTGTCAGCTTGGGCAAGAGCTATGGGCCGGGAGCGTTCCTCGGCGCCCTTTCGTGGGGAATTATTCTCTCACTCAGCGCCTTTATTCTGGTGGCCGTGAAAGGTATTGAAATTTGAGAAAACAAAGTGTAATGTTCAAGTATATTTCAAATTGGAGGACTGTTTCTCGTGGTTAAACAGACGATCTTCGTAACCCTCAATGCGCTGGTAGCTTTTGCCATCGGCTTCTTTCTGTGGTACGGCGTGTTCAGAACCTCTGAATCGCCCATTGTACACTCTATTTATCAGGGTGGCCCGCTCGTCGTGGTCCTCATTATGATCCTGATAATGTGTCTGGTATTCACGATCGAACGCTATATTTCTCTCTACGGTGTTGCCAAGGGCAAAAGTTCCGTCCAGGTCTTCTTCAAGAAACTCATCACGCTCATGCAGAACGACGACTATGACGGCGCCCTGGCCGCCTGCGACAAGCAGCGCGGCACCACCGCCAATGTCCTTAGAGCCGGTATCGATCGTTATCGCGAACTCCGGGGCAACAACGAGTACACCGCCGAAAAGAAAATCGAGCTGACCCAGTCCGCCGTCGAGGAAGCCAACGCCCTCGAAGGACCGCTGCTCGAGCGTAACCTGATCGCCCTTTCAACCATCGCCTCGATCGCTACCATGGTCGGCCTGCTCGGCACCACCATCGGTATGATCCGCGCTTTTGCCGCCACCGGTAATGTCGAGGGTGGTGTTATCGACGCCCAGCAGCTGGCCGTCGGTATTTCCGAGGCCCTGGTGAACACCGCCGGCGGCCTGGTCTCCGGTATTCTCGGAATCTTCTTCTACAACTTCTTTGTTAACAAGGTGGACGCCTTCAACTACACCACTGATGAAGCCACCTTCGAAGTAATGCAGATTCTGAAGGAAAAAGAAGGAATCTAAACGATGGCGATCAAGAAGAAACGGCGCATATCGATCCGCATCGACATGACACCCATGGTCGATATTGCCTTCCTGCTTCTCATCTTCTATATGGCCACCACCCAGTTCAAGCCGCCGGAAGCACGGGCCGTCGATCTGCCGGAATCTCATTCGCAGATTGAGCTGCCGGACAAGGACATCATCAACATCACCGTTACTAAGCACGACTCCCTCTACGTTGACTATGTCCAGCCCCGGGAAATCGAGATCGAGGGTGAGTTGATCCGCACCAAAGTGCGTGTTGTCCGGACCTGCGATACCTACAACGTCTCAGCCGAAATCAACCGGGCCCGCGGTGAGAATCTTCGCGCCCTGATTGTCATTAAAGCCGACCAGGACGCCAGTTTCGGTGTTATGCAGGATGTTATGAGATCGATGCAGGAGAATTCCCTCGAGCGCTTTCTGATTATTACCGACCAGGAAGTCGACCTGGGGGAGACCGAAGAGGAGGCCGCCGAAGCATAATAGGCAGCAATTGCTGCTAGCTATTTGAGCCTGAAACATCGTCTATTATATAGAGAGGAGAGTGATATTTAGATATGGCCGGTGAAGTAGCCGAAAGGGCACCAAAAGGAGGGAAAAAGGGTCTCCGCAGGCCAAAGAGGCGTATCGCCATACGCATCGATATGACGCCCATGGTCGATATCGCTTTCCTGCTGCTGATCTTCTACATGGTTACGACGGTCTTCTCCATGCCGCAGGCCATGGAGATCAACTTGCCGCCGGTCGAAGAAGAAGAGCAGGTCGAGGTCAAAGAATCCAACCTTCTGACCGTCCGCGTCGACGAAGAGAGTCGTTTCTGGTGGAACCTCAGAACCCCGTCCCCCGATAACCTGCCCGTGCTCCTTCCGTCCGAGGCTCTCAAAGCTACCGACACGGTCGCCTACCGGTTTGATTCGGATACGCTGCGGGGCCTGCTGGTGGCGCAAAACCGGGAGAACCCGAAACTGAATACGCTCATTCTGATTCACCGTAAAGCCGATTATGCCGACATGGTCAACATTCTCGACGAAATCGACTTCATCGAACGCTCCTGGAATGCCGCCACCGCCAAGAGCCTCGGCATTAAGGTCGACGAGTTGACCAGGGACCAGGGGAAATTCTCCTACCGTTACGCCATCGGTAAGTGGGAAGAGCGTGACGACAAAATCATGACCGCCGCCATAAATCTGGCGATAGAAAGGGGTGAAATATAATGGCCCTGCCGAACGCCCTGTATTCGCCCTACGGCGCCTTTGAGCTGAAGCGAAAGTACCAGTTCAACTTCCTCATGGGAACCGTTATAACCGCTTCCTTCGTCGCCCTTATCCTCATCACTGCCTGGATCATCGCCAACATAGGCGGCGAAGAGGAGATCCTGGACCTCGGCCCGTCCGTGGTAATCAAGACCGTGGCCGACCTCGGACCGCCGCCCAGTATCGCCAAGAAACCGCCCCAGGTCAAAGTCGATCAGCCCCAGGTGGCCGCCCCCAAAGTCGGTATTCCGACCCCGGTGGCCGACGATGAAGTGATCGACGAGGACGTTGTCCTCGCCACCCGGGACGAACTGGCCGAAATCGTCGCCCCGGATATCACTACCTCCTCTGAAGGCGGCGGAGATATCGTGGTGGATATTCAGGACGACGACTATCTGCCTTCGCCGACCGAGTTCGTACCGGTCGAAATCTACCCGGAGATGATCCACTACGAAACGCCGCCCTATCCGCGGCTGGCCCAGCAGGCCGGTATCGAAGGTGTCGTGCACGTCAAAGCCCTGGTCGACAAGACCGGTAATGTTCGCGATGCCATGGTGGCCATTTCATCCGGTACCGCCGCCCTCGACGAAGCTGCTGTCGAGTACGCTTACAAGAACAAGTTCAAGCCGGGCATTCAGAACGGCCGGCCCATTGCGGTCTGGGTAACGTACAAAGTCAACTTTGAACTGTAACGGATAGCGACATCCGCTCAGACATCTGATGCGGTAAATCAATCTCGGGCGGGACCGTACCGGTCTCGCCCGATTCCTTTGCACACGGTGCTGTCCCGTCCGACCCTGCCATCAACTTTTCAAACAGCGCTGCCTGTCTGCACGTCTTTTTTATAGGGACGTTCACCTCAAAACGCAGAAGGGAGGGTCTTGCCGCGTGAAAACCATCAGAAGCAGCTACCTGCCGTACGGTGGGTACGAGTTGAAAGCGAAATATCAGCGTAACCTGATGACCGCCATAATCCTCGTCGTGTCGCTGACGGCTGGGCTGGTCGTCTCCGGCCATATCCTTCTTCTGTCGGGCCCGGAGCAGGCCGGGGCAACCGTGTTGGACGACAAGACCTTTACCCGTGGTTCGACACCCACCGCCCCGCCGACGATTATAAGAGACCCGAGTGGCTTGCCTGACCGCAAAGGTGCCCAACCGTCGGTAGATCTCGAAGGAACTAAGCCGGTACCGGTTCCGGATAACCTGGCCCCGGACGAGGGAATTGCCCTGCCCACTCGCGAAGAGATATCAGCCAGCATCGGGTCGGCCATGGCCGGTGATGCATCAGATATGGCGGGACCCGCGGGCGCCTTCATTCAGGATGCGATGACAGACTATATTCCGCCGCCCGACTCGTTTGTGAAGTGTGAGACCTATCCGGAATTGATTTACGTTCATACTCCCCAGTATCCGGATCTGGCGGAGAAGGCCGGAGTAACCGGTAACGTTTGTATTAAGGCCTTGGTCAACGAAGAGGGTAACGTCATTGATGTTATCGTGGCCAAATCCTCGGAAAGCGCACTCCTGGACGATTCGGCCCGGATGGCCGCCTACCGCAACAAGTTCAAACCGGCCATTCAGAATGGCCGCCCCATCAAGCTGTGGGTAACATATAAGGTCTGCTTCAAGCTCGACGACTAGCCCCGTATCGCTGCCCCACCAACCCATTATGTGGTGACGGGGTCAGAGCGCTAACCCCATATGTGGAGCCCCCGGTTTTTTTTCTGCCGATAGGGCATTTTTTCGCTTGACAACTGCACAAATGTGCAGTATTGTGGTCCTGCGTCCGAATCACCCCGGTGATTAAAACCAAAGGAGCCGGATCATGAACGAAATGAACCACCCGGATAGCCACCTCGAAGCCGAGCTTTTCGATGATTATCGCCACCCCGTCGGGGCCTTCGTCGAAGACACCGGCAACAATGAATACTACACCTATGTCAATGCTGCCACCTGTCCCGACTGCCAGGCGGCCATGGTGCGCCTGGGCGGCTGCTTCTGCTGCATGTCATGCGGCTTTGCCACATGCAGCGCCTGAACCATACCGTTGACACATTTTTTTAAGGGGAGGTTTCGATATGCAACTCAGTGAGCTTGAAAAATGGGGAATACCCCCGCTGATAATTGAACAGTGGCGCCAGAGACAGGGAGATACGCTGTTGCCGGCTCAAAGCCGGGCGATCAAAAAAGGTCTTCTGGGCGACCTCGCCGGTGACAACCTGCAACCCGTTCGCATGATCGTCTCGGCACCGACCTCTTCGGGCAAATCATTCTGTGCCGAGATGGCCGCTGCCAGGGCCCTTACGGCCCGTCGCAAAACCGTCATGCTTTTCCCCCTCAAATCTCTCGCCGAACAGCACTACCGCCTCCTGAGCGCCGCCTATGAACCGTTGGGCGTGGAATGCCTGATTGTCACCGGTGACCACCCGGAGAACAACCGGCCCTTCATGGCCGGTGATTTTCAGATCGCCGTGGCCATCTATGAGAAGTTTGACCTGCTTTTGACAGCGTCCCTCGACGCCCTCAAAAACATCGGGCTGGTCGTCGTCGATGAAATTCAAACGATCTCCGAACCCCTCAGGGGAGCCGTACTGGAGCGGCTTCTGACGAAAACACTCGCCTCGGTCTACAACCCCTCGCTGTTGGCTCTCTCGGCTGTCATCGGCGATGACGGCGCCTCGGCCGGTGTGCTCGCCCGGTGGCTCGATGCCACCCTGGTGGAGGAGAGAGTACGCCCGGTGGAACTGATGCGAGGAGTGGCCGCCGAAGGTTGTTTCCGTTACCGCCTTTTCAACGGCGGCACCGATGGCTCCGAACCGTTTGACAGCCCCGCTGCGGACGGCGACCTGTTCGGGGCTTTTGTCGACCGCGTGAAAAACACCTCCGGCTCCACCTTGGTATTTCTTAAATCGCGTCAGGAAACTGTCGAGGCTGCCTTCCGGCTGGCCGCCTCCGTCGGCTGGCCTCCGGCCAAATCTGCCCTGGCCGAACTCGCCCGCGAGGAACCGTCGTTCTTGATCCGCTCGTTGCGGCAGGCCCTCGCCCGCGGGGTGGCTTTTCACAATTCCGACCTGACTCTTCCGCAACGTAAAGTTGTGGAGCAAGCATTCATAAATCAAGAGATTACGGTCTTGTTCTCAACCACTACTTTAGCCATGGGAGTGAACCTTTCCGCCGACACCGTCTATCTGGAAACAGTCAAGTATACCTCCGGACAATACCACGATCGACCCTCCCTGGTGCCCGTCAGCCGCGCCGAGTTTGACAACATGACCGGCCGCGCCGGACGCTTGAGTCCCCCTGCCGCCGGCGGAGCCGCGAGTCCTCCGGGGCGCGCCGTTGTCATGGCTGAAAATGAATTCGACCGGGACGTTCTCTGGCACAACTACATTGATGTCGATACCTCCCGGCCGTTGCGCTCGGCCTTCTTGTCGATGCCGCTGGCCGACTGGCTGCTTGATATGATCGTGGCCCGGTTGATTTGCGATGGCAGCGAAGCATCACTGCTGAGGCCTTTTCAACGCACTTTCCACCTTGTTACCGACGGCTGTGAAATGTCGGGCCGCCTGAATACGGCTCTTCGCTTTTTGAAACGTGAAGGCTTGGTCAATATTGATGCCGTGTCGTCGTCCGTCACCGCCACCGCCGCCGGCAGGGCGGCGGCTCTTTCCGGGCTGTCGGTGGCGCAGGCGGTTCACTATCGACACGCTCTCGCCGCCGGATACCCGCAAACTTCGGCCGGCTGGATGGCGCTGGCTCTCAGCGCTCCCGGCTGGTCTTTACCTCCGTCGATACTCAGCCGCACCGAGCAGGCTCAGAACACCGTGCTTAAGACTCTCCACCGCTCTTTTGACCATCTCATCGATGAGGCCGGGTATATCCTCGGAAGAGATGTCATCCGGGGCCCCCTGCCGTACCGGCAAGCTGCTTCGCTGAAGGCTCTACTTCTCCTGGAGCAGTGGCGCCGGCTCGTGCCGGTGGAAAAACTCGAGCAGCAGTTCCAGCTTCATCTGGGGCAGATACTATCCTTGGGCGAAACCGCGTCGCACCTGGTTTCGGCTCTGGGGGAGCTCGTCGCCGTCGCTGGCGAGGAGACCTCCTGCCCGGCTAAGGTTCGCCGGGTCGCCTTCACTCTCAGGTTCGGCCTGCCGGTCGAGTTCAAGGCTATTCACGAACAGTTCGGGTCCATTCTGACTCGCGCCGATTTCGCCCGACTTTCGCAGGCCGGCATAAACAGCCTGACCGCGTTGCTTGAAGCCACCCCCGAGCAGATTAGAGTCGTCTCGTGCCATGACGATAAGTCATTGTTAATCAATAAAAAAATTGAATCACTTAGAAAGGAGCTTGATATGCACATCAAGACGGAAACAGTTGGATGCGGTCGCGCCGGTGTGCCCGCGGCGCTGTTTACAAAGCCCGAGTCGATTGAGATCGACGGTACCTATGAGCGCGAACGATATCTGGTCAGGATTAACGGCTTCCCGGTCAGACTGACCGGCAAGTCCTTCAAGTATTTCGCCAAGCTGGCCTGGTCGCGCCTGAACCGGGATTCCGGCTGGATATACAAGGAGGATATCGAGGTCGGTTTCAACCAGGCCCGCTATTTGTATCGCATGAAGGGCGAGATTACCGGCAGCCTCAACCTGTCCTGGCCGGTCGTTGAGAACAATCGTCTCGGCTACTATCGTTTGAACGCCGAACCCTCCCGGATCACCATCAACGTCGAGAATCTCCGCCGCCATCCCGATTACGAGGTTCGGTCGCTGGTGACGGGGCAGGCCTCGCAGGCGGTTAACTGAGCCTGAATTCAGCGGCTTGACATCTGGTTGCCGATGGTGCCGCCGCCCGGCGATACTCGTATAAAATATGGAAGAGATTGTCCGGATGGCCTCTTCGGTGACCCCTTCGGGACACGGCGAAAATATAGTTTGACAACAACTTAGAAAAAACCTTGCTTGCGTTCAGGGATCACCGGATTCGCCGATTAATATGTAGTACGGTAACCAGATGATTATTAAGTGCAAAGACAGACTCCCCATTTTGCCGTCCGACCGGGAAGAAAAATACCCGGTACTGCCGCTCAAGACCGGGGTGCTCTTTCCCGGAATGATGCTGACCATCCAGGTCGGCCGCCCCGAAAACCTCAAGCTGATTGAGCTCAGCGGATCTGCCAGCAAGCCGTTTGTCGCTTCCTACTCGCCCTCCAAAGACGGCGCCAAAGAAAAAACCACCTTTCACCAGGTCGGTGTTCTCGGCGTTGTGCGTGATGTCCGAAAAGGGCCGGGCGGCTCGAAGGTCGTGACCATCGAAGGACTGAAGCGCGTTGTCATTTCGAGCGTCGTGCAAACCGAGCCGTTCGTCACGGCCGCGGTGAATTACGTGCAGGCCGAAAGCGACCTCCCCGCCAACATCATGGCCAGGATCAACGAAGTCGAATCGGTGCTCAGCGAGATTACCGGCCTCGATCCCACTTACTCTCCCGAGCAGCTCAACGTGCTCAGGATGAACCGGGACGACCCTTCCGTGGCCGCCGACATGGTCGCCTCATCGTATCACTTTCCCCTCGAGGCCAAGCAGGAACTTCTCGAGACCATTCACCTCGAGTTGCGTTATGAGCGCCTGCTCGGCTATCTCAACGCCGAGTTGAGCCGGGCGGCGACGGCGCACAATATCGACACCAATGTCAGAAAGGCTATCGAAGAGGAGCAGCAAAAACACTTCCTGCGACAGCAACTGCACGAGATACGCAAGCTGCTGGGCGAAGACTTCTCCGAGGAAAGAGAAGCCGCCCGCATACGCAGCACCATCAAGAACACTCCCAACCTGCCGCCCGAAGTGGTCGCCCGGGCCACCATCGAGGCCGACCGCCTCTCTCAGCTTTCCACCGCTTCGGCCGAGTATGGCGTCACGAAAAACTACCTGGACTGGCTGCTGGCCCTGCCCTGGGGCACCTGCAAACCGGAGGACTATAACATTCAGGATGTCGAGAAGGTCCTGACCTCCGAATACTACGGCCCCATCGCCCTGAAAGAACAGATTCTGCAGCGATTGTCGGTGCGTAAACTTCTCGGCGGCGTTAACGAGGGCCCAACCCTCTGTCTCATCGGCGCTCACGGTACCGGTAAGGCGGCTATCGCCAAAGCTATTGCCAAAGCTCTGGGCAAGGAGTTCCTGCGCATCTCGGTCGGGGGTATTACCGAAGTCTCGGAAATCAAGGGTACCCCGCGGACCTTTCTCGGCGCGTTGCCCGGAAAGATAGTCCGTTCCCTCCGGGACGCCGGTACCTGCGACCCGGTCATGCTCATCGAGGATATCGATTACTTCAACATCGAAAACGACTCCTCCGTCAACATGTCCCTTCTGGAAGCCATCGACAACCGCGTCAACTCCCGCTTTCTCGACAACTACATCGGCGTGCCTTTCGACCTGAGCAAAGTCTTCTTCATCTGTTCGGTGCGCTCCTATGAGGAGATTCCCGAGCAGTTTATCCCGCGCTTTGAAATCGTCGAGTTGCCCGGCTATATCGAGAAAGAAAAAATCGTCATCACCAAGCGATATCTGCTCCCGGCCCTGCTCAAAAAACACGGCATTACCCGAACCGAACTGCGGTTCTCCGACCGTCTGCTGTCGCGCATTATCAACAACTATACTATGGAAGCCGGTCTTCTGGGTTTGTCGCAACAGCTCGAAAAAATCTGCCGCAAGGTGGCCCTGCAGAAAGCCTCGCGGAGCCGCAAGAGCTGGACGGTTACTGAAAAGAACCTGGAGTCTTTTCTCGGCCCGCCGGTATACATCCCCGAAAAGGCCGAAACCAACCCGGAGATCGGCATCGCGGCCGGCGTCGCTTGGACCGGCGCCGGGGGCGACCTCATGTTCATCGAAGGGCTGAAGATGAAGGGCGAGGGACAGATCATCACCACCGGCTCGCTGGGCGACGTCATGAGAGAATCGATTCAGGCCGCCCACTCCTACGTGAGGTCCAAGGCCGATATGCTCGGTATCGACTCCGCCGATTTCAATGAGTTCGACGTCCACATACATTTTCCTTCCGGGGCCATTCCCAAAGACGGCCCCTCGGCCGGTGTTACCGTCTGTCTCGTCATCGCCTCGGTCATGGCCGAACGGCCGATCCGCAACGATGTCGCCATGACCGGTGAGATTACCCTGCGCGGGAAAGTGCTCTCCGTCGGCGGCATGAAGGAAAAGGTGTCCGCCGCCTACCGCACCGGAATATACAACGTCGCTCTGCCGAAAGAGAACGAGAAAGACCTCAAGGACCTGCCCAAGGAAATTCTGCGCAAAACCAGGTTCACCTTCCTGGAGCGCGTCGACGATCTCTTCGAACTGTGCCTGCTCGACTTTACGCCTTCTTCGTACACCCTGGAGAAAATCTTCCAGGACGAAATCAAAAAGGCCAAGCGCAAAAAGAAACCGCGCACCACCAAAGGCAAGTCCAAGGCCGCCCGCTCCCGCAAAAGCAAATAGCCGCCTGTCCCATCCTGTTTACGCTCAATTTCGCCCCGCCCCCACTAGGCATGGCACGCGCCTGCATACCCCCCGCTAAACTTTTTGTTTACAAAGTTTTGAGGCAAACTTATCATGTCGTGTCGATGACTTAATTACTTCGAACTGTCCGCCGGGTGTAGATATGAATACTGAAAAGGAAATCCGGACGTTCCACATCTCGACCTACGGCTGTCAGATGAATCTGGCTGATTCCTCGACCCTCGCCGCCGCCATGACGGCCCGCGGGTTCCGACGGGTCTCCGATGAGAAACGTGCCGACCTGATAATTCTCAACACCTGCTCCGTGCGCGATAAGGCCGAGCAGCGCGTGCTGGGGCGGCTGGGCGAGCTCGCCGGCATCAAACGCAAAAACCCCGACCTCCGCCTGGCCGTGGTCGGGTGTATGGCCCAGCGCCTGGGGGATGGTCTGCTGAAACAGGCGCCCCAGGTCGATTACGTGCTCGGCACCGACCGCGTCTTTGACCTGCCCGACGTCATCGCTCGAGCCAACGGCAGTCGCCGCGTTATGACCGCCCTCGGCCGCAACGACATCGATACTATCGCCCCCGCGCCCGAAACCCCCTACAGCGGCTTTGTCACAATATCGAGGGGCTGCGACAATTACTGCACCTACTGCATCGTTCCCTTTGTTCGCGGAAAAGAACGCGCCCACTCGGCCGATTTCATTATCGATTCCATGAAACGCCTGGCCGACCGGGGTGTCGTCGAAGTCACCCTGCTCGGTCAGAACGTAAACAGCTACCGCTGCCGCGGCACTGATTTCCCGGACCTGCTGATGCGCGCCGCCGGCGAGTCCGGTGTGCGCCGCCTTCGGTTTATGACCTCGCACCCGATAGACCTGTCGACGAAACTGGTCGACGTTATGGCCCGCTGCCCCGCCATCATGCCGCACATTCACCTGCCGCTTCAGTCCGGCGCCGACCGCGTACTGAAGAATATGGGGCGCGAGTACACCATAGAACACTACCTGAAGACTGTCGAATACATCAGGTCCCGCCTCGACTACGTCAGCCTCACCACCGACCTGATTGTCGGCTTTCCCGGCGAGACCGAGAGTGAATACGAAGCCACCCTCGAAGCGGTCCGGACCATCCGCTACGACAGCGCTTTCATGTTTCGCTATTCGGTGCGTCCCGGGACGGCTGCGGCCGATTACGATGACGACGTTACCGAAGATGAGAAAATCCGACGCCTCAAAAAACTCATCGCCCTGCAGCAGGAAATATCTTTCGCGTGCAACCGGCGGGAGGTCGGCCGGGTTCGACACAGCCTCGTCGAGGGAACCTCGCGACGCGACCGCGATTACCTGCGGGCCAGAACCGAAGGCAACAAGACCGTGCTGATCCCCGCCGGCGACCTTCATGAGGGCGACATCGTCCGCGTGAAGATCACCTCGGCCGATGCCTTTACCCTGCACGGTGAAGTAGAGGGGACCTGCCAATGATAGCCGACCTTTTCACGGCGCTGATGCCGCTTCTCATCCTGAGTGTGACCGTGTTCCTGACCGTCCGCCTGGGCTATTTCGGTCGCGAACGGGTGTCCGGGCGGTTCGCTTTCCTGTTCGGGGGCATCTTCATCACCCTGGCCGCCGCCTGGCACGCCGTCGAGAACTTCACCGCCTACAACGAGTGGTTTGTCCAGGCCGCTTACCCGGTACTCGATTTCTCGCAACTGGCTCTTGTCGTAGTCGGCGTGTTCATGGTCATGGTCGGCCTTGCCTTCTATGCCGATCACTGGCAAACCCGCCGTGAAGAAATCGAGTCCCGCGACGAGCGCCTGTCGATCCTGACCAACCTCCAGGCCGACGCCAGGGAACCTTACCAGACTATCGAGTTTCTCGAAATCACCGTCCGGGAAATCGTCAGCCATTTCCCCGACGCCGCCGGGGCTGTCTTTATGGTCAACCGCACGCAGCGTCAGCTGGTGCTGGCCTCCGCCGCCGGCTTCACCAGAACGGAAACCGCCGGTCTCGAGCGGTATCCCTACGGACGCAACGTCATCAGTCAGGCCATCGAAATGGCCGAACCTGTCGTTTCCTCTACTTTCGAGTTCGTTGACCGTGACGGCCATACCACCGTGTCCCGCTTCGCCTCGTGCCTGGTACTGCCCATGATCTCGGTCTCTGAAAAGATCGGGGCGATTGTTCTGGTCTCCGAGAAAAGCCGCTACTTCGGTCGCTCCGAGATTAGGTATCTTTCCCCCGTCACCGGATGGCTGGCCGAAGTGATCAGGGCTTCACGCCTCAGCCGGGAGATCGCTTCCGTCAAAAGGGATTCGCAAAGGCAGGTCGAGCTACAGAATGACTTCACCCACCGCGTCGCGGCCGGCGTGATGGCCTGCGCCACCTCCGACGCGGTCACATCCTTCTGTCGAAGCCTGGTCGGACTGGCCTCCAGCCAGTCGGTGCAGCTGGTCGGCATGAAGACCGGAGCACTGCACTTCTACGGCGGCAGCGAGCCGATTCTGGAACTGTCCGAGAATTATCGCACCGCGCTCATCGACGGCCTCGACCGGCGCAAGCCTCTGATAATTAATCAGGAGGCATCAGGCGACGAGGGCCGCTCTTATACCGCCCGTTCCACCCTGCTGTACCCGCTGGGCGGCGAAGCGTTCCGGGCCGCGATAATGCTCGTCAGGGAAGGCACCCCCTTCCGGGTCGACGAGAACGAGCTTCGCATCCTCGATGTCTTTTCTCACCTCGCCCGTCTGAGTCTGAAACAGAGCGATATCCACAACCTCGACATCACTCGGCGCCGCGGCCTCGATAAAATCCTGCAGCTGCTTCGCTTTGACCGGCGCATTTCATTCGCGGGCGACCCGGGCTATCTGGTGGACCATCTCGGCGGAATTCTGCCCCCGGACGCCATCGCTCTGACCTTTGCCCGGCAGACGGCCGGGTCCTACCGGGCCGTCAGCGGACTTCATGTCGATTCCGATTCGTATCGAGAAATGGAAACTCTGCCCGGCGAGGGAATAGTCGGTAGCGTGGCGGTGGATAACACCCCGCAGTTTGTCTTCTCTCGCAGCAAAGTGGGGGAGACGCTGCGGTCGTTCGATGACACCAACCGGGACGCTATCCAGCGATTGTTCGGCGAGCGGGGGCTGCCCAACTTCCTGACCGCCTGTCCCATTACGAGCGGCGAGGATGTCGCCGGCGTCGTCCTCATATTCATGTACGATATATCCGAAAGCGAAAGGGCCGAGTGGTCGCGGCTGCTTACCCTGGCCGCGGCTCTCTACTCCGTCCGGCTGACCACGGATCATCTCCACGAAACCAGGGCCGTCGGCATCGTCCCGTCGGAGGCGCCGCAGGCGGTGGGGGAAGCCGTCAACCGCCTCAACAACCACCTCTCCGCCATCATCGGCAACGCCGGACTGGCCGAGATGAGGACTGACCTGTCAGGCGAGATCCGAAACCATTTTCGCAGCATCGTCAGTGAGGCCGAGCACGCCGCGCGCTTCTTGAGAGATTCTCTGGGGCACATACACGCCGAGCCCGGCAGTGACGAGGTCGAAATCGACCGCCGCGACACCCTCAACGATGTTGTGGAAGGCGTCCTGTCCCGAAGCCGTATCTCGGACAACCTCTACATGGTGGGCGGTGGCCCGCGCGAGATCAGCCGCAAACTGTCCGATATACCTCCGGTCGCCTTCGCCGGCGAAACTGTCAGGAGCCTGTTCGAAGAAGCCGTCAACCGCTTCGCGGCCCACGCCGATGATGAAGATGTCATCACCATCGCCACCTACCTTGCCGACGATTACATATATCTCGACATCTCCCGCCACCATCGCGATTTCCCGCCCGTTCAGAACGTGGCCCGGTTCGGACGCTACCAGCCGACTTCCGAGGCCCTGCGACACCGCCCGGCCGATACTTTCCTCAAGCATGTCGACGATGATGCCTGCTACTATTCGTTCGACCGCGTGTCGCCCAGCCCGTCGTATCTGTCGTTCAAGTTTCCCGTCAAAGCCGCCAGGGCAGCGCAGAGCGGGGGGGAGGTTCCGTCCCGGCCCAGGATACTGGCCATCGATGACCAGCCGGTGATTCTTGATTTGATTTCCGCCATGTGCCAGACGGCCGGATACGACGTGAAAACCGCCCACACCGGTGACGAGGGACTGCAGCTGGCCCTCAGCCAGAAATTCGATATAATCCTCACCGATCTGGCCATGCCCGGTTTATCGGGTATTGAAATCGCACACGAGATAAGAAAGAAGAAAACCGATATCCCTATCGTTTTGGTGACCGGATGGGAAGTCAATATCAGCCGCGAGAAGATGGAAGCGGCCGGTATTACCCGGGTCCTCTACAAACCGTTTCGCATTGAGCAGCTTACCGACCTCATCGACACTTTGGTTCACTCCCGAAGCACTGCCTGATTCGTGGTTGCATTAAACCATTACCATTTTTGACCGATATTAACGGTAAGGTTTTAAATGCTGAACGTTCCTATCATAGACCAGGTCCGCAAGGATAATAATCTGCTTTCGCTGCCTCAGGTTCTGTCCGAAGTACTCCGCGAGGTGGGCAAGGAGAATTTCAACGCTGATACGCTGGCCAGGATTATACTTAAGGACCCGTCTTTGACTAGCCGGGTTCTCAAGATGTCGAACTCCAGCTTCTACCAGCGCTATGCCGAAATAAAAACCGTCCATCAAGCCATTGCCGTTCTTGGCGTTACGACCGTCAAGTGCCTCGTGCTCTCGTCGTCCGTCTTCCATCCGGAGAAAATCGCCAGCGAATCCGGAGTTGACCCCAGCGAGTTCTTTATCTATGTCCTCTCGGTGGCGGCGGGATGCAAGAAAATCGCTGAGGAGATTTCCTATACTTCAACCGAGGAGGCTTTCATCGCCGGACTTCTTCACGATGTCGGCATTCTGTTCTTCTTGAATCGCTATCCCCGGGAGTACCGACAGATTATCAGCCGCCAGGTAACGGCCGATAGTCTCGTGGATGTGGAGCGCCAGCTTTTCGGAGTGGACCACGCCGAGATCGGCTACCATATGGCTCAGTCATGGCATCTTCCCGAAGAAATCTCCAGCGCCGTCAGCGGTCATCATGGGGGGCCGGTCGACGGTGCCGAAAACGTCCTGCAGAACATTGTCCGTCTGGCGGTATTGCTCACCAAGGATCGTTTCTCCGGCTATGAACTGGATCTCGAAGACCGCCTCACCCGCATCGGCGCTCTGACCGACAAGCTCTCGATGAAAAAGGAACAGGTCGACGAAATCTCCTCCTCCCTCCTGTCCGAGACCTTCCAGATTGCCGAATACCTCGGCGTGGATATTGGCAGCATCGAAGAAATGCTCACCACCGCCAACCAGGAAATCTGGAGAACATATCTTCTGGTTGAAAACCTCTTCAAGGAACGCCAGGAACTCAGCCAGAGCCTGCTTCAGCAGGAACGGGCCAGGGGCGCTATCGAGTCCAAGAACATCGCCATGGCCACTCTGTCTCACTATCTGAACAACGCCGTCATGGCCATCTACGGACGTTCACAAATTATTCGCATGATGCTGGCCAGGGGTCAGGGCGACAGGGTGCTTCAACAGCTACCCGACGACCTGCAGAAAATCGACCTCTCGGTTAAGAAAATCGTGGCCGTTCTTGAAGAAATGAAAGAGGTTTCCCCCGTCGACCAGCAGCGCTTTGACAGCTTGTCCAGGGCTATGAATATGGATGACCGCATCAAGAAAAGGCTGGACAAGCTGGCCGATGACAACGTTTGGCACGAACTGGCTGAATCGACCGAATAACCGCCCGCCCCCGTTGACCTTTCCCCGCGATTTTCATATTTTCTCCTCATGCTCAGGTATCTCACCGCCGGCGAGTCGCACGGCCCGCAGTTGACGGCCATTATCGACGGCTTCCCCGCCGGTTTCAAACCGGACCTTGACCGAATCAACCGGCAGCTTGCACTCAGGCAGGCCGGCTTCGGTCGCGGCCGGCGAATGAAGATCGAAGCTGACCGCGCCGAAATTGTCTCCGGGCTGCGCCACGGCCTGACGCTCGGTTCGCCCATATCGGTCGTGATACGGAACCGGGACTGGCAAAATTGGAAGCACGTTATGAATCCCGCCGACCGGTCGGCATCGTCCGCCGCCGGTCGTAACGCGCCGTTGACCGCTCCGCGACCGGGCCACGCCGACCTCGCCGGAGGAGTAAAGTTCAACCACAAAGATTTCCGCAACGTCCTCGAGCGGGCTTCCGCGCGCGAAACCGCGGCGCGCGTCGCTATCGGGGCTCTCACCCGGCAACTGCTGGAACACTTCGGCGTTCGGTTCGCCTCGCACGTTATAAGAATCGGGTCGGTGTCGCTCACGAAAAAATACGACACCGCCGACCTGCCTGCTTTCGCCGGACGGGTAGAGAAGTCAAAGGTCCGGTGCGCCGATGCCTCCACCTCGGCTCGCATGGTTCAGGCTATAAAGACGGCCGGAAAGGCAAGCGATTCGCTCGGCGGCGTCGTCGAGATTATCGTCCGCGGCCTGCCGGTCGGTCTGGGAGGATTCTCCCAGTGGGACGACCGCCTCGACGGCCGCCTGGCCGCGGCGATGATGTCCGTACCTTCCGTTAAAGGCATAGAGATCGGGGCCGGATTCAAACTGGCCGGGCTGCCCGGATCAAAAGCCCACGATGAGATTCATTACCGCCAGGGCAGCGACCCCGCCAGAAAGGACTTCTACCGCAGGACCAACCGGGCCGGCGGCATCGAGGCGGGAATGACAAACGGCGAGGACGTTATAGTCAGAGCCGCCGTCAAGCCCGTCCCGACCCTGGGCCGGCCTCTCATGACGGTCGACATTTCCGCTCGAAACCCCGCTCGGGCCGCCGCCGAAAGAGCCGACCTCTGCGTCGTCCCCGCGGTCGGTGTCGTCGGCGAGGCCGTGGCCGCGCTGACCCTGGCCGGCGCCTTTCTTGACAAATTCGGCGGCGACAGCATGACCGAAATCGAACGAAACTACCGGGCTTATCTGGATGCTCCGTATTAGTGGATATTTGACCTTCATTTTTCGCGGAAAAGTCGCTAAATTGCTGACGCCGTGACCTGATGATAAAAAACGACCCATGAAGATAACATAAGGGAGCAATGTTATGTTGTTGAAATATGCTGCCGGTGACATGGGGGATCTGGCCGCTGACAGTACCGTTCTCTTCGTACCACGGTTCGAAAAGATCAGCGGGCGTACGCTCAAAAGGCTCGACGAAGCATCTTCCGGTGCCGTGACGACTCTCTTGAAGTCCGCGGTGTTCACCGGCAAGGTGGGAGAGATCGCCGCCGTCTACCATCCGCACGGATTAAAAAGCGACCGGGTTATCCTCGTGGGCCTGGGTGAACGCAAAAGCCTCACCGCCGACAGCTTTCGACGCGCCGCCG
>CP070777.1:227513-235419 GCA_020346225.1 Candidatus Zixiibacteriota bacterium | reverse complement strand
TGATAGTATGGCAGATGAGCGCGACAGGCCTGCCGGTGTCGTTGGCGTTGCGCGCCTGATCCAGTTTCTTGACGATGTCATCCATGCAATGGCCATCGACCTCGAGCACATGCCAACCGAACGCTTCGTACTTTTGGTCGAGCGGGTCGATGTTCATGACATCCCTGGTTTCGCCGTCGATCTGCAGCCGGTTCTTGTCGATGACGAGAATCAGGTTGTCCAGCTTGTACTGGGCCGCCGCCATGGCTGCTTCCCACATGGAGCCTTCCTGCTGCTCGCCGTCGGAACCGATGACAAACACCCGGAAATCTTTCCGGCTCAGTTTGGCGGCCAGAGCGACACCTACGCCGACCGAAAAACCCTGGCCGAGCGATCCGGATGAAATCTCGACCCCGGCCAGGTCCTTGCGGTGCGGATGTCCCTGAAAAGGCGCGCCGAGCATGCGGAGTTTCATCAGCTCCTGCGGCGGGAAATAACCGGCCATGGCCAGCGACGTGTACAGGGCGGGGGCTTTGTGCCCGGCCGACCAGATGATGCGGTCGCGGTCTTCCCAGTCGGGACGTTTGGGGTCGTGACGGGCGACCTTCAAATACAAAGCGGCGCATATGTCCATCACCCCGAGTGTGCCGCCGGAGTGTCCCGACTGGCCCGAGCAAAGCGCCGTCAGGTTCAGGCCGCGCATGTAGTTAGCCTTTTCCTTGAGCTCCTCGACGGAGTAATCGAACATTTTGGTGAGTTTAATTGAATCGAGTACGGGCATACTTCATTCCCTTCACGCGGCCCAAGGTGCGTTTAGTCCGGCCCTATGCAAAAGTAGCGAAAATAGCGGATTAATCAATACCTTTGGCGTTGATGCGACGCAGTATTTTTCGAAGCTTTGAGTGGAGTTTTTGGGGTGTGTCGTTGTTGAAGACGACAAAATCGGCGCGGGCGCGATACTGAGCGTATGTCAGTTGCCGCTTCTGCCGGGCGCGGGCGTCGGCTTTCGATATGCCGCGTCGGGCCAATCGGCCCAGACGGAGCTTCTCGGATGCGTGCACCAGAATGACGATATCGACAAGTCGGTCGAGGTTCCAGTCCAGAAGAAGGGCGGCATCGATAACCACTATCTCGTACTGGCGCGACAAAGCGGCCAACTGCCGGTTCAGCTCTTTCAGCAAATACGGATGGACAATGCGGTTGAGCTTTCTTTTGGATCTTTCGTCGTTGAAGGCCAGCGACGCGAGCTTCTTGCGGCTCAGGTTGCCGAGACGGGTAAGGATTTCGGCTCCGAAAGATTTGACCAGCTGTTTCAGAAGCGCCCTGCTGCCTTCGACCACTTGCCGGCCGATGCGGTCGGCGTCGATCACAGCGGCGCCGTGGGACTTGAAGAATTTCGCCGCGGTCGATTTGCCCGAGCCTATCTGCCCGGTGATGCCGATAACCATAGCCGAAAATAAAGGCAGAATGCACTGTCGGGACAAGCACAACTTTGCCGGGCCGGGCGAGGGCATCAAAAAACCCGACACGGGTCAAGCTATTCTACTACATTATGTATAAGCCGCTTACGCTATGTGCCTATACCGATACTATAAGTAAGGCCGGTTGACAGGAAGGTCTTGTAGTCGTCGAACCCGAAGGGCACCTGCCGGTAAGCGGCATCAGGGTTGTAAAGGTTGTCGTCAAAGCTGGAATAAAGGCGGTGGGTCAGCTCGGCAAAAACGGACAGCCGCCGGGCCACCGGCATTTTGAAGCCAACCGATCCCGAGAAGTCATAATATGACCCGCCGGGGCGGTTATAACGCAGATAGGTGCTGTTGGAGATGACGTCGCCCTGGACCGCCCTGATATCGGCCACCTGAGCGGTCGCACCTCCAGTGTGACCGACTCCCCCGCTCAAAGCGATATAAGGTTTCAGCCGACCGGCGATGTCCGCCTCGGCGTAGGGGGCGATTGAAAAGCGTAACCCGTACTGCGGATCGCTCACCGGTTCGAGATCAGCAAAAAGCTGGTCGATGCGAGAGACCGACGTATTGTACAGGCTCTTGACATACCCCACACTGGCGCGCAGGGCAAAGTGGCGGGAGAAATAAAAATCGCCGGCGACCGCTCCCCCAAGGAGTCGGCTGCCCGCATCGAGATTACCCGTTTCCGACAGGTTTATAAGCACCATCGGGGAGACGTCAACGCGCTCCAACCCGAACGACACGCTCACCGGCATCAAAAGGAGAACGACAAGAACCAGGCTGGATTTGCGGGTCATAAGCATTACCTCGCGCCACAAAAATCGGCATCTACAGTGCATAACGTAATCCCCGCCCGAAAAGTTGTATCGCAAGTTACAGGGTGGAAAAAATTTCACTTGGCGTCGAGCCAGTTATCGCCGGTGCCAAGGTCAATCACCACGGGGACTTTGAGTTTCACCGCTTTCTCCATGCCGGTCTGGACCAGTCGGCGAAGCCGGTCAACCTCGCTCTTGTGGGCATCAAAGACCAGTTCGTCGTGAACCTGCAGAACCATGGCCGATTTCATGCCGGTCATTTCCTGGTGAATGCGAATCATGGCAACCTTGATCATGTCGGCGGCGGTACCCTGGATGGGGGTATTGATGGCGATGCGTTCCGCGAACTGACGAACGTTATAGTTCTTGCTGTGAATTTCCGGCAGGTAACGGCGTCGATTGAACAGTGTGGTTACGAAGCCCTTATCACGGGCCGTCTGTTTGGCCGACTCCATGTATTCTTTGATGCCCGGATATCGCTCAAAGTAGGTGTCGATGAATTCTTTTGATTCCTCCAGGGTCAAATCGGATTGCTGCGACAGGCCGAAGGCCGACACGCCGTAGATAACCGCGAAATTGGCGGTTTTGGCGGCACGGCGCATAGCCGGGGTGACATCACTGATCTTAACACCGTAGACCTCGGCGGCCGTCCGGGCATGGATGTCTTCGGCGGCCCTGAAAGCCTTGATTAGCCCGGGGTCATTGGAGTAATGAGCCAGAATCCTCAGTTCGATTTGCGAGTAGTCGGCCACGAGCAGAGTATGGTCGGTGTCGGCCGGCACGAAGGCTTTGCGAATTTCCCGTCCTTCCTCCGTGCGAACGGGTATGTTCTGCAGATTGGGGTCGGTCGACGAGAGCCGTCCGGTGGCCGTGATAGTCTGGTTGAATGAAGTATGAACGCGTCCCGTTTCGGGGTCAACCAGCCTGGGGACGGCATCGACATAGGTGCTCTTGAGTTTGGTGAGCTGGCGATAATCGAGGATGAGCCGCGGCAGGTCGTGAACCTCGGCCAGTTCCTCCAGCACCCTGACGTCGGTGGAATACCCGGTCTTCTTGGCCGTTTTTCCCCTGGTCGGAAGATTCAATTTCTCAAAAAGGATGTGTGACAGCTGCTGGGTGGAATTGATGTTAAACTCCGTCCCGGCGACCTGGAATATCTCCTGAGTCAGGCTCTCCAGCTTCTTGTCCATCTCCTTCGACAACCCGGCCAGGAAACCGGTATCGACGCGAATCCCGGCGCGCTCCATATCGGCCAGCACTTTGATGAGCGGCAGTTCGATGTTGTAGTACAGGTTGTTCATTTCGTGCTCGTCGATGAGCGGTGCCAGGACGCCGCGAAGGCGGAAAGTGTAATCAGCGTCCTCGGCGGCGTAGAAAGTAGCCTGGTCGACCGGGACGGTATCGAAGGTGGTCTGTTTTCTGCCGCTGCCGATCAAAGCCGAGATCGGTTGCATCTGATAATCGAAATGTTTCATGGCCAGAAAGCCGAGTGACTTGTCGCGGGCCGACGGGTCAAGCACGTACGAGGCCAGCATGGTATCGAACCCGATCGGTTCGGGGTCGATGCCGTAACGCCTGAGGACGTGAAGATCGTATTTGATGTTCTGGCCGAATTTCTGAACTTTGGGGTTCTCCAGAAGCTCTTTGACTATCGGCAGGGCTTCGGCGATGGGCAGGTTGCGCTGTTTGTCGACCGAGTGGCCGAGCGGAACGTAGTAAGCTGTCCGGGCACGGTCGCACAGCGATATTCCCACCAGATCGGCCTGAAGCGGGTTGAGCGATGTCGTCTCGGTGTCAACGGCTATCTCTTTGCGCCCGGCAAGTTCGCTCGCGAGCTTCCGCAGTTGCTTTACGGACTCGACCTGCCTGTAATCGACTCTGTCAGCAGAGGCGGCCCGCTCCTCCACCCCGGGAGTCTCCGCCTCCGGCATGAGTTGTTTGAGAAGACGGGTAAACTCGAGCTCCAGAAAAAGCTCTTTGGTCAGGTCGTAGTTGATGTCGCGGCGGACGAAATCGTCCATCCGGAAGTCGATGGGGACATCGGTCTTTATGGTCACCAGTTCGCGCGAGAGCCGGGCCAGCTCAGCGTTGCCGGTAACTTTCTCCCTGACCCCTTTGGCCTTGATACCGTCGCCGCCGGCCAGAACGCCCTCCAGCGAGCCGAACTGCTCAAGCAGCGAATCGGCCGTCTTGGGGCCGATGCCCGGGATGCCCGGAACGTTATCGGAGCTGTCTCCCATCAGGGCCAGCTTGTCTATGACCAGTTCCGGCCTGACGCCGAACTTATCGGCGACTTCATCGGGGCCGTAGCGGTCAACTTCGCCGGCGGAACCGCGTGGATTGTAGATTTTGACATCATCGGTTACCAGCTGAAAGAAATCCTTGTCGCCGGTCACGCACCAGACAGCATACCCCTCGCTTTCCGCCTTCCTGGCCACGGTACCGATAAGGTCATCCGCTTCGAAGCCTTCTTTCTCGAGCGAGGCCAGGTTGAGAGCTTCAACCGCCTGCCTGATGCGCGGCAGTTGCTCGACCAGTTCATCGGGCATTTTGGCGCGGGTCGATTTGTATTCCTCATACATCTCATGGCGGAAGGTGGGCTCCTTGGTATCGAAGGCGATGGCGATATAGTCCGGCTTTTCATCGTTGATGATCTTGAGCAGAGAATTGACGAACCCGAAGGTGGCCGAGGTATTCTCCCCTTTCGAGTTGATCAGGGGGTTACGGATAAAGGCGAAGTAAGCGCGATAGAACAGGGCGCTGCCGTCTATGAGATAAAGGGTTTTCTTTTTGGTCATCGGTACAGCCCGTGTTCGTCGATATAGCCCTTCACCCGGTCATCGAGCCATTCATTCAGCCGGTCGGTACGGCGGCCGGTTTTTATGGCCTGTCTTATTTCGCTGGAGGAAATGTCCACGGCGAGGGTCTGCACAAACTCTATCTCGCGGGCCACCGAGCCCCGGGCGTGGGCAGGGGTATAGCCCGGTCTGGTACCGGCCACGATGGACATTTCGGCCAGAATCGACTCCGGCTGGTGCCAGGCGCTGATCTGCTGGATATTGTCGGCGCCGATTATGAAGCAGAAGGTTGCCCCGGGATAACGTGTTTTCAGCGCCCGGATCGTGTCAACGGTGTAACCCGACAGACCTTCGCGGCTTTCGATTTCCTCGACCAGGAAATATTCCCTGTCTTCCGTCACCAGTTCGAGCATGGCAACGCGGTCGCGGTACGGCGCCACCGCCTGACCCTGCTTGAAGGGGTGGGCGAAGGAAGGCACGAAAAGTACGCCTTTGAGTTTTTTCTTCTTGCAGATGTCGTCAGCGAGGGTGATATGGCCGCGGTGGACCGGGTCGAAGGCGCCCCCAAGGATGCCCCAGTTCTCTCCTTTTTCAGGACCCGGCATCGTCGCCCTGCGCGTTTGTCAGCGGCATACTCTCGACTGCCCTGAGCATTTCCCGGGCTTTCTTCACTTTATCATGCTGTGGGTATGTCGCGATGAAGCTCTCCAACCGCTGCTTGGCGGTCGCGTATTCACCTTTTTTCAACGCCTGCTCGGCGCTTTTGAAGGATACCTCTGCCCCGCGCTCGCGCGCCTCGGCGGCGAGTTTGTGTTCCGCGAAGACAGAAAAGAAACCCTCGAATTGCCGGCTGGATTCTTCATAATTACGCAGCTTCTGCTGCATCACCGCCTTCTTGAATGTCGCCAGGGGGGCAAACTCGGTGTCGGTGTAGTCGTCCACTACTTTCTGGAAGTACCTCGTGGCCGCGTCGTAAGCGCCGATTCGGCTGTAGACGACGCCGCTGGAGTAGTACTTCCTGGCCATACGGGTTCGGGCCACCAGGAGGTAGTCCCTGGCCTTATCAAGGAGCTCCGATTCCGGATAATCAATGATGAAGTCTTCGAACTGTTTGATGGCCTGACGCAAGTCCGACTGATCGAGACCGTAATGTTTGGGGGTCCCCTGGAAAAAGCTGACCGCCTTCATGAAGACCGCGTGCTGGAAATAGACGGAGGCCGGGTAGTTCAACAGGAGCCGGTTGAACTCCACCTGGGCGAGTTCATATTCCTCGGTCCCGAAATATGACAGGGCCAGGTAATACTGGGCGGTATCGACGATGGATTCGCCGGGGAAATTATACACGACGGCCTGAAAGTACTCGATGGCATCAAGATAGTCTTTTTCGTCGTACTTCAGCTTGCCGTGCTCAAACAGTTCCTGCGAGGTCATGTTGGTGAGTACCGGCTTACCGCCGCATCCGGCAACCATCGCGGCCAGGCCGATTGCCAGCGCGAGAATCGGGAGAAGCACAGTTGTCCTGGTCAAACCTTGTATGTCTCCTTGAGCATCTTGTAATGTTCCATGACTTTGTTGAGGTATCCCCTGGGCAGCGGCTGGTTTTGACGGATCAGGCCCCTGACCCGGGTCTCGCCCATGTTGTAGGCCAGCAGAGCCTTCTTGATGTCGCCGAATTTCAGAATCTGCTCGAAAAGGTGAAGCGTTCCGAGCTTAATGTTGGTTTCCGGTTCGAAGAGGGTCTGGGAGCCGTCCCATTCGATGCCGGTACGGTCGGCCAGATCCTTGCCTACAAAGGGAATCACCTGCATAAGACCACGGGCGCCCTTGTGGGACACCTGACCGCGTTTGAAGGACGACTCGGTCAGGATTATGGCCAGTACGAACATGGGGTCATAGTGATACTTCTGGCTCTCGCTGTATATGACGTCGGTAACCCGCCCGATCTCGTCATCGTTGAAACCGATCTGAAAGTCATCGATCGCCTTGAATATCTGCAGTTTCTCTTCCAGTTCGGATATCCGTTTCTGCTGGAAAGTTATCTGCTTCTCAAGGTCGAACTTGTCCTTGATCAGATAGACCAGCAGGCCGGACTGAATCAGATAAATAATGACCAGCAGCACGGCTATCGGTTTTGACAGGAATATACCCAGCCTATCAATTTGTATCATACCTCAATCCCCAACAGGGTTCCTTCCAGATCATATCCTCTCGTAGCCGTAATCATCACCGGGCAGATAGTCCCCGGCCGGAGGTCGCTCCCGGCGATGAAAACTTCCTGGTCGACATCGGGACAATCGGCGTAAGTACGTCCAACGGCGCAACCGTCCCGGTCAACCGCATCTATGATAACATCTCTGGTTTGGCCTATCAAGGCATTATTTCTCTCGAACGCGATCTGCTGCTGCAGGGTCATCAGTTCATCCATGCGTTCGACGGCAATCTCCTGTGGAACGCGATCGGGCATATCGGCGGCCGTCGTACCCTCTTCCGCGGAATAACAAAACACCCCGAGCCGGTCGAACTCCTGTTCGGCGACAAAATCACGGAGTTCCTCGAAGCGGCTCTGTGTTTCTCCGGGAAGTCCCACGATTAACGTGGTGCGAATGACCGCGCCGTCAGAGGCCGAGCGTATCCTGCGGATCAACGTTTCGATGCGGTTTCGGTCAACACGGCGATTCATCGCCGTAAGGAGTTCGTTATTGATGTGCTGCAGCGGAACATCGTAGTAATCAAGCGTCTTTGGGCTGGCGCTGACATAATTTATGAGCCGGTCGGAGACGCCCGCCGGATGAAGGTATAAAAGCCTTATCCACTCGACCCCGTCGACTTCTTCGAGGGCCCCGAGGAG
>CP070777.1:193422-227413 GCA_020346225.1 Candidatus Zixiibacteriota bacterium | reverse complement strand
CGCTACGACCGCCTCGCCGAAAAAATCGCGGCGACCATTACCGTCAACAAGAGCCTGGCCGTGGTGCTCGGAGTGGGGCCGCTTCTATGCATCAGTCTCGTCTACACAACCCATTTCTACGCGGCCAACGCCATGACCGGCTATGCCTGGATATCGGTCGTTCCGCTGGTAACACTGGCCTTCCTTCTTTCTTACCTGCACAAGTACAAATGGGACGCCTGGCGAACCGACGGTAAGAGATTTCACGCGTTCATCGGTGTGGCCTCGGCCGTTTTGTTCCTGAGCGTACCTCTGATATTCCTGGCGAACATCAACCTGATGTTGTTTCCGGCCGGGTGGACGGATGTCAGGGGCTTCTTTTCATCGCTGACGCTCGGTAATGTGTTCCCGCGATACTTTCATTTCCTGGCGGCCTCGATCGCCGTCACCGCTCTGTTTCTGGCCGGATGGTTCACCCGCAAGGGCCTTTCAGACGAAAAGATGCCCGACGGGTTTTCCCGCGGAGAGCTCCGCCGCCTGTTTTTCCGCATAGCCTTCTATGTCACGCTGGCCCAGCTTATCTTCGGCCCGCTGCTGCTTTTCACTCTCCCCCACGGCGGCCTCAGCACCGCGCTCTGGATAGTCATTCTTTCCGGCGCCGCCGTGGCAATCGCGTTCCTGTGGTTGCTTGGCAGCGTGGTGCGCAAGTCTGACGGCCGGTCGCGCGGACACTATATCTGGCTGTGGGGGCTGTTGTCCGTGGTGGTCGCGGCGATGGCGACCGGACGGCATCTCTACCGCGAAACGAGTCTGGCCGGGCACCGGACGATGATCAAAGAGCAGTCGGCCCGGTTCCGGTCCATCGCGGTCGCCGCGCAGATGCGGGTCGATGCCGGTCTTGACGCCGGTGATGCCCTGGGCGGGCCGCCTACGGGTAAACACATCTTCAAAAACTGCGCCGCCTGCCACGCCCTTGACCGGGTGCTCGCGGCCCCGTCACTGGTGGACATAAGCTCGATTTACCTGGGCGACCCGGCCGGCATTGTCGCCTGGGCCAAAGCTCCCGGCAAAAAGCGGCCCGAATTCGCACCCATGCCCTCCTTTGCCCACCTGGGCGACGAACAGCTCATGGCGGTGGCCGAATACATCCTCCAGGAAGGCGCGGCCTCAACCAGCGACCCCTCGAACTAATCTCTGCGACCGACGCCGTAATGCCGCCCGCCACAAGTTCGCTGGCAGCCGCCGGCCGAATGTGCTATATTCATACCGGGAACAACATGAACAGACATATGGGGCGGGCCTTCATATGGTCGCTCAGCAGGACAAAACAGGCGCTATTTTCGATATCAAGAAGTTCGCTATCCATGACGGCCCGGGAATCCGCACCACCGTCTTTCTGACCGGCTGCCCCATGGACTGCTGGTGGTGCCACAATCCCGAAGGTCGAGGCGAGGCGCCAACCGATCCGACCGCCAAAACCCGCCGGGTAACAGTGGCCCATGTCATGGAAGAAATTGAGAAAGACCGGGTATTCTACGATCAATCCGGGGGCGGCGCTACTTTTTCCGGCGGCGAGCCAATGGCCCAGCCGGAGTTTCTTGTGGCCCTGCTTAAGGAATGTCGGCGGCGACAGATTGCCACCGCGGTCGATACCTGCGGTTACGCGCCGCCGGGCGATTTCGACAAAGTTGCCGACCTGGTCGACCTGTTCCTCTACGACCTGAAAATTATGGATGACGAGCGGCACCGAACGTATACCGGCGTTTCCAACGGCCCCGTTCTGGAAAACCTCAAGCTGCTGGCCCGCAGCGGGCGCAGAATACAACTACGTATCCCCCTGATACCGGGTATCACCGACACCGAGGACAACCTCGAATCCATCCTGTCATTTCTGGATGACCTGCCGGCCGTCCGACGGGTGAGCCTTCTGCCCTACAACCGATTCGGGGAGGATAAACGTAAAAGATATAAGCTCCCCGTGCGGCTCGAACGGGTTCGCAACCAGTCCGAAACCGAGATAGAAGCGGCGGCGGAGCGATTTAAGTCTCACGGTTTCGATGTCAAAATCGGAGGATGACTCCCGGTGAACGAGCGCATAAAAGCCCTTCGTGAGCAAAGCCTGTCGGCCCGGCCGTGCATATCGATGGAAAGGGCCCGGCTGCTTACGGAATTCTACGGGTCCGGGCAGGCCGAACACGTTTCCGTGCCGGTGGCACGGGCTCTGGCGTTCAAGTACCTGCTGGAGAACAAAGAGCTTTGTATCAACCGGGGCGAGTTGATTGTCGGCGAGCGGGGTCCCGCCCCCAAGGCCACACCCACCTATCCCGAAATCTGCACCCACACTCTCCAGGACTTTGATATCCTTAACTCCCGGGAAAAAGTCTCGTTCGACGTCTCCGACGAAGCCCGCAGGGAACAGAAAGAGACTATCATGCCCCAGTGGTCGGGACACTCCATCAGGGATCGGATCTTCAGCCAGGTCGACCCGGAGTGGGTCGAGGCTTACGAGGCCGGTCTGTTCACGGAATTCATGGAGCAGCGTGCCCCCGGCCATACCGTCCTCGACGATAAGATTTACCGCAAGGGGTTTATCGATTTCAAAAAGGATATCCGGGCCAGCCTGGAGAATCTCGACTTCGACACCGACCCGCAGGCGTCCGAAAAGCGCGAAGAGCTGCAGGCCATGTCTATTGCGGCCGACGCCATAATGCTCTACGCCGCGCGTCACGCCGAGAAACTGACGGAGCTGGCCGCCGCCGAGAGCGACCCCGCCAGGAAAGCGGAGCTCGAGTCGATGGCCGAAATCTGCCGCCGGGTGCCGGCTCACGCCCCGACGAGCTTCTGGGAGGCTCTGCAGTATTACTGGTTCGTGCACCTGGGCGTCATCACCGAACTCAACACCTGGGACTCGTTCAATCCCGGAAGACTCGACCGGCACCTGCTGCCGTTCTATACGAAAGATATCCGAACCGGTAAGCTGACCGAAGAAAGAGCCCGCGAACTGCTGCAGGCCTTCTGGGTCAAATTCAACAATCAGCCGGCCCCGCCCAAGGTTAAGGTGACCGCCGAAGAAAGCAATACCTATACCGATTTCTGCCTGATAAACATCGGCGGCGTCGATGAAAACGGCCGGGACGCCGCCAACGAAATGAGTTACATCCTCCTCGACGTTATCGAAGAGATGCGCCTGGTGCAGCCCAGCTCCATGGTTCAGGTAAGCAAGAAGAGCCCCAATCGCCTTCTGGACCGCGCCCTGCAGATCATAAGAACCGGCTACGGACAGCCCTCCCTGTTCAATACCGATGCGCTCGTTCAGGAAATGCTGCGCCAGGGCAAATCGGTGCAGGATGCCCGCAACGGCGGCTGCAGCGGCTGCGTGGAAACGGGAGCCTTCGGCAAGGAAAGCTACATTCTCACCGGTTATTTCAACCTGACCAAGGTGCTGGAAATCACTCTCAACAACGGCCTCGACCCGCGCACCGGCAAGAAGATCGGCCTGGCCACCGGCCAGGCCGACAAATTCAGCAGCTTCGAGGAGTTGTTCGAGGCCTTCAAGAAACAGCTTCAGCACTTCATCGATATAAAAATTAAAGGCAACATCGTCATCGAACGGCTGTGGGCCGAGCACCTGCCGGCGCCGTTCATGTCGATTCTTATCGACGACTGCATCAGGACGGGCAAAGATTACAATAACGGCGGCGCCAGGTACAACACGTCATATGTCCAGGGTGTCGGGCTCGGCAGTATTACCGACTCGCTGGCGGCTATCAGGTATCACGTGTTCGACAACAGGCGTGTTACCATGACTGAACTTCTCGATGCCATGAAAGCCGATTTCGAGGGTTTTGACGATCTGCGTACGCGCCTCGTGGAAGAAACGCCGCGCTACGGCAACGACGACGATTACGCTGACGGTATCATGCGCGACGTGTTCGAAGCTTTCTTCGAGTCGGTGGAGGGCCGGCCCAACACCAGGGGCGGTCATTTCCGTATCAATCTTCTGCCGACGACCTGCCACGTTTACTTCGGCAGCGTTATCGGCGCCCTGCCCTACGGCCGCACGAGCCGTTTGCCGCTGTCGGAAGGCATCTCGCCGGTCCAGGGGGCCGACCGCAAAGGCCCCACGGCCGTTCTGAAATCGGCCGCCAAAATCGACCACGTCCGTACCGGCGGCACCCTTCTCAACCAAAAATTCACCCCGCAGGTGCTTCAGTCCGAGGACGGCCTCGAAAAACTGCGTCACCTGGTCAGGGCCTATTTTACCATGGACGGCCATCACATCCAGTTCAATGTCGTCACCGCCGACACCCTCCGCAGAGCCCAGGAGAATCCGGAGCAGTACCGCGACCTGATTGTCCGGGTGGCGGGCTACAGTGACTACTTTGTCGATCTCGGCGAAAGCCTTCAAAACGAGATAATCAGGCGCACCGAACACGGCCTGGCCTAGCCGTGCCGTCACCGCCCGGGGCCGAGGGGATTGGGTAGCACATATGGAATCCTTTTCGAAGAAACTGTCAGACCTTTTCGGCCGTGCCCCCGACGGAGAAAAAACGAGAATCGTTACGATCGACGCCCATACCGAGGGTGAACCGCTTCGCGTCATACTGGGCGGCCTGCCCGAAATTCCCGGAGACACAATTCTCCAGCGCCGCCGCTACGCGCAGGAGCACCTAGATCACCTGCGCACCGCCCTCATGTGGGAGCCGCGCGGCCACGCCGACATGTACGGGTGCATCCTCGTCCCGCCCGTCACCGCCGGAGCCGACTTCGGCGTGCTGTTTCTGCACAACGAAGGCTTCAGCACCATGTGCGGACACGGCATCATCGCCGTCACCAGGGTAGTTCTGGAAATCGGCCTGCTTCCCATAACCGAACCGGAAACCACCGTTAGAATCGACACCCCGGCCGGGCCGGTAACATCACACGCCAGGATAACCGATGGCAAAGTCACCAGCGTCCGCTTCCACAACGTGGCGTCCTACGCCGCCGCTCTCGACGCCGAAGTTCATGTGCCCGAACTCGGCACGATTCGTTACGACCTCGCTTTCGGCGGAGCATACTATGCCTTTGTCGACGCCGGACAGGTCGGCCTGAAACTGACTCCCGACAACTTCCGACCGCTGATCGAAAAAGGCATGCAGATAAAACGCGCCGTGATGAAGGGCCGCAATATCGAGCACCCCTTTGAACCGGACTTGAATTTCCTGTACGGAACCATATTCGTCGGGCCGCCCGTTTCCGGGGAAAATCACAGCCGCAACGTATGCATCTTCGCCGAGGGCGAGGTTGACCGCAGTCCCACCGGGACCGGCGTGAGCGCCCGCCTGGCCATCCATTATGCCCGCCGCGAGATAACCGTCGGCCAGGCCATCGTTATCGAGAGCATCATCGGCAGCACCTTCACCGGCCGCGTCGTTGAAAAAACCACCTTTGGCCCGCACGCGGCCGTCGTGCCCGAGGTTGAGGGCCGCGCCTTCATCACCGGCCGCCACCAATTCGTGCTGGATCCGGATGATCCTTTCAAAGACGGTTTCATCCTGAGATAGATGCGCTTGAAAAGTTACAAACGAAAGGGCTGCACTGGCAGCCCTTTATGTTTTCGCACGTTTGCAGATCTCACTATCAGCTACGGGCTCACGCCCAGTTGCCAGAACAAAAAGCCGAGCTGGACAGCGTTATCCTTGATGCGCTTGGTCATCGGCGTGCCGCCCGAATGTCCCGCCTTGGTGTCGTAGTAAAGAAGCACGGGACTATCCGTACCGACCGCGGTCTGCAGCAGGGCGGTCATCTTCCGCGCGTGCATGGGATCGACCCGCGTATCGGAGTCACCTGTAACGAACATCACGGCCGGGTAATCGGCTGTCTTATTCACATTGTGATAAGGCGAGTACTTGTATATATATTCAAACTGCTCAGGATCATCGGCGCTGCCGTACTCGCCGATCCAGTAGGGGCCCATGAGCAGATCGTGATAGCGCAGCATGTCCAGAAGCGGATAGGTACAGATAACCGCCCCGAACAGCTCCGGTCGCTGGTTCATAACGGCGCCCACCAGTAGTCCGCCGTTGCTGCCGCCGCGTATCGCCAGTTTGGCCGGCGAGGTATACCTGTTTTCGATGAGCCATTCTGCGGCGGCGACGAAATCATCGAAGACATTCTGTTTGTTTTCCAGCATGCCCGCCTCGTGCCAGGCTTCGCCGAACTCACCACCTCCGCGAAGGTTCGGCACGGCCACAACACCCCCGGTCTCCGCCCAGAAAGCCAATATCTGACTGAAATAAGGGGTATAAGCGCTGTTGAACCCGCCGTAACCGGTCAGGTAAGTATGATTGCTTCCGTCCAGAACCAGGTCCTTACGGTGAAGAACGAACATCGGAACTTTGGTCCCATCCTTTGATTCGTACCACACCTGCTTGAGCGTCAGGTTATCGGCGTCAATGGGAATGCTCGGCTTCTCGAAGACCTCCCTGGTGTCGGACTCCAGATCATGTCGGTAAACGGTCGGTGGCACATGGAAGGAAGAGAAGCCGTAGAAAGCTTCCTTGCCGTCCCATCGGCCCGAGACATAGCTTACCGAACCGAGCGACGGCAGATCAAGCTCGCCGATATAAGTGCCGTCGGGCTCGAATATCTTCACGTGAGAGGTGACATCTTCGAGACAGTTGACATAAAGCCTGCCGCCGACCGTACTGAAAAACTCCATGACCACCTTATCGCTGGTCGGGATGATTTCACGCGAGTTTTCCAGGCTGGCCGAGGCCAGGTCATAGACCAGAATCCGCCAGTTGGGCGCCTCGTGGTTGGTCATGACATACATCTCGTCACCGCAAATCTGCCCCCAGGACAGCGCGTTAAGCCCCGTTATAACCGGCTCGATTGGCCCGTCCTCGGCGACATTCTTCACAAACACGTCGGACTTTTTCGCCCCGGCACCGTAATACACCGTGATCTGCAGATAACGGCGATCCTCGGAAAGCCCGGCGCTGATGATCTCCGAGGGCCCGTAACCTTCACCGAACAGCATCGGATCATTGGCAAAATCATCGCCGAAACGGTGATGATATAACCGGCCGCCGGTGGAATCGGTAAGGACATAGTACATACCGCTCTTGTCGGCGGTGATTGACAGACCGAAATAAAGGCCGCGCACCAGAACATCGCCCAGTTCCTCACCGGAATCCACATTCAAAAAATGGATCTCCACCTGGTCCTCGCCGCCCTGCCTGACGGAGTAGGCCAGCAACTTGCCGTCGTCCGTAACATCGTACATACCCACGCTGCAGGTGAGATCGGGACAAATCGAGGCCGGGTCCACCAGCACCTTATCGGGGCCGTCAAGACCTTCCCGCATGCAGATTACGTACTGCTCCTGATCCGCATTACGTTTCATTAGAAAGTACCTGCCCCCGCATTGAAGCGGGGTGGAGATATCATCGATTCTCAGTAGTTCCTCCAGCCGCTTTTCGGTGGCCTCACTGTTAGGGAAGTGCGCGAAAAACGACTCCGTATACTTGTTCTGAGCCTCGATCCAGGCGCGTGTTTCAGGTCCGTTCTGATCTTCGAGCCATCGATAGGGATCTTCGATGGCCACACCGTGAAGCGTATCGACGACCGGTTTTGGGGTGGTCTCCGGCGGAGCCGGGACACTTTCCGCGGCCGCTACCGCGAAGGGAATAAACAGGATTGCAATGGTCGCCGCGACGGCAAACCACCGGGTTCTCAAATGCTGACGCATAGACATCCTCCTGAGCCAGATAATGTGCGGAAGTGAACTTGCAGGCCCAAGATAAGAAGCATCGGGACGGGGAGCAACAGCTAATAATGCGACGAAGAGTAAGGTGACTGGCAGCCAGAATGGATTGTCGAACGCGGGTGGCCGCCTCAGGCACCGGCCAGGGCCACAATCGTTTTGATGACTTTCGGTATCTTCTCTTCAACCTCGGGCGATAGCGCCACACCCTCGGTGATCGTCTTTGGCTCGATACCGATGATAATCACCTCATCGGGAGCGCCGCCGGTCAGCCGGCTGAGGCTGAGCGCCTCGAGCAGGCTCATCTGATGCAGTGACATCCGGGCCGAGGGCTTTTCACGAATTTCCTGCGGCGAAAGCTGGTAGATAGTCCCCGGTTCGCCGCCTCCCCTGAGAGCATCGACTACAATCAGGCGACTCACTTCGCCCATGGCGGCCAGATAGTCGGCTGCCGCCGTCCCGGCATCGAGCACTTCTACACCTTCGGGCAAAGGTCCCTCGTGGCACAGGGCCCGAACGACATGGACGCCGATACCATCATCCCGCATGAGAACGTTACCGGCGCCCATTATGACGGTTCTGGATTTTTTCTTCACAGCCGGCTTGGCCCCTATACGACGCGAAACTGCGACACCAGATTCCTGTCCGGCGTCATTACATGCACGGCGCAGGCGATACAGGGATCGAACGAGCGAACCACCCGGGCCGCCTCGATAGGATTGGCGGCGTCGGCAATCGGCGTCCCGATAAGAGCCTGCTCCATGGGTCCGGGGTTGCCTTTATCGTCACGCGGTCCGGCGTTCCATGTCGTCGGCACGACACACTGATACCGGTCGATTCTCTTGCCCTTGATCGAGATCCAGTGCCCCAGCGCGCCGCGCGGGGCCTCGGTCAGACCAACACCGGTGCTTTCTTTAGGCACCTTATAGGCAGTGTGAACCGGCTTGCCGGGCTTGAGCTGCCCGACCCACTCGGCACACCGGTCGGCGACAAGCTTGCTCTCCAGCGCTCTGGCTGCGTGCCGGCCCAGCACCGAGAACAGAGCCGTTACCGGAGCACTGAACTTGTCCAGTGTCCCTGTCACCATCTCCGACAGCGCCGTATTGCTGCCGGTCAGATGAGCCACCGCCACCCGGGCCAGTGAACCGACTTCCGTGACATGCCCGTCGTAGCGGGGCGCCTTCAGCCACGAATAGGCTTTGCCCTTGGCCGTGTCGGGCGACGTCTCCCCCTTCGAGGGGTGCAGTTTGCTGGTCGATGAATACCGGGAGTGCTTTACATGCTCCGCGATCTTGGCTTCGGAAAAGGCTGAAACCTTTCCGTTGATGTAGGTGCCCGGCGGCAGAAGCTTGGTGCTGCCGCTTTCATTTTCTTCAAACACTCCGTAGGCGAGCAGATTACCGCAGCCCTTGCCTATGCCGAAGTACGAGGCGTACATGCCCGCAACGGCGAGCACATCGGGAATATACACATTCTCTACAAAATCCTGGATCTCGCGGAGCCTGGAGGAAAAGGCGAGGATTTTCTTAACCGTAACGTTTTCCGAGCACCCTCCGGGAACGATGGCCACCGCGTGCGGCATGCGCCCGCCGAATATGGCCAGCATCTCGTGAGCTTTCCTTCGAATCTCCAGCGCCTTCAGGTAATGGGAAATCGCCGCCAGGTTGAACTCCGCATCGGTGGCATAGTCACCTTCGTACCGCGGCAAGAATGGCGCCACCGACCCCTTTACCCCCAGGTCCACTTCGGACTTGGCCCAATCTTTGACCCGATTCAAGCCGGAATCGCTTCCGGTGTAATTGAGAATGGCCGTTATGTCAACAAAGTCCAGGGCGGCCAGATGGTAAAAATGCAAAATATGCGACTGCAGATAGTTCGAACCCAGCACCAGGTTTCGTATCAGCCGGCCGTTTTCCGGCGGCGTAACACCAAAGGCGCTGTCTAACGTGAGGCTGGACGCCTGGGCGTGGCCGGCTGGACAGACGCCGCAGATCCGCTGGGTGATCTGGTTGGCGTCGACCGGATTTCGACCGATGAGAATCTTC
Source organism: Candidatus Zixiibacteriota bacterium (assembly GCA_020346225.1). Lineage (GTDB taxonomy): Bacteria > Zixibacteria > MSB-5A5 > GN15 > FEB-12. The sequence goes on along the minus strand of CP070777.1, from coordinate 217,639 downwards.
TCCAGACCCCGGAACATTTCGCCCGAGCAACGGGCATCGGTAACCTCGCCGCCGTCTACCTCTATCTCCACCTTGAGATGACCCTCAATGCGTGTGATCGGGTCGAGTGTTATGGTCGTGCTCATGACTATCTCCTTATTCAGGCAACCCGGCGCTGAGGGTTACCCCTTGACGGCGGCTTTGGGGGCGTATGGCCCCGTCCATTTTATGCCGTGTGTTTTCTCAACCGGCAGTTTGGCGTAGATTCCCTGACCGGCGAAGTCGGGAAATTCCGGCTGCGTGCAACCGATGCACGGCGAGCCGCTGCGGATACACCAGTTGACATTGTTGTTCCAACCGCGAATGCACACATCACAATAGGTTTCAACACCTTTGCATCCCAGGTTGAAAAGGCAGCCCTTCTCCCCGAAATCCTCCGCGGCAATACCGTTTTCGAAGTCGGCCCGGCGTTCGCACTGCTCGTGAACCAGCTTGCCGAAGAACATGGTGGGACGCTTGTGCTCATCCAGTTCCGGCAAACCGAAAAGCAGAACGTGCGCCACTGTCCCGATCAGCCAGTCCGGATGCGACGGGCAGCCGGGGATATTAACGATGGTAGCCCCCGGCACGATCTCTGAAACCGGCTTTGCTCCGGTAACGTCAGGTCTGGCTGCCGGGATGCCGCCGAAAGCGGCGCAGCTTCCCACCGCGAGTACGGCTTTGGCCGCCGAACCCAACCGTTTCACCCACTCTTCCGTCGTGACCGCTTTTCCATCCTTCTCACCGGTCTTGCAGTACGCCCCGGCTTCGGCGGTAGGTATCGAACCTTCCACCACCAGCACGAACTCGCCGCTCAGATGCTCGATAGCATGCTCGAGCATGCCGACCGCCAGATCACCGGTACCGCCCATAACATTGGGATGAAACTGGAGACTTATGGTCTCCGTCAAAACCGAGGCGATATCCGGGTGAACCGTGTTGATGGTCGAAACAGAACACCCGGCACACGATTGACCCTGAAGCCAGATGACCGGGATATTGTTATACTTCTGCTGCTCGGCAAGGGCGACTTTGATCGGCTCCGGTATCTGACCCAGCCCGAGAAATCGGGGCAGGACCACTGCCGAGGTAGTGCAGCCAAGCAACTCCAGAAACTCTCTTCGGCTCAAACCCATGACCGAACTCCTGTTTAGATTTGCAATGCAGCTATTCGGTTAGATGTCTGCTAATCGGCCTGATAAACCGCCAAATGAACGACGCGACCCACGCGCATCTACAGTGCAAACCTCATGTCGTCTGAAATCCCGGCGACGAATGAAGCGCGCGGCGACTGACCCGGATGACTGAACTCTCCGCTGAAAGTGCGATCCAGAGAGCCAGTTAGCGACCTCTAAATCGATAATACCGGTTATATCTCCCGTCAACTATAACGTCGGCACCTTCACCTAAATTGTTTAGCTACACCGTACTCCGCCGTTCCGGCCGGGTCCGGACGGACGGCGCACCCGAAGGCCTTTGCTGACATGTCTTTTGCTGAAATTGAAAAGGCCGCCCTCCCTGGCGGGCGGCCAACAATTCATAACTGAAAGACGGTCAATGACCGCTACTGAGTCGTCAGATACTCGTGGATAGACTTGGCTGCCTTACGGCCGGCACCCATGGCCAGAATCACCGTCGCCGCCCCGGTGACGACATCACCCCCCGCCCAGATCTTGGCCCGTGAGGTTTTGCCCGTTTCCTCGTCGGCGACAATATTGCCCTTCTTTCCCACTTCGAGTCCCGGCGTCGTGGACGCAATAAGCGGGTTGGGGCTGTTGCCGATCGCGCACACCACCGCGTCGACATCGACGATTGTCTCGGAACCTTCGATCGGCACCGGCCGGCGTCGCCCCGACGAATCCGGTTCGCCCAGTTCCATGCGCATAATCTCCATCTGTTTCACCCATCCGTTCTCGTCGCCGATATACCGAAGCGGCAGAGTCAGAAACTCGAAAATCACACCCTCCTCCTCGGCATTTTCGACCTCTTCCAGCCGCGCCGGCAATTCTTCACGCGACCGGCGGTATATGATGCGCGACTCCGCTCCCAATCGCAGGGCGCTGCGGGCGCAGTCCATGGCCACGTTGCCGCCGCCGACCACGGCCACTTTCTTATGATACTTCACCGGCGTATGATATTCGGGGAACAAAAAGCCCTTCATGAGATTCAGACGCGTCAGGTACTCGTTGGCCGAGTAGATGCCGTTGAGGTTTTCGCCCGGAATCTCCATAAACCACGGCAGGCCGGCCCCGGAACCGACAAAAACGGCATCGTATTCCTCTAAAATCGAGTCGACCTTTCTGGTCTTGCCCACCACGAAGTCGGTGACTATCTCCACGCCGAGTTTATTCAGATAATCGACCTCGCGATTGACGATGACCTTGGGCAGACGAAACTCCGGGATGCCATAGACCAGCACGCCACCCATCTTATGCAGGGCCTCGTAGATAGTGACATCGTGACCCAGCAGGATCAGATCTCCGGCCACGGTCAGTCCGGCCGGGCCGCCGCCCACCACGGCCACCTTCTTGCCCGTACGTTTGGGTATCCGCGGCATCTCGAGTTTGCCCTGGGCGGCTTCCCAGTCGGCCAGGAAGCGTTCCAGCCGGCCGATGGCAATCTGACCGCCCTTCTTCGAGAGAACACAGGTTTCCTCGCACTGCTCCTCCTGAGGGCACACCCGGCCGCAGATGGCGGGCAGGCAGTTCTTCTCCTTCAGGATGCGAATGCCGCGCGGAAAATCCTTCTCGGCGATGGCCTTTATGAAACCGGGAATGTTGATCTCCACCGGGCAGTTGTCAACGCATTTGGGCTTGGGGCACTGGATGCAGCGGGTCGCCTCTTCGATAGCCGTTTCCGCCGCATACCCCAGGGCCACCTCGTTGAAATTGTGCGCCCGAATCTCCGGCAACTGCTTGGGCATCTCGCGCCGGTTTAGGTCCAGTTGTTTCTTCTTCTTTTTCGGCTCTGCCATTTCTATGTTCCCCGAACGTCTTGAGAATGCTCTTCACATTTGCTGGTCCTGAGCGGAACCACCTCTTCCATCATGTAAGTCTTGCGGCGCTGGAGAAGCTCCGCCCAGTCAACCTGGTGACCGTCAAAATCCGGCCCGTGGACGCAGGCAAAGCGGGTGGCATCACCCACCGTCACCCGGCAAACGCCGCACATGCCGGTGCCGTCGATCATAATCGGGTTGAGGCTCACCCAGGTACTGATACCCAGCGGCCGCGTAACCTCGGAACTCCGCGCGACACAGTAGGTGCAGCCGTTCACGATTACCCGGTCGACCGGTTCGCCGATATCCTTCATTATTTCAGGAAGTCGATCCAGATGGCCCTTGTAGCCCTTACTGCCGTCACGCGTGATATGAACCACCCTGTCCACGACGCCCTTATAACGATCTTCCCAGTAAAAGAGATAGGAACTGCGCGCCTCCAGAAGAGCGATGACCTTATTTCCGGCGGCCTTCAGGGCGCGGGCGATAGGGAAAATACTGCCGATGCCGTAGCACCCGCCGATACACATCACCGTCCCGTACTTCTCGATATCGGTGGCGTTGCCCAGGGGACCGACCACCGTGGGAATCTCCTGGCCTTCATCCAGCGAGGCCAGTCGGTCGGTGGTCCGGCCGACATTCATCAGCACCACCGTCACCGTTCCCATTTGTTCATCCCAGTCGGCAATCGACAGCGGTACCCGTTCGCCTTCTTCCTCGGCGCGGATTATCACGAACTGTCCCGGCTTGGCTTCCCGCGCCACCGCCGGGGCCTCCACTGTCAGCACGTGGATGTTGGGAACAATCATGCGGCAGGATACAACCTTAAACATTCTTTTTCCTCATTTTCACCGGATGCGGGTTGGGGTTGACGGCCTGGGCCTGATACAGCGTAACATGCAGCGTTCCCTCGGCCTGCTCGGGTCTTATGCGGGCCGGCCAGACGCGCTCGAAACCGCGCGAAGTAACTATCACTTCGTCGCCGTCGCTGATGCGGGCCTTGCGGGCGTCGGCGGGGCTGATACTCAACCGCTCCTCCGCGAATAACGGCTTGGTCCCCTCCACCCAATCCGACAGCGAAAAACCGCGGTGTGAGTGTTCCGTTATCGAGGCGCTGAGCATGAACGGATATTTCTGATTAACCTGCCCGGCCGGCGGAAGCTTCCCCGCGGGAACGTCCAGCGCCACCGTCGACCGGTACGCCTGCGGCTTACGCGCGGGCTTTTTGAAGCTCTTGAAACCGTCCACCAGGCCCGCCATTTCCCGGTGGATGCTTTCTACATTCGCGAAGTCGAAACCTTCAACACCCATCTTGCGGGCGATCAGACACAGGATCTGCCAGTCGGGCAGGGCGTCGCCCGGAGGCTCCACCGCCCTGCGCACCCGCTGAACTCTGCCCTCACCGTTAATGAACGTTCCGTCCGACTCGGTGAACGCGGCCGCCGGCAGGACCAGGTCGGCGTGAAAACGCTCGCCCGGCGGATATATGTTCTGGTAGATGATAAAGTCGGCCGCTTCCCCGGCCGGAACCGGGCAGTTCTCGCCGACCAGATAAAGAACTTTCAGCTTCTTGCCCGAACCGAGGGAGGCGGCGTTGAAGCCGCCGGAAACGGTTTTGCCTTTCAGCCCCCAGGCTTTCTTCAACGCCCCGTAGGCTTTGGTCGATGCCGCGGCATGTCCGCCGGGAATCAGCTCCGGGTAGGCGCCCATCATGAGCGATCCGTACAGGTTGTTTTGAGCCGGCAGGGGCAGCACGCCCGCTCCGGTGTTCTGCGCCAGCTGCCTGACACTCTCCAGAATCTCGGCGCTCGAATCGTACTGGAGGAATTCCGAGCCAACCAGGATAACCGCGCTTTCGGCTTTAGCTAGGGTCTCGGCGGCATGCACCAGTTCCTTGCTCACACCACGGGGGCCCTTGCGCGCCCCCGATGCCCCCTTGCCGGTCAACTCCACCAGCTTGTGGAGGGCCTCCGTCTTCTGACCGGGAATGGTCTGAATCCAGTCCTCGGCGATAAGAGTGAGATTGTGTTCGCGCGGGTTGATCGTGATGATTCTGGCTCCGCGCCGCACCGCCCGGCGCAGCTCCACCCCGACCACCGAGCGCCCGAAACGAGTGTCAAGCCCCACACACAGGATTACCGAAGCCTCCCGCACCGCCGACAGCGGCGCCGCCTTCCGCATCAAATCGAGATAAGCGTTGAATCCGCGTCCGTAATAGCTCCTGGCCGAAGTATCGACATTGTGCGAGTTCATTACCGCCCGGGCGAACTTCTGAGCTACATAGAGGTCCTCATTGGTGCAGTTGGGCGAGACCAGCATGCCGAACTCGTCGGGGGCGCAGTCGGATAGCTTCTCGGCCGCCGTCGCAATGGCCGCCTCCCGCGTGACTTCGGCCTCCGTGCCGTCAAAATAACGATACGGCCTGAGCAACCGCTTGGGACCGCTGACCAGCTCGGTAATGCAGAAACGTCCCTTAACGCACAGCTGACCGCCGTTCACCGGAGCGTCGTCCGCCGGCAGACTGCCGATGATGCGGTCCCCTTTCACCAGCAGTCGCATCTGGCAACCCACCCCGCAGAACGAACACGTCGTGAGCTCTTCCCGGTCCGGTTTGCCTTCATAGGCCCGCGCCTTTTCCGTGAGCGAACCGGTCGGACAGACCGACACGCAGGCCCCGCAGAACTCGCAGCCGGCCTCGATATGCGTCCGGCCGTAGGCCGGCCCGATTACCGTTTCGCGGCCGCGGTGATTGAAGGCCAGAACATGAGCCACCCGGACCTCCTGGCACATGCGCACGCAGCGGCCGCAGAGAACACACAGATTGTAGTTGCGCTCATAGAAGGGGTCTTCCTTCTCGACCCGGAGGTTCCGGTAGTATATGGGGTATTTGATTTCTTTCACTTCCATCTTTTCCACGACGTCCTGCAGCTCGCACTGACCGTCGTTGGAGCAATAGCGACAACCGGTGGTGACACCGACCTTGCGAATGGTGCCCATGTACTCCCGGCAGCGGTCTTTGTCTTCGCAAATCAGGCAGCTGGAAGTGTGCTCGCTCAAAAACAACTGCAGAATCTCCATCCTCACCGACTGCACCTGAGCCGTGTTGGTCCGGATAATCATCCCGTCGGAAATCGGCGTGGTGCAGGCGGTGGGCAGGTTGCGCATACCTTCGACCTCGACGATGCACATGCGGCAGCCGCCGTAGGGCGTCAGGTCTTTGTGCGCGCAGAGAGTGGGAATTTCGATGTTGTTCTGCTGGGCGGCCTCCAGAATTGTTATTCCCGGGGCCACCTGGTAGGTCTGGTTGTCCATGGTGATGGTCACGGCGCCGTTCTTCTTTTTCATGACGCCCTCCGTCGGGATCTGATGACGATAGCGTCGGACGCCAGAGGATCATAGCGGCAGACTTCGTAACAGGCCTTGCACTTTATGCAGCGCAGCTGGTCGATCCGGTGCAGCTCCGACTTGGCCCCCGAAATGGCTTCCGTGGGACAGATCTCGATGCACCGCTGGCAGCCGTTGCACTTTTCGGGATCGATGTCGTACTCGACCAGCTCCCGGCAGACGGCCGCCCGGCAGTATTTGTCCTGAACGTGCGACAGATACTCGGCCCGGAAATGCCGCAGCGTCGTCAGCACCGGGTTGGGAGCCGTCTGCCCCAGACCGCACAGCGACGCCCGCGCCGCCGTCTCCGCCAGCGTCTGGAGTTTGGCCAGATCGTCGGCATCGCTTTCGCCCCTGGCGATCCGGTCCAGTATCGTCACCATGTGCCAGGTGCCCACCCGGCACGGCGAGCATTTCCCGCAGGATTCCTTCTGCGTGAAATTCAGAAAATACAAAGCCAGGTCCACCACGCAGGTATCTTCATCCATGATAATCATGCCGCCGGAACCCATAATCGAACCGGCCGCCTGCATCGATTCATATTCCACGGGAATATCCAGAGACTCCTCGGAAAGGCAACCGCCCGAAGGCCCCCCCGTCTGGACGCCCTTGAACGGCTTCCACGAACCGCCGCCGATGTCGTAGATTATCCTCCTCAGCTTGGTGCCCAGCGGAACCTCGATAAGGCCGCCCCGGCGAACCGAACCGACCAGCGAGAACGTTTTCGTACCGTAGTTGCCTTTCACGCCGTACCCGCGATACCAGGCCGCCCCGTTTCTGATTATGTTGGGAAGCGTGCCCAGGGTCTCGACGTTATTGATGATCGTGGGCTTGCCGAAAAGTCCCTCCACCGCCGGAAACGGCGGGCGCGAGCGCGGCATGCCCCGCCGACCTTCCACCGAACCGATCAGGGCCGTTTCCTCGCCGCACACGAAAGCCCCGGCTCCCTCCTTGATGGTCAGCTCGAAGTCGAAGCCGGTTCCTAAAATGTTCTCCCCCAGCAGACCGTATTCCCGCATCTGTTCGGCCGCCTGGCGCAGCCGCTGGATGGCCAGATGGTAATCCGAATTGATGTACACGTAACCGTGAGAGGCCCCGATAGCGTAGGATGCTATCATGAGCCCTTCGAGAACACAGTGCGGGTCGCCCTCGATCAGCGCCCGGTTCATGAAGGCGCCGGGGTCGCCCTCCGACACGTTGCAAATCATGTACTTCTGGTCGCCCGGGACGCTGCGGCAAATTTCCCACTTGCGGTAAGTCGGAAAGCCCGCCCCGCCGCGTCCGCGAAGACCGGCTTCTTTGACGATTTCGATCACTTCCTCCGGCTTTTGCGACAGAACGTCCAGCAGCCCCTGATAACCGTCATTGGCCAGGTAGTGATCGATATCCTCGGGATCTATCATGCCGCAGTTTCGCAGCACCAGCCTGACCTGCGGCTGGAGCATCGGTATCTCGAAAAACCTGGGGATCCCTTCGGTGACGGGGTGCCCGTTTTCCCCGAAGTGCCCCACCGCGAGCTCCGGCAGCGGATTCCCCTTCAGCAGATAACTTTCGATTATTTTCCTGGCGCGCTGGGGATTGACATTGGCGTAACAGATACGCGGTGAATCGGCCAGCCTGATGTCCATCAGCGGCTCCATATAGCACGGACCGATACACCCCACCTGCACGATCTTGGCGTTCAGCTTGTGTTCCTTGAGCGTTTCCTTTACCGCCTGGAGCACCTTCAGGGCACCGGCCGAGCGGCCGCAGGTGGCCGAACCGATATAGATGACCGGGGCCTTGCTGTGCTCGAGCTGGTCCCACTTGCGCCTGGCTTTCTCGCGTCTCGTCTCGAAGCTAATCATCTTTCTCCAAAATCTCCTTCAGGCGAATGACCGACATCCGACTGTGAACATCCTCGTTGACCATCACGACCGGGGCCAGGGTGCAGCATCCCAGACATCCGGCCCGCTGAAAATCGAATCGCTTGTCTGCGGTGGTCTGGCCGATGCCGACCCCGAGCTGCCAGCCCACCGCCTCCGAAAGAAACAGGCCGCCCCGAACGTGACAGGCCGTGCCCATACACACTTTTATGGATTTCTTTCCGGGTTCGGTGAAACGAAACTTGGGATAAAACGAAGCCACCCCGTAAATCTGGTTCTCGGACAGACGCAGAAAACGGGAAACTCGCCTGACCGCCTCCTCCGATATATAGCCGTCTCTCTCCTGAATCCGAACCAGGACCGGTATCAGATCGGCCTCCACCCCCTCGAATTCGGCGAACAGCCGGCTGTAGTCTTTGTCTTTCACGCCACCTTCTCCCTGGAACTCTGGCAATGGTTCTAATTTACGCTAATCTTCTTCGCTGCTCTTCTCGGAAAGAAAAATGCAGTCCGTGAACTTGACGTCGCCGCGAACAAAGTCCTCGGCAAACGCCATACAGGTAGGCGACCCGCAGCAACCGCAATCGGTCTGCCTCAGCTTCCGGTAAACCCGCTCCTTCTCCTTCATCCTCTTGATCGAAGTGGCCAGGTCGGTGTCGAAGTACGCCGTCGGCCGGGGTTTTATGGGATGCTCCAGGAAGTAGTAACCCTCCTTGAGCTTCCGCTGTATATCATCGTCATCCAGCTGGACCAGCTTCTCGTACCGCCCGCGCTGCTTGATACTGTTCGAACGGGCCACGTAGGGGTTCTCGACATTGTACGGCCCGCCAATACAACCCAGCATATGCGCCAGGGCCTCGACGAAATCGACATTACGCAGCCTTGAATTCTCGATATCATCGAGTATCTGCATGACATGATCGAGGCCGGACACCGCCAGCCAGTTTTCCATCTCGGCCGCCTGGGTAATGCTCCCCGTCGTCACCCAGCCCGGGTGAAAAGTGAAATTGTCCGGCAACTGGGTCTCCTCAAACTCTTCGCGGATGTCCACCACGTGCGGCAGCAGCACCGAATAGGCGTCCTTGATCGAAACCACCCCGTCAAAATGGGACCGGGCCTTTTCGGCCGGCTGCTTGATGGAGACTATCTTGGCCGGGCAGGTGGCCAGGTAGAAAACGCCGATCTCCTCCGGCTTGAGCCCCAGTTTGCCCGGAAGGTTCTTCCTTATTTCGCGGGCCGTGACCTCGCGGGGCACGTCGAGCGGCACCACCAGTTCCGCCAGGTCCGGATACTTCACCTGGATCAGACGTACCACGCAGGGGCAGAACGAGGCTATCAACGGCAACCGGCCGCGATAATCTTCTATATACCTGGCCAGCGCGCGGGCCATCGCCGCCGAAGACGTCGTCAGGTCAATGACCTCATCGAACCCCAGTTGCTTCAGGGCCGCGTGGATAATATAAGGATGGGTGGTCCACTCGAACTGCGAGTACAGCACCGGCGACGGTACCACGACCTTGTACTTGAATTGAGAAATCTCGTTGACCGGGTCGGCGATAGGCTCGATCGCACCGGCCGGACAGACCGAGATACACTGTCCGCAATCGACACAAAGTTCTTCGTTTATCTCCGCCTTGCCGTTCCGCACCCGGATAGCCTGAGTGGGACAGTGCCGCATGCACGTCATGTGACCCCGACACTTCTGGGTGTCCACTCTGTGGGCGTGATAAAACTGTGTCAATTCAGTCCTTTCGATTTTACCTCGCAGCCCTCACTCGGCCGAGAATTTCATCCGCACCGTCGTCCCCCGGCCGACCTCGCTGGTCACCTCGAGCTCATCGGAATTCTTCTTGATGTTCGGCAGCCCCATCCCGGAACCGAAACCCATCGCCCGCATCTCCTCGGTGGCGGTGGTGAAACCCTCCTGCATGGCCTGTTCCACGTCCGGGATCCCCTTGCCCACGTCGTCAATGATAACTTCGATGATCTTCGGCGTCACGGCCAGGTAAACGTTGGCTCGTACGGCGTGCATAACCACGTTCATCTCGCCCTCGTAGGTCGAGATGGCCACCCGGCGCACGATCTGCGGGTCGAAACCGATCTTCTTGAGAATGGACTTGATTTCCGTCGACACCATGCCCGCTTTGCTGAAATCACTCCCCTCGATCGTGAACTGATGGCTCAGGAGAAGCTCATCGCTCTTTCCGGCCACGGCGTCAGCGAGTGGTCCGACCTGCGTCTTGCCTTCCTTTGCGGCAATCCGCACACAGGCGTCGTACATGTCGAGCTCCGTAGACAAGAGCACCAAGTTGTTGTCGCGCGCGAATTTCTCAGCTCCGTCCTTCGGGCGCTTGCCCCGAATCAGCACAACGCCTTTGAATTCGGCCATGTGGGCTGAGATGATCGCCTGCTGGGTGGCCAGACCGGTCAAAAGCAGCGAATGCGGCTTACCGAAAGCCAGAACATCGCTCATCAGGTCGGAGGCATAGATATGCTCCACCTCCGTACCGAGATCTCCGCCTCCCTCCAGCACACTGGCACCCAGCGCGTCTTTTATCGTCTCTATCTTCACTACGTTGTTAACACTTCCCATACTTAACAAAAACTGCCCGCCGGCCGCTGGCGGCTCGCCGCCGGCTCACTTGGAAACCAGCCCCAGGCCATAGAGCTTGCCGACAAGCTCAAAGGAAGATAAGTCGCTGGAAAGTATTGCGATATTATGCTGATTGGCGAGGTCGATGGTGTCCTGCGGGACATTCTTCCCGCTGCTGATTATCACGGCGGCGACATCGACCAGATTGGCGGCAGGTACTATGCTCTTATGAGTCTGCACCGTCACCCAGAGGTTACCGGATTTGGCCCCGGCCATGACGTCACTGAGCATATCCGATACGAACACGCCGTCCACTTCCCGGTGTTCGAACTTGCTGAGAGCTTTCAGTCCCAATTTTTCAACTATTTCTTTCGTCGTCATCAAAGTTCTCCTGACAGATTATCTGAAATCGAAACGGTCTTCACGTCAAAACAGCGGTTTCCTCTCCGCCGGCGGCTGCTCCTCGGACAGCATACCAACGTCATGAATGAACTCGCCCCGGCACCGCGAGAGGTCCTCAATCAGGTTAAAGGAAATAATCTTGATCCGGGACCGCGAAGTGTCCCGGCGCTGGTTGAAGTAGTCGGTAAGGATGTCCAGCTTGCTTTGCGCGATGGGCCGGGTTCGAGCCTGCGGCAGAAAACCGAAAGCCACCAGCACAAAAGTGCGCTCCTCCATTTGCTGCTTCCGGATTACTTCCACCTCGCAGTCCGGCAGACACCCGGTGCAGTACAGAAGACCCATCAGCTCCTCGAACGTCTCCAGCCGACCGCAGTTGACGCACTTCAGGTCGAACCGGAAGGTCTGGGCGTTCTCCACGATACTCCACAGGCAATCGCCCTCGCGGTACTCGTCCCAGGTGTCATCCTGAGCAAAGTAAGTTCTCAGGCCGTGGCAGTGTGAACATTTCTCGAAAACCACAAAGCCGAACTGAATATTGGCCATCTCCCAGCGGTGCTGGCACTCGGACATCTTCCATCTACTCCCTGTTATCTGATTCGTGTGCGCTGTCGGCGGCAACCCCCGGTTTCCGGGTCTGGCACAATCGCTTCAGCCGTCACCCGCGCCGTCGGCGGCCGACACCCGAAGAAACCCCAACCGGTTTTTCGAATCGCGGTCAACACATCGCCTCTTGTAAGCAGCGGATTCCGGGACCGACGGTAGGTTGAACGGAGCACAGACAACTGCACAACTGAAAACGTCAACCGGTCAGCGCGAAATATAAATAGGGCCGCTGCCGGGAACAAGGAAAAATTTCCCCCGGCGCCTTGCCCGCGGCCGAACATGAGCGCCGCAACCGGCAATCACGCCGCCGGCACGGGAAATTTCGTTTGTCAAATGTCTCCCCGCTTGTTATATTTAAAATGCAGCCGAAAGACCGGTAGCGCAGGGGTCGGCCAGGGCCCGACCACACACCGAAACACGGAAATAGCCGCTTTGCACCAGGAGGATTGCATGAAGTTCGATTCCGCCGACCAGATCCTTGATTACGCTATACAGAAGGAACAGGAAGCCTTCGAACTCTACCGGGATCTGGCATCCACTCTCAGCCGACCGGACATGAAGAAAGTCTTTGAATCGTTCGCCGGCGAAGAGAAACAGCACAAAGCCAGGCTGGAGGATGTGAAGCGCGGCGACGTGCCGTTGGCGCCGAAAGAGAAGATTTTCGATCTCAAAATAGGCGAACACCTCGCCGACGTTAAGCCGTCATCCAATCTGGACTACCAGCAGGCCCTTATTTACGCCATGAAAGCGGAGAAGGCCGCTTACAAGCTCTATCATGACCTGGCACAGGCCACCGATGACGCCGCCCTGAAGGACCTCTTTCTCGCCCTGGCCCAGGAAGAAGCAAAGCACAAGCTGCGTTTTGAGATAGAATACGACGATCAGATTCTTTCTGAGAATTAGACCGGACCGTATAAGATCCCGGCCGCCTCACCTCGATAGGCCAAGAACATAAAGAAGAACCTGCACCTGCCGCAAACCTGGGAGGATTTATGAAGCACCTTTATCTGCTTCTGGCAGGCGGCCTCATTCTGGCCCCCATTTCCGGCTCGGCTCAGCACTTTCTCGATAACTTGCCCAAAGGGGACAGCACGCAGAAAGTCACCCTGGTGCCGACTCAAAGCGGAATGGAAGTACCGCTCGACAGAAACCCCTTCTGGACCTCGGCGGAAGGCGGCTTGTACTGCACCACCGGCTTGATCTGGAGAGACTGCAACAACGACGGTTCCATTGACGCTTTCTTCTCGGCCGGCAACGACATCTACAGGGTTAACAACTTCATCTATCTAACATTCAAGGGAACGCTTCCGCCCGAAGCATCGTGGACCTCGACCGACCGTCAGCGAAGCGGCCATTGCGCCGTGGGCGACATCGATGATAACGGCTATCCCGATTTCGCGGTGTCCAATTTCATCGACGCCTACCTCGGCCGGATGACTATGTATCTTAATCCGGACGGAATCCCCAACCGGGACCCGGATTGGCTGTCGGGCGACGGCCTGTGGTCTTTTTCTTGCGCCCTGGGCGACGCCGACAATGACGGCGACCTCGATTTAGCGGTCGCTACCGGCAGCGAGTACGTGCCCGATTATGAATCGGACCGGATATACTATAACGTCGATGGAATGCTGGAGGACCTGCCCTCGTGGATGTCTAAACCGCTCACGGCCGCCATGGATGTAACCTGGGGCGACGTTGATAATGACGGCGATCTCGATCTCGCTTTTGCCTATGACGTGACGGGTGCGGCCCTGTACTACAACAATGCCGGACAGATCAAAACGTCGCCCGATTGGGAGGCCAGCCCGCGCCAGTCAGCCAATACCCTTATCTTCGGCGACGTCAACAACGACGGCTGGCTCGACCTCATCGTGGCCTTCAACTTTCAGCACACACCCGGCGGTTACTTCCGCGCTTACTTCAATGACGGAACGGGAATACTCGACACTCTGCCGGGCTGGCAGTCATCAACGGCCGGTTTCGGCTCGGCCCTGGCGCTCTGTGATTACGACAACGACGGAGACGACGACCTGGCGGCCGGACAGTGGGAGGTCAATCCGATTTTCATTTATGAAAACACCGGCAGCACCTTTACCACCGACCCGGTCTGGCAGCCCGACACCGTGACCATCGTAGAAGAACTGGCCTGGGTCGATATTGACGGATTCCATTGTCGGGAAATTGCCGATACCATCTACGCCGACGATCACAGGAAGCTCTTCTATCTTCGCCATCATCCCTTGTATTCGATTGACTCGGTGCTGGTCGATGGCGTCGTACTGGGGCATCCTGACTACTGCTATGACCTTATTTCCGGGTGGATATCACTGGCGGCCAGACCGAATGACAGCGTGGTTGCGTATTACAAGTACTCTACTGCTAACGACCTGACGGTGGCCAACTGGGATACGCACAGCATGGCTTTCACCAACAGCGCCAACCTGGTGAGACCTTATGCCGACGAACCGCGCGTCGGCTATGCGCCGCTGCCGGTGCAGTTTTACGACAGCACTTACCAGGCCGGCGACTGGCTCTGGGAATTCGGTGACGGCAACAGTTCCGACGCAAAAGACCCGGTGCACGTTTATGAACAGCCGGGGCCTTTCAACGTCACGCTCAATGTCCTTTTGAACGAAGGCTGGAACCAGGGCGGCTACGCCAACTGGATCAAGGTCATAGCCGACACCCTGAGCGGCACCGACGAGAGCGGTTTTGCCGGCGGCAGCATTGAAATGAAAATCTCCGCCGTCAATAACTTCCCGGTCGATTACTTCAAGGTGCCCGTCGAGTTCGGAGGCGACCTGCCGCTTATATACGATTCCTTTTCCACGGCGGGATGCCGGACCGAGTACTTCGCCATTCAGGATTACCTGCATTACGATGTTTTCTGGAGCAAACGGTTCACCCTCAGACTGCGCACGGCCTTGGACGGATCACAGCCTGAAGTCGAGGTCGGCAGCGGTCTGATAGCCAGGCTCTACTTCACTATCGACCCGTCCGCCGAGGAGGGCCAGACAACCCTCGTGGCCATCGACGGGTACGAAGATTTCCTGCCCATGTTCCACGGCAGCCTTCTCGGCTACGAGCCGTGGGTGAATTCCGGCCTCGTCACCTGGGGTTGTTGCGAGGATATACGGGGCAACGTCAACGGCGATTCCGAGGAGCAAATCGACGTGAACGACATCATCTGGTTCGCCGAGTGGCTGTTCTCCGGCGGCCCCGAGTCCCCCTGTCCGCCTGAAGCCGACGTGAATGGCGATGAGCAAACCGACGTACAGGACCTGATATATCTCGTCGACTACGTCTTTAACAGTGGATCGCCGCCGGCCGACTGCCAGTGAAGCCGGGCGCGTAAGCCCGTCCGCCGCCGTGCCTGTCGGGCTATTGCCCCTTGACACTGCCGAGAACAAGTGCGTACATTGCTTGTCAATCCGGGTGTTTCGGGCAACAAAGGTCCGTCCCGTTGAGCCTCGCACCGTAACTTTCCCGGGAAAGGTCTGAACCTTTAGCAAGTCATCATGGCCGGCACAAAAGTACTGATCTTCGGCTGGGCCAGTTCCATCCACGTCGAGCGATGGGCCCGGGGACTTACCGAGCGCGGCTACGACGTCAAAGTGGTTTCCCCCGTGGGCGAGCCGATAGACGGCATTAAGACGACAATCCTCCCCGGAGGTTCGAAACTGTCGTACCTGAGACTGGCGTCCAAAGCCGCCGCCGAGGCCGCCGGATTCGAACCGGACATTGTCCACGTCCATTACGCCGGCGGTCTGGGTTTGTGGGGTGTCAGGACCGGCCGCCGACCGCTGGTAGTCTCCGCATGGGGCTCCGATATCGCCGACCTGCCGCGCCGGATCTTCTTCCGCTTTCTGGTAAGGCGCGTCCTCAGAAAAGCAACCTGTGTGACGGCGACCAGCCGCTGGCTGCGGCAAATGACCACCGCGCTGCAGCCGAAAGTCGAAGGCAAAATCGAGGTCATCCCGTTTGGAATCACCCTGCCGGACACCGCGCACGAAATGCCGCCGCCCCATCCCGTCAAAATGTGTTTTATAAAAGCGCATCGTCCCGTCTATGGCCCGGACATTCTGCTTCAGGCGCTGGCCGTTGTAAAGAAACGCCATCCGGATATAGTGCTGAACATGGCCGGCCGCGGCGAAATGACAGGACAGCTGAAGGGGCTGGTCGATCAACTCGGCCTTCGCCGGAACGTAAACTTCGTCGGATATATCGACAACAGCGAAATCAGCTCATTCATCGGGCGGCACCATTTCATGGTCATGCCGTCACTTAGCGAATCATTTGGCGTCGCCGTACTCGAGACAGCCGCCTGTGCTAGACCGGCGATTGCCTCCGACGTCGGTGGCGTGCCCGAAGTTCTGCAAGACGGCAAGACAGGCCTTCTGGTACCCGCCGGCGCAGTCGACCCCCTGGCGGAGGCGATCAACCGGCTGGCCGAAGACGTTGATTTGAGATTCGCTTTGGGGCTGGCCGGCCGCCGGTTCGTTAAAGAGAACTTTGACTGGCAGAAGTCGCTCGACATGATGACGGCGCTTTACGACCGGCTCCTCTCCGCATGACCGGCCGACAACCCGAAATTGGCAGCCACAGAATCACCAAAAAAAACGGCGCGAACCGTCGTCCGCGCCGCCCGAAATTCTCGATTGATAGGATTCTTTACATTTCTCGCCAGGCCACCACTATCATCCGGCCCGTTTCACCTTTCTCGATCTGGCTCAGGTAGCGGTCGTAGTGGAAGCATACGTTGTTGGCAAAGATGATCTCATCGGCTACCACGGAACCGAAGAAGTCGGTATAGTTCCTGAGTTCGAAAGTCACATCGGGTCCGAAGAAGGCCGCCGTCAGCGACGTGTTGTTATCAAGGGTCAACAGGTCTCCTGAAGAGTATATGATAAGCTGCGCCGGCGTACCGTCGGCGTTGACATTCGAGAAGTTCCGAAGGGTTAGATCACCGGTCATGTATATGATCACCTCCGCTCCCGGCTCGATAACGATAGTGCCGTTCTGCTCGACTTCGATATCGGAGAAGTAGTAGACACCACTGGACAAAACAGCTGTCTCCCTGGCTCCGACATTGAGCGAGTATGTCACCGGGTCGTAAGTATACGTGCCGGAAATGCCGGTTTCGGCCACACTGTTCTCCTGCGCCCAGTCGTACTCCTCGGGGGGAACAATATCGTCAATCGGAATCGAATCAACACCGGTTATAGTATCGCCCCGGACCAGGGCTTCGTTCAATATCGAGATACCGCCTTCAATAGCGCTTACCGCATCGCCCCCCACCGACGCGATGTTCCCCAGTATAACCTCACCGTTGGAGCCAATCGTTGCATCGGTATGGTCCAGGGTGGCTCCGTACGAGCCCGAGTCGGAGTTATAAGAGTCGGTGCACGACGAGTTGGTCATCTCAAGGGTGGTGTCACCGAAAAGAGCGAAATCGAAAGGATGAAATTTCTCCGGCACAACCCACGCCTCGACTTCGGCTTCGGCCCGGTCGTATCTGCCGCTTGACTTAATTATGACGGTATCGAAAAGGACCGGCATGGCCGTACTGTCGGTTACCGACACCGTATAGAAAGCCCGGTCACCCAGGGGCTGGCTGACGAAACCCGAATCCCAGCTGCGGTTGGTGTTCAGCTTGGCCAGGGCTCTTTCCACGCCCGCCTCGGCGGCGTAAAAGGCCTGCTCGTCATGCAGCTGGTTGAATGAAAGATCAACATCGGTGTTCGAGCGATTGAGGGCCATCACCGCAATCACCGTAAGCATCGCCATCAGCGCCAGCGCGATCATCAAAGCGCCGCCCCGGTCATTCGTAAGAGCTGTCATAATCAATATCCCTCTCTTCCTATAAGTTGACGTTTCTGAGTGTCACCTGCTCGTCCAGGGACCAGACCCGATAACCCTTGTTCTCGGCGTAGCTGTCATCCCTTTTGGTTACCTGAGCGGTGACCGTTATGCTCATCGTTCGACTGTCCAGACTGTCCACGAGCTGGAAATCGACATCGCGGATAAAATCGGCACAGGCTTCGCCCGGCAGGGAGTTCTGCTTCCGCATAAGCCGGTAAAGCGTCACCTCGCCGCGAAGGTCGGGCACCCGCCAGTACTCCCATTCCGCGAACTCCTCGAGATAGTAAAGGACGGTGTCGACCGGCTGCGTGCCGCTGTAATAGATCGCCAGACTGTCGCCCTTGACTTCATATGGCGCGTGCACCGCCGGGTCCAGCTTGAACCCCGCCAGCCGCAGCGTCTTTTTGATCTCATGAACACTGGACCGACACAGATGCTGCACGTCGGATACCTCGATCTGCGTTTCGGTTTGCTGGTGCATCGACGTGTAGAACCTGAAACTCGCCACCGCCAGAATGCCGGTGATCAGCGCGGCGATCAAAACCTCGAGCACCGTAAAACCGCGGCAATTGCGCCATCTGTTGGTCTTCGTTTTCTTCATAACATCTTACCCTTCCATCACCAGGGTTGAGTAGGTGGTGGAGCGGTTGACGCCCGTTTTGTCCGTCCAGCTGATCGTTACGTCGATCTGATAGACACCCTCCGGGATCGTGGGATCGACGGTGCTATCCCTGATGACGGTTTTCCGGTTGTAGCCGCCCTCGAGACCGTGCTCCATCTCGGTGTACGGTACCGGCGGCAGTACTTCCAGCGATTCATAGAGCTCCATCTTCTCGGCCGCCAGACTGGAAACCACCAGCACGTCGCGCGAGATATTGTTGCCCTCGATCGACATTACCACCATGGGAGCCATGCCGAGGATGCCGAGACTCAGGATGATCATGGCCACCAGAACCTCGAGCAGGCTTAGTCCCTTATCGTTATTC
The DNA here is from genome assembly GCA_020346225.1 of Candidatus Zixiibacteriota bacterium. Classification (GTDB taxonomy): domain Bacteria; phylum Zixibacteria; class MSB-5A5; order GN15; family FEB-12. The sequence goes on along the minus strand of CP070777.1, from coordinate 198,931 downwards.
ATAATCCATCTACCTCTAATCAGAATTCCCTTACTCCGTACCTAACTGTTGGCAACTGGTGTGCCCGTTTTTCTCCACGCTCTCGACAATCATTATCTTATTGGTAAGCACAGACTTATCAGGTCGGTCCTGTTCAGAAAATGGACCTTCACGGGAGCTGAGTATGGGGAACGCCCAATACTGTGTTGAGCCGGGCAGCGAAACCACGGCGGTCCCGGAGAGCTGCAATCCCGGCGATTCAAGAGCCTTTTCGTGATAAAAAAGACAGGCCGCCCGGCCTGCCTTAAAGAAAACTATATCCTCCGTCAGGTCACTTCAGCAGGACCATCTTCCTCGTTTCGGTGAAATCACCCGCCTGGAGCCTGTAAATGTAGACGCCGGTGGAGGCATCGCCACCGTCCCACGAAAAAGTGTGGTGCCCGGCCTTGAGACGGCCGTCAACCAGCGTCGCCACTCTCTGACCGACGATATTGAATATCTCCAGCCGAACGTGCGAAGCCGCGGGAAGCGCCAGGCTTATCTCGGTCGTGGCGTTGAACGGGTTGGGATGGTTCTGCAAAAGCGCATAGGCCTTCGGAAGTCCGACCTGGTCCTCGGCCACATCGGTGAAACAAATCAGTTCGGCGTTTCCCTCTATGTCGCTCTCCAGGGCCGGCGTTCCGCTGGGGGGCCAGCCATAGTCAAAAGCGGTAACACTCACGTAGTAGCACATAGCGGGATTCAGGTCGGGATCTTTCAGGTGGTACTCGAAGTACTTGAAATATCCGTCGTCCGTGAGTTCCGAGGGATCGGCCTGGTTCGGGTCAAGACTGCTGGGATAAGGCTGCGCCGGATACGTTTTGATGACAGGCGTGGTCACCCCGAACTCGGACGTGTTGTTACCGTACGCAGCAAAGTAGAATATCGAATCTCCGGCCACGTATGGCGAATTGCTGGGGTAATCGAGCGGATCGAAGGTTGCATCGTCGCAAGATGCCCCGTAAAGACAGCGCAGCTCTTCCAGGGTCAGGGGCCGATCGTGGATCACCCATTCGGCCTGGTTATCATCCCAGACGTACTTGAGATAGTCCTCACGGTCATAGGAGCCTATCAGCATAAACGAACCCGGACTGCCATCCGTCGACAGGTAAACGTTATATCCTTCAAAGTCAGAGGCAAATCCGGCAAACCCCAGGGCTGTCTCCGATCGTAGCCCGTTCCACCTGACCATCAGAGTATCACCATTGGGCCAGTCAATCCAGACACGCGGCCAGGGAGGTGCCACCGGGACCGGAAAGATGGGCTTGAAGTCGGGTATGTAGTCTCCCTGTATCCAGATCGAATCATCACCGCATACTTTCATCGACCCTGACCACCCGTCGCCGTCGGTATCAACCCCCGGATTGTCATAGACCCACGACGCCATAGTGGCGTTGGCAAACAGGTCGGAGAAGCCCAGGTTGGCATAATACTGTTCCGGGTTATCCAGGAGGTTGTTGATATTGAGCGCGTCCAGATGCAGATTTTCTCCCGCCACATACGCTACGCAAAACGGCATCGACTGCCCCGGGTTCAGATCTCCAACCGGCCCGAAGGAAAGCAGGTATTTTGTGTCGTTGCCGTTGGCGATGTCATCCGCGCTCTCCTGATTGGGATACATCCATGTCGGGTCATCGTCGGAAATGACGCCGGTAAACGCCTGGTCGTAATCCACTTCCTGGTTGCGCAGCTGATAGTACTTGTTATGGTCGCCTTCCGGCGTGCCGAGTCCGCCCGTGCCGAAATCTCGAAAATCCTCCGGCCACTCGCCTGCGCCGTCTCTCTCCCGCGGACCAAAATCCTCGGCAACATCGGAACTGCTGACCCACCAGTTGAAAGTCGCGTATCGCGGATACGGGAATCCGGCACTCGGGATGTAGAGAAAACTGACACCCGTAACATGAGGGCAGGACTGGTCGGCAAAAACGCCGCCTGAAGGGTCACCGTCATTGTCGGCGATCCAGGCCAGATTGATTGTATCGGTGTACTGACAATCAGGCCCGAAGGCAGAATTGAGATAGGACCCGGCGAAACCGGCGATATCATCTGTATGGTAGTATCCCTGGCTCAAGTGGCCGACATCACCATCAACCCACAGGCCCGCACAAACATCCTCGAGCACCTGACTGCCGACATTCTTCACCCGGTAGTCAATGATGATGAAGTCCTCGGTATGACTGTAGGACCAGGCATACGAGCTCTGGGTCACTTCAATATCAAGCGGAACATGCTGCTCGCCCATCCACCCGCCATAAGGATCGTCATAAGGAAACGAGTCGGTGTACGTCGCAATGTAGTCTTCCTCGGATACCGCGTCGGCGTAGAGCTCGGGGTCCTCCGGGTACAAAGTCGAGCGATAAATCATGTCCCCCCAGGGAGATTCCTCCGGACGATACTCACCGCCTATGCGCGACCAGCCGTCCGCGCCGGTGGAAACGACGGTATCACTGCCAATAATCGCGCCTATCCACAGCGAGGCCGCGAACAGGTGCTCAACATCAGAGCCCATGGGGTATTCACAGGAAGGCACCACCTCGCCAGTGAAACAGTCGAGACTGCTGCCCCCGGCCGGGAAACCGCTGCCCAGATTGGCGTTGTTGTTGACCGACAGCGAAATCCTCCCAATCCTGTGCGCCGCAATACAGTAAGCGGGATCGCCCGAGCCGGCCAATTGAGCCGTCTGGACGGTCCCGGCGGCATCTCGTCCCATTACCGGTTGAATGCAAATCAGACATATCAGCACGGCTGAATATCTGCGCCAGGGTCTTCTCATCACGGTAAATCCCTCCAGTTGAAAGGTTCCCCTCATTTATAAAGACGGTGAAAGGTCGGATATGCCGAAGGTGTAAGGCGACTTGAATATAATATACCACTCAACCCACGTTTCGTCAAGCAACAACGGCCGGCCGCTCGACACAACCAGACGACTTCCTCCCCGTCTGCCATGAGATATGCACCCGGGCCGGCGCCCCGAACACCCCGAAAAGAAGAGGGGCTGCACTGCTCGCAGCCCCCTTGACTGTATATGGGATCGACTCGCTAGGCGACGATCATGTTGTCGTTTTCAGCGCGAGCCGCCGAAATCACCGCCGCTGTCGGCGCGCGGACGGGCTTGATTGACGTTGAGCTTGCGCCCGCCGAGCTCCTTTTCGTTAAGACCGGCGATGGCCGCTTCGCCCGCCTCCTGGGAGGCCATCTCCACGAAACCGAAGCCGCGCGACCGACCGGTGTATTTGTCCTTGATTACGCTTACACTGGTCACCTCGCCGAAGTCCTCAAAGGCCTGGCGAAGTTCTTCCTCCGTCGTATCGTACGACAGGTTGCCAACATAGATGTTCATCGATCTCTCCAACTCTGCTCTGCCATGCCCCCGGCCTTCGCACAGGCAAAGGCCGTCACGGACACGATGTCAAGCGTCCGACACCCTTGGTGTCATTTTATATGGATTGTTTTATGTGCCAGAATTGATCAACCAGGAAATCCTTGAAAACCCAGTGATGGGATATTGCTAACACATCGAGAAAATACAAAGACCGCCGCCGCCCGTCAACCTCTTTCTACACCCGCTACCTGCTCTACGGCCGAGGTCCCGCTGACCTCGGTGCCGTGCACGTGCCACGATTCATGCAAACGGATCCGCCCGTCCGGCAGCATCTCGGGCGTCGACCGACAACCGCCGCTCACCAGCTTACCCTCCTTGTTCAGGTATTGCCAGACCATATCCAGGTTCCCGTCGTCCAGCACCCTGGCCACGAAGTTGCCGTGCCGGCAATTGCCGCCCTCGAAACTGCCCCAGACAATATCCCCCTTCTGCCGGTAGTGGTAAACAGTGTCCCTGGTGAGGTCGCCGTCGTCATAATTCATCACGCCTACGAAATACTTGTCATTGTAATCGATGCCTGTCATAAAAACTCCCTAAGCCATTCGCAGGAGCGGCCGCGTCAGACAGGTTGGACCCCCGGCGCCCTTCACCGAAATCTCGCCGCCTTCGTACTCCCACACTTCAACACCTTTCGATTCGAGCAGCTTCTTCGTCAGCGGATTACCCGCCAGCATGAGGCAACGACGCGGCGCCAGCGCCAGCACGTTGCACCCCATGGTCGGAAACTCTGCGGCGGGAACTTCCAGCAGTTCCATCCCCCGGTCGATCAGCCATTGCCGAAACGGCACCGGCATCAGCGGCGAATACACCAGGGCCAGATCAGTATCGATCGGGCTGATTATCGACATCAGATGAAACACATCCTCCGGCCCCCGCCAGTGCGGCAAAGGCACTACCGTAAAATGCTCGACCAGGTCTTCGGTCAGTTCTTTCAGTTGCCGGATACCTTCGGCATTGGTGCGGTAGCCCTGCCCGACTGCCAGCGTCTTCTCGTCAAGCCAGACCACATCCCCCCCTTCCAGCCGGGCGCCGCCGCTGATTGCGCCCAGTACCGGCACCCCCATCCGCTTTAGATAATCACCGCAGGCCGACGGCTCTCCCCCGCGCTCGACTTTACCCATGTTGCATAGAATAGCCCCCGCCCTGGTGATGATGACCGGGTCGTGCAGATACACCGAGTCGGGCCCGGTCTCCTCGCCGGCGGGCAGATAATGAAAATCCGATACCACCCGGCCGAGCAAATCAACGAAATTATCGTACTCCCGCAGAGCCCGGTCAAAGTCGGGCGGCGCCGTATAGCCCAGCTTCCGCCACTGCGCGTTCACGCTCTCCTGCGAAAGAAACGCATCCCGGGGATGTTTGAGAAGGATGCTTCGGATTTCTCCGATCTCTGACTGACCGTTGACATTCATATCACTGAACCTTCTTTCGAAAGTAAAGAGGACGAAACCAAAGGTCAAGCCCCCGGGCGTACATCCAGTTGTTGACAGCTCCCGCCCCGGTGGACTAAAATACTGTCGACCACCCGAGCAGAAGAAAGCGGCGCGAATGGCAGTACCTGAATACACTGTTATCACCGGCACCGACCATCCGGATTTTGCCGCGGCCACCGTCAAGCTTACCGGGGCCGCCTGGCCGGAGTTCATGTTACATGACCCGCTGGCCGAATACTTCAACAGTCTGTACCGGCATTTGCCGCAGTTCCAGTTCGCTCTGGTGCAAAAGGGGTCGGATACCTGGATGGCTATGGGCAACAGCATCCCGCTGGCCTGGGACGGCCGTCCCGCCGACCTGCCCGATACCGGCTGGGACTGGGCCATGGAAAAAGGCATCAAGGATTTCGAGACCGCCCGCCGGCCCACCGTATTATGTGCCCTCCAGGTCGTCGTTGCCTCTGATTTCAAGGGCAAAGGAGTCAGCTTTCAGGCCGTGCGAACAATGACATCCATCGGCAAAGCCCACGGACTCGGGGCCATGATTGCCCCGGTTCGCCCCTCCATGAAAAGCCGCTATCCGCTCACGCCCATGGAGCGGTTCATAAGCTGGAAGAACGATGACGGCCTGCCGTTCGATAGCTGGATGCGCGTGCACGCCCGGCTGGGAGCGGAC
>CP070777.1:141598-193322 GCA_020346225.1 Candidatus Zixiibacteriota bacterium | reverse complement strand
CCTTTCGATTCTTCTCCTTGCCGGTCGGAGTCTCGCGATCAAAAAGGTTGAGCCTGTCGTCGACGAGGCGCTGCTCACGTACCAGTTTCGAACTCAACGTACAATCCCACTCCTCTCTGCCAAGGCCGCTTTCGTTCCCATTCGATACGCGGACCAGTCGGCGTCCGGCGCTTACGAGATCTGCAGTCACTGGCGCGGGGATACCCTGAGTTTCGTCATCTTTCGGCCGGACCTGCAAACAACCGGTGCTATCAGACAGGCGAACAGGTATATCTGGCAATTCATGCATCATGGCGCCGCCGACCTTGACGGCGACGGTAACAGCGACATTGTAGTAGCTTATACAGATGGCCCGGACGTCTGGCTTGAGATCATCACGGTCGATGACTCGATCGCTTACAAGCGACGCCTACTAACGCCAAACGACTATAACAAAAACGGCCGCTGGGATGGCGGAATCACGACCTTCGTGGCCAGCGACTTGAACGGCGACGGTTACGCTGAACTGCTCATGACGGTGTTTGCCGGATTCGACCTATACCCCCGAGGACTCTGGTGCCTTGACTGGAAGAACGACTCGCTGCTTTGGAAACAGGATCTTCCGGGACTGCCCAACCCGGCCGTTCTGGCTCGGGACAATCGCGGCGCAGATCTGATTTTGGTTTCGGTATGTTCCATGGGCAATGCCGTCAGCACGCCCACCATGGATGACCGCCACTCCTACGTTCTCTGTCTCAATACCTCGGGCGAGTTGCTGTGGAGTAAGGCTCCGGCGGGGATCTTCAGTTATTCGTGGGCGGGCGCCATCGACACCGACGGTGACGGCGCTGATGAGGTGCTCACCTGGACAAACCCGGGTGTGCCCGGGGATTCGAGCCTGGCGCCTGAAAGCGGTGCTTTCCTCTACGTCTTCGAACCGGATGGGACCCCGGTCGACTCCATGCGGTTTTCCTCGGGCGTCGGCGTCGAGGGTGTCGTTACGGGCGACCTTGACAGTGACGGGCTGGACGAAATTATCATCAGCACCTCCGACGGCATCGTAACAGTCTGCAACGGACAACTTCAGGCTCTGAATCGATATGAGTTTCCAGGTGCCATCGAGTTGTGGCGGTGCCAGGAATTTCTGGGCAACGGAAAGAACCAACTGATTGTTTCCACTGACGACGGCAAGACGATGCTTCTGGGCAACTCCTTCGATGTACTGGCTCAGATCGACGGCAATTTCGATTTTCACCAGTCATTCCTCACAGATGTCGATTTTGCCGAGCCGGGACGCGCCCTACTGCTGAGAGACGACAACAAACCCAGGATGCACCTGCTGTATTTTGAGAAGCGACCCTTCTTGAGCATTGTCGGAACGTTCTTGGTAAGAAATCAGCGCACGTTGTACGGCGTCTTCGCTGTTCTTGTAATTGCCCTGATATTTACAAACTATCACCGGCGGAAAATCCGGCGGAATCTTGGCGTAATATCCAGCCAGCGCGACAAACTGGAGCAGGCCGGCAACGAACTGCAAAACACACTGGACAATCTGAAAGCGGCCCAGACCAAACTGGTACAGTCGGAGAAGATGGCTTCGCTGGGCAAGCTGGTCGCCGGCATCGCTCACGAGATAAACAGTCCGCTTTCCGGCATCGCCAGCAGCAACAATACCGCTACCCGGATGATCAGTCTTCTTCGGCGGCAAATCAGCCAAGCGGAAATCGAGCCAGGGGTGGTCGGCGACCTCTTGAAGTCGGTGGAAGCGTTGGAAAACATCAACATTTCGATTGCAGACGGCTCCGACCGGGTGGATCGAATCGTGAGAAAGCTCAGAAGTTTCGCGCGCCTGGATGAGGCCGAGCTACAAAGGGTAACTCTGGCGGACTGCCTGGACGAGACGCTGGAGCTTTTGCACCCGCAGATGAAACAGCACGTCATCGTCAACCGGCAGTACGGTGAACTACCCATGATCCCCTGCTATCCCGGCTACCTGAATCAGGTTTTCCTGAACGTCATCATGAATGCGATCGAGGCCATCCGTGAGCGCGGAGAAATCACAATCAGGACATACTCTGACGACGGAATGGCGGTGGTGCAGGTGCGGGATACCGGAATCGGCGTGGAGAGCGACAACCTCGAGAGAATTTTTGACCCGGGTTATACCACCAAAAGCCGCGGCATCGGAACCGGCATGGGCCTGGCTATCGCCTACCAGATTGTCCGTGACCACAAGGGAGAGATCGGCATCGAGAGCGAAGCAGGCCGCGGTACCGTCGTAACCATAAAGTTGCCACTCACCCTGAGGTAGACACCGTATTCGGCTCGAAGGGCCGGCTTGCATGGAATTGTCAGATCAAAGGATAATGTGACCACACTTACGGTGCTTATCGCGTTGCTGCTGCCGATGTCCGGCACCAGTGCGGCGGAAAACGGCACAACGACATCAGAGGTCGCGGTTGAGCTTGTTCTCATCCCCGGCGGCGAGTTTCTGATGGGCGACAGCAGTGACGGCGACCACGCTCCGGCCCACGCAGTTCATATTGACTCGTTCTACATCGACAGGTACGAGGTCACCAACGCTCAGTTCTACCGGTTCTGTGAGGAGACCGGCCACCAGCTGCCCGAATTCTGGGGCAAGAAGGACTTTCATTCCGGGCCGGATTTCCCCGATTACCCTGTGGTCGGCGTGAGCTGGAGTGATGCTGCCGCTTATGCTGAGTGGGCCGGCAAGCGCCTGCCAACGGAAGCTGAATGGGAATATGCGGCCAGAGGAGGTTTGATCGGCAAAAGGTTTCCGCTGGGCGGCAAATTGGATTCAACTCAGGCGAATTTCACGGTGGGAGGGGTTGCCAAGGGGCTGGTCCCCGCAGGAAGTTACCCCCCCAACGGCTACGGGCTATACGACATGGCCGGAAATGTGGTGGAGTGGGTATTCGACCGCTACTCGGCAGATTATTATGCCGTCAGTCCCGGCCGAAATCCACAGGGGCCGGAATCGGGAAAATTCCGGGTCATACGCGGTGGCGGCTGGCACTCCGGCCCCAGCTGTTGCCGGGTCTACTTCCGCAACGCTCTGCCGGCAAACTGGCGCGATTTCAACGTCGGCTTTCGTTGTGCCCGGGACCTGAAATAACAGTCGCTTGCACGGCTTGAGTGGGTGCACACAGACTTCGGCCGTTGCCGTTTTCTTGCGCAACTCCGCCCGGGCCGCTTCCACAGCGGCACAGTTTGGACACTTGTGCGCGATGAGTCGGCTTCGTGACGGAAAGGTGGGGAGAGAGAACCGGCTTCACATCACGGATAGACGATTACTATCGGCTTTGAAGCCGTCGCCTCCTGTTTGCCGACCATCACGGTATAGGGGTAATAGCCGGACTCAATTCCGGGCCAGTCTTTCTTTCCGCCTTCGGTTTCGAGGGTGAAGTCAGCAATCGGCTTCACGGTGTCGAACGATACAGTCGCCGGGGCGTCGGCAAAGTTGTAAAAGCGTACGGTGTGTCCCCTTTCAGCTTTCAGGCGACCTCCTGCGACTTTGTACTCGTCGCCGTCTTTCAAAATCACCACGTAGCGTATCATGTTATCCTCCGTCTCTATTGAGGGCAAAGCGCCCTCGTGTTTGTCTAATTTACGGGTATATTATCCTGCGTGATGTTCTTCCGTTTCCAAGATTACTGTTGTGAATTGCCATTCTTATTGGTGGCGCTATCTCCCTGCAGCAGAATCTGATACCTGGGATCGCGCGTAAGGTTCTGCATTTCGGGAAGCGACTCGATGTATTCGGAGGGGTATCCGCCGCCGATAGCTTTTGCCACCCACATCAGGGCGGTATCTCGCTCACCCAGACGTTCGTAAACAATACCGGCCGTGCTCATGACGTCCACGTCATCCGGCGCCAGGGACAGCGCCTGTTGTATGTGCGATAGTGCTTTCTCACGCTGGCCCAGGACGACGTAGCAGTCGGCCAGGCTGGAATGTATTTGCTTGTCGCGAGGGTTAATTGTCAATTGCCGCTGCGCTCTTTCGATGGCCTGCTGATATGCGGCGATCATCTCCTCACGGGCGCCCGGAATCTCGCACAGCGCCGAGGCCAGATTCACCCAGAGCCGATAATCACGATCGTTCAATTCGAGGGCCTGCCTGTACATCTCGGCTGCCTCGCCGTACCGGTTTTCCATATGGTAGACAAGTCCGAGGTTAGAGCAGGTCCCGTAGGTCGGTTCAATCTCCCATGATCGTACCCACGCGGCGCGCGCATCCTCGACTTGCCCCAGATTGAAGTACAGAACACCCAGATTATTCCACCCATGATAACCCTCCGGCTCCAGTCCGGCAACGAAGTCCGCCTGCGCCAGAGCATCACCAGTTCGACCGCGTTGGAAGTAGAAGAGCCCCAGGTCAACATAGCCCCTCCAGTGATCGGGCCATAATTCCGTGATTCTCTGGTACGTGGATTCGGCGGCAGCATCCATGTTGAGCGCCTTGTACGCGGCGGCCAGGCCGCGAAGAGAACTGCGGCTGACCGAATCGAGCGTCAGAGACTTTTGGAACTGTTCGATAGCCTCCTCGTATCGGCCGCGTCCGTGATGAATCACACCCAGTGTGGCGTAGACGGGTGCTACCCCGTCATCCAGTTCGATAGCGCGCTGACTGTTATATATGGCCAGATCTTCCCATCGGGGCTCGGCAAGAATTTCGTATTTTCTCCAGTAGGCTTCTCCCAGCCCGGCGTAGGCCATGGCATAGTCGGGGTCTTCTTCGAGCGCCTGCCGAAATGATGCAATGGCCGTGTCGACATTCTCCAATTTCTCGTATCGGGCCAGATAACCGCGGGCCTTGACGTAATGGAGGTAGGCCTCACGCCGGGTGGTTGCTCCGGCCATCAGACGCTGCCGCTGTTCAGGTTGAAGTTGTACCTCCAGCATTTCCGCCAGCATGAGAACGGTCGAATCCTGAAGCGCCGAAACGCTGGCGGCCGAATCATCTATGACCCTAGAGTCAAGCTGTCTCTGCGTTTTCGTATCAACCAGGTTAAGAGTCATGCGGATGTCGCCATCAAGATGCTGCACGCTGCCGGTTACGGCGAGGTTGGCTCCGAAAGCCCGGTGCGCCTGGCCGGCGCTGACGACCTTACGCTGCCGGACCTCGCTGGCCGGCACCACCCAGAGGGAACCCTGGAACTGCTCTATTTCGGTGAGCTTGCTGGTCAATGTTTCCAGCAAGCCGTCGCAAAGAGCCTGACCTTCGGGAGCCTCCCCCAGGCTCATGAACGGCAGCACCGCCAGATGTCGAACCCCCGACACCCGGGCTATACCCAATAGTCTTTGAGCCGAATGCCGGGTCGCCGGACTAATCCACAAAAGCAGCGCCAACCCCGCCACCACCATTGCCCCGGTCAGCGCGGCGCGCAGCGACAGGAGCCGCGGCAATGGCCGTTTCGCTGTTATCATCAGTTCGGTCGATTCCATCTGATGCTTCACCAGCCGGAGGTCGGCCAGAAACTCGGCAACACCCTGGTAACGCATGGCCGGGTCCTTCTGCAGTGCCTTTTCCAGAGCGTGCTGAAGTTCGGCCGGTACGTCGGATTTGTATCGCGCCAACGGCTCCGGCGTATGATGGAGAATGGAGTAGATAACGGCCTGGTTATATTCACCGGTAAACGGCAGCCGACCAGTTATCATTTCGTAAATAACGATTCCCAGTGAGAACAGGTCGGAGCGTGCGTCCAGCGGCCTGCCCTCAGCCTGTTCGGGCGACATATACTCGGTCGTTCCGACAGTTGAGCCGGTCGCGGTCAGCTTCTCCTTACCCCTGACGTGCGCAATACCGAAATCGACGATCCTGGGTCTTCCGGATTCGTCGATTAGTATGTTGCTCGGCTTGATGTCGCGATGAATTACGCCGGCCTTATGTGCCGCGGAAAGACCTTCACAGATTTCCATGGCCAGATCAAGGATCTCCGACAAGGAAGCCCCTTGCTGCGAGGTATAATCCTTGAGCGATTTGTCAGAGACGTAATCCATGGCGAAGAAGGGCCGGCCCTGAAACTCGGAAACCTCGTGGATAGCGACTATGTTGGCGTGACTGAGCCTGGCGGTAGCTTGCGCCTCGCGCCTGAACCGGGCCCGGCACTGCTCGTCCCGGCTGAGAGTTGCTGGAAGGAATTTCAGGGCCACGCGGCGGTCGAGCTCAGTATCCTCAGCAAGATATACGTCACCCATCCCGCCCGAGCCAACTTTGCTGATGATCTTGTAGTGTAAAACCTTAGCGCCGGCTACCAGAGCGACAATGGACTCAGTCCGACCGTCGTGAGCTTCATCTGCCGCCACGGGCAGGAATCCTCCCATTGAAGGTGACGGTATTTGCCGCGCTCCTGCAACACCAATATAACGCTGAACCTCTGAGGGAGCAAGTGAAACCGAAGGCGTGCGGGCAGGCGGCGTCGTGAGGGGATGACCGTGCGTGCCGGGCTTTTAGCCCCGGCGCGCCGGTTTACCCCGCAGACGGCGGTGTCCTGCCCTAAATCGGATAAGCGAAGCCTGCTGTCACAGAACTGTCAATTCATCCACCAAAGCGTCCAGGTGATAGATTTCGTCTATGACATGGAGCACATATCTGATATCAACACTTATAGAGCGGGTCACGTCGGGATTAAACAGGTAATCCGCCGCAATACTCTCATAGTTGCAGTCAAAGAGCAGTCCGACGAGCCGCCCACGGCCGTCGATGACGGGGCTGCCGGAATTGCCACCGGTGGCATCGTTGGTGGTAAGCAGATTCACGGGAACGTCGCCCAGGCCGGGATCGATATAGGCGCTGGCGGCGCCGGAGCGGTGATACTGCTTAAGCTCAGGCGGTACGATGAACGGATCCTCGCCGGTTTCCTTTTCGAGCACCCCGGCCACGGTGGTGAAGCAGGTGTAGTTCAGCGCGTCGCGCGGGCTGTACCCTTTGACCACGCCGAAATTGACCCGCATAGTGCCATTGGCATCCGGATACAGTTCGTAGTTCTTCCATTCCGCATAGGCCGAGATAAGTTTCGGCTCCAGGCGGCTGGACATACCTGAGAACTTTTTCGCCCGTTTTTTGATCTCTTCGCGCTCGGCATAGGTGTTCTTAGCGAACTCGATAAAAGGGTCCTTCAGCGCCTCCAGTTCTTCCAGCGACATGGTGAACATCTTCATCCTTTTGTCAAGATCGCCGATGCCGGTTCTCCCAAAAGCATCGTCCAACCAGGTATTCAGCCGCTCTCGGCGGTCACCGCCCCCGGCCGCGCCGATGGTCTCGTCGACAGAAGCGATGCGCTGGCCCTCGGGAAGCTCCAGAGCGCGCGCGAGCAGATACTCAAGAAGCGCCCGGTCGTACCCCGGGACAAGGTTGACCTGGACATCTTCAAGCCATTCACGAGTCGATGAGGAGTCCCTGTCCTGGTAGCCGCGTTCCCGGTCCAGGTCCTCTTTGCCACGCTCCAGGGCCCATTTGTAGATGGCGAAGGCCATGCCGGCGTAGTTCGGCCAGCCCAACATCCTCAGGGCGTAGTCCCTGTCTCGGGTAAGCTTTTTCTGCCGATAAAGGCTATCGAGTCCCGAGAGAACGCCTCCGTACCGCTCTACCAGTCCCGGGCTGCCGGCGATAAACTCGCTCAGGCCGGCCTCGGCCTGAAGCTTCTTCTCCAGAAGACCCCAGTCATCGAAACCATCCATCATGCCGAGACTGTTCTTCAGGCTGTTATTAAGACCCTGTACGCGCGAAGAAAGCCGGATGGCAACCTCTTCGTCCTCGGCGGAAACCTTCTCAATGATTCCCAGAACATCCTGAGAGAGCCGTATCCACCTGGGATAAGAATACCCGATGAGGTCATCGATGTAGAAAGAAGAGGCATAGCGGCTGGTCCCGCCGGGGAAGCCGATGATCATGGCGAAATCGCCTTCGTCGACGCCGGCCTTGGCGATCGGCAGATACACATCAGGGTGGTACGGGACATTCTCCTCGGCATACTCGGCGGAACTGCCGTCCGGCGCCACGTAGGCCCGCAGGAAAGAAAAATCGCCGGTGTGTCTCGGCCACATCCAGTTATCGATATCGCCGCCGTAGACGCCGATGGAGGACGGCGGGACGTACACGATTCGGATGTCACGAATCTTGAGCTGGGTATACAGAATGAACTGCTTGCCGCCGAACATCCGCGCCACCCGGCACTTGTAATCGCCCTTCTTCTCGGCCCCGTCAATTATCTCTTTGATAGCCCGGTCCATCGCCTGATACCGGTCATAGTCGTCCATGTCGTCGGTAATGCCGGTGAGCACACGATCGGTTACATCCTCGACTGACAGGGTAACCCACGCATTATAGCCGATGGCCGGTATTTCTTCCTGGCGGGTGGGGGCGTAGAAGCCGTCCTTCACCAGGTTCTCGGAAGCGGTGCTCTGCTTCTGTACGGCTCCGAAAGCAACATGGTGGTTGGTGATTATCAATCCCTTCTCTGAAACGAAGGAGCCGGTTGCGCCCAGCCGGACGACAGCCCGGTAGAGGCCGCCTCCGTCGGGGTCGAAGATATCCTTCGGCTGCAGCTCGAGTCCGTGCGGCCGGAACTTTTCAAACGATATTTTGCCCACATCATAATGCGGCCACATCCCCTCTTCACCGAATGCAAGGCCATGACAAAGACCCGCCGCGATGATAATCATCAATACTGTCACTTTCCTCGACATCATCCTGTTGTCCTCCTTTGTTCCCGCCATTGACGGCGAGCAGACCACGTAAAAGGGCGCACCCGAAAAAGCTTGTGCCCCGGGGCCAAGCTGCCTCGGCAAATCTGCTACTGAATACTCGGGCTTATTCCTCTTGAACCTCCAATTTACTGCATTCGGACCCCAAACGAAAGCCTTAAAACGACCGCGCCGGGCGCATCCTTCGATTCAGCCTCGCGACAAAGAAAGCTACTACCCCGATTGGTTATCCAGTAATCACCCGGCGGCGGTCACCAAGGGCGACCGTTTCATTATAATGCATTGCCGGTAAGAGCATTAAGGGGGTCGAGGTTAAACGGAGCCGCCCGGCACAACCCTTGCACCATCATCCTGCGGATACCTGACGACCAAACAGGGAGCAGTAGTTATGACAGCCAATAACCGGTTTCTTGAAGACTTCATGCGGATGGTGGATACGGGGGTGTTCACCCCCTCGCTGCATCAATTCCTCGTCGACTTTCTGTCAATCGAACGTGTCAGACGGTACGGTGAGCAGTACGTTATCAGCACTTTTATTCCCCCCTTTCCCGGCAAGGCATTCGCGCGATTCATGGAGACATTTTTCGGGGCGGAGGGACCGACGGGTGTCCAGGCGGTCGATCTGGCCGTTACCAACGCCTGCATGTTCAACTGCCGCCACTGTTACAACGCCGGCCGCCAGGTGGCCGACCCGGTCACCGAAGCTTTGCAGCGTGTCGTTGCCCGGCTCCAGGAGCTGGGGGCTTTCCTGATAAACTTCACGGGTGGCGAGCCGTGCCTGAGATCGGACCTGGTCGAAATCTGCGGTGCACTCAACGATGATACGTGCGCCATTATATCGACGACCGGCTACGGTCTCAGCGATAACCTGGCGGGCCGCCTCCGCGAACGGGGCGTGTATGCCATCTCGGTCAGTCTGGACAGCGGAAACGAGCAGGAGCACGACCGCATCCGAGGTGTCCGCGGTGCTTTTCGAATCGCCCTGAGGGGAATCGAAACGGCGCTTGAGCACGGTTTCTACACCTACACGTGTGTGGTCCCCTCGAAACACATGCTCGAGCCGGACAATTTCGCGAGCCTGGTCGAGCTGAACCGCCGGCTCGGCGTGGCCGAAATTCAGATTCTCGAACCGGCCCCGGCCGGAAAGCTGCTTCACTCTTCCAGCCTGCTCGAACCTTCCGATTTTCAAACCATCCGCGATTACATGGCAAAATACAATTCCGACGAGAACGGTCCCGCTATCTCTTCCTTTGCCCACCTGGAAGCACCGGAGTTCTTCGGCTGCGGCGCCGGGTTCTCGCATATCTACATCGACGGGACGGGGGAGGTCTCGCCGTGCAACATGATGCCGGTTACCTACGGCAATTCTTACAGCGAGGATCTCCAGCCGATTATCGAGAGGATGCAGTCGGCGCTGAAAGCACCGTGCCGGACCTGCCGGGCCTTTGCCCAGCGCGAGCATTTTCAAACCCACGTCCGCCGATCCGGTTTGATACCGTCGAGCGAGGCGGAGTCCATACCGCCGTTTAACGACGGTCTGCCGGGGTTCTATGAAGTGCTCACCCGGTCGGAGGAGGAATCGACCGGCAACGTCGAGATCATCGCCGGATATTCGCAGGCCAGCGAGACCTATGATGATTACTGGCTGTCGGTGGCATCCGGACCCATCGACGATCTTTTCGAGCGTCTGTCCGACAACCCGGGAGCCACCGCAATCGATTGCGGCTGCGGCACCGGCTACGCCACGGCCATGCTTGCCCGCAGCGTGGCGCCGGGCGGGCGGGTGATAGGCATAGATTTGACGGAGGCGATGGTGGCCCGGGCCAGAGAGCGCCTGGAGAACGCCGGATTGAACCGAACCGAGTTTCGCATTGGTGACGTCCTTGAGGAGCTGGCTGCCATGCCCCCCGGCTCGGCCGATATCGCAACCCTGACCTGGCTGATCGGATATGTGGGCTGTGAAGAGATTTTTCCCAGCCTTAGCCGCGTCATAAGACCCGGCGGAGAAATCGGTTTTGTGGCACATTTGGATCGCTCCCCCGAACTGCCCTTCGAGATCTTCGAGGACCTGGTCCGGGAAAATCCCGGCGTTATTCGGAAGGCGGTGCTGTTAAAGTTCCCGCAAGAATCCGGAGATGTCGCGGCGTCGCTTGCGGCCGCCGGATTCGAGATTGACTACCTGTATGACGGAACGTTCACGGTAGTGTGCCGTGACGGACGCGGGGTGCTCGATCACGTAATGAAATCGGGCGCCGGCTCGACATTTTATCACGCTATCGAAGAGTCTCAGCGCGGCCGTCTAATGGAAGATTTTGTGAGACGTGTTGACGAGCGCTCCGGCACGTCAGAAGGGATTCCCATTCTTCACCGGTACGTGGTCGGTACGGCTGTCCGGCGGCAATAGGCCGGGATTTCGGACGCGCGGCTGTGCTATTCGGCGCCCAAAGCGGCATTGTGGTTAACCACGGCATCGTACCCCGCCCGGCTCGCCGCGGCCAGTGTCTCCTCGTGGCTGTTGACATCACCCTTATTCAGAACGCCGGGGACAACGATACTGGCCAGGAGCGGGGTTTTCATGTAGTCGAGGGCATCTTTAATCATGCCGACAGTATGTCTGGCCGTGGCGGTCTTGGTATCCTCGAAGGGAACGGCGAGAATGGCCTTCTTCTCGGCGAAGTTGATGTGTTCCCTGGCGCCATACCAGCGGTCGACGAACGCTTTGAACCAGCCCGTCGGTCCCCAGAAGTAGACCGGCGTACCCAGTACCCATATGGTACTCTGATCCATCTGACTGAGCACAAGCTGCATGTCGTCATCGTTGACACAACGGCCGGCTTTCTTACACCCTTCGCACGCCCGACACGGTTTTAGGTTCAACTTGCCAAGGTAGATTTTGCTGCTTTCGGCCCCGGCCCGTTCGGCACCGGCCAGAACGGCATCGACCAGGATATCGGTGTTGCCGCCTTTGCGCGGGCTGCCGACCACACCCAGCACGCGTAGCTTTTCGCTGCTATCTGAAGCCATGTGAATCTCCCATGCCTTGCTTTTCCGGAAGGAAACTCAGCCCCCGCTCAATGTTTCCGGGAATTTCTATCAGCACCGAAAGGTTGCGAGTCAGATCCGCCAGGCTTTCATAGAAACCATACTCCTCCAGCTTGAGCCGCGTCGCCTCTGGCTGGCTGTTAGCGGGTACACCCTTCAAAATGAGATTTGTCTCAGCGAGGTCAAAGCTCGGCCCCGTCTTGACGGACCGGCTGACACCGTGATTCACCGGACAGTAAGCCTGACAGTAGAGACAGCCTATCAGGCAGTGATGCCAGGCAGGCTCGATCCATTCCGGGAATGGACCTTCGCTCTCGTTGTGATAAGTAATACATCGCTCGGCGCGAAGGAGAAAGCGGTCATCGGCAATGGCGTTGGTGGGGCATTTCTTGAGGCAGGCAGTGCAGTCGCGGCACGCCTCCATCTCGCGCGGTTCCTGCCAGGCATAGTCATCGCACGGCATATCGGTGCAGAAAGCCATCAGGCGACAGTAACTGCCCATACCTTCAACATAGGTAATATTGTTCTTTCCGTACTCGGCCAGCCCGCTGCATGCGGCGACGGTCTTGAGAGGGACACGATGGCGCGACAGCCTGAAGCCGCCCCGCACGAGAATGTCCTGCAGCACGTTCGTGACGTAACCGTCGATTTTGTCAGAGTAGGTGGGCGGGATAACGGCCGTGATGGTGCCCTGACCGGACTCGAACGACAGACGCACGTGAGGCTGTGGTACGGCCACAATGATAATCGACTTGAGGTCGGGGTGCTTAGCGGCCACATCGAAATCAAAGGTGGCCAGCCAATCCCGGTCGAATTCTTCGTCGAGGCTGCCGGCCTGCCGGTGCCGATCGATATGCGCGCTGATATCGCGCAGCCGCCCGATTGACACGATTCTGCCCCGGTAACCCTTCTCTTCAAGCGCCGTCAACACCTGACTGTAAATGGGCGTATCTTCTGGGGCCTCAGGAGGATTTGTCATGACAGATTTCTCCTTCTTTAACTGATACAGGTTGGACCGGCCGCGGAGACGCTCGGGTGATTTCCGTTTCACCGGCACGAGTTCGCGCCGTTATAATCATTATAACAGAAGTGATAACTATCGCAGAGCAGCCCAGCGTCCAGACGCTCAGGGTCTCACCAGCCAGCACCGCGCCCAGAACGAGGGCGATGATCGGATTGACATAAGCGTAAGTTGCCGCCCTGGCCGGTGTGGATTCGGCCAGCAGCCAGATGTAGGCTACAAAAGCCAGCGAACCCAGCGAAATCAGGTAGCCGAGAGCCAGCAGCGATTTGAGCGATACGGCGGTGTGTTCGAAGGAACCGAGTTCACCCACAAGAAGTGAGACCAGCACCAGGCCGCCCCCGCCGGCGATCATCTGCATGGCCACCCCGAGCAGCTTGGAGCGCGGCTGATGAGCGTATCTTGAGTAGACGGAACCCACCGACCAGGACAGAGCGGCGATAATGATAACGACCGCGCCCAGCTTGTTAACCTCATTGAAGCCGCCGATATCTGTGGGATTAATTAGCAGGGACATACCGGCCAGACCAAGAAACAGGCCTGCCACCACCATCACGGTCGGCCTCGTCCCTTTAGGTCGAAGCCAGTCGGCCAGGACAATCCACATCGGCGCGGTTGCCACAAGAAGCGCCGTCAGGCCCGAGGGGACCAGGGTCTCGGCCCAGGTGACCAGTCCCGTCCCCCCGGCTGGCATAAGCAGGCCCATGATAAGCGCCGGTTTCCAGTGAGAGCGTTGCGGGGCCGGGACGCCGCGAGCCCGAACGAAGCCATAGAGCAAGCCCCCACCAATAATAAACCGAACACCGGCCATAAGGAATGGGGGAATCGTTTCCACCCCGAAGCGGATGGCCAGATACGTCGAGCCCCAGATGACGTAGATGGCGGCGAAGCCAAGAATTATTTTCAATCTTAAATGCCTGGACATAACTTTATTTACGGTTATCCGGTCAGTTTAACGGACCTCTCTTTGCGCCCGTTGGCACCGAGCGTCCACACCCCGGCTTCAACGGGTTTCAGTTACGGGAAGGTTTGCGCCCTCCTTCAGGGTTTCCAGCACCACGCTGGTGCGTGTCGACTTGATTGAATGAATGGCGCCTATTTTCTCACGAAGCAGCCGGCCCAGCTCTTCATTACCACCGACCCGCAGTTTCACCAGATAACAGTCCTCCCCAGCTATATGATGGACTTCTTCAACTTCGTCGATTTCGCCCAGCCGCTTGGCCGAAGCCACCGAGCCCACCCGGTCGTCGCTCCGCACGAAGACAAAGGCCGTAACACAGAAACCAAGCTTCGGTGCGTCAAGACGGGCATGATAACCTTTAATGATCCCCTTTTGCTCAAGCTTTTTTACCCGTTCGTGAATGGCCGAGGGTGCCAGTCCCAGCTCCCTAGCAATATTAGCGTTGGAATCTCTGGCGTTTTTCTGAAGAATCGACAGTATTTTGCGGTCAACATCGTCAATCATTCTGCTACCTCCTTTCATTTTCTAATAGCTGCCTGCGACCATATCTGTCAACCATAATCTGACGATTATTCAGAAATATCCGTCGATATATGATGATTATACGAATGACTAGCTCATTTTGTTGCCAACATGGAGGTCAAGAGTAATACTTGAGAATTCTCTTCTTTAAAAAATCCTAACCACTGATACCTAATTGGAGGTCGTATCACTGGGTGTTGTAGACCGTGGAACAAACCCGGCTATGGCCGTATGAAGTTGTTATACAACAGGTTGGGTTGTGGTATCATTTGAGCATCAGCATTTTGCAGCTGGCGCTCCTGCCGTCGACGGTCACCCGTGCCAGATACACACCGCTGGCTGATCGGCCGGGTTCCCAGGTAACGTGGTGCATTCCGGACTCAAGCCAGCCGTCAAACGGCACTGATTGGCGGCGGCCGAGAATGTTGTATATCTCGATCAGGACGTGGCCTGACTGCTCAAGTTCGAAATAGACTTCCGTCGCGGAGTTGAACGGATTGGGGACGTTCTGATACAGCGTGAAATAGTCCGGAACGCTCTGATAAAGATCATCGCTGGTCGGGGGAATGGTGATCTGCAGGAAGTACGGGGAAGTCGAGTCGGAGAAATAGGCGTTTTGAGGCAGGGTGAAGGGCAGCCAGTAGTAGTGGGCGTCGCTGCCAGCCCGGATCTCGATAAGAAGCACCGAGTTCTTTATGTCCCAGGCGTTGCGGATATCGGGATCCGAAGCGTCCGGCGCAAACGGGTTTGACAGAAATCTGAATACACCCGCAGAATCGGTGCGACCGGTGGCTACCGGTACGTCGGACAGAGCAAAATCGTACCAGCCATGGGCATAGGCCGTGACCCGGGCACGCGGCGGCGCTCCGCCGTAAACGTTCGTCAACCTCAGCCCGATGGTCGACGGAAAGTAGCGGCTCAGGCGGAACTGTTCCAGCTCGAGAACATGGTCGGCCCACCTGTTTATAATGTTTATCGAATGCTGGTCCCAGACTGAGTCCATATAGATTTTCATGATTGAGGGTCCCGTGCTGAACCAGACGCCGTTTACCTCGTTCAGGTCGGCACTGACCGCCAGGCCGTAAAGATCTACGGCGCCCCGCGCGTGGGCCAACTCGTGAGTAAGGATCTGCCCCGCCTTGTAGCCGAATGGACCCAGGCTGTCGCTGGTCACAGGAAAGAGCAGGAGGACGCCGTTGTCGGGCGGAAAGAGCCAGTTGGCGCGCGTCCAGGAAGAACAGTCATAGACAATCTGGTAGTCATGGTCGGGGTGAGGCTGGCGGCTTTGAGTATAGGGATCGCTCTGGAAGATGTGCACCGAATCAACAGAGAAATTGAAAGTACCGTCGAAGACGCCGGGCCGATTGAACCTCACGTTGACGGAGTCGAACTGTTCTCTGATGAGCCGTGTTACATTTTCCGGCCCGCCGAGGCGGGCAACGGTCGTGTCCTTCACCGAAGCCAGAATGGAAAAGCTCCACTCGGGAACGGTCTGTGCCCGGACAGAGCTAAGCAGGGCCAGAGCGGCAGGGAACACGAAGCAGACCGTCCTGATTGTCACTGATAAGCCACCTTTTGAAGTCACACTACCTCACCGGCACCATTCTCTCGTGCCGTTATCATCCTGGCAGGTACGCCAGCTGCCGGTCACAACGCTCTCGGTCCTATTTACCTCCCAGTTTGTCAACGATTTCGGCGGCGTCAGTATTGTCCGGGTTCAACTCGAGCACCTTCCGGTAATTGGACAATGCCCGGGTTGTATCGCCGGCGGCATAATAGGCCTCGCCAAGATAACTGAAACACAGCTCGGCATACATGCCGTCGGGGTATTCGACCACCGCCCTCTCAAAGAACGGCAGGGATTCCTCTACCCGATCGTTCTTGTATAGTTTGTACGCTATGAACACGATATCGTTGTCGGTGAACCGATAGGTTTCGGGCTGGGTGACCCTGAGGGAAAAATAATGGTCAACGGCCGCAACCGCACCTATGTCCCTTATAGCGTAGTACATCGGTTCATATGCGGTCGGGCGGGTGTCCTTGCCGGTGAAGCCTTCGGCCAGATACTTTATCCATCTGTCCGTTGTTGTGTAACTGCCGCCGAACGATTCCCATTCGCTGAGCACTTTCTCCTGCTGCAATGCCGACGCGTCCTTTCCCCGGTCGAGCTCCTGCCTCACTATCTCACCGGTCCTGACCAGCATATCGTGAAAGGCGCGGAAATCATCCATCGTGCAGTCCTGTCCGTGACCGGGGATAACCATCGCATCGTCAGGCAGCGCTTCGATAACACGCCCGGTTATCTCGGCATACTTCGTTACGTCACCCTTTGAATCTACGGAAGGAAAGTCGAAACCGTTACACAGGGCCCCGACACAGGCGATTTTGGAGCCGGTGAACCACACTAGCACGTCATCGTTACTGTGGGCTCCGGGGAAGGCCATTATCTTTATCTCTTCGCCGTTAAAGTGAATCGAAAGAGAGTCGTCGAAAGTTATATCCGGTAGGACCTGGTCGGAGAACTCGTCGAACAGGTAGATACCGCTTCGCAGTGTCGTTCTTATGTTGCGGTGGCCGATGATCAGCGGCGCGCCACCGAAAGCGTCGTTGCCGCCGACGTGTTCGACGTGGGAATGAGTGCTGATGATAATCCTTGGCGGTTCATCTCTGATCGATGTCAGCGCCGCTTTCAGCTCCTCGGCCGCCTGCTTCTGACCGGCATCCACCAGAAGGACACCGTCGTCACCGACCGAAGCTATCACCTTTACCGTGTAGCCGCCTCCATCGTAGCTCAACTTGTATATGTGGTCGTTGAGAGGGGTAATCTCAATGTCATGCTTGTCCTGCGCGAAGGCGGATATAGCCATCGCCGCCAGGGCGAATGCCAAAGTGGCATATAAGAGACGTTTCAAGTAAATCCTCCTGCCTGTGTATTCAGTTACCGGTCGGTACCCAAATACTCCCTTACGCGAAGCTTCTTTTCAGCGAACCTGCTTACTCAAACTATGACGAAGGTTTGACCGAAGTGGTTGCACGATATTACCGGATATTTCAGCCGGGCCGTCTACAGAACCAGATGGGCGGGATCACGGACAAGAAGCGATTACATTATCCGACAAAGGCTTACAGCCCCGACCGGGACGTGCGATGGATGACTTATGAGGGGATGCGACAAATGGATGGGCCGGCCTTTTTCAATCCGGGCCGGCAGTTCAGGTTTTGCTTCCCGGCGATTCGATTACGCCATAGCACTCAAGCAACTCGAAAATGTCCACAACCTCAGCTGAGAAGGTTTCGTCCACGCCAGCCTTAGTCATAATCTCAGCGACCGTCATCGGGTCGCCATCAGGAAAAGGCAGATGATAGAGAAACTTGCCCTGCGCGGTGGTGAGATTTATCCGTCGTTCCTTTCGCTCGCGCCCGGTGCCGGTCCAGACGGCCACGCTGCTTATGGCCTGGCCGCTGCGCCCGGTGGTGAACCTGGCCCTGGCATCTTTTCTCTCGCGGATCCTCATGGCCGGGATACCGTCAGATGATTTTCTCTCCATTTTCGAAAGGTCAACCTGCATTGAAATCTGCTGTGTCTTGAGCGAGTATCGGAAATACGGCCGCTTGCCTTCGCTCACCTGCTCCTTGCTCAGGATATCCAATTCCGCCATGGCTTCCAGAAACTCCTGAGCGGTATTAACATGAAGATTGAGCCGGGAGGCAGCTTCGGATGCGGAAATGGTGCGGTAGTTCACCAGCAGTTCGAAGACATCCCTGGCGTAGTCCTTCGAAATATAATGACCGAGTTTGGCTGCTGCTTTGAAATCCATTTGTGGTTCCATGTCGAGCTCAGGTGTAGGGGTTAATTCGCAGGGTATTCATACGGTCAATTATCTGCAATCCTTCACCCCGCCGGTACATTTCGAGAAATTCAAGAAACAGATTGCCCAGCGACGCACAGAGCTGATCAAACGACAGGCTCTGCCTGTATTTTGCATAGTCGTCCTGGGAGATGTTGACGGAAACTTGCCCGTCGCTGCCGAAGGACACCCACGTATCACGGCTATAGTCACGTCGCCACGGGTAAAGATGTCGGAATGACTGCGCCATGGTAGCGGTCGCAAGGACGATTCGGTCAGGTTCGATATAAGGCATGGCAATAAGGTTTTTGGAAGCGAAGCGGGCGAGTTCGGTAACGTCCTCCCGCGAAAACGTCACCTTCCCCACCGGCCGCGGTCTTTCGGTGAAACCGTTGGTGACATCCTCAACCGGTAGAGCGGCCAGCTCGAGAATCTCACGACCGCGCCATTTCATTTTCCTGGTCAGCAGAAGAATTTGCAGCCACCCGCCAAAAAGCAGCGCCCCGAATTTTCCCAACAACAGCAACTGGTCACTGACGTACAACAACCCTTCTTTGGCACCACCGATCCACAGAAACCCGAAGAGCTGAAAGAGAGAAGCGACCAGATAGCCCGCACTGCGGGTTCGCACGAATACGGAAAACGACAGCAGGGAATATATCAGGAACACGGCCGCCACAAAGAGCCAGGCATAAACCCGACCGACCAGTATCCACAGAACAGCGAGACCGGTCAGGGTTATGATGGCGGGTAACAGTATGTTAATCGAGGTTTCCGGTCTGAGTTTGCTCAAAAGCCACATTTTAGTTCTCCATGTGCAAAAGCGTCGTTAGTTCTCATCCGGTGAGGTTATCCTGGGACATCTCACCAGTTGGCTCAGGGTCATTGACGAAGCGACATCGCCGGCCTCCGTTTCGAACGATATGGCCAGCCGGATGCGCGGGCTGTAATCACCCATCCATCTCCCGCCCTCGACCTCCTGTTGCAGAGGCAGGACGCGGTCATTGGGGATATCCAGAGCCAGACCGCTGTCCTGATACACAATAGCGTATAATGCGTTTCGCATCGGTATGGTGTAAGCTCCGACGCAGGCGCGGTATTCGTGGGGAATATCAGCGTGGATCACCGATGAGTCGCCTTCGGACTTCCGGGGCAGCCTTTGCCTTTGGTCGATGACCATAGTCACGATTTGTCCCGACGAGTCGGTTTCAAACGACACGGAAGCCTGGTTAGTCAGCTTAAAAAACCAGTCACCGTGTTCA
Organism: Candidatus Zixiibacteriota bacterium; assembly: GCA_020346225.1. GTDB lineage: Bacteria > Zixibacteria > MSB-5A5 > GN15 > FEB-12. Next base: position 173,958 of record CP070777.1, on the reverse strand, counting down.
TTGGGGTCCTTTAGCTCAAAGACCATCTGGCCCGGTATGTCAACGGCCAGACTCCCGTTCTGAACCAGCACGGTGAGAGTGCCCTGCTGGCCCCGATACTGGCCTACATAGGGCTTGTATATTTCCTCGGACAGCCTTCTCTGCGCATCGGCATACGGCCCCTCACCCACGCGGTAATCGAGGATTTCCATCGTGTCCGGATTAAACATGGCCGCCTTTGACTTCCACTCACCGAGGCGGATGTGCGCGCAATCGGCATAGTCGATTTCCTCGACGGTAGCATCAACCGGAATCCAGCCCGCCTTGCCCATGTAAATCTCATTCCATGCGTGCTGACCGAAAGCGCCGCCCTGGCTGGGGACATACATACACCCGAAAACGGTGCGGCAGGGGATACCGACGGCACGGCAGAAAGCGGCCAGCAGATTGGCATGGGAACCGCACTCTCCCAGGCGAGTCTTGAACGTGTTCAGGGCGGTCCCGCCACCGGGAAGGTCGTAGTCGATTTCATCGTTAACCCATCGGCTCAAACGGATCGCCGCATCCCAGGCGTCGGCGGCACCGGCCGTAATCTCGGCGGCTTTCTCTACCAGCATGGGAGCCTCGGACTCAATCATGTCGCCGGGTTCCAGATACGGCTTTAAAGCGGTATCGCCGGAGAAGTCGCACGGGAACGGCGGCGCGCCGGAGCCGTCATAACGGTCGCGTTTCACGTCGAACACGCCCTGCACCAGATTCTCCTCGACCGTACCGTCGAACTTCTGCCCGGGAACGTTGAGGCTTTCCGGGGTTATCCACATCCCGGCCGGTTTCAGGCGGGCTTTCACCTTCATATAGGAGATAGCCCAGGGGTTCGGAATAACCACGCCAACCCTGGCGAATATTTTCTCATCCAGGTTGGCCGCTTTCACTTTCTTGACCACGCCGGAACCGGTGAGGTAGATGTCTCTAATGGCAGAGTGAGCTTTGAGAAGAAGGCCGGACTCTGCATCAATCCACATTTCGGCGTCGATGCCGGTAGTCTGGTTGAGCATCCTGAGCTTAAGAGCTTCGTACGGTTTTCCCACCATCTCCAGCATTTCCCGGCCGAGCCTTGTATAGGTGACGGTGTTGAGCATTCCATCCGCTTCACTGAAGACCTGGTAGGTCTTCTCGTTGAGGTCGTCCGCCGCGAAATCATCGGCAAGATACCTGTGAACGCGGGTATTCTGCAGAACGGTACCGGGGGGCAGGTAAACCGCGGTAGTGTCGCCAGAGACAATGCGAACGCTGTCTCCGACGACAAGCATAGTGGCGCTCATGGTCATCCCACCATGATCAATGTCACTGCTGTGGTAGAAGTATCGTCCGGTGCCGGCATCGATGTGGTACTCAAACCGGAACCGGCCGTCGATGGTCTTACCCATCAGGCGTAGCTGCGTCCATACACTGTCAATAAGTTGAATGATGGGGCGGCCGTTGAATTCGGCCTGCTTTACAAAAACATGAGCATATCCGCAGATAACATCATTTTGCTCGATGGCGTAGTAGAGATCGCGGCTGTCCCCGGTCTGCTCCTGCTGGCTGGTAAGGGGTGTCAGCAGTAGCAGGCCAAGCGATAGGATAGTTGTTAGAAATCTCACTTTGACCTCCTAAGATTCGAGACCGCCAGTAGTCCCGGTCGCATGCGCAGGAAGAAGAACTGTGACAGATACAGCCTATTAAGGGCGGACTCAAGTGGGCTTTTCGTACTGTAAGTCAACATTATTTAGCATCCTATATACTTCACTATACGAGAAGTATCGGAAAATGGCACTATTTTGTCAAGAAGAAATTCAAAAAAAAGCGGTCTTTTGCGTTTTTCTGGTAAGCTCTTTACCAACAAGCGATTAAGCGTCAGGTTCAGGTTTCGAAACCGCCACATTAATAAACAGAATGGCAATGCCAGCGATACCATCTCCTCTCATACCAGTCCATTCAACCGTTCTCACTCATCCCGACACCGGTCTTCGCCTGACTCTGTCCAGGCGCAACTCTCCTCCCGCTGTTGCGTAGAGAATTCAACCACAGATTCTTGCGGCCAATTCTATCAACCGCTACGTCTATAAATGAGAGCAATTCCAGCAGAAAGGCAAAGAGACTAATGAAACGTACCGTTTTGGTTTTTCTGGTTCTGATCGGCCTGGGGAGTGCTGCCGGCGGCACCGGCGACGAGCCTGACCGGACTCCGATCGAGATTTCCCGGTTTTCCGATCATCTGTATGTGATCACCTGCACCGGCGGAGAGGAATTCGGCATGCCCCCGTACCGCACCAACCTTATCGCATCCGTCGGGGACGATGGCATTCTTCTGGTCGACGCCGCCTTCGCCGCGACCGGCCCGGCGCTGGCCGATACCCTGAAGACGCTGGGAAACGGCCAGCTCAGAATGGTCATCAATACCCACTACCACGGCGACCATACTTCGGGCAATCGTTTTCTGAGTGACCGGGCGGTTACCATAGCGCACCGCAACGCCATCGGTCAGCTCTCAGGGAGATATTTCCACCTACCGGAGCTGCCCAGCCCCAACCGGCCCTCGGTGGGATTCGATGACTCTCTCGTTGTGTATTTCAACGGTGAGGAGATTCATATCGTACACACGCCCAACTCTCACTCCGCGGGCGACGCCTATGTGTATTTCGTCGGCTCCGGTGTGGTTGCCGCAGGCGATTTGTTCTTTTCGGACGAGATCCCCTACATCGACCAGAGAGACAACGGTACGGTTCTGGGGTACATCGACCGAATTCGGGCTTTTATCGACGAATTCCCTGACGAAGTGGTGTTTCTCGCCGCTCACGGCCGCCGGTACAGCAAGGACGACTTGAGAGAATACAGGCGCATGCTGACCGAAACCACCGACCTTGTTCGCGGCGCAGCCGCCGCGGGGCAGACCGAGGAAGAGATGATCGAGAACGACCTGCTGGCCGCCTGGCAGTCGTGGAACGGACAGTTTCCCACGACTACTCTCGAGGCCTGGATAAGGACGGTGTACCGGGATGTGTCAGGGCGGCCGGAGGCAAAAACATCGGTCTGCGAACCGCTTACGGAGGTGCTGGGGTCGGGAGCGGCGGCTCTGGCGGTAGCGAAATACCGCGAGTTGAAATCCTCGCAGCCCGACGCCTACGATTACGGGGAAGCGCATCTGAACATGCTCGGCTACCAGCTTCTTTTCCGCAACCGGCTTGACGATGCACTCAAAATATTCAAATTTAATGCGGAAACGTTTCCGGCTTCTTTCAACGTCTACGACAGCTATGGAGAGGCGCTGCTGCTTTCGGGGGATACAGCACAGTCGATTGTGAATTACGAGAAGTCGCTCGAACTGAATCCGGACAACGCCAATGCCGTCAATGTGCTGAAGGGGTTGCGCGACAGCCGATAGCTGATCGACCGGATGCATTCTTATTCAGCGGTGTGCAGGAAGGATTGATAGCCGGGCGGTGCGGCTAAAGGCAAAGCCCGGCTTCAAATCAGTTGGGGGGCGAATCGCCCGGCGGCTCACGGGATGCTTATCGTAAGACAGACATCGACCTGATGCCCCAGTAGCATGGGCTGATCGGCCAGGATCCGAATGGTGGCATTCTGGCTTACGGGTAGTTCCCTGGTGAACTCCGGGTCTTTCGAGGGATTCCATTCGAAAAACTGGCCGTCGATATCCACCATCAGAGTCCGGAAAGTGAATTCACGCGCGGCCGCGGCCTCGAACAGCAAGCGGTACGTCCCTTCGTCGTTGCGAAACATCCAGATAACCTCGCGCAGGTTGTCCAGAATAATACTGCAGACGGTCTGCGGATCACCCGGCTGAGGCTCGTAGATTATCAGCGTGTCAACATAGGTGACGGTGTCGGTCACGGTCACGGTGTCGTATTCGATGATGGTATCCACGTCAGTAATCGGCCCGATCGGGTCCCAGCCGTCCTGGTCGATGCTGTCCAGAGGGTCGGAGCAGTTCACAAAAAGATAGACGCCCAGGCAAATAACCGCCCAGACCGCAAGTAGTATTGTTCTTCTCACTTTGCGCCTCCAAATGACAGATGTGCCAGGATGTAGATCATGAACCGGTCGTTCTCGGTCGTGGAACCGAGCTTTCCGGCGGCGCGCTGTTTGGACGGGTTGTAGGCCGCCGTTACGGAGAAGTAGTCAATGGGTGTGGCTCTGAGACCGAGGACAAGGCCTTCCGAGAGCCTGGTGTACTCGTAATAATCCTGCGCGACCTCTTCGACCCTGAGCCAGCCGCCGACAATTCCCACCGGCAGCTTCTCCCTGGGGTATATAATCACGTGGCCGCCCAGCAGCCGGCGGCGGGTATCCAGGTCGGTGTCCTGAAACCGGTAGGTACCGTTCCAGAAGGTATGTCCCACCATACCCTCGAGATATATGATGCGTTTCAGGCTGACAGCGGCGGCGGCGACCGGCGTTCCTCCGAACGGCGTCGAGGATACTCCCGCGCCGAACTGCAGCCCGAAATTCTCGATAAAGGTCGGGGGGGCCTGGGTCACTTCGGTAAAATGCTTCTCCACCGGTGGGCGACCTTCGAGATCGCCGACACGGGTCCTGAGGTCGGAAAGTTGACTGTCGATATCCGACAGCTCCCCGGCGATACGAACACCGGCATAACGGTACTGCGGACCCTTCTCCTTCACGTCTTCGGTTCGGATGACAATCTGGCTGGAATCGACATTGAACTCTTTTATCAGGAAGTCGAGAAGGGCGTGGGCGCGGCCAAGGGCCAGCGAAGGATTCTTGGCGTCATGATTCTCCCGATAGCGCGCACCGTCGGCGCCGCCGGTAACAACGGCTCGAAGCAGGGGATACTTCTTAAGCGTGTCCGCTATCGCCTCTAGCTCCGCGTAGTGAGGCTTGAACACGTCCTGACCTATACTGCCGGCCACACCCAGCGGAAAGTCGGTGATGACGACTTCCTGGGGCGAGGCCACACCGGCCAGCAAGACCAGCAAACCAAACGCTGTAATTATGAACTTTGACATAAGGTCCTCCGGATACGGTCGGCAGTTCGCTTCAGAGCCGAGGCGAAACGCCGATGTCAGCTACCTCCAATGACGTCGACCCGGCTGGTCAAAAAAGGAACAATCTCAGGGGAAGATTCTCTGTATCCGGGATGCCTGTTGAAGTGACCGTCGATCGGATTTGCAACACCTTGCATTTTTCGTTCCTGATCCCCAGCAAAGGTCATCAATTTGCCTTTCATTTAGACCATAAGTCCGTTGACAAGAATGATTTCAGCAATTCTCCGCCACCATTAGAGCAAAAACCGTTCCCGGCCTGGCGGGGCTACGCGCTCAGGTGTACGCTCGGCACAGGAGCACTCTGCTGAGTTCATTCCCAATTCAGCGTGCTGAGCCTGAAGCGCCGAGACCGATACCTCGCCATACCGTTATCGCCATATATTACAGGGTGTTGCGCGGCAATACGATTTCGGCGTGCCTATCCGGCCAGCCAGGCATTTTTCCGGACGGAAGCCCCCAGACTCACCCACCAGTCAAATTCGTGGTGGCTTTTCAGCCATTTTGTACCGAAATTCTCCAACGGAATCGCCGAACACAGGCCGCAGTGCGTTAGCACCGGCACAAAATTGACTATGCCCCAGAGCACGAAAGAGAGAAATCATAACGACCCGGCGGCGCAGGTCACTTTTGCGCGCGACCTGGGCCTCTTCGACGCCACCATGCTCGGCGTAGGGGCGATGATCGGGGCCGGGATATTCGTTCTTACGGGGATAGCAGCGGGTGAAGCGGGACCGGCATCGCTTTTGGCCTTCGCTCTCAACGCCCTGGTAACGCTCTTGACGGCGTTCGCCTACGCCGAGCTGGCCTCGGCCCTTCCACGAGCCGGGGGCGGTTATTCATTTGTACGGATGGCGTTCCCCGGTGCGGCCGGGTTTGTCTCGGGATGGATTCTGTGGTTTGCCTATACCGTCGCCTGCAGCCTTTATGCCCTGGGATTCGCCGGCTATTTCTGGGAACTTTTCCAGCAGTACCTTCCGTGGCTGGTGGATAGCGTTGACAATCTGATAGGACGCTACCGGGCGGTTCTGGTGATAACCTTCCTGGTGGGTTCCGGTTTCACCTGGTTGAATGTGCGCGGTGCGGAAGTAACGGGCAAGACGGAGAACGCCCTGACGCTATCCAAGATCACCGTGCTGTGCATCTTCCTGGCTTTCGGGCTTTACGCCATTTTCCACCAGCCGGAACGGGTCACAGACAGCCTTACGCCGTTTTTCCCCAGAGGGCTGGGCGGTGTTCTGATCGCCATGGGACTGACCTTCATAGCCTTCGAGGGCTACGACCTGATTGCCACGGTGGCCGAGGAGGTCAAAAACCCGCAGAAGAACATTCCGCGAGCGACTTTTCTGTCACTGGCGGTAACCGTTCCCATCTACCTGCTGATTCTGTTCGTATCGCTAGCGGCAATCGACTCAGGCGATCAACCGGCCTGGCAGTTTCTGGGCAAATTCAAGGAAACGGCGATAGTCAGAGCGGCCGAGAGTTTCATGCCGACGGCCGGCGTAGCCGTTATCGTATTCGGCGGCCTACTGTCGACCACCTCGGCCCTCAATGCCACGGTCATGGCGGCCAGCCGGGTGGCTTTTTCGATGGGGCGCGATCTCTGGCTCCCGTCGACCGTCTCAAAAATACATGTCCGACGCCGCACGCCGCACGTGGCCATACTGACCACCGGGGCGATCCTGATCGGTATGGCTTTGACCCTGCCGCTCGAGGCGGTCGGATCGGCCGCCAGTCTGATATTCCTGTTGACGTTCGCTCTGGTGAACCTGGCGGTAATTGTACTGCGCAGGAAGCACCCGGAGATACCGAGAAAGTACAAAGTCCCGTTCTATCCAATCATACCGGTCCTTGGTTTCGCGTTGAACATACTGCTGGCGCTGTATCAGTTCAGGTTCCAGCCGGTAGCCTGGTACGTCACCCTGGGCTGGATCGGAGCCGGGCTGCTGCTTTACTACGCGGTTTTCGAGAAGAAATCCGCCGTTCTCAAACCGCAGGTGTTGATTCCAGAGCCGGCACAGCCAAGTGAAACGCCGGAGCCGTGCGTCATGGTGGCGCTGAACAATCCCGCCAACATCGAGGCCCTTCTGGAACTATCCTACCCGATCGCTTGCTCCCGCGGTCTGCGGATGGCGGCTGTGAGTATCGTAGAAGTGCCCCGGCAGGTGCCGATCCACGAAGGTATGCGGACAGCACATCACCGCGAGGCCCTTCTCGCCCGGGCCAAAAAGATCGCTGCCCGGCGAGAAGAACAACTCGATACGAAGATCGTGGTAGCGCACAGGGTGGCGGACGGTATCCTTTCAGCGGTGGAGAGACACAAGGCGGATGTCCTGGTAATGGGCTGGAAAGGTTTCACCAATACCCGTGACCGGCTTTTCGGGGAGGTAGCCGACCAGGTGATCCGTCATCTGCCGTGCGACCTGGTGCTCATCAAAAAACCGGCGACGAAAGAGCTAAAAACCTGCCTGTTACCGACCTCGGGCGGGCCGAATGCCCGGCTGGCCGCTTCCATTATCGGGTCAATCGCCGCCGAGAAGGAGATGTCCATTACTGCCGGTCACATTGTGAGCCCGCGGGCGACGCCAGAGCAGATTGAGACGGCAAACAGACATCTTGACGACACCGTGAGCCTGCTGGGCAAGAGTGCAGAAAACACGAAGAAGATGCTTATTCAGTCGAAAAGTGTTTCAGGCGGAATAGCCAGAGCGGGAAAAGAATATGATCTCGTGGTCATAGGAGCCGCCAAAGAGCCGTTTTTCCGCAAAATGCTCTTTGGCGAAATCCCCGAGAAGGTGGCCCGTTATTCGCCGTCGACGGTTATGCTGGTCAAAAAGTACGAAGGCGCGGCCAGGTCGCTCCTCAAGCGCATTCTCGGATGAGTCGCCTATTGGGGACGCGCATGCAGGCTCCGATCACCGGCAAACAACAGAAAAGGGACAGGCCCGGCGCCTGTCCCTTTTCTTCGATAAAAATCCGGGTCACTTGACCAGAAGCATCTTTCTCGTCTCAGCGTAATTTCCGGTCGTAAGGCGATACAGATATATTCCCGAAGGCTGGGCTGAAGCATCCCACTCAACATGATGATACCCGGCGGGGTAAACACCGTTGGCGAGGGTAGTCACCTTCCGACCGCGAATATTGTAAACCTCCAGACTCACATGACCCGGCTCCGGCAGACCGAACGAGATGGTCGTCTTCGGATTGAACGGGTTGGGATGGTTCTGGGCGAGGCCATAGGTGTCGGGTACCGCCTCGGCCAGACCGTCCTTGAACACCGACCCGCTCTCGCATGCCATAGTGACATCGTTGGAACCGGCGATATAGGTATAGGAGGCATGGGTGACGTTGGTCACCTCGAAGCACCATTCACCCGATGGCTTCTTGAAGCCTTCCGTCACCTGGAAGTATGCCGAACCGTCGCCACCCGTGACGCCGTTGTAATCACCGCCGCTCGGTCCCGTAGCCGTGACATAAACCGTGGCGCCGGAGACCGGATTGTGATTGTCGTCGTAGATGTAAACGGTACAGGTTCCGTAATACTGCGCGATATACTTGATGCGATCGACCACCATGTCGTGTACATGCATGTTGTTGCCGGCTTCGGCGACGGTAATGTAGTTCGTCTTGACCTCGTCATCCGAACCATAGGCATTGGTCGCCGTCAGCGTAACGGTATAACTTCCGACCGAGTTGTAGGTATAGCTCGGGTTCTGATCTGCCGATGTTCCGACTCCGTCGCCGAAGTCCCAGCTCCATGAGGTAGGACTGCCGGTGGAGAGGTCGATGAAGTCGACTGTCAGCGGCGGGCTGCCCGATGTGGGCGAGCCGACAAAATCGGCCACCGGCGGCTCAGGCGGAGGCGGTTCGCCGCCGTACTCCATATACATCTCATCGATAAAGACGGCATCAAGCGAGACGTTACCGAAACCGCGGTTGGAATCGAGCATGCGGATGTAAACGGTACCCGTCAGGCCCGCCGGCAGGGACGCCGAGTAAACCTGCTCAGATGCGCTGGCCACAGTCACCATGTCGGTGTAAAGAGCGTCGTCAGTCGAATAGGCGAAAACAAAGTTATCGCCATCGGAATTATCCGGGCGGTAGGCCTCGACGTAGAACGTCATATCGGCGCCACCGGCGCCGACATCGACCGTCCACTTGTGTTCCAGAGCGCTGTACTTCTGTACTTTATTCTGCGCTATTTCTATTTCGGTAATTGACTCGTAGCTGTTGTCGCTTGACAGGGTGTTGACGAACGTCCCACCAACCGTGCCCTGCACCGGGATGTCCGCGTTGGCATAAGCCTTGGCGGCGGGGCAATCATTGACCGTAATATAATCGGCTTTCACCTCGGGGTCGGAACCGCAGGCGTTGGCGGCGGTCAGGGTGACCGTATAGGTGCCGGGGCCGTTATACGTGTATGACGGGTTCTGCTCGGCTGAGCTGCCCACGCCGTCGCCGAAATCCCAGTTCCACGAAGTCGGATTGCCCGTCGACTGGTCGGTGAAGTCAACGGTCAGCGGGACACATCCGGTCGTAGGCGTGCCGACAAAATCGGCGGTCGGGGCGACGCACGGGCTGACAGTAATATAGTCGACCTTCTGTTCCTGGTCGGAGCCGCAGGCGTTGGCGGCGGTCAGAGTGACCGTATAGGTCCCCTCATTATTATAGGTATAGCTCGGATTCCGGTCGGCAGATGTTCCCACGCCGTCGCCAAAATCCCAACTCCACGAGGTTGGATTACCTGAAGACTGATCGGTGAAATTGACCGTGAGGGGCGCCGTGCCCGAAACGGGGTTACCGACAAAAGCGGCTGTCGGCGCCGGGTTGACAGTGATATAACCGGTCTTGACGCTGGTATCGTCACAGCCCTGGGAGCTGCTGGAAACCGTCAGCGTGACCGTATAGGTGCCCGCCGAGGTATAGGTGTAGCTCGGATTCTGTGCTGCCGAGGTCCCGACACCATCGCCGAAATCCCACGACCAGCCGTCGATACCGGTGCCGGTCGACTGGTCGGTGAAATTGACTGTCAGCGAGACGCAACCGGAAGTCGGGCTGCCCGAGAAGTCGGCCGTCAGATCGCATCCGCCACCGGCGGCATCAAGGCATTTACGCGCATCAACTATGCCAACGCCGACATTCTTGGTCTGGTTGTAGGGTCTGGTATTGTTTACGTTAGTGATGATGTCGAACTTGTCGGCGGCCGATAAGGCAGGGTTGAATGACTCCAGCAGGGCCACTACGCCGGTAACGTGCGGTGCCGACATCGAAGTGCCGTCCATATAGGCGACATAATCGCTGGCGGGGTCCGTCGGGTCGGTGATGGTGCTCATAACCTCAACGCCGGGAGCGGCGATCTCGACCCAGTTGCCGTAATTGGAAAAGCTGGCCGGGTTGCCGCTCTGATCGGTGGCGCCGACATCGAGGCAGTCACCGCGGCCACCAAGATAACTTGGACTGGACGAGTTGCTGTTGCCGGCCGAAACGACGACGATGACGTCCTGAGCAATCAGGTAATCGGCCGCGGCCGCTATGCCACCGCTGTTCGAACTACCGAAGGAGCAGTTGATGGCCGCCACGTTCCAGCCGGACGTTTTGAGGTCGGCCATGTAGTACATCGCCTCGGCCACATAATCCATGATGACCACGCCGGTGGGACCGTAAATCCAGTAATCCAGAACATATCCGATGCGGCACGGCACAACTTTGACACCGTTGCCACCGCCGGAAAAACTCCCATTACCGTAGCCGCCGGCCACTCCGGCCACGGCATAGCCGTTATTGGTAATGGCGGCGATGGTTCCGCCGGTGTGCGTACCGTGGCCGTCTCCGTCCCACGGGTCATTGTCGGCTCCGCCGCAATCGAGGTCAATGCACTCGTAAGAGTACCAGTCGGTGCGCTCGACGAAGTCCCAGCCAAGTACATCGTCGACGTAACCGTTGCCGTCGTCATCGACGCTATTGCCGGGGATTTCGTTAGTATTGATCCAGACGTTGCCGTTGGTGCTGGCATCGTCAGGTCCCGGCGGGTTGCTGCCGCCCAGGTCACCGTGGTCGTACTTCATGCCAATATCCAGGTCGCCGACCACCACCGTCTGGTCGCCGGCTTCCGTGTCCCAGGCCGAATCGGCATTGACGCCGTAGGTATCCCAGTAATGCCACTGATCATGCGGAAAAGTGGGCGGGGGATCATCATAATACGGGTCATTGGGCGTGGCGTGCAGCAGATGCACACCGATCCGCTCGACATGATCGACCATCGGGTGCGCCTCGTATGCCGCGACAGCCCGATCAATGTTGTCGCCCGACTCGAGGTACACCTTGTAGTGGCGGGCAAGTGATTCCGCCCCCGTCTTGCGATCGGATCCGGGGAACTGCGGCCTCACCCGGCTGACACCGAATGCCTCGGCCAGTTCGCCAAACCCCGCCTTATCGGAGAGCGCCATAGGGCTGCGCATGTCGCGGGCGTGGTCGACATCAACGTTGCTCTTGAGGATTACTATAAAGCGATCGGGAACGTATCCCAGGAATCCCTCCTCTCTGACATACTTGGCCGGATCGACGTTAAGTACGTCAGCCGCCACGACAAGGCATGGCACAAGGATTCCCAGAATGAGTGCGATGATTGAGGCTCTTCGCATATCTCCTCCTGAGGGAAGATGAAAGGTGAAGGTTGCGGATAGTCCTATTCGATTGAATAGTGTACAATACCATCTGATACCGTTCGAGCAGCAGGTTAGAACCTAATGATGTCCGGCTATACTGTCACGTACTACAGGAACCTCAACATATATAGCAACACGGCGATACGCTGGCAACTAAATTCTGCAGAGACCCCGATGCCGGCACAGCCGGGTTCAGGGCCGCATCGCGCGCATTGCCGGCGGGGAGATCGGGCCGGCCCGGCCACCCGATCAGCCTCGACCGCTCTTGCCGAAAACAGGATGCCACAGAAAGAGCTGGCGCCATCTGCTTCGGACTTCGCTCTCATTGCCGTCGAATACGAAATGGGGCCCTTTCTTTCCTTTCGCCTGCACGTTTATGTGAGCCCCGCTCCGTTGATCGAATTCGATCCGATAGTAGGACCTCTTGTCTTTCGACTGCATTCCGTAAGTACCCATTTTGCTCCTGAACGGCGCATCAAGGACCTTGACTCCGTTTTGAGCCAGCCAGTCAAGCGCTGCTCTCATGGCAGATGCGAAATTCGGATACTCTCTCGTTTCCATCACCATCTCCTCTGTTTGCCGATCAGCTAAATCAAGAATGGCCTACCCATACTAATCTGACGCCTTTTCGAGGTCAAGCTTGCTCATCATGAACCCAATTGACGGGGGTGATGCGATCGGACAATTAGAATTGCTGTCCTGCGGACAGGGAAGCGTGTTTGCTGTCGTGGTCGGCGGTTGTCGAGTGGCGAAGGCTGCTGCCGCTAAACGAATTCTACCTCGTCAACCCGTCGCAGAAAAACAAAAGCCAGTGCGATCAGCGAAACCGGTACCAGCAAGAGCGCGAGAAACGACAGAACCACCGTCGCTTCAAAGAATCCCATGGCTATGCTCAGCCACGCGAAAGCCCGTATCGGGAGGCTGAAGCGGCGTTTCTGGCGTAGCAGGATGATTCCAATTATTATATCGATAATCCCGAAAACGGCTATGCCTGTAACGTAGAAGACCACCAGGGCCAACGGCAGACCCACATGACCCTGCGGCCAGACCGTGCCGTACATCAGCTCCAGCAGAAACGAGCCACCAAAAAATACAATATGCCAGAAAATGGCGACCGAGATGATAGTCCCGATTTCTCTGAAACTGTAGTATTCATACAGCAGAGTCTTGAAAGCCTTCAGCACATAGATTGACAGGGCCGCAAAGAGCAGAAACAGGGGATCGGCCGGTCCGATACCGACTGTGAACTCGGCCCCGCTACACTCGAGAACCTCCTGGTGGATCCCGTCGATTATAAACGCCAGCGGGAAAACCACGCTGGCCACTATCGACGCCCACCCCGCCATCGAAAAACGATTTTCATTCATTCTTCAAGTATCTCCGTATCCTGTTGTTCGTTACCAACCAGGTCCTTTGCTTTATGGGCTAGACCGCTTCCGGGTTGTACTCCAGAATATCTGCTGGCTGGCAGTCCAGTTCTCTGCATATTGCCGCCAGCGTGGAGAAACGAATCCCTCTCACCTTGCCGGTTTTGAGCAGAGAGAGATTTGTAACGGAGATGCCCACCCGGCCGGATAGCTCAGTCAGTGACATCTTCCTTTTCACCAGAACCATGTCGAGGTTTACTCGGATCATCTCGCCTTGGAATTTGCTCCACGACCGCTTGTACGACAAGCGTTCCATTATGTTTCACATAAAAACCATTATGTTTAATATAATGACGCTGTAGGAGCGATGTTGAACGGCGAGCCGAGAGCGGTAATCATAAGAGAATGTGCAGGTGTAGGTTAAGCGGCGAGCCGGCGGTTCCTGCCGGTTTCCTGGACTCCAAGGGTGGGCATTGTCGTACACGACTTTGAACTCGCAGACAGCCGCGCAAAGTCATCAGGGCGCTTCCAACAGCCGCAGCTGCTTTTGTGGATGAATTTAATCTATTTTTGTCTCAAACTTATCGCCGCCGGACCGTATATGTTTTCAGGTGGGCAGGCTGCCGGCGCGCAGGGTACCGCGCAAACCGCCGACCGAGAATCAAAATACAAAGGAATAGATAATGAGTTCAATTCAGGTCGCTACTGTCAGCGGCGGACAGGTCGCTGTTGATACCTCGAAGCTGGAGAAACTTTCCGCCTCCTTCCGGGGCGAATTGCTAACATCAGCGGACCCGGGCTACGACCAAGCCCGCACCATCTGGAATGCGATGATCGACCGCCGGCCGGCGCTGATTGCCAAGTGTACCGGCGTGGCCGACGTCATGGCTGCGGTTAACTTCGCGAGGGAAAACGAACTGCTGACAGCGGTTCGCTCGGGGGGACACAACATTGCCGGAAACGCCATATGCAACGACGGTATGGTGATCGACCTGTCGCAGATGCGCTCCGTCCGGGTCGAGCCCGAGAATCACCTGGCTCACGCAGGACCGGGAGCAACCCTGGGTGATGTCGACCACGAAACCCAGGCGTTCGGAATGGCCACACCGCTCGGTATTAACTCCACGACCGGCGTGGCGGGTCTTACGTTAGGCGGCGGATTCGGATGGCTCTCCCGAAAGTACGGCTTGACCGTCGACAATCTCAGCGCCGCCGACGTGGTAACGGCCGACGGACAGTTCATACGGGCCAATGAATGGGAGCACCCTGATCTCCTCTGGGCCACTCAGGGAGGAGGCGGTAATTTCGGTGTTGTCACGCGGTTCGAATTCAAGCTCTATGAGATCGGGACGCAGATATACAGCGGACTGGTAGTCTTTTCTTTGGACGAGGCGACCTCAGTATTAAAAAAATATCGCGAATACGGCCCGAATCTTGGCGACGATACCAGCGTCTGGACGGTGCTGCGGAAAGCGCCGCCGCTTCCGTTTTTGCCGGTTTCGGTCCACGGTCAGAATATACTGGTCCTGGCGTGTTTTCACGTGGGTGATGCCACAGAGGGGGAGAAGGCCATTGAGCCGGTGCGCGGGTTCGGGACAGTCCTCGGTGAACATCTTGGCGTACAGCCTTATACCGCCTGGCAGACCGCGTTCGACCCGCTCCTGACGCCGGGGGCCAGGAACTACTGGAAGTCGCACAATTTCTCGGAACTTGCCGACGGCGTTATTGACTCGGCGGTGGATTATGCCTCCCGGCTGCCTTCCGACGAGTGCGAGATATTTATCGGACAACTCGGAGGCGAAGTGGCCGGTAAGATGCCGGAAGAAACGGCTTATCCGCATCGCGATGCAAATTATGTCATGAACGTACACGGACGATGGCAGAAGCCTTCCAACGATGAAAAGTGCGTGGCATGGGCAAGACAGCTGTACAAAGACGCCGCCCCCTTCGCAACCGGCGGTGTCTACGTCAATTTCCTCACCGAGGACGAGACGGAACGGGTACAGGCTGCTTACGGTCCGAACTACCGGCGGCTCCGGAAGATAAAAGAGACGTACGACCCGGACAATTTCTTCCGATTAAACCAGAACATATCACCGGGCAAGTAGTCTTTCGGGTTTTCCGGCGGGCAGCTCGTTTACACCGCCGTAAGAACCCTGACATCGTGTCTTATCTGTCCGAGCACGATGCTGACCGTCAGACCGCCGCCGAAAGCGGCCCAGATAAAACGGCTTCCCACGTTCAGTGCATCCGCGTTGAGAGCCAGAGCGAGTGGAATTGAAGCGGTGGTGGTGTTGCCGAACATTCCGCCGGCGTCCAGGACCTTACCGTGAAAGCCGCTGCCCGACCATTGCTCGACAATGCTCTGGTTGAGCACCAGGTTTGCCTCGTGCAACGCCGCCAGATCGAGCATATCCATCGTCCAGCCGGCCTTGCGCAGGGCAGCCTTCGCAGCAGGACCGCCGACCAGAGGGACTATCAACTCTTTCACCATGGCGCCATCCATTGTCAGGCGGTTGCGATAATCGGTGACGTCGGACAACGAGTGGATGGGGCTCTTGGAACCGCCCACCGGTGTACTGATGATATCTCCATCCCGCCCGCTGGCCCAGCTCCAGAACTGCTCTGGGCCAAACCAGTCCTCCTCGACCGGAACGGCCGTGCACCAAGCGACCGTTCCAGCGTCACCCAGGACCGTGGCAAAGGCCCTGTCCTGCCAGTTTATGGCATCACTCATTTTGTCGGCACCGATAACCAGCAGGTTCCTGACCGCGCCCGAGGAGATAAGAAGATATGCCTGTCTCAAACAGGCTACCCAGGTGCTGCAGGCGAGCGATGAATCTATACAGTAGAACTCCCGGGGCTGTCCGCCGTCAAAGGGGAGGATGCCCAGTCGGTCCTGAAGTAAAGCCGAGTCGGGTGGACTGCTGAGGTAGGATGGGGTGACACTGCCAAAAACGATTCCGTCGACAGCGGAGGCTTTGAGGTCTGTTTCGTTTAGCAGCAACAGGGCCGCCCGGGCAGCCAGGTCGATAGTACCTTCACCCTCGGCGGCAAAGCGACGCTCCTTGAATCCAATGAAGCGCTGAATCCAGCGATCACTGGTGGCGTAGACCTTCTTCTCCTTGGTCTGCAACGGGCCCAGCCCGTGGCGACGGCGGTCAGCATTGACCCTCATGCGTTCAAAACGGAGCCGAGCGGCGATTCGCCTGTTCGAAATCCTGTTTCGCGGGGCGTAGGCCGAGATGGCTGCAATCCGCATTCCGTATCGCCGCATTGCGGTATCGGGTTCGTTCTCCATCGGAAGTCCGGCTTTCATTAGCTAACAGTGTAGCCAATCACGGTTCTGCATGCAAAGATTATCTTCTTTGACCGAAACGACAATACCAGCCGGAGCCAAAGCCGACCGTGGCCGCCTTGATGCAGCTCAGTTTCCAGAACGCTAGGGCGTAAAGGCCTGTCCTATGAGTTCGACGATGTCATCGATGTGGTGTTCAGCGACATCCTGGTCATCGTCAGCGGTAACCACGATAACGGCATCCGTGCCCGGCGGGACAATGATGTGCTGACCGCCGTAGCCGAGTGCATAAGGAATGTAATACGGATTCCCTTCATCGTCGGTCGCCGGTGCCAGCCACCACTGATACCCGTAAGACCTTCCATCGGGCACGGCAACACGCGGCTGATGGGATGCTTGCACCCACTCGCCCGGCACGATGGTTTCGCCGTTCCACACGCCGTTCCGCGAATACAGCCAGCCGAACTTGGCCATGTCGCGCGGCCGGAGATTGATTCCGTTTCCGGTCATGGGGACGCCGGTCGGTGTTATACGCCAGACACACGTATCGATGCCGATGCGGCTGAAGAGTTTCTCTCGCGCATAGCGGTCCACCCGCTGCCCGGTACTGTTCTCCAGAACGACCGCCATGAGCCCGGACAGACCGGTATTGTACTCGAACGATGTACCCGGTTCGGAAATGATCGGCCTGTTCAGGGTGTATTGTATATAGTCATCACTGGCCACCATCTGGTTGTAACTGTTGTCCTCACTTCCGTACGGAACGCTCGATTCATCCCATGAAAACCCGGCCGTCATGGTCAGCAGGTGTTCCAGGGTCAAGGCCTCCCGGTAAAGGCTGTCATTTCGATTCGGGGGGAACAGAGTATACCCGTCCAGGTAATCAAAGAGCCTGGTGTCGACAGCGGAGATGTGTCCGTCGTCGATGGCGATGCCGATCAGAGCCGAACTGATACTCTTGGTACAGGAGTAGATTTCGACAAGATCATATCTATCATTCCCCCGAAAATACTCCTCATACACGAGATACCCGTTTCGAACGATGAGTACACTGGTAATACGGCCAAGGGCCCCGGTGCTCACTCTATCCGTCAGAGTTTCCAGCAGGGCAGGATCGAAACCGTGATCCTGGGGTGGAGCGATGGTCCACTCGAAGCTGGTTTCCGGCTCGGGCTCGGGGCTAACCGGATCATCCTTCCCGCACGATACACAAAGGCAGCAAATCAGCGATATCATGATGAGAATCAGGGTGAGTTGTAGAATGTGCTCGGTGTTTACGGTTCTGCTCGGTCTCTGCCTGAGACTGTTTTTAAGGATCATTCGTCACCTCAAGGTTATTTCAAAAATCCACTATTGGGATACGAAAGGCGCGTATGTTTGTTCACCCGTCGCGGCCCAGCCGCGATCAGGGCAACAGCGGGGTGTCCCCCCCGTCAGGTCTTATCGGAGGCGCTGGAGAAGTGCATCTGCACAATCACCCAGCGACCGTCCCGCTTTTCCAGTACGCCGGTCCAGCGGACATCCTCCCAGTTAGCCGGTTGGCCCTTCCATTCATTGAAATCATCGAGGCGGGCATGGTACCAGGCTACATCGCCCGACCGGGACAGGCTTATATGCAGCTCCTTGACTTCGTATCGAATGGCCTTGAAATCATCGAGCATAAAGAAGCCCTCGGTCAGGTCGACGAACGCCTTGTAGCCGTGAATGGTGCCGTCATCCCGGGGAGAGAACCAGAACAGTTCGGGATCGTCGGCAAAGCAGCCGAAAACCAGCTCCTTATCCTTGGTCGCCGCCCAGCCGATACTGCTGTGAATGATTCTGCTGATTTCAGCCTTCTCCGCGGCGATATTCGCTTCATCGTTCATATGGTTACAACCTCCTGCCAGAATCATTGATAGACCTGTAGCAGCCATCAGCAATCTACTTTTCATGTACTCCCCCTTTCAGGGGACGCGGACCAACGCGAAATGGTCAGCCCTGCGATATATGCTGCCGGTTCAATCTAGAATTCCCTAGGCGTTTTTACGCGTCGTTGTGCGGGATGTTGCGCCTGCATTGATAGGACGGCTTCTGCGGGAAACGAAAGACAACACGGCTGTCGGGGAGGCGCAGTTACAGAACGAGGGCGGGCTGAGGTATCTTTCGCCCGGCTCGCAAGATTCGCACTGACCGCTACCGGGGCCGCTTTTCGTAGCAAGCGATACTTCTCCAAGTAACTCAGCGGGATTCAGCAGGCCAAAGTCGTAATCATGGTGGGGGAAAGCCGAACGGCCTTAGGCTGAGCTGGCGCCCACGCGTTGTGGCACAAGGGCTTGCACCCGATTGTGGCCAAATTGGGGTGGTTTTGCGTGGTTTTGGTGACATGCCACCAAAAAATAAACTGCGTTTTAGAGAAATAATCGTAGGTTTTCGTCAGGGTAACCGATATACTGAAAAGTTAATATCGATTTGAGTTCGACCTTTTTCGTAGTTTTGTCTAATCCACAACTCTCCGCTAAAACGTAACCTCGAATTGACCGCGCAATCATGCGCAACATGTCTCTTATCCTGAAGTGTCAGGTTCCACAGGAATCCGGTTCACTTCCGGATAAACACCTACGGAGTGTAGAATGAATATCTACATCGGAAACCTGTCGTTTGACACGACAGAAGATCAACTGCGCCAGGCCTTCCAGGGTTTTGGTGAAGTTTCAACCGTCAACATTATTAAGGACAAGTACAGCGGAGAATCAAGAGGTTTCGCGTTTGTCGAAATGTCGGCGAAGAAGGAGGCTATTGCCGCCATCAGCGGGCTCAATGGCCAGGAGCTGAACGGACGCACCCTGAATGTCAACGAAGCAAAACCGCGCACCGAAAGCGGCAACCGCAGCGGCGGCAATCGCTACGGCAGATCGTACTGACGACGACATAATGAAGCCCGCGTCAACCCTCTTGCGGGTTTGATCTTAAAGGAGATTGGCCTTCGGCCAGTCTCCTCTTTTCATATCAACGAGCTTACGTGACGGGGAGTGCGAACGGGCCTGGCTGGTTCTATATCACTCGTGCTTAGGCGCCCGGCGGTCCATCATGTCGTGACCGTCTCGTGTGAAGATGGTCACGGCAGGCTTTCCATCAGTATATGAGTGTCGGTTTCGCCGATCCTGTTGAAGCCAAGCCTTTCGAAGAAAGCCATGGCCCGAAAGTTGATCTTTAGCACCCGGAGCCTGATCGGCGATTTTGAAGCGACCGCTTCATCGATGATTCGCTTCATGCATGCCCTGCCAATGCCCTTGCCCTGATACTCCGGAAGAACAAAAAGCTGGTTGATCTTAAGACCGTCATCTTCTCGAACGGCGGCTATGATGCCGACATCCGTGTCCGACCACTCTATCACTCTGAACTGTTGTGAGGCAAAGCGTTTCTCGTGCAGCCGTCGTTGCTCGTCTTCGTCCCAGCCCCAGACCTGCTCAACATAGCTGCCAAAGGCCAGCTTCTTTACCCGGTAGGCGAAGTCACTGTCAGCAGTCGTGGCCTGTCTGAGTTCGATTTCATCCACGACATCAGTATGAGAGGATTCTATTGGGCGGGCCAGTGAAAAAACAGCCAAACTCGGGCACAGTTTCCGCCGGGCGACGACTTTATCGGCACAAAATGGCCCTGTATCGTATATTAAATAAGGAGGTTTGGCAACCCGCCCGACACCGCCTCGCGGCACAGATAGACGTGTCTTTCTCAGATGGAGGATAGCTATGCGTATGTCAAAGTCCGTCTGCCTGATGGTTTTACCACTGGTGCTGCTATTAGGCTGCTCGGATGATTCGCCAACAAGCTCTGATCAGGACGAGCAGGTGTTTCTTGCTGACACGACGGCTCATCTGGCCACTGACATTCTCACCTTCCACGGGGGCGCCGGCTGGGACTGGGGAACGTCGATTATTGAATTGCCGGGCAACGGCTTAGCCGTATCGGGCTCGACCGACTCGTACGGCAGCGGCAAAAACACGCTCTATATGCTCAAAACTGATTCGACCGGCCGAGTGCTCTGGGAGAGGGTGTTCGGCGGAAGCGGCGAGGACAATGCCGAGCGAATGGCCCTGGCTGCGGACAACAACTTTGTCGTTGCCGGTGTCACCAGTTCCCTTTCCGACAGCTATGATTTTTACCTTCTCAAGGTTTCTTCGAGCGGCAGTCTCATGTGGCAGAGATCTTTCGGTTCCGCCGCCTTCGATTGGGGCACCGATCTGGCGGTGTTGAGCGACGGCTACGCCATTTCCGGGTACACTCTATCCGCCGCCGACAATGAGAGCGGCAACTTCATGCTTGTCAGGACCGATCTGAGAGGTAACGAAATGTGGTCCAAGACCTACGACCGCCCCGACCGCGAGTGGGCACATGCCATGACCGCCACTACTGACGGCGGTTTTCTGCTGGCCGGGCTGGTTCATTATGAGGGGACCAATAATGTTGACGTCTTCGTGATCAAGACCGATGACACCGGCGGTGTGGTATGGGAAGAGACCTACGGCGGCGCCGGCGATGACAAGGCCCTGGCCGCGGTCGAAACCGGTGACGGCGGTTTCGTGCTGGCCGGCACCAGTCGCTCCTTCAACTCGGAGAACTACCAGAAGCTCTATGTGCTCAAAGTTGACGCTAGCGGCACGGTGGTCTGGGAAAAGAGTTTCGGTGACGGCAGCGGCCTGCTCTGCCGGGACATATCTGAGAATCCCGACGGGACGCTTATTTTAACCGGTATCACCACCCTCGAGAACAGCGGCACCGGTGTCGCCAAACTCGATGCGTCCGGCAATCTACTCTGGAACGAGAATATCGGACTGGTCGGCACGGGTACCTCGATAATCAGAGACATGCGCGGCAGGTATGCGGTGACAGGGTTTGCGCGGGACACGCTGGCCCTGGGCGAGACGGATGTCCTGCTGATGCGCCTAACGGAACGCTAGTCGAGCACTGTACAGGCGGCCGCTATACGGCGATTTCGGGCCCGGGTGGCGCCTGAAGCTAAAGCCAGGGAGTGGCATTTTCAGGCGTCGGCGTCACCGGCCACCGTTATTACGACTTTTCCCCGGGCGTGTCCCTGTTCAAGATACCGTAGAGCCTCGGCAACCTCGCTCAGCGGGTAGCGTCTATCTATGACCGGGACTATTTTGCCCGCTTCGAGAAGCCCTTTGACGAAGAGCAAATCCTCAGTGTTTGGCCTCATCACGAAGGTGCCCATTTTCTTGCTGCCGGCCATGGAAAGCCACGGTCCCAGAAGAGTGGTCTGGTATAACTGAGACATGGAGCCGCCGGCCATGACATAAACACCCCCGGGGCTTAAGGCACGCTTATAAGCAGCAATCGAATGGTGTCCGTTGACGGCAAGGATCAGGTCATAGTGCCGTCCGCTCTTGGTGAAATTCTCTCTGGTGTAATTGATGACATGGTCGGCACCGATTGAACGGATCAAATCGAGGTTCCGGGTGCTGCACACTGCCGTAACCTCCGCCCCGAAAGATTTGGCGATCTGCACCGCAAACGTCCCTACACCGCCGGAGGCCCCGCTGATCAGTACTTTTTGCCCGGGCCGGATCCGCCCTCTATCACGAAGACCCTGCAGGGCGGTAAGAGCCGCAAATGGCGTGGCCGCCGCTTCCGCAAACGAGATATTGGCCGGTTTCGACGCCAGAAAAACCTCGCTGGCACGAGCATATTCGGCGAAGCCGCCGTTACCGTCTTCGGAGATATCTCCGAACACCTCATCGCCCGGCTGAAACCGCTTTACGTTCCTGCCAACCGCTTCCACCCGCCCGGCTATGTCGGCCCCGAGTATCTTGTTTCTCGGTTTCAGAAGCCCGAAACCCATCAGGCGGATCAGGTAAGGTTTTGCCCCCAACAGCCGCCAGTCATAGGCGTTTGCGGCGGCCGCAAATACTCTCACCAGTACCTCACCGTCCTCAGGGACGGGTTTGGCCACATCTCTAAGCTGAAGCACCTCCGGCGGGCCGTATCGGGTATAAACGACTGCTTTCATTACCCTGTCATCCAATTGTTACTCCCACCCCTGCCCTCTTGAAATTATCGATGTTACCATCAGGCCTAGGCCCAAGCCGGCAAGTATGCATCCGACGAAGATGAGCGGAGACTTCGTCAGGAAGAAAAACCCGATGCCAATGCCCATGAGCAACCCGCCACCGATAGCCCAGGTGCTCTTATCGTTTTTTAGGTTGGTCTGATCCATCTCCTTCTCCTCTCTTTTTGTTTCTTTCGTAACTTCGGCCGGTTAGGACTGGCCGTCTTGACCGTTTATTCGCGGCTGGCTTCGGCATAAGTTATTATCTTGACGTGTTTATCCAATTGTCCCCGATTTCAATTCTATTACGGCCAGCACGACCATGGTGGTTGCCGAGGCGATCCAGATGGTTCCGAGTATATACGCGGCTGTGACTGATGAAGGGCTCCCGACTTTCCTGCCGTGTTTCTTCAGGACGATCCGGCTGGTCATAAATACACCCGGAAAGTACAGGTAGATTCCGCCTCCCACCAGAGCGAACACCGGCCAGTAAGTATTGTGCAAAATCATCAGCAATCCCGAAAGGGGTAATATCCAGGTCAGCAGAACGTCCATTATCCCCTGCGCCCATCGCTCAATCAAGTACAGCGATTGGTCAACTTCATCTTCAGGTTCGGCAAACCCGAGTCTGACAGCGACCGGCAGCGCGAAGACACCGAGCCCCTGACCTACCCAGCATAACAGCCCAACTATTATCACCACGATTCCGATTAGTATAATCATTTTATTATGCTCTCCATCTTACACCAAACCCGCCGACAAACCGTATGCCTGTTAAATAAAGCCGTTATTCATTATCCGGATGAGGCTCAGGCCATGTGTTAATCCGCCTGCCCTTTTCCAACAACAAATTCGCCGGTGAAGTACTTCTTGCGGATCTCGCCGGCTTCTTCCGCAGCCCAGCGTTCAACGCCTATCTTCCCGATCCGACAGAGATTGAATAGTTTCATGTTATGCGGGAATCTCCCGGCCCCGTCGGCCAGGGGCGCCAGGTACGAGCAAGGGAAGTCACCGCAGTCACAGCAAAACTCCACGCCCTTCTCTTTCGCACAGTTGAGAGTCGCGCAACCATCGGCCGGAAGGTGGAAGTGACTGCTGTCCTGCCGGCGGCAGCCTTTGCAGGAGATCTGCTCTTTGGGAACCCCCATCTTGGCATGAATAAAGTCTGCCATCTCGTCCGTTAAGTTGTCTTCGTAAATTTCACAATTGAAGCAGTCCAAACCGCAGGGAGCCGTCAGATTCCTCGTTTCAGTCATGGCGCGTCCTTTCTATCTCACCGGATGTGTGTTTACCGATATTCTTGTCCTGACATTGTCTTTAAGCAAGCTTTTTTCGCGAAATCAGGCATTCAATCAAAATAACGAGTTGGCGCCGAGGTGCCTGTGCATGCCGCGACGGCTCGGTTTGAAACTTCACGGATCATCGTCTGAGAATCGTCGGCAAAAGCGGCATGCTTGGGGAAGTGGGGGGCGTCGGGCAGGCTTAACCTGCATTTGCCACTTCCTGGGTCCCCAGATACTTGTACCGAGAAACGCTCTCAAGTTCCAGCGACAGGTTACAGGGAAGATTGAACCTCGGTTGAATACTCATTATCCCCTCCGTCTCAACTCCCTGAAGAACCTCGCATGAATTTGGTTCGACCGCATCCTTAATGGTCTGTACTGCCGCTTCGCATCCCAGGACAATCAGCGCGTCGTACTTGCCGGCAAGTTTCTTAAGGGCCTTGCGTCTTCGTTCCGTCCACATACACAGTACGAATTGGTGAATCCACGAGCTCTTAAATATGTCTGTCTTGATTCGTTTTCTTTGCAGCCGGGTTTTCAGGTCCGCAATGAATCGTTCATACGATTTTGTTTTAAAGAGTTCGAAAAAGGGCTGAAGGTATGGTTCGTTATTCTTGACAGCGGCACTTACAGCCGGACAAAATCTGCACGGTACGATAAGTACGGACTTAAACTGTTCATACGCCGACGTGTCATCGATCGCTTTCAGAATGAATGGCATCGACTACCTCCTGTTGTATCACTAGCTGACTGGTATGCGACATATCTATTCCATATCTCCCCGCGAATCAGGGTGCCGGGTTTTCAGGAATGCTCACGGCATTCGTGATTCTCAGCCTCAGCCGTACCACGGCTTTTCATCCATTTCCACCTGCAGCCCATCCATCAGTTTGTTAAACCCGCTGAAAAGGTCGACTACCGCCATCAACTCGACAATACCCTCATCATCCAGTCCAAGTTTCCGCACCGCGGAAGTGTGTACGGTGAGTCAGTACCGGCAGCCCATGACCGCCGACACGGCCACGGCAATTATTTCCTTGGTGATAGTGTCAAGTTTGCCTGGAGCCTGCATGACCGCCTTGACCTTGTTCCAGTTTGCCTCCAGGAAATCCGGTTTGACCGCCATCGCCCGGTACATGTTTGGAACGAAATCGATGCCCAGAGTCGCCTTGATGTCTTCGTAGATCGACCTGGTTTTACCCGTCGCCTCGGCCTCGCTGATCATCTTGATAGAACTCATACGTTCCTCACTTGCGCATTTTCGGCGATTATATTCGCTTCTGCTCTATTGACTATAATACTGATGTTCGCTCTAAACTTCAACGATGAGATTTGCCAAAATCTATTTCTTCCGACTGGCTAACGTGCTGGTAAATGAATGTCCCGACATCATTTATCGCACGTTTCGCTTCCGGCATCTGTCCAGCAAAAAAATGCCAGACATGCCACATGCCTTCCCATACCTCCAATCTTACATCCACACCCGCCTCGCGGGCTCGGTCGGCAAGTCGAGTGGAATCACTTAGCAAAATTTCATCTGAGCCCACTTGGATAAGTATTGGTGGAAGTCCCGGCAGGTCAGCAAATATCGGTGATATGAGGGGTGAGCGCGGGTCGTTATCTGCGGCATAGCTGTTCGCCATGAACTGAAGCCATTCGGGAGCGAGAAAAGGGTCACGGTGAGCCAGAGATGTAATTGACTCGCCGGTTCCCGCCAAATCTGTCCATGGCGATAAACACACTGCCGCGGCCGGTAGCTGGTCACCAGCATCACGCAGCGAGACCAGAGCAGCGATAGCTAATCCCCCGCCGGCGGAATCACCCGCAACCACTATATTGTGTGGGGAGAAACCATTCTTAAGCAGCCAACGATACGCCACCGCAACATCTTCAACTGCAGCGGGGTGAGCATGTTCAGGAGCAAGACGATAGTCTATTAATAACGTCTTTACTTTGCTTGCCCTTGAAACACGTGCGGCTATATCTCGGTGCGTATTCAAGGAACCGATATTATAAGCTCCACCGTGCAGGTACAATACGGCGCAATCTTCCAAGGTGTCACCCACGGAAATCCATTCAGCAGACATATTTCCGATACCGACAATTTGTACTTCAGTCTGTGCGGGGACTAATGAAAGCTTCGCGAAACCTTCGAGGGCTTTCCTTTGCTGCTGTACCGTCGCCCGAGTGTTGAACTTCGGCGACATCCAGTGCTTGACTACCGAGCGGAACAAACGACTTCTTAAGCTTCGCATAAATCGTTCCCTTCCTGAGAAAGGCAACCCCTGGCCTATCTGCCTTTTAATTCGTCTATCTCTTGCTCAAGTTTTCGTATACGTTCGCGGTCTGAGAATCTGTCGTCAAACGGAGAACAGCAGAACCAGCGACCCCGCCTTCGGGAGAAAATCATGCACAGGATCATCATCCCAAAAAACATAAGCGGAAAAAGAATCCACAAAAACGGTTCACCACACATTAGTATTACCCTCGTTTATTGATTTACGGTTTTCTCTTTGCGATAGGTATTTATCCCCAGAAGATCAAACGGAAGACAATACCCCGAAATACCTGCGATTAAGGGAATTACCCCAAGGAGACCCCAGAGGGCCAGGGGTGTCTTCGGACCCGCAAAAGCGAGAGGAACAAGCGACAGGAGTATCACTCCCGCAACAATTCTCCCTACACGCCCCGGCCAGCCGATGTTTTTCCTGATAGTCATTTCATTACTCCTTTCTTTTTATCGTAATTGTAAACTCTTGCCCCGCATCTTCCCCGGAAGGCGGGCAACATCTGTCTTGCGGGAAATCACAGCAGCTTGAACCGGCTCCGCCAAAAATGCCGCCACCGGCCATCATTCTGAACATTCCCTGAAAGAAGTTGCCCGGGAATTCAATAGTGACTCGCTGCGTGTCTTGTGAGTCTTTTGCTTTCTTTTCTTGTGAGTCAGTCATCGCAATTTCCCTCGTTCAGCCTGTTGGAATTCTGGTTTCGTCTGATTGGACGAAGTAAATCTGAAGAAGGATACAAAATTACGGGGTTTAGTGGCCAGAGGGGCAGCAAGTTGCTGCCGCATAAACGATTATGGTCGAGGGCAGGAATTAAAGACCGCCAGAAGCAGGAGGCGGGGGGCTAATTGTCGCGCTTCGGCCGAGGACAGCACTCGGAGAGATCTTGGCACCCGCATTTATCGAAGACAGCCTTTCGTAAGCCCTCCGGGGGGGCCTCGTCTTTTATAAACCTCTGGAATAGCCTAGCGCAATTTTCATACGTGGACATCTCTGCCTGGCACCGCTCGCAGGATTCCATGTGTCGCTCAAAGAAGCGGCGCTTGTTGGCTGGAATTTCGCCATCCAGATAAGCTGTCAAAAGGTCTTCAAATTCTCTGCAATTCATACGTCATTCCCGCCTTCGTCCTCCTCTCTCTCCACACATCGGAGGACATTTCTTTCATCACGGTAAAAACTGCACTTGCAGGAAAACACTTCCTTCATTTTCCGACGAGCCCGGTGGAGCCGAATCTTGACATTTTCGAGGGTGGCGCCGGTAATCCCTGCAATCTCCTGATTCGTGAACCCCTGAAGGTCGTGGAGCAGAATGACCGCCCGGTATTCTTCCGGCAGGTCATCAATGTAACCCCGCACACAAGATGACATCTCAGCACTTATGAGTTCCTCTTCAGCGGCCGGCACTTCCTGCCTGTCTTCGGGCAGTGTGGACTTAAGGAGATCTTCCGAACTCAACAAATCCGTCTTCTCGGACTTCTTGTGGGGCCTGGACCGAAAGTAATCGAGGCAGGCGTTGGTAGCGATGCGGTAAATCCAGGTCGAAATCTCCGAGTCACCTCGAAAGTCCGCCAGAGCTCCGTAAATCTTAACGAAAACATCCTGGGTCAGTTCTTCCGCTACGGATTGTTCCTTGACCATTCGCAGAACATAATTGTAGACAGGTTTGTGATGCTCGCTGAAAATGCGATTGAAGTCAGAATCTCTGGTGTCCGTCTCCATCCTTTAAAATAATATGTTCTGCCATTGATTCAAGTCTGTTTTTGCCGCGGGTGACAGTGGTGTCTGGAATAAGCCGCGATACCTCCTGTGCGCTCGATAAAAAACTGATTGACTTATTGCAACCGGTGACTTAAATCCGGGACAGGAATCTACCTTCACCTTTCTGCCAGGAAAGGAAAAATTGATCAATCTGGTGGAAATGATTTTGATGGGTGTTCTGGCGACCCTTGTCATGGATTCGCTGGCGATGGTTCTTGGCCGATTGAAAATCATCCACCCGCCCGTAGGAGCCGAGGTTATCGGACGATGGACCCTTTACATGTTCAGGGGAGAATTCAGACACAGAGATATCAACGAAACACCGGCATTGAATCATGAAAAATCAGCGGCCTGGTTGTCTCATTACTTGATCGGAATCGTTCTGGCGGGGGTCTATCTTTTCCTGGAACTGAAAGCGGCGACAATTCGGCATCAAGTGTGGATGCCTTTGATATTCGGGATAGCCACGGTTCTCTTGCCCTGGTTGTGGCTGTATCCGGCCATAGGGCTGGGTTTTCTGGCTTCGAAAGCACCAAGCAGATCACCTTACATCATCACCAGTCTCGTCAATCACACGAATTTCGGACTGGGACTGGTGATCTGGGTTGTGATTTTCCGCCGTTTCCTGGTCTAGGCAAAGATTCAACATCCAGCCCGGCAGCCCATCGCCCCGGAGCGGGGCTGTGAGAACCTGACTTACTCACCTTGCGGCACAAGAACTTAGGCCAGATCGTGGTCGACCCTGACCAGCGGTCGGCAACGGTGTGGGCCAAAATAGGTTTGGTGATCACACCGGGATTCTGCTATATTTACATCATCACGAGACCTGTCGCCCAGGTATCTGATCCGGTCAGGGCCAATAGGTCGCTGTGCCCATCACTCGCGCACCAACGGTAGGGAGGACCCCTCTCAGGCATTCGGGAGGTAGTCATAATGCATGTCACCGCGAGAGCAGCAAAACAACTGGGGGTCGTCCTGGTTCTCTCTCTGTCTCTTTTGAGTGACGCCTTGCCGCAGACCGAACAACAGCCGAACCACCGAACCCATCATATCGGACCCGTGTTGAGCACAGGAATCGGCTCTCATCGAGAGGACCTCGTTGTCCCGATCAGTTTCGACGGGCCGGTCTTTTCATTGGGTGCCGGGTACACCGTCCGAACAGTACGTTCCTGTCTGCGCCTTCGCCTTCTCGCCTCTGCGGCTCTGCTTGAAAATCGCTTTTCGCACGAGGCCTACGCGGTGGCTCTCGAACTTCGACCGTCCTGGACAAAGCTGGTGTGGAGCGGTCCGCTCGACAGGCAGTTTTGGTGCGGGATAGCTCTTCCGCTGCAAATGAGAAACCTTTTTATGGATACCTGGGATGACGCCCATTTGTACTGGTTGACAACACACAGCCTGGCGGCGGTGGGAGAATACCACACCCGCCTGCCATATCTCGGATACTCGGTTGTGCGTCTGGATTTGCCGATTATGGGTCTTGTTTCACGTCCGCCTGATTCCCGGTATCAGCAGCAGGAACCTTTGAATCACGTGAGCTATCATTTTAGTGCTCCAAACAGCTCATTTGCCTTCAAGAGCATCTGGGGATATCAATCTCCGCTGCTTCAGATATTGATCAGGCGCGGTTCAAAGGGCGCTCTTATGAATCTTGGCCTGGAATTCACGTTAGACCACTGCCCCGCGCCGCAAGATACCTGGATTCTCAACACGAGACTGCTTTTCAGTTATCAATGGAAAATCGGATGAGGTGCACATGAGAACGGTCGTCTCTCAAATCTGTGGTATTCTCATTCTGATGGTGTTGACTACGTGCGTACCGGATGCTCCTTTCAAGATTACGGGTCCGAGCATTCCGGCGCAGCTTGACGACGGCTGGGATATTGCGACGCCGGAAGAGGTTGGTATAAGCCGGCAGGCACTTGATTCAGTCTACGCTCAGTTCGTTGCAGAGGACCGCTTCTTCAACGCCAAAAGCTTGCTGGTTGTCAAAGACGGCAGATTGATATTTGAGACATACTGTCGCGATCTTCGGGACCGCGATCGCTATAGCAACATCCAATCGGTCACCAAGAGCGTCACGTCTCTTGTGTTCGGGATTGTGTTCTCCGAGCAGCACGTCGACTCGCTGAATCAGACACTCTACTCGATTTTCCCGGACAAGTTCCCTTCCGATGAGACCAGGCGCTCTATCACAATACGCCACCTGTTCACGATGACATCCGGCTTATTGTTTGACAACGATGTGTTTTCGCAGGAGATCTATGCCGATCAACCGGATGACCCGACAAGATACATTCTGGATAAGCCCATGTATGCCGTCCCCGGTGAGGAATTCTACTATCGCGATTGCGACCCGCATCTTCTCAGCTATACCATAGCACGCCTCACCGGCCGGTCACTGGAACAGTGGGCAAGGGAACGACTGTTTGACCCGCTCGGTATCGAAAGCTGTTACTGGGATGCCGATCACACCGGTACCACCATGGGCGCGCACGGGCTTCATCTGAAACCCCGCGATCTGGCAAAAATCGGACAGCTGGCATTGGACCACGGCAGGTGGGACAATCAGCAGATCGTCGACTCAGCCTGGGTGGCGGAGTCTACTCGACGGCAAATCACCACCCCATATCAAACCGCGCCGAATACAAGGGACTATGGCTACTACTGGTGGGTGCTCCCCCAGTGGGAAGCATTCGAGGCCTGGGGACACGGTGGCAACTGTATTCTGATCGTCCCGGATCAACAGTTAGTGATTGTCATGACCTCAATGCCGCATACGGACGATGATGTGGTAGGGACACGTCCCGAGCAGTTTCATGAGCTGGTGTCTCCCCTGGTTTGGAGTGAATGATCTCCGAGCGGAACAGGTCGGCTCTTTATATGGTCGGCTTGTCCCGGATCAGGGACGGCACGGTAGCAGGTCTTTTGGATTGACTGAAAGACGCTGCGCCACGATGGCGGAGGCAGGGTAGTTGAGGACACACAACCCGTCACACTTCTTCGCGTTGTGGCCGAATCGTGACCATCTGCGCTGTTGACAGCGGCCGGAATGTGGCTTAAGTTACACCACTCCCGAGTTCACTTTGTCTGCAGGCGTACACTGACTGTGCGGCACTACGCTTTGAGCAGAATCTGAGGTGGAGGCGGGCGATAGAGGATGAATTGTTGCGTTGCGGCAAAATCGCATAGACCAGAAGACAAAATCTTAACCAGTAAGCTACCCGGCCGAACCAGCTCTCAGACCGTGCGGAGGAATGGGTAGGCTCAGGAGGTCAAGAATGAGAAGAGTAATCATCGTAGCAGCCATTCCACTTATCCTGACGATGGTGACGTTTGCGACGTCAGCGGGCGCAGGGGCATCCGAGGACAGTTTGCGGGCACCATCGGAGTGGCAGTCTCCACCCGAAGAATGGCTGAAAGCGCTCCACGCACCGCAACTCCCATGGGTGTGGAAGGCTCCAACGGGTGAGTATTTACTCCTCGCGGATCCCATACTTTATCCCCCCCTCGCCGAACTGGCCGCGCCGATGCACAAGCTGGCCGGCATCAGGGTCAATCCCGCCACCAACGGCTACCACGGTGAGCACGGGGGCACCTCCCCCCGCCTGGTCCGGGTCGAGAGCGGAGCCACGACACCGCTCGATTTGCCGGCGAACAGCGAAATCCATAACATGGCATGGACGGTGGACGGCCAACGCTACGCGCTCACCGTGGGGTACGCCGATCACATCGGTCTGTGGGTTGGCTCGGTAGATGGCGCCGTTGCCGAGATTGAAAACCTGGCTCTAAATCCGCTGATGGGCACCGCCGTAAGCTGGCTACCCGACCAGGAGCGCCTGCTGGTTCGCCGCATTCCGAAGCGCGGACCGGTTCCCGAGCCGCCGGCCATACCGGCAGGTCCGATGATCGTTGAGGGAGCAGGAGCCACGGCCCGCTCAACTTATGAAGCGCGCAACCTCCTCGAAACAGCGCATGACGATGCCCTCTTTGAGTACTACGCCACCTGCGAGCTGGTGATCGTCGACCCGGCGGCGGGCAACGCGAAGGTTGTCGGCCCGCCCGCTCCCTATTACACGGCCGAGTTCTCGCCGGACGGAGAGTATCTGCTGGTCGAGCGTCTGGTCGGCCCGTGGTCCCATGAGGTGGCCTTCTGGCGCTTCGCCAGCGAGGTCGAGGTGTGGGACCCTGAGGGCAATCTGGTAGCGACCATCGCCTCCTTGCCCCTGGCCGACGAGGTCCCGATACACGGTGTACCGCCGGGCCCGCGCTCGATTATGTGGCGTCCCACCGCTCCCCATACGCTCTTCTGGGTTGAGGCCCTCGACGGCGGAAATCCCGTAGCCGAGGTGCCCCACCGCGACCGGCTCATGCGTCTGGACGCGCCCTTCACAGCAGAGCCCGAGGAGGTTTTCCGAGCCGAGCACCGTATCCAGCCCTGGCGGAACGCCTGGGGCGCTGAGGGCGGCACGCTCATGCTCACCCAGCGCGAGAGGATACGCCGCTGGCGTTATGTCTGGCTTTTGGATGTAGACGAGGGCACGTCGCGCCTGTGGTTCAATCTTGACGAGGATGATCGCTATGGAGATCCTGGCTATCCCGTGCTGCGCCCGCTG
>CP070777.1:100666-141498 GCA_020346225.1 Candidatus Zixiibacteriota bacterium | reverse complement strand
GACGCCGTGACCTGATGATAAAAAACGACCCATGAAGATAACATAAGGGAGCAATGTTATGTTGTTGAAATATGCTGCCGGTGACATGGGGGATCTGGCCGCTGACAGTACCGTTCTCTTCGTACCACAGTTCGAAAAGATCAGCGGGCGTACCCTCAAAAGGCTCGACGAAGCATCTTCCGGTGCCGTGACGACTCTCTTGAAGTCCGCGGAGTTCACCGGCAAGGAGGGAGAGATCGCCGCCGTCTACCATCCGCACGGATTCAAAAGCGACCGGGTTATCCTCGTGGGCCTGGGTGAACGCAAAAGCCTCACCGCCGACAGCTTTCGACGCGCCGCCGGGAATGTCTCGCGTTTCAAAGGGCTGACATCGTCGAAGAAGGCCGTCTTCCATTTCGAAAAGGTGGAACGGGAAGAGTATTTCCAGGCCGCCGTTGAGGGCTGTGTTCTCGGCTCCTACCGGATGCTCCAGTTCAAAACCGGCGAGGACCGCAAAAACACCGACCGCCTTGCCGAGATCACCTGTGCCGTGGACAGCCCCCGTCTGGTCGGCCGGCTCAAAAAAGCCGCCGAGCGGGGACGCATCTTCGCCGAAGGACAGGTGCTCGTGAGAGACCTGGCTTCCACTCCCTCCAACCACCTCACCCCGCGCCTGTTGGCTGCCAGGGCCCAGAACCTGGCCAAAAAGCATGGATTCTCGTGCCGCGTTCTGGACGAAAAGGCCATCGCCAAAGAGAAAATGGGTGCCTTCCTGGCCGTGGCCAGAGGCGCCAAGGAACCGCCGCGATTCATCATCCTCGAATATCGCGGTGCCCCCGCCGGCCGTCGGCCCGTTGTCCTGGTCGGCAAGGGTATCACCTTCGACACCGGCGGCATATCCCTCAAACCCAGTCTCGATATGCACGAGATGAAAAGCGACATGTCCGGCGCCGCCAACGTCCTGGCTACCGTCGTCAATGCCGCCCGGCTGAAAATCCCCCAGAACGTAGTCGGCCTCATCCCCGCAACCGAAAACATGCCTTCGGGCACGGCCACCAAGCCGGGCGATATCGTCACCTCGCGCAAGGGCCTGACCGTGGAAATCACCAATACCGATGCCGAGGGACGGCTCATTCTCGCCGACGGCCTTGATTATGCCAGTAAGTTCAAACCCCAGGCGGTAATCGACATCGCCACCCTCACCGGCGCGGCGCTGATTGTCCTCGGCTACTCCGGCGCTCCCATCATGGGCAACCATCCCGGACTTCTCAAAAGAATCAAGCAGGCTGCCGATGCCACCTCCGAAAAAGTCTGGGAAATGCCCTTGTGGGACGATTACCGTGAGCGTAAGAAATCCACGATCGCCGACCTGGTCAATTCCTTCGGGCGGCCCGCCGGAACAATCATGGCCGGAATCTTTCTGGAAAGCTTTATCGGCGATTACCCCTGGGCGCATGTCGATATAGCTTCCGTCGACCTCGAACGCTCCGGTAAACCATACACCCCCAAAGGTTCTACCGGTTTCGGCGCCCGGCTTCTTACGCAGGTTCTCTATCGATGGAAAAAGCTTTAGATTACCGATTTCTTGCCGAAGTAAAAAGGCCGCTGACAACAGCGGCCTTTTTCATGAATGAAGAAAATTCATCGCGACCAGCACGGCGCCTGGTCTTTTCCCGGAGACGTCAACCGCCTCAGTCCGCCGCCGGTGATGTCGCAAATCCAGATGGAATTGTCGCCCGTAGCGAAGGTAAGCCACTTCGAATCGGGAGAAAATGACGGCGGCTGGTTACTTATTCGCGTGCGGCTGGGCGGTTCGGCCACCAGATACCGCTGCTGCAAATCGGGACTGACTATATACAGGCCGCTGCCGGTTTCGCTCTGGCATACCACGGCCAGCCAGCGCCCGTCGGGTGACCAGGAAGGGGCAATACAGCCTTCGCCCTTTTCGGCCAGGACCTTTATCGAATCCAGACTCAACGTCACTTCGTCCCTCGGCAGAATCACCAGGCCGCCCGGTTGCATTTCGGCGAAGAAGACAAACGCAATATCGCCCCATTGGTTGATACTCGGCGTCACCAGAAACTGCTCGTCCTCGCCTTCCCACCCGGGACGCAACACCTCCAGGTTGGAGCCGTCCGGCTCGACCGTGCACAACTGGTAATTGGGGGTGCGGGCGCTGATGGTGTTGGCGTTCATGTCCTTCCAGAAGATGATTTTGCGACCGTCGGAACTCCACTCGGGACCCCGCGAACCGACATCGTGCGTGAGACGAACCCAGTACTTGCGGTTGCCCGCCTGAGCCGAGTCGAGCAGACAGATAAACAGGTCGTATACCTTGTGGCGTCCTCCCACCAGGTCGGGCCTCTTCAGATCGACCATCCCGGAGCGCGTAAACACGATCTTCTTGTTGTCCGCAGACCAGCTGAGGCGCCCCTCCGCGTTGGACACACGGCAAACAGCCTGCTGATTGGTACCGATAGCTTCCATGACCCAGATATCACCGGCGCGTATGAACGCTATGCGCCCGGTCGGGGGAGAGATTTCTCCAGCCATGTCCGGCGGCAGCTTCTCCGTTGCCGCCGCTGACACCGCCAGAACTAAAAGCAGCAATAATGGTCCCGGTCTCATCCCTGATCTCGCGGGAAAGTGGCTACATTGATCCCTGCGGACAGACGTCCACTTTGCAGTGAAAATAGAATATTACCGCCCGGAGTCAACTAAAAGCTGACAGCCGGTCCCTACCAGACGAAAAAGTGCTTCAGCTCGACTTTGCCCCTGATTCCGGTGAATTCGAGGTCAACCCGTCCGTCGGCATCACCGGTCCAGGTGGCGACGATCTCCTGTTCCTGGGTGTTATACCAGGCGACATTGTCGAAATTGAGATACATCACGCTCATGTCGATTCCCAGCACGATATCCCAGATCTTGGTCGGGTAATCGATCCCGAGATTCACCGTAAAGCCCGGACTGGTGTCCATAAAGGTGGCCGTGCCCGCGTCCGACACGTCGGTGGACAGGTTCAGGTCCTGGTACTCTTCCCAGAGATCCCATTTCACCTGGTAGAAGCCGACTCCGGCACCGACCCTGACGGACAGCTTGTTCGACCGACCTTCCTTCTTCGGAGCGTTGAACAGGTAGTACTGAATGCCTGTCGAAGCGCCCATCAGCCGAACCTCGCTGCTGGGATTCTCGACGTACGTTCCGGAGGGAGTGTAATAATAGGTCCCGTCGAGTGTCGTCCCCATCTTCAGCCAGTATTCGCCGCCCAGCATCCAGGCAAATCGTTTCGCGAACACGATACCGAAATCGAGTCCGAAAGACTTGCCGTCACCGAGCCACGGAAACGCTCCGTCGGTCATGTACAGCGATTCGTAGTTGGCGAATTTGTTGTAATCGTTATCGCGGTTGATGCGATTGAATGTGAAATGTGCGGAGAGCCAGGTCAATCTCGTCGTATGCTTCTTCTCGAGTCTCTTCAGATAGTCCGCAACGAACTCGTCTTCTGAGCTGGAACCGGCCGTTGCCGCCGACGTCAAAATCAAAATGGCTCCCACGAGCATCGTGAAGGTTCTGAGGCGCATTTTTCCTCCTCGTCTGTAAACTTAGCTGCTTAAACAGATTATCGGATGGATGCTCGATTTCTTGATTGGCCGCAGACCAGCCACTGATATAGAAAAAAGGCGGGCATACACCCGCCTTTAGCTGTTGTCTCACTTGAGCTTACGGCTACTTGTCGAGCGAGTAGTCCATCTTGGCCAACTGTGAATACAGCCGCCAGCGACGGTCGCAGTCCTGCTGACCCAGCTCTATCAGCCACCGCGCTCTTTCCGGGTCCTGGCTCTTCAGCGTACGGAACCTTATCTCGCCGTACGCATAATCTTCGAACGGTATTGACGGAGCCTTGCAGTCGAGCTGAAGTGGGTTCTTGCCCTGGTCGATCAGGTCCGGGTTGTACCGGTACAAAAGCCAGTGACCGGACTTCACCGCCTTGTCTTCTTCGTGCAGCCCGTGGGACATGTCGATACCGTGGGCAATGCAATGACAGTAGCAGATGATAATCGACGGCCCGTTATAGCGCTCGGCCTCGACCATCGCCTTCACCGTCTGATTATGGCTGGCGCCGATGGCGACCTGGGCTACATAAACCGACCCGTACGACATCATCATCAGACCCAGGTCCTTCTTCGCCAGCGGCTTGCCTGCCGCCGCGAATTTGGCCGTCGAGCCGCGCGGCGTAGCCTTGGACATCTGTCCGCCCGTGTTGGAGTAAACCTCGGTATCCAGAACCAGCAGGTTCACGTTCCGACCGCTGGCCATCACGTGGTCCAGACCACCGAAACCAATGTCGTAGGCCCAGCCGTCGCCGCCAATGCCCCAGACTGATTTCTTCACGAGGTAGTTGGCCACGTTCTTCAGGGCCAGGATCTGGTCGTCCGGTTTCATTTCATCGAGCTTCTGCATCAGCAACTTCACGCGCCGGCGCTGCTGCTCGATACCCTCCTGGTTGGACTGGTCGGCCCCGGCCAGGTCATTGTACATGTCCGGCACCGCTTTCTTGACCAGGTGAAGAGCGTAGTCGTTGAGCTTGTCGACCGTAAGCCGCATGCCCATAGCGAACTCGGCGTTGTCCTCGAACAGCGAGTTGGACCAGGCCGGACCGAGACCGTCGGCGCGCTTGCAGTACGGTGTCGTCGGAAGGTTCCCGCCGTAGATGGAGCTGCATCCGGTAGCGTTGCCGCACAGGGCGCGGTCGCCGAAAAGCTGGGTCATCAGCTTCACGTACGGCGTCTCGCCGCACCCGGCACAGGCACCGGAAAACTCGAACATCGGCCTCACGAACTGGGAGCCCTTCACCGTCTCCGTATTGAACAGCTTGGGATCGGGATCGGGCAGCTCGTTGATGAAGAAATTCCAGTTCGTCGCTTCCCGCTCCCGGATCGGCGCCTGCAGTGTCATGTTGATGGCCTTGCGATCCGTCTTGTTGCCCTGGTCGTCTTTGGCGTTGACCGGGCAGGCGTTGACGCACATGACGCAGCCGGTGCAGTCCTCCGGGGCCACCTGCAGAGCGTACAGCAGGCCTGCGAACTGTTTCGTCTTCGCCTCGGTGTACTGGAAGTCCGCCGGCGCCTTCTCGACGTGCTGCTGCTCGAACACCTTCGGTCGAATGGCCGCGTGCGGACACACGATGGCGCAGATGTTGCACTGAATGCACAGCTCCTTGTCCCAGACCGGGATATCCACTGCGATGTTGCGCTTCTCATACTGCGTCGTGGCGGTGGGGTAGGTGCCGTCGTCGGGGAAGGCCGAAACCGGCAAATCGTCTCCGCGACCGGCGATGATCTCCGCCGTCACCGTTTTGACGAACTCCGGCGAGTAGTCGGGAACGATGGGGGGACGGTGTGTCTGGCTGGTTACCCTGCCCGGGTACTTCACCTCCTTCACCGCTGCTGCGGCGCCGTCCACGGCCGCGAAATTCATCTTGACCACCTTCTCACCCTTGGCGCCGTACGTCTTCACGATTGAATCCTTGATCGCCTTAATGGCTTCGTCCCCGGGCAGAATCCCCGAAATCAGGAAAAACGCCGTCTGCATGATCATGTTAATACGGGCGCCCAGACCCAGTTCCTTGGCCAGGCCGATGGCATCGATGACATAGAACTTGGCCTTCCGGTCGATCAGCTGCTTCTGCACCTCGACCGGCACGCGGTCCCAGATTTCATCCGGCCCGTAGGGAGA
Source organism: Candidatus Zixiibacteriota bacterium (assembly GCA_020346225.1). Classification (GTDB taxonomy): domain Bacteria; phylum Zixibacteria; class MSB-5A5; order GN15; family FEB-12. The sequence continues at coordinate 135,783 of CP070777.1, read as the reverse complement.
GTTGAGAAGGAAAGTGCCGCCCTCGACCAGCTTGTCGACCATATCGTACTTCTCCAGGAAAGAGTAATTGTGGCAGGCGACGAACTGCGCCGACGATATCAGGTACGGTTTCCTGATCAGCTCTTTGCCGAAACGAACGTGCGATACCGTCACGGCACCGGCCTTCTTCGAATCGTAAACGAAATACCCCTGGGCGTAGTTGTCCGTGTTCTCCCCGATGATCTTGATCGAGTTCTTGTTGGCCCCGACCGTCCCGTCGGCCCCGAGACCGTAAAACATGCCCCGGAAATTCTCGCCCTCGATATCGAACGAAAGATCGGGGTCGAGCGACGTCATGGTCACGTCGTCCTTGATGCCGACCGTGAAATGGTCTCTGGGCTTGTCCTTACTCAGGTTGTCGAATATGGCCTTGGCCATGGGCGGATTGAATTCCTTCGAACCTAGACCGTAGCGACCGCCGATGACCAGCGGGCGCTCCGAGAAGGGTGCTAAACCCTTGTCCAGAGCCTCGTTGATGGCCGCCTGTATGTCGACATAAAGCGGCTCGCCCACCGCGCCCGGTTCCTTGGTGCGGTCAAGCGCCGCGATCCGCTTCACCGTCGAAGGCAACGCCTTGGCAAACGCTTCCGCCGAGAACGGCCGGAACAGGCGCACCTTGATAAGACCCACCTTCTGGCCCTGCGCCGCCAGATGGTCGACCGTCTCATGAACAACTTCGGCACCGGTCCCCATGATCACCGCTACGTGTTCCGCTTCGGGGTGACCGACATAATCGAAAAGCCGGTACTCGCGGCCGACTATCTTGGCGAAACGATCCATATATTCCTGAACCTTGTCCGGTGCCGCCAGGTAATACTTGTTCACCGCTTCCCGTGACTGGAAGAAAACGTCCGGATTCTGCGACGTACCCTTGATGGTCGGGTTGTCCGGCGACAGGGCCCGCCGACGGTGCTCCGTCACCAGGTCTTCGTCGATCATCCCGCGGATGTCGTCAAAACTCACCTCCTCGACTTTCTGCACTTCGTGTGAGGTGCGAAATCCGTCGAAGAAATGAACGAACGGCACCCGGCTGGACAGCGAGGCCGCCTGGGCGATGATGGCCAGGTCCATAACTTCCTGCACCGACCCCGACGCGATAAGACCAAAACCGGTCGACCGCGTCGCCATTACGTCGGAATGATCGCCGAAAATCGACAGGGCGTGGGTCGCCACCGCCCGCGCCGAAACATGAAACACCGTCGGCGTGACCTCGCCCGCAATCTTGAACATGTTGGGTATCATCAGAAGCAGCCCCTGAGAGGCGGTAAATGTCGTCGTCAGCGCTCCCGAGGTCAGGGCGCCGTGAACGGCGCCCGAAGCACCGCCCTCGGACTGCATCTCGACCACGTCCGGGATGGTGCCCCAGATGTTGGTCTCCTTGGCGGCCGACTTCTCGTCGGCAATCTCACCCATGTTGGACGATGGCGTGATGGGGTAGATGGCAATCACCTCGTTGGTGGCATGGGCGGCGTAGGCCGCCGCCGTGTTGCCGTCAATCGTCACCATCCGCCGAACCGAGTTTCTTTTGGTACTGTCTTTGGCCTTTTTATTTTGTACGGCTTCCTTTGACATCATCAGCTCCTGAGTTACTCAATGAAGAAAATAATGATACTGTTATATAATTCCATGGGACCCTCAGTCCGATTTCGACATGGTAATCCCTTTTTGTGCCTGATATTTTCCTTTCTTGTCCCGGTAAGATTGCTCGCACAGTTCCGCCGCCTGCAAAAATATCAGCTGGGCGATACCTTCCCCCGCGTACACACGGGTGGGAACTGGAGCCGTGTTGGATATCGAAATAGTCGCAAACCCTTCCCACTCCGGCTCGAACGGGGTCACATTCACAATCACCCCCGAACGGGCATAGGTGGACTTACCGGTGCAAATCGTTATTATATCGCGCGGTATCTTGAAGTACTCCCGCGACCGCCCCAGAACGAAAGAGTTGGCCGGGATTTGGATCGACTCGGCCTTGATCTCGGTGAAGTGTTCCGACAGGTCTTTTTTGGGGTCGATTTCCGGCAGACTCGACGGGTCCAGCAGCCGAAACTCATCGGACAGGCTCATGTCATAGCCGTACGAGGAAACGCCGAAACTTATCCCGCGGCGAACCTGACTCTCCGAGAACGGCTTTATCATCTCGCGTTTCAAAGCCATCTCGATGATCCAGCGGTCTGACATTACCGGCACAAAAAATCCCTTTCCTTCCGAATCCAGACAGGATTCGGAAGATAAGGGATTCAAGCTGTCTTGTAAACCGGAATTAGTTCAAAAATTCACATTCTCTCGACTATCCGGTCGTCGTCTCGGCGGTCTGCTCGTGGGCAAGATGCGCCAGCGTGTGCTCCGCAAATACCGATACCAGTTTGTCTTCCGCGATTATAAGCAGGTCCCGCAGGGCACAGGGATCCGATTTGGTGCAGAGGTTCGGTTCCGGTATGCACTTCAAAAGATGATAGGGTCCTTGGATAGACTCAAGAATCTCCTTGATGCTTATCTCTTCGGGTCTGCGACCCAGCGTGAAGCCGCCCCGCACTCCCCTGTGTGAGCGGACTAAGCCCGACCGCGACAACGACTGAAAAATCTTCGCGAGAAATTTCTCGGGAATCTCCTGAGCCTGCGATATTTCCGAAAGCGGGGTTATTACATTAGGTTCTTTGCCGGCAAGGTATAAAATGCCAAGTAACCCGTATTCCTCAGCCTTGGTAAACTGCACCATACCCTCCTTCTAAAGAGCTGCGCTCTCCAATTGTCTAATCATAATCAATAATATCTTCATTCCAATATATCCGCAGACCCCACCTGTGTCAACCAAATTTGCTGCCTTCACGCAAAATCAACGACCGACCGCCGCCGTAGCCCGGCGGCCAGGTACCGGATTGACTTTTCCCGTGTTTGCACTACCTTTAGCTCTTGGCGGCCAGAGGGAAGGAGTCGAAATATGGCTGAAAATAAGGAAAAAACGAGACCGTTGCTCATCGTGTACACCGGCGACGGCAAGGGCAAAACCACCGCCGCCCTCGGCATGTGCATCCGGGCTGTCGGATACGGCTGGAAGATATGCATTATTCAGTTCGTCAAGGGAAGCTGGAAATACGGCGAACTCAAGGGCATCAGGAGGCTTGAGCCGGACGTCGAACTGCACACCGTCGGCGAAGGCTTCGTCGGCATAATCGACGATGACAAGACCTTCCAGGAGCACCGCCGGGCCGCCGGGAAAGGTGTCGAACTTGCCGTTGACAAGATTTCCTCCGGACAATACCAACTCGTTATTCTCGACGAACTCAATGTAGCTGTGAATCTGGGACTGGTTGACCCGCAACAGTTGGACGCGATCCTGGCCGCCCGGGGTAAGCGGCAGCATCTTGTTATCACCGGACGCAACGCCCCCGATGCCCTTGTCGCGCAGGCCGACCTGGTCACCGAGATGCGCGAAGTAAAGCATCCCTTCAAACAGGGCATCCTTGCGCAGAAGGGTATCGACTGGTGAGAATCGCCGTGACAGGGGGGACGGGGTTTATCGGCCGACATCTGGTCAGGCGACTGGCCCGCGACCATCACGAAATCACCCTCATGGCGCACCGGCGACCCGCCGGTGACCTGCCCGGCTCGAACATCCGTGTCTTGCCCGGGCGGCTCGATGATGTCTCCTCGCTGGAAAAAACCTTTGCCGCCGCCGAGGCCGTTTTTCACCTGGTCGGCATCATCGCCGAAACGAGGCAAAAGACATTTCAGAAAACCGTCGTCGAAGGAACCGAAAACGTGGTCAGGGCCTGCCGGACGGCCGGCGTAAAAAAAATCATCTACCTGTCCGCCATGGGCACCGCCCCAACGGCCCCCACCGAATATCACCGAACCAAGTATCGGGCCGAGCAGGCCGTGATTTCATCCGGCCTTGACTACGTCATCTATCGGCCCTCGGTTGTCTACGGCGAAGGCGACGGCTTTGTCTCACTGCTGACACGATTGATTAAACTCTCGCCGGTGACGCCGGTAATCGGCCACGGCCGCTACCGCTTTCAGCCGGTGTATATCGACGACCTGGTCGCCGTTATGGCCGGCGGGTTGACCTGCCGGGATGCCCGCAATAATATCATCGAGGTTGGCGGGCCCGAGCAGCTTGAGTATATTGAGTTGCTGAACCTGGTCAAAAGTACGCTGGGGAAATCACGGGTGAACCTGCACCTCCCCATCGGTGTTATGAAAATCGTTGCCCGCATTCTGGAGAGCCTGCTCAAGCCGGCCCCGATCACCCGTGACCAGCTCACGATGATGGAAATGGGTAATACCGGAGACATTTCAAAGATGAAAAAGCTGTTCGGCCTCGAGCCGCTGAAAATGAAAGAGGGACTTGAAAAATACTTGAGGTAGCGAAATGACACAGATGATGGATTACGACGTGGTAATCGTCGGTGGCGGACCGGGAGGGCTGACCGCCGGTCTATATACAGCCAGGGCCAATCGCAAAGTGGTCTGCCTGGAAAAATACCTGCCCGGCGGACAGATCGCCGTTACCGGCGATGTCGAGGACTACCCCGGCTTCGAACGGATCCAGGGAGCCGACCTGGCTATGAAGTTTGCCGACCATGCTAAGAGTTTCGGCCTTGAGGTCCGGATGGAGGAAGTCGAGGAAGTCTATACCGACGGCGACTATCGTATCACCCGATGCGCTTCCGGCAACCTGTACCGCGGCAAAGCCGTGATTATCAGTACCGGCGGTTCCCCCGTCCTTCTCAGTATCCCCGGCGAGAAAGAATACACCGGCAAAGGTGTCTCCTACTGCGCCATCTGCGACGGGGCCTTTTTCAGAGAAAAGGTCATCGCCGTTGTCGGCGGGGGAGACGCGGCTGTCGAGGAAGGAACGTTTCTGACCAAGTTCGCTTCGAAAGTCATCATCATCCATCGGCGTGACCAGCTGCGCGCACAGAAAATAATTCAGCAGCGCGCCTTCGATAATCCCAAGGTCGAGTTCATCTGGGATACCGTGCCCGAATCCATTGAAGGCGACGGCACCCGGGTCACTCATGTAATGCTCAAAAACGTCAAAACCGGGGAGAAATCGAAACTCGACGTCGGCGCCGTCTTCCCGTATATCGGTTTTCGACCCAACTCCGGTATAACCCGCGAGAAACTGCAGACTAACGAGGGCGGTTACATCGTCACCAATGACCGGATGGAAACCTCGCTTGCGGGCATATTCGCCTGTGGCGACGTGCGCGCCCAACTGGTCCGGCAGATTACCAACGCCGTTGGCGACGGTACTACGGCAGCGGTGGCGGCCGAGAAATACATCGAAGCGCTCGAGGATAAGCACGCCCGCAGAGCATAAGCTCCGGGGCCTCAGATTCGTGCTAACTCGTTATAACGCCCCTAATAGCCCGTCACTATGCAGCGCCATGCACATACGGCTGGTCGGTTCTGGACGACCCCGGCAACAGGTATTAACCCGCTCCACGATTCAGTCAATTATCTCTTGCGAATCAATGGGTTATCTATTATATTTAAGGTAGAACGTTAGCAGAGCTGCCTTCGGCACGGCCCTTGCACCATAACTCTACGGCTACTCAGCAGGAATAGCAGAGATCTATGGGAGTGGTGTGTGCTGGACATCCAGCCACCTGACGATAGAGTCGGGCATCCCCCCTCCACCACTCCCATGTTTTATTGCACTCCATCTGGCCTTCGTCAACATTCCCCGAACCCGGCCGATATATAGTAAAATGGCGGATTCTAACGGTATATTGCGCCGGTTTTCGGGTCGGAGGACCGCTTTCCTTACCCGGCTGGGAAATATCATCATTGTCCAGGTCGTTTTCGTCTTTCTGGCCCTGACCCTGGTCCTCTTTTTCCCGGAGCCCCGGCTATCCGTCGATTCCGAGTACCTTTTTATGCGGGAGAAGTTGCGCCAGGCCGGCGGGCAGATTACGGCCCTGCTGGGCCAGGGTGACGCCCGCCAGGGAAACGGGACGCTTGATCCTGCTGTCGGTCAACGCCTCAATGAGGTGCTTGATATCGACGATGTGGTGCAGTCGTTTATTTTCCTCCGTGCCGGGGACGGCTCCCTCACCCGACTGCATTCAACGCCCCAGAGCGGACCGCTGTTTGCCGACGGCGAGACCGAGGTTTCCGCGGCACAGCTTATCGATCTTTCCATCATCGAGCGTCACGCCGGGCTTGAAAAGGAACTGCTGACGCCGATCATATTCAGCTCGCGATATTTCGTGTATTACTACCGGGTGGATACGGCCCCGCATCTGCCGCTGGTGCTGGTGGCCATCTCCGACCATCGCGAAGGCGCCTGGGGCGGCGAAGGCGTTCGCTACACATTTCTGCTGCTCTTTCTGGCCTCCGCCCTGGTATCGCTGCTCACCGTCCATCTGATCAACAGGCGTTTCCAGAGACCGCTGGAACGACTTACCCGGGGTTTCGAGAAGACCGTCAGCGGCGAACTGTACTGCCTCGTCGAGTCCGACCTCGACAACGAACTCCAGCAACTGACCAGCGCCTATAACAACATGTCCCTGACCATGTGGGAAAACCAGCAGAGCATGAAGGATTCCAACCGGCGCCTCGAGAATACCAACGAAGCCCTGCGCGAGTCCCAGGAGTTCCTCGGCACCCTCATTGACTCGTCACCCATATGCATCGTTTCGACATCGGCCGATGGTGAGATTGTCATATTCAATCGCGAAGCGCAGCAGGTGTTCGGGCTGCAACGCCGGGATGCCGTCGGCAAAAAATTCGATGACCTGTTCACTCACCGCCTGAGCGAAATCAAGACCGTCAAGGCCATCATGTCCGACAACCACTCTATGGAGGTCCTGTGTCGACGTGGCGACGGCAGCCTGTTCCCGGCCTATTTGATCTCGGTTCCCGTCAATACCAGGGGCGGCGGCGTCTGGGCATACCTGCACCTGATCAAAGACATCTCCGAAAGCAAGAACTTCCAGGAGATGATGGTTCGACTGGACCGTTATTACACGCGGGGGGAGATGGCCGGCGATATCGCCCACGAAATAAATAACTTCCTGGCCATACTTTCCGGGAACGTCGAGCTTATGCCCATTCTGCTCAGGGGGGGCGACCGCGAGAAAATCGACGGAAAACTTCAGGTTATGCGCCGCACTATCGACCGTATCACCCGCTTTACCGACGGCCTGATGGATTCGCACGAGGACGGCGGCGAGTTTGAAACGGCCGACCTCAACCAGCTCATTGAAACCGTGGTGGCCTTCCTCAAACCCCAGAACCGGTTCGACAATATCGAAATCCGCACCGAACTGTCCACCGATATACCACTGGTCGATGTTGACACCGGCCAGATACAGCAGCTCCTGGTGAACCTGCTGCGCAACGCCTCCGAGGCCCTCGATGAACTGCCGTCGGATCGCCGCGTGACCATCCGCACGGCGCTGGCGGACGGCGAAGGCGCCCGCCCTGTTCGCGTCGAGGTGCTTGACAACGGCCCCGGGGTCAGGGAGGACAAGCGGGAACTCCTGTTCGCTCGCCGATTCACAACCAAGCCGAAGGGTCACGGGATAGGCCTGATTACATGCAAGCGTATTATCGATCGACACGGCGGCTCCATCGGTTATGAATACGCCGACGGCGCCCTGTTTTACTTCCACGTCCCGGTCAGGAAACGGGCATCGAAAAAGAGCGACGAGCACGTATCCCCGGCCGAAACCTCGGCCGCGCCCGCATAACTTTTACTTGCCACCGATTATCCCTCAAAATAGCTTTCCGGTATGCTGGGCAGTGGAAAATCCGCCGAACGCGGCTTCGAGCATCGTTATATCGCTCTGCTGATAGTTATCCTGGCCGTTGCCGTTTTCACCATAACCTGGTTCGGCATCAAAGAGAGCCGGTCCGACAGCCTCCAGCTGCTCGTTCTTCAGGGTTCCGCCTTTGTCGAAGCGCTGGCCGAGTCCGCCAATAACGCCATCGTCTCCGAGCGCTTCTTCGACTATCTCGTTCACAAGCGTTATTCGGAACTGGTCGTCGATCTGGGCGGGCTGGAACTGAACTCGATCAATGACCAGTTACTCGTCGATATTTCGCTGGCTCACAATCTGTACGGAATCTTCGTTTATGCCGCTGACTCGAGCCTCGTCGCCGGTGCCGTCACCGCCGGCCCCGTGGTCAAACCGCCCGACTTCGTCTACGATGAAATCACTCAGATTATCGCCGACCCCGAACAAAACTACCTTCTTCTGCTGGACCAGGGCGACAGCCCGGATGAAACCGTGCACTACTACGTTGAAATCACCAACCGCCTTGACCGCGTCATCCTGATTATAGCCGACGCTCTTTACTATGTCGATGCTCTCAGCCAGACCCAGATCGGTTACCTCACGCAGAAAATGGCGCGCGAAACAGGGGTCGAGTACATAATCTATCAATCGACCGACGGTATCATCTTTTCATCGAAGAAGACCGGGCGGCTCCTGTCGATCGAGTCCGACTCCTTTCTCACTGAATCGCTTGAGTCCGACAGCATCCGGCACCGCGAATATTCTTTCCAGGACAGCAAAGTGCTCGAACTGGTCCGGCCCTTCGCCACCGATACTTATCCTTTCGGCTTGCTGCGGGTGGGCCTGTCCCTTGACCACTACCGGACCGTCTCGCGCGGCTACGACGTGCAGATGATTACCCTGTCGGCCGTCCTGTTTTCACTGGTTGTTGTGGCCATGCTCTATCTGGGCACGCGCCGCCGCGGCAAAGAAATGGCCCGTCAGTACCGGCGTATAAAGTCTATCAGCGACAAGATATTCGAGGAAATGCGCACCGGGGTGGCCGCCTTTGACAACCGCGGCGTCATTACCCTGGCCAACGACGCTTTCGCCGGGATAATGGGACAGAGCGACCCTGTCGGCATCGGCTGGGATGAGCTGACGGTCGCCCCCGAAATGACCTTCGATTCTATCAGGCAGGGGAGCGACGTCTCATGCGAACTCGAAACTGAGACGCGCGTGGCCGGTGCCATGAAGTCACTCCTGATCGCCGTATCGAAAATGTTGAACGCGAGCGGTGAATTCGAGGGCATGGTGGCCGTCGTATACGACATCACCCGCCTCAAAGAGCTCGAGCAAAAATCGGCCCGCCGCGAACGGCTGTCCGAAATGGGCAACCTGGCGGCGGGGGTCGCCCACGAAATCCGCAATCCGCTGAACGCTATTTCCATCGCCGCCCAGCGACTCGCCGGCGAGTTTACACCCTCCGAGGGACGCGACGAATACCTCGCTTTCACCCGGCAGATCAAGGCTGAAACGAAACGGCTCAATGATATCATCACCCGCTTTTTGGCTCTGGCGCGCGAACAGAACGAACGACATCAGCGCATCAACCTGAGCCGTCTTCTCGACGACTTCGTCGGCCTCATCAGGTTCGAGGCGGATAAGCTGGCCATCACTGTGAAAGTTGACACCGAGCCGGACCTGCACGTGGCGGCCGACCCCGACGGTATCAAACAGGTGCTCTCGAATCTCTTCAACAATTCCAAGGAGGCTCTCGGCGGTCAGCCGGGCGACATTGCCATCAGCGCCAGAGCGCTGGCCGACAGGGTCCAGTTGCGCTTCGCCGACAGCGGACCCGGTGTTGCCGACGAAATCCGCGATCAGGTGTTCACTCCTTACTATACCACTAAGGATGCCGGTACCGGGCTGGGTCTTCCCACGGTGCATCGAATCGTATCCGGCTTGGGCGGGGATATCTCGGTCGAGCAAAGCAAACTCGGCGGGGCCGAGTTTGTCATCAATCTGCCGCGCTGACTCGATATCAGAGCAAAAAAAAGCGGCCCCGCCGTGGAGCCGCTTTCTTATTTCAACAGTGATGCAATGGGCCGTTAGGCCTGCGTCACCTGGTTTTTGACCCAGGCCGTGCTGACCGACTTCGGCCGGGTGATGGCCGTACCCAGAGCACGGTTGAGGATCAGCTGAGACAGCATGCCCAGCGCACGTGACACTGAGAACAGCACCGTGTAATACTCGAACTCCTTTAAGCCCGCTTCGTAAAGCAGCGCGCCCGAACCGGCATCGACATTGGGCCACGGATTCTTGGCCTTGCCGTGGGCCTTCAGGACGTTCGGAACCACGTTAAAGACGCGGTCAACCGTCTGGAAAACCGGGTTCTTGGCCAGGTACTTCTTGCCGAAGCCGTTGAAGGCCGTGAAGCGCGGATCGGTGACGCGAAGCACCGCGTGGCCGTAGCCCGGAATGACCTTACCGCTGTTCAGCGTCTCCCAGGCGTAGTCTTCAATCTGCTTCTCGGTCGGAACCCCGCCGAACTTCTCCATCGTCCGGAGAATCCAGTTGAGGCATTCCTGGTTGGCCAGACCGTGCAGGGGACCGGCCAGGCCGTTGAGACCGGCCGAAACCGCATAGAACGGATCGGACAGCGCCGAACCAACCGTGTGGCAGGTATTCGCCGACACGTTGCCGCCCTCATGGTCAGAGTGAAGCGTCAGGTACAGACGCATCATCTCGTAGTTCTGCCCCTTGCGCGGCGCCATACCCAGCATGCGGGCATAGTCGGCGCCCCAGTCCAGCTTGCTCGACGGCTCGATCAGGTCGCCTTTCTTGTACCGGATGCGATAGACACCGGCGGCGATGGTGTGGATCGTACCGATGAGGATCAGAGAATCTTCCAGAGCCGCTTCCCAGTAATCCATCTTGGTCATGCCTTCGTTGTAGCGCTTGCGGAAAATCGACTCGTTCTCCATCACCAGGATCGCCGTGTCCAGCATCGCCATCGGGTGCGACGTCTTCGGCATCGCCTTGAGCACCTTCCAGACGTATTTGGGCACCTCGCCGTGATCTCTTAAATCCTTCTGCAATCCCTTGAGCTCGTCTTCGGACGGAAGTTCGCCGGTCAGAAGAAGCCAGAAAATCTCCTCCGGCAGCTTGTCCTTGATCTTCATGATGGGCATGCCGCGGATAATCAGGCCCTGATCCGGTTCCACCACCGAGGTATCACATATCATTCCCTTCACACCGCGCATACCGCCGAATGCCTGAGCCACCGAGACATCGGAGATCTTCTTGTCACCGTGCCCCTTAAGAACGGCAACTCGTTCCTCGCGGAGTTTCGGGATGATTCCGGCCATTTTCTCTTTGATAGTCTTGGCCATGGGGGACTCCTTTATTTAGTGCTTAGGTCAACTGGTTCTGTCAAAACACCTGCCGAAAAGATAATGTGAAACATTTCACATTGGGCCAAATTACTATCCCGCCCTCACCTTGTCAAGAGGGGGGGGCCAAAAATGACCCAAATATTTCACGGCCCGGGGAAAATTTTGCCCGGATTTAGAAGGTTTTGGGGATCGAAGATGAATTTTATCCGCTTCATGCCGTCCAGCGTCGGCCCGTCGAATTCCAGCGGCAGATAGCGACGTTTCGCCAGCCCGACACCGTGCTCACCCGACAGCGTACCCCCCAGCTCCACCGTCCTTTTCAACAGCCGGGCTATGTCCTGCTCCATGATCTGGTAGTCTTTGTCCTCGCCCGTCATCGAAAGAAAATTGACATGCAGGTTGCCGTCTCCGGCGTGGCCGAAGGCGTTGATTCGAAGTGGGCTGGTTCGGTTCATCTCGGCTACGAAATCGATCAGAACCGGGAATTTCGAGATCGGCACCGCCACGTCCTCGGATACCCGAACGGTGGCCATTTCCTTTACGGCATTACTCAGGTTTCGGCGTATTCGCCACAGTTGCTCAACCCGATTTTCATCGCTTTCCACCCGCAGGTGACTGCAGCTGTTCTTCCGGCAAAAGCTCCTGACCGCGGCCGTCAGGGCTTGGCGGTTTTCCGCGGGCGTTTCCACCAGCAGAATCGCCGCCGCCCGTTCGACCCCCTCGGTTTTCTCGTACTTGTTGGAGCACTCGGCCGCGTCACCGTCGAGATACTCCAGCACCGTCGGGACCATGCCGCTCCGGGTGATATCCCGAACCGTCCTCGCGGCATCGACCGGATCGCCGAAAGCAGCCAGAATGGTGTCGCCGACCCGGGGCGTGGGAATGAGCCTGACGGCGATTTCCGTGATTATCAGCAGCGTTCCCTCGGAACCGATGAGCACATCACCGAGGTTGAATCCCTTACTCTTGCTCAGAACTCCCGTTGCCATCCGCTCGCCGGACACGGTCACGCCTCTCAGCCCGATTACGTAATCCCTGGTTACCCCGAACCGCAGACACCGCAGACCGCCCGCGTTCTCCGCCACGTTGCCGCCCAGCGTCGATTCATCGTAGCTGGCCGGGTCCGGGGGATAGGTCAGGCCGAATTCGGCCGCCTTATCGAGAAGCTCTTTGGTGATCACGCCCGGCCCGCACAAAGCCGTCCTGCTCTCTCTGTCGATCGTCAGCCGGCGCATCCGTTCGGTGGAAAGAACCAGGCTGCCTTCGGCCGGAACGCACCCGCCCGAAAGCCCCGTTCCGGCGCCGCGCGGCACCAGCGCTAGGCTGTGCGCCCGGCAGAAATCCACCGCCGCCGCCACGTCGCCCTCCGTTTCCGCGAAGACCAGCGCCCCGGGCTTTCCCCGGTCATTGGTGGCGTCGTGGAGGTAAGCCTCGTAATCGGAGAAATCCGTAACCAGCAGCTCCGGTCTGGAAAGCCTGGCCGAGAGTTCTTCCGCTGCCCGTGAATTCATCATGCCCCGTTTCTACGCGGCCCTGCCGGTCGTTCTTAGCCGGAATCGGAGGTGGAGGATTTGTCGGTGCCGCCCGAAGAACCGGACGAGGATGACTCGTTGCCGGACGGTTTGGTTATGCCCGGTTCTTTTTTGCCCGCTGGCTTGCCGGAGGTGCCCCGGCCGTAATCGGTGATATAAAAGCCGCTGCCCTTGAAGATAAGACCGGCGCCGCCGCTTATTATGCGCTCGGTTTTGCCCCCGCACCGCTCGCAGATGGTAATGGGCGGGTCGCTTATTGCCTGAAACTCTTCAAACTCCCTCCCGCAGTCGGTGCATCGGTATTCGTAAGTTGGCATTTCTCTTTTGACCGGCCGGTCGGCGCGGCTCATCCGTAGCGCCAGCCCCGGTCGCGCACCAGGCGCGGGTTGGGCTTCCAGTCGGTCAGCTTTGCCGCCGGTCTGTCTTTCGGCGGGGGCGGCGTCTCCTTCTTTTTGGAAGACATATAGACTTTGGTTTCTTTTTCGGGAGCGATAGTGTAGGATTCCTCGGCCGCCCGAAGTACCTCCGGGGACAGGCCGCCCTCTTCCGCCACACCCTCCGTGAACTTGCGCCGGCCATTCACTAGGTCGCGAAGATACATATCGATCTGGCCCTTGGAGTAATATCGCTCGGGGGCGTAAGGGCTGAGATCGGCCCCTTCGGCCGACACGATCACATCCGTGCCGAGCAGGCTGGTGTCATACCGGTTCGTCCCCCGCAAATCGCCCCGCTGGATGGCCGCCATGATATCGATGGGCACCCGCTCGGTTTTGCGGATAACCTTCTTGGCGCCTCTTTCGTCCGTTTCGATAATTTCACCCATGCCGCCCGTGTTGTACTGGTAGAAAGAAACCTTGTCCGGGTAGTTGTTGTATAGGTCCATGATGATTTCATAGAACTGATTGACCTTTTTGGCCCGGGACCCGATGATGAAAGGGTCGGTCCCGACTATGCGCACGGATTCTCCGGCCTTGGCCGGGTTGGACGCATAGCTGTGGCTGGATTCGCCCCACAGGTAGGCCAGCACCGCCTGCATCGGGGTCAGCCGCTGGGCGAATGACATGATCGTGTTGCGGCGGGTGATAAAGGCAAAAACCAGCCCGTCCAGTTCGTCCACCGGGGGCAGGTCATAGGACGGGTACCAGATGTTCTTCATCGAGAACGGCCCCCGTCCGCGCTTTATCTTGAGCTGCTTCTTCATGATGATGGCCCGGCCGTTGCCGCAGAGATTTTCGTCGAGGAAATCCGGGCGACCGTCGGCGTTGATCATCACGTTCTCGTAAAGGGCGCTCTTGTGCACCAGCGAGTTGTACATCGCCTCCTGAAGCCTCTTGTCGACGTCGGTCTTGACGAAGAAGTTGGCCTCTGAACCCAGCGCCGAACCGTCGTTCTTCAGAAAACAGATGTCGTCCTGGCACACCAGCGTGCGCTCGCCTTTGGACCAGTCCAGCCCCAGCTGGTGGCACGACCACGTGCTTTTGCCGGTGGCCGAAAGACCGAACAGAAAGACACCGTATTTCTTGAGCTTGTTCGTTTTCCGGTCGCGAATAATCACCACCTTGGTGCCGGCATGAAGGCCCAGCATGCCCAGAGCATCGGCCCCGAACATACCGTTCCTCAAAAAGCCTTTCTTGTCCTCGCCCATGTAGTCGCTGCCCAGAACCAGTGTCAGGTTGTAGTCGGGAAGGACCAGCGCCTGTTGCCGGATATGATGCTCCTCCGGTATGTGGATCAGGACGAACTCCGGACCGGGGGCTTTCGTCGGTGACGTCAACGTGTTGCCCCACATGTACGGCAGCCGGTGGTTCTTGATATCCGCCGTCGACATGTACAGGTTGCACTTGGGATTGTAGTGCGGGTTGTCGCCCATCTGCCGCCGCAGCCTCACGAAAGGCAACGTTTCCATCAGGTGCAGCACCTTGTCGAGCTGGTCCGGGGCGTCGGTGATTATTTTCTTCTTGGTATCCGATATGTGGTACTCGCGGACCGCTTCCGAACCGAGCGTCACCGTCTTCTCGGCGATGCGACTCGATACCGCCGAGCGCCAGCCCCAGCTGCCGAACTTGGTCTGCGTCCCGGTCGAGACAGCCGGTTCGCGCAGATCTTCGAGGTTGACATCCTTGATGTTGGGTCCGTTCAGGCGCCGCTGTAGGTCCCGCCAGAAACGGGAGTAAATCTCGGTTTTGTATATCGAGTCGGACATCTCGCTTCTATTCCTTGGGCAAAACCTCGTCATCCCCGAAAAAGAAGGCCACTTCGGACCGTGCCGTGGTTGCGCTGTCGGAGCCGTGCACGACGTTCTTCTCGATGGAGGTGCCGAATTCACGCCGGATAGTGTTGTAGCGGGCTCTGGCCGGGTCCGTGTGACCCATCAGGTCCCGCCAGCGGTCTATCGAATCGTGACCGCCGATAACCATTACCACCACCGGACCCGAAGTCATGAACTCGATCAGTGACCGGTAGAATGGCTTGCCCTCGTGCACGGCGTAGAACTTTGCCGCCTGCTCCTTGCTCAGCCTCAGGGCCTTCAAGCCGCGAATAATCAGCCCGGCTTTCTCGATCCGACTGATAATATTGCCCACCAGCTTGCGGCGAACGCCGTCGGGTTTGACTATTCCGAGAGTATTGGCCATGCTTGACTCCTAAATCGCCAGTTCCCTGATTCGTGTCCGGAGCGCCTCCGGCGGAATGTCGGCAATGTTGACTTTATACGCGGCCGCGACGCGGAACAACTGGTGGAAATTGCGCCGCTGCAGATCCTCCTGGTCGGCGGACGACGACAGCATATACGGGTTGAAGAACGGCTCCGTCTTAAATGGTGTCATGCCCGCCTCGGACGGCAGGCGATAGCTGCCCTGGGTGATGTGCTCGAGGGCCGCTTCCTCCGACAGCTTCTCCACCGCCGGTGCGTTCGGCTCATAGGTGAGGAAGACGACTGTCCGCAGGCGCGAACGCTTGACGTACTTGTGCTGTCCGCCTATCCAGGCCGGGTCGACCATGGCCCGCGAGGCGTCCGAGCCCCAGAAGCAGTAAGGCTCGCCCAGGTCCAGCGGACACTCGTCGACCAGCTCTTTCCAGTTGGTCCAGTCCGCCCGCGTCGTAACGACATTCTCGCACTTGCTGCGGTCGAAAATGCGTTCATAACGGGGGAGAGCGCGGGCGATGCGCGTCTTGATATAAAACTTTCGCTCCGGCGCATCGGCAATCGCCTCCGAACCCCGGTAGCGCACGAAAACCCAGTCGTTCGTGACGAACTTGGCTTTATCGTCTTCCAGAAGCCTGAAAAAGGTCGAGCCTCGCTTGAGTCCCTTGGGCCCGATAAGGGCTAGGCCCCTGCCGCCGAAATCGAGACAGGCGGCACGCACCCCGTGAACGTCAAGCAGCCTCTCGCTGGCCTCGGCCACCATGCCCAGCGCCCAGCTTCGCACCTGGCCGTAGTAGCTGGTATTGAAGAGAACGGCTGTCTTCTGGTTTGGACTGTAGTACCCGTACGGCGTGCGGCCGGCCACGCCGTCCACGGCGTAAATGATACCGTGCGGTTCCAGGTCCGATTCCAGCTGTGCCGGGTACCAGTTCTCCACCCAGAAATCGTAAAGGTGCGGCACGTTGGTCCGAAGCTGAATGATGATTCCGTTGATGTTGGCGTTCCACTCGAAATACCGGTCATAGGGCAACGCCGTTTCCGCCTCCTGCACCAGCGCGTCGCGCTCCTCGACCGCCACATCGGTCTTGACATCGGTCATGCCGCGCGGTTCCGTCATGAAATTCTGCAGCGCTATCCGCTTGTACTTGGGCGATTCCTTGAGCCTGGCCATGGCCTCGATGATGCGGTCGGTGCCTTCCTCGATCTTCTCCATCGACGTCGCGTAGGAAAGACGAATATTCTGCTCGGCGCCGAAAGCGCTGCCCGGAACGACGGCCACGGCCGCCTCTTTCAGGAGGTAGTACGCCAGACCGTAGGAGTTGCGGATCTTCATCCCGCCGTACTCGCTGTTGTAGTACGCCGATGTATTGGGAAACAGGTAAAACGCTCCCTGGGGCTCGTAGCACGACACCTCCGGAATGCGCCTCAGCTTGCTCAGCATGTAATTGCGCCGGGTCTTGAACTCCGCCACCATCCGGCTGATTTCACTCTGGTGCCCGCTCAGCGCCTCGGCCGCCGCCTTCTGCGCGATCGAGGTCGCGTTCGAGGTCGTGTGCGACTGCACGATATTCATGGCCGCGATTATCTCGCGTGGCCCCGCCGCGTACCCGATACGCCAGCCCGTCATGGAATATGACTTCGACACGCCGTTTATGATCACGCACCGCTCCCGGATCTTGTCGCTCAGCGTCGCGATGGAATGAAAGCGGAAATCATCGTAGATCACCTTCTCATAAATCTCGTCGGCTACAACCAAAAGACCCTCAGCCACGGCAATCTCGCATATTTCCTGAAGCTGCTCCCGCGTGTAAGCCGCACCGGTCGGATTGGAAGGATTGTTGATGATGAGCGCCTTGCTGTTGAAATTTAGGTTGGCCTTCAGCTCCTCCGGCGTCAGCCGAAACCCGTTCTCTTCGCGGGTCGGCACGATAACCGGCTTGCCCTTGACCATCAACACCTGCTGCGGGTAGGACACCCAGTACGGCGCCGGGATGATAACCTCCTCGTCGCGGTTGAGAATGGAAACGAACAGATTGTACAAACAGTGCTTGGCCCCGCAGGAAACGATAATCTCATCGGCCCGGTATTCAAGGCCGTGATCTTCCTTGAACCGTGCCCGAATGGCCGCCTTGAGTTCCGGAATGCCGTCGCTGGCGGTATACCCCGTGAAATTGCTGTCCAGGGCCGCCTTGGCCGCATCCTTCACGGGATCAGGAGTGGGAAAATCCGGCTCGCCCACTGAAAAATCGATAACGTCAACCCCCTCCGCCGCCATCACCTTGGCCTTGGCGGTGATACGCAGCGTGGGGGACAGCTCCAAACGCCCGATCCGGTTTGAAATCATCGCCTATTCCTTGTCCGAGCCGCCCTTTGTGTTCTTCTCGCCGGCCTTCTCGACCCGGCCCTTTTCCACCAACTGCTTCAGCCAGTCTTCCAGGTCGAACCCGGAAAGCGACTTGATAACCTCCGGCAGCTGCGCCATCATCGAGGCAACTTCGCCGGTGATCTTCGACGCCCCCCCTTTGCCGTCGCTCGAAACCATCACGATCTTGTCAACCTTCGATATCGGCGTGGCCATCTCGCGGGCGATATCGGGCAGCTTATCGAAAACCATCTGAAGCACCGCCGGCTGCGAGTACGCGCTGAATGACTCCGCCTTGCGCCGCATCGCCTCGGCTTCCGCCTGCCCCACCTTCTCGACCAGTTCGGCCTCTATCAGGCCCTGCAGACGCTTCGCCTCGGCCATACCCCTCGCCTCGGCCTCGAGACGAAACTGTTCCGCCTGGGCCGGCCGGCGCACTTTGGCCTCCAGCTCCTGCTCCACCCGCTCGATTTCCTTCTTCTCGATCTGTACCGCCGAATCCTTCTCTATCAACTTTACCTTACCCTCTTCCGACTTGAGTTCCTGGTTCAGCTTGTGACGCTCCAGTTCGTACGAAAAGTCGGCGTCCGCCTTCTTGCGATTGAGGTCCTTGGCCAGATCGGCTTTTTTCAACTCGAAGTCCTGGTTGGCCTCGGCCACCTCGGTCTCGGCCACAATCTTGGCAATGTCCCCTTCTTTCTGCGCCTCCGCCGACTTTATGATGGCGTCACGCGCTGCTTCGGCTTCGGCCACCTCGGCGTCGCGCCGGGCCTGCACGATGCGCGGTTTACCCAGGGCTTCCAGGTACCCCGACGGGTCGGTGATCTCCTTCAGGTTGTAGGAAAGCAGCTTCAAACCCATATTGGCAAAGTAGCCGGTGACATCTTCGAACACCCGACCCGTGAATTCCTTGCGGTTCTTGTTCAGCGACTCGAGGTTCTGCGTGCCGATAAGGGCCCGCGTCGAACCCTCCAGCGAGCGAAGCGCCACATCCCGAATATCCGTCAGAGGTTTGCCCAGAAACTGCTCCGCGGCCAGGTGAATCGAGGCCTCGTCGCTGGCGATCTTTACCTCCGCCGTGCCCCGCACCGTACACCTGATGCCGTTCGTCGATATGGCGTCATCGACCTGGATATTCATCGGAATGATCTCGAGCGGCAATACCTGGGCCTGTTCAATGAACGGCTTCACGAAGGTACCGCCGCCGATGCGCATGCGATAACCCACCTGCTTGGTGGTCCCGTCGGGCATCGTCACGCTGCGCTTCTTGCCGCCGGAGATGATCAGTACTTCGTTGGGGCCTACTTTGCGGTAGTTCTTCAGAATGACAATGGCGATAGCCGCTACCACGACTATGGCACCGACAATGATTATGAGGGAATTCACGGTCACGTTCTCCTTAAAAGAAATATAGAGGCGGCAGCCTCTCTTATCGTCCAAAATTTATGTAAACCACGAAGATAAGCGTTCCGGTCAAATTGTGTCAACCGAAATTTTCCGTTCGCCCACGGTCAATCGGCTCTCCTGGTGTCCTCCTGCGCTGTCTCTGCCCTTCCTGTATGCCTCCTCTGCTATGCCTTCTACCCCTTCATCAAAACCGCGATGGCCGTCACGTCCACTATGTCCTCCGCCGAACACCCCCGCGAAAGATCGTTGGCCGGTTTGGCCAGCCCCTGGATAATCGGGCCGGTGGCCGTGGCCTTGGCCAGTCGCTGCGTCAGCTTGTAGGCGATGTTGCCCGCGTCGAGATCGGGAAAAATCAGAATGTCGGCCTCGCCGCCGACCGGCGACCCCGGCGACTTCTTGGCCGCAATCTCCGGCACGATGGCCGCGTCCACCTGCAGCTCGCCGTCCACCTTGAGTTCCGGGTGCTCCTTCTTCAGCATCTCGAAAGCCGTCACCACCTTGGTTACGTCGTCGTGCTGGGCCGAACCCTTGGTCGAAAACGACAGCATGGCGATCTTCGGCTCCCGGCCCAGCAGGTTCCGCATCGACTCGGCCGTCGAAACGGTTATCGAAACCAGCTGCTCCGCTGTCGGGTTGGGCACCACCGCGCCGTCGGCATAGAAAAACACCCGGTTTTGCTCGCCGCCGTACTCCGGTACCATCATCATGAAAAAACTGGATACCGTGTTGATGCCTTCCTTGAGGCCGATCACCTGGATCCCGGCCCGCAGAACGTCACCGGTGGTGTTGACCGAGCCGGCCACCGACGCATCCACCCGGTCGTGGCGAACCAGCATGGCCCCGAAATACAGCGGCCGCGCCACTGTGGCCCGGGCCTCGTCTTCCGTGATGCCTTTCTTCTCTCGCAGCTTCATGAAATCCGCCGCGTACCCTTCGAAATCCGGCGACTCGGTCGGGTTGATGACTTCAACCGTCGACAAATCCAGCCCGTGCTCGCCGGCCAGCCTCGTGATCTCGGCCGGGTCGCCCAGGAGGGTCACCCCCGCCAGTCTGTCCGATACGATCTTTTTGGCCGCCATGATAACGCGCGGCTCGGTCCCCTCCGGAAGTACCACCCGTCGGCGCTTCTGCCTGGCCTTCTCCTTGATGATTGACAGGGTGTCCATCAATTGCTCCATTCTGTCACGTCTTTACGTGGCCACATCGTCTTCCTTGAAAGCCGGGTCGCTCAGGTAAGCCTGGATGAAACGGTCGATGTCGCCGTCCATCACCGCCTGGACACCGGAGGTCTCCACCGAGGTACGGTGGTCCTTGACCATGTTGTATGGATGAAAAACGTATGATCTTATTTGCGAACCCCACTCGATCTTCTTTTTGGCCTTTTCGAACTTGTCCATCTTCTTGGCTTCTTCTTCTTTCTTGAGCTGGTAGAGCCGGGCCTGGAGCACCGTGAACGCCGCCTCCTTGTTCTTGTGCTGGCTGCGCTCCGACTGGCAGGTGACCACGATTCCAGACGGGTTGTGGGTTATCCTGACCGCCGACGAGGTCTTGTTGACATGCTGGCCCCCGGCCCCGGACGCCCGGAAAGTGTCTACCCGGATGTCTTCATCCTTGACCTCTATCTCGATATTGCCCTCCACTACCGGGTACACGTGCACCGACACGAATGATGTATGCCGCCGCGAGGCGGCGTCGAAAGGGGAGATGCGGACCAGCCGGTGAACGCCCGATTCGGCTTTGAGAAAACCGTAGGCGAACTCCCCCTTTACCTTCAGCGTGGCCGACTTCAGGCCCGCCTCCTCGCCCGGCTGGTAGTCCATCAGTTCGGCCGTGAACTGCTTGCGCTCGGTCCACCGGTTGTACATGCGGAAGAGCATATCGGCCCAGTCCTGGGATTCTGTGCCGCCCGCCCCGGGGTGGATGGTGACGATAGCATCCCGGAAATCGTCCGGTCCCGACAGGAGGGAGGAAAACTCGAAGTTCTCGATTTCCGTCACCAGTTCCCCGAAGGTCTTCTCGATCTCGCGCGCGTCGTCCGAGGTGTCGTCCAGCTCGGGCATCTCAAGCAGCTCCTCGACGGCGCTCAGATCGCTGGCCAGTTTGGCGTGCGATTCCGCCCACTTCTTGTGTGATGAGATTTCCTTGAGAATCGACTGGGCGGCCTGGTTATCGTCCCAGAAGTCCGGCAGCGTTGTTTTCTTTTCGAGTTCCTGTATCTTTTTGCGTCGACCGTCGAGGTCAAAGATACCTCCCGAGTTTGTCCAGTCTCAACTTCATCTCGGGCAGGCGGTTTCTGATATCGGCAAGGGCCATGGCGGCAATTCCTCCAAAAAAAGATGAAATCAAATATATACCCCCGGACTCGGCCGGTCAATGGTAATTCATCGAAAAATGTGATTTTTTTCACAATAACGGGCCGGCCCCGACCGGCGAAAACGGTTGACATTCAAAGCCTACTTGATATTTTGACCTGATATTATGAACCTGAAGACCATAGTAGTCGGCCCTTTTGCCACCAACTGTTATTTGTACTGGGACGAGCCTTCCGGCGACGGCATAATAATCGACCCCGGGGCCGAGCCTGACCGCCTTCTTGACGAGATTGAGGCCTCGCGAATGAAACTGTTGGCCATTCTGCTCACTCACGGTCACGGTGACCATATTGCCGCCGTAAAGTCCGTCAAAGAAGCCTGCGGCGTCCCCTTGTGGGTCGGCGCCGGGGAAGAAGACCTCCTGGCCAACCCGTCCGCCAACGCCTCGGCCCTGTACGGTCAGCCGATTGTGGCTCCGCCGCCGGACTATACCGTAATCGACGAGGACTTGATCAGCCTCGGCCCGATCTCCCTCAGGGTACTGGCCACACCGGGCCATTCTCCCGGAGGGGTTTGCTATCTCGACGAATCGCAGGGGACGCTCTTCTGCGGCGACACGCTGTTTTACGGTTCCATCGGGCGGACCGATTTTCCAGGCTGCTCCCACCAGGTCCTGATTCAATCGATAAACGACAAGATTTTGAAACTGCCCGACCCCGTCGTGTGTTATCCCGGTCACGGCCCGGCTACCACGGTGGGAGCCGAACGCAACCACAATCCTTTCTTGAAAGGCGACTATTTTGTCTGATGCCGATATGCTTCAGCCGCTGCCGGTCGAGGGCCTGGCTGACTATCACTGCCACTGTGATTACTCGGTAGATGCCGAAGGGACGCTGGAGGAATATTGTCGGGCCGCCCTTAAACGCAACCTCGCCGAGATATGCTTCACCACCCACTTCGATGCCAACCCTGACGCGCGCGGCTCGGCCGAGTATATCTGTGTCAAGGGTGAAAGGAAACCGGTCTCGGCCGACAGTCTGGTGCCGTATGTTGACCACGTCCGCCGCGTCGGTGAAAAGTTCTACCGCGAGGGGTTGTCCGTGAAATTGGGTCTTGAGGTCGGCTGGTTTCCCGGGTGCGAATCGATGGTCGCAAAGCTCAAAGACCGCTTCGATTTCGACTATCTCCTCTGCGGCATCCATGAGCTGGACGACATCTGCTTCTGCTGCCGGCACAGTTACCGTGAATGTTTTCAGAGGTATACCGCCGAAAAAACCGTCGAGAAATATTTTGAGTACGTCTGGATCGCCGCCCGCTCCGGCCTGTTCGACTGCATTGCTCACTTGAATTATTACCTGCGCTCCGGCCTCGATTATTACGGTGAGTCGATGAGCACCCTTCACCGGCCGTTTATGGAGGAAACTTTCAGGCTGCTCGTCGCCGGCGACACCGGCCTCGAGATTAACACTTCGGCCCTGCGCCACGGCTTGAGGGACTACTACCCGCAGATCGAGGTAATCAATGCCGCGAAAAAGGCCGGTGTGGACGTAAGTCGCCTCGGCTCCGATGCTCACCGGCCGGAGCAGGTTGGCTTCGACTTTGAGGCGGCCCTGGCCCTCGCGACAAATTCTATTCGCAGTTGCGACGGGTAATGGCATAAGGATTTACGTGACCATGGGTGGGTTCAGAAAGTTACGTCGGTCGTTTTACGCTAGGCCCACGCTCCAGGTTGCCCGCGACATCATCGGCAAATTCATCGTTTATCGGTCTCCGCAGGGCAAACTGTCGGCGCGGATTGTCGAAGTCGAGGCTTACATCGGCCGGGGCGACCCGGCCTGCCATGCCGCGCGCGGGAAAACTGAGCGCAACGAAGTCATGTTCGGCAAGGCCGGAGTCACCTACATTTACTTTATCTATGGCATGTACCATTGCCTTAATTTCGTCACCGAACCGGCCGGGCGCCCGGCCGCTCTGTTGCTTCGTGCCGCCGAACCTGCCGAGGGAACCGGGCTGATGAAAAAAGGCGGTTCCCGGCAGGGCCTCGACCGCCTTCTCTCCGGGCCGGGCAAATTCTGCCGCGCTTTCGGCCTCACCCGGGCTCACAACGGACTTGACTTGACCGGCGATAAAATTTATCTGGAAGATCGAAACAAACCAGCCGGGGAAATCGTTACGACCACCCGGATTGGAATAAACCACGGCCGCCAGCACCGCTGGCGTTTCTATGATGCCGGGTCTGCCGCCGTGTCGAGAAAGTGACAATTACTCAAATAAGGGAGAGTCGAGGTTTATACCATGCCTGCAAAAAAGACCGCTAACAAAACTCGCCGGCCCCGGCCGGCCGCCGCCACCCACAGGAAGGGAGTGGCCTCGCGCAAAAACCGCACCATTCCCATATCGGTGTTCGGCAATGTCCTCAAGCAGTTCGACACCGCCGCCCGAAAACTCAGCCTGGATCGATCCATCTGTGAGTTCGTCAAAATTCCGCGTCGCTCCACCATCGTCAATCTGCCCGTGCGCATGGACGACGGCACTTACAAGATGTTCACCGGCTATCGCGTCCAGCATTCCATCGCCCGCGGTCCCTCCAAGGGAGGCATCCGCTATCATCTCGGCGTTACGCTCGATGAGGTCCAGGCCCTCGCGGCATGGATGACCTGGAAATGCGCCGTCGTCAATATCCCCTTCGGCGGCGCCAAAGGCGGCATCGTCTGCGACCCCTTCAAGCTTTCCGAAGGCGAACTGGAACGCCTGACCCGCCGCTACGTGGCCGATATGATCAAGCTGTTCGGCCCCGAGGATGACATCCCCGCCCCCGATGTGGGCACCGGCCCCCGCGTTATGGGCTGGTTCATGGATACCTACTCGATGAAGGAAAACCATTCCGTCCCCGGCTCCGTAACGGGCAAACCGATCGTCCTCGGCGGGTCGCTCGGTCGAAACGAGGCCACCGGTCGCGGCGTCATGCTGTCCGTGCGCGAGGCGGCCAAATGTCTCAAACTCGACCTCGCCAGCACCACCGCCGCCGTACAGGGCTTCGGCAATGTCGGCTCCATCTCGGCCAGGCTGCTGCACGAACTGGGCGTCAAGTTCGTCTCGGTATCCGATGTCACCGGCGCCATCCACAACCCCGCCGGAATCGACATCCCCGCCCTCATAAAGCACGTCGAGAAAAAGAAATCTGTGCTCGGCTTCCCGAACGCCAAACGGATCGAACCGGAAGAGGTCCTCTTTGCCAACGTCGATATCCTCATTCCTGCCGCTCTGGAAAACCAGATCACCGGTGACAACGCCGCTCGCGTCAGGTGCCGTATCGTGGCCGAAGGCGCCAACGGCCCCGTCACCCCCGAGGCCGACAAGATTCTCGAACGTAAGAAAATTCTGGTCATACCGGATATCCTCTGCAACGCCGGCGGCGTCACCGTTTCCTACTTCGAATGGGTGCAAAACCGCATGGCCTTCGCCTGGACCGAAGAAGAGGTCAATCACCGCCTCGAAGAAAAGATGGTCGCCGCCTTCAACGATGTCATGAAAATGGCCAGGGATCACGACACCAGCATGAGAATAGCGGCCTTCATGCTCGCCATTCTCCGCGTCGTCGAGGTCGTCCAGCTGCGGGGCATATACGCTTAGGCGTTAGCTCGTCGACGTGCCCGTGGCGGCCGCAAAATGTCACCGCCTTGAAATAAATCTTGTGCCGGGGCGTATAAAGGCTAAGATTGGAGGTTAATCGGAAGACCTGTATCACTCATGTTTGGAGAAGATTTCATTCAGCGGGCGATTATCGCCGCTCCCGCCATCCTCTTCGCGCTCACCGTGCACGAGTATTTCCACGCCTACCTGGCCCTGAAATTCGGCGATACCACCGCCCGCGATATGGGCCGCCTCACCCTCAACCCGCTCGCCCACCTCGACTTTTTCGGCACCCTGATGATGTTCATGTCGCAATTCCGGTTCGGCTGGGCCAAGCCGGTGCCGGTCAACCCCTTTAACCTGCGCAACCCGCGCGTAGCCGACTTCTGGATCTCAGCCGCCGGACCGTTCTCGAACCTCGGCCTCGGTCTTGTCTTTGGATTGCTCTTTCGGCTGCTGGGAGGCCTCCAGATGCAGCTTCCCGAAGCCTTTTACATGTTCCTGTTTTACTCCGTGATGATCAATGTCTCCCTGGCTTTCTTCAACCTCATTCCGCTGTTTCCGCTCGATGGCTCCCACATCCTCAGGAGCGTCCTGCCCCCCGACTACGGCCCCACCCTGGACCAGCTCGACCGATTTTCGCCGTTCATCCTGATAATCCTCATCGTTATGGGCGGCTTCTGGCTCATCCTCGGCCCGTTCATCAGGTTTTTTGTCCACCTGTTCTCCGGAATTCAGATCGGTTGATATGTGCCGGCTTTTCGTCATACCTGTCCTTGTTGCCCTGGCTCTCCTGGCGGTCGCAGGTTGCGGCGGGGGAGTGTCTCGAAAGGGAGCCGTCGGCGATGAGAACCGGCTCGACAGGAAAATCGAAGCCGAAGCTTTCCTGTTTGACGCCAAACTCAAACGCCACGGTAAAACGCACTCGGTCCGGCTCGAATTCTACCAGACCGATTCACTGGTCGGTATCTCCGGGAAAGGTTACCTGGGCAAGGGAGCGCTCAAAGGCTGGCTCACCGCCGACTCCATAAAAGTGTACTTCCCGTCGACCGACGAGTACGTCTACGAGGCAGTGGCCGACCTGATGGGCTCTTTCGATTGCGTCGGCAGCCGGCCGCACCTCAACCTGTTTCAGTTCTTTGCCAACCGTCCCGAAGACGTCGCCGGCCTGGGCGACAGCACCACCGTATTTCGCATCGGCAACAGCGTCAAATATCCCGGCTACGAAATCACTTTCGCCGGGTGCCCCTGGCAAATCGAGCTTACCTACGTTAAGCAGAAAGACGGATGGCGCATCAAGGACTTCACCTTCAGCGATGGCGACCAAACTTCGCTGAAAGCCAAACGGCGCAAGTACCGTCGCGGCGCCGGCGTCAAGCTGGAAAAATTCATGGCGCCGGTCAGGGATGGCTCCGTCCGGATAATCCTCTAACCCCCAAACAGTTATACGAGTTGACTTATCCCCCCAAAATGGTGATATTATTTAACTATGGTCCTATGGGAGCAGTCCGGTGAATCTTTACGCTCGTACATTTTCGGTTCTTAAACCCTTCTGGAAACAGCTGGTCACAGCCTCGCTGTCGGCGGCTGTGCACGCTGTCCTCTCCGGTGTCCTCGTCTGGATGTTCGGCCCCCTGCTGATGACCCTCTTTCAGGTCGAAACCGTGCCCGGCGTTTCCGACCTGGTCGCCCCCTCGGCTCAGACGGCGCCGGCCGATGCCGGATCACCCGAATCGACCGGCTTTTTCCAGTCCATCAGCGCCTCCATCACTGGCGCCAGGGAAACCATGAAAAGCTGGGTCGACTCGCTCGTCACCGAAGCCACCCGCCAGGACACCCTGATTCGCTTCTGCTGGGTGATCTTCATCGTCGTCCTCGCCAAGAACGTCTTTCTGTACCTGCAGGGGTTCTTCATGGCCTTCGTGCAGCAATCCGTCATTCGCACCTTTCGTGACCGTCTCTTCGACAAATACCAGCACCTCTCCCTGGATTATTTCCACACCCGACGGACCGGTCAGATTATCTCGCGCGTCACCAACGATGTCATGGTCCTCAACGAAGCCGTGGATATTGGTTTCAACCGTCTCGTCACCGACTCCATCATGGTCATCGTGTTCTTCTCCTTTCTGGTCCTGCTCAGCTGGAAGCTGACCCTGCTGGCCATGGTCGTTATGCCGGTCGTGTTCGGTTTTATCTGGTTCATCGGCAAGAAGATGCGCAAGTACTCCGAGCGCTCTCAGGAGCGCATGTCCGACGTCAACGCCGTTCTGGAAGAGGCCGTCAACAACGTCCGCATCGTTAAAGCTTTCTCCATGGAGAAATTCGAAACGAGCAAGTTCTTCTCCGCCACCAAAAACTATTTTCGGGCGCTGCTTCGCATGACCCGCATACGCCACCTCGCCTCGCCGATAAATGACACTCTCGCTACCATTGCCGGAATCATCATTCTGCTTTTTGCCGGCAGCCGTATTATCAGCGGCACCGGCGAACTGGACGCCGGCGATTTTATGACCTTCATCCTGGCCCTGTTCGCCATGATCAAACCGGTCAAGTCCCTCAGCCAGATACATATCAAGCTGCAGGAAGGCATGGCCGCCGCCCAGCGCGTTTTTGAGGTGATCGATGCTGAGGAGAAGGTAAAAGACGCCCCCGGCGCCGTGACCATCGAACGCTTCACCGACCGCATAGATTATCGCGATGTCACTTTCAGCTATAACGGAACCGATACGGTGTTAACCGATATCTCCTTCGAGGTGAGGCTGGGCGAGGTAGTCGCTTTCGTCGGACCCTCCGGTGGCGGCAAGTCCACCCTGCTTGACCTCTTGCCGCGTTTCTACGACCCCCAGCACGGCCGTATAAGCATCGACGGCCATGACATAAAAAGCCTTTCCCTCGAATCACTGCGCTCCCTGCTGGGCATCGTTACCCAGGAAACCTATCTCTTCAATGATTCGGTGTTCAACAACATCGCCTATGGCCTGGGCGATGTCTCGAGAGAAAAAGTCATCGAGACGGCCCGGATGGCCAACGCTCACGACTTCATTGAACAGCTGGAAAACGGCTATGATACGCTCGTGGGCAATCGCGGCGTCAAGCTGTCCGGCGGCCAGCGGCAGCGTCTGGCTATCGCCCGCGCGCTTCTCAAGGACCCGCAGATATTAATCTTCGACGAGGCCACTTCGGCCCTCGATACCGAGGCCGAGATACTGGTTCAGGAGGCCATTGACCGCCTCATGAAAAACCGTACCACCCTGGTTATCGCGCACCGTTTGTCTACCGTCAAACATGCCGACCGGATTCTCGTTATCGACCGGGGCCGGATTGTAGAGGCCGGTTCCCATGACCGGCTGATGAAGAACGGCGGACTCTATCACCGCCTTTACTCGATGCAGTTTCGGGATGTGTGATGCGCATAGCTTTTCTCAATTCCATCGAAACGGAAACCTATGGTGGGATGGAGGAATGGATTCGCCTGGTGGCCTCGGGCCTGATTGATCGCGGCCACCGGGTCTATCTTATCGGGCGTCCCGGTTCACGCTTCCTGTCGCGCGTCGGAGGCAGCCTGCCCGCCGCCGCCGTGGTGCCGCTGCCCATATCCGGGGATTTCAATCCCGTCACCATAAACCGGCTGTATCGCCACTTGCGGCGGGAAAAAATCGATGTCATCTCCGTTAATTTCAACAAGGACCTCCGCCTCGGCGGAGTGGCCGCCCGGCTCGCCTCAAAACCCCGGGTGGTGTGGTCGGTTGGTATGGATATCACCAAAAACTCTTTCGTCCACCGCCTCGTCACGCCGCGTCTCGTCGACGGCGTCATTGTTCCGTCCCGGTCGCTTAAAGGACAGATAACTCGCCACGGTTACATCCGGCCGGATTTGGTCGAGGTGATTCCGATAGGCAGCCGGCTGAAAGGCCTGCCGCCCGCCGACGAGCGGCCGCGCCATGAGCTTGGAAAAAAGTACCACCTGCCGCCGCGAGCCGTTATTGCCGTGACTTCCGGACGGCTTGTTAATCACAAGGGACACGCTTTTCTTATCGAAGCCGCTCCGGCCATCGTGGCCAGGCACCCGGATATTGTGTTTATGTTCGTGGGTGATGGTTACCTGCGGACAAAACACGAGCAGCGAATAGCCAGGCTCGGTCTTGACGGCCACTTCGTATTTACCGGGATGCTCGATGACCTGTGGCTGGAATTGACCGGCGCGGACCTGATGATCCACCCTTCCATCATCGAGCCGTTCGGAATCGCACTGATCGAGGGTATGGCGGCCGGGCTGCCCGTGATCGCCACCAACGTGGGCGGCATCCCCGAAGTTGTCGGTAACGGAGACTGTGCCGTCCTGGTGGAACCGGGGCAGGTGGACGCGCTCTCTGCGGCCGTCATCGAAATGCTGGACTCACCCGAGCGTATGCGCCGTATGGGCCTGGCCGCACAAAAAAGGTGGCGTGAAAACTTTACAATTGATATCATGCTGAACAGGGTGGAAAACTATATGGCGAGTATCGCCGGTTGAAAGTTATGCGAGAGAATCCGTTTAAGCCGATAGAACACTGGTTCAAGGACCTCTTTTTCAGTGCCTTCAGGGGTTTCCTTAAGAAAGGAAGGACCGATTTCCGCCCGGTCGATGGGCGGCGGACCGCCAGGGTGCTCTTTCTCAGGCCGGAAAAAATCGGTGACATGATTATCTCGTTCCCGGTCTTTGATGGTTTGAAGCGGCATTTCCCTCATATCAAAATCGCCGTCCTCGGCTCGCCCCGCAATTACGCCATTATAAAAAATGACCCGCGTTTTGACCGGGTGTTCCTGTATCGGAAAAGTCCCCTGCGCGATATCCGCGAACTCATGGCCATGCGCCGCGAGAAGTATGACTGTGTGATCGATATGATCGGCAACGACTCCGTCACGGCGCTCTTTCTCTCGCAGCTGTGCGCCCCCGGCAAACCGAGAATAGGCGTGGGCAAGCAGAAGTACCGGGAATATTACGACTTCAACTACGACCACCGTCGCGGCAACACCGGTCACATCATTGAGAATACCCTGAAGTTGCTGGAGGCTTTCGCCATCGACAGCGAAAGCATTAGCTGCTATAGCCGCCCGTACATCAACGAACGGGCCGACACCAGGGCACGTGACTTCATCGGAACGCTGACCAACGGCGATCGGAGCATACTGAAGATCGGCTACAACATGTCGGCCGGTTCGCCCACCCGTATATGGGCCGAGGAAAAGTCCACCGACCTGCTCAAAAGACTCCTTCGTTTCAGCCCCGGATGCCGCATTGTTCTGTTTACGGTGCCCTCGGAAAGAAAACGCGGGCTGCGCTTGAAGGAGCAACTGGGCGAAGGTGTCGAGATAGTCCCCGACGGCATCGACCTGATCGGCGCTTCGGCCCTCATCAATTATCTCGATATCATGATAACGCCGGATACGTCGCTGGTGCACATCGCGCGGGCTTTCGAGGTTCCGGTGGTCGGTTTGTACAGCCGCTACATGAAGAATTTCCTGCTGTGGCGCCCCTACGGTCAGCACTCCGGGGCGGTCGTGTCCGGGTGCGACGGCAATATATTTGATATAACGGTCGACCAGGTCTATGACACCTTTGTTGAGTTGGTCGAGGAATACAGTCTGGTGAACAGGTGAACCCGGTTTCGGTGGTCATCATCGCGCGAAATGAAAAGCGCAATATTGAACGGTGCCTTCGCTCGGTGTCGTGGGCGGACGAGATAATCGTTATGGACAGCCAGTCCCACGACGGCACCGCCGACTTGGCCCGCCAGCACGGGGCCGGCGTCTACGACTACGTCTGGTCCGGCTACGGTGCCGCCAAACGGGCCGCCGTCGAGAAAGCCTCCCACGACTGGATTCTGTCCATCGATGCCGATGAAGAAATTACCCCCCCGCTGCGCCAAGAAATTCAGGCCGTGCTCTCCGGCCATGCCGGTCATAACGGCTACTACCTTCCCCGGCGAACGCTGTTTCTGGGGCGCTGGATCAGGCATTGCGGGTGGTACCCGGACCATGTCTTGAGGCTGTTCCGAAAATCGCGCGGCAACTTCGACGACGCTGTCGTGCATGAACGCGTTGTTATCGATGGCGCCGCCGGTTATCTCAAAAACGATATGCTGCACTACAGCTACCCGACGCTCGAAGAGTATTTCAGAAAGTTCGACTGGTATACCACTCTCGGCGCGCGGGAAGCCGCCAGGCGCGGCCTTCGCGCCGGCTGGCTCGATATAGCCGGCAAACCGCCCCTCTCGTTCGTCTCGCACTACCTGATCAGACAGGGTTTCCGCGACGGCCTCGAGGGGTTTTTGGTCTCTGCTCTGTCCGCTCTGGCCGTCATGGTAAAATACGCCAAAGTGCGTGAAATCCAACGAACCGGGGAAGTTCTGGAAAAGGAATATGTCGAAACTACTGGATCTCGATAAGGACGACGGCATCCTCATAAGCCGTACCGATCGGCTCGGTGACCTCGTGCTGGCCCTGCCTTTTGTGGAAACCATCAAAGAGCGTTACCCGGAGTGCCGGGTCGATGTCATTTCATCGCTGTACGCCTCGCCCATCCTCGAGAATAACCGGCGGATCAACAAGATCCTCCGCGTGCAGAACGACCAGCTCCTGGTCAACAAGCTCTACAAGAAGAACCTCCTCCAGAGCATCTGCCGTGAAAAGTACAAAGTGGTAATTGTCCTCTACCCGGAGCGCCAGATCTCCAGGCTGTTCTACAAGGCGGAGATACCCTACCGTATCGGCACCGCCGGCCGTTTCCATTCCGTCTTCTTCAATACGCACCTGATGCACAGTCGCAAAAAAAACCTGAAGCACGAATTCGAGTACAACTTCGACTTCCTCAAGTTCTTCCGGCGCGGTAAAACCATCCGCTTCCCGAACGTATACCTCCGCGAAAAGGAGCTGAAAAACGCCCGGCGAATTCTGAACGACGCCGGTGTCAAAGAGGATTTTGTCGTTATTCACCCCGGCTCCGGCGGCTCCGCCGAAAGGTGGCCCGTGGAAAACTTCATCCGCCTGTACAAATTGCTCGAAAAAGAGGGCGTCGATCTCGTCGTCTCGGGTTCCGAGCAGGAAGGCGCCGGCATCGAGGCCGTATGCGGCCAGTTGAATATGCCCATCCGTAAGATCACCGGCGAAACCGACCTCAGAACCCTCGCCGCGGTCCTGTCGCTCGCCCACGTCGTCGTGGCCAATTCCACCGGCCCCCTGCATCTGGCCGTCGCCGCCGGCACCGCCGCCGTCGGCCTGTATCCCAGCCGCAAGGCCATGTCGCCGCTCCGCTGGGGACCCCTCGGCAATTCCGATAAAGTCATTCAACCCGTCGGCGTCGAGTGCGAATGCCCCCCGCGCCGCTGCATCTGCATGGAAACTATCAAACCCGAACGCGTCATGACCGAGGTCCTCGACCTCCTGAATAAAACCGACCGGAAACTGCGCCTATGAATCTGGCCGAGTTCATAATCCGCATCGAGGCCTTCAACGCTAATGTCAACATCCCCCTCATCCGAAAGGCCTACGAATTCTCCGACCGCGCCCACAAGGGACAAAAACGCCTCTCCGGCGAACCCTTCGTCGAACACTGCCTCGAGGTCGCCTTCATCCTCGCCGAACAGCACATGGACTCCGCCACCATCGCCGCCGGACTGGTCCACGACGTCGTCGAGGACACCGATCTATCCCTCGAACAGCTCCGCCGCGAATTCGACGATGAAATCGCCGAACTGGTCGACGGCGTCACCAAGATCGGCGCCGTCGAATACTCCTCGCGCGAAGAACTCCAGGTCGAATACTTCCGCAAAATGCTCCTCTCCATGGCCCGCGACATCCGCGTCATTATCATCAAACTGGCCGACCGCCTCCACAACATGCGCACCCTCAGCCACGTCCCCCCCGAAAAACAGCAGCTCGTGGCCCAGGAAACACGCGACATCTATTGCTCCCTGGCCCATCGCTTCGGCATCAACAAAGTGAAAGTCGAACTCGAGGACCTCTCCCTGCGCTATCTCCACCCCGAGGTCTACGACGATCTCACCAAGCGCGTCAGGGAAAGCCGCGAGGAAAGGCAGGCCTACATCGAAACCATGGCCGGGCCTATCAAACAGGCCCTGGAAAAAGACAATATCAAGGCCGACATCTACGGCCGCGCCAAACACCTCGACTCCATCCACCGCAAGATTCAGATACGCGGCGTCTCCTTCGAGGAAATCTACGACCTCTTCGCCATACGCATCATCGTCAACACCGAACGCGATTGCTACCACGCCCTCGGCATCCTCCACGCCATCTGGAAACCCGTCGCCGACCGTTTCCATGACTACATCGCCACGCCCAAACCCAACGGTTACCGTTCCCTTCACACCACCGTCTTCGGCGAGAACAACCGCATGGTCGAAATCCAGATACGCACCCACCAGATGCACCACGTCGCCGAGAACGGCATCGCCGCCCACTGGCTCTACAAAGAAGGCAAACACGAAATGAGCCGCTCCGACCGTCAGATGGTCTGGCTGCGCGATGTTCTCGAGTGGCAGAAGGACATGACCAACCCCTCCGATTTTCTCGAGTACCTCAAGATCGACCTGTACTCGGAAGATACTTTCGTGTTCACGCCCAACCGCAAGCTGGTGCACCTGCCCAAGGGTTCCACGCCGCTCGATTTCGCCTTTCAGATTCACACTGATATCGGCATCCATTGTGCCGGCGCCAAGATCAACAACCGCCTGCAGCCGCTCTCCACCGAACTGCAGTCCGGCGATATCGTCGAGATCATCACCAACCCCAACCGCAACCCCTCCCACGACTGGCTCAAGCTGGTCAAGACCTCCACGGCTCGCGCCAAGATTCGACGATGGCTCAAGCAGTCCGGCTTCGAGCAGTCCGTCGCTCTGGGCAAACAGATGATTGACCGCAAGCTCAGGGAACAGCGCCTCAAACTGCCCCCCGACGACATCCTGCAGGGCTACGCCGAGCAGCTCGACCGCAAGTCCGTCGAGGACCTCTACGCCGCCATCGGCAACGGCTCCATGTCGATCCGCCCCCTGATGGAGTTGATTCAGCCCGAACAGGAGGAAAAGCCCGCCGGCTTTGTCAACCGTGTCATCGACCGCATTCGCGGCACCAAGGGGATTCGCGTCCACGGTATGGATGACATGATGTTCCGTTTCGGCGGTTGTTGTCAGCCTGTCCCCGGCGAGGACATCGTTGGTTTCATCACGCGGGGGAGAGGCGTCACCGTTCACCGCGCCGACTGTGCCAGTGCCGTTCATCTGCACAGCTTGTTTCCGGAGCGGCGGATTGATGTCAGCTGGGACACGGCCCGCGGCCAGTCGTTCGTGGTGCAGTTGAAGTTGGTGGTGGAGGACCGCCGCAACATGTTGCGTGATATTACTCAGGCGATTGCTGATGCTGATACCAATGTCCGGGCGGCCGAGATGCATTCTCAGGACACGACGGCGGTTGGCAAGTTCGTTGTGGAAGTCTCCAGCCTGTCCCACCTGAACCGTATTTTGGACAAGGTACGCAAGGTGAAGGGCGTTCTTTCAGTGACAAGGGAGACCGGTTCCGACACCACCCCCGCCTAACCAGTGCCTTACCCTTTATCTCGCTCCCCCGTACGTGGGCGGCAGACGCCTGCCCGCCGGTGGTGGGTCCCCGTCTGCCCCTAACCCAATTATTGACACCCGTGCCCAATTTCCTTATCTTGCCCTAACGCTAATCACCACCGACATTTCACCATCGACCAACCACACCGGGGAGCGGTTGCCAGCGAGAGACAGGATGGGTTTGACAGCCGGTAAATGAACATTTAGTAGCGCGGGGACCGCATAGCCGCGTTCAAGCCGCGGTGGGTATTCGGCTGTTGACATCAGTTATTGAGCTGACTGCGCCGCGACGACAGAGTTAAATAGTAGAATATTATCCATATGGAAAGACAGCGAGGCAGTTGTTTCTATGAGCAAGCGTGAAGAAGACGTCGTCAACAAGGACATAATCCTTTTTGCTCTCTATGAGCTCGGTGGTGCACGAGAGCCAATCCATACCGAAG
>CP070777.1:52259-100566 GCA_020346225.1 Candidatus Zixiibacteriota bacterium | reverse complement strand
ATTTCGACCAGCATAATCCCGACCTTGCTCTCGGCAAGCTTCGCGAGATCACGGACGTGACATGCGACAAGAAGACCGGCGTGGTCAGCGTCGCGGTTACGACCACCAAGCCGCAACTTTCAGCCGACATCGCCAATACCTGTGTCGCGCTGCTGGACGAATTCAGCAAGAGCAAAAGAAAGACCCGCGCCGGGTTGACCCGGCAGTTCATCGAAGAACGTATGGTTGAGGTCAGTCGCGACCTGGCCACAGCCGAGGAAAACCTGCGCGACTTTCGTGACAACAACCTCAATTACTACAACTCCACGTCACCCGATTTGCTCATGGAGCACGCCCGGTTAGGACGAGAGGTCGAAGTCAAAACTCAGGTGTATCAAACACTGGCTCAGGAGCGTGAACTGGCCGCAATAAACGAAAAGAAAGAAACGCCGGCCATCCAGATTCTGGATACGGCCAGAGCCCCCAGCATCAAGAGCGGTCCGGCCAGAGCAAAGACAACCGGTCTTGGCCTGATCGCCGGCATCCTCGTGGCCCTTGTCCTCGTCACGCTCTCTGACCGATACGGGAAGAAACTGCCCGGGCAGCAGGACCTCAGGAGCCTTGCCGGTAAACTCTATCTGGTGCGCCGAAAGCGCACAGAAAACGTCGTTGAAAATGTTCAGCAACG
Source organism: Candidatus Zixiibacteriota bacterium (assembly GCA_020346225.1). GTDB lineage: Bacteria > Zixibacteria > MSB-5A5 > GN15 > FEB-12. Next base: position 99,899 of record CP070777.1, on the reverse strand, counting down.
TTAGAAGTTTTTTCAAGGCAACCGCAATCTATGGCGTGGTGGGAAGCCTCCGTTCTTTCGTGGAACTCCTCCTGCTGCCGGTTTACGCTCGCTGTCTGCTCCCGGCCGAATTCGGCGTTCTCGATGTCGTGATAGTGTGGCTGGCGATTGCCACGCTCGTGGTCATCCTCGAGCTTCACAACGGTGCCTTCCGATTTTATTTCGACAACGGCTCCCATCGCTACCATCAGCGTCTGGCATCCACGGCCATGTTTTACAATATCGCCGCGGCCCTCTCCATCCTGGCGGTTGTCCTGCTTTTATCCGACAGCATCAGCCGGCTTTCCTTCAACGATTCCGCCTACGGCAACCTCTTTGTGCTGGCGGCCGCCTTTCTCGTCTTCAACTCGCTTTGTACCATGCCCATTAACCTTCTGAGGGTGCAGAACAGGCCGCGACTCTATACGGTCATATCTCTGGTCCAGGTAAGTGTCAACGTGCTGGCGATTCTGTACCTGGTGGCCATTCGCCGGATGGGGATCGAAGGTGTCATCTTGGCCAGGTTGCTGGCCACCCTGCCCACCATTGTCGTGTCCCTGTTTATCCAGAGACGATACCTCCGCCCTCAGGCTGTCGATTTTCGCCTGCTCGCCCGGCTTGCCCGGTATTCCGCCCCGCTTATACCGGCTGGCGCGGCCCTCTGGGGTATAAATGCTCTCAATCGCGTCTTCCTGCTGAAACACTGTTCGCTTGACGATATCGGCCTGTTCGCTCTGGCCGTCAAGTTCACGGCGCTGATCACGCTCGGAGTGATAGCTTTCCAGCTCGCCTGGCCGCAGTTTGCATTCGCCAACATGAACAACCCGCGGGCCGGCCGCACCTTTGCCCGGATATTCAGCTATTGCCTGGCCGGGGCGACGTGGATGGTACTCTTTCTCGCCCTGTTCGGCGAGCAGCTGTTGAGAATACAGGCCACCCCGCTTTACTACCCCGCCGCCGGGCTCATGCTGCCCCTGGCCCTGGGGACAATGTTTTACGGTGCCTTTTACATGTTCACAACGGGTATGAACATTTCGAAGAAGACGGCGATGATACTGATACCCATAGCTGTTGCCGTCAGCGTCAATGTCATCCTCAATGTGCTCCTCACGCCGACTTATGGCGTCACCGCCGTCGCCTGGATTACCACTGCCACGTACCTGACCATGGCTTCGGTCATGCTGCTTCTGGCCCAGCGACAGTATTACATACCGTTTGAATGGACCAAACTGATGCGTCTGGCGTTTGCCGCCGCCGGCGTCGTCGGCCTGGCGGCGTACATACCGGCAGGCGGCATTGCCGTGGGATGGTCATTGAGGGTCGCTCTGTTTCTGGGGTTTCCTCTGGCCCTTTCGATGATCGGGTTCTTTGACGGCACCGAGCGCCGGGCCATCGCCCGAAAACTGGTCATGAAGAAAACGCCGGAACCTGACCGTCCGGATCTATTGGACGAAACCGACAGGGAAGTCATAAATGCCGATTGTAACAGCTGACAGGGTCAAGCATTTTGTCCCGCCGCCCAAAAGGCCGGACCGCATGCGCATCGCACTCTCGCATGAATTCGTGGAACTCTACCGTGGCGATAAAGACCTCCGCGTCGGCAAGATTCTTTGCGAGGACTACGGTTGCGAGATTGTTCATCTCGGCACCGACATCGCCAGCCCGGCCGACTCGAGGATCTTCAAGACGAGAGCATATCCCGTTGACGAGTTGTGTCCTCTGCCCGACGATTATCATCTGCTGCTGATGAAGAGTAGACTGATTAAGCTTGGCAAAGAGGGTGTCCATCCCGGACGCATCTTCCGATGGACCGCGTCTGTTATCCCACAGCTCTTGCGCTGGAAGCCTGATCTCATTTTTGAAAGTCCATATCAGACTTTGACGCCCCGCAGCTACCAGACATATGTGGCATCGAGATTACTGAAAATACCGATTGTCTATCTCTTCTCCGGCGATGTCGAAATATCCATTGAGAAGAAGCACCGAATTGTACTTCCGCTTGAAAAGCGCGTTCTGAAGCGAATCGCCGGCATAATATCCTATAATGATGCGGGCAGGCAGCGGTTCATCAGCAAATATGGAAGCTGCGCGGATAAGATCCACGTCATACCCAAACCCGTGGATCATCGTAGTTTCAGGTCAAACCGTGACACTGAAACATTTGTGACGAAGTTCGGACTGGGCTCAAGATTCGTAGTTGCGTTCTTCGGGCGAATCTGTGACCGCCGCGGTGCCAAGTATCTGCTTGACGCCGCCGCAACCTTAAATAGGAATGGCGCAGGTAATGACATTGCCTTTGTCTTTGTCGGCGGCCAGCTCATGCCAGACCGAAATTCTGAGTTTGCGTGTCGCTTGAAAGAACTGGGTCTGGACAATGTAGTCGTCACCGGAATGATTCCGAACCAGGACATACCTGCGGCTTATGCCGCGGCTGACGTAGCTGTATTCCCCGATCTTACCAACTTGCCCGGCTTCACCACTGCGTTGGCCGAGAGCATGGCCTCAGGTCTGGCCATTATCATAGGCATCAAGGGTTGGGAAAGCGCCGTGCCGATTATCGATGGTGCGACCGGGCTGATAATCGAAGCGCGCAATCCGGAGCAGATCGCCGACAAGATTGAGATTTTGAAGAATGACCACCGCCTGAGAGCTTCACTCGGCGAAAATGCTCGACGGTTTGCCGAGCGACATATGAGTTATGAACGAACGGTGGAAACATATTACGAGATATTTAAGCAATTGACAGGGAAGGGAGCCGTCTGCTCCGATGACGAGGTATCTGACAGAACACACCCTGAGCCTGAAACATCGGCCGTTTGACCTGAGGCCGCTGGCCATCGGACTCGTCGCGATAACGGCCCTGGCGGCCAACTTCGCCCCGTGGCTGTTTATGGCCGCGCTGGGAACGGTGTTGTTCTATTACTTCTGGATGAATCAGCAGAAACTGGTGTTGTTTCTGATTATCTATACGCCCTTCGAAGAGTTGGTTCTGAAATGGCTCCCCGACAGCCTCTACGCCCCGACCAGGTACATGTGGGAAAGCATGCTTTTCGCCATTATGGGTCTGATGTTGGTCGAGCGAATGCTTCTTTCCAGAACGTGGAAAAGCAGCCCCATCGACAGGCTGATGCTCCTTTTCGTGTTTGGATGGTTCTTATCCGGATTGGTCAATCACATCCCGCTGACGACGTCACTTATCCATATCAAGAACCTCGTGCGTTACGTTCCGCTGTTCTACATCATCTACAATCTGAAGCCCGACCGGGCGCTGTTGAGACGAATAGTCACCGCCGTAATCGCAATCGGTGTGCTGCAGTCCCTTGTTTGTATCGGGCAGGCTCTTGAAGGGAACATTCTTATAGAAATGTTCCGCCCCAGAGACATAGTCGTGGGCGGACAGTTAATCGGGGAACCCGGTCTTCAGCACGGTTCCTATCACACCAAATTTACCGGGATGCTGCCGAGATCAGGGGACCTTGGCAACTACCTTGCCTTCGCCGGGTGCTTTGTTGTGTCGGCCTACCTGTTGACGGGCAAGAAGCGCCGTTACCTTGCTGCCCTGGTCCCGATACTGACTGGTCTGGCCCTGAGTTCTTCGAGAATCTCTTGGGTTAGTGCATTCTTTGGTGCGGCCGTAATGCTCTTTACTCTGCGCCATCGTTGGCGTTGGCTATACATAGCTGTACCTGGGATTACTGCACTCTTAATTATCGCCGGAGTCCTGACGCCTGCAACCGATTCCGTCAATCAGGACTTCAACATGGCCGGCAGATTTTTTCACCTGTTCACCAGCGATTATATCGAGGCAATCAGCGCCACCGGAAGGCTGTGCGTGCTCTTGTACACGGTCCCGGCGGTCTTGTCAGCGACTCCTCTCTTGGGAATGGGGCCAGGTACCTTTGTACACATTTCCATGAGTATCCCCGCCTCCGAAGTGTACGCCAAAGCTGACGCCCTGGGTCTCCAAGAAGGGGCGGTGCGTTGGGTCCACGATGTGGGCTATGCAGCCCTTCTGATTCAGGGTGGACTTCTGTGTCTGATCGCTCTTCTCTGGATATTTGGCAGGCTGTACCGAAGAGCCCGGAACGTATTGAGGCATTCCGAAGATCCGTGGCTCAGGACTTTCGGCCTGGCCAGCTTGGGGTTGTTGGCCATGATGGCGATTCAGAACCTGGCTTGCTTCAACATCACCTACCGAAATCAGTCCGTGATTATCTGGACAGTGTGCGGCCTGATTGCATTGTGGTCGTCTGTGCTGCAGGGCCGAAATGAAAGAGATGAACATGATCGCCATGAAATTTGACCCGGCGGGATAATTATATGATATCGGTGAATACAGATACACTGCGAGTAGCAGCGGCTTTTGGGGCGACGCTAATGTTCTACTATTTGCTGAGCCTTTTCGGTTACGGTACTGACTGCGACACATACTTGATGATCCGCACCGGACAACAGGCGCTGTCAACCTTTGTGTATATGCCGTCCAGACCGCCCGGCTATTTTGTCCCGGAGATGATCATCGGCATTACTTCCTTGCTGGGCGCATTCTACCTGTCGAATCTGGTCTCGGCCATCATGGGAACATTCGCGCTGTTTCTCTTCTGGAGACTTCTCAAGAACTATCTGGATAGTACCACCGCTGTCCTGATTGTCCTTGTGGTGGGGCTGAATCCATATTATATCATCGCGGCTTCCTCGTCGATGGACTACATCTACAGCCTCTTCCTTATCATGTGTGGGATAGCTCTTCTGGATAAGCGCTGGTACTTGGCCTCGGCGCCATGCTTTGCTATGGCCATTTCTTGCAGGCTGTCGAACGTTCTCATTGTTGGTGCAATTTACCTGTTCCTCCTGTACATACACTTCAGACGGACGGATAGGCGGGATCTCGCCCCAATCGCCAAATCCATTGGTATAGCATCGGTTCTGGGAGGGCTTCTGTATATTCCTTCGTTCATCGCTTATGATTACAGCCTCGCGTTTCTCACCTACAGTGTTGCCGATTGGAGTGTGCTTGAGCACTTGTACCGCTTCATCTACAAGAACGCGCATCTTCTGGGCCTGCTGCCGTTGATAATCATATTGACGTCTTCCTTTTATTCCGTTGTGCGGAGACATAGGCATCCTCGTGTTCCCTTCGTAACTCTGGGGATAGTCATTGTGGTGCTTCAAGAGGTTCTGTTTTTTAAAATTCCTGCGGAGATATCGTATCTCCTGCCACTCCTATTCATAGTCGTGCCATTATGGGCAATCGCCATACGACAGAAGAGGTCTGTAGTTGTAACGGTGCTGGTTCTCACAATCGTCTGTAACGTCGCCAAGTTCGACATTCTGGATATTAAGTACGATGCAAAGACTCGTGAAGCGGTGGCTGCTGATGTCGGCGTGTTCGTGAAACGCGGATCGCTTATGACCGATCTGATGGACAGGGGAAGGTCGCAGGAATTCTTCTTTCGGGAGTATGGCCTCTCGCCGGAGGAGCCGTCGTTCACCGTCAGCTATCGACAGGGGGCCAAGTGAAAATCCTCCTCGCCAACAAATACCTCTACCCGCGCGGCGGCGACTGCATCTATACTCTCCGCTTGATGGACCTGCTGAAACAGGCCGGGCACGAGGTAGCCCCGTTCTCCATGCGTCACCCGGAGAACATCAAAACCGACTTCGATGAATACTTCGTGGCAAACATCAACTTTCACCAGGAGCTGGAGACTTTCAATCTCCTCGGTGCTTTGCGGGTAGCTTCTCGATCGGTTATCAATTTTCAGGCTGTTCGCCGATTCGACAGGCTCATTGCGGACTTCAAACCCGATGTAATACATCTGCAGAATATTCACCACCAGCTGACGCCGGCCATAATCGGCCCCGCCGCCAAACGCCGCGTCCCCGTTGTGTGGACGCAACACGATTACACGCTCCTCTGCCCGGATCATTTGCTCTTGCGCGAGGGTCTGGTGTGCGACCGGTGCGCCGGCGGACGATATTATTATGCTGTCCGGCACCGATGCAAGAAAGGCTCGCTGGCCGCCAGCCTGCTGGCCGCTCTGGAATGCTCCCTGTTTTCGCCGCGCCGGCTGGCTCGGTGGGTGAACCGGTTTATATGCCCCAGCCGCTTTATGGCCGAAATATTGATAAGACATTGCCTTCCGCACCGCAAAGTGACCACCATCGCCAATTACCTGCCGGCCACCGACTTTAAGTCCGACCGCCGGGATTACTTTTTGTACCTCGGCCGGCTCTCCCGGGAGAAGGGAGTGGAAATTCTGCTTGAGGCCTTCAGCCGCCTCAAAGGTGGGCGCCTTCTGATCGCCGGCGACGGTCCCCAGCGCAGGTCGCTCGAAGAAAAAGCTGCCGAGGCCAACCTCGACAATGTCGAATTCCTGGGACATGTATCCCGGTCTGCTGTTCGGGAGTTGCTGGCGGACTGCCTGGCCGCTGTGCTGCCCTCAACCTGCCCCGAGAATGCCCCTTATTCGGCGCTCGAGGCCATGGCTGCCGCCAAACCTGTCATTGCCGCCAACCTCGGCGGTGTTCCGGAACTGGTGGAGCACCAAGTGACCGGTCTGCTCTCTGAACCCGGCAGTGTCGGGGATCTGACCGATGCGATGGCTCTGGTGGCCAATGACCACCACTTCGCACGCGAACTCGGCGGCCGGGGACGAGAAAAGGTGCTTGTTGACCACAGTTCTGAGCGGCACTATGAGCAGGTTATTCAAGTTTATGAGCAGGCTATCAATAATAAAAGCAACGGGGAGTCTTCAGGTGACTGTGTTAACCGACAAATGACAACCGTGGGAGGCTGAACAACATGAATGCCAGCGTCATCGCTACCTTTAGATGCAACGCGCACTGTCACATGTGCAATGTCTGGAAACACGCCACCTCGGAAACCGAAGAAATCACACCCGAAATCGTCGCCAAACTTCCCTCGGGCTTGGGGCGAATAAATCTTACGGGCGGCGAGCCGATGTTGCGTGACGATGCCGAAGAGCTGGTTGACATTCTATACCGCAGGTGCCGCAAGGTTGAAATCAGCACCAACGGTTATCACACCGAAAAGCTGGTCAGGATCGCCGAGAAGTATCCTCGGGTGATGATTCGCGTCAGCCTCGAGGGTCTGCCTGCTCTCAACGACCGTCTGCGCGGTATCACCGATGGCTTCGACCACGCCCTGCGCACGATTCTCGAACTCAAGAAGACCAGGGTCAAAGACATCGGCTTCTCTATAGTTATCTGCGACCGGAATGTCACCGATCTCGTCAACCTCTATGAGCTGGCGGCCGGTCTCCAGGTCGAATTCGCGCAATCTACCATGCATAACTCATGGTACTTCCACAAAAGAGACAACGAGATATTCGATAAAGCGCTGGTCGCTCGTGAAATGGAAAGATTCATGGCCGCCCTGCTCACCTCGCGTCGAAGTTCGGTGCGGCTCAGGGTCAAGGACTGGCTGCGCGCCTGCTTCAATCAGCGACTTTATCACTATGCTCTGTCCGGGCTCAGCCGCCAGCGATGCTGCACCGCTGGCACCGATCTGTTCTTTCTGGATCCTTTCGGTAATATCACTGCGTGCAACGGCAGCGATGAGGAATGGATAATGGGCAACCTGACCGAACAGTCGTTCGAAAAGATCTGGAACAGTTCGCGGGCCGCCGCGATTCGCCGCATGGTGAGCAATTGCCGTAAAGACTGTGCCTTTATCGGCACCGCAAGATTTGACATGCTCAGGAATCCGGCCGGAGCCATAGCCTGGATTGTCAGAAACAAGATACGCCTGGCCGGGGGAAGGCCGCTCCATATTGACCGGAGCCTGGCTCCGGAGGCCGTCCGGGAACTCGACAGCATCCCTGGCGTCAGGCGAACGGGTCAGAAGAAACTGGTAATAAAGTGAAAACACGAGCGGGGTCAAAGAAAGCGATTGGAGAGCGTTTTCCTGCCATCTGAGGGATTTAGAACGTGACAACAGTATGTATGAAACCGGCGTTGGCCGACCACATTTCCTCGTCCAGCGTGGACGAGTTCCTTGCTTTGAAACGCAGATTCAGAATTGCCATGGTCGGTCAGAAGGGCCTGCCGGCCACCTACGGCGGCATCGAGTACCACGTCGAGAACCTGAGCACCCGTCTGGCCGCTCGCGGACACGATGTGACCGTGTTCTGCCGGCCTCATTACAGCGGGTCGCTCGACGATAATGAGTTCGTCGACCGGTCCCGAGCAGGCGACTATCTCTTCAGGGGCGTATCCCTGTCGTTGCTGAGGTCGCTCAACACCAAACATCTCGACGCCATCTCTCATGCCGCTCTGTCCACATCCGTGGCCGCCGCCAACGGTTTCGACATCATTCACTACCACGGTATCGGCCCCTCTCTGGTCAACTGGATACCCGCCCTGCTCGGCAAGAGAGTGGTGTCCACCGTGCACGCTCTCGATTTCCGCCAGGAGAAATGGGGCCGCTTCGCCCGCACGTGCCTCAGGGCCGGCCTGAAATGTTCGCTGCTGTTCCCGGACCGGACCATTTGCGTGTCGCGCAATATTGAATCTTATGTCGGACCATCGGACAAAACGGTTTACATTCCCAACGGCGTGTCCGAGCCCAGTCCCTGGGGCCGCCGTGAGACGGAGTGGGTGCGCCGTCAGGGACTTACCGGAGGGAAGTATGTCTTATTTGTCGGTCGGCTGATCGCGGATAAGGGTTGTCACCTTCTTATCCGCGCCGTGCAGAAATTGGGCCGCGACCTCAAGCTGGCCGTGGCCGGAGAATCCTGGCACACCGACAGGTACGTCCGCAAACTCAAAGGGATGGCCGGTGAGGAAACCGTCTTTCTCGGCACCGTACACGGTCCCAGGCTTTCCGCACTCTACGCCAACTGCGCCCTTTTCGTGTTGCCGTCGGCTATCGAAGGGCTCCCGATAGTGCTCATGGAAGCCATGAAGCACCGGGCACCGGTGGTTGCTTCGGACATTCCCGAGAATCTTGAGGTTCTCCGTTCCGATGGCACGGGCTCGCCCGCAGGCATAGTTTTCAGGAGTGGCGACGAAGATTCCTTGGCTGCCGGGCTCAAAGCCGCCCTGGACGATCCTGATACCGCGAGACGAAACGTGCACAATGCTTATCTCCACGTCGTTGAACGATACGGCTGGGAATCGATAGTAAGGCGAACCGAAAACATCTACCGGGATATCATGAGGTCAGATGCAAGGGCCGTAAACAAGGTGTGATAACAATGGTGGTGAAGAAAATACTCAAAGCTTGTCGAAAGGTAAGAGCCGTGTCCGACCTCTCCGCCCTCTATACTTTGTGGAGAGATGCTAGTTACCTGCAGGAGGTCGGGTTTTTCGAAAGCTACTTCCAACGGATGCCGGTTGACAGGGCCAGCCGCGCCCTGCCCTGGCTCACCTATGCCGCGATAGCCTTTCTGGAGGACCGGATTAGAGCGGACATGTCCGTCTTCGAGTTCGGCAGCGGCGGCTCCACGTTGTGGTGGAGTCAACGTGTGGCCAGGGTTGTCAGTTGTGAGCATGATAGCCGGTGGTATGAGCTTATGAAACCACGCTTATCGCCGGAGGTTGAGTACCTGTATTATGACCTGGAACCCGGCGGTGACTATTCAAAGGCCGTTTGCCGGTACAGCAGAGAATTCGATATTATTCTCATTGATGGCCGGGATCGCGTAAACTGTGCCATAAACTCGCTGCCGGCCCTGAAACCGGCTGGTGTTATCATCTGGGATAACAGCGACCGGGAAAGATATCGGCAGGGATGTGACCACTTGGCGGCCTGTGGTTTCAAGCGCCTCGATTTCGGGGGCTTCGGCCCGATCAGCGCCTCACGTTCGTGCACTTCCGTTTTCTACAGGTTAGGTAATTGCCTCGGTATTTGATTAGCGGATGTGTGGTGGCCAGGCGGCGTCGTCAAGCGGCTCGCTTTGAAAAGCGTAAGGCCGAAAACCCCAGAACAACCAGCCCGAATATCGCCAACGTGTAGATTTCCCCAAGCAGCTCCACCGGACCGGAGCCTTTCATCATTATCCCCCTGACTATGCTCATAAAGAAGCGCATCGGGTTGGCATAGGTGATATACTGCATCCATTCGGGCATGTTGGCGATGGGCGTGAAGAAGCCCGAAGTGAGGATGGCGAATATCGAGAAAAACCAGGCAAAGAACATCGCCTGCTGCTGGGTCGTCGTTACTGTCGAAAAGAAAAGACCCATTCCCAGTGTCGTCAGAAGATAGAGCGCCGATAACACCAGCAGGAGCAGCGGCGAACCCGCAAAGGGGATACCGAACCACAGCACGCCGACCGTCAGCGCCATGCTCATTTCGAACAAACCCAGCAGCCCGAAAGGAACCAGCTTGCCTGCCAGCAGGGTTATTCCCGACATCGGTGTTACCAGCAGTTGCTCCAGCGTGCCGCCTTCGCGCTCGCGCACGATAGCCATCGAAGTCAGCATCACCGTCACCATTGTCAGCAGCGTGGCCACGATGCCCGGCACCATGAAGTAAACCGATTGAGCCTCCGGGTTGTACAGGATACGGTGCTTTATATCTACCGGCATCTCGAAGCCGTGAACGCGGCGTGAGAACTTCTGGACGATTTGCGCCAGGTATCCGGAGCCGATCGAGGTCGCGTTGGCGTCGGAGCCGTCGGCCATCAGACCGATCGTCACACTCTCCTTCCGGGCGATTCTCTCCGAGAAGTCGTCGGGTATCACTACCGCCATGTCCCGGCTGGCATCCTGAAAGTTGCGCTCGAGATCAAAAAGCGGCCGGGCGGCCGGGGTCGGCGAGAAGTAGCCGCCGGCCTTGGTGGAGCTGACGAATTCCCGCGACAGCCGGCTCTGGTCGAAATCGTATACGTCCAGACGGATGTTCTTGACCTCCAGGTTGACCACGTATCCGAACAACAGCAATTGAATGATCGGCATGGCGAACACTATGCGGAGCATATTGCGGTCGCGAAACACCTGTATGAATTCCTTGCGGATCAGTCCGAGAAAGGCGCGATGCATGTCTAACCTGCCCTCGTATCGAATTTTCGTGCCGCCACTGTCATCAGCACCGCCATCAGGGCCACCAGCGACAACCCGTGTATCACCAGAATATCGAGTCCCGCACCCTTGAGCATGATTCCGCGGATTATCGTTACGAAGTACTTGGCCGGAACGATGTGGGCCAACCCCTGAAGCGGCCGGGGCATATTTCTGATGGCGAAAATGAAGCCCGACAACATAACCGAAGGCAGCATCGTTGACGTCAGGGCGGCTATCATCGCTACCTGTTGCGTTTTGACCAGCGAAGAAATAAGAATCCCCACCGACAGCGCCGCCGAAACATAGATGAGACCGAAACCCAGCAGCAATAGCTCGGAACCGGCAAAAGGTATCCCGAAAAGAAGTTCCGCGGCCACCAGCACCAGAATGCCGTCAAGCAGGGCCAGCAATATGTACGGCGCGATTTTCCCTGACAGTATTACCCACGGCTTTACCGGGGCCGTTCGAAGCTGCTCCAGGGTTCCCGTCTCCTTCTCCCGGGTGATGGTTATTGAAGTCAGCAAGGCCGAAATCATCATCAGGATTATCGCCACCAGCCCCGGCACGAAGAAGTGTGAGGATTTGAGGTCGGGATTGTACAAAACCTGCGTGGAAATCTCTATGAACGGCACGGTGAGATTCAGGGGCATTTGGTCGCGCGTGTAGTCAGCGACGATTACACTCGAATAATGCTGGATGGCGGCGCTCAGCGTGTTATCGGAGCCGTCCACCAGCATCCCCAGCGAAAACCTCTCGCGGCCCCGCACCGCTTCGCCGAATCCTGGCCTGATAATCATGATTGCAGCGGCCTGCGAACGTCGCAGCGCTGCCTCGGGGTCTTCGAAAACAACCGACCGCTCCGGTCTGCTGAAGTAGGTGGATTGATACAGTCGATCGGCCAGTTGCCTCGATTCCAGCGTGCGGTCGAAATCCACGACCGCCACCACAATATTTTCTATATCCAGGTTGATGGCGTATCCGTACAGAAACGTCATGAGGATCGGCATCGCGATAGCAATGGCCAGCGAGCGCGGGTCCCTCAGAATGTGATAGAACTCTTTCTTCGCTATGAATCTAAGCTGGCGCATTGACGTTGTCCCTGTTTCGGATGAGGTCAACGAACAAATCCTCGAGATTCGCCGCCCGGTACCGCTCCACCAGTTCGAACGGCCTTCCCAGCTCGACTATCTTGCCCTGATGCATGATCGATATGCGGCCGCAGTACTCGGCCTCGTCCATATAGTGCGTCGTGACGAAGATAGTGACTCCTTCCTCGGCCAGTTCGTACAGCAGTTGCCAGAACTTACGCCGAAACACCGGATCGACGCCGCTGGTCGGCTCGTCCAGAAAGAGAATTTTGGGCTCGTGAAGGAGCGATACTCCCAGCGCCAGGCGCTGGCGCCAGCCCACCGGCAGTGAACTCGATAAACGGTCAACGAAATCCTGCAGGTTCAGCCTCTCCGTCAGCTGCTGCGTTCGCACCCGTATCTGCTTTCTGTCCAGACCGTACGCCGCCCCGTAGAAATTCAGGTTTTCCCGTCCCGTGAGATCGGGGTACAGAGAGAACTTCTGCGACATGTAGCCGATGCTCTTTTTGATGCTCTCGGCCTGGCGATAGATGTCAAAACCGGCGACACTGCCCTTTCCCGCCGTCGGCGCCAACAGACCGCACAGCATCCTGATGGTCGTCGTCTTGCCGGCTCCGTTGGCCCCCAGAAAGCCGAATATCTCCCCGCGATCGACTGTCAGCGAGATACCGTCAACCGCCCGAAAACGGCCGAAGTGACGCGACAGGTCTTCTACGACAACAGCTCTGTCGTTCATTGCGGTGCTTCCATGAGCTGGATAAAGCAGTCTTCGAGGTCCGGCTTGATCGCCTTAAGCTGCCCCGGTCGCACTCCCGCCCGGCGGAGCGGCTCGACCAGATCTTCATGATGCCAGCCCTTGTCAATATAGATGTGCATGCCGCCGCCGAACCGCCGCGCCGTCAGATGGTCGATCTCGTTGAGCGCCGCCGCCAGTGCCGCCGTCGGTTCGCATTCCAGGTAGTACAGATGACCTTCGAACAGCTTCGGGAGCTCTTCCGGCGTACCTTCCGCCAGTTTCGCGCCGTTGAAAACGAAGCCGGCCCGGTCGGCCCGCGCCACTTCGTCCATGTACGGTGTGGAAACCAGAATGGTCACCCCCTGACGCTTCAGCTCCAGAAGAATCTCCCAGAACTGGCGGCGCGACAGCGGGTCCACGCCGGTCGTCGGTTCGTCCAGCACCAGAAGCTCGGGATCGTGCATCAATGCGCAGGACAGGGCCAGCTTCTGCTTCATCCCGCCGGAAAGGTTCTGCGCGCGTCGCCCCGCGAATGGCTTGAGGTTCGAGAACCGGTACAGATATTCGCTTTTCTCATGATAGTGGCTGCCGGTCACACCGTATATGCCGGCATAAAACCACAGGTTCTCTTCCACAGTGAGATCGGGATACAGCGAGAAAACCTGCGGCATGTATCCGAGAATCGGTTTGATCTCGTTAAATTGACGGGCCGCGTCGCGTCCCGCGATGGTGATCGAACCGCCGTCGGCTGCGGTTAAATGGCATAGCGCTCTGATCACGGTCGTCTTGCCGGCGCCGTCCGGACCGACCAGGGCATAGATCTGGCCCCGATCGATCGTTAGACTGAAATCAACCACGGCCCTGACCCGGCCGTAGGATTTGTGCAGTCCCGATACCGTTACGAAACTCATTGCTCTCCGATGGTGACGTAAACCGGCATGCCGATCTTGAGACTGCCGTCCGGGTTGTCCACCTGCACCTTGACGGCATAAACCAGGCTGGCGCGCGACTTCTCGGTCTGAACATTCTTGGGCGTAAATTCCGCTTCCTCCGAGGCCCATACCACCCGACCGTCATATTGTTTTCCGCCGGTTTCCGTGTCGACGACGGCGGCATCGCCCAGCTTGACCCTCGCAAAGGCACCGGCCGGAAGGTATACCTTCACCCAGAGCGTGCCGAGCTGGGAGATCCTGGCAATCGGGTCGCCGGGCTTGACCAACTCGCCCTGCTCGACGTACTTCTCGGTGACCACTCCGGCTACCGGCGCCACCGGGTAGCAATCTTCGAGGTACCGCCCGATACGATCAATGTCCGCGTCTATCCTGTCCAGTTCGGCCTTGATCGTGGCTACGTTGGCCTGGGCCGCCTGGCGGGTCAGCATCGCCTGGCTCACCTCGAACTCGAGCTGGTCGAGCTGCTTTTTCGTGCTCGTGCCGGAGTCAAATAGTCGCTGGATGCGGTCGCGCTCCTGCCGGGTGTAGCTTTCAGCCTCGTTTGCCTTCTTAAGCTGCACCCGGGCCGACCCCAGTTGCGCCGTCGCTACCTTGCGGCCGGCCTCGGCCGAGGCCAGGTCTAACGTCGGACGGCTGGTATCGATAACGAGAAGCGTGTCACCCTCACCTATCGCCATGCCCTCGTCGAAACGAAGCGCCTGTATCCTGCCCGATGTTTCCGCCGAGACAATCGTTTCGGTTGCCTCCAGAAGACCTGAACCGCCCGGAACGTCCTGGTTGTTTCCGCACCCGGCAAAACCGACCGCAGCGACACAGGCTATCATCAAGCCGATATATTTCATCTTACCAACCTTCCCTTAGTTTGCGTGAACCGATTTCATAATAATATTGACTCTGTATGATGTAGAACTCCGCCCGGGCGGAGGCCAGCGACGCTTCGGTTTCCTGCAGTGACGCCTCGATTTCCAGAAGACGATTCGAGGAAAGAACGCCCTGGCGGTGTTTCACCCCGGCCAGACGATAGTTGTCTCTGGCCGTTTCGAAGTTCTCCGACGCGCTTTCGAACCTGTCGAAAGTCAGCCGCAGGTTCTCAAGGGCGACGCGACCCCTCCGCTCCAGCCTTTCGCGGGTACGATTGAACTGGTGTTCGGCGGTTCTCAGCCGGTGGCCGGCGGCCGCGGCGCTCCTAATCGGTCTGCCGCCGAGATTGAATGACCAGCTTAACGTCGCTCCCACGGTCAGGTAATCATTGAACTCGTCATGGAAGGGATCGATGTTGGGCTTGCCCCATGAGTATCCGCCGAAGGCCACCACCGTGGGAAAATAACTTGACCGCGAAAGCCTCAGTGCCTGCCGGCTCATCCTTACCGCCGATGATGCCGCCGCCAGTTCCGGTTTGTCCTCGTCGATAGCGGTAAACCCTGAGTCGGGGGAAGATGGCGGGGGCGGTTCGAACGAGATCGCGAGTTCTTCCGATGGGTCGAGCCCCAGCATGACCGCAAGCTCAATCTGACATTGACGGCGCATGCTTTCGGCGCTGCGCCGCCTCAGCCGGGCGTCCGTCAAAAGCAGGCGCACCTCGAGCAAGTCAACCGAATCGGCCGCCCCGGCGTCGAAAAGCGACTGCACGTCACGGCTTATTATCTCCGCCCGCTCGAGACCGGCCGCGGCGGCCGCCAGCAGCCGGTTGGCTCGATACAACGAGAAATACCCGACTCTCGCAACCAGCAGCACTTCGTCGAGACTCGCCCGGCTCAATGCTTCATGGTAGTCGCGCGCCGCCTGTGCCAGCGCCACCCCGCCGCTGATTTTGCCGCCGGCGAAAAGGGGCAGGCTCAACCTGAGGTCCGCCTGATAGGTTTCGTTGAAGCCGAAATCACGCGAGAACGTCTGCCCGGTGGGCAACTGTATTTCCAGCTTCGGCACTTCGTCTTTGTACGACGCCACCCCGGAGAGCGACACCGTCGGCAAACGCTCCGCCGTGGCCGCCTTCAGCTCCTGCCGGAAAGCCTCGGCCTCCGCCTTCGCCGCCTTCAACTGATGTGAGTGGCTTTCCGCCATCACCAGTGCCTCTTTTAGCGACAGTTCGCGCGGCATCGCTCGTCCGCCGGTCAGCGATATCATCGCCGCCAACAAAATATACCTGGCATTCATCGTGCCTTGACTCCGTTCATGAAAAGATCGATTATCGCCTTCTTGCGTTCCTCGATAAAGGCCGGTTCGTCCGTGAACTGCCAGACCTTGCTGAACACCGACGACATGAGGTAATAACCGATGCTCATGGTTATGAATGAAATTACCGCCTGGCGCACGTCCACGGCCCGATAGGCGCCGCTTCGCATGCCGGCCGCCAGCATCTTGGTGAACTCGTCGGGCAGACCGCTCTCCCTGATTATCCGGGCAACACTCTCCACCGTATCGCTCTTGGGGTCGGCCAGTTCGCGAAGATAAATCTGGACGGTCTCCGGTTTCCGATGAAGCAGTTCGGCGTGAAAATCCAGAGCGCGGCGCAGCACCGCCGCCAGGTCGGTCTCTCCGGCGATATCGCCGCTCAAAGCCGTCGCCCGCCGGGCGATCAATTCCTTGATAACCTCCCGGTAAAGGCCCTCTTTGGACGAAAAGTGGTAATAAATCATCGCCTTATTGACCCCCGCCCCCGAGGCGATCCGGTCTACGCGGGCGCCGGCGAGGCCTCGCTGAGCAAACTCTTTGGCCGCCGCCTGAAGTATTTTGTCTCTGGATGCCCCGCGGGAACGGGTGTCTGAACCGGTGTCCAGTGACAAATCAACCATATATTAACCTTTTAGTTTAAACCAACTGTTTAGTTACATATACGGAACACTCTCTTGTTGGGCAAGAATTTTTTCGGGACAACCGCAATTTTGCGACTATGTTGTTTTAAATGAATAACTTAGACATCGCCCCGGGATACCGTCCCAGCCGCTCTCATTAATAAGGCGCTGGAAGGGGCCGCCGAGATCCGACAGCCGCACCAGAAGTTAATATCATCGCGGACGACGCCTGCTGGAAGACAATATCACTAAAAAGAAGGTAATTGCCGAAAGTGCTGCCATCGACCCGAAGATCAGTACCGACCCAGGCCTCGGTTCGCCGTGAGCGGGAACTTGCTCGAAAGCCATGTACCCCAGAATCGCTGCGTTGAGAGCCAGCCACCACAGGGTGACGCCTCGGACCGAGCGCATGCCCTGTCCGAAAAGCCAGCCCAGCCAGATGGTCACTGCCGCGATGCCGCCGCTGATAAACAGAGGGGTGAAGGAACTTGTTCGCGCCAGTCCCACTATCCCCATGGCGAACATGTAGGTGCCGAGAATGATTATGGCTGTGCCGGTTTTCAAAAGTTGCCCCCTGCGGTCCTGGCCCTGCCCCGTCTCTCCTATAACAGCCTATAAGGCGAGAAGTTTTCGATGGTCGCGCAAAAAAGGCCTCATGACCGTATCAATAGGCCGTTTTTCCGCAAATCCCCCGCAGCTGGTCGGGCACGTTGGTGATTATGCCGCTCGCCCCCTGCCGGATCAGGGCCCTGGTCCGGGCAGGGTCGTCAACCGTCCATACCCACACCGGGTACCCTGCGGATAGCATCCGTTTCAAGAACCCGAACCTGATAAGCCTGTGGTGCGCCGCCACAAAATCCGCCCCGCACCGCCTCAGGCGGTTTTCGGGAAACAGCTCGCTGATTCGCGTTCTGACGGAGGCCGGCGAATCGACACCCAGTATCAGCCCGGTCCGGACTTCCGGCCAGGCAGACGCTGTCTGTTTTACGGAGTTGTCGTTAAATGAGGTGATTACGGCACTGGCAGCCTCGACCCGCTCTCTGATAAACGGGACAACGTCCCCCTCATAGCCTTCTTCCTTTAACTCAATGTTCAGTCCGATTCTGCCCTGGCAGGCGCTCAGCGCCTCCTCCAGCGTCGGAATATGGAAACCCTGCTTTCGGGCGAGGTTATCGATATCGATATAATTGGAGTCGGCGATGAGAGTATCGCTCGATGCCACCGCGGGGTCGTGGTGCACCACGTATACGCCGTCGCGCGTCCGCCGCACGTCGAACTCGATAGCATCCGCCCCCATCTCGATGGCCGCCTCGAACGCCTCCAGCGTGTTTTCTCTTTTCGCTTTCGACGCTCCCCGATGCGCGATGATAACGGGACGACGCGATTGAACTGAACTGTTGAAATCAAGCACGCGATAACGGCAGGAACACACCATAGCATGTCCCTGCGAAACAGAATGATTGCCTACACAACCAGCTTCGCCATGAAGTCTCGCGCCGAGAGCTTCTCGCAGGCAAAGATGGCTTTCTGAATTTCTTGCTGGGCCTTCTCCTTGAGCAGCCCGTCTGAAAGGGCGTTGAACTTGGCCGTCAGGTCTTCCATCGTCATCGGTTCGCGCGGGTCGCCTTTCGGATACTCCAGATATTCCGTATAGAACTGGCCGTCTTTAGTCCTGACCATGACCTTCGACGGCTGCTTGGCCGGGAACATCATCTCGAACTCGACCGAGGCTTCCCCTCTGATCTTGTCGATCACTTCCCAGATGCGCTTGTCTTTGAGCTTCTCCTCGGAGAACGATGCGGTGGTAACCTGGTGATCGACCAGGGCGGCGGCGATGCAGTAGGGGAGAGAATGGTCGGCCGTCTCGCGCGATTCCGGGCGGTATTTGTGTGGGTCGAAAAGAATATCGCAGGCGCGGGCGATGGTCGTGATGGTGACCTCTTCGATCCGGTCGTAACTGATGTTGTTGCCCTTGACGACCTTCAGGGTGGCCGTGATATGGGTGTGCGTCAGCGCCTCGGTCGGGAACGCTTTCATGCTGCATTCGAGAATCTTGAACTTCTCGCCCAGCCCGCCGAGTAGCTTGTCGTTATCCCACTTCGGGCCGAACACGTCCATGAACCCTTCCTTACCCTCGAACACCGCCTGTGTGCCGGTGTAGCCTTTCTGTGCCATCAGCGCCGCAAACACGCCGGTCTGGACCGCCATCGGGTCGACCGTGTTCTTCATCATGGTCAGCTTGCCCGCCGTGGGACAGCCGATGGTATGATTGTGGCAGCCGTTTATCCCGATCGCGTTCACCATCTGCTCGACATTCAAGCCCAGCAGCCTGCCCGCCACTATCGGCGAGACGAACTGCGTCAGGGTGGCATGGTGCCACTTGCGCTCGCGCACGCCCGGCACGGCGAACTCGCACAGGCGCTGCTCGAACTCGTAGGCCAGCACGATGGCTACGATTACTTCTTTCATCGAGGCATCGACCAATTCGCCCACCGCTAGCGCCGCCGGTATCAAATCCGACGGATGCGACGGGTCTTCCTTCCAGTAGATATCATTGAAATCCAGTGCTCGCACCATGAGCGAGTTGACTAAGGTGGCGTTGACCGCCGGTATCCTGTCGCCGAACCCGATCAGCGTGGCCTCTTTCTTTCCGCCCATCTCTTTGTAGATATCCCGAAGGATATTGACGTCTTTGGTATGATAGCCGCCGTAGGCGCAACCCACCGAGTCATAGAGATACCGCTTGACCTCGTTGATGACATTATCCGGCAGGTCTTCGTAGTTCAGATGAATAGCGAACTCCGCAATCTGCTTTGAAATCGTCTTGTCCATTGTTTAAGCCTCTATCTTGATATTGGCGATTCTTCCGGTAGTAAGTGGCACTGTGAAGCCTACAGGTTCTTCCTAACCCAGTTTTCCAATCCGTCGACCACGATCAATTCCTGCGCCGCCGCGCCGACCGGACTGATGGAATATTTCTTGCCGTCGAATTCCAGCTCCGAATTGACAAAATCGATTCTGGCCTTCACGCCTGTCGCCACGGTCATCTTGTCGCTACCGTATTTGGCCTTGAGGTCTTTCACCAACTGAGGCGCCTCGATTGCCAGAAAGCCGTTGTTGAGAGCGTTGCGCTTGTATGTTTCGCTGAACGACCCGGCCAGCACCAGGCGAATTCCCCGGTACTTGAGGGCCGTGGCCGCCTGCTCGCGCGACGAACCGGTGCCGAAATTAAACCCGCCGACAAGAATATCACCCTCTTTGACGAGCTTGGCGAATTCCATGTCATAATTTTCCATCACCACTTCGGCCTGCTGCTTCGGCGTGAAGTCATCAATGTAAGTATACTTGCCCGGATATATACCGTCGGTGTTGAGATTGTCCATATGACAGAAGATAACCTCGCCCTCGACAGCCTCCGAAAAGCTCTCGATAATCCTGACCGCAACCGCGCCGCCCTTGGCCTTATCGGTTGTGCTGATGGAAGCGACGATGTCGGCTGTTTCCATCTCAAACGGCATGGCCACGTGTCCGGCGATGGCCGATGCCGCCACTACCGCCGGTGAGGTCAGGTAAGCCTCGGCGCTCTTGGAGCCCATGCGCCCCTTGAAATTGCGGTTGGTGGCCGATATACCCACCTCACCGTCCTGCAGAAGTCCCACACCCAGTCCGATACACGGCCCGCAGCCCGGCGGCAGTTCGATTGCCCCCGCCTCCATCAGTGCCTGCCAGTCGCCCCTGCGCTGGCTCTCGGCCTGAACTTCACTCGACGCCGCCGCCACATAGAAGGCCACACCATCGGCGACCTTCCTGCCGCGCACCACCTGGGCCGCCTCGGCCAGGTCCTGCACCCGGCTATTTACGCACGATACCAGGTATGCCTTGTGAATCTTCACGTCCTTCATCTGCGGCACCGGCGTCATCACCTTGACATGATTGGGTCCCGACACGTACGGCGTCACACTGCCCAGATCGAGCGTAAGCTCCTTGGCATAGGCGGCATCGCTGTCGGCGGTCAGGATGTCGCTCTGAAGCTGAGCCAGGCGGCGGCTGTTGAGGCGCGGATGCTCGCCGTCACCGTCCGCATCCGAAGGCACCCCGGCCAAGCCGCGCTGCCTCACGAATTCTATGCGAGCCTTGAGCCACTCCAGTGTCACGCCGTCGATAGGGAAGACCCCCGCCAGCGCTCCCCATTCGGTCGTCATGTTGGCGACCGTCAGCCGTTCATCGATAGAAAGCGAGGCCACGCCGTTGCCGACGAACTCGGCGGCGTGGTTCAGCACCTCGTCCTTGTTGAAATGACCGCACAGGGTCACGATGACATCCTTGCCGGTCACACCCGCTCTGAGTTTGCCGGTAAGTTCCACTTTTGCCACCGGCGGCACCTGCCACCAGGTGCGCCCGGTTGCCCAGAGCGCCGCCGCATCGGTGCGCACAATCGGCGTGCCCAGACATCCCAGGCCGCCGTACATGTTGGAGTGGCTGTCCGAAGCCACTACCATTGCTCCCGGCCAGGCATAACCTTCCTCGCACATTATCTGGTGTCCGATACCCCGTCCGGCCGGGTAAAAGTCCACGCCCATTTCGGCCGCAAAATCCTGAATCTTCTTGTACTTGGCCAGATTGGCTTCGCTCGTGTCCTGCACGTTGTGATCCAGGGCGTAGACGATCTGGCGGGGATTGGTGATTTTCGATGCCCCGATCGATCTGAACTTAGGTATCACCGCGCCGGTGTTGTCGTGCGTCATGACGTGGGCCGGACGAATCGAAAGGTAATCGCCGCTGCGGACGATGTGACTCTCGTCCAGGCCGACCGCGAACCTCTGGGCGATCTTCTCGACCAGGTTCTGTCCGGCACCGCTGCTTTTGCTACTCATCGTGGCCTGCCCTCATTTAACCAGGTCGAAATCGATAAAGTCGGCATGGTGGAATATGATGCTCTCCGGCAGGAGCTTCTCGCCTGTTCCCTCTTTCGAGTGCGTGGCGATAACGTGCATCACTTCCGACGGCAGGTCGTGCTTGAAAGCCAACCCCACGCCGCTGAAAGGATGGCGGATGTGCTTGCCATAATCCGATTTGATCGATTTGCCGTTTACGATTTCGAACTCCAGCAGCTTGCCCACATCGGCCAGCATGGCACCGGCGATAAGGTAATCGCGATTTACCGGGGTCTTGTTGGCGCCGTGAATCTCGTCAAGAACCTCGTCGCAGGCGACACACATCCGGCACACTGCCCGAACGTGGTCGATAAACGTTATCTTGACATTCTCCGCTAGGAGAGTAAACGGGATGCCGCGCAAGAGCTCCTCCGTCCAGCCGCGAAACTCGATCGCTTCCTCCCAGCAGGCGATTACTTTGTCTTTGAGCTCGCTATCTTTGATCTCATTGATTTCCGGTAGAAGATTCAGCACCAGGTCACGGTGCGACTTTTTGGCGTTCATCGCTTTTTCCCTTTCATTTTGCCGAAATTCGCTTCCTATCATAATGTAAACATCTGCCGGTGTCCAGCCTTTCCGGTCCCAATCGCCCGTCCGCCCCGATGAACCGGTCCGATGCTCTTATGAATCCGCTCACAGCAACGTGGCCTTTTTGCCTCGGTTTTTTGCTTGACATTCCGCCTGCTCAAGTGCTATGTGTTAGCAAACGCTAACTTGGCGAAGAGGTATGAAGGTTTCCGTCCCCGATCGCAAGGGCCAGATACTTCTCGAAGCCACCCGTCTTTTCAGCGAAAACGGCTTTGACAAGGTCACCATCAAGGAGCTGGCCGAAGCCTGCGGCATCACCGAGCCGGCCCTCTACCGGCATTTTCCATCCAAAGAAGCTATTTATGCGGCGGTGCTGGACTCGGTAGAGCAGCGCCTGTCGTCGTCCGATCTCTTCGTTCATCTCGATAAGGAAAACGACCTGGAGAAGCTTCTTAGGGGTTTGGCTCAGCATATCCTTGAATTCTTCACCAGCAACCGTGACCTGTACCGGTTGCTGCTGTTCTCGGCCCTGCGCGATCACGCCAAGGCAAAACGGGTTTATCAGGTCATCCGGGGAGTCTACGTCACCTTCCTCTGCCAACAGCTCGATCGACTCTATGAAGAAGGGATAATCATTAAGAAGGACAATCAGCTTACGGCTCGCTGCTTCATCGGCATGGTCTTTGACTGCGTGCTGGGAATAACCCTTTGGCGGGGATTCCAGGGGAAAGTGTACGAGCCTGAAGAGGCCATGGCCAATAACATCCCCATTTACGTTCGCGGCCTCAAAGCCTGATACGTCCTCTTGCTTGGACTGGTCATAATTTCAAGCAGTAATGATGATATAAGGAAAGCGCCGCAGCTTTCAACAGGAGGTTCGTATGAGTCGCTTCAAGAGGGGGAGTCCGGGGAAAATTGTTTCCATCGCATTGGCGGCGACGTTGGCCATCGGGCTGGTACTGTTGTCTGTATCGCCCGCTCTGGCCGAGGTGACAAATGATGTCTGCGCCGGCTGCCACGGTGACGTAGTGGAAGCTTTCTCGATGACTCCGCACGGGATTTGTTTGAGTAAAACCGTGGGGGCTGAAACAAGCTGCGAGGCATGTCATGGGGACGCAGTCGGTCACATTGAAGAGGGAGATCCCGCCGGGATCATCAACCCGGCCGGTCAGGACCAGTTTGGCGGCCAGGCTCTCTGCCTTAACTGTCATCGGACCGGCGGCTTTGACGAGTGGCCGTTCTCGGCGCACCTCGCCGGTGACGTCGGCTGCGCGGACTGCCACTCGGTTCATGTTGGCTACGAAGAGGCTCCCAAATGCACCCAGCCGGACATATGCTACGGTTGTCATGCCGATGTGAGGGCCGCCGCCTATATGCCTTCGCACCATCCAGTCAGGGAGGGCAAACTGGTTTGCGACGACTGCCACAACCCGCATGGCGGAGCGGCCCGGCTTACCGCCGAGGCCACCGGCCGCGAACTGTGTTTCAGCTGTCACGGTGAGATGGAAGGCCCCTTCATTTATGAGCACGCTCCCGTCAACGAAGACTGCCTGATCTGCCATGACCCGCACGGCGCTGTCGCCGACAACCTGCTCAAGCAGACCGAGCCCGCCCTGTGCCTGAGCTGTCACCCCATGCACTTCCATGCCACCGTCGTCAGCGTTGACGGCGATTTCTCAACTCCGCAGGCACCCCAGCGTGCCGGAAGTTCCACGCCCGACTCGTGGAAAGAAGGCATGCTCACCAAATGTACTCAGTGCCACACCGAAATCCACGGTTCGGATTTGCCTTCTCAGGCAATATCGTCCGGCGGCAACGCTCTAACCAGATAGGAGAAGGAGATGAAGACAATGAAAACATTGCTTTGTATGAGCCTCGCCCTTCTCCTGGCCGCAGCCCCGGCCTTGGCAGGGGAAGATGAGGCTGCCGAGAACCTCTCGGTCTGGCTGGGCTCGCAGTATACCGACTTTCAGGACAGCCCCAAGAAGATCGGCGAGTATGATAAGAGCGGCGACGGCTGGGGACCGGAAGTCGGTTTGAACTATTTCTCGCGCTCCGATAACACTACTTTCAGGCTGGACGGGCACTACTTCGATGAAGAAAACATCATCGGTCAGGCGCGCGGCACCGTGGGAAATACACTCAGGTTCAACGCCCGCTATCGCTCGCTGACTCATCAGACCGCTCAGGATCGACTGGCCAACCTCGAAGCGCGAGAGTATCTGGCCTCTACGGGAAACCCCGGAGGCAAGATGCTGACGCATGAGATAGTCGACCCTGACGCCGACTATAACATCCATCGTCGCGAAATTCTGACCCGCTTTCAGGCCCTGCTCTCGCAAAAAAACAACGTGCGTCTATCGTTGAATCACAGAAGCATTATCGAGGACGGCACCGAGCAGGCAATTGCCTCGAACCATTGCTTCAGTTGCCATGTTACCTCACGTACCCGCACAATTGATCAGGCTCAGCACCAGTTCGAAGCCGGCCTGGATGCCGAATTCGGTCGGCTCGATCTGGGCTACCGGTTCCAGTATAGGCTGTTTGATTCGGACGCGCCGGATGTTTCCGCTTACTACGACCCGGCCAAGAATCCGGTAAGCGGCGCCGCCGCCGGCGAGTTCAGTTCCCGGCTTGTGTATGATGACGAAGAGCTCGTCTTCGGCAGGTTGCCCCGCACCGAGAAGACCTCGCACCGGGTGCGCCTCAAAACCGACCTCGGCAAAGGCCGGATGACCGGCTCGCTGGGCTATGCCCGGGCCAAGAACAAAAAGAGCGGAGAAACAACCGAATCGCTTATTGGCGCCGCCAATTACGCCGTCAGACTGAATGATAAAACAAGACTTGTCACCAAAGGCACCGCCGCACGGCAGATCGGGGGCGACCCGTACATTGATCTGCCTACCTTCCGCGACGGCGCTGCTGACCTGAACGAAACCGATTTCGATTACACCCGCATCTCCACGCTTGACCGGTGGGATACCAGGCTGTCCGCCCAGGTCATTTCCCGGCTTACCAACCGGCTCACCCTTTCGGTCCTGGCCGGATACAACCGGATCGACCGCGACGACTACCCGCTTGTAAACGAGGGAACCAGCACGGAGAAACTGACCGGCCAGGCCCGGTTGCGCTACCGCAAAGGACTCCGGCTCTCGACGGCGGTCAAATATCGCTTCGAGAAGGTCTCCAACCCGTTTGTTTCCGCCAGGGGTTTGTTCGAAGCCGCCGGCAATGACATCCTGGAACCCCTTATACCGGTCTCTCAATGGATCTTTTATTTCCAGAGAGAAGACCTCCGGTACCAGGATATCACTTCGCTGCCCACCGACAAACACGTGGTTGAATGGAAACTCAGCGACCGCCCGAATGACAGGTTCAGCTTCAGCCTGGGCGCGAAGTTCACCTATGACAAAAACGGTGACCTGGACTCGCTCGATGTCAAGCACCACTCCCTGCAGCCGAGTGTCGCTTTGAACTTCATCCCGAATGCCAAATGGACTCTGGCCGCCGGGTACACCGGCACTCTCGACAAATCGCGCCTGCCAGTGACGGTGGCGTTGTTCGACGGGTGAGCGGGCCATATCTTCCGCGACGCCGTGGGCGACGCAAAGCATTATGGCTCGGCTTATACCATGAGCGATTATGAATCCAAAGCCCATAACGTGTATATCACAGCATCCTACGTTCCCGCTGCGGACCTTCGCCTCTCGGCAACGGTGGCCTATAATAAGGCGGAGGCCTCGCTGCAAGAGGTCGCCATGCCAGGTGTTGAGGATCGGCTCGAAGGTGAACTTGAGGATCAGGACTTCACCTTCGAACAGATGCCTCTCTACTCCGATTTGGATTTCGAGCTGATCAACTTCACGCTGGGGTTCGAATACGTTCTCTCACCGCAGGTTACTTGGACGGCCGACGGCACTTTCGGAACCCTTTGGGACTACGCGCCTTATGTGTACGACGATGAAACCGGCGCGGTGTTTGTCGTCCGGTCGGGATTGAGGATTCAGCTTTAGGGAAAAAATCTTCCCTTGGATATTGCTTCTTTGTGCTGATGGCCGCACCACCCCGGGTGGTGCGGCCTTTTACCAAAAAGGGTTTGGCATCTACTCAACTGATAGTGTATAATAGTGGAGTTTGTGGAGACGCTATTTGAGAGACTGTTCCGAGAAATGATTTATGCAGCAGCGCAGAAGACGTACGCTCTATAGACATCCCCTGGCCGCGGTCGGCGGAGCCTTGTTTGCCGCCGGTGTCTTTCTGTTTTTGATACTGCTCGTCATTGATCTCACCGCCCCCACCGACAACCCCTATCGTTCCCTGGTGACCTTTGTCATCGCGCCTTTCATTATCACTGTCGGTTTCCTGCTCTTTCTGCTGGCCGTGTGGCTGCAGGTGAGGGCCGCCCGGCGTCGGGGCGAATCGGTCCGGTTCAATCTCTCCATAGACCCCGGCGACCCCTACTATATGAGAAACCTGTGGCTGTTTCTGGGATTGTCGGCCGTGCTTATTTTCCTGGTCGCCTACAGCGGCACCAAAGCCTATGAGGCTACCGACTCCGTCGCTTTCTGCGGCGAAACCTGTCACACCGTGATGGAACCCCAGAATGTTACCTATCACAACTCCGCCCACGCCAGGGTGGCCTGCGTCGAATGTCATATCGGCCCGGGAGCCTCGTTCTACGTCAAGTCGAAGGTCGACGGCATCCGGCAGCTGTGGGCTACGACCTTGAACACGTTCTCTAGGCCTATCGAAACGCCCGTGGAAAACCTCCGACCGGCTCAGGAAACCTGTGAGGAGTGCCACTGGCCGAGGCAGTTCTACGGCGAGAAAATGGTCACTCACACCTATTACCGCACCGACGAGGATAACAGCCCGTGGACCATAAAGCTGCTCGTCAAAATCGGCGGCGGAAACCCCCGCACCGGACGGCTCGAAGGCATCCACTGGCACATGATCGGATCCAACACCATCTACTATGTCGCCTCGGATAGAAAACGACGGGAGGTCAGCTGGGTCCAGCTTATCACCGCTGACGGTGATACGGTTGTATATCGCAATCCTGACCTGGAACCGCCTGATTTCGAAGACCCTGAAACAGAGATTCGGCTGTTCGACTGCATGGACTGCCACAACCGACCCAGCCACTCGTTCCTGGCGCCGGCCACAGCGCTGAACCTGGCCCTGTCGACAAGGCAGATATCCCCCGAATTAAAATACATCCGGCAGGTCGGCCTGGAGCTCCTCAATGACGAATACAGCGACCGGGAAGAGGCTAACGCGGCGATTTCGGAAGGACTTGTCGACTACTATAAGGAAAATTATCCCGAACTGGCCGCCAACGACAGCCATGAAATTGAGAAAGCCACCGATATTCTACTCAAGGTGTACAACCAGAACTTTTTCCCGGAGATGAAAACCGACTACCGCGTCC
Organism: Candidatus Zixiibacteriota bacterium; assembly: GCA_020346225.1. Taxonomy (GTDB): domain Bacteria; phylum Zixibacteria; class MSB-5A5; order GN15; family FEB-12. Next base: position 72,391 of record CP070777.1, on the reverse strand, counting down.
GGGAGAACAACTTGAGTCACTTTGTCAACGACGGCTGCTTTCGATGCCATAATTGGTCGATGGAGACCGATGACGGTAAGGGGGTTTCCAACGACTGCTCCACCTGCCATCTTATTGTTGCCCAGGGACCTTCAGAAACAGTCTCGGAGCTGCAATATGATCTGTCGGGTTTGACTTTCCAGCACCCAGAAGATATAGATGAAGCTTGGCGTGAGTTCAAGTGCACCGATTGCCACACGCCGGAATCAGGCTATTGACGTGCTAAGAAATTGCCGTTAGGGCAGTTAGCTAGCGGGCAAGGCTTGTGAAAAATAGTGCTTGAAGTTAGTGAGTATTTACTTATATTGGGCTCGAAAAGGATTAATTTGGCCGCAGGTCCGCTCCGGGCTATAATTCGACTGGAGAGCCCCGGGCTGAAGCCGTGACGTGCGGCCAGTCTGGAAGAGGGGTTGATAGGGGTATGGCAGGTATCAGATTTCTCGTTGGTGCGGTTCTGCTCTCGGCGACCGTGTTGGCGGCCGACGACCCGTGCCTTAAATGTCATGGCCAGGTTTCTACCGGTGCGCCCGCGGTGGACCCGGCTGTCTTGCTTAATTCCGTTCACGCTGAACTCGGCTGCAATGACTGCCACAACGTCAACCCGGAGTTGCGTCATGTTGGCACTCACGACGTCCTCTGCGGCAGGTGTCATATCGACGCTGCGGAAGCCTACGGCGTGTCCCCGCACATGCACGGACGTGAGGTCTCCGTCGAGGACGTGCCCGGTTGCGTTACCTGCCATGGCGGACACACCATTCTAGCAGTCGATGACCCCGAGTCAGCCGTCAACCACCGGAATTCGGTGTCGGTTTGTATCAAGTGTCACGAGGATGCATCGGTCACTGCAAAATTTACGCAACTGCCCAAACCGCCGATGATCAAGGCCTACGAGAACTCGGTCCATGGACGAGCCCTCATGACCGAAGGGAACATGCGCGCCCCCGCCTGCACCGACTGCCACGGTGGCCACTCGTTCATGCCGTCCGACCAGCCGGAGAGTCCCTTATACAAAACGCACATAGCCGCCACTTGCGGTCGCTGTCACGAAGAAATCGCTTCCCATTACACCGCGTCCGTTCACGGCAGTGCCCTGGCCAAAGGCACTCTGGAGTCGCCCACGTGCACCAACTGCCATGGCGAGCATGACATCCGGGCGCATCTTGACCCGACCTCAAAGGTCTTCGCCGGCAATGTCCCCAGGACCTGCTCGGATTGTCACGCGTCGGAGAAGGTGGTCGGCAAATTCGGTCTCAAGGCCGACCGCATTGCCACTTTCAACGAGTCCTTCCACGGCACCGCCATCGAACTGGGTGAAACCACCGTTGCCAACTGTGCCTCATGCCACGGGGTTCACGATATCTATCCCCAGTCCGACGAAAGGTCGCTCATCCACACCGTCAACATTGAGAAGACCTGCGGTTCCTGTCACGACGACCTGCCGCAGGATTTCGCCCAGGGACAGGTGCACACCTCCGCCACCGACCCGACTTCCGGCGGGGAATTCTATGTCCGTAAGTTCTACATCTGGTTCATCTCCATTCTTATTCTGGCCTTTGTGCTCTATCGCGTTCTGGAATACAAGCGGCGGGTAAAGAGGGTATAGAGATGGCGCGTTTCTCCCGACAGAAAGAACTAATCGGCACGCTGGTCATATACTTTCTGGTCGCTCTCGGTGCCGCCGGCCCGGTGCGGGGAGAGCAAAAGTGTCTTATCTGCCACGGCAAGACCGACCATCACAAGATTGAAGCCACCGGCCGCAGAGTATCACTCTACATAGATACCTCGGTCATCGCGGCGTCGGTGCACGCCGGCAAGAAATGCACTGATTGCCACGCCGATATCGTTGACATTCCACACAAGACCGTGGCCAAGGTGAACTGCCGGCGGTGTCATTATTCAGGTAATCCGGTGGGTGCCCCACAGGGTGAGATGTACGACCAGTACGAGCATTCGGTTCATGGTCTGGAAGTAGGTCGCGGCAACCGTAAAGCGCCGGTCTGTCAGGACTGCCATGGGAGCCATGATGTTCTGCGCCACGACCTGCCCCAATCGAAATTCTACCGTCAGAGCATACCCAGAACATGCGGTACCTGCCATCTTGATATCTATGCCACTTATCGGGAATCGGTGCACGGCAGCGCCGTCGAGCTCGGAAACACGGACTCGCCCGTCTGCACTTCCTGCCATGGTGAACACAATATCGAACGTCCGGATCTGCTGGATTCGAGAGTCTCACCCATCCACGTCACCGAGACCTGTTCCGGTTGCCATGGCCCCATGGGGGTGGTGGCCAAGTACGGTATTAAGACCGACCGGATCGCCACTTTCGAGGAATCGTTCCATGGAGTGGCGCAACTGATGGAAAACATGATGGTCGCCAACTGCGCCTCGTGTCACGGGTATCACGATATACGCTCGCAGGTCGACCCGAAGTCATCGATAAATCCGGCTAATATTCCCGGAACCTGCGGCAAGGAAGGCTGCCATCCCGAGGCCAGTGCCAGATTCACCTCGGGAAGAATCCACATCGACCCCTCTAGCGAGGAGTCCGGGTTCCTTTATTACATTTCGCGGGGCTTTCTGGTCCTGACCGTGTCGGTGCTGGCCGGGCTGTTTATATTTATAATTCTCGACCTTTTCCGGCGAGCTAAAGCTGCCCGGGGGCAAAAGTAAGGCCTTAACGTCATGACCGACTCCAGCAACCCCGCCGAAAGCAAACGCGAATCCCTAATCTCCGAGCTGGCGGAGGATATCGTTCAGGACGCCGCCACTATCGCCGAGCCCGACGAAGACCGCCTGGAGCAAGTCGATGAAATGACGGCCGAGGCCCGGCGTCGGCTGAGTTTCGAGGTGAGTGTGCTCCTCAATGAAGCCGTCACCAAACTCAGCCCCGGCCGCGCCTACGAGGAACGAAAAGAAACTCCCCAGCGCACCTTTCAGCGTTTCGGCGTCAACTTCCGCCTGCAGCACGCTCTCATGTTCGTTTCCGTCATTATCCTGATCATAACCGGCATGCCGCTCAAGTTCCCCGAACTGGCCATCTCAAAATTCATCATCATCGACCTTCTGGGGGGCCTGCAGAATTCCACCCTGATCCACCGCGTCGGCGCCGTCGGCCTGATTATCGTCGGTGTCTGGCACCTTTTCTATATCACCTTCTCTCGCGACGGCCGTCGTGACTTCTTTCTGATGATGCCGCGCCCGAAAGATATCAAGAACTTCTTCCAGACCCTTCTCTATTTCTTCGGGCGCCGCCCCTCACCGCCGAAATTCGGCCGCTTTTCATTCATCGAAAAGTTCGATTACTGGGCTGTTTACTGGGGCATGGTAATCATGATCGGCTCCGGCCTCATTATGTGGTTCAAAGAATGGTTCCCCAAGTACCTCTTCGATATCGGCCGCGAGGCCCATTCCGACGAGGGGCTTCTGGCCACCCTGGCTATCGTTATCTGGCACTTCTACAACGTGCATTTCAACCCCGATGTCTTCCCGATGAGTTGGGTCTGGTGGCACGGCAAGCTCACTGAGGATGAGATGAAGCATCACCACCCGCTGGAATACGCTGAAATAATGGAGTCCCAATCGGCCCGCATCGTCGAAGAGAAACTGAAGGTAGCCGACACTGAGGAGGCGACGGAATGATCACCTTCCTCCGCGATATATGGGCGCTCCTGAAGCGGCACTGGCGTACGCTGGTCATCTTCGCCGGGGCCTGCCTGATAATTCTGGTGGCGGCCGGTCTCGTTTTTTCTTACAAGACCAGCCAGTCGTCCTTCTGTAACACCTGTCATTATATGGACCCCTACGTCCGGCACTGGCAGGCCTCCACCCACGCGGACGTCGACTGCGTCGCCTGCCACGATTACGGCGCCCTCGATCTGGCCGTGTCGGCCGTCAAGTACTGGACCGATACCTACGACCGCCGCCCCAAAGCAATGGTTTCGGATGAAAGCTGCCTGAACTCCGGCTGTCACGACCGGGAGTCTCTCGATGTGGGGATCACATTCCGCGGAAATATCCTCTTCGAACACAACGCTCATCTCGGAAAGGACCTGCGTGGCGGACGTCTTCGGTGCACCTCCTGCCATAACCAGATTGTGCAGTACGACAATGATATCCAGGGCCACATGGTCGTCAACGACAGAAGCTGTTTCGTCTGTCACTTTAAAGACGCCGGTCTGGGTGAGGCCGTTACCGGCTGCAACGCCTGTCACGGCATGCCCGCCCGGCAGGTTGAACACAGCGGCTTCGTCTTCGACCACGAGCCCTACCTGAAGCTGGATGTTGAGTGCAAACAGTGTCATGTGCAAATCGTTCGGGGCGACGGCTCGGTGGTCGAATCGGCCTGCCATGCGTGTCACGTCGAGCGACTCAGGGAGCAGTTCTCGCGAACGGAACTTCATAACACGCATGTCGGTGAAAACGGCATTGACTGTTACAGGTGCCACTCGGATATCGAGCATGGCAACTTCACCATGGCCAGTGCCCTGGAAGTGGCGTGCGAAAGCTGCCACATCAGACAGCACAATCTACCCAAGCAGCTGTATATGGGCATCGGCGGCAGTGACTCGCTGGACATGCCCAGCGACATGTTCACGGCGCAGGTTTCATGCACCGGCTGCCACACGCATGTGACGCCCGAAGGCGAGATTCTGGCCCATCAGGAAAAAAAGGAAGCCGGGCGCCGCTCGTGCATCACCTGCCACGGCGAGGATTACGATCTCATGTTCGATAATTGGCTCGAGGGAAGCCGGAAGGTACTGACTGATTATCAATCATTTGCACGGAACGCATGGCAGGACTATCGCAATTCCGGCGGCAGCAGCCGGAATCGCCAGAAGGTGCGCGCCGCCCTCAGTTCCATCGACGAGAATTACGCCTTCGTCCGCGAGGGACATATTCCCCACAATATTCAATATTCCCTTTACTTGTTAAACAGGAGTGCCGATATTTTCGAAGAGGCGATGCGAGCTATTAACGGTTCTTATAAGGCACCGGATCGCGGCTCGGGTATTCAGCCGGAAAACAGTTGTGTGACCTTCTGTCACGGCAAAGCCTTCAATCCCGAAGTGGTCAGCTACCGCGGCGATGAGCTTCCTCATACTCTACATGTTTCTGAATTTGAGCTCGGCTGCCAGAACTGCCACGATACCGAAAAGCATGGCGTAACAAAAATAGAGCAGTCTATTTGCGCCGACTGCCACGAATGATAAATAAGATACGCTGCTTGATATAAAGAGGATGCAAACATGAAGGTTTTGAAACTGCTTGGAGCCTTTACGCTGGCTGCTTCACTGATATGCTTCAGCGCCCATGGTCAGGATGACAACGAAACCTGCCTCGCCTGCCACGAGGACCCCGACCTGACCGGCATCAATAGTAAGGGTGTTGAGGTCAGCATGTACGTGAATGCGGCCGCCATGAACGCCTCGGTGCATAGCGGTATGGGCTGTGTCGACTGTCACGCCGACTTGCGGGGCATTGAAGAATACCCGCATAAGGAGCGGCTGGCGTCGGCCGATTGCTCGTCGGAATGTCACGTCGAAGCCGGACAGGTGTTCAAGTCTTCAGCTCACGGCCTGGCCGTCCACAACCCCAACGCCCCTACCTGCGCCTCCTGCCATGACAGCCACAACACTCTGTCGCAACTGCACCCCGAGGCCTGGACCTCGCCCAAGAAATTGCCTTACACCTGCTCCCGGTGTCACCACAAGCAGGTCCTTACCGACGACCCTGATGTGCGAATTACCGATTCGTTTGACCGGTATATGCGCGGTATCCACGCCGAGGGCATCGCCAAGGGCATCGGGTCCGCGGCTTCCTGCGACGACTGTCACGGCATGCATAACCTGAAGAAGGCCTCGGATCCCGCGTCGATGGTCAATAAGATGAACATTCCCAGCACGTGTTCTAAGTGCCACAACGACATCTACATCCAGTACAACCGCGGTATTCACGGCAAGGCCCTCGCCCTGGGAATTCTCGACAGCCCCAACTGCGCCGATTGCCACGGTGAGCACGAAATCCTGGAGATCGACAACCCCGGCTCCCCGGTAAACGCCTCCAATCTCTCCGATTATGTCTGCGGCAAATGCCACAACGACCCCCTCATAGTGGAGAAATTCGGTCTGGGCGATGACCGCTTTACCTCCTATCAGGACTCGTACCACGGTCTGGCCATTCACGGGGGCTCCATCAAGGCTGCCAACTGCGCCTCCTGTCACAAAGCTCACGATATCTTGCCGTCTGCCAACCCGGCTTCGTCTATTCATCCGAATAACCTGACGGCGACCTGCCAGAAGTGCCATATCAACGCCAACTACGCCTTCGCTTCGAGTTACACCCACAAGACCGCCTATGCGCAGTTCAATCGCCTGGATAACATTGTCAAATGGATCTACATCGTGGCCATCGTCCTGATCGTCGGCGCCATGCTCACCCACAACCTGATAATTCTCGGGAGGTATCTAATCCTGAAAAGCCGGGCCACCAAGGCGCAGCCCAAGGTGCAGAGGTTCAGCGGGAACATGGTTTATCAGCATATGATCGTTACCATTGCCTTCATCGTACTGGTGATAACCGGATTCGCGCTCCGCTATCCCGATGCCTGGTGGGTGTCGGTCCTGAATTTCTTCGGAATCTTTGAAAACGCCCGCTCCGTCATCCACCGCATTGCCGCTTTCCTGCTGCTGTACATATCCGCGCACCACGCTCTCTTCCTGTTCTTCACCAAGCGCGGCCGTTATCAGTTCAAGGAACTACTGCCCGTCAAGAACGATATCGCTCAGATCTTTCAAAACCTGCGCTACCATCTGGGTATGATCGATGAAAAACCCAAGTTCGGTTTCTACGACTACACCATGAAGGCCGAGTACTGGGCGCTGGTATGGGGTACCTTCGTTATGGCCTTCACCGGTTTCATCCTCTGGTATCCGACCTTCTTCACCTCCTTCCTCCCGCCGTGGGTCGTTAAGATCTCCGAGACAATTCACTTCTATGAGGCCTGGCTGGCCACTCTGGCCATTGCCATTTTCCACTTCTTCTTTGTCATGTTCCATCCGGAGCAGTACCCGATGTCGTTCACATGGCTGACCGGCAAGATGACCGTAAGCGAAGTGCAGCTTCACCATCCCGCCTGGTACGAGGAGCTGAAACAGCAAAAACAGGTGGAGCAGTCCTTGGGCTCCGATGCCGACAGCAAAACCGAGGAAACGGTCACCTGAGATTCGGACCGATGTAAATAATAGAAGCGACTTTGCCTTGGCGGGCAGGGTCGCTTCTTCTATTGGCCTCCGATATTTCGCTGCCCGCAATTACACTCAGTATTCCTCGAAATCTTGCTCTGTGGAGTCTTGCTGCAGGCTGTCCAAACCCGGCGGAATAATTTCGTCCTCGAACTCGTCCATAAGCAGGATCGGTTGAAGCACCACCTCCGACGGGTTTCCTTCACGCACAATTTCCACCGTCGCCCCGCCTCGCTCGAGTCCCGCCAGCGTATATTCCACCAGTTGCTTGTGGTTTCTCACCACCCGTCCGTCCACCCGGCGGATCACATCGTCCGTTCGCAAACCGCAGGCGTAGGCCAGCCGGTAAACATCGATTTTATCTACAACCATGCGGCCGCCGTCGCCCGTCCTGACCGAGAAACCCAAACGCCCCTTCAGCGGTATATCCTCGATAAAAGTCCTCGGACCGCTCTGGCCGATCGGTCGGCGGCGACGCGGCGTCCTGGTCACCGTGACCAGCTGCGAGTTGGGCGGTTCCGCGGCGATCCAGTCGGCCAGCGTGCGGTCGGGCGTGAGTACCCAGCTGTCGAGAAAGTACTTCTCAAAAATCTCGCGGCCGCGGAAGTTGTTTCTCCAGAAGGCCGATTCGTATGCATCCTGCGTCGAATCGATACCCAGCATGTTCCAGCAGGTATACATCGCCAGCAGCATCGCCAGGTTGTCCAGACGGTAAGGACCGTGCCTGACCAGGGGGTGATAGGCCACCGACAGATAGAGCGAGTCCTCCGGCTGGTACCCCTGGGATATCATCCGTTTGGCCAGCTGAAACACGATATTGAGCAGCATCCGGTTGCCCTCGGGGGCCGCCTCAATTACCGAGCTGCGCGTGATGCCGCCTGCCGGGATAATCAGCGGGTCCGACGAACCGAGGCTGGGGAAATATCGTACGAGGTGAATATCGAACTCCGACTCGTGCCACTCGATTCCCGAATACTCCCGCAGTATATGCAAAACCGTGTCGCCCTTCTGCTGCCAGAAGGCTACCAGTACGCTGTCATTTTCACTCACCCAGCGCATATCCCGGCTGGCCGAGCGCTCGCGGTAGAATTCCCTAAGGACGTTCTCCTGCAGATCGACCGAGCGGTCGTTGATTCTCACCTTGGGAATGAAATAACGGTAACTGAATATGGAATAATACGTTTCCTGCCCGGTCGCAGCCGTTGTCAGAAACGCGGTAAGCAGAGTGCTGATCAGGATCGCTCGCATCGCGATGCAAAATAAACGGCAGCCCGCCGCCGATGGCAAGGTAAAAAGGCGCTTACACTGTCGCCGATGCCGGCGGCGTCTGCGGCGCCGCTACCCCCTTCGGCTCGACCAGCTGGAAATAGAACAGGGTGTACAGGCTGCTGAAAAACACCCCCAGGAAACCGCCCAGCACCAGCGATACCGGCAGGCCGACAATCAGGGCCGCAAAGAACGCTGATATCGGCTCCATATGCGCCGCCAGTCCCAGGGCTGCTATCGGTATGCTGAATATTGCCCAGATTATCACGGCGGCAATACCCAGAAGAATCGCCAGGCCGATGTATATGAGGAATACGATGGCGGTTTTCGAGAGATTCCTTCTGAACAGGAGGTAAGCTTCCTCCAGAGCGTCGCCGATCGACACGTTGCGTACCACCATCACCCGCTGGGTCAGCACGATGAGGCTGAATATCGCAAACGATCCCAACAGAAATAGCGGTATTATTGCGAGTAAAGACAGAATCCCCATGGCCGTGTGAATCTTGAAGAAGATTACCGCCGCCAGAGCCAGTATCGCCGTAAACACGATGCCGGTAAACACACCCAGCAGAAACACTCCCAGAAACCGCAGGAAAAAGTCGATACCGGTGGAAAAGGCGTCCATAAAACGATACCTGCCGCCACGGTCAATCCGGTTCACCGAATCGATCAGGGCGGCTTCCGAAATGAAACTGAGCAGAATCATCACTACTATCACCGTCACCACAGCGATCGCAAACATCACGATCTTCTCGGGGGAGATATCCAGAATATTTTCCAGTCCGGGTGTGTCGAATGAATATGATTTCCTAGTGGGGATATCAAAATTTAGATTGGACCAGCCGCCGCCGGCAAAAAGACCGAATATCCAGAGCGACTTGTATTTCCACGCTATCTCGAACGACCTTGTTACGAGCCTGCCGTAATCCATATAGCCTCCCTGCAAACTTTACCGTGTTTGCGCCAGTATATTCGGCTTTGAGCCGAAAAAACAACTTTTATTTGCGCCTGTTTTTACTTTAAATGCCATAACGATGCCATGATAGCGAGTTGGTATGGTGCGATATAGGCGATTATTCCTTGTCCTGACCCTTGTGTTGTCCTCGGTGTTTCTGTCTTGCGGCAGTGGCACCGATGATCTCGCCGAGGCCGACGATCCCGGACGTGACTCGGCTGCCACGGTTGCGTTCCACGACAGCCTGATTATCGAAATGACCGGACGGGACTCGCTCAGCGTTTTAGATATCCTCATGGCAGAACATCAGGTTGACTATTTCTCTACCGCGGCCGGAGTGTTCGTTACGGCTATTGATTCCATCGGCGGCGCGTCACGCCTTTTCTGGGTTTATTCGGTCAATGACACCATGGCCCAGGTGGCGTCCGACCGTTACATAACCCGCAGCGGTGACCGCATCAAGTGGCATCTCCGCCGCCTGGAGCCGTGATTCCCTGTCCCGAAGCGCTTTTACGACTGGCATTTATCGCTGGATTTTTCCTTGACGGCCTTTATATTTCCCCCTATGGCAGAAGACACCCTGCAGCAGATTGAGCAGAAGCGGTTCTTTCTGATAGCCGGTCCCTGTGTCATCGAATCCGAAGATATGTGCTTCGAGGTGGCGGAAAAAGTGGCCGCCCTGGCACGCCGGTACGACCTTCCGTACGTATTCAAAGCCTCTTACCGGAAAGCCAACCGTCTCTCGGGCGACTCTTTTGCCGGACCCGGCCTGGAAAAGGGACTGGAAACGCTCGAGAAGGTCAAGAACAAATACCAGTTGGCCGTTCTGACCGACATCCACGAAACCGCCGAAATCAAGCCCGCCGCGAAGGTAGCCGACATCCTGCAGATTCCGGCCTTTCTCAGCCGCCAGACGTCTCTCGTGGTTGAAGCGGCCGCTACCGGGCGCTGGGTGAACATCAAAAAGGGTCAGTTCCTGGCGCCGGAGGACATGTCGAAAATTGCCGCCAAGGCCAATTCAAAAAAGGTCATGCTCACCGAACGCGGCACCACCTTCGGATACCGTAACCTGGTGGTTGATTTTCGCTCCCTGCTCATCATGAAACAGACCGGCCTGCCGGTGGTTTTCGACGCCGCCCATTCTCTGCAGCTTCCGGGCGCCGCCGGGCGGGTTTCCTCCGGCCAGCCGGAGTTTATCATCCCCATGGCCCGGGCCGCTGCCGCCGTCGGTATCGACGGTCTCTTTGTCGAAACCCATCCCCGGCCGGCCGAGGCTCTCTCGGACGCCGGGGCAATGCTTCCGCTCGACGACATGGAGCGGCTGCTTGACGAAGTAATGAAAATCATCAAATTGCCTTAACGAAGGTTTTCGTTTTATGCCCACCGTGACGCGCGACCGTTTTATCGAGAAACTGAAATCCATTAAGCTGCTGGCTCTGGATGTGGACGGGGTGTTAACCGACGACAGCATCTATTTCGGCCCCGACGGTTTCGAGCTCAAACGTTTCAACATATCGGACGGCCTCTATATCGTGCTGGCTCTTCGCGCCGGTCTTGAGCTGGCCATAGTTTCCGGACGCTATTCGCCCGCCACCGACAGTCGCATGAGGGACCTGGGCGTAAAGCATATCATGCAGGGGATGAAGGACAAAGTGGAGATTATAACGCCCCTCGTCGAGCGGCTGAAGCTCAGCTTCGACCAGGTGGCCTTCGTCGGCAACGAGATTCTCGATATCCCCCTTGTCGTTAAGTCGGGTCTGGGCATCGCCGTCGCCGACTCAGCGCCCGAACTGCTCGCGGCGGCTGACTATGTTACAGAAAAAGCCGGCGGCAGAGGCGCTGTCAGGGAAGTTCTCGAGTGTTATTTCCAGGCCGTTAACATCGATCCCAAGAGTTTTGTGATATGAGTGATTTGAAAGATTACGCTCGCGAGGTTTTCAAAATCGAGGCCGACGCCATCGCCGCCGTGGCCGACCGCCTTGATGACAATTTCAACCGCGCCGTGGATGCCATTCTCCGTTGTCGCGGCCGCGTCATCGTGGCCGGCATGGGTAAATCCGGACTGATTGGCAAAAAGATCGTCGCCACCTTCAACTCAACCGGCATTCCCTCGTTCTTTCTTCATCCCGCCGAAGCCATGCACGGTGATCTCGGCCTCATGCGCAAGGAAGATATCCTCATGCCCATCTCCAAGTCGGGGCACATGGGCGAGATGGAAATGCTGATTTCAACCGCCCGTCGCCTCGGTGTGAAGATTATCGTCCTCTGTGGTACCTTGGATTCCGAGCTCTGTCAGCGGGCCGATATAACCCTCGACTGCTCCGTCGAGCGCGAAGCCTGCCCCAACAATCTCGTGCCCACTTCGTCGTCAACCGCCTCCATGGTCATGGGTGACGCCCTTGCCGTCGCTCTTCTCAAAGCGCGCAATTTCTCAGCCTCCGACATCGCCAGCCTTCATCCCGGCGGATTTATCGGTAAACGCCTCCTCAAGAAGGTCGGCGAGCTTCACCACACCGGCCAGCGCGTGCCTCTTGTCGACCACGATGCCACCATGAAAGAGATGATTCTCGAAATGACCGGCAAACGTCTCGGCTGCGTCGTTATGCTCGACGACGACAGCCGCGTGGCCGGGATATTCACCGATGGTGACCTTCGGCGTCTAGCCGAAAAGCAGGATGATTTCTACAAGCTGACCGCCTCGGTGGTGATGATAAAGAATCCCAAGACGATATCGGTCGATGCCGTTCTGGACTCGGCTCTCGCCCTTATGGAAAAACACTCGATTACGCAACTGCCCACGGTCAATGCCGAGGGCCGGCTGGCCGGCATCATCCATCTGCACGATATACTGAAGTCAAAGCTTGTGTAGCCCAAATCGCACGCTGTCGGTCCCGGTGACGTGCCTTTATTGTGATGACTCTCCGAAAGAAAATAAAACGCGGCGCCGTCTATCACCTTTCCTTCTGGCTGATTCGGATACTCAACGCCGTTCCCCGAACGCTGGCGCTGCTCATCGGCAGCTTCGTTGGCCTGCTGGCGTGGCGGCTTCTGCCGAAAGACCGTTACAGGATATCGCGCCACCTGACCCTGGCCTTCGGTGACCGCTTCACGCCTATCCAGAAACAGGCTGTCGGTCGGAAGTTCTTTATCAACACCGGCAAGAACCTCACCGACGTCGTCAGGTTTCGCAAACACTTTCAGTCCGAGATAAGGCCGCTTGTCGATGCCGAGGGCATGGAGCATTTCGACGCCGCCCATCGGCGGGGCAGGGGCGTCATAGGTGTCACCGGCCACATCGGCAACTTCGAGCTGCTGGCCGTGTACATGGCTTCCTGCGGCTATGAGGTCGCCGTGATCGGACGGCGGCTGTATGACCCTCGCCTGGACCGCCTTCTCGTGGCCAATCGCGAGGCCATGGGCCTGCGCAATTTCGCCACCACCGACTCTCCCCGACTGCTCCTGGACTGGCTGAAACAGGGCAAAGTTGTCGGGGTACTCATCGACACTGATTCGCAGCGAGTCCGCAGTATGCACCTTCCTGCATTCGGGCGGCTGTCCAACACGCCCGTGGGGCAATCCATGCTGGCCCTGAGAACCGGCGCGGCGCTGGTACCCCTGGCCTGCCTCAGAACCGAAAAGGACCGCTACCGGGTGGTCATCAGGCCTGAGGTAACGGCTGCGCCGGGCCTGTCCAAAGAAGATGCTGTTCGCGACGTTACTCGCAAGTGTACCAAGGCGTTGGAAGAGATTATCAGCCCGCAGCCGGCCCAGTGGATCTGGCTTCACAACCGCTGGCGCACCCCGCCCCAAAATACCGCTTGACATTTTGGCAAAAATCTGGACTTTTAGCGCCGACATTCTTATAAGAAGATGAAAGCCATGCTGAGAATATCCCACAATCCCCTCCTGATTGTATTCTGCCTGGCCGGGTTGCTGGCAGGCTGCGGTGGGCAGCAGAGCAATACCGGCAGTATCGACGGCCAGTCGGACAGTCTCTTCCGGCCCGATTCCGAGGTCAGCGGCGCCACGATTTACCTGTACAACAAGGGACGCGTCACCAGTCAGATCATATCGGAGAAGATGTTCCAGTTCGAGCAACAGGATTCGCTGGTCGCATATAAACTCGATATCGACATCTATGACTCCACCGGTCTGGTCTCGACCGAAGTCACCGGTGACTCCGGCATAATCAGGGAAGACCGGGGCCTGCTGAACATCTACGGCAATGTTGTCGTGGTCACCGACGACAGCACCCGCCTCGAAACCGAATACCTCTGGTGGGACTCCAATACCGATCGGATCAAGACCGATGCCTTCGTGAGGATAACGCGCGGCGACGATGTGATTACCGGGTGGGGGCTTGACGCTGACAACCGCCTCAAGGACTTCAAGATTCTCTCTCAGGTATCCGGTACTCTCAGCGATCCGGAAAAACTCCAGGACGAAAAATAACCGTACTCGGCCTCTTTCAACTCCAGCTTAGTGGTTGAAATCGGGACGACCACCGGGTATATTTCGGCTGTTGATTGATGGTCCAGCCCATTAGACCCGATGAATCGTTTTTTCGATTTCACGCCCGGGCAGCTTAGATTTTTGGCCGTTTTGTGCGGCACCGCTCTGGTGATGGGCGGTTACCTTTTGATTCGCACCTACGCCACCCCGCCCGAGCAGGCGCCGCTCGAGGTCATCATTGGCGACGACCGGCAACTGTTTACCGGTGTCTTTGTTCTGGACCCCAACGATGCCCCCGCCGATTCTTTGGAGCTGTTGCCGGGAATCGGTCGTGTTCTCGCTGATCGCATTGTCGCCTATCGCCGCAACAAGCGGTTTGAGAGAGAGGTCGATATCACCGAGGTTCGCGGTATCGGCCCCAGACTGTACGAGCGCATAAAACCTTATCTGCGGGTGAAGAAATATTGACCGACGGGGACACCAGGATAGGCATTGAGGTGCTCGGCGCATCGCTTTACGGCGCTCGCGTCGAGTACGGTACCGGCCGTCCCGAGGTCACGGTCCTGACCACTATTGAAACAGGCGAGGCGGCGGAACATCAATTGCTGCAGGGGGGTCGCGTCGCTGTGTCGGTAGCCGATGACCGCGTCATTGTAAAGCCCCTGTCGCTCAGCGCCAACTCCGGTGACATAATGACCCGGGCGCGATTCGAGATGTCACAGTCGGCTCTCGAAGACGAAAACCGGTTCCTTTTCGACATCATCCCGACTGCCATTGAGAATCGCTTCGTCGGACTCATGCTCCGGCGGGAGTTGCTCGACCGGGAGCCGGGCTGGCTTCGGGGGGAAGAACATATGCCCGCACTGGCCGCCCCCCGGTACCGGATGCGGGCTGCCGCGCTGGCTGAGGGCTATCTCGGTTTCTGCCGACAGACAGGGGGCGACTTCGTGTGCCTGGCCGATTTCACCGGCCGGTCGGTTTCGATGGCCCTTATCTACCGCGGGAAAACAGTTGATCTGATCGGTATCCCTGTGGGCGGCGGGGAACTGAGCTCAACGGAAGATTGCCGCACGGTGGCGGCGGAACTCAAGACACTGCTGAGCTACAAAAAGGCCTCGCTTTTTCAAAGCGGTATCACCACCCCGATGTCGCGGATGGTTGCGCTGGGCGAAAACTTCGGTCAGAGCCTTAAAACCGCCCTGGAGAACCAGTTCTCCATAGAAGTGACTACCCCCGCCGTCAATACCGGTTTCTTCAAGGCCGGGGTCGACCCTGGTGACGTCCCCGCCGAGCGGTACCTGGTCGCCCTGGGCCTGACCGCCAATTAAGGTTGCCAATCAACCGGTTCTTTTATATCTTAGCGTCCGATATTCCCAACCTGTTAACACTTGGAGTGTTGTGCCAAAGAAGGCAAAAGTGAGCCGGGCCGTCTATCCGGGGACTTTTGACCCTGTCACTAACGGCCATATGTCGCTGATAGAACGAGCCACCCATCTTTTCGATGAGGTCGTCGTGGCCGTGTCCATGAACTCCGGCAAGGATACCTTTTTCGATTTCCAGGAGCGCCTTCAGTTTCTGGAAAAAGCCGTCAAGAAGAAAGCGTACAACCACACCGTCACCGTGGTTGGATTCGAAGGCCTTTTGGCCGACCTCGCCAAAGAACTCAAGGCCACCGCTATCATCCGTGGTCTCAGGGCCGTTTCCGATTTCGAATACGAGTTCCAGATGGCCCTCATGAACCGCAAACTGGCCCGCGAAACCGAAACCGTCTTTCTCATGCCAGCTCTGTCGTGGGTTTATCTCTCGTCGACGATCGTGAAGGACGTTGCCATTAACGGCGGCGATATCTCCGATTTGGTTCCGCCCGAGGTGAAGAAGGCCTTCGACAAAAGGCTCGGTCGCACCGGCCGCAAACGCCGCTGATGCCCGGCGCTCGAATTGGCAATCGGCTTATGGCAAAGGACGAAAAGAAAAACAGCACGCAGCCCGATGCTCCCCAGATGCCCCTGGCGGAGCTGATGAAAATACGCCGCGATAAGGTGCGCGAATTCTCGGACAAGAACGTTCTCTCTTACCCCTACCGGTATGAACGAACGCACCTCATCGACCGGGCACTGGCGGATTTTGACCGGTTGGCCGAAAAAGAAACCGCCATCCGCCTGGCCGGACGCATCATGCTCAAGCGCAAGATGGGCAAATCGTTCTTCGCCCATATGCGGGATAGCTCCGGACAGATTCAGATTTACCTCAAGTTCGACGTGGTCGGGCAGGACCAGTTTGACCTGTTTAACACCCTCGACCTCGGCGACATTATCGGCTGCGAGGGAAGCCTGTTCGTCACCAAAACCGGCGAGCGGACCCTCAGGGTCAGTTCGTTCGAGCTTTTGACCAAGGCCCTGCATCCGCTGCCCGACAAACACTCCGGCCTGACTGACAAAGAACAACGCTACCGCCGCCGGTACGCTGACCTTATCGTCAACCCGGAAGTCCGCGAGACTTTCATACAGCGCTCGCAGATTATCAAGGCCATCCGTGACTTTCTGGACAGCGAGGGTTTCCTCGAGGTCGAGACCCCGATCCTCCAGCCTATCTACGGCGGCGGTAACGCCCGCCCCTTCCAGACCCACTACATGCGCCTCGACCGCGACATGTACCTGCGCATAGCCGATGAACTCTATCTGAAAAGGCTCATCATCGGCGGCTACGACAAGGTCTGGGAGTACTGCAAGGACTTTCGCAACGAAGGCATGGACCGCCTGCACAACCCGGAATTCAGCATGATCGAAATGTACTGGGCATACGCCGACTACAGGGACATGGCTGCCCTGTTCGAGAAAATGCTCCGTGAAGTCGTTCACAAAATTCACGGCACCTACAAGATTCCTTATGGCGACCATGAGATAGACTTCGAGCCGCCCTTCAAATGGATCACCATGCTCGGCTCGATCAAAGAACAAACCGGAATTGACTTCTCCGAGATGTCATACGAAGACGCCAGGAAGGCCGCTGCCGATATCGATGTAGAAGGTGAAGAGCTTATCAACTGGGGCAAGGTCGTCGAGGCGGTCTGGGAGGTCCGGGTCGAACCGACCTTGATTCAACCCACTTTCATAGCCGATTTCCCCGTCGAAATCTCACCCCTGGCCAAAAAGCACCGCGATAACCCGCGCCTGACCGAGCGCTTCGAGCTGTTCGTGGCCGGGCTGGAAACCGGTAACGCCTTCAGTGAACTCAACGACCCCGTTGACCAGCTCCAGCGCTTTATGCAGCAGGGGAAAGCTCTCGCGGAAGGCGACAAGGAAGCCCAGCCCCTCGACGATGATTTCGTCACCGCCCTTACCTACGGCATGCCGCCCACCGCCGGGCTTGGCTTCGGTATCGATAGATTGGTAATGATTCTAACCAACCAGCACTCTATCCGTGATGTCATCTTCTTCCCGCAGATGAAAGAGCTGGGCGACGGCTCCGTGCCGGTCTCACAGATACTGTCGAAGATTGTCGACGACGAAGAAAAGTCTTAGCGCGCCCGGACCGCTATTACCACAAGACATAAGTCAGCCCGAAACGAAGGTGATCCAGGGTGGCGACGCCGCCGTCTTCCCTCCAGTGGACTTCAGCGTCAGCCGGATCGCCCAGGAAAACGATATCGGTCTCACTTAATACATACATACCGATTCGCCCGCCAAGCATCTGGGTATAGGAAGTACCAATCGTCAAGGCGAACTTGGTTTGAGTGTCGGACACAGCAGCGCCTTCAGGGTACATCACACCGTCGACCGATTGCTTGTGGGTGATTATACCCACTCCGAAACTGACGCCTATTATCGTTCTCCCCAGGCCCTTACGGGCCAGGCGCTTGAACAACCAGTCCCAGCTGTACTGGCCAGACAGGAAATAGCGCCATGCCGAGACGTCGTAGTTGCGGTATATATATTCGGTGGATCGGTCGGCGCTGATTACCGCCGGGTCGGTTTCGGCCTTGAAGCCCGCTTTGCCGACCGCGGCTTTCAGCGCGACTCTTCTGGACAGCCGTACCATCAGGTCGGCATCGCAGCCGAAGGCGGTGCTGGTCCCGCGGTAATAGTCGCCCAGGCGCAGCCATGTGGTACTGCCACCAACCCGGACGGCAACATTGAAGAGATTCTCCTTGGGTTCCCCACTCACCGGCTCGGCCCCGCCCGGACTTGCCGGTAAGGTCAGTACCAGCAGCGTTATGATCAAATGAACCCGACCACCGGTCATCCCGCTGAAACGCATCATTTATTACGCCTTCCTGCTGTAATTCAAGATCTTCGTTTCTATGATAGACGCCCGGGTCCGGCAAAACAACCATGAATAATGATGGCTGACGATTGGATGAAGGACCACGGGTGAAGTGGACTCTTCGGGCTCCCCATGTGAAAAATTACACAAACCCGCTTGCGGCCGACCGCCGAATTGCTATATTCCCAGAGTCGTTCTCATATAGCAAAGCTTATCACAAGAGTATGGGAGATACCATGGAATACCGCGTAGAAACCGACACGATGGGCGAAATAAAAGTCCCGGCCGACCGCTACTACGGCGCCCAGACCGCCCGCTCTCTGATGAACTTCCGCATCGGCGGCGAACGCATGCCGCGCGAACTGATCCGGGCTTTCGGCATCCTCAAAAAGTCCGCCGCCCTGGTTAACATGGAACTGGGCACCCTGCCCAAAGAAAAGGGCGACCTGATTGTCAAGGCTGCCGATGAGGTTATCGACGGCAAGCTCGACGACCATTTTCCGCTGGTCGTCTGGCAGACCGGCTCCGGCACCCAGACCAATATGAACGTCAACGAGGTCGTCGCCAATCGCGCCATCGAAATGGCCGGGGGAGAGATGGGCTCCAAAAAGCCGGTTCACCCCAACGACGACGTGAACAAGGCCCAGTCCTCCAACGATACCTTCCCGACCGCCATGCACATCGCCGCCGTCGAGGAAATTCATCGCCGCCTCATCCCGATGGTTACGCAGCTTCGCGATACTCTGGCCAAGAAGTCCAAGGATTTCAAGGACATCATCAAGATCGGACGTACCCACCTGATGGATGCCGTCCCGCTTACCCTCGGTCAGGAGTTTTCCGGCTATGCCGAGGCGCTTACTCTCGGCCTGAGGCGCATCGACGAATGCCTCGAGCGGCTCTACCCGCTGGCTCTCGGCGGTACCGCTGTCGGCACCGGCCTGAACACGCATCCCGAATTCGCCGTCAAATCGGCCGCCAAGATAGCCGACCTGACCGGCAAGAAGTTCGTTACCGCCCCCAACAAGTTCGAGGCGCTGGCCGCTCATGATGCCATCGTCGAAGCTTCCGGCGTAATGAAGACCCTTTCCTGCTCGCTGATGAAGATGGCCAACGATGTCCGCTGGCTGGCCTCAGGCCCGCGCTGCGGCATCGGCGAGATTGCCATCCCCGCCAACGAACCCGGCTCGTCCATCATGCCCGGTAAGGTCAACCCCACTCAGCCCGAGGCCATGACGATGGTCTGTGCTCAGGTGCTCGGCAACGATGTCGCCGTCAACGTCGGCGGTGCCTCCGGCAACTTCGAGCTGAACGTCTTTAAACCGGTTATGATCCACAACCTGCTGCAGTCGATCCGGCTTCTGGCCGACGCCTGCGAAATGTTCAACAACAACTGCGCCGTCGGCATCGAGCCGAACCAGGCCAACATTAAGCGATTCCTCGAAAATTCGCTCATGCTGGTAACGGCCCTCAATCCGCATGTCGGCTATGACAACGCCGCCAAGATTGCCAAGAAGGCGCATGCCGACGGCTCCACTCTCAAAGAAGCGGCCGTGGCGCTGGGTCTTCTGACGGCCGAGGAGTTTGATCAGAAGGTCCGGCCCGAGAAAATGATCGGCCCCAAGTAACTGGCATCGAGATTGACGAGAGGAAATAAAAGAGCGGAGCATCCCGGCTCCGCTCTTTAGCATAAAAACACATGGAGTCGATTTCGACTTTCGCCAACCCCCGCCGGCGAAAGTCTACTTCTATAACGTTACTCAGGCGGCCAAAGTTGGGCTTTTTTGGTCAAAGTCTCGACGTTTGCCGGACCCTGGCCTTAACTCGCTGAGCCCACGAAAGTTAAAAGGTTGTTCCGACCCTGTGACCGGTTTATATTGCCTCACATGCAAACCGCCCTGCACATACTGGCCCTG
>CP070777.1:23289-52159 GCA_020346225.1 Candidatus Zixiibacteriota bacterium | reverse complement strand
TGGCCATTATCGGTATTCTGGCCATGCTGGCCATCCCTCGTTTCATGCAGGCTTCCACGAAGACAAAGCAATCCGAGGCCAAACTGATTCTGAAGCAAATCTACGTCAACCAGCGGGCCTACAAACAGGCCTCCGTCACCAACAGCTATTTCATGACCGGGGAGGTGGCCTCTTCCGCTAACCCCCACGCTTTCTCCGACATATGGGTAGAGATAATGGACGGCTGCCTCTATCAGTTCACCCTCGCCGCCGGGGTCGATAATTTCGTAGCTACCGCCACCGGGAACATCGACGACGATCCGGTCGAAGATATCTGGACCATGAACGAGGACGGAGATTTAATCAACGTCAGCGATGATGTTTTGCTTCCCTGACCATCTTTCCGCGGTAGTCTCAGCCCGCCCGCCTGCGGGGCGTTGTGCGCTGCAAGTAACCGCCTTCCAAGCAGATTCAGCTGATTATCAACATTCGCATTTTGCCATATTACTGGCATTTTGCGCCGCCTTGAATTCGACGCGGGCGGCCGGAAGTGTTGGCGGGCCGCCACATTCGGGCGCCGGCGGGGCTTTCCCCTTATCCCGCAACCGATTGTCGGTCTCATACGATGTTCAAAAAAAAGCAGGGCGCAGGCATAATGATTGCCAAATATAGCAGCGAAACGAGAAAAGGACGACAACCCAAAATCAAACCTGTAGGAGGTTAAAATGTTCTCAAGAATCCACAACCGCAAAGGCTTCACCCTCATCGAGTTGATGATTGTGGTCGTTATCATCGGTATTCTGGCTGCCCTGGCCATACCGCGCTTCATGCAGGCGACCACCAAGTCGAAGCAGTCCGAGGCCAAACAGCTCCTGAAGCAGATTTACACCATGGAGCGGGCCTATCGTCAGGAGTTCAATACCTACATCGCCGACTTTAACACCATCGGCGTCGAGATTCAGCCGACCGCCAGATATGCATATACCTTCCTGGTCTGCACCGCTGACGCTTTCACGGTTGAGGCTCGTGGTAACCTTGACGACGACCCGACCGAGGACGTGTGGACTATCGACCAGGATGGCCTGCTGGTCAACGTGGCCGGTAATAACGACGTCGTAAACTAGCACAAAGCTACATTTACTGCTAAAAGACGCCCCTCCCAGGGGCGTTTTTTTATCTCTGTCCACGAACGTTTCGAAGCCCGGCGCTCTCAGTCACGATTGATCTAAAGTCGGGACGGCTCCTGACCCGATATCTATATTGAGGAGAAGAGCCCGCCCGACGTGGGGGATCCCTCTGCGGGAAGATTCTAATATTTGTTGATTCGCTTATAGAACGGTTACTATAATTCGCCTATGTTGAAAGCACTACTCATTTTGGCCCTGTGTCTGCCCCTGAGCGTTGCCGCCGGGCAGAATCAGCCGGCCGAACAGTTCGGTATCGAACATCTGATGGAATACCTCGGAATGGTACCGGGCGATATCAGTTTCCGTTCCGACTATACCGAACCCGACTCTTTCCGTCTTCAGGTCGTCTCCGACCTCATGACCAGGCCGCTCGACATGATCGCCTTCTCGACCGAAGTGAAGAACGGCCATATCAACGGCCAGCCCGAGATTATGGCCCGGTATCTCTTCAAGCAGGCAGCCAGAACCGGCCAGGCCTATCGTGACCGCGCCTACCGGGCCGACGCCGCTGAACTGCAGGGTTCCTATAACCTCTTCTATAATGACATGACCTTTAACCAGATTTTGACCCGTGCCGCCGCCTATATCGATGTTATCATCCCTCGCTCGGCGGAGAAATCTCTGGCCTTCGTTACTTCCGATCAGCGCCGTTTCCTGAGAGACCAGTTCAAACAGCTCCTGGTCATTTCCGAAAGCGAGGAATTCCTGTCCGTGGCCGCTGCTGACTCTCTGGAGAAGCTCGAAAACAGCTACTGCGAACAATTTGCCGCTTTCGGGCACAGGATCAACAAGGACCCGGTAATTGACGCCGGTGTCGAATGCCTTCGCGAAATCCTGATGGAACTGAATACCCTCCGGGCCATGCTGAAAAGCGGTGCCGTTTCCGCCGAGAAGATCGTCGAAGGTACCGGGTATCTTCCCGGTGGTGCCGACCTCGATGCCTATCTCGGCAAACAGACGGGGTGGAAAGTGGGCGGCCCCGGCAATGATTACTACAATGGCGACTACAAGTTTATCTTTGACTTCGGCGGCGATGATATCTATGACCTCAGCTACGACCCGTCCGATCCCCACGGCGTGATAATTATCGATCTCTCGGGCAACGACGTTTACCGGGCCCTCAGCGACTTCGCTCTCGGCTCGGGTTGTTTCTCGGTCGGCCTGCTTTTGGACTTCGAGGGTGATGACACCTATGACGCCCGCTCCTTCGGCCTCGGCAGCGGCTATTTCGGCCTGGGTATTCTCTACGATGCCGCCGGTAACGACCATTATGACGGCGACACTCACGTGCAGGGGGCGGGTACTTTCGGCATAGGCCTGCTTATTGACGAAGGCGGCCGTGACATCTACAACGCTGCCCTGTACTCGCAGGGATTCGGCTTCAGCGAAGGTGTCGGCGTGGTTTATGACCTTGCCGGTTCGGACAGCTACTACGCCGGCGGAAAATACAAAGCCGTTATCCACTACGATGACCATTACGAGTCGAACTCCCAGGGCTGCGGCTATGGGATTCGCCCTTACCTGTCCGGCGGCATAGGCGCCCTGATCGACCTCAAGGGCCACGACAACTACCACTCCGATATGATTACCCAGGGGGCCGGTTTCTGGTGGGCGCTGGGTATGGTCTACGATTCCAGCGGCAACGACCGCTATACCAGCTTTCAGTATGCTCAGGGTTCCGGCACCCACATGGCCCTTGGTATTCTCGTCGATGGCCATGGCGACGATGTCTACTTCGGGAAGGGTCTCATGCAGGGGTGCGGTCACGACTATGCCTGCGGCCTTATTCTCGACCGCTCCGGAAGCGATACTTATACCGCTTTTGACCTGTCCCAGGGAGCCGGTTCGGCCAACGGCGCCGGCCTGCTCATCGACAACGGCGGCGATGACCTCTACTCCGTCAGGAGGACGGCCAACACCCGGGGCTACGGTAACCCGAGGCGTGATTTTGGCTCAATCGGCCTGTTTATCGACCTCGGCGGTACCGACCAGTATCACGGCGGCGGCCAGGACAATTTCTATTGGCGTTCGGATTCGAAGTGGGGGGGAGGTATGGATATCGAACTGCATCCACCCGATACCACCGGGAGTAAAATGTGAACTTCTGCGGGCGAAAAGCGATAGCCTTCGGTTGTCTTGTCCTTCTAATTTTATCTGTGGCCGTACCGTCAGTGGCGCAGCGAGCGCTCGAAAGAAAAGTCGACTCTCTGTTCGTGATTGCCTCCTCGGCCGAACTCAAGTCCCGTGATCAGGTGGAGCCGGCCAAAGATTCCATCGCCGCTTTGGGCGTCGATGTCGTCCCTGTTCTGGTGGGCAAGTTTACCACCAAGTCGGCCAGGGAGCGCATGACGATTATCCAAATCTTCAAGAGAATAGGTTCTCCGGCCGTGCCCTATCTGGTGCGCTCGCTCAACCTCGCCGATGGTCTGGTGGTCCAGCGCGTCTGCTGGGCCCTTGGCGACATCGGGGACACTGCCGCGGTTTTGCCCCTCAAGCAGGTCTCCACGCACCCGCGCTGGCAGGTTCGTGACGAGTGCCTGGGGGCATTGGGTGATATTGGCGACCCGAGGGCCGCCGACGCGGTTCTGGCCGGGTTTTCAGACGAGGCTGGACAGGTGCGCAAGGCGGCCGTCGTTGCCGCCGGAAAAGTCGGTCTTGCGCGGGCCATCCCCGGATTGGTAGCTATGCTCGCTGATGATTTCTACGGCGCCCGCCTGTCTGCCGTGGAAGCCCTGCTACAGCTCGATACCGCCGTTGTCGTCGCCACGCTCGGCGACTCCCTGCACTCCCGGAGGAAGTTGGTCGGCAACCTCGCCTGTCACGTTCTTGGCCGCATCGCTACCGACCATGCCATCGAACTGCTGTACGCCGAGGCTCATGCAACTGATCCCGGTCGGCGAGCCCACGCCCTGGTGGCACTGGTGGCCGCCGACCCCCATGACAATTGCGGCTTTCGCGACAGCCTCATGGCCGGGGAAACCGACTCCGCCGTGATAAGAAAAGTACAGTCCGCCGTTTACACCGCCCGGAATGAAACGCGATAACATTCGCAAGAGACTTGGCCGGCTCGGTTCGGCTACGGCTTCTCGGTCGGAAAAATCCGAAGACCCGGAAGTTCCACGCCGGTATCATGCGCTCGCCAGGGCGGTGGGTGGTCGGGTTCGGGTGGGACGCTCCGGCACCTATTGTTTCGTGAAAAGCTTCTATCCGGCCGACTACCGCTTCGGTGACTCGGCGCTGAGCGATGCTTGCGCCGGGCGGACCGTGCCTCTGTCGGCTTTTACGCCCGAGGATTCCGGGGACCGCTTGCCTCTTTCAAAAATGCTCTTTCTGGATACCGAGACCACCGGCCTGGGCGGGTCGGGGGCGGTTGCCTTTCTCGTCGGTTGCGGGCGGATTGCGCGCGGCGGCTTCGAGGTGCGTCAGTACCTCTTGCCCGACTACGTCGACGAGGCCGGCATGCTCGAAGATATACTCGGCGAGTTCTCTTCCGAAACGACGCTGGTAAGCTACAACGGCGCGGCCTTCGATCTGCCCGTGCTGCGCGACCGGATGATAGTGAACCGGGTGGCCCGAAGCATTGAACACCATCACCATATCGATCTGCTGCACCCCTCTCGAAGGCTCTTCAGACGTCGTTTGAAAGACTGCCGCCTCAGCAATATCGAGGTCGAGCTTTTCGGGTTTGTTCGAGAGAATGACGTGCCGGGATATCTCGTCCCGGCGATTTACTTCGATTGGCTCTCTACCGAGAACGCCGGGGCGATACCGCCGGTGCTGGAGCATAACCGCAACGACATTGTCTCTTTGCTCTTTCTGACTCATCGCATCGCCGAGATATACCGTACCGAAGGTGAGAATCTGGATAATATCGACGATCTGCATTCGCTGGCGCGGGTCTATGGCCGCCGCAAGAAACCCGTGGCTGTCAAAAAAATTTTCGGCCGGATTGACAGCGTCGGTCAGTCGCGGTTGCCCGCCGACATCGTCTTGTATCACTCCCTGAACCTCAAAAGAACCGACAACTATGAAGAAGCCGTAAGTCTCTGGCTCTCTCTGGCCGAGGTCGACTCGAAGGAAGCCTTCTGGGCCAATATCGAGCTGGCCAAGTTTTACGAGCACCGCGAAAAGAACCTGACGGCCGCCCTCCGGCATGCCAACCGGGCCAGGGACCTATGTCCTTATCCGGGTCAGAAAAAGCCTCTCGGCATACGGCTTAGGCGCCTGTCCCGAAAAATGCGAAATTAGCCGCCACGGTGCACCAAATCTTCCCTTAAATCACCAGCCGATTTTCCGATAATAACACTAATGAGGTTGCCATGAATACGGACATCTACACCAAAATCCTCGAGGACCACAAAGAGCTTGCCTCGTTACCACAGACCCTGGCCGAAGTTATCCGAGTGACCCGCGACGACACTTCGTCCGCACAGGACCTCGCCGAGGTGCTGGGCCGGGATCCGGCCTTGACGGCCAAGGTTCTTCGGGTGGTCAACTCACCTTACTACGGCGCCGGCCGCGAAATAACCACCCTTACCCAAGCCGTTGTTATGCTTGGCCTTAGGACGGTTTCAGCTCTGGCTCTGTCTACCTCGATTTATGATATAACCGGCAAATGGCAGTCATCGATCGACCGGATAAGATTCTGGCGTCATTCGCTGGAGGTAGCCATCGCCAGTCGCCTGATCGCCGAGGCCGTTCGCTATCCCCGGCCGGAGGAGGCTTTCGTGTCCGGTCTGCTCCACGATCTCGGTCTGCTGGTGCTGGAAAAATCCTTCAAGGACAGGTATGAATCCATCTGGCGCAGTGCCGTCTGCGGTGAGGAACTCGTTGACATGGAGGAAAACACCTGGGGCACCAATCATGCCCGCATCGGGCAGTTCCTTCTCGACCAGTGGGGAATCCCCAGCCTGATCAGTGAAGCCGTGGGGCAGCATCACCGCAGCTTCCCGCCCGACCTTAACGAGCCGGAACTCCGCCTGCCCCAGATAGTGGCTCTGGCCAATCGCATCTCGAAGTTTTCTGTAGCCAAAACAAAAGTCGATTTCGAAAGCCAGTTCGACAGCACCGAAATTCTCCGCAAGAATCTCCAGCTTCCCGGCGACCGCCTGAAACCGATCGAGGAGCAGCTGATGAGCCATACCGTGGAACAGGCGCGGTTTCTGGAGATCGACATCGGTTCCACCGAGGAAATCCTGGTGGAGGCCAACCTCATGCTCTACCATCATTACAACGCGGCGGAAAACCTGCTTAAAGAAAACAACCAGATGCACCGGGAAATTACGCAGACCCAAATGGAAAAGGCGGCTCTGGAGTCGCTCAAGACGATTACCGCCACCTTCAATCACTATATCAATAACGCCGCCGCCACCATCCTCGGTCGGGCCCAGCTAATTGAGCTGGGCATGAAACGAGGCGAGATTGTCGATTCCCAGAACAAAACCACTCACGCCCTTGATGTCATCATCAATGGTGTCAACACAATTCAGCTGGTTCTGGAGGAACTGAAGAACCTTGAATCTTACGAAACCGCCGTTTATCACGACGAAACGCGCATCATAGATATCGAAAACCGGGTTAGGAAGCAGCTTGAGAAGCTCCGGAGCGCCGCTCAGTCTCAGCTACCCGCCTGAGCCGGCTTCCCCGGAGTCTTAACGATAGTCCGCTATTTCTTTTCGTTGATTACAATCGTGGCCTTGGTACCGGAAACGTCCAGCTTGTTTCGCGCTCTTCCGTAGGCGATCTCGGTCTGGGCAACCCGGTCTCTTTGCAGGACCTGACCCGCCGCGCTGGTTTTGATGGTTCCGTCCTCGGTGACGGCTGTCAGGAGAATATCGCTGCTTTCCGAAAGGGTCAGGCTGATCTGACTGAAGTCAGCCTTGATGAAGGATGGCCCGGACAGCCTGTCGTAGGCGGTCAGCATCACCCGGCCGTTCTCATTGGTTATTTCGATGGGACCGGAAATATCACTCGTCGAGATCATGCCGAACTTGTTGAAGGCTTTCAGCTCGCCCCGAATATCGTGAGCGTCGATATTGGAATTCATGTTGCGGATCTGGGCGGAGCCGGCCACGTCGGATATTACCAGCGGCCTGAAAGCATTCTTGATGAAGAGGTCGCCGCGCAGATCGCTCACTTGTACCAGGCCGTTGCTGTTGTCGATTTCGACACGCCCGGCGTGGTCGTTGACCTCTACCTGGCCGGTGTTTCGAATCAGAAGCGCCCCGGCACAGCCGTCGATTTCTACCGGAGCGTAAGAGTTTTCGATATCAAGATCGGCCCGGCAGTCGATCACTGAAATCGGACCCAGCGAATTCTTCAGGTTGATGATACCGGGAGACCGACTCACCTTGATAGCCCCCATCTTGTTAGCGGTCTTGATCTCTCCCGAGACTTCGTCGATCACGACCTCGCAGTAGTTCGAGCTGATCCGAACTCCGTTGAGGAGTCCCGAAGCTACGATCTCCCCGAACGAATTCTCGCACGTCACTAAATTGGCTCTCGGTACCCTGATGTCCATGAAGCTTCTCGTGACCTTCCGCTTTGGATCGCTGAGGTTCGGGAAATGCGACTTGACGTATATGCCGTCTTCCCCGGTGTACAGCTTCACTTCGATGTCATCGGCGAACGCTTTGGCGGACGTCTTGCTGTCGGCGACAATTTCAACGTCGAACCGAACTCTCAATTTAGGCTGATCCCATCCCGATATGTTCACGTTGCCGGTTTCACTCCAGACATATATCGGGTACGAGGGTGATTTTACCTCTATGCTGTCGGCAAACTCCCTGGCCACACCCCGCTTGCCCGAGCTGTGAACGAATATCCTGTCTTTGCCGGTGATGACCACCGGCGGAGCCGGCGCCAGCGGTTCTTTCGGGGGGAGCGGCTCGGCCTCGGCAGGCGGTACCACTATCACCGGCACGGGAACTTCGTACACCAGTCCCTCAATGTCCGGAACCACTATCAGGGCGATCTCCTCCTGGAGTTCCTCGAGTTGCTCCAGTACTTCCAGCTCCTCCTCGGTCAGATCCTTCTCGCCGTGCTCCAGCGTTTTGAGGCTGTGTTCGATTTGTATGATAAGGTGCTCGCGTTCCTTGAGAGTCTTGACAAGGATCTTCTGTGTTTCCTTGAGGCTCTTGCGCTGTTCAATCAGGTACGCCTGGATGAGCTTGCGCGAGGTCTCCTCTTTCAGAAGCCTTTCGGCCAAGTCTTCCCGCAGTTCTTCCTCGAGCAATTCCAGGTCTCGATGAAGTGCCTTGTTCAGCTTCAACAGCGACCGACGGTCCGGCACGCCCTCCAGACTCTCTCTGTCAACGTCGAATTTGCGAGCCATCTCGCGAAGATCTTCGGTCAGCCTGTCCACATCGGCGCAATACCTGCCTTCGTTAATCCGAATAATCAGCTTCTGAAGCTCGGCCTGGTATTTCATAGCGTAATAATTGGAGAATTCCGAATAGTATGTCTGGTAATCATAAGCCAGATTCTCCAACCGGTGAATGAAATCCTCGTAATCTTTCGCCGCCAGGAGCTTGGCCTTGTCAAGAATAATCAGAGATTCGTCCCAGGGATCTTCGACCTCCTCAGGGGGAACTGTCGACTGGGCAACTGCGCCCCCCGCCGACCAGAATATGATAAGTGGGAACAGTACGACTGTGAGTACTTTGGTCATAGCCGATTTCGCCCTATATGCTGCGTCACGCCCGGCCAGGCCGTCGGCAAGCCTCGGTGGAATCCACTGTCTCACCGGCAAAGGCCGCCAAATCCGGGCACAAAAAATGGCCATGAGGCTCACGGCAATAAAGGCTACTATTTTGTCAAAAAGCAACATATTCTTTGAACCCAACCACAGGCTGCCAATTGCTTTAATTTCTCTCTCAGTTCTTTATTACGTTCTTCTGCCGCGCCGGTTTCTGCCTCGCTGAACGCTCGCCTCGCGAATCCGGCCCCATAGCTGTCAGCACCGGCACTTAAGGTATTGTAAAACAATGCATTAAAGCCAACAACAAGCTCTCTATACGTCGGTAAGAAAAATATACAAAGAAGATGAAATTTGGGGTCTTTAGTCGCTGTGTTTTGCGTCACTGCGGGAAAAAGAGCGCCCCCAGATCCTGAAGTGAATGGGCGATCACGCAAGGCCAGAGGCTGCCGGTGCGGATATATAGAAGGGCGAACAGGAGTCCATAACAGGTTATCAGAATGACCCCCGGCAACCCCTGATAGGCATGGCAGAAGCCAAACGCAAAGCTGGAAACGGCCGCTGGTATAACCCAGTTCATGAGTCTTCCCACCAGCCGGATCCGCGTCATCAAATAGCCGCGAAACGCGGCCTCCTCGCAAAACCCGGCCGTGAACGAGACTCCCACCCAGAGCACGCGTCCGGCCGTGTCTTCGGGTATGAGCAGGCTGATCTCCCCCGGCATGGGCAGCCCTATCTGCGCGAGAAACCAGGCAATGCCGGTGAGAATGAGGTTTGACGCCACCAGAAAAGCGACCGCCCAAGCGACATCGATTGACCGTAATCTCTTCAGGCCAATCCCTGCCAGAGTTGTTTTCTCCCGATAGGTGGTAATCCAGATTAGGAAGAAGATGGACCACTGGAGTACGATGGTGACGGCGAAAAGGATGATGCGCACGCCGGGATTGAGATCTTGGAGGAAAGCCGACGGGTCCTCGGACAGACCTCCGGAAGCCGCCGGGTACAGCAGGATCAGGAAAAGCAGGGTAACCCATGTGAGAACCGAGATGCGAAACTGCCCGATACCGAAGCGTGACTTGAATTCCCGGAGCGGGTCGGAATCCTCCGGGGACACCTGGTAAACTTCTATCCTTTTGAACTGGTCCTGCTCCATCGTTGCCTCGTCACCCCCCGCCCCGGGCTGCTTTGTGAATCACGTGATATCCCGTTGCCGGATGTAACACAAAGTATGTTAACTGCTTGTGGTAGTCAAGCAGAGTTGATGACCCTAACTTGTCCGGCGGGAGAAAAGCGTGAGAGGCAAAAGGCTGATCTTTCATAACTGGCTGGCCGAAAACGGAACCGGTCGGCGCGGCTATGATGCCGGCGACGGGAGACGGTCCGAAGACGAAAACCGGCGCCTGCAGCATATTCGCGATGCCGTGCGCCGGGCCGTCGATTGCCTTCCGCTGGAATATCGCGAACTCGTCGTCCGTTACCATTTCATGGGCGAGAGTTACCAGGATATCGCTGCCAGGTCCGGGCGAAAGTCGTATAAGCTGGCCGCCATGCATCGGCGGGCTTTTCGCCGGCTCAGAAAATTGCTGGCCTTACTGGTTGTCGAGCAATATTCGATTTCTCCTCCTTCGACCGGTTGCTGTCCGGTGTGCACCTCGCCCCGACGGCGTGATGCCGACCGCCTGATTGCTCAACGCGACCCGGCCGCCACCTGGCGGCCTATCATTGCGGCCCTGCGCCGCCGGTTTGAAATCAAGGTGCGTTCCCCTCAGGTATTGATAGGTCACGAGAAGTACCACATGTCGCAGAAAGGAGATCACAGTGGAAAGTGACGCCGCCGACATCAAGAAAACGCGCGGTGACCATTGCCTCAACATCTTCGTTTCCTACGAGCTCAAACAGAGACTTCGGCAGCTCGCCGAGAAGTATGACCGTACCACCTCCGACATCGTTAGAGCCGTTCTTCGCATAGGTATTCCCATGATGGAGGGTCTGTCGCAGGCGGAAGAGATTATGGTCAGGGAGTATATCGAGTTGTTTCGCCGCCTGCGCCGGGTTAAATCGCTCAAGGAGATTTGAGTTCTTTTGCCTGCCAAAAAAAGCTTGAGTCACGGCGCCGTTGTTTGTATAATCAGGCCAACCCGTTTCTCGGTTTAACCCATGTACGAAAAACAACGCACCATCAAACGTGAAGCCTCCATGTCCGGTATCGGTTTGCATACCGGCACCAAGTGCACCATGACCCTCAAGCCGGCGCCTCCCGACACCGGGATCCGCTTCGTGCGCGCCGATCTCCCTGATCGGCCCTGGGTTATCGCCGATGTCGATCATGTTGTCGATATCTCGCGCGGGACCACCTTGCAACATGGCGAGGCGCGGGTACATACTGTCGAGCACGTTCTGGCCGCCCTCGGGGGTCTTCAGGTCGATAATGTTATTGTCGAACTGGACGGTCACGAACCACCGGTGGGCGACGGCTCCGCCAAGCCTTATGTCGACGTACTCTTGAAAGCCGGGATACAAGATCAGGATGCCGACCGCGTTTATCTTGAAATCGACTCACCTATGGCCTACAGCGAAAAGGACCGCGGCGTCGACCTGGTGGTGGCTCCGTCCGACGACCTTCGCATCACCTTCATGATCGATTACCGGAATCCGGCCCTGGGCACCCAGTACACGACACTGGTGGACCTGGAAAAAGAGTTCGTGGAGGAATTCGCTCCCGCCCGTACCTTCTGCTTTCTCTCCGAAGTCGAGATGCTGAAGGAGGCCGGTCTTATCAAAGGCGGCAGCTTTGACAACGCCATTGTTATTTATGACTCGGATCTGGGGCAGGTGGAAGTTGACCGGATTCGCAAAGCGCTCGATTTGAAAGAAAAAGTCTTTGTCGGCAAAACCGGTATTATCAACGATACTCCGCTCCGTTTCTACAATGAGCCCGTGCGTCACAAGACGGTGGACCTGCTGGGCGATCTCATGCTGATCGGGGTGCCCATCAAGGGTCATGTACTCGCCGCCCGCTCCGGGCACAAGGCCAACGTGGAACTGGCCCGCCGGATGCGACAGCTCTACAAGAAGAAGAAGATTGCCAGCAAGTACGCCGCCGGCAAGGGCGAAGCCGTCTTTGACATTGATGCCATACTCAAGATCATGCCGCATCGGTATCCCATGCTCCTTATCGACCGGGTTCTCGACCTGGAGCTGGACAAGAAAGTTGTAGCCGTTAAAAATGTCACCATCAATGAACCCTTTTTCCAGGGTCATTTCCCGGGGCACCCCATCATGCCCGGCGTACTGATTCTGGAGGCCATGGCCCAGGCCGGCGGCATCCTGCTTCTCAAGGCCATTGAAGACCCGCAAACCAAAGTCGTCTACTTCATGTCCATAGACAACGCCAAGTTTCGAAGACCCGTTGTCCCCGGTGACCAACTGCGTATGGAACTGAACATGCATGCCTTCCGGCGCAACACCTGTAAGATGTCCGGCAAAGCCTTTGTTGACGACAGCCTGGTCGCCAGTTGTGATTTTATGGCTATGGTGATGGATCGATGACGAGTATTCACCCGACCGCCATCGTCTCCTCCAAAGCGCAGCTCGGCTCCGATGTTACGGTCGGACCCCACTCTATCATTGAAGACGACGTGCGGATCGGCGACCGCACCAGAATCGATTCGTCGGTCCTCATTGCCGACGGCGCCCGCGTCGGCGCCGATGTGAGAGTCCGCCACGGCGCGGTCGTTGGGTCCGAGCCGCAGGACCTCAAGTTCGCCGGTGAGAAAAGTACCGCCGTTGTCGGCGACGGCTGCATCCTTCGTGAGTTCGTAACCGTGAATCGGGGAACGGCCGCCCGCGGTGAAACGACGCTGGGCGAAAAGTGCCTCCTGATGGCCTATGCCCACGCCGCCCATGACTGTATCATCGGCAACGGCGTGATCATGGCCAACGCCGTCAACCTGGGCGGGCATGTCGAGATCGGCGACTTCGCCATCCTCGGCGGCGTCCTGCCGGTCCATCAGTTCGTAAAGATCGGTGCTCATGTGATGATCGGCGGCGGCTTCAGGGTGGTGCAGGATGTCTGCCCGTACTCTCTGGTGGCGGGCTATCCCCTTCGAGTCGTCGGCATCAACGCCATCGGGCTCCGTCGTCGCGGGTTCAAAAAGGAAGTCATCAACACCCTACGGAAAGCCTTCAAGATCCTGTTCTTCAGCAAGCTCAACACCTCGCAGGCTCTGACGCGCATTAAGGATGAAGTTGCCATGATACCCGAGGTGAAGGAGATACTGGATTTCATTAATCGCTCCGACCGGGGTATCATCAAGTAAGCCCGGGCCGCCTCGAACCGGACCGCGTTAGAGGAGAATTGAATGCTTGAAACCGACCGTGCCGCACTGCTTGTCATTGATATCCAGGGACGGCTGGCGACTTTAATGTATCGCCGGGAATCCCTGTTTCAAAATGTCATCAGAATGGTCAAGGGGGCGCGGGTTCTGGACGTGCCCGTTATCTGGACGGAACAGCTCCCCGATAAACTCGGCCCGACCGCTCCGGAAATCGCCGAGTTGCTCAAAGAGCACCGACCCGTGATAAAGAAGGCCTTCAGCTGCTGCGGCGATC
The DNA here is from genome assembly GCA_020346225.1 of Candidatus Zixiibacteriota bacterium. Lineage (GTDB taxonomy): Bacteria > Zixibacteria > MSB-5A5 > GN15 > FEB-12. The sequence continues at coordinate 38,686 of CP070777.1, read as the reverse complement.
ACGGTTTCCTGAAAGAACTCCAATCGCTCGGCCGCAGCCAGCTCCTGCTCACCGGTATCGAGACGCACATCTGTGTCTATCAGACCGCCGTGGATTTACTCGGGTCGGGCTACGAGGTCTACCTGGTGCAGGACGCCGTGTCGTCGCGGATCGAGGACAATTACAATCTGGGCATAGAGCGAATCAGACAGGCCGGCGCGAAAATAACCAGCGTCGAGATGTCGCTGTTCGAAATGCTCCGTGTCGCCGAAGGCGACCGATTCAAACGGATTATTGAAATTGTCAAATAACGCGGCGTTTTCCGCCGGTTCCGGCGCTGCTTCCTCCCCCAAGCGGGTCAAAACAAGATTCTCCTTTCTTCATGCTGCCGGCGATGTTATCTTCCGTGCGCAACCTGGAAGCAATGGGAAAGACCTTCTGCCGGCATCGGTCCGGGCAAGGGAGGTTTATGCGTAAATTACGAACCGCCGTTGTGGGTGTCGGTTCGCTTGGACGCCATCATCTGCGCTGGCTCTCACAACTTCCGCAATCTCAGCTGGTCGGGCTCCACGATATAGATCGGACCAAAGCCGATCGGTACGCTCAGGAATATGGCGTCAGGTCATACGAGACCCTTGATCATCTGGCTGACGAGGCCGAGGCGGTGTCGGTGGTTGTGCCGACCACCGCACATCATGAAACAGCCTCGCGGCTTATTGATCGCGGGGTGCACTGCCTCATTGAGAAGCCGGTAACCCTGTCGGTGGAACAGGCGGCGGCGCTGAGTACGTCTGCTCGCCAACGCGGTGTGCGGGTCACCGTCGGGCAGATTGAAAGCTTCAACCCCGCCGTAAGAGCCCTGCGTGCATATAAGATAGACCCGGCCTTCATCGAAGCCCACCGCCTGGCCGCGTTTGACCCGCGCGGGACCGACGTTGCGGTTGTTCTCGACCTGATGATACACGACATCGATCTGGCACTGATGCTCATCGATTCACCTGTTGCTGACATCCAGGCCTCGGCCGTGGCGGTCGTTTCCGGTCAGGCTGACATCGCCAACGCTCGCCTCACCTTTGATAACGGCGCCGTGGCCAACCTCACCGCTTCGAGAATCTCGCTCAATCCGATGCGCAAGATGCGCATTTTCCAGCGGTCCGGTTATTTCTCGCTCGATCTGGCCCGCAAGCAGGCCGACATTTATCAGCTGGCCGGGCACGACGACAAAATCGACGGGCTGCGTCTGCCTCTGGGCAAATCCGGCAGAGACATCATCTATGTCAAGAAGGAGGACGACGGTCAGGATATGCTGGCTGCCGAACTGGACGCCTTCCTTACGGCGGTACTGGACGACGGCCCGGTGGCCGTGCCGCTCGAGCGCGCCACTGAGGCTCTCCGTGTGGCCCTTCAAATAGAACGGATCGGCAAGCAATCCCTGACGCGCCTTCCGAAGGCGGATCCGGCCTAAATGGATACTCTACCCGTCTTTCTATCAGCCGGCGATCTCTCCGGCGATACGGCCTCGTCGCTGCTGGTGTCACAGCTCGCGCAGCTCCGTCCCGGATGCCGGTTCTTTGGTCTCGGCGGCCAGAAGCTCAGGCGGGCCGGTCAGAAACAACTGGCCGATCCCGCCGACCTCGCCGTGCTCGGGTTCTGGGAGGTTGCCAGGAATTTTCTCTTCTTTCGCCGTCTGCTGGACAGGTGCCGGCGTGAGATCGATAAGGAGAAACCGGTCGCGGCCATTCTCGTTGACTATCCCGGATTCAACCTTCGCCTGGCCAGAGATATCAAGAGGCGCGGTATTCCCGTAATATACTATATCTCGCCTCAGGTGTGGGCATGGGGCCGAAGGCGGATAACTGCCATCAAACGGCTGGTCGATCTCATGATAGTCATCCTGCCCTTTGAAGAGCCTTTCTATGCCGGTTATGGCCTTCAGGCAAAGTTTGTCGGCCACTACCTTCTGGAAGATATTCCCGGCGAATATATATCGTCTCCCGTATCGGTTTCCGGCCGAAAGGTCCTGGCGATTCTGCCCGGCTCGCGGCCCCAGGAAATCAAACGCATGCTGCCTCCGATGCTCGAAGCAGCCGCCCGCTTCAACCGCACGCATGGTACTCGGGCGGTGGTGGCGGGTATCTCGGATATGTTCGACTATGAGGAGTACGTCGGACAGTACCGCGATTACGGCATTGAGATCGTATGGGATGACAGCCGAAAGGTCATATATGACAGCAGCCTGGTCCTGACCGCCTCCGGCACCGCCACCCTGGAGGCGGCCATTATCGGCAGACCCATGGTGGTGGCGTACCGTACCGCCCTGTTGACCTATCAAATCGCCCGGAGCCTGATAAAGCTCGATCGCATCGCCCTGGCCAACATAGTCCTGGGAGAGAAGATCGTGCCGGAACTGATTCAGGGAGAGGCCACGGCCGACCGCATTGCCGCCGAACTCGCCCGGTACCTGTCCGACCCGGCCTACTTCGACCGTGTTAAACAGAAACTCGATACGGTCGCCGCTTTCCTCGGCGGTCGCGGCGCTTCTCGGAGAGCCGCCGAGATGATGCTTAAATATTTGGAGCGTTAGCGTAGAATTATGCTCTGGTTTTACAGACTCGCCAGCAGAATAGTCATGCTCTCCTGCTACCTGTACGGACGGCGCAGGGCTGAACGGGGAGATTTGCTCTGGAAAGGTCGGCTGGGCCTGCTGACATCCCTGCGGCCCGGTCACGTCTGGCTTCATGCCGCGTCCGTGGGCGAAGTGAAAGTGTCCGGCTACCTCGTGGCTTACCTGCTGAAAAGGAAACCAGCCCTCCGCATCCACCTGACCACCATGACCCGGGCCGGATTCAACAGCGCTCTGAAACTTTACTCCTCGCCGAACGTCTCCATTTCATATTGCCCGCTGGACAGCCCTTCCGCGGTACGACGCACCTTCGATGGAATTCGTCCGCGGGTGCTGATTATCGCGGAAACCGAAATCTGGCCCAACCTGGTTTGCGAAGCTCACAAAAGGGGCATACCCGTTATCCTGATAAACGGCCGCATGACTGAAAAGGCCTGCCGGCGATACCGTTGGGTCCGCTCCGCCATTGGTTCCGTCCTGAAGCGCTACGAACGTTTCTTCTTCAAGACCCAGCCTGACGCCGACCGGTATCGTCGATTTGGCGTCGATGACAGCCGCGCCGTCGTTGCCGGCGACATGAAGTTCGACGCCCCCCTGTTGGAGCGCACGCCGGAAATAGTAACAAGGTCCCGGGCGCTTATCGGCGCCGGTCCCGATGATTTTGTGCTCGTGGCCGGCTCCACCCGTCCCGGCGAGGAGACCGTCCTGGCCGACGTCTTCGCAGCTCTGAAGGCCGAGGGCCGAAATATCATTGTGGTTATCGCTCCCCGCCATATCGACCGCATCGATGAAATCAGAGCCGCCTTGGACGAGAGGCAGATTGGCTATACTCTGATCGGCGACCGGGAGAGGAAACAGAACATAATCCTCGTTGACCGCGTGGGCCTTTTAAACGAGTTGTATCTCGGCGCGAACCTGGCTTTCGTCGGCGGCACCCTGGCCGACATCGGCGGCCACAACATCCTCGAACCGGTCTGGGCAGGTTGCCCCGTTCTTTTCGGTCCCTCGATTCATAACGTCCGGGAAGCGGCGGATTACATCATCAAGAACTCGTTTGGGGCGACGGTGCACTCCGGGGAAGAGCTGCTTTCGCTGTTGAAAAAGGTCGCCGACGGCGATATAATGTTCCAGAGAAAACAGGACAGAGACCTCGGCTCGTCACCAACAGCAGGGATCGGTGATTACATTCTCAAGGTTCTGAGTGATGTTTGAAAAAGCGTGGAAGAAAATTCTCAGGAGGCAGCGGTTTTCGTTCCTGGCTATTCCGGCCTTCTTCCTGTGGCTGGTTTCGTTTGTCTACCGTTTTGCCGTCTCCGTCAGAAGGTCTGCTTCTCGCGTCCGGGTCAGGGTTGATGTCCCGGTTATATCGGTAGGCAATATCGCCGTCGGCGGGACGGGCAAGACCCCCATGGTCGGCTTTCTGGCCAGGTTCCTTCTCGACGAAGGTTATCGGGTGGCCGTGGTGTCCAGCGGATATGGCCGGCGGTCCTCCGCACCGATTCTCGAACCCGGCTACCGGCTTCAAAACGTCGCCACCGACGATGTCGGTGATGAGGTCAAACTGCTGGCCGACCTGCTGCCGGATGCGGTCTTCGCCGTCGATAAAGTCAAGGCCGCTGCGGTCAAAAGGGTGGCCGCCGGAGGCGATATCGATGTCATCATCGTTGACGACGGCTTCCAGCATTTTCAACTTCACCGCGATATCGATATCGTTACCTATGACGCCGGCGTGCGCCGGGGTCTTCTGAAGCCCTTCCCGTACGGTGTCCTCCGCGAGCCTCCGGGAGCGCTCAGGAGAGCGGATATCATTGTCATCACCCGCGCCAAATTCGCCAAGGACCTTCACCGCCTCCAGACGCGGCTGAGAGCCATCAATCCACAGGCACAGCATTACCACGCCAGGTTCTCGGCCAGCGATCTGCTGTCGGCGGACCAGTCCCGGTCGGTCAAATACCTCGAAGATAAGTCGGTGTTTCTTTTCGCCGGCGTCGGCAATTTCCGCAGCGTCAGGCGCCAGGTTGCCGCGCTGTGCGCCGACCTTGACTGCGCCCTTGAACTGTCCGACCACCAGCGCTATGATATCCGTCTGCTGAAAAGAATAAAGAGCCTGGCTGACAAGTATGACTCCGATGTGATACTCACGACGGCCAAGGACCGGGTCAAGATCGAGGACTTTGATTTCGACCGCGAGTTTTATTATCTTAATCAGGTGGTTGATCTGGACCCCGGTGAGGAGAAACTGATCTTCTATCTCGTGGACAAACTCGGTATAAGAAGACGGGCTGACTGATGGAACGACACTATGATTTCATCGTGGTCGGCAGCGGTATTGCCGGCCTCTTTTACTCGATCAAGGTGGCTGAGCTTAACCGCGAGGCCAGGATAGCCATCATCACCAAGAAAGGTGAAACGGACAGCAGCACCAATCGCGCCCAGGGCGGCATCGCCGCCGTTCTGGCCGGCACCGATTCCTTCGAGGCACATATCACGGATACGGTAAAAACGGGGCAGGGATTGTGTCACCGGGAGGTCGTTGAGAAGATCGTCGAGGCGGGCCCCTCGGTGATCAAAGAGCTCATTCGCTACGGCGTGGAGTTCACCCGGGTCGACGGTGCCTTTGACCTCGGCCGGGAGGGCGGCCACTCCCATAACCGCGTCGTGCATGCCACCGACTTCACCGGGCAGGAAATAGAGCGCGCCCTCCTCGCCGCCTGCCGCAGCAAAAAAGGCCAGATCGACATCTATCGCGACCACATCGCCCTTGACGTTACCACCTTTCGCTCCGGAGGAGAGGAGATCGCCGCCGGTGTCTTTGTCTTCTCCGAGAAGAACCGGGAATTCACCGCCTTTTACGCTCCCGTTACCATGCTGTGCACGGGCGGTCTCTGTCAGGCGTACTATCACAACACCAACCCGAAGATCGCCACCGGCGACGGTCTGGCAATCGCTTATCGGGCCGGTGTTTCTGTGGCCAATCTCGAATTCATCCAGTTTCATCCCACCCTGCTGTACAACCCCGGGCGCTGGCCGTTTCTGATTTCCGAAGCGGTTCGGGGCGAGGGTGCGCGTCTGATGTCGGTCGACGGCCGCTTCATAATGGACGAGGCCCATGAGCAGAAAGACCTGGCGCCCAGAGATGTCGTGGCCCGCGTTATCGACAAGGAACTCAAGGAGAGCGGCGAGGAGTACGTTCTTCTCGACATATCCCACCGCGACGGGAAATTCATCCGGGAGCGTTTCCCCAATATCTACAAAGAATGTCTCCGCCGCGGCTTCGATATAACCCAGCGGCCCATACCGGTTGTTCCTGCCGCCCATTATGCCTGCGGCGGGGTTGTCTCCACCATCGAAGGTGAGACCGAGTTGCCCGGGCTGTATACCGCTGGCGAGATCGCCATGACCGGTATGCACGGGGCCAACCGGCTGGCCTCGAATTCGCTGCTGGAAGCGGTCGTTATGGCCGAATTTGCCGCCGGGAAGTCGACCGAATATTTCCGAAACGCCGAGCTGCCCCGGTCGAGCACCGTCGATCACACCCTGTATTCGTCGCTTAAGTACCCCCGGGAGAAGATCCTGGTGGCCCACGACCGTCGCGAGTTGACCCGCATTATGTCCGACTTCTTCGGCATCGTGCGATCCGAGGAGCGCTTAAATCTGGCCCGCGAGAAGGTCCGGCAGATCAAAACCGCCATCGAGCAGTACTACCTGGCCACGCCGGCGACCTATGCCGTGGTCGAGCTTCGCAACATGGCCACCGTGGCCGAACTGATCATCAAATCGGCCCTGCTCCGACTGGAATCGCGCGGTCTGCATTACATCGTTGACTACCCGGGGCCAAAGAAGCGGTATGAACGTGACACCGTCATACCCGGTTTATCGGAAGAGGAGGTACAGGCCCGTGAGCGCGCCTCATGAAATGATCCTCATTCTGGATTTCGGTTCCCAGTACACGCAGCTCATCGCCAGACGTATCCGCGAGGCCAGTGTCTACTGCGAAATCGTCCCCTATAACGTCGATCTGAATCTCTACGCTGACAGAAGAGTCGGCGGCTATATCCTTTCGGGCGGACCGTCCTCGTTGAAAGATCCCGGCGCCCCGCGTCTCGATGCGTCCTTTTTCCAGGCCAACGTCCCCATGCTCGGAATATGCTACGGCATGCAGCTTATGGCCGAGGTTTTCGGCGGCGAACTGGTCAAGGCGCAAAGGCGGGAATATGGTCGCGCCCACTTCGCGGTTTCCGATGATACCGGTCTTCTGGCCGGCCTACCGCACCGCAGCCAGGTGTGGATGTCCCACGGCGACTCGATTACCAAACTGCCGCCGGGATTCGGCGTAATCGGCTCCACCGATACGCTGGACGTGGCCGCCATCGCCGACCATAAGCGCAAATTCTACGGCCTCCAGTTTCACCCCGAGGTGCACCATACCGAGGAAGGCAAGAATATCATCCACAACTTCCTCTTCGATATCTGCCGGCTCAAAGGCGACTGGACCACGGAATCCTTCATCGAGAGCTCCGTGGCCGCCATCCGCCGGCAGGTGGGCAAATCCAGAGTAATCCTCGGCATCTCCGGCGGCGTCGATTCCACCGTTACCGCCCTTCTGTTGTCTAAAGCTATCGGCAAGAACCTGCACGCCGTCTTCGTCAACAACGGTCTGCTGCGCAAGAATGAGTTTGAGGACGTCGTAAAGACGTACGGCAGTCTCGATCTCAACCTGCATCCCGTCGATACCTCGGACCTTTTCCTCGAGCGGCTCAAAGGCGTCGCCGACCCGGAGCAGAAAAGAAAAATCATCGGGGCCACGTTCATCGATGTCTTCGAAGAGCAGGCCGAGAAGATTGGGAATATCGAATACCTGGCTCAGGGAACGCTGTACCCCGACGTGATCGAGTCGGTTTCGTTCAAGGGTCCCTCGGTGACCATCAAGTCACACCATAACGTCGGCGGCCTTAAAGAGCGCATGCACCTGAAGCTGGTCGAGCCGCTCAGAGAGCTTTTCAAGGACGAAGTGCGCGCGCTGGGACGCAAGCTTGGCCTGCCGGACAACTTCATAGGCCGGCACCCTTTTCCCGGGCCGGGACTGGCCGTACGCATTTTGGGCGATGTGACCAAAGAACGCTGTGATTTGCTGAGGGAAGTGGACGCCATCTACATCGAAGAGCTGCACAACTTCGAAATATATGACGATATCTGGCAGGCCTTCGCGGTTCTCCTGCCAGTGAGCGCCGTGGGTGTCATGGGGGATGAACGCACTTATGAAAATGTCGTCGCTCTTCGCGCCGTGACTTCGGTCGACGGCATGACCGCCGACTGGGCCCGGATAGACAACGATATTCTGGCCCACATCTCCAACCGGATAATAAGAAATGTCAAGGGGGTCAACCGGGTTACCTATGATATCTCGTCCAAACCCCCGGCGACGATAGAGTGGGAGTAGCAATTCCATCGTTCAAACTCAGAAATGTGTTGAGTGGCGGGACTATGCGTTGCGCGGCTGCCGTTACGCAGATGTTGCTCGCATCGCCGCCCGCTCCTGCTAATAACAGGCTTGCCAACGCGACCTGGAGAGTTACTCGAAGGTTTGGCACGACCTTTAGTTGCGCCATCGCAGCAACCGGGGGCTCGAAACCGTATAATTACCGTTAGCCTCGGCAATGGTCGGCACCGGCAAAATAGGGATACGGATTGTGACAATGTTGCTATGGATAACCCTCGGAGTTGTCGGCATTTTTGTGGCCATCTCCGCCTACCTCTACTTCAACCAGCGCAACATGGTCTTCTTTCCCGACCGGAACCTCGTCACGACCCCCGCTCAGATCGGTCTGACCTTTGAAGATGTCGATATCGCCGTCGAAGCGGGGGAGAGGCTGCACGGGTGGTATGTTCCCGGGGCCGACTCGCAGAACACTGCCGCCTTTCTGTTCTGCCACGGCAACGCCGGTAACATCTCTCATCGCCTGGAAACGATCATGTTCCTTCACGACCTCGGTGCTTCGGTTCTGATATTCGACTACCGCGGTTATGGCCGTTCTGATGGTTCGCCGTCGGAGAGCAACGCCTACGCCGATGCCCGTGCCTGTTACGACTGGCTTATCAGCGAGAAGGACTGCCTTCCTGGTCGGATATTTGTCTTCGGTCGCTCGCTGGGCGGCGCCGTGGCGGTCGATCTCGCCGCCGGGGTTGCCTGCGCGGGTCTCATCGTGGAATCCTCGTTCACCTCGGCGGCGGCCATGGCCCGACGGATGTTTCCCGTCTTTCCGACCGGTCTGCTGCTCAGATACAGGTTCGACTCGGCCGAAAAAATCAAATCCGTCTCGGTGCCGGTTCTGGTGATTCATTCTCCTCACGATGAGCTGGTTCCCTTTGAAATGGGTCGGGAGCTTTTCCGCTCGGCCAACGAACCCAAGAAGTTCCTCGAAATCACCGGCGACCATAACAATCAACAGTACTTTGAGGATTTGGCGTACAGGCGGGCTTTTGTCGATCTGCTGAATAGCGGTCTTTGAGCATAATGCTCGAACAAATGTGTTGTTAAGCCGTTATGTCACGGTAAGACATTGATTTCCAGCCGCCCTGATGAGTCGAAAAAGTTTGACAATCACACAAAAAGAGCCTATTTTCTCGTTCCATAGGATAGTTAGCGTACATTAGATGCTTGATTTGAGCCAAATGCACGAGTTCACCGGTCCGATTAAGGCCGATCTGGACCAGTTCAACACCAAATTGAACGATTATCTTCAGGGCGATTCTCCCCTCATCACGTCTATTGCCAGGCATTTGCTCAAATCCCGGGGCAAGCGAATCCGCCCCGCCTTTTTGTTTCTGTCGTCGCGGGCGTCGAATACTTATGACGAGCATTCGGTCGATACGTCCCTGGCCATTGAGCTTATCCACACGGCTACCCTGCTTCATGACGACGTGGTGGATGAGTCGGAGCTCAGGCGCGGTCATCAGACCGTCAACGCCCAATGGACCAACCTTATTTCGGTTCTGATGGGTGATTACCTGTTTGCCAAGGCGTTCCGTATTATGGTCGAAGCGGACTCTCTCGAGCTCATGCGGGCGGTCTCCCGGGCCACCGAGCGGGTGGCCGTCGGCGAACTGCGCCAGATCGAAGAAACCGGCAATTATGATCTCTCCGAGGAGGAATACGTATCCATCATCGCCGACAAAACCGCCTCACTGTTCTCCGTTTCCTGTGAGGCCGGGCCGATCTTGAAAAGGCACCAGCCCAAACAACGCGCCCGCTTCGCCGATTTCGGCGAGAAAGTCGGGACTGCTTTTCAGATGGCCGATGACCTTCTGGATTTCGTGGGCGACGCCGAAGTTACCGGTAAGGAACCGGGCAATGACGTCATGACCGGGAAAGTCACCCTGCCTCTGATTTATTCATTGAAAAAAGCGGGCAAGGCCGGTCGCCGGGAAATAACGAAGCACCTGCGCGATCGCGACGACGGTTCTTTCGACAAAATCTACCGGTTTGTCGCTGAAACGGGCGGCATCGATTACACTTATCGGAGGGCAAACGAGCTTAGCCGACGCGGTTTGGAAGCCATATCGAATGTCAGCCAGTCGGTCTACTTCGAACGCCTCCGGGACATGGTCAGCTTCACCACCAGTCGCGCCTCTTAACGATAATAACACGGCCCGCTGTTAATTTGGTGATTATTCCCCCAAAACCAACCCTTCCGATGCGGGTATAAGGCTTGTGTTATGTCCGGGCTTAAGAACCTTTCGGTCGATTTTCTCACGCCGTCGCCACTGATGGTCGTCGCGGCCCTCGTGGCCCTTGTGGTGCTGGCCGTGTATCTCTACCGGACCACCAACCCCCCGCTGCGCCTGCCTGTCAGAGTTGTTCTCATCCTTCTGAGAATCGCCGCTGTGCTGGTAGTCGTGCTGGCCCTGTCACAACCGGTAATCAGTATAGTTCGCGAGTTTGACAGGCCTGTCTCGGTCGGTCTGCTCTGCGATCAATCCGCCAGCATGGAGCGGCTCGAACTGGGCCTGACAAGGCAGGCCCGCCGTGATTCCCTGCTGTCGTCTTCGGGTTTCGCCCGCTTCTCCGAGAAAGTCCGCCTGACTTCGTATTACTTCGGCGGCAACGTTACCTCGTCCGGCCAGGATGTCGACCGCAACAGAACCGCTATGGGTGATGCCCTCGATTATGTCTCGAAGCCGACCGCCGGGCCCCGGGTCGACCACTGGATTCTTTTCAGCGACGGCCGGTCGAACTCCGGCCGCAGCCCTTCCGAGACGGTCGGGTCGCTCGCCGCGCCGGTCTCTTCGGTGAACATATCGGCCGGCCCCGGTCAGGTCGATATAGGCGTCACCGAAGTCAATTACAGTCCCGTCATGTTTGCCGGTCAGTCCTCGGAGATTGAAATCGGGCTGTCCTGGCACGGTGCCGAACAAACCCGGGTGACCGTCGAGCTTTCCGATTCCCGCCGGGTCGTTGAACAGTCCCGGCTGGATATCAGACAGCCCGAAGGCCTGGCCAGGCTTAACCTCGGATATACGCCGGACCGGCCGGGCACGGAACTGCTGAGGGTGGCTGTTTCTGCCATAGAAGGTGAGGAGAACAGCGACAACAATCGCCGCTCGTTTGCCGTCAAAGTGCTCAAAAGCCGTTTTCAGGTACTCCTGGTCAGCGGTCGCCCCGATCACGAAGTTGGGTTCCTCCGCCGGTTTCTTCAGACCTCGGATAAGTACGATGTCGAATTGCTGGTGACCGGCTCGAGAGCCGGGAATCTCGCCGGTCGCTTTCCGGTCGACCAGGCCGCCCTTAATCGCTACGACCTCGTCGTTCTTCACGACCCCGACCCGCGCCAACTGGAGCCGCGGGGCGAACTCATCCGAAGCTATCTCTCGGATAAGGGCGGCGCGTTGTGGTTGCTCATGGGTGAGCAGTTCAGCCGGGAAGGCCCCTCCGGGTGGCTGAGCGATTTGCTGCCTTTCTCGCAATCCGGCCGGCGTAATATTGAGTATGTTACCTTTCATGCCCGTCCCTCCGAGGCCAACCTCTTTCACCCCGCCTTGCGTCTGGCCGATAACCGCACCGAGATACGAAGAATATGGGCGCAGTTACCTCCCTTCGAAGCCCTTGTCCGGTGCGACCGGCTCGACCCGGAGGCCGTCGTTCTCGCCGAGGCGGTCAGGTCGCGCGATGGCGTACCGGTCCCGGTCATAGGCTACAGGCGAGTCGGGTCGGGCAAAGTCATGGCCTGCGCCGCGCTCCCCTTCTGGCCGTGGGGATTCGTCAGTCGTGGCTTCGGTGACGACGACTCCAACTACGGCAAGTTTATCGAAGGTACCGTAAGCTGGCTCACCGTCAGCGAAGATCTCGAGCCGGTACGAATGCTGCCCGAGAAGGAGGTCTTTACGCGGCACGAGCCGATTCGCTTCGACGGCTATGCCTTTGACCTCGGCTATCGACCCCTTCCCGGCGTCACCGGTGTCGTTAAGCTCAAAAGGCCGGACACCGACCAGCTCTACGAGGTCGATTTCGTTCGCCACGGCGAGGGGTCCTACCGGGCTTTCTTCTATAATGTCGCCCCCGGACAGTACGCCTACCAGGCCACTTTCTACCGCAACGAGGAGATCCTGAAGGAGACCGACGGCGATATCCTGGTGCAGTCATTTTCTCTCGAAGAGTTCGACCAGTCGGCCGATCCGGCCGCGCTGCGGGCCATCTCGCGCCTCTCCGGCGGCGACTATGTCGCCTATGCGCAGTTTGACGACGCTCTCGACAAAATCAGTACCGCCGCTGTCAGGGTCCGGGAAAAAGACGAGTTCATTCTTCACGACCGGCTGTGGCTTCTTCTCATCTTGATAGTCGCTCTTTCCGCCGAGTGGCTCATCAGAAAGATTCACCAGTTGTTGTGAGGCCATGCTGACCGGCCGCTCGGAGCGGCCGTCCCGAACCCGCCCGCTCTGTCAAATTTTCTTTCTCTTTAACGGCCCGCGACATTATATTCCGTGGAAATTCGCCAACTGTGAGAGGTTACTTATGAAAATCGCCGTTATCGGGGCCGGCCTTATGGGACGAGCCGCCGTTTACGATCTAGCCCGGATAGATGGCGTCGGCAGCGTCGGCGTGTTTGACATCGATGAAGCCCTCGCTCGTGAAATCGCCGACAAGTTCGGCGACGGTAAGGCCACAGCTGCCCGGCTGGATGCCGCCGATGAAACGGCAGCGGCCCGGGCTCTGACCGGCTATGATGCTGCCGTTTCCTGTGTTACCTACCGGTATAATCCCGGCCTTACTCGCGCCGCCATCGCCTCCGGGTGCCACCTGGCCGACCTTGGCGGCAACAACGACACCGTCAGAACCCAGCTTGAAATGTTCCCGCAGGCCGAACAGGCCGGTATCGTGGTTATCCCGGACTGCGGCCTGGCCCCCGGAATGGTGGCCGTAATGGTGGCCGACGGCGTGGCCCGGTTCGACAAAGTCGCTTCCGTCAAAATCAGGGTCGGCGGCCTCCCCCAGTCGCCCCGATCACCGCTCAATTATCAGATGGTCTTTTCCGCCGAGGGCCTCATCAACGAGTACTGGGAGCCCTGTGTCATCCTCGAGAACGGTCAGAAGAAAAAGGTCAACCCCATGACGGCGGTAGAATCGCTTGAATTCGACGGCATCGGCGAACTGGAAGCTTTCTACACTTCCGGAGGTACCTCCACGCTGCCTGACACCTATGAAGGGGAAATCGACTTTCTCGACTACAAGACTATCCGATACCCGGGGCACTGTCGCCTTTTCAAGACCATGCTGGAAATCGGTCTCGCCTCCCGGCAGAAGATAGAGGTTGGTGGTCAGATGGTCGAGCCGCGGGCCCTCTTTAAGGCGGTCCTCGACAAGAATCTCACTTTCCATGACCTGGATATGGTTCTGGTGCGGGTGACCATCGAGGGTACCACGGACGGCCGGCAAAAGAGCATCGTATACGAAATCGTCGACCGCCAGGACACCAGAACAGGGCTGACGGCCATGATGCGCACCACCGCCTTCCCGGCGTCGATTGTGGCCTGGATGGCTGCCGACGGTCAGATTACCAAGCGCGGCTGCGTGCCGCAGGAGATAGCCGTCAACCCGCCGCTGTTTCTCCCCCAACTGAAAAAGCGCGGCATAAATCTGGTCATCAAGGAAACTTGAAAGCCTACCAGAGATCGGCGGGGAAGGTGATGCTGAGCTTGACTGTCCTGCTCGGCTCCACCGTCACATTGTAGCTCACCGTGTCGGCCTCCGGCGAATAGATCACGTCAAGGGTGTGGCAGCCGATAGGGATCCCCGCGAATGAAAAATTACCGTAGGCGTCCGGGTTGATGGACGACGAAGTCGTACTCCCCGTCGCGTTGGGATACGTGAGCCGAAGAATCATGTCGGTGTACTCACTCGCTCCGGGAACATCATGGTTGGCATCAACCACATACCCCTTTACGGTGTTTGACGTCAGCGAGGCCGTGCTGATGGCAAAAACCTTCTCGATATTGGAGCCGGAGCCGGTTGAACGGATGACCGTATCCTCGTACTCATACTCCACCCCCCAGGCATCGTTCTTGAAATCGTCTTCGTTCAACCCGCTGCCCATATAGGGTCCGTTCCACGTGGCGTAGCCGCCCGGATTGACGGCCAGGGCTCCCAGGCTGTCCGGCAGGGCACCCACGTCACCGACATAGCCGAAGTCCGTGCGCGTCCCCTTTGAATATACGTTCGGGTTTCCGGTGATGGAATAAGCCAGCTGCTCCATCTCCTGCTTGGTCTGTTCGACGCGGGCTGTCTCGACCGAAGACGACAGCTTCTGCGTGGCGATCGCTGCGATAACGCCGATTATCACTATCACGATAGCCAGCTCGATCAGCGTGAAACCCGATATGTTCCTCATCCTGTTCATAACTTCTATGGACACGGTCCCGTGTTGAAGTCAATGTTTGATCCGTCCGACAACGTCACCGTCACATCAACGTTGTTCATGTCGACGAAGCTGCCCGTTCCGGACTCTCTGGTGTCTTTGAACTGGGTGACCTGCACTGTCACGGTATCCCCGCCGTCAACCCACTCCTCGGTTTGCGGTTCCGCAAAATAGGTGGTTTCTCCGCTTCCTGCCCGGACGGGGAAGCCGTTGAACACGGCATCACTGTTCCACTGTACATTCTGATAGTAAGCGACCGGAGAGGAGGTATAAGTCAGTATAATCCACTCGACGGAAACATAGTTGCCGCACGCGTTTACCATCTTGAACTCAAACCCGGCGCAGTCGTTGGTGCCCTGGTTATAGGTCTGGGCGCTGTTTTGCACATACTCAAAGCAACCCTCCGCCGGCGTTATGGTCGACCAGGGGCTGAAAGTCAGGAAATACTCCTGGTACAGAACCGAGTTCGGCAAGATCGACACAAACCGTCCGAGGGTATCGCTTAGCGGTTCATAAATGATATCCAGATCGTGATTTCCGATCGGAATCGAATCAAACTCGAAATAGCCGCTCGCGTCCGGGTGGACTGATTTGTAGGTCGTCCCGCCCGTTCCGTTGGGAATCGTCAAACGCAGCGTGACCGAATCAACGTTGTCGCTGCCGGGCGGAGCCCCGTCCCGGTCGAGAATCGTTCCTGTTACCTTATTTACCAAAAGGTCGTCGGTGCTGTTGGCCAGTTTTCTAACGATATTCGTGCCTGAACCGGTCGATATGATTTCCACCCCACCGCTGAAGGAATAGGCTACCCCCCAGGCATCCTGCTTGTAATCATTGGTTATCTGGGCAAATCGTCTTTGAATATACGGCCCGTTCCAGTTTGTGTATC
>CP070777.1:8944-23189 GCA_020346225.1 Candidatus Zixiibacteriota bacterium | reverse complement strand
CTTGAGACCATCGCATATCTGGATGCTCAAATCGAGAATTTGCCCGATAGAAAGCTCGCCCTTGCCCGGGTAATCCTTGAGCGATTGGCCCGCGATGTATTGCATCACGATAAACGGCCGGGCCTCAAACTCGCCGACCTCGTGTACGGTAACGATATTGGAGTGGTCCAGCCCGGCGGCGGACTGGGCCTCGCGCTTGAAACGCTTGCGGCAGTCTTCGTCGACACACAGGTGGGGCGGCAGGAACTTCAGCGCCACCTGCCGCTTAAGCTCGGTATCCTCGGCCAGGTACACTTCACCCATGCCTCCGGCGCCGATTTTGGAAACGATCCTGTAGTGCGAGACTATCGTGCCGGCAGCCAGGACGGTGAACGACCGGGTCCGATCATCATGTTGCTCGTCCGCCGTCATCGGCAGAACACCTCATTCTGATTGAGAATGTACCTCTACGGCCACCCGCAACATACGTATTCCCGGCCCCCGGCGCAAACTCAAAAATGGCGACAGTCGGAAGCTCGGGCCAGGGCCCAGCGGGAAGCCGCACCCTGGGAGATGGGTGGCAGTCCGCCGTCGGGCTGCCACCTGCCAATCACTCAACCCCGTACTCTTGACCGTATTTTCGTGCTACATAATCGATGTCTTTATCGCCGCGTCCCGAAAGGTTGACCAGTATCGTTTCATTGCTCGTCAGACGCGGAGCCAGTTTCATGGCATACGCGACTGCGTGCGCGCTTTCCAACGCCGGTATGATACCCTCGGTGCGGGATAGCTCGAAGAACGCATCCAGCGTATCGGAATCGCTAATCGTTACATACTGGACGCGCTTGATATCTTTCAGATAGCTGTGCTGCGGACCCACCCCGGGGTAGTCGAGGCCCGAAGCGATGGAGTACACCGGCAGCGGCCGTCCCTCGCTGTCCTGAAGAAGGTAACATTTGAACCCGTGAATGACACCCGGTGTCCCCAGCGTCAGTGTCGCGGCATGACCACCGGCGTTGAAGCCCACTCCCGACGGTTCGACGCCGTACATCTTGACGGCGATGTCATCGAGGAAGGCGGTGAAAAGCCCGATGGCGTTGGAGCCGCCGCCGACGCAGGCGACAAGATTATTGGGAAGACGACCGGTCATCCCGAGAAACTGCTCTTTGGCCTCCTCCCCGACGATCTTCTGGAAATCCCGGACCATCATGGGGAACGGATGCGGCCCGACCACCGAACCGATGGCGTAAAACTGATTGACGGGGTCTTTTACGTAACCCTCGAAGGCGGCATCGACCGCCTCCTTGAGCGTTTTCAAACCGTCGCAGACCGGAATGACGTTGGTGCCGAGAATCTTCATGCGGACGACATTGGGGTGTTCCTTCTCGACATCGACCTCGCCCATGTAGATGTCGCATTCCAGCCCCACCAGGGCCGCCGCCGTGGCCAGCGCCACCCCGTGCTGACCGGCGCCGGTTTCGGCGATGATTTTCTTCTTGCCCATCTTCTTGGCCAGAAGCGCCTCACCCAGACAATGGTTGATCTTGTGCGCCCCGGTGTGGTTGAGGTCCTCGCGCTTTAGGTAGATGCGCCCCCCACCCAGCTTGGCCGAGAGGTTCCTGCAAAAATAGACCGGGCTGGGCCGACCGACATAATCGCGGTAGAGGTCTCTCAGCTCTCTCTGGAAATTGGGGTCGTCTTTGAAATGAAGGTAAGCAGCGGTGATTTCATCGAGGATAGGTATCAGCGGATCGGGCACGAAACGTCCGCCGTATTGACCGAAGTAACCGTCACGGTCAGGTAAAGGCTCCAGCTTTCTTGCGCGATGCATGTCTTACTCCTTTTGTTTGATCCAGAATTCTCTTCGATACCGAGTTTTTGGCTTTGAGCACCCGGGACCCCCGCGTAATCTTGCACAGGCTGATGCCCAGCCGGTGGGCAATTTCCCTCTGGGGTATCCCCTCATGAAGCATCTTCATGAGTCGCCATCGAAGGGCCACGTCCTGAATCTCCGCAGGAGTAAATACTTCGCTGAACAGTCGTTTCATCGTCTTGCGGTCGATCACTTCGGCAAACACGTCGAATATCTGATAAGTGCGGCTCACGCGTAATTTCCGTGTTTCTATGTATAGAAACAAAGATACACTTTCGGCCGGTTTTGTCAAGACCTTTTTTAGGCCCCGACCCGCCGCCGCGGATGCCCTCACCAGCCACGAACCGCTTGACAGGTGCCCTGAATTTAGTATGTTGGGTTTAAGGAAGTCCCGATACTACATGTCCTTTGTCGGCCACTGTTTTTGAGCGCCGAGCCGACCAAGCGGCCCGGAGCGGACATAAAAAAGCAGCAAATTACAGGATAAATTTTCGCATATCCTCAACTTATGGGCACAAATCGAGGAGAAGGCACCATGAGACAAATGAAAGCAGCAGCGATGGTGATTTGTTTTCTGGCAACCTCGGCCTGGGGCCAGCAGAGCACCAGCGGCCCCAAAAGGCCCGAGGGAGCCGACCTGGGCCTGCGCGACACCAGCCCGAGCCAGGTTCTTATCAAAGATGTCCCTGCTTACCTGTGGCGGCACGGCTGCGGTCCGACGGGGGCCGGCATGGTCATCGGCTACTGGGACAGCCACGGCTATCCCGACCTCATCCCCGGCGACGCCGCCACCCAGACGGCGGCGGTCGATGCCATGATCGCCGACGACGGCGGCGTGGAAGACTGCGACAACCCGGTTCTCAACCATTACACCGATTACGCCTGTCCTATCGATCATGTCAAGCTCCTGGCCGACAAGTCGGAGCTGGGCGGCGAGGTTCACAGGGACAACTGCCTGGCCGATTTCATGCTGACCTCGCGAAGCTCCGAGGGCAACCGGTACGGCTGGAGCTGGTTTATCCATGTCGCCCCGGCCCTGATCGATTACGTCAAGATGGTATACCCCGGCGCCAGGGTCCAATCGGAGAACATCCGCTTTGCCGATTTCAGCTGGGAACGGTACAAAGAAGAGATCGACAACAATCGCCCCATGGTGCTGCTGGTCGACGAGTACGCCCACATGGTCACCGACCACTTCGTGACGGCCATCGGATATGACGACGAGAAGATGGAATACGCCGTGTACGACCAGTGGGACACCAAAATTCACTGGTACAAGTGGCAGGAAAACGCCCAGGGCGTGCTGTACGGGGTGTACGGTATTACCACCTTCAGTCTCCCCACCAAAGGCGGCCGCAACCGCGGCGGGGGCGACCTTGACGGCAACGGTCAGGTGGATACCGGTGACCTGACCCTGCTGGTCGAATACCAGTTCGGAAACCGGGCTGAGACACCAGGCGGCGACGTCAACGGCGACGGCATCGTCGATGTGAACGACGTTGTCTACCTGGTGGATTACCTGTTCTACTCCGGACCGGCCCCGGTGACGACCGAGTAGACACCGCCGCGAAGGTACCGCCGGCACCGAGATTCGCAAGCCGGCACATCACGTGCCGGCTTTTTACTGACGGTTTGGCAGTAGATAAATACTTGTTGCGCGGGGTTTGTGGACCTTCTATCATAGATTATAACGTCGAGGCATTAAAATCCAACTTCAAGCCAAGGGAAGATAGAAATGGAACCCGTAGCAATCAATTACCTGGCAGTCATTGTGGCCGCAGTAGCTTACTCCGTTCTTGGCGTGCTGTGGTATTCTCCGGTCCTCTTTGGCTCCGCCTGGCTCAAAGGCATCGGTAAAACGAAAGAGCAGATGGCCGGCGGCCCGGTGGTGCTGAATTACGTGATCGGCTTCATCTGCGCCTTCCTGGCATCGTACGGCATCGCCCGCATCATGCTGTGGACCGGCCGTAATTCCATCGCCGAGGGAATCGTTATCGGCCTGCTGGCGGGAGTATGTTTCGTTGTCGCTACAATGCTGATGAATGACCTCTTTGAAAGAAGGTCCAAAGGCCTCACGGCGGTCAACGTCCTCTATCACCTGCTCGGTCTGATTGTGGCCGGGATTATTGTCGGCGCCTGGCGCTGACAGCACCAATCAAGCCTTGAGGGCGGGAGCATGCCGCTCCCGCCCTTTCATTTGCGTCCCATAATGTACAGCACCTTTTCGTCGGTGAAACCCTGTCTGGCGAACCTCTCAATCAACTCGTTGCCTTTGTCGACAAGATCCGCCGGGCCGTCGTGCGCTTTCAGCCTCACGATGCACTCGTTGGATATGGCTATCATCTGCTTGACGATTTCGCGATTGTCCGCCTCCCCCTGCTCGCTCATATGCTCGAACACTTCTTTCATGCTCAACTCCAGCCCCTCCACCCGGTCAAGAATCTCCTGCCTGGTAAACGTTTCAAAGTGGGGTACCCCGAGGGCCCGGTCGACCTCGGCCCACCAGTGATGCATATGTCTCTGGGAATTGGCCCGCATCGTATCCGGGGATTGAAACACCTCGCAAATCAGAAACATCCCGCCCCGACGCAGGACCCGCTTCATCTCGCCAAGAACGGCCTCAACGTTTTCCAGATGGTGCAGGGAGTGGCGAATGGCCACGGTATCGAAATAGCCGTCGGGAAACTCGAGAGTCTCGGCGTTCATGACCTCGAACCGCAGCCTGCCGTCCGATTTCTCACGGGCGGCCGCAATCCGGTCGGCGGCCATATCCACACCGATAGCTTCGGTGTACGTCCCGAACGAGTCAACCAGCAACCTCAGAAAATCCCCGTGACTGGTGGCTACATCGAGAATCCTCCCCCCGCTTGCCCGGTTCAACTTCTCAGCCAGCGGGTCCACGGTTGCCTCTCCTGCGGCGTAACACGAGGCTCAGGGTTTGTCCTCCGAGGGATAGCCGCCGAAACTGCTGCCGGCGAAATCTTCCCGTACCGGCTGGAAGACATCGACCACCCGACAGTGCGTCACCGCCCGGCCCGAGTGCACCACGTTCGGCGGCAGCACCATAACTTTGCCCGGCGTCAGGCTGTGGGTGATGCCGTCCACCACCAGTTCCAGCTCGCCTTCAATCACGTTCACCACCTGCTCGTGGTGATGGTTGTGCTCCGGAAGCAGCGAGCCGGCCGCGATTTGCACGTGCAGAACGGTCACGTTATCGGCCGTTACGGCGCGGCCGAGAATTCCTTTGGCAATCTGCAGTTCCGGCAGTTCATCGAGCTTCACAAGACCCATTTTATCCTCCAAGGTTACTGATGTGATCAAGTGCCGATATTAGATACGTAGATGTCGGCCACAGGTTCGTTCTCCGTCTTAAGGCCGGGCAATTATCGGTTATCGAGCAGAGACGCGTAGGTCTGCACGATATCATCATAATCCGGCCGGCCGCGGCCGATTCTGGCAAACGCCTCATAATGGGTGCGGGCGGTATCAATCCTGCCTTGTGCCAGGGCCGTCAGCATCTTCACCACGTGGCCGCCGGGACAGTTGGGCTGGATCACAAAAAGCGTGTCCCCCAGCCGCTCGGCGCGCTCCAGGTCTCGTATATGCAGGCACGACGCCGCCAGAAGCTCAATCGTGGCAACCATGCGCGGGGACATCCGATGGGCTTTTTCGAACGCCGCCACCGCGTCCTGATAACGCTCCATGTGCTGATACAAAACTCCCAGACCGTGATAGGTAACGTGATCGGGCCGCAGGGCCACCGCCTGTTCGTACGTGCTGAGAGCTTCCGGGTACCTGTGCATTCGGGTCAGAACATCGGCCAGGGTCCGCACGTATGTCCCGTCCTCGGGAAAGCGCCGGTGCAGCTCCACGGCCAGTCCGTATGCCTCGTCCAGGTCGCCACTTGCCACGAGAGAGTCGATCCGCGGCAGAATCGCCTCGCCGGGGAAGACGCGTTGCATTTCAGACACGGCCCGACCGTGCAGGTACCTGTTCGGCCGCGTCTTCAGATAGGCCGTCAGCGAAAGCCAGCCCCCGCGGTCTCTGACGCCGTAGTGCTTAAGCAGCGCCAGCGTCCTCTCTTCTGACGCCGTTCGCGAAAGATTGACCGCCAGAAAGCTCACCGTACCGGTAACGCAGACGAGCAATACAACCACTACCGCCCGCCCCGAAACCTTGTCGCGGGAAGCGGCGATAAGCTGAAGCAAGAGCAGAATGACCGGAACCAGCATGAGCGACATCAGATCGACATCACGCGCCATGCCCAGAGCCGGCTGGGCGATGAGAACGAAACTGATTCCACCAAAGGCGGCCAGCAGAAGGAAGTGAACGGAGCGTTTCCCCGCCGCGAAACCCCTCAGAGAAAAAAGCAAGCCGCCTATCACAAGCACGCCGGGGGATACGGCCAGCACCAGATTGACCACTTCGTGCAGATGATGCCACGAAAAGATGCCGTAGCTGGCAAAGGTATTGTTCGAGGCCGTCAGCGGCAGCAGATAATCGGCCAGGCTGGAGTTGACCGTGGCCGCCCAGGTAACGGCCAGGGCCGGTATGGCAACGGTCGCCGCCGCAAAACGTGACGTTCTTAGCGAAGCAAACAGTTGAGGCCAGGCGCGCAGTACGACCAGATATAGCATGGCCGGAAGGAAACTGAAAAACTCGACATGAAAAAAGACCCCCGCCAAAAACAGGGGAACGAGCACCGCAAGGCGCGGGCGACGGTTAAGCCCTCTCAGGCATTGCCAGAACCAGACCGACCCTACCGCCCAAACCATCGGATAAAACTCAACGTGGCCGAAGAATATGAGCATGCTGCCGGAAAAGAGCAGCACGACCAGGGCCAGGGCACGTTTGACCGGATCGGCCGTGATTTCCCCTGCAATCTGCACGACCGCAAAAACCACCACCGCGCCGGACGCGATGCTGATAATTTGAAAGGCGCTGCGGGCCGACTCGTACGTGAATTCCCCGAACAGACTCTGAACACCCCGAACCAGCCACACCGAGCCGAACTTCGTAACAGCCGTCTGATAGGTGCTGAGGCCCCCGAAAGCGTTCAGCAGATGGTAACCGTCTCCGGTGAAATGAAGCGGCGTGCGAAGCAGATAGAAAAGAACGACCATGACCAACAAGACGCCCGTCAGCGCACCTTTGCGGTCAAAGATCACCCCCGAGATGGTTTCGCCGATGCGGTCAATCCTGTCCGAATAGCCTCGACCGGTCAGAACCACGACTATGGAAACCATGGAAACAGCCGGCAGCCAGAGCCACCCGTCGCCGAGGTACAGCAGCTGGTTGATACCCCAGGCCGACTCGAGCCGTATTAGACGGGCCAGACCGTAAAGAATCAGCGTTATCAGTCCGGCTGCAGTCGCTGAAATCAGTGGACGCTTCATTTCAGGTTGAACCAGCTGGTTCGGGCGGACTTTCCCTCCAGGCCTGCTGCCCGGGCAATGAAATCATACCGGGGTAGCCCGATTGCGGCCGCCGCCGTAAGGTCCATCCCCTGTGCCAATGTTGCTGAGGTGCTGCGTCGAATGATGCAACCGTATCATATTCCCGCCGGGCCGCCCTGTCCAGAATAAATTGCAGCGCCTCCGCGGCGAGGCGCCCTTTGTAACAGGCCTTTGCCCGGCAACTTTGTACCGCGAATTCTCGTAGTTATGGCTTTAACCGGGGACGGACACAGGAGTCAGAGCATGGGCAATGCCGAATGGCCGCAACGGATGCGGGAGGCTTTGAGCCGCCATGCCGGGGAAGATGCCGCCGATGAGATCATGGGAGGCTGCGAAGATCTGGCCGACCTTGACGAGGTCGACAAATCCAGAGCTGTCAAAGTAATCACCAACCGCATCGACAACCTCATCACCGACCAGGAAACCAGGGTGAAAATAATGACCGACTGCTCCTGCCGGTGTTACGCCGAGTTTATCGAAGAGTTCAGGCGGGAGTATCGAAGATCGCAGGATATCGATAAACTGTTAGATGCGATGCACGGGAAAGTCTTCATGGTCAAGCCGGTCAGAGAGGGGAATGTCATCTACGTCACCAAGGCGCCCCGCTTCCCTGAAAAGCATGCCCGCGCCAGTGCGCCGCAGCTCAAACGCTACTACTACTGTCACTGTGATTACGCCCGGGCCACCAAAGGGGATATCTCTCGAACCTATTGCCTCTGCGGGGCCGGCTGGTGTAAGCGCATCTGGGAACAGGTGCTCGAGCGCCCGGTCCGAGTGGAACTGCTCAAGTCGGTCCTTCAGGGCGACGAAATCTGCCGTTTCGCGGTATACCTGTAAGCTACCCTGCCAATCGCCCGCTGCTGAAGTGGCCCCGCGTAAGCAGCCAGGGCAAAATTATTACAATCAACAACGCCGTGTTGAATACCACGTTGAACCCGACACCGTAAGATGCCGATATGACGGTATCCGGTATGAACCAGATCAGGGTCGCCAGCAAAATGCAGTTGGACGCCCACCTCTCCTTTCTTTTGAATGGGTGGTAAGCGATAAACGCAATCAGCACACCCCAGCTCAGGATAACCGAACCCAGCACCCCGTATATCCATCCACGGAATATCAGGCCGTCCTCGGACGGAGCACCGTTCTCCCAGAACACCGGGTCGATCCGGTCGTTGAAGACAAAGTCCGTCAGCGACGAATCGCTGGCGAAGGCCAGCACGACACCCAGCGCGCAAAGAAAAAGGCCAACGACAAACAACCACTTCTGCCAGAAACTGAAACTTTTCATGATCCGCCTCGCTCTGAATCAAAAGCCTTCAAATAGACCGGCCAGAAGGCAAGCCGGCACTCTCACGCTCAAAGACGCCCCCTATTTAGGAAACACTGCCCTTTGCGTCAACTAATGAAACCCGTCTCGCCTGTGCAATGAGTTGACTGGCCGCAATTTACCGGGAATGGCCGTAACCGCTGCCGTGACCGCCGTACCGACGTCGCCTCGGAATTATAAAACATTATTCATCAACAGATTAGCCTGCCGAGTCTAAAAAAAATGATATTTTTACAAAAAAAAGTTGTACTTATACAACATTATGACGTATATTATGTATATGAAGACGCGAAAAATATATAACCGGATAGCGGTTCTTCGCCAGGAGCGAAATATCTCCCGCAAAGACCTTGCTGAGAAAATCGGCGTCAATTTCCAGACGGTCGGGTATCTCGAACGCGAAGAGTACAACCCCAGCCTCGACCTGGCTTTCAGAATCAGTGAGTGTTTCGGTCTGCCCATTGACCTGATTTTCTCCACCGAGCCGCTTCGGCCGCTCAGCCAGGAGCTGCTCGACCGAGATAGAAGAAAGGAAGAATGAAATGCAGACGGTAATATCTCAATCCAAACGGAAGATGTGGGTGATAGTAAACTATGTTTCGCTGGTGCTGCTGGTCGCCATGTTCTATACCGCGGACAAGACCAACCTTGCCGCCCTGCCGGCCATTCTGGGTCTGGTCGCCCTGGTTGTCTTTGTGATCAGCTTCATCACGGTATACGCCCGGACCGGCCTGTGGAAGTTCGTTCATACCAAGGCCGAGAAGCTCGACGAACGAGAGATGCTGGTCACTTACGAGTCTCTCCGCCATTCTTACGCCGCCTTTGCCATCGTTTGCCTGTTGGTTTTTCTGATAAGCGAACTGATCGTGCAGGAATTCAGCGGCGGTCGCAAACTGGCCCTCATGCCGGTCATCATGGCCCTGGTCTATCTGGCCCATGTAATGCCGGCATCCGTAATCGCCTGGACGGAAAAGGAAGTTAA
Organism: Candidatus Zixiibacteriota bacterium; assembly: GCA_020346225.1. GTDB lineage: Bacteria > Zixibacteria > MSB-5A5 > GN15 > FEB-12. Next base: position 13,572 of record CP070777.1, on the reverse strand, counting down.
TCGGCGGTGAGACCGATTCCAGTCAGATGACTGGGTGAGGGTAAGTCAAGCGGGGCGGAGACGTAAGGTCTCTGCCCCGCTCACATTGTGCAGCAGTGTTCGACTGGACGTCGGGGCAGTTTAACGTCGTGCCCGGGACCGTCTACAACAGCCGCTACCGCAATGGGCGACTCTCGGGATAGTAAAGCGCTTCATCGCATCCTCCTATTCTTGAGGTTCAACACTTCCTCTGCGGGACAGGTGATTTGGGACAATCTGGCAGACATCTGACCCGATGCCGCGCCTCCGGCAGGTTCTTCTCCCGTTCCGCGGACCAGCCGCCCGCCGAGAAGAGACTCTCAAGGTACCTGCTAAGGACATCGACAAGGAAACCACTATCGGTATCCGTAATCCGAATCTGCCAGGGATCTCGCGGCACGCCCTTTGCCTCCTGTTAAATATACGCATTACTATATCCGTATATGCGGATATGTCAATATATGTTTCAAAATTTTTTTCTATTTTTTGCGTTTTTTGGGTTTGCCCGCGGCTCTGACGGGGATTTCCAGGCAGTCGCAAAAACCGGTGCAACAGGTCTGAACATTGTCCTTGTTCAGGCGGTAGTAAACCTGCTGGCCCTCGCGGCGATCGACAACGATATCGGCCTCTCGCAGGATAGCCAGGTGGCGGCTGACGGTCGGCTGCGACAGGCCCACCGCCGCAGTTATGTCATTGACCGACATCTCCTTGGCCGACAGAAGCTGGATTATCTTGAAGCGCGACGGGTCGCCGAAGGCCTTGAAGTATCTTGTATAGGTTTTCTCTTTCAATTACCGGTTCCTGTCACCGAATTTGGTTCTCATATCTATATATAACGATATGTATATCGATAAATGTTCGCTTTGTCAAAGTTTTTTGCGGCCGTCGACTCGGCCGAAAAGAAAGGCAGGGACCGCCATCCCTGCCTGTTATCGCAATGGAATTTTCGGAAACCTCAGACTGTACCTTCGGCCCTGCTAATACCCGAAATATATCGGGTAATCTCCGACCGGAATCTCCTCGATCACGTAATCACCAGCCGTATCGTCCCAGGCGCGCTGGGCAGCCAGAACGGGCTCCCACTCGCCACGCGGACGCAACCACATCTTGGACCAGTCGTTCGGCGGAATCATAACATGGAAACAGATCCGGAACTCCCAGTCGTCGCTCAGAAAAGTATAGTGCTCCACGATCTTGATAAGGGGATATGTGGAGTACAGCTCCCACCTTTGGTTGGCAAAGTTACCCAGTTCGGGATGCTCGTCGGAAAGCCAGTCAGTAAACTGATCCAGCGTCTCCTGGGCCTTGTTCATACTGAGAATACCCCAGTTAAACACCTCAACTTCCAGCTCCAGCGACTGCTGGTGTGTCTGGTTCTCCGCCGTCACGGTCACCACGTGCAGGCCCAGCGGGACCTGCCGGGTGGGACTGACCGTCAGTTCGGTGATGGCAGACTCGGCATTCAAAAGGCCGGTCGTGAGCTGAGCGCCCAGAGTCTTGTGGGCATCGATACTGATGGCAACGTCGCCCGACATATCCGCCCCGGGGACGATTTTCAGAAGCATCACGCCGCCACCGGTGGGGTAGCTCCTGATATAGGTGTACTTGGCCTCGAGCGTGAAACTCCCCTCGCCCGGCTCGGGCGGCGTCGGCTTTTTGCAGGTCGCGCCCGGGTCGATAGGCGTCTGAACCGGGTTGTCGCTGGAGCATCCGGACAGCAGTACTCCCAGCAGGACCACGGCGATGACGGGTAACGATTTGCGGATAGAACTTGCGCGCTTATACATGGCACCTCTCCTGTGATGTTCTCATCTCAATAAAAACGAATCGTTTATCCATTTTGTCAAGTGCTGCAGGATGCAGAAAGCAGTATGTGCGAGAGATTAATAGTGCCGTTTGGGATTATCTTGGCCGCCAGAGGAATCGGTCCAGGTCGATTCGGCCATCGAGGCTGAACGTGACACCCTCGCCCATCAAAAGCTGCTTCTGAATCTCGTACCCCCGGCCCCGGGCCAGGGAGATTTCGCCCTGTTTGTTCACAACCCGGTGCCATGGCAGCTTGTCTTTCAGCGACGACGAATGCAAAAGCCACACCACCCGGCGCGCCCCCCGCGGGCTGCCGGCCAGGGCGGCAATCTGGCCATAGGTGGCCACTTTTCCCTTAGGGATTCTTTTGATGGTGTTTTTGGCCCTCTGGCTGAAATCCTTGTCGGCCTCGTCAATCTTCGTGCGATTCATTCGATCCCCGTGCTACTCTTTCCCCAGGGCTTTGCGGATGGCGCGAAGGCGCGGCTCGCTGGCGAACATTCTCATACAAAGATTATAATCATCGTCGGATATGCCGGGAAAGCGTCTTTTATATCGCCCTTCGTCACCCATCAGCGGTTTCAATTTCTCGCAGACGAAATCGTCGCAATGGGCGCAGTTGCCGATTCCTTTTTCGATGACGCACGGCCTTACGCCGCAGGTCTTGTCGGCCAGTCGACCGTCGGCCAGGCAACCGTCGCACCTCACATTCTCCACCGTGTACATTTCGTGACCGAAGTACTTGCGCCAGCCAGCGACCAGTCGCTGACGCACCTCGGGGTCATCCGACCGGGCCGCACACAGGTCACACCGGTAGCCGCATCGTGCCAGCATTTCTTCCATAACGACCTCCTTCCGATCACGCCATATTGATCGAATCGGTTTTTCGCGAAGATCCGCAGCGTCATGAATACTTACGTCGATTGACTCGAGAAGATTCGCCTGTCATACTCGCCGCCCGTATCATGTGACACTGCCGGGGCTGGCGAAAAAATCTTGCTCCGGCTGATAGCGATGGTGATATTCTCAACATGGATTTCCCCATGTTCTTTCTGGACATTGCCGGCAACCGCATGCTGATAGCCGTTATCGCCAGTGTTCACGTCTTCATCAATCACGCCCTGGCGGTGGGGGCCTATCCTCTCGTCACATTGATGGAGTGGCGCGCCTGGCGCAGCGGTGACGCCGGGGCCGACCGTCTGGCTTACCGGGTCACTTTTGTCCTGTTTATCGTTACAACCAGTCTGGGGGCGCTCACCGGAGTGGGCATCTGGTTCTCGACTTCGTTGATAGCCCCGTTCGGCATCGGCAGTCTCCTGCGCGTGTTCTTCTGGGCCTGGTTTATCGAGTGGCTCGTTTTCATCAGCGAAGTCATTCTCATACTGGCTTACTTCCTTACCTGGAAACGGTGGCGGGAAGGGAGCCTTAAGAAACTCCACATTGGTCTGGGTGCCGCGCTGAGTGTGTTCTCGTGGTTCACCATGGCGATAATCGTGGCCGTGCTGGGCTTCATGATGGATCCGGGCGGGTGGCTGGCCGATCCGTCCCTGTTTTCCGCCCTTCTCAACCCGGTATACCTGCCGCAACTGGCTTTTCGCACCACCTATGCCCTGGGCGTCGCCGGCCTTTGCGTCTGGTTTATGCTTTTCTTCTTCACGGAAAAAGGCAGCCGCCTCAGGCACAACGCCGTCCGAATGACATCGGGCTGGATGCTGGTCTGGGTCGTTCCCTTCATAGCGGCCTGCCTGTGGTATTGGAAGGTGGTGCCGGACACCATGGCGGCTAATATCGATGTTGCCCTGCTCACCCAGCGCTTTCAAAACTGGCACGAAACTCTGGCCACGATAATGGCGGCAACTATAGCGGTCCTTGTCCTGGTGGCCCTGGCGGGCCGACTGCGCCCGGCCCTCATGAGGGGCTTCATCCTGCTGGTGCCCTTCATTCTGGGCCTGTGGCTGCTGGGACATTTCGAGCGTGTCAGAGAATTCATCCGCAAACCGCACGTTATCGCCGGGTACATGTATTCCAACGGTATCAAAGTCGCCGACCTGCCGGTGTTTCAGCGCGACGGCGTCCTGCCCTACGCCGCCTACGTCCGGCATCACGGCGTAACGCCGGCCAACACGGTGGAGGCGGGGCGGGATGTCTTTCTCGTGGCGTGTTCGCGCTGCCACACCACCACCGGGATTAACAGCGTCACGTCGAAATTCGCCAACCTGTATGGCGAAAAACCGTTCAACGAACCGGCCCTGACCGCTTTCATCGAAACCATGCACACTGGACGGACTTACATGCCGCCGTTTCCGGGAAGCGAAGCCGAAGTGCAGGCACTGGTGGCATACGTCAAAAGACTTCAGACCGAATCGCATATTATCCTCGATGCCGCCACTATGTGGGGCGAGAGCAAGACCGACCGAAGCGGCGTTGTCGCGTCGCCGGCGGCGGTGACAACGGAGTAGAATGGCACACGTGGCAAACAGTTTTATCATTGTCGCGGCCTCGATGCCGATCCCGCGTGACATCGAACTGCCTCTGCCTTTACCCGGCGCCGACCTGAAGCTGCTGCTGGTGGTGCTTTTTCTGGTACATATCCTTTTCGTCAATCTCATGGTAGGCGGCTCGGTTCTGACCGCCTTATTCGAGATCGTCGGTCTGTCGCTTGAGCGCTACGACCGCCTCGCCGAAAAAATCGCGGCGACCATTACCGTCAACAAGAGCCTGGCCGTGGTGCTCGGAGTGGGGCCGCTTCTATGCATCAGTCTCGTCTACACAACCCATTTCTACGCGGCCAACGCCATGACCGG
>CP070777.1:0-8844 GCA_020346225.1 Candidatus Zixiibacteriota bacterium | reverse complement strand
CCAGGTACCTGGCCACTCTCCCCTACGTTGACAAAGACCGGATCGGCATCTATGGCTGGAGCTTCGGCGGGTATCTGACCCTGCTGGCCATGACGCTCGGCGCGGATTATTTCAAGCTCGGCGTTTCCGGCGCGCCGGTGACGAAATGGGAGCTGTACGACGCCATCTACACCGAACGCTACATGCGCACCCCGGATGTGAATCCCGACGGCTACGGGGCGGCCTCCGTCTTCACACATCTGGACATGCTAAAAGGCAAGTTGCTGCTTATCCACGGGATGAGCGACGATAACGTGCACGTTCAAAACAGCATGCAACTGGTGGAAGCGATGCAGAAGGCGGGCAAACGGTTCGAGTTGATGGTGTATCCCGGCAAGGATCACGGCGTCGCAGGCGAAAAGACGAAGCTGCACCTGTGGAAGACGATGAGCGAGTTTATTTTCGAGAATTTGTAGGGACTCGCCACGGATGGGCTATTAGAAGAACGGCCGCCATTTGGCCTCGGCGGGCCTGGGGCTCAGAAGACTGATAACAATCAGGCAGAACAGCGACAGTCCCAGGGCGGGATAGACAGTGGGGACATCCCAGGGCTGCCCGGCTACTTCCCAGACGATGGTTACGACCATACCGGAGGCGATAGAACAGACCCCGCCCGCCGCGGTGGCTCGTTTCCAGAAGAACGCGGCCATCACCGCCGGAGTGATGCCGACGCCGTACATGGTGTAGGCGTAAATGGCCATCTCGAGCACCTTCTCGAAGAACTGAACCTGCACGAAAGCAACCAAACCCAGCAGCACGACCACAATACGGGAGTAAAGGACCATCTTCTTCTGCGGCAGGTCGGGGTTGACGAAACGCTGGTAGATATCGCGCATGATATTGGTGGCCGGAACAAGGAGGAACGAATCGGCGGTGGAAACGATAACGGCGACAATGGCCGAGAGGCAGATACACCCTATCAGGACCGGCAGGGCGTTTTTCACGGAGTAGAGAATGACCGTTTCGCCGTTGATGTCCCCGAAGATGGCGCTGCCGATTACGGCCAGTATTACGATGAGCGTCTCGATGATTATAGTACCGACGAGCCACCCGACCACCGACCGTCGGGCGGTGCGTTCGTCGCGGGCCGAGAAAAAGCGCTGGTACATGCCCGACTCACCCAGCAGAAGCAGCATGGTGGGGATGGAATAGGCCAGGGCGTCGAATATGGTCATATCGCCCATGACGGAGAAGTGCGTTTCGGGAAGATTGTTCATTACGCCTTCCCATCCCCCGGCGTTGCTCAAAAGAAACGGCAGGGCGATGAACAGGCCGATGATCATGATGACGCCGTTGACAACATCGGTATAGGCAACCGATATCAGTCCGGCCAGGACTGTATAGCCGATGACGAAAATGGCGGTGATGATAAAACCCTGTTCGACCGGGATGCCGGTAATGAGATTGAGCACCATCCCCCCCGCGCGGAACTGGTAACTGACGATAGCGGTATAGGCGATGATGGTCACCAGCGTGCCCAGCAGGCGGGCGTACTTGTTGAAGCGGGCTTCGAGAATATCGGGGACGGTGTACTGGCCGAATTTGCGGGCGCGGCCGGCTATGAGAAAGAGAATGACCAGCGCCGCCCAGACACCGGCATCGAACCAGAGCGCCGGCAGGCCGCGGTCGTAGGCCAGCCCGGCCGAGGCGATAATGGAGCCAGAGCCTATCCAGGTTGCCAGCAACGTACCGACCAGCACCTTGGCCGACAACTTGCGTCCGGCGACCATGAAGTCATCCTGCGTCTTGACATATTTGCTGCGGTAGGCACCAACGCCAATAAGGATTATCAGATAAGCAATTATGACCCAGAAGTAAATCATCAGCGAACTTGCTTAATCTCCGTAAAGGGCACGGGAAACACTTGAGGCAAAACTACATGTTCGGATATTCAAGAGCAAGTAGTTTATTTCAAGGTACATAATGAAAGCCGCCGGGACTGCTGCCGGCGGCCTTTGATCTCATGCTGATGCGTTAAGCATGGGCTATGGACAGACTGGCTCAGGCCCGTCCTTGTGTAAGTACTCGATCAGGTACTTGAAGTCGTCGCCATCAACATCACCGTCGCCATCGGCATCGCCGGCCTCGATTGGATCCGGCGCCGGGCCGCCTTTGTGCAGGAACTCAATCAGGTATGCTACATCGGCCTGATCGACCACGCCGCTGCCGTCAGCGTCACCGGCCCGTCGGCGGTCAACACCCGCGTTCAGGAAAGCCGCTCCACCCACGGTAACAAGACCGTAGCCGGAAAGCTCTCCCCATTGGTTCTGAGCATCCTTGGCCCGAACCCGATAGTAATAGTCACCTTCCGTCTTGTCGTTGAAGGTGTAAAGAGTGTCGGTGAGATCAGACGCAATAGTCGTCTCCGTCTGAAACCTCATTACGGGATATATGTCATCGATGTTAAAGATCCCGCCATCCTTGTAAGCGTATCCGATAAACCGCAGCCATATACACTGACCTTCATAAGCGGACAAATCAAACTGAGCCTCTGTCCAGTGGGTTTTCATGCCCGTTATGCCGTTACCAAGGTTATAGCCGTACGGGTTATCATTAGTTGTTATGTTGCCCGGAATCGACTGGAAGTTCTCGCCGTCGGTCGATACTTGGACGTAAACGTAGTCGTAGCCTTTTGACAGCTCGTACTTTGTCCAGAAAGTCAGCACCTCGCTCTGGTCGACCAGGATTGGATCCTTCAGGGCCAGTATCTCACCGTTATCAATGAAGCCGCGAATGGCACTCGGGGGCGAATGGTAATCGTACAAATAAATGACGTATTCCCATTGTTCGGCGTCCCAGTTTTCGAGTGTGTTGGCCGAGTCCTCAATCTTCTCAGGACCCTGATATTCCATCAATTCATATGAACTGGCGGGGTTAACCACATCGTCATGCTGCCACGAAACGGTATACTGCGGACCCTGCACGCCCTCCGGAACATGCACAACCGGTCTGTTCGGTGGACCCAGCTGGTAGACAGAGTCAGCCAGGAACACCGAATCGGCGGCCCGGCACAGAAACATGCCGATGGGCACGTTCTCCGCACCCACGGCAGGAAGGACCGCCGGATCGGGCCACAGGTCGCCGCCCGCAACCTCGACGCACAGGCCGAAGATTCTGTCTTTTACCGTTTGTTCGCCATAATGCCAGTCAAAGGAGCAGCCGTTGGCCAGAAGCTGCCCGCTCGCCGTGTAATCACTCATGGCCGCCATTGAATCGGTCAGCAGCACATAGACGTCATTGTCGGGGGTCGTCGATAGGTCGTATGAATACGGCCACAGGAAACTGTGGCCGGCGGCATGGTAGTCACCGATAATCTCGAAGTCGTGGGCCAGGATAAAGTCTCGCATAGCCTGTGTCTCCGGCTCAGAAAAGGGCGCCTCACCGCGGTAGTCTCCGTCCCGGTACTTCGGCGAGGACCCTTCATCATCATACCCCCACATATACCCGTAGTTGCGGTTCAGATCGACGCCATAGGACTTATCCGGATTATCGCGACGGTTCTTGCGCCACATGCCGCCGCCATCCGGGTAGGTGACTTCATTGTATACATACCCGTCGGGATTCACCACCAGCACAAACCATATTTCGCGATTGTCAAGGATATAGGTGACGTCGGGGTCCACGCCATAGTTGTCGGTCAGGTAATCCATGAAGTAGACCAAGATTTCCATGGTAACCGGCTCCATGGAATGAGTCAATGAATGAAAGAGTATTTCCGGTTCGTCTTCATTTACGTCGGGGTTATCGGAAATCTTCACAGCCCATATATCGCGGCCTTCGATCGAAAGACCGATACTGGTCCTGGCTGTCATTATACCCGGGTGGTCGGCAATCATGCCATCGAGATAGGCGACTACCTCGCTGAATGTTTTGTAGCCACCCATGCCGTCGTACTCGGCCAGCTGCTCGGCATAGTACGCGGCGACGTCTTCAATCAGAACCTCCACAGAAAGACGGGCCTTGCGTATTCGGGACAGCCCTTCGGCATCGGTAAACAGATCCGCGTGATTGCCTTTAACAAAGACCCCTTCGAAGCCCATAGCTCTCAGCGCAGCGCCATCTGCGGGCCTGTCCAGCGTGACCCGCAGCTTCAGTACTGGTGGATCGGCCGAAAGCGTCGTCGCCGCCAGAACGAAAACGGCCAAAAGTGCTGCGATAACATACGTGCTTGAGCGCATCTTGTCCTCCTCATTGAGCTGTTGCGTGGTTCAGTTGTTTGACTGTTGACGAATCGGGTGTTGACAGTAGTGTCTCACCTCCCTTCAGAAAAGCAACGCGAATGTTCAGGCGGGGCGACTGCATAGACGGCCGCTCCGTGCGATCGGTTGGCCATTACTTTCGAAGTCACTACGGATCGAATCATTCGGCGGAATCGCCGTAGTAAGATGCTGCGACTTCAAAACGCGGTGAGGGTTTGGGTCGGTTGCGGAAGGTGAGGATAGACTTAGTTAACTATTATAAGTTACCGGCGCGTCGGTTCGATGTCAAGCGAATTGTGCGCACAGCGACCGACATATGGGACTGGAATTGTCCGCAACTCCAGCACTGACGAACCATCACACCTTAAGGCAACAGAGTCACCCGAAATGAATCGCGTGGCTATGTTAGATTCGGAATGCTCCGCGGTCTCGCCGGCTATGGGCAGACCGGTTCCGGACCGTCCTTGTGTAAGTACTCGATCAGGTACTTGAAGTCGTCGCCATCAACATCACCGTCGCCATCGGCATCGCCGGCCTCGATTGGATCCGGCGCCGGGCCGCCCTTGCGAAGATAATCGATCAGAAACATGGCATCGGACTGGGTAATGACCCCGTCGCCGTTGGCGTCACCGCAGACAAAGGCGGCTTCACAGGCATCACCGATACCGTCGCCGTCGCTGTCAGCCTGATCCGGGTTATAAACGTAGGGGCAGTTGTCGTCGGGGCAAGTGTTCTCCGGATGGTCCGGATCACCGTACCCGTCGCCGTCGGAATCGAAACAGACTTCCTCACCCACATTCACCATGCCGAATCCGGAATGCCTGCTCCATTGGCCCTCAGCGTCCTGGGCCCGGACCTGGTAGAAGTACCGTCCGTCTGACTGACCGGTGAATTCGTACTGGGTGTCAGTGAGATCAGAGGCGATGACGGTACGGGATTCGAAATTTGTCAGAGGGTAGATATCGTCCAGGAACAGTATCCCCACGTCAAAAGTAACGTCGCCAAAAATGCGCACCCAGATGCTTTCTCCGACATAAGCAGCCAGGTCGAATCGGGCTTCAATCCAGCCGCCTGACGCCCCGGTTATGCCGTTGCCGAGGTTGTCGTCGGTGGTTATGTTTCCCGGTATCGATTCGAACGTTTCACCATCAGTCGATACCTGTACATAGAAATAGTTGGTTCCGAGGCCAAGGTCGTAATCGGTCCAGAATTTCAGCGAATCTCCGTCTGAGACATACACCGGATTGGTCGAAACGATCATTTCAGGCTTGTACATAATCGAACTGAATGATGTGGGCTCGGAATGATATGATGACGAAGAAAGGGAAAACCCGGTGCTCTCCCAGTTGTCCATGCTATTGGCTGAATCGACTTCGCACAGGAGCCCGGTCGATTCCGTGAGTTCAAAGAAGACGGCCGGATTGAGCTCGTCTTCGTGCATCCAGCTAACGGTGTAGTCAGGACCCTGCATGCCATCGGGAACAAACACAATTGGCCTCTCGGGCTTCACAAGGCCGTAAACGGAATCGGCCAGGAAGACGGAATCCGCCACCCGGCACATAAACAACCCCAGGGGCAGATTGTCCTCGCAGATAGCGGCCAGCGCAGTTGGATCAGGCCACATATCCTCGCCGCCCACCTCAGGACAGATCCCCAGGATCTTCTCCTTGACGGTCTGTTCGCCGTAGTTCCAATCCCACGAACATCCGTTGACCGCAAACTGACCTGCGCTCACGTAACTGCTCATCGCTACCATCGAATCGATCAGCAAGACATAGATGTCATTGTCCGGCGTCAGTGAAACATCATAGCAATAAGGCCAGATGAACCCCGGCCCGGGTGCGTGATAATCGACGACTATTTCGAAATCATGAGCCAGAATGAAGTCGCGCATGGCCTGCGTCTCCGGTTCGGAGAACGGCGCTTCACCGCGATACCCGGGGGAACTCGGGGTCGGTGATGAGCCGATGTTGTCATAAGCCCACATGTAGCCCCAGTTGCGATTGATATCAACACCGTATGTCGTTGACGTTATGTATCGGCGGTTCTTGCGCCACGTGCCCCCGCCATCAGGATAGGTGAGCTCGTTGTATACGTAGCCATCCGGGTTGACCACCAGAACGCACCATACTTCCCGGTTATCGACAATGTTGGTCACCTCCGGATCAAGACCGTAGCTGTCAGTAAGGTGATCCAGGAGGTAGATGAGTACTTCCATACCGGCCGGTTCGTTGGCGTGAGTCAGCGCGTTGAAAAATATCTCCGGCTCGTCCTCATCGACATCAGGGTTGTCCGATATCTTCACGGCCCAGATGTCGCGCCCCTCGATAGATTGACCGATACTGATCTTGTCGGATATAATATCCGGGTGGTCGGCAATCATACCGTCGAGATAGGCGACTACCTCGCTGAATGTTTTATAGCCGCCCATGCCGTCGTACTCGGCCAGCTGCTCGGCATAGTACGCGGCGACGTCTTCAATCAGAACCTCCACCGAAAGACCGGCCTTGCGAATTCGTGCCAACCCGTCGGCATCCGTAAATAAGTCCGCACGATTGTCTTTAACAAAGACCCCCTCGAAGCCCATAGCTCTCAGCGCAGCGCCATCTGCGGGCCTGTGCATTGTGACCCGCAGCTTCATTGTTGGCGGATCGGCGGAGAACGCCGTAGCCACCAGAACGAAGACGGTTAGGAGTGCTGCGATAACATACGTACTTGGACGCATCTTGTCCTCCTCATTAGAGCCGTTGCGTGGTTCAGTTGTTCAACTGTCTGCGAATCAACTGTTGACAGCAGTGTCTCACCTCCCTTCGTAGGGTCGAGGCAAACGTTCAGGCGCGGCGCCCGCTTAGAGGACCGCTCTGTGCTAACGGTTGGCGATTAATTGCGAAGCCGCTGCGAGATGGTTGAGTCAGCGGAATCAAGACAGTAAAGTGCCGCGGCTTCTAACGGTGGTGAGGGATTGGGGCGGTTGCGGAGGGTGAGGATGGACTTGAACTATTACTCTAAATTACCGACGCGTCGGTTCCATGTCAAGCGAATTGTGCGCACAGCGACCGAGATAAGGGACTGGAATTGTCTGCGACTCCAGCGTTGACGAACCATCACACCTTAAGGCAACAGAGTCACCCGAAATGAATCGCGTGGCTATGTTAGATTCGGAGTGCTGCGCGGTCCCGCCGGCTATGGGCACAGCGCGGGGCTCAAGCAAACTGCGAGAAGTCGATATCAACCACCGGGATGTCTTTTTCTATGCGCTCTCTCCGGTTCTCCATAAAGTCCCGGCACCATTCGTCCGAATCCTGAATCCCCTCGGCATAAATGATGATATACAGGATCATCTCCCGAAGTTTCAGAAAGCACGGGATCTGCTCCAGCCACTTTCTGCTGATACTGTTTTCCCGGTTGTATCCTTCCATCAGGCAGCCGAAGAAATGGCGGGCAAACTCCGTCGAGCGGTCATTGAGCACTTTGTTTCGCATTACATAAAACAGCGGGATGGACAGGTCGGCGGCGAACCAGTGGTACTGGCAATCATCAAAATCGAAAACGGTGATTCGCCCGTCGTCCACAAAAAAGTTGCCGTGATGCATATCTTCGTGCACCACACCGAACGCATCCGGCGGCGTCGGCAAGGAACGAAGGTATTTCATCAGGCTGTCGTACTTTTGGCGAACTGCGTTCTGATCCGGCGGGATATGTTCTCTGCCGCACAGGTCTTCATCCTCGTACCAGGTGTGACGTCTCAGGGCTGGATCCGACGGCCGGTAGTCTTTGGTGGCAGCATGCATCCGACCGATCGTCTGCCCCCATACTTTGAATAAGTTTGCGTTCCACACCTCCCTGGCTGGCCCCGCCCCCGGCGCCCTGGTGAACGACACAACGGAATAGAGATTATCCGTCGCCGGTCCCGTCGGCTCGATTTCGATCGGCTCGACCAGCAAACCGCGATTGGAGGGCAACCCCCGGATTACCGAGACGCCGCTATCGTTCAGATAGTTCATCCATTCCAATTCCCCCCTGATCTGATCGACCGAGCGATGCGAGCCGGGGGTAATCCGAAGAACACGGTCGACACCCCGGTAGCGGTATTCGAAGACGAAACTCGCGAACGAACCGAGCCGCTTCAGGTCGCCCGGTTCAATGCCGTAACGCTTTTGAACCTCGGCAAGCACTTCTCTGCTGTTGCGATCAAAGGTTTCTTCCGTCTCTCTAAGCATTACTTCGTCCTCAACCCACGCTACTGGTACTTCTTGTTGACCTTTTTCAGTTCCTTGTGGAACCGGCGGTATCTCCGGTCCCGGGCCCTTTCTCTTCGTCGGGCCAACTTCACGTCCCGCCGCCGGGCAAGATGCGCGACTTCCTTTTGCAGCTTAACATAATTGGCATAGCGGCCGGCATCCAGCTCGCCTGTGTCCAGGGCCTTCTGAATGGCGCAACCCGGTTCGCCGGTGTGTCGGCAGTCAGTGAAACGGCACTCGCGGGCAAGCGATTCGATATCGTCGAAGACCTGCCTGAGTCCTTCATCGTCTCCCCACAACTGGATTTCCCGCAGGCCGGGCGTATCGATCACCACCCCGCCGCCGGGCAGCACTATCAACTGACG